>NZ_VCLB01000001.1 GCF_005924265.1 Martelella lutilitoris
AGTCGTCCTCTGTCATCTTCGTGCTCATGTCGACCTCCAATCAGTCGACATCCCATGAATCAGACAACGCTCAGCCGGGGAATCCCATTTCTTCAAACTGCGGCAATCCGTCCACACCGCCTAGAGCCCTTCAGTCGCCCGGAGCATTTCGCAGTCAGATGGAAACATCTGACGTCCGCGAAAATGCGTCAAAACAAACAGACTGATCGTTTACGCGTTTCCATGAAAGGCGGAAACGATCTAAGCCGCCTCGGCAAAACGCTTCAGATGCGCTGCCCTGTTGCCGCCCGTCTGGGTGAGGACCAGAAGACGCTTGACCATGTGGCCGACGGCCAGTTCATCGGAAACGCCCATGCCGCCGTGAAGCTGGACGGCATCGCGGAGCACCGCGCGCGCCGCATCCGAAATCTTCACCCGCGCGGCAGAGACCAGTCTGGCGCGGAACGCGGCATCGCCGCTTTCCATGGCCTCGGCAGCCAGCAGAACCATGGAGCGGGCCTCCTCGCAAGCAATGAACATGTCGGCCATCTTGTGCTGCACCACCTGGAACTTGCCGATCGGGCGACCGAATTGCTCGCGCATCTGAACATAGTCCAGCGTTGCCTTGTGAAGGGCGTTGATGACGCCTGAGGTTTCGGCGAGCACACCCACGAGCGCCAGATCGGCGCCAAACTCCAGCGCCGCGTCGCAATCGAAAATCGCCTCGGCTGCCGGCACCGTCACATTATCGAGAGACACTTGCGCTGCGGCCTGACCATCGACCAGCCGGCATGGCGTCACTGCCGCATCTTCGGCAGGGATACGCACCAGCATTCGCGATCCGTCCAGTTCCGCGACGACCCAGAAAGCCGCCGCGGCGGCAGCGCCGATCACGGCGGGAGAAGCGCCGGAGAAAACGAGCGTGTCGCCCTCCCGGCGGGCCGCGATCGACGTGCCATCCCGCCCAGCGACAACGACCTCGATCGCCTCGCCCGCAAGAACCGGCGCAAGCCTTTCGGCCACGTCATCGGGGGAAAGCGCGCGGGCCAGCATGGCGGCGCAGCCGAGGCTGACGGCGCCGACCGGCTCCAGGATCAGGCCTGCGCCCAGAACCTCCATCATCGGCACGATCTGCGCCGGCGTAAGCCCCAGGCCGCCGGCCTCCTCAGGCACGCAGGCCACCAGCCAGCCGAGTTCCGCCATTTCGGCCCAGTGCCTCGGCACATCGCCCGGCGCGGCCGAAATGGCCTTTGCCCTCTGCTCCAGCGCGTAATTGTCGGCAACGAAACGCTCCGCCGTATCCTTCAGCAGCAGCGCTTCTTCTGTTGGAAGCTCAAAACGTATCATGCGGCTTTTCCCCTCAAAGTCCCAAGACCTGGCCGGCCAGGATGCTGCGCTGGATTTCGTTGCTGCCGCCATAGATCGAAAGCTTGCGCCAGTTCAGGAACTGATAGGCGACATGGGCAAGAAGGTTGTCGGCACAGTCGCTGGCGCTTTCCGGCAGCGCGGCGGGGCCGGCGATATCCAGCATCAGTTCGGTCAGCCCCTGCTGCACCTCGGTGCCCCTCACCTTCAACAGCGAGGTTTCCGCGCCCAACGCGCGGCCCGCCTCGGCAGCGGCCAGAAGGCGCAACGTCGTCGCCTCGATCGCCATGATATCGATCTCGAATCCGGCAAGCCGCGCGGAAATCTCCGGATCATCGGCCATCCCGACGGCTTCAGTCATTTCCCGCACGCGCGCCAGAAGATGTTTCGAGCGCCCGACGCCGCCGATCCCCAGTCGCTCATGCTCCAGCAGCGCCTTGGCATAGGTCCAGCCCTTGTTGATCTCGCCGACGACCAGATCATCGGGCACGAAGACATTGTCGAGGAAGATCTCGTTGACTTCCTCGGTTCCATCCATCAGCCGGATCGGGCGACGTGAGACCTCGGTCGCGGACATGTCTATCAACATCATCGAAATGCCCTGTTGCTTCTTGACCTCGGGATCGGTTCGCACGAGGCAGAAGATCCAGTTGGCGTATTGCGCATAGGTGGTCCATGTCTTGGAGCCGGAGACCAGCCAGCCGCCATCGGTCCTGACGGCGCGGGTGCGCAGCGAGGCGAGATCGGAGCCGGCGCCCGGCTCGCTGAACCCCTGGCACCACCAGTCCTCGCACGACAGGATGCGCGGCAGGAAACGCTGCTGCTGTTCGCGACTGCCGAAGCGGATGAGGATCGGGCCGATCATCTTCAAACCAAAACCCGGCAGCGGCGGTGTGTTAAGCCGGAACATCTCCTCATCGGCAATCAGCCGCTGCCGCGCCGTCCAGCCGGGGCCGCCATGTTCTGCCGGCCAGCCCGGCGCCACCCAGCCCTTGCGGTGCATGCTCTGATGCCAACGCAGAAAATCCTCGCGCGCAAGCGGGCTGCCGCGCGAGACTTTCGCTCTTGTCGCGGGATCGAGTTCTGCTTCGACGAAAGCCCGGATCTCGGCGCGAAACGCGCTGTCCTCGGGTGCGTTGAGAAGATCGGTCACGCCTCATCCTCCGGTTTGATAATCAGCGCATCGACGGCAACGCAGCCCTCGCCTTCGGGCAGGACGAGAACCGGGTTGATGTCGATGCTTTCGATGGCGTCCTGATGGGCGACAGACAGGGCGGAAAGCCGCAGGACCGCATCTTCCAGCGCCGCGCGATCGGCAACAGGGGACCCGCGATAACCGGCAAGCAGCCGGCCAAGCCGGGTTTCGTCGATCATCTCGGCAACGTCCGTGCGGCTGAGCGGCGCGCGACGCAACGCCACGTCGTTCAAAAGCTCGGTCATCACGCCGCCGACGCCGACGAGGATCATCGGCCCGAAATCTGGATCATTCTGCATGCCGAGAATGGCCTCGACACCGCCGTCGACCATTTTTTGCACCAGGCAGGGTGCCGGCTTGCCGTTCAGCGTGTGGCCGGCAAGCTTTTCGGCAAGATCGGCATATGCGCGGCACACGGCATCACCATCGCCAAGCTTCAGGTGCACCAGACCGGCATCGCTCTTGTGCTCCATACCGTCGGCCAGCCCCTTGAGCACGACGGGGTAACCGATCGCCTCGGCGGCCCGCAGCGCGTCCGCCTCGCTCCCGACCAGGGTTTCGCCGACCATCGGCAGGCCATAGGCCAGAAGCGCCTGCTTGGCGACATCCTCGGCCATCGTCCGCCCGCCGCCGGCAAGCAAGGCATCGACGCGCGCGCCCGCATCTGCCGGAATTTGCGGCCCCATGCCATCATCTACCGGGCGTTTCGCGCGCTTATGATAATCGGTGAAGCGTTTCAGCGCCTTCAGCATCTGCTGGCTACCGCGATAGATCGGCAGGCGGCCGTCGCGGGCAAGCTGCTCGTAGCCTGCTTCCACCACCTTGCCGCCGTCATAGACGACGATGATCGGCTTGTCCGCCGTCTCGCTCAGTTCGAGCACCGGGCCGATCAACCGACCGCGCCAGCTTTTGCGCACCTGATGGATAAACACGACGAGAATGTCGGTGTTCTCGTCATCCAGGGCGATCTTCAGGCTCTGGCCCCAGCGTTCGGGGTGGTTGTTGACATTGCCTGACAGATCAAGCGGGTTGACCGGCGGTGTGAAATCGAGAAGCGGACGCAGGCCGTCGACGGTCTTTTCGGTAAAATCCGCCATCGGCAGGTCCAGCGCCTCGCACTGATCCGCCATGACCCCGCTCCAGCCGCCGGAAAAGGTCACCACCGCGATACGCTCGCCGCGCGGCGGCGGACATTTTTCGAAGAGAGCGGCCGCCTCGGCCAGCTCCATCGGGTCATCGACCGAGACCACGTTGTTTTGCCGGAACACGGCCTCATAGGTGCGAAACGCGCCGGCCATCTTGCCGGTATGGGCAAGCGCCGTGCGCGCGGCGCGTTTGCTGCGGCCGAGCTTGAGCACGATCAGCGGCTTTTCGACGGCTTGCGCCTTTTCCGCCAGCGCCATGAAGCGCGACGGCGTACGCAGCCCTTCAAGATTCATGCAGACCGAGGCGATTTCCGGATCATCGAGGGCCCAGCTCGCATAGTCCGCCGCTTCGACGTTGAGCTCATTGCCGGTGGAGACGAGATAGCGCATGCGCACGCCCTGATCATGGGCGCGCGCCAGAAGCACCATCAACAGCTGGCCGCTCTGGGAAATCAGCGCCGTACGGCCGGCTGACATATCCTCGGGGAAGGTCGCTGCCGTCAGCCCCATGAAGCCGCTGTCGAGATTGGCAAGGCCAAGGCAGTTCGGCCCGCAGATGGCGATCCGGTTGCGGTTGGCGATCTCGCGCAGCGTCTCTTCCATGGCGCGCCCCTCCTCGCCGGTCTCCGAAAAGCCCGATGCGAGAATGACGGCGCCGCGCACGCCCTTGCTGCCGCAATCCTCCAGAATTTCCGGCAACAGTTTCTGCGGCACGAAGATGAGAACGGCATCGACAGGCTCGGGGATGGCCGAGACGGACGGGTAGCATTTGAGATCGTTCAGCTCTTCATATTTGGGATTGACCGGGAAGATGCGCCCCGCAAAGCCGAGCCTGCGCAAGACCGGGACCGCCATGCCGCTCCAGCCGTCGCTCCTGTTGCTGGCGCCGACAACGGCAACGCTTTTCGGGTTCATCAGCCCCGAGAGCTGAGCGAAGACGCCCTCGCCCGCTGCGACCTCCTGACCGGTCGGCGAACCGGACGCAGCATTTTTCAACATACCATTCCTCCCTTGGTCTGTCCGGCAGGACTATTCCCGAAACGCTTCCAAGGGTCAACATATTTTTGGAATGCTTGCCTGCATTGCAGACAATGAGGAAATTCTATTCGGAATAGCGTCGCCGCATGCGCCCCTCGATCACGCGCGCCGAGTTCATCAGCGCCGCTGCGTATTCGCCGCACACCTTTTCCGGCGTGAGCACAGATGAAAGCCCGGAAATCGATAGGAGAAGCGGATCGCCGTCCTCGACAAAACGGATCGTCGTGGCCGCCGCATTGAGTTCCGGCCACCAGCAGCCAAACGAAGTCACGTAGCCCTCCGATTGATACCGCTCCATCTCGGCGACCAGAAGCGGCGCCTGCGCATCGTACAGCGCGGGCTCTTCCGCCTTTAGCCGCCGCAACAATGCAGCGCGCCGCGTCTCGGAAAGCGCGGAGAGATAGGCCCGGCCAATCGCCGTCTGCAACACCGGCACAAGGGCGCCGACATCCAGGTTGAGGACGATCGCCTCGGGCCGCCGGGCAAGCTCCAGATAGCGGATGCCGCCGTCGCTCGCCACGCCCAGTGCAACGGAGAAGGGCCCAAGCTCGGAAAGCGCCTCCATGGAAGGCCGCGCCAGCTCGCCGATACCGGTACTGACCAGCGCCGCGCGGCTGAGTTCGATGACGCGCGGCGCCAGACTGTAGCCGGAGGCGCGCGCATGATGGACGAGATAACCCAGCTTGTGGAGCGTATGGGTGAACCGGGCGACCGTGGAACGCGGCAGGCCGGTCCGCTCGGCAAGCGCCTGATTGCTCAGCGCCCGGTCATCCGGCCCATAGGCCGTAATGACCCGAAGACCGCGCTGCAGCGACGTCACGAAATGGCGATCTCCGGCATTCTCGCCCTCGGCCTCGAACTCGGTCATTTCCGTTTCCTTTCTACATGGCCCGAGAGGCTCTAGGCCCGAACCCGCCCTCACGCAAGCCGCCGGACACGCCTCGTCTTGCCAGAAGAGTGAAAGCTTGCTAACTGTAATTCAAAATATATGCCTGCATTGCAGACACTACTGCATTTTTTGCGACACGGGGAAGAGCGTATCGCGGCAGGCGCATTCAGGGAGGAAAAGCGATGACGGCTCAATTGCCGGCTTCAGGGCCGGATCTTGAATTTCAGGCCCATGTCGAGGATGGCCGGCTCTGGCTTCAAACCTGCGCGGCCTGCCAAACGACGATCTTCATGCCCCGCATCATCTGCCCCCATTGCGGTTCTCTCAGGCTTGCCTGGCATCCCGCCTCGGGGCTTGGAACCGTCTACTCCCGCACGGTTCTCCACGGCCGCCCCAAGCCCGGCGACACCCGGCCCTCGCGCCACGCGCTCGTCCTTGTGGACCTCGACGAAGGACCGCGGATGATGAGCCGCCTGCCCGGTACGGATCCCGATGACATCACTATTGGCATGCGCGTGAAGGCGCGCATCGAAGGCGAAACCGGCGCGCGTTTCGTTGTGTTCGACCCCAACGCGGAGGCAGGCGCATGACCTCTCGTTTACGCGGCAAAGCCGCCATTGTCGGTGTCGGAACGGCCGGGCACGGCGAAGCCCCCGGTTTCAACGCCATGGATATCCAGGCGCTCGCCGTTCACGAGGCGCTTGAAGACGCCGGGCTGAAACTCTGCGATGTGGACGGGTTGTTCACGGCCAATATGAGCCACACCTTCCCGGCGATCTCGACCATCGAATATCTTGGGCTGAAACCCCGCTGGATCGACGGCACCAATACCGGCGGCTCCAGCTTCGTTGCCGATGCCCTGTCTGCGACCATGGCGCTCGAGGCCGGGCTGTGCGACGTGGCGCTGATCTGCTACGGCGCGACCCTGCGTTCGGGCGCCGGACGCATGACGCCCGCTGCCGAGCAGCCGACCTATGAAATTCCCCACAAGCCGCGCTATCCGATGACCGCCTATGCCATGGCGGCGGCCACCCATATGGCGCGCTTCGGCACCACCCGCGAACAGCTTGCCGAGGTGGCCGTCGCCGCCCGCGCCTGGGCGCGGATGAACCCCGAGGCCTTCGAGCGCGATCCCTTGACCATTGAGGACGTGCTGTCCTCGCGCATGGTGATGGAGCCGCTCAGCCTGCGTGACTGCTGCCTTCTGACCGATGGCGCCGGCGCCGTGGTGATGACCCGCGCGGACCGGGCCCGTGACCTGCCCAACAAGCCGGTCTATTTCCTCGGCGGCGGTATCGCCTCCTATAACAGGGCCGTCTCCGAAATGCCGGACCTGACGACGACGGCCGCCCGCGATTCCGGAGCGCGCGCCTTTGCCATGGCCGGGCTGAAACCGGAGGACATGAATGTGCTTCAGCTCTATGACGCCTTCACCATCAACGTCATCCTGTTCCTGGAAGACCTCGGCTTCTGCCCCAAGGGCGAAGGCGGGTCATTCGTTTCCGGCGGACGCATCGCCCCCGGCGGTCCGCTGCCGGTCAATACCAATGGCGGCGGGCTCTCCTTCTGCCATCCCGGCATGTACGGCGTGTTCACGCTGATCGAGGCGACGCGGCAGTTGCGCGGCACGGCCGGCGAACGCCAGATCGCCGAGGCCGAAACGGCGCTTTGCCACGGCAACGGGATCACGCTGTCGCACCAGGCGACGGCAATTTTCGGAACGGAAGCGGCCCTTTGACGCGGAGATAAGACCATGACCAACACGCTTGTCGAACAGGAAAAGCGCGGCGCGCTCGGCGTCATCCGCATGAACCGCCCGCCGGTCAACGCGCTCGGATATGAACTCAGAAGCCAGATCGCCGAGGCGCATGCCGCCTTCGAGGCCGATCCGGAGATCGCCGTTACCGTGCTCACCGCATCGGGCCGCGTCTTTTCCGGCGGCGCTGATATCACCGAGTTCAATACGGGCCGCAAACATCCCTATCTGACCGAACTGATCGCCATGCTGGAAGAGGGCAGAAAACCCGTCATTGCGATTGTCAATGGCATCGCCTTCGGCGGCGGCTTCGAACTGGTGCTCGGCTGCGATTATATTTTCGCCCTGCCCGGCGCAAAGTTCTCCTTTCCGGAAATCAAGCTCGGCAATATCCCAGGCGCAGGCGGCACGCAAAAGCTGCCGCGACTGGCCGGCGGACCCAAGGCGCTGGAGCTTATTCTCACCGGCAAGGCCATCACGGCGGATGACGCCGTGACGCTTGGCATTGCCGAAACCGTTGCCGCAGACGAGGCGGCAGCACTCGCGCGTCTCGAAAAGGCGGTCGCCGACGGCCTGCCGCGCCGACGGGTCCGCGACATCGTCATGCGCGGCTCGCCGGATGAGCTTGACGCCATTGCCGAAGGGTATCTGCGCCGCAGCCGGGGCGCGCCGGCGGAAAAGACGGCGCTTGAGGCTGTGCGCAAGGCCTATGACACGCCCATCGACGAGGCGCTTGCCTGGGAGCGCGACACGTTCCAGATCCTCAACGCCACGCCGGAAGCGCGCGCCATGCGGCATCTGTTCTTCGCCGAACGCGAGGCGCGCAAGATTGCCGACCTGCCGAAGGATACGCCGCAACGCTCCGTTTCATCCGTCGGCGTTGTTGGCGCCGGCACGATGGGCCGCAGCATTGCCATGTGCTTTGCCGATGCCGGCCTGCCCGTCATTCTTGTGGAGGAGGCGCAGGACCGGCTGGATGCGGCCCTTGCCGCCATCGCCAAGACCTATGAGGCCTCGCGCGAAAAGGGTCGAATTTCCGCCGAGGAAGCCTCGGCGCGCATGGCGTTGATCACGGGCACGATCGCGCTTGATGACCTGGCCGCCGTCGATCTCGCCATCGAGGCCGTATTCGAATCCATGGAGGTGAAATGTTCAGTCTTTACCGCTCTCGACAAGGTCTGCAAGCCGGGTGCGATCCTCGCCACCAATACCTCCACGCTTGATGTCAACCGCATTGCGGCCGCAACCGCGCGGCCTGAGGATGTCATCGGCCTGCATTTCTTCAGCCCGGCCCATATCATGAAGCTGCTGGAGGTCGTGCGGGCGGAAAAGACCGCGCCGGACGTGATCGCGACGGCTATGGAGATCGGCCGGAGGCTTGGAAAGCACAGCGTCCTCGTCGGCGTCTGCGACGGCTTTGCCGGCAATCGCATGTTCATCAACTTCAATCGCGAGGCCCAGATTTTGATCGAGGAGGGCGCCCTGCCCTGGCAGGTCGACGCGGTCATGACCCGCTGGGGTCTGGCCATGGGGCCATTGGCGGTGATGGACCTCGCCGGCCTCGATATCGGCTATCATATCCGCCAGGCGCGCGGGCCCCAGACCCCCTACCCCTTCACCACCGCCGACCGTCTTTTCGAGGCCGGGCGGCTCGGCCAGAAAACCGGCAAGGGCTGGTATCTCTACGAGGAGGGCGCGCGGCGCGGAACGCCCGACCCGGAGGTCGAGGAACTGATCAAGGCGGTTTCGAAGGAAAAGGGCATCACGCGGCGCGCGGTCAGCGATGACGAGATCCTGCGCCGATGCATGTGGCAACTGGTCAATACCGGCTACCAGATCGTCGAGGAGGGCATTGCCCAGCGCATCAGCGATCTCGATGTCATCTTCGTCAACGGCTATGGCTTTCCCCGCACGCGTGGCGGCCCGATGTGCTTTGCCCGCGAAACCGGGCTGGAGCAGGTCGCCCGCGACATCATCCGCTACCACGCCGAGATCGGCCCGCACTGGACGCCTTCGGCGCTGCTGCTCGATGAAGCGGGCGTTTCTCCGGGAAGCAGATAGGTCACTGCGACCGCCTCGTTCGGCGATCGGGCGCAACGTCCCGATCACGTTGCATGATCCCGGTGGCGCTGGAAATGCACGCGATGGATTCACCCGTTATATCCGTAACAATGAATAGACCTTCCTCGGCAGCGACGCTGCCTCAAGGTCCTGAACGATGGCCCGGTAGACACATATCCGCCGGGCCATCCTCTTTCACTTCGTCATGACGGCGCCAAACAAGGACCGGTGCAGCAAGCCGACATCATCGGCCTCCAGCAGCGCGACGCCGGCGCATTCGATCCTTTGCCGCTTGCCCTCTTCCATCGCCAGTGACGTTTCGAACACCGCGAGGATTTTCTCGCAGTCGTCATCCGCGGCAATGCGGTTGATGTTGATCGTGCCGCATCCAAGGCACGCGTGGACCAGCATCAGGTCGCTGATCCTTTCCCTTCCATATTTGTCGACGCCGTTCCTCTTCCACGTCAGGCCGACCGGGGCCATGCGGGCATGGCAGTCGGAGGCGCGGTTGCCGGGCCTCGTGTCGACATGGAGCGAATGGAGGCAGTGCGGGCAGTGGTTGCGATGGGCCGTCCCCATTTCAGGGGTCGGGAAAACCATCTGCCTGCAGTTCGAACAGCGGAATTCGCCATCCGCCGCATGCCATCGATTGTTCTTGTGCTTGTCGCGTTTGTGCGCGGTGCGGAAGGATTTCCGCCCGTCATAATCGTCGTGGTAACGCATTTCGTCTTGCCGTAAATCTTCGGGGAGAAGACAGGGCAGACCGAAATCTCGGATATTCTTGTTGAGGGAGATTTCGCTGCCAGCAAGATCGGCCGATGCTGTCAGCGGCGTTTTGTCAAAGGCGGCTGATCAACGCACAGGACGACCGTTCCGCAAAGGCTCCGTGAGGACGGCCGATGCGGCGCTGGCAACATTTTCCATGCGTTGGCGATATGACAAAAAACACCTCAAATAGGTTCGACGGCAGGGTACTACGCCTTTGGCGCGAGCAAGGCAAGCCTTTTCCATCTCTGGCCGAAATGCTTCTCGGCCGCGACGTCATGTCCGGCCGTTGGGAGTGAATTTTCGCCACGCCGCCATTGCCAAGCCGCTGCAAATGCGGCTGACTTGCGGCCTCAAGAACGGAAAAGGGAGCATGATGTCCGGCGACGAGACGACGATTACGCGCGAGGCGGCGACGGAATTGGGAGAAGAGGTGATGCGCCTGGCGGGTTTTGCGCCTGATCACGCGCGCGCGATCACTGCCTGCGTGGTGCGAGCCCAGGGCGACGAATGTCATTCCCACGGGCTCTACCGTCTGCTTTCCTGTGCAGCCCTCGCCGAAAAAGGCAAGGTCGATCCGAAGGCAACGCCGGTGGTTGACGACCGGGCGCCGGCGATCGTGCGCGTCGATGCGCGTCGCGGTATCTCGCTGAGGTCTTTCGAAGCCGGCCTGCCATTGCTCTGCGAGAAAGCGAAGACTGCGGGACTGGCGGCGCTGGCGATCAACAATTGCTATCATTTCTCCGCCCTCTGGCCGGAAATTGAAGCAATCACGGACAAGGGGCTGGTGGCGCTTGCCATGACCGTCAGTCATGCCTGGGTGGCACCTGCCGGCGGCACGCGCCCCGCCTTCGGCACCAATCCGATCGCCTTCGGCTGGCCGCGCCCCGGCAAGCACCCCTTCGTCTTCGATTTTGCCACCTCGGCCATTGCACGCGGCGATCTTGAACTGCACCGCCGGTCCGGCACGCCGCTGCCCGAAGGCGTTGCCGTCGATGCGGCAGGCAAGCCGACCACCGATCCGCTTGAGGCCATCAACGGCGCGATGCTGACATTTGGCGGGCACAAGGGCTCTGTCCTTTCGGCCATGATCGAGCTTCTCGCCGGGCCGCTGATCGGGGACATGACGAGCGCGCAGTCGCTGGCCCATGACGATGGCGCAGGCGTGATCCCCATGCATGGCGAACTGATCCTGGCGTTTGACCCCGCCTCCTTCCTCGGCGGCACGGTTGCCGAGAGTAGCGCACAGGCGGAGGGGCTCTTCGATGCGATAACCGGCGCGGGGGCCCGCCTGCCATCGGCGAGGCGTTACGCCGCCCGCCGCCGCAACGCGGACAGACCCATGCCCGTGCGCCGCGCCGTGCTGGAGGATATCGCGGCATTGCGCGAACGGCTGCGACGATAGAGCGACAAAAACGGCGCCGGTTTCCCGACGCCGTTTTGCAAGATTTCGGGTTCTCCGGCCCGATCAGGCCGTGGCGCGCGGCTTGACCAGATTGCGCTCGACCAGAAGCTCGGCGATCTGAACCGCATTCAGCGCCGCGCCCTTGCGCAGATTGTCGGAGACGACCCACATGGCCAGCCCGTTTTCGACGGTCGCGTCCTCACGGATGCGGGAAATATAGGTGACGTCCTCGCCGGCGCATTCGACCGGGGTGACATAGCCGCCATCCTCGTGCTTGTCGACGACAAGGCAGCCGGGGGCTTCGCGCAGGATCTCGCGGGCTTCGTCAGCCGTGATTTCCTTTTCGAACTCCAGGTTCACCGCCTCGCCATGGCCGATGAAGACCGGCACGCGCACAGCGGTGCAGGTGACCTTGATCTTCGGGTCCAGCATCTTCTTGGTTTCCGCCAGAACCTTCCATTCCTCCTTGGTGTAGCCGTCTTCCATGAAGACGTCGATATGGGGAATGACGTTGAAGGCAATGCGCTTGGTGAACTTCTTGTTCTCGATCGGATCGGCAACGAAGACGGCGCGGGTCTGGTTGAACAGCTCGTCCATGCCGTCCTTGCCGGCGCCGGAAACCGACTGGTAGGTGGAGACGACCACGCGCTTGATGGTCGCCGCATCATGCAGCGGCTTCAGCGCGACAACCAACTGCGCGGTCGAGCAGTTCGGATTGGCGATGATATTGCGCTTGGTGAAGCCCTCGATGGCATCCGGATTGACCTCCGGCACGATCAGCGGGACATCGGCGTCGTAGCGCCAGGCCGAGGAATTGTCGATCACGACGCAGCCCTGCGCGCCGATCTTCGGCGACCACTTCTGTGAAATCGATCCGCCCGCCGACATCAGGCAGATATCGGTGTCGGAGAAATCGTAATTCTCAAGGTTCTTCACCTTCAGCGTCTTGTCGCCGAAGGAGACTTCCTTGCCGACGGAACGGCTGGAAGCGAGCGCGACGACCTCATCGGCCGGAAAACCGCGCTCTGCGAGGATGGAAAGCATTTCGCGCCCGACATTGCCGGTAGCGCCGGCGACTGCAATCTTGAAACCCATGGTGATATAGCTCTCTTTCGTTTCTCTCCTCTTGGGGGCGGGAGCGGAAGAGCGGCCTCAAAAAGGCGCCTTCCCGTCCCCGGCCAGACCGGGGAGAGAGCGGCAGGGCCAGAGACGTCAGACGGTTTTCGTCGTCGTTTTCTTGGCCGTTTTGGTGAGAATAGCGGATGCACGAACCCTGCTGCCGGCGCTTGACGCCAGCGACACATCACCAGATCCGGGACGCATGAGCTGCAGCATGAATTCGTGTCCTTTAACCGCGAAGGCTAATGGCCTTTTTGCGTCCCCAAGTCAAGGTCTGTTTGCTTGGGAACGGGTGCCCGGTGGTGGCGCATGAACTCCGGTTTCAGCGCCCTGATGCTGTTGCGCGGCACCGGCCAGCCGCCGTCATCGATCCTGAAGACCATGCGGTAGCGCGAAAAGAAGATCGCGACCAGGTAGGTGCACCAGGCGCCGAAGGCGAGGCCCGCGATCACATCGCTCGGATAGTGCGCGCCGACAATGGTGCGGCACATGGCAACCGCCACGGCAAGACTGAAGAACAGAACGCGGTGGCGCGGCATGAAGAAGGCAGCGCAGGTGAAGATCGCCGCGATCGTGGTCGAGTGACCGGAGGGAAAACTGGCGAAATCGGCGTCGAACTGCATCGGGCTGAAGGAAAACGGCCCGAGATCATGAGCGAGCATGTTGGGGCGCGCCCGGCCGATCGTGTTCTTGATCAGGGCAACGGCAATCCCGGAAAAGGCGATGGCCGCGAAGACGAAACTGGAAGCCTGGGCAAGGAAGACGCCCTTGGCGCGGGTGCGCCGGTCGCCGGTGCCGGCAGCGCCGAGACCGACGATGATGGCGAGGAAACTGACGATCAGGACCCAGTCCGACTTGCCGAAATCGGTCAGCAGGTTGCCATACCGGTGCAGGAGCGGATCAAGCTGCTTGCTCATGACCCCGACCGGATAGTCGAGGATCGCGAAGGCGACCAGAACCATCCCGGCCGTCCCGACGACAAAGCCGCGCCAGTGGTTGCACGGCCACTTCCGGTCTTTCACTTTCCGCCGCTGGCCGAACCAGCGATAAGGCACTGTCATCAAATCCCCGCAAATCCTCCTGCCCGGACCTGCGTCCGAACCCATGCGGGGGAAACCTAACCGAAAAACGCCGCGAACTCAACGCCGCCAGGGACTTCACCTTCCCGCCGGAGAACCCGACGACCAAGGACGCGCGGACGAGGCAATTGCGGCGGCGGCCGAACCGACGCGAGGTCTCCGGAATATCGCCCGTCCCCAGCGTGTCGTTATCTATCTTGCACCCGCAGTAACGCCCAAACAGGCGCTTGTGCAGTCTCGCCATTGTTTGCGTAACCGATAATTAACCATGACCTACTAAAAATCATATCGAAAATGATCAGTATTTCTCTGCTGCGCCGGTTCGTCCGGCAGTCCCGGGGGACGATCGTCAGCCAGGCGCTTCGTCAGTGCCGAATTCAGGAAACGGTGCTCGGTTGGGGCTGTGTGTTTAAGGAAAGCGTGTCGTGAAAGTCCTCTGCGTATTCGGTACCAGACCAGAAGCGATCAAGATGGCTCCGGTTGTCAACGCGGTTGCGCGCGACAGCGCTATCACGGGCGCAACCTGCGTCACGGGCCAGCACCGCGCAATGCTGGACCAGGTGCTCGATCTCTTCGACATCACACCCGATTACGACCTTGCGGTCATGGCGCCGAACCAGACGCTGAACAGCCTTACCAGCCGGGTCATTACCGGGCTCGACGCGGTTCTCGAGGAGGTGCGTCCCGATTGCGTGCTGGTTCACGGCGACACGACATCGGCCATGGCGGCGAGCCTTGCCGCTTTCCACCGCGGGATAAAGATCGGTCATGTGGAGGCGGGGCTCAGGACCTACGACCTTTCCAGGCCCTGGCCGGAGGAGATGAACCGCCGGGTGATCGACGTGGTGTCATCGCTCGCCTTCGCGCCAACGGCTTCCAGCGCCGAGAACCTCGAGCGCGAACATCTCGGCGGCCGCATCATCGTCACCGGCAACACGGTGATCGATGCGCTGACGGAAACGGCCGGCCGCATCGGCAAGGACGCAAGCCTTCGCAAAACGCTTGAAGAGCGGTTTTCCTTCATCAATCCCGCCCGCAGGCTGGTTCTGGTCACGGGGCACCGGCGCGAAAGCTTTGGCGGCGGCTTCGTCAACATCTGCAAGGCGCTGGCACGGCTTTCAGAACGCGACGACATCGAGATCGTCTATCCGGTGCACCTCAACCCGAATGTCTCGGGGCCTGTGCATGAACTGCTGGGCGCGCTCGAAAATGTCCATCTCATCGATCCGCTGGCCTATCTCGATTTCGTCTATCTGATGACGCGGGCCGATATCATCCTGACGGATTCCGGGGGCGTTCAGGAAGAAGCGCCCTCTCTCGGCAAGCCGGTTCTGGTGATGCGCGACGTCACGGAAAGGCCGGAGGCCGTGGCCGCCGGCGCCGTCATGCTGGTGGGAACGGAGCCCGAGCGGATCGTCACGGAAACCGAGCGGCTTCTGGACGAGGCAACGCACTACCAGAGCTTTGCCCGCGCCATCAATCCCTACGGCGACGGCAAGGCCGCCGGGCGCATTGCCGATACGCTTGCAGGACGGCCGGTCTCTCCCTTCGACCCGAGGGCGGCTCGATGATGAAACGATATGCCGAGAGCGCCGATGGGAGCTGACAATATGACCGTCCGGAAAAACAGTGCAGGCCGCAAAGCCACATTGTGCGTCGCCATCGGAAGCCTCTTGCTGCTTTCGGGCCAGACGACGACCGAAGCCGGCGACGTGGCCGATGCGATCCGCGCGCTCGGCGAAAGCGATGTCGTCACCCGCAAGGTCTCGCTGACCGACCTCGGCATCACGGAACCGCTCGCCTTCTCGGCCAACAGGGTCAACCGCGAAATCTTCATCCCCGTGCCGGCCGGCGTGCCGCTGATCGAGCCGAAACTCTTCTTTGACGGCACCCATCTGAGAGGCGACGGCGGCAAGACGACCTATATCCTCTCGCTCGACGGCTATGCCGTTGCCGCCCGCTCGCCGGAGGGCGAAAGGGGAAAGACGCAGTTCGACATCGGCGTTGACGGGTCGGCGCGCGAGGACGGATTCGTGCGCCTCGGCATTGCCTGGCAACCGCTGGTCGGGCAGTTCTACTGCTACGGCACCGGTCCGAACAGCAACCGGCTCCTCGTTCATCCCGATACCTATCTGGAATACAGCTACAACGCCGCCGACCTCAAAACCGTCTCCAGCGCATTTGCCGCGTTCAAGCAGACCGTGACGCTGCTGGTCGCCGGCAACGTGCTTGACAGCGACAGCTATGACGCGGCCTGGCGGCTGGGCGTGGCGCTGCAAAGAGCGGGCAAGACCCTGCAACTGAGGGCGCTGCCGGCGCGCGGCGATACGGTCGACGCCTCCGCCATCACCGTGCCCGCGGCGCTTGCAAGCGTCCCGGGCTTTGCCGCCTTCTCCAAGGGCGGTCTGGTCGAGATCGATGCCCCGGCACAGATCGGCGCGCTTCTCGTTCTCGGCGCAACCGACATGCAGGCGGACATCGCCATTGCCGGGACAAGCCTTTCGGCGGAAATCGACGCCGCGTTGAAGGCGATCGGTGCGGAACTCTCGTCTGCCGATCCGGATGCGGCAGAGGCATTCAAGGCGCTTGTCGCGGCGCGCGAGACATTGTCGCTTCCCGTCGAGGCGGGCTCCTACAGCGTGCGCCTTGTCGGCGGTGAGCCGGTGCTCGCCGTGCAGCCGGACGGAGCCAGGGAGGCCGCCGGCCTTTTCAGCACGTGGTGGCGACGCACGGCGACCAGCGGCGACATGGTTATCCGCGCGGCGCGGTTGCCAATGGCCGACGGAGACGCGATGGCGCTGCTTCCGCCGGGGGATTCCGACAGCAATTTCAGCGTCGTCGGCCTCGGCGAATGGTCGACGACAGCCGATCTCGGCGGCGATATTCCGCCCGGCATGGTGCCGTCGGTCATTCATGTCTTCGTTTCCGCCGCGCCCGGCGCCACCGCAACGCGACCGGTGGCATCGGTCTTCCTCAACGACATGCTTCTCGGCGCCAAACAGCTTGAGGCCGATGGCATGCCGGAAGCGATTTCCGTTCCCGTTCCCGCCTATACGCTGCTGCCGAGCAATACGATCGTCGTGCGGGTCCAGCGCCAGCCGGCGCCCGGCGATTGCCAGGAATTGCCGCAGGGCTACCCCGTTTCGATCTCGCCCGACAGCTATGTCGAACTCGCGCCCGCCCCGGAAGCGGTCGATTTCTCGAGCGTCTCCGCCAGGCTTGCCGGCGACAGTCTCGTCGTCGTCAACAAGAGCTGGCTCGAAGACGCACTTACGACGCTGCCGAACGTGATCGTGCTGGCCGATGCCAGCGGCATTGCGCCAGAGCGCGCCGACTTCAGCGTGGCCGACCGCGCCACCTATCCGGAGCCGGACAAGCCTTTCCTCCTCTTCGACGTGGCGGTGGAGGGCGTGCGCAAGCGCGCGAGCGTCGACGGCAATACCGTTCAGATCACGACCGCGAAGGGCACGACGCTGTTCGATGCTACCGGCCTGTCGGACATCGCCCTGTTGCAGGCGGAAACCGGCGGAGACGAGCCGGGCCTTACCTATTCGGCGGACGGCGTCGGGCCGCTGATCGAAAAGCCGCTCCGGCTCAGGCATGGCGATGTCGCCGTCATCGGGTCGGAGGGCGTTCTGGCCGAGGTCCGGACCAGCGGTCGGCCGCTGCCGAGCAATACCGAGCCCGATCGCCTGACCAAAAAGCCGTTCAGCTTCTCCTGGCGTCTGCTCACCGATACCGATTTCTGGTTCCGCCAGCTACCCGTCCTGATGACGGCGCTCATTCTCGGCGGCTTCGTCCTGCTCATGCTGCTTGCCCGCCTGGCCAAGCGGCGCAAGCGAGACGGCAAGAGCTGACCGGGCCGGGAGGAACCATGGAGCTCTACTGGCCCTATCTGATCGCCGACTACTACCGGGTGCTGGAATATCTGACGGCCGCCGTCGCCGTCATCATTCTCGTCTCCTGCGTCGACGACCTGTTCATCGACGCCGTCTTCTACCTGCGCGCCATCAAGCGGCGCCTGACCGTCGAGCGTCGCTACAAGCCGCTGACGCCGGACCAGCTTTCCGGTCGTCCCGAACAGCATATCGCCATCATGGTGCCGGCATGGCTCGAAAGCGACGTGATCGCGGCGATGATCGAGGGCATGGTCGGCACGCTCGACTACCGCCATTACACGGTCTTTGTCGGCACCTATCGCAATGATGCGGCGACCATCAACGAGGTGGAGCGCATGCGGCGGCGCTATCGCCAGCTTGTGCGCGTCGAGGTGCCGCATGACGGGCCAACCTGCAAGGCCGACTGCCTGAACTGGGTGGTTCAGGCGATCTTTGCCCATGAGGAGCGGCACGGCATTTCCTTCGCCGGCGTCATCCTGCATGACAGCGAGGATGTGCTGCACCCGCTCGAGCTGCGTTTCTTCAATTATCTCCTGCCGCGCATCGACCTCATCCAGATCCCGGTCAACTCGCTGGAGCGCCACTGGTCCGATCTCGTCGCCGGCGTCTACATGGATGAATTCGCCGAGTGGCACGGCAAGGATATCGTCGTGCGCGAGGCGCTCTCCGGCATGGTGCCGTCGGCCGGCGTCGGCACCTGTTTTTCGCGCAAGGCGCTGCTGACGCTTGCGGCCGAAGACAGCAACCAGACCTTCAACACCCAGACGCTGACCGAGGACTACGATATCGGCATGCGGCTTGCCGAACACGGCATGCGCTCCATCCTCGCCCGCTTTCCGGTCGACTACCAGGTCAAGCGCAAGACCTGGTTCGGCTTCGGTCCCGAAAAGGACATGACCGTGCGGATGGCGCTGTGCGTTCAGGAATATTTTCCCAATACCTTCCGCACCTCATACCGCCAGAAGGCGCGCTGGTCGCTCGGCATCTGCTTTCAGGGCTGGGCCTATTTCGGCTGGCACGGTTCGCTCATCGACCGCTATTTCATGCTGCGCGACCGCAAGGGCATGGTCACCACCTTCGTGACCGTTTTCGCCTATGTTCTCGCGCTTCAATATATCCTGTTCCAGCTCGGCTTCACCTTCGGACTTCTTCCGGGCGGCTATCCGCCGCTCCTTGCCGTCGAAGGCTGGGTCGGGCTTGTCCTGATCCTGAACGCCGTGGCCCTCTTCCTGCGCATCTCGCAACGCTTCTATTTCACCGCGCGCACATTCGGCTGGGAACACGGCCTCCTGTCCATCCCGCGCATCATCGTCGGCAATTTCGTGAACTTCATGGCGATGGCGCGGGCATGGAACCAGTATCTCAACCACCTCTTCACCGGTAAACGTCTGGTCTGGGACAAGACCATGCATGACTTCCCGACCGGCGACGGGCTGGTGGACCGGAAGACGAAACTGGGCGACCTTCTGGTCTCCTGGCACGCCATCAACGCCTCCCAGCTGGAAACATCGCTTGCGGCGCAGAAAGCCCGGCGCGTGCCGCTCGGCCGCATTCTGCTGGACGAGGGCTGGCTCGAGGAGGACGTACTGGCGGAAGCCGTCGCCTTCCAGTCCGGCCTCGACCTGATCACCGTGACGGAAGAGGAACTGGTCGCCGCGCGCGACCGGTTCAGGCCGGATTTCCTGTTTGCCTACCGGGTTCTGCCGGTGATCGACGAGGAGAGCGACAGGCTGGCGCTCGCCACGTCCTTTCCGCTTGCCGAGGATGCGCTCGCGGCAATCGCCAGACGCCTCGGCTACGAGCCGCGCTATTTTGTCGTGCGCGACCGGGTGCTTGCCGGGGGCCTGCGCCTGCTTGCAGCGAAAGGCCGCGACAGGGAGCCCTCAAGAGAGGAACGTATCGAGGCCAATATTCCCCTGCTTGGCGAAATTCTGGTTGAAAACGGCGCGGTCTCCAATGACGCGCTGCAGAAGGCGCTTGTCGACTATCAACCCGAGCGTGACGGGCTGATCGGTTCCTATCTCGTCGACCGGGACGTCGTCTTCAGGGAGGCAATCGAAAACGCGCTCGAGGAGCAGCGCGCACGCATTGCCCGGGCGCGGGAACGACAGGACGCCAGGCCGGACGTGACCGAAAGCGAAGAGGAGGCCCGGTCATGAAGGCTTTCCGGCCCTTCCCCTTGCTGATTGCCGCGGTCATGATCGTGCAGTCCGCAGCACCCGTTGCGGCGCAGGAGGCGACAGCAGGCGCCGCCACCGTCAGGATCGAATATCTGCCGCTCTCCGGCCCGCCGCTTCTTCTCTACCGCAACGCCAGGCAGGCGCTGGCCGACGGCAATGCCGAACGGGCGATCGCGGACCTGAGGGAAGCGATCCGGCAAAGGCCGGATGCCGGCGAACTCAGACTGGCGCTTGTGGAGGCGCTCCTCGCCGCAGGCCGTGACGGCGAAGCGCGGGAAGCGGCACTTCTTGCCGCCACCGATCCGGATGTCGACGCCGAAACCCGTCGTCAGCTTGCCGCCGAGGCCGCCGCGATCGAAGAGGAACCCGTTGCCGCAACGCCTGACCCTGCCATTGAGGCCTATCAGTCCGCCGACGCTGCCTACCGCGCCTATGAGCGCGGGGATTTTAGCGCAGCGGTTGCGCTTGCCGAACGCGCTTTGGAGCGCGCACCCGACAATGGCGACTACCAGAGCCTTTTCGAAAATGCAGTGGCCGCGCGCGATGCGGAGATTGCCCGGGAAGCGGCCGAGGAACAGACGGCTGAAGACGCGGCGGCAGCCTCCGAGGCGACAATCGATCCCGAGCTTGACGACGATGCCATTCGCCTCCTCGCCGAACGGGCCGCCGCCATCCGGGAAGGCCGCGCGCAAGAGGAAGCGGACGAAGACGCCGGCGAGATCGCGGCGGAGGACGCCCAGGACGCGCCCCTTTCCACCGACGACCCCGCCTACAAGGCCGCCGATACGGCCTATCGCGCCTTCGAGCGCGGCCAGTATGCCCAGGCCGTTGCCGCCGCCGAAGAGGCTGTCAGGCTGGCGCCCCGGATTGATGACTACCGAACCCTGCTCGACAATGCGAGAACCGCCCTTGCCGAGGAGCGGGCACGACAGGCGGCCGCCGCTGAAGAAGCCAAAGCGGCTGAACCCGCACCGCCGGAACCGACCGGCGAACCGGGCCTCGACGCCGAGGCCATCCGCCGCCTTTCCGCGCGCGCTGCCGGCATCAGGCAGGAGCGGGACGGGCAGACGGAGCCGGCGACGGAAAGCCCTGTCGCGGCGGCGGCGGAAGCGCCTCCTGCCGAAACTCTCCCCGCAACCGAGGACCCCGCCTACAAGGCCGCGGATGCCGCCTACCGCGCCTATGAGCAAGGCGAATACCGCAAGGCCGTCATCAATGCCGGAGACGCCGTCCGGCTTGCGCCCGACAATGACGACTATCGAGCGCTTCTAGACAATGCCGAAAAGGCCCTGGCGGAGATGAAAGCGAAAACGGCCGCCGCCTCGCCGGCGGCAAGAGCCGCCGAAAAGGCCTATGCGGCGCTGAGGCGCGATGATCCGCAAGCAGCACTTGGGCCCGCATGGCAGGCCGCGCGCCACGCGCCCGACAATCGCTCCTACCAGGTGCTGCTGGTCGATGTCCTCAATCGCAACGGCGACCGGGAGGACGCGCTGCGCGTCGTCGATGCGGCGATTGCCCGCTTCGGTCCGAACCGCACCCTGCTCAGCCAGCGCGGCGTCATCCGGCAGGCGCTCGGCGACCAGACCGGCGCGCTCGCCGATTTTCAACAGGCGCTCGCTTTGCCGGGCGAAACTGCGGATGAGACCGATCTACGCCTCAACCTTGCCGCGGCGGCCATGGCGACGGATGCGCCCGAAACCGCCTATCAGGCGCTCATGCCCCTCGGCGACAGCCCGGATGCCGCCGTCTGGCTGGCGCGGGCAAAAGCGTTGACCGCCATGGAGACCTTCACCGCCGCCGCGACCGCGCTTGAGCAGGCGGAGAGGCTGGCAAAGGGCGAGAGGCAACAGGCGGATGTCGCCATTGCCGGGCTCGACCTGCTGATGGCCGAAGGCGAAAGCCGGCGCGCCCGCACGGGCCTGCACGCCGCCGCCGAGGACGGCGTTCTCGCGCCGATCGGCCCGACGGAAACGGCCTATCTTGCCGCCCGCCTCGGCGACCGCGCGCTTGCCTATGACGCCTTCAGCGAGGCCTATCAGGCAGGCTCCCTTGACGGCAACCAGCTGATTGATGCGGCCTATGCCGCAAGGCGGGATTACCACAACGAGGATGCGGTCTCCTGGCTGAAACAGGCGATCGACGAAGTGGATGCCGGCAGGCTCTCCCTGTCGCCGGAAGGGCTTTTCGGCCTCAGGCGCGAGGTCTCGGATATCTCCCGGCGCTGGGGCGCCAATATCGGTCTGTTTTATGGCAGCACCGGCATTTCCGACGGCTACATCACGCCGCCGGCTTCTGCCGGGCGCAGCATGCAACTCGGCTCGGAAATCTTCTGGCGGCCGCCGGTCATCGGCTACCGGGACGGACGCACGGTCGATCTCTTTGTCCGCCAGTTCACCACGGTTTACGATTCGCTCGGCGGCGCGGTCGGGTTATCGACCATGCAAGGCGCGGCGGGCGTGCGCGTCAAGCCGTTTACCAATCTCAACCTGGCGCTGGAGGCCGCGCGCTATTTCAAGGTCGGGCGCTACAGCCGCGACGACACGCTGGTGCGGGCCGCCATATCGGACGGGTTCAACACCGACCTGATGCCCGGCTCGGATGCCTGGTGGACGGGCTGGTATTATGGCGAGGCGGGACGCTATTTCGACAGCGACGAGGATTTTGCCCTGGCGAATGCGAGCCTTGGTCGCAGCTTCTCGCTCAACGACGACGGGACCCTTATCGTGACGCCCTATATCGGCATCGCGGCCGACTACAACGACACCTATGCGACGGAGTTCGCGCTGGGCGCGGGACCGGGGATCAACCTGCGCTACTGGTTCCGCCAGACGACGTACGAAGCGCCGATGTCGCATATCGATATCAACGGCCAGTACCGGGCAAGGCTCGGCGGCGATGACAGGGCGCGCGGATGGTTCGCTTCCCTCAACCTCATGATATGACCCGCCGCCTGCTCAGGGTCCTGCCGGCCGTGCTCTTGCTGGGCGGCGCCTTTCTTCTGGGGCGCTTCCTCATCCTGTCGCCCGGCCACCGCGCGGCGCCTGTCGACGGGCCGGTCACCGGCATCGTCTGGCAGGTCGATGACGCGACCGCAAAACCCGAGGGCGAATGGCAGCGCCTCGGCGCGGACCATCTTCTCATCCAGTGGATCGTTGTCGACGATATCGGTTTTGCCCGCGGCACCGGCGGGAAGGCGCCAACCCAGATGCCCGACTGGCGGCGCATTGCCAAAGAACCCTGGGCCCGGCACGTCACCCTCGGCCTTGCCGGCGATTTCGACGAGAAGAAAGCGCGGGCAAATGTGTTGCAGCTGGCAAAGACTTCGGCCGCCCTTGCAGGCAGGAAACCGCCGCTCGAGATTGAAGGCTATTATTTCCCCGTTGAGGTCGATCCGACCTGGAAGGAAGCGGCAGAGGTGATGCCGAAGGCGCTTGCCCTTCTGCCGCGCCCGCTCTGGATCAGCGTCTACGACAACAGCAATATCGGCGGCGAGGCCCTTGCCGACTGGCTATCGACCTGGCTGCCGGCAGATGTCGGCGTCTTCTTCCAGGACGGCGCCGGCGTTACGGCGCGTTCCCCGCAGACGGCGCGCGACTATGCCGACGCGCTTGCCGCAAGCCTCGGCAAGGATCGCCTGCGCATCATCACCGAAGCCTTCCGCCCTCTGCCCAACGGCGGCTTCCGGCCGGCGACGGTCGAGGAACTCATGCCCCAAATCACCCTCATGCAGGGCTATGACCTCTACCTCTTCGACGGCCCGCATTACCTCGACGACAAGCTCGTCGATGCGCTTGTGAAGGCTTTTGACGCGCATGAATGAGAGGAAAGAGGCCCGTCAGCGGCGGTTTCTCAGCCCGCCGTCGAAGTCGACGACATTGCCGGAGATGTAGCCGAGAACCGGCGAGGCCAGCGACACGATCAGCCGGGCAACTTCGTCCGGCTCGGCGAGGCGGTCGAAGGGAAGGTTCTGCAAGACATCGCGCCAGCGCTCCTCATCGCCATACAGGCTTTTGGCCCGGCCGCGCGCCACCTTTTCCACCCGCTCGGTCCCCGTTCCGGCCGGATTGATGCCGAAGACCCTGACATTCCAGTCGGTCGAGCGCGACCCGACGGCCTCGGTAAAGGCGATCAGCCCCGCATTCGCGGCGCTGCCGGCGACATAATCGAAGCGCGGCGCGCGGCCGAGATCGCCGATGATGTTGATCACCGTCCCGTCCCGGCGCGCCTTCATCGCCTCGACCACGAGCTGGGTCAGGTGGATATAGCCGAAGACCTTCAGCTGCCAGGCCTTCTCAAGCTCGGCAAAGGGAAGGTTCAGGATATCGCCGCCAGGAATGGCGCCGGCATTGTTGACAAGGATATCGACCGGGCCTGCCTCCTTCACCAGCCTTTCGCGCTCGTCTGCCAGCGAGAGATCGGCGGCGATGATGCGGACATCAAAGCCTGAAAGCGCGGCTTGCGCCTTTTCCAGCGCTTCCCCGGAGCGCGCGGCCAGAATGAGCGAGCAGCCTTCCCCGGCAAAGGCCCTGGCCGCCGCGAAGCCGATGCCTTTCGAGCCGCCGGTGATCAGGACGGTCTTGCCTTCGAGTTTCAGATCCATTCAGACGGCCGCCTCTTTAGTGACGGCCGCCGCCTTGGCATGGGCATGGCGCATTTCATGCATGATCTCCGCCTTGTAGGCGACGAATTCCGGCGAGGTCAGGTCGTCAATGCTGCGCGGGCGGGCAAGTTTGATGTCAATCTCGCGGGCGATATGAGCCGGACGCGCCGACATGACGCAGATGCGGTCCGCCAGAAGCACCGCCTCGTCGATGTCATGGGTGACGAACACCACCGTCGTCTTGTGCTTCTGCCAGATCGACAGCAGAAGTTCCTGCATGGTCAGCCGCGTCTGGGCATCAAGCGCGCCGAAGGGTTCGTCCATCAACAATGCGCGCGGCTGCATCACCAGTGCACGGGCAATGCCGACGCGCTGGCGCATGCCGCCGGAAAGCTGCGAGGGATAGGCATGCCTGAAATCGGTCAGCCCGACCATGTCCAGCATGGCATTGACCTCGGGCTCGTAGTTCATGCGGGTCGAGCCCTGCAGCCTGCGGCCGAAATTGACGTTGTGGAACACGGTGAGCCAGGGAAAAAGGGCCGCCTCCTGAAAGACGACGGCGCGCTCGGGCGCGGGCTTGGTGATCGGCCCGCCGTCGAAACGAACCTCGCCTTCCGTATTCGCCTCGAAGCCTGCGAGAATGTTCAAGAGCGTCGACTTGCCGCAGCCGGAGGGGCCGAGCAACGCGACGAATTCTCCCTCGCGGATGGAAAGGTCGACATTGTCCAGCGCGCGCACCGGCGGGTTTCCGGGATAGGTCTTGGCGACGTTGGTGATTTCGATATTGGCCATGATCTTGTCCTTCACCGCGTCCCGCCGGCAGCCTGCCAGGCAAGAAGGCGATGCTCGATGATGAGAATGATCCGGTCGCTCAGAAGGCCCATCAGGCCGATCGTCGCCATGTCGGCGATCACCACATCCATGCGGCCGACATAATAGGCATCCCACAGCACATAGCCGAGGCCGGATTTGACGGCGACCATCTCGGCGACGATCACCGCCGTCCAGCCGATGCCGAGACCGATGCGAAGGCCGGTAAAGATCGATGGCAGGGCAGACGGCACGACCACTTTCAGCAGCACGTCGCGACGGTTGGCGCCCAGCATGCGGGCGGCCCGGACCAGGTTCTTCTCGACATTGCGCGCGCCCTGGGTGGTGTTGATGACGATCGGATAGAATGCGCCGAGCGCGATCAGGAAGATGGCGCCGAAGCTGGAAATACCGAAGACGGCGATCGAAAACGGCAGCCATGCGGTGATCGGGACCGGGCGCAGAAGCTGGATGGTCGGATCGACGGCTTCGGCGGCAAGCCGGCTCCAGCCGATGAAGATGCCGGTCGGGATGGCGACGACGATGGCGAGCGCGAAACCCTGGGCGACGCGGATGGTCGAAAAGCTCAGACTGTCCCACCAGGTGCCGCTATAGGGATTAAGCCCCATGCCGGAGGCGCCGAACGCCCAGGTCTGCCAGCCTTTCCAGACGCGATCGGGCGTCGGCAGGACGCCGCCGAAAAGCGAGCCGTTCGTGCCGCTTGCCTGCCAGATAACCAGAACGGCAATCGGCAGGATCAGCGCGACCAATGTGCGTCGGAGATTGAAACCGCGAACGGCTGTCCAGAGCCCGCTCGCCCGTCTTGCGGTCATCGAGCCCGCCGTGCCGGGCGCTGCGCTTGTCTGTTCCATTCTGTTCTTTTCCAGCGGCAGGCTTCAGCCGCGTTTCAATTGGCGTTCGGCAGGCGCAGCCAGAGCGCCTGCCGGTTGCCTGGGTCAAAAACTCAATAGGACTTTGCTTCCTCGACGATGGTCTCGTCCCAGTGATCGGGAATTTCGCCGGAGACATCTTCCTGAATGACGCCGAGTTCGGCGAAGGCCTTGGCCTGGGCGGCGGCCTGCTCGGGCGTGACGACGGAACCGAGCGTGATTGCCTTGGAGGCCTGTTTGGAAAGCTCGAGATCAAGGCCGGTATGGGCCGCATAGGCCTCGGCAAAGGCCTCCGCATCATCGGCGAGCGCCTGCTGCGCCGCAAGATAGGCCCAGACGAACCGCACCACGGCATCGCGCTTTTCTTCCAGAGCATCCTTGGAGGCGACCATCATGCCAAGCTCGTCGCCAACAGATTCAGACGTCGAATAGTCGAGATTGGTGGCGAAATGGCCGTAGCCTTCCAGAACCGGGATGGATTCGAAGGGCTCCCAGGTGATGATCGCATCGACATCGCCGCGCTGCAGCGCCTGGTCGAAGGCGGCTCCGCCGCCCTGAATGTTCACGGCCTCGAAGCTGTCATAGGGAATATCGTTCTCGATCAGCGTCGCGGCGAACTGGAACCAGACGGCCGAGCCAGGCGCAATGCCGACCTTCTTGCCGGCAAGGTCGTCCCAGCTTTCCATTTCAACGCCGTTGCGCACGACGGGATACTTGGCAGAGGAGCCGACGCCCATGATGCCGTAGACCGCATCCGAGCCCTGAGCGAGCGCGATCGGAAGATCCGCCGGGCCAACGGTTGCAATATCAAGCGAACCGGCGAGAAGCGCCGTGCGCGTGTCGGCATAGCGCGAGAATTCGACCATTTCGATCTCGACATTAAGCGGATCCAGCATCTCCTGGACGAGCTGCAGCGGCGCCAGATGGCCGACCTTTTGATAGCCGACGGTCAGCGTGGTTTCACTCTCAAGCGGCGCTGGCTCTTCCGCATGCGCCGTGATTGCAGGGGTCGCGATCAGGCCTGCCGAAACGGCGGCTATCGCGAATGCATTCGACAGATTTCTCATCAATCACCTCTGGAGTTGTTTGTTTTTGTCCGGCGCTGTTACCCCTGCAGCACGAGAAAGAGCGGTAGCCTCGCGACAGCAGGCTTTCGGGCAGCCGCTCTCTGCACATTTGTGCGGAAGCGCATGAGCAAAAGCGCCGTGAAGACTAAACATTGACACGGGCAACGCCGTCCATGACGCACGTGCTCTAGCAGCTATGCCGCAACGCACGATCAATGGTCCGGGCATGATCGACAGGAAAGGGACGATGCCACAGCTTGTCCTCAGACGATTTCGCTTTCCGCCGGTTCATCGACTGCAGAGGCAGCGGCAATCTGCAGCTGGATGGCGCGGCGAACCTCGCGCATGGCGGAGGTGAACGGCTTGTTGGGAACGCTCGCCATCAGCATGACATTGAGGAGTTCCGGGCTGGTGATGCGCCAGGCCGAGAACTCCCGGTCGGAAAGCTGACGGTTGACGCAGCCGATCGGCAAAATGCTGAAGAACGGCTCGACCTGGACGAGTTTGGTGATGGCGGCGATCGCGTCGATCTCGATCTCGATATCAAGCGCGACGTTCATCTCCCGCGCGGTGCGGTCGATCAGCCGCCTGAGACCATGGCTGTCGCCCTGCAGGATCAGCGGCAAATTGGCGACAGTATCGAAGGAAACGGTTCCGATAGCGCCTTGCGGGTCCGCCAGGATATCCGTCGCGGACGGTCGCCCGACCAGATAGAGCGGCTCGGACATCAGCGGTTCTAGCAGGAGACCGGAGGACTGGCGCGACTCGTGGACGATGCCGATATCGATCTTGCCGGCGGTCATCCACTCGCAGATATGGCCGGAGAGCCCGTCGATGATGTGTAGCTTGATGTCGGGAAACTGCCGGCGAATGCTCAACAGAAGCGAGGTCGCGATCATGGCGCTGACCGACGGCGGCATGCCGACCGTGACCGTACCGGAGGGCGCATCGCGATCCTCGGCCAGTTCGGCGCGAATGTTTTCCAATTCGCCGAGCACGCTGTCTGCCACGGCGAGGAAACGCTTGCCGGCATCCGTCAACGCCACGCCGCGCCCGTTGCGGTAGAACAGCTTGGTCGACAACTCGCTTTCAAGCCGACCGACCTGCCGGCTGAGCGCCGGCTGCACGACCATCAGCTCCGACGACGCCCTGGAAAAACTGCCCGCCCGCGCAACGGCGCAGAAATATTCAAGCTGCTTCATTTCCATGATGCGTGATTGCTCCTTCGGGCATAGCTGTTAGACCGGTGAGATCGGCTCACAATCCCGCTTGCCCATAATAAGTTCGTCGCCGACGGACCGGTCGGATGATCCGGCGCCCGTCGCTGAAGGAACACTATGCAAGTTTTGCGCCAGACGCCCCGCTTCGCGCGGCATCGTTTCGCACCATGGCGAAGCGGCTGGCCCGCAGGCCTTTTGCCAGAAGGGAAGAGCTCATGATCGCCTCCAATCCGCGCATTCCATATCGATTGGCCGATGACCGTGATGCCCTGCCCGCTTTCAACAACCGGCGCATCGTTGTGCAGTTCGTCGTGAATATGGAGCACTGGCGCTTCGACCACCCGATGCCGCGCGGCATCTCCACGCCGCCGCAGGGCCGCGCCGCCGTTCCCGATATCCCGAATTTCGCCTGGGCCGAATATGGCATGCGCGTCGGCATGAAGCGCTTCTTCGATCTCTTCCGCGCGACCGGTCTGCCGGCATCCGCCAGCCTCAACGCCAATGTCATCGACGTCTATCCCGAATGCGCGGAGCAATCCGTTGCGCTCGGCTGGGAGTTCATCGGCCACGGGCTTTATCAGCAGGCCGTCCATACGGAACCGAACGAAACGGAGATCATAGAAAGAAGCCTTGAGCGGCTGAAGGCCTATACCGGCGTCAAGACGCGCGGCTGGCTCGGTCCGGGTCTTGGCGAAAGCGAGAAGACGCCGGATATCCTGAAAAGCCTCGGCATCGAATATCTGCTCGACTGGGTGCTGGATGACCGCCCCTGCTGGATGGAGACGAAAAAGGGTCCGCTCCTTTCCGTGCCCTATACGCTGGAACTGAACGACAGCACGGTCTACGCCGTCGAGAAACACCGGACCGGCGAGTTCCTGAACCGCGTCAGGCGCACGCTGGCGGCCTATGAACGCGAGGAGGAAAGCGGCACCGTGATCATGACCGTTGCGCTTCACCCCCATCTCATGGGCGTGCCTCACCGCATCACCGAGCTTGTCGAGATGACCGAAGTGCTGATGGCGCATCCGCAGGTGACATTCGCTCAGCCGGGCGAAGTCGCTCATTGGTTCGAGGGCCTTTGCGACGAAACTGCAAAGCGAAAGATGGCCTGAAGCCCATGGACGAGGATGAAAAAGCGCGCGTGATCGCCGAGGCGGCCGGCCTTGGCCGGATCGTGGAGATGGACGAGGACGACATTCTGAGTGCGGCGGCAAGCGCCCGCGCCTTTCGCGCAGCGCTGACGGAGAAGGACACGCCTGCCGACGAGCCCTGGCCGCCGATGACCGCCGGGAGGCGAAATGACCGCCCTTGAATTCGCCTCCGCGTCTGAAATCGGCGCACTTTACCGCAGCCACAAGCTTTCCCCTGCCGAATATGTCACGACCCTTTCCAGCCGCATTGCCGCGCTGGACCCGAAACTCAACGCCTTCATCCATTTCGATGCCGATGATGCTGCAAGGCAGGCTTCCGTCCTGACGGACGAGCTTGCCGCCGGAAGACTGCGCGGGCCGCTTCACGGCATCCCCGTCGCCATCAAGGACATTATCGACGTGGAAGGCGTTGCCACCACCTGCGCCTCGCACACGCGACAGGACGCGATTGCGGCGGACGATTCCCATGTCGTTGCCCTTCTGCGACGGGCCGGCGCGATCATTTTCGGCAAGACCAATACGCATGAGTTCGCTTGCGGGCGACCAAGCTTCGACCTGCCGGTTCCCCCGGCGCGCAATCCGTGGAACCCGGATCATCACCCCGGCGGCTCCTCGTCCGGCTCCGGCGCGGGCGTTGCCGCCGGCCTGTTTCCGCTGGCCTTGGGAACGGATACAGGCGGTTCCGTGCGTCACCCGGCAAGCGCCTGCGGGATTGTCGGCTTCAAGCCCACCTATGGCGCGGTGTCGCGGCGCGGCGTGTTTCCGCTCGCCCAGACGCTCGACTGTATCGGCGCGCTGGCCCGCACCAGCACGGATGCCGCGCTGCTGATCGATGCCATTGCCGGCGTCGATGCGAGAGAACTATCCACGATCGCCATGCCGTGGAAGACCTGCGCGGAAGGCGACAAGGCCTCTCTCACGGGTCTGAAAATCGGCTATATCCGGCAGTTTCACACCGAGGATCTTGTCGCGCCCGACGGTACGGCGCAGCTGATCGACGGCGCCGCCGCAACCCTTGCCGAGCTCGCCGCAGAGGTCGAAGACGTGCGCCTGCCGCCGCTTTCCTCCTTCTTCGCGGTCAACCGCATCCTTCTCTCGGCGGAAGGTTTTGCTGTCCACGCCGATCACCTGCGCACCCGGCACGAGGATTACGGACGGTTGACGCGACGGGCACTTCTGGCAGGCGCGTTCCTGACGGCGGAAGATTATGTGCGGGCGCAGAAGCAGCGCAAACGCCTCGTCGAGGCAGTCAATGATGCTTTCTCCCGCTACGACATACTGGTATCGGCGAGCTCAATGGAGGCCGCCGCAAGGCTCGATGATCCGGCGGAGACGGCCCGCACCTATACGCGACAGGCCCGCACGCCCTTCAGCGTCACCGGTCATCCGGCCTTAAGCGTCATGGCGGGGCTTTCCGATGATGGCCTGCCGATCGGCGTCCAGTTCGCGGGCCGCGCTTTCGAAGAACCGAAGCTGATTGCCGTTGCCCGCGCGTTCGAAGCCGCGCGCGGTCTGCCGATGACGCCGCCTGCCCTATGACGCTGGACCGGTTGCTCTTCGATGCAGGGCGCATGGCCGCAACCGCGATTGCCGCCGCAATCGGCGGCGGCGTCGCAAATGCCGCCGGCATTCCGCTCGGCTTTCTGATCGGCGCGATGTTCGCGACGGCGGCCCTTTCGCTCTTCAACCTGCCCGTTGCCGTGGTGCCCAACAGCCGGCAGGCGGCGCAGGGGCTGATCGGCATCGGCGCCGGCCTTCGCCTGACGCCAGATGTCGCCGAGCGCCTGGCCGGCCTCTTCCCGGTGATGCTGGCCTCGGCCTTCGCCCTCATCCTGGCGGCCTGCCTGATATCGCTCGCCATCAACCGCCTCACCCGGCTTGACCCGGACACTGCCTTTTTCATGAGCCTGCCCGGCGGTATCGCCGAAATGGCCGTGCTTTCCGAGCGCTACGGCGGCGTGCCCGGACTGGTCTCGATCGGCCAGTTCCTGCGCATCCTGTTCGTCACGCTCACCATTCCGCAAATCGTCTTCGCCTTCGGGCGCGACGGCGCGGTGCAGCCGGAAGTACCCGCCCCCCATGCGGAGGTCCTGTGGCTGCCGCTGATCGTCCTGTGCATCGCGGCTATCGTTCTGGCGCGGCTCTTGAGCGGAAAGCGCGTCCCCAATGCCTGGCTGCTTTCCGGCATCATCGCCGGCGCGGGGGCGGCGCTGTTCGAGTGGCATACGGCCGTGCCGTTGGAAGGACTGGAACTGGCGCAGATCTTCATCGGCATCTCGCTCGGCGCGCGCTGCACCCGTGCCGTCTTCCGCGACGGATACCGCTTTCTGCCGGCCAACCTCGCCGGAACCGCCACGCTCGTGGCCTTCTCCACGGCTCTCGCCTTCATCATCGGCCGCGCCTTCGACATCGACACGATCTCGCTCGTCCTGGCGCTGGCGCCGGGCGGGATTGCCGAGATGTCGCTGGTCTCCGGCCAGATCGGCGCGGATACCGTGCTTGTCGTCGCCTTCCATCTGGTCCGGGTGGTGATGGTGCTGTCGCTTGCCGTCCTCCTGCGGCGGATTTTCCTGCCGAAAGAGCGGGACGGATAGGCAGACGCGCAACGGACCGAGGGCGCGCGTCTCAAAATCGTCTTTTCCAAGAGCAGAGCCGCGGTTGGCCGCCATGCGATTCCGCGCCTGAAGCGGCCTCGAGCATGCCTTTGATTTTTCATGCAGAAGCGCGCGTCTCATCAGCCAGCCCGCTCATTTCAACAATGTCCTATATAGGACTTGCCAATTTTTTAAACATATGCGTTAATTTATGCAGAAAAACCTGCGAAGGACATCCTCATGCCCTCTGGTATGCCATCCCGCTCCAACATGGCGCTCCATCGCCGGATCTCGGAACAGATTCTGACCGATGTGGAAAACGGCCGCTGGCTTCCCGGCGATCAACTGCCCTCCGAGGATCAGCTTGCCAGCGAGATGAATGCCAGTCTCGGCACGGTGCAGCGGGCGCTGCGCTCGCTGGTGCAGATGGGCGTTGTCGAACGCCATCACGGCCGCGGCACCTTCGTTTCCGGCGCCCGCGCGCTTGAGGAACAGCTTCAGCATTTCCGCTTCCACGCCGAAGGCAGCGACAAGCTGCTGCCGGTCTATTTCAAGATCATCAGCGTCGAGGAGACCTCGGAGACGGGCCCCTGGAGCCATTTCCTCGATGAGGACGATCCCAATTTCCTGCACATCAGCCGGATTGTGTCGGTCAACGACGAATTCGAGGTCTACAGCGAGATCTATCTACCGGCCGGGCGCTTCGCCGATATTGCGCGCATGAGCGAGAAGACGCTGAACGGCGTCTCCTTCCGCGACCTTCTGGCCGAGCGGTTCAACGCGCCGACGCTCAACACCCGCCAGACCATGTCGTGCCAGCCCCTGCCGCCGCGCGTCGCCCGCAGGCTTGCCGTGCCGGCCGGCCAGTACGGGCTTGTTTGGACCATTTGCGGCATGAGCTATCGCGACGCGCCGATCACCTGGCAGCGCATTTTCGTGCCGCCGAGCGACCGCGTCATCGAGATCGGTTCGTTCTCGCCCAAGAACGCCAACAGCAACAAGAATTCCGCCTGACCGTCATAAAGACGCGGCGACACAAGCGGGCAAAGATCCGCATCAACGACCCATATAACCAGGAGAACAGCAATGAACGCATTCAGCATGGACTTGTCGCATCTTGCGACCGGACTGACCCTTAGGGCAAAGGCAGCGGCCATCGGCGCCAGCCTCACCATCGCCGCCCTTTCCACCTCCGCGCTCGCGCAGGACTACCCCGAGATGACGCTCAAATTCGGTCATCCCTACAATGAGAGCCATCCGCTTGCCCAGGGCGCCCAGATGTTTTCCGATATCATCTCGGAGAAGACCGGCGGCAATGTCGATATCGAGGTCTTCCCCAACTCGACGATCGGCGATGCGCGAGAACTGGTGGAAAGCATGCAGATCGGCGTCGTGGATTTCGCGCTGGTGCCGACCACCAATGTCGCGAGCTTCTATCCGCCGCTCGACATCTTCTACCTGCCCTTCCTGTTCCGCGACAGCGATCATGCCTATGCCGTCTCCGACGGCCCGGTCGGGGAAGAACTCTATGCGGGCCTTCTGGCGGAAACAGGCATCCGCACGCTCGGCATGTATGAAAGCGGCTTCCGCACGATCACCACATCCGACAAGAAGATCGAGGCGCCGGAAGACATGCAGGGCGTGAAATTCCGCGTCGTCAACAATCCGCTGAACGTCGCCACCTTCAAGGCGCTCGGCGCAAACCCGACGCCAATGCCGCTTTCGGAGGTCTTCACCGGTCTGCAGCAGGGCACGGTCGAGGGACAGGACAACCCGGTCGGCAACGTCAAGGCCTTCGGCTTCGACAAGGTCCAGGACTATATCACGCTCTCCAACCACCAATGGGCCGGCATCATGTTCCTGGCCGATGACAAGATGTGGGAAGACCTGCCGGAAGATCTTCAGACGCTGTTTGCCGAAACCGCTCTTGAAACGCAGACATGGGAGCGCGCCGAACTGCAGAAGGTCGAGCAGCAATATCTCGACGAAATGGCGGCCGACGGCATGACGGTGACCGTGCTGACGCCCGAGCAGGCATCGGCCTTCCAGGAGGCCATGGAGCCGGTCTGGGCCGAATACGGGCCGAAGATCGGCGAGCAGCGCATCGACGCAGTCGTTTCCACCCAGTGAACCGGCGCATCGCGGTCAGGAGGCGGTTATGCCCAATCTTGTGAAGTCGCTGGACCTGTCGGAACGTCTCCTGACGGTGCTCTGCGTGACTGCCTTCATCGCGATGTTCGTGCTTGGCATCGCGACGGTGGTCTTCCGCTTCATCATCGAAAGCTCGCTCGCCTTTCCGGACGAACTGATCCGCTATCTGTTCGTCTGGATGATCGCACTTGGCTCGGCGGTTGCCTTCAGGCGCAACATGCATGCCGCCATCGGCGTGGTCATTGAGCGGTTTCCCGTGGGCCTGAAGAGGACCAGCCTGTTGTTTTCAGCGGGCTGCAGCCTCGTCTTCTTCGTGCTGGTCTTCTGGTACGGCCTGCATCTGATGCTCAGGGTGAGGCCGCAGATTTCCCCGGCGCTCGAGATATCCATGGCCTGGGTCTATGCCGCGATCCCCGTCGGCATGGCTTTCCTGGCGGTCTATGCGGTCGAACTTTTCGTCCGCCAGATGCATGCGCCCGCCGACGAGCTGACCGCCCAGAGCGCCTGATGCCTTTTCGTTTTTCCGTTTGCAAGGATAGCCGCTGATGGTTACCGCAGCGATCTTCATCTGCCTGCTCGTCCTGATGCTGCTGCGCGCGCCGATCGCCGTGGCGCTCGGGCTCTCGAGCGTCGTCGCTCTTCTCATGAGCGATATCAGCCTGGAAATGGTGGTGCAGCGGATGCTGTCGACCAATAATTCCTTCCCGCTCCTCGCCATTCCCTTCTTCATTCTCGCCGGCGAGATCATGTCCATCGGCGGCATGTCGCGCCGCCTTGTCGCCTTCGCCAACGCGCTGGTCGGCCACCTGACCGGCGGGCTCGGCGCGGTTGCCATTCTCGGCTCCAGCTTCTTTGCGGCGCTTTCCGGCTCGAACGCGGCAACGGTCGCCGCCATCGGCGGCGTGCTGAACCAGCCGATGGCGGAAAAGGGCTATCGCCCGTCCTTCACCGCGGCAACGATCGCGGCAGCCGGCGTCACCGGCATGATCATTCCGCCGAGCATCCTGCTCATTCTCTACGGCGTGGTTACCGGCGTCTCCATTTCCGACCTGTTCCTGGCGGGGCTGATGCCGGGTATCGTGATCTGTATCAGCCTGCTCATTCTCAACCGCTTCCTGGCGGTCAAGGAGAACATCGCGTTGCAGCCCTATGGAGGCGTTGGCGAGATCGCGCGGCAATTCCGCTCCGCCTTCCTGCCGCTGATGATGCCGGTGATCATCCTGTCGGGCATTTACGGCGGCGTTTTCACGCCGACCGAAGCGGCGATCGTTGCCGTACTCTATGGCCTCGTCGTCGGTCTGATCTACCGCGAACTGACGCTTGCCGCGCTCTACACCGCCTTCCGCCGCGCGGTGCTGTCTTCCGCCGTCGTGATGTTCATCATGAATGCCGCTGGCATCTTCGCCTGGACGATCACCATCAACCAGATCCCGCAGAGCATCTCGCTCTGGCTCTCCGAAATCGCGGGCTCGCAGATCGTCTATCTGCTTCTGGTCAATGTCTTCCTGCTCTTTGTCGGCTGCCTGATGAACGCGGCCGCCGCGATCGTCATCTTCACATCGATCCTTTATCCGGCGGCCATGAGCTTCAGCATCGATCCGGTGCTCTTCGGCATCATCGTGTCGGTGAACCTGTCGATCGGCACGGTCACGCCGCCGCTCGGCGTCGACCTGTTCATCGCTTCCGCCATCACCAAGGTCTCGATGGAGCGCATCGTCGCGGCCATCTGGCCCTATATCCTGGTGCTGCTCATCGACCTCCTCATCATCACCTTCTTTCCGCCGCTCTCGACCGTCCTCGTCCGCGCCTTTTCCTGATATCCGGATCCACCGACCATGAACCATTCCGCCAAGACCGAGAAACCCTGGACCGCAATCAACAGCGGCGTCATCCGCGCGCCGATCGGGGCCGAGCATCTCGGACATGCCGTCATCGACCCCTCCGGCGCATTCGAGGCGGGCTCCTATGCGTCATTCACGCTCACCTATACGGCGGGCACGTTCGGCATTGACGATTCGGGCAGTCTGAGGGTCTGTTTCCGCTTTGCCTCGGACCAGAGCAGCCCGCAGTTCGACGATCCGAAGGGCGCCAATTACTGCACGGTGGAAGCCTCCAACGGCGCCGTGCTGCAGGTCCGTTTCGATCCCAAGGGCAATGTCCGCCCGTGGGACCGGACGATCTGGATCAAGGTGGCGAAGGGCTATCTCCAGGAGGGCGACCGCATCACCATCCGCTTCGGCGTCACCGATCATGGCGGCCCCGGCATGCGGCTCCAGACCTTCTGCGAGGAGAATTTCGAGTTCCGCGTCCTGGTCGACCCGATCGCCACCTTCAATTTTCAGACGCTTCCCGTCCAGCCGTCGATTGCGATCGTGCCCGGCAGGCCGGAACGCTTCGTCGCCGTTCTGCCGACGCTCAAGCGCCCCGGCGAGCGTTTCGCGCTGAAGGTGAGAGGCGAGGACAAGTGGGACAATCCCTCCAACCGCTGCAACGCGATCTTCACCGTGGAAGCCGAGGGCAGGATCGAGGGCCTGCCGCAAACCCTGACGCTGAGCGAGGGCCCCTATGCCTTCGAGATCGACGACCTCGTCTCTCCCGAACCCGGCAGGGTGGCGATCACGCTCAAGGACGAAAGGGGCAATGTCGCGGCCCGATCCAATCCGCTGATCATCGAGGACCGGCCGCTGATGCATTTCTGGGGCGACATGCACGGCCAGTCCGGAGAGACCATTGGCACCGGCTCGGCGGAGGACTATTTCGCCTTCGCCCGCGACCGGGCCTTTGTCGATGCCTGCGGCCATCAGGGCAATGATTTCCAGATCACCGACGCCTTCTGGGAAGAGCTGAATGCCATCACCGCCCGCTTTGACGCCCCCGGCCGGTTCGTGGCGATGCCCGGCTATGAATGGTCCGGCAACACCGCTCTTGGCGGCGACCGCAATGTCTTCTTCCCGGATGAAAACCGCATTATCCGCCGTTCGTCCAAGGCCCTGATCGAGGGCGGCGCGGATACCGATTGCACCACCGCCAACGACCTTTTCGAGGCGTTTGCGGAAAACCGCGAATTCGATGTCGTCTGCTATGCCCATTGCGGCGGACGCTATGCCGATATCGCGGTCGCCCATGACGGCCGGTTTGAAAAATCAGTCGAGGTCCACTCGTCCTGGGGCACGTTCGAATGGTTGCTGGCTGATGCCTTGAGGCTCGGCTACCGGGTCGGCGTCGTCGCCAATTCCGACGGCCACAAGGGCCGGCCGGGCGCAAGCTATCCGGGCGCTGGAAAATTCGGCGCGATCGGCGGGCTCACCTGTTTCCTGACGACGGAACTGAGTCGCGCGGCTTTGCTGGACGCCATGCGCAAGCGCCATCACTACGGCACCAGCGGCGGCCACAGCGGCCGCATGGCCATCGATCTCGCCGTTGCCTTCGACCGACCGGGCACGCTCTATCATGACGATCCGAAGCTCGGGCCGGCGGAGGGGATTGCGACGACGAGCGCGATGATGGGCGATATCGTTCACCTGCCGGAAGGAAAGGCCCGGCTTTCCGTCAGCGTCTTGGCGCGCGCGCCGGTCCTGAAGGTCGGTCTCTTCAACGGCCTCGAACATGTCGAGACGATCCGTAACTACAAGCGCGAAGACCTCGGCAATCGCATCCGGATCAGGTGGGAGGGCGCGGAATATCGCGGCCGCTTCCGCCAGGTCACCTGGGACGGAAAGGCCAGCGTCTTTGAGAACAGCATCGTCTCGGCCTCGCCGCTCAACTTCTTCAACCACGACAAGACCGTTGCATTGGCGGGGCCACGGGACGTTGAATGGAAGGCCCAGACAACCGGCAATTTCGGCGGCGTCGATCTGGTGCTGGAAAACGGCAGCGAAGGAACACTCTCGGTCAGGACGCCGCTGGTCGAGGCCGAACTGTCCGTTGCGGAAATCGGATTTGAAGGCGTGTCCTTTGACAAATCCGGAGAATTGCCGCGCATCCTCTCGGTGACGCGCCTGCCCGATGCCGGCATTGCGACCGACATCGCCTTTACGCGCGACCTCGCCGTCCGGAAAAGCGGCGACAATGCCTGGTATATCCGCGTGGAATTGGAAGACGGCACCACGGCCTGGACCAGCCCGGTCTATCTCTTCCGGGAGTGAAGCCGGTTCCGTATGGTCCAACGCCCCGTCTTGAGGGAGCGCGTGCAGTGATGTCGTGAGGTTTGGCTGGGGTGACATTCAAGGGCGGTACCTTCACCTTATCCAAACCAAAACAGGGACAGAGCTAAGGTTATTTATCCAGCCGGAACTCAATGAGGCGATAGCCGATATACCGCGAGAACAGCCAACCTTCCTGATTACCGGGCAGGGGAAGCCCTTCACGCCTGCCGGTTTCGGAAACTGGTTTCGTGAGCAATGCAGAGCGGCGGGCCTTCAAGAATGCTCGGCTCACGGGCTACGCAAAGCTGCCGCCCGCCGCATGGCTGCAAACGGGATGAGCGCTGACACAATCAAAGCCGTCACGGGCCATACCGAGCTGAAGCAGGTTTCCATCTACACCGCCGCTGCCAATCAAGCGTCCCTTTCGCATAAGGGTACGAAAGCGATCATCGGGAAGAAAAAAGAACGAAAATTGTCCAACCATCCGCCGAAGTTGGACAGGAAAGAGGTAAATAATATGGAAAATCAATTGACTACAGAAAACGTAGCGGCGAGTGAAGGACGAAGTTCGAACTCGGAGCCAACGCGCTTTGGGTTGGCGAGTGACAAAGCGCAGCGGAGATGGCGGAGAGGGGGGGATTCGAACCCCCGATACGGTTGCCCGTATGCCGCATTTCGAGTGCGGTGCATTCGACCACTCTGCCACCTCTCCAGGAACCACGTGGTCTGCGCGCTTGGCGCGGGGTGTCTCTTAGCTGGCAAAGGCCGGTCTTGCAAGAGCGTTGATCAAGCTTTTTTGCCGCGATTTATTGACTTTGCGGCTCCGTCATCGTAAGCACCCTGCTGGACGCGTATGTCTTCCGACATGCGCCTAACTCTCCCGCAAGGGAGACTTCACCGGCAGACCGGGTTTGACAAGATTTTTTCTTTGCAACTCCCTGCTTTAACCAGGCTGACAAAAAGACGGCCGCTTCCGCCTTTAGGGGGCAGAGCCGGACTTAGAACATGAAAGGATAAAAAATGTTCGCAGTCATCAAGACCGGCGGTAAGCAGTACCGCGTCAACGCCGAGGACACGCTGCGCATCGAAAAGCTCGATGCCGAAGCAGGCTCCACGGTCGAGTTCTCTGACGTTCTCGTTGTCGGCGAAGGCGCTGACGCCAAGATCGGCGCGCCCTTCGTCAAGGGCGCCGTCGTCAAGGCGGAAGTTGTCGAGCAGACCCGTAACCGCAAGGTTATCGCGTTCAAGAAGCGTCGTCGGCAGAACTCCAAGCGTTCGCGCGGTCATCGCCAGCACGTCACGGTCGTGAAGATCACCGACATCGTCGCCGGCTGATCTGAAAGCAGAAGTTTCGAAGGTTTAAAGGAGAACTCCAATGGCACATAAAAAAGCTGGCGGTTCGTCGCGCAACGGTCGCGATTCTGAGTCCAAGCGCCTTGGCGTGAAGAAGTTCGGCGGCGAGAACGTCGTTCCGGGCAACATCATCATTCGTCAGCGCGGCACCAAGTGGCACCCCGGCGACAATGTCGGCATGGGCAAGGACCACACGATTTTTGCCAAGATTGAAGGCAATGTGACGTTCCGTGCGCGCGCCAATGGCCGCATGTACGTGTCCGTGGCGCCGAAACAGGCAGAAGCAGCGGAATAAGCCGGACCGCTCAATTAAAAGCCGGCGTCACATCGACCCGGCTTTTAAATATCAGGTTACCGGACCTGGAATTTGAAAAAGAAGGGAAGATGGGACGCCACCATCTTCCCTTCTTTCGTTTCAAACCCAGGAAAGGACTGAGAAAATGCAAAGGGATCTAAACAGGGAAAGCCAGTCGCGGCTATCCCGGGAACGGCTGAGGCCGGATTTGCAAAGGCGGGATTGCCCCGTTCTTCTGTCGCAACGGCTCGTCCTGCGCGCCCCGCACGAAGATGACATTGACGCCATTGCCCATCTCGCCAACAACGACAAGATCGCGACCATGGTGTCGCGCATGCCGCATCCCTATACGACAGCAGATGCCGCCAAGTTCGTGGAGCGAACCAAAGAGGGCGCGATCGGCAATTGCGTTTATGCCATCACGAAAGCGGAAAACGGCGAGTTCATCGGTTGCTGCGGTATCGAGAACATACCCGATGACGACAGCGTGGTCGAGATCGGCTACTGGCTGGGCGAACCCTATTGGGGCAAGGGCTACACCACGGAAGCCGCCCAGGTTCTGATCGACATGGTCTTCCGCACGAGGAACGAGGTCGACCATATCGATGCGCGCTGCCGGGTCGTCAACCCGCGCTCGCGGCGCGTGCTGCACAAGTGCGGCTTCCAGTTCCAGGGGCCCGGCATGGTCCAGTCGCTCGCCATCGGCGGCTCGGTCGCGGTCGAATGGTACCGGCTGGAGCGGCGCAACTGGATGTCGCTGAAGAGCTGGGGAGGCCAGAGATGAGCCTTGACCTCAAAGAGCGGCAGAAGAGCGCGACCATCGACACCGAAAGGCTAAGCCTCAGGGCGCTGAGACAGGGGGATGCGGAGGCCATTGCCGCCGCACTCTCCGATTTTGCAGTCACCGGCATGCTCGCGCGGCCGCCCTACCCGTTCACCGCCGATGATGCGGAAGACTGGCTGGATGCGCTGCAGGACAGCAAAGACCGGGAATGGTCCTTCGCCATCACCCAACCGGAAGACCGGGTGCTGATCGGCGTCGTCACCATCGAACTCAGGCAGGGCGGCTATCACCTCGGCTACTGGCTCAGCCGCTACTACTGGGGTCGCGGCTTCATGAGCGAGGCGGCCTCCGCCCTTCTCGCCCGTTTCTTCGCCGAAAAGGGCGCGGTCACGCTCAATTCCGGCGCCTTTGCCGAAAACGGCGCTTCGCTGAAGGTGCAGCAACGTCTCGGCTTCCAGGTCACGGGCCTCAGGGACATCTATGCCGCAAGCCGCGGCGCAATGGTCCAGGAGGTGACGACGGCGCTGACGCCGGACTATTTCCGCCCCTATCACTTCGGCTGATGATCAAGGGCCGGGCCAGCAAAAGCGGCCCGGCCTTTTCTTTGTGAAACCCGGCGCACATCCATGGGGATGGCCATGGTTCCGACATGAATTTTGGTTGTCATTGGCGCCCGCATCGCTACCTTCCGCGACCAGAGACAATGAACCGGACAGACCTGCCCCATGAGTGACACCAAAATTGCCCGCATCGTCGCCGATGAAATCAAGGCCCGGCCCGACCAGGTGAACGCGGCGCTCGAACTGCTGGACGGCGGCGCGACCGTGCCCTTCGTGGCGCGCTACCGCAAGGAGGCAACCGGCGGGCTGGACGATACGCAGCTGAGGCAATTGTCGGAGCGGGTGACCTATCTGCGCGAGCTCGAGGCGCGGCGGACGACGATCACGGAATCGATCGCAAGCCAGGGCAAGATGACGGAGGAACTGGCGGGCAAGATCGCCGCCGTCACCACCAAATCCGAGCTGGAGGACCTTTACCTCCCCTTTAAGCCCAAACGCCGCACAAGGGCGATGATCGCCCGCGAGAACGGGTTGCAGCCGCTGGCAGACGCGATCTTCGAAGACCGTGCGGCCGATCCGGAAAGCCTCGCGGCCGCCTATCTCAACGAGAATGTCGGCGATATCCGCGCCGCCCTTGACGGCGCACGCGACATTCTCTCCGAACAGTTTGCCGAAAACGCCGAACTCGTCGGCCGTCTGCGCCAATATATGCGCGACAATGCCGTGCTCTACGCCAAGGTGGTGGATGGCAAGGAAGAGGCCGGCGCGAAATTTTCCGACTATTTCGAACATTCCGAAAAATTCGCCACCGCGCCGGGCCACCGCGTGCTTGCCATGCTGCGCGGCTGGAACGAGGAGGTGCTGACGGTGGCGATCGAGGCCGACCGCGACAATCCCTCGCCCGTCAAGCCCGCCCAGCAGATGATCGCCCGCTTCTTCGATATCGGCAGCAAAGGCAAGGCGGATGAATTCCTGATGCAGGTTGCCGGCTGGTGTTGGCGGGTGAAGCTGTCCACCTCGCTCTCGCTCGATCTGATGCGCGAGATGCGCGAGCGGGCGGAAGACGAGGCGATCCATGTGTTCGCCCGCAACCTCAAGGACCTGCTGCTGGCAGCCCCCGCCGGCTCCCGCGTCACGCTCGGCCTTGATCCGGGCATCCGCACCGGCGTCAAGGTTGCTGCCGTCGACGGCACCGGCAAGCTTCTGGACACGGCCACGATCTACCCTTTCCAGCCGCGCAATGACGTTCAGGGATCAATGGCCGTGCTGAAGGCGCTGATTGCCCGTCACAAGGTGTCGCTGATCGCCATCGGCAACGGCACGGCAAGCCGCGAGACGGAAAAGCTCGTAGCCGATCTTCTGAAGGAAATCCCCGAGCCGAAACCGGTCAAGGTGATCGTCTCGGAAGCCGGCGCCTCGGTCTATTCGGCTTGCGAGACGGCGGCGAAGGAATTCCCCGGCCTCGATGTCTCGCTGCGCGGCGCGGTGTCGATTGCGCGGCGCCTGCAGGACCCGCTCGCCGAACTGGTGAAGATCGAGCCGAAGTCGATCGGCGTCGGCCAGTACCAGCACGATGTCGACCAGATCAAGCTGTCGCGCTCGCTCGATGCCGTGGTCGAAGACGCGGTGAACGGCGTCGGCGTTGATCTCAACACGGCCTCCGCCCCGCTTCTGGCGCGCGTCTCCGGCCTCGGCCCCGCGATTGCCGAGGCGATCGTGGTCCATCGCGACGCCAATGGCGCATTCCAGAGCCGCAAGGAACTGCTGAAGGTCGCCCGCCTCGGTCCGCGCGCCTTCGAGCAATGCGCCGGCTTCCTGCGCATCCGTGACGGCAAGGAGCCGCTCGATGCCTCCGCCGTGCACCCGGAAGCCTATGACGTTGCCAAGAAGATCGTCGCCGCCTGCGGTCGCGATCTCAGATCCCTGATGGGCGACAGCGCGGCGCTGAAATCTGTCGATCCGCGCGCCTTCGTCGACGAACGCTTCGGCCTGCCGACGGTGCGCGACATTCTGGCGGAGCTGGAAAAGCCCGGCCGCGACCCGCGCCCGGAATTCAGGACCGCAAGCTTTGCCGATGGCATTGACGAGATCTCGGACCTGAAGCCGGGCATGATGCTGGAAGGCACCGTGACGAACGTCGCCGCCTTCGGCGCCTTCGTCGATATCGGCGTGCATCAGGACGGGCTTGTCCACGTCTCCCAGCTTGCCGACCGTTTCGTCAAGGACCCGCACGAGGTGGTCAAGGCCGGCGACGTGGTGAAGGTGCGTGTCGTCGATGTCGATGTGAAACGCAAGCGCATCGGCCTGTCGATGAAGAAGGATGACGGCGCGCCTGCCGCCAGAGGTCCGCGCGGCGGCGACCGCAAGCCGCAGCGTGACAACAAGCGCGACAGCAAACGAGATGACCGGGCAAGCCAGGGCGCCTTCGGCGCGGCGCTGGCCGATGCCATGCGCCGGAAGTAGCGCTCAGTCTGAGTCGAGCCGATTGCCGAAGATGTCGTAACCCCGGCTTTCACCGGCAATCCGGTAGCCGGTAGTCACTACGGCAAGACCGGAGAAGATGGTGAAGAAGGTCGTCACCGTGCTGAAGAACACGGCAACGACCGTGACAAAGGCACCCACCGTCGGTGCCAGCGCTGCCGGTGCCACAGTCAGATAAAGCGCGGCCAGCGCTGCAAGCCCGAACTGCAGTGCAAGCGACAACAGCGCAACCAGAAGAGCGATGACGACGTTCGTGATTGCCATGGCAAGACCGAAGCCTTCGCCATGCCGAAAGGCGTCCATAACCCCGAAATCGCGGTCAACCGCCGTCGCCGGCAGCACCAGCGAATAGCGCATTGCCAGCGCGACGACGGCAAAATAGCCGGCAATGCCAAAGAACGCGAGTAGAAGTAGGGAGAACCAGTCTCCATTGCTCGAAAGTGCTCCCAGCAGCAGCACGACGGCAAATAGCGGCACCATGATCAGCGCCATCATAAGCCCAACAAGAATGCTCTTGCCGAGGAAGCGCAGTTCGCGCCGCGCAAAACGGATCGGAAACGGCTTCGGCATCTCGCCGAGGAGCCCATGCCGATGCCAGGCGACAGCGACGGAGCAAAAGGCGATGATATAGACCACGCCGATGGCGAGTGAACCCAGAACAGCCAACAGTATCTGACCGGAGCTGAGTTGGCTCATCTCGTAGCGCACCGGCTCCGCCGGCGCGAACAGGCTGACGAGAAAGGCCAGCAGCACCCAGGGCCAGGCGATTCTCAGCGCGACCACGATGTTTGAGAAGAGCAGACCCAGCGATCCGCCCATGACCGCCTTCAGGCGTCCGCCAAATGTCATCGTTCACGCCCCCCAGCGCCCGAATCAGATACTGTCCCCATGTTTCGTTTCCACCCTTTCAGACGGGATTGCATGTCGCAATCAAAAATTGCACCTTCTGCAGGCCTTTGAATTCATACCCGAAAGCCAAGGCACGGGAGATGGCCGAACCGCCTTGTTTCTTGTATTAAAACGAATATTGTACGCTAAATAATATGTGACATTAGCAGGCATTCAGGGGATTGAGATGGCTTCACCGCTGTTCGACCTGATCGAGAAGATCATTAAAACCGGAACACTCAAGGTCAAGACGGAGACGGGCGAGGTTACCACATTCGGGGACGGCACGGGCGACCCGGTGGCCATTCGCTTTACCGATCGGCAGGCACAGGACCTCGTCGCCAAGGACCCGGCGCTCACCCTCGGCGAGATGTATATGCAGGGCCGCTTCTTGATGGAAGAAGGCGATATCTACGATTTTCTCTCGCTTGTCCGGCGCAACACGCTCGATATCGTCTTCAGCCCCTTGATGGCGGCAAGAGTTTTCTGGCGCATCGGCCTGGCGCAGGTTGGCACCCGACTGCCGATCAACAGGAACCGCAAGAATGTCTCGCATCATTACGACCTGACGCCGCCGCTCTTCAGCCTGTTTCTGGACGAGGACTGGCAGTATTCCTGCGCCTATTTCGATCCGCCGGACATTTCGCTCGATGAGGCGCAGCTCGCCAAGAAGCGCCATATCGCGGCGAAACTGCGTCTCAGCGAAGGTCAGCGGGTGTTGGAAATCGGTTCCGGCTGGGGCGGGCTCAGCATGTATCTCGCCGAAATGGCCGGCGTCGACTGCACCGGCATCACGCTTTCCCATGAGCAGCACGACATTTCCGAGGACCGCGCGGCAAAGCGCGGGCTTTCCGACAGGGTGCGCTTTCAGCTCCAGGACTATCGGACGATGAAGGCCAAGCCCTTCGACCGGATCGTCTCCGTCGGCATGTTCGAACATGTGGGCATCGGCCGCTACAGGAACTTCTTCGACAAGTGTTTCGAGCTTCTGGACGATGACGGCGTCATGGTGCTTCATTCGATCGGCCGCGATATCGCCGGCCACGGCCACACCAACCCCTTCATCGAGAAGTACATCTTTCCCGGCGGCTATATCCCCTCGCTTGCCGAGGTCCTGCCGGCGGTGGAAAAATCCGGCCTTCTGGTGCGCGACGTCGAAATCCTGCAGATGCACTATGCCTATACGCTGCGCGCCTGGCGCGAACGCTTCGTCGCCCGTAAGGAAGAGGCGATCAGGCTTTATGACGAGCAGTTCTTCCGCATGTGGGAATTCTATCTCGCCGGTTCGGAAATGGCCTTCGAATGGGACAAGATGTTCGTGTTCCAGATGCAGCTCTCCAAGAGCCAGTTTGCCACGCCGAACAACCGACGCTATATGTTCGAGGCCGAGGAGAAGCTGAAGGCCGCGGAAGCGACCCGGGCGCCTCTTGAGCCGGTCGAGTTCGACTGAAGCCTGCCTTTTTCGGGTATCAAGGCTTGAAGTCGACGGCTGACCGGTCGGCAGATCAGACGCTTTGATGCACCGAGGATTTATGGGCACGACCACTGAAGATAACGGCCGCGTTTTCGACGCCCCGTCGGACAATTTCGTCTACAGCCTCCTGCCCCGCTGGCTCTGGCCCTATGCCCAACTCGCCCGCTGGGACCGGCCGATCGGCTGGCAATTGCTGATGTGGCCCTGTTTCTGGTCTGCGGCGATGGCGGCAGCCGTGACGGCCGAGGCCAATGCCTTTCGGCCGGGCCAGTTCATCGCCCATCTCCTGCTGTTCTTCATCGGCGCCGTTGCCATGCGCGGGGCCGGCTGCACCTATAACGATCTCGTCGACCACGACATCGACAATCAGGTGGCGCGCACGCGCTCCCGCCCTCTGCCTTCCGGCCGCGTCACCCGGCGTCAGGCAAAGATCTTCATCTTGGCACAGGCGTTGACCGGGCTTGCCGTGCTGTTGTCGTTTAACGTCTTTACGATTCTGCTCGGCTTCGCATCGCTCGCCTTCGTGGCGATCTACCCGTTTGCCAAGCGGTTCACCGACTGGCCGCAGCTTTTCCTGGGGTTGGCCTTTTCCTGGGGCGGGCTTGTCGGCTGGGCGGCCGTGTTCGGCTCGCTGTCACTGCCGGCCATGCTGGTCTATCTCGCCGCGATCGTCTGGACCATCGGCTACGACACGATCTATGCCCATCAGGACAAGGAGGATGACGCGCTCATCGGGGTGCGGTCCACCGCGCTTCTCTTTGGGGAGAAGACGAAGCCCTGGCTCGTCCTCTTCTACGCCGCCATGCTGGCCCTGCTTGTCGCCGCCTGTCTTGTCGCCGGTCTCGGCTGGGCCGCGTTCGCCGGCCTTCTGGCGGCGGGTGTCATGCTGTTCTACCAGATCGCCGTGCTCGATATCGATGACGGCGCGCAATGCCTCAAACTGTTCAAGTTCAACAGCCGCGTCGGGCTGGTCGTCTTTCTCGGCCTTGTGGCCGCAATCTTCATCGGCTGAGCCGCTGCTCAGGCAGCGACCGCGCGGCCCTTGACCGTCATCTTCACGCCGATCGGGCAATCGCTGAGCCGCATGGCCAGGCGCTTGATGCTGCGGGCGGCAGCGCGGCGAGCGGGACCTGCCGCATCATCATTGGCGGCAACGGCCTGGTGCGGCTTGAAATCCACCGGACGGGCAATGCCGTCGGCCTCGACCATCATCATCGGAATATCGTAGAGCAGCGCCCAGTCCTGCCAGTCGGCCACAATTTCGCTCAGATCATGGGCGACAAGCAGCGGAATGCAGAGTTCCGGATCGGCGTGATGCAGTTCCAGCGTTACCGTGATGCCACCATCGGCATGGGCAACGGCGCGGGCGGCAACGCCCTTGAAGGCCCGGCCCGGAAGCGCGATGGAAAAGGGAAGGTTGCTTGAGGGCAGGTTGCGGCGGACCACCGCGCCCCGTTGATCGAGCTTGACGCCGATGCGGGTTTCGGCCCCCTTGGCGACATAGGAGAATTTCTGCGGGAAGTGCGCCGGATCTATCCTCAGAACCGGTTCCTCATTCCCCCTCTTGACCTGCGAATTCGTCATCTGATCACCCTTTGGCTCTGTCGCCGGTAGCCGGCTTTTTTCTCGCGGACTTTCCGTCCGTCTGAGAGCCATCATAGGCGAGGTTCTTACCAGCCGCCTTAACAAGCAGGGTTAAGAAAATCCAACCCGGATGAATGGTTATCAAAATCCGATCCGTGAGGGTTGAGAGAGCGTGAACGGATGGGTGAGGATACGTTAACCGCACCGCCGCGACGGTTTGGTCACAGTCCGGGCAACCTGCTTCTGCGCCAGCGCTCGGGTTGGCCACACCTCTCTGGCTTATGCTTGGGTGAGATCGAAAGAAACGATTGCAGGTCAGTGCCCGCAAGGCGCGCCGCATTCCCCAGATACTCATTTGCTCCGAATGTCCGTCCGCAGTCGATCTCCCCCCTTTTTGGGGGAGATTGTTGGGAGGCAAGGATTTCGAGGGGCAGAAGACGATGTGTTTCTGCCCCACCAGCAAGACGAACATCGCCCTCTCAAAAAGAGAGCTTGGCGAGCATCGAAACCAGAGCCCTCTACCCCTTTCCCTCAGCCGAGAACCGTCGTCACCGCCTTCTTCGTCGCCGCGACGATTTGGTCGGCTTCCTCGCGCGTCAGGCAGAGCGGTGGGGCGTAGCCAAGGATATCGCCCTCCGGCATGGCGCGGGCGATGACGCCTTCCGACAGGAGCGCGGCCGCCAGTTTGTAGCCGATCTTTTCCTCCGGGTCGAAGAAGGTGCGGCTCTCGCGATCCTTGACGAATTCGACGGCCAGCAGCATGCCTTCGCCCCGCACATCGCCGACATGGGCATGGTCGCCGAGCGCATCCTGCATCGCGGCGCGGAAATAGGCGCCGGTCTCACCGGCGTTCTTCACCAGGCCCAATTCGTCGATCAGCTTCAGATTGGCAACGCCGGCGGCAGCCCCGAGCGGGTGGGCGGAATAGGTCCAGCCATGGCCGATCGGGCCGTTCTCGTCGGTGCCCTGTTCCAGAACCTTCCACATCTTCTCCGAGACGATGGATCCGGACAGCGGCGCATAGGCGGACGTCAGCCCCTTGGCGATGGTGATGAGATCGGGTTTCAGGCCGAAATGCGCCGAGCCGAACATCGAGCCGAGACGGCCGAAGCCGGTGACGACCTCATCGGCGATCAGCAGGATGTCGTGCTTTTCCAGAACGGCGGAAATCGCCTCCCAATAGCCTTCGGGCGGGGGCACGAGGCCGCCCGTGCCCAGCACCGGCTCGCCGATGAAGGCCGCGATCGTATCGGCGCCCTCGCGTTCGATCCGATGTTCGAGTTCGGCCACGCAATAGGCCACGAAATCGGACTCGCTCATGGCGAGATCCTTGCGGCGGTAATAATAGGGCGCTTCGGTGTGGAACACGCGTTCCAGCGGCAGGTCGAATTTTCTCTGGAAGCCGGGAAGGCCGGTCAGCGAGCCGGTCATCAGCCCGGAGCCGTGATAGCCGCGCCAGCGGGAGATGATCTTCTTCTTTTCCGGACGGCCGAGAATATTGTTGTAGTACCAGACGAGCTTGATGTTGGTCTCGTTGGCATCCGAGCCTGACAGGCCGAAATAGACCTTGGACATGTGCTCCGGCGCGCGGTCGATCACCATCTTGGCCAGATTGATCGCCGCTTCCGTGCCGTGGCCGGCATAGGCGTGATAGTAGGCAAGCTCCTTCGCCTGCTCGGCGATCGCCTCGATAATGCTCTCCTGTCCATAGCCGACATTGACGCAGTAAAGCCCGCCAAAGGCGTCCAGCAGCTTCTTGCCGTCGCGATCCTCGATGAACACGCCCTTGCCCGTCTTGACGATACGGCTGGGGCTTTCGCCGCGCGCATGCTGGGCGAGATGGGTCGAAGGGTGGAAGAAGTTCTCGCGGTCGAAACGGTCGAGCTGGTCGTTGGTGAGCATCATTATCCTCGCGGTGCGGGTGTTTGAAGAACTGCATCGTCCGGGTGTTTTTGACGTTTGAAACCTATTGCACCGGACACGGAAAACGTGTTGTATACAACACGGCGACAAGACATGAAAGTCAACCCGGAATCCGGTTTAAATTTGTCGATTTTTGTTTCTTTTTACGCTTATTTCCGATCACCTGCGTCTGTTGTGCACAAATAATATGAGGGAACCATGCCAGCGCTGCCTTTTTCCAGATCCGAATATGACCGCCGCCTGGCGCTGACCCGCAAGGCCATGGAAGCCGCGGGCCTCGATGTGCTGGTTGTCACCGCCCCTGCCGGCATGAACTGGCTGACCGGCTATGACGGCTGGTCCTTTTACGTCGACCAGGCCGTTCTGGTGACCCCCACCGGCATGCCGTTCTGGTGGGGCAGGCTGATGGATGCCAACGGCGCGCGCCGCACCTCCTATATCGATGAAGACCATATCATCTATTATGCCGACCGCTATGTGCAGGCCGCCGACTGCCACCCGATGGACGACCTTGCCGACAAGATCCGGGAACTCGATCATGGCAAAAACCGCATCGGCGTGGAGATGACCGCCTATTACTATTCAGCGGCCGGTCACAAGGCGCTCGTCGCAGGACTTCCCGACGCGACGATCATTGACGCTTCCGGCCTTGTCGACTGGCAGCGCGTGGTCAAGTCGGACGAAGAAATCGCCTTCATGCGCAAGGCGGCGAGGATCTCCGACAAGGTGATGTCGCATGCCATGGAGATCGCCGAGCCGGGCATGAAGAAAAACCGCTTCGTCGGCGAACTGATGAAGGCGGCAATCGACGGCGTTGATGACGCCTGGGGCGACTATCCCTCCATCATGCCGCTTCTGCCCTCCGGCGCCGATGCCTCCGCCCCCCACCTCACCTGGAACAGCGATGAATTCCGCATGGGCGAGGCGACCTTCATCGAGCAGGCGGGCTGCTATCGCCGTTACCATGCTCCGCTGTCGCGCACGATCTTCTTCGGCGCGCCGCCGGACCACATGAAGGCCGCCGCCGATGCCGCCGTTGCCGGGCTCAATGCGGGCATCGAGGCGGCCAAGGCCGGAAACCGCGCCGGCGATATCGCCGCCGCCATGGAACGGGAACTCTGGAAGGTCGGCATCGAGCGGCCGAACCGCTGCGGCTATGCCACCGGCCTTGCCTATCCGCCCGACTGGGGCGAGCACACGGTCTCCATCCGCACCAGCGATGACACGCTTTTGAAGCCGGGCATGACGCTGCATTTCATGCCAGGCCTGTGGATGGACGACTGGGGGCTGGAAATCACCGAGACCATCCTCATCAAGCAGGACGGCCCGGCCGAGGCGCTCTGCAATATCGAACGCAAGCTGTTCGTGAAAGGCTGAAGGTCCATATGTCCGAACTTGCCGCCTGCCGCGACATTCTGGCCGATCTCATCGCCTTCCCCTCGGTCTCGTCGGAAAGCAACCTGCCGGTGATTGCCTATATCGCCGACAGGCTGGCGGATGTCGGAGCCCGGGTGGAGATCTTCACCGACGAGACGGGCACAAAGGCCAATCTCTTCGCCTCGCTCGGCCCCGAAAAAGCCGGCGGGCTGATGCTTTCCGGCCATACGGACGTGGTGCCGGTCGACGAACACATGTGGACGAGCGACCCCTTCGAGCTCGCCGAGCGCGATGGCCGGCTCTACGGACGCGGCACGGCGGATATGAAGGGCTTCATCGCCTGTTGCCTCGCCCGCCGCGAAGAACTGGCGACGGCCGCCGAGAAGAGACCGATCCACTTCGCCTTCACCCATGATGAAGAAGTCGGCTGCATCGGCGCGAAAAACCTTGTCGAACACCTAAAGGACCGCGACATCCGCCCGGGTCTTGCCATCGTCGGCGAACCGACGCTGATGCGGGTGGTCGAGGGCCACAAGGGCTGCTGCGAATATACCGTGACCTTTACCGGCCGCTCCGGCCACTCCTCCGCGCCGGATGCCGGGGTCAATGCCGTGGAATATGCCGCCCGCTACATCGCCCGTCTTCTGGAACTGCGCGACGGGTTGATCGCGCGCGCGCCCGTCGGCTCGCGCTACGAACCGCCCTATGCGACGCTCAATGTCGGCGGACTGGAGGGCGGCATGTCGCATAATGTGATTGCCCCGCGCGCGGTGCTGAAATGGGAAACGCGGCCGGTGGTGGCCGAGGATCTCGGCTATGTGAAGCAGGAGATCGCAGAATACTGCCGCACGAAGCTTCTGCCGGAAATGCGCCGGCACACGCCGGAGGCGGGCATCGAAACCGAGGTGATCGGTGAGGCGGCGGCGCTCTTTCCGAAAAACGCCAACAGCGCCCGCGACCTTGCCTTTGCGCTCACCGGCGAAAACCGGGCCGACGTCGTGCCCTTCGGCACGGAAGCCGGCTTCTTTCAGGAGATCGGCATGGACGTCGTGGTCTGCGGGCCAGGCTCGATCGATCAGGCGCACAAGCCGGATGAGTTCATCAGCGCCGAGCAGCTTTCGCAATGCCTTGCCATGCTCGACCGGCTGGCGGAGCGCTGGACATGAGCGAGGAGGACATCATCGAGGCGCCGACCGGCCGCGACCGGCTGGAGCAGATCCACGACATCATCCGCGAGCGCATCTGCATGCTCGACTATCCGCCCGGCGAAAAGCTGTCCGAGACGGCTTTGGCGGAAGAATTCGGCATGTCGCGCACGCCGCTGCGCCGCGTACTGGCGCGGCTGGAGGATGAGGGCCTGTTGCAGTCGGTCCATGGCGTCGGCACCATCGTCACCGTTGTCGACCTCGATGAACTCGCCCAGGTCTATCGCCTGCGCATGGAACTGATGGTGCTGACGACGCGCCTCGACCCGGCAGAACTGACGCCGCAACTGATCGATGCCTTCCGGGTGATGAATGCCCGCGCCGAGGCGCTCAGGCGCAACCCGTCGCCCCGTGACTTTGCCGTGCTCGACCGCGACATGCTGCTGCAATTGCTTCAGCTGACGGAGAACATGGCGCTGAGGGAGGCAAGCGAGCGGCTTTATTTCCGCACGGCCCGCATCTGGCTGCAGGCGATCACCGCCTCCGACATCGATCTGGAACACGAGGCGGAGATCTACTGCCGCGAAACCGCCGATATCCTGACCGCGCTCGAAAACGGCAACCTCGACGCCGTCGGCCACATGCGCCGCGCCCATATCTCGATGAGTCTCGCGCGGATGCGATGAGCAGGCGCGACCGAACGCACCGACCGCCTGTCCGCGTTTGAGCGCCCTTTGTGCGTCCATATCTTGCGGCATCCTCACTCTCGACCGCAGGGCGATCGTATATGGCCCCGCGGCGTGCTCCAAATACTCTCTCCCGCCTGCGGGAGAGATGCCCCGACAGGGGCAGTGAGGGTGATGCGGCATTTCCAAACGTGAGGGCGTCGGAGCGGATAGACTCTCCCCTCACTGTCGCTATCGCGACATCTCTTGCCTCCGGGGCGCGAAGATTTGGGGGCCATGCGGTAACGCCTCTTATTCGACCGAAGGATGCGCAACCAGCCCCGAACCGCACCTGCAAGGTCTGTCTCTGTTTGCCCTGCCGCCACGAGTTGACGCCCGCCCGGTTTTTGATTACTGACGTTACGTTATAACGTTTACAGGTCAAGCGAGGACTGCTCGATTGGCATCGTCTCTCACCACCAGGACATAACGTCATGCTCCAAACCAACGATACCCGTCTTCCCGTCACCGTGCTTTCAGGCTTTCTCGGCGCCGGCAAGACGACCCTGCTCAACCATATTCTCAACAATCGCGAGGGACGGCGGGTCGCGGTGATCGTCAACGACATGAGCGAGGTGAACATCGACGCCGACCTCGTGCGCGAGGGCGGCGCCGATCTGTCGCGGACCGAGGAAACCATGGTCGAGATGACCAATGGGTGCATCTGCTGCACGTTGCGCGACGACCTTCTGACCGAGGTACGGCGGTTGGCTGAGGAAAAACGTTTCGACTATCTCCTCATCGAAGGAACCGGTATCGCCGAACCGCTGCCGGTGGCCGCGACCTTTTCATGGCGTGACGAGCGCGGCGAGAGCCTGTCCGATCTCGCTCGGCTCGACACCATGGTGAGCGTGGTCGACGCGGTGAACCTTCTTCGCGAATATGGCGGCCACGAATTCCTGAGGGATCGCGGCGAAGTGGCTGGCACGGCGGACGAACGCACGCTGGTCGATCTCCATGTCGAACAGATCGAATTCGCCGATGTCGTCGTCGTCAACAAGGTCTCTGATGTCACGCCTAAGGAACGTGAAAATGTGGTCAAGATCGTGCGGGCGCTGAACGCCGACGCGAAGATCATCGAGACGGATTTCAGCCGCGTCGATCTCGATGAACTGCTCGACACCGGCCTTTTCAGCGAGGACAAGGCCAGCCAGCATCCGCTCTGGGCCAAGGAACTCTACGGCTTTGCCGACCATGTGCCGGAAACCGAGGAATACGGCATTTCGAGCTTCGTCTACCGGGCGCGCGCGCCATTCGACCCTTTGAAATTCGATGCCTTCACGCGGATGAATTTTCCCGGCCTGATCCGCGCCAAGGGTCATTTCTGGCTGGCGACGCGGCCGGACTTCGCGGGAGAATTCTCGCTTGCCGGAGCGATCGTGCGCAACGGTCCGCTGGGGCGCTGGTGGGCGGCCGTGCCGAAGAGCCGCTGGCCGAACGCTCCGGAGCTTCGGCAGATGATTGATGATTGCTGGGACGAGGTCTATGGCGACCGCCGCCAGAAAATCGTCTTCATCGGCGCCGGCATGGACAAGGCGGCGATCCGGGAGGCGCTTGACGATTGCCTGATCGACACGGGCCCGGTCTTCAACGAGCGCGCTTTCGAAGGCATTGCCGATCCGTTTCCCTCCTGGACGCGAAGTTGAGGCAGGGGCCTACCCCCACAGCGCCGGATCGGCCGGGTGCATGACCGAGCCCTTGAAGGCGATCGCATTGGCGCGGTCCTTTGCCAGCAGAAGCGGGCCGTCGAGATCGACGAAGGGGGCGCCGTCGGCGACCAGCATGGCGGGCGCCATGGCAAGCGAGGTGCCGAGCATGCAGCCGGTCATGATCTGGAAGCCGGCCGCCATCGCTTCCGTCTTCAACAGGAGCGCTTCCGTCAGCCCGCCGGTCTTGTCGATCTTGATATTGATCGCGTCATACTTGCCCTTGAGGCTTTCGAGCGAGGGGCGCGCATGACAGCTTTCATCGGCGCAGACCGGCAGCGGACGGTCGATCTCGGCAAGGGCCGCATCGTCCCCGGCCGGCAGCGGCTGTTCAACGAGCGCCACGCCGAGACGCACCAGTTCGGGTGCCAGCTTCTGATAGGCCTCGACGGTCCAGCCTTCATTGGCATCGACAATAATCGTCGCGTCCGGCGCGCCGGCGCGCACCGCCTCGATCCGCCCGCGGTCATCATCCGTGCCAAGCTTGACCTTGAGCAGCGGCCGGTGGGCATTTTCCGCCGCCTGCGCCTGCATCTTCTCCGGCGTTCCGAGCGAGATCGTGTAGGCGGTGACGAGCGGCCCGGGCTTCGAAAGCCCTGCAAGCTGCCAGACCGGCCTGCCGGCGCGCTTGGCCTCGAGATCCCAGAAGGCGCAATCAAGCGCGTTGCGGGCCGCGCCCGGCTTCATCCTCTGCTGCAGCGCGATCCTGTCGAGCCCGCCGGCAATCTCGCCTTCAAGCGCCAGAATATCGGAAATCACGCCGTCGACCGTTTCGCCATAGCGGGCATAGGGTACGGATTCGCCGCGTCCCATATGCACGCCGTCACTGAGCGTAACGGTGACGACGCGGATTTCCGTGCGCGAGCCGCGCGAGATGGTGAAGCTGCCGGCGACGGGAAAGACGTCCTCCCGCGCGGTGACCGTAATGCCGGTCATAGCGCGGCAAGCGCGTCTGCGAGCCGCTCCGCGCCGTGGCGGAAGGGGTCAACCGTCGGCAGGCCCATGCGCGCCTCGGTCTCGCGGCAATAGGCAAGCGCCTCCTCATCCGACATCGCCGAGGTGTTGACGGAAATGCCGACAACCTTGCAGGCCGGGTTGACGATGCGGGCGACCTGCAGGGCGAGGTCTTGCAGCGCCTCGAGGCTCGGCAACTGGTAGTCGGGCAGGCCGCGCATATGCGGACGGTTCGGTTCGTGGCAGAGCACCAGCGCGTCCGGCTGACCGCCATGAACGAGCGCCATGGTGACGCCGGAATAGGATGCGTGGAACAGGCTGCCCTGCCCTTCGATCAGGTCCCAGTGGTCGGCGTCATTGTCCGGCGTCAGATATTCGACCGACCCGGCCATGAAATCCGCGATCACCGCATCGAGCGGCACGCCTTCGCCGGTGATCAGGATACCCGTCTGGCCGGTGGCGCGGAAACTGGCCTTCAGACCCTTTTCCCGCATCGCTTTCTCAACGCAAAGCGCGGTGTACATCTTGCCGACCGAGCAATCCGTGCCGACGGCGAGCATGCGCTTGCCAGTGCGCTTCTTGCCGTTTGCGATCGGATATTGCACGGCGGGAATGCGGACATCATGCAGGGTGCGGCCAAGTTCCTTCGCCTTCGCGGCAAGGTCGGGCTCGTTGCGCAACAGGTTGTGCAGTCCGGAGGCGAGGTCGAGGCCCGCTTCAAGCGCTTCGATCAGCACCGTCTTCCATGCCGGTGAAATCACCCCGCCGCGATTGGCAACGCCGATGACCAGCGTCTTCACGCCCTTTTCCGCCGCCTCGGCAATGGTGAGGTCCGGCAGCTTCATGTCAGCCTTGCAGCCTTCGAGACGGAGCTGGCCGACGGCATATTCCGGTCGCCAGTCCTTGATGCCCTGGGCCACCTTGGCGGCCAGCGCATCGGGCGCATCGCCGAGAAACAGAAGATAAGGGGTTTCGATCATGTTGCCGTGCCCTTCGAAGCTGAAAAGAGGTCCCGCGCCCGTTCGGGCTGCGCCAGTCAACGATATAGCGGGTCGGGCAGGCCGGTCAAGAGCCGCCGCAGCAACATTGCGCCAAACGCCGCCTCCGCCGCCTATACTTGCATGAAGCGGAATTTACACGAACGTTTTGGCGGCTAATCATCATTTTTGCACAAAAAAAGCCGCGCCGGCATCGGCCAGCGCGGGCTTCGCGTCTTTCAAGCCTCAGCCGCGACCGAAGTCGTCGACGATACGGATGATATCGTCCTCGCCGAGATAGGAGCCGGTCTGCACCTCGATCAGTTCCAGCGTGATCTTGCCCGGATTGGAAAGCCGGTGAACGGCGCCGAGGGGGATATAGACCGACTGGTTTTCCGTCAGCATCTTCACATCCTCGTCGATCGTCACCTCGGCCGTGCCCTTGACCACGATCCAGTGTTCGGCGCGGTGATGGTGCTTCTGCAACGACAGCTTCTTGCCGGGCGTGACGAAGATGCGCTTGGCCTGGAAGCGCTCGCCCTTGATGATGGAGGTATAGCCGCCCCACGGACGGTAGGAGGTCGGATGCTCCTCGGCCAGCGCCCTGGTCTCCGCGCTCGCCTTCAGCATCTTGACGATATTGCCAACATTCTGGCTGTCGGAAAGCTTGCCGACGTAAACGGCGTCTTCCGAGGCGATCACGGCCATGCCGTCAAGCCCCTGCATGGCCACATGCAGATCGCGCGAGATCACCAGCGAATTCGTCGTGTCGACCAGCGTCGCGTCGGCGGCGATCACATTGCCGTCCGCGTCCTGCTCGCCATCCTTCCAGACCGCATCCCACGAACCGAGATCGGACCAGGAGAAGGCCGAAGGGACCACGGCAGCGGCATCGGTCTTTTCCATCACCGCATAGTCGATGGAGATATCCGGGCATTTTTCAAAGGCGTCCTTGTCGAGACGGATAAAGTCGAGCTCGAGGTCGCTTTCATCCTTGAGCACGGCCTGCTCGGCATATTGCATCACCTCCGGCGCATAGGTCTCAAGCTCGCGCACCAGAACCGCGATCGGGAACATGAAGATGCCGGAATTCCAGGTGTAGTGTCCGGCAGCAAGCATCTCCTCGGCCTTCGCCAGTTCAGGCTTCTCCACGAAACGGGCGACGGAGCGCGCGCCCGACGGCAGTTCATCGCCGGCTTCGATATAGCCATAGCCGGTGGCCGGCTCCGTCGGCTCAATGCCGAAGGTCACGAGCTTGCCGGATTTGGCGGCGGCAAAGGCCGTATCGATGCAGGCGAAATAGTCAGGCCCGGCTTCGATTTCGTGGTCTGAGGCAAAGACCTGCATGATCGCGTCCTCGCCGAAATTGGCGCGCACCAGTGCGGCGGCGGCGGCAACGGCGGGCGCAGTGTTGCGCGCGATCGGTTCCAGAATGATACCCGTCAGTTCCATGTCGATCTCGCGCGCCTGTTCTGCGGCGAGAAAACGGAAATCCTCGTTCGTCAGGATAATCGGCGCTTCGTAGCGATCGCTGTCGGAAACCCGCTCCAGCGTCTTCTGGTAAAGCGTCTTCGGCCCGAGAAAGCGGATGAACTGCTTCGGCGCGGTTGCGCGGGACAGCGGCCAGAGCCGCGTGCCCTTGCCGCCGGCCATGATGACGGGAACGATCTTGCTGGTCATAGTCTTGTTACTCCAATGATTTTTCTTCAAATGTCTTGTGAAAATGGGATCGGTTCAGTCGGCCTTGAAAGCCTCGATCAGGGAGAGGCCCTGTTTCAGCAGGTCACACGCCGCTTCCGCCGTTTCCGCCTCGACATAGCAGCGCATTTCCGGCGCATTGCCGGAGGGGCGGAAATGGATGATGCGGCCGTCCTCGAGCGTCACCCTGAGGCCGTCAATGTCGCTCTTGCCGGCAACGGAGCCGATCGGGGCGAGAAAAGCGGCAAGGTTGTCGTCGCTTGACCGCAGATGATCCATCAGCGCTGCGCTGCGTTCCTGGGCGAAGTCCTTGATGCGGTCGGCGTCGGCGACCGGCAGGCTGTAGGCGCTTGCCAGTTCCGACATCGCCCGCTTGTCTTTGGCCGCAAGATAAAGCGCAGACAGGATCGGCAGGAAGCAGTCGCGCGTCGGCAGCGCAGCGATCGTGTCATCGGCAGGCCGGAAGGCAGAGGCGGTCAAGAGCCCGCCATTGGCTTCGAAGCCCATCACGCCCTCCTTGCCGGCAGACAGCGCCTCCATCATGCCGGCAATGACGAAGGGGGAGCCGACGCGGGTGCGCACCACGTCAAAATCGCCGTTCTTTTCAATGCCGGAATTGGAGGTGACCGGCGTGACGACCACCTTTGCCTTGAGGAAATTCGCGGTCATCAGACCGACGAGATCGCCGCGCAGCGGCGTCCCGGTCTCGTCCGCCACCAGCGGACGGTCGGCATCGCCGTCGGCGGAAACCAGCGCATCGAGGCCGTGCTCCTTCGCCCAGCCCTTCAAAAGAGCGACGGTCTCCGGCGAAACCGCCTCGGTATCGACCGGAATGAAGCTTTCGGAAAAACCAAGCGGCACGACATCGGCGCCGAAATGCTCGAGCACGGCGATGAACAGGTCGCGGGCGACGGTGGAATGCTGGTAGACGCCGACCTTCATGCCCGAAAGCGCATCTTCAGGCAGAATGGATGTGCAGCGCGCGCCAAACAGCGCCAGCGCCTCGCTTGCCATGTCATCGCCTTCGCCGTCATCGGTGGCGACCGTGCCCTTCAGCTTTTCCGCCCAGGCGGAAATGGCCTGCTCGTCTTCCTTGGTGATCTCGCCGTCGGCGCGGTAGAACTTGATGCCGTTGCGGTCGGCGGGAATATGCGAACCGGTGATCATGATCGAGGCGGCATTCTTCTTCTGCCCGAAAAAGGCAAGCGCCGGCGTCGGCAGCGCGCCGCAATCGACCGGCCTGAACCCGGCAGCGGCAATCGCGCCCATGCAACTGGCGGCAATTGCCGGACTGGATTCGCGAAAATCCTGGCCGACGAGAACAGCATCGCCCGCTTTCGCCTGCCCGGTTTCCAGAAGATGGCGGCAAAACGCCGCGGAATACAGAGAGGATGGTTCGCCCAGTAGATCCACCGAAAGGCCGCGCAGCCCGCTGGTCCCGAATTTCACACTCATTGAAACAATCTATCCCTTTTTTGGCGCAATCAACGGCCAGAGTAAAACGGCCGACACAATTAAAAAACCATCATTCCCTTCGAGGCGTTGCCTAGCGCAAGCGCCCAGGGCTGGCGGATGCATTCATTCAAAACAGTCGGTCGCACGATACTATGACGCATTATAAACGCGCAACGCTCCGAAGCGTTCCAACCTTAATAAAGTTCGGCCATTTCTGAAAACCGCACCGCCGTTGTTTTGTCACGAGGGCTCTTCCAGTTGGGCACCCGGACAAGGCTATCGCCTGCTTGTGACAAAACCATCAAAAAAGTTTCGACAGGCGCTTGCCGAACACGGCACGCTGTTTTATAGAGCAGCCGCTGGTCACGGAGTGTAGCGCAGCCTGGTAGCGCACCTCGTTCGGGACGAGGGGGTCGCAAGTTCGAATCTTGCCACTCCGACCATCCAATTTCCCGAGATTATCCCCTTTCGTTTTTTGTTTGCAGGGCCGGCGCGCCGCCGCGCATGCGTTTCATTCTGCGCCGGCATATTTGCAGTCAGGGCTTGGCGGCATCCGGCGTGACGTCATCGGCAGCGCGCCCGTGTTCGCGGATTGGCCGAAAGCTCCTGCGGTGGAGCGGACATGGCCCGGCTTCGGCAATCGCCGAAATATGGCGGGCGGTTCCGTATCCCGCATGGGCATCAAATCCATAAACCGGATAGAGCAGGCCGGCATTTGCCATCATCCGGTCGCGCGTCACTTTTGCGACGATGGAGGCAGCGGCGATCGACAGGGACCGCCCGTCTCCCTTGATCACCGCCTCCGCGCCGCAGGCAATGCCCGGCGGTCGATCGCGACCGTCTGCGAGAACGAGCATCGGCACGCGGGCGAGACCGCAAACGGCGCGCCGCATCGCATCGAGGCTTGCTGCGAGAATGTTGATGCGGTCGATGAGGGCGGGGCTGCTCGAGGCGACGGAGACGACGGCATCCGCCATGATCTTGTCGAACAGATCCTCGCGCCGCTTCGCCGTCAGCTTCTTCGAATCGTCGAGGCCCTCGGGAATGCGGTCGGGATCGAGGATCACGGCGGCGGCAACCACGGGGCCTGCCAGCGGACCGCGTCCGGCCTCATCGCAGCCGGCGACCGGCCAGAGACCCCTGGCGCGCGCGCTTTGCTCGAGCACAAAATCGGGCCCGGTTGGCGGCAGATCGAAAAGGGCAGGAGAATCGGCTGGATCGCTGAATGACATGGCGTCATTTGACACGACCCGCCGATCTCCCGCAAGTCTCCTTCCGGGCGATCCTTGCGGGGATAACCCGAGTGCGGCGGCGAAGGAGACTTCTTCGGCATCGGCCCAGGGAAGGCCGGCCGGAAAGGCTGGCGGGCGGCTTCCCGGCCGCCCGCTTCTGGCGTTGAAGCCGGGATCAGAACAGGTTGAGCTGCGTCCCCGCGCCGTCGGGCGGCTGGAACAAATCCTCCCTCAGCGCCCCGCCGCGCCGCGCAAGGCCGAGGCGCTTGGTCGCAAGCTCGAAGCGACGGGCGATCTGCCAGGCATAGGGGCCGCTCCCCTTCATCCGCTTTCCGAACTCGGCGTCATAATCCTTACCGCCGCGCATCGAACGGATCAGGCTCATCACATGGCGATACCGCTCGGGATGATGTTCCAGCAGCCAGTCCTTGAAGAGCGGCGCCACCTCCAGCGGCAGGCGCAGCAGGATATAGCTTGCCTCGCGCGCGCCCGCAGCCTTGCCGCTGTCGAGAATGCGCTCGATCTCGTGATCCGTCAGGGCCGGAATGACCGGCGCCACGGAAATGCCGACAGGGATGCCATGCTCTGAAAGCGTGCGGATGGTCTCGAGCCTCCGCGGCGGCGTGGCCGCCCTCGGCTCCATCGCCCTGGCAAGCTTGCGGTCAAGCGTCGTCACCGAGACCATGAGCTTGACGAGGTGCTTTTCCGCCATGGCCGAGAGAAGATCGAGGTCGCGCAGCACGAGCGCCGATTTGGTGGTGATCGACACGGGGTGATTGGCCTCCGCCAGAACCTCCAGCAGCTGGCGCATGATCCGCCAGGTCCTTTCCACCGGCTGATAGGGATCGGTATTGGTGCCGATCGCGATCGTCTTGGCCTTGTAGCCGGGCTTTGCCAGTTCGCGGGCAAGCTGGCGCGGCGCATCCGGCTTGGCAAACAGCTTCGTCTCGAAATCCAGCCCGGCGGAAAGCCCCATGAACCCATGCGTCGGCCGGGCAAAACAATAGATGCAGCCATGCTCGCAGCCGCGATAGGGGTTGACCGAGCGCTCGAACGGCACGTCCGGTGAGGTGTTGCGGGTGATGATCGTCTTTGCCTTTTCCACCTGCACCTCGGTTGCAAGCGTCGGCAGATCATCGTCCAGATCCCAGCCATCGTCGAAGCGCTCGCGCGAGACCGTCTCGAAGCGGCCGTCCGGATTGGCCGTTGCCGCGCGCCCGCGCCGAGCCTCCGGCATCACCGGCTCGAAATGCGGCTCCTGCACGGGACGCGGGGCAAAATCGGTAATGAAGGCATCATCCATGATCGAACCTCCTCGGCGGTTTGCGGACCGAAACAAGCGGACCGGCGGCAACACATTGCAGCAAACTTAGCGCAATACGGAGAACAAAACAAGAACATATATCCTCCCCCTTTGCAACAAGCCCTTACTTTTGCAATAAGTACCCATCATGCTGAGCGTCGTTATCGAAACCAACAATCACGAGGCGGAACTCGCCCACACGCTTTCGACGCTGGTTGTCGGCGCGGTCGAGGGGCTTGTCAGCGATGTCATCGTGCTCGATCACAGTTCCGACGACGGCACCGAGCGCGTCGCCGAGGCGGCCGGCTGCCGTTACCTGCGCGCCTGGGACCTGCCGGACGTGATGCGCCAGGCGCGCGGCGACTGGATCCTCGTTCTGGAACCCGGCGCCCGCCCGCTTACAGGCTGGGTCGAGGCGATTTTCGAGCATATGGCGCTGGAAACGCGGCCAGCGCGCTTTTCCCGCTCGCGCAGGCATCGCCGGTCGCTCCGGCATGTCCTGTTCAAGCCGCGCTGCCCGCTTGAAGTGGGCGTTCTCCTGCCGAAGTCGCTTGCCGTGGAAAAGGCGGAAGCCTGCGGCACGTCGCCCTTTGCGCTCGCCCGCCGGCAGATGACGCGCAAGCTCTCCTGCGAGATCATTCCCGCCTGGGCCTCCGTCAGGGTCTGACCTCCGCGCAATCAGCCGCGCTTCAGGTGCTCGTCGAGACGCGGCATGATTTCCACGAAATTGCAGGGCATGTGACAGTAGTCGAACTGTTTTTCCAGAATGCCGTCCCAGGCATCGCGGCAGGCGCCGGGCGAGCCGGGCAGCACGAAGACGAAAGTCTGGTTGCAAAGCCCGGCTGTCGCCCTTGACTGCACGGTCGAGGTGCCGATCTTCTCGAAGGAAATCCGGTGGAAGACGGCGGAGAAACCGTCCATGCGCTTCTCGAACATCGGCTCGATTGCGTCGGGCGTTACATCCCGGCCGGTAAAGCCCGTGCCGCCCGTCGTCAGAACCACGTCGACCGCCTGGTTCCAGCACCAGTCCTTGACGACGGCCGTGATCGCCGCGCGGTCGTCGCCGACGATGCGTCGGTCGGCGAGCGTATGGCCGGCCCTGGCGATGCGCTCGGCAAGCGTGTCGCCCGAGCGGTCATCGTCAGGCGTACGCGTGTCGGAGACGGTCAGCACGGCGAAGCGGACGGGAATGAAGCGGCGTTCAGACATGATCGTCGTCTCCTTCGGCAAGGGTTGCGGTTGCCGCCACGAACCAGTCCGGGCGGGCATGGGCAAGCCGGTCGGCAGCCGCCCGCGCGCTTTCAGCATCGTCAAACAGGCCGAAACAGGTCGCGCCCGAACCCGACATGCGGGCAAGCGATGCGCCCGCCGACGACAACGCATCGAGCACGCCATGAATGACCGGCGCGATCCGGCTTGCGGCTAGCTGCAGGTCGTTGCGGCTTTCTCGCACGAGGGCGATCCATTCCGACGCGTCCGCCGGGGTCTGCCCCTCGATGGATAGCGGCGGATTGTGGCGATTCTCCAGGGCCGCAAACACGGCCGGCGTCGCGATCGGCCGCAGCGGGTTCGCGAGCACCATATCAAGACCGGGAAATCCGGTCGCCGGCACGATGATATCGCCGATCCCGCGCGCGACCAGCGGGCGGGAGGAGAGGCACATGGGCACGTCCGCGCCAAGCGAGAGGGCAATCCGCGCCAGCGTCTCCGCGTCGAGCCCGGGCTGCCACAGCCGGTCGAGCCCGCGCAGCACCGCGGCCGCATCGGCGGAGCCGCCGCCGATGCCCGCGGCGGGCGGCAGGTTCTTTTCCAGATGGATATGAACCGGCCCGGCGGCTTCGCCGGCTTCAACAGTCGTCTCGCGCAGGCGATTGCGCGCCTTCAGCACTAGATTGCCGGTTCGGGGATCATCGTGATGCGGCAGGTCACCGGCAAAGCGGCCGGAGAGGGTAAAACGGTCGGATTCGGACGGTGAGAAGGTCAGCCGATCGCCAAGATCCGCGAAGGTCACCAGCGAATCGAGCAGATGATAGCCATCGCCGCGTTGCCCGGTCACATGCAGCGCGAGATTGATCTTTGCGGCGGCAAATTCACAAATCGCGCCGCCGGCAGGCGCCTCCGTCACTGAACCGTCCCGCCATCACCCTCCGGCGACTGCGCCAGCGGGCTGTCATCATCTTGCCTCTCGGCAGGAAGGCCGTGGGCGATCTTCGCCTTGATCTCGGGAATGAGATCCTCGTCCGGCTCGGCGGCCAGCGCCTTGTTCCACTGATAGATCGCCTCGAGCTTGCGGCCGACCTGCCAGTAGGCATCGCCCAGATGATCGTTGATGGTCGGATCGCCGGTATCGAGCGCGACGGCCCGCTCGAGCTCGCGCAGCGCATCCTCGTAGCGGCCGAGCCGGTAATAGGCCCAGCCGAGTGAATCGACGATGTAGCCGTCATCGGGACGCTGGTCGACGGCCTGGTTGATCAGGTCGAGGCCCTCTTCGAGGTTCATGCCCTGGTCGATCCATGAATAACCAAGGTAATTCAGCACCTGCGGCTGGTCGGGATAGAGCTCGAGCGCGCGCAGGAAATTGGGCTCGGCCTTGTCCCATTCCTTCAGCCGTTCATAGGCGATGCCGCGGCGGTAGAAAATGCTCCAGTCCTCCGGCGCGGCCACCGGGCCGATACGGCTCGCCGCGCGGTCGAGCACCTCTGCCATTTCGGCAAACCGCTTTTCGCTGGACAGCACGCCCGAAAGCGCCAGATAACCGCGCCTGTCATCGGGCGCATCCTCGACCATGGCGTAGAGCATCTCGACCGCCTCGTCCTTGCGGTCGAGTTCGGCAAGGGCGATCCCCTGCTGCAGCTCGGCAAGGCGATACTGCGTCGCGTCTTCCGGAATGCGGGAAAAATAGGAGAGCGCGCGTTCCGGCCTGTCATTGGCCGCTTCCACGACGCCGCTCAGATAGAGCACGTCCGGCGAGCCAGGATTGAGCGCCTCGGCAAGCGCGAGATAGAGCGAGACGATATCGTCGGCGGTGCCCTGATTGAGCGCGGCGGCGATCTCGAACAGCACGCCGGACGCCCCCGCTTTCGCCGTTTCCGGCAGGCCCATGACCGGCGCGCCTGCCTCGATCCGCTCGCGGATCGGTTCCAGCACGGCGGCATTGAGGCCGTAGGTCTCTGCGACGGAAACCGTGTCCAGGGCCTTGCGCGTATTGCCGGCCTGCTGCTCGATCGCGGCGAGGCCGATCACGGTCGCCAGCATGGTGTCGGGCGCGGTGACGCCGCCTTCGCGGTCGGCAAGCGCGGCGTTGAGATGGGTCCGGGCCTTCGCCGTTTCGCCGGAAAGGGCGGCAATCGCCCCGGCATTGTAGTTGACGAAGAGATCGTACCAGGGCGGACCGGAAAGCGCCTCCAGCCCGGCAAGCGCGGCATCGGGCTCGCCCTTGCCCGTCAGCGCCCAGGCCTTCAGCAGCGCCGAGACGAGTTCATCGAGCGCGCTGCCGCCGAAATCATCCAGCATGGTGATCGCGTCGTCGTAGCGTTCCTCGGAAAGGGCGGCGAGCGCCAGCGAAAGCTCGCGCAGGGGCACGAGTTGCGGCTCGTCCGTGGTCTTGGCCGCCTGGGCCTCGGCGCCCTTCAGGTCGCCGTTGAAGATCAGCGCGATGAACAGCTGATTGTTGGTTCCGGCATCTTCCGGCCGGTACTGCAGCGCGCGGCGGAAATAGGCAACCGCCCGGTCGAGATCGTTGTCGAAGGCGGCCGTCTGGCCGGCAAGCAGCGCGCCGGCAAAGCTCTCCGCGCTCACAGCCTCCATGGCGGCATCGAGCGCTGCCTCGCTGTCGCTGTTCGTCTCGGCGGAAGCCGAGAGGGGCAGCATCAGCGCGGCGGCAAGGGCTGCCGTCGTCAAGAGCCGTTTCATCGGGATCGTGTTCGTCATCAGGAACCTTTCATCGGCGATACGGTGGGAAAGGCGGGCCCGCCCGCCACCGGCGTCAACTGATGCGGGCGATGCAGTAATCGATCACTTCTTCGAGCGCATGCCGGCCGGTCGACATGGGAAGCGGCGCCAGCGCCGCCCGCGCAGCATCGCCATAGGCAAGCGCCCGGGAAATCGAATCGGAAAGCGCGTTGTGTTTGGCGATCAGCCGGCGCGCCTTCTCAAGCGCGACATCGTCGTTCTCGCCGTCCTCGATCGCGCTGCGCCAGAAAGCCTTCTCCTCGGCGTCGCCCCGCTGATGCGCGAGGATCACCGGCATGGTCACCTTGCCCTCGCGGAAATCATCGCCGACATTCTTGCCGAGATCGGCGCTGGATCCGCCATAATCCAACACGTCATCGACAAGCTGGAAGGCAAGGCCGAGCGCCATGCCATAGTCGCGCAACGCCGTGCGTTCGGCGTCCGACGCCCCGGCGATGATCGGACCGACTTCCGCTGCGGCAGCGAAAAGCTCGGCCGTCTTGCCGCGGATGACGGCGATATAGTCGTCTTCCGTGGTGTCCATCTTCTTGGCGACGGAAAGCTGCAGCACCTCGCCCTCGGCAATCACGGCGGCGGCGTTGGAAAGCACCTTCAGCGCCTCCATCGAACCGGTCTCCACCATCATGCGGAAGGCCTGGCCGAGCAGGAAATCGCCGACAAGCACGCTCGCCTGGTTGCCCCAGATCATCCGTGCGGACGACTTGCCGCGCCGCATGTCGCTCTCGTCAACCACGTCGTCATGCAGCAGGGTGGCCGTATGCATGAACTCTACGCTGGTGGCGAGATAGACGTGATAATCGCCGCGATAGCCGAACATCGCGGCGGTCGCGAGCGTCAGCATCGGACGCAGGCGCTTGCCGCCGGACGAAATCAGGTGATTGGCAACTTCCGGTATCATCTCGACATCGGAGCCTGCCTTTGACAGGATAAGCTTGTTGACACGCTCCATGTCCGCCGCGGTCAGGTCCACGATGGGCTTGACCGAGCCTGTTGGTTTGTTCTCTTTTGCCAGCGATGTAACGGCGCCCAAAGCAGCACGCTCCTGTTGAATTCTGTTCGCCGACAATAGGGAGCGGCAGCGGGAGCGACAAGGGGCAAATTGTTCCTTTTCATTCAAAATCGGGAGTTTGATATGGGCCTGACCAATCTGATGCGCACCAATGACGCCGTGGTTCTGGGCCTTGCCGAGAGCCTTCTGAAAGATGCCGGCATTCACTTTTTCGTGGCCGACCGGTCAATGAGCGTCATGGAAGGCTCGCTCGGCCTGTTGCCGCGCCGGCTGATGGTGGAGGAGGACCAGCTGGCGGAAGCGCGCGCGATCCTGACCGAGGCGGGGCTTGGCAAGGAGCTGAAACCTGAATGAGCGCGATGCCTGAAAAGACGATCGACGCCTTCCATCGCGGACGCTTCTTCCTTGTCCAGCCGAAAGGCCGGGGCCACCGGGCCGGCATGGACGCCATGCTCCTGGCCGCGATGGTGGAGGGCGACGGCCGGCTTAAGGTCGCCGATCTCGGCGCAGGCGCTGGCGCGGCCGGCCTTGCCGTTGCCGCGCGCCTGCCGCAAGCCGAAGTGCGCCTCTACGAGATTTCCGCCGAAATGGCGGATTTCGCCCGGCAGACGCTGGCCCTTGCGGAAAATGCCGCGCTCTCCGGTCGCGTTGTCGTGCATGAAGCCGATGTGACGCTGAAGGGTGCAGCCCGCAACACCGCCGGCCTCACCGATGACGCGTTCGACCATGTGATCATGAACCCGCCCTTCAACTGGACGGCGGACCGCCGCACGCCCGATGCGCTGAAGGGCGTCGCCCATGCCATGACGGACGGGCTTTTCGAACAGTGGATCCGCACCGCCGGCGCCATTTTGAAGCCCGGCGGCGTGCTCTCGCTGATTGCAAGGCCGCAGTCGATCGGCGAGATCATCGCGGCATGCGGAAAGCGCTTCGGCGGGATCGAGATCACGCCGGTGCATGCCCGCAGCGGCGAGGAAGCGTTCCGCATTCTCGTCTCCGCCGTCAAGGGATCGCGCGCCCGGCTTTCGCTGCGCCCGGCCCTCGTTATGCACGCAAGCGACAGCCACGCCTTCCTGCCGCTCGTCGATGACCTCAACAACGGCCGCGCATCCTATCCGCGCAACGGCGTGACGCGACGCGCGAATCTTTAAAGCTCGCCCTTGTCTTTGCTGCGGCTGCGCATACATGCGTTGAAACGATTTTGCGAGGCGAGGACAGGATGAAGAGGCTGGTTTCCGGGTTGATCCCCAAGCGGTTCCGCAAGGACAAGACGATCATTCCGGTGGTGCGGCTTTCCGGCGCGATCATGGCCGGCGGCTCCCCCGGACGGCGCAGTCTCAACCTCGCCTCCGTCTCTGCCGCGCTCGACAAGGCGTTTTCGCTGAAGGCGAGCCCATGCGTTGCCATCTCGCTCAATTCGCCCGGCGGCTCTCCCGTGCAGTCGCGTCTGATCTTCAGCCGCATCCGCGCGCTTTCCGAGGAAAAGAACAAGAAGGTGCTGATCTTCGTCGAGGACGTCGCGGCCTCCGGCGGCTACATGATCGCGCTCGCCGGTGACGAGATCTTCGTCGACCCGACCTCGATCGTCGGCTCCATCGGCGTCGTCTCCGGCGGCTTCGGCTTTACCGGGCTGATCGAGAAGATCGGCGTTGAGCGGCGCGTCTATACCGCCGGCGAGAACAAGGTGATGCTCGACCCCTTCCAGCCGGAAAAGGAAAAGGACGTCGCCTTCCTCAAGGACCTGCAGGGCGAAATCCACCAGGTCTTTATCCAGATGGTGAAGGAACGACGCGGCGAAAAGCTTGCCGACGACCCGGACCTCTTCTCCGGCCTGTTCTGGAGCGGCATCAGGGGCGCGGAGCTCGGTCTGGTCGACGGTATCGGCGAGATGCGCGCGACGCTGAAGGCGCGTTACGGCGACAAGGCGGAGATGAAGCTCGTCTCGACGCCGACCAATCTTCTCGGCCGCGCCAAGCCGGGGGTTGCCGGCATCGGCCTTTCCGCCCCGGAAATCGGCGCGGGCCTCGCTTCGGGGCTTGCCGAAACGGCGGAAGAACGCGCATTATGGGCGCGCTACGGTTTGTGAGGAGGCCGATATGGGACGGCTTATGGTTCTCGCCGCCATTGCGGGCGGCGGCTACATGCTCTACCGCAAGTTCATCAACGACGCGGAAGCCGTCACCGCGCGCGGCGAACAGAAGCGCGCCGAGCAGAAAAACGGCGCCACTGGCACGCTGGTGAAGGACCCGGCGACCGGCGAATATTACGTGAAGAAGACCGACGCGCCCTGAAGCGGGCGCCTTCAGTCCGCGACGCCGCGCGGGCATCGGAGGGCCACCGCCGCCCTCCGCCGCATAATTGACATTTTTCAACCGACTTGCCGCCACTTTCATCAAAGTGTTACACTTTGTCTGTGAACGGCAAAATCCAATCGCCGACAAGCTGCGAACCGTTCACGCGGAGTTGCGCAATGCGCCGATTCTGACGGGGTGACCCTTCCCTGCCATATCCCTGGCGCGAGGGTTTTTCGGTCAGGCAACTCCCCGGAAAACGGAAGGCGCGGCGGCCTGAGGCGCTCGCGATTTCCTCTCGAGGAACCGGATCGGTTCAGACCTCCAGCAAGGGAACCTGCCATGAGCTTCGGCGTCACTGTCAGTCTGACACTCTATTTCGTTCTGATGATCGCCATCGGCATTTATGCCTGGCGCAAATCCACGTCCAATTCCGAAGAATACATGCTCGGCGGGCGTCAGCTTTCGCCGGCCGTCGCCGCACTTTCGGCCGGCGCATCCGACATGAGCGGCTGGCTCCTGATGGGGCTTCCCGGCGCGCTCTTCGTATCCGGCCTGACGCAGAGCTGGATCGGGATCGGCCTTGTCATCGGCGCCTTCTTCAACTGGATCATCGTCGCGCCCCGGCTGCGCGAGCAGACCGAGCGCTATGACAACAGCCTGACCATTCCGGAATTCCTGTCGAAACGCTTTCCCAGCAAGGCGATGGCGCTTCGAAGCGTGTCGGCGATCGTCATCGTCGTCTTCTTCGCCGTCTATACCGGCTCCGGACTTGTCGCCGGCGGCAAGCTGTTCGACACCGCTTTCCCCGACCTCATCCACATCGGCAGTCTCTCCGCCTACCAGACCGGCATCATCCTGACGATGGGCATTGTTCTGGTCTACACGCTGATCGGCGGCTTTCTTGCCGTCAGCCTGACCGACTTCGTCCAGGGTTGCATCATGATGCTGGCGCTCGTGATCATGCCGCTCGTCGTCGTTTACAAGGCCGGCGGCGTCGGCGTGTCGGAAGCGCGGATGCTGAGCGTCGACCCGAACTTCCTGTCGATGTTCCACGGGCTGACCGTGGTCGGTTTCTTCTCGGCGGTCGCCTGGGGGCTCGGCTATTTCGGCCAGCCGCACATCATCGTCCGCTTCATGGCCGTGCGTTCGGTCGAGGACGTGCCGAAGGCGCGCAATATCGGCATGGCCTGGATGATCATCTCGCTGGCCGGCGCCGTCGGGCTCGGTATTTTCGGGCGCTCCTATGTGGTCGGCAACAATATCGACATCGCCGACCCCGAGACCATCTTCATCGTTTTGGCCAACCAGCTCTTCGTTCCGCTGGTGACCGGTTTCCTTCTGGCGGCGCTGCTGGCGGCGATCATGAGCACGATCTCGAGCCAGCTTCTGGTGGCCTCGTCCTCGCTGACAGAGGATTTCTACCGCCTGTTCCTGCGCCGCCATGCGAGCGAGCGGGAAATGGTCAATATCGGCCGCTTCTTCGTGCTGGTCGTTGCCATCGTCGCCGCAATCATCGGCTGGGACCCGGATTCGAAGGTTCTCGGCCTCGTCTCCAATGCCTGGGCCGGCTTCGGTGCCGCCTTCGGTCCGCTGATCATCCTGTCGCTCACCTGGCGCGGCATGTCGGGCGCGGGCGCGGTCGCGGGTCTCGTCGCCGGCGCGCTCACCGTCATCATCTGGATTTCGCTCGGCTGGGGCTCGAGCTTCCTCGGCGGCCCCGGCGTTTACGAGATCATCCCGGGCTTCATCGTCGCCTTCATCGCCATCTGGGTGGTGAGCCTGATGACGCCGACCAAGGACGAGTTCCGCCCGCTTTCGCCCGCTGCGGAATAGGCGAAGCTGAAAAAGGGGGGCGGGGCATCGTGCCGCCGCCCCTTCCTTTCCTTCTCGGCCCGGCTGCCCGGCCTTCCGCCACTTGACCCCTCGCCGCTTTAGTGGCACTTCACCGGTCATTCTTCCAGAGAGACCGAATGCCATGTCCGAGATGTCCGAAATCAAGCCGCATATGCACCCGAAGCGCTCCTTTCAGGGGTTGATCCTGACGCTGCAGGCCTATTGGGCCGACAAGGGCTGCGCCATTCTTCAGCCCTATGACATGGAAGTGGGCGCCGGCACGCTGCATCCCTCGACGACGCTCAGGGCGCTCGGACCGAAGCGCTGGAACGTCGCCTATATACAGCCCTCGCGCCGGCCCGCCGACGGGCGTTACGGCGAAAACCCGAACCGGCTGCAGCATTACTACCAGTGTCAGGTGCTCCTGAAGCCCTCGCCGCCGGACCTGCAGGAGCTCTATCTCGGCTCGCTGAAGGCGATCGGCCTTGATCCGCTGCTGCACGATATCCGCTTTGTCGAGGACGACTGGGAAAACCCGACGACGGGCTCCTGGGGCCTTGGCTGGGAATGCTGGTGCGACGGCATGGAGGTCTCGCAGTTCACGTATTTCCAGCAGGTCTGCGGCATCGAATGCGCGCCGGTGGCCGGCGAACTGACCTATGGCCTTGAGCGGCTGGCCATGTATGTGCAGGGCGTTGACAATGTCTACGACCTCAACTTCAACGGCCGCGAGGGCGACGAGAAGGTCACCTATGGCGAAGTCTTCCTGCAGACCGAGCAGGAATATTCGCGCCACAATTTCGAATATGCCAATACCGAGATGCTGCACCGCCACTTTCTCGACGCCGAGGCCGAATGCCGAGCGCTGCTTGCAGCCGGCGCGCCGGGCGATGCGGCCAGCCTGCACAAATGCGTCTTTCCGGCCTATGACCAGTGCATCAAGGCCTCGCATCTCTTCAACCTGCTGGATGCGCGCGGCGTGATCTCGGTCACCGAGCGGCAGAGCTATATCCTCAGGGTCCGCACACTGGCCAAAGCCTGCGGAGAAGCCTATCTTCTGACGGAAGCAGGCGGGTTCCAGCCGAAAGCGGCCTGACCTGATCAAGGGGGCGTTATTGACCGCGCCTGATCGTTGAGCTTGGGAGACGCGCATGCTGACAACCCTTATCATCCTGATCGTGATCATCGGCGCGATCGCGGGCTTCGTGATTTCGCTCTACAACGCGCTGGTGCGCGCGCGCCAGACGGCCGAGGAGGCCTGGTCCGGCATCGACGTGCAGCTCAAACGCCGCGCCGATCTCATCCCGAACCTGGTCGAGACCGTGAAGGGCTATGCGAGCCACGAGCGCGGCACGCTGGAAGAGGTTGTCGAAAAGCGCAACAAGGCGCAGTCGGTCGCCGCCAATGATGTTACCGGCCGCGCCCGGGCCGAGGGCGAGCTGACCCAGGCGCTCGGTCGCCTCTTCGCGCTCTCGGAAGCCTATCCGGATCTGAAGGCCAACCAGAACTTCGCCGATCTGCAGGCCTCGCTCGAAAAGACCGAAAGCGAAATCCAGATGGCGCGGCGCTACTATAACGGCGCGACGCGGGAGCTGAACGTCAAGGTCGAGAGCTTCCCGAGCAATATCGTCGCCGGTCAGTTCGGCTTTGAAAAGCGCGACTATTTCGAGATCGAAGAGCCCGCCGACCGGGCGGTCCCCAACGTCTCGTTCTGATTTTTTCGCGTGTCCGGACGGAAAACCGGCATCCACTTTTCCTGGGCGCGCTCTGGATGAAAGTCTTACGCATGAACAAGGACAGGCTCACTGTCATTCCGCCCGGCCATGCCCTTTCCGGCAAGGTCAACCCGCCCGGCTCCAAGTCGATCACCAACCGCGCGCTGCTGCTCGCAGGCCTTGCCCGCGGCACCAGCCGGCTGACGGGAGCGCTGAAGAGCGATGACACGCGCTACATGGCCAATGCGCTGCGCGCCATGGGCGTTTCCGTGGACGAGCCCGACGAAACAAGCTTCGTCGTCACGGGAACGGGGCGTCTTCAAGCGCCCTCCGGTCCGCTCTTCCTCGGCAATGCCGGCACGGCGACGCGGTTTCTGACGGCAGCCGCCGCAGCCGTCGAGGGCATTGTGATCGTCGACGGCGACGAACACATGCACAAACGCCCGATCGCCCCCCTGGTGATCGCGTTACAAAGCCTCGGAATCAAGGCGGAAGCGCCGACCGGCTGCCCGCCGGTGACGATCGAGGGGCAGGGCCATTTCGGCACGGGCCGGGTGGAGATCGACGCCGGGCTGTCCAGCCAGTATGTCTCAGCCCTGCTGATGGCAGCCCCGCTTGCGCCCGAGGGCACGACGGAACCGGTGACGATTGCGCTGACCGGCAAGGAGATCGGCGCGCGCGGCTATATCGGCCTGACGCTGGATGCCATGGTCGCCTTCGGCGCCAAGGTCGAGCAGGTGGACGAGGCGACCTGGAAAGTGCTGCCGACCGGCTACCGCGCGGCCGACTTCCACATTGAGCCGGATGCGTCTGCCGCGACCTATCTATGGGCGGCAGAAAAGCTCACCGGCGGATCGATCGACATCGGCACGCCGGCGGAAAGCTTCACCCAGCCCGATGCCAAGGCCTATGGCGTGATCGCCTCCTTCCCGCACATGCCGGCGGAAATCGACGGCAGCCAGATGCAGGACGCCGTGCCGACGCTTGCCGTGCTCGCCGCCTTCAACAATTCGCCCGTACGCTTTACCGGCATCGAGAACCTGCGCGTCAAGGAGTGCGACCGCACGCGGGCGCTGTCGCTGGGACTGAACGCGATCCGCGAGGGACTGGCGGAGGAAGATGGCGATGACCTCATCGTCCATGCCGATCCCGCCCTCGCCGGTCAGCATCTGCCGGCCGAAATCGACACTTTTGCAGATCATCGCATTGCCATGTGCTTTGCGCTTGCGGGCCTGAAGATTTCCGGCATCACCATTCTCGATCCCCTTTGCGTCGGCAAGACCTATCCGGGATATTGGGACGCGCTCGCTTCGCTGGGCGTTAAGTACGAAACCTGAGGGGAAGCACCATGGCGAACCGGACACTGTCAGATTTGCGGGGTTTTGCCATGCGGTGGGTCTTGTGGGCTCGCGCGAACTTCGCAGCGGCACACCCTTCAATCTCCCCCCTTGAGGTGCAGAGAGGGGCGCAGCGAAAGCCGCGCACTCTGAGTCCGATCGAGAGGGTTCACCCCCCTCTGTCGCTTTCGCGACATCTCCCCCTCAAGGTGGGAGATCGGCGGGCACCCTTCGCCGCCACCCTCCTCGCAACGCTCCTTCTTGCCGTCACCCCCGTCCAGGCAGCCGAGGTCATCAACAGCTTCACCTCCAATGTCACCGTCGAGAAATCCGGCCTCTACGACGTCACCGAGACGATCGCCGTCCACGCCGAAGGCGACCAGATCAAGCGCGGCATCTATCGCGATTTCCCGCTGACCTTCCGCAATGACGATGGCCGTTCCGGCCAGGTGACCTTCGACCTGAAATCCGCGACGCTCGACGGCAAGCCGGTTGACCACCATACGGAGAGCATATCGGGCGGCATCCGCATCTATCTGGGATCGGCCGATGCCACGGTTTCGCCCGGCAACCACACCTATCAGCTCACCTACGAGACCGACCGGCAGGTGCGCTATTTCGACGATCACGACGAGATCTACTGGAACGCGACCGGCAATTTCTGGGCTTTCCCGATCGAAAAGGCGACAGCGGTGATCACCCTCCCTGAGGGCGTGAAGCCGACGGACACGACCTTCTATACCGGCGCCTACGGTTCGCGCGACAAGAACGCCACGGTTTCGACCGACGGCAATGTCGTCACCTTCGAGACGACGGCTCCCCTTGGACCGAAGGAAGGCCTTTCCGTCGTCATCGCCGTGCCCAAGGGGGCGATCGACGCGCCGACCGATGCCGAGAGCGCCAGCTGGTTCCTGAGCGACTATCGCAATTATTTCATTGGCTTTGCCGGTCTTTTGCTGGTCTTTGCCTACTATCTTCTCTCATGGCTGCGCGTGGGCCGCGATCCGCCGGCCGGCATCGTCGTGCCGCGCTGGGACCCGCCGGAAGGCCTTTCACCGGCGCTCGTCTCCTATGTCGAGAACCAGGGTTTCGGCTCCAGCCGGTTTGACGCGATCGCGGCAACGGCGATCGACCTCGCGGTCAAGGGCTTCCTGATCATCGACGAGCCGAAGAAGGGCATGACGCTGAAGCGCACCGATAAGCCCTTCGACCCCGCTTTGCCGCCCGGCCAGAAGGCGCTGCTGAAGGCCGTCGACGATGCCGGCGGCGTCTTCATCGTCGACAAGGCCCATGGCAAGTCGGTCGCCTCCATGGCAAGCGCCTTCACCTCCGCCATCACGCGCGAGCACCGCGGCGATTATTTCGTCACCAATATCGGTTACACGATCGGCGGCGTCGCGCTTTCGGTTATCTCCGTCATCGCGCTCTTCGCCTTCGGCTATATCTCCAAAGATGTGGTGCCGGTTCTGCTGGTATCGGGGTTTATGTCAATCGTCATCAGCACTTTCGCGGCCTCCTTCGCCCGCAGTTTCCGCCGGCGCGGCCGCAGTTTCGGTTCGGCCGTCGGCCTGCTGATCGGCATCGGCATATTCGGCTTCTTCGCCGTCCACGCGCTCGGCGGCCTGCTGCTGACGCTCGCAAGCTCGCATCTTTACGCCGAGGACTGGGCGGTGATCGCCTCCGTCGGCGGGGTCGTGCTGATGAACCTCCTGTTCTTTTTCCTGATGGGCGCGCCGACGCCTTCGGGTCGGAAGAAAATGGACGAGATCGCCGGGCTGAAACAATATCTGACTCTTGCCGAGGCAAACCGCATGAACCTTGCGGGCGCGCCGGAAATGTCGCCGCAGCACTTCGAGACGCTGCTGCCCTATGCCGTGGCGCTCGGCGTTGAAAAACCATGGTCGAAGACCTTCGACACATGGCTGACGGCGGCAATCGCGGCGGGCACGGCGAGCTATTATTCGCCCTACTGGTATTACGGGGATTTTCGCCACCAGAACCTGTCCGACCAGATCGGCAGCTTCTCCTCCTCCATGGCGTCCACCATGTCGTCCTCCATGCCGACGCAAAACACCTCGTCCTCCGGTTTTTCCGGCGGCGGCGGCTTCTCCGGAGGCGGAGGCGGCGGTGGTGGCGGCGGCGGCTGGTAGGCGGCTCAGTCCTCGACCCTGACGAAGCTTATCGGAGACGACGTCTCGGGAAAGCCGCCATCGGCCTCGTTCTGCCAGCTGAGCGGAAGATGGCCGAAGGATATCCGGTCGCCCTTGATCCAGAGCCGGTCCTTCAGCCTGGAGCCGACCTCCGGGAAGGTGTAGGGCGCGCAGGTCTTGCCCGAAACATCGCGCGGGACGCCGGTTTCCCAGTCACCGATATCGCAGCCGGCGGAGCCGATATTGGCGTTGTAATAGGTCGTCACTTCGGGCAGCAGCAATGTGTAGAGGAACGGACCGGTGCGCTGAACGAAATCGATATGGTTTTCCTGGCGGCTGGCCTCCTCGATAACGCCGCGATACTCCGCCTTCACGGTCGGGACATCGCAGTTGTCATGCGCATAGGATTGCGCGGTCGCCGACAGAACTGCGCCTTCGATCGTCACCTCGGCGATAAAGCCGTGGCGGTCATTCTTGCCGATCGGCAGGCAGGCCGTCTTGTAGTGGCCCTGCGGCAACATCGTTTCCGCCTGGGCGGGCGCGGCGGCAAGCGCCATAAGGGCAAGCGCGGAGAATGGGACTGCGATTTTTCTGTTCATGCTGCATGATGGATCCCAAAATCCGGCAATTGCGTGGCGCGGCGGCGCTTCTGTGCCGTCGGACCTTCCAAAACCTCTATTCCCGGATGACTTTTGCCGCCGGGCTTGCTAACACGCCGTCACCGACATTCAGACCACGATAGAAGCTGTCCCATGCCCGACCTTTTGCTTGAACTCCGTTCCGAGGAAATCCCCGCCCGCATGCAGCGCCAGGCGGCAGGCGAACTGAAGAAGCGCGTGACCGATGCGCTGGTGGATGCGGGTCTGACCTATGAGGGCGCGCGCGAATATTTCACCCCGCGCCGGCTGACGCTCGACATCCACGGGCTGACGGCGCGCTCGGCCGATGTGCGCGAGGAGCGCAAGGGCCCGCGCGTCGGCTCGCCGGAAAAGGCGGTCGCGGGCTTTCTGCGCGGCGCTGGCCTTGACGACATTTCCCAGGCGCAGATCCAGTCGGACCCGAAGAAGGGCGATTTCTACGTCGCCGTCATCGAAAAGCCCGGACGCGATGCCGAAGAGATCATCCGCGACGTGATGCCCGGCATCATCCGCAACTTCCCATGGCCGAAATCGATGCGCTGGGGCGCTGCGTCTTCCGAGCCCGGCGCGCTGCGCTGGGTGAGGCCGCTGCAGTCGATCGTTTGCACCTTCGGCACGGAGATCGAGGAAACCAGGGTCATCGATTTCGAGATCGACGGCATTGCCGCCTCGAATGTCACCTATGGTCACCGTTTCCACGCGCCGGAACCCTTCGAGGTCAGGCGGTTCGCCGATTATGCGGCGGGCCTGGAAAAGGCCTGCGTCATTCTCGATGCCGACCGGCGCAAGGATATCATCCGCGATGACGCCGCCAATCTGGCCTTTGCCAACGGGCTCGACGTGGTCGAGGATGAGGGGCTTCTGGACGAGGTTGCCGGCCTTGTCGAATATCCGCAGGTGCTGCTCGGCGAATTCGAGGAAGCCTTCCTCGAAATCCCGGACGAGATCATCCGCCTGACGATCAAGACCAACCAGAAATGCTTCGTCGTCAGGAAGCATGGCGAGGACAGCCTCACCAACAAGTTTATCCTGGTTGCCAACATCGCCGCCACCGACGGCGGCAAGGAAATCCGCTACGGCAACGGCAAGGTCGTGCGCGCGCGCCTCTCCGACGCGCTGCATTTCTGGCATATGGACCAGCGCGACCTGCCGGACCTTGCGACGCTTAAGAAATCGGCGGCGCAGTTCGGCCTCGACCTGAAGAAACCGCTCGACCAGCGCATGGCCAAGCTCGACGCGCTGAACGTGACCTTCCACGCCAGGCTCGGCAGCCAGGGCGCCCGCGTCGACCGCATCCGCAAACTGGCAGGGGATCTGGCCCCGATCGTTGGCGCCGATGCGGCCGAGGTGGACCGCGCCGTGGTTCTGGCAAAGGCGGATCTTCGCACCGAGGCCGTCGGCGAATTCCCCGAGCTTCAGGGCGCCATGGGCCGCAAATACGCGCTTCTGCAGGGCGAGAGCGAGGATGTCGCGGCCGCCATCGAGGAACACTACAAGCCGCTCGGCCCCTCCGATGTCGTACCGCGCAACAAGGTCTCGCTGACGGTGGCGCTCGCCGACAAGCTCGACACGCTGACGGGCTTCTGGTCGATCGACGAAAAGCCGACCGGTTCCGGCGACCCCTATGCTTTGAGGCGCGCCGCGCTTGGCGTCATCCGCATCATACTGGAGCGCGGCGTCCGCCTGCCGCTGCTTTCGGTCTTCGACGACCGCGACCTGCTCTCCTTCTTCCACGACCGCTTCAAGGTCTATCTGCGCGACATGGGCGCGCGTCACGATCTGATCGACGCGGTATTGTCGGCGGACGCGGATGATCTGGAAGTCGTTGCCCGGCGGGTGGAGGCGCTGACGAAATTCCTCGATTCAGAAGACGGCAGGAACCTGCTGGCGGGCGAAAAACGCGCCGGACAGCTTCTCGCTGCGGAAGAAAAGAAGAAGACGCGGGTTGCCGACACGGTTGATCCGGCGCTGTTTGAAACCGATGCCGAAAAGGCGCTCCACGACGCCATTCTTGCGGCGGAGAAGAGGGCGCGCGAAGCCTCGAAGCGGGAAGACTACTTTGCCGCCATGGAGGCGCTTTCGGCGCTGCGTGCACCCGTCGACGCCTTCTTTGAGGATGTGCTGGTCAATACCGAGGACGAGGCCGTGCGGGCAAACCGCCTGGCGTTGCTGGCGATGATCCGCGAGGCGACCGGCACGGTGGCGGACTTCTCGAAGATTGCCGGCTGAGGGCCGCCGCCCTCCGCCGACGACGCTCTCAATCGTGCCAGATCACATGCCGGACGAAGCGCAGCACGAGATGCAGCGCCAGAAGCAGGGCGCCGACCAGGAGGACGAGATGGGCGAGCGGGGTCAGAAGACTGCCCTCGATATCGCCAGCGACGTCGCGATAGTGATAAAGGCCGAAACGGATGGTCAGGGTGGCAAGGCCGATCACCACCAGCACCAGGCCGGCTAGTTTCATGTTCCGATCTCCCTGAGGCTGAAAAGCGCATGATCGAGATCGGTCTTCCTCGGGACGACGCGCCGCCGTCCGTCTTTCAACTTAAAAAGACCGAAACGCGAAAGACGGCCAGTGGCCGCCTTCCTGTATTTCGTTCCTTCTAATCCGGTTTTGTGGCGATTTGAGGCCGGAAAGGCCTATCCCTCGTAAAGCGAAACCGAGATGTCCGAAACCTCGGGCGCCTCCTCGATCAGTCCGTTTTCCGCCATGAATGCGCCGAACCGCTGGTAGCGGCCGGCATCGAAGGCGGCGGGGCTCTTGCTAAAACGAGTGATGGTATCGGCAAAGGCCGTGCGGTTCAGTTCGTCGTCGAGATCGGGATAGGCCTCGGCGAAAGAGTTCCAGGCCTCGTCCGGGTGGTTGGTGATGAAGATCGTCGCGCGTTCCACCGCGTCGAGGAAGCGCGGCAGGCGATCATCGTCGATGAGGTCGCTGCGGGTCACATAAATCAGCTCGTCATAGACCGGGACGCCGTTCTCCTCCGGGAAAAAGGCCTTGCCCTCCTCGCCTTCGATCGCCATCTGGGTCAATTCGAAATTGCGGAACGCGCCGATCGTGGCATCGACCTGACCGGAGAGGAGCGACTGGGTAAGCGCGAAATTGACATTGACCAGCGTGATGTCGTCTCGCGTGAGCCCGGCACTCGAGAGCATGGCGGAAACCACCGCCTCCTCGATGCCGGCGACCGAAAAGCCGATCTTGCGGCCCTTCAGGTCGGCGAGCGACTGCACCGGTCCGTTTGCCATTACCGTCAGCGTGTTGAGCGGTGTGGAGACCAGCGTGCCGAAGCGCTTGATGTCGATGCCGGCGGCATGGTCGAGATAGAGGTTCGGCTGGTAGTGAACGCCGATATCGGCCCGGCCGGCGGCGACCATGCGCGGCACCATGGACGGATCGGCCGGCGGCACGAGGTCCACGTCGAGCCCCTCGTCGGCGAAATAGCCGTTTGCCTCGGCAATCACCATTGGTGCGTGGTCCGGGTTCACATACCATTCGAGAATGACGCTGAGCTTGTCATTGGCGGCGGCAAGGCCGGGCAGAAGCGCCAGGGCGGCCGCGAGGGCTAGTCTTTTGAGCATTTGATCCTCCTTGGGAAATCGCGCGGCCGCTCATTGGGCGGGCGACCAGCGGGTGAAAAAGGGCGCGGCAAGATCCACCGCCTTGCGAAACAGGACGGCCTCGAGCGCCAGGATGAACATGGCGGCAAACACCGTATCGGCCTGCATACGGGCATTGGCCTGCACCATGACGAAACCGAGACCGCCGGCAGCGCCCACCCATTCGCCGACGACGGCGCCGAGAGGGGCAAGGGGTGCTGCGATGCGCAGGCCCGAAAACAGTTGCGGCATGGCGAGCGGCAGCCGGATGAGAATGAGAAGTTGCCAGTGTCCGGCCCCATCGAGATGCGCCGCCTTGACGATGGCGCTGTCGGTGCGGGCAAGCCCGTCGGCGAAATTCGAGGCGACCGGAAAGAAGACGATGATCATCGTCATCACCACCTTGGACGTCATGCCGAACCCGAACCAGAGCACCAGCATGGGCGCGATGACGAAAACCGGGAAGGATTGCAGCACGACGAGCGCCGGCCAGACGAGACGTCCGAACCGGGGAAAACCGGCGAGCAGAAAGGCGGCGCCCGCGCCAAAAACCGCGCCGGCGGCAAAGCCGGCGATGATCTCGCGCAGCGTGATGAGGGCATTCGTCAGCAGAGAAGCATGGCCGGTCCACAGCCTTGCGGCAACGGCTGAGGGCGCGGGCAGGATATAGCGCGGCAGCTCAAGCGCCGTGACGACCGCCTGCCACAGCAGGACGAGTGCAAGCACCACCAGAAGAGATCTGAAAACGGCGACAAGGCTTTGTCTCAAGTCCCCTCTCCCCGGCGCAGCCGGGCAGCGGACGTAACAAAACAGGCTGATTTTATGGGCGTATCGCTCAACACCAAACTCCGTTCCTACGCCGGCATGACCCGGATCAGGTTCAAGGGTTCGGCTTCAAGCCATCTCAGCATCCTCTGACGAAGATCGCACCCCTCGGATGCGCTCATCTATGCCCGTGTCGTGCGGCCCGGTCAAGAAGCGCCGACACTCCTTGCGGCCGCGAAAAGGCGAATTGAGTTGACAACAAGGGCGATTCTCATCTTCAAGTTGTCAGGAAACCTTGGCTGCAGGCGAAATTTTCAGCTAGCGTTCACAAAAAAAGACTAAGGGTCGGAAAACAGAAAAAACTGACAGGCGTGCCGGAAAGCCGGCTGCGCCTTATTTTGCGGAGGAAACCAATGCTTATCGCCATCGTCATCGTGGCGGCACTGTTCGGCATGCTCTTCGGCTTTGACCAGGGCGTGATTTCCGGCGCTTTGCCGTTCATCAAACAGGATTTCACCATCACGCCTTTCATGGAGGGCGTGATCACCTCGGCCGTGCCGCTCGGCGCGGTGGCGGGTACGCTGCTTGCCATGGTTACCACCGACCGCTACGGACGAAAGCCGATGCTGATCCTCGGCGCCGTGATCTTCCTCGTCGGCTCGCTGATTTCCGCTTTCGCCTTCAACCAATATGTGCTGACGCTCGCCCGCCTTCTGATCGGCGTCGGCATCGGCGCATCGGCCATGACAGCCCCGATGTTCCTGGCGGAAGTGGCGCCGGCACGCATTCGCGGCACCATCGTTTCGGCCTTCCAGTTGATGATCACCATCGGCATCATGATTTCCTACATGTCGGACGCGGCCTTCGGCGGCACCGGCGACTGGCGCTGGATGATCGGCGTCGGCGTGTTCCCGTCGATCATCGCCCTTGCCGGCATCCTGCTCTCGCCGGAAACGCCGCGCTGGCTGACGCTGAATTCGAACGCCGACAAGGCGCGCGACATCATCGCCAAGCTGCAGCCGGAGAGTTCCGATGCCGAAATCGATGAAATCATCGCCGAGATCAAGGAAAGCGCGAGGGATGAAGAAGCAACCCCCGCATGGAGCACCTTTCTGAAAAAGGGCATCCTGCCGGTCACGAGCTTTGCCATGATCGTGTTCGTGCTGCAGCAGCTCTCCGGCATCAACGCGATCATCTATTACGCGCCGGAAATCTTCAAGAGCGCCGGCTTCTCCGGCACCATGACCCAGCTTCTGGCCACCGTCGGCATCGGCGTCGTCAATGTGGCGCTGACGATCGTCGCCATGTATCTGGTTGAATCCATAGGCCGGCGCAAGCTGCTGATCCTGGGCTTTCTCGGCACCGCCGCCTCCATGGCGCTGGTAACCGTCGCGACCATGATGGATGTCGCCGCGACCCCCTATCTGGCCTTGATCGGGATCTTCGCCTTCATCGCCTTCTTCGCCGTCAGCCTTGGCCCGTTGCCCTGGCTCTACATGGCCGAACTGTTCCCGCTGAGACTGCGTCCGCGCGGCATGGCGCTGGCATCGATCGCCAACTGGTTCTTCAACTTTGTCGTCGCCCTGCTGTTCCCCGAACTTCTGGCGGGCATCGGCATCGTCGGGACTTTCGGGATCTTCACCGGCTTCTGCGTGATCGGCATTTTCTACGCGATCGCCGTGGCGCCGGAAACCAAGGGCATCACGCTTGAGGAAATCGAACAGCGCACGGTGGCTGCGGACTGATCCGCCCGCATAGCCTGAACGCGACGGCCCGCCATGCGCGGGCCGTTTTGCGTGAAACCGCCAAATTGCCTAAGACTAATGGCTGCATTGTCGCCGATGGACAATCGGCGCCAAACAGAGGACAACGGCGTTGGCATTGAAGCGGGAGGAGACGTCATGCTCGAGCACAAGGTGCGCACCCACAAATCATCGGAAAACCTGAAACGCGAAGACCAGCTTGCCTGGAAGATCGCCGAGGTCGCGGCAGACCCCGTGGCGCTTGACGATGACGTGGTGGAGATGATCGGCAACCGGATCATCGACAATGCCGCCGTGGCCGCCGCCTCCGTCGCCCGCAGGCCGGCCGTGAGCGCACGGGCGCAGGCAACCGCCCATCCGTTTACCCCCGGCGCGACCATCTTCGGCCTTGCCGCCGACAAGCGCTTTTCGCCGGAATGGGCAGCCTGGGCCAATGGCGTTGCCGTGCGCGAGCTTGATTATCATGACACTTTCCTTGCGGCAGATTACTCCCACCCCGGCGACAACATTCCGCCGATCCTGGCCGTCGCCCAGCATTGCGGGCTTTCCGGCGAGGCCTTGGCGAGGGGTATTGCAACCGGCTATGAAGTCCAGGTCGATCTGGTCCGCGGCATCTGCCTGCACGAGCACAAGATCGACCATATCGCCCATCTGGGACCGTCGGCGGCTGCCGGCATCGGCACCGCGCTCGGGCTTGATGCCGAGACCATCTACCAGGCCGTGCAGCAGGCGCTGCATGTGACGACCACGACACGGCAGTCGCGCAAGGGCGAGATCTCAAGCTGGAAGGCCTATGCGCCGGCCTTCGCCGGCAAGATGGCCGTCGAGGCCGTTGACCGGGTGATGCGCGGTGAAGGCGCGCCGTCGCCGGCCTGGGAGGGCGAGGACGGCTTCATCGCCTACCTCCTTTCCGGCCCCGGCGCCGAATACACCGTGCCGCTGCCGGAAAAGGGCGAAGCAAAACGCGCCATCATGGACACCTACACCAAGGAGCACTCGGCCGAATACCAGAGCCAGGCGCTGATCGACCTTGCCCGCCGCATGGGCCCCGCGATCGGCGATCTTTCCAAGGTGAAGTCGATCCTGATCGAGACCAGCCACCACACCCATTATGTGATCGGCACCGGCGCCAACGACCCGCAGAAGATGGATCCCAACGCCAGCCGCGAGACGCTCGACCACTCGATCATGTACATCTTCGCCGTGGCGCTCGAGGACGGCGGCTGGCACCACGAGCGCTCCTATGCGCCGGAACGGGCGAAACGCCCGGAAACGGTTGCGCTGTGGCACAAGATCGCCACGGCCGAGAACCCGGAATGGACGCGACGCTATCACAGCCATGATCCAGCCGAAAAGGCTTTCGGCGGCCATGTGATCGTTACCATGGAGGACGGACGGATCATCGAGGACCAGTTGGCCATCGCCGATGCCAATCCGCTCGGAAACCGACCCTTTTCGCGGCCCGATTATGTGAAGAAATTCCGCATGCTGGCCCATGGCGTGGTGGCGGCAGGCGAACAGGACCGCTTTCTTGCAACCGTCGAGCGGCTGACCTCGCTTGCGCCGGAGGAACTTTCCGGCCTGAATTTCGTCGTCGCGCCCGACAAGCTCGGTGCACCGGCGAAAACCGGCATTTTCGACTGGAGATAAGAACCGAGCCGCCGGTTCGGCCTTGAGGAGGGCCGACGCCGCGCGGCGCATGATCGGGAGGAGAGATCATGACTGAAGCAAGGAAACCGAAGAAATCCGTGGCGCTTTCCGGCGTCGTCGCCGGCAATACGGCGCTGTGCTCCGTCGGCCAAAGCGGCAACGACCTGCATTATCGCGGTTATGACATTCTCGACATTGCCGACACCTGCGAATTCGAGGAAATCGCCTATCTTCTGGTCTATGGCGCATTGCCGAGCGCCGCCACGCTTGCCGCCTACAAGGCCAAGCTTTCCGCCCTTCGCGGCCTGCCGTCCGCGGTGCGCGGCGCGCTGGAGCTTTTGCCGGCGGCCACCCACCCGATGGACGTGATGCGCACCGGCGCCTCCGTGCTCGGCTGCGTGCTGCCGGAGGCTGCGGACCACAACAAGGCGGGCGCGCGCGACATCGCCGACCGGCTGATGGCCTCGCTCGGCTCGATGCTGCTCTATTGGTATCACTTCTCCCATAATGGCCGGCGGATCGATGTGGAGACCGATGACGCCTCGATCGGCGGGCACTTCCTGCATCTTCTCCACGGCAAGGCGCCGAGCGAGAGCCATGTGCGGGCGATGCACACCTCGCTCATTCTCTATGCCGAGCACGAGTTCAACGCCTCGACCTTCACCGCCCGCTCGATCACCGGTACCGGCACGGATTTCTATTCCGCCGTCTGCGGCGCGATCGGGGCCTTGCGCGGGCCGAAACACGGCGGCGCAAACGAGTTCGCCTTCGAGATCCAGAAGCGTTACGACACGCCTGAAGAAGCCGATGCCGATATCCGTGAACGGGTGGCGCAGAAACAGGTGATCATCGGCTTCGGGCACCCGGTTTATACGGTCTCCGATCCGCGCAACAAGGTGATCAAGGAAGTCGCCCGCAGTCTCTCCGAGGAAGCCGGCTCGATGAAGATGTTCGACATTGCCGAAAAGATCGAGACCACCATGGCGGATGCGCGCAGCATGTTCCCCAATCTCGACTGGTTCTCGGCCGTTTCCTATCACATGATGGGCGTGCCGACGGCGATGTTCACGCCGCTCTTCGTGATTGCCCGCATGGCCGGCTGGGCGGCCCATATCATCGAGCAGCGCGAGGACGGCAAGATCATCCGCCCCGCCGCAAATTACACCGGCCCGGACAACCGGCCCTTCGTGCCCATGAATGAGCGAGCCTGACAGGATTATTGCCATGCCCTATCTGATTTCCGCCGACCTTCCGCAAGAACCCGCAGGCCTGCGCCTCCGCCGCCAGGTGGAGGCGGGCGACATCGTCACCATGCCCGGCGTGCACAACGGCATGGCAGCCCTCCAGGCGAAGAAGGCCGGCTTTGACGCGCTTTATCTTTCGGGCGCGGCGATGACCGCTTCCATGGGCATTCCGGACCTTGGCATGATCACGGTGGACGAGGTTGCCTTCTTCATCCGCCAGATCACCCGGGCCAGCGGCCTGCCGCTGCTTGTCGACGGCGACACCGGCTACGGCGAGGCGCTGAACGTGATGCACATGGTCCGCACATTCGAGGATGCAGGGGCGGCCGGCGTCCATATCGAGGACCAGCTTCTGCCGAAGAAATGCGGCCACCTGAACGACAAGAAGCTCGCCGACCCGCATGACATGGCCGCCAAGATCGCCGCAGCGGCCAAGGCCCGCCGCAATCTCTACGTCATCGCCCGCACCGACGCTGCGGCAAGCGAGGGGATCGACGGCGCGGTGGCGCGGGCGAAACTGTTCATGGAGGCCGGCGCCGATGCGATCTTCCCCGAGGCGCTGACCAATGTCGATATGTTCCGCGAATTTGCCGCCCGCATGGAGGGCGTGCCGCTTCTCGCCAACATGACCGAGTTCGGCCGCACGCCCTATATGACAGCGTCGGAGTTCGAGGAAATGGGCTACCGCATGGTGATCTTCCCGGTCTCCTCGCTGCGGGTCGCCAACAAGGCGCAGGAGCGGTTGTTTTCAACATTGAAGGAAACCGGCTCGACCAAGGCCATGCTGGACGACATGCAGACCCGCGCCGAGCTCTACGAGACGATCGACCTCGCAGCCTACGAAAAGCTCGACGCCTCGATCGTCGCGACGGTGCTGCCAACGATGGACAAGGAATAAAGCGAGAGCGCTCTGCTTGTCGCACAGCCCTGCGCCCGTCACCCCGGCCTTGCCGACGGGGCGAACTGGGCGACGAGGGTGTGCATGTCGCCGGGATAGGTGAGATTGACCTGGGTGATCGAGCCGGAAGCGTTCCAGGTCCGCCTTTCGATCACCAGACAGGGGGCGCCCTCGGCAAGGTCGAGGACATCGGCGATATCACGATCCGCGCCCGTGGCGCGAATGCGATGTTCGGCGGCGCTCCACGGCACCTGCTCCAGCAGCCAGGTGCCCGGCGGATTACGTGAAAAATCCGCTTCCAGCGCCTGCGGCACTTCTTCGAGGCTGATCAGTCGGTCTTCGAGGCAGAACGGGCGCTGGCCGGCCGTGTGCAGACCCTTGAGGCTCAGGACCCTGCCCGACCGCGGGAGACGCAGCCGCTTCCGGTCGCCGTCATCCGCTGTCCGCTCTTCCCGTTCGATCAGCCGAAAATCGTAAGCCAGTCCGAGCGCCCTGACCTCACGCTCCAGCTGGTGGATTTCCAAAACGGCGGACAAGACTTCCGGCTGGCGCACATAGGAGCCGGACTTGCGGCGGCGCTCGATCAGGCCCTTCTTGACGAGTTCCGACAGCGCCTTGTTCACGGTCATGCGCGAACAGCCATATTCGGCGGTCAGCTCGTGCTCGAAGGGAATGCGCGTGCCCGGCGGCCATTCACCGGACACGATCCGGTCTTCGACATCGCGCTGGATGCGGGCGTGCAACGCCAGCGGCTTTGTCTCGATCTTTCGGGAAACGCTTTTGCGCGCGCGCTCTTCTGCCATCGGCGTCCTTCTCACCCCCGACTTGCGGCGGCCACCACCTCGGCGCGGATTTCCTCCGTCAGCTTCATCCGAAGCCGGGCGAATTCGGGATCGGCCTTCAGGTGATAGTCGCGCGGATGCGGGAAATCGACCGGCGTGATCGACGAGATGCGTCCGGGACGGGCCGACATGGTGACGACGCGGGACGCCATGAACACGGATTCCTCGATGTCATGGGTGACGAAGATCACCGTCTTCTTTTCCCGCTCCCAGATGCCGAGCAGAAGCTCCTGCATCAGCCCGCGCGTCTGGTTGTCGAGCGCGCCGAAGGGCTCGTCGAGAAGCAGGATCTTCGGATCATTGGCAAGGGCGCGGGCAATGGCCGTACGCTGCTGCATGCCGCCGGAAAGCTGTTTAGGCCAGTGATCGGCAAAGGCGGAAAGCCCCACCCGGTCGAGATAGAGGTCGACTGCCTCTCGAACCTGCTTGTCTCGAACGCCCTTTTCGCGCAGGCCGAAGCCGACATTCTCGCGGATCGTCAGCCAGGGAAACAGCGTGTAGGATTGGAACACCATGCCCCGGTCTGCGCCCGGCCCCTTGATCGCCTTGCCCTCCAGCAGAACCTCGCCGGTGGTCGGCTTGTCGAGACCGGCAACGATGCGCAGGAGCGTTGACTTGCCGCAGCCGGACGGGCCCAGAATGGTGACGAAATCGTTCTTTGCGAGCGTAAGGTCCGTGGGCGAAAGCGCCTCGATGGGCGCACCGCCCTTGCGGCCCGGAAAGACGCGCGAGACGCCCTTGATCTCAAGTTCCGGCGCGCTCATGCGAACCTCCAGGCAAACAGGGCGCGATTGGCCATCTTGAAGGCAAAGTCGGAGATCAGGCCGATGACGCCGATGACGATGATGCCGAAGATGATCTGGCCGGTTGCCATCAGCGCCTGGGAATTGATGATCATGTAGCCGATGCCGGATGATGCGCCGATCAGCTCGGCAACGATCACATAGGTCCAGGCCCAGCCGAGCACGAGGCGCAGCGTCTCGGCGATGTCGGGGGCGGAGGCCGGCAACAGCACGCGCCGGACGATGCCGCGATGCGAGGCGCCGAGCGTATAGGCGGCCTCGACCAGATCACGCCTGGTATTGGCGACATAGACGGCGACCATGAGAATGATCTGGAACACCGCGCCGATGAAGATGACGAGCAGTTTCTGCATTTCGCCAATGCCGGCCCAAAGGATCAACAGCGGCACGAAGGCAGAGGCCGGCAGGTAGCGGGCAAAGGAGACGAAAGGCTCCAGCAGCGCCTCGATCGGCTTGTAGGCCCCCATGGCGATGCCGAGCGGCACGGCGATGACCGAGGCCAGCACGAAGCCGCCAACCACGCGCCAGACGGTGATGCCGATATCGCCGAGAAAGCCGCGCTTCGACAAGAGCCACCAGCCGTCCTGCAGCATGGTGATCGGGTCCGCCAGGAAGGTTTTCGAGACAAAGCCGCCAAAGGTCGCAAACGACCAGCCGGCAAAGAAGATGGCGAAGAACAGGATGCCGAGAGATATTCTCAAGCGTGGGCTGATCGGCTCAAGCGGTTTCATTGGGTTTTCCGTGGTTAGGGCAGCGGTGGGTTGCGATCCCTTGTTGCATCTGGTTGCGCTCGCCTCGCACTCCCACCAATCTCCCCCCCTTGAGGGGGAGATGTCGCGAAAGCGACAGAGAGGGGTAGAGGGCGCAAGCCCTATAAGCCGCAATCTCCGTGCTCTCGGATAGGGTTTACCCCCCTCTGCCCCTTGTCGGGGCATCTCCCCCTCAAGGGGGGAGATTGAATGAGGGCGTTTCGTGTTACTCCTGGATAAACGAGGGATCGGCCAGCGTCGAAAGGTCCGGGATCTCGCGGATCACGCCGGCATCGAGCAGAAGCTCGGCTGCGTCGGAGGAGAAGTCGTTGAACTCGCCGCCGAAAAAGGCGATCGCCGCATCGCGGTCCTGCCATTCGAGATACTGCGCCGAGCCGGCAAACTGCTCTGCCGACTGGTTCACGTCCGCGCCCATGATGCCATAGGCTTCTTCCGGGCTTTCGGCAATCATGTCGAGCGCTTCGTAATAGGAGGTGGCGAGCGCTTTCGCCGCATCCGGGTTTTCCTCCAGGAAGGCCGGCGTGCAGCCGAACGTGTCCATGACGGCCGGATAGTCGAGCGTGGTGGCGATGATCTTGCCGGCATCGGGCGCTTCGCGGACGGACGACAGATAAGGCTCGTAGGTCATCGCCGCGTCGTTCTGACCGGCGATGAAGGCCTGGGCGGCCGGGCCCGGCTCCAGATTGACGACCTTGACGTCATCCATCGTCATGCCGTTTTCCTTGAGGATCCAGGCGAGATAGAAATAGGGCGAGGTGCCCGGCGCGGAGGCCGCGACGGTCTTGCCCTTCAGGTCGGTGATCTTCTCGATATCGGAGCGCACGACCATGCCGTCGGCGCCGTGGGACTTGTCAAGCTGGAAGATCTGCGTGGTCGGCACGCCGGCTGCGGCCCAGACGATCCAGGTCTCGACCGTCGTTGCCGCGCACTGGATATCACCGGAGGCGAGCGCCAGATGGCGGCTGGCCTGCGGGATCTTGACGAGATCGACATCAAGCCCGTTCTTCTCGAAAATGCCGGCTTCCTTGGCGAGCGTCAGCGGCGCGAAACCGGTCCAGCCGGAAAGCCCGACGGCGACCTTCGTCTCCTGCGCCTGAGCGCCGGTAGCCAGAGACGAGACGGCGATAGCGGTGGCTGCAAGCCATTTGAATGTCATGTTGGAACCCCTCTTTGCTTTATTTTGAGCAGTTTTGCTGATTGCTATTCCGATGGGCATATTAGTCAGGCGTCCGATAATTTGTCTAGACAAAATATCGCATCACCAATCGGCCGGCATTTTGAGATGCATCGGGTTGACGCATGTTACTGGAATTGAGCGGCAAGCGCTGGCCATTCGGACAGAAAGGCGTCCCGTGCATGAAGCCCGGCAGAGCCCTTCATTCTCTCGCGTGTCTGTGTCAGCCGGACGAAGATCAGCGTTTGATCGGTCTCTTCAGCCCACCCGATATACCAGCCCCACCCGTGCGCATAGTCGAAACTGCGATCCGCCCGGCGGGGATAGGCCGCGCCGGTTTTGCCGTGCACCAGCCAGTCGCCGGCCTGTCGGGTCTCGACGATGGCGCGCGTGCGGGCCATGGCATCTTCGCGCACCGGCAGCGCACCGAGAAGAAGGGCGCGCAGGAAACGCACCTGCTCAGCGGGCGAAACCTGAAGAGAGGACGCGATCCATGCCCGATCAAGCCCGTTGTCAAAACCCGCATCGCCGGAAAAATCGGCGTTGCCGTAGCCGAAGGCTTGCGCAAAGGCCGTCAGCGCCTCTGCCCCCAGCGCATGGGTGATACGCTGTGAATACCATACGACCGAGTAACGCAGCCAGTCCGCCGGATTGGTATCGCGCCGCCAGTTCGCCCCGCCCCAATCGGGATCGCCCTCCTGATAGGCCAGAACAGGATGCGCGGCGTCTTTCAGAAATCCGGCGTCATATCCCATCACCGCCAGCGGCACCTTGAAGGTGGAAGCCGGCGTGACCCTGACCTGACAATCGCCCTCTTCCAGCAACACAGCACCCGTTGCCGCATCGGCAACGAGCGTGCAGAGCGTTTCGGCAAGGGCAGCCCGTGCCGGTATTGTGATGGCAAACGAAACGAGGATGGCGGCGAACCAGCGCATGAAATTCCTCCCGGCACGCATTGGAGAACCACAGACACGCCAAATGCGCAGTCTTGCACCCGAATGCCCGGTTCGGGTAAATATTTCAAAAATGCCAGACGCCCTGGACCTTCAGTTGCCCAGAATCCCCGGCAGGCGAAGGCCGTTTTCCTTCGCGCATTCGATGGCGATGTCGTAACCCGCATCCGCATGGCGCATGACGCCGGTGGCCGGGTCGTTCCAGAGCACGCGGCCGACGCGGCGGGCGGCATCGTCGGAACCATCGCAGCAGATCACCATGCCGGCATGCTGGGAAAAGCCCATGCCGACGCCGCCGCCGTGATGCAGCGACACCCATGTGGCGCCCGAGGCCGTATTAAGCAGCGCGTTCAAGAGCGGCCAGTCGGAGACGGCGTCGGAACCGTCCAGCATCGCTTCTGTCTCTCGGTTCGGCGAGGCGACCGAGCCTGAATCGAGATGGTCGCGACCGATCACGATCGGGGCCTTCAGTTCGCCGTTCTTCACCATCTCGTTGAAGGCGAGGCCGAGCCGGTGACGATCGCCGAGGCCAACCCAGCAGATGCGCGCCGGCAGTCCCTGGAAATGGATGCGTTCGCGGGCCATGTCGAGCCAGTTGTGCAGGTGGGTGTTGTCCGGCAGCAGTTCCTTGACCTTGCGGTCGGTCTTGTAGATGTCCTCCGGATCGCCGGAAAGGGCAGCCCAGCGGAACGGGCCGATGCCCCGGCAGAACAGCGGGCGGATATAGGCCGGCACGAAGCCGGGAAAATCAAAGGCGCGCTCGCAGCCTTCTTCCTTGGCCATCTGGCGGATATTGTTGCCATAATCGACCGTCGGAATGCCCATGTCCCAAAAGGCGAGCATCGCCTCCACGTGGGTGCGCATCGAGGCGCGCGCCGCCTTTTCGACCGCCTTCGGATCACGCTCGGCCTTGTCGCGCCATTCGCCGAGACTCCAGCCCGCGGGCAGATAGCCGTTGACCGGATCATGCGCCGAGGTCTGGTCGGTGACGATATCGGGCCGGACGCCACGCTTCACAAGCTCGGGAAGAATTTCCGCGGTATTGCCGAGCAGGCCGACGGATTTCGCCTCGCCGGCCTTGGTCCAGGCGTCGATCATGGCGAGCGCCTCGTCGAGCGTCTCGGCCTTTTCATCGACATAGCCGGTGCGGATGCGGAAATCGATGCGGGTCGGATCGCATTCCACCGCAAGGCAGCAGGCGCCGGCCATGACGGCAGCCAGCGGCTGCGCGCCGCCCATGCCGCCAAGACCGCCGGTCAGGATCCACTTGCCCGAAAGATCGCCGTTGTAATGCTGGCGACCGGCCTCCACGAAAGTCTCATAGGTGCCCTGCACGATGCCCTGCGCGCCGATATAGATCCACGATCCGGCCGTCATCTGGCCGTACATCATCAGGCCTTTCTTATCGAGCTCGTGAAAATGGTCCCAGTTGGCCCAGTGCGGCACGAGGTTGGAATTGGCGATCAGCACGCGCGGCGCATCGGCATGGGTGCGGAACACGCCGACCGGCTTGCCGGACTGCACCAGCAGCGTCTCGTCATCTTCAAGCGTCTTCAGCGTCTCGACGATCCTGTCGAAATCGTCCCAGGTGCGGGCGGCGCGGCCGATGCCGCCATAGACGACAAGTTCATGCGGCTTTTCGGCGACGTCCGGATCGAGATTGTTCATCAGCATCCGGAGCGGCGCTTCGGTGAGCCAGCTCTTGGCATTGAGCTCCGTGCCGGTCGGGGCGTGAATTTCGCGGGCGTTGTGTCGCGGATTGTCGGTCATGGCGTGTTCCCTCTGTTACATGCGCGCGGAGAACGACAGGCGTTCGATCCGCTCGAGAATATCCTGCAGATGGCGGCGCAGCTTTTCCGCTTTCTCCTCGTCATAGGCGAATGGCGGCGCTTCGGCGGCAAGATGGGTCGACTGCGCCAGTTCCATCTGGATGGCGTGAATGCCGGTCTCCGGCCTGCCGTAATGCCGCGTCGTCCAGCCGCCCTTGAAGCGGCCATTGACGGCATAATCGTAGCCCGGCGCCAGCGAAACGACGCTCTCCACGGCTGCTTCAAATTCCGGCGCGCAGGTTGTGCCGAGATTGGTGCCGATGTTGAAATCCGGCAGCTTGCCCTCGAACAGAAACGGAATATGCGAGCGGATCGAGTGGCAGTCATAGAGAATGGCGATGCCGTGCTCCTGACGTACCCGCTCAAGCTCGGCTGCAAGGGCTGCATGATAGGGCCTATGGAAGGCCTCAAGCCGTTCGGCGCTATCGGCATCGTCCGGCGCTTCGCCATCCTTCCAGATCGCGACGCCGTCGAAATCGGTTTCGGGTACCAGACCGGTCGTATTCTGACCCGGATAGAGGCTGACGCCCGCCGGATCGCGATTGGCATCGATGACATAGCGATGGAAATTCGCCTTCACCGTGGTCGCGCCGTCGAGCAGACCATCATAGAGCCGGTCGACATGCCAGTCGGTATCGGCCAGCAGGCGGCCGTTCTCGTTCAGCCGCGCCTCGATTTCGGGCGGGACAAAGGTGCCGGTGTGGGGGAAGCCCAGAACGACGGGCGATGCGCCCTGTTTGACGATAACGGGATCGATCATGGGACAATATTCCTACGTCTAGTGTTACTGCTTGCGCCGCTTGCCCTCATCCGGCCTTCGGCCACCTTCTCCCCAAGGGGAGAAGGGCACGCCGGCGAGGCTCTGCCTGTCCGCGCGTTCCGGCGCTGGCTGCTTCGCTCACCCTCGCCCCGCGGGGGAGAGGGTGGCGCGGATGCGCCGGGTGAGGGGCGGAACCCCGGTGTGGGCGGTCGCACACCTTCCCTTTCCACAAGTGCCATCAAACCTTCAACTCCGGCAACACCCCTGCCCCGACCGCATCGATCAGTACGCCGTCGCGCACCGCCATCGCAGCCTTCTCAAGATCGTCGGCCATGTAGCGGTCGTCTTCGAGCGTCGGCACCAGTCCTCGGAATGCGGCAATCCCCCCTTGCAGAGCCGGACTGGTGGAAAGCGGCGCGCGCAGTTCCACGCCCTGAACGCTGCAAAGCGCCTCAATGCCGATGATGTCCGCAAGATTTTCCGTCATCTGCAGCAGGCGACGAGCGCCGTGGCAGGCCATGGACACATGGTCCTCCTGGTTGGCGGAGGTCGGCGTGGAATCGACAGACGCCGGGTGCGACATCTGCTTGTTCTCGCTCATCAGCGCGGCGGAGGTGACCTCGGCAATCATCAGCCCGGAATTGAGCCCCGGCTTCTTCGACAGAAAGGCCGGAAGCCCGAAGGAGAGCGCCGGGTCCACCAGAAGCGCAATGCGGCGCTGGGCAATCGCGCCGAGCTCCGAAACGGCAATGGCAATCTGGTCGGCGGCAAACGCCACCGGCTCGGCGTGGAAATTGCCGCCGGAAACGACGCTGTCGTCGGAAAGCACCAGCGGATTGTCTGTCGCCGCATTGGCCTCGATTTCCAGCGTGCGACCGGCCTGGCGCAGAAGATCGAGGCAGGCGCCATCGACCTGCGGCTGGCAGCGGATACAGTACGGATCCTGCACCCGCTCGTCGCCTTCGATATGGGACACGCGGATTTCGGAACCTTCGAGCAGACCGCGCAGGCTGGCGGCGGCATCGATCTGGCCCTGGTGGCCGCGCAACGTGTGGATATCCGGATGGAAGGGCGCGGGCGAGCCCATCGCCGCATCGGTGGACAGCGCGCCGGTGATTAGCGCCGTCTGGGCACAGCGGAAAGCGCGGAAGAGCCCGGCAAGTGCGAGCGCAGTGGAGACCTGCGTGCCGTTGATCAGCGCGAGGCCTTCCTTGGCTGCCAAGGTGACCGGGGTCAGCCCCGCCCGTGCCAATGCCTCAGCGCCGGAAAGCCGCTCTCCGGCAAAGAAGGCCTCGCCCTCGCCCATCATCACCGCCGCCATATGGGCAAGCGGCGCAAGATCGCCGGAGGCGCCGACGGAGCCCTTTTCGGGGATCAGCGGGGTGACGCCCTTTTCGATCATCGCCTCGATCAGACGGACGAGTTCCAGGCGCACGCCGGACGCGCCGCGCCCGAGCGAGATCAGCTTCAGCACCATGATCAGACGGACGATCTCGGCGGACAGCGGCGCGCCGACCCCGCAGCAATGCGAGAGGATCAGATTGCGCTGCAGGGTCGCCGTATCGGCGGCGTCGATCTTGATCGAGGCGAGTTTGCCGAAACCGGTATTGATGCCGTAGACCGGCGCGTTGCCGGCGGCGATCCGGGCAATGCGGGCGGCCGCCTTTTCGATGGCAGCGTCGCAGGACGGCGCAAGCCTTGCCGGCTCGACACCGCGATAGACCTCTTCCAGCACGGCAAGCGTAACGGAACCGGGTTCAAGGGTGATCGTCACAGCCGGACCTCCCGACCTTCAGCGTAAAGGCGATCAAGCGGATTGAAGCCGATGCGGTAGACCAGCTCTGCCGGCGCATCGATATCCCAGATGGCGATGTCCGCCGCCTTGCCGGCTTCGAGCGTGCCCGTTTCTTCCGAAAGGCCGAGGGCGACCGCCGCGTTGCGGGTGACGCCGGCGAGGCATTCCGAGACGGTCAGGCCAAACAGCGTTGCGCCCATGTTCATGGTCAGGAGAAGCGAGGTCAGCGGCGAGGTTCCGGGATTGCAGTCGGTCGCAAGCGCGATCTTCGCACCGGCCTCACGCAGGGCGGCGACGGGCGGAAGCTGCTTTTCCTTCAGCGTGTAGAACGCGCCGGGCAGGAGCACCGCGACCGACCCGGCTTCAGCCATTGCCTTCGCGCCGGCCGCATCGAGATACTCCAGATGATCGGCGGAAAGCGCGCCGAAGGAGGCCGCCATTTCCGCGCCGTGAAGGTTGGAAAGCTGTTCGGCATGGAGCTTGACCGGCAGGCCGAGCGCCGTTGCCTTTTCGAACACCGGCTTCAGTTCGTCTGGCGAAAAGGCAATGCCCTCGCAGAATGCATCGACGGCATCGACAAGGCCCTGCGCATGGGCAACCTCGAGACCGGGCAGGACCACCTCCGCGATATAGTCGCCGTTACGTCCCCCGTATTCCGGCGGCGTGGCGTGGGCAGCAAGCCAGGTGGTCTTGATGCGAACGGGCCGCAGCGCGGCAAGACGGCGGGCGGCGCGCAGCATCTTCAGTTCGGCCTCGACATTGAGCCCGTAGCCGGATTTGATTTCGATGGTGGCCACGCCCTCGGCAATCAGCGCGTCGAGGCGCGGCAGGGCCGTTTCGACCAGGTCATCCTCCGAAAGCGCATTGGTGGCCGAAACCGTTGAGACGATGCCGCCGCCGGCGCGGGCGATCTCCTCATAGGGCACGCCCTCGAGCCGCATCTCGAATTCCTTCGCGCGGCTGCCGCCATAGACGATGTGGGTGTGGCAATCGATCAGCGAGGGCGTGACCAGCCTGCCGCCGCAATCGACCGTCTCGAAACCGGCGCAGTCCGGCGGGAGCCCGTCTTCGGGCCCGACATAGGTAATCCGCCCGTCGCGGACGGCCAGAACACCGGAAACTGGCGCGATGTCGCCGCCGGTCATCGCGGAAATCCGGGCATTGGTAAAAAGCGTGTTCGGCGCAGAACGCATCTCTTCCCCCTTATTGTCTTGGTTGATTATTATGTATATACATAACGAAACGATCAGCAAGAATAAATTTCGAGGCGGAACCGACCAGATGCCCCAGACGCCAATGACGATCTTCGCAGAAAACGTGCTGACACCGGAAGGCTGGCGCTCGAATGCGCGTCTTTCGCTCGCAGAAGGGCGCATTTCCGGCCTTGCCTTCGAGCAGGCGCCGGAGGCCGGGGACGAGCGACACGGGACCATCGTGCCGGCTGTGGCCAATCTCCATTCCCATGCCTTCCAGCGCGCCATGGCCGGCCTTGCCGAACGCCGCGGCCCGGCCAGCGACAATTTCTGGAGCTGGCGGGAAGTGATGTACCGCTTCACCTTCGCCATCGAACCGGACGAGGCCGAGGCGATCGCGGCGCAGCTTTACATGGAAATGCTGGAAGCGGGCTTTTGCCGCGTCGGCGAGTTCAACTATCTGCACAATGACAAGGACGGCAGCCATTACGGAAACATCGGCGAGATGGCCGAGCGCATTGGCGCTGCGGCGTCTGAAACCGGCATCGGCCTGACGCTGCTGCCGGTCTTCTACGCCCACTCGAATTTCGGCGGCGCGGAACCGAACAATGGCCAGCGCCGCTTCATCCATGATCGCGACAGCTTTCAGCGGCTGATGGAAGCCTCGGCAAAAGTGGTTGCCGGGCTGGAAAGCGCCGTTCTCGGCGTCGCCCCGCATTCCCTGCGCGCCGTCACCCCGGAAGAGCTCGCATTTTCCGAAAGCATGACGGACGGCCCGGTGCACATGCATATCGCCGAGCAGACGAAGGAAGTCGACGACTGCCTTGCCTGGAGCGGAAAGCGCCCGGTTGAATGGCTGCTCGACAATACCGGCGTCGATGGGCGCTGGTGCCTGATCCACGCGACACACATGACCGACGCCGAGACCGATGGCCTTGCAAAGTCCGGCGCGGTCGCCGGCCTTTGCCCCGTGACCGAAGCCAATCTCGGCGACGGCATCTTCCCCGCAAGCCGGTTCCTTGGCGCAGGCGGCCGCTTCGGCATTGGCTCGGACTCCAATGTGCTGATCGGCCTTGCCGATGAGTTGCGCCAGCTCGAATATGCCCAGCGTCTCGGCGAACGGGCCCGCAACGTCATCGCCGAAACCGGCGGCACGACCGGTCGCCGCCTGTTTGACGGCGCGCTTGCCGGCGGAGCTCAGGCCATGGGGATCGAGGCTGGCATTTTCAAAGGCGCGCCGGGAAACTTCTTCTCGCTCGACGATAGCGCCGCCCCGTGGCTGAAGGACGATCAGGCGCTCGACGGCTTCATCTTCGCAAACCAGGTGAAGCCGGATTGCGTCTGGGTGAACGGCACAAAACAGGTCGAGGGCGGGCGTCACCGCAAACGCACGGCGATTTCGGCCCGCTTCCGCAAGGCCATGACGGCGCTGATGGAACGCTCGGCATAGGCGCATACCCCTTTGGCAGGCTCGGGAGGCGTGCTAGGAGGAAACAACCGTCCTTCCCCCTCCCTCCCAAGGAGCGCCCATGTCTGACGCACACCCCCTTCCCAAAGCCCAAGACCTCCCCTACCGCCCCAATGTCGGCGTGATGATCCTGAACCCTGAAGGCAAGGTCTGGCTCGGCCGCCGCCTTTCGGAGGGCAATTCGGAATCCGACGGTTCACCACAGCTCTGGCAGATGCCGCAGGGCGGCATCGATCCGGGCGAGGCCCCGCTCGAGGCAGCCAGGCGCGAGCTCTACGAGGAGACCGGTATGAAGACGGTCAAGCTTCTCGGCGAATCAAAGGGCTGGATCAATTACGACCTGCCCGACCACCTGATCGGCATCGGGCTCAAGGGTCGCTATCGCGGCCAGACCCAGCGCTGGTTCGCCTTTCGCTTTCTTGGGTCTGACGGCGAGATCGCGATCAACCCGCCGCCGGAGGGCCACATGCAGGAGTTCGATGCCTGGCAGTGGACCGATATCGACGAACTTGCCGGCCTGATCGTCGATTTCAAGCGTGCCGTCTACGAGCAGGTGGTGGCCGAATTCCGGCATCTGGCCAAGGGCTGACCCGGAACGTGAAAAAGGCCCGAACCGCTTTGGTCCGGGCCCTTGAAATACAAAAGCGAATGCGCCTTACTCGGCTTCGTCGGTCGCGCCGGCGTTCAGCTGGGCGTATTTTTTCTCGCCGAGCGATTCCAGGAGTTCGAGCTGGGTTTCGAGGAAGTCGATATGGCCTTCTTCGTCGATCATCAGCTCCTCGAACAGCTTCATGCTGACGTAATCGCCGGCCTCGTGACAGATATCACGGGATTCCTTGTAGGAATTGCGCGCCTCATATTCGCCGGCGAGATCGCCCTCGAGCACTTCCTTCACCGTCTGGCCGATACGCAGCGGCGCCACGGTCTGGAGGTTCGGATGGCCTTCGAGGAAGATGATGCGGTCGGTCAGCTTGTCGGCGTGGTGCATCTCTTCGATGGACTCGGCACGCTCCTTGGACGCCAGCTTGGTCAGGCCCCAGTCCTGCAACAGACGGTAATGCAGCCAGTACTGGTTGACGGCGCCGAGCTCAAGAAACAGTGCTTCGTTCAGCCGCTCGATTACTTTTTTGTCGCCTTTCAACGTCCGTTCTCCTTTTTTCTTCTTGGAACTTCTTCAGGCGGCTCAAAAAATCACAAAACTCAGCGCCGGTCGAGTCGCGATTGACGTGATACTGCTCGGAGGTCCGGACGATGATATCGATGACGTTGGGGAAGCAGCCGCAGCAGCGGCCGCGCTTCTGCATGCGGTTGTAAACCGTGCCGGGAACGATGATGCGCCAGCAATCCTCATCGAGGAGCTCGTTCACCACGTCGACGATTTCTTTTTCAGTTACAAAATTACAGCTGCAGACAAGCATGCGCTTCACCATTGACGTTCGTCAGCGATCTTCCCTTATTTGCAAAAGGAGAGGGTCGCTGTCAAGATTAAACGCTATCGCCAGCGCTCACGTCACGTTGAAGCAGCATCTGCCGCCGAAAGGTCTTTATTTGATGGAGGCCATGGCGCAGGGATCGATGCCATAGGAGGGCGCGCAGCCCGGCTTGCCTGCCGCGATACTGCCCGGCGCGGCCAGAGACGCCGCCATGATGATCAAAGCCGCACCTGCAAACAGAACAGCAATTGACTTACCCATTTTCAAAGACACCTTGTTTCAGTAGGACCGGCAAGGTCATCTTCCCGATGACCTTTCAATAATTGGTAAAGACGTAAGCCATGTGACGGGTTCCGCAGAACACGCGCATTTTTCTCTCGTTCAGGCGAAAACCCCGCCATGTGGGCTGTTCAGGCGGTTCGGCCGAACTGGCCGTGCTGGCGATATTGCACGAGGTAAGTCGGCAGGATCGCGTCAAGCTGGGCGGGGCGAATGCCGAGACCTGCAAGCGTGCGGCCCTCGGCAGCTGCCTCCTCGGAGACGACATTGTCCGCCTTCAGGAGCTTCACCTGATCGGCCGTCAGCGGCGGAGCGATCAGCGGTACGGAACCGGCAATGCCGCCGAAGAACGAAGCGAGGCCGAAGGGCAGCGACACGAGACCGCGCTTGCGACCGGTCACGCGCAGCACCTCCTCGAGACATTCGCGGAAGGTCAGCACATCGCGACCGCCGAGCTCGTAGACCTTGCCGCCTTCGACCTTGCCGTCGACGGCGCGGGCGATCACTTCGGCGACGTCAGCCACATAGACGGGCTGGAACTTCGTCTTGCCGCCGCCGATCAGAGGCAGGAAGGGCGAGATCAGCGACATCTTGCCGAACTTGTTGAAGAAGTCGTCCTCCGGTCCGAAGATGATCGAGGGACGGACGATCACGGCTTCCGGCAGGATCTCCCGGACGGAAGCCTCGGCCTTGGCCTTGGAGCGGGCATAGTGCGATTCGCTTTTCTCGTCGGCGCCGATTGCCGAAACGTGGGTCAGCGTGGCGCCGGCATCGCGCGCGCATTCGGCCACGAGGCGGGCGCCGTCGGCCTGCACCGCGTTAAACCCGTTCTTGCCGCTTTCAAACAGGATGCCGACGCAGTTGACGACATGATCGGCGCCTTCAACAGCCCGACGCACCGAGTCGGGATAGCGCAGATTGGACTGGAAGAAGGTGATCTGCCCGACATTGCCGAGCGGCTGCAGGAACAGCGCGAGATCCGGCCGGCGCACGGCAACGCGGATGCGATAGCCCCGCTTTGCGAGCGCGCGGACAACATAACGCCCGACGAAACCCGACCCGCCGAAAACCGTGACCAGCGGAGGAATGTTCGATAGCGTCATGCCTAGCTCCTGAAATCGCCGAAAGCCGAATTGATTATATGAGTGCAATAGCCCAAACCGGGCCGAAGGTGAAGGGTCAAGCTGACGCAGTTTTCGCAGGCGCAGCAGACCTCACATTATTTCCCGCCTGGCGTGTCCAAAGTGACACATTGCCCCTTATGCGAACCCTGTTCCTACTGACATAGCGTTCTCGATATCGGCGACAATGGCCTTAGCCGCCGCCTTCGGATCGTCCGCCCGGAGGATCGGTCGGGCGACGACGAGGTGGGACGCGCCGGCGGAAATGGCCTTGGCCGGCGTCATCACCCGCTTCTGGTCGTCCGAGGATACACCCGAAGGCCGGATGCCGGGCGTGACGATGGCGCGATCGGGGCCGATGATATCGCGCACCAGCACCGCTTCGGCCGCCGAACAGACGATGCCGCCCATGCCCGCGTCCGCCGCCTGCGCGGCGCGGCGCTTCACCAGCGCCTGCGCATCGCCCGGATAGCCGGCCTCGGCAAGATCGGCGTCATCCATCGAGGTGAGCACCGTCACGCCGAGAAGGCAGAGCCCGGAGCCCTCGGCCGCTTCCACGGCCGCGCGCATGGCTTTGGGATAGGCATGCAGCGTCAGCATCGACATGCCCATCTTGGCGATGTTCTCGACACCCTTGGCGACCGTATTGTCGATGTCGAGCAGCTTCATATCGAGGAAGATCTGCTTGCCGTCGGCAGCCAGTTCGCGGGCAAAGGATAGCCCGCCGGCGAAGGCAAGTTGGTAGCCGATCTTGTAGAAGGAGACGCTGTCGCCGAGCCGCGCGACCATCTGCGCCGCCTCGTCCACACTCGGGACATCCAGTCCCACGATCAAGCGTTCGCGTGCGCTCATGCCATTCCCCTTCTTGCCGATAGCCGTTCTGGGAGCCTCAAGTCGCACAAAACCGCTCGGATGGGAAGCAAAAAGGCCGGGTCAGACCCGCATCGGCATCAGCACATAAAGCGCGTTCTCGCTGTCAGTGTCGCGCACCAGCGTCGGCGAGCCGGCGTCGGCGAACAGGAAGATCGCCTCGTCGCCGGTCAGCTGCGAGGTGATGTCGAGCAGATATTTGGCATTGAAGCCGATATCCATGGCCTCGCTGTCATAGCCGACGGCGAGTTCATCGGTGGCGCTGCCCGAATCGGGATTGTTGACGGTGAGCGTCAGCTGGCCTTCGGCAAGCGACAATTTGACGGCGCGGCCGCGCTCCGACGAAACGGTCGACACGCGATCGACCGCCTTGGCGAAGGCATCGCATTCGATCCGCATCTCGCGGTCGTTATTGGCCGGGATGACGCGCTGGTAATCCGGGAAGGTGCCGTCGATCAGCTTGGAGGTGATGACCACTGAGCCGATGGTAAAGCGGATCTTCGCGTCTGAGACTTCGACACTGACAATGATCTCAGGGTCATCGACGAGCTTCTGCAACTCGCCGACGGTCTTGCGGGGTATGATGACGCCCGGCATGTTCTCGCAGCCGGACGGCGCATCGATCTCGGCGCGCGCCAGACGGTGGCCGTCGGTGGCGACCGCGCGCAGCTTCAGCTCGGAGCCTTCGGTCATGGCGTGGAAATAGATGCCGTTGAGATAGTAGCGCGTTTCCTCGGTCGAGATCGCGAACTGGGTGCGGTCGATCAGCATCTTCAGATCGGCGGCCTTCAGCTTGAAGGCATGGCTGAACGTGCCGGCGGTCAGGTCCGGGAAATCCTCCTGCGGCAGGCACTGCAGCGAGAACTTGGACTTGCCGGAGGCGACCGAAATGGTCTGGCCGTCTGAGGCCGTTGCCAGCGAAACCTCGGCGCCGTCGGAAAGCTTGCGCACGATCTCGTAGAGCAGGTGGGCCGGAACGGTTGTCGCGCCCGCCTGCTCGACCATGGCCGGCGTCTTCTCGGTGATCTCGAGGTCAAGGTCGGTCGCCTTCATTTCGAGATCATTGCCCTCGGCCTTCAACAGAACGTTGGAGAGAATCGGAATGGTGTTGCGGCGCTCGACCACGCGGTGAACATGGTTCAGGGACTTCAGAAGGTCGGATCTTTCGAGCGTGATACGCATGACTTTCGCTTTCACTCTTTCGCACGGGTCAAATGCCGGACGGCAATCGAACGGGGCCACGCGTCCGAAAAGGCCACGGGCGGGGAGACAAAATGACAGCAAATCCGCGCCGATTGCAAGGCCCGCCATCAAGCCTCCACCCATATTCCGCCCACCCCCGGGCCGCAGAGATGCCCTCTCCCCTTGTCGCGGCCTGACGGCCATGATCAAAGAGGGAAACCGGGGACGTGAGATGAGCGACGGCAACAGATTTGAAATCGCGGGACATTCGATCGAGGCAAGGCCCCTTTCGCCCGGCCTCTACCTTGTCGCCACCCCGATCGGCAATCTCGGCGATATCACCGTGCGCGCGCTCGAGACCCTTGCCGGCGCGGACATCCTCGCCTGCGAGGATACGCGCGTGACCCGCAAGCTGCTCGACCGCTTCGCCATCGCCAAGCGCCCCTTCGCCTATCACGAGCACAATGCGGAAAAGGCCGGGGAGCAGCTGATGACGGCCCTTCGCGCGGGAAAGAGCGTCGCCCTCGTCTCCGATGCCGGAACGCCGCTCGTCTCCGACCCCGGCTACAGGCTCGCAGGCCTGGCGATCGCCGAGGACATCAAGGTTGTGCCGATCCCCGGCGCTTCCGCGCCGCTGGCAGCCCTTGTCGGCGCGGGGCTGCCCAATGATGCCTTTTTCTTTGCCGGCTTCCTGCCGCACAAGGACAAGGGCCGCCGCGACCGGCTGGCGGAACTGGCGGATATTCCGGCAACGCTGATCTTCTTCGAATCGCCCCATCGCATCGGCGCGACGCTTGAGGCGGCAAGTGCGGTACTCGGCGAAAGCCGGCAGGCCGCCGTCTGCCGGGAATTGACCAAGACCTATGAGGAATTCCGGCGCGGCACGCTTGGCGAGCTTGCGGAGGCCTATCGCCAAGCGGAGGTCAAAGGCGAGATCGTGCTCGTCATCGGCCCGCCGCCCGAGCCGGAAGCGCCGGGGGAGGCGGATGTCGACGCGCTTCTGCAGGCGCTTGTCGCCGATATGCCTGCGGCAAAGGCTGCAGCGCAGGCGGCGAGACAGACCGGCCTTGCGCGCAAGGATCTCTACCAGCGACTTCTCGACCTGAAGCACGGCGATGGCGCGTGAGGCGACGAGACGGCGGGATGCGGAACGCCGCGGCCGGCGCGCGGAAAGCCTTGCCGCCCTTTACCTTCGCCTGAAAGGTTACCGCATCCTTGCCATGCGCTTCAAATGCCATGCCGGCGAAATCGACATCATCGCCCGCAAAGGCGACCTCGCCGTCTTTGTCGAGGTCAAGGCGCGCGTCAGCGAGCAGCTCGCCGTCGACGCCGTGACCGCCTCTGCCCAAAGACGCATCCGCGCGGCCTCCGATGTCTGGCTCTCGCGGCAGGCCGACGCCCATCGCCTGTCGCAACGATACGACATCCTCGCCTGCCTGCCCCGCCGCCTGCCGCGGCATTTCCCCGATGCATTTTGACGATACGAACATTGAAGATGCGCAAATGAAAGGATGAGCGCCTTCGGTTTTATAAAAGTGAAACAAATTCGTCGTTCAGACGTCACGCAACAACGATACCCCCGCTTCCATCATCCATCACGATGATTACTCAGATTCTGAACGGGGACTTTCATGATGAAGAAATTTGTTCTGGCCGCGCTGACCGTCGGCCTTTCAAGCTCGACGGCCTTCGCCGCAACCCAGGTGCAGTGGTGGCATGCCATGGGCGGTGAACTTGGCAAGAAAGTTGACGAGATCGTCGCTGGTTACAACGCCTCCCAGGACGAATACGAAGTGGTCGCTTCGTACAAGGGCGGTTATGCCGACACGATGAATTCCGCGATCGCGGCCTTCCGCGCAGGCCAGCAACCGGCCATCGTTCAGGTTTACGAAGTCGGCACCGGCACGATGATGGCCGCCAAGGGCGCGATCTATCCGGTCTATCAGCTGATGAAGGAAACCGGCGAAGATTTCGATCCGAACGCCTTCCTGCCTGCAGTAGTCGGCTACTACACCGATACCGACGGCAACATGCTGTCCATGCCCTTCAACTCCTCCACGCCGATCCTCTATTACAACAAGGACGTCTTCGAAAAGGCCGGTCTCGACCCGAACACGCCGCCGAAGACCTGGGCCGAGATGGAAGAGTTTTCCAAGAAGATCGTCGACAGCGGTGCGGCTGACTGCGGCTTCACCACGGGCTGGGTCTCCTGGATCCAGACCGAGAATTTCTCCGCCTGGCACAACGTCCCGCTCGGCACCGAAGAAAACGGCTTCGGCGGCCTCGACGCCCGTCTGACCATGAACGGACCGGTTCAGGCCAAGCACTGGGGCAACATGAAGAAGTGGGCTGACGAGGGTCTTTACAAATATGCCGGCCCTGTCGGCGGCGACGATGCCCAGCCGCTCTTCTATGCCCAGACCTGCGCCATGATGATGAACTCGTCCGCTTCGCGCGCCGGCGTCATGGCCAACGCCAAGGACTTCGACGTCGGCTTCGGCATGCTGCCCTATTACGACGACGTCGACGGCGCTCCGCAGAACTCGATCATCGGCGGCGCAACGCTTTGGGTTCTCCAGGGCCAGAAGGACAATGCCGTCTACGAGGGCGTGGCCGACTTCTTCTCCTACCTGTCCTCGCCGGAAGTCCAGGCCGACTGGCACCAGTTCTCCGGTTATCTGCCGATCACCAATGCCGCTTACGAACTCGGCCAGGAACAGGGCTATTACGAAGCCAATCCGGGCGCCGATGTCGGCATCAAGGAAATCACGCTGAACCCGCCGACCGCCAATTCCAAGGGTCTTCGCTTCGGCAACTATGTTCAGATCCGCAACATCATCGACGATGAATTCGAAGCCATGCTCAACAACAAGAAGGACGCCCAGGGCGCTCTCGACAGCGTTGTTTCGCGCGGCAACGAGCTGCTCGTCGAGTTCCAGGCCGCCAACCAGTAAATCCGGCACCTGGCAACAAACGGGTCCGCACTTTTCTGTGCGGACCTTCTTCTGTCTTCCGACACGCTTGCGCGTCGGCATTTTTCCAAAAGCACACCATGTCAACGAAGCGCACGATCTTCCGCAATCCGGTTTTGCCGTATCTGCTGCTGGCCCCCCAGATGGCGATTACGGTGATTTTCTTTTTGTGGCCAGCCGGACAGGCGATCCGACAATCCTTCCTTCGCGAAGATGCTTTCGGCTTCAAGACCACCTTCGTGGGCCTTGCGAACTATACTCGTCTGTTTCATGACCCGGTTTATATCAACTCGGCAAAGGTGACCGTCGTCTTCGCGCTATCGGTCGCGCTGCTCTCGATGGGGCTTGCGCTGTTGTTTGCCGTCGCGGTCGACCGCCTGGTGAAATCGGCGCAGACCTATACGACGCTTCTGGTCTGGCCCTATGCCGTCGCGCCTGCGGTGGCGGGCGTTTTGTGGTGGTTCATCTTCAATCCGACCCTCGGCGTCTTGCCCTATCTGCTCAGACAGGTCGGCTATGATTTCAGCCAGACGGCGTCTTCGACGGACGCCATGATCCTTGTCGTGATCGCGGCAAGCTGGAAACAGGTAAGCTACAATTTCCTGTTCTTTCTGGCCGGCCTGCAATCGATCCCGCGCGCGCTTCGCGAAGCCGCTGCAATCGATGGCTCCGGTCCGTTCAAGCGCTTCTGGACGATCACGTTTCCCCTGCTCTCCCCGACGACGTTTTTCCTGATGGTCGTCAACGTCGTCTACACCATGTTCGACACCTTCGGCGTGATCGATGCGACAACGGCAGGCGGGCCCGCGCAGGCCACCAACATCCTCGTCTACAAGGTCTATCAGGACGGCTATATCGGCCTCAACCTCGGTTCCTCGGCCGCCCAGTCCGTGGTCCTGATGCTCGTCGTGATCGCACTGACGGTGATCCAGTTCCGCTTCATCGAACGCCGCGTCGAATACTGAGGAAAAAACCATGGTTGAAAACAAGCGCTGGCTCGACGTCCTCGCCCATGCCGTCTTGCTGCTCGGGCTGCTGGTTGTCGCCTTCCCGGTCTATATCGCGGTGATTGCCTCGACCCATGCATCCGGCGATTTTCTGTCGGGCATGATCCCGCTCCTGCCCAGTACGCATGCGTTCGAAAACTACAAGGCCATTCTCTTCTCGGGGATCGACAACTCCGGCACGCCGCCGATCTCGCTGATGCTGTTCAACAGCCTGCTGATGGCCCTGATCGTCGCCATCGGCAAGATCGCGATCTCGATCACCTCGGCCTTTGCGATCGTCTATTTCCGGTTCCGCTTCCGCATGCTCGCCTTCTGGCTGATCTTCGTCACGCTGATGCTGCCCGTGGAAGTCCGCATCATGCCAACCTACAAGGTGGTTGCCGATCTCGGCATGCTGAACAGCTATGCGGGGCTGTCGCTGCCGCTGATTGCCTCTGCCACGGCAACATTCCTGTTTCGTCAGGTTTTTCTCACCATGCCGGACGAACTGACCGAGGCCGCCCGCATCGATGGCGCAGGCCCGATGAAATTCTTCAAGGATATGCTGCTGCCGCTCTCCCGCACGAACATGGCAGCGCTGTTCGTCATTCTCTTCATCTTTGGCTGGAACCAGTATCTCTGGCCGCTGCTCGTGACCACGGATGAGCGTTTTTACACCATTGTGATGGGCATCAAACGCATGTCGGATGCCGTTGACGCCGAGCCGCGCTGGCACCTGGTGATGGCATCCGTGACGCTGGCCATGCTGCCGCCGGTTCTGGTCGTCATTTTCATGCAGAAGCTCTTCGTGAAGGGCCTCGTCGAGACGGAGAAATAAACATGGCCTCAATAACGCTTGAGAACATTGCGAAGGTCTATCCCGGCGGCACCAGAGCCGTCAGCGATATCAATCTCGACATTGCCGATGGCGAGTTCATTGTGCTCGTCGGGCCGTCCGGATGCGGCAAATCCACTCTGCTGCGCATGGTTGCCGGACTGGAGACCATTTCCGACGGTCAAGCCCGGATCGGAGACAAGACGGTCAACACTGTCGAACCGGCCGATCGCGACATTGCCATGGTGTTTCAAAACTATGCGCTCTATCCGCATATGAGCGTCTACAACAATCTCGCCTATGGCCTGAAGAACCGCAAGACACCGAAAAACGAGATCGACAGGCGAATCCGGGCGGCAGCGAAAATGCTGGAGATCGAACAATATCTCGAACGCAAGCCGCGCGCCCTTTCCGGCGGGCAGCGCCAGCGCGTCGCCATGGGTCGCGCGATTGTCCGCGAACCGAAAGCCTTCCTGTTCGACGAGCCGCTGTCGAACCTCGACGCCAAGCTGCGCGTTTCGATGCGCGGCGAGATCAAGCATCTGCAGAAGCGCCTCGGCACCACCTCCATCTACGTCACCCATGACCAGCTCGAGGCGATGACGCTGGCTGATCGGCTGGTCGTACTGAATGCGGGCCGCATCGAGCAGATCGGCACGCCGCTCGAGGTCTACCACAAGCCGGCCTCGACCTTCGTCGCCAACTTCATCGGCTCGCCGGCGATGAACCTGCTGTCCGCGGAGCTCAACGGTGACCGTCTCGCCGTCGGCTACAATGTGCTGGACATGACGCGCGACCTGCCGGTTGACGGCCTGCTGACGGTCGGCATCCGCGCCGAGGACCTGCAGGTCGCCGAGGATCCGGCCGCGCAGACGATCACCGCCAAGCTCGACTATGTCGAGGAGCTGGGCGCAACGCGTCTTGCCCATTGCCTGATCGGCGAGCAGAGCCTGACCGCCGCCCTTTCGCCCGCAATTCCGCTTTCCGACGAGATGCGCTTTTCGATTGATCCGGCGAAACTCCATTTCTATGATCGGGAAACCGGCAAGCGGATCCATTCCCGGAGCGCGACGGTTACAGCCTGAAGCAACGCCCATGCCGGAACTTTTCACCGATTGCGTCCACACCCTTGATGCGCCCGGCCGCGTCGAACGCGCGCGCATACTGGGACTGGAAAAATCGACGCATGTTCATGATCGCTGCCGGCAAGAACTCTCCTGCCTGCAGACGATCGAGACCGGCGAGGGCATGTCTACGAGAGACCCGCTCGCTTTCCCCTTTCAGGCGGCCGCCTGGAACCTGCAGCGCGGGCTGTTCTCCGAAAAGAGCGCCGTAAAGCTCGCCGCCGAACAGGCCGGCCTGGTGATGCTCTCGGAGATGGACAACGGCATGGCGCGCACCGCCCAGCGCCACCCGACCGCCGAGATCGCCAGCGCGCTTGGAATGGCCTATGCCTACGGCGTCGAGTTCCTCGAACTCGGCCTCGGCAATGCGGCGGAACGGCCTTATTGCAGCGATGATTTCAATGCCAAGGGCTTCCACGGCAATGCGCTTCTTGCCGCCACGGCGCTGGAGACCCCTTTCATGCTGCCGCTTTCCGGCCCGCCGATCTGGTTTTCAGAAGACAACGACCAGCCGCGCATCGGTGCGCGCATGGCGATCGGCGCGAAGATCGAGACCACCGGGGGCCCGGTCGTCGCGCTGTCGACCCACCTGGAAAGCCACGGCGACATTGAACTGCGCGAACGCCAGATGGCCGACATCTTCGACCTGATCGACTGGCATTTTTCCGACCTGCCGGTGCTGATCGGCGGCGATCTCAACACCGGCAACCGCACCGGCGGCGACCCGGACGCAGAAACCCTTTTCGATCTGGCGCGCGACAGGGGCTATCAGCGCCATGGCGGCCCGAAAGACAGGATCACCACGCGCCCGAGCCTGATCTCCGGGACGGCCCCCAAGCCGATGAAGCTCGACTGGTTTTTGTCGCGCGGCCTTCAGATTGCCGAAAGCCGCGTGATCGACGCGCTGGATGACGAGGGCACGCCCCTTTCGGATCACGATCTGCTGATCTGCACGGTCTCGGGCATCTCCGCCTGACTGAAGGCGATTGCCAAGCGCCCGCGCGGTGACTACATATCGAGGCGCTTCAAACCAGACCGGGGGCTCCAGTTTCATGGCCGCAATCAAAAAAGTCGCCGTCCAGATGGACCATATCTCCACTGTGAAGATTGCGGGCGATTCCACCTTCGCCATGTCGCTGGAGGCGCAAAACCGCGGCTATGAGCTTTATCACTACACCCCCGACCGGCTGACGCTGAGGGACGGCAAGGTGATTGCCGCCGTCGAGAAGATGACGCTGCGCGATGTGGAGGGAGACCATTACACGCTCGAGCCCGCCGAACGCACCGACCTTTCGACCATGGATGTGGTGCTGCTGCGCCAGGACCCGCCCTTCGACATGGCCTATATCACCTCGACCCACATGCTTGAGCGCATCCACCCCAAGACGCTGGTGGTCAACGACCCGGCCTGGGTGCGCAACTCGCCGGAGAAGATCTTCGTCACCGAATTCGCCGACCTGATGCCGCCGACGCTGATCACCAAGGATGTCGGCGAGATCGCGCGCTTCCGCGAGGAAATGGGCGACATCATCCTGAAACCGCTCTACGGCAATGGCGGTGCGGGCGTGTTCCATTCCACCCGTGACGACCGCAATTTCACCTCGCTTCTGGAAATGTTCGAGCAGATGTTCCGCGAGCCCTATATCGCCCAGGCCTATCTGCCGGCCGTGCGCAAGGGCGACAAGCGGATCATCCTCGTTGACGGCGAGTTCGCCGGCGCGATCAACCGCGTGCCGGCAGAGACCGACAGCCGCTCCAACATGCATGTCGGCGGACGCGCCGAGCCTTCCGAACTGACGGCGCGCGAGGAAGAGATTTGCGCGCGCATCGGCCCCTCGCTGAAGGAGCGCGGCTTCATTCTCGTCGGGATCGATGTGATCGGCGATTACATGACGGAAATCAACGTCACCTCCCCCACCGGCATTCGCGAGGTGAAGCGGTTCGGCGGCGCCGATATCGCGAGCCTGATGTGGGACGCGATCGAGAAGAAGCGCGGCTGAGGCTCTACTTGTTTTGTGACACCAGCGCCTGCTGCGTGAGCGAATTGCGCAGCGCGCTCTTCTGGGCGTCGATCATGCCGGAGATCAGGAACAGGTCGACCAGCCACCAGATGCCGAAAATGGCGAGAAACAGAAAACCGACAACGAAGACGGCGGTGAACCAGCCGACGACATTGAGAAGCAGCATGGCGATCGCCGACCCCGGTCTGCCGAGATAGAAGCGGTGCGCGCCGGCCCAACCGACGAAGAACCACAGGAGATACGCCGCCGCCGCCGATTTCGCGCCGTTTGTCACCCGCTGCTCGATCAGGATCTGTTCTTCGGTCGAAAGTCCCATGCCATTCTCCGCCATTCTGCTTCGGCAAACCTTTTCCGCCTGTGTACGGCGGCGCCAACGCAAATGTCCATCCCACAGGCGCCAATGCACGGCTGAATGAAAAGAAGTTCATCTTTTGTTCTTGCATATCGGCGCGCATTGTGGAATCCTTACAACCATTGGGTTTGATGAGACGCTGTTCTTGAGGGGACGCCGGGTGGGGCCGGCGCGGGGCTTTACATGGTATCCAGGGTTCAAACGGTTGCATTTCAGGGGATCGAGGGTGTGCCGGTCGATGTCCAGGTGATGGTCGCGCCGGGCAAGATCGGCATGCAAATCGTCGGCCTGCCGGACAAGGCCGTGGCCGAAAGCCGCGAACGGGTGCAGGCCGCGCTCCACGCAACGGGCCTCGCCTTGCCGGCCAAGCGCGTGACGGTCAATCTTGCGCCCGCCGACCTGCCGAAGGAGGGTTCGCATTTCGATCTCGCCATAGCACTGGGCCTGATGGCAGCGCTCGGCGCGGTTCCGGCTGACGCGCTGGCGGATTACGTCGTCATCGGCGAGCTCAATCTCGACGGCACGATCGCCGCCGTGACCGGCGCGCTCCCCGCGGCGATGACCGCCAATGCCATGGACAAGGGCCTGATTTGCCCGGCGGACTGCGGGCCGGAAGCGGCATGGGCCGGCGCCGATATCGATGTCCTCGCGCCCAAAAGCCTGATTGCGATCGCCAATCATTTCAAGGGAACCCAGGTGCTCTCCCGCCCCGCCCCCGCCGTGCGCGCCGCAGCGCATGACCTGCCCGACCTTTCGGAGATCAAGGGGCAGGAAAGCGCCAAGCGCGCACTGGAGGTGGCGGCCGCTGGCGGCCATAACCTTCTGATGGTCGGCCCGCCGGGCGCCGGAAAATCGATGCTGGCCGCACGCCTGCCCTCCATCCTGCCGCCGCTCCTGCCGCAGGAACTGCTGGACATGTCGATGGTGCATTCGATTGCCGGCAAGCTTGCCGGCGGGCGGCTTTCCGACCGACGGCCCTTCCGTGCGCCGCATCATTCCGCCAGCATGGCCTCGCTTGTCGGCGGCGGCATCAAGGCAAGGCCCGGCGAGGCCTCGCTTGCCCATCACGGCGTTCTGTTTCTCGACGAACTGCCGGAGTTTTCACCGCAGGTGCTCGATGCGCTGCGCCAACCGCTGGAAAACGGTGAGTGCGTGATTGCCCGCGCCAATCATCGCGTCTCCTATCCGGCTGCCTTTCAGCTTGTCGCCGCCATGAACCCGTGCCGCTGCGGCATGGCAGGGGAGCCGGGCCACAGCTGCGCGCGCGGGCCGCGCTGCGCAAGTGAATATCAGGCACGGATTTCCGGACCGCTGATGGACCGGATCGACATCCGCATCGACGTGCCGGCGGTTGCCGCCATCGACCTCATCGGCGCAAGCGCAACCGGCGAGACCAGCGCCGCCGTCGCCCGCCGCGTTGCCCGCGCCCGCGAGGCCCAGCGCGAACGCTTCGCGGGCCTTGGAGAAAGCGCGGCAACCGTCAACGCCCGCGCATCGGCCAACATGATCGAGAAACTCGCCGAGCCCGATGCCGCGGGCCTCGCGCTGCTCCGGGAAGCGGCCGAAAAGATGCGGTTTTCGGCGCGCGGCTATCACCGCGTTTTAAAGGTCGCGCGCACCATTGCCGATCTCGACGGCAAGGCAAAAGTCGGCAGGGTCCATATCGGCGAGGCCATCGCCTACCGGGTCTCGGCAGCCGAGCGGATCACCACGGCAGCCTGAGCCCTCTGCCGTGCAGAAGGGCCAGACTGCAAAGGAAACGCCCTGTCGAGGACGGCGCGCGCGGGCAACGCCGCAGGGCGGCGTAACTCGCGATGACAATTGCGTCGGGCCGTTCTGGCGACACGGAAGTCCGCTGGAGACGGCACGGGATACAGGACAATCCGGCGACCCAGAACGCCTGCCCGCGCATGGCGGCCGTTTCTGCCTCGCCGCGCCCCTCCGCTCATATCGGCTTCATCACGCGATCGATGCCCTGAGGGCTTTTTCACCCGGCGCACAGCGATGCCCGGGCACGGCCCACCCTTTTCCCCGTCGCACAGGGCGGGGCTAGGCTTGTCCCATCAGGTCCAGCGACCACACAAAGGGAGTTTTTCATGTCGGATCAGACAGCCAGGCTTGGCCTGCCCTTCATTCTGCCCGCCCAGGCGCAAAAACACGTCACCCACAACGAGGCGCTGCAGCGGCTCGACGCAATCGTTCATCTCGCCATTTCCGGCGAAGGCAACACCCCGCCTTCGAGCCCCAATGAGGGCGCCTGCCATCTGGTGGCGGCAGGCCCGACCGGCGAATGGGCGGGCCATGCCGGCGCGCTCGCGCTGTTTCAGGACGGCTACTGGCAGTTCATTGCGCCTGTCGCCGGCTGGTCGGCCTGGTTCGTGTCGGAAAACGCAGTGCGCGTGTTTGACGGCAGCGCCTGGATTTCCCCGCCGCCTAGTCCGGACCTCGAACTCCCGACGCTCGGTATCAACGCCACGGCAAATGCCACCAACCGGCTTTCGGTTTCCGCGCCCGCAACCCTTTTCAACAATGCCGGCAGCGGGCATCAACTGAAGATCAACAAGGCCACGGCCGGCGATACGGCCTCCCTGCTCTACCAGACCGGCTGGTCCGGCCGCGCGGAGATGGGGCTTTCCGGTTCCGACAGTTTCGCGATCAAGACGAGCCCCGACGGCGCAAGCTGGCACGAGGCGGTGAGGATCACGCCGGCGGGCGCGGTCACCATGCCGTCGCGCCCTCTGGCCCGCGCCGCGGCGCCGGCCGGCTCGGCGCTGATTGCAGGGCCGGCAAACCGCGGCTTCGGCACGCTTCACGTCGGCGAAGGCGGATTTTCGCTGGGCGCCGCCGTGACCGGCGGCGGCAACAGGCTGGTCTTTCCGGCAAGCGGCTATTACGCGGTGAGCCTTACCGTGACCGCCACGGCGGCGGGAAGCTACTGGGTAGCGCTTGAAAAGAACGGTTCGGAAAACTGCGCAACCCTTAGCGGCATCGCAACCGGCGGCGATCCGCTGTCGCATTCCGCCTCCGCGATCAGCTATTTTTCGGCCGGTGACTATGCGCGCCTCGCCTTTTCCGGCACTGCGACCTATGCGCTCGGCTACGGCCAGACGGAAATGACAGCCATGCTCCTTTGAAGCCGGCTTGCCATCGGCCGCCGTTCCCCGCTATGCCTTTCAGGACCAAAAACCTCGGAGGCGGCCCATGGCTGGCAAGATCGACTGGCGCGAGAGCTTCAATCTCAAACACCCATCGCTGAAACCGCTCTGGGTCCGCGTGCTGGCCGTCGCGCTGTGCGGCGGCTGGGCGGTCGCCGAGATCTTTATCGGCTCGCCCTTCTGGTCGGTGCTGTTCGGCGCGGCGGCTGCCTACATGGGCTATGTCTTCTTCATTTCTCCAGAGCGCGCCTATTTCAACAGCCGCGATGACGAGCCGGAAGAATAGGATCGAAACTCAGCCCGGGTAGTTCCCGGCAAAGGTCCTGTCTGCCAGCTTCGGCAGCATGAAGCGGAAAGCGACCGAGCGAACGCCCTGAAACAGCAGCATGGCGATCCACAGACCGTGATTGCCGAAGAGCGGCTGCAGCACGGCCCAGGCCGCAAAATAACAAGCAAGCGAAAACAGCATCAGCGTGCGCATCTCGCGTGACCATGTGGCGCCGATGAAGACCCCGTCCATCTGGAAGGCGATGACCCCGACCAGCGGCATGATCGCGGCATAAGGCAGGTAAACATGGGCCAGGGCCTGTGTCTCGGCGATCGGCGCGATCAGCGCCACCACGTAAGGCCCGGAGATGAAGAAGGCCCCGGAGACGGCAACGGCCATGGCCACGCCCCAAAGCGTCGTCAGCCTGATCACGCGGTCGAAGGCCGGGCGGTAAAAGGCGCCGACGGCGCGGCCGGCAAGCTGCTCGGCCGCCGTGGCGAAGCCATCGAGAAAGGCGACGCCGAAGAAATAATAGCGCAGCAACACCGTGTTGGCGGCAAGCACATCAATGCCCAGCACGCCCGATTGCCGGGTGAAAAAGGAAAGCCCGATCAGAAGCGCGAAGGAACGGATCATCATGTCGCGATTGACCGAGAACAGCCGCTTGACGGTGGAAATATCCGGCACTTCCCATTTGTGCCGGTCGGTGCGCCGCAGGATCAGGATGACGCCGGCAATCGCCGTAACGCCCTCGGCAACCAGGCTTGCCGCCCCCGCCCCGGCGAGACCGTAATTCAGCCACAGCACCCAGAAAAAGGCGAAGAACAGGTTGAGCGCGTTGAGCGCCACCTGCAGCAACAGCGCCGTCACCGCCTCGCCGCGACCGATGACCCAGCCGAAGACGACGAAATTGAACAGCGCAAAGGGCGCCGACCACACCCGCCAGGCATAATAGGTCCAGGCCGCCTCCCCCACCGCGCCATCGGCGCCGAGTACGTAAAGGCCGAGCCGGCCGATCGGCACATGCAAAAGCATGATCAGAAGGCCTGAACCGACCGCGATCAGGATGCCGCCAAGCAGCATGCGCTGTTCGGCCCGGCGGTCTTCCGCGCCGACGGCCTGAGCCGTGAAGCCGGTCGTTGCGCCGCGCAGAAAGTTGAAGGTGGTGAACAGCACGTCGAAGATCACCGCCGCCAGCGCCACGCCGCCGATCAGCACCTCGTCGCGCAATTGCCCAACCACGCCGGTCGCCGCAAGGCTCACCAGCGGGGTGGAAAAATGCGCGATCATCATCGGCAAAGCGATGGTGAGCACCTGCCGGTGCGTCACCGAAAAGGGGCGCGGGGTGCGACCGGCGGTGTTTTCCAACGGAACCTATTCCTTGACGTGCGGCTCGCCCAGCGTGTGCATCAGCCGGTTGGCCCAGCCGAAAATGGCGATGGCATGGATTAGGTCGAGGATCTCGAGGTCGTCAAGGCCCGTTTCCCGCAAATGATAGAACTGGTAGACGCCGACATTGTCCGGGTGCGCCGTCAGATCGACGCCGAAATTGAACAGCGCCTGGTCATAGTCCGGAAGGTCCGCCTCGAGCCCCTTCTCATAGATCGCCTCGATCACCTCCGGGCGCTTCTCGACCTGAATATGGCGGTTGGCATGCACGGCCGCGCAATAGATGCACTTGTTGACGAAGGAGGCCGCTAGCGCGCCCATCTCGCGCCCACCGCGCGAAAGACCCTCCTTGGAATACATGATGTCGTTGAAGAGCGGCGAGCGCTCCTTCAGCGTTTCCGGCTCCTGCGCCAGCACCAGAACATAGTCGGACACCTTGGTGTTGGACGGCGTGATCTGCAGGGCGTCGCGCTGTTCGTCGTTCGCGGTTTCCAGGTCGACGGGCTTCACGTAGGGATGCCAGTCGAGCGGCTTCAGGGTGAATTCGTGAACGGGTTCGGACATGTCAGTGGTCCCTCAGCATCTTCAGCCCGGCAACGACCAGGATCTGGTAATTGACGAAGGCCGTCAGGCTTGCCAGCGTCACGATGTCCCGGTCATCAAGCCCGGCGGCATAGAGTTTTTCAACGTCCGCGCGGGTCGCCTCCTTCGGCGTCAGCGTCACCTTGTCGACCCGCTCGAGGATGGCATCGAGCTTCGCATCGGCCTTTCCGGGCCGGAAGCCCGTGTCGAGGATCGCGTCGAAGGCGGTCTCACCATAGCTCTCCAGCAGATCGCGGTAATGCGCCTCAAGCTCGGCGGCCCTCCACAGCGCGCACATGCGCGCGGCAAGGGCTGCGCGCAACGCAAAGCTGAAATTGCCGGGCTCCTTCGGCGTCAGCGCCGCCTCGCAGCTTGCCTGCGTCTTCTGTTTCAAGAGTTCGCGCCGGTTTCTGAGCGCAATCATGTCGGCATCCTCGCCGAGCACCTTGTCGATCACATCGACCATTGAAGTCTCCCTTCAGTCTTCCGACAATGCTTCGTCGAGAAAATCGAGCCGGTCCTGCCCCCAGTAGAGCACGTCCTTGTAGATCCACGTCGGCGTGCCGAACACGCCGCGCGCGGTCGCCTCGGCATGGCTGTCATGCCAGGCCTGAACGATTTCGGGCTCCTCTTCCATCGCCTGCAGCGCCGTGCCGTCAAGGCCGATGCGGTTGGCAACGTCGATGCGCACTTCGGGCTGGGTGACATCCAGTTCCTCACTCCACAACGCATGCAGAAGCGCGTGGGAGAGTTCGAGCGCCGGCAGGCCCTCGCGGTCGGCGGCAATCACCATGCGGGCGGAGAACTCGTTGTTGGTCGGATAATGCGCCGGTTTGAGAACCAGCGGCATGTTGAGACGCTTGCGCCAGCGATCAAGCTCCACGGCGTGGTAATCCTGGCGCGGCTGCGGGCGCGAGCGCAGCGGCACGCCGCCATTGTCCGGCACGATCCGGGTCGGACGGACGACGACATCGAGGTCATGCTTTTCGATCAGCGCCTTGAACTGCGGCCAGCCGAGATAGGCCCAGGGAGACGAGAGCGCGTGATAATAATAGACGGTCTTTTTGGTCATGGTCTTGTCCTTCAGGCCTGCTCGGCGGCCACGGCGTCGGCATCGGTCCATTCGCTGCCGTCAAGCTCCGGGCTCTCGTAGCTGAGCAGATCCTCCCAATGCTGTTCCAGATCCTTGCGGAACAGGCTGGAGGCGACCCCGCGCGCAAGCCAGAGCGCGCCCTCGCTGATCGCCGGAATGTCGCCGGAGACCTTGCCGAGGCTCATGGCCGAACTGTAATTGAAGCTGTGAATATCCGCGAGGAAGGGTGCAGCGCCTTCCTTCTTTTCCGAAAAGGAGAAATCGGGGTTGAGCCAGGGAAAACGCCCGAGACCGGGGTTCCGCTCTTCCGGCGGCGGCGTGTAGCGGTCTTCCCAGCAGGCGATCTCGGCGTTGAAGGGCGCAAATTCCGGTCGCGCCATCGGGTCAACGGTAAAGCCGGTGCCCAGGATCAGGAAATCGCAGCGGAATTCGCGGCCGGTCACCGTGGTGATCACCACTTCAGCGCCGTCCTGCTCCACCTTGGCGATGCCGCAGTTGAAATGGAAGTAGGCGTTCTCGTGGCGGCTGACGCGCAGGGTCGAACCGTGCGGGGCCGGCGTCTGCTGCTTGTCGCCGTAATCCATGATCCGCCAGCGCCACTCGGGCGAAAGATCCGGCAGGCCGGCCGTCACGCCATAGGAACCGATGCCCATCAGCTTGTTGATCGTCGGCATCTTCTTGCGCCGCGCCAGAAGGCGGACTTCCGCAGCCCCATGTTCCAGGGCTTCCGCCGCATTGTCGACGGCGGATGCGCCGACGCCGATGACGACGACGCGCTTGCCTTTCCATTTGTCGAAATCGATCTCGTCGGCCGAATGCGCCCAGCTTTCGCGCGGCAGGCCGGAGACGAAGCCCGGAACCGTGCCCTTGCCAAGCCCGTCGCGCCCCGTCGCCCAGATCAGCTTGCGGGTGAGGATGATGTCGCCATCGGCCATTTTCAGGGCCAAAAGCCCGTCTTCGCGCGGGATGACGCGTTCGACCTTCAGGCCGTTTTCAACCGGCGCGCCGGTCACCTTGCGGTACCAGACGAGATAGTCCTGCCACATCGGCCGGGGAATGCGGTAGAGTTCGTCCCAGGCCTTTGTGCCGAACTGGGCGCGATACCAGGCCTGAAAGGTGAGCGAGGGAATGCCGAGCGCAGGACCGAGCAGGTTTTTCGGCGAGCGCAGCGTCTCCATGCGCGCATAGGTGAGCCACGGGCCCTCCTTGCCCTCCGGCGCCATATCGATGAGGCGGGTATTGTGCATGCCCTGGCGCTTCAGCTGCAGCCAGGCGGCGAGCCCGCACATGCCGGCGCCGACGATGACGATATCGCTCACCGGCGTGCCGTCGACCGGGCCAACCGGTTTGACCCAGTTGGCGGAGGGAAAGTTCAGATAATCAAGATCCTGGCGAACCCGTTCGTTCAGCGCGTCAAGCGCTTTTTCATTGGTCATGTCTTCAGTCCTTCACGAATTCCAGGGCCTTCAATCGGCCAGCACCACAGCGTCTTCCTCGCGCCAGCCGATCCAGACATCGTCGCCCTCCAGATGCGCGAGCGCCACGGGGTCAAGCTGGGCGACGAGCGACTGCCCCTCGTTGAGGCCGACGGTGAGCGCGGTGAAATTGCCCTTGAACAGCCGGTTGGTGATCCTGCCGGGAAGCGCAATCCTGCGGTCCGGCTCGCGGCTGACCGCATAGATTGCTTCCGGTCTCAGCGCCACGGTGACATGGCTGCCAACCTTGGCGGCGGGGCCGGTGAGCGTGGCGTGGATGATGTGGCCGCACCAGTCGAGCGTGGCGATATTGCCTTCGACGGAGCGCAGTTCGGCATCGAGGAAGTTCGATTCGCCGATGAAGGTGGCGACGAAGCGGTTGACCGGCCGGGCGTAAAGCGTATGGGGATCGCCCATCTGCTCGACCCTGCCGTTGTTCATCACGACAATGAGGTCCGACATGGTCAGCGCCTCTTCCTGGTCATGGGTGACGAAGAGGAAGGTCTTGCCGGTCTTTTCCTGAATGCTCTTGAGCTCGATCTGCATCTGGTGGCGAAGCTTCGCGTCAAGCGCCGACAGCGGTTCGTCCAGCAGCAGCACATCGGGATCGGGCGCCAGCGCGCGCATCAGCGCCACGCGCTGGCGCTGGCCGCCGGAAAGCTGGTCGGGCATGCGGTCGGCGTAATCCTGAAGCTCCACAAGCGCCAGAAGATCCATCACCCGGGCATGGATCTTCTCCGATGGCATGCCCTTCAGCTCAAGCCCGAAGGCAATGTTGCGACCAACCGTCAGATGCGGAAACAGCGCATAGTCCTGGAACACGATGTTGACGTTGCGCCGGTGCGGCGGCAGGTGGGTCACATCCTTGCCATCGAGCAGGATCGCGCCGGAGGACGGGTCCTCAAAACCGCCCAGCATGCGCAGCGAGGTCGATTTTCCGCAGCCTGACGGGCCCAGAAGGGTGACGAACTTGCCGCGCTCGATCTTGAGGTCGAGATTGTTCACGGCAAGCGACTTGCCATAATATTTGTTGACGTTCTTGAAGTGGACGAGCGGTTGCATTTCAGTTCCTTGAGCGGCGGACGCGGCGCTCGGCGTAAAGCCCGACGGCGCCGGTGGCGATGAGGACGAGTGTTGCCATGGCGTTGATTTCCGGCGACATGCCGCCCGAAATCTTGGCGAAGATCAGCATGGGAAGGGTGGTCTGGTAGCCACCGAGGAAGAAGGTGCGGACGAAATCGTCGATACTGGTCAGCGCGCAGAAGATCATGCCGCCAACCAGCGCCGGGCCGAGATAGGGCAGCGTGACGCGGAAGAAGGCGATGAAATTGTCGGCGCCGAGATCACGCGCGGCATCGATGAGGCTTGAGGGCATCGAGCGCAGCCTGGTCATCGCCATGATCACCACGAAGGGTACGGCATGCACCGTATGGCCGAGGATGATGGCGAAGGTGCCGGTCGGCACATCGATGGCGCGGATGAAGATGCGCATCGAGATCGCCTGGATCATGCCCGGCACGACGGCAGGCAGACAGGCGAGCGCGAAGATGAGGGCCTTGCCCCAGATCGCCTCGTTGGAAGCAAGAAGCGCAATCCACACCCCGACCGCCGTCGCAACGATCGTGACGATGAAGGCGATCATCAGCGAATAGCCGACGGCGCTCAGGAACTGTTCGTCCTGCACCACCTGCACGTACCATTTCATCGTGAAGCTATCGATCGGAAACGAGATGAAGTTCGAATCCTTGAAGCTCATCGCCGTCATCAGCATCAACGGCACGAAGAGATAGGCAACGAAAGCCCAGTAGAAGCCAGTGAGGAAGACGTTTTGCGGGTTCTTCATGTAAAATCGCATTGTCCGTCCCTCACATCAGTTTCACGTTGCGCCCGCCGACAACCCGCATGAACAGGCCGACCGTGGTGAGCGAGATCAACAGCATGATGATCGAGAAGGCGGCGCCCGCCGGCCATTTGTCGTTGGAGCCGTGGAACAGCTGGGCGATGATTTCCGGAAAGATCACCGTGTTGGGACCGCCGAGCAGAAGCGGCGCGGCGAAGACGCCGATCGAGGTGAGGAACACCAGGCTGCAGCCCGAGACGATGCCATCGCGCGACAAGGGCAGGATCACCCGGCGGAAGCGCTGCAGCGGACCGGCGCCGAGATCGGAGGCGGCGTCGAGCAGGCTGTTCGGGATCTTCTCGATCGAGGAATAGAGCGGCAGCAGCATGTAGAGCGCGATCAGGTAGACGACGCCGAAGCTCAGCGAAAAATAGGTGTAGAGCATCGGGATCGGCCGGTCGATCATGCCAAGCTCGCGCAGGAGCGCGTTGACGGCGCCGCGGTTGGCCAGAAGCATGATTACGGAAAAGACGCGGATGATCTCGCCCGCCCAGAACGGCGTCAAGAGCAGCAGCAGCGCCTTGTTGCGCGAGGCGGGGCGGATGACCTTGCCGATGTAATAGGCGACCGGATAGACCACGACCAGCGTTGACGCCGTCACCACGATGGAAAAGACGAGGCTGCGCAGGAAGGGCACGAAATAGAGGCTTTCCTGGAAGAACAGCGCGTATTGCGAGAAGGTATAAACCGGCTCGGCGCCATCCAGCAGAGGATAATTGGCAAGCAGCGAGATATTGCCCATCTGCAGGATCGGGCCGATATTGAAGAAGGCGATCCAGGCCAAGGGCACGGCGAGCAGGACGACAAGCCGGGCCAGCCGGTTTTCGGCAACAAGGCCGATCGTGCCGCGGTAGGCCGGAGAGTTGGCAACCTTGCCGATCCAGCTTGAATAGCGCGCGGTCGATTTCTTTGCGCCCTGCCCCTCACTGGCCAAAACATCATTGGTCATAGTGTGAAAATCCATAGATTGAAAAAGCTGCGCGGTGGCGCAGACGGCCGGGCGGACAACGCTGCCCGGCCGTGGCATTGATCAGGCAGCCTTGATTTCGGCAACGGCCCTGTCGATCATCTCGTTCTTCATGTCGCGGTTTTCTTCGGCGAAGAACTGGATGCGGGCGATCTGCTCTTCCGGCAGCGCGATCGCGGCGCGCTCGCGATCCGTCAGAAGCTGGTCGACGCCGGAAAAGGCGCTGGCAAAGCCGGACTGGCGCGTCATCGCTGCGCCGACTTCCGGATTGGCGAGAAGCGCGGAGAAGAACGTGTAGGCCGCATCCACGTTCGGCGCATGGTTGACCAGGTTGAAGGAGTAGAGGAAGCCGTAGGTGCCTTCCTTCGGGATCGACAGTTCGATCGGAAAACCGTCCATGATCAGCTTGGCGGCCGGGCCCGACCATGTCTGGGCGACATAGACGTCCTCGTTGACCAGCATCTGCTGCACTTCGGCGCCGCCGTCATAGAACTTGCGGACCATATCCTTGTGTTCGATCAGGAAGTCGCGAGCCGCGTTCACCGCCGCCTGGGCCTCTTCCGGTTTGTCGACATAGGCGACGAAGTCACCGTCATAGCCGAGATATTTCATGGTGATCGAAACGAAGTCGGAGATGATGTAGGTGGTGAAGCCCTTGTATTCCGGATCGAACATCAGGCCCCAGCTGTCGGACGGCTTGGTGTAGTCGGTGTTGCGGACCATGCCCTCGAAGCCGGCGAGCAGCGGAATGCCGTAGACCTCGCCCTTGCGGATAAGCTGCGGTGCGCCCTTGTAGGGCCCGGCGAGATTATCCCAGGTGGAGATGCGGGACGGATCGATCGGCTGCAGGAGATCGGAGGCCATGAACTGGCTGAGACGGTGACCGGCGACGGTGACGATATCGGTGGTCGGATCTGCGCCCTCGGCGGCGAGCAGGTTGTACTGCTTGCCCTGGTCGTCTGTCAGGCGAATGCGCACCTCGATGCCGGTATCCTTCTCGAACTGCTCGACGAAGCCTTCGGGGAGGAACTTGTCGTAGGTAGTGATGTTGAGGACATTGCTCTGGGCATAGGCCGGGCGAATGATGGACGGTGCGGCGATGAGACCAGCACTTGTCCCCATCATCTTCAGGGTCGTGCGCCGTGTCGGATTGCGAAGTGTCATTCTCGATCTCCTGGTTTGTTCGTCCCGCGTCCGGTCCCTCTCGGCCGGAGCGCGGGCGTTTCTCGCCGACCTAGTGGACTGGAACGGGCCGGCTTTCTTTCCCCTCCGCTGAAAGCTCGTCTTCCAGGGAGAACCTGACGGCCGCCTCTGCGTGAAGCAGCGTCGAATCAAAACTCGGTATGTCGAAATCGTCCGGACGGACCAGAAGTCCGACCTCGGTGCAGCCGAAGATGATGCAGTCGGCGCCCTTCTGCCTGGCTCGCTCGGCGATCGCGATATAGCGTTCGCGCGATGCGCCGCTGAGCACCCCGCAGCAGATCTCCTCAAAGATCACATCATGCACCGTGGCCCGGTCGGCCTCTCCGGGAATGACCGGATCGAGGCCGAAATGGTCCTTGAGGTAACCGACATAGAACGGCTTCTCCATCGTGTAGCGCGTGGCCAGAAGCAGCGGCCGCTTCTTTCCGGCCTTCTTCACCGCAGCGCCCGTCACCTCGGCGATGTGGATCAGCGGAATATCGATCGCCGCCTGCACCTCGTCGGCGAGAATGTGCATCGTGTTGGTGCAGATCAGCACCATGGCGCAGCCGCATTGTTCCAGTTCGCGGGCAACCGAGATCAGCGTTTCGGCCGCAAGGTCCCAGCGTCCGGCCTTCTGCTGCGCCACGATCTCGGAAAAATTGACGGAGCGCAGACAAAGATCCGCCGAAGCCAAGCCGTCGCCCATCAGGCGCCGGACCTCCTCGTTGATGTGCTTGTAATACACCGCGGTGCTCTCCCAGCTCATGCCGCCGATCAGGCCTATCCTTTTCATTGTCTCGTTCTCAATTCTGTTTCAGGTACGAACATAATCAGCGTAGCGGACCTGACAGAAGAGAGTTTTCTTATTTTTGCACAAAGGCAAAAATCCAAGCAAATATGTCCTACTGAACCTCAAATAATGCGGAAATTTTCTCTCTTTTGAAAACTTGACATAAATCCCATACTCGTGCACAAATTTTACTCAATAGATACAATTCACCAAAACTTGAGCAAAGCATGCGGAATTTTCTGCATTTTGACAAGGGTCAACCGTCCAATTTAGCCATATCTGCAGTTGCGTTGCGGCGTCAGATTTTGTCGAAATGGCAAGGCATATGAAAATTTCTTCTCAATTTTCAGACAGTTCTGAGAATTTCATCCCGACCGCAGGATATCAGGGGAGCCCCGAGAATGTTTGACGAGATCGACCGCAAGATCGTCGATATCCTGCAGCGCCAGGCGGACCGGACGGTCAGCGAGATCGCCGAGGAGGTCGGCCTTTCGCACACGCCTTGCTGGCGGCGGATCAAGCGCATGGAGGACCTCGGCTTCATCCGCGCCCGCGTTGCCCTCATCGACCGCAAGATGGCCAATATTCCGATGACCATCTTCATCGCCGTCAAGGCGCCGCGCCACGCCATTGAATGGTTCGACGAGTTCCGCAAGCAGATCAGGGATATCCCCGAGGTGACGGAGGCCTACCGGCTGACCGGCGATACGGACTACCTGCTGAGGATTGTCGTGCCCGACATCGAGACCTATGACCAGGTCTACAAGAACCTGATTTCGCGGCTGGAGTTTTCCGACATCAACTCCTCGATCGCGATGGAGGAGCTGAAATTCACCACGGCGCTGCCGACCAACTACATGTAAGAAGACAAAGGCTCGAAGACCCATGAAAATCGCAATTCTCGGCGCTGGAAACAACGCCTACGGCCTTGCTGCCTTCATCGCCGATGCCGGCCATGCGCCCGTGCTCTGGTCTCCTTCCGGCACGAATGCCCTGGCGCTTGCCGAGGGCACGGCGCTGATGGCCACCGGCGCGGTGGAATTCGAAGGTCCCGTTGGCGTGGCCGCCTCATGCGAAGAGGCCGTCAGCAGCGCCGATCTGGTGATGATCGCCATGCCGGTCAACGGCCACAGGGCGGCAATCGACGCCATGGTGGACCATCTGAAGCCCGCAACGCCGGTGATCATTTCCTCCCACAGTTCCTTTGCCGCGCTCTATCTCTCGCGCGCGCTGAGGGACGCAGGCAAGACGCTTCCGATCATTGCCTGGGGCACGACGCTTCTGACCGCGCGGAAAAACGGCGACAGCGCCGTTGTGGTCAACACCGTGCGCCAGAAGGTCGACATGGCGACCGTGCCCTTCGGCGCCATGGATGAAGGCCACGCGCTCTGCACCGAGCTTTTCGGCGACCGCTTCGTCCGGCGCGACGGGCTTATGGCGATCGCGCTGTCCAACCTCAACCCGCAAAACCATCTGGGCATTGCGCTGATGAACCTGACGCGGATGGAAAAGGGAGAAACCTGGGGCCAGGGCGAGAACATCACCCCGGCCGTCGGTCGCTTCATCGAGGCGCTCGATGCCGAGCGGCTGGCGATCGCGGAGAAATTCGGACTTCACGTGAAGACGGTGCGCGAGCATTTCTCCCTGTCCTTCCACGTGCCGCTCGCCTCGGTCTCGGAGATGAACCAGGAAATGCATGCGCAGGGGCGCGGCGGTTTCGGGCCGTCGACCATCGAGAGCCGCTATATTCTGGAAGATGTGCCCTTCGGTCTTGTCGCCACCAGCGCGCTTGGCCGCCTGGTCGGCGTTCCGGCAAAGCTGCACGAGGCCGGCACAGCGATCTTTTCCGCCGCCTATGGCCGCGACCTTGCCGCCGACAACGACCTTCTGCCCGCCCTTGATTTTGCCAGCCTCGACAGGAAAGCGCTCGAGCGGCTCTGCCGGGACGGCTACGCCGGCTGAGGCAGCCGGAAAAAGCCTCGCACCGCTACTCGTCGCAGCTCAGCGAATGGAAATAGTCGCCCCAGCTGTTGATGCGGATATCGAAATAGCGGCCGTCCTCGAAGACGCGGCCGCCATCCCAGACGAGCGCGCCATCCTTGGCGGTGCCGCGCATATAGACGACGCCATTATCCGTCATCAGGTCGACAAAACGGCGCTCGTCGGGTTCGATCCGGCCGGAAACAGCCGTGAAATCGCCGCCGCCGACAGGGCGATAGCGCAGGCTGTAGTCGATCGGCGCGTCGCAGCGATTGCTGAGAACGAAGGCGATGAACAGGTCGGGCGTGGCCTCGATGGCGCGGAAAAAGGGCGAACCGGCGCCTGTGACCACCCGGCCGATCGCCTCGATCTCGGCCTTGCCGATATAGCGTCCCTCGCCCGGGTAAAGATAAAGCCCGGTAATGCCGGCGGCCACGCGAATTGCCGCACCCGAGGCTCCTTCCGGCAGGTCACAGTTCATCGCCATCATGTCGCCCGGCGCAATGGAGAGCGCCGCACAGGCCGGCGTCGTCATCTGGCCGCCGGTCGCGCGATCGTAAAAGCGGATGGCCAGGAAGCCGTCGTCCCTTTCCGTCTCCCGCCGGTCGAAAGCCGCCTCGTCGGTCTCGGCGCTGAAGGGGGGATGCTCCACAAGCTCGACTGTTTCGACAATGGCGAGCTTGCCGTCAAAACGGGCCGCCGGTCCGAAGGGCGCCTCGTCCACAGGCAGAAAGACGCGCCGGATGAAACGCCGCGAAGCCGGGATATAGCCGTCGTCCAGGTCGACCCGCGGGATCACCTGCCGGTCGGCCAGAACCTGGTCCGTATCGGGGTCGATCACGCAGGCTGCTGCCGTCAGCACATGACGCGGACCGATGACGGTCGCGCTGCAGACAATATCGCTGACGCCCGTCACGATGGCCGCCATGGCCCGGTCCGGCGCATCAAGCGCCTTGACAGGCTCCACGGACGTTTGCGCGGAAACGGGCAGCGCGAAAAGGCAAAGAAGGAGCACGGAAAACCCGGTGGCAAGACGGTGGATCGGCTTCAACGAGAAACGGCTCACATCACTCTCCCTGCGGCGCTTCGGCAAAGACGAGAAGCGACGCCGTTTCGCCGGCCCTGAGGCTGTATTCCTGCTCGCCCGGCCCCTTGACGACGGTTGAATGCAGCTGGATCGTGCAGGTATTCTGCCCCAGCGCGCCCTCGCTCAGCGCCTTGACCGCGATCCGCACGGGGCCGGGCGCAACCGATGGTTCGAAACGGGTGCCGCCGTTCAGAAGATCGACAATCTCGGACGAGACGACCCCGGTGCTGTCGCTGATCGTCAGCTCCACGCGATCGACATCCTCGCGGCCATTGTCGATCAGCGTGAAGGCGAGCGGCAGTTCGACGAAAACCGGCTGCAGCCCGTCATCCCCCAAATCGATCGCCGCGCCGCGCGGCAGGTCGGCGCGCAGCGGCCCGGGATCGGCGTAGGAAGCCGCATCGTCCTCCATCAGCGCCATGATCGCGCGCGCTTCCTCGCGCGCCTCGTCATAGGCCGTCGCATCGCCCTGTTTCAGGCTTTGCGGCAGGCTCAGCAATCGTTCATACTTGCGCAGAAGCCGAAGCGATATCCGGGGCCTGAAGGCAGGCTGATCATAGGCTTTCGGGTCCTCGCGCAGCGACAAAACCTCGTAGCCGAAGCTGCGGGCCGCCCCCGAGAGCAGGCGGTTGACCGCTTCGGCCGTTGCGATCGCCCGGTTGCGCAGGTTGTTTTCGGCAAGAAAGGCCATGAAATCCGCCGTCGACCAGTTGATCGCGTCAAGCCGCGCACCCTCGGCCCGCAAATCCCCGTTCCAGATCGCCTTCGCCGTTTCCGCTTTGACCCAGTCGCCCTTGGCGATGCCGCTCTCCCAGACAAAGGTCCGTCCCCAGTCAGGGCTTGACGGCATGTTGAAGGCCCATTCGCCCGGAAGACCGGGAGCCTCGATCACCTGCGCCAACCCGACATAGGCATTCTGGCTCGGGGCATAGAAGCGGAACACCAGCCTGACGGCATAGGGCTGGACAAGCGGCGCGCCTTCCGGCAAAGCCGCGCCGCCGTCCTCGCCCTGCGGCGTCCAGAGCTGGACCGCGCCGGGACCAAGCGTGGGCAGTTGAAGGCGGTAGTCCGTCACGTCATAGCGAAACCGGGTCGAAAACACGGGCTCGTCGTAAAGAAGGCCCATCTCCAGTTCGGCATTCCAGTCAAGCGTCACGGTCGATGCCGGCGCCAGGTCTTCGCCGACAAGCGGATTGCGGAAGGTCGCTTCGTACCGCTCGGCCCCGGCCTCGACAATGCGTGGATTGTCCTGAGCGAAGGCCATAACCGGAAGGGCCAGAAAAAGCAGGAAAACCAGCGCCGGCAGGCCGTGGACTGTCTTTGCCTGCTGCCTGGTTTCGCCCGTCACGGGCCGGCCGGAAGTCAGGAATCGAGCCATGACTCAAATTCCCTCTGTTGTTCGTCCGAGATGAAAAGCCGACGTTTTCCCCCAAGCGGCGCGCCGTTGACGCGCTGGCCGTAATAGCTGTCGCCATAGGCCTCATCCAGCTCATAGGGCACGAAACTCAGCACATACCAGCTTGCGGCCGCGACAATGGCAATCGCGCAGAGCCCTGCGAGAAAGCCGATCGTCCACCAGCGGCGCGACCGTTTTTCCGATAGCGGGAGAGCCGCTGTCTGCGGCTCGCCGTATTCGGCCTCGTCCTCGCCGCCGGCCTGCGCGCCGCCGGCTAGCAGATAGACGCCGCCCGCGGTTCCGAGAGCGGCAGCCAGCGGGTCGTCCTCATCGGGCTCGATCACGGCGATCGCGCGCTGACGCGTCAGGTTGCGGGCATCATTGGAGGAAAGGATCCGTCCCGCAAGCGGGACCTGAAGCTCGACCACCGCGCCCGTGGCTGCCTCGATCGTGTAGAGCACGCTGTGGCGGTCGACGCGACCGCCGGGTTCGACATGAACCTTCATCACATTGGCGGGGTAGAGCTCGCTGTCGACGGGCGTGTGAAGATCGACGCGCCTTGAAGAGGAACGCTGCGGCGCGGGAGCGACGACTTGCGGAGCGACCGGCCCTTCTTCCGGCGCCATCACCTCGATCTCCAGCAGGCTTTCGCGTTGAAGAAGGGTCGCGCCCACGGCAAGCGGCGCGGTAACCGCCTTGCCGCTCTCGCTGGCGCGCACATGAAACGAGCGGCCGTTCGCCGTCTCCAGATCATAAAGCGGATCGCCGCTGATGATCGGATCACCCAGCCTGAAATAGGCTCTTTCCACCCTGGCCGGATAGAATTCGTCTCCGGCCGGGCTTTCGATATGCACACGCGCCATCGCCTTTAACCCCTGCTGCGACCGAAACTAGTCGAGCGCCCGGTTGTCAGCAAGTGGTGAAGCGGTTCAGTGCAAACCAGGCTTTCCGAATGCTTAAACCTCGATCGGCCTGGCCTCGGATGCGAGCATGATCGGCACGCCGTCGCGAATGGGATAGGCAAGCCGCGCCTTTTGCGAGACGAGCTCCTGGCGCTCGGCATCATAGGTGAGCCTGCCCTTGGTCACCGGGCAGACGAGAAGCTCCAGCATTTTCGGATCGATCCCGGCATCCTTCTTGGCCATGGCCGGTTGCCTATTGCAGCTTGTCGCCGGGATCGCCGGCAAGCGCGAATTCGATAATCGCGACGAACAGTTCGGCGCGGGTTTTCAGGTCCGGCGCCTCCAGAAGCGCCTGTTTTTCCGCCGGGCCGAAGGGCGCCATCATGGAGAGTGAATTCACCAACGTCAGATTGCTCGCCTGTTCGATATGCTCCCACTCGGTCTCAAGCCCCTCTGCCTCGAGATAATCCCTGAAGGCCTCCAGAAGCGCGGCGCGGTCGACGCTCTCCTCCTGCGCCTCCAGATTGAGATCGCCCATGAAGGGCGCGATCTCGAAACTGCGGAAGGGTTTTGCCGTGCGCACCTCCTCGATCAGCCGGACGCGGCAGATGCCGGTCAGCGCCACGAGATAGCGCCCGTCGCCGGTCTCGGCAAACGAGGTGACCCGGCCGACGCAGCCGATATTGGAAAGCGGCGTGACGTCGTTGACGTTCAGCGTCTCGTCATGATGGGCGGGCTGGACCATGGCGATCAGCCGGTTGCCCGAGATCGCCTGATCGACCATCGCCAGATAGCGCGGTTCGAAAATGTTGAGCGGCAATTGCCCCTGCGGCAACAACAGCCCGCCCGTCAGCGGAAACACCGGAACCACCTCCGGCAGATCCTTCCGCGTCAGATATCGGGCATTGCCAACCTGCACCGGTCCGCCTCCTCGCCTTACGAAAACAGGATCGTCGACAGCCGGCGGCGCGCGGCGATCGTCGCCGGGTCCTTCGGACCCCAGGCCTCGAAGAAGGCGATCAGCTGCTTGCGCGCGCCGTCATCCTCGAATTCGCGGTCCTTGCGCATGATCGTCAGAAGGTGCTCGGCCGCCTCGTCGCGCTTGCCTTCGGCATTCAGCACCTTGGCAAGCTTCATGCGGGCGGCGTGATCATCGGCATTGAGCGCAAGCGCATGCTCGAGTTCTGCAGGATCGCCAAACTTGCGGGCCTCCTCGATCTGCTCGATGCGGGCGGAAAGCGCCTTGATGGCGTCGTCGTCCTTGAGTTCTTCCGGCACCTGCTCGAGCACCTGCTTGGCGCGATCGAGCTGACCGGCGGCAACCATGCAGCGGCCGATGCCGGCGAGCGCCTTCGGATTTTCCGGGTCGGCCTGCATGACGGCGGCAAAAAGCTGGCCGGCCTCCTGCAGCTTTTCTTCCGCCAGAAGCTGTTCGGCCTGATCGAGCGCCGAGGCGATTTCGGCCTTGCGGTCCTGTTCGGAGGGGCTTTTGTCGGAGAGCTTGTTGATGAATTCGTTCACCTGGCTTTCCGGCACAGCGCCCATGAAACCATCCACCGGCTGGCCGTTGGAGAAGGCGATGACGGCGGGAATGGACTGGATGCCGAGCTGGCCGGCGATGGCCGGGTGATCGTCGATGTTCATCTTGACCAGCTTGACCTTGCCGCCGGCAGCCGTCACGGCTTTCTCGATGACTGGACCGAGCTGCTTGCACGGGCCGCACCAGGGCGCCCAGAAATCCACCAGCACGGGCTGGGTGCGCGATTCCTCGATGACATCCTTGCCGAAATCGGCCGTGGTCGTGTCCTTGATCAGCCCGCCGGGCGGCGTTGCGCCGTTGGAAGCGCCGTTGGCCGATACGTTCATCTGGCCACCGAAGGAACCGCCATATGGATTGTCAAAACCGCTCATCACTATCTCCCCGTCCGGCCCGAAGGGCCAATTCCTGTCTTCGTTTGTAGATCGTGTGTCACGCCGTCACTTTCAAGACAAGCGGCTCGTGCCCGGTCGCCCGGATGAAGCGCAGCAGATCATCGCGGCCGATCGATGTAGTCGCCGTATTGCGCAAGGGGTGGCAATTGATGATCTCGTTTTCCATCAGGTCCGCGTCGAGGATGAAGGTGACCTGATGCGCCGTGTCGTTGATCGCGCCAAGTGCGGTGACCGATCCCGGCTCGACGCCGAGATAATCCATCATCGCGTCCGGCTTGCCGAAGGAGACCCGGCCCGATGCGCCGATCAGATTATGCACCTGTTTCAGATCCACCGTCGCATATTCCTCGACGGTGAGCAGGAAATAGCGGCTCTTCTTGTCCTTGACGAACAGGTTCTTGGTGTGGCCGCCCGGAATTTCCGCGCGCAGATCATCGCCCTCGGCAACGGTAAAGACCGCGCGGTGCTCGCGGTTGTCGTAAGTGATCCCGAGTTCGTCGAGGAAGGCGAAGAGATCGTCGGCGGTCTTGGTCTCGGTCATGGCGGCTGGCACTTTGCAAGGACGTGAGAATGATCGCGCCTGTTTCACCACCATTCAGGCCCAAATGCAACAATGGCCCCGCTTGCGCGGAGCCATTGCGTTAATGCCGATGAGGGCGACCTCAGACGCCGCAAAGGCTGACCGTCATGCCCATCTTCGCCGCCAGAGCCGCCTTGGCCATCATCGCCTTGTCTGCGTCTTCGGCCGAAAGCGCATAGACGACCTGAATGTGGTTCGCCTTGTGGCGGGCCATCATCTGGTCGCGGGAAACACCGGTCAGCACCGCGTTCATGATCGGCCAGGGATAATCCGTGGCGCGGCTGCGACGCTCGCATTCTTCCGCCGGCAGCTTGACCGCCTGGCCGCGGCCGATATCCATGTGAAGCGCGCCGTCCTTGACGAAGATGCGGCTCCAGACGATCTCGCCGGGCCTGGCATAGCCCTTCAACGTGCCGCCGCCGAAGGGGAAGAACATGGACGGCTGACGATAGCTTTCCGAACCGGCCCAGCCGCCCTCGTGATGGGCAGGCGGCACGGCGCCGGAAATCTCGAACACCCAGACGAAATCGTCGCGCGAGCCGGACTTGTCGGCGTCGCCCCAGCGCAGGTCGTGCAGCGTCGTCTCCACCGGCTGGCCGAGCGCGCGATGCAGGCGATTGGTCAGCACCGCATCCAGCCCGGCGCATTCATCGACCTCGTTGAAATGCACGATCGCCTGACCCTCTCGGATGATCGAACCGTCTGCGCGCGCCACCGGCGGGCGGTCGTCATTGTTGAGCATGCCCTCGACCAGATCGGAGGCCGGCAACAGGTCCTTCAGGCCCTGCTGGTACTGAATGCCGATCGCCTCGCAGCCGAAGAAATCGGCAAGCCGGACGGCGGCGATATACATGCGGCACTGATCGATGACCTGATCCTCGGTCAGTTCCTCCTTCGGGTCGGAGCCGAAATGGAAGGTCATGCCCTTGTCGAGCATCCACTGATAGGCGGCGCGCGCTTCCTCTTCGGGAACCTGTTTGGTCGCATGGTAGAGCGCCGACTGCGACAGCCGCTCCTTGAACACGCCGATCGGCATCAGCATCTCGTCGGGGATGATGGCATTGTACATGCCCATGCAGCCCTCGTCGAAGACGCCCATGATCACCTTGTTGCCGGCCATATCGGCGGCGATGTCATCGGCAAGACCTGCGAGTTCGGCGGGCACGGCCGTTGCGTCGAAGGGGCGGACATGGCTTTCGTCGTGGGCGATGGTGCCGCTCTCGAGCCAGCTCTTCAGGCCAGAACGGAAGAAATCATCCTCGAAACTTTCGCTCCAGAGCGAGGAATAGGCGATGCCGGCCTTGGTCAGCGACCCGTTGAGGTTCAAAAGGCCGACGAGACCCGGCCACTGTCCCGACCAGTTGGCGACCGTCAGGATCGGCCCCTTGTGCGAGGAAAGCCCCGGCAGAACGTGATGCGAATACTGCCAGACGGCCTCCGCCACGATGATCGGCGCATGCGGCTCGATCGTCCGGAACACATCCATGCCCTCGCGCTGGGTGGCGATGAAGCCGTGGCCCTCTGGCTTGACCGGATGGGCGCGCTTCAGCGTGTGGCCCATTTCGGCAACGACGGCGGCAAGCTTGTCCTCCATCGCCTTCTGCGTTGGCCAGCATTTGGTATTGGCGCTCTCGCGCAGGTCGCCGCTGGCCACCAGCATGATCTCGGTCATCTTCATATCCTCCCGATTATCTCTTCAACAAGGTCTTGCCGCGCTCTGGCCGTCTGTGCGGCGGCGTATGTCAAAACAACGGCAAACCGGCATTTTTTGCTTGCAAATTCGTGTCAGCAACCTTGTTAGCGCCAGAAAAGCGGCTTGTCCAGACAGAAAGGGCGACCCCGAAAATGCCTGTCCGAGGACCATGGCGCTGCGCAGACGCTTCGCCCGACGATGTACCAGGCACGCGTTGTTCGACGGCACTCGGCGCCCTGGCGGATGATGTCCCGACCACCGGAATCCGGCTCCCTTCAGGGATTGCCACGACCACACTGCTAAGGAACTGAAATTGATAGGCTATTTTCAACCCGCAAAAAAAAGCAGAAATCCGTCATTTGCCTGTTGCATTTGAAATCGGGTTAGGCCATATACGCCCTCGTCGCCGACATGGTGACACCGCCGGTCACCGACTTACCCCAGACCGGTCTTGTGAGCGGGTGTAGCTCAGGGGTAGAGCACAACCTTGCCAAGGTTGGGGTCGAGGGTTCGAATCCCTTCGCCCGCTCCAGTTTCCCTCCTCAGTTGACCAGCTTCGGTTATTTTGGGCTTTGGCTCCGAGGGCTGTCCGGCTCTGCCGCTGCGGCGCAGTCATGCCGATCCGGAAGACCTGCCATTCGGCTGTTGCATGCCTCAGTCTGAACGCGTTTGCGCGCCGTCCGCGCGCCAATATTGACGAAATCCAAAAAGAACAACAAATCCAGTACTCTACAAATAAATCGTCGCCAAGACTTCAGGAAAGGGCCGCTTTCTCCAGTTAACGTCAAGTTCCGTCTGTTCCGTTTGCGGCGAAAGCAGATCAAAAATGCGGCATCAGCTAATGACTTTTCCGCCAAGACGGGTTAGAACAGGATACATTCAATTCATCTTAACAATATAAGCGATTGCAAACACAGAGGGTGCTTCAGTGAGCGCGGCGGATTTTCAGGCCTCCCCCACGGCCCATATTCAGGAGATGACCTCATTGCCCCGTCGGGCATTTGGCCACGAGCTTGTTTTTTCTGACAATTCCGGGAAACGAAAACTGCAGCTGGCGCTCAAGCGCCTGTTCGATATCGCCATTTCCTTTGGCGCTTTGGTTGCGCTTGCACCCCTCTTTCTTGTTGTGGCGGTGCTCATCAAACTTGACAGCCCCGGCCCGGTCTTTTTCAGCCAGGTGCGCTGGGGCCGTTACGGCAAGAAGATCAACATCTTCAAGTTCCGTTCGATGCGCAACGACCTCGGCGACAAGACAGGCGTGAAGCAGACAGTCGAGAACGACCCGCGCATCACCAAGATCGGCGCCTTTTTGCGGCGCACGAATATTGATGAGCTGCCGCAGCTCTTCAATGTCCTGCGTGGAGACATGTCGTTGATCGGCCCGCGTTGCCACGCCGTCGGCATGCTGGCAAGCGGCATGCTGTTTGAGGAACTGGTGCCGGAATATCACCAGCGCCACGTCATGCGGCCGGGCCTGAGCGGTCTCGCCCAGATCCGCGGATGGCGCGGACCGACGACACGGCGCGGCGAGGCGCGCGCCCGGATCATGTGCGATCTCTATTACGTGTCGAACTACAGCTTCATGCTCGACATGCAGATCCTTCTGGCGACGATCCGCTCGGAAGTGGGCCGCGGCACCGGGTTTTAGGTCCGGGCGGCCATACCGGACACGCAAAGAATTCGATCCGGCCCGCTATCTCTGCCGACAAAGACTTCGACAACAAGCCGCCGGCGTCCTGCGTCGGCGGCTTTCGCCTGCCGGGGCAGGGCAGCCCATTACCAACTCTTCAGCGCCCGCAGCTCCGGCGTCTTCTTGAACATATGCTCGTCCATGCGGGCGAGCAGCGTATCGAGCGTCGAAACCCCTTCGCCCACCGCCGGCCCCTTGTTCAGCATCACGCATTCGGCCCGCGCGCCCATAGCCGCATCGGTCATCTCCCCGCGCGAGGGCACGCCGGACTTGACCAGGTTTTCCAGAACCTGCGTCGCCCAGATCACCGGCACGCCGGCCGCCTCGCAGATCCACAGGATCTCCTCCTGCATCTCCGCAAGCCGTTCGAAGCCGATTTCGGCGGCAAGATCGCCGCGCGCGATCATCACGGCGAACTCCCTTTTTCCGGCCGCGCGCGCAATAAGCGCCGGCAGGTTCTTCACCGCCTCGGGCCGCTCGATCTTGGCGACGACGCCGAGACCGGGATTGCCGTTGCCGCCGGCGCCGAGTTCCCGGTCGAGCAGGTCGAGGTCGTCCGGCCGCGAGACGAAGGAATAGCCGACCATATCGGCGCATTCGACCACGGTCGAAATATCGCCCTCGTCCTTGGCCGTGAGCGGTGAAAGGCCGAGGGCAGTATCGGGCAGGTTGATACCTTTCTCGGGCTTCAGCCGCGCGCCGTTTGCCTTGGCGCGTTCAACCCTGATCACCGCCATGCCGTCGCCAACCTCTGTCACCACGGTCTGCAGCTTGCCGTCGTCGTAGAGCACCCGGTCACCGACCTTCAGCCGCGTCACCATTTCCGGCAGCGATACGCTGACGGCAAAACGGACATCATCGAAAAGCGATGGCTCGCCCGAGGCCACGAGGCGAATGCGGTCGCCGACATTGGCCTTCAGCTTGCGTTCGGCGAGCAGGACCTGTTCGGTGCGGATCTTGGGGCCGGCGATATCCATCAGCACGGCGATGCGCCGCCCGGCCGCATCGCCCGCCGCCCGCACATGCTTCGCCATGGCCCGCCAGGCCTCCGGTCCGTCATGGGCGCAGTTGATGCGGGCGATATCCATGCCGCGGCGCACGAGATCGGCGACGAAAGCCGGGTCTTCCGCCGCCTCGCTTGCGAGCGTCACCATGATGCGGCTGCGCCGATGGGCGGGCGGCGGGCCGAACATCAGGTCGGTGGCCTGTTCCAGCCGCGCCTCGCCGGCGAAGAACGCGTCCGACGATGGCAACGCCACGGGGCTTTGCCGTCCGGCCCGCGCCGCAAGGGCGACAAGCACGGCATCGAGCGTGGGCAGAACCCGGCTCTCCAGCCGGCCAAGCGAGGAAAGCCCGTGGCGCATCAGCGCGCGCTGCAGCGGACGGACATCGTGATGGCGGAGCGCCAGGTAATGCGCGAGATTGACGATGCCCGGCAGCGAAGCCGCCTCCGGTCCGAAACCCTGCAAGATCGGGCGCGCCTCGTTTGCCACCAGGTCGCGCAGGCTTTCCACGCGCTCCGTCAGGCCCCAGACATCGTCCATGTCGGCAAAATGCTCGAAGGCAACCATGACCTACTCCTCCCTTTCTCTTCCCGTCACCAGATAGACCGATTTTCACGACCATTCCATGACAGGGATCATGGGGGCGGTCCGGCTTGCGCGAGACGGACGGGCGGGTCTATGGAAGGGCGACCGGTTTTCCGGCTGTTGAATGCAAGGCAGGAGTTTCACACCATGCATGGCGAATACAAGGTTCCCGGCGGCAAGCTGGTGGTCGCCGACGTCGAATTGCGCGACGACAGGCTTTCCAGCGTCCAGATCGCCGGCGACTTCTTCCTCGAGCCGCCGGAGGCGCTTTCCGACCTCTGCGACGCCCTTGAAGGCCTGCCGGCGACAAGTTCGGCCGAGACGATGGTCGCGGCGCTGAAGGCGAAGTTGAGGCCCGATGCCGCCCTGATCGGCTTCAGCCTGGAATCGGTGGCGATCGCCGTGCGCCGGGCGCTGGGCGTTGCCAAGACCTGGCGCGATTTCGAATGGGAAATCATCGACACCGGCGCTGAGACCCCGGCCATGCATCTCGCCATAGACGATGTTCTCGCGCGCGCCGTTGCCGAAGGCCGTCGCGCGCCGACGCTGCGCTTCTGGGAATGGGAGCGACCAGCCATCATCATCGGCGCGTTCCAGTCTCTGAAGAACGAGGTGGATCTGGAAGCGACCGAAAGGCTCGGCGTTCAGACGGTGCGCCGGGTGACCGGCGGCGGGGCGATGTTCGTCGAGCCGGGCACCGCGATCACCTATTCGCTCTATGCGCCGGGCGAACTGGTCGACGGCATGAGCTTTGCCGACAGCTATGCCTTTCTCGACAACTGGGTGCTGAAGGCGCTCAATGATCTGGGCGTCGATGCCTTCTACAAGCCGCTCAACGACATTGCGAGCTCGAAAGGCAAGATCGGCGGCGCCGCGCAGAAGCGCTATGGCGGCGGCACCGTGCTGCACCACGTGACCATGGCCTATGACATGGACGCCGACAAGATGATGCAGGTGCTGCGGATCGGCCGGGAAAAGCTCTCCGACAAGGGCACCAAGAGTGCGGCCAAGCGCGTCGATCCCGTCCGCAGCCAGACCGGGCTCGATCGCCGGGCGGTGATCGACCGGATGAAGGCGACCTTCACGGACCTGAACGGCGGGCGCGACGGCAAGGTGACGCCGGAGGAATACAAGGCGGCCGAGGCGCTGGCGGACGAGAAGTTCGCGACGCCGGAATGGCTGGCTTCGATCCCGTAAAGGCTTGCGACGATGGGCGGCTTCTACCTCGGATGCGATATCGGCGGTACGGGCGCCCGCTTCGTCCTGGTCGATGCGGCGGGAAGCCCCGTCAGGCGCGGCACCGCTCCCGGCGCGAGCGCGCTCCTTGCCGCGCCGGACGACCGGGCCCGCCTCGAGGCAAGTTTCAGGCGCATCGGCGCAAGCCTGCCGCATCCCCTCGATGCCGCAATGATCGGGCTTTCCGGCTACGGGCCGGAAGCCCTTGACGACATCGCCGCGCTCTTCACGCAAACAACCGGTATCTTGCCCAACCGTCTCACCCTTTGCGATGATATCGAACTGGCCTGTCGCGTTCTGTTTGCGCCCGGCGAAGGCCACCTGGTCTCGGCCGGCACAGGCGTCATCGGCAGCCATTTCAGGGCGGATGGTTCACGGCTTCGCATCGGCGGCCGCGGGCTGATGATCGATGACGCGGGCTCGGGCGGATGGATTGCACTGGCTGCCATCCGCGCGCTCTACCGCAGGGTGGACGAAGACGGCGCATATGGCGAGATGGCGGGCCTTGCCGCACAGGTTTTCGAGATGATCGGCAGCGATGACTGGGCAGACGTCAAGCGCCTTGTCTATGGCGGCGACCGGGGGCGGATCGGCGCGCTTTCGCTGGCCGTCGCCAGGGCCGCTGATTCCGGCGACCCGTATGCGCAAGACCTTCTGGAAGAGGCAGGCCGCGAAATCGCGCGGCTCGGCAATATTCTGATCGCCCGCGCCGGCGACCTGCCTGTCGCCTTTGTCGGCGGCGTTCTGCGTCTCTCGCCGGTGATCGGAGAGACGATTGCGGATAAGCTCAACGGCGTCGCGCTGTTTCCCAAGGCCGATATCGCAGAGGGCGCGGCGGAACTGGCGCGCCGCGCCTTTCAGCGCCAGTCCGAATAGCGGTGGCGCACGCCCAGGTAATCCTCGACCTGATAGTCGCCTGCTGCTTCCAGCTCTTCCAGATAGACAGGCCCGACCGGCACCTTGCCGTGGCCGCCCGGAATATCGAGGACATAGGTCGGCAGGCAAAGGCCTGAAACCCGGCCGCGAAGCGCCCGCATGATCGCCTGCCCGCGCGTGATCGGCACGGCGAAATGGCTGACGCCCTTCGCGTGGTCGAGGTGATGCAGGTAATAGGGCTTGACCCGGTTCGTCAAAAGCGCGCGGAAAAGGGCGGCAAGCGTCTCCGCATCGTCGTTGACGTCCTTCAGCAGCACGGTCTGCGAGAACAGCGGCATGCCGCTGTCGGCGAGCCGGGCAAGCCCCGCCCTCACCACATCCGTCAGTTCGCGAACGTGGTTGACATGGATGACGATGTTGACCGTCTTTCCCGCCCGTTTCAGCGCCGAAACCAGATTTTCGCTTACGCGTTCGGGGGAGACCAGCGGCGCGCGGGTGTGGAAGCGAATGACGCCGACATGGGCGATATCACCGAGCGCCTCCATCAGTGACCCGAGCCGTCGGTCGGAGAGCACCAGGGGATCACCGCCGGAGAGGATCACCTCGAAGATCTCCTCATGCGCACGGATATAGTCAAGCGCGGCCTCCAGCTCCGCGCCGTCAAGCGCGGCCTCCGGCTTGCCGACGCTCTCGCGGCGGAAACAGAAGCGGCAATAGACCTGGCAGCTATGGGTCGGCTTCAGCAGCAAGCGGTCGGGATAGCGATGGGTGATGCCCTTTACGCGCTCGAAAACCTGATCGCCGATCGGGTCCTCGCTTTCATCCTCATGATGATCGAGCTCGCGCGCATCCGGCACATACTGGGCGCGCAAGGGGTCGTCTGCGGGAGCACCGTCCAGCGTCTCCAGCACATGGGCGGGAATGCGGATGCGGAAGTTTTCCGCCACAGCCTCAAGCGCGGCGCTGTCATCCGGATGGGCCAGACCGTGGCGCACAAGACCGGCCGCACTCACCACCGCTTTTGCACCGCTCTTCGTCATCTCAGCCGCACCGCCCGTCATTCTGCAAGGTCCTGCCTTTTCCGACCCGCCTTCTACGCCATCCGACCGTCAAAACAAAGGGTGCGTTCGTGTCGCTAATAAATTCACATATCACTACATAATTGCGCTTGGCAGAATTAAATGGATGATCTAGTTTGCGGGAACGATTGGGAGGACATCCATGAAAACCAATGAAGGCGTCATCAAAACATTCATCGAGGCCGGAATCACGCGCGGCTTCACCCTGCCGGGCCTTGGCATCACCTGGTCGCTGCCGGCCTTTTTCGACCGCAAGGACGAGTTCGAACTGGTGCTGGCGCGCTCGGAACAGTCGGCCTCGATCATGGCCCAGGTCGCAGGCAAGCTTACCGGCCGCCCCGGCCTGCTGATGGCGCAGGGACCCTTTGCTTCCTCGACCGGCGCTTTCGGCATTCTGGAGGCCTATTTCTCCTCCTCGCCCATGGTCGTGCTCACCGACACGTCCTGCTATGACGGCTTTGCTCAGCACGGCGTCTACCAGACCATGACCGGCGACTATGGCGCGGGCGACGCCTTTGCCGTGATGAAGACGATGACCAAATACGCCACCTACGCGACGACCCCGCAGGAGGCGATCTACGGCACCCAGCTTGCCGTCAAGCACGCTGCCACCCCCCGCCAGGGCCCGGCCGCCGTGGTCATGCGCACCAATATCATCAAGGAAGACGTGCCCGACCACCCGCGCGCGAAACTCTATCCGACCGAGGGTTATCTGCGTTCGACCCCGATGAAGCCCGACGGCGATGCGCTTGCCGCCATCGCCGAAGCGCTGAAGGGCGCGAAACGGCCGGTGATCATTGCAGGAAACGGCATCTATATGAGCCGCTCGGGCGAGAAGCTGTCGCGCCTTGCCAATCGCGAGGGCATAGCGGTTGCCTCCAGCTATCACGGCAAGGGCACGATCGATGAGACCACACCCGTCGCCGTCGGCATGATGGGCAACTGGGCGGCAAAATCCGCCAACCGCATGGTTCAGGCCGCAGACCTGATCCTCGTGCTCGGCTGCAGCCTCGGGCCGGAATATACCCGTTTCCGCGACGAGAAGATGATGCGGCCGGGCGAGCAGAAAATCATCCAGGTGGACATCGATCCGCTGCAGGCGGGCTGGGTCCTGCCGGTGGACATGGCGGTGACCGCCGATGTCGCCGATGTCGTATCCTTCCTTCTCGACCGCCCCGGCGTCGATCAGGCGACGGCCGAGCGGCGCAAGGATTTCATCTCCGCGCTGAAGACCGAAAACCGCTATGGCGCGTTGCCGCATTACAAGACCCGACCCGGCACGGTGCACTACGCAGACATCATGCGCGGGCTCGACGGTTTCCTGACCCCAGACGACCTCCTGACGCTCGATGCCGGCACCAACCGCATATGGGCAACGTCATCGCTGCCGCTGCGATCCCCGCACCAGCTCGTCGCCCCCGGCGGGATCGGCGGCATGGGCTGGTCGACGCCGGCGGCGACCGGCGCCAAGGTCACCTGCCCGGAAAAGCGCGTGACCGGCGTGATCGGCGACGGCGGTTTCGTCATGACCATGGATGCGATCGCGACGGCCGCCGAACAGAACCTCGACGTGGTCTATGTGGTCGCCAACAATGCCGGCCTCGGCATGGTGCGCGACAATCTCGGCAACAAGGCGATCGGCGTCAATTTCGGCGATCATGACTTTGCCAAGGTGGCCGAAGGTCTCGGCGGCTCCGGCATGACGGTGACGGACGCCGACCAGATCGGCGACGCACTGCGGGAAGCGCATGAACGCGGCGGCCCAGTGGTGCTCGACGTCAAGGTCGATCCGGCAGCCAGCCATCGCGACTGCTCCGACTATGACGACCTGCCGGACAATGTTTCGCTGAAATAGAAGAGCCATTGCATGCGGCCCTGAAACCAAATGACAGATGGGCATGTGATGGGCTAAACAGGCACAATGAGCGAGGAAAACGACAATAGCGGCCAGCCGGTCAAGCGGCGCGGCCGCCCCCGGCAGGATATCGGGGCCGCCGCCATCAACGAGGAACGCCCCTTCGTCAGCTCGCTGGCGCGGGGACTGTCCATTCTGCGCGCCTTCCGGGCCGAGGACAAGGTTCTCGGCACGCAGGCGCTTGCCGAGCGCACGGGCCTGCACAAGACCACCGTGTCGCGCCTGCTTGGCACGCTGACCAAGCTCGGTTATCTGCGCTACATGCCCGAATACGGCAAATACGCCGTCTCCAACGAGGTGCTCACCCTCGGCTATGCCGCGATCGGCCGGTTCGGGTTCGGCGAGCTGGTGCGCTCGCATATGGATCAGCTCGCGGCCAATGGCGATTGCGTCGTCGCGCTTTCCGTGCGCGACGGGGCGGAGATGATGTTCGTCGAACTGGTGCGCCGGCCGACGGCGGTGGCGCTCAACCTCAATGTCGGCTCCCGCATTCCGCTTGCCGAAAGCGCGCCGGGACGGGCCTATCTCTTTGCGCTTTCCGGGGAAGAACGCGAAGCGGCCTTCACGCTACTGAAGGACGTTCACGGCAAGGCCTGGGAGGCGCAGAAGAAGCCGGCGCTTGAGGCCGCGCTCGAACGCATGGCCCAGACCGGCTATTCGGAATCCTTCGGCGAATGGGTGCCCGACCACAATGCCATCGGCGTGGTCCTGCATGCCCCGATGACCGGCGACATCTACACGCTGAGCGTGGGCGGCAATGCCCGTAACCTGCCGGAGGAGAAGCTGAAAGCCACGCATCTGCCGATGCTGATGCGCGCCGCCCAGGAGATTTCCGCCCTTTCCGGCGTCAATTTCTGAGGCCCCGGTCTCGATCGGCCTCACTCATCCCATTCGATCACGGTGAGTTCCGGCCACAGCGCCAGCCAGCGCTCGGCCTTGTTTTCGTAGACCTCGCGCGAGGCCTGGGTCTTGTTCGGCCTGACGGTGGCATTCATCAGGTCGGCAAGGCCGAACGGCGCATCGCACTGCCAGCGCGCACCGACAGGCCGCATTCCGACAGAGGTGGCGGTGGCCGGAAAGGTGGTGATCGCTTCCGAAACGCTGTCATAGGGCTCGATGCCATAGCCGAAGCGTTCGCAATACCAAAGATGCACGCGGGCCTGGTTCTTGACGTCGATCCAGGCGGGGACGCCTTCGAACATGGCCCTGACCCGCGCCGCCTCGCGCGCTTCGCCGCGTTCGGAAAGGTCGTTCGGATCGAAATAGACGATGTCTATATCGGCGATGCCGTGGCCCGGGGCGTAGCCGAAGCGCCGGTTCCACATCGTCTGCGCCAGAACTCCGGCGACCAGCCAGCAATCCGGCAGGTCGATCCGGTCGAAATTCTCCAGAATGGGTGAAAGCAGCGGGCTTTCCGAGAGAGCGGCCGCAAGCCGCGCGCATTGGTCGTCCATCGAAGTCCTCTTCAGGTCCGGCGCCCGGACCCTGTAGGAGAAGCTTGGCGGAAAATCTGACGATTGCAAGCTCCGATAGGGTGGCGGGTCGATTTTCGCAGCACTTCCCGCACCGGTTTCCTGATGGCTGTCAAGGTGCCGCAGACGTGCCGGCAAATTGCCAAAAAGCAATTGAAATAAAACAACAAATTTCCGGATTTTTTGCTTGAAATGGCCGCATTGCGGGTCTTTCCTGACGTCGTGACCGGCAGCGCCTGTCGGCGCGTCCGATCATGCTGTGCGCGGATCAACCGCGGCAAAGATTGGAGGCTCACAATGATCTCGACAACCATTTTTCCCGGACGCTATGTCCAGGGCGCCAATGCTATCGGCCAGCTTGACGCGGAGATTGCCCGGCTTGGCACGAAAGCGCTTGCCATCATCGACAAGGGCGTGATGGCGCTGGTGCGCGATGCCGTCAGCGGCGGCGAAGAGGCGGCAATCGCCGTGGAGGCATTCAACGGCGAATGCTCGGACGAGGAAATTGCGCGCATCGGCAAGCGCGTCGCGGCTGAAAGCGCCGATGTGATCGCCGGCATCGGCGGCGGCAAGGCGCTTGATACGGCCAAGGCCGTGGCCCATGCGGCGGGCCTTCCCGTCGTCATCGTGCCGACGCTCGCCTCCACCGATGCGCCCTGCTCGGCGCTTTCGGTGATCTACACGGCGGAAGGCGCCTTCAAGCGCTATCTGGTCCTGCCGAAAAACCCGGATGTCGTGCTGGTCGACACACAACTGATCGTCGGCGCGCCGGTGCGCCTGTTCGTCGCCGGCATGGGCGACGCGCTCTCGACCTTTTTCGAGGCCGAGGACTGCCGCCATACGCAAAGCCCCAACATGACCGGCCGGATCGGCTCGATGACCGCCTACGGCCTTGCCCGCATGTGCTTTGACACCCTGCTCGCCGATGGTGCGGCGGCCAAGGCGGCGGCCTCGCAGAAGATCGTGACGCCCGAATTCGAACGGGTGGTGGAGGCCAACACGCTGCTCTCCGGCCTCGGCTTTGAAAGCGGCGGCCTTTCCGGCGCGCATGCGATCCATAACGGTCTCACGGCGCTTCCCGGCACGCATGCTTATTGGCACGGCGAGAAGGTCGCGATCGGCACGCAGGCGCTCGTGATGTTGACGAAACGCCCGCGCGAGATCGTCGAGGCCGTCTACGGCTTCTCGGAGGCGATTGGCCTGCCGATAACGCTTGCGGATATCGGCATCGGCGATGCCAGCGACGCCGACCTTCTGAAGGTCGCGAAGCTTGCCTGCGACCCGGCCGACACGATGGGCAATGTGCCCGGCTCCGTAAAGCCCGAAGACGTCGTCGCCGCCATCAGATCCGCCGACGCCGAGGGACGAAGCCGCAAGGCGAAACGGCTCGCCGCGTGAGGCGCCGATCGGGCGTTTCAAGGGCCGGGCGTTAAGCCCGGCTCGCACGGATGAGGCACACCAGCATCCCTATCCCGTCACCCCGGCCTTGAGCCGGGGTCCAGGGCCAAGTGATAGACGGTTCATTTTAGACTCTCTTCAGACGTGATCTTCTGTCCCTCTCGTGCCGCCCTGGATGCCGGCTCAAGGCCGGCATGACGATATTTCGTGGAGCGACACGGCTTCAAGAGCGTCACCGAAAATCCGGCCAGGCCAGGCGCCCGGCCCTCAATGCGTGATCCGGCGACCGTGGGAAAACACCGAGAACCCGTCTCCGCGAGCGCTGGCGACGAGCGTGATCCCCGCCCTCTCCGCCGTTTCGACAGCAAGCGCGGTCGGCTGCGAGACGGCGATCAGCACCGGCGCGCCGGCGATCGCCGCCTTCTGCACCATTTCCACGGACAGCCGGCTGGTGACGACGAAGGCGCCGCGTGCAGCCGTCTCTTCCTTTCGGGAAAGAGCGCCGATCAGCTTGTCGAGCGCGTTGTGGCGGCCGACATCCTCACGCACCGCAAGCATGCCGGTGCCCGGCCTGAAAAAGCCTGCCCCATGAACGGCGCGCGTTTGCGCAAAGAGCGGCTGATGTTGAGAAAGGGCCGTAACCGCCGCATCCACATCAACGGTCGACATCGTGAAATCATCGCCTTCAACGATCGGCACCGGACGCATGGCGGCGTCAATGCTCTCCAGCCCGCAAAGCCCGCAGCCGACGGGGCCCGCCATCGAACGGCGACGCGCGGCGAGGGCGGCCGAGCGGTCTTCCGCAAGCGCAATCTGCAGATCGATGCCGGAAGCAAACGGAACCGTTTCGACGCCAAGGATTTCGTCGGGACGGCAGGCAATGCCTTCCGTCAGGCTGAAACCATAGGCGAGGTCGACAAGGTCGGCAGGGGTCGCCATCAGCACGGCAAGGGAGGAGCCGCCATAGCTGAGCGCCACGGCCGTTTCGGCGGCGAGCGATTGAAAACCGCCGGCCGTCTTCCGGCTGCCGACGGAAAAAAGCGGCTTCAGTGGACGAGCTGCGGGCAGTTCCTCCTCAGCCATTTTCCGCCACTCTGGCGGCGCGGCGCGGCTTGCTCTCCCCCTGAAGCATGGCGGCAATCAGCGCAAGCGACGACGAAAGCTCGATTTCCGACGAGGCGGCGAGCGCCACGCGGATTGCGGGGGCAGTGGGTTCGCGCCCGGCGCGGAACGAACTGCCGGCGGCAACAGCAACGCCGCGATGGCGGGCGCGATCGACGAAGGCGGCCTCGTTCGTGCCTTCGGGCAGCGGGATCCACACATGAAGCGCTCCCGGCGTCATGGCGCAGGCAATGCCGGAGAGTTCCTTGTCGGCGATCGCGCGGCGACGCTTCAGCGCCATGCGCTGCCAGTTGACCAGCTCCATCGCCGTGCCGTCGACGATCCAGCGGCTGGCGATCTCGGCCATCACCGGGGTCGCGATCCAGTTGGCGGCAAGGTAGCGGTTTGAAACGACGGCCGCATACCGGTCGGGAGCGACCAGAAACCCGCATCTAAGGCCGGGGATCGTATTCTTCGACAGGTCTGTCATGTAGAGCGTGCGCTCCGGGGCAAAGGCCGCGAGCGGCGGCGGCCGGTTTTCCACCAGCGGCCCGAGCACGTCGTTCTCGATGATCGCAAGATCAAACCTGCGCGCGATCCCGGCAATCGCCCGCCGACGCGGCGCGCTCGTCACCGTGCCGCGCGGTCCGGCGGCCGAGGGCTGCAGAAAGATCGCCCTCAGCCGCTTGCGCGCGGCAAGCGCCTCAAGCGCCGAAGGCAGGATCCCCTCTGCGTCCGTAGGGACCGATTCGAGGTCGATGCCGAGATAGCCGGCAAGCGGCCGCGCCATCGGATGGGTGAGATCCTCCGCCGCCATGGCCGAACCGGGCGGGGCAACGCTCATGAAGGCCGCCGTCATCGCATCGCTGGAACCGTTGGTGACGGTAACGCCGTGCGGCGGAGCCTTCAGGCCGCAGGCCGCCAGCCAGCTGACGCCCGCCATCCGGTAGCGCCGGAACAGCGCGTTCGGGATCATCGAGAAGGCGAGATCCGGCGGCATGGTCGCGCCGAGCTCGGCAAAGGCATTGCGGAACCGGCCAAGACTGCGGCTCTCGCAGACCGGCTTCAGGATCGAGAGATCAACGACGCCGGACGTTCCTTCCGTCAGATGCGGCCGCTCAGGCGCACTCGACGACGCCTTGATATAGGAGCCGCGCCCCACCTCGCCGGTAACGAGCCCCCGGCGCGACAGCTCCTCATAGGCGCGGGAGACGGTCTGGACGGAGATCTTCAGGTCAGCCGCCATCTGCCGCTGCGGCGGCAGCCGCATGCCGTCGATCAGCAGGCCGTCGCGGACAGCGCCGGCGATCTGTTCGGCAATGGAAAGATAGGCCGGTCGCTTGATCAGCCTCGGATTGGGACGCCATTTGGTCATGCCCCATCGTGCGGCAAATCATATCAATTGACAATAGGTCAGGCGGGAACGAGCGCATCGACATCGCGACACAAGCTATTGAATTGCAGAACATCTTCTGCCCTGCCCCCTGGCGGCGGCGGCCAAAATCAGTGCAATTGGTTAAGGCACTGTGAAAACCCGGTCAGGTGCCGAGGCTCTCGATCTTGGTGCAAAGCCAGTCCGACAGCTTCAGCGAGGCGGCGGCGGCGGCCACCATCTGCGGCAAGGTCAGCCACTCCAGCGTCCACGCGGCGCCCGAGCGCTCCTGCTCATGCACCAGCGCCATATGCATGGCCGCAAGCTGCGCCGCGTTGAAACGCGACAGCGACACCAGCACCTCGGCCGTCACCGGATTGCGCTTGCCTTCGATATCGGAGGATTCCCCGCCGCCGGAAAGCTCGATTTCCTCGCCCATCTCGGCAAGCAGCGCGATGTCGAGGCCGAACTTGCCGAGGCTGCCGGTGATCTGCGACATGGCGGAGGCGAATTCGGCGATCACATTGCGCTGGTTCTGCCATTGCGGCGCGTCGATCAGGCCAAGAAGATCGGCCAGCATGGCCCGGACCTCGACAGCCTCATCCGGCAAACGATGCAGTGTGCCGACCGCGCCGCCGAATTGCACGGCAAAGAGCTGTCCGTCGAGCCTCAAGAGAAACTGCCTGAGATAAAGAACCGGCTCGCGCCAGGAGCGCAACCGGTCGGAAACGGTGATCGGCATCGCCGGCTGCATGCGTGTGCGCCCCATCAGCCTGCGTTCGCCAAAGCGTGAATCGAGCGTTTCCATGCGCTGGAAAAGATGATCTAGCCGGTCGATCAGGAGCGTCGACACCGCCGACAGCCGCATCATCAAAGAGGTATCGATGACATCCTGGCTGGTCGCGCCGAAATGCACATGGTCCGCCGCATCCGGGCCTACGGCCGCGCGGAGCTGACGCACGAGATCGGGCACGACGATGCCGTCGCGACCGGTCGCGATCTTCAACGCCTCGATATCCGGTGAAAAGGAGGCACAGACTTCGCCAATGCGCTTCGCGGCCGCTTCCGGAATGACGCCGGCGCGGGCCTCGGCCTCGGCAAGGGCGGCCTCGAAGGCCAGCATGGCCTTGATTTCCGCATCGAGCGAAAAGAAGGCGGCAACCTCGTCGTCGCCCACCAGGCCCGAAAGCACGGGATGATCAAAAGCAGAATAACTCATGGATTGCGATCGCTTGCTACTGGAAACAGCAGGAGGGCGGAACCATCCCGACCGACACGGGTGCGGTGAAGACCGGCACCGACCTCACATTGCGACAATGGCGCGACAAGCGCAAGGGCGAAGCCCTGTTTTCCGCGTTCCAGCGGCCCGCATAGCAAGAAGGCGGCCGATGGCCGCCTTCGCAAAACCCGCTGCGTCGCGCATTACTTCCAGTCGCGAATATCGACGAACCGGCCTTCGATGGCGGCGGCTGCTGCCATTGCGGGCGAGACCAGATGGGTGCGCCCCTTGTAGCCCTGGCGCCCCTCGAAGTTGCGGTTCGATGTCGAGGCGCAGCGCTCCTCCGGCTTCAGCCGGTCGTCATTCATCGCAAGGCACATGGAACAGCCCGGCTCGCGCCATTCGAAACCGGCCTCGAGGAAAATCTTGTCGAGGCCTTCGGCTTCCGCCTGTTCCTTCACCAGGCCCGAGCCCGGCACGACCATGGCATTGACCCGATCGGCAACCTTGCGGCCCTTGGCGACGGCAGCAGCGGCGCGCAGATCCTCGATGCGGCCATTGGTGCAGGAACCGATGAAGACGCGGTCGATCTCGATATCGGTGATTTTCGTTCCGGGCGTCAGCCCCATATATTTCAGCGCCCGCCATTTGGAGGCGCGCTTGGTCTCGTCGGCGATATCGTCCGGGTTCGGCACTTCGCCGGTCACCGCGATCACGTCTTCCGGCGAGGACCCCCAGGAGACGATCGGCGGCAGGTTGGCGGCATCGAGCGTGACGACGCGATCATATTCCGCACCCTCATCCGTCGTCAGCGACTTCCAGTACTCGACAGCCCGGTCCCAGGCCTCGCCCTTCGGCGCGCGCGGGCGTTCCTTGATATAGGCGAAGGTCTTTTCGTCCGGCGCGATCAGACCGGCGCGGGCGCCGCCCTCAATCGTCATGTTGCAGACGGTCATGCGGCCTTCCATGGAAAGATCGCGGATCGCCTCGCCGGCAAATTCGATGACGTGGCCGGTGCCGCCGGCCGTGCCGATCTCGCCGATGATCGCCAGGATGATGTCCTTGGCGGTGACGCCTTCCGGCGCCTTGCCGTCGACGCGCACCAGCATGTTCTTGGCCTTCGACTGGATCAGCGTCTGGGTGGCGAGCACATGCTCCACCTCTGACGTGCCGATGCCATGCGCCAGCGCGCCAAACGCGCCGTGCGTCGAGGTGTGGCTGTCGCCGCACACGATCGTCATGCCCGGCAGGGTGAAGCCCTGTTCCGGCCCGACGATGTGGACGATTCCCTGGCGCTTATCCTTCTCGGAGTAATATTCGACGCCGAAATCGAGCGCATTCTGGGCAAGGGCCGCCACCTGGATGCGGCTTTCCTCGTTCTTGATGCCGTTGACGCGGTCGGGCGTGGTCGGAACGTTATGATCGACGACGGCCAGCGTCTTTGCCGGCGCGTGAACCGTGCGGCCTGCGAGCCTCAACCCCTCGAAGGCCTGCGGGCTGGTGACTTCGTGGACCAGATGGCGGTCGATATAGATGAGACAGGTGCCGTCATCCTGGCTGTCCACCAGATGATCGTCCCAGATCTTGTCGTAGATTGTGCGAGCCTTGCTCATGATTTCGTAACCCATTTTTCGATGAACAGGAAAGGGCGCGGTTGCCCGCTGCCGGCATTGCTTTTCAACAAGCGTCAGCTAAGTCGGGCGTTGAGCGCGCCGGAAATCATCGCAAAGAAGCGGCTCGGCAGGCGCTTTCTGTCCTGCAGCACGAAGGGCCTGAAGGAAACGGCCGCGCTCTTTCTGTCAATGATCCTCATGGGCCGGTCTTTACCAGCTTTCTCGGGCTCCGGCAATCATTTACGAGAATGGTTCAAAACTGGCCCCGGACATGGCCCGCACGCGCCTTAAGGAAGACGAGAAGGGGGTCAGCCGACATCCCGCGGCTGTCGTGCCACTCCGCCGCGTCTTCATCGTCAAAGACGAAGCGGTCTCGCGCCTTGGCGGTCGAGGCGAGCACGGGTGTGGCAATGGAACCCAGTATCATCGGGTTGCCGGCGCCTGCCACAATGGCGCGTGTAAGAGACATTTCTACTCCGTATAGCCACAACCAGAAAAAGATGATCGCGGCTTCACAATTCAAGGGAGCATGGAGATAGGAAGCGATTCCGGCTTTTTCTTGTCAAAACCGGCGGACGGATCGCAAAACGCAAAGAAGCCGCCCGAAGGCGGCTTCAGACTATAATACTCTCAACGCCGTCATCCCGGCCTTGAGCCGGGGTCCAGGGCCGCATGACCTATGCATGCCGGCCTTCAACCGGGCCGACGCATCGCCGGAGAAGCCTGGATCCTCGGGTCAAGCCCGAGGATGACGCGGAGTGCGGGGACAGCTTTGTCAACAAACTGAAAAGCCGCCCGAAGGCGGCTTCCCGAAACGATTTCAAAAGCGAAAAAGGCTTATTCGCTCTTGGCTGCCGCTGCAGCTTCCTTCTCGGCCTTGGCGGCGGCGCGGGCGGCCGCTGCTGCCTCGCGGGCCTCGTCGTTGAGGCGGCGCGAACGAACGGAGGTGTTTTCGGCGATACGGGCCGACTTGCCGCGACGATCGCGCAGGTAATAGAGCTTCGCGCGGCGAACCTTACCGCGGCGGATCACTTCAACGCCCTCGACCTGCGGGGAGTAAACGGGGAATACGCGCTCGACGCCTTCGCCGTAGGAAATCTTGCGAACGGTGAAGTTCTCGTGGATGCCGCCGCCGGAGCGGGCAATGCAGACGCCTTCGAAGGCCTGCACGCGGGTGCGGGTGCCTTCCGTCACGCGGACATTGACGCGCAGGGTGTCGCCGGCTTCAAACGGGGGAAGTTCGCGCTGTTCGGCAATGCGCGCGGTTTCTTCAGCTTCGAGCTGCTCGATGATGTTCATCGGTCTAACCTCTTGATATCTTGCTTTAACGGCCAGAGCGCTCGACAATCATCCTTCGGTCAATGCCTCCGGATTTGCCTTGTCTTCAAGGCGGGAGCGTTACGCGGTTGTTCTTTTCGGTAACCGGAACACCCGGTCAGGGCGGGCCTATAGACGATTTTTGGGCCTTTGTCACCCCTTTTGCGCGGCATTCCCGGCGCTATCTTGCCGGCTTTTCCGCCATTCCGCGCGCAAAAGCCCCATCATCACCGTGTTCCAGCGTTCTTCGCCGAAACGGGCGGAGGAGCGACGAACGCCCTCCTCGACGAAACCGAGCGCCTTGTAGGCGCGGATCGCGGACGCATTGAGGTCGTAGACATTGAGCTCCACCCGCATGATGTCTGGTTCCTTGAAAGCCTCATCCACCAGAAGGCCGAGCATAGGTCGCGAAAGCCCCCGGCCCCGCAACGCAGGCGCAAGGGCAATACGGCAAAGTCGACCGACGCCGTTCAGCCGGTCAAAGGCGATCTGACCGTGTCCTGCCAGTCTATCGCCGGTTTTGGCCGAGAAGCAGGCAAGCGCGGGCTTTGAGCCAAGCATTTCCGCGGAACCCTCGCAAAGCTGCTCGAAGCTGAAGGGGTAGGGAAGCTGCGTGCCGCCCCAAAGAGCGGCCCCCCGGGCATCCGCAAACCAGCCGGCCACGGTGTCGAAATGCGAGCGAGAAAACGGTTCGAGCTGCAGGTCTTCAGTCGGCATCCTTGCCACTCCCAGCGAGAAGATCGGGCCGCCGCTCAGCCGTCAGCCGTAACGCCTCATCATGGCGCCATTTGTCGATGGCCGCGTGATTACCGGAAGTAAGAACCTCCGGGATCCCCTCCCCTTCCCATTCCGCAGGACGGGTATAGTGCGGATGCTCCAGAAGGCCGTCCTCGAAACTTTCATGCGTGCCGGAAAGCGCATTGCCCATGACGCCCGGCAGAACGCGCACAACGGCATCGAGCAGCACGAGTGCCGCCGGCTCGCCGCCGGAGAGGATATAGTCGCCGATCGAGACTTCCTCGAGGCCGCGCTTGTCGATGACGCGCTGATCGACGCCCTCGAAACGTCCGCAGACGATCACCGCGCCCGGCCCTTCGGCCAGTGCGCGCACCCGCGCCTGCGTCAGCGGCGTTCCGCGCGGGCTCATCAGCAAGCGCGGACGGTCGTCATCGGCGGAAACGGCGTCGATCGCCCTTGCCAGAATATCCGGCCTCAGCACCATGCCCGCGCCGCCGCCCGAGGGCGTGTCGTCGACGCTGCGGTGACGATCCTCGGCAAAATCGCGGATGTTGACGGCTTCCAGCGACCATTGCCCGCGCTCCGCCGCCCGGCCCGCAAGCGACGTGCCGAGATGGCCGGGAAACATTTCCGGATAGAGCGTGAGGACGGTCGCCTTGAAGGACATGTGTGCCTACCGGGCGTCCGGATCGGGAAAATCCGAAGCATCGCCATCGCCGTCGTCGACGAGGCCGGCGGCTACCGGATCGATCAGCACGCGGCGGTCCTCGAAGTCGATCTCCAGCACGGCGCTTTCGTTGAACGGGATCAGAACCGGGCGCCGCCCCGGCCCCTTCAATTCCAGAAGATCGCCGGCGCCGAAATCGAAGATCGCACTGATCGCGCCATAGCTGTTGCCCGCATCGTCGAAGACATCGAGGCCTTCGAGGTCGGCGTAGAAATACTCCTCATCCTCAAGCTCGTCATCGGGCAGGTTGTCGCGCTCGATATAGAGATTGAGGCCGCGCAGCGCCTCGGCTGCGGTGCGGTCGTTCACGCCGCGAAAGCGAATGACGATCATGTTGTTCTTGCCGGGGCGCGTCTCGAGGATCTCGAACACGCGTCCATCCTCGGCATGGAGATTGCCATAGTCACCGACGGTCAGCGGGTTCGCGGTAAAGCAGCGCACCCTGACATCGCCGCGCAGGCCCTGCGCCGCGCCAATGGTCGCCATCAGGATCGGGTCATTGAGCTTTGCCATCGTCACATTCTTTCCCAGCTATCCATGGCTATCTATGCCCTTTTGCCGAAAAGGAAAAGGCCGGACGCACGCGCCCGGCCCATGATTGATACCTGAAAGCAGGTCTTCCGCCTGAACCAGGCGAGACCGCCAACGGCAGTCCGGCTTATTCCGAAGCTTCGGCAGCGGCTTCTGCTGCAGCGGCGGCTGCTTCCTCGGCCTTCTGCTTCTTCTCGGCAGCGCGCTCTTCGGCCTTCTTGCCGGGCTTCGCCTTGTTCGGGTTGTTGCGGGCCTTGCGTTCGGCAATGCCGGCTTCGGCGAGGAAGCGCAGCACGCGGTCGGTCGGCTGGGCGCCGGTTCCAAGCCAGTACTTCACGCGCTCTTCGTCGAAGACGACGCGGTCTTCCGCATCCTTCGGCAGCATCGGATTCCAGTGGCCGAGCTTCTCGATGAAGCGGCCGTCACGGGGCGAACGCTCGTCGGCGGCAACGATGTGGTAGTAGGGGCGCTTCTTGGAACCGCCGCGGGCGAGACGAATCTTGATTGCCATTTTGTTTTCTCCTTAAAGGCATTTCTGTCGGACCGCAGTCCATTCGTTTGTGGTTCCCGCTGCCTGCAACCACGCTCTGGCCGGCGCACGGGGCATTCTCAATGACCGGAGGACCGGCCTATTTCTCCTGACCGCCATGCTGGGCGGCGATCTGCTCATGATGCCGGATGACTTCCTTGATGATGAAATTCAGGAAGGTCTCGGCAAAATCGGGGTCGAGATCGGCGCTTTTGGCCAGTGCCCTCAACCGCGAAATCTGCTGTTCCTCGCGCGCCGGATCGGCCGGCGGCAGGTCGTGCTCGGCCTTCAGGTGCCCCACCGCCTTGGTGCAGCGAAACCGTTCGGCCAGAATGTGAACCAGCGCGGCATCGAGATTGTCGATCGACTGGCGATACTGAAAAAGCTGCTCCTTCGGGGTCATGCCGTTTTCTCCAGAAGCATCTCGGGCGGCAAGTGACGGTAGACGACCGCGTCCCTGCCGTAGATTTCGAGCGTCTTCTCGGCCGTCGCGCCAAGTCGCTCCGCAAGACGAATGGACGGTGCGTTGTCCGGTTCGATCAGGCTCATCACCGTCGGCCATTTCAGGTCTTCATAGACATAGCGAAGCGCCCGCGACGCCGCCTCGAAGGCATAGCCCTTGCCGTAGTGATCGGGCAGCAACGCCCAGGCAATCTCGGGCTCAGGCATGTCGGCGGGATGCCAGGGGCCGCAAAAGCCGACAAAACGTCCCGTATTCTTCTCTTCCAGCGCCCATTCCCCGAAACCATTCAGGACCCAGTGCCCTGCATAGGCGGCAAGCCTGCGCCACGCATCGCCCTTCGAAAGGGGGCCGCCATAGTAAAACGACCGCTCATCGGCGAAGAAAGCCGCCATCGGCGCAAAATCCTCGCGTCGGAAGGCACGCATGACCAGTCTTTCGGTTTCCAGAACAGGGACGTCTGTCACTTCTTCTTGCCCTTTCCGAAACCGCCGAAGCCGCCGCCGAGACCGGGAAGCTTCGGGCCGCCAAGACCCGGCAGACCACCCGAGGGCATGCCGCCTGCGCCACCGAGACCGCCAGCCTTCTTCTCGAGATCTGCCAACTGGTTGGCGTCGAGCTTGGAGAGGTCGGGCATGCCGCCCATTCCACCGGGCATACCACCGCCCATCATGTTCATCATCTGTTTCATCTTGCCCTTGCCCTTGCCGCCCATGGCTTTCATCATGTCGGACATCTGGCGGTGCATCTTCAGAAGCTTGTTGATATCGGCGGCAGAGGTGCCGGAGCCGGCGGCAATGCGCTTCTTGCGCGAGTTCTTCAGGACATCGGGGTGGGCGCGCTCATACTTCGTCATCGAGGAGATGATCGCGAGCTGGCGCTTGAACACGCTGTCGTCCATGCCGGCGGCGGCCATTTTTTCCTTCATGCCGCCCATGCCGGGCATCAGGCCCATAATGCCGCCCATGCCGCCCATGTTCTGCATCTGCTTCAGCTGCTCGGCCATGTCGTCGAGGTCGAACTTGCCCTTGGCCATCTTCTCGGCCATGGCTTTCGCCTTTTCGGCGTCGATCGTCTCCGATGCCTTTTCAACGAGCGAGACGATATCGCCCATGCCGAGAATACGGTCGGCAATGCGCTTGGGATGAAACTCTTCCAGCGCATCCATCTTTTCGCCGGTACCGATCAGCTTGATCGGCTTGCCGGTAACCGCGCGCATGGAAAGGGCAGCACCACCGCGCCCATCACCATCCATACGGGTCAGCACAAGACCGGTAATGCCGACGCGTTGATCGAAATTGCGGGCGAGGTTGACGGCGTCCTGACCGGTCAGGCTGTCGGCCACCAGCAGGATTTCGTGCGGATTGGCCTGCTTGCGGATATCCGCCATCTCGACCATCAGCGGCTCGTCGATATGGGTGCGGCCGGCGGTATCGAGAATGACGACGTCGTGGCCGCCGAGCTTTGCCGCCTGCACGGCGCGCTTGGCGATGGCGACCGGATCCTGCCCCTTGATCACCGGCAGCGTGTCGACCGAGGTCTGCTCGCCGATCTGCTTCAACTGCTCCTGGGCGGCCGGACGACGCGTGTCGAGCGAGGCCATCAGCACTTTCTTGCGATCGCGATTGGTCATACGCGCCGCGATCTTGCCGGTTGTCGTCGTCTTGCCAGAGCCCTGCAGGCCCACCATCATGATGACGACGGGCGCGGGGGCATTGAGATCGAGCGTGACGCCCTCGGAGCCGAGCATTTCGACCAGTTCGTCATGGACGATCTTGACGACCATCTGGCCGGGCTTGATCGACTTCAGCACTTCCGCGCCGACGGCCTTTTCGCGCACGCGGGCGGTAAAATCGCGCACAACCTCCAGCGCGACGTCGGCTTCCAGAAGCGCGCGGCGAACTTCGCGCAGCGCAGCCGAAACATCGGCTTCCGAAAGCGAGCCGCGGCCGGTTAGTCCCTTGAGGACGGAACCAAGGCGGTCCTGGAGGTTTTCAAACATAGCCCAATCCCTTTTCGTTTCGCATTTCGCGAAACGTTGGCACCTCTGCCGGCAAATGCAAGACGCAAAGCAAAATTCCATCCGAGGGCGCATCGCGCTGTCGGATGTTGACCTCCGGGCTCTCTTTATACCTTTGCGGGGCCCGGTCGGCGGCTGAACGTCTTCACTGTCAGCAGATTTGGAGGGGATAAACCCCAAGATTGCGGCAAAGTCAAGCCTTTGTGAGCCCTTTCGCCTTTTTCAAGGTCTGGAACTTTTTCGAGCCCGGCGCATATATCCGATGATATCCATGTCGACAATCAAGGGTGACCGGCGAACGCCGGATCAACCGAAAGGGCCTTTCATGATCCCCACGCGCGTGCGTCTGCAGAAGAAGAACCGCTATTATACCGGACCGAAAAGCGATCATTTCGACGGCACACTGTTCTTCAACCCCGACGGCATGAACCCGCCCGGCCTTGCCGAGGTCGTCAAATGGCAGCTTGCCCACAAGCGCACGCCCTGGCCGAAGGAAGTCTCCTGCCGCTATGCGCCGCACAAGCCCGACGCGCTTGTCACCGGCAAGGGGATGCGCGTGACGATGATCGGCCATGCGAGCCTCTTGATCCAGGTTGCCGGCGTCAACATCCTGACCGACCCGGTATTTACCAAGCGCGTCAGCCCGTTTGACTCCGTCGGTCCGAAGCGCGTCTGCCCGCCGGGCGTCCTGCTCGATGACCTGCCGAAGATCGATGTCGTGCTGATCACCCACAACCACTACGACCATCTGAGTCATGCCTGCCTGAAACGCCTTCAGGCCGATCACGCGCCCCGGATCATCGCGCCGCTCGGCAATGACACGGTGATCCACCAGAAGGTGCCGGATGCGGATGTAACCGTGCTCGACTGGGGCGACCAGGCGCCGCTTCCGGGCGGCGTGAATGTCTTCGCCGAGCCCTGCCACCACTGGTCGGCCCGCGGCGTCACCGACCGGCGCATGGCGCTGTGGGCCGCCTTCGTGCTGGAAACGCCCGCAGGCTGCATCTACCACATCGGCGACACCAGCTTTCACGAGGGGCGCAACTACCGCGCGGCGGCCGAAAAATACGGCGGCTTCCGCCTCGCCAACCTGCCGATCGGCGCCTATGAGCCGCGCTATTTCATGAAGAACGAGCATCAGGACCCGGTGGAAGCGGTCAAGGGGTTCGAACTCTCCAAGGCCGCCTATGCCGCAGGCCACCATTTCGGCACCTTCCAGCTCACCGACGAAGGCCATGACGATCCGGTGAAACTGCTGAAAGCCGCCCTTTCCGATGCCGGCATTGATGAAGACCGCTTCCGCCCGCTGGAGCCCGGCGAGGCCTTCGACGTGCCGGAGATCGATTGAGCCTTCAGGCTTTCAGCCGCGCGATGCGTTTCGGATCGGCGAGATAGCGCAGCGCGTCGCGGCCGACCCAGGCCTTCGCGCGCTCGTCGCTGGCCGCAAGTTTCTCCGCGAGCGCGATTGCGGCCCTGTGGCAGCGGACATTGCGCATGCCGACATTGCGCAACGCCCAACTGACCGCCTTCTTCACGAAGTTCCGACCGTCTGCGGCATGCGCCTCGATCAGCGGGAAGAGCGCCATAAAGCTTCCGTCCGGCTCCTTCTTGCGGTGGACGGCCGCGCCGGCGATCATGGCGAAGGCGGTCCGGCGCACGAATTCACGGTCGTCTTGCGCAAACAGGGAGACGATTTCGGCATCAAACCGCGCCTCAACGAAGAGGTCGGCGGCAAGGTCCACCATTTCCCAGGAGACAAAATCACCGGCAAGCGCAAGCATGTTCTCCTGCGTCAGTTCACCCGGATCGAAGGTCAGCAAGGCCAGCATCTTCGACTCGCGCACCGGGCTTTGCCAGAGCGCCGCCGCCCGCGCATGGTTCACGCCGACAGCCTTTGCGATCTGCCGCAGTTCGGGATTGGAAAGGCCGATGGCCGTGTCGGTTTTGATGCCGACGCGCTTCATCTCCGCAAGCCGCGCCGGATCGGCGCTGGCCTCAAGGGCCGAGAGAATATCCTCTGTCGATGACTGTGCCGTCAGTTCCATTCTCCCCCCTTTTGGCGCCGTTTTCACCGTCCCGCCAGCGATGCCTCCGTCGATGAGGCGCCCTCGCGCTTTTTCAGCGCATGCTCGCGCCAGATGGTGAAAGCGCCGGCGCCGACGACGGTGAGCCCGCCGGCAATCATATGCACGTTCAACTGTTCCTTGAACACCAGAACGCCGAACAGCGAACCATAGACGAGCTGCATATAGGTGATGGTCTGCACCGTCACGGCTTCGGTCACCGCAAGCGCCCGGATGAGGAGATAGTGCCCTGAAATACCGGTGAAACAAAGCGCGACAAGCCAGCCCCAGTCGGCAAGCGGCACATCCTCCCAGAAGAACGGGCCGATGAGGCTTGTCAGCACCATGCCGACCACGCCGGTATAAAACAGGCTGACTTCCGGCGCATCATAGCGCCCGGCAAGACGGGTATAGAGCGAATAGAGCGCGAAGGTGAAGCAGCAGCCGACCGGCACCAGCATCGCCAGCGAGAATTGCTCGCCGAGCGGATCGATGATGACCAGCACGCCGAACAGGCCGACGACGATCGCCAGCCAGCGCCGCCAGCCGACGCGTTCGCCCAGCAGCGGCACCGACAGGAGCGCCACCACCAGCGGGGCGGCCATGAAGATCGCCTGGCTCTGGGCAAGGCCGACAAGGGCAAAGGACAGGATCGAGATCAGGATCTGCGCCACCAGCAGGAAGCTTCGCCAGATCTGAAGGACGGGGTGATGGGTCACCGTCGCGGCCTTGAAACCGCCCGGCGCGCGGGAAGCCAGGATGATCACGAACAGGCCGAAGGCCCAGAAGCGCACCATGGCGATGAAGAACGGCGAATAGAGCGGACCGAGATGGCGGGTGATCGCGTCCTGGACCGCAAAGATCGAGACCGCGCCAAAGGCAAGGGCGACACCGGAAAGCTTCATGCAGCCGCTCCGACGCGGCGTGAGACATCAAGGGCAATGGGCCGGCAGACCGGCAAACCGATCACCTTCGCGGCAAAATGAGGAACTGGCATCGTTTCAGAACTTTCGAGAGGCATGGCGCAGGCAATATCCGGACCATGGCTGGCAGCGGGATATTCCGAGAACCGCAAGGTGTGGCCGAAACGTTCGCTGCCGGGGGAGGATTTCACCGACATTACACGTCATGGCGGTCGACGCAAAGGCCGCTCTCGGCCCGCAGGGTTCGGCCGGGACTATTTTTCGCGGGCAAGCGAGGGCATGGACTGGTGACGGCGGCGGATTTCGCCCATATAACGCCGGAAGCAACGACAGGTGACGGAGCCCCTGATGGCCGACAGCACGAATATGGTGCGCATGGAGCGCATGAACGGACTTGGCAACAAGATCCTCGTCATCGACATGCGCGGGCGCACCGACAGGGTGACGCCTGAGGCCGCGATCCGGCTTGATGCCCATCCCGACACCGAATTCGACCAGATCATGGCGCTCTACGATCCGCGCGAGGACGCGCCGGACGGCTGGATCGACATCCTTAATTCCGACGGCTCGATGGCGCAGGCCTGCGGCAACGGAACGCGCTGCGTCGTCGACTATCTGACGCGTGAGACCGACAAGGACCGCTTCGCCTTTCGCACCATTGCCGGCGCGCTCTTTGCAGAACGGCTTTCCGACAGGCTGATCTCCGTCAACATGGGCGCGCCGATCTTCGACTGGGAGAAGATCCCGCTTGCAGGACCCGCCGCCGACACGACCCATGTCGCGCTGCCCGAACCGCATGAGGCCGATCCGGCGCTGCAGCGCTTTTCCGCCGCCTCCATGGGCAATCCCCATGCCGTCTTCTTCGTGCCGCGCGCTGTCGACAGCTACGACATTCTTGCCTTCGGTCCACGCTACGAGCGTCATCCGCTGTTTCCTGAACGCGCCAACATCTCGCTGGCGCAGGTCACCTCGCCCTCCTCGCTGTCGCTGAAGACCTTCGAGCGCGGCGCCGGGCTGACGCTCGCCTGCGGCTCGGCCGCCTGCGCCGCCGCCGTCTCAGCCGCCCGCACCGGCCGCACCGGCCGCAAGGTCACCGTCTATCTGCCCGCCGGCGCACTGGAAATCGACTGGCGCGAGGACGACGACCACGTGATCATGACGGGGCCGGCGGAACATGAATGGTCGGGCCGGGTTGATCCCAAGACAGGCGAATGGTGCCAAACCTGAAGCTGCACACAGACTTGCCCACATGACAGAAACCGCTTTGCGGACCAAAGGATTTGAAATAGCTTGGGCGTATGCCCAACATCAGTCCTTCTTCGAGACGCTTTTTGTCCGCTGTCACGAAAAAATGGCGGCGCTTTGTTGTTGAGCCGATACTTCGTTTTTACCATTCGCCGCGACCTGACTTGAAAGCGGTTTTCTGGATCAACGTCGTTGTTCCGGCGATCTACATTTTCTTCATCGCGCCGTTTCTGTTTTTCACACCAAGGCTCTCTGGTCTTTTTTTGGCGCTCGCGTTTATTGTCGTGCAAGTCTTGAACGTTCTCGCCGCCCGGACCTTCCCCGGTCGAAGCAAAATTTTTTACGTTATGTTTGCGGCCAATTTTCTGGCGTTGCCATTCGGACGGTTAAGCGCGATCACCGAGATAGCCTCGTTGCCCTTTCACCTATGGTCCTACTGGCAACTGTTTACTCAAGGCGCATGGGCCTGACCAGAACCAGAACTTCCGTTCCGGTCGGCGAATGGGCGCGGCAGCGAAATTGCAGGGCCGTGGCCTTGTTGCCTGTGATCGTTATTTCGGTTGCGCCTGGCCCCTGACCATAAAACAGCTGATCCCCTCCTTATCTCCCTCGAACGAACGCTCCTCGAAATTGCCTGTTTCAGAGTCTTCCCATAGAATTCATTGTTCATGACGTTTCTCCCTTTCCAAGACGGATCCTCCAAAAGAATAGACTTCCGTATCAGAGCGGGGATAAACGGGGAAAATGCATTCGCGACCAAACGGCATTGACCAAGACGATTCCGAAAGCCAGCCAACCAATGACCCTGAAAACCCTGACATTCGGCTGCAGGCTGAACACCTATGAGAGCGAAGTCATGCTCAAGGCGGCTGAGGAAGCGGGCCTTGGCGATGCCGTGCTGGTGAATACCTGCGCTGTGACGGGCGAGGCCGTGCGCCAGGCGCGCCAGGCGATCCGCCGGGCGCGGCGGGAAAACCCGGATGCGCGCATCATCGTCACCGGCTGCGCGGCGCAGACGGAGAAGGATACCTTCGCCGCCATGGCCGAGGTCGATGCCGTGCTTGGCAATGCCGAAAAGCTTGAGGCCGAAAGCTACCGCGCCCTGCCGGATTTTGGCGTCTCGGCGGAAGAAAAGATCGTCGTCAATGACATCATGAGCGTGACCGAAACCGCGCCGCAGATGGTGGAAAGCATTGACGGGCATGTGCGCGCCTTCCTGCAGGTGCAAAACGGCTGCGACCACCGCTGCACCTTCTGCATCATCCCCTATGGCCGCGGCAATTCCCGCTCCGTGCCGATGGGCGCGGTCATCGATCAGGCGCACAAGCTTTCAGAACAGGGCTATCGCGAGATGGTGCTGACCGGGGTCGATGCGACATCCTACGGCGCGGACCTGCCCGGCCAGCCCACACTCGGCCTTCTGGCAAAGACGCTTTTGAAACGGGTGCCGGAGATCGCCCGGCTGAGGCTTTCCTCGATCGACAGTATCGAGGTCGACCGTCACCTTCTCGACCTGATCGCCGACGAGCCGCGCTTCATGCCGCATCTGCACCTGTCGCTGCAGCACGGCGACAACCTGATCCTCAAGCGGATGAAGCGCCGGCATTCGCGCGACGACGCGCTCGCCTTCATGGCCGAGGCAAGGCGACTGCGCCCGGACATGGCCTTCGGCGCGGATTTCATCGCCGGCTTTCCCACCGAGACCGAAGAGCATTTTGAAAACACCGTGCGGCTGGCTGAGGACGCCGGGATCGCGCATCTCCATGTCTTCCCCTACAGCCCCCGGCCCGGAACGCCGGCCGCCCGCATGCCCCAGCTTGACCGTGCGCTGGTGAAGGAACGGGCAAGGCGGTTGCGCGAGACCGGAGATGCGCTCAAGGCGCGCCATCTCGACGGGCTGGTCGGCACGACCCAGACCGTGCTCTCCGAGCGCGGCGAGACCGGCCATGCGGAAAACTTCGCAGCCGTGGCCATGCCGAAGTTCAAGCCCGGCCGTTTCGTCAACGCCCGCATCACCGGCCATGACGGCAGAAGGCTTGAGGCGACATTCGCGGACGCTTGAGGCCTTGCGCCCTGCCGGGTTGCGTCGACTGTGCGTTGACAAGGTGCTTCGGGGCACGGGATAAGGAACCGCACAACGGCAAGAACAGGACAGTATTCCCATGGCCCTCGGCTTCATGAAAAACGTCTTCACCTTCGGCAAAAAGGAACAGAAGCCGCAGGAAGATCAGGTCGTCGCGCCTGAGGAGGAAACCGAAGCGCCGCAGACCGCGACGACGGAACCGGAACAGGCCGAAGCCGCCATCACCGAGGCCGTAAGCAGCGATCCCTGGGATGATGACAGCATTGTCGGCGGTGTCGTCGGCCGGTCTTCAGAGGAACCGGAAACGCCACCGGAAGAGCCTGGGCCGGAAAAAGAGCCTGCCGGCGAAGCCCCCGAGACCTCCGCCCAGGCAGAAGAGCCTGTCGCCGCGACGCCGGTCGAGGCACCGCCTGAGGCCGCGGAAGAGCCGGTCCCCGCCCCGAAAAAGAACCAGGGCTTCGAAATCACCGCCGGGCCGACGCCCGAAGCGCCCAAGCCGCTGCCGACGAAAAAACTCTCCTGGTTCCAGCGATTGAAGGCCGGCCTGTTCCGCACCTCGCAGCAGCTTTCCGGGCAGATCACCGCACTCTTCACCAAGCGCAAGCTGGACGAGGAAGCGCTGGAGGAACTGGAAGACCTGCTGATCCAGGCCGATCTCGGCATCGAGACGGCGATGCGCATCACCGATACGCTTTCTGCCGAACGCTATGGACGCGATGTCACCGGCAAGGATGTGACCCGCATCATGGCCGACGAGATCACCAAGGTGCTGCAGCCGGTGGCAAGGCCGCTGGCGCTTGACCTGTCAAAAAAGCCGCATGTCATTCTCGTCGTCGGCGTCAACGGCACCGGCAAGACCACCACGATCGGCAAGCTTGCCGCCAAGCTGACGCGCGCCGGCCTCAAGGTGACGCTCGGCGCCGGCGACACGTTCCGGGCCGCGGCCATCGAACAACTGAAGATCTGGTCGGACCGCACGGGCGCCGAATTCGTCGGCACCAAGTTGGGGGCCGATGCCGCCGGCCTTGCCTATGACGCCCTCAAGCGCGGCCAGGAAAACGGCTCGGACGTCGTCATCATCGATACGGCGGGACGGCTTCAGAACAAGGCCGAACTGATGGACGAACTGGCCAAGATCGTCCGCGTGCTCGGCAAGCTCGATCCGGACGCGCCGCACACCGTGCTGCAGACGCTCGACGCCACCACCGGCCAGAACGCCATGAGCCAGGTGGAAATCTTCCGCAATGTCGCCGGCGTCTCAGGCCTCGTCATGACCAAGCTCGACGGCACGGCGCGCGGCGGCATTCTGGTCGCGATTGCGGCAAAGCACAAACTGCCGGTCTATTTCATCGGCGTCGGCGAGGGGATCGATGACCTCGAGCCCTTCGAGGCGGAGGAGTTTGCCCAGGCCATTGCCGGGACGCCTGAGGAAGAAGAGGCCTGAATCGAGGGCTTGACCCGCAAAATAGCCGTTTTTGGGGTTGAATGGACGTCGCCCCCATATGATATGAGCCGACGAGCCCACCCTTGAGAAGCGACAGAGCATGAGCGACAGCAGCCCGAAGAAACTGACGACCGAACAGAAGGAAGAGCCGTTCCTGAAGCTTGTCTTCGAGCTCGGTCCGCTGATGATCTTCTTCTTCGCCAATCTGCGCGGCGAATGGCTGATGCGCGCCTTCCCGGCTCTTTCCGCCTTCGGCACGCCGCTTCTGGTGGCAACCGCCCTGTTCATGGCGGCAACCGTGATCTCGCTCGTCGCCTCGCGCATCTTCATGGGCAAGGTGCCGATCATGCCGCTCGTCTCCGGCGTCGTCGTTCTGGTGTTCGGGGCGCTGTCGATCTGGCTGCAGGACGAGACCTTCATCAAGATGAAGCCGACCATCGTCAACGGCCTGTTTGCCGCGGTTCTCCTCGGCGGCCTCGTCTTCGGCCGGTCGCTGCTCGGCTATGTCTTCCACTCCGCCTTCAGGCTGGATGACGAGGGCTGGCGCAAGCTGACGCTCAGATGGGGCCTGTTCTTCGTCTTCCTGGCGATCATCAACGAGGTCGTCTGGCGCAATTTTTCCGACGATGTCTGGGTCAACTTCAAGGTTTGGGCGACGATGCCGATCACCATCGCCTTCACCCTTGCCCAGATGCCGCTGATCATGCGCCATTCGGTCGAGCCGATCGGCGAGGAAAAGAAGGACGAGGGCTAGCGCATCGGCTCGAAAATCGGAATCGATTTTCAAAAAGAACGATGCGTAGATTCAATAAGTTAGAGCGTCCTTTGTGCGTCCTAAAGGACGCACGGCACTCAAAGGGCGCTCCGCCCGCCTCGCAGCGTCAGCACCGATCACAGCCGCCGGCCGGCCAGATCGTTTTCCGTATTGTCCACATAGGCGCCGACATCGCGGTCGGCGGGGTAGAAGTCGAGATAGCGCCGCCAGACTGCGAGCGCGGCCTCCGGTCGCCCGGTCCGGTCAAGGATCGTCGCCATCAGGCCGAGCCCGCCGAAATCGCGCGGCTCCAGCGAAAGGGCTGCGCCGATATCGTCCATAGCCCGGTTGAAGTCGCCATGGGTATAATGGATGACGGCGCGCTTGCGATAGGCCGCCGGTTCACCGGGCCTGAGCGCGATCGCCTCTGACAGGAAGTCGAGTGCGGCCGCCGTGCGGCCATCGGCCTCCGCCGCGTCCGACCATTCGATCAGCAGCGACACCGTCGCGCTCGGCGAGCGGTCGAGATAATCGTCGATTTCCTTGGCAAAGGAGGCCGCGCGCGCGGGATCGCGGGTGCGGGCGAGATTGCGATACATCGCGTCGAGCGGATCGCCAGGCGCCTCGAGCGTGGGCTCTTCCCGGACCGGAGCGACACCGGCATCGCTCTGCGCGAGAGCAGGCTGACCCGCCAGAGGGGCGAGCGCAACGAGCGTCAGAAAAACAGGCATGAAAAAGCGCATGACGGGATGGTATCCCGTCATGGCGAAAATTCAAACAGATATTGCCCCGGCCCGATCACGGACCGGTGAACGCACTCAGCCCTGGCGGGCCTTGAAGCGCGGGTTCTGCTTGTTGATGATGTATACTCGGCCCTTGCGGCGCACCAGACGGTTTTCCCGGTGACGGGACTTGAGCGCCTTGAGCGAATTCTTGATCTTCATGTTTTCGATCCGCTGTTTGTGCCGCTCTCGACTGATCAGTAAAGGCGGTCTGTTTCAACATTCAAAAGCGCGCCGGAATGGGGCGCGCTTGGCTGTGGCCGGTACCTAGCGAAAGGCCGGGCGAAAGTCAACCGTTCCGGCGGGTTTCATCGCGGCGAAAGCACGGTGACATGCCCCATTTTCCGCCCCGGCCGTGTCTCGGCCTTGCCGTAGAGGTGAACAAGCGCGCCTGGCATCATCATGTAGCGCGGGATATCGTCCATATCGTCGCCGATGATATTGTACATCACGCAATCGCTGTGGCGCGCCGGATCGATCAGCGGCAGGCCGCAAACGGCGCGGATATGCTGCTCGAACTGCGAGGTGACGCAGGCCGCCTCGCTCCAGTGGCCGGAATTGTGCACGCGCGGGGCGAATTCATTGGCAAGCAGCCGCCCGTCCCGGGCGACGAAGAGTTCCAGCCCGGCGACTCCGACATATTCCAGCGCCGAGAGCAGTTTTTCGGCGGCGATCTTCGCCTTCTCGATCACATCGCCGGAAACGCGTGCGGGAACGCGCGAGACCCTTAAAATGCCGCCGCTGTGCTCATTCTCGGCCGGATCGAACGAGACGACGCTGCCATCCATGCCGCGCGCGGCGATGACGGAGATTTCGCAGGCAAAATCGATCCATTCCTCGAAGATCGCCGGCGCCCCGCCAAGGGCTTCAAAGGCGGCTCCAGCGTCGTCACCCGCGCCGGTGAAGACCCACTGCCCCTTCCCGTCATAGCCGAAACGGCGGGTCTTCAGCACGCCGCGCCCGCCGAAGAGCTGCAGCGCCGCATCGAGATCGGCGCGGCTGTCGACGGCGTGGAACCCGGCAGTCGGAATGCCGCAATCGTTGAGGAAGGATTTTTCCGTCAGCCGGTCCTGCGAGATCGACAGCGCGCGCGCCGGCGGATAGACCGGTCGCTCGGCGGCGAGCCGGGCCGCGCTCTTTTCCGGCACATTCTCGAACTCGTAAGTGATGACATCGCAATGGGACGCAAGCTCACCCAGCGCGCGGTCATCGTCATAACCCGCCACGATATGGCCGTTCGCCACCTGGGCCGCCGGGCAATGCGGATCAGGCTCAAGGATGACGGTGCGGATTGAAAGCCGGGCTGCGGCCATGGCCAGCATGCGGCCGAGCTGGCCGCCGCCGATGATGCCGATGGTTTTCATGGGCCTATTCGTCCTTGTCGATGGGATATTCTGCGACATGGGCCGCCTGGCGGGCGCGATAGTCATCGAGCCTTCCGGCAAGCTCCGGATCCGTCAGCGCCAGAACGGCGGCGGCCAAGAGCGCGGCATTGACCGCGCCCGCCTTGCCGATCGCCAGCGTTCCCACGGGCACGCCCGCGGGCATCTGCACGATCGAAAGCAGGCTGTCCTGGCCTGAAAGCGCGCGCGACTGAACCGGAACGCCAAGGACCGGCAGCGGCGTCAGCGCGGCCAGCATGCCCGGCAGATGCGCCGCCCCGCCCGCGCCGGCAATGATGATCTGAAAACCCTCGCCGCGCGCGCCGCGGGCAAAATCGTAGAGCCGGTCCGGCGTGCGGTGCGCGGAGACGATACGAGCTTCGTAGTCGACATCGAGAATGTCGAGCGTGTCGGCGGCGTTCTTCATCGTTTCCCAGTCGGACTGGGAGCCCATGACGATGGCGACTTTCGGGTTCATGATCGGGCTCATCGGCCTTCCATTTCGGTCGTGGTTCCAGTTCTGGCGAAACCGGGCCGGGGTTGTTGCGCGTCGGAGTTTCGAAACCGGTCTTCACCTTTCACGCCGGACGCTCCGGGCCACGGTCAGATGCGGCACAAGCCTGCCCGCAAAGGCCTTAGCATCATTCGATTTCGGTGAAAAGCAAGCGATTGCCGCGTGACAGCGCAGACATTGAAAATGCCGCCGGAAAATCACATTTCCGCCTTCGACAAGCGTCACGAAACATGGCATGATTTTTTTGCAAATTGATGACGAGGCGCCGCATGCTGCGGCGATAAACGAAGGAAGGACGTGCGAAAATGACAGTTCAGACCCACCTTGCCGCCCTGGAGGAAAAACACTCCGCGCTCGAAAAGAAGCTGCAGAGCGTGATGTCCTCGCCGTCAAGCCATGATGAGGAAATCAACGAACTCAAACGCAAGAAGCTTCAGCTCAAGGACGAAATCGAGCGCCTTCAGCACTCGGCGAACTGATCAGCTGGCCTTTCCGTAAAATGCAAAGCGTCCCGGTTTTCGACCGGGGCGTTTTTTTGGCTGCGGTCTCAGGCTTCTTAAGTTTTTTCCGCCTTTTTCATGACGCCGACGCGCAGCATCACCTCACGGGGAATATCATAGGTCGATGTCAGGTGATGGTCGGTTCGAAGCCCGAGATAGTCGCGCTGGATGAACAGCGCGAAGGCGCGATCGGCCGCCTCCTGCACCAGTGCATCGCGATCCTGGTTGGAGCCCGGCGTCTCGTCGTGGCGTTTGAGCGCGGCGAGCGCCTCTTCCAGCCTGCGCCCGATCCGGCCCAGCGCCTGCGCCGTCTCCTGCATGATCTCGTATTGCAGGGCATCCATCCGCGGATCGAGCGGCTTGCTGTTGGTCCCGGGCAGTATGGGCGTCTTCTTTTCCATGGCCTTTTCCTTTACCGCTTCGTCTTCCCAACATCGGAAAACACGGGCCGAAGTTCAAGGGCAGGCGCAGATCTGCCTCCTCAGTAGCACTCGATCAGGACGGTGGCCCGGGAAAGCTGCTCGGCAAGCGCCTCCGGCGAAAGCGTGGTCGTTTCGCCCGACAGGGATGTCGAAATGTTGTTGGCCTCGGCGAAGATGCGCGCGATGCTGCCGCGCACGGCGAAATTGACATTCTGCGGCAGGTCCCCGGTCAGCTCTGCAACAGTGAGGCCGTTCATCTTCGAAACGACAACGCCGACCACCTGCCCGTGGCGGTTGACGATCGGCCCGCCGGAATTACCGGCCTGCACGGGCGCCGTGATCTGCAGCCGGGTCGCGTCATTGTCCATGCCCTTGAGCGCGGAAACCGACCCGCGCGTGACGTTGAGCGTATCGAGCAACCCTTTCAGCGGAAAGCCGGCAACCGTGACATCCGAATTGAGCCGTGCGGGTGTCGCGGCAAAGGCGAGGGCTTCGGCTTCCTCCGGCAGTCTCGAGCCGCGCCTGAGGATCGCCAGATCGAGCCGCGCATCAACCGCGGCAAGCGCGGCCTCAGCCCCGTCAACGGCAAGCCGGCCGCAGCCTTCGACCACATGCGCATTGGTCATGACATCGGCGGCGTCATTGATATAGAAGCCGCTGCCCGAGGAGCGGGCCTGCGATGTCGTCTGTGCCGGGTTCGACTCGGTCGCCGGCGCGGCCTCGTCGTCGGCGGAAAGCACATCGAGCGTCGCCTTCATATAGGTCATCAGCCGGCCCGCGGGCGGGATCTGGAGCGGGCGCTGGCCGCCGGTGCGATAGCTCGCGACCATGAGGTTCGCCACCGCCCGCCCTCCGGCCGTCTCCGCCGTGAAGAGCGCCATACGCGCAAGGCCTGTGCCGCGGCTGAAATCCGTCCGCTGATAGGCCATGTGCCCATCTTCGGCATAGGAGGTAACCCAGAAATCGTCCCTGCGCACGATGTAGGGCTCGGTGCGGTAGACGCCCGAGGCGTTGGCGATCAGCATCTCGTGGAAGCCGATCGCGCTCGCGCGGTCCGTCAGCGCTGCGACAGCGGCGAAACTGTCGTCGTCGGAGAGGATCTCCAGCATCCGCTCGTCGGTATCACCGGCATAGACAATGGCGAACGGGGCCAGCAGCGATATGTCGAGATTGCTATCGTAATAGACATCCCAGTCGTCGGCTTCCAGCATCTCGCTGCCGGCGGCGGCGAGGAAGGCCACATGGAAATTGCTGGGAAGCTCACCGAACTCGCGCAGGCTCCACCGATCCAGCGCCGACTGGGAGCCGCGCCCCCACTGTCCGTCGAGCCGGCCGTCATAATCGCCGGTGAGCGCCAGCGACGCCTGGAGAAAACGCTTCTCATCGCGATCGAGCGGCCGTGCGTCGAACTCGGAAAACAAAAGGTCCGGCGGGGAAGCGGGCCGGATCGAAGTGGCCGGCCAGACGCGTTCGACAAGGCCCTTGCCGCTCGAGCAGAAGGAATCCCCGGGGATCAATCCGCCCGCTTTCATGCTGTTGAGCCGCGCATCGGCTTCATCCTCGTCAAGCATGTCGCCCGTCAGCGCGAACCAGCCATTGCTGCTCAGATAGATCGCGGAGATATCGTATTCGGGGTGGCTTACGCGATAGTCCTCGGCTGCAGCAAGCGTCGGGCGGGAGGCAAGCACGGCGAGACAGTCGCCGGGAGACACGAACGCGGCGAGAGCGTTTGCCGACGGGGCCAGAAGAAAACACACCAACAACAGGAAACGCATTCGACCCCCCCCTGAACTCCCCTTGCCTTACCGGGTCCCTATCGTGCCCTCCGGGAGCCGGCAAAATCAAGTCGTCCTGGCATCGTTGGGGCCAAAAAGAAAAACCGCCGGGCGTTGCCACCCGGCGGCTTGAACTCAGTCAGTGCAAGCGGAACGCTTACTGGTCGTCGCGGTTCTTCAGAGCCGCGCCCAGGATGTCGCCGAGCGAAGCGCCGCTGTCGGACGAACCGAACTGTGCGACGGCTTCCTTCTCCTCGGCGATTTCAAGCGCCTTGATGGAGAGCATGACCTTGCGGTCGCGCTTGGAGAAGTTGGTGACGCGGGCGTCGAAGACCTGGCCGACGGAGAAACGCTCGGGGCGCTGCTCGTCGCGATCGCGGGCGAGGTCCGAACGGCGGATGAAGGCCGAGATGTCGTCGTGATTGACGAGCTTGACCTCGACACCGCCATCGTTGACGGCCGTGACTTCGCAGGACACGACAGCGCCCTTGCGCAGATCGCCGGAAGCAGCGGCTTCCGTCAGCGAATCCTTGCCGAGCTGCTTGATGCCGAGCGAGATGCGTTCCTTGTCGATATCGACATCGAGAACAACAGCCTTGACGACGTCACCCTTGTTGTACTCCTCGATGACCTGCTCGCCCGGACGGTTCCAGTCGAGGTCGGAAAGGTGCACCATGCCGTCGACATCGCCTTCGAGACCGATGAACAGGCCGAATTCGGTCTTGTTCTTGATCTCGCCTTCGACAACCGTGCCAGACGGATGCGAGAAGGAGAAGGCTTCCCACGGGTTCTCAAGCGTCTGCTTGAGGCCGAGCGAAATGCGGCGCTTGGCCGGATCGACTTCGAGCACGACAACATCGACGTCCTGCGTGGTCGACAGGATCTTGCCGGGGTGTACGTTCTTCTTGGTCCAGGACATTTCCGAGATGTGGATCAGGCCTTCGATACCCGGCTCCAGCTCGACGAACGCGCCGTAATCGGTGATGTTCGTGACCGTACCGGAGATCTTCTTGCCTTCCGGATACTTGGCCTGGATGCCATCCCACGGGTCGGCTTCAAGCTGCTTCATGCCCAGCGAAATACGGTGCGTTTCCTGGTTGATGCGGATGATCTGAACCTTGACCTGCTGGCCGATGGACAGAAGCTCGGTCGGGTGGTTGACGCGACGCCATGCCATGTCGGTGACGTGCAGCAGACCGTCGATACCGCCGAGATCGACGAAGGCGCCGTAATCGGTGATGTTCTTGACGACACCCTCGACAACCTGGCCTTCTTCGAGGTTCTGGACGATTTCCGAACGCTGTTCCGCACGGCTTTCCTCAAGAACGGTCCGGCGCGAAACGACGATGTTGCCGCGACGCTTGTCCATCTTGAGGATTTCAAACGGCTGCGGCGTGTGCATCAGCGGGGAGACGTCGCGGATCGGACGGATGTCCACCTGGGAACGCGGCAGGAAGGCGATCGCACCGTCAAGATCGACCGTGAAGCCGCCCTTGACCTGGTTGAAGATCATGCCTTCGACGCGCTCGCCGGCCTCGAACTTGGCTTCGAGCTTGACCCATGCTTCCTCGCGGCGGGCCTTCTCACGCGACAGGACAGCCTCGCCCAGCGCGTTTTCGATGCGCTCGACATAGACTTCGACTTCGTCGCCGACCTTCAGCTCGCCATCCTTGCCGCGCGCGCCGAATTCCTTCAGCGGTACGCGACCTTCGACCTTCAGGCCGACGTCGATGATGGCCATGTCCTTTTCGATGGACGTGACCAGGCCCTTGGCGACATAGCCTTCGGCAAGATCATTGTTCGCGCCGAAGGATTCCTCGAGCATTGCGGCGAAATCGTCGCGCGTGGGGGTTTGTGCAGTCATAGAAACTCCTGGATCGTGTCCGTTCTCTTGAACCGAACACGCGTTGCGCCGGTGGCTGGTGTTGATCTTCGGCTGTCACCGCACCCCTCTTCGCCTTTTCAGAAAAGACAAAGAGCATTCCGGCGCATGGATGCAGTGAAAACCTTGATTTGCGGAGTCTCCTCCGCATGCATTACGGGTCGAGCCGCTGGTCCACAAGGGCGCGCGCGGCCTGAAACGCGGCCTCTATACCCATTTTGGACGTATCAAGCAAGTGCGCATCGTCCGCTGGGCGCAGGGGACTGTCCTTTCGCCCCATATCCCGCGCGTCGCGGCGGCGGACATCGTCGAGGATCGCATCGAAATCGGCCGTCTCTCCCCTCGCCACGATCTCGTCATAGCGGCGCCTGGCGCGGATCTCGGCATCGGCTGTCACATAAAGCTTCACCGGCGCCTCGGGGCAGACAACCGTGCCAATATCGCGCCCGTCGAGCACGGCGCCCTTGCCAGTCGACGCGAACCGTCGCTGGGCCTCCACCAGCGCGACGCGCACAGCGGGCATGGCAGCGACCTTCGACGCCGCCTCGCCGATATCATGGGCCGAAAGCACCGCGCGGTCGAGATTGGCGAGATCGACACTGGCAGCCATCCTTGCTGCGACCGCCTCGTCGTCCAGCGGCTTTCCCGCGTCGAGGAGCGCCTTCGCGGTCGCGCGGTAGGTCAGCCCGGTATCAAGGTGCGGCAGGCCGTAATGCGCGGCGAGCTTTCGCGCCAGCGTTCCCTTGCCGGCCGCCGCCGGTCCGTCGATTGCGATGACAAAGCCCATGACACCCATTCCGTTCCGTTTGACGCTGACATAGCGCATATGTTTGCAAACCGGAACCGATGAAAACAGAAAGGGCCCGGCTGAGACAGCCAGGCCCAATCCTGAAATGTCGTAAGGAAGGCTTACTCCGAAGCGCTGTCGGCAAGCGCGGGGGCCTTGTCCTTCTTGGCCGGCTTGGACGGCGCGTCCTTGCCGTCATCGCCTTCAGCCTCGGCCTTCGGGGTGCGCCGGCGGCGCGCCGGCTTCTTGGGGGCCTCGGCCTCGCCGGCATTCTCAACGGCTGCAGTGGCATTGTCGTCCTCGCCGGCATTTTCCGCAGCGGCGCGCTTGGTGCGGCGCGGACGGCTGGCGGCGGTCGAACGGCGGCGGGATTTCGCTGCCGGCTGGCCCTCGGCCTCTTCGGCCGCAACCTCGGCCGGCGTTCCGTCGATCACCGGCTGCGGACCATCGGCATCCACCTGCGGCTCCTGCCTGCGCTGCTGTTCCTTGCGCTCGTTGCGCTCGCCACGCTCATCGGACGACGACTGGCTATTGCTGTTGTTGCCCTTCCTGGCCGCAACATCGTCATTGTCGTCGTCGGAGCGGTCGTCACGCTGGTGGCGCTCCTGAAGCTGCGACTGGGCCGCGGCGATGATGCGATTATAGTGCTCGGCGTGCTGGAGATAGTTTTCCGCCATCACCCGGTCGCCCGCCCCTTGCGCGTCACGCGCAAGCGACATGTATTTTTCCGCAACGTGCTGCGCGGTGCCCCGCACCTTCACATCAGGACCGGAACTGTCATAGGTCCGGGTCAGCGGGTTGGCGCCCTTGCGATTGAAGTTATTATTGCCGCCGCGCCCCCGGCTGCGCTTATTCTGCTGTCCTGACCTCATGGAGTATTCACCTGAATTTTCTGTCAATGGTCGAGCTACGCCCTGGCCGTTCCCGCATCAGCGAAACACGGCGGCATAGCCCCGTTGGCAGGGCAAATAACCCGCTGCCATTCGTGGAATCCAAATACCTGAATCACGCAAAAGACGGCATGTCACAATGAACCAACATTGGACGAAAAACCTTGAGACTGCTGCCTGGCGACGAATCGCCCGTTTCGTTCAGTCACCGTTTTGCGTGGCTGCAACCTATCGTGCTTGTTTAAAAATTCCAAGCCCTTTCTTCACCTCATTTGAAAAAGCTCGGAAGCGACCTGATTTTCAGCTTTTCCGGGCACTTGCGAAAATGACAACGCGATCATTTTCGCCCAAATCCTTGTGCGAATCCGTTAGCACGAACCCTTCCGCCGAAAAGATTTCGGTTACCGTATCCTTCTGGTCATAGCCGATTTCAAGCGCGATGACGCCGTTTTCGGCCAGATGTTCCGAAGCTTTCGCCGCAATCGCGCGGTAAGCGTCAAGACCGTCCTTGCCTCCATCAAGCGCAAGGGCGGGATCATGGTCCCGCACCTCGGGCGCCAGTGTTTCGATCACGTCCGAGACGATATAGGGCGGATTTGACACGATCATGTCGTATCGCCCCTTTGCCGCATCGAACCACGGCCCGCGCGCCGTCTCGAAGCGGTCTGCAACACCGTTTATCAAGGCATTGGCGCGCGCCGTTTCAAGGGCGCCGTCTGCAATATCCGTTGCGAGCGCCGTCGCTCCGGCGCAATTTTTCAGGAGAGCGACCGCAATCGCCCCAGTTCCCGTGCCAAGGTCGACGAATCTGGCGGAGCCCTTCCGCCGCACCGTCCGTTCAAGTATGGCAAGCCCCTGCTCGACCAGGATTTCCGTGTCGGGCCGGGGCTCCAGCGTGTCGGCGGACAGGATGAAGTCGAGACCGAAGAACTCGCGCGCGCCGAGAATGCGGTAGACGGGCTCACGGGAAAGCCGCCTTTCGATGGCGGCAGACACGTCCGCCTCTTCGTCCGGCTCAATCTCGCGGTCGCCCTCGGTCATCATCTCGGTGAGGGAAAGACCAAGCACGCCGCTCACGAGATGACGCGCGTCCTCCGCCGGCGTTTCAAGGCCTTTCGCCTCGAAGGCGGCGACGGCCTTGCGATAGAGCGCTGAAAGCGTCGTCACGCCCGCACCCTCAATTGGCCTTCGCGCCGAGAAGCGCGAGCTGGCCGGCCTGATAGTCGGCCACAAGCGCATCGACGATCTCATCGAGATCGCCGGCGATCACGGCATCGAGCTTGTAGAGCGTCAGGTTGATGCGGTGGTCGGTGACGCGGCCTTGGGGAAAATTATAGGTGCGGATGCGTTCCGACCGGTCGCCGGAGCCAACCTGGGCCTTGCGGTCGGCAGACCGCTCGCTGTCGGCGCGCTGGCGCTCCATGTCGAAGAGCTTGGCGCGCAGCACCTGCATGGCCTTTGCCCGGTTCTGGTGCTGGGATTTCTCCGAGCTGGTGACCACGATGCCGGTCGGGATATGGGTGATGCGCACGGCCGAGTCGGTCGTGTTGACGTGCTGGCCGCCGGCACCCGACGAACGCATCGTGTCGATGCGGATATCTTCCTGGCGAACCTCGATGTCGATGTCTTCCGCCTCGGGAAGAACGGCGACCGTTGCCGCTGACGTATGAATGCGACCGCCGGCTTCGGTTTCCGGCACGCGCTGCACCCGGTGCACGCCGGATTCGAATTTCAGCCGCGAGAACACGCCGCGACCGGAGACGGAGGCGATGATTTCCTTGTAGCCGCCGGCATCGCCTTCGCTGGCCGAAAGCACCTCGACCTTCCAGCCCTTGTCGGAGGCGTAGCGCTCATACATGCGGAACAGGTCGCCGGCAAAGAGCGCCGCCTCGGAGCCGCCGGTCCCGGCGCGGATTTCCAGCACGGCGCTCTTCTCGTCCGCCGCATCGCGCGGCAGGAGCAGCAGCTGGATTTCCCCGGTCAGCGCCTCGATGCGCTCCTCAAGCTCCGGCACTTCCATTTCGGCGAGCGCGCGCATCTCCCGGTCGGTCGCACGGTCGGAAAGCAGGCTTTCAAGATCGGCAAGCTCGCGCTCGGCGGACTGGTAGGCGCGGATCTTGGCCACCACCGGTTCAAGCTCGGCATATTCGGAGGCAAGCTTCACATAGGTCTCGGCGTCGGGACCGGACGACATGCGCGCCTCGACCTCGGCAAAACGCCGCTCCAGTTCCCGCATCTTTTCCTGTGGTAGCATCGCCACGGGTCATTCTCTCCGCTTGTTATTGATCTTTATTGCCGCCTGCGTTTTAGAAAACGCCGCTAAAGCGGAATATTGTGCTCGCTGGCAAAACGCTCAAGCAGAGCGCGCATCGGCGTCAGATTGGACGGATCGTCGAGCGCGGCGTTGACGACATTGCTGACGGCCGAGATATCAAGCCCGAGCAGCATGGCCTTGACCGGGCCGATCGCGGTTGCCGACATCGACACCGAACGATAGCCGATGGCAAACAGCGCCAGCGCGGAAATCGGTTTGCTGGCATATTCGCCGCACAGCGTCACAGGAACATTGTTGCGCTCGCCGGCGCGCACGATATCACGCAGCATCCTGAGGAAAGGCTTGCTGATCGTGTCATAGCGGTCGGAAACGCGGGCGTTGCCGCGATCGATCGCCATGAAGAACTGGTAGAGGTCGTTGGAGCCGACCGAGACGAAGTCGACCTCGGCCATCAACTCATCGATCTCGTAGAGCAGCGCCGGCACTTCCAGCATGGCGCCAAGCTCTATTCTGCGCGGCACCCGGTGGCCGAAGCGGGCCATGTGCTGCACTTCCTTGGCCATCAGCGCACGGGCTTCGCGGATCTCGCCGACCTCGGAGACCATCGGCACCATGACCCGAAGCGTCTCGCCGGCGGACGCCTTCATCAGCGCGCGCAACTGCATGCGCAGGAGATAGGGCCGGTCGAGCGCCAGACGGATGGCGCGCCAGCCCATGGCCGGGTTTTCCTCTTCCTGAGAGCGGAAATAGGAGACCATCTTGTCGGAGCCGATATCGAGCGTGCGGAAGGTGACCGGACGGTTGCCCGCGTGATCCAGCACCTGCCGGTAGAAGCTCTCCTGCTCGGCGGCCTTGGGCATGCGCGAGGCGATCATGAACTGCAGCTCGGTGCGGAACAGGCCGATGCCTTCCGCGCCCGAATCATCAAGCTGCGGCAGGTCAACGAGAAGCCCGGCATTCATCATCAGCTTCACGCGGACGCCATCGGCGGAGACCGGATCGACGGATCGCAGCGCCCGGAACTGTTCCTGACGACGCGCCCTGAGCCTCAGCTTTTCCTCATAGGCCGTGATCACGGCATCGAGCGGGCGCACATGCACCTCGCCATCGTCGCCATCGACAATGACGGCATCGCCGTTTTCCACCTGGGCGGCGACGCCGGTCGCCTGGCCGATGACCGGTATGCCCATGGCGCGCGCGACGATGATGACGTGGCTGGTCGCGGCCCCCTCCTCGAGCACGAGACCGCGCAGTTTCTCGCGCGGATAGTCAAGCAGTTCGGCCGGGCCCATGACGCGGGCGACGACAACGGCATCCTCGGGAAAATTCTCCCCGTCCGTATCGACCGCATGACCGGTCAGCTGGCGCAGCAACCGGTTGGCAAGATCGTCGAGATCATGCATGCGGTCGCGCATGAAGGGGTCGGTCAGCCGGATCATCCGCGCCTTGGTATCGCTCTGCACCTTCTCGACGGCGCCTTCTGCCGTCAGCCCCAGCATGATCGCCTCTTCCAGCCGCCGCACCCAGCCGCGGTCATGGGCGAACATGCGGTAGGTCTCCAGCACCTCGCGATGCTCGCCCTCCGACGAGACGTCATTGCGCTGGAGAAGCTCGTCGATCGAAAATCTGAGCTTCTCCATCGCCGCGCGCAGCCGCGCGATCTCCGCGTCGCTGTCCTCGTTGACGAGGTTGTTGATCATGATGCGCGGCTCGTGCAGCACGGCATGGCCAAGCGCGATGCCCTCGCCATAGGCATCGCCCGACAGCGAGACCGAGCGCATCAGATCGAGTTCCATGCCCGGCCGGGTGATCTTCTTCAGGTCGCCAGAGGCAATCAGTTCGGCAAGCAGCATCGCCGCAGTCTGCAGCGCTTCGACCTCTTCCTCGCTATAGGCGTGCTCGTCGGTGTTCTGCACCACGAGAACGCCAAGCGTGCGCCCGGCGCGCAGGATCGGCACGCCCATGAAGGAATGATAGATTTCCTCGCCTGTCTCCGGCAGGTAGCGGAAGGCGGGATGCGACTGGGCGTCGGACAGGTTCAGCGGCCGCGCCGACGCGGCGATCGTGCCGACAAGCCCCTGGCCCATGCGCAGGCTCGCCAGGTGCACCGCATCGCGCTTCAGGCCTTGCGTCGCGTAGAGCTCGAGCACGCTGTCGGCGCGAAGCACGTAGACAGAACACACGGCCGCGACCATGTTGTCGGCGATCTGGCCAACAATGCGGTCAAGGCGGTCCTGCGGCTCCAGCGGCTCGGCCATCAGTTCCCTGAGCCGCTTCAGCAGGATACGCGGGCTCGGTGCTTGGTGGTTCATAGCAGTCTGTCCCCGGTGGAGAAACCGACAAGGTTTCAGGCGGACCGTTCCGAAACGAAGGGGTTTGCGGACAATCCGTTACGGCTTATTTATCGAGACCGTAGCAGGAATGCAAAGTTCTGACAGCAAGCTCGGCATAGGCGCCGTCGATCAGGATCGAAATCTTGATCTCGGACGTGGTGATCGCCTTGATGTTGATGCCCTTCTGAGACAACGCCTTGAAGGCCGACGCGGCAACGCCGGAATGCGAGCGCATGCCGATGCCGATCACCGAAATCTTGGCAAGTTCCGTCTCGCTCTGGATCGCGTCATAACCGATCTCGGAATGCTTGGCGGCGAGCGCTGCCTTGGCCTTTTCCACGTCGGAGGCTGGCACCGTGAAGGTCATGTCGGTGTGGGTGCCGTCCTCGGAAATATTCTGGACGATCATGTCGACATTGACATGGGCCTCGGCAAGCGGCCCGAAAATGGCGGCGGCAACGCCGGGGCGGTCTTCCACGCGGCGCAGCGAGATCTGCGCCTCATCCTTGGCATACGCGATGCCGGTCACGACTTCCTGTTCCAAAATCTCATCCTCGTCGCAAATCAAGGTCCCGGGCGGATTGTCGAAGTCGCCCATGCCCGGCGCATCCGGCGCCTCGAAACTCGAACGCACAAATGTGCGCACTTTATGGACCATGGCCAGTTCGACGGAGCGCACCTGCAGCACCTTGGCGCCCAGCGAAGCCATTTCCAGCATTTCCTCGAAGGCCACCTTCTTCATGCGCTTCGCCTTCGGCTCGACGCGCGGGTCGGTGGTGTAGACACCGTCGACATCGGTGTAGATATCGCAGCGATCGGCGTGAACGGCGGCGGCGATGGCGACGGCGGAGGTATCCGAGCCGCCGCGCCCGAGCGTCGCGACCCGGTTGTCCGGGCCGATGCCCTGGAAACCGGCGCAGACGGCAACCTGCCCCTCGCCCATGCGCTTGATGATATCCGAACCGTCGATATCGGCGATACGGGCCGCGCCATGGGTGCTGTCGGTTTTGATCGGTATTTGCCAGCCCTGCCATGAGCGGGCGTTGACGCCCATGGACTGCAGCACGATGGCCAGAAGCCCGGAGGTCACCTGTTCGCCTGAGGCAACGACCACGTCATATTCGCGCGCATCATGCATCGGCGAGGCTTCGCGGGTCCACTCGACCAGTTCATTGGTCTTGCCGGCCATGGCGGAAACGACGACGGCAACCTCGTGGCCGGCATCGACCTCGCGTTTGACATGGCGCGCCACATTGCGGATTCGCTCGATATTGGCGACAGAGGTACCGCCGAATTTCATGACAATGCGGGCCATATTCCAACACTCGAATTCAAAAACGTCCGAAAGCGATGGCGGACGCGACACCATGGCTGTCCTATGGCGACCGGTCGACGGCCCGTTCTGGTCGCGACCGGATACTGAAGCCGGGAAAGCTGCGGTTTCTTAGCGAAATCGAACCCGGCGCGCAATGGCGCTTGGCAAGAGTTTGTCGGGTGTCCCGATCGGAAAGCGGCTATTTTTTCGAAAGCCCGGTCGCCATGACCACCGGGCCGCCGTCCGCATGCCCGAAAAACGCCTCGACGCCATAGACGCGCCGGAGGATTTCCGGTCGCAGCACCGCAGACGGCGGCCCGTCGGCGACGACGCATCCCTGCGAAAGCACCACCAGGCGCGTGCACCAGCGAGCGGCCAGGCCCAGGTCATGCAGCGAGCAGACCACCGACCGGCCTTCATTGAGAAGCGATGCGAATACCTCCATCAGCGCGATCTGGTGCGCCGGATCGAGGCCGGCCACCGGCTCGTCGGCGATCAGCAGCGGCGTTGCCTGGGCAAGCGCCCGCGCGATCAGCACCCGCGCGCGCTCCCCGCCGGAAAGCGTGTTCGCCCGCCGTTCGGCGAGCCCTTCGACGCCCATGCGCGCCATCGCCCGGGCGACAATCTGGCCGCCGGCGTAATCGCCGAAGGCCGAGCAATCGCGCCAGGGCTGGCGCCCGAGGCCGACGATATGTCGCACCGCCACCGCCCAGGCGATCTCGTGGTCCTGCGGCAGGTAGGCGACCGCGCGGGCGCGTTCGAGCGGCGTCATACGGGCAAGCGGCCTGTCCATCAGCTGCACGTCGCCGGCCGCGCGGATGAGGCCGAGGCAGGCCTTCAGAAGCGTCGTCTTGCCGGCGCCGTTCGGCCCGATCAGACCGACAAGCTCGCCATGGCCGACGGAAAGGGCCACATTGTCGATGATGGCGCGGCCGCCAATGCGTACGGTGAGATTTTCAGCGCCAAGCAGCATCAAATCAGCTCCCGCCTTGTCTTGAAGATCAGCCACAAGAAGAAGGGCGCGCCGATGAGCGCCGTCACGACGCCGATCTTCAGGTCCCGTTCCGGCGCGATGAAGCGCACGGCGACATCGGCCGCCAGAAGCACCGCCGCGCCGCCAAGCACGCTGGCCGGCAAAAGCCTGGACGGCACCGCGCCGACGAGCGGGCGCAGGAGATGCGGAACCACCAGGCCGACAAAGCCGATCGTGCCGGAAACGGCAGTCGCAGCCCCGACACTTGTCGCCACGCCCCAGATCACCAGCCTATCCGTGACTTTCGGCGATATGCCGAGACTTTGCGCCGCTTCGTGGCCGATCGTCATCGCGTCAAGCGCGCGCGCGGATGAAAACAGCAACGCCCAGCCGAGCGCCATGAACGGCACCGCCAGCCAGAACTGCAGCATGGACCGATCGGCCAGCGAGCCCAGCATCCAGAACATGATTTCCATGGCGGCGAAGGGATTGGGCGAAAGATTGAGCGCCAGCGCCGTCATCGCGCCGGCAAAGCTCGTGACGGCGACGCCCGCGAGAATGATCGACAGGCTGCGCGCCCCGCCGCCGGCGAGAAACCGCACCAGCACGACCGAAAGAAAGGCGAAGACCAGCGCCAGAACCGGCAGCGCCAGCGCGAAAAGCGCTGACAAGCCCGTATAGATCGCGATCACCGCGCCGAGCGAGGCAGAGGCCGTGACGCCGAGCAACCCGGGTTCGGCCAGCGGGTTGCGCAGATAGCCCTGCAGCACCGCGCCTGACAGGCCGAGCGTCGCGCCGATCGTCAGCCCCAGAAGCGCGCGCGGCAGCCGGATCTCCTGCATGATCAGCGCGATCGCCCCGGCATCATCGCTGAAAAGCCCGGAGAGTGCCGCGCGGAAGCCGAAGCCTGCCGGACCGATGGTGAGCGAGGCCATGAACAGCGCCGCCACCAGGAGGCTGAGGCCGGTGAGAAGCAAGACGTAGCGGCCGCGTTCCGTCATGGCGCGTTTCCGGAGCGGAGTTCCCAGCCGCTGAAACGGGCGCCTGCACCGCCATCGTCGGGAAGGCCATTGGCGGCGGCGCGGCTTTTCAGCCTTGCCACGGCCTTGAGATTGAAAGGCCCACCACAGATCGTCAGGCGGCTGTGCAGGTCGACAAGCTGCGCCTTTGCGGCGGCTGCGCGGAAGGCGGGATGGACAAAGGGCGCTTCGGCCAGCGCCGGCGCATCATAGCCGCTGTCCCCGCCGATGATGACGTCGGGCGCGGCCATGACCAGACGTTCGAGCGGCAGGCGGCCGAGCCCGTCAATACCGGCCGAAATCCCGATATTCTCAAGCCCTGCTCTGGCGACGACATCGCCGGCAAGCGTTCCCTCGCCCGAGGTATAACCGTTGGCAAAATAGAGCGCTGCGGTCTTGTGGCTTGCGGGCGCGGCGGCAAGCGCCGCAAGCGTCTCATCCATATCCGCGACAAGCCTTCCGGCGGCCTGTTCATGGCCGAGAAGATGGCCCATGCGGAGGATGTTCTCGCGGACATCCTCAAGCGAGGCCTCGGGGTCAAACTCGGCCACCGGGATGCCGAGCCGTTTCAAGAGGTCCACCGTCTCGCGCGTGGTATAGCTGCCGGCAAGCACCAGGTCGGGCTTCATCAGGAAGATTTCCTCGGCCAGGCCGTGATTGAGCCTGTAGCCGCTGGCCTCCTCCGCCATCGCCGAAACTGCCGGATCGGCGGCAAGGTTCGACACCGAGACGAGCTGGCCGTCTCCGGCAAGCAGCATCGCCATCTGGTCGGTGCACAGATTGATCGAGACGACGCGGCCGGGCGCGAAGCTCTCATGGTGGGCGAAGGCCGGGCCGCAAACCGGCAGGACGGGAAGGAGGCCGGCGCAGAGGCTCGCGAGCTTCAGGAGATTTCGAGCCGAAAGCGCCGACCGCAACATCTAGAACGTCCTCTGGTAGGAAAGCGTCACCGTGGTGCCGGGCGCCTTGTAGCCATAGGTGGTCTCATAGTCCTCATCGAACAGATTCTCCACCGCGAACTTGACCCTCGCTGCCGGATCGATGTCGTAGAGCGCCGAGACGTTGACCAGCGTGTAGTCGCCTAGCTGCGGATTATAGCTCGATTCATTGGTCCAGCGACTGCCGACATATTCGATATCGGCGTTCAGATTGAGCGCTTCGGTGGCCTGAAAACTTGCCGCCGCCGTGAGCTTCAGCCGGTTCTGGTTGGCGATATAGACATCGTCCGTCTCGTTCTTCGGCAGGCGGTATTCGAAGCCGAAGTCGAGCCCGAGCCGGTCATCCATCAGGGTCTCGGACCAGACGGCCCGCACGCCGGAAATCTTCGCCCTGTCGATGTTCTCCATCGTGCCGATATAGGACGGCGGCGCGGAGACATAGGCGATCATGTCGTCGATATGGTTTTCATAGTAGACGAGATCGATAACCGTGCCGGTCCCCGAATCCCAGTTGATGCCGGCTTCCCAGTTCTTCGATGTCTCGGCATCGAGATCCGGATTGCCCACATAGGAACCGTCATAGGCCCAGTAGAGATCGTTGAAGGTGGGGGCATTGAAGCCGGTCGAATAGGAAGCGCGCGCCGTCAGGCCGGGCAGGAGCTCATAGCCCAGGCCGAGATTATAGGTAAGCGCGCCGCCGAACTGTTCGTCGGCATCATAGCGCAGGCCGGCGTTCAGCGTCAGCGCCTCGTATTCGAGGCCGTACTGGCCGTAGACCGCGCCGACATTGCGGCCGGTCTCGGTGTAGTCGACGGAACTGTCCACCGTCTCGCGATAGGCCTCGCCGCCAAGGGTGAAGCTGTTGAGCGCGTCGCCGGCGATCACCTCCTTCGTGGTCGATGCCGAAAGGCCGAAACGGTTGGTATCGTAATGCGTTTCGGCTTCCGGATGGTCGTCGCGGAAGTTCTTCTGGTAATCGAAGGCCGAATAGATCTCGAAGACGGAGGACCAGTCATCGGAATGATCGAGTTCCGCGCCGAGCTTGAAGGCGGCATTGGTCTGGATCGACTGGTTGGCGCCGTAGACCATGGCGCCGGTCATCCAGTCGGCATAGGGCGCCGCGTCAAAATGCGGATTGGAGCGGGCATAAAAGCCTTCCGAATAAAGCCTGCCCCAGGTGAAGTCCTTGCCGATCGCATAATTGAACGCGCCCTGCAGGAAACCGTCGCGGCCGGGTTCATGGACTGAATTTTCCGGCGTGGTGAAGTCATAGCCCTCGGTTCCAAGCAGCGAGAGGCCGAGGTTGAAATCGACGCCATTGTCAGTGATCCCGCGGGTCGCAATCGTGCCGAAACCGCCCCAGGGCCAAGTCACGCCGGTCTCCACCGTGGTGCAGATTGCCTGGCCGTTGGCGCAGGTCGAGCCGTCCCTGGTGATGATGTTGACGACGCCGCCGATCGCATCGGCGCCCCATTCGGCGGAATGCGCGCCCTCGGCGATCTCGACCCGTTCGATCGCCGACAACGGAATATTGGCGAGATAGGCCGAACCGCCGGTGGCAGAGGCCACCCGCATGCCGTCGACAAGCACCAGCGTCTGCGACGCGCTGGCGCCGCGCAGCGTGACCGTCGCCTGCGCGCCCTGGCCGCCATTGGCAGTGATGTTGACGCCCGGATATTTCCTCAGCAGCGACGGCAGGTCGGGCGCTGCCGATCTTTCGATGTCCTCCTTGTCGATCACGGTCACCGTCGAGGTCGACTGCAGGATCGTGGTAGGACGGCGCAGCGGCGTGGTCACATAGACCGGCTGCAGTTCGATCACGCCGTCTTCGACGGGCGCGGCATTCTGGGCAAGCGCCCCTTGCGTTGGCATCAGGATCAGGAATGCGGCAGAGGCCGCAAGCATAAATTTCTTCATTGACTATCCCCAAGCGGCTGGCGTGAAGCCAGCCGAAAAGCCCGTCGGGGAAGAGATGCGGCGGCAAAACCCGGTCGCGATCCTGTCCCGTCGGTGGCAACATCGTTTCGAAATGTCACCGCGACGGCAGACCGCGCCAAAACAAGAACCCCGTGTTCCGGCATGGGTGACGGGATCGGGCAGGTCTCCTGGCTTCCGCGTCATCGCCATTGTTTCCGTCTTCCCGGATTAATCCAGTGACATTTGGAAACGGCTCAGCGGCTACAGTTGCGGGGGCAGCCACGGATGGGGCGAAAGGCCCTGTCCCGTGTTCCCTTTTCATCCGTCCTTTCGAACGGAACCTGATCCGCGCGCAATCTATGCGGCGGCGCGCCGCCAAGTCAACGACGAGAGACGTGCGAAATGTTGAGACAAATTCAACCTATTGCGTTTCGGCCACAGCTGCGATCACACCAGAACAGGCTGGTTGTGCATGTCCTCGGAGCCGAAGAACTTCAGGTAGCGCTCGACTTCCTTCGGGTCTCCGGTCGCCTTTTGCGGATTGTCGGAAAGTTTGACCGCCGGGCGGCCGTTGGCGTCGGAAACCTTGCAGACGATCGAGATCGGCTTCAGCCCGCCGACGCGGTGCGGCGCGCAGCCGATGAAGTCATTGGTGAGATTGGTGCCCCAGCCGAAGCTCATGCGCACCCTGCCCTGGAAATGCTTGTAGGCTTCGATGATCGCGTCGACATCAAGCCCGTCGGAAAAGATCAGGATCTTTTCGCGCGGATCGCGGCCCATCTTTTTCCACCAGTCGATGATCTTCTCGCCGCCCTCGATCGGCGGTGCGCTGTCGGGGCGGAAACCGGTCCAGTCGGCAACCCAATCCGGCGCGTTGCGCAGAAAAGCGGTGGTGCCGTAAGCATCGGGCAGCGCGATCAGCAGATTGCCGCCGTAAAGCTTGTTCCAGTCCTGCATCACCTTGTAGGGCGCTGCCGCAAGCTGCTCGTCGGTTTCGGCGAGCGCTGCCGCAACCATTGGAAGCTCGTGCGCATTGGTGCCGACTGCCTCCAGATCGGTATCCATGGCCAGAAGCACGTTGGAGGTGCCGGTGAAGGCCGGGCCGATCCCTTCCTTCAGCGCTTCCACGCACCAGCGCTGCCAGAGGAAGGAATGCCGGCGACGCGTGCCGAAATCGGAAATCCTCAAGCCTTCGAGCGCGGCCAGCCGCTCCACCTTCGCCCACATCTTCGCCTTGGCGCGGGCATAGGTGACGTCGATGGTGAAGAGACCAAGGTCCTTCATCGCCGCGCGTGAGCGCAATTCATTGATGATGCACAGCGCCGGGATCTCCCACATCGTGGTTTCCATCCAGGGACCGTGAAAATCGAGCTGATACTGGCCGTCGCGCTTGGTCAGTTCATATTCGGGCAGGCGGAAATTGGCGAGCCAGGTCAAAAATTCCGGCTCGAAGATCTGCGAGCGACCGTAAAAGCTGTTGCCCGCAAGCCAGATCATTTCCTTCTTGGTGAGCCTGATCTCGCGCGCATGGTCAAGCTGCTCGCGCAACTCGCTCTCGTCGATCTCGTCGGCAAGGCGCACCGAGGTCGTCCGGTTGATGACAGAGAATGTCGCATTGACGTCCGGATAAAGCTTCCAGATCATCTGCAGCATCAAAAGCTTGTAGAAATCGGTATCCAGCAGGCTGCGGATGATCGGGTCGAGTTTCCAGCTATGGTCGTAGACCCGCGTTGCAATATCGGTCTTCGGCATCGCTCTTCGGCCTTTCGAGCCGCCTCTCAGGCGAAAAAAACGCTGGAAAGAGCCGCCATGCCGCCCTTTCGGGCCCATGACTTAGCTGCAAAGGCGATGAAAAGTCCAGAGCCGTTTTGCTCGAATTGAGCTTTACTGGGCCGGCGCCTGTTCCGTCTGGGCTGCGTCTTCGGTCACGGTCTCGACCGCGGGATCGCCGCCGCGCGGGGCGAAGAGTTCCACAGCGCCCCAGACCAGAAAGGCCAGGACCAGACCGCTGGCCAGAATGACGAGCACCGGTCGTCCGCGCTCGGAGTGACGGGCTTCGGTCGGGGTCACGTCGACCTCGACATCATCAGACCGGCTTCCCGTCTTCTTTTTTTCAACCATTGTCTACCTCCCTTATCGTTTCTCCTGCGGAGAGAATCAGCCCGCACCGGGCGCGCCGAACAGCCACGAGGCACCGCCCCAGATCAGCACCACGGCGACCATGACGGCGATGATGACCATGATCACGGCCCGGCCGCGATTGAGGTGCCGCTTCTCGGTCTCGGACACGCGCGTGTCGTCCTCGCTCTTCTGCGGATAATTGTTCTCGCCCGGATAGGTGACAGGGCGGCCTTCCTTCGGATCGAAATGCGTCGTCATGTCGTTCTCCCTCCCCTCCGTGCAATCGACGGAAGTGGATCTAAAGCGACAAAACGTCGGGACGCGGGTCTTTGTTCCGAAACGGTCAGTAGCCAGCAGTGCGATCAACGACATGCTGCAGGGGCAGACCGGCTTCGAACCGGGCGATCTGGCGTTCCACATGGGCAAAAAGCGCCCGCACATCGGTATCGGACGCCACATGCGGCGTGACGACGACCCGCTCATGCGCCCAGAGAGGGCTTGTCGCGGGCAGCGGCTCGGTTTCGAACACATCGAGCGAGACGCCGTGAAGCAGGCCCTCGTCCAGCGCCGCGAGGATATCGGCCTCGACCTGCGAACCGCCGCGTCCGGCATTGATGAAGACGGGGCGCACAAGCGGACCGGAACGGCGGAGCGCTTCAAACAGCGCGCGATTGAAGATTCCGACCGTCTCATCGGTCAGCGGCAGAAGGCCGACGAGGATGTCCGTCCTGGCAAGAAATTCGTCGAGGCCTCCGGCATCGAAACATTCAACGCCATCGATCTCTTTCTTGCGGCGCGACCAGCCGATCACGTTGAAGCCCATGATCTTCAGCTTCGCCGCCGCATCCTGCCCCAGAACGCCGAGCCCCATGATGCCGACGGTGAAGTCTCCGGCCTCGGCAGCCGGCAGCGGTTGCCAGTCTTTCTCGGCCTTGAGGCGGGCATAATCCGGCATGCGGCGGGCATGGTAAAGACATTGTAGCACCACATATTCGCTCATCCGGCGCGTCAGCGAGGGATCGACGAAACGCACCAGCGGCACATCCGGCAGGCCTTCCAATGCCAGCACCCGCTCGACCCCCGCCCCGCCGGAAAAGAGAATTTCGAGATTCGGCGCGCGCGAAAACAGATCGTGATCCGGCTTCCACAAGACGGCATAGCGGCAATCGGAAAGATCGCGGCCCTTCGTTCGCGGATCGGCGAGGTCGATCACCGGGCGGTCGGAAAAGCAAGCCCCGAGCGCCTCCACGATCGCCGCGCGGCCGGAGAATTTGAGGTCGATCAGGATGGGGGCTTTGGGCATCGGGACTTCCTATTAGGGTCGGCGTAATGGTCAAGCTTGCGTCGTGAGCAAAACGCTCAATCCGCCTCCACCGGCTCGATATCGAAGGCGGCGGCAAGCAGCGCCCTGGTGTAATCGGCCTTCGGGTTCTCGAAAACCTCCGCCGCCGGACCGCGCTCGACCACCTCGCCGAAGCGCATGACGATGATCTCGTTGGCGAGCGCGCGGACAACCTTCAGATCGTGGGAAATGAACAGATAGGCGAGATTATGCTTTTTCTGCAGGTCGGAGAGCAGATCCACCACCTGCGCCTGTACGCTCATGTCCAGCGCCGAGGTCGGTTCGTCCAGCATGACGAAACGGGGCTTCAGCACCATGGCGCGGGCAATCGCGATCCTCTGGCGCTGGCCACCGGAAAACTCGTGCGGGTAGCGCCAGCGGGTGGCCGCATCGAGCCCGACCTCCTCCAGCGCCGCGCCGACCCGCGCCTCGCGCTCGGCTGCGGTAAGCGAGCGCTCGTGGATTTTCAGACCTTCGGCCACGATCTCGCCGACGGACATGCGCGGCGACAGCGAACCGTACGGGTCCTGAAAAACGATCTGCATCGCCTCACGGAGCGGCTTCATCGCCTTGAAGGAATAGGCGTCGATATCCTTGCCGATGAAGGCGATCCGGCCTTCGGAGCCAATCATCCGCGTCAGCGCCAGACCGAGCGTGGTCTTGCCCGAACCGGACTCGCCGACGACGCCGAGTGTCTCGCCGGCCCTGAGCTTCAGCGAAATGCCGTTGACCGCCTTCACGTGGTCGACCGTCTTGCGCAAAAGTCCGGTCTTGACCGGAAACCAGACCTTCACATTGTCGGCCTCGACAACGACCTGGCGGGAAGGATCATGCGCCGGGGGCTCGCCCTTCGGCTCGGCGGCCAGAAGGTGTTTCGTATAGGCATGCTGCGGATTATCGAAGATTTCGGCGACCGGGCCGTGCTCGACGATCTTGCCGTCGGTCATCACGCAGACGCGGTCGGCGAACTTGCGGACGATGCCGAGGTCGTGGGTGATGAACAACATCGACATGCCGTGATCGCGCTGCAGGCTTTTCAGGAGCTTGAGGATCTGCGCCTGCACCGTGACGTCGAGCGCCGTGGTCGGCTCGTCGGCGATCAGCAGTTTCGGTCGGTTGGCAAGCGCCATGGCGATCATCACGCGCTGGCGCTGGCCGCCGGAAAGCTCGTGCGGGAAGGCGCCGAGCCGTCTCTCCGCCTCGCGGATGCCGACCTCGTGCAGCAGTTCCAGCACGCGCTTGCGGGCCTCCGCCCCGGTCATGCCGGCATGCAGCGCCAGCGTCTCGCCCACCTGTTTTTCCACCGAATGCAGCGGGTTCAGCGAGGTCATCGGCTCCTGGAAGATCTGGGTGATATCGCCGCCACGCACCTGCCTGAGCGTGCGGTCATCGGCCTTCAGCAGATCGCGGCCGGCAAACAGGATCTCGCCGCTCGGATGACTTGCAGCGGGATAGGGCAGAAGCCGGAGAACGGACGCCGCCGTCGCGGATTTGCCGGAGCCCGATTCGCCCACCAGCGCCACCACCTCGCCCGGCATAATATCGAAGGAAATCCGGTCGACGGCCAGATTGTCGGCCTCGCCCTGGCGGAAGGCGACGGACAGATCGCGGACGGATAGAAGCGGCGTGTCACTCATTGGAAGGTCTTCCTCGGGTCGAACGCATCGCGCACCGCCTCGCCAACGAAGACCAGAAGCGACAGCATGATGGACAGCGTGAAGAAGGCGGTGATGCCGAGCCAGGGCGCCTGCAGATTACTCTTGCCCTGATTGACCAGTTCGCCGAGCGAGGGCGAGCCGGGCGGCATGCCGAAGCCCAGAAAATCAAGCGAGGTCAGCGTCACGATCGCGCCCGACAGGATGAAGGGCACGAAGGTGAGCGTGGCGACCATGGCATTGGGCAGAAGATGCCGGAACATGATTGTGCCATTGCCCACGCCAAGCGCGCGCGCCGCCCGCACATATTCGAAATTGCGCGCGCGCAGGAACTCGGCCCGGACAACGGCAACGAAACTGACCCAGGAAAACACCAGCATGACGCCGAGCAGCACGAAGAAGCCGGGCGGCAGGATGGCGGCGATGATCAGCAATATGTAAAGCGTCGGCAGCGATGACCATATCTCGATGAAGCGCTGCATCAAGAGGTCGACCCAGCCGCCAAAATAGCCTTGCACGGCGCCGGCGGTGACGCCGATGACGGCGGAAAACCCGGTGAGCAGCAGGCCGAACAGCACCGAGATGCGGAAGCCGTAGATCACCCGGGCGAGCACGTCGCGGGCAAGGTCGTCGGTCCCGAGCCAGTCCATGTTGCCGAGATTGCAGCCCGGATCATCAACGCCGTCAGGATAACCGGCACAGCGCTCCTCCTTGGTCATCAGCCAGAAGGGCGGGGTCGGCGCCGAATAGGGCACGTTGGAATTGATGGTGCGGTAGGAATAGCGGATCGGCGGCCAGATCATCCAGCCATTGGCCTCGATCTCCTCCTGGATGAAGTCGGAGCGATAATCGGTGACCGCGAGAAAGCCGCCAAACTTCTCCTCAGGGTAATCGACCACCACGGGAAACAGGATCTCGCCCTTGTAGGAGGCGATGATCGGCTTGTCGTTGGCGACAAATTCGGCGAACAGGCTGAGGATGAACAGGAAAAGGAAGATCCACAGCGACCAGTAGCCGCGACGGTTGGCCTTGAAATTCTTCCACCGCCGCGCGTTCATCGGCGAAAGCCAGCCGGTCTTCGGGCGCTTGACCATGTCCTCGGATGCGAGATCGCTCATGTCACACATCCCTCTTTTCGAAGTCGATGCGCGGATCGATCCAGGTGTAGATCAGGTCGGAGACAAGGCCGATGAACAGCCCCAGAAGCGAGAAGATGTAGAGCGTGGCGAAGACCACCGGATAGTCCCGGTTGACCAGCGACAGATAGCCGAGCCGACCGAGTCCGTCGAGCGAGAACACGTTCTCGATCAGAAGCGACCCTGTAAAGAAGGCGAGGATGAAGGAGCCGGGAAAGCCGGCGATCACGATCAGCATGGCATTGCGGAACACGTGGCCGTAGAGCACCTTGCGCTCCGAAAGCCCTTTGGCGCGGGCGGTGATCACATATTGCTTGCCGATCTCGTCGATGAAGGAATTCTTGGTCAATAGCGTCGTCGTGGCGAAAGAAGAGACCGAAAGCGCGATCAGCGGCAGGGTCAGGTGCCAGAAATAGTCGATCGGCTTCTGCCACCAGGGCAGTTCGGAGAAATTATCCGAGACGAGGCCGCGCAGCGGAAACCAGTCAAAGAAGGAACCGCCGGCAAAGAGGATGATCATCAGGATGCCGAGCAGGAAACCCGGAATGGCGAAGCCGATAACGATGACGCCGGAGGTCCAGACATCAAAGCGCGAACCGTCCTTCACGGCCTTGCGGATGCCGAGCGGAATGGAAACGCCGTAGGACAACAACAACACCCAGATGCCGAGCGAGATCGACACCGGCAACTTGTCGATGATCAGGTCGATGACGGAGGAATTGCGGAAGAAGCTCTCGCCGAAATCGAAGGTGAGATAATCGCGCATCATCAGCAGGAAACGCGTCAGAGGCGGCTTGTCGAAGCCGAACTGGGCTTCGAGATCCGCGATCAGTTGCGGGTCGAGGCCCTGGGCGCCGCGATAGTTCGACGACGAGGCGCTGTCGAAACTGTCCATCGCCATGCCGGCGTCCGAACCGCCGGAGATGCGGCTTTCCGCGCCGCCGCCCTGGCCGTTCAACTCGGCGATCACCTGTTCCACCGGCCCACCGGGCGCGAACTGCACGATGACGAAGGAAATCGTCATGATGCCGACAAGCGTCGGGATCATCAGCAGCAGGCGGCGGAGGATATAGGAACCCATTACGCAACGCTCCTGTCGGGAATGATGTCTGCATGCGCCGTCACCCCGGCCTTGAGCCGGGGTCCAGGGCAACCCGAAAAGCGTTTCCGAAACTGCCCGTAACCCCATTTCGGCTTCGTTCTCGTGGCCCTGGATGCCGGCTCAAGGCCGGCATGACGGGAGAGTGAAGCGCGACGTTGCGAAAATGAGACCATCCCGCCAGCCACGACCTTACGGCCCATATGCACTCTCATTCAGCCTCCGTCGACCACCAGGCGGCGGGGAAATCGAGGCCGTATTCGGGGAAACCGGGATGCGTGATCGTGTCCCAATAAGCGATGCGGTAGTCCATGGAATAGTAGAGCGGAACGATGAAGTCGTGGGCCAGAAGCACGCGGTCCAGCGCCTTGGTGGCGGCCACCAGCGTGTCCCGGTCGTCGGCGAACACGACCTTCTCGATCAGCGCGTCAATGCCCGGATCTGAAATACCGGCGTAATTTTCCGAGCCCGGCTGATCGGCCGACAGCGAGCCCCAGTAGTTGAACTGCTCATTGCCCGGGCTCAGGGTCTGGGCCCACAACTCCCAGATCATGTCATAATCGAAATCATTGACCCGGTTCTGGTACTGAGACGTGTCGACCACGCGGATCGCGGCATCGATGCCGAGCTTGCGCAGGTTTTCGACATAGGGCAGGACGACGACCTGAAGGGAAGGGTTGTCGAGCAGGATCTCGAAGGAAAAGGGCTCGCCGGTCTGGGCGTTGACCATCTGGCTGCCGCGCCGCTCGAAGCCAGCCTCCTTCAGCAACTGAAAGGCTTTTTGCAGATTGGCACGGGACTGATCCTCGGTGCCGCCGACGGGCAGTTTGTTGGCGGTGTTGAACACTTCCGGCGGCACCAGATCGCGCACGCTCTCGAGGATCTGCAGTTCCTCGCCCTTCGGCAGGCCGGAGGATGCGAGATCCGTACCGAACCAGAAACTGTTGTCGCGCGAATAGGCGTCGCTCAACTGGTTCTTGTTGATGGTCTCGAAATCGAAGGCATAGATCAGCGCCTCGCGCACGCGCTTGTCGTCAAAGGGCGCGCGGCGGTTGTTGGGCACCAGCGCCTGCATGATGCCGGTCTTGCGCAAGGGATTGGGCACCGCCTCGCGCTTGACCTCACCATCCTTCACCGCCGGGAAATTATAGCCGGTCGCCCAGCGCTTGGCCCGCGTCTCAACCCAGAAGTCGAAGGTTCCGGCGCGAAACGCCTCGAAGGCGACGTCAAGATCGGCGAAATAGAGATACTTCACCGCGCCGAAATTGTTGCGGCCGACATTGACCGGCAGGTCCTTGCCCCAATAGTCGTCTCGCAGCCTGTAGGTGATCGACGAGCCGGGATTGACCTCGGCAATCTCGTAAGGTCCCGAACCGACGATTTTCTCAAGCGTGCTCGCGGACACCTCACGGCCATCCGCGAACCAGTGCTTCGGCAGAACCAAGAGTTGGCCGACGATCTGCGGCAGTTCGCGGTTTCCGGTTTCATCAAAGCTGAAGGTCACCTCGCGCTCGCCCGTCACTTCCGCGCTGACCACGTGGCGATAGTAATTGGCATACATCGCATTGAGTTCTTTCAGCCGCTCGAAGGAAAACACCACGTCCTCGGCTGTCACCGGGGCCCCATCGGAAAAACGGGCCTCTGGATGGAGGCGGTAGGTGACGAAGGAAATATCCTCCGGAACGCGGAAACCCTCTGCGAGCAGGCCGTATTGGGCATCGATCTCATCTTCAGCCGGCGTCATCAGGGTCTCGAAGACAAGGCCGAGGCCAGCGGCTTTCGAGCCGCCATAGGGTATGGGATTGAGCGAATCGAAGGTGCCTGTAGCGTAGTATTTGAGTTCGCCGCCCTTCGGCGCATCCGGATTGACGTAGTCGAAATGGGAAAAATCGGAGGGGTATCGCGGCGTTCCGGTCAGAGCGGATGCATGTTGCCAGCCGCCCTCGCCGTCCTGCGCGAATGCCGCCGGCGCGAGGCCGAACGCGCCTGCGATAACCCAGGCAGCAACCGAGATCGTTTTCCACATGGTTTCAGCCTTTTCCGTTCTTGCTTTTCTCGTTATCGCGACAAGAATAAGCAAATATCGACCCGGGTGCACAAGTGTCGTTTTCGTAAGGCGGCAACGGGGCAGGTCGCAGGGCACGCCGGGAAAGCGCCAACACGCCGGCTTGAGGGAGTTCATGATGCATTGGATGAAGGCATTTGCGGCCGCCCTGGCGCTTGCGGCTTTGGCCCCTTCGGCCGCGGCCCAGGATTTTCCGCCGCCTGCGAAAATCCTGTTCGCCTCCGAGGCCGCGCCGAGCGCCGGTCCGCCGCAATCCTTCGGTTTTTACACGAAAGGCTGCATCGCCGGGGCCGAGGCTCTGCCGATCGACGGGCCGAACTGGCAGGCGATGCGGCTTTCGCGCAATCGCCGATTCGGTCACCCCGATACAATCGCCCTGATTGAGAGGCTGGCAGGCGATGCCGCTCAATATGACGGCTGGCCCGGACTTCTGGTGGGCGACATCTCGCAGCCGCGCGGGGGACCGATGCTTTCCGGTCATGCCTCACACCAGGTCGGGCTCGATGCCGATATCTGGCTGAACCCGATGCCGGACCGGCGGCTGACATTGCGCGAACGCGAGGATATTTCCGCCGTTTCGGTGCTGAAGAATGACGGCACGCTGTTCGTCGATCCCGAAAAATTCACGCCCGCCCATCAACGACTGATCATGCGGGCGGCAAGCTATCCGGAAGTCCAGCGCATCTTCGTCCATCCGGGCATCAAGAAGGCGATTTGCGAAGACTGGACCGGCGACCGCTCGAACCTCGCCAAGGTCCGGCCCTATTACGGTCATCACTACCACTTCCACATTCGCCTGTTCTGCCGCGACGGCTCGCCCGGCTGCAAGGCGCAGAACGCCGTCGACATGAAGGATGATGGCTGCGGCGAACACCTCGCCTGGTGGCTGTCCGACGAACCGTGGGCCCCGGCAAAACCGGTGACGCCTCCGAAGAAGCCGGAAAAACCGGCGCCCAAGCCGACGCGGCCGGCCTATACGATCCTGTCCGATCTGCCGGCGGCGTGCACCGGCGTGCTGGAAGCGCCTGCTCCCTCGCCCCTGCCGGCGGCCGCCGTCACGCCGAAAATTCCCTTGCCGCCCCTGGCCCCCTGGCCGGAGATCGGGCCGGTTCCGCAACCGCGCCCGGCGGAATGACGGCGGCTGCGGCGACAAAGTGCGTTGCGTCTGTCCATCGGCAGCGCCTTTCAAAGCGCTTTGAGTTATTGTATGAACGGCAGGCAGGCCGCGCCCGCTACTCAGGTTGCGGACAGCGCGCCGGCATCTTGCGATTGCCCTTCCGATTTGACGGATGCGGTTGCAAAATAGCCAAACTGAATGCACAGACTGCGCCAGACCTTCAAGAAAGCCCGGGACAGGGCGGAACGCGGAAACACCATGGCCAAAACCTTCAACACCTCGGACCCTCTCTCCTTTCCCATCCTGATCGGCGATATCGGCGGCACCAATGCGCGGTTCTCGCTGCTGGTCGACGCCTATGCCGAGCCGCGCGAATTTCCGATCGTCCACACCGCAGACTTCCCGACCGTCGATGCCGCCATCCAGGCGGGCGTCATGGACAAGACCTCGCTGCAGCCGCGCAGCGCCATCCTCGCCGTCGCCGGCCCCATTCGCGGCGATGAAATTCCGCTGACCAATTGCGACTGGGTGATCAAGCCGAAGGACATGATCAGCGCGCTCGGGCTCGAGGATGTGGTGATCATCAACGATTTCGAGGCCCAGGCGCTGGCGATCGCGAACATGCCCGACGAGTTCCGCGAACCGATCGCGCCGCGTCCGGACACCATGGTCGCCTCGCGCGTCGTGCTCGGCCCCGGCACCGGGCTTGGCGTTGCCGGTCTCGTCCATGCGGAGGAACGCTGGATCCCCGTGCCCGGCGAGGGCGGCCATATCGATGTCGGCCCGCGCACGGATCGCGACTATCAGATTTTCCCGCATATCAAGACCATTGAGGGCCGGGTCGCGGCCGAGCAGATCCTCTGCGGTCGCGGCATGGTGAACCTCTACAACGCCATCTGCGCGGCAGACGGGATCGAGGCCAGGCCCTTTGAGCCGAAGGATGTCAGCCATGCGGGCCTTGACGGTTCCGACCCGCAGGCCGTTGAAACGCTGTCGCTGTTTTCAACCTATCTCGGCCGCATTGCCGGTGACATGGCGATGGTGTTCATGGCGCGCGGCGGCGTTTACCTTGCCGGCGGCATCTCGCAGAAAATCCTGCCGGCGCTGAAGAAGCCGGAGTTCCGCGCCGCCTTCGAGGACAAGGCCCCGCACAACGCGCTGATGCAGTCGATCCCGACCTATGTCGTCACCCACCCGCTCGCGGCCCTTGCAGGCCTTGCCACCTATGCCCGCACGCCGCTGCGCTTCGGCCTCGCGCTTGACGGCCGCCGCTGGCGAGACTGAGCGGAGCGCAGACCAAGATCAACCTTTTCTTCCTCCTGCGCTTCCAATAAAGTCTCACTGCCTTCGCCGCGCGTTCAGCGCGGCGGAAAACATATCTGAAGCAATACCAGGAAGAAGCATGACCAGTCCGGCAATGAAACTCGTCGTCGTGGGCGCCAGCGGACGCATGGGACAGACCCTCATCCGCGTGATCAGCGAAACCGAGGGCGCGGTGCTGCATGCCGCCATCGACCGCCCGGAGAGCCCGGCGCTTGGCAAGGACGCCGGCGAGCTTGCGGGCGTTGGTGCGCTCGGCGTTGCCGTCACCGACGATCCGCTGAAGGCCTTTGTTGATGCAGACGGCGTGCTCGATTTCACCGTTCCCGCGGCATCGGTCGAATATGCCGGGCTCGCCGCACAGGCGCGCATCGTCCATGTGATCGGCACGACCGGCTTTTCGGAGGATGACGAGACCCAGATCAAGGCGGCCGCCCGCCATGCCCGTATCATCAAGTCTGGAAACATGTCACTGGGCGTCAACCTGCTTGGCGAACTGGTCAAGCAGGCAGCCGCAGCGCTTTCGGCAAAGGGCTGGGATATCGAGGTTCTCGAAATGCATCACCGCCACAAGGTCGACGCGCCGTCCGGCACGGCCCTTCTTCTGGGCGAGGCGGCGGCGGAAGGCCGCGGCATTTCGCTGAAGGAGAATGCCGTGAAGGTACGCGACGGGCATACCGGCCCGCGCGCGGAAGGCACGATCGGCTTTGCCACTCTGCGCGGCGGCTCCGTGGTTGGCGAGCACTCCGTACTCCTCGCCGGCGAAGGCGAGACGGTGAGCCTCTCCCACAAGGCGACCGACCGTTCGATCTTCGCCCGCGGCGCGGTTCAGGCGGCCCTTTGGGGCAAGGCCGAAAAACCAGGGCTTTATTCCATGCTCGACGTGCTCGGGCTTTCGAAAACACATTAACCCAAGATCTGACGAAGGAAGACTGTCATGAGCGGAACACTGGTTCTCGTGCGTCACGGCCAAAGCGAATGGAACCTGAAGAACCTTTTCACCGGCTGGAAGGATCCTGACCTGACCGAACTCGGCGTCAAGGAAGCCACCGCCGGCGGCAAGGCGCTGGCAGAGGCCGGGATGAAGTTCGATATCGCCTTCACCTCGGCTTTGACGCGCGCCCAGCACACCTGCAAACTGGTCCTCGACGAGGTCGGCCAGGCCGACCTCGAAACCATCAGGGATCAGGCGCTGAATGAGCGCGACTATGGCGATCTCGCCGGTCTCAACAAGGATGACGCCCGCGAGAAATGGGGCGAGGAGCAGGTTCATATCTGGCGCCGCTCCTACGACGTGCCCCCGCCCGGCGGCGAAAGCCTGAAGGATACCGGCGCACGCGTCTGGCCCTATTACATGCAGGAAATCCTGCCGCGCGTCCTCAGGGGCGAGAAGGTTCTGGTCGCCGCACACGGCAACTCGCTGCGCGCGCTCGTCATGGTGCTCGACCGGCTGAGCCAGGAGGAGATCCTGAAGCTCAACCTCGCCACCGGCGTGCCGATGGTCTACACGCTGAACGCCGATTCCACCGTCGCGGACAAGAAAGTCCTCGGCGACATGTCCGGCGCGCACTGAGCCGCGATTGTTTATGCAGAATTTGAGGGCGGTCTTCGGATCGCCCTTTTTTGTTTTTCAGTTTCACGGCGCGGGAAACAAGATTGCGCGCCAAGGAAAAAACGATCATGGATTGCACTATCAGCCGATTGGAATGACGATGCGCTGATTCCCGAATTCCGAGGGCCAAACCACATCAAAGGCAAGAAATTACACACTTTGAAAAAGAGCTTCATCGTTCTTTCAGTCTGTGCGGCGCTGATTGTCACAGGCTTCATCCAGCCCTTTGCCCTCGGCCCTCCGGAACATCGTGCGGATGGTCTTGTCGGGGCAGCATATTTCCTTGTCTGGTCTGCGCCCCTTCTGCCGGCCGCAGCGATACTGACGAGGTCTTTGATGCACCGCCCCGCCTCGCCGGCACAGATATGGCCAATCGCAATCATTGTTTTTCTGGCCGGCCTTTTTCTTACGCTTCTGTGCCTCGCGTTTGCGTCTACTCTCTCCAGGCCGCTATTGCTGACGCAGGGAAGCCTTCTGTCCGTCGCGGTCGCATCGGGCGTATTATGTCTGGCTATCAGGGAGGAGCGTTCAAGAATCGCACGATTGGCCATTTCCGGGATGGCCGTGTCGGCTGCCGCTGCCATCTGGTCTTTGCTGTCCGTTCCGGCTGTCGTGTTTCAGGCCAACCAGACTGCTGCGGGCGCCCCCTTCTGCATAGCGCATCACCATTCATCTTCGGCCATTGGTTCGCTATGGAACTTGCGCGGTTTTGCCTTCTACACGACCGCTTCGGGTTACAAGTCGACATCTGATTGGTACTTTCACGGTATTCTTGTCGTGGATGGCGATGACGGGCCGAGATATTTCAACTGGTCGCCTCGCCATTTCCGATTTGACCGCATTGATCATCCGGAACGGTTTATTGCGCCTTTGAAAAACTTGTGCACACCATCTTCCGCGTTCTGGGCAGAACTCTGACAACCGCTGATCAAACCAGCCCGTTCCGTGATGAAAGCGTCTATCGGACGTTCACGGGGAACCTGGGGCCCGGCCTTGGCATTGATTGATTTGAGGGACCGATCCGCTTGCAAAGGCTGGCGAATCCCGTCACGTTCGAATTCACATACAAGGTTTTGTGCAAGGAAACCGGTTTGCGATACGCCATTTATTTCACGCCGCCTGCAGACGATCCGCTGACCGTCGCCGCCAGCCGCTGGCTGGGCTATGACGCCTTTACGGGCGAGGAACGGCCCTACCCCGACAATATCGCGCTTCCTGCCGGACGGATGAGCGCGGTGACGGCGGCGGCGGCCCGCTACGGATTTCACGCCACCATCAAGGCGCCGTTCCGTTTGGCGGAGAACATCTCGCCCTCGGCGCTGGAGGCGACCTTCGATGTGTTCTGCCGCAACCGCAAGCCTTTCAGCATCCCCGAGATCACGCTGGGGCAACTCGGCAAGTTCTACGCGCTCATTCCGGCGACGGAAGATGAGACGCTGCAGACCTTCGCAGCCGATGTGGTGGAACATTTCGAGCCGATGCGCGCGCCGCTGCTGAATGACGAGATCGCGCGGCGCAAGCCCGAGACGCTGACCGAAATCCAGCGTGATTATATGGTCCGCTGGGGCTATCCATACGTCTTCGACGAATTCCGCTTTCACATGACGCTGACCGGCCCGGTGACCGGCACGGATGCGCATGTGATCGAGACGGCGGTCCAGGATTATTTCGGTCCCTATACCGGCAGGCCGCTCGAGATCGGCGGCCTCGGTCTTTTTGTCGAGGCGCGGCGCGGCGCGCCCTTTACCATCAAGCGCTGGCAGCCGCTTTCCGGCGCGGAAGAACAAGAAACATGAGCGTCGAGACCGTTTTCACCAATGCCCGGATCGTCACCGAGGACCGGATCGTCGACGGCACGCTTGTGATCCGCGACGGAGAGATCGCCGACATCGCCGAAGGCAATGTCGGCAAGGCTGAGGATCTCGACGGCGACCTGCTGATCCCCGGCCTTGTCGAGCTTCACACCGACCATCTTGAGGGCCATTACGCGCCGCGCCCCGGCGTGCGCTGGAACAAGATTGCCGCGATCCAGGCCCATGACGCGCAGGTCGCGGCCTCCGGCATCACCACCGTTTTCGACTGCCTGCGCCTGGGCTCCGACGACACCGACGGCTTCGAGGTCGGCGAGATGCGCGCCATGGCGGACGCGATCATTCAGGCGGAGCGGGAAGACCGGCTCAAGGCCCAGCACTTCCTGCACCTGCGCTGCGAGGTCTCCGCCGCCAATGTCATGGAGCATTTCGCCGCCTTCGAGGAAGAGCCGCATGTGCGCCTTGCCTCGATGATGGACCACGCGCCGGGCCAGCGACAATTTGCCGACATCCAGCAGTACCGGCGCTATTACAAGCCAAAGCGCGGTCTCGATGACGACGCCTTCGAACGCTTCGTCGCCCGCCGTCAGGCCGCCTCCGAGGCCTATGCGGACAAGCATCGCCGGATGATTGCCGATCACTGTTCGAAGAACGGCATTTCGATCGCCAGCCATGACGACGCAACGACAGCCCATGTGGACGAGGCGATCGCGCTCGGCGTGCGCATCGCCGAGTTTCCGACGAGCTTCGACGCGGCAAGGGCCTCGCATGCGGCCGGGCTTTCGGTGCTGATGGGCGCGCCGAACGTGGTGCGCGGCAAGTCCCATTCCGGCAACATCGCCGCGCGCGACCTGGCGGCGGCCGGCGTACTCGATGTACTGTCCTCGGACTATGTGCCCTTCAGCCTGCTGCACGCCCCGTTCATCCTTGCCGGCGACGAGGACGCCGGGGTCTCGTTGCCCTGGGCCATCGCCATGGTGACGGCAACGCCGGCGAAAGCCGCCGGCCTTGATGATCGCGGCCGCATCGCGCTGGGACTGCGCGCCGATCTCGTCCGCGTCAAACGCACCGAGGACGTGCCGGTGGTGCGCGCCGTCTTCTCTCTCGGAAAGCGTGTGGCGTAAAGCATGGGCAAAGCCGGCAGGATCATCGTTGTCGTCGGCCCGAGCGGGGCAGGAAAGGACAGCCTGATCGGCTACGCGAAAGCCGCATTCTCCGGCCATCCGAATGTCCGCTTCGTCCGCCGGGTCATCACCCGTCCCTGCGATGGCACGACGGAAGACCATGCCTCGATGACGCCGGAAGCCTTTGCCGCCGCCAAAGCGGCGGGCGGGTTCGCCGTGACCTGGGCCGCCCACGGACTGGAATACGGCATTCCCGAAGAACATCGCGCCTTCGTGGCGTCAGGCGGCGTCACCATTGCCAATGGTTCGCGCCCGGCGCTGCCGCTGTTTGACAAAGCCTTTGCCGCGATGACCGTGGTCAATGTCACGGCGCGACCGGAGATAAGGGCCGAACGCCTTCAGGCGCGCGGGCGCGAAAGCCGGGAAGACATCCTCGAACGCCTCGCCCGCTCGACCACGGCGATCCACGGCAATTTCGATGTCGTCAACATCGACAATTCGGGCGCGCTGGAAGATGCCGGAGAGGCGCTGGTGCGGGTGATCCGGGACAGCCTCGCCTGAAGCCTTCAGTGCCCGGCGGCGTTTGAGAACAGGTTCATCACAACCACGCCGCCGACAATCATCGCGATCCCGACCCAGGCGGCGATATCGAGGCTCTGGCGCAGGACAAGCACGCTGACGGCGGCCGTGAGCACGATGCCGAGACCCGCCCAGATGGCATAGGCCACGCCGAGCGGGATCGTCTTCAGCGCCTGCGACAGGCAGAAGAAGGCGATGAGGTAGAACACCGCCACGCCGATCGTCGGCAGAAGACGGGTGAAGCCGTAGGATTTCTGCAGAAGCGTCGAACCGACCACCTCGCAGACGATCGCAATTCCAAGAGCGCCATAAGCGGCGAGCGCGGGGTTCATCTGATATCCTTTTCAAAAATGCGGAGCCGGGACAGCGCACTCGGTGCGCCAGGGTTTGTTGACCAGGGTCTCCCGAAGGCACTTCCGTCATGCCGGCCCTGAGCCGGCATCCAGGGCCAAGGAGCGAGGACCATCTGGAGTAGACCTTTTGCGCGAAAGTCGGTCCACGGCCATGGACCCCGGATCAAGTCCGGGGTGACGGACAGAGGACTGAGCAATCTCAAGGGGCCTGCAACATGAGTTTTCAGCCTGCTCCCGCCCGCTCAGTGCGCCTCGTCCCAGTTATGCGCGGCGCGGGCATCGACCTGAAGCGGCACGGCCATGGAGACGGCCGGCATCGCTGCGTTTTCCATGACATCGACGATCAGCTTCGTCGCCTCGTCCACCGCCTCATCCTCGACCTCGAAGATCAGCTCGTCATGCACCTGAAGCAGCATCTGCGCCTTTTCGCCAAGCCCGGCGGCGGCCAGCTCCGGCTCTATGCGGATCATCGCGCGGCGGATCACGTCAGCGGCGGAGCCCTGGATCGGCGCGTTGATGGCGGCGCGCTCGTTGAAGCTTCGGACCTGGTGGTTCGACGACTTGATCTCCGGGTAGTGAATGCGCCGGCCGAAGATCGTCTCGACATAGCCCTTGTCACGGGCCTGCGCCTTGGTGTCTTCCATATAGTCGTTGATGCCGGGGAAGCGCTCGAAATAGCGCTTGATATAGTCGCTGGCCTCGGAGCGTTCGATGCCGAGCTGGTTGGCAAGGCCAAAGGCGGAGATGCCGTAGATGATGCCGAAATTGATCGCCTTGGCGCGCCGTCGCACCTCGCCGGGCATGCCTTCCACCGGCACGCCGAACATTTCCGACGCCGTCATCGCGTGAATGTCGATGCCATCGGCGAAGGCCTGTTTCAACTGCGCGATGTCGGCCACATGGGCGAGCACGCGCAATTCGATCTGGCTGTAGTCGGCAGACAGCAGCTTGTGGCCCGGATTGGCGATGAAGGCGGTGCGGATCTTGCGCCCTTCCGCCGTTCGCACCGGAATGTTCTGCAGGTTCGGTTCCGACGAGGCGAGCCGACCGGTCGTGGTCGCGGCCAGCGAATAGGAGGTGTGGACGCGCTTGGTCTGAGGGTGGATATAGCCCGGCAGCGCATCGGTATAGGTCGATTTCAGCTTGGTCGTCTGCCGCCATTCGACGATTTTCGAGGGCAGCGGAATGTCCTGGGCAGCCAGATCGTCAAGCACCTGAACGGCTGTCGACCATTGGCCGGACTTGGTCTTCTTGCCGCCGGGAAGGCCCATCTTGCCGAACAGGATATCGCCAAGCTGCTTGGGCGAGCCGATATTGAATTTTTCGCCGGCCAGTTCGTAGATCTCGTCCTCAAGGCGGGCCGCCTTCTGCGCCAGTTCGCCGGAAAGCCTGGACAGAATCTGCCTGTCGACGGAGATACCGCGCTCTTCCATGCGCGAGAGCACCGGCAAAAGCGGACGCTCCAGCCGCTCATAGACGGTGGCGACGTGTTCGGCGGCGAGGCGGGGTTTGAGCACCAGCCACAGTCTCAGCGTCACATCGGCATCTTCCGCCGCATAGGCCGTCGCCTTGTCGATATCGACGTAATCGAAGGTCACCATATTGCGCCCGGAGCCGGCAACCTCCTTGTAGGGGATCGGCTGATGGCCGAGCCAGCGTTCCGACAGAGCATCCATGCCGTGATTGCCCATGCCGGAATCGAGTGCATAGGAGATCAGCATGGTGTCGTCGAAATTCTTCACCGTAACGCCGTGGCGCAGCATCACCAGATAATCATATTTGAGGTTCTGGGCGATCTTCAGCACGCCCTCGTCCTCGAGCAGGCCCTTGAGCGCGGCAAGCGCCTTGTCGAAATCGACCTGCCCGTCTGCAAGCCCGCCGCCCAGGAGATCGTCCTGACCGGCCTTGTGGGCGAGCGGCACATAGGCCGCGCGGATCGCCTTTGCGGCATCGGACTGGTCTTCGTCATAAAGCGCCAGCGAGAAGCCGACGAGTTCGGCCTGCATGGCGTCAAGCGAGGTGGTTTCGGTATCGAAGGCGCAGAGCCCTTTATCGCGCGCCGCAGAGATCCAGTCTTCAAGCGTTTCGAGATCGCGGATCGTCTCATAGGACGAGCGATCGATCGGGACCGCGGCAAAGCGTGCGGCACGGGCAGCGGCAAGTGCGGCCGGCCCGGAGGCTTCGCTGTCCGGCGCGGGCTTCTCGCCTTCACTGGAAACGGCCTCGCCCGGATCGAGATCGGGGCCGTGGGCCTTCTCGCCCCATTCAGCATTGACGCTCGCCGGTTCGATCTCGGCAGCCTCTGCGCCCGTCGCCTCGGCCACGCGCCGCGTCAGCGAGTTGAACTCCATGGCCTTGAGGAAGGAGACGAGCTTCGGCCCGTCCTGTTCTTCCAGCACCAGCGCGTCGAGCGGCAGCTCGACAGGGCAATCGCGCTTCAGCGTCACCAGCTTGCGCGAGACCAGCACGAGCTCCCTGTTGGCGATGATGTTTTCGCGGCGCTTCTTCTGCTTGATCGTCTCGGCATTTTCGAGAAGATTGTCGAGATCGCCGAATTCCTCCAGCAGGGTCGCCGCCGTCTTTGGGCCAATGCCGGGAACGCCCGGCACATTATCGACCGAATCGCCGGTGAGCGCCTGCAGGTCGATCATCTTTTCCGGCGGCACGCCCCATTTCTCGATCACTTCCGGCACGCCGATCTGCCGGTCCTTCATCCCGTCATACATATGCACATTGGAACCGACGAGCTGCATCAGGTCCTTGTCCGAGGAGATGATGGTGGCGTCGCCGCCGGCCTCCACCGCCATCTGCGCATAGGTGGCGATGATGTCGTCGGCCTCATAGCCCTCGATCTCGATACAGGGCAGGTTGAAGGCCCGCGTCGCCTCGCGGATGAGCGAGAACTGCGGCACCAGATCCTCCGGCGGCGGCGGCCGGTGGGCCTTGTAGTCGGGATAGATCTTCTTGCGGAAGGTCTGCGAGGAAAAGTCGAAGATCACCGCAAGATGGGTCGGCGTGACGCCAACCGAGGTGTCGCGCGCGGATGTGAGCAGCTTCCACAGCATGTTGCAGAAACCGGACACGGCGCCGACCGGCAGGCCGTCGGACTTGCGCGTCAGCGGCGGCAAAGCGTGGAAGGCCCGGAAGATGAAGCCGGAACCGTCGATAAGGAATAGGTGATCGTCTTTTTTCATGCTCGAATGCATAGCCCGGTCGGCAAAAAAGGTCCATCGCAAAGCCGGATTTCAGGCCGGCCGCTCGACCCTTGCCGCACCAGGGAATCCTCGAAAAAAGGCCGGTAATTTAATCAGATTACCGAATTGTAACGAAATGCGCCGCTCTTTCCCTTGAATCGACACATTTCGAGGTACAAATACATTTCAGCGGCGCACGATAGCGCCGATGCCTGATGGAGGCTCGTCCCCCGCCTCGTCAGACAACAGGACAAAGGCTCCATCCCCCCTCTCCGGCCTTTGTCCCAAAAAGCAGCCGCCATGGCCAGCCCCCCTCCAGGCCATGGCGGCTTATTTTTTACCCCGTTTCCAACCCCGCCCCGCATTCCTGCAATCGTGTATTTCCAAAAGGCCCCGGCTTGGCCTATGGTCCGCCCACATCATTCGTGAAAGACCGAGGATCTCCCATGACCGAACTTGAAACGCTCCTGAAGCGCGCTGACGACAACCTGCCCTCCAGCCTCGACAAGCTGTTCGCGCTCCTGCGTATCCCCTCGATTTCCACCGATCCGGCCTACCGGAAGAACTGCGCCGAAGCCGCCGACTGGCTGGTCGGCGAGCTGAAGACGCTCGGCTTTGCGGCCACCGCCTACACCACCAAGGGCCACCCCATGGTGGTCGGTACGTCGGAGAATGCGCCGGAAGGCGCGCCGCATGTGCTGTTTTACGGCCATTACGACGTGCAGCCGGTCGATCCGCTGGACCTTTGGGAAAGCGATCCCTTCGCGCCGGAAATCAAGGACGGCGGCAATGGCCGCAAGATCATTACCGGGCGCGGCACCAGCGATGACAAGGGCCAGCTGATGACCTTCCTCCAGGCCTGCCGCGCCTATCGCGAGGAAAATGCCGAGCTTCCGGTGAAGATCACCGTGATGTTCGAGGGCGAGGAAGAGTCCGGCTCACCTTCCCTGCCGGCCTTCATCGAGGAGCATGGCGACCTTATCAAGGCCGATTTCGCGCTTGTCTGCGATACCGGCATGTGGGACCGCGACACGCCGGCGATTGCCGCGACGCTGCGCGGCCTTGTCGGCGACGAGGTGGTGATCACCGCGGCCGACCGCGATCTTCACTCCGGCTTTTTCGGCGGCGCGGCGGCCAATCCGATCCACATTCTCGCCGATATCCTTGCGGGCCTTCACGACGAGACCGGCCGCGTGACGTTGCCGGGCTTTTACGACGGCGTGGAAGAGACGCCCGAGGAGGTGAAGAAGGGCTGGGAACAGCTTGGCGAGACCGACCAGCGTTTCCTCGGCGAGATCGGCCTTTCGGTCCCTTCCGGCGAAAAGGGCCGCTCCGTGCTGGAACTGACCTGGACGCGGCCGACGGCAGAGGTCAACGGCATTACCGGCGGCTATACCGGCGAGGGCTTCAAGACGGTGATCGCGGCCAGGGCCTCGGCGAAGGTCTCCTTCCGCCTCGTCGGCACGCAGGACCCGGCGAAGATCCGCGACAGTTTCCGCAGCTATGTCCGCTCCAAAATTCCGGAAGACTGCAAGGTCGAGTTTCACCCCCATGGCGGTTCGCCGGCCATTCATCTTGACTACAACGCCCCCTTCCTGAAGAAGGCGCAGAAAGCCCTGTCCGACGAATGGCCGAACCCCGCCGTCGTCATCGGCATGGGCGGGTCGATCCCGATCGTCGGCGATTTCCAGAAGAAGCTCGGCATGGATTCGCTCCTCGTCGGCTTCGGGCTCAATGACGACCGCATCCACTCGCCCAATGAGAAATACGAGCTGACCTCCTTCCACAAGGGCATCCGCTCGTGGATCCGCATTCTCGACGCGCTGGCAAAGTAGAAGCGACGCGACGTTCAGCTTGCGTTAACGTTGCTTTTGATCTGTTGGCCCGGGGGCATTGCGCCGGAGCGGTCTTTCACGCGACCTTAACGGCACTCGGCTAGCCTCTTAAGCGAACACGGAAGGTGAGCAGCTCCACCGCCATGGCCGGAAGCAAGAAAAAGCGCAGCAGGAAAGACCCCACCCTGGGCGGCTCGACCGCCGGGGCGGGCAGGACACCTGCGAAACGGAAACCCGCCGCGAAGGGCAAGAACGCCCGGTCCCGGACATCCGAGCGGGGCCTTCTGGCGCGCGCGCTGCGCTTTGTCTTCTACTGGGGCATGGTCGCCGCCGTCTGGGGCGGCGTCGTGATCATAGGCATCGTCATCTATTACGGCGCCAAGCTGCCGCCCGTCGACGAATGGGCGGTCCCCGACCGCGCGCCCAACGTCAAGATCGTCGCCAATGACGGTTCGCTGATCGCCAATCGCGGCGCGACCGGCGGCGAGGCGGTATCGATCGACGAGATGTCGCCCTTCATCCCCATGGCGGTCGTCGCCATCGAGGACCGGCGTTATTATTCCCATTTCGGCGTTGACCCGATCGGGCTCGCGCGCGCCATGGTGACCAATATCCAGCACGGCGATGTCGTGCAGGGCGGCTCGACGCTGACCCAGCAACTGGCCAAGAACGTGCTGCTTTCCCACGCCCAGACTCTGGAGCGCAAGGTGCAGGAAGCGCTGATGGCGCTGTGGCTGGAGCACAAGTACTCCAAGGACCAGATCCTGGCGATGTATCTGAACCGCGTCTATTTCGGCTCCGGCGCCTATGGCGTGGAGGCCGCCTCGCAACGCTATTTCAACAAGTCCGCGCGCGACGTGACGCTCGGCGAGGCCGCGCTTCTCGCAGGCCTGCTGAAGGCGCCGTCCCGGCTGTCTCCGGCGCGCGACCCGGAGGCTGCGGAAGCGCGCGCGCAGGTGGTTCTTGCCGCCATGCACGACCAGGACATGATCGACGACAGCGACATGGCAACCGCCATGGCGCGCGAACCGACGCGTGCGCCGAGCTACTGGTCGGGCGCGGAACATTATGTGGCCGACATGGTGATGGCCCGGCTTGAACCGATGATCGGCGAGATCACCACCGATGTGGTCGTTCATACCACGATCGATCCCGGCCTCGAACGCGACGCCGAGGAGAGCCTGAAGTCGGCCCTCGATGCCGCAGGCAAGAAAGACCGCGTCGAGCAGGGCGCGCTGGTGGCCGTCGATGCTACGGGCGCGGTGCGGGCGCTGGTCGGCGGGCGCGACTATTCCAAGAGCCAGTTCAATCGCGCCGTGACGGCGAAGCGCCAGCCCGGCTCCGCCTTCAAACCCTTCGTCTATGCCGCGGCGCTCGAAATCGGCGACCGGCCGAGCTCGGTCCGCAATGACGCGCCGATCACCATCGACAACTGGACGCCGGAAAACTATGAAAAGACCTATTCCGGGCCGATGACGCTGACGAACGCGCTTGCCCATTCGGTCAACACCATTGCCGCGCAGTTGGTGATGGAGGCAAGCCCCGGCGGCGTGGCCGACATGGCGCGCAGGCTCGGCATCACCTCGGATATCACCGCCAACGCCTCGATCGCGCTTGGCACGTCGGAAGTTTCGCTGATCGAACTTACAGGGGCCTATACCGCCTTCATGAATGGCGGGTTCAAGGCGACGCCCTATGTGATCGAAAAGGTGGAAACGACCGGCGGCAACACGCTCTACCAGGCCGACCACGCCAGCCAGCCGCGCGTGCTTTCGCCCCAGATTGCCGCCAATATGAACGCCATGCTGATGCGCGTAGTGACCGAGGGAACGGGCAGCGCGGCGCAGATCCCGGGCTGGCAGGTCGCCGGCAAGACCGGGACGACGCAATCCTCCCGCGATGCACTCTTCGTCGGCTTCACCGCCAATCTGACCACCGGCGTCTGGGTCGGCAATGACGACAATTCGCCGATGAGAAACGTCACCGGCGGCAAGCTGCCGGCCAAGATCTGGCACGATTTCATGGCGCGCGCCCACAAGGGCCTTGCTCCCGAGCCGCTTTACGGCGGCGGCAGGCTGATCGAGCCGAAGCCGAACGCTGCGCCGGCGAGAGACACCGACAATCCCAAAACGCTCGTCGAATTGCTCGGCCGCCTCGGTGACGCAGATGCCGCCCCGCCCGCCGATGTCGGCGCGGCGCAGGCGCAACCGCAAGAGCGCAAACGCCGAACCATCATGCAGATTCTCGGCGGAGGCTGAGGCGGCTGGTCCTGCAGACGGGCCGCATTCCGCTCGGTCCCCGAGCACGCGAACCTGTGCCGGGCTCGGCGATTTTTATGAGAGACGGACGACGCTCGCAAGCGCTGGAGCGCCGTGCCTTCGGGTATTGTCCGGCCGCGCGACTGACAGACATAGCCGCCATTTCAAGCCCCCCAGGACCGCCTCAGAATTGCCACTTCCACGGCCAAGAAGAGGCACGCTTTAGTTGTCTTCCGGCGCTTAACTATCGTCATGGTAAAAATCCCGCTCGACTGCTAAACGTGTTCCTTATCGTCGGCGAAACAAAGACGGGCGGACGGAACGCTGGGCTGTTTGGCAAGACAGAAGCGATGGACCGCCGCCTCTCCCAAGATCAAGAGGATGTGTCGATGTCGAAAAAAAGAAACAACAAAAACAGAGAGCTTCTCGCTGCAATCGGTATTTCCGCCAGGGCCCTAGGCGGCGTTGCCGCCTTCAGTGCCGTGGTCAATATCCTTGCCCTGACAGGCACGCTTTTCATGCTGCAGGTCTATGACCGCGTCATTCCCAGCCATTCCGGGGCGACGCTTCTGGCGCTGTTCGCGCTCGTTATTCTGCTTTATCTGCTGATGGGCATTCTCGACAATGCCCGCAGCCGTGTGCTCGCCCGCATTGGCGCCCGGTTTCAGGACCGGCTCGACGAACGGGTGTTCCGGATCGTGCTGAAGCAGTCGCGGCTGCCCTCCGAACGGCAAAAACCTGCCGTGGCGCTCAACAGCCTGGGCACGATCCAGGGTTTTCTCGCCTCGCCTCTGCCGGGCGCGATCTTCGACCTGCCATGGGTGCCGTTCTTCTTGACCATCATGTTCGCCTTCAGCCTCTGGCTCGGGCTTCTAGGCATTGCCGGCGCAATCATCGTCGCCGCGCTGGCCGTCGCCAACCAGTGGCTGACGAAGCGGAAAAACGCAGACGCCTACAGGATCAGGCTCGAGGCGGATGCGGAAACGGAGCGGACGCGCAAGCAGATCGAGACCGTTCTCGGGCTCGGCATGGTCGGCCCGTTCCTCATGCGCTGGAAGGGCCTGCGGGCTGCGTCGCTCGATGCCAATCTTGCGACCTCGGACATTTCCGGCCGGCTGACCTCGGCATCCAAGGCGGCGCGCCAGTTTCTGCAGTCCGCAGCCCTGGGGCTCGGCGCCGTCCTCGTTCTTGCCGGCGATTTTCATGCCGGTGCGATGATCGCCTGTTCCATCCTTCTCGGCCGGGCGCTGGCGCCGATCGAACAGGTGATCGGCCAATGGGGCCTGATCCAGCGCGCATGGGAGGCCTGGAAAAACCTGTCGGTCCTGTTCGACGTCATCGAGGACGAGGCCCAGCATATGCCGCTGCCGCGGCCCGAGGCGCGGATCGACGTCGAGGCGGCGAGCGTCGTGCCGCCCGGCGAGCGCAAACCGGTTCTGCACGCGATCACCTTCTCGCTCACGCCCGGCAAGGCCCTGGCCGTGATCGGGCCCTGCGCCGCGGGCAAATCCTCCCTGGCGCGGGCGCTTACCGGCGTCTGGCCGGCGGCGGCAGGCATCATCCGGCTGGGCGGCGCCGATATCAATGAATATCCGCCGGACACGCTCGGCCGCTATCTCGGCTATCTGCCGCAGACCGTGACGCTTTTTCCGGGAACCGTGGCGCAGAACATTGCCCGTTTCGACGAGAACGCCGATCCCGAAGCGGTCGTGCGGGCAGCGCAGAAGGCGGAAGCGCACCAGATGATCCTCAACCTGCCCATGGGCTATGACACCGTCCTGACGGAAGGCGAAAGCCTTCTTTCCGGCGGTCAGCGCCAGAGGCTTGGCCTGGCGCGCGCGCTCTATGGCGATCCGCTGGTTCTCGTGCTCGACGAGCCGAATGCCAGCCTCGACGATGACGGGTTGCGGGCGCTGAACGGCGCCATCGCTGAAGCCAAAACCGATGGCCGCGCCGTCATCATCATGTCCCACCGCCCGTCTGCGCTTGCCGAATGCGACGAGGTCCTGGTCCTCGAGAAGGGTCAGGTGCGGGCCTGGGGCCCGCGCGACGAGGTGTTGAGCCGCATCACAGGCGCGCAGGTGCCGAGCGTGGTCACGGGAGGAGCAAAATAAGATGTCCGAGAGATTGTCACCGACGAAATTCCTCGTCACCGGTTTCGTTGCGCTGGGGCTCGGTCTCGGCGGCATTGCCGCCTGGGGCGCCACCACGCGGATCAACGGCGCGGTCATCGCCGCCGGTCAGGTCGAGGTGCAGGCGCGCCGCCAGGTCATCCAGCATCAATATGGCGGCATTGTCGCCAAGATCGACGTGCATGACGGCGAGAAGGTCAAGGCCGGCCAGCAGCTTGTCCTGCTTGATGACAGCGAGCTCAACGGTCAGCGGATGATCCTCAACCGGCAGATCTTCGAGGCCAGGGCCAAGCTGGAGCGCGCGCGCGCGCAGGCGCAGGGCGCGGACGAACTCGCCTTTTCCCCCGGGCTTGTCGCCGAGGCACAGGCAAATCCCGACTATCAATCGATTCTGGAGGATGAGCGCAAGGTGTTCGACGTCCAGGCGGAATCCAATGCCCTGATGGCGCAGCAGCTTGCCGAACAGCAGGCGCAGGCCAATGCCGTCATCGCAGCCAACCGCGAGCAGATCGCCGCGTTCGAGAAGGCGCTTGCCATCGATGATCAGGAGATCGACCGCTATCAGGGGCTCCTCGACCGCGGCCTGGCCCAGGCGAACAGCCTTTCCAGCATGAAGCACGAGGCGGCAATGGTGGAGGCCGAGATCGCCGACCTGAAGGCCGAGATCGCCGACGTCAACGGCAAGCTCGCCGGCTATGCCGTGCAATTGCTGAGAGTGAAGGCCGACGCGCGCCTTGCCGCGCAGCAGGAATATGCCGAAACCCAGCCGCAGCTCGCGCAAATGGAAGAGAAACTGAATGTCATCGAAAAGGAATATGACAGGCTTTCGCTGCGCGCGCCCATGGACGGGACGGTCTATGACCTGAAGGTCTTCACCATTGGCGGCGTCATTCAGCCCGGCGCGGAGGTAGCCGCGATCGCCGCCGACGACGAGCCGCTCACGCTGGCGCTTCGGGTCCCGCCCGCCGAGATCGACCGGGTTTCGGTCGGACAGGATGCGATCGTCAAGTTTCCGAACTTTGACAGCCGCTCGACGCCCGAACTCTTCGGGACCGTGCTGACCGTTTCCGCAGACGTGCTGACGGAGGAGAGGACCGGAGCGCCCTATTTCCGCGTCGAGGCCACGCTTGCCCCGGCCTCCGAAGACGAGGCGGAAAAGCTTGGCATCAAGCCGGGAATGCCGGTCACCGCCTTTATCCAGACCGGCGCGCGCAGCCCGGTCTCCTACCTGCTGAAGCCGATGACCGATTACTTTGACATGGCCTTCCGCGACGACTGACCAAGCCTCCTCGAAAACCGGGGGTCGCGCACCCTTCGGATTTGCTCCCTGCGGCGACAACCGAAGCTGAAATATGACTGCCGATGTGACCCGTCGAACCTGACATCAGGCTCTTGCGTGAGGGTGCGAAAGCGCCCCTCGGCAGACGAGATTATGACATTGGCAGGTCATGCCCGAGCGGCGAATATTGCTGCCGTCGCCGCATCATGCAAAACGGCGCGGACCAGGTGCCGGTCCGCGCCGCTATCATCAGATTTGCCAGCCTTCAAGCGAAGATGAAATCGCTTTCCGCAAGATGCTGCTGGCCGCCGTAAAGCGCAATGTCGATCTCGTTTCCGAAGCCGTCCTTGATCACCGCGCAATAGCCGAGGTCTTTGACGTCGGGGTCGTAATCGAGATGGCTTTGAAGCTCATCCCAACTGTCGAGTTCGGCAATCTGGCTCAGGTCGATCTTGTCTTCTCCCTTCATAAAGTCAAAGATCTTGTCGTGGCCGAACCCCCTATCGAAGACGAACGTGTCTGCGCCAGAACAACCGTAGAGGTCATCATCGCCCGATCCGCCATTGATGGTATCGTTTCCAGAGTCGCCCCAAATCTTGTCATTGCCGGCGCCGCCATCAATCTTATCCTCAAACAGACGCAAGTCATCAGTGTACAGGTGGCCAGTGAAAGGCCTGTCGCCATGGATGATGTCATCGCCCGCGCCACCTTCTATGGTATCGCGATCGACCGCAAATTCTTCCCCCCAAATATCAACTCCCGTTACGCCAGTGCCGCCGCCGTAGATGATGTCGTTGCCGTCACCGCCATAGATGATGTCATTGCCCTCATCGCCATAAATGACGTCATTTCCCTTGCCGCCATCAATGACATCATCGCCCGATCCGGCATAGACCTTGTCGTCGCCGTGCGAGCCGAAGATCCTGTCATGTCCCCCCAGCCCGAACACATCGCTCGCCGCGGGATCGACGGGGTTCGTCGCGGTAGGATCCAGAGCAGCCCTTCTCCCGGCGTAAATAATATCACTTAGCTCGGTTCCCACGGCAATAGATTTTCCGTTGTAGCCTGCCCCGCCCTGGATGACACCACTGTTGCCGAAGAAGGCCAAAAAATCACCATTTGTCATTGAGCCGTACAGGTCATTCCAGCTGTCATAGACATCCGAACGCCTCAACAGATCCATGACTTCTGAATTTCCATTGAATGTTACTCCGGATTCAGGCGTCTGGTCATCAGACCACATTCTGAAGGCATAACTTTGCTTATCACAATAGACAGCTGAAGCCAGAACAGATTTTAGAAGTGCCATTTCAATTGCTTTAAAGTCAACATCTCCAATCGATAGATGCTCACTATGTTCATTCGCGATACCGATGATGTCATTTATAACGGCGTTATCTATGTGTATTTCCGCAACAACGCTGTCTCCACTATTAATAGAAATATATTGTTCGGGAGATTCGTTGACGAAAAAGCTAACATTCCTTCTATTCGCGTTCTGATTTTGAAAAAACTGGATAAAACTGTCCTCCCTTGGATCAAAATCATTGATCTTGAGAAAAGAATCTGTATCGAGGTGGGAGTAATAGTCATCCCCATGGCGTACGCCGTTGATAATAAATTCGCCCACGCGGATCAATTGACGAATCCCCATGGTTATAATGCCCATTCCAGCGCAGGAGCCGAGCAGGTCTTGCAGCGCGTAGGCGCCGGTTATCATCATCCAGTTCGATGCAGGGGCAGATGATTCCACGATCACATCCTTGCCGGTCCTCTGCATCGAGACGAACGTGTCGGCACCTTCCCCTCCCCAGGCTTCCACGATACCGGACCGTTGTCCGTTGCCGAATGAGAATGTCAGGAAATCGTCTCCCCCATCAGCAAAAATTCTGACGTTGCCGCCGTCTTCATAGGAGATCCGGTCGTTTCCGTTTCCGCCACGTACGACGACATTCGAGAAATAGTAATTGCCGCCATTTGAAGGCTTGGAATCGACACCCGTGATGACCGCAGCATCGTTTCCGTCGCCGAGGTCGAAATAGGCAAATGGGAGTCCCTTTGCCTCCTCGCAGCGAACCCAGTCATCTCCTCCGCCCATATAGGCGCAAACACCGCCATCTGTCGTATCCCTGACGCGGAGCCAGTCGTAATCCGAGCTAAGGTCCAATCTCAGGGCATATGTATGCTCCTTGTCATATTCACAACTATACTTCCAGCTTCGACTGTCATAGGATCCAAGATTATTAGAACTGTAATATATCTCAAGTCTGTGTTCAATTATGCTCGAATTGAAGAATATAATGTTATATAAATCCACGAAAGTCTGGGTTGACCTATTCCAATGGATGACTGCATCCGGTACAGGGTACCACTCGTATGAATACGCTTCTATCGTCACTGCGGACGTGTCATCAGCGCCACCAGCCGCCTGAGCGCTGTTGTAGACAGTGGGCGTCATGGCTTCGACGGATGCAGGAAGCGCCAGATCGCCTGTGCCGGTCTGAAACGCGATGCGGGACCTGTCCTCGAAGGTAAACGTATCGGGCTGCATCGCACGCTCTGAACCATCGACAGGGACGGCCTGGTCCTGCCGGGCCTTTTCGTCATAGCCATCCACATTCGACGGAAGCGCCGTCGGATCGGGGACAAACAGGTCGCGGGCGTGATGCTGCCGGACCTCTTCATCTTGCGCGGCGGAAGCATTCCCCTCGGCATCGCCGATCAACTCCAGATATTGGGTTTTGTCTCTGCCTTGCGTCGTCTTGGTCTGATCTTCACCAAGAACATCAATCCAGAACTGGTTTCTCATTTTCGTCTCCTCCCGAGCCCGCCAGGGGGTTCGGCTATTTTCTGCCCCGCTCTTGCGTGCAGCCTTCCTTCTCGGATTTCCTGCGGCTGCGAACGCGCCAACGCGGTGCCTTTCTCGCCAGGGAACGAGGCCCTGTCCCCCTGCGGTCCTTGCTCGACACGTGGCGTCCTCCCCGTGCCTGACGGGCGATCGCAGAAGCCCGTTTCCGCAAGCGCCACTCAAGGCCTCACGGATATTGTCTGCTGTTTCAAGAATGGACGGATTTAGGCGGCAGGCGCCGTCAGGCGCGTCACGGCGGAGGACCGTTCAGGCCGCGGCCGCGGATTTCGGCGCGCCGGTCGTCGCCGGGACCGTCAACGAAATTGCCCGGGGGGCGCAGCCATCCCGTTTTCATGGAAGCTTGGGGGGAACCTGCCACGCGGGCAGCGCCCGGATACCCAACAGCGCCAGGAGAGAGGCCGCGGCTCCGTTTTACGGCAATTTCAGCAAAGACGGATGACGATTTTGCGTCCGTTTTTACGTAAACACGACGAGATCGAAGCCCGCTCCGATTGCGGCACAAGCCGCCGATATCCGGCAAGACCGAAGCGGGTGCTTCCCCGGGCACGGCGCGAGGAAGGAAATAAACGCCTGTATTTGCTGTGCCGGGGGCATGGACCACGCGAGCGTTTTTCATTTCAACCTGCCTTCGGAAGGCGGGACCGCAGGGAAACCGAGGGTTCCCGCATACTTCCGTCCGCCTCGCAGGCGCAGGCAGAGCCTCAAATGCGACATCTGCCGCTCCCGGCTTTCCGGAAACAGATTAAAACCGAAGCATCTGTTTTCGCCGAGGTTGTAACGGCAATTTTACGCAACTTTTACCAGATAGTCAAATTCTTCGTGCACCCGAACCAAACAGCCCGTTTTTCGGTCTTTCGCCGTCCTCGGCCCTGGAAAGATCGTCCCATCACGGCCCTCTTTCCGGAAGCGGTCGAATCAGATCACGGCACCGCCATTAACCCGCCTTCGGGTTTGCGACCGGCAGCAGACCCGCGTTCAAGACGACTTGATGCGTTTCTCAAAGCGACGGTCGGGCGCCCTCAGCCAGCGGCGAACGCGTTGGATCAGTCGGCGCTTGGCTCTGTGTCCGGCGCTTTCGGCCCAGGGCGTCTGGTTTCGGTAGTCCCAGTAAAGCTCGGTGAAGGGGTGGGTGCATTTGGTGTGCCACGGCTTCTTCGCGTCCATGAAGTGCACGATCGCCGGAAAGCGCGCCGCTTCGAAAGCCTCCTTCTCGCTATAGGCCGGCTCCAGAGCGTTTGAGCGATAGATGCGGGTACCGGCATTCCAGGCCAGCGGCAATTCCTTGGTGTCGTTGCAAAACAGGATGTTGAGAATGTCCTGGTCCTGCGAGATGATATAGGGACCCTGACGACGAAAGATTTCGAGGATCGCCTCGGCGAGCGGCATTTCGCGAAAGCGCGCGACGTCAAACACCATGACCCCGGCATTGAAATAGCGATGCGCCGCGTCAAGCCTCAGGCGGCGGGCCTGGGGCAGGCCGGCATCATCGGGCGCGCCGGCAACGGGATGGCCTTCCAGGTCGATCGCCCAGAGCTTTTCAACAGGCTCGATGACGACGGTATCGGCGTCAAGATAGATCACCTTTTCCACGTCGGGCGGAAGATAGTGATGCATGACCAGACGGTAATAGGTGGCGATCGAAATATAATCACGGTTGAGCGGCAACCAGCGCAAGTCCCGGTCATCGATGTCGATGAAATCGATGCGCCCGCCCGCGCCTTTGACGAGCCCTTCAAGCCGTTCGCGGTTGCCTGCCGAAATAGTGTGTCCGTTCAGGACAAGAAAACGCAGGCGCGAGGGCGTTGTGCTGGTCTTGAGGGCCGAGAGCATGGTGACGGCGGCATGCGGCAAATAGTAATCGTCCACCGCGAGCGCGACATTGATGTCATCATCGGCGCCGCCGTCCCCCCGATCGGCGACCCGCGTCCGATCACGTTTTTGCCGCGCTTCGAGAAGGACCTGTTGAGGGGAGACCGGCGGGCGCGGCCTGATGCCCCAGGTCAGCGGAAGTTCCCGCGCCCTGGCCCCGTGAACGGATTTCGCATAGGCAACATAGGCACAGGTCAGATATTCAGCCAGGAACCCGCCGAGGCGAGACTGGTAGGAATCATAGCCGGAGACGTCGATCCTCTGCTGTGCCGCCTCGAGCATGTCGATCAGGAAATCGGCATACTCCAGAAAAAACGGTCGACGCATCACCGAGATCGAATTGAAGAACAGCTTTCGTCCGGTAAGGATCTGTACGAGATAGGGATAGATGTGCGGCGCACGCTCCTTGACGATATCCTCCAGCACGGCCATGTCCCTCGCATGGTGCTGATGCGCGAAGAAGTCCGAAGCGGTCATAACCAAATCCGGCAGGCCCGGAAGATAGAGCGGTCGCGCCGGCGGCGTCAGGATATCCGCGCTCTCACAGGCTTTTTCGATCAGGTCGTCGCGCCACCCGTATTTCTCATAGGTTTCATCGGAAATCTCTTCGAATGACAGGCCGCGCGGCTTCTTTCCGGCAAAGGCAAGGAGCCTGCGATAATGCATCTGGCCGTAATATTCGGCCTCCACATTGTGGCGCATCCAGTAAAGCGCGGTCAGTTCGCTCCAGAACAGGTTGTCGTGCGAATTGTTCTTGCCGGTATCATCCCCGATCGCGCCCTCGACATGAAACCGCCCGAGCGCCCGGCCGGCCTGGATCGGGTTCAGATATGCGGTCTTCACCAGCGGTGCCGGTTTGAAATAGACGACCGAGATGAAGATTTTCGTGGAGATCATGCGTTGGTCTGGCCATGGTTTCAGCGAAGCGGCTCGCCCGGACCACGATCCGGTCCCGGCATCCGGCGACGAAGGCTCATGTCCTGACAAACACATCAAAACTCAGCGGAAGATAGCCCGGCCCCCCTGTTCTGAGAACCCCCTTAATCCAGCCGCGCACGGTTTGAGGCTCGCAAGATCCAAAGGGATGACACCGGAGCAAGGAAACCGCCGCCCGACCCTGTTCCAGGCCGAACGGCGGCATCGAGTATTTCGCCGTCAGATGGAAACATCCAACGTCCGCGAAAAGACGTCAAAACAGATAGATAGTATTGATTTTCCTTGCGAGCTTACGCTGCGCGGCGATCATGGCGGCCTTCCTCGACCTCCTCGACGATCTTGGCGACAAAGGCTTCGAGGTCCTTCGGCGAACGCGAGGTGATGATGCCGTTATCAGTGACGCATTCGCTGTCCACCCAATTGGCGCCCGCATTTTTCATGTCGGTCCGGATGGAGTGGTAGGACGTGGCGTCGCGGCCTTTCAGAACATCGGCCTCCACCAGAAGCCAGGGGCCGTGGCAGATGGCGGCGACAATGCGTCCCGACGACACGAATTCCTTGACGATCGAAACGGCTTTCTCCGAGGTGCGCAGCACATCCGGATTGATCTGGCCACCGGGCAGCACGATCGCGTCATAATCGGAGACCGAGACGTCTTCGAGCGCGCGTTCAGCTTCGACGCTGTCGCCCCAGTCCTTTTCGTCCCAACTCTTGATCGGGCCTTTTTCCAGTGAGGCAATTGTCACCGAAGCACCGCGCTTTTTGAGTTCGTCCAGCGGCACGCGCAGTTCCGAACGTTCATATCCATGGGTGGCCATGATCAGAATCTTGGACTGATGAATACCAGGCATCGCATCCTCCTGTCGATTTTCTTGGTTTTGGCTCTCAGCGAAAGCGCTTCGCTGCTGCCTTCCTGAAAGAAACGCAAAGCCCGACCATCGCGTTCCTTCGACCGGAGAAAGATTGCAGAACCGCTGCGCTCGAAAAGCGGCAACCGCCGGAACGGTAGGGAATAACAAGCGGCGTCTCGAAACAAGACTTCAGCTCAGTGCGACAAAGGGGCTGTTCTCAATGGAGTACTCGGCGGCAAGCGGCAGGGCCGCCGCCCCCACGGCCTTGGCCAGGCTTCCCCAGCGCCCGGCCTCGACCGATGGCTTCGAGATGCCCTGCAGGTCCATCGTCTCGATTTCCGTCCTGATCGCGTCTATCAGGGTCGCGCGCACATGCTCGGGAAACGCGCCGTCCACGACGACGGCTTCAAAGTCGATGATAGACAGAGACGAGACCGTGGCGGCCGCAAGGCCCTTCGCCGTGGCGCTCACCCATGCCTCCACCTCCCCGGGGAACGCATCCCAGCTTGCAGGCCTGTGCCAGATACAATGCGGATCCGCACCGGTTTCGGCAATCGCCCGTTCGAGCACGAAAACCGACGTCTGGTCCATCAGGCGGTCCTTGCCGGCAACGCCGCCCGGTATACGCAGCGGACCAAAACCGCCGGCATTGCCGGTGCGCCCCGAGAACACGCTGCCATTGAGCACAATGCCGCCGCCAATCAGCGTTCCGACGAAGAAATAGACGAAATCATGCTTGTCGGCATGCGGCCCGAACATCAGTTCCGCGCGACAGGCAGCGGTTCCGTCATTCTCGATCATCACCCGCCACGCCCCCAAGGCGGCGAGCGCCTCGGCGATGTCAAAGGTCCGCCACGCATTCATTTCGGCCGCCGGCGCGCCAACCTCGTCCGTCCAGCTCCAGAGCTCGCCCGGCATGGCGACGCCGAAGCCGGCGATATCTTTCTTCCTGACCTTGGCCTGCCCGAGAAGCGTTTCGATGGCCGCGCGCACAAACCCGATGCAGGCTTCAGGCGTCGGATAGTCGTGAAAAACGCTCTCGCTAGCGCGAATTTCACCGGCGAAATCAATGATCACGAGATCGAAGCTGCGCCTGCCGACCTTCAGTCCAAAATAGAATTTCGCATCCGGATTGATGCTCGCCGGAATGGAAGGTTGGCCCATTTTTCCGCGCGCCGGCTCGCCCTTCAACAGCAGGTTTTCAGCCTCCAGGCTGCGGAAAATATTCGAGATGGCGTTCGGCGAAAGCGTGGTCGCGCGCGTTGCCTCGGCCTTGGTGAGTTGGCCGTGCCGGCGAATAAGCTGCAGAACGAGGCGCTCATTATAGTGGCGGACGACAATCTGATTCGAGCCTCGCCGCTTGGGCGAAGCACCTGATTCCTCTTGATTTTGCCGTTCCATCGTGTCGCGTATCACTGTTTCTGGGCGCTGGTTGGATATTCATTTCTATGGTGTGGCTTTCCTTATGACAAGGCGCGCGGGCCAAGAAGGGCACAGCTCACGACTAATAACTTCATGATGAAATAGTCTTGACATCGATGATGCGATGCGCTTTCTTGGACCCCGAGGAATGCAATTGAAGCGTGCACAATGGGGGAGGACCATTCACGTATCGCACGGCCTGCGCGCCGGGTTCGACACCGTGAATACTCAACACAATCATGAAAAAGATCGATCCGACATACCCTCAGGGAGCGCGGCCGCCCGAACTGCCGCCATTGATCGAACTCAGGGGCGTCTCCAAGGTCTTTGGCGGCACGGTCGCCGTCAGTGATGTAACGCTGGATGTGCGACCGGCGGAGGTTCTGGCCCTGCTTGGCGAAAACGGCGCAGGCAAGAGCACCTGCGTCAAGATGATGTGCGGCGTCCACAAGCCGACGGCGGGTGACATCATCGTCGCGGGCAAAGTGCAGAACTGGCATTCGCCGCTTGACGCGCAGCATGCAGGCATTGCCGTCGTGCACCAGCATCCGGGCCTCTTCCCCGATCTCTCAATCGTCGAGAACATCTATTTCGGCCGCTATCCGACCAATGCCGTCGGCCTGCTCGACCGCAAGGCCATGCACCGGCGGGTCGTCGAGCTTCTGGACATGGTGGGTCTGGCCGCCAGTCCGGATGCCCTCCTGAAGTCACTGAGCATTTCCGAACAACAGCTCGTCGAAATCGCCAAGGCGCTTTCCACCGATGCCGACGTGCTCATCCTTGACGAGCCGACGGCGTCGCTCTCCCATCGCGAAGTCGAGAAGCTGTTCGCGGTGGTGCGCAAGCTGAAGGCGCGCGGGGTCGGCATCGTCTTTGTCGGCCACCGCATGGATGAGGTCTTCCACATCTCCGACCGCATCTCCGTTCTGCGCGACGGCGCGCTCGTGCGCACGGCGGATGCGTCGGAGCTTTCGCGCCAGCAGGCCATCAACCTGATGGCGGGGCGCGAACTGCAGGCCTCCTTCCCGCAGCGCAAGCACGATCTCGGCCCTGAAATCCTGAGCGTCGAGAACCTCGGCGTCGACGCGGAGTTCGAGGATATCTCGCTCAGCGTCCGCGCCGGCGAAATCATGGGGATCGGCGGGCTGGTCGGCAGCGGTCGAACGGAGTTCGCCACCACGATATTCGGCGTGAAGCATCCGAGCCGCGGCTCGATCCGCATTGACGGCAAGACCGTCGACATCCGCTCGCCGCAGCAGGCGATGAAACACGGCATTGCCTATGTCTCGGAGGACCGCCACGCCAAATCGCTGATCATGGACTTCCCGATCCGGGTCAACGCATCGCTGACCGTGCTGCAGAACTGCACGCATCACGGCCTTCTGCGACCGGCGCGCGAAGTCAATTACGTGAAGGAATATCTGCAGCGGCTGAAACTGCGTTTCGCCTCCTATGAACAGGAAATCTCCGGCCTTTCCGGCGGCAATCAGCAAAAGGTCGTGTTGTCGAAATGGCTGGCGACGAAACCGCGCATCCTGATCCTCGACGAACCGACCCAGGGCATTGACGTCGAGAGCAAGGCCGAGGTTCATGCCATCATCGCCGATCTCGCCAGGTCCGGCATGGCGATCGTCCTGATCTCCTCCGAACTGCCGGAACTGATCGGCATGTGCGATCGCATCACGGTGCTGCGCGAGGGGCGGCAGACGGCGACCTTTGAGGATAAAAACGTCGATCCGACCGAAGTGCTGAAGGCGGCGACCGAGACGACGGCGAAGGCGGAATTCAAACCCGCCGACCACGACGCAGCCTCCGGCCCGGATGAATCAGGCGCGGAGAGCAAAGCCAAATCGGTCCTGCGACAGTCTTTCGAGCAGGTGTTCATGCGCCGCGAGATTGGCCTTGTGGTCGCCATTCTCGCCGTCGTCATTCCGGTTTCGATCATCAACCCGCGCATGCTGAGCTTTACCAATCTGCAATCGCTTTCGATGGACGCGGGCCTTCTTGGTTTCGTCGCTCTTGGCGAAATGCTGGTGATCCTCACCCGCAATATCGATCTCTCCGTTGCGTCCGTCATCGGGCTTACGGCCTATGCCGCAGCGCTGCTGATGTCGACCCACCCCGAACTTCCGGCGCTCGCGGGCCTTGGCTTTGCCGTCCTGATCGGCGGCGGCCTCGGCACGATCAACGGTCTGATCGTCGGCTATGGCCGGGTGCCCTCCATCGTTGCGACGCTCGGCACAATGTCGGTCTATCGCGGGCTCCTGAGCCTTTGGGCCAATGGCGACCAGATCAGCGCCGATGAAGTGCCGCAACACTGGCTCGATCTTGCCGGCCAGCGTCTGCTTGGCCTGCCGGGCATTGTCGTGGCCTCCCTCGTCACGCTGGCGATTGCCGGCTTTCTCTTGCAGCGGACCCGCTTCGGCCGCGAGATCTATGGCGTCGGCTCCAATCCGGAAGCGGCGGACACCATCGGCGTGCCCTCGGCAAGGCGCATTCTGGCGGCCTTCGCCATCGCCGGCGCGCTCGCCGGGGTCATGGGCGCGCTCTGGGCCTCGCGCTACGCCACGGTCGATGCCCGCGTCGCCTTCGGCTACGAGCTGACGGTAATCGCCTCCGTTGTCGTCGGCGGCGTCGCCATTCGCGGCGGCTCGGGCACCGTGCTTGGCATCATCCTCGGCGTGGTCACGCTGCTGGTCATCCGCAACGGCCTGAGCCTGGTCCGTGTCAACCCGCTCTGGCTGCAGGGCGTCTACGGCCTCGTCATTCTGGCCGCCATTACCATCGACGCGAAAATCGCCGCCCGCAGCGAGCGCGCGCTCAAACGGAGGATGATGTGATGAAACTGCCGCTCTGGCTATCCGTCTGGGACGTGTTCATCTGCGCCGTCGCCGCGCTTGCCACCCTTTACGGCCTTGTTTTCGTGCATAATTTCGGCACGCCGTTCAACATCTCCCAGCTGATCGCGGGCGGTTCGGAACGCGCGCTTCTGGTATTGCCGATCATGTTGCTGCTGATCACCCGCGACATCGACCTTTCGGTTGCCAGCACGCTGGCGCTGACCAGCGTCCTCCTGGGCCTCAGCCTTGAAGCGGGACTGGCCCTGCCCGCGGCAATCGCCATTGCCCTCGTCTCCGGCGCGCTGCTCGGCGCTTTCAACGGCATGATGACGACGCTGTTCGGCCTGCCGTCATTGGTGGTGACGCTTGGCACCATGGCGCTTTTCCGCGGCATCGGCTACGTGCTCCTGGGCACGGGTTCTGTGAATATCCTGCCCGAAGCGCTGACAAATTTCGGCTTTCTCAATGTCGGAAGCCTGCCCATACCGCGCACTATCCTGCCCTTTGCGATCATTCTGCCGGTCTTCGCCGTTGTCCTGCACGCGACCCCGCTCGGACGACGCATCTTCGCCATCGGCGGAAATCCCGACACGGCCAAATTCTCCGGCATTGCGGTCGATCGCATTCGTTTCTGGCTGTTCGTCTTCTCAGGCGTCATGTGCGCCATTGCCGGCATCGTTTACACCGCCCGCCTCGCCAATGCCCGCGCCAACAACGCCTTCGGCATGGAGCTCGACGTCATAACCATCGCCATGCTCGGGGGCGTCAGCGTCTTCGGCGGCAAGGGCGGCGTGGCAGGGGTTTTCGGCTCGCTTTGCCTGGTGACGCTGATCCGCAACCTGCTCGGCATCAGCGGCGTCGGCGGCGATGCGCAGAGCACGGTCGTCGGCATGCTGCTGATCATCGCGCTGCTGGCCGGGAATTTTTCATCAGCGATTTCGGCACGTCTGAAACAGCTGACACGACAAGGACCTGTTGCGACGCAATGAGCGCGCAGCAAAACAGGCCAGCCTGACTGGCTATAACACTGGAGGAGAGAAGAAATGCCTGTAAAATCATTGCTCGCAACGGTCTGCGGCCTTGCAATGCTCACGGCCGGGGCGGCCGCGGCTGCCGATTGCGCCGACGGCCCGGTCACGGTCGGCTTCCTGCCCAAGCTTGATACCGATCCCTATTTCCAGGTCGCCGGCAAGGGCGCCGAGGAAGCCCAGGCCGAGATCGGCGGCAAGGTCATCCAGGCAGCACCCAGCCAGGCGACGGCCGAAGCCCAGATCGAGTTCATCAACAATCTCGTCTCGCAGGGCGTCGATGTCATCGCGATTTCCGGCAATGACGCCAATGCGGTCGCGCCCGCGCTGAAGCGCGCCGCCGCAAACGGCGTGAAGGTCATCTCCTACGATTCCGACGTCGCGGAAAGCGCCCGCACGCTGTTCATCAACCAGGCGCTCGGCTCAAGCCTTGCCTCGATGATGCTGCAATCCATGTCCGAGATGATCGGCGGCGAGGGTGAATTCGCGATCCTGTCGTCGACGCCGACGGCGACCAACCAGAACGCATGGATTGCCCAGATGAAGGAGGAGATGGCCAGCAACCCGGATTACAAGGGCCTGGAACTGGTGCAGATTTCCTATGGCGAGGAAAGCGAGCAGATCAACCAGCAGCAGACCATTGCGCTCGCCCAGGCCTATCCCGATCTCAAGGGTATCATCGTGCCTGCCGGCATCGGTCTTCCCGCGGCGGCGCGCGCGCTTGAGGAAGCAGGGCTTACCGGCAAGATCAAGCTCACCGGCCTCGCCCCCGCCTCGCTCATCCGCAAATATGTGGCCGATGGCGATGCGCAGGACATCTGGTGGAACGTCTCCGACCTCGGTTACTTGACCTACTATGCCGCCCAGGCGCTGGCACAGTGCAAGGTCAGCGGCGAAGCCGGCGAAACCTTCGAGGCGGGACGCCTCGGCACCTACACTGTCGGCGATGCCGGCGAAGTGGTGCTTGGCCCGGCCAAGATCGTTACGCCGGACAATCTGGATGAGTTCAAGTTCTGATCCGCAGAGACCTGACGCTCGCGCTTTGTGCGTCCGAATGGATGCACGGCGTTCCAATAATCTGCGTGGCGGAAAGCCGCCACGCTCTTGACGCCTGCGATCGCAGATGCTGCATCTGCTCCATGAAACACTGATATCGAACAGGAGGTCGCGTCTTCCTGCGTTTTCAAACGCCGCAACGCACCACAGCAATCATGAACGCGACCACACAGAAAGAGCACCGCTTCGACAGGGTTTTCGACGCTATTCACGAGGCCGCCGAGGGAAAAGACAGGCTGATCGTTGCCATTGCCGGCGCGCCCGGCAGCGGAAAATCAACATTGAGCGACCGCCTCTGCCAGAGGCTGAATGCCGGCGCGGCGGACGGCGACCTCGCAGCCGTCGTGCCGATGGACGGTTTCCACCTTGATGATGGCGTATTGCGCGAACAGGGGACGCTGGCCAGAAAAGGCGCGCCCTTCACCTTTGACGTCGGCGGGCTGAACTCCATTCTTTCCCGCCTGAAGGCCAACCGGGAGGACGCGGTCGCCGTTCCGCTGTTCGACCGGGATCTCGAAATCGCGCGGGCGGGCGCGCGCATCATCCCCAAGAGCCGGAAGATCATTCTTGTCGAGGGCAATTACCTGCTTCTGGACCTGCCGCCCTGGTCGGGCCTGAAGCGATATTTCGACCTTTCCGTGGCCCTGTCCGTTCCCTTTTCAACGCTTGAGACACGCCTCATCGCGCGCTGGACGGAGCAGGGCTTCTCCCAGGGCGAGGCCCGCCGCCGCGCCCGCGAAAACGACCTGGTGAACGCCGGCCTCGTCCAGGAAAAGGGGCTGGACGCGACCTTGGTCATCGAGGCTGAAGAAGCATAGGGCGCCCCCGGAAGCCGGGAACGGACAAAAGAGCGCATCGCGTCACACCGGCCGCCCGCTGCCGCCGGTCTCGCCGCCAAAGCGCAGATGCGCCAAACGGGGTACTCGAACGGGAAACCGCCAAGACGGGACCGGAATGGAAAAGATGAAGCGCTTCATCCGTGCGATCGACATCGGCGGGGATGCGGTCACTATGGCGGAAATACGAGCATCGGGTGAAAAAGTGGAATCCGATTTTTCGGTAACCCGATGCGCATAACAAAGATATGGATCGCAGGGCGATTCAGATTAACCACCCGGGGATCCACGAAAAATAGAGGTATCCTCCCGTTTATTCGCAGCGCTCTCGGACAAACAATGTCAGCGGATCAGCAGCCTCGATTCGGTATTCTTGCCAACGATTATCCTGTCGCAACAACGCCCTGACTTGATCGTTATATACAGCGCCCGGCAAGTGTTGGTTGAGAGAGTCGCGTAAGCCTGCCTCATTTGGCAATAGAACAAAATTGGCCTTCTCGATCTCCTGCTCCATTGTCTCCCATTCCCGCACAAAAAACAGCCAATCTAGGGCAAGGCGCAACCGGTCTTTCTTCGCCACCTCAAGCGCCACGGTTTGGGCCGTAACCGGCTGAGAACCTACTACGGCAAAGCGATACATGGGCGCGCCGCAGAGAGGTGTCGCTGAGGCACTCTGCACAACGATGTCCGAGATCTGTTCCACCATCGCTGCCGTATCCTTGCGATATAACCCCTGATTATAGGTATGTGCCGGCTCGAGAAACAATACCGCCAAAAGAGCGATTGCCGCGGAACCCCGAAAAGACTGACGAGGGAACATCGAAAGCAGCCTGCTTAGCGCGACTACCGAACTGATGACAAAAGGAAAGAAGAAAAAGCTGCCCTGGTAGACTGTCTTCTCCGCCGAATTGGTCATCCCGATAAAAATCAGCAATGTCCAGGCATAATAGGCAAGGGAGCGGATATCGCTTCTCTTGGTCGCCAATGACGCCGCAATATCGATCAGGATTAACGCGACGCCGACATAAAAAAGGTTGCCAAGTCCGACCGAGCCCCCCGGTCCGGTTGCATAGTAACTCAGGTGGAACCAGCGGTCACCGGGAGTGAACCAGATATCTCTGTTAGAAACCAGGGCTTGGTGGACATAGGCATATGTCTGGCCTCCCCAGATATATGCGACAGGCACTAGAATGACGAAGGCGGCCGCCACCGTGATGGCTGCTCCAGAGACGGCTTTTGACCTCGCCTCGCTTTGAAGCGCGACGCCGGCGACAAGTGCAAAACCAAGCATCGGAACGGTAATCACGACGGCGCTGAGTTTGATGATCATGGAGAATGCGCAGAGCAGACCCACCAACGCCGCCGCGCGATGATCACGCTTCGCACCCTCCCTGACCAAAAGCACATAGCCGGAAAATGCGAAGAAAAGACCCGCGATCATGTCGGGTCTCAACTCGGATATGATCGCCCCGGCGACTGGAACGAACATTGCGGCAATCGCGAGCAGCGTCGCCGCCCGGTCGTCAATTCTGTCACCCGCGACACTGAACATCATCAGGGCAAAGGCCGAGAGCCCCCAGATATTCATGATGTAAGGCCCGACATTGCTCGGACCGAAAAACCAATAGCCAAGGACGACCGTCAGGGCTTCAACCGGCGCGTGCGGCGGGTACTGAACAAAACTCTCCGCCAGCGACCAAAGGGAGCGCACACCGTCCAACATGAAGCGGTAGTAGCCATCCATCAAATAGCCGCTATCGTCATACGTTGGAGGCGCGGACAGGGCCCCTACGTTCACTGTGAGCGAAATGTTCAGTGCCGTAAATGTGACTACGGCGACCGTCAGTATGGCCAAATTTTCAGATTTCGAGCGCATTCGTCCCCAGCTAATTTCGTTCACGATACAACGATCTCAGAGGCTTGCGGTTGCTACAACAGAATTGCGCCTTTGGCGACTGCGCCCGACAATCGGTTTCGATTCAGCCAGCTATCGGATCGCGATCTCTTCGAGCGCGATTGCCAGTTCGCGTTGGTCCGGTCCGCCGGGCCTTCGGGCGTCTGGCAAATCGAAGGCGAGCGTGTTGAGACCATCAACCAGCAGTTTCTTGTCGAAGCGTATGTTCAGATCCAATCCCTCTCGCTCGAAAACCTCACCAGAATAGATTTCATTATTATTTAGGTATACTGATATTCTCTGGCGATCGAATACTATTCCGTGAATGTAAATCTCACCGTCAAATTTACTTTTTTCACCCACAATGAATTTTATCTCGGCATATTTCCCGTCGCTCCATCGATGCTCTGATTCCGGATTCGACCAGCCTCTGTAGTAACCGATATCGGAATTCCTATGATTGTAATATTTATCCGGATCGATTGCTTCTATTTTCTCTAATTGCTTAGGATTTATGCTGACATCTTTTGCAATATAATATCTGTAATAAGGATCGCTTACGTTCGGATGTAATAATAAATAAAGCATAAACAGGTAGAATGCAGCGATCAAAGAAATAATGAATCTATATGCATAAGTCATATTACCCATCCTCGCCCAGTGAACCAAGCCGTGTAGATGGCGAGCTGCATGATGACGGATCCTGTCAGGAACAGAATCCATATCTTCCGATTTGTGCAAGCGCAGGCGATCGCAAGCAGAACCGGCGCCTGCCAGAAAATATAGCGTGGCATCGACCATAAGCCTGTCGAGAGGGGGATGAGCGTGCACAGAACCGAGAAGATCGCGAGTTCCACATGCCGCTTGTAGATGAGGAAAGCCGGAACTATGAGAGCCGCCGCACTCATAAGTGCGAGGTATTTGCCATAGGCATCGCCGGACAGGCCATCCCCAATGCGGGCGAAGGGATTTCCGGGAGATCGGTCCCAAGCCCTTTGGATGTGGGAGAAAGCGAAGGCATCGCCGGTGTGACGGTAGAGAAAGAACATATAGAGCGACAGTCCCAAAGGGATAAGAATACCCCCCAAAACCAGAGGTTCAGGCCTGAAGCGTCGTTCCGGGTGCCTCCAGTCTTCGACCAGTTTTCTGATCGCCACATAAAGATATGCGATCAATGCGAAATTTCCGGCCAGGCGAACCGCAGAAAGGATGCCGCCCACAACGCCGGAAAGGACGAAACGTTCTTGCTTGAGGTTGTAGAAAAATGCGGAAGTAAAGAAAAGAAAACAGGATTCCGTGTATCCCACGTTTCCGTAGATGGCAAATGGATTGAGCGCGACCACCGAAGCGGAGACCATCAAAGGAATAGCCGGGAAATATACGCGCGAAAGTTTCATGAAGTATATAATCGATAAAAGAAAGAAAAATCTGCTTGATATCAGAAGAGCATAAGAGTGCGAGACGTCAAAAACGGAGTATACAAACCGTGCAAATAACGGAAAGACAGGGAAGAAGGCCCAGTTCGCCGCATCCATCCGCTCGTGCGCGTGTGGTTCGAGATCGTAACCTGCCTCAACGATACCCCGATACCATCCGCAGTCCCAGGTGCACATTTCCGAATAGCGAAAACCGGAGAACTTCATGATCAGCAGTTCAAGGACCTGGTTCAGGATGAAGAATCCGACGCCAATCGCGAGAAGTGCGTATTTCTCGTCTGCGAACAAGGTCTTCTTTTTGAATGAAAAAGCAATCACCGGGTCAACCCCTTGAGTATAAGTGCATTATGAGAAGTTGTCCGATCTGATCTGAGAAAGACAGTTGCCAGGCCGGACGGTCGCCCGGCGGGCATATCAAACCACCTTATCGACAATGAAGCGTGGCCGGCGTTTTACCTCCAGATATATCTTGCCCACATATTCGCCGATAATCCCCATGCAGAAAATCTGCAGACCGCCGAGCCAGAGCATCGGCAGCACGGTTGAGGCCCAGCCCGGAACCGTGCTTTTGGAGACGAAGAGACGTTCCATCAAGAACCAGAATGCGAGAAGCATCGAAAGCAGAAATACGGTAATACCCAGGCCAGCCACGAACCGAAGCGGCGCCGCCGAGAAGGAAGTCACGCCGTTGACGGCGAGCGATAGCATTTTCCTCAGCGTGTATTTGGTTTCACCGTGCTCCCGGCTCTGGCGATCATATCTGATGACCTCGGTTTTAAACCCCAGGCTGGGTATGATCCCACGCAGAAACAGATTGGTCTCCTCATGCGCCAGAAGCGCCTTGAGCGCTTTTTGCGACATCAGCCTGAAATCCGCATGATCGGGCACGATCTGCGCGCCCATTAGCTTCATCAGCCCATAATACCCCTTCGCCGTATTCTTCTTGAAAAAGCTGTCCCTTCCGCGCGAGCGGCGAACGCCGAGCGCCAGCTCTGCGCCGGCTTCATGGGCCTTCAGCATCTCGACAATGGCGTTGATATCGTCCTGCAAGTCACTGTCGATCGTCACGACGACATCGGCGTCGGCAACTGAAAGCCCTGCCAGCATGGCGTTCTGGTGACCGTAATTGCGGCTGAGCTTCAAGCCGGTGGCGCCAATCTCCTTCGTAAAATCCTCGATCTGCTGCCATGTCCGATCCGAACTGCCGTCATCGACAAGGATCATCCGGAACCCCGCCAGCGCCAGATCCTCCCGGGACACGAGGTTCGCGAGAAAATCATTCAGGACCGGAATCGTGTGAGGAAGGTTTTCCTCTTCATTATAGCAGGGGATCACAACATCAAGAGAGTAGGGGCTAGCCATCTTTATCGAAAACCCAGAACTTCATTACCAGGAAGAAACCGACATTGTAGGCCACCATCGCGACGAGCTGCGATGCCATTTCCGGCAAATCACTCTGCCGCGTCAGGGCAACAAGGACGATCAAATTAAGGCCATAGGCCAAGGCAAAGCCTATCAGAAAACGATATGCCACTCTCCGGTTGTAGGTCGAATCGAAGGTGAATCGACCATTGAACAGGAAGCTGTTCAGCAGCCCGAAGGCATAGCCGGCGATGTTGCAGGTAACGGGAGCAAAGCCAATATAGCTCAGACCCGCTATTACCGACAGCGTGATGACGGTGTTCATCACGCCCACGAGTCCGTACTTCAGGAATTGCTCTACAACCAGCGGCATCGGCAGGCCCGACCTTCTACAACGTATCGCCCGAGTCTCCTTAAGACGTCTCTGCGTTCATGTCACGCATGTTGTGAAGCGGCTTGAAAAACTAAAAGGCGAAACAGTTGGCGCTCGGCTTCTCTCTTCGGCATCATATCGTTCATACCGGCCACAATGGCCAGAAGCCCGCCGCAAATCAGAACGCCGCCTTGAAATCCAAAGTCACCATGGCAGCGATCATGGGCGAAAAACTTTTTGGCTCGAGCTTTCTCAACAGTCGCCGTCAAAGCCAACAAGATCAAGCAATGGACGGGTCAATCCCTCCCGCGAAAGGGCTGGTGTATCTGGAGTCGAGAACCATTTAGATCACAATCTCTGCAAGCCATCGGCTGCACGCTCGGCCGAACTCGGTTGCACGGAATTCGAAATCGTGGCCATTACTGGCCATAAGACCTCGGAGGCCAAGAAATACAAGCCGAGCAGCCGGCCAGAGCTCCCGTGCTGCCCCCCCCTCAGGCGCATGTCAGCAAAGCACAGCAACGACAAAGGGACAATGCCAAAGCTCAACCGTTAAAAATCACTTCTGTAGATAAATGGTGCCCAGACGCGGATTCGAACCACGGACACGCGGATTTTCAATCCGCTGCTCTACCAACTGAGCTATCTGGGCAGGCGCCTGCTAAGCGATAGCGGGCTGCCTTTGCGGACCGCCGGCCCGCGAATGAGCGCGTTTATAGCATTTTGTTTTTTCAAGTCCAGCGGCAATTTTCCGTTTTTTCAAGAAAATTTCTGGACTTCTTTGAGGCGCCGGAAACGCCGGCCCCTCAGGGCAAAACCGCTGCAGACGCCATCGAAAAGCCGGGCGGGAACGCGGCGTGGCGCCTCCGGCAGGCCTTGCAGGCGCATCACCGCTTGGCATCTGGCGCCGGCCGCGGCCGTATCAGCACGCCGAATGACGCGGGCGCGCGCCTGACAGTTCCTCGGCAAGCAGGATAACCTCTCCGAGCCGGGGATGGGCGAGTTCATAGACCGTTTCGCTGCCCTGCCGGGGCGCCAGGATCAAGCCGTGGGCGAGAAGCGAAGCCATGGCGGCGGCAACCTCGATGATGGAAAGGCCGGTCATCCGGCAGACGTCGAGGCGGCTCAACCCGCCCGCCTCCAGCGCCCTGGCAATCTGCAGACATTCGGTTCTGGCAAGCGCCGCCAGCGCGCAGGCATGAGATACAAGACGCGGATCGGGCTCTTTGCGCTTCGGCAGAAAATGTACTTTTGCGTTTAACTCACGCATGATTAGCCTTTAATATTATTTAATACTAATATAAAACAAGATAGAAACTTCATTTAAAAATAAATTTTCATTGCCTTGCGTAATATAATTCCCGTTTCCGACTAACACAACCGGAAACTTCTTGAAAGCTCTTCTTTTGATGGAAGACCGCGCCGGACACCCGGCTCTGGCGGCGTGCGGACTGGCATCGAAACGCCGAGCGGGCCCTGTCCGCACGATGATGCAGGCAGTCGCGCGCATGTGGCGCCGCAACAAAAACCGGCCGGGAAAGCACGGTTTTGTCCTTGATAGGCGATTGCCAATCGAAACCGACATGCTAACCTTGGCGTGTGGGGAAAGAAGGACAAGAATGACGACAGTTTCTGAGACGCCGCAAAAAACCATGGTCATTTCCAGGCGGCTGCGGGAAAGCATCCGGCTTCATCTGGAAAGCATCTATCCGGAAAAAGATTCCCGCGCGCTGACGCGGCAAGTGCTCGAGGCCTATTGGGGCGATGGCGCCGTCCCGCGCAAGCGCGGCCGCGTGGCCGGCAACAACATGTGGAGCGCCGACAACACCTATGTGATCACCTACGGGAATTCGATCATCGACGGCGAGCACAAGCCGCTTTCGCTGCTGCAGGACTTCGTCACCGAAAACCTGAAAGGCGTCATCAAGGGCGTGCACATCCTGCCCTATTTCCCCTATACCTCCGATGACGGCTTCGCCATCACCGATTATCGCGCAGTCGATTCCGGCCTCGGCGGCTGGGAGGATATCGAACGCATCGGCCGCGAATTCCGGCTGATGTCGGACCTGGTGCTCAATCATTGTTCCAGCCAGAGCAGCTGGTTCAACGAGTTCCGCATGGGCCATGCCCCCTATAAGGATTTTTTCTTCACCGCATCGCCGGAAGACGATCTCTCCTCCGTTGTCAGGCCGCGCGCGCACCCGCTGCTGCGCAAAGTCGAGACTGCGGACGGCGAGAAGCATGTGTGGTGCACCTTCAGCCACGACCAGGTGGATTTCGACTTCTCCAATCCGGAAGTCCTGCTCGAATTCCTGCGCATCATGCGCTTTCATATCAATCACGGCGTGCGCACCATCAGGCTCGATGCCTGCGCCTTCATCTGGAAGGAGGTCGGAACCTCGTGCATCCACTTGCCGCAAACGCACGAGATCATCCGGCTGATGCGGGTGCTGGCCGATTACAGCGAGGAAAGCATCGTTCTCATCACCGAGACGAATGTGCCGAATGTCGAAAACCTCAGCTATTTCGGCAATCGCAACGAAGCGCATATGATCTACAATTTCTCGCTGCCGCCGCTGATCGTGCATGCGCTGATGACGGGGACATCGCAATTCCTCAATGCCTGGCAGATGGCCATGCCGCCGGCGCAGATGGGCTGCGCCTATTTCAACTTCACCGCCTCCCATGACGGGATCGGCCTCAGGCCCGCCGAAAGCCTGCTGTCCGACGAGGCGATCGGTGAGATGGTCGAGACGGTAAAGAGCTTTGGCGGCAGAGTTTCCATGCGCCAGCTCTCCGACGGCTCGATGCGGCCTTACGAGATGAATGTCTCGCTGTTCGACGCGCTGAAGGGCACGGTGAAGGGCGAAGATGAACACAACATCGCCCGCTTCCTCTGCAGCCAGACGATCGCCATGGCGCTGGAAGGCATTCCCGCCTTCTATATCCACTCGCTGCTGGCAACGAGCAACGACTACGAGGGCGTGGAGAAGTCCGGCCATAACCGGGCGATCAACCGCCACCGCTGGAACTATGACGCACTGCAGGAAGCCCTTGCCGACGAGACCACGCAGCACGCCAGAGTGTTCAACGCCATGCGCGAATTGATCGGCATCCGCACCCGGCAACCGGCCTTCCATCCGAACGCCACGCAATTTACCCTGCACCTTGGCGAGAAGCTGTTCGGCTTCTGGCGCCAGAGCGTCGATCGCACCCAGAGCATTTTCGCCATCAACAATGTGACGGACGAAACACTTGAGATCCCGGCCATGGCGCTCAATCTCATCGGCGGCGAACAATGGATCGACCTGATCTCCGGAGAGGCCGTCGGAGACGCCAAGATCAACTTCGCCCCCTATCAGTGCCGTTGGATCACCAACCGCGCCTGAGGGGCCGCGGCGGCCTTGCGGCACAGGACTGACCTAGCCTTGGTTGAGCTATAGACCTTCCCGCAGGCCTTGAGCCATGCTTCGTTTATTTCTGTCGCGAGAATTCGGCCGATTGCCGGTCGGCGGCGGTTGAATCCGTCATAGTTATTTCATATTTTCGTAGATACGTATTATACGCTAGAAAATCTTCCAAGCGCAACCCGAGAAGGACCCGAGATGACCCTGCCCTTTACGCCCGAGCCCGACTTCAAGCCGGAGGTCCACGGCTTCTTCGATCCGGCCACAAACACGATCTCCTACGTCGTGCGCGACCCGGGTTCAGAGGCCTGCGCCGTGATCGACAGCGTCATGGACATCGACTATGCGGCAGGTCGCATCACCCATGAAAGCGCCGACCGGATGATTGCGATGATCCGCGAGAAGGGCTGGCGGCTGGAATGGCTGATCGAAACCCATGTCCATGCCGACCACCTGTCGGCCGCACCCTACATTCAGGAAAAGCTCGGCGGCCGCATCGGCATCGGCGAGAATATCGTCATCGTCCAGGACACGTTCGGCAAGGTGTTCAACGAGGGCACGGAGTTCGAGCGCGACGGCTCGCAATTCGACCGGCTGTTTATCGATGGCGACAGCTACGCAATCGGCGGCATGACCGCGCATGTGATGCACACGCCCGGCCACACGCCCGCCTGCATGACCCATGTGATCGGCGACGCGGCCTTTGTCGGCGATACGCTGTTCATGCCCGATGGCGGCTCCGCGCGCGCCGATTTCCCCGGCGGCGACGCCCGCACGCTCTACCGCTCCACCAAGCGCGTGCTCGAACTGCCGGAGAAAACGCGTCTGTTCATGTGCCATGACTACGGCCCGAATGGCCGCGACATCGCGTGGGAGACCAGCGTTGGCGAGGAACGCCGCCACAACATTCACTTGCATGACGGCATTAGCGAGGACGAATTCGTGGAGATGCGCGAAAAACGCGACGCCACGCTTTCCATGCCGCGGCTGATCCTGCCTTCGCTGCAGGTCAATATGCGCGCCGGCGCCGTGCCGAAGGACAAGGACGGCCGGCTGATGCTGAAAGTGCCGGTCAACGCACTTTAAAGCGCCGACCATCCCATCCGCAACCAGGAAGACACGCATGCATACCCGTGCAATCAACAATAACTATCACGTGACCGGCCAGCTAAAGGCCAAGGACATACCGGAAGCGGCGAAGGCGGGCTTTGCCGCCGTCATCTGCATGCGGCCCGACGGCGAAGGCTTCTTCCAGCCGAAATATGCCGAGATCGAAGCCGCCGCGAAGGACGCCGGCCTTGCCTGCTACTATCTTCCGGTCGGCGGCGGCCACCAGCCGATTATCCAGGCCACGAAGCTGAAGCAGATCCTGAAGGAGAGCAATGGGCCTGTGCTGGCGTTTTGTGCCTCCGGCGGGCGCTGCGCCAGCCTCTACCAGCTTGCCCTGCAGGCCGGCTGATTGCCTCAGCCGCGTCTGGCATAGGCGATGGTTTCGAAACGCGCGGACAGTCCGTCATAGAGAAGAAGCCTGCCGATGAGCGGTTCGCCGGCGCCGGTGACGAGCTTGATCACCTCCATCGCCATCAGCGTGCCGATGACGCCGGTAACGGGGCCGACAATGCCGGCCTCGGCGCAGGAGGGCACGAGACCCTGGGGCGGGCGCTTGGGATAGAGGTCGCGGTAGCGCGGATTGGCCTTGCCGCCCGCTCCGTTCGCATAGGGCTTCAACACCGTCAGGGAACCATCGAAACGGCCGACAGCGCCGGTCACCAGCGGCGTCTCGCCCTGCTCGGCCGCATCGGCAGCCATGTAGCGCGTGTCGAAATTGTCCGAGCCGTCGACGAGAATATCGAAGCCTGAAAGAATCTCGCCAATCATCGCCCCATCCAGCCGTTCGTGAAACCGGCGGCAGACCACATGCGGGTTGATGCGCGCAATCGCCCGCGCGGCGCTTTCCGTCTTCGCCGCGCCGACTGAGCCGGTGTCGTGAATGATCTGTCGCTGCAGGTTGGAGAGGCTGACGCCGTCATCATCGGCAATGCCGAGCGTTCCGATGCCGGCAGCAGCAAGATAGGACAGAACCGGACTGCCGAGCCCGCCGGCACCGATGACCAGCACCCGGGCGCGCTTCATTGCCTGCTGGCCCGCGCCGCCGATCTCCGGCAGCACGATGTGGCGGGCGTAACGTTCGATTTCCTCGGACGAGAAGGCTTCGCTTTCGGTCATGGCCGCCTTTTAACACGGAAAACCGGTGGCATCCTTCAAAAATCAGCGCCGCCGCCCTGTCTCTCTCAAAGCGCCTTGGTCGCGACCAGGAAGGTCGCCTTGTTCTTGCCGGGGCACCACTGGTGGACAACGGAAAACCCGGCACGAGCCATCTCGTTGATCAGTCCTTCCTGGGTGAAACTGCCGACATAGGGCGCCTTGCCAACCAGCTGCATCACCGGGAGCGCCGCGCGGATATAGAAGGAGAAGTCGCGCAGACAGGCGGTGGAGGAAACGAACACGCCGCCGGGCTTCAGCATGGCGTGAACTTTTTCAAGAACCCTCTCGCGGTCTTCCAGCAGATGCAGCAGTGAATGCGCCATCACCGCATCATAAAGCCCGTCCGAGCCATTCATAGCGGCGACATCGCCCTGGCGGAAGTGAACATTGGTAATAGCTGCGTCCTCGGCCTTTCGTTTTGCAATCGCGATCATGGTGTCGGAAAGGTCAAAGGCGTCGATCCGGGCGACGGCGGGCGCGTGATAAAGCGCGGTCGAGCCCGTGCCGCAACCAATTTCCAGCACCCGCATGTCGGGGCGAAAATACTCGCGCGTGATGTCGAGCTTGATCTGGTAGGACTGCGGATCGGCGATGGGGTCACGGGAGTATTTTTCCGCGATCTTGTCCCAGAACTGTTTCTTGTTGGCTGCCATTGTCGGGCTCCTGCTTAACATATTGCGGCGCGGCTCAATTTTCGGCTGAACCGCCGTGATGTTGTGCGCAGTGATAGAGATTTTCAGACTATGCGGGAATTGCCTAAATTCCTTGAGCTGCTATACGCAGATGGATGATATGGGACGCTGTCAGATATGACTGGAACCAGGTCCGCGCCTTTCTGGCGACGGCCGAGGAAGGCTCTTTGTCCGCAGCAGCGCGGGCGCTGAAGGTGACCCAGCCGACGCTGAGCCGCCAGGTGGCCGGACTTGAGGAAAGTCTCGGCGTGACGCTGTTCGAGCGCGGCACCCGGTCGATGACGCTGACATCTGCCGGACGCCAGCTGCTTGTTCATGCCCGCACCATGAACGATGCCGCCAACAATATCTCGCTTGCCGCTTCCGGCCATTCCCAGGCCGTCGAAGGCGAGGTTTGTGTGGCGGCAACAAACGCAATGGCCACTTACCACCTGCCGGCCGTGGTCGCGAAGATCCGCAAGGCCGCGCCCGGCATCGCGCTCGACATCAAGACCTCCAACGCCCTTTCCGACCTGATCCGGCGCGAGGCCGATATCGCCATCCGGCATGCGCGCCCGACCGAGCCGGAACTGATCGCCAAACAGGTCGGCGTCACCTCGGCGACGATGTATGCGTCAAAGCGCTATCTCGACCGTCTCGGCCGACCGGTGACGATCGAAAAGCTGAAGTCGGCGGAGTTCTTCGGCTTCGAGTTTCGCGAGCAGCTTCTTCCGGTATTTGCCGAGGAGGGCATCACGCTGACCGTCGATAATTTCCCGGTGATCACCGAAAGCGGCACGCTGGTGATGGAGCTGATGCGCGCCGGCCTCGGCATCGGCCTCCTGCTGAAGGAGGATGTCGCGCTGTTTCCCGACCTCGAGGCGGTGTTTCCGGCCTTTAGGCCAATTTCCGTGCCGATCTGGCTGGTGACCCACCGCGAGCTCCATTCCAGCCGGCGCATCCGCGTGGTCTATGACATTCTTGCCGACCACCTTTCGCGACTTTCGTCCGACAGGCAGTGAATATTTCAATTATCTCCATTTCGGAAACAATATTTCAAATTCGCGCCGAATTGACCTTACCGGCTGCGTCGCTACAGTGACGGCAGACAATTCATCCGAAAAGGCGTTTCCCATGGCTCGCATCGACAAACACGGCCTTCAATTCGACAAGGCGCTCCATGATTTCCTCACCGAAAAGGTGCTTCCGGAAACCGGGGTCGACCCCGAGGCCTTTTTCGCCGGTTTTTCGGAGATCGTGCACGAGCTTGCGCCGAAGAACCGCGCCCTTCTGAAAACCCGCGACGCGATGCAGGAGCGGCTGGACGCCTGGTACAAGGAAAACGGCGCGCCGTCCGACATGGCGGCCTATGAGGCCTTCCTGCGCGAGATCGGCTACATTCTTCCCGAGGGCGATGATTTCTCGGTTGAGACCGACAATGTCGATCCGGAGATCGCCACGATTGCCGGCCCCCAGCTTGTCGTCCCGGTGATGAACGCGCGCTATGCGCTGAACGCCGCCAATGCGCGCTGGGGTTCGCTCTATGACGCGCTTTACGGCACGGATGCGATTGCCGAAGACGACGGCGCGGAAAAGGGTGCGGCATTCAATCCGAAGCGCGGCGAGAAGGTGATCGCCTGGGCCAAGGCCTTTCTCGATGAAAACATCCCGCTTGCCGCCGGCAAATGGGCCGATGTCACCGGCTTCGGCTACAGCGACGGCGTGCTGATCATCAAGACCGCGGCCGGCGAGACCGGCCTTGCCGATCCCGGCCAGTATGCTGGCTTCGATGACAGGGACGGCGATGAATTCCGGCTGATCTTCGCCAACCACAACCTTCATGTGATCGTTGACGTCGACCCGAATGGCATGATCGGCAAGACCGATCCCGGCCATATCAACGATATCGTGCTGGAATCGGCGATCACCGCGATCATGGACTGCGAGGATTCCGTTGCCGCCGTCGATGCCGAGGACAAGGTGCTCGCCTATGCCAACTGGCTCGGCCTGATGAAGGGCGATCTCACCGAAGAGGTTACCAAGGGCGGCAAGACCTTTACGCGCAAGCTGAACCCCGACATCACCTTCAGCGCGCCGGACGGCACGCCCGCAAGCCTGAAGGGCCGCTCGCTGATGCTGGTCCGCAATGTCGGCCACCTGATGACCAACCCGGCGATCCTCGACCGCGACGGCCGCGAGGTCCCCGAAGGCATCATGGACGCGGCGATCACCGCGCTGATCGCGCTCTACGATATCGGGGAAGGCGGCCGGCACATGAATTCGCATGCCGGCTCCATGTATGTGGTCAAGCCGAAGATGCACGGGCCCGAGGAAGTCGCCTTCGCCAACGAGCTTTTCGGGCGGGTCGAGAAGATTGTCGGCATGAAGCCGAACACGATGAAGATGGGCATCATGGACGAGGAACGCCGCACCACGGTCAACCTCAAGGAATGCATCCGCGCGGCCAAGGACCGGGTCGTCTTCATCAATACCGGCTTCCTCGACCGCACCGGCGACGAGATCCACACCTCGATGGAGGCCGGGCCGATGATCCGCAAGGGCGACATGAAATCGGCCCCCTGGATTGCGGCCTACGAGGACTGGAATGTCGATATCGGGCTGGAATGCGGCCTTGCCGGCCATGCGCAGATCGGCAAGGGCATGTGGGCCATGCCGGACCTGATGGCGGCCATGCTGGAAGCCAAGATCGGCCAGCCGAAGGCCGGCGCCAACACCGCCTGGGTCCCCTCCCCGACGGCGGCCACGCTGCACGCCACGCATTACCACGCCGTCGACGTTGCAAAGGTGCAGGAGACGCTGAAGGACCGGCCGCGCGCCAGCCTCACCAGCATTCTTTCCGTTCCCGTCGCGGTGCGTCCGAACTGGTCGGAAGAGGAGGTCCAGGCCGAGCTCGACAATAATGCCCAGGGCATTCTCGGCTACGTCGTGCGCTGGATCGACCAGGGCGTCGGCTGCTCCAAGGTGCCGGATATCAATGACATTGGCCTGATGGAGGACCGTGCGACCCTTCGCATTTCCTCCCAGCACATGGCCAACTGGCTCTACCACGGCGTCTGCACCGAGGAACAGATCGTCGCGACCATGAAGAAGATGGCCGCCGTGGTCGATCGTCAGAACAAGGGCGACCCCGCCTACCGGCCCATGGCCGCGGACTTCGACGGATCCGTCGCTTTCCAGGCGGCGCTGGACCTGGTGCTGAAGGGGCGTGAACAGCCGAACGGCTATACGGAACCGGTGCTCCATGCCCGCAGGCTGGAGCGCAAGGCGAAGGACGCCGCCTGAGAGGGCAGGTCTTGCGGCATTGCGCCCGCATAAAATGACGTCTTATCAATGGCTTGATTGTGCCCGACTTCGGCCGGGCATTTTGTTTTCCCTATCTTGGGGCGTTTTGTCACGACCAAAACCCTGAGGCGTCGGGGCTTTCGCCAAGTTCTTAAATTCCCGTAATATTATTCATGATTTCACGCCACAATTTTGGCGCGAATCATTGGCTTCCTCCCCTCGCTGTCAACATGCAGAAAGGAAGACGTTTATGAGGATGCGTAAAATCGTCTATGCGGGTCTTGCCGCGACAGTCATTGGTGTTGTCTCTCTTCAGACCGCTGCCTCGGCCGCGGAAATGTTTGATTCCGGAGGCACGTGGAATGCGGCCTGCGACAGTGAGATGACCTGCCGACTGACCACCAGCCAGATGCCGGCCGATGACGGCGGGCTCGCGATCCCCTCCTTCGTCAAGGCCGACAAGCCCCATGCGCCGGTGATGATGGTGCTGCCAACGATCACCGGGATGGAGACGCTCAATCGCGACGGCGTATTCACGATCGCTGTCGACGGACATGACATCGTCTCGATTATGGTCAAGGATCTGAAGAAGGACGACGCCGAGGGTGGCTACGTAACCCGCGACCAGGCCATCGTCCAGCCGGTGCTGGCAGCCGCCCGCGTCGGTCGCGACGAGATCATGGTCAGCTATCTGGGCCCCGACACCCAGGAGGTGGCGACCGCCGACCTGACCGGGCTCCACGCCAGCCTTGACTGGCTTTCCCAGCAGCAGCAGCCGGGCTCCGGCTCCTGACAAACGGCCAGCGCCTGCATCGCGAACGTCCGGTTTTCGCGATGCAGGCGCTCCTTTCAACGCTGGATGAACATACGGCGCTCCAAGCGGGCGCTTGCAGGGCGGCTGCCGGTGACCTAAATCGAGAGGGAAGCGCCCGGCGGCGGGCGCGAGACCGGGGAGCTGCCGATGCTTTTGACTGCGGCGCGACAAGCGCTTCTGGACCTGATCGACCCCAAGATGCGCGGCATCCTGTGGAAGGTGCTGGGCCTTTCCCTGCTCTGCCTCGTCGCGCTGTGGTTTGCCATCCGCTCTCTGTTCCTCTGGCTCGCCTTCCCCTTTCTCGCCAATTTGTTTCCAACGATGCCGGAATGGACGGGCTGGATCACCTTCGTGCTGCTGATCTTCGCCGCCGTCGGCCTGGCGCTCGGGCTTGCGCTGCTGATGGCGCCGGTCTCCGCCTTTGTCGCCGGCATCTTTCTCGATGACGCGGCCGAGCATATCGAACGCCTGCACTACCCGGACGATCCGCCCGGCACCGCCCTGCCGGTTTTGACGGCGATGAAGGAAGCGCTGAAATTTCTCGGCATCGTCATTCTCGGCAATATACTTGCCCTGCTGTTACTGTTCGTCCCCGGCGTCAATCTGGTCGCCTTCTTCCTGGTCAACGGCTATCTCCTTGGCCGGGAGTTCTTCGAATTCGCGGCGATGCGTTTCATGAGCCCCGAGGCCGCGCGCGCATTCCGGCGCGAAAGAGGCCTCACCGTGTTTCTCGCCGGCCTCGTCGTCGCCGGTTTCGTTGCGATCCCGATCGTCAATCTGGCGACGCCGTTGTTTGCCACCGCCTTCATGATACACATCGTCAGGCGAATGCGGGAGAGCGCAGTGGTTTGATGCGCGGAAATCATATTTTCCGCAATGAACGACGAAGAATACGGCCTTGAATCGAAGACCCGCCAAGGTTATGACCGTTTCATGGTGAAAAGGGCGAACAGGAGCTTGAAAATGGGGCGCATCGTTTATCTGAACGGGGAATGGCTGCCGGAGACAGAAGCCAAAGTGTCGATCTTCGACCGCGGCTATGTCTTTGCCGACGCGATCTACGAGGTCACCTGCGTGCTCGACGGCAAGCTTCTGGATTACCCCGGCCATGCCGCGCGCCTGAAACGCTCCACCGATGCGATCGGCATAAAACTGCCCGTCGATGACGACGGCCTGCTCGCGCTACACCGGCAGATCGCCGAACGCAACGACATGCGCGAAGGCCTGATCTATCTCCAGGTCTCGCGCGGCAATCCCGGCGATCGCGACTTCATGTTCGAAAAGGACATGGAGCCAACCTTCTCCATGTTCACCCAGAAGAAGAAGGTCATCGAATCGGCCTCGGCGAAGAAGGGCATTACCGTGGTCACGCTCGAGGACCTGCGCTGGGGGCGCTGCGACATCAAGACGGTCCAACTTCTCTACCCGAGCCTTGCCAAGATGGAAGCCCATGACAAGGGCGCGGACGATGCCTGGCTGGTGAAGGACGGTTTCGTCACCGAACAGACCTCCGCCACCGCCTATATCGTCACCGCCGACGATGTCATCGTCACCCGCCCGCTGTCGCGCGTGGTCCTTCCGGGCATCACCCGCGCCTCGGCGCTGGAGATCGCCGCCCGCAACGGCTTCAAGGTGGAAGAGCGCCCCTTTTCCGTCGATGAGGTCAAGGCCGCCAAGGAAGCCTTCTACACCTCCGCCAGCAATTTCGTCACGCCCGTCGTCGCCATTGACGGCGAGAAGATCGGCGATGGCAAGCCGGGCCAAATCAGCCTGAAACTGCGGGAGCTCTATATCGAAGACCGCCGGGCGAACGCGATCTGATTATCGACGATCACGCCAACGGCGCCAGCGGCGCAGGCATCTCCGAGGTCTTTTCCGCCGCCTTGCAGATGTCGGCGATGACGCAGGCGGGGCAATCGGGTTTGCGGGCCTTGCAGACATAGCGGCCGTGCAGGATCAGCCAGTGGTGGGCGTGGAAGAGGTAGTCGGGCGGAATGATCTTTTCGAGCTTCGCCTCCACCTCATCCGGCGTCTTGCCCGGCGCAAGGCCGATGCGATTGGCGATGCGGAAGATGTGGGTGTCGACCGCGATCGTCGCCTCGCCGAAGGCCATCGACATCACCACATTCGCGGTCTTGCGACCGACGCCGGGAAGGCTGACGAGTTCTTCGCGGGTCTTCGGCACGGCGCTGCCGAAATCGGCGATCAACCGCTCGCTGAGCGCAATCACGTTCTTCGCCTTGTTGCGATAAAGCCCGATGGTGCGGATATAGGAGGCAAGCTTCTCCTCGCCGAGTGCCGCCATCTTTTCCGGCGTGTCGGCCACGGCAAACAGCGCTTTCGTCGCCTTGTTGACGCCGACATCCGTCGCCTGGGCCGACAGCACCACGGCCACCAGAAGGGTGAAGGGATTGGTATGCTCAAGCTCGCCCTTCGGTTCCGGCCGCTGCACCGAAAACCGGCGGAAGATCTCGCGGATTTCGTCCTTGGAATAGGCCGTGCGGGCAGGCGGGCGCTTGCCGGCGGACGCCGGATTTGACTTTTTCGCCCTTTGGGTGCTCACTTGTGGCTTGGCTTTTGTCATTTTCTTTTGATCGCTGACGCTATGACCGATGTGAATGCGTTTGAGGACCGGCCGGTGTTTTCGGCTGAACTTTTCCCCCATCGCTCTTTGGGGCGCAAGGGTTTTCGCGTGCTGATCGCCATTGCCGCGCTCGGCTTTTTCCCGAATGCGCTGTGGTTCGCCGCCCATGGGGCCTGGCCGATCGCGCTTTACTGCGGCCTTGCCTTTGTCGCGCTCTACATCGCATTCCGGCTGTCCTACCGGTCGGCAAGGGTGCGCGAACATGTGTCCGTCTCCAGGCTTTCCGTTTCCGTGCGCAAGATCACGCCCTCGGGACGGATGAGCGAGACCCATTTCAATCCGTTCTGGACGCGGTTTGCCGTCGACCGTCACGACGAATTCGGCATTACCGGCATGCGGCTCTTGAGCCGCGATGAACGGCTCGAGATCGGCGCCTTTCTCAATCCGGACGACCGGGAGAGCTTCGCCGCCGCCTTCAAACAGGCTCTGGCAACCGTGAAACAGCGCATTTGAGCGCAATGCGCAAGTTTCGGGTGGCGGCGTGACGCCGAAGCGTGTTTCCTTCATCTTCCGAAGGAGGCCATGACGATGAACGCCATTCTTGAAACCATGACCGAAGAGCCCATCGAGATAACGCCCTCAGGCGCGGACTATGACGTCGTGCGCAAGGTCATCGCGATGATCAGCGAAGAGTACCGCGAACAGCCGGGGCTCGAGACAATCGCGCGGCGGCTCGACATGTCGCCGACCAGTCTGCAGAAGACCTTTACCCGCTGGGCGGGGCTTTCGCCCAAGGCCTTTCTCCAGGCAATCACGCTCGACCACGCCAAGCGCCTGCTCGGCGAGGAAAAGCTGCCGCTGCTGGACACCTCCTACGAGCTCGGGCTTTCCGGACCGGGCCGGCTGCACGACCTGTTCGTGACGCATGAATCGATGTCGCCCGGCGAATGGAAGGCAGGCGGCGGCGGGCTCGTCATCCGCTATGGCTTTCACTCCTCCCCCTTCGGCAAGGCGCTGGTGATGGCGACGGAGCGCGGGCTGGCCGGCGTCGCCTTTGCCGATCCGGGCGAGGAGAAAGCTGCGCTTGCGGACATGACCGCGCGCTGGCCCGAGGCGCGCTATGTCGAGGACGAGCCGATGACGGAAGCCTATGCCCGCCGCATTTTCGATCCGGCCGAATGGGCGGCGGACCGGCCGCTCAAGGTCGTGCTCATCGGCACGGACTTTCAGGTCCAGGTCTGGGAAAGTCTTCTGAAGATCCCCTTCGGCAAGGCCAAGACCTATTCCGAGATCGCCTGCGAGATCGGTCGTCCGAAGGCTTCCCGCGCCGTGGGGGCCGCGATCGGCCGCAATCCGGTCTCCTTCGTCGTGCCCTGCCACCGCGCGCTCGGCAAGTCCGGCGCGCTCACCGGTTATCACTGGGGCCTGACGCGCAAGCGCGCCATGCTGGGCTGGGAGGCGGGCAAGGCGTGACGAGGCAGGAGCGCCATGATAGGATTTCCCTGCCCGCCAGCCCGGCTAGGTGCCGTTGAGAGCCTAAATGCCGAAAAAGATAGTGCTGATCCTTGGCGTCTTCTACATTGCGGCAATCGGATTGAGCATTGTCGCCGGCCTCGGGTTGTCGCACGTCTCGGCGCCGGAACAACGATCGGGTTGTTATTGGCAAGATGCGCTTTTTCTCTACGTCGAGTGCGGCCCGGACGCGGCATTGCGATTGCCGAAAGCCATATTCTACAATTTTCCGCTGCTTCCCTCCATTCCGCTGGTTCTGGCTATGGCTTCGCTCTCCCGTCTCGGGAGTGCCCCGTTTATCGGCCTTCTTGGCGCTTTGGCCGCAGCGGCGGTGGCGGTCTTGGTCTATGTTCCGATCATCTATGCGCTATGGGTTGCCGGGCGCCGGCTCGCCGGCGCTGCCGGGAGGGCGGTCAAGAGCTTTACCCGGCGCTGAACGGGTCTTGACGATCCTTCCCGGCGACCCTGCATTTTTCTCGGACTGTTTGCGACCGGTCAAATCCTTGTCTAAATCGATTGATATCTTACCTTGACTTGCGAAGCAGCGCCTTGCGATAGTCGCGGGCGAATTACAGCGGATGTCGGCGCTTGCGTCCGGCGCCGATGTTTGCCAACAGTCATTGAAAGATCACCGCGGCGCGTTAGCCTTTGCAGCAGACGACGCCGAAAAGGCGCGAATGCTGTCCGGCTTAAGAAATCGAGAGCGGTTCGCAGGCCTTTCCGCCGCGAACCCGGAAAACGAAGGATGAGGATCATGGCTTCCAAACTTGACCAATTGCGCGAGATGACAACGGTCGTCGCCGATACCGGCGACATCAAGGCCGTCGCCAAGATCAAGCCGGTCGACTGCACGACCAACCCCAGCATCGTGCTCAAGGCACTGTCGACGGACATGTTCGACGAGCAGTTCGCCGCCGCCATCAAATGGGGCAAGTCCCAGTCGGGCGACCGCGATGCTGTTGTCGATGCCGTTGCCAGCCGCCTGGCGATCGATGTCGGCGCGGCGCTCGTCGATCTGGTGCCGGGCCGTGTGTCCACCGAAGTGGATGCCGACCTGTCGTTCAACACCGAAGGCTCGATCAAGAAGGCGCATGAAATCATCGCGGCTTACGAGGAACGCGGCATCGGTCGCGAGCGCATCCTGATCAAGCTCGCTTCGACCTGGGAAGGCATCCGCGCCTGCGAAGTGCTGCAGAAGGAAGGCATCGACTGCAACCTGACGCTCCTGTTCTCCAAGTGCCAGGCGATCGCCTGCGCCGATGCCGGCGCCTTCCTGATTTCGCCCTTTGTCGGCCGTATCCTTGACTGGTACAAGAAGGCCACCGGCGAGGACTACACCGCCGAGACCGATCCGGGCGTCCTGTCGGTGCGGTCGATCTACAATTACTACAAGTCCAACGGCATCAAGACCGTGGTCATGGGCGCCTCCTTCCGCAACACCGGGGAAATCGAAGGCCTTGCCGGATGCGACCGGCTGACGATCTCGCCGAACCTGCTCGAAGAGCTCGAGGCCGACCAGGGCAAGCTGGAGCGCAAGCTCTCGCCGGACGCCTTCGTGCCGGAGCCCAAGGTCGAGATGGACGAGCAGACCTTCCGCTGGATGATGAACGAGGACGCGATGGCCACCGAAAAGCTCGCCGAAGGCATCCGCAACTTCGCCGCCGACCTCGGAAAACTGCGCACGCGCGTGGCGAAAGAACTCGACGCCTGATCACGAAAACGTCAGACCGCTTAAAATTTGGACCCGGCCCTTGCGGCCGGGTTTTCTGTTTTGGCCGTTTTCTCGCTTCTTGGTCACGGTCTGGCGCGCACCAAATATCTAATTGAATTTATTTTCATAATTATCATTTTCCTGGCTCTTCGGCTGCTCGCCCCGTCTCTGGCGACCGCATTTCAAGCCCCTTAGCGTCAATGTTTCTGCAACGCTGCGGTTCGTTTTTGTGGACTTGTTGATCGATTGATTAAATCCTAATTCCCGGTCATCGAACGCAACAATGATGACACAGGAGTTCATCACCATGACCAAGTTTATCGCATCCGCAGCCCTTGTTTCCATTCTGGCTTCGGCTCCGGCCGCCTTCGCGCTGCAGCCGTCTGCCATTCCGGACACCGGCACCTTCACCAAGGCCCCTGTCGGCAGCACGGTCACCATCGAAACGACCGGCAAGTTCGGCAACCGCTACCAGAACTATTTCCGCGTCGGCGAAGACGGCGAGCTCGATTTCGTCTTCCAGGATTCGGCCAACTGATTTTGCGAGAGACAGGAGGCCGGCGGCGCTAGACTTCAGCGGCAACGCGCCGGAGAGCCAAAAAAAACCACCTCTCCCAGCTTCCGCCCTCTTGTTAATCAATTGATTAAACCTACATCTGGCCCACCAGTAAAATTCAGTCAGGAGACTGTCATGAACAAGATTTTTGCATCCGTCGCCCTCGTTTCCGCACTCGCCGCAGCGCCTGCCGCCTTCGCGATCCAGCCCTCGGCCATCCCGGATACCGGCAAGGTCACCAAGGCCCCTGTCGGCAGCACGGTCACCATCGAGACGACCGGCAAGTTCGGCAATCGCTACGATAACTACTTCCGCGTCGGCGAAGACGGCGAACTCGAATTCGTCGATCAGTACCGCACGAACTAACCAGATATCCCGGGAGTAAAGAGCGAGGGACAATCGTCCTTCGTCTCCCGGCGCCCGAAATCCAAACAGCCTCGAGACCGGGAAGGCCTCCGACTGCTTTGGACCGGGCAGATCAAACAACCCACACAAGAACCATCAAGGAGACTATCATGAAGAAGATCTTCGCATCCGCCGCCCTCGTTTCCGTTCTCGCCGCCGCTCCGGCCGCCTTTGCGCTGCAGCCGTCCGCCGTTCCGGACACCGGCACGTTCGAAAAAGCGCCCGTCGGCAGCACGGTCACCATCGAATCGACCGGCAAGTTCGGCGACCGCTACCAGAACTATTTCCGCGTCGGCGAAGACGGCAAGCTCGACCTCGTCGATCAGGTTCGCGAAAGCAGCAACTGACCGCTTCCCTCGTTTTCTCTTTCCTGGGCGAAGCAGAAAGGGCGACCGCAATCAGCGGCCGCCCTTTTCTTGTGCCTGAAAAGCTGAAGTCAGTTGGCCGCGGCCAGAAGCGCGGCGACAAGGCCCTTCGTCGAGGAATCGTGCCCTTCGGCACTCTCGCTGCCCGAGACCACCGGCAGAAGACCGGTCGCCAGTTCCTTGCCGAGCTCGACGCCCCACTGGTCGAAAGAATTGATGCCGAAGAGCACGCCCTCGACGAAGACGCGGTGTTCGTAAAGCGCGATCATCCGGCCGAGCGCATAGGGCGTCAGCGCATCGTAAACGAAGGTGATTGACGGCCGGTTGCCGGAAAAGACGCGGTGCGGCGCGATCTTCTCGGCCGTCGCTTCGTCCATCCCCTTGTCGAGAAGCTGGGCTTTCGCCTCTTCCAGCGTCCGCCCCTTCATCAGCGCCTCCGACTGGGCCAGGCAATTGGCCATCAAGAGCTGATGCTGGTGGCGCAGATCCGTCTCGTGACCATTGGCGGCGATCATGAATTCGATCGGGATGATGTTGGTGCCCTGGTGCAGGAGCTGGAAGAAGGCGTGCTGACCGTTTGTGCCGGGTTCGCCCCAGACGATCGGCCCGGTCGGCGTCGTCACTTCCTCAGATCCCACGGTCACCGACTTGCCGTTGCTCTCCATGTCGAGCTGCTGCAGGTAAGCGGCAAAGCGCGACATGCGCTGGTCATAGGGAATGACGGCGCGCGAGGGATAGCCGAGCACGACGCGCTGGTAATAGCCGATGAGGCCGAGCATGAAGGGCAGGTTCTCCGTGACCGGCGCCTCCTGGAAATGCCTGTCCATTGCATGGGCGCCGTCGAGAAATGCGCCGAAATTCTTCGCCCCGATCGCGATCATCAGCGGCAGGCCGATCGCCGACCAGATCGAGTAGCGGCCGCCGACCCAGTCCCAGAAGCCGAAGACGCGCGACGGATCGATGCCGAAATCGGCGACCTTGTCGAGGGCTGTCGAAACGGCTGAGAAATGATGGCCGACCGCGTCTTCGCCGAGCGCGCCGGCAATGAACTTGCGCGCCGTCTTGGCGTTGGTCATGGTCTCGATCGTGGTAAACGTCTTGGAGGCGACGATGAACAACGTCGTTTCCGGATCGAGCCCGGCAATCGTATCGGCGATATGGGCGCCGTCGATGTTGGAGACGTAGTGAAGCCGCGGGCCGTCATGATAGGGCGCGAGCGCGAGCGTGGTCATGGCCGGGCCGAGGTCCGATCCGCCGATGCCGATATTGACCACATCGGTGAAGGCCTTGCCGGTGGCGCCCTTGATGGAGCCGGAGCGGATGCCCTCTGAGAAATCGCCCATCGCATCGAGCACTTCGTTGACGGCGGGCATGACATCCTCGCCGTCGACCATTATCGGCGTATTGGCGCGGTTACGCAGCGCGGTGTGCAGGACGGCACGGTCTTCGGTGATGTTGATCTTCTCACCGGCAAACATCGCCGCGCGCTTTTCCTCGACGCCCTTTTCCCCGGCAAGCTTGACGAGCCCGGACAGGACCTCGTCATTGACGGCGATCTTGGAGAAATCCATGAGCAGGTCTTCAAACCGGAGGCTGAACCGGTCAAACCGGGCCGCATCGGCGGCAAAGGCCGCGCGCAGATCCGTGGCGTCGGTGCGCGCCGCAGTATCCTTGAGGGCATTGATGAGGGCATTCATGTCGATGGCTCCCTGAAAAGACTTGGAGATACGCTTATAGCGCCATTTTAAAACGATTGAATATGATTGTGTTCAATCATGCCGACGAAATCGAACGCTTTTTTGACATTGAAGGCGGGCGGGGCCTGAAAATCAACCGCCGGAATGCGAATTACCCAGACATCCCTGTCATCGTGCGACGCCTCAAACAGAAAACCGCGCGCCGAATGGCGCGCGGTCGGTATGGCAGTCCGTCTTCTTGCTCAGCCGGCGGTGCGCGGCGAGGCATGATGCTCGCGCTTGTGAGCGACCAGCATGAAATAGATGAACACGAAGGGGATCGCGCTCCAATAGGCGACCGACTTGTCGTGGCCCATATTGCGGGCGCGAAACGCGGTGAAGCGACCGAAGGCGAGCCCCGGAACCACGGCGTAGATCGACAGGCCCATGTAATAGGCGGTCGAGAGCGCCATGCCCTCGCTGCCGATGGCCTCGCGCGGGAAGGCGTATTCCAGAAGGTAGGAAATCACCAGATTGATCACGAAGATGAAGCAGGCACGCAGGAAATAGTCCCGGCGGTCATACTCGCGCAGTTCATTAGTCAGATAAACCCCCAGCAACACGCCGATGGCGCTCGTCACATAGGGAAAGAAAAACAGGCCTGACATCTCGTCTCCTCCTCGAAACGGTTGTGCGCAGTTTGTCACATGTGGCGTATTGTCGCATACATTGTCTTAATAATGCAACTCCTGAAATGCCGGTCTGTTCCGCCATTTTGGCGGTCTTGGAAGGTAAATGGTGAAGAAGCCGCAAAGGCCATGCTGCGGCGCGGCAATTCCGGCGCGCCATCGCCGAAGATCGGTTGAGCGAAATCAATGAAAACCGCCTCAAGCACAGCAATCCAGCAAGGCGTTTCCTGATGATTGCCAATTTTCGTGGCATTTTTCACGCAACACGCGCAAAAATCATGGCGGCAAGGTGACGCGAATGCGGCCTTGTGCCAAAATGCCACAGGACGGACACGCTTCATTTCTGGTCTAAATGTGATTATGAGACCGTCAGGATGACGCCGCCGTCTGGCAAGGCAGGGGCTGTCTTTAGGAAATGCCTGCAATACGCGTTCGGTCGCCGCGGGAACGTTTGGCCAGGGCCGGCAGGCATGTCATCGACAATCAAGTCCGGATTATCCGCGCAATCCGGCGTCATTGTAGAGAATGAAGGCGATTGTGAACCTTTACAAGCTATTGAAACTGGCGCTGCTTTTGCCGCTTGCGCTTCTCTTGTCGGGCTGTCAGCTCATTCTTCTCGACCCGGCCGGCTGGGTCGCCAACCAGGAACGCGACCTCCTGATCGCATCGACGGTTCTGATGCTTGTCATCATCGTCCCGGTGCTGGTTCTGGCGGTCTACATACCCTGGCGCTACCGCGACAGCCGCAAGACCACCAATGACTACGACCCGGAATTCGAACATTCCTCGCTGTTCGAGGCGTTCATCTGGGGCGTGCCGGTCATGATCATCATCGCGCTCGGCGCGCTGACCTGGATCTATACCCACAGGCTCGACCCCTACAAGCCACTGGACCATATCGCCGGCGAACCGCTGGAGATCGACGTCGTCTCGCTCGACTGGAAGTGGCTGTTCATCTATCCCGAACAGGACATGGCCGTCGTCAACCAGCTGGTCATCCCGACGGACCGTCCGATCAACATGAAGCTCACCTCGAGCTCGGTGATGAACACCTTCTCCGTTCCCGCGCTCGCCGGCATGATCTACACCATGGCCGGCATGGAGACGAAGCTGCATCTGGTGGCCGAGGAAGCCGGTCAATATTACGGCCGCTCGGCCAATTACTCCGGCCCCGGCTACGCCCATATGGACTTCGAGACCTTCGCCGTTTCCGAGGACGAGTTTTCCAGCTGGGTCAACACGGTCAAGTCCTCGTCCAATACGATGAGCGACGAGACCTATCTCCAGCTTTCCAAGCCAACGGTCGCCGACGGCGTGTCCTATTACAATGGCGTGGCCGACAACCTCTTCGACAAGATCGTCGGGCTCTGCGTCGAGCCGGGCAAGGTCTGCGTCGGCGAGATGATGATGCAGGACATGATGGGCGGCGGCGGCCTTCAGGGCGTGAAAACCAAGAACGAGTATCTCTACGACGAATTCGCGCCGGGCGAAGGCTTCGACCAGCACGCATTCGAAGGCACGCTCCACGCCAATCCCGACGAACCGAGAAGCGGTCCGGTCAACATCAAGAATCCCGATCAGACTGTGACCCATATTCCCGGCGACGACAGCGCGTCGAACGCTTCTGAACCCGTGAGGCACTAATGAGATCTGAAATCTGGAACATTATTTTCGGCAAGCTGTCGTGGGATGACATTCCCTATGACGTTCTCATTCTCGACGTCACCTTTGCCGCAGTCGTCATCGCGGCGCTCACCGTTTTCGGCCTGATCACCTATCATCGCAAATGGGGCTACCTCTGGAGCGAGTGGTTCACCTCGGTCGACCACAAGAAGATCGGCGTCATGTATATCGTGCTGGCCCTTGTGATGCTGTTCCGCGGCTTCACCGACGCCTTCATGATGCGCACCCAGCAGGCGATCGCCGCAGGCGGGGCGCAGGGCTATCTGCCGCCGCACCATTTCGACCAGATCTTCACCGCTCACGGCACGGTCATGATCTTCTTCTTCGCCATGGCCTTTCTGGTCGGCGTGATGAACGTCGCCATGCCGCTGCAGATCGGCGCGCGCGACGTTGCCTTTCCGTGGCTGAACAATTTTTCGTTCTGGATGACGGTGTCGGGCGCGATCCTGCTCAACGTATCGCTGTTCATCGGCCTGCTCGGCCGCACTGGCTGGCTCGCCATGCCGCCGCTTTCGGGGATCGCATACTCGCCCGATGTGGGGGTCGACTATTACATATGGTCACTGCAGATCGCCGGCATAGGCACGACGCTATCGGGCGTCAACATGATCGCCACCATCCTGAAGATGCGCGCGCCGGGCATGACCATGATGCGCATGCCGGTCTTCACCTGGACGACGCTTGCCGCCAACGTGCTGATCGTCGCCGCCTTCCCGGTGCTGACGGCAACGCTCGCCATGCTGGCGCTCGACCGCTATCTGGGCATGCACTTCTTCACCAATGACATGGGCGGCAACCCCATGCTCTACGTGAACCTGATCTGGATCTGGGGTCACCCGGAAGTCTATATCCTGATCCTGCCCTGTTTCGGCATCTTCTCCGAAGTGGTCGCGACCTTCTCCGGCAAGCCGCTCTTCGGCTATCGCTCGATGGTCTATGCGACGTCGTGCATCCTGGTCCTGTCCTTCGTCGTCTGGCTGCACCACTTCTTCACCATGGGCTCGGGCGCCAGTGTGAACACCTTCTTCGGCATTGCCACGATGATCATCGCGGTGCCGACCGGGGCCAAGATCTTCAACTGGCTGTTTACGATGTATCGCGGGCGCATCCGGTTCGAGACGCCGATGTACTGGACCGTCGGCTTTCTGATCACCTTCACCATCGGCGGCATGACCGGCGTGATGCTCGCTGTTCCGCCGGCAGACTTCCAGCTGCATAACTCGCTGTTCCTGATCGCCCATTTCCACAACGTCATCATCGGCGGCGTGGTCTTCGGGCTGATGGCGGGCTACACCTACTGGTGGCCGAAGGTCTTCGGCTTCAAGCTGGACGACAAATGGGGCCGCCGCTCCTTCTGGTTCTGGTGCATTGGCTTCTACATCGCCTTCATGCCGCTTTACATTCTCGGCCTGATGGGCGTCACCCGCCGGCTGCAGAGCTACACCGATGTCGGCTGGCAGATCTACTTCATCATCGCCTGCATCGGCATGCTGACCATCGGCGCCGGCATCGCCTGCACCGTCATCCAGCTCGTGGTCTCGATCAAGAACCGCGACAAGCTGAAATGCGGCCCCGATCCGTGGAACGGCCGTACGCTGGAATGGGCGACGCTCTCGCCGGTTCCCGCCTACAACTTCCCGCAGGATATCGTCGTGACCGGCCGTGACGCCTGGTGGCAGATGAAGAAGCAGGGCTTCAAGTGGTCGACGGACTACCAGCCGATCCACATGCCGAAGAACACCTGGGCCGGCATCGTGCCCGCCTTCTTCGCGCTGGCGCTCGGCTTCGCCCTCGTGTGGCACATCTGGTGGCTGGCGATCGTCAGCTTCCTGGCCGCCATCGGCACGATCATCTATCACACCTTCGATTTTGATCGCGACTACTACATTCCCGCCGAAGTGGTCGCCAGCGACCAGGAAAAGGCCAAGGAGGCTTATGCATGACGATCGCTGATCAGACGGGCGATACGCATCACGACGAACACGCCCATCACAGCAGTCCGACACAGCTCGGCTTCTGGATCTACCTCATGAGCGACTGCCTGATCTTCGGCACGCTCTTTGCAACCTACGCCGTGCTCGGCCGCTCCTATGCGGGCGGCCCCTCGCCGGCCGACCTGTTCGAGCTCGACTTCGCGCTCATCGAAACGGCGCTGCTGCTGTTCTCCTCGGTCACCTTCGGCATGGGCATGCTGCGGATGGACAAGGGCGACAAGGCGGGCCTGATGAAGTGGCTGATCGTTGCCGGCCTCTTTGCCATCGGCTTCCTGGCCATGGAAATCTACGAATTCCATCACTTCATCGAGCTTGGCGCGACGCCGGACCGTTCGGCCTTCCTGTCGGCCTATTTCACCCTCGTCGGAACGCACGGCCTGCACGTCACCTTCGGCACGATCTGGCTGATCGTCCTGCTGGTCCAGCTCTCGCGCAAGGGCCTGACAGAATCGACCCGTCGGCGCACGGCGACCCTGTCGATGTTCTGGCACTTCCTCGATCTGGTCTGGATCGGCGTTTTCTCGCTTGTCTATCTTACGGGAGTGGTTCTATGAGCTCAGCCAACGAACATGCATCCCACGACAGCCACGGCCACGGCAGCTTCAAGTCGCTGATGACCGGTTTCGTCCTGGCGGCCGTTCTCACCATTATCCCCTTCGGGCTGGTGATGGCCGACGCGATCTCGAGCAAGGGTTTCCTTCTGGCCGTGATCATGATCTGCGCCGCGGCTCAGATCCTGGTGCACCTGAAATATTTCCTGTTGCTCAGCAGCCAGCAGGAAGAAGGCTGGACCATGGCATCCTCGCTTCTGGCCCTCATCCTGCTTCTGATCGTGCTTGCCGGCTCGCTCTGGGTCATGCACAACATGAACAAGTACATGATGCCCCTGCCGGAAAGCGGTTACACCTATCTCGACGATGGCACGATCGTCTGCGCCACGCCGGAGATTGCCCAGCAGCTGCGCGATGCCGGCGTCACCGGCAACATCATCGTCCAGGGCCAGCAGTAGGCCTTTGCCCTGCCGCATTTTTCGCCTCCCCACGGGTCCCGCGGGGAGGCGTTTTTGTTTCGATAATCATTGACGAGACGTCCGTTCGGGCGTTTAGAGCCAGCTAGCTGCTCCCGTCCACGCCGAAGGTTGTTCCCATGGCCGCTTCTTCCCGCAAACATCTGATCGCCATCACCGCCATCGCCGCGGTGATCTTCGCCGGCTTCGTCGCGCTCGGCATCTGGCAGGTCTACCGGCTGCAATGGAAGCTCGATCTGATCGCAGCCGTGGAAGCGCGCGTGGAGGCGCCGGCCGTACCCGCGCCGGGACCGTCCGAATGGCAGGAGGTCACCCGCGAGAACGATGCCTACCGCCATGTGACGGTCACCGGCAAATTGCTCAACAGCCAGGAAGTGCAGATCTATTACCCGACCGAGCTCGGCCCCGGCTATTTCGTGATGACGCCGCTTTTGCGGCCCGACGGCAGTTACGTCCTGATCAATCGCGGCTTCGTGCCGGAGGCAAAGCGCGATCCCGCGACCCGCGAGGCGCCGGAGGGCGAGATCACCATCACCGGGCTTCTGCGCATGTCGGAAGACAAGGGCTGGCTGTTCTCGCGCGCCAATGATCCGGAAGACGGCAAGTGGTATCGCCGCGACGTGGCCTCGATCATGGCGACCAAGGGGCTGCGGCCCTTTGCGCCCTATTTCATTGACGCCGACAGCACGGTCAATCCCGGCGGCTATCCGATCGGCGGCCTGACGGTGGTGAAATTCCGCAACGCACATCTGAGCTACGCCCTGACATGGTTCGCCATGGCGCTCGGCACGGCCTTCCTCTATGCGCTGGTGCTGCGCCATGAGGGCGTATGGGGCAAGCGCCGTCCGCCGGAAGACGACGACGAATAGGCGTTTGCCGCCCGACCTTGCCGCACTGCGGCCCTGCCGGCGCAATCCCGCTTGCTCATCACCGGTTTTTTCCGGCCTGTGGATAGCACCAAAGAAATCGCGCGCGCATGCCGGTTCAACCTATGATTGGTAGCCGATACCCGTGACGAGCAGTCATCTTCTGCTGCATCGGCCTTTCGGCGAAATCGATTCGCCCGGCGCGCTTTCCCCGCCAGCGGGAATAAGCGATGCAGTCTTGTCCGTTCTCCCCTCATATTGCGTTAACCGTAAATATGGAATTCACCTGTATGAAACACTATATATGGTGAGTTCGGGCATTTCAGTTCGCAGATATTGTGTTATGGTGATTCTATCGAATCAAGCTGATGCGTCAGCGGCGTCCGGTCTTCAAGGTTTTGAGTCCTCATAAGCATGTGTCGAAGTGGTGTTCCCCGTGGACAGCGCGCGCCGTGCCGACTTCTGGAGGATGAAAATGCCAGTCCGGTCAATGCGTTCGAGGGGACTGTTGAGAAAGGATGGCGGTGACGTCTTGCAACCGCCGCGCCTTCCCCGGCTTTCAGCCGGCAACGGTCCGGTCCGGAGCGGATCCTGTTGATAATCAACATGGCCGGCTCCGCAAGATGCGCGGGAAAGCGCCGGCGATATGATCGGCGCTTTTGAAAAACAATGATTATGCGAGGATAACGATGAAGATCACTGTCTATTCCAAACCGGCTTGCGTGCAGTGCAATGCGACGACCCGCGCGCTCGAGCGCAAGGGCCTCGACTACGAAGTCGTCGACGTGTCGGTAGACAACGACGCCTATGACCATGTCGTCGGCATGGGCTATCGCCAGGTGCCCGTCGTCGTTGCCGGCGAACAGCACTGGTCCGGCTTCCGCCCGGACATGATCGGCACCCTCGCCTGATCTTTCTGTTCCGGCCGCCGGCCGGACCTCATCGACTGGGCGCCCGCGCGGATCGACGCGGCGGGCGCGGCAAAGACAAGACGGCGTGTCATTCGGGCGCGCCGTAATGGTGAAGAGGGAAGCAGATGACGGGCATGCTCGTCTATTATTCCAGCGCCACGGGCAACACGCACCGTTTCGTCACCAAAACCGGGCTTGAGGCAAGACGCCTCGGTCCGCAGGGGGACACGGAAACGGTGGATGAGCCCTATGTTCTCGTCGTCCCGACCTATGCCGGCGGCGATGGAAGCGGCGCCGTGCCGAAACCGGTTATCCGCTTCCTCAACAATCCGGAAAACAGGGCGCTGATCCGCGGCGTCATTGCATCCGGAAATACGAATTTCGGAGATACCTACGGCATTGCCGGCGACATCATCTCCGCCAAATGCAAGGTACCGTACCTCTACCGTTTCGAACTGCTCGGGACGCAAGAGGATGTCATCAACGTCAGACAGGGACTGGAAGAGTTTTGGAAACGGCAGAACTGAGGATGGCCGCAAGCGCCGAGGACGAAACCGTTCAGGAAACGGTCAGCGAAAAGAGCGCCGACAAGGGCGCTGAAAAGGCCTCCGCCAAGACCAAGGCGGCGGCGCTCGACTATCACGCGCTGAACGCGATGCTCAATCTTTATGACGAGAACGGGCACATCCAGTTCGACAAGGACCGGATGGCGGCGAAGCAGTATTTCCTGCAGCATGTGAACCAGAACACGGTGTTTTTCCATAACCTTCGGGAAAAGCTCGATTATCTGGTGGACGAAGGCTATTACGAGCAGGAAGTGCTGGATCAGTACTCCTTCAACTTCGTGCGCGACCTGTGGGACCATGCCTTCGACAAGAAGTTCCGCTTCCAGACCTTCCTCGGCGCCTTCAAATATTACACCGCCTATACGCTGAAGACGTTTGACGGCAAACGCTACCTCGAACGCTATGAGGACCGCGTCTGCATGGTCGCGCTGGCGCTTGCCAAGGGCGACGAGCAGCTTGCGACCGCGCTCGTCGATGAAATCATCGCCGGCCGTTTCCAGCCGGCAACGCCGACCTTCCTCAATGCCGGCAAGAAGAGCCGCGGCGAGCTGGTCTCCTGCTTCCTGCTGCGCGTCGAAGACAACATGGAGTCTATCGGCCGCTCGATCAATTCGGCGCTGCAGCTTTCCAAGCGCGGCGGCGGCGTGGCGCTTTCGCTCACCAATATCCGCGAGCACGGCGCGCCGATCAAGAAGATCGAGAACCAGTCCTCCGGCGTCATCCCGGTGATGAAGCTTCTGGAAGATAGCTTTTCCTACGCCAACCAGCTTGGCGCGCGCCAGGGTGCGGGCGCGGTCTATCTGAACGCGCATCATCCCGACATCATGCGCTTCCTCGATACCAAGCGCGAAAATGCGGACGAAAAGATCCGCATCAAGACGCTGTCGCTCGGCGTGGTGATCCCCGACATCACCTTCGAACTCGCCCGCAACAATGAGGACATGTACCTGTTCTCGCCCTATGACGTGGAGCGCGTCTACGGCAAGGCGATGACCGAGGTGGAGATTTCCAAGCACTATCGCGAGATGGTCGACAACCCGGAAATCCGCAAGAAGAAGATCAACGCCCGCGCCTTCTTCCAGACGCTGGCCGAGCTGCAGTTCGAAAGCGGCTATCCCTACATCCTGTTCGAGGATACGGCCAACCGCGCCAATCCGGTCGAGGGCCGGATCTCGATGAGCAATCTCTGCTCGGAGATCCTGCAGGTTTCGGAGGCCAGCGAATTCAACGAGGACCTGTCCTACAAGCATATGGGCAAGGACATTTCCTGCAATCTCGGCTCGATGAACATCGCCATGGCGATGGATTCGTCCGATTTCGGCCGCACCGTCGATACCGCGATCCGCGCGCTGACCGCCGTGTCCGACATGAGCCACATCTCCTCCGTGCCGTCGGTGGAAAAGGGCAATGACGAGAGCCACGCCATCGGCCTCGGCCAGATGAACCTGCACGGCTATCTCGCCCGCGAGCGCATCTTCTACGGTTCGGAAGAAGGCGTCGACTTCACCAATATGTATTTCTACGCCGTGACCTATCACGCGCTGAAGGCATCGAACCGGATCGCCGTCGAACGCGGCGTCTCCTTCGCCGGCTTTGAAAAATCGAAATATGCCAGCGGCGAATATTTCGACAAATATACCGAGAAGGACTGGGCGCCGGCGACCGAGCGCGTGCGCGCGCTCTTCGAAAAGGCCGGCATCGACCTGCCGACCAAGGAAGACTGGCTGGCGCTGAAGGACGCGGTGATGAAGGGCGGTCTTTATAACCGCAACCTGCAGGCCGTGCCGCCGACGGGTTCGATCTCCTACATCAACAATGCCACGGCCTCGATCCATCCGATCGTCTCGAAGATCGAGATCCGCAAGGAAGGCAAGATCGGCCGCGTCTATTACCCGGCGCCGTTCATGTCGAACGACAATCTCGAATATTACCAGGATGCCTATGAGATCGGGCCGGAAAAGATCATCGACACCTATGCGGCTGCCACCCAGCATGTCGATCAGGGACTGTCGCTGACGCTGTTCTTCCGTGACACGGCGACCACCCGCGATGTCAACAAGGCGCAGATCTACGCCTGGAAGAAGGGCATCAAGACCATCTACTACATCCGTCTTCGGCAGATGGCGCTTTCGGGCACCGAGGTCGAAGGCTGCGTCTCCTGCAGCCTGTGATGAAGGGCAAGAAAACCATGAACATGCAGACAAAACCCGCCATCGCCGTGCCGCGCGCCGTCAACTGGAACCGCATTGTCGACGAGAAGGATCTCGAGGTCTGGAACCGTCTCACCGGCAATTTCTGGCTGCCGGAAAAGGTGCCGCTGTCGAACGACATTCCCTCCTGGTCGACGCTTAAGGAAAACGAGCAGCAGTTGACGATCCGCGTCTTCACCGGCCTGACGCTGCTCGACACCATCCAGAACACGATCGGCTCCATCAGCCTGATGCCGGATGCGGTGACGCCGCATGAAGAGGCGGTTCTGTCGAACATCTCGTTCATGGAAGCCGTGCACGCGCGCTCCTATTCGTCGATCTTCTCGACGCTGTGCTCGATGGCCGAGGTCGACGACGCCTATCGCTGGTCGGAGGAAAATGCGTTTCTCCAGGAAAAGTCGCGCCTGATCCTGCACGAATACCGCGCCACCGACCCGCTGCGCAAAAAGGTCGCGAGCGTCTTCCTGGAAAGCTTCCAGTTCTATTCGGGCTTCTATCTGCCGATGTACTGGTCGAGCCGCGCCAAGCTCACCAACACCGCCGATCTGATCCGGCTGATCATTCGCGACGAGGCGGTTCACGGCTATTATATCGGCTACAAGTTCCAGCAGGGCCTGAAGAAGGTCTCCGAGGACGAGCGGCAGGCGATCAAGGATTTCGCCTTCGGTCTTCTGTTCGAGCTTTACGAGATCGAATCGAAATATACCGAGGCGCTTTATGACAGCGTCGGTCTGACCGAGGACGTGAAGGCGTTCCTGCACTACAACGCCAACAAGGCGCTGATGAATCTCGGTTACGAGGCGTTGTTCCCGCCGGAAGCCTGCAAGGTCAATCCGGCGATCCTGTCGGCGCTGTCGCCGAATGCCGACGAGAACCACGACTTCTTCTCCGGCTCCGGCTCCTCCTATGTCATCGGCAAGGCGGTCGCGACGGAAGATGACGACTGGGATTTCTGATCGCTTGCAGATCATCCGCATGAGCAGAGGCGGTTCCGCATGGAGCCGCCTTTACTTTGTTGACAGGGGCGGCAAAGATTCCTACCTCGCAAGGCAGGCGCCGGTGCCAAGCGGCGCTCACCTGGAAAACATGGAGGCTGATATGACTGAAGAGCGTATTGTCCGTCTTGAAGAAACCGTCGCCTACCAGACCAAGACCATTGACGAGCTGTCCGACCAGGTGGCACAGCAATGGAAGACGATCGAAAGCCTGCAGAAAAAGTTCGAGCTTCTGACCGACCGCTTTCTCGAGCTTGAGGAACAGGCCGGCGAACGCCCTGCCGTCACCAAGCCGCCGCATTACTGAGAAGGGCTCAGTCCGCCTGGATCCGGCCGTCCGAGACATTGAAGAATTGCCCGTCCGCGCCGAGCGCCTCAAACAGGGAGCGATCAGTCCCGGTCATGAAGGCCTGACCGCCGATTTCGGCGATGCGGTCGAAAAGGGCGGCGCGCCGCCCCTCGTCCAGATGAGCGGCGACTTCGTCGAACAGCATCACCGGCGGATGACCACTCACCCGGCGCGTCAGCCGCGCATGGGCGAGCACAAGGCCGAGCAGCAGCGCCTTCTGCTCGCCGGTTGAGCAAAGGGCCGCATCCATGTCCTTCTGGGCATGGCGCACCGCCATTTCGCTGCGATGCGGCCCGTCCAGCGTGCGCCCGGCGGCGGCATCGCGAAAACGTTCCTCCTCCAGCATCGCCCGGTAGCGGTCCTCCAGATCAATAGCGGGCGCATCCGCCGCGTCGGCAAAGAAGCCGGCAAGCGCGATCTCGGGCGCCGGGAAAGGCGAACTGGCCTCGCTCTCGGCGATCAGCCCGGTCAGGAGCGACAGCAGTTCACGCCTAGCAAGCGCCATGGCAACACCGAGACCCGCCATCTGCTCCTCAAGCCCGGAAAGCCAGGCGGGCTCCATGCGCCGTTCGGACAAGAGCCGGTTGCGCGAGCGCATGGCCCGTTCGAAATCGGCAACGCGACGACCATGGGCGGGATCGATCGATAATACCATCCGATCAAGAAATCGCCGGCGATCACCGGCAGAGCCGGTAAAAAGCCCATCCATGGACGGCGTGAGCCAGATCACCCGGACATGATCGAGAAGCTCGTCGCCGGATGCCGCCTGCGTGCCGTTGATCCGCACCTTGCGACCAGTCCCCTCCGCGCCATCTGTTCCCGTACCGATGGCAACACTGCCCTCCATGCCCTCAAGCTCGGTGAAAACAGCAAACCCGGCGGGAGCGCCCTTGCGCACGACTTGTCCGTAGGCAGCACGGCGCATGCCGCGACCGGGCGAGAGAAAGGAGACAGCCTCTATTAGATTGGTCTTGCCCGAACCGTTATTACCGGTCAGCACCACATGCCGCCCGTCCAGCACAAGCGACGCCTGCGGATAGTTGCGGAAATCGGTCAGCTTCAGCGCGGTGAGGAAGATGGAAGGCAGCATGGCGGCTTCTGTTCAGTTCGGTTCGCCCCTTATGGGGCAAAATGAAGCCTCTAGAAAGACAGATGATAGCTAAATCTGTTTGCTCAAAGTTAACTCAACAAACCTCAAGGATCCGAGTTCGCATTTCATCAGTCCCGGCATTGCAAAGCTGACGCCGGATCATCCCAGCCACGAAGCAAGGCGGAAACTCGGTCTTTTTTGCCGGGGTGAAAGCCGGTTGGCTGTTCCGACATCAGCTCAACGAAACCACTGGTAGATTCGCGCTGAAACCCCATTCGTCGAAGGGTAGCGCCCGCAAACTGATCAGCCTCCAGTTCCTGAAGCCGGCCATGATAAATTTCCTGGTTGGGATCATTAAGATGGTTGCATACATGGTGGCCGAGTTCATGTGCCAAGACTGCCTGCGCCCCCTCATAGCCAAGGCGGCTACTTAGTCTTCTGTCATAAACGATAACTTTGTTGCCATCGCACTTGGCCGCTACGGCGTTGAAGTGGATCGCTCCCATCATGGGCAGTATGTTACACCCATTTTCGATATCCATCCCCCATGCGCCACAGGCATCCTCCAGCATGAATGCATAGTCCTCGAACGCCGGCTCGATGAAGAAAAATTCGTTGTTGATGTGAAGAGCAGGAGTAGGCACACCACTCGCGTCGTTAATGAGAAGGCAACTTTGGGAATGAGCAGCAGTGGAACCTAAGAGCCAGAAGAATAGAGACGCAGAATATAAGAATGAAAACCTATTCCACATATCGTTTGCCCGACAACCGCCCGTCAATCTAAGTGGGTTCGCTTCTTCTGACCCAGCTTAGCGCCTAACGATGTGATAGGAAACGCCGGAGAAAGGCTCCGACGTTCGTAGCATAAGAAAACTACTGCTCACTCCGTACCGAAAAACTCCTTCATCCGCGCAAAGAAGCCGTTGGATTCAGGGTTGTTCTCGTTGGAGGAGAGTTCGTCGAATTCCTGCAGCAGCTCCCGCTGGCGTTTGGTGAGCTTTTGCGGCGTCTCGACGCGGACCTGAATGTAGAGGTCGCCCTTGTGCGAGGAGCGGAGCACCGGCATGCCTTTGCCCTTCAGGCGGAACTGCTTGCCGGTCTGGGTGCCTTCCGGAACCGAGACGCGCGACTTGGTGCCGTCCAGCGTGGTCACCTCGAACTTGCCGCCAAGCGCCGCCTGGGTCATAGAGATCGGCACGGAGCAATGCAGGTCCGCCCCGTCGCGCTGGAAGAAGGGGTGCGGCTTGACCGAGAGGAAAATGTAGAGGTCACCCGAAGGACCGCCGCGCAGTCCGGCCTCGCCCTCGCCCTGAAGGCGAATGCGGGTGCCGTCCTCGATGCCGGCAGGTATATTGACCGAAAGCGAACGCTCCTCGACCGTGCGGCCCTCGCCGCGACATTTCGGGCAGGGGTCGGAAATCGTCTCGCCGCGGCCGTGACAGGTCGGGCAGGTGCGCTCCACGGAGAAGAAACCCTGTGCCGCACGCACCCGGCCGGAACCGTGGCAGGTCGAACACGTCGTTGGCGAGGAACCGGGCTTGGCGCCGGAGCCGGTGCATTCGTCGCAGACCACGGAGGTCGGAACCCTGATCTGCGCCGTCTTGCCCTCGAAGCTTTCTTCGAGGGTGATTTCCATATTGTAGCGAAGGTCCGCCCCGCGCTCGCGTCCGCCGGAGGAGCGACGACCACGGGCACCGCCCATCATTTCGCCAAAAATGTCCTCGAAGATATCGGAGAAGCCGCCTGCGCCGCCGAATCCGCCAGCACCGCCAAAGCCGCCGGCGCCCGGTCCGCCATTCTCGAAGGCGGCATGGCCGAAACGGTCATAGGCGGCCCGCTTCTGCGGATCCTTGAGCGTTTCATAAGCCTCGTTGATTTCCTTGAACTTCTTTTCGGCTTCGCTGTTATCCGGGTTGCGGTCCGGATGATACTTCATCGCAAGTTTGCGGAAGGCGCTCTTGAGCTCCTTTTCGTCAACCGAACGGCCGACGCCGAGTGTCTCGTAATAGTCCGCTTTTGCCATGGAGTCTGCCAACCTCTTGAACAGATTTTTCCGGCCGCCGAAGCGACGGCCGGAGGTTTGATTTCAGGAATGATGTCGAGCGACGCTCAGATCAAGCCGATTTCTTCTTGTCATCGTCGTCGCTGACATCTTCGAAGTCGGCATCAACGACGTCGCTTTCGGCGTCCTTGGCGGCGTCCGCGGAGGCAGCCGCGTTCTCATCCGCCTGTTGGGCCTCGTAAACGGCCTGGCCGAGCTTCATCGAGACTTCCATCAGCGTCTGCGTCTTGGCCTGGATGGCATCGCCATCCGGCTCCTCGGCGCCGACTGCCGTCTTCAACTCCTCGATTGCCGTCTTGATGGCGTTGCGGTCTTCTTCGGAAACCTTGCCGCCATGCTCGTTGAGCGACTGCTCTGTCGAGTGGATGAGGCTTTCGGCCTGATTCTTCGCTTCCACTGCGGCGCGACGCTTCTTGTCTTCCTCGGCGTGGCTTTCGGCGTCCTTGACCATCTGCTCGATGTCGCTGTCGGAGAGGCCGCCGGAGGCCTGGATGCGGATCTGATGCTCCTTGCCGGTGCCCTTGTCCTTGGCCGACACGTTGACGATACCGTTGGCGTCGATGTCGAAGGTGACTTCGATCTGCGGCACGCCGCGCGGGGCCGGCGGGATGCCGACGAGGTCGAACTGGCCGAGCATCTTGTTGTCGGCCGCCATTTCACGCTCGCCCTGGAAGACCCGGATGGTCACGGCGGACTGATTGTCCTCGGCCGTGGAGAAGGTCTGGCTCTTCTTGGTCGGGATCGTGGTGTTGCGGTCGATCAGGCGGGTGAACACGCCGCCGAGCGTTTCGATGCCGAGCGAAAGGGGCGTCACGTCGAGCAGCAGAACGTCCTTGACGTCGCCCTGCAGCACGCCGCCCTGGATCGCAGCGCCGAGCGCCACGACTTCGTCCGGGTTCACGCCCTTGTGCGGTTCCTTGCCGAACAACTGCTTGACGGTTTCCTGAACCTTGGGCATGCGGCTCATGCCGCCGACGAGAACGACTTCATCGATCTCGTTGGCCGAAACGCCCGCATCCTTCAGCGCCGCCTTGCAGGGACCGACCGTGCGCTTGACGAGATCGTCGACCAGGCTTTCGAACTTGGCACGCGTCAGTTTCAGCGTCAGGTGCTTCGGACCGGTGGCATCGGCCGTGATGAACGGCAGGTTGATCTCGGTCTGCTGCGAGGACGACAGCTCGATCTTGGCCTTTTCGGCGGCTTCCTTCAGGCGCTGCAGCGCAAGCTTGTCAGCGCGCAGGTCGATGCCGTTTTCCTTCTTGAACTCGTCGGCGAGATATTCGACGAGACGCATGTCGAAGTCTTCACCGCCAAGGAAGGTGTCGCCGTTCGTCGACTTCACTTCAAAGACGCCATCGCCGATCTCGAGGATCGACACGTCGAAGGTGCCGCCGCCAAGGTCATAGACGGCAATGGTCTTGCCTTCGTTCTTGTCGAGACCATAGGCAAGAGCGGCAGCCGTCGGCTCGTTGATGATGCGCAGCACTTCAAGGCCGGCGATCTTGCCGGCGTCCTTGGTGGCCTGACGCTGGGCGTCGTTGAAGTAGGCCGGAACCGTGATGACGGCCTGCTCGACCTTTTCGCCGAGATAGCTTTCGGCGGTTTCCTTCATCTTCTGAAGAACCATCGCGGAGATCTGCGAAGGCGAATAGGACTTGCCGGAAGCCTCGACCCAGGCGTCGCCATTGTCGCCCTTGACGATGCCGTAGGGAACCAGGCCCTTGTCCTTGGTCACGGTCGGGTCTTCGTAGCGGCGGCCGATCAGGCGCTTGACGGCGAAGAGCGTGTTGGTGGGGTTGGTCACGGCCTGGCGCTTGGCCGGCTGGCCGACGAGGCGTTCGCCGTCATCGGTGAAGGCCACCATGGAAGGGGTGGTGCGGGCGCCTTCGGCGTTTTCAATAACCTTGGCATCCTTGCCATCCATGATGGCGATGCAGGAGTTCGTCGTTCCGAGGTCGATACCGATTACTTTAGCCATTTTCGCTTGTCTCCTTTTAAGCAGGCCATCCGAACCCTTCAGGCATTCTGTGACGGCCCCTTGAGCTATGGTCTTGATTTGATTTTGGCGGCGATAACGCCGTTGTGAGCGCTATATAATGAGCGCCAAATGGCTCTGCAAGGCGCTCGCTGAAGCTTATGACAGCATTTACGCGCCTATTTGGCGGCCCTCGGCATTGTTCTCCGTCACCAGATACCATCTTTCGGCCGACGCCGCGGCGCCCGTCTTCGACGCGCCTCAAGGGGATGTGGCCATAGCCGAGGGATTTGCGGTCTGTCGCCCCAGATATCAACCCCTTCCGGGATTAACCATGGCTCAATTTCCGGCAAAAGGCGGCTCACGCGCGACCGCGACCGCGACATGCCTTTGAAAACCCGGAGACACGGTTTCGAAAGAGGCTTCAGACCGGATCGGGACAGGCGCGTTCCCAGATGGCGCGCGGCAGGAGGTGTACGCCCTGAGGCGCCTTCTCGCCCTCCCCGACAATGTGGCCGATCCCCTCGGCCATCACCGCGAGCGTCATGTCGAAGGCATTGAGGCTGTCACCCTCTCCGCCGGTCAGATTGGCCATGGCCCCGCCGACGAAGAGATGAACCCGGTTGCCGGAGGCAAGCGTGTGGGTGGTGACGGCGGGCAGCGCCTGTTCGCGCGGGCGGGCCAGAAGCGGCGACAACTCGATCTCGTCAATGCGATGGCCGGAATTCAGGAGGAAACAGCCGTCTCTCAATTGCTCGATGACCTCGAAGGGCAGGACGTGATGGCCGCCGGTGCCGGTGACGATGACATCGGCCTCGGGCGCGAGTTCGGCGACGCTGCCGGTCCGCCAGCCGTCATAGCGCGCCTGCAGAAGGCGGGCGGGGTCGATCTCGGCCACCATCACCGTGCCGCCGAAGGCGCGGGCGCTTGCGGCCAGACCCTGGCCGACGGAGCCGTAGCCGACGACCAGCACATTCTTTTCATGCAGGCTCAACAGCGTGCGGGTGAAGAAGGCGTTCCAGGTGGTGAGCCCCACCATGTGGCGATTGTGCAGGCCTTCCTTCACCGGAAGGTCATCCCAGTTGAAGATCGGCCAGGGCGGCAGGTCACCCTGAAGCCGGCTGATGCCGGAGCCCGTCGCCTCCAGTCCCGCCTTCACGTCGGGCAGTTCCAGACCGCGCGACAGGAGAAAATGCGTATAGTCCGAGCCCATCTCGCAAAGATGCGTCGGCCCGAAGGCGAGCCCGTTCTCGATCGCCCGCTGCCACTCCTCCTCCGGCATGTCCTTGAACGCGTCGACCCGCGCACCGGCTGCCCGCATGGCATCCACCACCGCATTGCGCACCGTCGCCGGATTGCAGGTGGTGATGAAGAGTTGCGCGCCGCGGCCGGCAAGGCCTTCCACCAGCGGCAGCATCTTCATGTCGAGATGCATGCTCATGGCGAGCCTGACGCCGGACATGTCCGGCAGGTTGGAAACGGCGCGGGCAACGCGCGGCATCTGCGCCTTGGCCCAGGCGGGGGTGATCTCGGTCATTGTCGTCGGCTCCCTGCCGGAAAACTGCTTCAGCGCCCATGGCGACGCTGATAACGGCCTCTCAGCCAGAAAATGAAAAAGACGGCCAGCACGAACAAAATGCCGATGCCGGTCGCCAACCATGGCGAAAACAGCGCCACGTAATTGATAATGTCCGGCAGGAAATAGCCGCCGATCAGAAGCCCGCCGAAGATGATCGCCGCCGCGATGAGGGTTGAACGGTTGGTTTGCTCGCTCATTGTCCGCTTGCCCTCCTTATGGCCCTGAGATCCCGCACCTGGCGGCCGTCCGCATCAAAGTTGGCGGGCGCAAGCCAGGCCTCGAACGCGGCCCTGATCGTGGGCCATTCGCAGTCGATCATCGAAAACCAGGCGGTATCGCGGTTCTTGCCCTTGGCCACCATGTGGTTGCGAAAAATGCCTTCGAAGGAAAACCCAAGCCGCTCGGCCGAAGCCCGGCTCGGCGCGTTCTCGCTGTGGCACTTCCATTCGTAACGCCGATAGCCGAGATCATCGAAGACATGCCGCGCCATCAGGTAATGCACCTCGGTGGCGATCGGCGAGCGCTGCATGGCCGGCCCATGGGCGACCGCGCCGACCTCGATTGAGCCATTGTTCTCGTCGATGCGCATATAGCTCGCCATGCCGACGACCGTGCCGTCGCCCGCCGTGCGGAAGACGCGCGTCACCCAGTTGCCCGAGGCGTTCTGCTGATCGAGCCAGGCATAGAAATCGGCAGGACCGGAAAAATCAGGCTGCGGGAAGAAGCGCAAGAGGCCGTTGACGGCTTCTGCGGAACCGCCGAGCGCCTCCCAGAGCGCAGCGCCGTGGGACCCCTCCTCATAGGGTTCGACCGTGACGTACAGGCCGCGCTGGTGCACCGGCTGCGGCCTCAGCCGCGGGGCAAAAGCGGAAAGATCGGACAAAACGGCCTCCCTCGAGAAGCGGGCAAAACCGCCGATTTCGCCAACGGAGACGCCTGCCTTCGACAACAGGCGCTTCCGTTGTGGTTCTCAGTACTTGCCGAGCGTCGCGCAGGCATCCTCGGCGAGTTTCTTGATGCCGGCCCAGTCGCCCTTGGCAACCAGATCCTTCGGCGCAACCCAGGAGCCGCCGACGCAGACGACGTTGGGCAGCTTCAGGTAATCCGGCGCATTGGCAAGCGATACGCCGCCGGTCGGGCAGAACTTGATGTCGGCGAGCGGGGAGGAAAGCGCCTTGAGGTAAGGCGCGCCGCCAGCCTGTTCGGCGGGGAAGAACTTCATCACCCGGTAGCCTTCCTCGCGCAGCGACAGCACTTCGCTGGCCGTGGCCGTGCCCGGCAGAAGCGGCACTTCGCTATCATCGGCGGCATCCAGAATATCGCCGTTGATGCCGGGCGAGACGATGAACTTGGCGCCGGCCTTTTCGGCCGCCGCATAGTCGCGCGCCGAAAGGATGGTGCCGGCGCCAATGACCGCGCCTTCGATCTCCTCGGACATGGCCTTGATGACGTCGAGCGCTGCATCGGTGCGCAGCGTGATCTCCAGCGCCTTCAGCCCGCCCTCGACAAGCGCCCGCGCCAGCGGTACGGCATGTTCGACGGATTCCACGATCAGCACCGGAACGACGGGCTGAGCGGTAAGGGCATCGAGGAGGTTTTGGGTTTTTGCATCCATGGTCGCACTGGCCTTTTGATTTTTTGCTCAAGCTGAGTTTGAAATACCCCGGCACAGGCATCAAGTCGAGACCGGAAGGAATTATAATCGACCGGAATCATTGCCCGCGACAGTGGCCGTGTTATGACCTTATTCCTGTCATTGGGGTTTGATCTCGATTAACACGGGATGCGCCCTGCTACCGGCGTCAAGAGGGCTTGAGATGGCCAAGGAAATCGAACGGAAATTCCTGGTGGACGGCGATGGATGGAAGGACGGCGCGGAAAAGGGCGTGCGCCTGCGCCAGGCCTACCTCCTCGGCGCGCCCGACCGCTCCGCCCGCGTCAGGCTCTTCGACGACACGCGCGCCCGCATCACGCTGAAATTCGGCTCCGGCGCGATGAGCCGCGACGAATTCGAATATGACGTGCCCCTGGACGATGCGCTGGACATGATCGACCACGCGCTCGGCCATGTGATCGACAAGACGCGCTACCGCGTGCCGGCAGGCGATTTCGTCTGGGAAGTCGATGTCTACCACGGCGACCTTGCCGATCTCGTCGTTGCCGAGGTCGAGCTGCCGAGCGAGACGGCGACGCCGCATCTTCCCGACTGGCTCGGCCGCGAGGTGACCGGCGACCGGCGCTATACCAACCAGGCGCTTGCCGAGACCGGCGTCATACCCGAAGAGGACGGCTGACATGGCTTTCTCGCTCGACCCCGACAAACCGCTCGACGCGGCCTTCAGGAAAGTGGCCGTGTCCCAGCTTGAAGATGCGATCAAGGCGCTGAAGAAACAGCCCCGGGGCCTTGATGAGGCAATCCATGATGCCCGCAAGAAGTTCAAGCGCGTGCGCGGCCTGTTGCGGCTGATCCGCCCAGCGGCGAAGGACTTTTCGCGCGAGGAAAATGCGCGCATCCGCGACATGGCGGCAGACCTTTCCGACGGGCGCGACGCGACGGCGTTGATCGAATGCGCGGCCTATCTGCGTGGCCTGGCAGACGACGGCAGGCGCGACATGGCGCTTTCCCGGCTGGAAACGGCGCTGCGCGAACGCCGCGACAGCGCCGCCGTTTCCGACGCGGCGCTGAAAAAGAAGGCGAAAGAGGCGATCCACGCCTGCCGCGACGCGATCGCCGCGATCGAAGAGGCCGCGTTTCATGAGGACCGGTCGGCGGCGGCGAAATGCATTGGCAAGGCCTGGAAGAAGCAGCTCGCCAATGCCCAGGTGGCGCTGATGACGGTGCAGGCCGATGGCGCGGACGGCGATTTTCATGAATTGCGCAAGAAGACCCAGACCTACTGGATGTTCTGCGCGCTCCTCTCGCCGGCCTGGCCCTCGGCGCTGAAGGCCAAGCGCAACGACGCCAAGGCGCTCGCCGATCTGCTTGGCCACGAACATGACCTCAGCATGCTGCTGCAGCTTCTGGACGGCCCTGACGCGCCCGGCCTCGATGTCGGAACGCTTGCGACCTGCCGGGAGGCCGCTCTTGAAACCCGCGCGCAGCTGCGCCGACGGGCGATCAAAAGCGCGCGCAAGACCTTCGGCGACGAGCCCGATGTCGAGGCGCGGATCATCCGGACCTTGTGGAAGAATCGCGCCCACGCGCATGACGGCGAATAATTGCCAAGAACCGCCGATCCGTGTATTGGCCAGCGCAATATTCGTGAATAGCCCGAGATTGAAGAAAGCGGAGAGAGACCATGCAAGGGTCCTATCTGGTCGCAGCGCTCTATCACTTCACGCGGTTTGCCGATTTTCAGGCGTTCCGCGCGCCGCTTTTCGCCTGCTGTGAGGAAAACGGCGTGCGCGGGACGCTGCTGCTTGCGCATGAGGGCATCAACGGCACGATCGCCGGCAGCCATGAGGGCATTGCCAATGTGCTCGCCTTCATCCGCGCGCGCCCCGAATTCACGGGTCTCGAGCACAAGGAAAGCCACGCCTCGAAAATGCCCTTCAACCGCCTCAAGGTGCGGCTGAAGAAGGAAATCGTGACGATGGGGGTCGAGGATATCGATCCGTTGAAGACGGTCGGCACCTATGTCGATCCGAAGGACTGGAACGACCTGATTTCAGACCCCGACACGATCGTCATCGACACCCGCAATGATTACGAGACGGCGATCGGCATCTTCCGCGGCGCGGTTGATCCGCATACCAAAACGTTTCGCGAATTCCCGCGCTGGGTGGAGGAAAACAGGGGCCTGCACAACAAGCCGAAGATTGCCATGTACTGCACCGGCGGCATTCGCTGCGAAAAGGCGACCGCCTACATGAAGGCGCAGGGCTTCGAGGAGGTCTACCACCTGAAGGGCGGCATCCTGAAATATCTCGAGGACGTGCCGGAGACCGAAAGCCTGTGGGACGGCGCCTGCTTCGTCTTCGACGAGCGCGTTTCCGTCACCCATGGCTTGAAGGAAGGCGAGCACGAACTCTGCCACGCCTGCCGCCATCCGGTGACGCCGGAAGACAAGCTTTCCGCCGATTACGAGGAAGGCGTCTCCTGCCCGCATTGCGCCGAGACCTATTCCGATGCCGACCGCGCCCGCTTCCGCGAGCGCCAGCACCAGATTGCGCTGGCCAGGGCGCGCGGCGAACGGCATCTGGGGGCGTAAGGCGCTCGACAACGCCCTGGACGCGGCTTCAAACTGCTGACAAAGCCTGCTGCAGAAGCAGAGAGCCTGCTCCCATTCTCCGTCACCCCGGCCCCGAGCCGGGGTCCAGGGCCACAAAAATACGTTTTGTAACAGTGCCTTGATCGCGACGGTTCTCGCTATTCCGCCCTGGATGCCGGCTCAAGGCCGGAATGACGGACGAGGGTGAAGCGAACTTCGTCAACACACTGACGCCGCGTCCCTGACGCGGCGCCTTGTCTGAACCGGGGAAACCTTAATGGTGGAAGCCGGAGGCCTCGTCCTCGGTCAGCGGCTTGGTGATCGGGTGCGCCCTGAAATAGGCAACCGCCGCCTTTATATCCTCGATCAGCAGCGAGCAGAGGTCGATCGACACGCCGTTCCGCACCAGTATCCGCTGGATCGCCTGATCCTCGCAATTGGCGGGGAGCGTATAGGCCGGCACCTGCCAGCCGCGCGAGCGCAGCCGGTCGGCGAGATCGAACAGGGTGTAATTGGTTTTGAGGCCTTCCTTCAGCTTCCATGAGACGGCCGGAATGCCCTTCTCCATGTCGCCGTCAAAGACGATATCGACGAGGCCGGTCTTTTCCAGTTCCTCCGCCAGAAAGGCGGCAGAGCGGTAGCAGGCCTCGTGGACCTTGCGGTAACCCTGACGGCCAAGCCGCAGGAAATTGTAATACTGGCAGATCACCTGGCCGCCGGGACGCGAGAAATTGAGCGCGATATCGCGCATATTACCGCCCAGATAATTGACCCAGAACACCATTTCCTCGGGCAGGTCCTTGTCCTCGCGCCACAGCACCCAGCCGACGCCGAGCGGTGACAGGCCGAACTTGTGACCGGACGCGTTGATCGATTTCACGCGCGGAAGACGAAAATCCCATTCCAGTTCCGGCGCGCAGAAGGGCGCGAGAAAACCGCCGCTCGCCCCGTCCACATGGATCGGAATATCAAGCCCGGTGCGCGCCTGAAGATCATCCAGCGCATCGCTGACCGCCTTCACCGGCTCGTATTCGCCGGTATAGGTGACTCCGAGCGTCGGCACGACGCCGATCGTGTTTTCGTCGCAGAGCTTCAGCACCTCTTCCGGCGTCATCAGCAGGCGGCCGTTCTCCATCGGAATCTCGCGGTGCTCGACATCCCAGTAACGGGTGAACTTGTGCCAGCAGATCTGCACCGGCCCGGTGATCAGATTGGGCTTGTCGGTCGGCTTGCCCTCTGCCTTGCGCCTCGCCTCCCAGCGGCGCTTCATCGCCAGTCCGCCGAGCATGGCCGCTTCGGAGGAGCCGGTGGTGGACGTTCCCGTGATCGGTCCCTCCGGCGCGTGCCACAGGTCGCCCAGCATCCGCACGCAGCGCGCCTCGATCTCGGCCGTCTGCGGATACTCGTCCTTGTCGATCATGTTCTTGTCGATGCAGTCATCCATCAGCTTGTGGATCTCGGGCTCCTCCCAGGTCTGGCAGAAGGTTGCGAGATTCTGCCGGGCATTGCCGTCGAGCAGCAGTTCGTCATGGATCGCCGCATAGGCCAGGCGCGGCGCGCGTTCCCTTTCGGGAAAGCCGGATTTCGGCAGGATCGCCGAAAGATCTGCAGCGCCGTAGGTCTCGTCATTGGGATCAAACAGACCGTCCTGTTCGCGTTCTTCCGCCATCGACTTCATCTCCCTCTGTCGCAGGTCCTAATAAAAAACAAGTATCGGCTCGCTTTCAGGCGGTCAAGACAAGCTGCGTAAGCGCGAACTTTCTTGAACGGATGCGCGCGGACAGGCCTCCGACACTTGATTTCCGGCTTACGGGTCCGTAGAGATCAATCAAACAGGCAAAGCCCGCGCAGACCCGAGGCAAGAGAATTCGGATCATGCAGATCATACTCACCCCTTCCGCAGACGACGCGCCCGATCTGCGCAGTCCGCTTCGCCCGCTTGGCCTTGCCCTCGGTTTTCTGCTCATGCTCCTGCTGTCCGCCTGCACACAGCGCCCCGGACCCGAGGTGATCTACCCGCATCCGGGGGCGACAGTGGAGGGCGCGCGCACCGTGACCGTCTATGTGGCCACCACCCGCGAACCGGCCGAGGAGCCGATTGACGGTTTCACCCCGGAGCGCGAGGACGAAATGAGCTATGCCGAGTTCGTGATCTCGATCCCGCCCGGCCATGATCCCGGCGAGATCGAATGGCCCTATGCGCGCAAGGCCCGTCCCGACGAGCATTTCACGGTTCTCAAGCACACCGCGCTGTCACGGGCGGCCTTCGATGCACGCGTGGCAAAGGCCGCGCGCGAAACCGGAAAAGGGATCGCGGGCGTCTTCGTGCACGGCTTCAACGTCTCCTTCCAGGAGGGCCTGTTCCGCATGGCCCAACTTGCCGCCGACACCGATGTCTCCGGCGTGCCGATCCTGTTTTCCTGGCCGTCGCAGGCGCGCCTTCTCGACTATGCGACCGACAAGGAATCCGCGACATTCTCGCGTGACGGACTAACGGATGTTCTCGAGCAGGTCACCGCGCTTTCCAGTGTGCGTTCGGTCATGCTGTTCGGCCACAGCATGGGCGGCTGGCTGACCATGGAAGCGCTTCGCCAGTTGAGCCTGGAGGGCAACCGCAAGGCGCTGAGGAAACTCAATGTCATCCTCGCAGCGCCCGATATCGACGAGGACGTGTTTGCCGCCCAGGTCGATGTGATCGGCCCGCTTGATCCGCCGCTTCTGGTGATGGTCTCGGGCGACGACCGCGCCCTCGGCTTCTCGCGGTTTATCCAGGGCAACCGCCAGCGCGCGGGCCAGCTCGACATCACCGATCCGGAAGTGCTGGAAATGGCCGAGAGGAAGAATGTGGCCCTGATCGACATTTCCTCTGTGTCGTCGCGCGACGCGCTCAACCACAGCCGCTATGCCGCCCTTGCGGCGATCTATCCCGAGCTCGACGAAGACACCGAGCTCGGCAGCACGGGAAGGCGACCGGGCGCCCGGTTCCTCGATGCCATGGGCCGTACGGTCGACCCAGCGACCGCCAGCGCCGCGCAGGCTGCCAGCGCACGTTAGAGCATCGGGTGATTAATTGGCATCGCCGGATGCTTTGAAGCGGCGGAGAAGGCCGTTTCTGCCGGGCGGAAGCGCGAAATTTCACGGAACCGTTCCTTGCAAACGCGGCCATGATCTTTATGGGTTGAGGATAATATCAAGGACCAAGGGAGGACAGTATGCGCGCCGGATCAAAATACCAGCACCTCATTCACGGAGCGGGCTGTCCGTGCCACACGCCGGAATTCGCCCGCCTGAACAAGCGCCTGATGGACGGCTTCAGCCGACGCTCGGTGCTGAAGGGGGCAGCCGCAACGATTGCCGCCGGCGCGCTTGCCTCCATGCCCTCACTGGCGCAAGCCAATGACCGAGCGGTCCTTCTGACCAATGTGCGTATCTTCGACGGCCTCTCCGACGCGCTCATCGAAGGCCGGAACGTGCTTGTCAGCAACGGCCGGATCGAGGCGCTTATTCCCGTTGCAGAGGATGTTGCCGATGCTGACGTGGTCGATTGCGGCAACCGCGTGCTGATGCCCGGGCTGATCGACGCGCACTGGCATTCGCTGCTTTGCGCCATTCCCATGCAGACGGCAATGACGGCCCAGGTGCCCTATGTTCATCTGGTCGCCGCCGCCGAATCGGAAAAGACGCTGATGCGCGGTTTCACGACGGTGCGCGATGTCGGCGGCCCCGCCTTTGCGCTGAAACGGGCCATCGACGGCGGCAAGGCGATCGGCCCGCGCATCTATCCCGCCGGCGCGATGATCACCCAGACCTCCGGCCACGGCGATTTTCGCATGCCCTATGAGATCCCGGCGTCCGACAACACCGATCTCAGCCATGCGGAAGAAGCCGGCATCTCCTCCATCGCCAACGGCGTGCCGCAGGTGCTGAAACGCGTGCGCGAACAGCTGATGCTCGGCGCCAGCCAGATCAAGATCATGACCGGCGGCGGCGTGTCCTCGCAATATGATCCGATACCGAGCCTGCAGTTCACGCCGGACGAAATCCGCGCCGCTGTCCAGGCGACCGAAGACTGGGGCACCTATGTCTGCGCCCATGTCTATACCGCCGAAGGGATAAAGCGTTCGATCGAAAACGGCGTCGCCTGCATTGAGCACGGCCAGCTGGCGGACGAGGAAACCGTGCGCATGATCGTCGACACGGGAACCTGGTGGAGCATCCAACCTTTCCTGGCGGACGAGGATTCCAACCCGCAGGGCACCGAGCAGCAACGCCAGGACCAGCGCAATATCGCTGAAGGCACGGTGCGCTGTTTCGAATGGGCCGACAAGTTCAACATCGAGCGGATGGTCTGGGGTACGGATATCCTGTTCAATCCGGCCAAGACGAATTCGCAAGGCCGTCAGCTCGCCAAGCTCGCCGAGTGGTTCTCCCCGGCGACGGTTCTGAAAATGGCCACCAGCCGCACGGGCGAACTGCTTCAGCTTTCGGGCGTGCGCAACCCCTATCGCGGGCGGGTCGGCGTGATCGAGGCCGGCGCCTTTGCTGATATGCTATTGATCGACGGAAATCCGCTCGAAGACATTTCGCTGATTGCCGATCCTGACAATATGGCGGTCATCATGAAGGATGGCCGTTTCTTCAAGAACACGCTCGTCTAGGAGACCGAAATGCGCGCATCGGCCGCAAAACTTCTCTTCGCGGGCATGACCACGGCCGCCCTTTCCCACACGGCGCTCGCCGCCGACCCAGTGGAAGCTCCAGCGTCTGCGCCCGTCATGCCGGCAACCACCGATGACTGGACCTTCGCGCTGACGCCCTATATCTGGGGCGCGGGGTTATCCGGAAAGGTCACGCCCTTCTCCGGCGCCCCGACAGTCAGGGTGGAACGCAGCTTTTCCGAAATCCTCGAAGAGCTCAATCTTGCCGGCTTCGTCAATTTCTATGCGACCAACGGCAGGTTCGGCGCCTATGCGGACGTGATGTATGTGGATACCGGCGAAGAACACGCGACCGGCCCGGTCACGCTTCCGGGCATCGGTCCCGTTCCAGGCGTCAACGTCAATCTCGACACCAAGCTTTTCAACGCGGCGCTGTTCGGAACCTACCGCCTGGCCGATACGGACCGCTTCTCGCTCGATGCGCTCGCCGGCGTGCGCGTCTTCAAGGCGTGGGCCGATGTTTCCGCCGGCATCACCGGAACGCCCAATGCCTACCGGGCAAAGAGCGATTTCGGCTGGGTGGACCCGACCATCGGCGCACGCATGGACTATGATTTCGGCAAGGGCTTCAGCTTTGTCGGCCAGGCCGACATCGGCGGTTCTTCCGGGGGAGCGGATCTCACATGGCAGGCCATGGGCGCGGTCAAATATGATGTCTCCGAGACCACGGCCGTGTCGCTTGGCTACAAATACCTCTCCGTCGACTATGACCAGGACGGCCACAAGCTCGACATCGACATGCAGGGACCGACGCTGGGCGTGACCTTCCGCTTCTGATCCGGCGGGCCTGTTAAGCCTGATCGTCAGACTTGGTTGACACTTGGCGCAACCGTGAAGGAAACTGGCCGCAAAGGCCGGGGATGGAAAACGACAAAGAGGGTCAGGTGCGCGGCTTAGTCCAATTGCATAAAGCGGGGTTTGCTCTGTTGGGGCCGGTTTTGCTCGCCTCCTGCGGCATGGGCGAACGCGGCCCGGTCATTCCCTTTTTCGGGGCCTATTTTCCCTCATGGATCGCCTGCTCGCTGATCGGCATCATCAGCGCGGTCATCATCCGGCTGATCTTCATCAAGGCCGGCATTGACGCGGTGATGCCGCTGCGGGTGATTGTCTATCTGTTCATGGCAATCGCCATCGGGCTGGCCTCGTCAATCCTTCTGTTCGGGCGGTAGATCATGTTGAGCACCAAGGCAAAGCTTGTCGCCCTTATCCCGGTCATCGTCATCGGCGCGACCGCCTATCTCGGCTGGACGCATATGACGCGGATGAAAGCGAACATCCTGTCGCAGGACGCGACGCTGACCGCGCCGATCACGCAGATCTCCGCCACCGTTCCCGGCCGGATCGCGGACATTCATGTTGCGGAAAACCAGGCGGTGAAGAAAGGCGATCTTCTCTTCACGCTGGAAGACGAATCCTACCGCCTTCTCGTGGCCCAGGCGGAAGCAGAGCTGAAGGCGGCAGAAGCGCTCTACCAATCTCAAGAGCGCAGCATTGCCGCCGAAACCGCCAATGCTGAGATCGCCGTGCAGCAGATCGAACGCGCGCGGGCCAATCTGGAACTGGCGGAAGAGACGCTGGAACGGCTTCTGCCGCTGCAGCCCAAAGGCTATGTCACCGACCAGCAGGTGCAGGACGCCCGCACTGCGAAACGCGATGCCGAGGTCTCCCTCGAACAGGCGATGCAGCAATCCAAGGCCGCCGATGCGCTGATCTCGACGCCGGAGGAGACGCTGGCCGTCATCGAAGCCCGGAGGGCGGCGCTCGACCTCGCCAAGCACAACCTCGCCAACACCAAGATCTATTCACCCCATGACGGACGCGTCGTCGGACTGAAATTCTCAAGCGGCCAGTTCGTCGTTTCCGGCGCGCCGCTCTTCACCCTGGTCAATACCGGCCAGTGGTTCGCAACCGCGCTCTACCGCGAGGCGGAACTGAAGAACCTGCCCGCCGGCACCTGCGCGTCAGTCTATGTGATGGCCGATCGCGCGGTGGAGATAAAGGGCCGGGTCCAGGGCATCGGCTGGGGGGTGGCAACGGAAAGCATGATCGATCTGCCGAGCGCGCTTCCCTATGTGCCGAAGGAGCTCGACTGGGTGCAGATCGCACAGCGCTTCCCGGTGCGCATCGAACTGATCGATCCGCCGGAAAACCTGATGCGCATCGGCGCATCCGCCTCGACAGTGGTTCGCCATGGCGACGATTGCTGAAAGCGCGCTGAGGCGGAAATCGCACCGGCTCGTCGATGACCTGAGGCCGTTTCCCGGGCGGTTGCGCCTTGCGCTTTCCATCGGCGCCATCTGCGCCATCTCGACCGTCATCTCGATGATGTATCATTTCCCGGAAGCGGCCATCGGCTGCTATCTGGTGATCTTCCTGATGCGCGCCAATGCGGCGGAAAACGTTGTCACCGGCGTCGGCATCATCGTTGCCGTCTCGCTCGTGGTCGTGCTGTTGATCGGCATCATCAACCTGACCATCAACCATCCGCCGGCCCAGATCGCGGCGATCGTCATTGCCTCCTTCATCTTCCTCTATCTCGATTCGGCCACCAAGGCGGGCGAGCAGGCCGGCATCGTCGCGTTGGTGATCGCCTTCGTTTTGACCCTGCTGGGCAATATCCCGCTCGGCGAGATCGCCACCCGCGCCGTGCTTTATGCCTGGGCCATGGTGTTCGTGCCGATGGCGGTGATGGCGGTCTTCAACCTTCTCTTCGGCATTCCGCCGCAAAAGCTTCTGCGCCAAACGATTTCCGAACGGCTGGAGCTTGCCGCGGACCGTCTCGAAAGGCCCGGAGCCGAACACAACCTCGCCTTCACCGATGCGCTCGGCGAGGGCATGGCGGAATCCGACAAGCGATTGTTGCTGACGAAGCTCCTGAACCTCGTCTATGGCAAGGATTATGAATTCCTCGAGCGCGGCCAGGCGCACAGCTACCGGTTGCTGCTGGCCGTCTCTGCTTTGCCGGAAACGGCAGACGTTGAGACCCGCTCGGCACTCGCCGGCTTCTGCCGGGAAATAGCGGAAGCGGCTCTTGCGAAGAAAGACCTACCAGCTTTCGACGCTGATGCTTTCGACGCCGAGCCGGCCTTCGGCGATGTCGCCGCCGCGCTGGACGATCTCAGCCAGATGGCGCCGCTTGAAAAGGGCGCGCCGGTCGATGATCCGGCGGTCTCTCCCGACATCTTCACCAATCCCGTCCATCTGCAGTTCGCGCTGAAGACGACGCTTGCCGCCGTCACCTGCTTCTTCATCTACACGGCGATCGACTGGCAGGGCATCCATACGGCGATGATCACCTGTTATGTCGCAGCCCTCGGCACCACGGGAGACACGGTGCACAAGCTGGTGCTGCGCATCACCGGCTGCCTGATCGGCGCGTTTTTCGGCCTTGTCGCGATCCTCTTCGTCATTCCGCAGCTTGAATCCGTCGGCGGGCTCGCCTTCCTCATCTTTGGCGTCGTCTCGCTGGCCGCATGGGTCTCGACCGGCAATGAGCGGATTTCCTATGGCGGCGTGCAGATCGCGCTCGCCTTTTTGCTGACCGTGCTGCAGGGTTTCGGACCGAGCACGGATCTGAGCGCGGCGGGCGACCGCATCATCGGCATTCTGCTCGGCAATGCCGTGGTCTATGTGATCTTCACCACGATCTGGCCGGTCAGCGTCGGCGACGAGGTGAGACGCCGCGTCGGCCTTGCCACCGCGAAGCTGAAACAGCTTGCCGGGCTGGACTTTGACACCCGTCGCGCCTCGACCGCGCTGGTCGCCTCGGTGCAGAGCGACATCGGCGTGATCCGCAATGCCGTCGAGATGGCTTCCTACGAGCCGCGCAGCATGCGCCCGTCGCTTGAGGCGCGCGGGAACTACGCTGCAAGGGCACAGACGCTGAACGACCTTTCGCTCGCGCTTTATTTCCGGCCGGACCCGCCGCCCGTGCCGGAACCGGACCCGATCACAAGCCCCGCCGATCCGGCGGATTATTCGAAAACCGCCCACACGGGAGAGACGACCTGATGCGAAACCTTCTTTCCGGAATGGCTGGCATCATCGCCATCTTCGCCCTGACGGCGCTCGGCGGCTGCGCGGCGGATTCGCTGTCGCTTGCCCCGCCCTCGCCGGACCGACCCTGGCAGCCGGCGGCGGAAAATACCAATGCGGATGACCTGAGAACAGCGGCACAGGGCGGCACGGAACTGGCGCTCTCGCCGCCCGTCATCGACAATGCCAGGACCTATTCGCTGCCCGAACTGATCGATCTTGCCCAGCGCACCAATCCGGGCACGCGCGCGGCGTGGGAAGAGGCGCGACAGGCAGCGCTTGCCGTCGGCATGGCGGAGGCCACCTATCTGCCGGTCATCACCGCCAATGTGATTGCCGGCACCAACCAGAATGCCGCCGAACTGCCGATCCCGATCGGCGGCAGCGCCTATTTCGACAGCAATATCCAGGGCGTTGTGCCGTTCATGGCGCTGCAATGGCTGGCGCTCGATTTCGGCGGCCGCAGCGCCGTCGTGGAGGCGGCGAAGCAGGTGTCGCTCGCCTCCAACTACCAGTTCAACGCCATGCACCAGAAGCTCGTCTTCGCGGTGACCGGCGCCTATCACGATTACAACGCCGCCCGCGCCCATAAGCGGGCAGCAAGCCAATCGCTTGCCAACAGCCGCACCGTGCTCGACGCGGTCAGCGCAAGGCGCGGGCGCGGCCTTGCCACCTCCGTCGACGAGGCCCAGGCCGAGCAGATCGTCGCCCAGGCCGAACTGGCGCTCGTTCAGGCGAAAGGCAGCGAGCAGGACGCCTATCAGGCGCTTCTCGGCGCGCTTGGCATCTCGCCGATGTCGCAGTTGAAGATCGAGGATACGGCCGGGCGCGGCCTGCCGGCCTCTTCCCGCGCGCCGGTCGACACCATGATCGAGATCGCCCTTTCCAACCGGCCCGACATTCTGGCGGGGTATGCAACGCTCGAGGCGAGCCGCGAGGGCGTGAAAAAGGCGAAATCCGACTTCATGCCGAAGATCGGCGTGTTCGGCACGCTCTCTTCCTACGAAACCGGCGTGACGGCGGGCGGCCTGCCGACCATCGACAATAACGGGCTCAACGGCAATATCATGGTCGGCGCCACCATTCCGCTCTACGACGCCGGCATGCGCGACGCCAATCTGAAACAGGCCGAAAGCCGGGTCGAGGCGGCCAAGCGCAATTTCGAGCAGTTGAAGGACGCCGCCGCCCGCGAGATCGTCGTCGCCTCGAATGCGCTGACGACGGCCCTCCAGGCCAATGCCTCCGCCGTCAAGCTCCGTCAGGCCGCCTACAAGACCTATGATTCCGCGCTCGAGGCCTATCAGAACGGCGTCGGCACGGTCTCGGCGCTGGCGACGGCCGAGACCGGCCTGCTCGAGGCCCGGCTTGCCGAAAGCGATGCGCGCGAGGCGGCCTTTACCGCCGCCGCCAACCTTGCCTTCGTTCTCGGCACCTCGACAGCGGCGCCCCTTCCCCGTTAAGGAGATCGGCGTCGACCATGCCGTCCGGCATGCCCGCAATCAGGAGAGACCATGCACAGTCCGAGTTCGATACCCAAATGGAGCGTGTTGCTGCCGTTTCTGGCTGCCATCATCGTTACGCTCGAAATTTTCGGCGTGCTGCATGACACATCGATGATTTTCCTGGTGCCGGCGGTCCTGCTGCTCGGCGGCGCGGTCTTCGCCTCCGTCCTGCATGCCGAAGTCCTCGGCGCCAAGGTGGGCGAACCGATGGGCTCGATCATCCTGGCCGGCTGCGTGACGCTGATCGAGGTGGCGCTGATCGTCTCGATCATGCTGTCCGGCGCCGAGGGCACGGATGCCGTGGCGCGCGACACGGTATTTTCCGCCGTGATGATCGTGCTGAACGGCATTATCGGCCTATGTCTGGTCGTCGGCGGACGGATCTACCACGCGCAGAGCTTCAAGCTTGCCGCCGCCACGGCCGCCCTTGCCGTGCTTGGCACGCTCTCGACGCTCGCCTTCGTGCTGCCGAACTTCGCGATTTCCGGCCCGGCCCGGCAATATTCCTGGGCCCAGCTTCTCGTCGTCAGCATTTGCTGCCTGGTGCTTTACGGCGTGTTCCTGTTCATCCAGACCGTACGCCACCGCAGCGACTTCACCGAGGAGACCGACGACGAGGGGGGCGAATTCTTCCCTGACCACCACGCACAGCCCTCAGGCCGGATGACCACGACAAGCGCGGTGATGCTGCCGTTTTCGCTGCTGATGGTCATCCTGCTCGCCGAAATGCTGTCCGCGCCGCTTGACCGGAGCATTGCGGCGGCCGGCCTGCCGCAGACGCTTGTCGGCGTGATGATCGCAGCGCTGGTCCTGATGCCGGAGGGCATTTCCTCGGTGCAGGCGGCGTTCAAGAACAGGATCCAGCAAAGCATAAACCTGGTGCTCGGCTCGGCGCTTGCCAGTATCGGCCTGTCGATCCCGATCGTGGCGCTGATCTCGATCGCGCTCGGCAGACAGATGACGCTCGGGCTCGAACCGGAGCAGATGGTGATGCTCATTCTGACGCTGTTCGTCAGCACGATCACGCTCGGAACGGGCCGCACCACCGTTTTGCAGGGCGCGGTCCATCTGGTGATCTTCGCCGTCTTCGTGCTGTTGACGCTGGTGCCCTGACGATCAGGACGCCTCAGCGCGAAGCCTGGATCACGGTTTCGCCTTCTGCCGTCAGGACAAGGTCGCCATTGTCGGCAATATCGAAACCATCGACGCTGTCAATCGCCTGGAAGAAATCGCGTTCCAGCGCCATCAAGGGTTCATCACAAGCCATGTTGGTCGCCGCCAGCGGGCCGATCTCAAGACCGCCCTCGCCGCCGAGCTTGACGAGGCCCATATAGCGATTGCAGCCGGCCGAACCTGATATCCGGCCGTCATCGCCAACCGAAATCGTCACCTCGCCCCTGTCGCCGACGCTCTGCGCGCCAATCTCGAAAACGGTCCATTCCGGCCCGGCAAGAAGCGTCATCGTGTCGCCGCCGCAACCTTTGAGAACACCTGTCGCCGTCGTCAGTTCCGCTGTCTGCGGGAAAAGCCGCCCGCTCATGTCATCGCGGCAAAGCCGGTCGCTGACGGCGAAGGACAGGCCGAAGGCGTTGAAGGCATAGCGATAGGCGCCTTCGGAAATTTCGGCTTCGGGCAGCCGGAGATCGAGCCGGTCATCGCCGTAATTGAGGTCCAGCAGGAAGCGCCCGCCATTGATGACCGCGCGCCAGCCGGGCTCGTTGCCCTGCGCCGTCCAGCGGTCATTCTCGTCGTCAAGGGCCACGCATTCGGGAAAAGTCTCGCCGGAAAGCGTCAGGCTTGCCCTGTCGCCCTTGCTCCAGAATTCGTTCTCGCCGTCTTCGCTGGCAAAGCGCGCGCCATCGGCGGAGATCGCCTGGGGTAATTCGTAGATCATGGCATCGGTCTCGATAACGGCCGTCTCTTCGCGAAAGCCGATCCTGAACCGGTCATCGCCGCAAGCCCAGGTCGTCTGAAAACCGGAGGGCGTGAAACCCGAAAGCCACACTGTGCCGATATCGACATCATCGGCGCCGGCGGCGATTTCGACGGGGTCGCCGACAAAGGCGATCGTGCCGTCGATCATGATCGCGGCGGTCAGCGCCCCCTTCACGCCGGCCGGCACGGCGAGTTCGAAGGCAAGCGGCACCTGACGACCGCCGGTCGGCTCGCTGACGCCGCCAAGTTCGATGCCCTGAAAGCCCGTCACCGTGACAGCCAGTTCGGCGTTGTCCGGCAACGCCATGCGCTCCCGATAACTCGCCTGGCCGGAGACGGTTCGACTTTCCTGGGCAAGCGCCGAAGACGATGCCAGCGCGGCCATCAGCACGATCAAGGTTTTGGACATGGCGACCTCCTGCTTTGTGACGATTTTGGCCCCAAGCCTAACCGTGCGAGACAAGAGGTCAATGTCGGCTGGCCGAAATCAGGCCTCGCTGGCAAACATCGGCCCGCCCTTGTGGCGCGGAAAACCGTAGCCATGGATTTCGACAAGGTCGATATCGGCCGGCTTTTCGGCGATGCCTTCGGCGAGGATCGCGCGTCCCTCGTCCGCCATCGCCTTCACAAGCCGATCGGCAATCGCCTCAAGCGTCAGTGGCGCGGAGCCCGTGATCCGGCCTTTCAGCAGGGCATGCACCGTGTCGGAAACGATCGGGATCCGGCTTCCGGCCTCGTAATCATACCAGCCGCCGCCGGTCTTCTGGCCCTTGCGCCCGGCGCGCACGAGAATATCGCCGAGCGTATCCGGCACAGCCGCGCCTGTGGCCCGCGCGCCCTCGCGCTGCAGGAAGGCGATGTCGAGGCCGCCGAGATCCTGCGCCTCGAACGGACCCATCTTGAAGCCGTAACCGCGCATGGCCGCGTCGATATCGGCAATTGCGACGCCCTGTTCGACCAGGTCTTCGGCCGCCGCGCGGTAGCGCTTGAGGATCCGGTTGCCGATGAAGCCCTCGCAAATGCCGGCGCGCACCGGCATCTTGCCGAGCTTTTTGGCAAGGGCAAAGGCGGTGGCGAGCACGGTCTCGGAAGTCTCCGGCACCGGCACGATTTCAAGAAGCTTCATCACATGGGCAGGCGAGAAGAAATGCAGGCCGATGAAGCGATCAGGATTGGGCAGGCCTTCGGCAATCAGGCGCGGATCGAGGTAGGAGGTGTTGGTGGCCAGCACCGCATCGGGGCGGCAGGCGGCACCGAGCCTTTCAAAGACGGCGCGCTTGACGGAAATCTCCTCGAACACCGCCTCGATCACCAGATCGCAATCGCCGAGCGCCCTGTATTCCGTCGTGCCGCCCAGAGACGCCATCAGCTCGACGCGGCCCGCCTCGGTGAGCTTGCCGCGCTTGACCGAGCCCGCCAGGATGCCGTCGATCGTGCGGACGCCGCGCGCGACAGCCTCCTCGTCGCGCTCGATCAGGGTGACGGAGAACCCGGCAGTGAGCGCCGCGACCGCGATCCCCGCCCCCATCGTGCCGCCGCCGATGACGCCGACGGCAGAGACGGCAAGCGGCTCGATGCCCTTCAAGCTTTCAGGACGGGACGCGGCGCGTTCGGCAAAGAAGACGTGGCGCAGGGCTGCGGCCTCTTTGGAGGCGCGTAGTTCGAGAAAAACGTCGCGCTCGAGTTTCATCGCCGCATCGAACGGGTGTTCAACGGCAAAGCGGATGGAGGCCAGCACCTCCAGCGGCGCGCGATAACCGGGCTTTGCCGCGTCCTTTTCGGCCGCTGCCCAGAAATCTTCCGCAGGAGCCTTGACCGGACGCTCCCGCGTCTTCGGCGGCAGCGGTTTCTCCACAGCCTGTTTTGCGAAGGCGACGGCCTCCCCGACGAGATCACCATCGGCGATCGCATCGATCAGCCCCACCTCAAGCGCGGATTTCGCCTTCATCGGACGGCCCGAGACGGCCAGCTTCACCGCCGTCTCGACGCCCGCAAGGCGCGGCGTGCGCACCGTTCCGGAAGCGCCCGGGATGAGACCAAGCGTGACTTCGGGGAGGCCGACAGAGGCCTTCGCATCAGCAATGCGGAAGCGACAGCCAAGCGCGATCTCGAAGCCGCCGCCAAGTGCGGACCCGTGAATGGCCGCCACCCAGGGCTTTTTCGCTTCCTCAATCGCGGCAACCACATCCGGCAGATGCGGCTCTTGCGGCGGCAGGTTGAACTCGCGCACATCGGCCCCGGCAATGAAGGTGCGCCCGGCGCAGGTGAGCACAACGGCCCTCACCCCATCATCCGCGTCAAGCGTTTCAACGGCGGACACAAGAGCGGCGCGCACGGCATTCGACAGCGCGTTGACGGGCGGATTGTCGATGGTCACCACGGCGATTGCGCCGCGATGGGTGATAGTCATCACAGTCTTCATGTCAGATTCCAAGATAGGCCTCGCGCACCTGCGGATCGGCAATCAGCGCTGCGGCCGCTCCTTCCATGGTGATGCGGCCGGTTTCCATCACATAGCCGCGATCGGCGATCTTCAGCGCGCCATAGGCGTTCTGCTCCACCAGAAGCACGGTGACATCGCGCGCCTTCAGGGCCTTCACCACATCGAAGATCTGCGCCACCAGCAACGGGGCCAGCCCCATGGACGGCTCGTCGAGCAGAAGACAGGCGGGACGGCCCATCAGCGCGCGGGCAATCGCCAGCATCTGCTGCTGGCCGCCGGAAAGCCCGCCCGCCACCAGGTTGCGCTTTTCCTTGAGGATCGGAAACATCTGAAAGGCGTCTTCCATGTCGCGATCGACGCGTTCATCGGTATAGAGGAAGGCGCCGAGCCTGAGGTTTTCCTCGACCGAGAGATTGGTGAAGATCTGCCGGCCCTCCGGCGACTGGGCAAGGCCCTGTTTCAGCCGCCTGAAGGCAGGAACATTTGTCATCACCTCGCCGCGAAAGATCATCTCGCCATCAGTCACCGGCTGCAGGCCGGAGAGACATTTCAAAAGCGTCGTCTTGCCCGCGCCATTGGCGCCGACCACGGTGACGATCTCGCCGGATTTGACCTCGAGATCGATGCCGTGCAGCACCTCGATGCGGCCATAGGCAGAGCGCAGGCCCTTAACCGTCAGCATCGGCGGCCTCCTCTTCCGTTCCCAGATAGGCGGCGATCACCGCCTTGTTGCGCGACACGGTTTCCGGATCGCCCTCGGCGATCTTCTCGCCGTGATCGAGCACCACGATATGGTTGGAGATGCGCATCACCATCTTCATGTCGTGCTCGACGAGAAGGATGGCGATGCCGGTTTTTGCCAGTTCGGCGATCAGCCGGTCGATTTCTTCCGTTTCGACTGCGTTGCAACCGGCCGCCGGCTCGTCAAGCAAAAGGACGCGCGGGGAGACAGCAAGGGCGCGGGCGATTTCCAGCCGCTTCAACGCGCCATAGGAAAGATTTCCGGCCTGACGCTCCGCCGCCTTCTGCAGGCCGACGCGGGCGAGCAGTTCCTGCGCCCCTTTCCTGGCCTCCGCCGCCCGCTTCTTCGAGGCCGGAAGCGACAGAAGATCGGCAACGAGCGCGCCGCGTTCCTGCAGGTGAAACCCGGCGATGACATTTTCCAGCACCGTCATCTCCTGGAAGATCTGCAGGTTCTGGAAGGTGCGCGTCAGGCCGAGGGTCGCCAGTCGGTCGGGCCGCTTGGCGGTAATGTCGCGGCCATCGAGCGTCACCTTGCCCTCGCCGGGCAGATAAACGCCGGAGATCATGTTGAACAGCGTGGTCTTGCCCGCGCCGTTCGGCCCGATCACCGAGACGATCTCGCCGGCGCTCGCCGAAAAGCTGACATTGTTGACGGCGCGCAGGCCGCCGAAGGAAATGCCGAGACCCTGAACATCAAGAAGGCTCATTCGTCCCTCCCCTTCAGTTTGCTTGCGATCGAGGGCAGAAGCCCGCGCGGCAGGAAGATCATCACCGAAATCATGATTGCGCCGAGGACGAGCTGTTCATATTCGGCAAACACGGTCAGCACCTGCGGCAGAAGCGTGAGGATCGCCGCCCCCAGCGTGGCGCCCAGAATCGATCCCACACCGCCGAGGACGGCCATCGACACCATCTCGATCGAATGCATGAAGCCGGCGACATCCGGCGTGATGAACCGGTTCTGCAGCGCCAGGAGCGAGCCTGCGACCGAGGCGTAGATCGCGGAGATGATGAAGGCCTGCAGCTTGACGCGGGCGACATCGATACCGACCGTGCGGGCGGCGACTTCAGACCCGTGCAGCGCGCGCATGGCGCGGCCCGTCGGGCTCATCGCCAGATTGAGCGCGATCCAGACGCCGATGACGAGCACGATGCCGGAAACGCCATACCAGAACTCGCCGCCCGACAGGCGCCAGCCCATGTCGCGCAGAAGATCGCGCAGACCAAGCTCCGGCACGGCCATGCCGTCCGGCCCGCCGGTGAGTTGACGCTCATTGGTCAGGACCAGCGACACGAGAATGCCGAAGCCGAGCGTTGCCACGGCGAGATAATAGCCCTTAAGCTTGAGGATCGGCCGGCCAATGAGCGCCGCGACACCGCCGGAAATCACCGCGCCGAGAAGGGCGGCAAGGGCGGGGTGCAGGCCCAGATACTCCGGCGCGAGCGCGCAGGAATAGGCGCCGATGCCGGCAAAGCCCGCATGGCCGAGCGAGATCTGCCCGGCATAGCCGATGAGGATGACGAGGCCGATCACCGAAAGCGCGTTGACGAAAATCAGCGCGCCGACGCGATAGTAATAGCCCGACGGAAAGAAGAAGGGCAGAATGGCGACTAGGGCCGCGACGATCGCGATCTGGATCCATTTCGAATGTGCTGACATGGCTTCAGACCCTTTCCGTCGACTTCGCGCCGAACAGGCCCTGGGGCATGACGAAAAGCACGGCGAGGATGACGACGAAGGCGACCGCTTCCTTGTATTGCGAGGAGAGATAACCCGCCGTCAGCGCCTCCATCAGGCCGAGCGCGATGCCGCCGACGAGCGCGCCCTTCGGGTTGCCCATGCCGCCGAGCATGGCGGCGGCAAAGCCCTTCAGCGCCAGCGCCACGCCGACATCGTAGCTGACAAGCGTGATCGGCGTGATCAGCACGCCCGCAAGGGCGGCGATCGCGGCCGACAGCGAGAAGGAGAGCGTCATCACCCAGTTGGTGTTGATGCCGACAAGTTGGGCGGCGAGCCGGTTGTTGGCGGCCGCCAGAACGGCCTTGCCGGTCAGCGTCTTCGTAAAGAAGGCCCACAGACCGACGAAGACAAAGACGGCGCCGCCGATCACCCACAGGCTTTGCGGCAGAATGGTCGCGCCGAGAATGTGAATCGGGTCGTCGCCGGAAAAGGCGGGAAAGCGATGAAGCTGCTTGTCGAAGACAAGCTGCGCCACGCCGCGGATGAAGATCGACGCGCCGATGGTGATGATCACCAGCGAGACCACCGGGGCACCGCGCGCGGGTTCGATCGCAAGCTTGTTGAGCGCGACGCCGACGGCTGCGGTGATGACGATGGCAACAAGTCCTGCCAGCGGCAGCGGCAGGCCGGCGGCATAGGTAAAGGCGGTGATCATGCCGCCCAGCATAACGAATTCGCCCTGCGCGAAATTCACCACGTCGGAGGCGTTGTAGATGATCGTGAAGCCGAGCGCGACCAGCGCGTAGACCGCGCCGACCGTGAACCCCGACAGAATGAATTGCATCAATGCGTCCATGGATGGATCCCGAACGGTGACTGCTGGTAAGCGGCGGATACCCCCCGCGGCGAACGCCCCGCGCCGTTATTCCTTGGCGCGGGGGTCAGTTATTTGACAAAGGCCCTTGCCTCACCTTCCGTCATGCCGGCCTTGAGCCGGCATCCAGGGCCAGATATCGAAGACCATCAAATCAAGGTCCTGATACAAAGGTGTTTTGTCGCCCTGGACCCCGGATCAAGTCCGGGGTGACGGAGAATGGGGAAGCAAACGCCATTTGCCTGCAACAGGCTTTGACGCTAGCCCGATCCCGCGCCCGTCAAGAGCGCGGGGTGTCTTTCAAATCGTCAGTCGATCGACGTCCAGCCGCCATTCTCGATTTCGAGCATGCGGAAGGCGGAAAGATCGAGGCCGAGATGATTGTCCGGACCCATGGTGTAGACGCCGGTGGTGCCGACGAGACCGTCGGTGGCTTCCAGCGCGTCACGGATGGCATCGGGGTCTTCGCCGCCGGCTTCGGTCATGGCGTTGATCATCAGCAGGAAGGCGTCATTGGCGTAGCCGCCGAAGGTCGAGACGTTCTGGTTGTACTTTTCCTCATAGGCGGTCTTGTAGGTCATCACCACATCGCGCTGGATATCGTCTTCCGGCAGAATGTCGGCGATCAGAAGTGCCGTACCCGGCAGGCGCACGCCCTCCGACGCTTCGGGACCGACGAGCTCGATGAAGCTGTCGGAGGCCACGCCGTGGCTCTGGTAGAGCGGCAGGTCGATGCCGAGCTGGCTGGCATTGCGGGTGACGATCGCCGGACCCTGGCCGAAGCCCGGGTTGAGGATCGCCTGGACGCCCTCGGTGTTCTTGATCTTGGTGAGCTGCGGCGTCATGTCGGCGTCACTCGGGCCATAGATCTCGTCGGCGAGGATTTCGATGCCATAGCTGCCGGCAACATCCTTGCACTGGGCCTGCATCGAAGCGCCGAAACCGTCCGTGCCGGAGATCATGCCGATCCTGGTGATGCCGTTCTTCTGCATGTTGTCGAAGATCTTTTCACACGCCATGCGGTCGGTGTGCGGCGTCTTGAAGACGTAGTCCTTCACCGGATCGATGATCTGGATGGCGCCGGCGAGCGAGATGAAGGGAATGCCTTCGTCCTCGGCAACCGACAGGATCGACATGGAGGTGCCGGTGGTGGTGCCGCCGATGATGGCGACCACTTCGTCGTCCTCGATCAGGCGGGTGGCGAAGGTGCGCGCCTTGTTCGGGTCGCCGCCATCATCATAGAGCGTCAGATCGATCTTCTCGCCGTTGATGCCGCCATTGGCGTTCAGTTCCTCGACCAGCATCTCGATGGTCTTGGCCTCCGGATCGCCGAGAAAGGCGGCAGGACCCGTGGCCGAAAGGCTGGCGCCGAGCTTGATTTCGGCGCTCGCGGCCGTTGCGAGACCGAGCGTGGCGAGCATCGCCAGTGCCGTTGTTGTCGTCAATTTCATTGGATTCTCCTCCCTGATTTATCCAAAACGAGCTGTCAGGCCACCCCTCAGGCGGCTCTGGGCCAGCGGATCATGACGCGCCGGAAGCGCGGCGCGACAAAGGCCGTGTCGGTGAGGCTTGCATTGCCCGAGGGGTTTGCTCCCGTGACATGGTAGTCCGAGAAAGCCGCCGACTGATTGACATAGATATTGCCGGTGAGGTTCACCGAGAGATTGACGCCGGCCTTCGAAAAGGCGTTTGCGGCCTCCTCGATCAGCGCGCCGTCCGTGGCGTAGAGCGCGGCCGTGATCGCGCCCTTCTCCGCCGCGATCGCAGAGGCCCTGGCGATGGCGTCATGCGCATCATCACAGGCGATGAGGAAAGAAACCGGGCCGAAGCATTCGTCACGCTCAAGGCCGCCTTCGCGGTCATCGGCCACAACAAGAAGCGGCGTCGCCGAGGCACCAAGCCCGGTTTCGCGGCTCTCGCGCACGACGCGGCCCGCTTGCCGGGCTTTCTCGATGCGCCCGAACGTCGCGGGATTGGCGATCGCACCGCAGATGGAAGAGGCCTGCGCGCCGTCTTCAAGCAGCCTGTCGATGGCTGCGACGATGCCGCTGACGACCTCATCGAAGCTCCTGTGTCCCACATCCGTCTCTATGCCGCCCTTCGGCAGATAGAGGTTCTGGGGCGAGGTGCACATCTGGCCGGAATAGAGCGACAGCGAAAAGGCGATATTGTCGCACATGCCGGCAAAATCATCCGTGCCGGTGATGGTGATCGAGTTGACGCCGGTCTCCTCGGTGAAGACGAGAGCGCCGCCCGCGTTCTTCCGCAGCCAGGCGGCGAAGACGGAAGAGCCGGTATAATCAATGATCGAGAAGGCCTGGGTTTCGACGAGCGCCTTGGTGATTTCCGCGCCCGGCTCGTCTGCGGCGAGCAGAACCACGTCTGGCGAGAAACCTTCTTCCACCAGAACCGCGCGCACCACCTTGACGGTGAGCGCCAGCGGCAGGATTGCGCCCGGATGCGGTTTGACGATCACGGCATTGCCGGTGGCGAGACTGGCGAACAGGCCCGGATAGCCGTTCCAGTTCGGGAAAGTCTGGCAACCGATCATCAGCGACAGGCCGCGCGGGACAATGCGCCAGCGCTTTTCCAGCGTGATCGGCTCGCGCTTGCCCTGCGGCTTTTCCCATGTGGCGGCGGTGGCGCTGCCGGTCATCTCCGCATAGGCCGCGGCAACGGCTTCAAGGCCACGATCCTGCGCATGCGGGCCGCCGGCCTGGAAGGCCATGGGAAAGGCCTGGCCGGTGGTGTGCATGGTGGCGTGGCCAATGAGAAAGCTCATGGCGTTGAGGCGGGTGAGCGCCTCAAGAAGAATGCCGGCGCGGGTTTCCGGATCGGCGGAGGCCCAGGGCTCGGCAGCCTTTTCGGAGGCCGCGATCAGCGTTGCCGGATCGGCGGCAGGATAGGTGATGGAAAGGCTCTTGCCCCAGGGCGCGTTCTCGCGGCCAACGCGGCGCGTCTCGAGATGGCTTGGGATATCGAAAGCGTTGCCGACAAGCGCCTCGAAGGCGGCAATGCCGTCCGCCTTGGCGGTTTCGCCATAGATCTTGCCCGACGGCACTTCCGGAAAGGGCGTCCAGAAGGCGCGGGTCTTCAGCGCTTCCACCGCCCGCGCCAGCAGCGCGGAATGGCGATCGTACAGGTTCGTCATGTCTCCTCCCAAATTCCGGAGACTATTATTGACCGACCGGACGGTTTATGCAACAACAATTATCAACCGCGCTTGAGGAGAGCGCGACGGGAGGCAAGAATGACCGATAATGAAAGCGTGCTCGTCACGTTGAAAGATGGCGTGTTGGGTGTAACGCTCAATCGTCCCGACAAGCTGAATTCCTTCAATGTCGACATGCACCTCGCGCTGCGGGCAGCGCTGCAACGCGCCCATGACGAGGCCGAAATCCGCGCCGTTCTTCTGACCGGCGCCGGCCGCGCCTTCTCCGCCGGCCAGGACCTCGGCGACCGCGACCCGCGCAAGATGCCGGAAAAGCCGGACCTCGGCGAAACGCTCGAGACCTATTACAATCCGACGCTGCGGCTGATCCGCTCGCTGGAAAAGCCGGTGATTGCCGCCGTTAACGGCGTGGCCGCCGGTGCCGGCGCCAATATCGCCTTTGCCTGCGATATCGTGCTGGCGGCAAAATCCGCGAAATTCATTCAAGCCTTTTCCAAGATCGGCCTCATTCCCGATGCCGGCGGCAGCTGGTCGCTGACGCGCGCGCTCGGCGAGCCGCGCGCCAAGGCGCTGGCGATGACCGCCGAGCCGCTTATCGCCGAAAAGGCCGAAGACTGGGGCCTGATCTGGAAGGCTGTCGATGACGCGGCGCTGATGGAAGAGGCGACCGGCCTGGCGGCAAAGCTTGCAGGCGGCCCGACGAAGGGGCTGGGACTGACCAAACGGCTGATCCAGGCGGCCTCCGAAAACGACCTCTCCACCCATCTGGACATGGAGCGCGACTGCCAGCGCGAGGCGGGCCGCACGGATGACTATGCCGAGGGCGTCACCGCCTTCCTCGAAAAGCGCGCGCCGGTTTTCAGAGGAAAATGAGCATGGAGGCAACCATCAACGCGATGAGCCCGCAGGAACTGGCCGAAGCCTGTGCCAGGGCCATGTGGAACGACGACAACGCCTCACGCCACCTCGGCATGACAATCGAGCATATTGCCCCCGGCGAGGCAACGCTTTCCATGACGCTGACGGAGACGATGGCCAACGGCCACGGCAATGCCCATGGCGGCTATCTGTTCACCCTTGCCGACAGCGCCTTTGCCTTCGCCTGCAACACCTACAACCAGCTGACCGTCGCCCAGCACTGCTCCATTACCTATACCGCGCCGGGCAGGCTTGGCGACCGCCTGACGGCATGCGCGCGCGAGGTTTCGCGCAGGGGCCGGTCCGGCATCTATGATATAAGCGTGACACGGGAGGACGGAACGGTGATCGCCGAATTCCGCGGTCATTCGCGCACCATCAACGGCACGCTGCTGAAAGCCTGACCGGCAGCCGTTTTCGAGGAGGAAGACATGAACGCCATCAACAACCTGAAACCGTCCCGCGAGATCCTCGATCCGATCGAGGTGGCAAGCCGCGACGAGATTTCCGCGCTTCAGCAAAAGCGCATGGCCTGGTCGCTGAACCACGCCTATGAGAACTCGCCCTTCTACCGCAAGCGTTTCGACGAAAACGGCGTGCATCCGTCGGATTTCAAGACGCTGTCTGACCTTTCGAAATTCCCCTTCACCGTGAAGACGGATCTGCGCGACTGCTACCCCTTCGGCATGTTCGCCGTTCCGCGCGAGAAGCTTGCCCGTATCCACGCCTCCTCCGGCACCACCGGGCGCCCGACCGTTGTTGGCTATACAAAGAACGATATCGATGTCTGGGCCGATGTCATGGCCCGTTCGATCCGGGCGTCCGGCGGTCGCGCCGGCGATATCTGTCACGTGGCCTATGGCTACGGGCTTTTCACCGGCGGCCTTGGCGCACATTACGGCGCTGAACGTCTCGGCTGCACCGTGGTGCCGATCTCGGGCGGCATGACCGAGCGGCAGGTGACGCTGATGAGCGACTTCAAGCCGCAGATCATCATGGTCACACCCTCCTACATGCTGTCGATCCTCGACGAATTCCGCCGCCAGGGCATCGACCCGCGCGAAAGCTCGCTGAAGGTCGGCATTTTCGGCGCAGAGCCGTGGACCAATGCGATGCGGGCGGAAATCGAGGACGCCTTCGACATGCATGCCGTCGACATTTACGGCCTTTCGGAAATCATGGGTCCCGGCGTTGCCAATGAATGCGTGGAGACCAAGGACGGGCTGCATGTGTGGGAAGACCATTTCTACCCGGAAATCATCGACCCGCAGACCGGCGAGGTGCTTCCCGACGGCGCGATGGGCGAACTGGTCTTCACCACGCTGACCAAGGAAGGCCTGCCGATGGTGCGCTATCGCACCCGCGACCTGACCCGCATCCTGCCCGGCACGGCGCGCTCCATGCGCCGGATCGAGAAGATCACCGGCCGTTCCGACGACATGATCATCCTGCGCGGCGTCAACGTCTTCCCGACCCAGATCGAGGAAATGATCTTGAAATGCGAGGGCCTTGCCCCGCATTTCCAGATCGAATTGACCCGCAAGGACCGCATGGACGTGATGACCGTGCATGTGGAATGCACGCCGGATCAATCCTCCGCCGAAGCGCGGATGGCATCGGCGAAGGAACTTGCGCATCACATCAAGTCGGTGATCGGCGTTTCAACGAAGATCGATATCCGCGATCCGGAAAGCGTCGCCCGTTCGGAAGGCAAGGCCAAACGCGTGGTTGACAATCGCCCGAAATAATCACCGGCCGGTTGGTCAATTGATTAGGCAATGCTAAAAGGGGCGAAACTGCCCCTCTTTACCCCATCATCAGGATTTTCTGGAAAGACCATGGCGAGAACACGGGCCAATGATTTCGAGGAGAAGCGGCACGGCCTGCTTTTGAACGCCGCCCATGTGTTCGCCACGCAGGGCATGGAAAAGGCCTCGATGTCGCAGATCGCGCGCGAGGCCGGCGTGTCGAAGGCGCTGCTCTACCACTATTACCCCTCCAAGGAGGCGCTGATCTTCGCCATCATCGCCTCGCATCTGGAGGCGCTCGATGCAGCGCTTGAGGAAGCCGACGACCCGGGCCTCGAACACAAGGCGCGGCTTGAGAAACTTGTCATGACGGTGCTCAGCGAATATCGCGGCGCCGACGACCAGCACAAGGTGCAGCTCAATGCGGCGCCTGCGCTTACCGCCGAGCAGACCAAGCAGATCCGTGCGCTGGAACGCAGCATTGTCGGCCGGTTTTCCGCCGTCATCCGCGAAATCCATCCCGAGCTCGACCGCCCGGAGCGCCCGCTTTTGATGCCGGTCACCATGTCGCTCTTCGGCATGATGAACTGGGTCTATATGTGGTTCCGCGAAGGCGGCAAGATCACCCGCGAGGACTATGCGGCGATGGCGACGACGCTGCTTCTGGAGGGTGTGAAGGCGGTTCGCTAAGGGGTGCTTTCTGGAGGCTCTTCGACCATCAATCTCCCCCCCAAGGGGGGGGGGAAATCGATTCCGGGTGGTCGGGCTCGGCACGTTTCCGCCCTCTTCCGCCGGCATGGCGGAGAGGTTTGGGAAGGCCTTCCCAATTGCGTCTTACTCGGTGCGTCTTACTCGGGCTTGACCCGGAGTGGGATGATACTCCTCTGGCGACATACCGGTCGTTTCAGGAAAACCGAAGAGCGTCGCTCCGGCCTCACCCCTTGCCGCCACCCACCCGCACAAACATCAGCGGATCATAGCGCGGCGCCTCGATCCGGCGGCGGTTCTCTTCGACATGCGGCAACGGTTCGGCCGGTCGCGTCCTGCCGGCCGCCTCGAAGGCGAGCTGGCGGTAGATATCCGTGCCGCCGCGCTTCCAGGCGACCTCCTCCTCCGTCAGCGGCCGGATGACGCGGGCCGGATTGCCGTGAGCGAGCATGCCGTCCGGCACGACAAAGCCCTGCTTGACGAAGGCCATGGCGCCGATGATGGCGTTCCTGCCGATCACCGCCTCGTCCATGACCACGGCATTCATGCCGACCATGGCGTTTTCGCCGACGCGGCAGCCATGCAGCACCGCGCCGTGGCCGACATGGCCGTGAGCCTCGACCACGACATCGCGGTCGGGGAATGAATGGCAGACGCAGGTCTCCTGGATGTTGGAGCCCGCCTGCATCTCGATGCGGCCGAAATCCCCACGCAGCACCGCGCCTGCGCCGACGAAACATTGCGGGCCGACGATCACATCGCCGATCAGCACCGCATCCGGGTGGACATAGGCTTCCGGATCAATCACCGGGACGATATCGTCATAGGCGTAGACTGCCATCGCTCAGCCCGCCTTTTCCGCGAGGGTCTCAGCGGCAAGCGGCCAGGTTTTCGCGACCATGGTCAGCACATCATATTGCGCGACGACCTCGTCCTTCTGGTTGGTGACGCGGCAGTCCCAGCGCACCTCGCCATGGCCGGCGTTTTCGCGCGGGTTGATCGCCTTGCAGGTCAGCCGCACCCTCAGCGTGTCGCCGAAATAGACCGGCGTCAGAAACCGCAGATTGTCGACGCCGTAATTGGCGAGAACGGGACCGGGATCCGGATCGACGAACAGACCGGCCGCAAACGAGGCGATCAGATAGCCATGGGCTACCCGGTCCTCGAAGAAGGGATTGGCCCTGGCCGCATCGCTGTCCATATGGGCGTAGAAGGTGTCGCCGGTAAATTCGGCGAAGTGTTCGACATCCTCGCGGGTGATCGTGCGGGTCTCGGTCACGATCTGGTCGCCGATCGCGAGTTCCTCCAGCGACTTGCGGAAGGGATGTTTGCCGCTCCGGCTTTCCGCGCCATCGACCCATTCGCCGGTGATCGCGGTCAGCATGTCGGGCGTTCCCTGCACGGCGGTGCGCTGCATGAAGTGCTTCACCCCGCGCATGCCGCCCATTTCCTCGCCGCCGCCGGCGCGGCCCGGGCCGCCATGGATCAGCGGCGCGAGCGGCGAGCCATGGCCGGTCGAGGACTTCGCCGAACCGCGATTGCCGATCATGACGCGGCCGTGATGGGCGGCAAGGCCGGTGACGATCTCGGCGGCAATGCCGCCGTTATTGGTAAACAGCGATGAGACCAGCGAACCCTTGCCGCGCTCGGCCAACCCCACGGCCTCGTCCGCGTCGTCATAGGCCATAACGGTCGCCACAGGCCCGAAGGCCTCGACATCATGCACGGCCCTGGCATCAAACGGCTTCGCACAACGAAGAAGCACCGGGCTCATGAAGGCGCCCTTTTCTGCGTCGCCCGAAACAAGCGTCACATTATCGGGATCGCCGTGAACGATCTCGCCGTCGCCGCGAAGCGCCGCGATCTTCTCGCGCACGCCGTCGCGATCGGCGAGCGACACCAGCGCGCCCATACGGGCATTCTCGTCATCCGGCAGGCCGATCGTTGCCTTGGCAAGACGTTCAGAGAGCGCCGCGACTACTGCCTGCTCATGTACGCGCGGCACGAGGATGCGGCGGATGGCGGTGCATTTCTGCCCGGCCTTGGAGGTCATTTCATTGGCCGCCTCACGGATGAAGAGGTCGAATTCCGGCGTGCCAGGCCCCGCGTCTTCGCCGAGGATCGCGGCATTGAGACTGTCGGCCTCCATGTTGAAGCGCACGGCGTTTTCGACGATCGCCTTTCCGGTCTTCAGCTTGCGGCCCGTTGTCGCCGAACCGGTGAAGGTGACGACATCCTGACCAATGACATGGTCCAGCAGATCGCCGGCGCTGCCGCAGACAAGCTGCAGCGCGCCGTCGGGCAAAATGCCGGTGTCGATGATGGCGCGGGTGACGCGCTCGGTGAGATAGGCCGTCTGCGAGGCAGGCTTGACGAGGCACGGCATGCCGGCGATCAGCGCCGGCGCGATCTTTTCCAGCATGCCCCAGACGGGAAAGTTGAAGGCGTTGATATGGATCGCGACGCCCTTCATCGGCGTCAGGATATGCCGGCCAACGAAGCTGCCGTCCTTTGACAGCGGCTCGACTTCGCCCTCGCTCAGCACCTTCGTGTTCGGCAGTTCGCGCCGCGCCTTGGAGGCGAAGGTCAAGAGCGTGCCGATACCGCCCTCGATATCCACCCAGCCATCGCGGCGCGTGGCGCCGGTCCAGGTGTTTTCGATGTAGAATTCTTCCTTGCGCTCCATCAGCGCCATGCCGACCGCCTTCAGCATCAGCGCGCGCTCGTGAATGGTCATCGCCCGAAGCGCGCGTCCACCCTTTTCGCGGCCATAGGCCAGCGCATCGGCGAAGTTCAGCCCTTCGGCGCCGATCAGCGCGATGGTCTTGCCGGTTGCGGCATGGGCGAGCGGCTTAGCCGCGCCCGATCCCGTCTGCCAGGCGCCGAGCACATAGCTCTCAAGGCGGCGTGCGGCCGTCTCAGTCATGGGGATATCCTTCCTCGTCGGCCCTGCCGGACTTTCCGCACAGACAAGGCCTCAAAATGTTGCAGGTCAGGCCGCGACGGGCGTCTTCAGCCCGCAGTCCTCAAGCACGCTTCCGGCGTCGGCCCGCCAGCGGGTCCTGAGCGCCTCGTTTTCGCTGTGGCGCAGGCCGAAGCGCGAAAGCCGGGCGAAACGTTCGGAGACCGCCGGGCCGAAGGTTTCGGCAACGCGGGGATGCCAGTAGGCAACGGCTTTCTGCGCGGCCCCACGGCCTTCATCGGTCGCGGCGAGCTTCTTCAGTCCTTCAAGCCCAAGCTCCATATGCCGTTTCTCGCGCGGCAGAACGGAGCGGATGACCTCGGCATAGGGCGTGTAGGAGGCGTGGGTCATCTCTTCGAGCTGGATGACCGTCGCAAGGCCCATCAGAACGTTCATCACCACCGCATCCGTCCAGTCCTCGAAGGGATAGTGGAAGACGGAAAGCCGCATATCGCCGCCCATGCGGCGGGTGTCGACCACGGCATCGCGGTCAAGCCGCGCCGCCCAGCTATGGGCGCGGTTATAGAGCGCGGTATCGGTTCCGAAATCGCCCATCAGATCGAGCACGCGCTCGGCATGATCGGCCTTTTCCAGCACGATCCGGCTGGCGGCGATGCGCTCGGCAATGCCGGGCGCCCAGTTGATGGCGGCGGCAAAACCCGCCGAGCCCGCCAACTCGCTGTCGACGAAGGAGGACATCATCCGCATCAGCTCCGCGCGGTAGAGCGGCGGGGCGTTATCCGGCGAGGAGAGCTTGCCGCCTTCCGCCAGATAATCGGCGATCGACATGTCATTCGTCATAGCTGATCACCACCTTTTCCGAGAGCGGCAGGCACTGACAGGAGAGCACGTAGCCGGCGCGCACCTCATAATCTTCGAGCGCGTGATTGCTGATCATCTCGACTTCGCCCTCGACAACCTTGGCCCGGCAGGTCGAGCAGATGCCGCCCTTGCAGGAGTAAGGCGCATCGATATCGTGGGCGAGCGCGGCATCGAGCACCGCCGTGCCGTCGCGCGGCATGGTGAAGGAGCGCGTGGTGCCATCGAGCGTAAGCTGGATTTCCACGTTCTCGCCGGCGGTCGCGGCCGCCTTCGAGACGATCTTCTGCTTCGCGCGGCCCGGCTGGGAGGAGGCAAACAGCTCGAACTTGATCTGCTCGTCCTTCATGCCGTGCTTTTTCAGCGATGCGGCAATCGTCAGCATCATCGGCTCCGGCCCGCAGATGAAGGCGGTATCGACGGCGGGAAGGTCGATCCAGAGATTGAAGAAAGCCTCGAGCTTCTGCTCGTCGATGCGGCCGGTGAAGAGATCGATCTCCTGGCTGTCGCTCTCCAGCACATGAATGACGGAAAGACGGCCGAGATAGGTGTTCTTCAGGTCTTCCAGCTCCTCGCGGAACATGATCGACTTGATCTGGCGGTTGGCATAGACCAGCGTGAAGCGCGATTGCGGCTCGCGGGCCAGCACCGTCTTGACGATCGAAAGCAGCGGCGTGATGCCGGAACCGCCGGCGAAGCCGAGATAATCCTTGCTCACCCCGGCGTCGAGCGGGGTGAAGAACTTGCCCATCGGCGGCATCGCCTCGATGACGTCGCCGGGCTTCAGCTCTTCATTGGCGAAGGTGGAAAAGGCGCCGCCTTCCACGCGCTTGACGCCGACCTTGAGGCAACCCTCGTCGAGACCCGCGCAGATCGAATAGGACCGGCGCACTTCCTCGCCGTCGAACTGGCGGCGAAAGGTCAGATACTGACCCTGGGTAAAGCCGAAAGCGCTCGCATCCTCGTCGCGGGGCTTCAGCGTGAGCACCACCGCATCGGCCGTTTCGCGGCGAATGTCAGTCACTTCCAGCGGATGAAACCGTGCCATCTGATCACTCCTCCTCAGATACACTTGAAATAATCGAACGGCTCCAGACAGTCCTTGCAGCGATAGGACGCCTTGCAGGGGGTCGAGCCGAACTGGGATACCTTCTCCGTATTGCCCGAACCGCAGCGCGGACAGGCAATGACGAGATTTGAGCGGCCGGAAAGACGCGCGGCGCGCGCCACGAGACGGCCATCGGCCGCCGTACCGTCGATCGGCGGGGCAATGCCGTATGCGCGAAGCTTTTCCCGCGCCTCCTGAGACAGGAAATCCGTCGTCCAGGGCGGGGAGAGCTGCTGCTCGATCCGGAAATCCTCGACGCCCTTTTCCAAGAGCTTGGCCTCGATTTCCAGATTGATCAGCGACACGGCCGGGCAGCCGGAATAGGTGGGTGTCACGGTGACAACCAGCGTTGCGCCGTCATGGCCGACCTTGCGCACGATGCCGAGCTCGGTGATCGAGATCACCGGGATTTCGGGATCGGGCACCTCGGAAAGCCAGGCCATCACCTCTTCCGGCGAGGGCAGAAGGGCGGTTGCAGCACTCACCATTCCGCTCCCGGATAGGCGCGCTGCAGGAATTGCAGCTCGGCCAGGATGAAGCCCAGATGCTCCGTATGCCGCCCGGTCTTGCCGCCGGTATGGGCATAGCCCTCTTCCGGCGCCTTCAGCGTCGCCTCGGAGAAGACAGAAGCGAGCGTCCGGTCCCATTCGGCCCTCAGTGCATCGGGCGCGGGCGCAATCCCCGCCTCCGCGATCCTCCGGTCGATGTCATCGGTGATGAACATCTCGCCGGTATAGGGCCAGAGATAGTCGAGCGCGTCCTGCATGCGCCGATGGCTTTCCTCGGTCCCGTCGCCGAGCCGGATCACCAGATCGGCGGAACGCTCGAAATGATAGGCCGCTTCCTTGACCGCCTTGGCGGCAATCTCGGCAACGCGCGGGCTCTTCGAACCCGTCAGTTGCTTCAGCAGGGCGAAATGCCAGGCATCGAACAGGAACTGGCGCATCACGGTGACGCCCATGTCGCCCTTCGGCAGTTCGGTGATCAGCAGGTTGCGGAATTTTGCGGCATCACGCAGGTAAGCGAGATTATCGGCGCTGCGGCCCTCGCCCTCCACCTCGCCGGCAAGCCCCAGCCACATCTGGGTATGACCGATGAGATCGAGCGCGGTATTGGCGAAGGCGATATCTTCCTCGAGCACCGGCGCATGGCCGCACCATTCGGAAACGCGGTGGCCGAGCACCAGCGTCGAATCGCCAAGGCGACAGAGCCACTCGAAGAAAGCCGGGCGCAGGGCTTCATCGCCGATGAAAGGGTCGGGCGTCGTCGAAATCGCCATCGGCGTGACGTTGCCCGTATGTTCGACGGTCGCGGTCATCACATATGCCCCACTTCTTCCGGAATATCGAAGAAGGTCGGATGACGATAGGCCTTGCTTTCGGCCGGATCGAAGAGCGGGCCCTTTTCCGACGGCGAGGATGCGGTGATGTCGTTCGACTTCACCACCCAGATCGACACGCCTTCCTTGCGGCGGGTGTAGACGTCGCGGGCGTGGCGGATCGCCATTTCCGCGTCCGGCGCGTGCAGGCTGCCGACATGGCGGTGGTTCAGACCGTGCTGACCCCGGATGAAGACTTCATAGAGCGGCCATTCCTTGGACATGTTTTCCTCCCTTGAGAAACGCTGTGCGCTTATTCTGCGGCCGCGACCGGCGCCTTGGCGCGCCGCGCTTCCTTTTCGCCGTGGGCGGCAAGCCCGTCGCGGAACCATTCGCCGTCATACCAGGCCTTGCGGCGGGCTTCGATGCGTTCGCGGTTGCACGGGCCATTGCCCTTGATCACCTCGAAGAATTCCGACCAGTCCGGCTCGGAGAAGTCGTAGCCGCCCTTCTCCTCGTTCCAGGCAAGGTTCTCGTCCGGGATCGACAGGCCCAGATATTTCGCCTGCGGCACCGTCTGGTCGACGAATTTCTGGCGCAGCTCGTCATTGGTGTTGATCTTGATCTTCCACGCCATCGACTGTGCGGAATGCACCGAATCCTTGTCGGACGGGCCGAACATCATCAGCGACGGGTACCAGAAGCGGTTCAGCGCATCCTGCGCCATCTCCTTCTGCTCCGGCGTGCCGAAGGCCATCTTCATCATGATCGAATAGCCCTGGCGCTGGTGGAAGCTTTCCTCCTTGCAGATGCGGATCATCGCCCGCGAATAGGGCCCGAAGGATGTGCGCTGCAGCGGCACCTGGTTCATGATCGCAGCCCCATCGACCAGCCAGCCGACAGCGCCCATATCAGCCCAGTTCAGCGTCGGGTAGTTGAAGATCGAGGAATATTTCATCCGCCCGTCATGGAGTTTTTCCATCAGGTCGTCGCGCGAAACGCCGAGCGTTTCGGCGGCCGAATAGAGGTAGAGCCCGTGGCCGGCCTCGTCCTGCACTTTTGCCAGCAGGATCGCCTTGCGCTCCAGCGAGGGCGCGCGGGTGATCCAGTTGCCCTCGGGAAGCTGGCCGACGATTTCCGAATGGGCGTGCTGACCGATCTGGCGCACCAGCGTCTTGCGGTAGCCCTCGGGCATCCAGTCCTTCGGCTCGATCTTCTCGCCGCGGTCAATGCGGTCCTGGAAGGCCTGTTCTTCCGGCGACATCTCTTCGCGGGATTTCATGCCTTCCGATTTTACCATCTGTGCATACATGGCTCTCAAGGCCTCCTTGGTCAGATCCGTTCGATAATCATGGCAATGCCCTGGCCGACGCCGATGCACATGGTGCAAAGGCCGTAGCGCCCGCCGGTGCGGTGAAGCTGGTTTGCGGCCGTCAGCACCAGTCGGGCGCCGGACATGCCAAGCGGATGGCCGATGGCGATCGCACCGCCATTGGCGTTCACATGGGCCGCGTCATCGGGAAGGCCGAGTTCGCGCAGGACGGCAAGGCTTTGCGCGGCAAAGGCCTCGTTGAGCTCGATCACGTCCATGTCGGAAAGCGAAAGTCCGGCGAGCTTCAGCACCTTGCGGGTGGCCGGAACCGGGCCGATGCCCATGACGCGCGGAGCGACGCCGGCAGCCGCCATGGCAACGATCCGCGCCTTCGGCGTAAGGCCGTTCGCGCTTGCCGCCTGTTCCGAAGCGATCAGCAGTCCGGCCGCGCCGTCATTGACGCCGGACGCATTGCCGGCGGTAACGGAAAGCTCCGGCGCATTGACGCCCTTGAGCTTGGCCAGAACCTCGGCCGTGGTGCCCGGACGCGGATGCTCGTCGGTATCGAAGACAACCGGATCGCCCTTCTTCCGGGGAATGGTGACCGGCACGATTTCATCGGCATAGACGCCGGCGTCCTGGGCCGCCTTCCAGCGCGCCTGGCTCATGGCCGCGAACCGGTCCTGATCCTCGCGGGAAATATCATAATCGGCGGCAACATTGTCGGCGGTCTCGGGCATGGAGTGCGTGCCGAACGCACTGTGAAACTTCCTGTTCTTGAAGCGCCAGCCGATCGTGGTGTCGTAGATTTCCGCCTTGCGGGAAAAAGCCGTTTCCGCCTTGCCCATGACGAAGGGCGCGCGGCTCATGCTTTCAACGCCGCCGGCAATCATCAGGCTGCCATCGCCGGCGCGGATGGTGCGCGCGGCAAGGCCGATCGCATCCATGCCCGAACCGCAGAGCCGGTTGACCGTGGTGCCCGGCACGCCTTCCGGCAGGCCGGAGAGCAGCACCGCCATGCGCGCGACATTGCGATTGTCCTCGCCCGCCTGGTTGGCGCAGCCGAGAATGACATCATCGACGCTTTCCCAGTCGACCTCGCCGTTTCTCTCCTGCAATGCGGAAAGCGGCACGGCTGCCAGATCATCGGCGCGCACGGCGGACAGCGCGCCGCCATAGCGGCCCACAGGCGTGCGGATTCCATCGCAGATAAAGGCTTGCGCCATGAATGCTCCTCCTTCGGCGGCAGCAGCCGCGTCAAATCCCTTGCCCGCATGACGGCTGCGCGAGCCGCTTTCGCCGGGCATCCGGTCGGGAACCCTCAATTCGCCGACCGATCGGTCACTTATATAGCGCATAAAACATCACGCAAAAAGGGATTTGTTCTATTTTCTGTGATGTTTTATACGGAGAGCCGAATAAAGCATTGATTTATTTGCACTTAATTTCGGGATTTTCGCGCCTGCCAGGCATCCTTGCCGTCGGTTTCGAATAACCGAACGTCTCCCGCCCACGCGCCTGAACCGTCGAAGTTTCGATACGCGCCCTGCGACCAAATAGCGCCTGGGTTGCATTAAAACTTGACTGTAAAAATCACCTTAATATAAAAGTTCCTACCTGCCATATGTCAAAGGAGCTTCCCATGAAGACCGTCTTGCCGCTCGGCATCGCTTCCCTCATCCTGGCCGGCGCAAGCATCGCCCATGCCGACCCGATCGAAATCACCGACCAGGCCGGCCGCGCAGTGGTTCTGGAGAAACCCGCCGAGCGCGTTGCCTCGATCCCGATGCCGATGGCCTCGACGCTGATCGCGATCGATGGCGGCGTCGAAAAGCAGGTCGGCATGAACCCGGTCGCAAAACAGGCCGTGCTCGACGGCATTCTCGGCAAGATCTATCCGGAGGCCAGAAACATCTCCTCCGACATCACCGCGCCGAACTTCATTCCCAATGTCGAGGAACTGGCCGCCACCAATCCCGATCTCGTCATCCAGTGGGCCGATCGCGGCAATGATCTTGTCGACCCGATCACCAATGCCGGGCTGACGACCATGCTGATCTCCTACGGCACGGAGGAAAAGGCGCGCGACTACATGACCATGTCGGCCGTCGCCATGGGCCGTGACGACCGCATCGGCCCGCTGATCGAATGGCGCGAAGAGGTCGCCAACGACATCGCCGACAAGGCCGCCGCCATCGACGAGGCCGACAAGCCGAAAGTGCTCTACCTTCTGCGCGCCCAGGAGACGCTGAAGGCGTCGGGCGCGAAGAACAATTACAATAGCTGGTATATCGAGCTTACCGGCGGCAAGAGCGCCTCGGCTGACCTCGAGGCCAATGGCGTGACCATCAATCCCGAACAGATCGCCGCCTGGAACCCCGACGTCATCCTGCTCAACAATTTCGAGAGCGATATTTCGCCCGAGCGCATCTATGAGGACCCGATCCTGTCGCTCACCAATGCGGCGCGGAACCACAAGGTCTACCGCATGCCGCTCGGCGGCTATCGCTGGGATCCGCCGAACACGGAGAGCCCGCTGACCTGGATGTGGCTTGCCGAGCTCCTGCACCCGGATGTCTTCGACTATGACCTCCGTGCCGAGATGAAGGACGCCTATGCGAAGATCTACGACTACGATCTGACCGAAGACGACATTGACGGCATTCTCTGGACCGACCTCAATGACGGCGCGGCCAATTACGATCAGTTCAAGGCCAAGTCATGAGCGATGTGACAGCCGGCGCCCGCCTTTGCGGCGGGTCCGGCGCCTTGCGGGCCGGCGTCTTCGTCGGCCTTTTTGCAGCACTTTTCGCGGCCCTGGTCTTTGCCATCGGCGCGGGGCGATTTTCAGTCTCGCCCGGCCGGATTGCCGAGATCATTCTTGCCTGGATCGCAGCACCTTCCGCGCCGCTTGAGACTATCGACGAGCGGATCGTGCTGCTGGTGCGCATGCCGCGCGTTCTGATCGCCGCCGTTTCCGGCGCGGCGCTGGCTGTCGGCGGTGCAGCGCTTCAGGGCGTCTTCCGCAATCCGCTGGTCTCGCAACAGGTGCTCGGCATCAGCCAGGGGGCTGCCTTTGGCGGCGCGCTTGCCATTCTGCTCGGCTATGCCGGGGTTACGCTTCTGGGGCTCGCCTTCATCTTCGGACTTGCCGCCCTCGTCATCGTCGGCCTCCTGGCGCGCATCAACGGGCGCACCGAGATCGTCACCGTCATTCTCTCGGGCATGGTGGTCGGCGCGCTGTTCTCCGCGCTCGTCTCCGTGGTGCAGTTTGTTGCCGACCCCAACACCTCGTTGCCGGCGATCGTCTACTGGCTGATGGGCTCGTTTTCGACGGCCACCTGGGCGCGGTTCTGGCTCGGGCTGCCGGGCCTTGCCATCGGCATCGTCGCCATCTGGCTCTTCCGCTACCGGCTCAATCTTCTGGCGCTGGAAGATACCGAGGCGCGTTCGCTCGGCGTCAATCCGGATCGCGAACGCTGGTTCATCTTCATCGCCACGGCGCTGATGACGGCGACTTCGGTTGCGATTGCCGGCATTATCGGCTGGATCGGCCTCGTTATTCCCCATGCCGCGCGCATTCTGGTGGGCGAGGATCACCGTGTGCTGATCCCGGCCTCGGCCATTCTGGGGGCCGCCTATCTCACCTTTGTCGATACGCTGGCGCGCACGCTGACGTCTGCGGAAATCCCGCTCGGCGTGCTGACGGCGCTGATCGGCGCGCCGGTCTTCGGCCTGCTTCTGCGCCGGCATTTCTCGAAGGCGAACCAGCCATGATCGGACTTGAAAATGCCAGCGTCGCCTTCGGTCACAATGTCATCTTCCGCGATGTGAGCTTCGAGGTGCCGGTCGGACGCACCATGGCGATCCTCGGGCCGAACGGCCGGGGCAAGACGACGCTTCTGCGCGCGCTCCTCGGCTTCCAGCCGCTGAGGACGGGGCGGCGCACCGCACCGAGGATCGCCGGCTACGTGCCGCAGCACGGGGCGTCACAGGCGAAGCTCTCCGGCCTCGATGTCGTGGTCATGGGCCATGCCGCGCAGATCGGTCTTTTCGGCCAGCCGGGCAAGGATGACATCGCGGCAGCGGAAGAGGCGCTGGAAATCGTCGGCGCCACGCATCTGGCAGTTCACCGCTATGACCGCATGTCGGGCGGACAGCGGCAGATGATCCTGATTGCCCGGGCGCTCGCCACCGGCTCGCCCGCGCTGGTCTTCGACGAGCCGACCTCGGCGCTCGACCTCGGCAACCAGGCAAAGACGCTCGATCTTCTGAACATGCTGCGCGCGCGGCGCGACAAGGCGATTCTCTTCACCACGCACGACCCGAACCACGCGCTGGCAGCCGCCGACGACGTGCTGATGATGATGCCGGGCGGACACGAGGAGAACGGCACGGTGGAGGAGATGATCGTGCCCGAGGCGCTGGCGAAGCTTTACGGCGTCGACATGCGCTGGGTGGACCTGACGGGACCGGAAAGCGGCACCCGCAAGGCCGTGATACCGGCTTTCGCCGGAAGGGAATTTTCATGAGCGTTCTTTATGTCAAATCGGCCTATGAGGGGCCGTCAGAGACCTTTCGTCAGGCCGAAGCCGAAGGCGTGGTCACCATTGTCGACCAGTGCGACCTGCGCGCAGAACATCTGGCCAACCATGACGGACTGATCACCGGCAATCAGCTTGATCAGAACGCCATGCTCGGCCTCAAGGCGGCGCTTGCCGCCTTTCTGAGCCGCGGCGGCCGCTGGCTCTTCAATGGTCACATGCTGCGTCCGCTGGTCGATGGCATGGCGCAATATCGGCCGATTGCTGCGCCGAAGCGGCCGGATTTCGATCTCTCGGCCGCCAATGCCCATCCGATCTTCGACGGTATAGATCTGGAAAAGCTCGAGACCAACAAGAACGTTGCCGGGTTTTACGGACGCGGATGCAACCCGCCGCCGGAGGGCGCCGTCATCGTCAACGGGCTCGGGCCGGGCGCCGTGCCGGTCGACTGGGTCTGGGCGCGGCCCGAAGGCGGACGCATCTTCAGCCATGCGGGCAACGACCTTGCCACGATGGGGCGCGAATGGAACCTGCCGGCAACGCTTGCCGCGCGCATCATCGCCTGGGCCAATGGCGGCGATTGCGTTGATCCGATGACGGCGACGCAAACCGCAGACGACTACCGAAAGCGTCTGGCCGATGCGGAGGACTATCCGGGCTTCCGGTCCGCGCCCAAACGGGAAAAGCGCCTCGTCCTGCCCTCATCGGGTTGCTATTACCAGATCCGCAGCCTCGAAGGTCCACGCTATGGCGACCTGTTCGACGTGATCACGATGCCGGAAGCCCTTGGCGAGAGTTTGCGTGATGATGATACGCTGTGGGTGCCCTGCCGCACGCCCGCGCAGCGGATGATCGCGCAACGGCCCGTCATCGACCGGCATCTTGCCGCCGGCGGCACGGTGGTCGCGCTTGGCGAAAGCCTCTCGCATCTGTGGCTGCCCAACGTCGCCTTCACCCGGACCCCGACGAACTGGTGGTGGTGGCTGGAGCCGGGGGCCGATCTCGGCGTCACGATCGCCGAGCCCGCCCATCCGCTGATGGCGGGGATGAGCGCCCGCGACGCGACCTGGCATCTGCACGGCTTTTTCGAACCACCGGAAGGCGCCACAGTTCTTGTGCGCGACGGCGAGGGCCGCGCGATCTTCTATATCGACGACGTGTCGACGCCCGGGCGGATGATCATCTCCTCGCTGGACCCGATGTTCCACCACGGTTCGCATTTCATGCCGGCGACGACGCGTTTCCTCGACCGGTTCATTCCCAATCTGAAGGGTTTTCTCGATGCATGACACGATCACGGTCCGCGAAGGCGGCCGCGACCTCACCTTTTCCTTCAACGATATCATGGCCTATCATGGCGGCGGTTTTCCGGGCGGCGTGGTCCACGGGCTGAAAGCCATGCAGGCGGCCTTTCCGCTGCTTGATGATGCGCCGCTGGAGCGCCGCGAAATCTCGGTGCTCACCGCCTTCACCGGCCCGGGCGGGCGCGATGCGCTGGAAATGGTGACGCGGGCGCTGACGGAAGACCGGCTCGCCGTCTTCCGTCCTCTCGGCGGCAAGGACGTGATCACCGATCCGCCGGGACCTTATCTCTTCCGCTTTTCCTATCGCGGAAAACTGGCGGAAGCCGTCATCAAACCCGGACATGTGCTGGAGGAATTCGTACGGCTCGGCGGCAAGAAGGACAAGTCGGCCGCGGAAACCGAACGCCACGAAGCGCTGAAGCGCGAAATGGCAGACCGCCTTTTGCCGCTGCCCGCAGGCGAAATCTATACGGCGCGGCTGATCGGCTGAACGCCGCATCGACGGGCTTTCCGCTGATGCCCGCGACCGGATCCGATTTTCTTCGTCATAAGGCCCCGTTGAGGGCCGCCGGGGCAGGCTGAACGGTGGACGGCGGCGCGGAGAACAGCCGGATCACCCTGTCCCGCATCGTGTCCATGGACAGTTCGGACGCATCGGCGCCGGGGATCATGCCGGGCGTAAAACCTTCCGCCTCAAACCGTTCGACAAGTTGCGCATCGCGGCTGATGACGTGGACGGGCACGGCGCGCGAGGCATCCGGCCCGGTGACGAGCGGCGCGGGCTGGTGATCGCCAAGCACGATAAAGACGGCGTCCTCGCCGAAACGCGCGATATAGTCGCCGATGGTCTGCAGCGAATAATCGATGGTCTCGATATATTGACGCCGCACCCGGTCGCGGTCGGACCAGACCACCGCCGGCGGATCACCGCTTGTCGCCTGCGCATCGAAGGCGCGGCCATCGCCGACATCGGCCCAGTCGATCAGCTCGGGCACCGGCGTCCAAGGGGCGTGACTGGAGATCAGCGCGATCTCGGCCATCACCGGCCGGTCGTCTCCCGTGTGGCGCACCAGCCGGTCAAAGGCCAAAAGCGTGTACTGGTCGGGCATGGTCACCCAGTTGAACGGCTTTCCCTCATAGCCGAGATCATCCGAGGCGAAGATCGTATCATAGCCGTAGTAACTGCCTTCCGGCCAGTCCATGGTGATCGCTGGCATGATGGCGGCGGTGCGCCAGCCGGCTTCACGGAACAGCCGGTTGAGGCTCTTGCGGTCGCTCATCATCAGCCGGTCATAACGGGCCTGGTTGTCGACCCAGAGACCGGAGAGGAAGGTGCCGTGGGCAAGCCAGCTGAGGCCGCCCATGGTCGGCGACACGCTCCAGCCGCTGGCGGAGGCAAAACCGGCCTCGCTCAGTTCCGCCTCGACCGCATCGAGGCGCGGGTCGATCAGCGGCGCATAGCGCGGGTCTTCGACCGCGCTGCGGCCGTAGGATTCGATGAAAACAAGCACGATATCGCGCCCTTCGACCGCCCGGAAAAGCGTATCGGCATCCGGCAGGCTGTCGCTTGTCGCGAGCATCCCGTCGAAGCGCCGCATGTCCCGCATCGCCTTTGCCACCGCCTGGACGCGGGAGACGACATAGGCGGAGCCGCCGGTATCGGCATAGGGCCGGGTTCCGGTTGCCAGTCCCGCACCCCACAGGAATAACCCCGCGGCCAGGACGCCGGAAAAGGCGATCACCAGATTGCGCGCCGCCGTGCCGGAAAGACGCGTAAGCGCACGGGCGGAAAGGAAGAACAATGCCAGCACGGCAAGGAAGGCGATCACCGCGCCGGCAACCGCCAGTGATGCGGCGAGGGGCCCGACGGCGCCGGAAAACACGTTCCATCCATCGGCGAAGATCCGGACGTCGAGATAGGGATTGAAGCGGCGCTGGAAGGCCGACTGCACGCCGATATCCCCGAGCCTGAGGAACAGCACGAGCCCGAGCGCGCCGGTTGAAAGGGCGGCAAGCCAGAGCGCCATGCGGCGCGGCAAGAGCACCAGCGCCAGCGCCAGGATCGGGATCTCCACCGGCAGATGCAGGAAGGCCCGGAGCGAGAAGGCATGCGGATGGTCCGGAAGATTGAGCACGAAAAGGGCGACGAGCGAGAAGGCAAGCGCCGCGCCGATGCCCCGCGCTGAAAGGTTCTGCTTGCCAGGCGGTCGCTCAGCCATCATGACTCGACCGTCCGGTCATCCGAAACCCGCGTGAATGCAAGAGGAGCGGCTGTTGTCCGCATATGGCGTCCTTGCTGTGATCTTCTGTCTGGCGATCATTGCCGGACTGGTTATCGCTGTCGACCCCGCCGATGTGGCGGCGGCCTTCGAGAATGTCACTGTCGCGCCGCTGGCGGCCGCGCTGGCCATCGTGCAGTTGCAGGTCATCCTGTCGGCGCTGCGCTGGCGGTTCACCTCCGCAAGACTCGGCCACGCCATTCCCGTCCGCCTTGCCATAGGCGAATATTACATCGCCAGTTTCGTCAACCAGGTGCTGCCGGGCGGCATGGCGGGCGATGCGGTGCGCGCCTATCGCGCCCGCACGGAAGATGGCTGGAAAAGGCCGGCGGCGGCGATCGTGCTCGAACGGCTTTCGGGGCAGTTTGCGTTCTTCCTTGTCGCCGGCGCCGGCCTGTTCGCCTGGCCGCTGCTTCTGGCGGAAAGCCTGCCGCCCGGCTTCTATCGGCTGGTTTTCATCTGCACGGGTTTTCTGGCGCTTGCCGCAGGTCTTGGCCTGGTCATTGCCCGCAGCAGGCTTTTTGCCCGGTTCGAAACGCTCAAGCCCGATCTTGCCGCCGTCTTCTGGCGGCGCGGCGCGGCCGGCATCCAGTTCGGTCTCAGCATGCTGACGGTGGTGTCCTATATCGCCGTGTTCATGATCGCGGCTGATGCCACCGGCGCGCCGCTGCCGCCTGTTGCCGCCGTCACGGTCATCCCGCTTTGCCTGATGACGATGCTGATCCCGGCGGGCGTCGGCGGCTGGGGCACGCGGGAGGCGGCCGCCGCCGCTCTCTGGCCGCTCTTCGGGCTCACCAGCGCCGAAGGACTTTCGGCGAGCCTGCTCTACGGCCTCATCTCGCTTTTCGGCGTCGCCCCGCAGGGCCTTGTCCTGCTGGCAGCCACGCTGCGACGCCGGCGCGATCATGACGGGCGGTGACGTCGGCGTGCGAGGTGAACGATATCAACCCCGAAGGAATAGGTGATCAGGAGAAGGGCGATCGCCGCGACCGCAGTTGAGACCGGCGGCGCGATGATGGGCAGAAGCAGGACGCAAAGTGCGGCCACCTGGATCACGCAGATCACCTTGCGCCGGAAAGAGGGCGGGAGGGGCGCCTTCAGGAAGGGCAGACCGAGCTGCGCCAGCACGAAGCCATAGCGCATCGAGCCGATCGCCAGCACCCAGATGCCGGCCTTGCCGAGCAGGAAGGCCGCAACAGACAGAAGCAGGATCAGGAAGGCATCGACCTCCATGTCGAACCGCGTGCCGAGCGCCGACTGAAGGCGGGTGCGTCGGGCGAGGTGACCATCGACCCCGTCCAGCGCAAGCGCGCTCACGACGAGGATAACGAGCGCATAGAGCTCGATAGTCTCCGAGAGATTGCCGAAAAACATCGCCGCGCCGAAAAAGCTCACCATCGCCGCGCGGATGGCAGTGATGATATTGGCCGGACCGAAACGGGCATGGTCATGGCCGGGCAGCGCGTGAACCACCAGCGCGAAGATGACGAGCAGCGTGAGCGCCGACGCGACCACGGCATCAGGCCCCGTCGCAAGCCGTTCGGCCAGCACAATGAAGGCCGCGATCGAGACGAGATAGATCGCCGAAAGCGTCGTCAGCGTGCTCTTGATGAGGCGGCGTTCCCGCGATTGTGCTCTTTCCTCGCTGCCCTCCTGAACAGGCAAGCGGAAATGGCGCAGATAGGGTCGCCCGGAAGTCGGCGGTTCAAGCGTGCTCATCTCGTCCTATTCCGCCGCGATCAGGCTTTCGAGCTCCAGGGTATGGCCGGCCCTCAGCGTCTTGGTGCGAAGATAGTTGACATTGTCGGTCGTGACCGTGCCGGTAACGCGGACATGGCCCGATACATCAATGCCGTTTGCACGCAGTCCGTCAATCTTCGTCGGATTGTTGGTATGCAGCACCACGCTGGAAATGCCGAGCAGGCTGAGCATGGCGGCGGCGGCCTCGTAGCGGCGGTGATCGCTTGCAAGGCCCAGTTCGGCGTCGGCGTCGATCGTGTCGAGGCCCTGATGCTGATAACCATAGGCGCGCATCTTGGCGCCGATGCCGGTGCCGCGTCCCTCCTGGTCGAGATAGACCAGCACGCCGCCGCCGGCGGCCTTAAGCTGTTTCAGTCCATTTCGAAGCTGGTCGCCGCAATCGCATTTGAGCGAGCCGGAAAGATCGCCGGTAATGCAGGAGGAGTGGATGCGCACCGGCACCGGCGCGCCGAGGTCCGGCTTGCCGACGATGATGGCGATCTGGTCCTTTTGCGCCAGCCCGCCGCGGAAAACGGCGAAGTCGGCGTCGCCGATCTCCTTCAGCGGCACCCGCGTGCGTACCACCTGCTGGAAATTCTGCCGGGCGCCCTCGCTTTGATCAAGCGTTGCAAAGTCGATTTCCTGGCAGGCGGCGAACCGCCCGTCTTCCGGCGCGATTTCGCTTGTCACCATGGCCGGCAGCAGGAGCGCAAGCCGCGCCAGTTCCTGCGAGGCCGCCGCCAGAGGATCGGCGTCCGTCCAGGCGGCGGGTTTCTCGCTGGAGAGCGCATAGGCAAGCCTTGAGGCCTCGTCAAACCCAATCCCGGCAAGCGGCACGGCGATCCCGCCATCAGCGCGAATGCCGAGCCTGTCAGCCCGTTCGCGCGTCAGGAACAGGCTGTGGCGGTTTTCGGCGGCGCGGGCGAACTGGTCGAACAGCGCCGGCGCGACGCAATCAAGCGCGAGCGCGGCGATCCGCCTCCCGACCTCACGCATGATCACGGGGCGACCGAAACGCAGTTCGGCAACGGCCCGCTCCACCTCCGCTTCGGGGGTAAGGGTCGCAAAATCAAAACTCTTGTCTTGCCGCATGCTTATTTCCTCCTCGGGCGCGCTGCCTTTCGGTCGACAGACCGTCGCGGGCGTCCGGAAAATGCGTTGGTTCTCTTCCTATGAACGTTTGCTCTTCCCAAGTGGTTCAGTCTGCTGCACAAAAAACAGAAATTGAAGAGCAACTTCGCGTGATCCGGAACAAAGGCCGAGCCGTTGACGTCTTTGAACGAATGGTCATCGATTGCGGCAGGGAGAGGGCATTGTCAGAAAGAGAACGGCAGCTTGAGGCACGGGCCTTGTGGTTTCCCGAAGCCGGGCGCGCTCTCTTGCGCGAGGAAAGACTGCGGCGTCCCGGCACCGACGAGGCGCTTGTCGAGACGCTGTTCACCGGGGTGAGCCGGGGCACGGAGAGCCTCGTTTTCCACGGCAGGGTGCCGGAAAGCGAGCGCGAGCGCATGCGCGGCCCCAATATGGCGGGGGATTTTCCCTTTCCGGTTAAATATGGCTATGCCGCCGTCGGAAGGATCGCCGAGGGCCCGGACGGGAGCGTCGGCCGGCTCGTCTTCTGCCTCCATCCCCATCAGGACCGGTTCGTGGCGCCCGCCGCCATGCTGTCCCCCTTGCCCGGGGACCTGCCGCCGGAACGCGCGGTTCTCGCCGCCAATATGGAGACCGCGCTGAACATTGTCTGGGATGCCGGCATCCAGCCGGGCGATACGGTCGCCGTCTTCGGCGCGGGCACTGTCGGTGCTCTGGTCGCCTTCCTGGCGTCCTCCATTCCGGCGACCGAGACGACGCTGATCGATCCCAACGAGAACCGGGCCGCGCTCGCCGAAAAGCTCGGCCTCGCCTTCGCGAACGGCAATTACGAAGGCCCCTTTGACGTGGCGGTCAATGCGTCTGGATCCGACAAGGCGCTTGGCGCGGCCATCGCCGCAGCCGGGCAGGAAGCGCGGATTGTCGAGGCGAGCTGGCACGGCAGCGGCGATGCCGCGATTCCGCTCGGCGGACCGTTTCACGCGCGGCGGCTTGCCATCGTCAGTTCCCAGGTCGGTTCGCTGCCGCCCTCACACCGCGCCCGCTGGACGTTTGCGCGGCGCATGGGAAAGGCGCTGCAGCTTCTTGCCGATGCCCGCCTTGACGCGCTGATTTCGGGCGACACTTCATTTGAGGAGATCGAGGCGGCCTATTCCGGCATCCTGTCGTCTCCCGATACGCTCTGCCACCGCATCCGCTACTGAGGAAAAACCATATGTTTGCTGTCGAGGTTCGCGATCACATCATGATCGCCCACTCCCTTCCCCGCCCGGTGTTCGGACCCGCCCAGGCCATACATGGCGCAACCTTTGTCACCGACGCGGCTTTCTTCACAGCCGATCTGGACGAGGATGGCCTGGCGGTCGATATCGGCGCGGCAACCTCGGTTCTGGGTGACGTTCTGAAACCGCTCAACTACCAGAACCTTGACGCGCTGGAAGCCTTTGCCGGCAAAGTGACGACAACCGAGGTGATCGCGAAATATATTTTCGACCAGCTCGCCGAAGCGGTTGCGCAAGGCAGGCTCGGTCCGGGCAGCGACAGGATCCGCAAGATCCGCGTCACACTGCACGAATCCCACGCCGCGCGCGGCTGGTACGAGGCCGATCTGTGAGGCTTGTCTTCGCCTATCCCGGTAATCTTCAGCTTCGAACCGGCGGCTATGGCTATGACCGCCGGCTGATCGCGGCGCTTGAAGAGGCCGGCTGGCAGGTTGATCTCCTGCCGCTCGGCGATGGTTTTCCGGACGCAGCTCCCGCGGCGATTGCCAGGGCGGAACAGGCGCTGTCGGCCCTTGCCGATGATACGCTGGTGATGATCGACGGCCTCGCCTTCGGCGTTCTGGACGGCTTTGCCGCGCGGGAAGGCGAACGCCTGAACCTCGTCGCCCTGGTGCATCATCCGCTGGCGCTCGAGACCGGGCTGTCGCGCGAGCGGGCGGAAGTCTTTCGCAAGAGCGAGACCCAGGCGCTCGAACATGCCCGCCATATCATCGTCACCTCGCCCGAAACGGCGCGGGAGCTGGAACGGGGCTTTGCCGTCGCGCCCGACAGGATCACAATCGCCGTTCCGGGCACGGATCCCGCTTCGCACGCCCATGGAAGCGGCGACATCCCTCATATTCTGTCCATCGGCTCTCTGACGCCGCGCAAGGGACATGACGTTCTTGTCGCCGCGCTGGGAAAGGTCGAAGACCTTGCCTGGACGGCGACGATCGCCGGCAGCCGTGACCTCGACGGCGAGACGGCGGCTGCCATCGAACGGCAGATCGAAGCGCTTGGTCTTGGCGGACGGGTCCGCCTGACCGGCGCGGTGGACGATACGGGGCCGCTTTATGCCGGCGCCGATCTCTTCGCCCTCGCCAGCCGCTACGAGGGCTATGGCATGGTCTTTGCCGAGGCGCTCGCCCGCGGACTGCCGGTGATTGGCTGCCGGGCGGGCGCGGTGCCGGACGTGGTTCCGGAAGAGGCAGGCTTCCTCGTGGACGTCGATAACGTCGACGCCTTTGCCGCTGCCCTGCGCGCCCTGCTTTCCGATCCGGATATCCGCCGCCGCAAGACGAAGGGCGCCCGCCGCGCGGGAAGCGCCCTTCCCCGCTGGGACGAGACCGGCCGCATTGTTTCGGACATGCTGGAGAAACTGACATGAGTTTTGACGCCGACTGGCTGACCCTGCGCGAACCGGCGGACAAGGCCGCCCGGGACGAGAGGCTTGTCGAAGCATTTGCCCGCCATCTTTCGGGCGCAGCCAAGCCTCTGGTCATCGATATCGGATGCGGAACCGGCTCGACGCTTCGATGCCTCGCCCATGCGGTGCCTGCAGACAAGAACTGGCTGCTGCTCGACAACGATCCGCTGCTGCTTAAAGAGGCGGAGCGCCGTAGCGAAGCGCATGCCGGGATCGCCCTGCGCAGGCATGACCTCAACGATCTTGTCGGCTTGCCGCTGGAAGATGCCGCAATCGTCACCGCATCGGCGCTGTTCGACCTCTGCTCGGAGGATTTCTCGGCGCGCTTTGCCGAGCGGCTCGCCGTCTGTTCGGTCGGGCTTTATGCCGCGTTGAACTATGACGGCCGGATCGACTGGTCGGAGGCGCATCCGCTGGATGAGACCGTGGTCGCGGCCTTCAACCGGCATCAGCAGACGGACAAGGGTTTTGGCGTCGCGCTCGGGCCAAAAGCGGCGGCGCGCCTTGCGGTCCTTTTCGGCGATCATGGTTTCCGTGTTGAAACCGGAGAAAGCCCCTGGCGTCTTTCAAGCGACAGCGCGCCTCTTCAGAAGGCCTTCATTGAAGGGTTCCGTCAGCCATTGCAGGAGATCGGCGGGCTGAGGTCGAGCGATATCGACGACTGGATCGCCTTCCGGCTCGCCGCTGCCGAGAAGCCCGGCAGTCATTGCACGGTCGGCCACACCGACCTACTGGCCCTGCCGGTCTGAAAGCGCGCAATCGAAGAGAACGTCGCTGCCCAGATTGTAGACGGCTGCCGGCGGGCGCAATGCGTCGGCAAGCCGCGCGACCGGCGGCAGATTGATGCCGCTCGGGCCCGCGCCGATGATCAGCGGCGAAATGGCGACATGCAGCCGGTCAACCTGCCTCTCCTCGATGAACCGGGCGATCGTGCGCGCGCCGCCTTCCACGAGAACGCGATGAAGCCCGCGCGCAGCCAGCGCATCGAGGATTGCGCCCGTCGCCAGGCCCTTGCCGGAAGATTGCAGGCGGATCGTCTCGGCGTTCGGCAGGCCTTTCCCGGGCGCGTCAGCGCTCGTCACCACGATCACCGGTGCGCCGCCGTCGTGAAACAGGCCCTCATCGCCATCGAGCGCGCCGTTGCAGTCGATGACCACGCGCACCGGCGAAGGGCCGTCGACAAGACGGACGGAAAGGCGGGGATTGTCGGCCTTCACCGTGTTCACGCCGACGATCACCGCGTCGACGAGCGCGCGGCAACGATGTAGATGGGCAAGGCCGTCCGGACCGGAGACATCCATTGCGTCGCCCGAAGGCGTTGCGATCCGCCCGTCGAGCGACTGGCCGACCTGGGCGATGATGAACCGGCCTCTTGCGCCGGCGATCGGCCCGTAAAGCGCCATCGCCGCCGCCTCGCCGGCGACCGTTTCTCCCTCGCGAATGGAAAGAAGCCGCTGCCAGACGGCGTCGGTCATGTCGATCGTGTTCATGCCCTAGAGAATCCGGTAGAGGGTGAAGTCGCGCCGGATCACGTGATGCATCAGCACCGCGCCCATGTGGAGCACGAACAGGACGGCGAGGATCCAGGCGCTGGCGAGATGGATCGCCGACAGCGTCCAGGCAATGTCGGGCGCCTTGCCGATCGGGCTCCAGATCGGCAGCACGCCGAACCAGCTGAAGGGAAAGCCATGCGCGTTGGTTGCCAGAAAGCCGCTCAACGGCATGATGATCAGGAAGAGGTAGAACAGTCCGTGCACCGATGCGGCGGCAATCCGTTCGATCCGCGGGCCGTCTTCCTCCGGCTTGCGCGTCAAAAGCCGGTTGCCGACCCTCAAGAGCATCAGCCACAGCACCAGGAAGCCGAGGCTTTCATGGATCATGTAGAAATCCAGCGAGACCTCGTTCTTGACGAACTTGATGACCATGCCGAGCGGCCATGTCGCCAGCACCAGAACGGCGATCAGCCAGTGGAGAATGCGCGACGTCGCCGGATAGCGCTCGACCGTGACGGTTATTCGCGATGGATCGCGCAGTCTTGAATGTTCGCCCAAACTACCTCCCGATCCGCAGGGCGTGACCAACGCCATGCGCAAATGGATATCACCATGTTCGAAATACGCGCCAACGATAGCAGCGGATCGCGAAAGCGCAAGTTCGCGTCTGACAGCCTCACTGGCGATCGACGCGGCCTCGGCCTATAAGGGGCAAACCGCGCTGCGGCATTTTTCGCTGACGGCCTCTCACAGGCAGGGGGACATGGGGAAAGTTACAGGCCTTCGGGAAGACGACAGAGGTTTGGTCAGGGATTTCCTGGGCGCAGGCAGTCCGCGCGCCAGCGGCTTCATCGTCACGCTTTACGGCGATGTCGCCGCGCCGCGCGGCGGCATCTTGTGGATGGGCACGCTGATCGAAAGCTGCGCGGCGCAGGGCATTTCCGAAAGCCTGGTGCGCACCGCCGTTTCACGGCTCGTCGAAAACGGCCGGCTGGCGGGCGAGCGCATCGGCCGTAAGAGCTATTATCGGCTGACAAAAGCGGCCGAGGCTGAGTTTTCCCGCGCCGCCGAAATCCTCTATTCGCCGCCGCCGTCGTCGAAACGCTTTCTGCTGGCGCTCGGCGCGCGCGACCTGCCGGAGGGCTGGGCGCGGATCGGCCCGGAGGCGGCGCTTGCGCCGGAAGGCACGGCGCGCCCGCGAAACTGCGTCATACTGGCGACGGAAACGCTTGCCGGCGTCGAGAGCCTTCCCGAGCTTGCCCGAAGGCTCTGGCCGCTTGAGGCCGTCGGCGCGGCCTATCGCGATTTCATCGAGACATTTTCGCCGATCCATGCCGCGCTTTCTGCCGGCCCGCCGCCTGACGGCGCCACCGCGCTGGCGCTGAGACTGAGGCTTGTCGATCATTTCCGCGCCGCGGCCCTTGCCGATCCGCGCCTTCCGGCGCAAGCGCTGCCGGCTGACTGGCCGGCGAACGCGGCGCGCCGGCTTTTCGTCACGCTTTATCTGAGCGTGGCGGCAGAGGCCGACCGCCATATCGGCCTCGCTTTCCGCAACAGCGACGGCCTTCTGCCGGAACAGACCGCAATGACGGATTTCCGCATCGACGCCCTGCGCCGGGAAATTGCGGCCTAGCGCAAACCATCTCAGCGCGGGCGCTTTTCCGCATGAAGCTCGCCCGTTGCCAGCACCGGCGAGGCGTCGATTCCCTCGGCGTCCAGCATGGTCGCAACCCGCTCGAGCGAGGCGATCAGCTGGGCCTGTTCCCAGTCCTTCAATGATTCGAAAGCTTGCACATAGCGCTGCTGCAAAGCGTCCGGCGCGCTCTCGACCATGGCGCGACCGGCATCGGTAACGGTGACATTGGTCTGGCGGCGGTCGGTCTTCGACGGCACCCGCTCCACCATGCCGCGCGTGACAAGCTTGTCGACCAGCGTGGTGACGGAGGCCTGGCGGATGCCCATCTGGGTTGCCAGCGCCTTCGGCGTGACGCTGCCACGCTCCTCGACGATCTGCAGCACGCGCAATTGCGCGGGCGTCAACCGGGCCGATTGCGCCAGATCGCGTTCATAATTTTCTGTGGCGCGGAGAATTCGCCTGAGTGCGATCAGGCTCTGATCAACGCGGTCAACGGGTGTCGTCGTCATGTCTCCATTATTGCACGAAGAGAAAGCCCTTCAACAGCGAAAAAAACTACATAGATAATTAGCCTCTATGAATCTTCTACACCCCTTGAGAATCATGGATTTGTGGTTGAATTGACTGTTTTCGCTCATTTTTATGGTTTTGTGACGATACCCTTTTAAGGGTTGATGTTTTCGAAAGAGTTATTTACTTAGGACGCCTAACTAAATGAAACGAGGTCATACGATGTCCCGGAATGTTGCCAAGCCCCGATCCAGCATGCCCCGCCTGCGCAAGCCCACTGCAGCGGACGGGGCCCAGATCTGGTCGCTCGTGAAGAGCTGCAAGCCGCTCGATGAAAATTCGATGTACTGCAATCTCATTCAGGCAGAACATTTTTCCGACACCTGCGTGGTCGCCGAACGCGATGGCGAGATCGTCGGCTGGATTTCCGGTCACCTCATTCCGGCCAGGCAGGAACTGTTCGTCTGGCAGGTCGCCGTCGGCGAGAAGGCCCGCGGCCTCGGCCTTGGCAAGAAGATGCTGTTCGAACTGATCGAGCGCGATGTCTGCGACGACGTCACCCATCTGAAGACGACGATCACCGAGGACAATGACGCCTCCTGGGGCCTGTTCAAGAGTTTTGCGCGCACGCTCGGCGGCGAGCTGACCGACGAGCCGCATTACGAGCGCGACACCCATTTCGACGGGCATCACGATACCGAGCACATGGTGACGATTACCGTGCCGGACGCCCGCGCGCTGGCGAACGCCGCCTGAGCCGAAAGCCCGACCCCCTTTTCCGAAAAATCGCTTCAAGCGAAAGGACGACTCATGCCTATCGACATGATCAAGAACGATGTTTTCAAGCGCCGCGAGAGCGCGGCGCGCTCCTATTGCCGCAGCATGCCGGCGACCTTCACCCGCGCCAGCGGCTCGGAGATTTTCGACAAGAACGGCAATCGCTGGATCGATTTCCTCGCCGGCTGCTCCTCGCTGAATTACGGCCACAATGATGCCGACATGAAGGAAGCGCTGATCGAGCACATTTCCTCAGACGGCATCGCCCAGGGTCTTGACCTTCATACCGACGCCAAGAGTGATTTCCTGAAGGCGATGGAAACCCACATCCTGAAGCCGCGCGGCATGGACCACAAGGTGATGTTCACCGGCCCGACAGGCGCCAACGCCGTCGAGGCGGCGATGAAGATCGCCCGCAAGTCGACCGGCCGCACCAATATCATCGCCTTCACCAACGGCTTCCACGGCGTGACCATGGGCGCGCTGGCAGCGACGGGTAATGGCTATCATCGCGGCGGCGCTTCGATGGACACCTCCGGCGTCACGCGCATTCCCTATGACGACTATGCCGACGGCGTCGACAGCGCCGCTCTTCTCGAGCAGATGCTTGCCGACCCGTCCAGCGGCGTCGACGAACCGGCCGCGATCATGTTCGAGACCGTGCAGGGCGAAGGCGGGCTCAATGCCGCCTCTCCCGAATGGATCCGCCGCATGGCCGAGATTGCCCGCAATCACGGCGCCCTGCTGATCATCGACGACATTCAGGCCGGCTCCGGCCGTACCGGCCATTTCTTCTCGTTCGAGGAAATGGGCGTGACGCCGGATATCATCACCATGGCGAAATCCGTCTCCGGCTTCGGCCTGCCGATGGCGCTGGTTCTGGTCCGGCCCGAACACGATGTCTTCGGCCCGGCAGAGCACAACGGCACCTTCCGCGGCAACACCCATGCCTTTGTCACCGCGCGCGTCGCCATCGAGAAGTTCTGGACCGACGACGCCTTCCAGAAGGAACTGGCAGACAAGAGCACGATGCTGACCGGCGCGCTGACGCGGATTGCCGCCGAAATTCCCGGCGCGACGCTGAAAGGCCGCGGCCTGATGCAGGGCGTTGATGTCGGCACCGGCGAACTGGCGGAAGAAATCTGCGCCCGCGCCTTCGATAAGGGCCTCATCATCGAAACATCCGGTAATGAGGACCAGGTGGTCAAGGTGCTCGCACCGCTGACGACGTCGGAAGAAACCTTCGCCGAGGGCTTTGACATTCTTATCGAGGCCGTCCGCGAGACGATGGCCGCCAAAACCCAGATTGCAGCGGAGTAATTCGTAATGATTGTACGCGACCTGAACGAAATCTTGAAAAACGACAAGGACCGCGTGGTTGCCGACGCCAAATGGCGTTCGATCCGTATGCTGCTTGCCGGCGACGGCATGGGCTTTTCCTTCCACATCACCATTCTGGAAGCAGGCTCCGAGCACACGTTCGAATACAAGCACCATTTCGAAAGCGTATACTGCATCAGCGGCAAGGGCTCGATCACCGATATCGCCACCGGCGAAACGCACCAGATCAAGCCCGGCGTGATGTATGCGCTGAACGAACATGACCGGCACATCCTGCGCTCCGAGGAGGAGCTGGTGATGGCCTGCTGCTTCAATCCCCCGGTCACCGGCACGGAAGTGCACCGGGAAGACGGATCCTATGCCCCGGCGGAGGAAAATGCCTGAAACCATGGCCCATACAGTCGAAAAGATTGGCGGGACATCCATGTCCCGCATCAATGAGCTGCGCGACACGCTGATCATCGGCGATCGCAAGACGTCAGAGCTTTACGGCCGCATTTTCGTGGTCTCCGCCTTCGGCGGCATCACCAACCTGCTGCTGGAGCACAAGAAGACCGGCGAGAACGGCGTTTACGCCGCATTCGTCAACAATCAGAGCCACCATGGCTGGCATGACGCGCTGGATCGCGTTGCCGATGCCATGAAGGAAGCGCATTTCAAGGTGCTGGACAATCCGGCCGATATCGAGCGCGCCGATGCCTTCGTGCAGGAGCGCATTCTCGGCGCGCGCAACTGCCTGATCGACCTGCAGCGCCTGTGCTCCTACGGCCATTTCCGCCTGTCGGAGCATATGAGCCAGATTCGCGAGTTGCTGTCCGGCCTCGGCGAGGCGCATTCGGCCTTTGCCACGACGCTTCTTCTGAAGCGCTCCGGCGTGAATGCCCGTTTCGTCGACCTTTCCGGCTGGCATGACGAGGGTGATCTCTCGCTTGATGACCGCATCCGCCAGGGCATTGATGACATTGATCTTGCAACCGAGATGCCGATCGTCACCGGTTACGCGCAATGTATCGAAGGGCTGATGAGCGAGTTCGACCGCGGCTATTCCGAAGTGACCTTTTCGCGCCTTGCCGCCCTTTCCGGCGCCAGCGAAGCGATCATTCACAAGGAATTCCACCTGTCCTCCGCCGATCCGGCGCTCGTCGGCGCGGACGCCGTGCGCAAGCTCGGCCGCACCAATTACGATGTCGCTGACCAGCTTTCCAATCTCGGAATGGAAGCGATCCACCCGAAGGCGGCGAAGACGCTGCGCCGAGCCGCCGTGCCGCTGCGCGTGACCAACGCCTTCGAGCCGAAAGATCCCGGCACGCTGATTGACGACCAGCCGGCGGCCAAGCCCGGCGTCGAGATCGTCACGGGACTGGAGCTCTACGCGCTTGAACTGTTCGAGCAGGACATGGTCGGCGTAAAGGGCTATGACGCGGCGATCCTTGAGGTGCTGACGCGCCACAAGGTGCGCATCGTCTCGAAGGTCTCCAACGCCAACACGATCACCCATTACGTCGACAGCTCGCTCAAGGTGCTGCGCCGCGTGGAGAAGGATCTGTCCGAGCGCTGCCCTTCGGCGGAAGTCACGTCGAGGGCAATCGCCATGGCCTCGGTCGTCGGACGCGACCTGAACGGCCTTTCGGTCCTGACGCGCGGCCTTCAGGCCATTGCCGCCGCCGGCCACGAGGCGATCGGCGCCAGCCAGGGCCCGCGCAATGTCGACGTCCAGTTCATCGTCGACCGCGACGCGCTGGACCCGGTGATCATTGCGCTGCACCGCGCGCTGGCCGAGCCGGAACGCCCCGCCCTTTCAAAGGCGGCGTGATTGCCGGCAGGCAAATCAACATGACGGAGAGGGGTCAAGGCCGGTCAGAACATGACCGGCCTTTCCTTTTGTTCAGCGCGCCGCACAGATGGTGGCGCGGCTGTTCGACCAGCACCCGCCCTTGCCCAGCTGAAAATCGTCCCCCAGCCAGCCCTGGGCATGGGTCGCGCCCGGCTCGCCGTTCCAGTGGCCCGAGGCAAAACCGTTTCCGTCCGGACTGAGCTCGGCGAAATAGTCGGGCATGTCGTTCACGCGGTCGGTGTTGATCCAGAGCCTTCCGGACCCGTCATTGTCCATCCAGATCGGGCAATCGCCGCGCCGGTCGATATAGGTCATGCCGTCGACGATCAGCCTGCAGCTTCCCTGAATGACGGTGGGTTCCCTTGTCGGCGGCGAGGCGGGCTGGGGCGCCGTTTGCGCCCCCGTTTGACGCGTGGCGGCTTGCCGACCGCTGGCGCAATCGCGCATCATGTCGAGCGCGGCCGCGGAACCGCTAAGCGAATATTCCGGCCCGTCCGGCTCGAAATTGAGGTTCAGCCGGCTGCCGCGCTTGACGGCCGCGATGAAATCCTGGTCGACCGTGGCCGTAACGGCATCGGAGAACTGCTCGAAACGCGTTGGGAAGCCACGGCCGTCCACGAGGACATTGTGCACGCCTTCAGCGCCGGTGAAATCGGAGACCAGACGATACTGCCCGTCGGAGAACTCGAACCGCATCATCCGGCCAAAGTAGTCCTGTTTCGAATTGTCGATCAGTTCGGCATAGCAGACGCCGGGGATCAATCGCTCGACCATCCATGTCTGGCCGCCGGCCGCCACCTTCGCGGCAAACGCATCCGGGTTGTTTTGCGCCGGGCGCGGGTTTGATGGCGCGCTGCACTGCTCGGCAAGCTCGGCGATATGCCGGCCGGCGCCGGTCACCGTGTCCTTGGTGTTGCGCATGCACCATGAAAAATGCATGTCCTTGTTATCATGGACGCCCCGCCCGAAATCGAGACAGTCCGGGTTCTTCATGATCGCCTCATGGGCGATCGCCGCCGAAAAGGCGGAGTACCAGTCACAGAAATTCTCGTCGGTCGGTTCATCCGCCGTCGCCGGGGATATCCCGGCAGCGGAAAGAACCATCAATGCGCACCCCAAAATTCGACCTACTGCTCTCATTGTTGTCGGGCCCCCTGCCCCTCTTAAAAAGCAACGGAACCAGCTTGCCAGAAAGCCACGCCTCCTGACAGCGCAAACACAAAACTGATATTTGAAAGTTTCAGGCTCGAACCCGTTGCTGGCAATCAGGGATCGGCGGCCTTGGCCCCGCCGGTCTCGGCGAGCGGCCCGACAGGGATAGATATCTCGGCGATCAATCCGAAATGATTGGAGCCGAGACTGTCCTCCATGCGGGCAAGCTTGTCGATATGCGCCGGCGGCCTGACCAGGATATGGTCGATAGGAAGACCGATCGAGGGCGCTCTGACCGGCCAGGTGCGCGGTTCATGCGCATGGGAGCGCAGGCCGGTCGACCCGATGAATGACTGGATATCCGGAGAGAGCAGCGATGAGTTGAAGTCTCCCCCGAGAATGATCGGCCCCTCGACCGTCCTGAGAAGATGCCTCGCCCGCGCCAGTTCCTCTTGCTGGAGATCATCGAAATAAGGCTTGGTCAGATGCATCGCCACAAGCGTGACCGAAGTTCCTTCGACCTCGATGCGCGAACGTATGAAGCGCCTGGACGCGAGCTCGCCGAGAGAAAAAAGGCTCACGTCCTGCAAAGGAAACTTCGAAAGGACAAGCAGGTCATCACTGCGTTCGACACGCTCGCAACCGGCGCAATAGGGATAGGTTTCGGAAAGCGCGTCGAGATGACGCCAGATCGGGCTTGATTCCAGCGCGTAGACGACATCGGCATCCTGCGCCTTCAGCCAGTCGGCAATGGCTGCCCCATTTCTGTTGCGGTGGAGCATGTTGAACTCGATGAGCTTCAGGGTGGCATAACGCTGACCGCCCTCACGCTCCGGCTGAACCATCCCATGGTGCAGCCAGCCGACCCAGACCGCGAGAATGACGGCACCCGCCAGCGGAAGCGCGGCCCATGGCGAGCGGACAAGCGCCCAAAAAATGAGTGAGAAGAAAATGGCCGCGACGGCAATATGCAAGCGCATGCCGCCGAGAAAGACGAATGGCCACGCCTGCGACAAGAACGGCAATACGCCCAGCGAGAGTGCAAGAACGGCGCAAATGCCGAACAGGGACCTGAGGAAGCACAAACTGAAATCCTGAAAAGAAGAGCATAAAATATCTTCTCACACTAGCATCCTGCCGGCGTGGCGGCAACGAGAAGGATGGCAGCTCTCCTTGCCCGAGCACAATTCTCCCTTCCCGCCAGTCCGCAATCTCGTCGAGACGCGTCCGGGATGCATCAAGGCAATTTTTTGCCTTAACCGACCGGGTGGTCAGGCGTTGCCCTCAACAGGTTGGCGAGATAAGCGCCGTAATCCGTCTTTCTGAAGCGTTCCGCATGCTTTTCCAGCATTTCGTCATCGATCCAGCCCTGGCGATAGGCGATCTCTTCCGGACAGCCGGACTGCATGCCCTGCCGAACCGAAAGGGTACGGACGAAATTGCCGGCATCGAGCAGGCTCGAATGGGTCCCTGTGTCAAGCCATGCATAACCGCGGCCCATGCGCTCGACGCTCAGCGTTCCCTCGTGAAGATAGCTTTCCAGAAGCGCAACGATCTCGAGTTCGCCGCGGGGCGAAGGCTTGACGGAACGCGCGCGCGCCGGGGCCTCGCCGTCCAGGAAATAGAGCCCGGTCACCGCATAGTTCGACGGCGGCACCTCCGGCTTCTCGATGATTTCTCTCACGCTGCCGGTCTTGTCGAAGGCAACGACGCCGTAGCGTTCCGGATCGGCGACGTAGTAGCCGAAAACCGTTCCGCCCTTCTCCTTGGCATCGGCGCTTCTCAGGATATCGGGCAGACCGTGACCGAAATAGATATTGTCGCCGAGCACCATGGCGGACGGCGCACCGGCGAGGAAATCCTCCGCCAGGATGTAGGCCTGGGCGAGGCCGTCCGGCGAAGGCTGGACGATATAGGTCAGGGAGAGCCCCCACTGGCCGCCGTCGCCCAGTAGCCGCCGGAACTGCGCCTGGTCGTCCGGCGTGGTGATGATGGCGATCTCGCGAATGCCGCTCAGCATCAAAACGGAAAGCGGATAGTAGATCATCGGCTTGTCGTAGACCGGCATGAGCTGCTTGGAAATTGCCAGCGTCAGCGGGTAAAGCCGCGTGCCGGAACCGCCGGCGAGAATAATGCCCTTGCGTTGGGTCATGGCTTTGCTCCGAGCGTTTCGAGAACGGCGTTCATGTCCATTTCCCAGTCCGGTCGCTGCAGGCCGAAGGCCGACAAGGATGCGCAGTCGAGGCGGGAGTTCAGCGGCCGGGCAGCGGGCGTGGGATAATCGGATGTCGGTATGTCATTGACGACGACATCCTTGCCGGCTGCCTTGAAGATCGCGCGGGCGAAAAAAGACCAGCTGACATTCGGCGCGCCGGAGAAATGGTAGATGCCGGATTTCCCGGGCTCGGCCATCAATTGCCCGGCGATCGTCCTGCAGGCTGCGGCAATGGCCCTTGCCGACGTCGGCCCGCCGATCTGGTCGCTGACGACATTGAGCGTGTCTCGGGTTTCGGCAAGACGCAGCATGGTTTTCACGAAATTGCTGCCGTGGGCGGAAAACACCCAGCTTGTGCGCAGGATCGCATGGGAAGGTCCGGCCTCCGCAATGGCGCGTTCACCGGCCAGCTTCGTCCTGCCGTAGGCACCAAGCGGCGCCGGTTCGCGGTCGGTCGAAAAAGGCGTTTCGCCCGTTCCGTCAAAAACATAATCCGTGGAGATATGAACCAGCGGGATGCCCAGTTCCGCACAGGCGCGCGCCATCGCGCCGGGCGCTTCGCCATTAATCGCGAGCGCGACGTTCTCTTCGCTCTCCGCCTTGTCGACGGCCGTGTAGGCGGCAGCATTGATGACGGCCTCCGGCGCAAGGCGCCTCACCGCCGCCCCGCAAGCGGCAGGGTCGGCGAGGTCCGCCTCTTCACGCGACAGGAAACGGGCGTCGGGCAGAATGTCGCGCAGTTCGCGCGCGACCTGGCCGGTACTGCCGAAAACGAGGATCATGCCTTCACTCCCAGTCTCGTCCCGACGCCCTTGCGGCCTTGCAGGGCGCGCCACCAGTCTTCATTGTCGAGATACCACTGCACCGTCTTCTCAAGTCCCTCCTCGACCGTCACTGAAGGCCGCCAGCCAAGCTCGTCCCGCGCGCGGCTCGGGTCGATGGCATAGCGCAGATCATGGCCGGGCCGGTCGGTCACGAAGGTGATCTGGTCCGCATAGGAACCGTGCGCAAGCGGACGCTTGTCGTCCAGAAGCGCGCAGATCGTCCTGACCAGATCGAGATTGGTGCGCTCGTTCTCGCCGCCGATATTATAGCTGCGTCCGGGCTTTCCCTTTTCCACGACCGTGAGAAGCGCTTCGGCGTGGTCTTCGACAAACAGCCAGTCACGGATGTTCTCGCCCTTGCCGTAGACCGGGATCGGCTTGCCGGCGAGCGCGTTGATGATCACCACCGGGATCAGCTTTTCGGGAAAATGATAAGGCCCGTAATTGTTGGAACAGTTTGTGACAAGCACCGGCAGGCCATAGGTCTCGTGCCAGGCGCGCACGAGATGATCGGAGGCGGCCTTCGACGCGGAATAGGGCGAACGCGGGTCGTAGGGCGTCGTCTCGGTGAACATGCCCGTGGGGCCGAGCGAGCCGAAAACCTCGTCGGTGGAGATGTGATGGAAGCGGAAGCCCTCCGGCCTTCCCTTGCCGGTCCAGTAGCTGCGCGCCGCCTCCAGCATGTTGTACGTACCGTTGATATTGGTCTCGATGAAATCGCCCGGACCGTCGATCGAGCGATCGACATGGCTTTCGGCGGCAAGATGCATCACCGCGTCCGGCGCATGCGTTTCGAAAACCCTGTCGAGCGCCGCGCGGTCACGTATATCGGCATGCTCGAACGCGTAGAGGGGGCTGTCGGCAACGCTTGCGACATTCTCAAGGCAGGCGGCATAGGTCAGCGCGTCAAGATTGACGACATGCATGCCGCGGGAGACGGCAAGGCGCACAACCGCGGATCCGATGAAGCCGGCGCCGCCGGTTACAAGTAGTTTCATGGCAAGGCCTCAATAAATAAACGGGCTCTGGAAATCCCTGAAGGACAGGGCATCCCGGTCCTTTGCCGAAACGGTGAATTGAACACCGGAGAGTGGCCATTCAATGCCGATATCCGGGTCATCGAAACGGACCGATCCGTCGCATTCCGGCGCGTAATAATCGGAGCATTTGTAAATGATCTCGCTATCGGGTTCGAGCGTCATGAAGCCATGCAGGAAACCGGCAGGGATCATCAATTGCCTGCCGTTTTCGAAGGAAAGTTCGAGGCCATACCACTGGCCGAAGGTTGGCGATCCGGCGCGGACATCGACGGCGACGTCATATATGCGCCCGCGACCGCACCGGACCAGCTTGGCCTGTGCATGCGGCGGTGACTGGTAGTGAAGTCCCCGCACCGTGCCGACCGTTCGCGACAGGGAATGATTGTCCTGCACGAAGTCGATATCGACCCCGAGACCGGACATCACCTTCCTGTTCCAGCTCTCGGAAAAGAACCCGCGCTCGTCGCCGAAACGCCTTGGCGTCAGAATAGCGAGATCAGGAATATGCGTCTTCTCAATTTCCATTTCAAAAAACACTCTAAACCGTTCGAATCTGCGACGGACAGGCTGGCTGCCAGACGGGGCGGGCAGCAGACCGCGATGGTATTGAGGCAAAACGCCGCAATGTCAAAACCGCGTTCCCCCGGAATTGCCGCCCATAGTCGGGACGGCTTACCAGCTTTACGATCCTATGTTGAGCAGAAAACGGTTGAAGAGGAACAGGATATTTGTGCAGGCAGACACAACTCAAGCCTGCCTGGCTGCCCCGCGTCTCCCGGGTGGGCGGAGGTCGCGAGTTCGATTTGAGGGGCCGCATTCGGGTATCGTTGCAGAGATTGGCCCCCGACACCGGCCGGGGGACATCGCGCCCGAAGGATCTGCAATTGCTTGTCCAAATGCCGGGAGCAACCGGCAGGGCGAAACCGGAAGGGCGGAACAACCGCCACGACCGGCGCTCCCCCGCGCGTTCAACGGACAGCACGGAGGGCAAGGCCTTTTTCAGCCTTCGTCTTCCTCGTCGTTAGCGAAGGAAACCAGCTTGGAGCTGTAAGTCTTCTCGCCAAGGCGATCGATCAGGTCGAGTTGAAGCTCAAGCCAGTCCTTGTGGCCTTCCTCGTCGAGCACGATCTTCTCAAACAGCATCCGCGTGCCGATATCGCCGAGTTCCGCGGCATGCTGCGCCGCCTCTGTATAGACGGCGATCGCCTCTTCCTCGTCGGCCTTGTCGGCCTTGAACATCTCGGGAAGGCTTTCGGCCTTCTGCGGGGGCTTGTCGAAGGCGATCTTCGGCGAAGCCTTGAGGAAAAACAGCCGCTCGATGAACAGGTCGGAATGGCCGAGTTCCTCCGACATTTCCTCGCGCATCTTCGCCGCCATCTTCGTCAGGCCCCAGTCCTCAAGCGTATGGGCATGCAGCTGATACTGATGGGCAGCGCTCATCTCCATGTTCACCGCACGCTGGAGATATTCGATCAATTTGGTGTTCTTCATCGCTGTCATCCTTTCCCGGTTAGCGGTTCACGGCGGTCGCTCAGCTCAGAAAGGCGCGTGGCGGCCAGTGTGCGTTGAACCGATCGTAAGACACATATGGCCTTGCCGTTCGCGCCGACAAGGGGCCGGCGTCGGGCACGACGACCTCAGCGCTGCGGCGGGGTGTCGCGAAAGGCCTTGAGGTAGTGTCTCTCGAAATAGCGCTTCAGCCAGTGGAACACCCGGCTCTTCGGCAAGACGATATTGTGCTTCAGATTGCGGAAGACGAGCATGCCGGCATCGAGCGTATCGACGATACAGATGAGCTCCGGCTTGAAGGCGCGGCGTGGCGCGGCGCCCTTCAAGGCGCGGGCAATGTTTTCCGCAGCCGCCATGCCCTGCAGATCGGCCTGGTGGGCCTGTTTGGGCATCCATTCCGGACCGGGAAAGGAGCCCGCGTCGCCGACGACCCAGAGGCCGTCACGACCGGAGACCCGGCACATCTCATCTGCCGCGATCATGCCGCCGGGCGAGAGCGGCAGGTCCGTGTTTTCCAGCCATGCCGGGCCGGTCAACCCCGGCATGAACAGGATCAGGTCGGCGGCAAAGGCGCCGCCTTCGGTGACGACTTCATCCTTTTCGAAGCGGACCATCTTGTGACCGAGCCGGGTCTCGATATCGCGCCGCTTCATTTCCTTCAGGAGACCGACGACGGCCTTGTCGCCAAGCCGCTGGCCCGGCCGGTCGGAGGGGTTGAAGAAGACCAGGCGGAACTTGTCGCGCCGCTTCTGTTTCCGGAGCAGGGTGTCGATGATGAACAGGAACTCGAACATCGGCCCGCCGCGCACGGCGCCCTGTTCCTTCGGGTTGGAGGCGAAACCGACGGCGATCGTGCCGCCGTCCAACGCCTCCAGTCGCCGCGCGATTTCCTCGCCGACGGCGATGCCCTCGCAGGGTACCAGCGCATGCTCGATGCCCGGCAGTTTCCTGATGAAGCGCGCGCCGGAGGCAATCACCACATGGTCGGCCCGGAAGGTGCCGTTTTCGGTGAGAACCGTGCGACCGTCTTCGGCAAGGCCGGTGACGCTACCGGACACATAGTCGATGCGATGCCTCTGAAAGAAGCCCGCAAGCGGCACTTTCAACTTCTCGCCCTGCCGCAAATGCGCCGGCAGCCAGATCGTGCTCGGAAGATAATGCAGGTCCGCGCGCGGAGAGATCATCCTGATCGTCACCGCGCTGTCGCGCTTGCGCAGTTCGCGCGCGGTGGTGAGAGCCGCGAACCCGGTTCCGATAATCGTCACATTGGTCATATCGATACGCCCATAATCTGTGTTTCTTCATATATACGTATATAAACTTCAATCGCAATGGTTTTCGATTTGTACTCGACAAAGATATGCCGGGGCGGGCGGCCCATTGCGATCATCACGGGCAGGTCAAGTCTTTTATTGCAAATCATTCTCAATTACATTAATGATGAAGGACGGCATCTGAACCGGCCCCCAACAGGAGTGCGCAATGTTGCAGACAAGACGGCGATCCATTCTGACCGCCATGACGGCTTTCGTCCTCTCGGCCGTTGTCACGGCCCTGCCGGCCAGGGCCGCAGAAAACGGCAAGCTGAAGGCCGTGACCACCTTCACGGTGATCGCCGATATCGCGCAGAATGTCGCGGGAGAGGCGGCGATCGTGGAATCGATCACCAAGCCGGGTGCGGAGATCCACAATTACGCGCCGACCCCGCGGGATATCCTGCGGGCCCAGAATGCCGACCTGATCCTCTGGAACGGGCTGAATCTGGAACTCTGGTTCGAGAAGTTCTTCCAGAACCTCAAAGACGTGCCGAGCGTGGTGGTCTCCGACGGCGTCGAGCCGATGAGCATTGCCGACGGCCCCTATCAGGGCAAGCCCAATCCGCATGCCTGGATGTCGCCGGCATCGGCCCTGATCTATGTCGACAATATTCGCGATGCCTTCGCGGAGCAGGATCCGGACAATGCCGAAACCTACAGGGCCAATGCCGAAGCCTACAAGCATGAGATCCGCGCCGCAGTCGGCCCGATCCAGGCAAAGCTCGACACCGTGCCGGAAGAAAAACGCTGGCTGGTTTCGAGCGAAGGCGCGTTCTCCTACCTCGCCCGCGATTTCGGGCTGAAGGAGCTCTATCTCTGGCCGATCAATGCCGACCAGCAGGGCACGCCGCAGCAGGTGCGCCATGTGATCGACGTCGTGCGCGAGAATGATATCAAGGTGGTGTTCTCCGAGAGCACGATCTCGCCCGCCCCGGCCGAGCAGGTCGCCCGCGAGACCGGCGCCGAGTATGGCGGCGTGCTCTACGTGGATTCGCTGAGCGAGGTCGACGGACCGGTGCCGACCTATATCGACTTGCTGCGGGTAACCTCGGAGCGGATCGCCGACGGATTGTCGGGCAATTCCTGATGGTCAGCGCTGCAACAGATTTCAAACCCGAAGGTCCAGCCGAAATGAATGCACGCAAGGACGGGCCAAGCGACCATCGAGCGCAGACGGCGGGGATCGCGGTTTCGCACGCGACCGTCACCTATCGCAACGGCCACACCGCCCTGCGCGATGCGACCTTTTCTATTCCCTCCGGCACGATCGCGGCCCTTGTCGGCGTCAACGGGGCCGGCAAGTCGACGATCTTCAAGGCGATCATGGGTTTCGTGCGGCTGGCCAGAGGCGATATTTCCGTCCTCGGCATGCCGGTGGATGCGGCCCTGAGGAAGAACCTCGTCGCCTATGTTCCGCAGTCGGAAGAGGTCGACTGGAACTTCCCGGTTCTGGTCGAAGACGTGGTGATGATGGGCCGCTATGGCCATATGGGGCCGCTGCGCCGCGCGAAGACCGCCGATCGCGAGGCCGTCGACAAGGCCCTTGCCCGCGTCAACATGAGCGAATTCCGTCATCGCCAGATCGGCGAACTTTCCGGCGGGCAGAAGAAGCGCGTCTTCCTGGCGCGCGCGCTGGCGCAGGATGGCCGCGTCATCCTGCTCGATGAGCCCTTTACCGGCGTCGACGTCAAGACCGAGGACCAGATCATCAGGCTCTTGCGCGACCTGCGCGACGAAGGCCGGGTGATGCTGGTCTCCACCCACAATCTCGGCTCCGTGCCGGAGTTCTGCGACCAGACCGTGCTGGTCAAGGGCACGGTGCTCGCCTATGGCCCGACGGAGACAACCTTTACCGAAGCCAATCTGGAACAGGCCTTCGGCGGGGTGCTGCGCCACTTCATGCTGAACAATGGCGCGAGGAAGGGACAGCCCAACCCGGTCGGCATCTTCTCCGACGACGAGCGTCCGCTGATCTTTCGCGACGGCGTTGCCCAGAAGCGGGAAGAGGACGAGACGGCGGGGAGCGGAAGCTGATGTCCGTCATCTTTGAACCCTTCACCTATCACTACATGACCAACGCCATGTGGGTTTCCGCGCTCGTCGGCGGGGTCTGCGCCTTTCTCTCCTGTTTCCTGATGCTGAAAGGCTGGTCGCTGATCGGCGACGCGCTCTCCCACTCGATCGTCCCGGGCGTTGCCGGCGCCTTCATGCTCGGCCTGCCCTTTTCCATCGGCGCCTTCTTTTCCGGCGGGCTTGCGGCGGCGGCGATGCTGTTTCTCAATCAGCGCACCAAACTGAAGGAGGACGCGATCATCGGCCTGATCTTTTCCTCCTTCTTCGGCCTTGGCCTGTTCATGGCCTCGGTCTCGCCGACATCGGTCAACATCCAGACCATCGTGCTCGGCAACATCCTGGCGATCACGCCGGAGGATACGCTGCAGCTTGCCATCATCGGCTTCGTCTCGCTGGCCATTCTCCTTTTCAAATGGAAGGACATGATAGTCACCTTCTTCGACGAGAACCATGCGCGTTCCATCGGCCTCAGACCGGGCCTTCTGAAGGCCGTCTTCTTCACGCTTCTGGCCGCCTCCACCGTCGCCGCCCTGCAGACTGTCGGCGCCTTTCTGGTGATCTGCATGGTGGTCACGCCCGGCGCCACGGCCTATCTCCTGACCGACCGCTTCCCCCGCCTGCTGATGCTTGCCGTCATCATCGGCACGCTGACGAGCTTCTTCGGCGCCTATGCCAGCTATTTTCTCGACGGCGCGACCGGCGGCATCATCGTCGTCCTGCAGACGGCCCTCTTCCTGATTGCCTTCGTCTTCGCGCCCAAGCACGGGCTGCGCGCCGCCAGACGGCGCGCCGGAAGGGCGCTGGAGACAGGCCGATGACCATGGTCGAAACCCTTGCCATGCCGTTCCAGTTCTCCTTCATGGTCCGCGCCCTGATCATTTCGACGATGGTCGCGGTGCCCATGGCGCTGCTCTCCTGCTTTCTGGTGCTGAAGGGCTGGTCGCTGATGGGCGATGCGATCTCGCACGCCGTCTTCCCCGGCGTCGTCATCGCCTACATCATCGGATTTCCCTATGCCATCGGCGCGTTCATCGCCGGCATGGTCTGCGCGCTTTTGACCGGTTACCTCAGCGAGAACAGCCGGATCAAGCAGGATACGGTGATGGGCATCGTCTTTGCAGGCATGTTCGGGCTCGGCCTCGTCATGTATGTGAAGATCCAGTCCTCGGTCCATCTCGACCATATCCTTTTCGGCGACATGCTCGGCGTCTCCTGGGGCGATATCGCCGAGACCGCCGCGATCTCCGCCCTCGTCGCCGCGGTCCTCGGCCTCAAATGGAAGGACTTTCTGCTGCATGCCTTCGATCCGGCGCAGGCCCGCGCCGTCGGGCTTCGGGTCAATTTCCTTCACTACGGCCTGCTCTGCATGATCTCGCTGACGGTGGTTGCGGCGCTGAAGGCGGTCGGCATCATTCTGGCGATTTCGATGATGATCGCCCCCGGCGCGATCGCCTTTCTCCTGACGCGGAACTTCCGGACCATGCTGGTCCTGTCGATGGCCGTCGCCGTCCTGTCGTCCTTCCTCGGCATCTACCTGTCGTTTTTCATCGACAGCGCGCCGGCCCCGACAATCGTGCTTCTGCTCTCTGCCGCCTTCATCGGCGTCTTTCTCTACGTCACGCAAAAGGCGGCGCGCGCCGAAAGCAGGCGGATATCGGAGTGAGACACAGGTTTGCAATTGAGACGCAACTGGCCTAGTTGCGAAAGCACGGCGTTCGAAGGTTGAAAGGCAGATCGCCCGTCCGCAAACCAATGAGAGAGCGTATTGCATGGATATCGAAGCCCTTTGCGCCGAAAACGGCCTTCGCCTGACCAAGCCGCGCCGGGTCATTCTGCAGGTGCTTGCAGGCATGGACGATCATCCCGATGCCGCCGAACTCCACCGGCGCGTGATCGAGATCGATCCCGGCATTGCGCTGGCGACCGTCTATCGCACGCTGAGGCTGCTTGAGGAAAAGGGCATTCTCGAAAAGCACAGGTTCGGCGACGGCCCTGCCCGTTTCGAAAGCGCGGACCATCCGCACCACGATCACCTGATCAATATCGAGACCGGCGATGTCATCGAATTCCGCTCCGACGAGATCGAGCGCCTTCAGGAAGAGATCGCCCGGCGCCACGGCTTTTCGATCGTCAGCCACCGGCTGGAAATCTATGTGAGGCCCAAGAAATAGGACTTCCACGGCGCATGGCGAAAGAAGACCATTGTCGACCGCACCGTCGAAATCATGATAGACAGCAATCCCGATTCATGACGGCTGCGCCCTGCGCAGCGCTGTATCCAAAGCGAGGCCCAAGCCATGCCCACACCCCCTTTCCGCGCCGATCATGTCGGTAGCCTTCTCCGTCCCCGCGCGATCGCGGAAGCCCGCAATGCGCATGTGCCGGCCGAAGAACTGCGGGCCATCGAAGACGCCGCGATCCCAGCGCTGATCAGGATGCAGGAGGATGTCGGTCTGAAGGTCGTCACCGACGGCGAGGCCCGCCGGGCCTTCTGGCACTTCGATTTCATGGGCATGCTGGACGGCATGGAGATGCAGACGGGCGACGAAGGGGTGCAGTTCCACGGCACCAAGATCCCGCCGGTCCGCCCGGTGATCAACGGCAAGCTCGGCTTTCCCGCCGATCACCCGATGCTGGAGCACTTCACCTTCGTGAAGGACCACACCAAGGTCTGCCCGAAGATCTCGATCCCCGGGCCTTCCTGCGTCCATTTTCGCACCGACCCGGCCGACGTATTGCCGGCGGAATACAAGGATCCGGATGTTCTCTTCGCCGATATCGCGGCCGCCTACAAGCAGGCCGTTAATGCCTATTACGCCGCCGGCTGCCGCTACCTTCAGCTCGACGACATCTTCTTTGCCTATCTCGGCGATCCCGACCAGCGCGCTCAGCGCAAGGCCATGGGCCAGGATCCCGACTGGCTGATCGACCGCTATGCCTGGATGCTGAACGAGGCGATCAAGGACCGCCCGGCCGACATGCTGATCGGCATGCATATGTGCCGCGGCAATTTCCGCTCCACCTATGCCGCTTCCGGCGGCTATGACGCGGCGGCGGACGCGATCTTCAACAAGACCGGCGTCGACATCTATTTCATGGAATATGACACCGACCGCGCCGGCGGCCTCGAGCCGCTTAAGCTTCTGCCCAAGGGCAAGAAGCGCATCATGGCCGGCTTCATCACCACCAAGACGCCGGAACTGGAGAGCATGGACTGGATCCGCGGTCAGTTCGACAAGGCCGCCGAATATGTCGACATGGACCAGCTCGGCATCGCCCCGCAATGCGGTTTCGCCTCCACCGAACACGGCAATGCGCTGACCGAGGATGACCAGCGCCGCAAGCTCGAGCTCGTGGTCAAGGTGGCCGAGGATCTCTGGGGCGAGGCCTGAGCCCGCCCTTTGCCGTTGGAACCAGCGACGCCATCGGAGACGCGGCGTGCCGGATTTGATGTGTCGGGGATTGCCGAGAGACATCAAATCCGGCACATCATCGACGATGTCGAACACCCGAAACCGCCTGCCGCCGGCGAACTGGTCGGGGGCGATTGTGTCGGACGCGGCGCATCGATCAATGTCCACGAGTTTAACCCCGACTATCCCGACCTTCGCGGATATTGCGCAAACATGACCGAGAAGATCATGGCAAAATAGCCTGAGACAGGCGCGCTGATAAAGACAAGAAGCAGCATTGGGTTGGCTGGTGCCGCTTACGTGACTCGAACACGTGACCCCATCATTACGAATTGTTTTTCGTAATTATTTCATACAGTTATATGCTCTACGAAATCGTTGAACCTTACTAGACAAGCCGTTGGCGCGACTCCACTTTCATGGCGTGAGAGGTAGCACGGCATGTCACCCGGTTGCCACCCCTTTCACCCCGCACCCCTACTACCGAAATACAAATCCTTATCCACCCTACTAATCGCAAACGTGTCGCCGTTTGTCGGACCTCCCCCTATCAACGGGATTAAGCAATTGGGGAGCGGAGGGGAGCGTGTGGATGGAGGGATGTCACGGCTCGACTGAATTCTGTGCAATAGCGCGACAGCAGCTTTGGATGCACTGAAGCTGCGAGTTTTCGACAGATGTTGGCGGGCCTTGGCAAGACTGCTTAAGACTGTCAAAGCTCTAGAAACCAATCAGGCCACGCACCCAGTTCCACAGACGAACCCACCACTTCCGTTCGCGCGCACGCTGCGCGTAGAAGGCTTCTCGCCGCTGCTCTTCGGCCGTTCGACCCGCGGCAATCTGTTCTTCGCTCCACTGTCCCGCCCAGCGTGTTTTGCCCGAAGTGATGAGATAGTGAGAACGGCATGGCAGTTGCCAGTTGCCGACAGATGGATGAAGCGTCGGTTGACCATATTGCTCTGTCAAACGCCACTCAGTAGGGCCAAGCGGCGTTGTGACTTTCGAGCCGCATCCGCAGGCGCACAGATGCACCGCGATATCGAACTCGTCAGCGACGTAAAGCACACCAGGTTCTAGCGTCTTGGGCACATATTGCACGCGGGCCAAACGGAATTCTTCGATCATTCTGGCTCGCCATGAATCTTGATGTCATTCACCTTGAACAACATGTGGTTAAAGTAGTTCTCGTCTAGGTAGAAACCCCTAATCTGTTTGTACCGTAGTACCGCCAGACAAGCGTTCAAAGCATTCAATTCGGCGATCTGCACGTTGACACGGTATTCATCGTCCTCACGGTCACCTAGCTCCGCGAGATTGCGCTCCAGCATGGCTTCGGCATTCGCAGGCTCGTAGTAGGTTGCGCGCAAAGTGCCATTGATCGGACCCTGCTTTCGATCCAGGCCCATACCCACATCGATGAAGGGGATGCCCAGCTTGACTAGCAGGTCGAATATTCCGCGCCGCGAACTGCCTTTATCGACGCAGACAAAGGCGAAGGTCACGTCCCTAAAGTCTTCGGCACAAGATTCATCCACGAATTTCGGAACCAAGGAGAGTCCTTCGCGGAAGCCTTCATAGCGATTCTGATAAACCTCAGCCTTCGACTGATCGAGCTCGGCTTCGTCTAGCTTACCGGGCGACCGGAAGGCGTTGTGAACATGGTACAGGTCGCGGTCGAATCCCAGTATTCGCGCAACTGGTGTTTTGACCATGAAATCGAGCACATACGCTCCGGTACCGCCAAGTCCGATGAGGGCCACGACTTCATTTTTGAGTTTCGCCGAGAGATCGCCGATTTCAGCCAAGGTTGTTAGGGTGTCCTTGAATTTGAACACCGACGTTCCGACGATTGTTTCAACTGCGTTAAACGTCAGCGGGCTAGCACCGTATCGCTCCATCGCAGGTCCACAAAGAATCGTTACATAACTTTCGATTTTAGCAAAATGGTCGGCATAACCGCCAGACTGGGGCTTGTTCGAAAACGATCGCTGGACCACTACATCGGGGCTGTCAGGCAACGGAAGCCTATGAGGCCCACCCCCGAGATTGGCAACCGGCTTACCATCAAGTCCATGAGGATGCGAGCCCGCGAAGAAGATCTGATGGTTCTTTTGTGTGTAACGCTTGTTGTCGGGCGATTGCATCTTGCACACGATCGCGCCCCAACAAAGTTCCCCCTTGTCATTGAGATAGGGGATATCACGAACAATCAGGTGATTGCCGTCGAGCGCGATCGCATAGCCCTTCACCAGGAGCCGGTTGAGGTCTTCGTTATGACTGACCAGTGCGTGAAACATTGAACACCATGCCATCCTTGACCTTGACAGAACCACCGGGCGATAGCGTGCCCTCCGGCTTATTGCCGTGGCCGCGTTTGTAAGTCACCGAATACGTGGTCTCGGGGTGCTGCGGATACTCAGGGTCCGCGAGCGTTACCAACTCGACGTAGGTAAGATCACCCTTGTCCACTTCGTACGGTGTACCATCGATCACGATGGTGACCGCCTTACTCTTTTCTTCCTTGTCATCGTTTGCCATCTTCTTTCTCCATCTGGCGTTTAAGACGGGCGGCAGACGAAGGCCTGCCGCCGGACACTTCTACTTCTTGCGATTGGGGCGCTGCGTGAGAGCTGACGCGGCCGCCGTCTTGGCAGCCTTGCTCGAATTGGGGTTGCGCAGCACTTTCGATGCTGCCGAAGCAGCCTTTGCGCTCGTAACTTCCTTATTCGCCATATGAATCACCTCCTTTCCTTTTTCCTTGAGGTTGCGCCAAACATCGTCCCTACCGCAGGCGACGCTTCACTTCCTCGATCAGGGCGGGTGAGCCGGCGACCTCGAACGAGAGGTTATCCAGTGACCGTCCGATGACCTTGATCGTCGGTGCCGCACCTGTTTCGGGATCGCGGACGTTCCGCAGTTTATGAGTAATCCGGTCCTGCACCTGCTTCATCATCGCTTTCTCCAACTGATTGGCGATATCGTTGGGTCGCACCGACCGCCCATTCAGCTTGAATTCCACCTTCACCATTTCCGATCTCCAAATGGTCGCAGTCGGTCATTTGGCCTTGACCTACCGAATCAGGAGTGATTCACTAAGTGTGCCACTGACTGGTACGAACGCTAGCGCTTTGCGTGATAGCTGTCCAGTCTGTGACACACAAATTCTACTCTAAGGCACACAAGGGGAGAAGTATGAAGATCGAAGACCTTGCTGGTCTCGTGCAGAAGAAGAAGGGAAGCATGGGTGTCCGAGCTACCGCCGCCGAGATCGGAATCAGCCCTACTACGCTGTCCAGAATTGAGCGCGGTCACGTTCCCGACATGGGTACTCTTGAGAAGGTCTGTGCGTGGCTTGAAGAAGATATGGCCAAGTTCACAGGAATCGGCGGTTTGCAGATCGCCTTTAAGAAGAAACAGGCGATATCTCCCGATACTGCAAAATCACTGGCTGCCTTAATCGAACGGGCCAGCAAGCAGTTTGTCGAGAAAATCGAAGCGGAAGGACATTAGTTGCTGCGTCGGGGGTTTAAGTCTCAATGCGAGCGTCGATCGGTGGAGATTAGGAAATCTCTCGGCCTTGCTCATGACGAGCCGCTTCATGGTGCCGATCTAGCAGAGCAGTTCGGTGCTACTGTCTGGAACGAGCGCGATGTCGCTGGACTACCCGCTACAGACCTACACCAGTTGACTGTTGTTGATGGCCTAAGCTGGTCAGCTTTTACCTTGCGAATTGGCAACCGCCACTTGATTCTGTTCAATTCGTCGCAATCTGCGCCCCGAATAAATAGCGTCATTATGCATGAACTGGCTCACATAGCTCTCGGCCATGAACTCCATTCCGCCAGCCTTTCGGAAGATGGCCATTTGATTCCTTCGAATTACAGTCAGGATCAAGAAGATGAAGCGGATTGGCTAGGTGGCACACTCTTGTTGCCCCGGCCCGCTTTGCTACGCATCCGGCGAGACGGACTAACCGACACTGCCGCCATGAACAAATTCCTGGCCAGCGAGGAAATGCTGAAGTGGCGCTTTCGGATGACCGGCGTCGACTACCAGCTTGGGTATGGGCGCAGAAGGCGATCGGTTTAGCGAATACGGCCCAGTCCTTCACGCCCCATCATAGCTGCGGTCCATCATTGGCTTGGCTTTGTCCAGTGTGGCGACGTCGGTGATGATAATTTCAAGATCGCCAGTGCCAAAATGGCCAATGTTGCGCACATCACGGGTAAAGCCGGGCTCAAGTTCGATGGTGTCCGGATCGACCTTGACGAAAACCTTGAGGTGCCTGATCTGCGGCTTGACCTCGACACATGCAAAGTTCTTCAGGCGGCGGAAAGCAACGTAGTTGTCGAGGGTCTTCAGCTCGACATCGTCGCCCAGCGCGAGCAGGTACGCCTTTGTCGCCTCGTAGAGGTCGACAAGGTCTTGGTCGGCGTCCGCGAGGTATTGCGTAACCGTTTTCTGACGAGACCGTGGTCGGGTTGCCGCAGACTCGCCTTGGGCATCGCTACTGACCGGGATTTCGCGCGCGGGCCGCTCCGATGCTGAGGTCAGCAGTTCGAATAGCAAGAGTTCGTCGCCAAAGCGGCGATAACGAACAAGTGCGATGTTCCGGTTCATCTGATTGACCGCATGGGCATCATACTTCGTGAAGTCGCCGGCAATGCAGATCAGGCGCGGGGTGCTCCAATCGACCGCCTTTGCCTGCTCCGCACCGAAGCGCTCCAGAACAAGCCATTCGAAATCGCGGCGATGATCCATCAGCCAGTCGAGATAGAACAGGCCTTGGTTGATGACGTTCTCGTTGCTGGCCCGTTTGTACTCGACGATTACCGGGGAGCCGTTCTCGTCGATGCCGAGCGAATCCATGCGCCCGCCATGCGTTGTTGGAAACTCGGAGGCGAGAAACCGCACACCGAGGAACGCTTCCATGTTGCGCTCAATAAGGGTCTGAAGCGACTTTTCCAATGCAACCGCGCTGCCGCGCAGTTCGGTGACCGTAGCACTCTCCGTGCGGAAAAGCTTTATATCGCTCATCAATCATCTTCCCCGGCTTTGGCGCGACCCTATACCATTATTTTCTCAAGACGAAGCTTGCGTCTTTCCCAATCGGGCAGCTTTTGTTCAAGTAACTCGAAGAAGGCCGGACCATGATTGGGTTCGCGAACATGACAAAGCTCGTGAATGATGACGTAATCTATGCAGTCGATAGGCGCTTCGATCAAACGGGTATTGAGCAGCATGTGCGAACCATCCTGAGACATGCTGCCCCATCGTTTCGTCAGCTTGCGCACGGTCAGCCTGGGCGGGTCACCGTATTCCGGAAACGCGCGTGAAAGCGACGTCAGACGCTCCAGCAGTCGTTGCCGCGACTGATGCTGGAACCAAGTTGTCAGAAGCTGTTCGGTTCTCTCGGCAGACCGCATCCCAGGATATTTGACCGCAATTCGGTCGCCTTCGATGGTGACGTCTGATCGCAATGATTGCTCGACCGATAACCTGTATTGCCGTCCTAGATAACGGTGTGTCTCACCCGGTAGATATCGGCGCGGGGGTGTAATGGGTCGAAATTGCTCGAACGCCCGCCTCGTCCGGAGAATCCACCGGCCACGCTGCCTGAGGCGCTGATCGATGTCCGCCACGCTGGCAGAAGCCGGTGCTGCAACCAGTATGCCGCCATCGGGAAAAACAGTGATCGTCAGCGTTTTGCGCGAAGACCGTTTTAGCGCGTAAGGCAGGATCTGCCCGGCAAGTTCGACGTTGTGCGTGGTAACGTTTGCCATGGCTAGAATTTCAGCTGTCGGCGGCCGATCACCAGCGCCTTGTCGATCATCGCATCCATGGCGTCGGCGTCGAGACCGTACAACCCACGTGTGCTTTTGATCTCGTCATAGAGAAAGTCATCCATCGCATTGCGAATTTCGTTCAGCGTGTCCGGGTCATCCTGCCAGCCGATCTTGCGGTGCTGGCGCATGATCTTGTCAAAGGCGGCTGCGGTTTCTTCAGCGAAGCCCGACGCCTCTTCCGGTGAGGAAATACCGGCGAAGTCCTCGACAAGGTTGCGATAAATCGAGCTACCCGTTTCGTTTCCTCTCAGCCGATCGGGGACATCCTCGGCCGCATTGCGGTTGACCACGCCGTTTCGGATATCTTGCACGCGCTGAAAGTAATCCTGCTCGCTCAGGCGACCGGCACGAAACGCCTCGATCGTCTTCCGGATCATCTGCGAGAAACGCTGATAGAAGACGCGGTCGTCTTCCATTTTCTCTGTGATGGATTTCGATGTGGCGCTGGCAATCGCGTCGGCTTTGGACGCAAGGCTCCCGGTTTCCTCGAGCACCACCTGGCGAAAACCGGTTTCGTCGAAAATATTGACCGCGGCAACAATGGGCGTGATGCCATCCGTCGTGATGTGTCTGTCGAGCAATGCCTTGATTTTTGCATCGAGCTCCTTCGACTTGGCATCGTCGAGCCGGTCGGCAAAACGCCGGGAAACGGCCCGCCGAAGGTTTTCAAACCGCTTGAGGTCGGCCTTGTAGCCGTCGATCACGCGCTGGCTGGTATCTTGCGAAAAGGACTCGGAAGAAAAGGCCAGCTGCAGCGCTTTTGCGAACTCTCGAAGTCGATCATAGAAATCCTGCCGGCGCAGGTCGTCGGCAAGAGAGGCCTCGAAGGCTTCCTGATCGTGCCGGTTCCGGATCGATTTGAAAAGATCGAGGAGAGCCGCATGCTTGTCGGGAAGGCTTTCCGTTTGCTTGCGGATGGCATGCAGTGCGTCGGCAACATCGGCCTCGTCATAGCCTTCGAAGGCGGAATATTGCGTCAACGCCTTGTCCAGCTCACCCAGGATCCCGGCATAGTCGATGATATGACCGAAATCCTTCTTCTCTCCCGTATCATCTTCGTAAAGCCGGTTGACGCGGGCAATGGCCTGCAAAAGGCCATGTTCCTTCAGCTTTCTGGTGAGATAGAGAACGCGGTTGCGCGGGGCATCGAAACCAGTGAGCAGCTTGTCGACGACAATCAGGATATCCGGTTCGCCGCCATTCTTGAAGCGTTCGATGACAAGCTCTTCATAGCGCTCGACAGAACCGTGATTGGCCTTCACCTGCTTCACGAACCGGTCGACTTCGTCGCTCGGCTCTTCGTTGACCTGCTCATAATTGTCCCGGTCGTCGCCGGGTGAAATGACAACTTCGCTGGTGACGTCGCCGAAATTATCGAGCAGCTTCTTGAGGATCACCGCCGCGCGTCGGCTCTGGGCGACAAGCTGCCCTTTGTACGGGGTCGCCTTCCAGTTCCAGGAAAAGTCCTCGGACACGTCGGCGGCGATTTCAACCAGATAGGGTTCGGCGCCCAGAACCTCCCGTCCGCGCGAGAATTTCCTCTTGAGTTCAGTAATTTCTTGCGCAGACAGGCCCTTGGTGTGGCGCTCGAACCAGCGGTCGAGCGACTTCTCATCTACATCGGTTTCCACCAGTCGCCCCTCGTAGAGAAGCGGGACAACAGCCTCGTCCTCGACGGCCTCGTCAATCCTGTAGGCATGGATCAGGCCGCCGAAGCGGTCAAAGGTCGAGCGTTCCTTCTTCAGCAAGGGTGTGCCCGTGAAGCCGATATAGCAGGCGTTCGGGAACACCTTGCGCATCTGCCGGTGCAGGCTCTCATCGTCCTTGATGGTCTGGCTGCGGTGGCTTTCGTCAACGAGCAGAAAGACGTCCCTGCTTTGGTCGATGACCTCGCGGCTGCGCAGGCCGGATTTGAACTTGTGAATGAGGGTGGTGACGATCCCGGCTTTTTCCTCGACAAGATCAAGCAGATGCCGCCCGGTCGTGGCCTGGCGAACGTCGTGCAGTCTGGTGGCTTTGAAGGTATCGCGGATTTGCCGGTCGAGATCGCGCCGGTCGGTGACCAGAACGATACGGGGATCCTCGATCAGATTGGCAATCTCCCTGGCCAGCATCACCATCGTCAGCGATTTGCCGGAGCCCTGCGTGTGCCAGATCACGCCGCCCTTGCGGCGCGCGTGGTCGTCATAGTGCGACAGGCGCAAGAGGGCGGCCTTCACCCCGAAATATTGCTGATAGCGTGCGATCTTCTTGATACCGCCATCGAACAGGGTGTAGGCGCGGATCAGATCGATCAGGCGCGCCTTGGAAAAGAGCGCAACGAGCGTGATGTCGAGCGGCGTCGGCAGCCGGCCGTCGGCACTGTCCATCAGACCTTCATGGCGACGGCGGTGCGGCGAGAAGTCGACAAAGATGGCGCTGGCCTCTCCGGGGTCGAGCGGCGCGTTGACGATCTCGCCGATCCGCCGCTCGCTGATTTCCTTCTCGCGCCATTTCGACCAGAACTGTTTCGGCGTGCCGGGCGTCGCATAGCGCGGATCGGACGGGTTTGCGGCAAGCAGGACCTGGACCGAGGCGAACAGGCGCGGGACTTCATCCGCGCCCTGATTGCGGATCGTCTGGCTGATGCCCTGATCAGCGCCATCGGCGGATTTCTTCAGTTCGATCACGGCCACCGGAATGCCGTTGATGAAAAGCACGATGTCGGGCCGTCGGGTTTCGGCCGAACGGGACCGTTCTACGGGGAACTCCGCCGTCATGTGGAACAGGTTGTTTTCCGGGTTCTGCCAGTCGATAAAGCCAAGCTGGCGGCTCTTGGTTTCCCCTTCGATGGTGATGGGGATGGCGGTGCCGAGCTGCATCAGATCGGTCGCCGCCTCATTGGCCGCCTGCGCGCCCTTGCTGGTGTCGCCGAGCGCCGCCTGCAGCTTGCCGATCGCCTCCTGAACGGCGGCATCGGTCACCGGCCAGCGCCTGCCGCGCTGTTCGATCCGGTTGATGGCATGCAGCCGTTCGGCCAGCACATCTTCAAGCAGGGTCGAGGCCAACCGCCCGCGCCGCTCGCCCTCGCAGTCGGCGCGCGTCTTGTAGCGCCAGCCGAGATTGGCAAGCAGATGCAGGGTCTGCAGCTGCACGCTTCCAGCTTCCGAGGTCGAAAATTGCGGGCTCTCGCTCATCCTGTCGCCTCCGCGCTCTGGTCCTCCGCCTCAAGAGCGTCGTCAACATCCTGACCGCCAGGCAAAAGCCGGTCGATGCTCTCCGGTACGGGCAAGTCACCGCTTAAGAGCTTTTGCATCAGGCCGCGTTTTTGACTAGACAGTAGCTCCGCCAGAAGAGTTGATTGGTCGAGATCACGATCTATGAGTTCTAGTTCTTCTATGGATTTTTCGGAGTCCGTGAAGAAAAACAGAAAATCTTCAAGCTGCGATGGTGCCAAGTTGCCAATAGCCGATCCCGCGAGCGCTAAGTGAAGTAGTTCGGCGTATCGCTGAGATTGAAACATCTGATCAAGCAGTCGTACTGATTGGCTATGCTTCGGCCGTACGGTTGCGCAAAAAGCCCCTGCGGCCATTTTTTCAGATGGCGTATTCAAGCAGCGGCCAGCTTTGCCGACAAGATGCTTGCTGCCATTCGACATACATACAATGAAGTCGTCTTGCTGAGTCAGCAATCGCTGAGGCACTATGTCTTCTATCACATAAGTTGAATCCCCTTGCAGAGTTATCCGTCGTTGCTGCACGTTGCCGGCAGTGAGAATTCTTACGCCACCTTCCGGTGACTTATCGATAGTTGGATCATATCCAACTCCACGTATAACTTCTGCGATGTCTGAAATCTTGACCTCTTGAATATCGCCGCCGCTGGTTTGGTCGCCGGAAAGCCGAAAAATTTGGCGTGAGAGCCAGTTTTTCCGTCGCGCCCTCGTATCAACTAGCTTCTCTGCAATCGCTATCGCCTTGTCCCATTCATCGAGAATGGCGGCGATGCGGCGCTGTCCGGGGAGCGGAGGCAGGTGAAATTGCCATGTCATCCAGTGTTCGAGATTAAACACCAACTTTTCGACATGGACTCCTATGCTGGAGTGAAAACAGGTCTGCTGGAAGTAAATGGTGTTCGTCAGGTGTTTCAAGAAATCAATATTCAGCCGGTCGGTCGGCTGAAGCGTTGCATACTCGTTTGAAACAACTGCGTTGTCCAAAGAGGAGGGAACTATTCCACAGGCACCATGCGCAATCTGGCGGCGTGAAATTAGGAAATCCCCGCTTTTCGTGAGAAACTGAGTCTTAGTCTTGATGGACCGCCCTCTGAGCCGTCCGCGCTCAACGATGCCCCCGCGATTCCGCTTCGCTGTAACGAGCTGGTAATGCTTTTCAGCGTCGAGCCGAACGGGCCGTTCAACCACCTCAAGCAAATCGCCCAAGGCGTAAGTCGTCCATCCATCAGGCTTCGGTCCAAGTCTGGGAATCCCGGCCTGAACGCTTTTCGGGAAAGCGCGGTGTTCAGACATCCAACCCAAGCTCCCGCAAATAGCCGTCCATCCGCGCACGGCTTTCGGCCAGTTGCCGCTCCAGATCGATGATTTCGCGCTGCACGGCGGCGATGTCGATTTCCTCTTCCGGCTCGAAGGTGTCGACATAGCGCGGAATGTTGAGGTTGAAACCGTTCTCCGCGATCTCCGCGCGCGGCACCGGGCGGGCATAACGCTCGACCGGCTGGCGCTTGCGATAGGCATCGACGATCGTGTCAAGATGGCTATCAAGCAGTTGGTTCTGCTTCTTGCCCGGATCATAGTCGCGCGCGGCATCGATGAACATCACGTCACCGGCAGCCTCCCGCGCGCCGCCCTTTTCACGGGCACGATCGAAGATGACGATGCAGACCGGAATACCGGTCGAGGGGAACAATTGCGCCGGCAGGCCGATGACCGCGTCGATCAGGTTTTCCTCGATCATCGATTGCCGGATGCGCCCTTCGGCGCCGCCGCGAAACAGCACCCCGTGCGGCGCAATGACGCCGATGCGGCCCGAACCCGGGCGCGCGCTCTCAACCATGTGAGAGATGAAGGCGAAGTCGGCGCGCGAGACCGGTGGAATGCCGCGGAAATAGCGATTATAGGGGTCGATGCGCGGGTCGATCTTGCCATCCGTATCCTCGTCGCGCTGGTCCTTGCCCTTCTTCTTTTCCTGGCCGCTCCATTTCTTCAGAGAAAACGGCGGATTGGCGACGACGATATCGAAACGCTTCAGCGCATCGCCTTCGAGGTGTTTGGGGCTGTTGAGCGTATCGCCCCATTCGATCTCGGCGTTGTCGAGCCCGTGCAGGAATAGATTCATGCGCGCGAGCGCGCGCGTGCCGCTGTTCACCTCCTGCCCGAAAAGCTGGAAATTGCGCATGTCCTGCTCGTTTTGAGCATTCGCCGCCACCTGCTCCGATGCGCGGACCAGAAGTGAGGCCGAGCCACAGGCAGGATCGTATATCCGATTGCCGGGCTGGGGATCGACGAGCCGCACCAGAAGCTCGGAAATCTTGCGGGGCGTGAAGAATTCCCCGGCCTTCTTTCCGGCATCCGAGGCGAATTGCGAAATCAGATAAATGTAGGTTTCGCCGATCACATCCTCGTTGACGCGCGAAGGGCTCATGTTGAGCGCAGGCTTGTTGAAATCCTCAAGCAGGTTCTTCAGGCGGCGATTGCGGTCCTTGGTTTCACCGAGATTGTATTCGGAATTGAAATCGATGTTGCGAAACACGCCATCAAGCTTCTTCTTGTTGGCGTCCTCGAATTTTTCCAGGGCGATATTGATGATCTCGCCGATATTGTCGGCGCTGCGCTGGAGGTGAAGATCATAAAAAGACGTGCCTTCGGGCAGGAAGAATTTTTCGCGCTCCATACGACGGCGGATGCGTTCATCATCGTCGCCGAAGCGTTTCTTGTACGCATTGAAATGATCCTGCCAGACGTCGGAGACGTATTTCAGGAACAGCATGGTCAGGATGTAGTCCTTGTACTGTGCGGCATCGACGACGCCCCGGAAGGTGTCGCAGGCCGCCCATGCGGCTGCATTGATATCGTTCTGGCTGATCTTGTCGTTCATTCTCATTTTCCCATGAATGGAGGGGCAGGCGAACCTGCCCACTCCCGGTGCTGCGGCTTTAGCCCTTGACGTCGCGCGGGTCGTTGCCGTGGCTGTCCGACTGAGCGATCCTGCCATCCTGATTATGGATTTTCAGTTCGCTCTGAGCGTTGCGGCTGATCTCGCGCGCGCGATCGACAGCCTGCTGCTTGGTGTCGAAATGTCCGGACGCGCGGCTTGCGCCGCCACGCTTCACATTCCAACCGCCGTCCTTTGCAGGAACGACATGGGTGGTTCCGCCCTTGCCGGGCGACTTCTTATTGCTCATAATACGATTTCCTTCTTCAAAGGGAGGATTAGCCAGACGCTCCCGAGCAAGGTTTGTCTGGCGGTGAATTGCCCATGCTGGATTGCCGTCCGGCATGGGCTGCCCCTCCGCCGAACGGCGGAGGATTTCGTCGGTCAGGCGATTGCGCGCCTCACCAAGTTTCTCGTTCAGATGTGTTTGATGTCGTCGCTCATAATCGAGCGCGACCATGCGTTCCTGCACCTGAATAGAGGGTATCGGAATTTCGAGCTCGGCGAGCGCTCCAAGCCCCAGGCGCGGGATCGTTGCAGTGCTGCGCATCATGGCCAGCGCGCTTTGTGTGGTCGGCAAGTTCAGGAAAAGCGCGAGATAGGCAGGCAGAACACGCGCGCTCGACAAGCGGACAATCGCGATGTCAAGTATGGCAAACAAGGGAGAATCAATGGTTTCGACGGGAGCCGCCCAGTTAACCGTTCCCCTCGTATCGACGAGCACATCGCCTGACCGCAACTGGGCTTCCGCGAAACTGCGAACGGGCGGAGCACCAAACGCAAAGTCTCCGGGGACGATATACCCACCACGCAGATGTCGCCCTTGCACGAACGGAACGCCACCGTCGTCGGCTTTGAAGGTCGTGCCGTTGCGAATAGCAGCGATTTCGTGTAGCAGTGCTTTTGTCATTTCAAAATCATAGTAACAGATACTATGGGAAAATCAAGAAAGTTCTTCTTGCCACGTTGGGCTAAACTGAAACAGGCGATTCCGATTTTCGTCCGCTCGCGCGTGCGCAGGCGTTGGATGGCGTTTCATCGTCTTTCCCGTCAATAGAATCGTCTTCATAACTATTTGATATTGCTTGTATTTTCAAGAGAATTGCGTTACCTTAAGTTGAGGCCAGAAGGAGGTCTCAATGCCAAGTTTACGTTTCACCCGCCGTGCGATTGACGAACTTCCTCACGCCGAGAGCGGGCAGGTTTTCTATCGCGATACGCTGCTGACCGGCTTCGGTCTGCGTGTCGGCACCCAATCTAAGGGCTATTATGCCGAGGGGCAGGTGAACCGGAAGACGCGGCGCGTCACCATCGGGCGGGCGGATGTCTTCGCGCCCAAAGTCGCCCGCAAGAAGGCGCTGGCGCTGCTGGGCGAAATGGCCGAGGGGCAGGATCCCAACGCCGAGAAGAAGCGGGAAGTCGTGGCGCGGGTCACGCTGGCCGATGCGTTCGACAGTTTCTTTGCCGCGCGTCCCCATCTTTCCAGGCACACGGTCGACAACTACACCCGCTCGGCCCGGCTCTATCTGAAATCCTGGCGCAGGAAGCCGATTAACGAAATCACCCGACAGATGGTGCTGAAGCGCCATCAGGAGCTTTCGGCGGAAGTGGGCAAGACGACCGCGAACAATGTGTTCCGGCATTTCCGGTCGGTCTATAATTTCGCCGCCGCAACGCATGACGCGCTTCCGCCCAACCCGGCACAGATATTGACGCAGGCGCGGGCATGGCATCGTGAGCAGCGTCGGCAGACGCTCGTTTCGGCGCAGGATTTGCCGAACTGGTGGAAGGCGGTCCATGCGGAGCCGGTACATTCCCGCGACTTTCTTTTGACGGCGCTCTTTACCGGAATGCGCCGGGGTGAGCTGATGGCGCTGCGCTGGGAGAATGTGGACCTTGTCGCGAAGACGCTGCATCTGCCCAAGACGAAGAATGGCGATCCGCTGACCCTGCCGCTCTCCACCTTCCTGTTCGACCTCCTCTCCGAACGCCGCAAACGGTCGAATGGCTCGCCCTTCGTGTTTCCGGGGCCGGGCAAGGACGGGCATCTTATCGAGACGAAGAAGTTCCTTCAGCGCGTCAGCGCCGGTGCCGGGGTCAGCTTCACGCTTCACGACCTTCGCCGCACCTTCATCACCATCGCGGAGAGCCTGGACGTTCCTTATTACGCGCTCAAGCGACTGCTGAACCACCGCGCCACGGGCGATGTGACGGGCGGATACATCGTCGTCAATGCCGAGCGCTTGCGCGGGCCGGTGGAACAGGTCGCACAACGGATATTGGAGCTGGTCGATGCCGCGGACTGACGCGATGATAGCGGGAACCGAAACGGTGCTGGAACGGGTCTTGTTGGCGATCATCGCGGCGCATCCGGCATCTGCAGAGTCGGACCAGTGCGTCGAACGCCGTCTGGGTCTGGCAATGAAGGCGCTCTTGGGTCCGTCGACTACGCGGAATGGCGCAATCGATAAAGCGCTTGCCAATATGATCCGCGAACGGCGGCGGGATATTTGCAATGCCGAAATGTCCGCCTTCCTCCCCGTTTCGAATAACGCGCCCGCCCGGTCGGTGGCCTCGCTGGCGGAAAGTGCCGCGCACGAAATCCTTGGGCTCGATTGCCCGCTCGAGGTCCGCGAGGCGAAAGACCTGCTTTGTCGCGAATATAAGCGACAGGCCGTTGAAAGCGATCCGGCAATCGAGGCACTGCGAGACGAGGCAGTCTCGCGCATTCTGTGCGAGCTTGCGGAATGGGATGCTCAATGCTTCTCGATGAAACAAAGTCGCCTTCGATCAAACCATTAGACGTAAAAGATTTGACGCGCCGCGTCCTTGGGTTGAATAAGCCCTGAGGCTATGCGATATTTATAGCGGATGAGGTGACAGCATCCAGCGGATGCATATCCGCGGCGGGTTCCGTCGGCTTTAGCCTTCGGGTGGCGCTCTTTAGGGGATTTTCCCTGCCACGTCAGATGAATGATTCCGATCGCCGAGTGTCTTAACCGGCCTTGGCAGGGCCTACCACAGGTAGGTTCGACATGAATCCCAACTCATCGTCCGTTCGCGCGAACGGTGCCGCCTCGTTGCGCACCTTTGCCTATCCCGAAAAGCTTCTCACCACGAAAGAAGTCGCCACGCTCACCGGGCTCAGCACGTCGTTCTTTCACAAGAGAAGAATATATGGCGGGGGACCCAAGTTTCTCCGCCTGAATGCCCACAGCAAGGTCGGTGCGATCCGCTATCGCCTTCCCGATGTCCTCGACTGGCTCGCCGCCGGCGAATGCAACACGGAGGGCAGCGATCATGTCTGACCATCTCCAACCCGACCCGAAACGGGCCATCGCCTTCCTTGCCTGGCTGACACAGGGCGCACCGCTGCATCTCGAGCGCATGAACAGCGTCGGTCCGGAAAGCCCGGTGCAGAAGACCTACGGTCCCCAGGAGCGGGAATCCGCAGAGAAATTCGTCGGCATCAACAATGCCGGCGATCTGCAGCGGAACATCTATTTCCTGCCGAATGGCGAGTTTCTGTCCGGCGGCCGGGGCAAGCGCAATCTTTCCGCCGCACGGTTTCTCCATGTCGATCTCGACGGCAAGGACTATCCCGGCTCGCGCGCGGAGCAGCTTGAAACCATCCTCGCCCTGCTGACCGATCCGAAGCGAATGCCGAAGCGCTTGCCGGCACCGAGCGCGATATGCTTTTCCGGCGGCGGCTACCAGGCCTTCTGGCGCTTGAAGGAGCCGATGGATTGCGAGGCGGCGAAGGCGTTGAACCTTGCAATCCTGAAGGTCTATCAGGGCAAGGGGAACACCCAGAGCCCCGCGCAATTGATGCGGGTGCCGTTCACGGTCAACTGGCTGAACCAGAAGAAGCGCGAGGCCGGGCGCGAACCGGCGCTCGCCCTCGCGGGGGAGCCGGTCGATCTCGACAAGCCGCCCGTCGAATACATGGCGGCGGATTTCAAGCTGAAAACGGACACGGCCAAGGCGCTCGCCGCCCCTTCGAGGGCGCTCGTCACGCCGGAAGTGACCGAAATCCAGCCTCTTCCCTTGCCGGACGATCTCTCGGAGATCATACCGCCGAGCCCGGAATGGGCTGCGGCGCTGGTCGATGGCATCGACCCGCCCGCCAAGAGTTACGATTCGCGTTCCGAGCTGGTTCTGGCCTCCATCATCTGGCTCCTGGGAAAAGATGTCGATCCGGGCCACGTGGTCTCGATCGTCACCGATCCCGGCTTGAAGATCAGCGCGCATGTGCTCGAAAACCCGAATCCGCTGCGGTACGCCCAAAGACAGGTGGCGCGGGGATTAGCCTATATCGAGGCCAGGCGCGGCGACTGGCCGAAAACGAGCCTCGAAGGCAACCCGCTGAAGGACCATCCCGACAATGTCCGCTACGCGCTGATGCGGCTCGGCGTAGACGCGCGCCGAAACCTCTTTGTCAATGCCGATGAGATCACGGGCCAGGGTCTCGACGACCGCGACCTCAACGAGATCATCGAAATCCTGAGCAGCAAGTTCCTGCGGGACCTGCACTTCAAGGCAAGCCCGAGCGCCGTCAGGCGGGAGCTGATCGCGGTTGCCCACGACCAGGCCTATCATCCGGTCATCGACTATCTCGACGGTCTCGCCTGGGATGGCACACCGCGCATCGACACATGGCTGAGGGACTATTGCGGTGCCGAGGATAGCCAGCTCAACCGCGCCTTCGGCTCCAAGCTGCTGATTGCCGGTGTGCGACGGATCAAGCAGCCCGGCGTCAAGTTCGATACGATGCTGGTGCTCGAAGGTCCGCAAGGTGCCGGCAAGTCTGGCCTCGCGGAACGGCTTGCCGTCCGCAAGGAATGGTTTTGCGGCAATCTCGATCTGAAAAGCGACGACAAGACCAAGGCCGAGCTGCTCGCCCGCGCCTGGATTGTCGAGTGCCAGGAGCTCGACGGCATGAACCACACCACGAGCCAGAGCCTGAAGAAATTCCTCAGCACGGACACGGATAACTACCGCAAGGCCTACGGCCACGATGCGCGCGGCTATCGGCGGCACTGCATCATTATCGGCACCACCAATGAAGACGCCTATCTTCGCGACCTGACCGGCAATCGCCGTTTCTGGCCCGTGAAGGTGGGCGAAATCGACCTGGCGAGGCTGAAGGAAGACGTGCACCAGCTCTGGGCCGAGGCGGTGGTGCGGGAACGGGCCGGCGAGGAGATCGGGCTGCCGCGCCACCTCTGGCAGGCGGCGGCGGACGTGCAGACCGTGCGGCTTGTCGAGGACACCTTCGAACCCGTGCTCGAAGATTGGTTCGGCGAGCGCACAGGCCGCGTCTCGCTGGAAAGCGTCAAGCTCCTCCTCGGCTTCGAGGGTGGCAGGATGCGGGCACCGGAGGCGCAACGCCTGCGGGCGATCATGGACAGGATCGGTTGGGATTATAACACCTTCCGTCTGCACGATCCCGGCCAGGACGGCATCTCGCCGCGCAAGGGTTTTGCGCGCGGCACCGACGATGAGCGCAAGGCGGAATGGGTCGCTCGGCGCGGCGATGGCGGCATACCCACGCTGGAGCGGGTCAAGGCAGGCTCGTCCGACGTGGAACCGCCATTTTGAATATACGCCAATGCCGTAACCGTAACCCGCGTAACGGTGCCGGGCGCGGTGCCGCGCGGCGGCAAGGGGGAGCGCCATACTCCCCCTCCTCCCGTTTGTCTTTTTGGGGCCAAGGTTACGGTTACAGGTTACACCCGCTGCCGCCAGCTATGGGCAGGTTGACCGGACTGCACCGCCGCCCGCATACGGCCCTCCGAGGCCGCCAGGCGCGGCGGGCTATAACCCAGCACAAACGCGCCGAGCGCGTCTGACGGCCTCCGACGGGCCGCTGAGCGGGGTTATGGGTGGCGGCCGTGGCTTTGCAGCGCGTGATCGTCGCGGGAACGTCGTGTTTCGGGGGCAACTACCGGCTATTGCCATCAAGCAAGTTTGCCGTGGTGGTCTCCAGGGCCTCTGCAAATCTTGCAACAACGGTGATCGTTGGGTTCCTAACCTGGCGCTCGATGCCCGAGACATAGGTGCGGTCGATCTCGGCCCGCGCGGCAAGTTCTTCCTGCGAGATATTCAGCCGTCTGCGGGCAGCCTTTATGTTTCGAGCGAGTATCGCGCGCACGTCTTCCATGGGCGCAATAAGTCACGAATGAAGACGATAAGCCCACGGACGATGAATCTCAATTTTGGCTTTCGCAGAAGGAATGTTGACTATAGGCTACATCGCAACAGGTCGAGGTCTGCGATGTGGGATATGTCAATCAAGCTTCTTGCCGGGCTAATTCTGGTCTTCTGCGGTATTCAGCTGATCATCTTCGTCGGACTGATCGCGTGGGGCATCTGGACGGACTCCATCAAACCGCGACTGATACCCTCCGAGGAGATCACGCGTGTTGCCGACGAACTCATTGAACACTTCGCCGATCCCGCAGAGGAAGCCTTATTGCGGCAACACGACGCGTGGTATCGAAGCGACGGTGCGGAACAGACATACTGGCGGCGCGTGCGGAAGGCCGTGAAACGGCGACTGAAAGCGCGCTGAAGGGCATCAGTCGAACAGAGGTCCATGACCGCCACCAGCGGCTTTGCGTCGGACATCTGCCTCGCGTTCCTCGCTAACCTCGCGCCAGATGGCATATGTTTCGCTCACCATCTGATCGAGTTGCTCGAACCCATAAAGATCGATCCCCTGATCGGTCCACATCTTCACCGGGCGCTGGTCTTCGATCGCATTGCCAAACTGAATGATGCCGAGACGTGAGGTGCCAAAGTCCGGGTCTGAGACACGAATATGCTCATGCATCATGGAAAATACGAAACGTCGGGCCTCCGCCGTCAATTGCTTTGACCGCCGAGGATCGACGAAAAGGACCAGAGGGGAACCCTCGAATGCCGTCACCATTGGCAGCCAGTATTCAACTTTCTCGCCAACACTAAGTGCCAACGGAAAGAAGCCTTGGGTTCGACTGCGCAACGCATTGTCCTGTGCGAACAGATGCAAACCTTTGGCCACAAGTAGGTTCGCAATGCGCTCATCGTCGGAGGTCGCCTTCGATCTTATCAGGCGTTCCAGCACCGTCCATTCGATGGCGTCAGCTGCGGAGAACATATCCGGCTGAACATTGAATATGTCGGCAAACCGCATACGGACAGGCTTGTAGGTGATCGTAGGATGCCCAAGCTTGAAGTGCTCAAGGGCACGACGCTTTTGATCGGTCGGCAGATGCGCGATCCGTGCCAAGTCTATTTCAGGTAAGCGGCGTATCTTCATCCGGTTCTCCCGCGACGGTGCTCTCGCCAACCGAAATCTTATGAAATTTGAATCGGTTAACGATCACATCATCAGGGATTCGAAGCCCCAGTGCAACAGATGTTCTGCCTTTGTCCGCAATAAAGTGCCACGGTGCACCCTTGGCGTGAGAGATATCAACAAGACGACCGGGGGAAAGCTGGCCATAGGATGACATTATTCGCGCGATATGGCGACGGACGGATAGCGCGTCCGGTACTTCGAGAGCGAAACGCTCGCCGGTCAAGACATCTTGGCTGGTGGCCCTGAAGTCGATGGGTGAACTGCCAGCCATCTTGAATGCCGAATAGGCAGCGGGATGAACCGGACCGTAACGCCAGGCTTCGAAATAACCGCTGACGAGTGGTCGCTTAGTTTCGACAAGAAAAATCGCATGGGCAAAGTAAAGGAGTTTTTGAAGCGCAAGATTGGTAACCGATATTCCCGAGCGGTCTGCCTCCTCAAGCATGAGGTTCGCTATTGCTCTTGGATCATATGGGCCATCGGTCATAGCTGCACTTTTGGCACTTCCTCTATCGATGTCTTGGAAGTGGTGCCGCTTACGTGACTCGAACACGTGACCCCATCATTACGAATGATGTGCTCTACCAACTGAGCTAAAGCGGCATTCCAAGCGCAGGGCCGGCCTACTATGGCCCTACTATTTTATTCTGTCACCCGCCAACCCACTGGCTTCGCACGTCATTCTCGGGCGGACCCGGTAATTACGAATGATGTGCTCTACCAACTGAGCTAAAGCGGCCCGAACGCGGCGAGCGCGTTGCGATGCATGGGGCTGTTACAGGCTCTTGGCGGGTTTTTCAAGCGTCTTTGCCTGCAGCGCGGCAAAAAAAGATACAGGACATGCGGTCTTTGTCAGACGGGGCCACGCAGCAGGGCAAGGGTCTCGGCGCGCTGTGCGGGATCGGTCTTGAAGACGCCGCGCGAAACCAGCGTGACGGTCTTGGCGCCGTGAGCCTTGATGCCGCGCATCTCCATGCACATGTGGCGCGCCTCTGCCAACACCATCACGCCCTTCGGCCTGAGGACGGCTTCGATCGCGTCGGCGATCTGGCCGGTCAACCGCTCCTGAAGCTGCGGCCGGCGGGCAAGCGTTTCGACCACGCGGGCGAGCTTGGAAAGGCCGGTCAGCCGTCCGTCATCGGGCAGATAGGCGATATGCGCTCTTCCGAAGAAGGGCAGGAGGTGGTGCTCGCACATCGTATGGAAGGCAATGTCCCTGACGATGACGATCTCGTCATGGCCGTCTTCGGTGAACACGGTCTTCAGGTGCTCCGAGGCATCCTCATGAAGGCCGGAAAACACGTCCATGTACATTTTCGCCACCCGCGACGGCGTGTCCCTGAGGCCCTCGCGCGCCGGATCCTCGCCGAGCGCGGCCAGAATGTCGGTCACGGCCTTCATGATCGTCTCGCGACGCTGATCGTCAATATGTCTCGGAATATCGTTCACGTTTCACCTGTTGCTTGCGGCAGATGCTTTAGAGCATCGGGCGAGAAAGTGGAATCCGGTTTTTCGATAGCCCGATGCGCAAACGATGAGCTGGATCACCGGGCGGTTCAGATTAATCGTCCGGTGATCCAGACCCTGGCGGATGTCAAACTCAAGGCCTGTCCTGAACGCCCGCGCCGCGTGAGGAGCCTGCCGAAATCACGCAGGCCGCCACGATCAGCGCGCCGCCGGCAAGGGTCGGCCATGTCGGGATTTCATCGAAAAAGACAAAACCGTAGAACCCCGCCCAAACAAGCGAGGAGTAATCGACCACTGCATAAAGCGAGGCCGGCATGCGGTTCAGCCCGGCGACCAGAAAGATGAAGCCGAGCGCGCCGCAAAGTCCGATCAGGGCGATCTGCCAGGACAACGCCGGATCGGGCGCCTGCCAGAGGAAAAACGCCATCGGCGCGGAGAAGACCGCGGCGAATGCCGTCTGCATCATGCTGAGCGTAATCGGATGATCATTGGCGGACGAGCGCTTCATCGCGATCGCCGTGAAGGCATAGGCAAGCGGGGCGGCAAGACCGGCGGCAATGGCGGCAAACGAGACCGGAGGGCCGGCAAGCCCCGCGCCCCTTGCCGCGACGATGAGCCCCGAGCCCGAGACCGCAAGCACAAGCGCCAGATAGGTCGCCCGCCCGGGCCGTTCGCCGAAGACCAGGGCGCCGAGCAGGGCCATGTAGATCGGCGCCGTCATGGCCAGCGCCAGCGCCATGACCAGCGGCATGCCGGCAATGCCGTAGAAGAACAGGCTGGCCGTGGCGGCAGCGAGAAACCCCTTCAGCGCATGGTCCTTCATGAAGCCGGGTTTTGGCCTCCGGCGCACGAAAACGGCGACGAACAGGCCAAGAAACAGCGCCGAGACCGTGTAGCGCAGGAAGGCGACCTGGAAGCTCGACATCTCCGCGCCAAGGCTTTTGGCGAGCGCGTCGACGCCCGACAGCGTCGCAACCGCCGCAACCGCAAAGCCGATGCCCGATGTGCGGGTCAGTGATGCCATGATTGCCCCTCGTTCCGCCTGCCCGCGCCCATTGCGGCATGGCGTCTCCACGGCTCCGCGATAGACCCGCGCCCACGGGCGGTCAAGCCGCGGAACCGCCGGAACGGTTCGCCCCGCAAGAAACGCATCCGAGCCTTTTCCGTCCGCGGCAAATGGCTTATGGGAGAACGAAACCAAGGGAGCCGCCGCCATGGCCAAGATGATCCATTCGATGATCCGCGTGCTCGATGAAGCCCGCTCGATCGATTTCTACAATCTTCTGTTCGGCCTCGAGGTGGTCGATCGCTACCCGTTCGACGGCTTCACGCTGATCTATCTCGCCAATGCCGAGACAGGCTTCGAGCTGGAACTGACGGTCAATGCGGACCAGAGCGCGGCCTATGATCTCGGCAATGGCTACGGCCATCTTGCCGTCAGCGTCGAAGACATCGAGGCCGAGCACCGGCGGCTGACCGGTCTCGGCATTCCCGTCGGCAGGCTTGTCGCGATGGAGCGCGAGGGCGCGCCCTTTGCCCGCTTCTTCTTCGTCACCGATCCCGACGGCTACAAGATCGAGGTTCTGCAGCGCGGCGGCCGTTTTCAGTAGACGCCGACCCGCTGCAGGATGAAGCGGATGCGGGTCTCGATATCGGCCTTCGGCAGCACCACCGGTCGGTAGCCGAGCTTCGGGTAGAAATCCATCAGCCGCTCATATTCGGCGATGCCGTCATCGAGCCCGTGACGACGTTCGGCGTCGGTGACGTAGATCTCCGGCCAGGGCGGGGTCATGAAAACGGTGGCGTTGTAACGGAGCTTCCGAGCGATATCCGGGACTTCGGCGGCCCCGGTCGCATGGCAAAGGCCCGCGACGGCATCGATCAGACCGCGATCGAAGAACACCGGTCCGGCGGTCTCGCATATTGCCTGATGATCGGCGGCGGCCATTGCCACCGCCCTTCGCGCAAAGGCGGCCATGTCGACCCATGGCAGCGCCATGCCCTCGCCCGCCACTTCCTCCGCCACGATGCGCCGGCCCGGCTCGGGGACAACTGCGAAGCCTTTCGCCGCGAGCGCCTCGATCAGGCTCGACTTGCCGCCGCCCGAACAGCCGGAAATGACGAAGAACCGGTCCATCTTCGTTCAGGATGCGGTTTCGCAGGCAATGCCCGGATCACTCTCGCCGTTCATCACATTGTAGAGCGTCGCCCCGTCGCCCTTGGTCCACCAGACCCAGGGACCGGCGGCATAGCGCGCGCCGGAAGCAGCGATCACCTGCGCGGCGACGGTCAGATGCTCCGGCCATTCCAGCCGCGCCAACGAAATCTCGCCGCTGGTCACGTACCGCGCCTTCAGCGTGAAGTCGCCGCAATCATAAATGGCTTCGTTATCGATCGCGTCCGGTCCGCCCGGCACCTTGATCGACAGCGCGGTCTCAGCCTGCGCCGCGCCGGCCAGGAGTCCCGCGAACATGACGGACATCAAGACTGTTCTTTTCCTCGACATGAACCTTCCCTATCATTGGCGTGTTTTGATGCGCACCACCCGGCGGAAGCGAAGTTTTGGATGGGCAGTGGCAGACTAGCGCATCGGCGCGAAAATCGGTATCGATTTTCGGAAAGCACGATGCGTAGATTCAATAGGTTAGTGCGTCCCTTGTGCGTCCGAATGGACGCACGGCGCTCTAATATGCCAGATTGATCTTGCTCAAGGCCGCGCCAAGAACTTAGCCTTAAGTCGAAGGCGTCTCGCGGCGGCACCCGGGCAGAAGCGGCTACACGTTAACCGGCGGCTTCGCCGAAGTCCACTCAGCCGACTTGCGCATGACGGGAACTGGAAGAGACCGATATGGCAGAAGAACCGGAGCAAAGCCTCGCCCTCCCAAAGGCCTCACTCTGCGCCGCGCGCCGTTCGGTCGCGGAAACGCATGCAGCCGTAACAACCTTTCTTCCGCCCTCTTCAGCCCAAACCTCCCGAGCATAACCCGATCACCCAAGGAGTATTCCACGATGGCCGACAAATTCGACGTCGCAGGCTTCAACAAGAATTTCATCGAACGCGCCGCGCAGAAGCCCGCAATCGCCACCGCCGTTGTGCATCCCTGCAGCCGCGACGCGCTTCTGGGCGCCGTCGAGGCCGCCCATGAAAACCTGATCGAACCGATTCTTGTTGGCCCGGAAAGCAAGATCAAGGCGATTGCCGACGAGAATGAGATCGACATTTCCGCCTACAGGATCATCGACACGCCGCACAGCCATGCCTCCGCCGCACAGGCTGTCGCCCTCGCCAGCAAGGGCGAGGCCGAGGCGCTGATGAAGGGCAGCCTGCACACCGACGAATATATGGGCGCCGTGATCAAGAAGGATGCCGGACTGCGCACCGGCCGCCGTGTCTCCCATGTCTTCGCCATGGTCGACCCGGAATATCCCAAGCCCTTCTTCATCACCGACGCGGCGATGAACATCAAGCCGGATCTCGCCGCCAAGGTCGACATCGCCCAGAACGCCATCGACCTGATGATCGCGATCTCCGATGTCGAGATCACGCCGAAGGTCGCCGTGCTTTCGGCCGTTGAAACCGTCAACCCCGCGATCCAGTCGACCATCGACGCCGCCTGCCTGTCGAAGATGGCCGATCGCGGACAGATCACCAATGCCATCGTCGACGGGCCGCTGGCCTTCGACAATGCGATCAGCCTGGAGGCCGCCAAGATCAAGGGCATCTCGTCCGTCGTTTCCGGCGATGCCGATATCCTGCTGACGCCTGACCTGGAATCCGGCAACATGCTGGCCAAGCAGCTCGTGCTTCTCGGCGGCGCCACCTCCTCGGGCATCATCCTCGGCGCCCGCATTCCGATCATCCTGACAAGCCGCGCCGATGGCGCGCAGGCCCGTATCGGCTCCTGCGCGATTGCGGCCCTCATGGCGGATGCCCGCCGCAACGGCCGGTTCCCGGCGCTCTGAGCAGCGACGAACCGAGCCTGAGGCCGTCGCGGCGAAAGTTGCGACGGCTTTTTCATGCCCGCGTCTTGCCATGCCGTCCCAAAGGCGTATAACCGCCGCCCTTCGCAAGACATTTCCATCGATCAAAAGGACGGCGTCATGACCGCGCTCGGCTTGGACTTCGGCACGACCAATACCGTGATCGCGCTTCCCGCGGATGGCGAGGGAGAAACCCGCTCGCTGACATTCGAGAGCCTGGCGGGAACGACCGATACGATGCGCACCTGCCTTTCCTTCATGAAGGACCGAAAGGCCGCCGTCGGCGCGCCGCTTGTCACGGAAGCGGGCGCAGCGGCGATCCGCACGCTGATCGACCATCCCGGCGAATGCCGTTTCCTGCAGTCGATCAAGACCTATGCGGCAAGCCCGCTATTTTCGGAGACGGCCGTGCTCGGCCGTCGCCACAGCTTTGCCGACCTGATGGCGGTATTCCTGGAAAAGCTGATGGCCTATGCGGGCGATGGCTGGCCCGGCGATGTTGCCCGTGTGGTTGCCGGCCGTCCGGTGCGCTTTGCCGGCATCGGCGCCGACGAGACGCTGGCGCTGGAGCGCTACAATGACGCGCTTTCACGCTTCGGCTTCCCGGAAATCCGCTTCGTGCTGGAGCCGGTGGCGGCCGCCTGGTATTTCGCCAGCCGGCTCAGGTCGGACGGCAATGTTCTGGTGGCCGATTTCGGCGGCGGCACCACCGACTATTCGATCATCCGGTTCTCGAAAAGCGCAGGCAGGCTTTCCGCCGAACCGCTGTCGCATTCCGGCGTCGGCGTTGCCGGCGACATGTTCGACTATCGCATCATCGACAATGTGGTGAGCCCGATGCTCGGCAAGGGCACGACTTACAGGAGCTTTGGCAAGAAACTCGACGTGCCGTCGAACTATTATGCAAGCTTCGGCCGCTGGAGCCAGCTGTCGATCTTCAAGACCACGCGCGATTTTGCCGACCTGAAAAGCCTGGTGCGGGACGCAAGCGACCCGGAGGCGTTGGAGCTCTTCATCGAGCTCATCGAAAACGACGAGGGGTATCCGCTTTATGAAGCAGTCTCGGCCACCAAGAGAGCGCTTTCGGTGCAAGACGAGGCAGAGTTCTTCTTTGCCCCGCTCGGCCGCGACAGCCGCCGCTCCGTGCGCCGCACAGATTTCGAGGGCTGGATATCGGGCGAGCTGCGGCAGATGGAAGAGGCGCTCGACGAGGCGATCACGGGGGCAGGCATCGCCGCAACCGAGATCGACAAGGTGTTCCTGACCGGCGGCTCCTCCTTCGTGCCGGCCGTCCGCAACATCTTCGAAAATCGCTTCGACGCCTCCCGCATCGAAACCGGCGGCGAGCTTCTCTCGATCGCGCACGGTCTGGCGCTGATCGGGACTGAAGAGAGTTTTCCGCACGAAGTCTGAGCGCTTCGTAAACGCGCGCCGGACAAAAACCGGCCATGGGTGCCGGGTTCAGACTGCTGAAAAAGCCTGTTGCTAAAGCAAAGAGCCTGCTTACATTCTCCGTCACCCCGGTCTTGAGCCACTGGTGTCCGGTTTAAAATCACGAGAACGTTGAAAAGCGTTGAAACCGCTCAGTATTGTATCCTACCCGGATTTCAGGACATCGCGTTTCTCATCGAGGCGTCGGTTGAAAAGGCCCCTCCCTACCCGTACCGGGTCATCCTCGGGCTTGACCCGAGGATCCAGGGCCACAAACACGTTTTATAACAGTGCCTTAATCGCGGTGATTCTCGATTCTTGGCCCTGGATGCCGGCTCTAGGCCAGCATGACGAATGAGGGTGACGAGAGCATCGTCAACAAAAAAAAAAAACCCGGCGCGAAGGCCGGGTCTTTCCTGAAGCTCTTGTCAGTCCGCTCAGTTGGCGGGCTGCTGGACCTTGGCGCGGGCCTGTTCCTCGGCCATGCGCTTCTGGAACATCTGCGCGAAGTCGATCGGGTCGACCAGAAGCGGCGGGTAGCCGCCATTGCGGGTGGCATCCGCCACGATCTGGCGGGCGAAGGGGAAGAGCAGGCGCGGGCATTCGATGAACAGCATCGGCAGCACGTGCTCCTTGGGGAAGTTCGCCACGCGGAAGACGCCGCCATAAACCAGCTCGCACAGGAACAACGTCTTGTCTTTGGACTTGGCCTCGGCCTTCAGCGAAAGCAGAATGTCGTAATTGTCCTCGCCAAGCGGATTGGCGTTGACATTGACACTGATGTTGATGTTCGGCTGGCCTTCACGCTTCTGCAGCGAAGCCGGGGCGCCGGGATTTTCGAAGGAAAGATCCTTGATGTACTGCGTCAGAATGCTGAGCGACGGGCTCTGCTTCTTTTCAGCGCCGTTTTCCTCTGCCATTTCGCGTCCTTTCGAGTGGTCAATTTGGATTGCCAGTTAGCATTTAGGGGACGAGCGCACAACCCTTGGCGCCCCCTGAAGAGCCCGTGACGCAGGGCGCGTGACCGATCGTCCCGGCTTTTCGCCTTCTAGCGGTCCCTGTCGTTTTTCCTGTCGTCGTCGGAGCGCTCGTCATCGAGCCTGTCGCGTTCCGCCCATGGAGAGTTCGGGTCGGAGGCACCGGAGGAAAAGTCCTCGGCGTCGAGATCGACCACGGTCGGCCCCTTGCCGCCCGGCTTGCTGCGCGGTCCGCCCGGTCCCGGCCCGGCGCGAAAGAAGCCGGAGCCCTGCGAGACCACGACCATGTTCCGGCTGATCCGCCGCCAGACGAAATCGCGGAAGGGCGGGATAAACAGCAGGAAACCGATGATGTCGGTGACGAAGCCGGGAATGAGCAGCAGAATGCCGGCAAGCACGATCATCGCCCCGTGCACCATCTCGCGGCCCGGATCGCCGCCGTCGCGCACATCCGTCTGCAGGCGCTGCAGCACGGAAAAGCCCTGCACGCGCAACAGGATTGCCCCGATCACGGCGGTGAGGACGATCAGGCCCAGCGTCGGAAACAGGCCGATGGCCCGCCCGACAATGATGAACCCGGCGATTTCCACGAAGGGGAAGAGAATGATGACAATCAGAAGCGGCAAATCGGTTTCCTGTTCGGTCCGTCTTCGTTTATGATCATGACGAAATGAACGCCTTTCTACGAAGTGTTACATTTGAATCATGGCCCTGTGAAGTCTATATGGGGAGTGGAAACAACAGGGAAAACGGCGGTTAACACCAAAATGGGCACAAGCGATCTCGTAACACTCTTCTTCCTGATTGCTGCGGTGGTGATTTTTTTCCAGCTCCGCAATGTTCTGGGCCGCCGCACCGGCAATGAGAAGCCGCGCTACGAACAGACCCCGGTCCGCTCGCGCGCGGACGCGACCGATGCTGCCCGCCAGGAGGGCAATGTGATCACGCTGCCCGGCACTGAGAAGGAGAACAAGGCCGAGCGGCTTGCCGCCGTCGACAAGATCGCGCCGGAGGGCAGCGAGGCGAACAGGGGGTTGCGGGCCATTGTCGAGGCCGATCCGCAATTCGAGCCGACAGCCTTCATGAAGGGCGCGAACGCGGCCTATGAGATGATCGTCATGGCCTTTGCCGACGGAGACCGTCGCACGCTGAAGGGCCTCCTGTCGAAGGAAGTCTATGAGGGCTTCAACGCCGCCATCAGCGAGCGCGAGGCAAATGGCGAATCCGTCAAGGCGAGCTTTGTCGGCATCGAGAAGGCCGAGATCACCGAGGCGGAGGTCGACAAGACCGAGGCCCGTATCACGCTCAGGATTGTCAGCCAGATGATCTCCGCCACCTATGGCAAGGACGGCGAGATCGTTGACGGTGACGCCGAGCAGATTGCCGAGATCCGGGATCTCTGGACGTTTGCGCGCGACACGCGGGCGCGCGACCCGAACTGGAAGCTGATCGCGACCGCCTCCGAATAGGCCTTGCCAGTGTTTCGTTGGGGGCGGCGTTTCGGCGCCGCCTCTTCTTGCCGGGAGTTTCTTTCACGATGAGCCGCCGGAAGCTCTCCACAGAAGAACGGGACTTGTGGATGAAGGTCGCGCGCACGGCCCGCCCGCTTCCCGGCAAGAAGCTGGAAAAGCCGGCATCCGCCCCGGAAAGTTTTCCCGACCTGATGAATGGCATTGTCGCTGACGGCAAAAAGACCGACACAGGAAAGACCAGCGTTTCGCCGCTGGCGCTGCCGAAGAAGCCGGAAGCGGAGAAGTCCCGCAGGCATCACCCGCTGGAACGGCCGGTCAAGCGCAAGCTGGCGAGCGGCCGGCTTGCAATCGACGCCAGGATCGACCTGCACGGCCTGTTTCAGGACGAGGCGCATGCGCTGCTTCTGGCATTCCTGCACCGCGCCCATGACAGGGGACACCGGCATATTCTGGTGATCACCGGCAAGGGCGGTTCGATCGGCAGCGACGGCGCGCTGAAGCGGGCCGTGCCGATGTGGTTTTCGCTGCCGGATTTCCGGCCGCTGATTTCGTCCTACGAGACGGCGGCCCGCCAGCATGGCGGCGAAGGCGCGCTCTACGTGCGCCTTGCCCGAAGAAGGGGACATGAGCATGACGCCGTTCGGAGAAGCCGTTCGTAAGCTGAGGGCAGAGCGCGGCGTGTCGCAGAAAGAGATGGCCGAGGCCATCGGCGTTTCGGCGGCCTATCTCTCCGCGCTCGAGCATGGCCGACGCGGCAAGCCGAGTTTCGACTTTCTCCAGCGCGTGGCCGGCTATTTTCATATTATCTGGGACGATGCCGAGGCGCTGTTTGCCATCGCCGACCAGTCCGATCCGCGCGTCGTGATCGACACGGCAGGCCTTTCGGCCGCCCACACCGCCTTTGCCAACCGCCTGTCGCGCATCATCGGCCAGCTCGACGAAGAGGCGATCGGCGAACTCGACGGCCTTGTTGACCGGAAACTGGCCCCCTTATCCCTTCAAAAGTGACGATCTTCACGAAATTTGAGGGAGATCAAAGATGAACGGCGGCAGTTTTACTAGGGTGAAACTGCATTCGGGGCCTCGATACAGCTTCTGGCCAAGAGGTTCTCTGCATCCGGCCCTGCAAGACTTGTATGGGGCCTCGAATGCGAAGACGTTTCCCGCCGGTAAGCGCCTCCCGAACATTGCAAGCATTCCATGGAGAAGGTCATGGCCCCGACGGCCGCCCAGTCCAATCGCGTCCGCAGCACTGCGGCAAACATCCCCTCGACCAACCAGATCATCCGCGACAGCTATCTCTACCTTCACTGGAACGGCATCCTGACCCATGACAGGGCCGAGCACGAGATGGCGACCTTCGCCGATGCGGCGCTGATCGAGCCCAATGAGCGCTGGACCCGCCGCAAGGCGGGCTGACTGACGTCTTTCCACTGCCTCGGTTTCGACTGACTACAGCATTTCGCAGTCAGGTGGATTTACCTGTCGCCCGCGAAAATGCGCCAAAACAAAGAGAGAGCGGGTCTGCGTTTCCTTGATAGGCGCGACCGCTCTACCAATTCCAGGCGGCGCCCCTGACGGGTGCCGCTTGTATTTTGCCTCGTAATGTAATAATTAAAGTTACATGAAAAGAGACAGTCGCCTTTCCTCCGTCCTCCATGCCCTGCTCCATATGGCCGAACAGGACGACGAACCGATGACCTCCGAAGCGCTCGCGCGCTGCATGAACACCAATCCGGTGGTCGTTCGCCGCACGATGGGTCTCCTGCGCGAGGCAGGCCTCGTGACGTCTGCGCGCGGCCATGCCGGCGGCTGGCGGATTTCCGCCGACCTGGAAAAGGTTTCGCTCAGGCAATTGCACGACGCTCTGGGCGAACCGGCGATCTTCGCCATCGGCAATCGCAGCGAAAACCCCTCCTGCCTCGTCGAGCAGGCGGTCAATGCCGCGCTCGACGATGCCTTTGCCGAGGCCGAGGCGCTGCTGCTGTCCCGCTTTTCAGACGTTTCCCTTGCCGATCTCGCGGCCGATTTCAAGCGGCGCCACGACGCCTGGCGCAGTCAAAAGGAATAGACTTCATGGACTATGACGTCATCATCATCGGCGGCAGCTATGCCGGAATGGCCGCCGCCCTGCAGCTTCTGCGCGCTCGCCGGTCCGTGCTGGTGGTCGATGGCGGCAAAAGGCGCAACCGCTTCGCCAGCCACTCGCACGGCTTTCTTGGCCAGGACGGCGTCGAACCGGGCAAGATCGCCGCGGACGCGCGCCGCCAGCTTGAAGCCTATCCGACCCTGACCTGGATCGACGCACTTGCCGAGAATGTCACGGGAAAGAAGGACGGGTTTTCGCTTACGCTTGCCGACGGCACGGTCCATCGTGGCCGGCGGGTCCTGTTTGCAACAGGCGTTCGCGACGAATTGCCGAATATTGCGGGGCTTGAGGAACGCTGGGGAAAGCACGCCTTTCATTGCCCCTATTGCCACGGCTACGAGCTGAACGAAGGCGCGCTCGGCGTGATTGCCTCGGCCCCGACCTCCCTGCATCAGGCACAGCTAATCCCGGAATGGGGAAAGACGACATTCCTTCTGAACGGCGCGGTGACGCTCGACGCCGCGACCCGCGACGACCTCACCAGTCGCGGCGTCGCGATCGAGGAAACGCCGGTGGCCGGCATCGAGGGCAAGGCCGACATCCGCCTTGCCGACGGCCGCCTCCTGTCCTTTACCGGCCTTTTCGTGGCCTCGCGAACCGTTCCGGCCACCTCCATTGCCGAGCGGTTCGGCTGCGCGCTGGAGGAAACCATGCTCGGCAGCCAGATCGTCACCGACGCGATGAAGGAAACCGGCATTGCCGGCGCCTTCGCCTGCGGCGATGCCGCCCGCTCGCCGCATTCGGTCTCGCTTGCCGTTGCCGACGGCGCCTGGGCCGGCGCCGCGCTTCACCGCTCTCTGGTCTTTTGAGACCTTCAGGCCGCACGGCAGAAATCCTGCCGGATTGACGAGTGGCGGGGCCAAAAGCCCCTGCCATTGAAACGGTCTAGGTTTATCCCCAATTTGACTGTAAAAGGGACCGCAGCGATTTGAGCGGAAACGGCTTTTCCCCTAAGCTTGGCGCTTGAAAAAGCAGTGATTCGGCGGTGTTTTGCGGGACCCGCCGCACCCCTGACACATTCGGAAAGACCTGTTGATGAGCGAAACTCCAGAAACAGCCGTCGGCCTTCCGGCCGAATACGGCGCCGATTCGATCAAGGTTCTCAAGGGCCTCGACGCCGTGCGCAAGCGCCCGGGCATGTATATCGGCGACACTGACGACGGTTCGGGTCTGCATCACATGGTCTATGAGGTGGTGGACAACGCCATCGACGAGGCGCTCGGCGGCTATGCCGACCTCGTCACCGTGACGCTGAACCCCGACGGTTCCGTGACCGTCACCGACAACGGCCGCGGCATCCCGACCGATATTCATACCGGCGAGGGCATTTCGGCGGCCGAAGTGATCATGACCCAGCTGCATGCCGGCGGCAAGTTCGACCAGAATTCCTACAAGGTCTCCGGCGGCCTGCACGGCGTCGGGGTTTCGGTGGTCAATGCGCTCTCGGTCTGGCTGAGACTGAAGATCAAGCGCAATGGCAAGCTGCACCAGATTTCCTTTACCCACGGCGTTGCCGACAAGCCGCTGGAGGTCATCGGCGATGCCGGCGGCGAGACGGGCACCGAACTGACCTTCATGCCCAGTTCCGAAACCTTCACCATGGTCGATTTCGATTATGATACGCTGGAAAAGCGCCTGCACGAGCTGGCTTTCCTGAATTCGGGCGTGCGCATTCTTCTGACCGACAATCGCCATGCCGAGCCGGTTTCCAAGGAAATGCACTATGATGGCGGGCTGGCGGCCTTCGTCGCCTATCTCGACCGTTCGAAAAAGCCGCTCGTCTCCGAACCGATCGCGATTTCCACCGAGAAGGACGGCATCACCGTCGAGGTGGCGATGTGGTGGAATGACAGCTACCACGAGAATGTGCTCTGCTTCACCAACAACATTCCGCAGCGCGACGGCGGCACGCATATGGCCGGCTTCCGCGGCGCGCTGACCCGGCAGATGGTCTCCTATGCCGACACATCCGGCATTTTGAAGCGGGAAAAGGTCACGCTGACCGGTGACGACTGCCGCGAAGGGCTGACGGCCGTTCTCTCGGTCAAGGTTCCGGATCCGAAGTTTTCCTCGCAGACCAAGGACAAGCTGGTCTCCTCCGAGGTGCGCCCCGTTGTCGAAAGCTGCGTCAATGAGGCGCTCGGCCAGTGGCTGGAAGAGCACCCGAACGAGGCCCGCGTGCTGGTCACCAAGGTGGCCGAGGCAGCCTCTGCCCGCGAGGCGGCGCGGCGCGCGCGCGAACTGACGCGGCGCAAGGGCGCGCTCGATATCGCATCGCTGCCGGGCAAGCTTGCCGACTGCTCCAACCGCGATCCGGCGAAGTCGGAACTGGTCCTGGTGGAGGGCGATTCGGCCGGCGGTTCCGCCAAGCAGGGCCGTTCGCGCGAAACCCAGGCGATCCTGCCGTTGCGCGGCAAGATCCTGAACGTCGAGCGCGCGCGTTTCGACAAGATGCTGTCGAGCCAGGAAATCGGCACGATGATCACCGCGCTTGGCACCGGCATCGGCAAGGACGAGTACAATCCGGACAAGCTGCGCTACCACAAGATCATCATCATGACCGATGCTGACGTCGACGGCGCGCATATCCGCACCCTGCTTTTGACCTTCTTCTTCCGGCAGATGCCGGAACTGATCGAGCGCGGCCATCTCTATATCGCCCAGCCGCCGCTGTACAAAGTAACGCGTGGAAAATCGACGCAATATCTGAAAAACGAGCAGGCGCTCGAGGATTACCTGATCGATCAGGGCCTTGAGGATGCATCCCTACATCTGGCCTCCGGCGAAGTGCGCGCCGGCGCGGACCTGCGCCAGGTGATTGTTGACGCGATCCGCATGCGCAACCTGATGGAAGGCATTCATTCGCGGTATGATCGTGCGGTGGTCGAGCAGGCGGCGATTGCCGGTGCTCTGAACGCTGAACGGGTGACCGACCAGGCGGAGGCCGAACGCCTTGCCGCCGATATCGCCGCCCGTCTCGACGTGATCGCCGAGGAAACCGAGCGTGGCTGGGAAGGCTTCGTGCGCGAGGATGGCGGACTGCGCTTCGAGCGCACCGTGCGCGGCGTTAAGGAAGTCGCCTCGCTCGACATGGGCCTGATCGGCTCGACCGATGCGCGCTACATGGACCAGCTGCAGAAACGTCTGTTCGAGGTCTACGAGAAACCGCCGCTTTTGAGCCGCAAGAATGGCGATCTGACCATCCACGGCCCGCGCGCCATGCTGGAGGCCGTGTTCGAAGCCGGCCGACGGGGCCTCACCACCCAGCGTTACAAAGGGCTTGGCGAGATGAATGCCGAGCAGCTCTGGGAAACGACGATGGACCCCAACGTCCGCTCCCTGCTGCAGGTCAAGGTCTCCGATGCCACCAGCGCCGACGGCCTGTTCTCGCGCCTGATGGGCGACGAGGTGGAACCCCGCCGCGACTTCATCCAGGACAACGCCCTTTCGGTGGCCAATCTGGATATCTGACGGGACAACCGTTTTATCGGGCGCAATCCATCACTTCACTCTGAGTCGTCCTCGGGCTTGACCCGAGGATCCAGGCGACGCGTCACAGGCTCTGGCGACACCGGAGCGATGTGCGGACTGAATGACAGTCAATCTCCCCGCTTGGGGGGAGATGTCGCGAAAACGACAGAGGGGGAGCGGACCTCCCCTCTTACTCTTTGCTTACTTGCAGGGTTTCACCCCTCTCTGCCCCTCTCGGGGCATCTCCCCCTCAAGGGAAAAGATCGGTTTTCGGCAGAGCACTCTCACAAGGCGAGCAGGGTCGTCTCACACGGCGGGGCGGCGGCGTTGTCACCCCTCCAGCGGCAGATACCCCACGCTCCCGCGTTCCGCCGCCGCCTTTGCAAGCTCATACCCCGCATCCGCATAGCGGATGATCCCGAGCGAGGTGTCGTTGGTCAGCGCATGCTCCAGACGTTCGGCCCCTTCCGGGGTGCCGTCGGCGATGATGGTAACGCCAGCGCTGGTCATGTAGCCAGCATAGCCGCCGCCGCCGGAATGGATGACGACGAGATCGGCCATCGAGGCGCACATGGTCATGGCGTCGATCAGCGGCCAGTCGGCGATCGCGTCGGAGCCGTCTTTCATGTTTTCCGTCATGATATTCGGATGCGCCATGGCGCCTGCATCGAGATGATCGCGCGAGAAGGCGACCGGGCCATTGAGCTCGCCCTTCGCCACGAGATCGTTGACGGCGACGGCAAGGCGCGTGCGCTCGCCATGGCCAAGCCAGGCGATGCGCGCAGGCAGGCCCTCGAACGGCACGTTTTCACGCGCCAGCCGGATCCAGTTGGTGACGATGAAATTGTCGGGAAACATTTCGAGCACAAGATCGTCGATGCGGGCGATATCGCTCGCCTCACCCGAAAGCGCCATCCAGCGGAACGGGCCGATGGCTTCGGCAAACAGCGGCCGGAGATAGGCTTCGGTGAAGATTGGAATGTCGAAGGCGTTTTCGACCCCGCCTTCGCGCGCCTGAGTGCGGATCAGATTGCCGTTGTCGAACACCTCCGCGCCGTTTTGCTGGAACTTCAGCATGGCGCGGACGTGATCGGTAATCGAGGCACGGCTTGCGGCCATCAGCTGCGCCGGGCCTTCCTCACGCAGACGCTTCACCTCGGCCAGCGACATGCCCTTCGGCACATAGCCATAGACCAGATCATGGGCCGAGGTCTGGTCGGTGACGATGTCGGGCGTGATGCCGCGCCGCACAATCTCCGGATAGATGTCGGCGGCATTGCCGACGAGGCCGATGGAGATCGCCTTCTTCGCCGCTACCGCCTCCTCAATCATCGCCAGCGCAGCGTCAAGGTCCGGCGCGATCTCGTCGAGGAAGCCGATTTCGTGGCGCTTCCTCGCGCGCTCAGCATCGATATCGACCACCAGAATGGCCGCACCCGCCATGCGGCCGGCCAGCGGCTGGGCGCCGCCCATGCCGCCGAGCCCCGCCGTCAGGATGAAACGGCCGGCCAGCGAACCGTCGAAGCGCTTTTCGGCAATCCGCATGAAGATTTCATAGGTGCCCTGGATGACGCCTTGCGAGCCGATATACTGCCAGGCGCCGGCCGTCAGCCCGCCCCAGCAGATCAGCCCCTTGCGCTCCAGTTCGTAAAACACCTCCGCCTTCGCCCATTGGCCGACGATATTGCAGTTGGCCATGATGACGAGCGGCGCTTTCGCGTGGGTCTTCAACAGGCCGACCGGCTTGCCGGACTGGATGATCAGCGTCTGGTTCTCGTCCATTTCGAGAAGCGTCTTGACTATCATGGCGTGGGACGGCCAATTGCGCGCGGCCTTGCCGAGCGCGGCATAGACCACGAGATTGTCCGGGTCCTCGCCGACGGAAAGCACGTTTTCCATGAGCCGCAGCAGCGCTTCCTGCCGCCAGCCCTTTGCACGAACTTCAGGCCCGCCGGGGATCGGAAAATTCGGATGGCGCGGATTGTCTTTCGGCATTGTCCTGTCTCCTCAGGCGAGCGCGTAATCGGCAATAGAAATGCCGAGCGCCTTTTCGACTACCGGATAGACGGCCGGATCCCTGACGCTGGACGACAGCGGAATAACCGTCTTCGGTACATGCAGCACGAAGATGGTCATGCCCTCTTGCAACTGACCGACGCTCAAGGGTTCACCCTCGGGCGACAGCGTGGTGATGACATCGGGGAAAGTCGCGATCCGGTTGCCGCCGGCATCCTCGACCGCCATGTATTCGTTCATCACGTGCAGCACCGTCGCCTTGTCGCCGGAACCCACCGTGACTGTGCCGACATCGAAGGCCTCGTTGGTGTAGACCACCGCCTTCTTCGTCACCTTGCCCTCGGTCAGGATTGCGCCATTGGTGGTTTTCACAATCGCATCGATGACGGCGGAGCCGCCTTTCTTCTCTGCCGCGATGATCGCTTCGCCGAGCGCGAGCGCCATGGAGATGCCGCCGAGCGCCGCATTGGCTTTCACGTAAGATGCCCTGAGCGGATTGCGGCACGACGCGATGAAGCCGCCGGACTGGTCGGCCGCGGTTCTGAGCACCGGCGAGATCTTCGCCGTCGCGCCCTTCACCACCAGTTCGATATAGCGATTTTCGGCGCGGTTGCCGCCGACGGCAGTCTGGATCATCTGTTCGGGCGAACTCGCCATGCCGATTGCGCCCATGTCGCCGGTCGGATGGGCGCGGATATCCCCGACGGCGTCGACCACCTTGGTGCCGAGCACGGCGGACGGCAGCCAGCCATTCAGCGTCGAGGATTTTCCGTTCTGGCCGACGATCAGGCCGGCGAGTTTTTCGCCGAGTGCGTCCTGCAGCAGTTGCGCCGCCTTGATGTAGTCGATGCCCTGCATCTCCCACGGCGTGGTCGAGGCCGGCGCGCCGATGGCAGCGGCGGTCGCCACCCAGTCTTCATCGGCAAGCTCTTCCACCGAGACCAGCTCCGGCTTGCCGACATTGACGGCGGCATAGCCCAGCATGCGGCCATGATCGGCCCATCCGCCGCCACCGGCAGCATAAACAGAGCCGCCCTTGACGGCGGGTTCGACATCTTTGGTCGTCAGGATACGGCCCATCTCATTGCTCCATCAGTTTTGTGTCGAGCCGCTTCACCGCTTCGAGCAGCACTTCCGCTCCGAGCGCGATATCGGCGTTTTCCGCCCATTCCTCGGGCGCGTGACTGCGGCCGGAAAGGCAGGGAATGAAAATCATGCCGGCTCTGGCAATGCGCGCCATGAAGGCTGCATCGTGGCCAGCGCCGGAGGCCATGCGACGATGCGCAGCGCCTGTCGTCTCGCAGGCCGCATCAAGCGTTTCCATCACCAGCGGGTCCATCGGCATGGCGGGATTGTCGGAGACGAGGCGCGGCGCGGCGATGGCAACGCCATTGTCACGCGCGATGCCTTCGAGGCAGGATTCCAGACCGGTCAGGAATTCACCGAGATCGTCGCGGTGTTCCGAGCGTATATCGAGCAGCATGCGCACCTTCGACGGCACCACATTGGCCGCGTTCGGCCACATCTCGAATTCGCCGGTGGTGGCGGCGAAATGGCCGGGGGTCGCGGCAAGCTCGCCGGCAAGGGTTTCAACTGCAAGCACCACATGCGCCGCCGCGGCAAGTGCGTCGGCGCGGCGGTCCATCGGCGTGGTGCCGGCGTGATCGGCCCGGCCCTCGACGATGATCTCGACGCGGGTGATGCCGGCGATGGCGGTGACGACGCCGATATCCAGCTTTTCCCCCTCCAGCACCGGCCCCTGCTCGATATGCAGTTCGAGAAAGGCGCGGATATCGTCACGGGCGATCTGCAATGCCGGTTTACCGCCAACCTTTTCGATGCCCTCGGCCAGCGTCATGCCCTCCGCCTCGCGGCCGAGCCACTCGTCGGGACGGATACCGGCCATGCCGCGCGAGCCGACGCAGGAAACGCCGAAGATCGAGACTTCCTCGGCGAGAAAGTCGGCGACTTCGAGATTGTGTTCCAGTTCGATGCCGGCTTCTTTCAGACCGCGCGCCACTTCCAGCGCCACGACAACGCCTGCGACCCCGTCGAAGCGCCCGCCATCCGGGACCGTATCAGAATGGGAGCCCAGCATGATCGTGCCGGCTTTTGCGTTTCGGCCCGCCCGGCGGCCAATCAGGTTGCCGGCTGTATCGATGTGGGTTTCGAGGCCTGCGGCCCGGAACTGCGTCTCCAGATAGGCGCGGCCTTGCAGAAACAAATCGGAAAAGGCCCTCCGCGTCCACGGCCGGCCGGGATCGGTGATCGCGGCCAGCGCATCGATATCGGCGGCGATCCGCGCCGCGCTGACGGCGAGATTGCGGCTCATCGGATCATCTCCCGAAGCGGCAGGCTCGCCTCTGGCCGGACGAACCGTCCGGAGCCCGGTTCGGCGACGGCTTTTCCGTCAAAGACCTGTTTTCCGCGCAGGAAGGTCGCCGCCACCTTGTAGGGCAGGCGCATGCCGTTATAGGGCGACCAGCCGACGACATTATTGCCGCTTTGCGCCGCGTCATAGACGAAATCGCCGGGTTCCAGCACGGCGATGTCCGCATGTTTGCCGATTTCGAGCGCGCCTTTTACGTGGTCGATGCGGAAATGCTTCGCCGGATTGGCGGCCATCAGCCTTGCCGCCCAGAACAGCGGCACGCCATGCTCGAGCGCCCCCTTGACGAAGAGCGGCATCATCACCTCAAGCCCCGGCACGCCCGACGCATTGGCCAGCATATCCGGATTGGTCTTGCGGTCTTCCGACCAGCTCACGTGATCGGTGGAAACCAGCGTGACATTGCCGCAAGCGACATGGCGCCAAAGTTTTTCAACCTCGGCGCGCGGACGCACCGGCGGGTTGATCTTGGCCTTGCCGCCGAGCCGTTTGACGTCGTTTTCCTCGTCCAGCGTCAGATAGTGAATGCAGCATTCAACGGTGGCGTTGTGGCCCTCAGCGCGATAGCCGGCGGCGATCTCGTAGCCGCGGCCAAGCGAGCAATGCACCACATGCGCCGGGCAGCCGGTCTCGGCTCCCGTCTCGAAGATCTGGTGCATGGCGAGCAGTTCGGTCAGCGGCGGGCGCGACAGGCCATGGGCGCGGTAATCGGTGATGCCGGAGGCCTTCACTTTCGCAATGGCCGCGTTGACGAATTCATCGTCCTCATTGTGGACGCCGGCGGCAAGGCCGGTCGGCGCAATCGCCGCAAAGCATTCTTCCAGAAGCGCTGCGGGGATACGGGGGAAGCGGGTCGGATGGGTGCCGAAGGTGGAAAACTTGAAGGCCGCGACGCCGGCTTCTACCTGCTCGACGATACGCGATGCCCCTTCCGTGGGATCGACCGTGCCGTAAAGGGCAAAATCGACACGGGCCTGTGGCGATGCATGCGCGATCTTCTTTTTGACCGCTTCGGCCGAATTCACCACATTGCCCTCGTCATAGGGCATGTCGACGATCGTGGTGACGCCGCCGGAAGCGGCAGAGCGCGTTGACCAGATGAAATCCTCCTGGTCCTTCTGGCTCAGCGAATGCACCTGCGCATCGATGGCGCCCGGCAGGATCAGGGCTTCGCCCAGATCGTGACGCTCGCGTGCCTCGGGCATCGTGCCCTGGCCGATGGCTGCGATCAGCCCGTCGCGGACCGCCACATGGCCGCCCTTGACCACCCGATCGGAAAGCACCAGCGTGCCTTTCAGAACGAGATCGAAATCCGACATTTGATGTCTCCTAGTAGAAGCGGCCCGTGCGCCGCGCGGTTGCCCGCTCGAACATCACGAAGGCATCGTGAATGAGGAGCGCCAGAACGCCGACCACGAGACCGCCTTGCAGAACGAAAGCGGTGTTGTTCGATAAAAGCCCCGCGATGATCACCTCGCCGAGCGTCTTGGCGGCGACCGTCGAGCCGATCGTTGCCGTCGCCAGCGAGATGACGACCGAAAGGCGGATGCCGGCGAGAATGACGGGAAAGGCGAGCGGGAACTCGACCTGCATGAGACGCTGCGTGCCGGTCATGCCAACCCCGCGCGCGGCCTCCGAGACATTGCCCGGCAAATTGGTGAGCCCCGTCAGCGCGTTCTCGAAGATCGGCAGAAGGCCGTAGAGAAACAGCGCAATCAGCGTTGGGATCGGGCCGAAGCCGAACATCGGCACGGCAAGCGCCAGCACGGCGACCGGCGGAAAGGTTTGGCCGATATTGGCGATCGAGCGCGACAGAGGCAGGAACTCGACGCCGAACGGCCTTGTGACGATGATGGCAAGGCCGACGGAAAAGAGGGTCGCCGCAACCGTCGCCGCGCCGACAATGGCGAGGTGGCTCAGCGTCAGGGAGAGCAGGCTGGTCTGGGTGTAGATCGCCGGCGCGCCGTTCTGGGTGAACGGCCGGAACACCGGCGCGAAGGCTTCCGGAAAGCTGATGAAGGCGATCAGCAGGACGAGAAGCGCCAGACGGATGAAGACCGAGGCTCTCATGATGACGGTCCCGCAGCGCGACGGATCAGGGCATCGCGGGTGACCCGGCCGATGACCTTGTCATCGCGCTCGACCGGCAGCGCGTCACGACCGGACCAGAGTGCTGCGGCCAGCGCATCCTTCAGGCTTGCCGAAGCGGGGATCGCCTCGCCCTCGGCCGGGCCTTCCTCGACGAGGTTTTCGCAAGCCTCCAGCGAGAGCATGCGAAAGGCCTTGTCGCCGGTGCCGAGCAGTTCGTTGACGAAGGCGCTCGCCGGATCGGCGATGATTTCGGCCGCCGGCGCATATTGTTCGAGCTTTCCCTCATGCATGACCGCGATCTTGTGGCCGAGGAGGATTGCCTCGTCCATATCATGGGTGACGAGCACGACCGTGGTGGAGAATTTCCTCTGAATATCGATCAGGTCTTCCTGCGCCTTGGCGCGGATGATCGGGTCGAGCGCCCCGAAGGGTTCGTCCATCAGCAACACGGCCGGTTCGGCGGCAAGCGCCCTGGCGACGCCGATGCGCTGCTGCTGTCCGCCGGAAAGCTCGTGCGGCATACGGTCGCGAAAGGCTGCCGGCTCCAGATGGAACAGCTCCAGCAGTTCATCGACGCGGGCATCGCGCCGCTTCCTGTCCCAGCCGAGAAGCTTTGGCACGGTGGCGATGTTTTCCGCTACAGAGCGATGGGGAAACAGGCCATGGCCCTGAATGGCATAGCCGATGCCGCGGCGAAGCTCGTAATCCGGCAGTTCGCGATTGTCGCGCCCGTCGATGCGGATTACGCCGGATGTCGGCTCGACGAGGCGGTTGATCATTCGCATCAGCGTGGTCTTGCCGGAGCCGGACGTGCCGACGATCGCCGCCAGTTCGCCGCGCTCGACGGTGAGCGAGACGTTGTCGACGGCATTATAGTCGCCATAGACCTTGGTAATTCCCTCGATCTCGATCATGCCCGGCTCCCCTTTTTGGCCCTGGTCTGGCTGAGTTCAACAAGCGCATCGAGAATGATGGCCGCGGCAAAGGCCATGCCGACGACCGGCAGCGCGCCCAGGAGCACGAGGTCGGTGGCCGTCTGGGCAATGCCCTGGAAGACGAATGTGCCGTATCCGCCGCCGCCGATCAGCCCGGCGATTACGGCAAGGCCAATATTCTGCACCAGCACGATGCGGATGCCGGTGAGGATGACGGGAAAGGCCAGCGGCAGCTCCACCTGGAAAAGCCGCTGGCGACCGGTCATGCCCATGCCGCGCGCGGCCTCGCGGGCATCGCGCGGCACGCTGTCGAGGCCGGCGACCGTGTTGGAGACGACGGGCAGCAGCGAATAGGCAAACAGCGCGACGATGGCCGGGGCGAAGCCGATACCGGCAATGCCGAGTTCGGCAGCGCCCGGCACATTGCGGCCGATCCAGGCGAGCGGCGCGATCAGCAGGCCGAACAGCGCAATCGACGGGATCGTCTGCAAAACGTTGAGGCTGTTCAAAATGGTGGCGCGCACCCTCGGCACGCGGAAGCACAATATGCCTATGGGGATGCCGGCAAGACATGCAGCCGCCAGCGAGCCGAAGGCGAGTTCCACATGGGTGCGGCCCTCGCGCCAGAAGGCGGAGGCGCGGTTGTTGTATTCCTTCAGGATCGACAGGTCGTTCCACGCGCCCGACCAGAGCAGAAGCCCGATCGCGACGGCGGCGACGATCAGGAACGCGATCCGCATCATCGGCGGCAAGGCCTTGCGCACGATGGCATCGGCCATGGCGATGGAAAAGGCGAACAACAGGATCCAGAAGCTCGCGCCGGGCGAGACACGGGCGTAAGGATTATCCGCCGGCATCAGGTAATAGCCGGCACGGCCGACCATCAGCGCCAGCACGGCAATCGCGGCGATCGAAACGCCAAGCCGAAGGTTCACCGGCGTCCTGAACAGAATGAGGGCGATGGCGGCGAGCATGGCGACGACAAGGATAATGGCCTGCCACAGCGGCATGGCCGACCAGACCATCACATTGTCGGCCGCGACAATGCGGTTCGCGCGGAAGAGCGCGAAGGGCTGGAGGAAGAGCGCGAAGAGCGCAATCGCCGCGACGATGACGCCGAGCTTGTCGAGCCTTGCGGCGGCCCGGCCTTCCTTTCGGTATGCGCTGATGGCTGACATGGCATGCCCTTCGGCTTGTGGGTCGGTTATCCCGCTTACGGCGGGGGCTAAAGACAATGCAATTCACGCGGCAGATTGATATTGCGAACGGCCTGAGCGTCTTTTGCACTCGCCCGCTCCACCTGCTGCGTCATGCCCTGCTCAAGCCCGAGCATGACGCAAATTGGAGGAAGCCGGAAATACTCGTTCCCGTCATCCCGGCCTTGAGCCGGGATCCAGGGCCGCATGGCAGAGCCCTTCTTGGCGATTTTCATCCACTTTTCGAGCCGCCCTGGATGCCGGGTCTAGCCCGGCATGACGGTTAAAAAGGATGGACAAATGCGCCGGGGCCAGCCTGTTAGTTCACGAACCCGTTCGTCGTCAGATAGTCCTTGGCAACCGCATCGGCCGGTTCGCCGCCGACCTGGACACGACCGTTGAGGTCCTGCAGGGTTTCAAGCGTCAGGCCCTCGAAGATCGGCTTCAGGATCTCGGCGATCTCAGGGTATTCCTCGAGGCGAACCTCGCGGATGATCGGGGTCGGCAGGTAGACCGGCTGGACGCCCTTGTCATCCTTCATCACCTTCAGGCCGGAAGGCGCGATGCCGCCGTCCGTACCGTAAACCATGGCGGCATTGGCGCCGGAGGTCTGCTTTGCCGCCGCCGCGATCGTTGCCGCCGTGTCGCCGCCGGAAAGCTGGATCAGCTGGCCGGAGGTGAGATCGAAGCCATAGGCCTTCTCGAAGGCCGGAAGCGCTGCCGGCGAGGTGACGAATTCGGAGGATGCCGCCAGCTTCACCGTGCCGCCATCGGCGACATAGGCGCCGAACTCGCTCATGGTCGACAGGTTGTTCGGATCGGCAACGTCCTTGCGCAAAGCGATCGCCCAGGTGTTATTGGCGTCCGCCGGGGTCAGCCAGACGATCTTGTTGGTGTCGTAGTCGAGCTTCTTGGCCTCTTCATAGCCGGCCTCCGGCTTGTTCCAGACCGGAAGGTCGGTCTTGTTGAAGAAGAAGGCGGCATTGCCGGTATATTCCGGGTAGATATCGATCTGGCCCTGCGTGATCGCCTGACGGACGATCGGCGTGCCGCCGAGCTGGATCTTGTTTTCCGTCGGAATATCATTGGCCTGAAGAGCCTGGATAATGATGTTGCCGAGCACACCGCCTTCCGTGTCGATCTTGGAGGAGACGACGACCGGATCGGCCGAAGCGGTTCCTGCAAGGGCAAAGGCTGAGATGGCGAGCGCGCCTGTCAAAGTGAAAAGTCGTTTCATGATTTGTCCCTCTCTTGGTCGGTCCGTTCAAAACCGTGCTTGATCGCCTGCGGCCTCAGGCCGTCTCAGGCGGTGCGAGTGCGAAGAAGTCATCGAGCAGGGCCAGCGGCGCCTTCTCGATCAGTCTGGTCATTGTCGCCTCCGAGCCGAGCTCCTCTTCAATCTGCTCGACCTCGCTCGAAAGCGGCCTATCCTTCAGATAGAGCGCGGAATGCGATCTGACGATAGCATAGACCAGATTTGCCACACCGCGTGGCTCATCGCCGGAAATATCCATGGCCTGTGCCGCCAGCAACGCCTCGAGCCCCGCCATGCGCCTCAGCGCCCGCACCTGTCGCTCGAAGCGTTCGACCACCAGCGGCAGGAAGGCGGCCTCGTCCTCGATGCCGCCGGCGACCACCAGCGACTGGGCCGAGATCGGCGCGGACAGCGACTGGGTGCGGATGAAGAGATCACCGGCAAGTTTCAGGATCGGGCCGAAACCGGTGGCCACCGTGCCGGGCGGCACGAGATTGACCGGCAGGCCGCGCCGTCCGCCGTTTGCGAGAATGACGCAGCGGTTGAAGATGTTGCGCGCCACATGGGCCATCGCGATCTGGGCGGCCTGCATGTAGATCGTCACATCGAGCGGCAACGAGCCGCCGGAGGTGAGCACCTCGTTTCCGATGACCACCGGATTGTCGTCGGTGCGGCCAGTAGCGGCCAGGATTGTATTGCCGGCAATCGTCAGGCTCTCGATCGTGGTGCCGAACACCTGCGGCATCATCCGGATCGACAACGGATCCTGCACATGGCTGGCAGACGTCCAGCACCAGTCATCAAAGGCGCGGCAGAGCCAGACGCCGATATCGGCATGGGCATGGGTGCCGACCTCGACCACCGAACGCCAGGGCGCGATCGCGGCCCCCATGGCGCCGGCCGTCGCAAGCCCTGTCGCCAGAAGCACGCGCACGGCAAGGGCGGCCTTGTGCAGGGCGGATGCCGCCGAGGCATAGCCGATGGCATTGAGCGAGAAGGACGCGAGCGCGTCGCGCGGTTCCATGCGCAGAGGTTGAAGACCGGCAGCCGAAAAGGCCTCGGTCACCGGCATGCGGCGGCCCTGATAGACGGCATCGCCGACGCCGGTGAGCGCTGCCGAGACCTGGCCCATCAGGCCGATGTCGGCGCAGCCGATGGAGCCGGTGCGGCGCACGACCGGAATGACATCATGTTCGAGCAGCGCCTGAAACGCCTCCACAAGTGCCATGGAACAGCCGACCCGGCCGGTCAGCGCGGTGTTGATGCGGATCGCGATCGCGTTGCGGACAATCTCGACCGGGAAGGGGTCTCCGGTTCCGAAATGATGGGCGCGCACGAGGCCGAGATTGAAATCTTCCAGCGCCTCGACCGTCCACTCGGTATCCTTCATCGCGCCGACGCCGGTATTGGCGCCGTAGATCGAAAGTCCTTCGGCAAGCCGGTCGCGCACCACCTGATGGGCACGCTCGACCCGCTCGACACCGGCCTGGGTGACGGCGGGAAGCGCGAGGCCGGCGCCGATCCGCGACAGGATGTCGAAATCGAGCGGCTGTCCTGAAAACATGATGCTCTTGTTCTTCGGGCTCATTGCGTTCCCCATTGATTGAGGCGAGCCTATTGGATTATCGCGGAGGGCGGGATATCCCATATGATGAACAGGAGATGCTCCCGATTTATGCAATCTTTATTTTGCATAAAATATAAGCACCGCAAAACAGGACGAAGTCCTTGGATACGCTGACGATCATAAGCGTGCATGAAGTGCTGAAATGCGGCGGCCTGCGGCCTGCAGCGCGCGCATTGCATCGTCCGCCGGCCAGCATGGCGGCCGCCGTCGGCCGGATGGAGGACGAACTCGCTACGCCGCTGGTGCAGAAGGCCGGATCGCGCCTGTCGCTGACGCTTGAGGGAAGGCGGCTGATGCCGGATATCGCGCTTGCGGCAGGCACGGCCCGTGCTCTTGGGGAGATTGCGGTGGTTGACGCCGTGCAAAAGGCGAAGCTTTCGGTGAGCTTTCTTACGCTCTCCCGCTTCTCGCAGGTGGCGCGCTCGGGCAGTATCCGCCGCGCCGCGCGCGAGATCGGCATCGGCCAGCCGCAGCTTTCCCGCCAGATTTCCGCCTTCGAAGCGGACATGAACCGGGCGCTCTTTGCCCGCAACGCCGAGGGTATCGACCTGACCGCCGCCGGCCAGCAGGTGCTCGCCCTTGCCGAGACGCTGGAGGAAGTCTGGAAACGGCTGACCAAGAGTGCGGCCCGCCAGTTCCGCCGCACCGTCTCCACTTGCCACCTGGGCTCGGTGATCCCGCTTGGTTACGAGAGCAATACCGCGCGCTCCCTCGCCCGGCTTTCCGCGCGCTGGCTCGAGCAGCGGCCCGGCACGCCGCTGTTTATCTCCTCCACCACGGCGGACGAGCTGATGCGCGGCCTGCAGGGCGGCACCTATGACGTGGCGCTGCTGGATACCGAGGCGATCCCGGAAAATTTCGAGCGCCGGGCGATCTCGCGCTCGCGCCTTTCCATCGTCGGCCCGCGCCGGCTGATCGAGACAAGCGGCGGGGACGTCGCCAATCTGGTGCTGACCCGCCCGGTCGCCGTGCCGAGCCTCAAAAGCGGACTCAGGCAAAAGGCCGACGCGCTTTTCGCCGAGAAGCTGAGCGAGGCCGAACGGGCGGCCATGCGCATCGTCGAGGTCGATTCCCTGCCGATCATCGTCAACCTCGTCTTTGAGCATGATTTTGTCGCCGTGCTGCCGGAGGCCGCCTTTCTTTCCATGGCCGCCCCGATCGGCAGCATTCCGCTGTCGGATCGTTTCAGCCTCACCCTCTCCCTGGTCTGGCCGCCGACCACGGCCGCCACCCGCCAGGCGGGGCGAATCCTGGAGGTTTTGCCGGCGATCGACTGAAGGGGGCACGGCTTCGGATACCTTTTCGAGGAACATCAGGCCTGCCCGGAGGGTTTCTGCTTAAGGCAAATCTTCCCCGGCAACCAAGAGGAGGTCCATGATGAGCCTGTTCAAAGTTCCCCACAAATCCTGGGTCGTCGTCTGCGACGGATCGCGGGCGCTGTTTCTGGAAAACATCGGCGATGCCGAAATCCTGAACCTCAGGGTCGAAGAGCGCTTCGCCCAGGACGACGCGCCCTCGCGCGAGATCGGCACCGACCGGCCCGGACGCTCGCATTCCTCGGTCGGCAACGGTCGCAGCGCCATGGAGGAAACCGACTGGCATGAACAGGCTGAGCAGGAATTTGTCAAACGCGTCGCCGAACGTCTCAACGCCCTCGTCTATGACAAGACGATCGAGGACTACGTCCTGATCGCCCCGCCGGCGGCAATCGGCGCGCTCCGCCCCCATCTCAAGGCCGAGACGAGCGGGACAATGCGCGAGGAGATCCAGAAGGAACTCGCCAACCAGTCGGTCGCCGATATCGAAAAGCACCTGACCAAATTGCGCGCCGCCTGAGCCCGATCGGCGGTTGCAGCGGGCCAGCGCTTGCCGCGCCCGGCCCGCGCAACTGCCGTCGGCGACCGAAAGCCTCCGCAAAGATACCAAAACGCCAGATCACGGCCGAAATGATTGATATCGATCATCTTTTGATCGCATCAAAACAGTTTTCGACCAAAAGTACGCACAAAATCTTGCATTTCTGAATCGATTGGTTCATTTTTTCCGAAACAAGATTCCGTACGGGAGGACGGAATGGCGGAGTTGCACCGGCACCAGAAAATCCTGGCCCTGCTTGCTGAGCACCCCTTTCTCTCGGTCACCGAGCTGACCGATGCGACAGGCGTGTCCGCCGCAACTGTCCGGCGCGATATCGACAAGCTCGAGAAGGCCGGCTTCGGCCAGCGCGTGCATGGCGGCATCGCGGCCGAAAAGGGGCATCACGCCCGACGCGCCATCCCCCTTCCCTTCATGGAAAACCGTGACATCGCCGTGGCGCAGAAGCGCGCGATCGCCGCCGCCGCCTCGACCCTCGTGCGCGACGGCACCGCGATCATCATTCACGGCGGCTCGACCTGCTTTCACTTCGGCATGGCGATCGCCCGGCGCAATCTTAGGGTCTTCACCCATTCCATGCCGCTTGCCGCCTATCTCGCCGAATTCGGCGAATGCCAGCTGACCATCGGCGGCGGCGACCTGCATCGCGAGCCCGGCATCGTCTACGACCGGTTTTCCGACGAGCGCGCCTTCTATGCCTCGCAATTCTTCGTCGGCGCGCTCGGCATCGAGAGACAGGGCCTGATGGAGACCAATCCGCTGCTCGTGCAGCTGACCCGCGACATGGCCGCCTTCGCCAACGAGATCATCGTGCTCGTCGATAGCCGCAAATTCGCCGAACGGACATCGACGCTGTCCCTGCCCTTTGCGCAGATCCGCAAGCTGGTGACCGATGACGGCCTCGCCGATGCCGATGCCCGCATGCTCGAGGAGGAAGGCGTCGACTATATCGTCGCCGCGCGAAAGGGAGAGACCGACGCATGACAGAGACCGCACGCCCGGTTCTGGAAATGGAAGGCATTTCGAAGACCTTCGGATCCGTGAAGGCCCTTGAGGATGTTGCAATCACCGCCCATGGCGGCGAGGTGCACGCGCTGATGGGCGAAAACGGCGCCGGCAAGTCCACCCTGATGAAAATTCTCTCCGGCGCCTATACGCCGGACAAGGGCGGCACCATCCTGGTCGGCGGAAAGCCGGTGCCGGAAGGCAACCCGAAGGCGGCCAAGGCCATGGGCGTTGCCGTGATCTACCAGGAACTGTCGCTGGCGCCCAATCTGACGGTCGCCGAAAACGTGTTCCTCGGCAATGAGCGCGCGCGTTCCGGCATCGTCAACCGCGCGGAGATGCGCTCGCGCACCGCGCCTTTGCTGAAGCGTCTCGGCGTCGATTTCTCGCCCTCGACGGTGGTCGGCAGCCTGTCGCTCGGCGAGCGCCAGCTTGTCGAGATTGCCCGCGCCATGTCCACCAATGCCAGGATCATCGTGATGGACGAGCCGACGACGTCGCTGTCGAGCCGCGAGACCGAGCGGCTCTTCGACGTGATCGCCGCGCTCAAGGCCGACGGCATCGCCATCATCTACATCTCGCACCGCATGGAAGAGGTCTACCGCCTTGCCGACCGCTGCTCGGTGCTGCGCGACGGCAAATATATCGGCACGCTTGACCGCGACGAGCTGAGCGCCGAACGGCTGATCTCGATGATGGTCGGACGCGACCTCTCGACCTTCTACAAGAAGGAGCATGTCGAACGCGACGAAAGCGCCGAAACGGTCCTTGAGGTGCGCAATATGAGCGCCGGTCGCAAGGTGCGCGACTGCTCCTTTTCCGTCCGGCGCGGCGAGGTGCTTGGCGTGTCCGGTCTTGTCGGATCCGGACGCACCGAACTGGCACGGCTGATCTACGGCGCCGACAAGGCAACATCGGGCACGGTGCTGCTCGAAGGCCGCGAGGTAACCCCGCAAAGCCCGAGCGCCGCGCTTGACGCCGGCATCGTCTATCTCACGGAAGACCGAAAGCAGCTCGGCCTGTTCCTCGACATGACGATTGCCGACAACATCAATATCTGCGTCATGGGCGAGGATTCGGGACCTGCCGGCACGCGCAATTTCACCGCGGCGCGCAAGCGGGCGCGCGCCGAGTTCGAGAAACTGTCGATCCGCGCGCCCTCACCCTTCGTCAATGTCGGCTCGCTGTCGGGCGGCAACCAGCAGAAGGTGCTGCTCGGACGGCTGCTCGAAGTCAAACCGAAGGTGATCATTCTCGACGAGCCGACGCGCGGCGTCGATGTCGGCGCGAAATCCGAAATCTACCGGCTGATCGATGAGCTGGCGCGCCAGGGCCTTGCCGTGGTGATGATCTCCAGCGAGTTGCCGGAAATCATCAATGTCGCCGACCGCGTCATCGTCATGCGCGAGGGCGAAATCGCCGGCGAGGTGACATCGGCGGACGGCGCGGCGATCGAACAGGAAGCAATCATGCGGCTTTCCACGGGAACCGGGGCTGCGGCATGACACACGGCGCTAAGAAGCCGAAGGAGGACATCTATGACTGAGGCGCAGAAGGGGGCGGCAAACGGCCGGTCCTACCAGGTCGGCACGCTGATCAAGACGCTCGGCATGTTGCCGGTGCTGATTCTGCTGGCAATCGGGTTCCAGCTCCTGACCGGCAAGTTCCTTGGGGTCAACAATCTGTCGATCGTCATGCAGCAGGCCTCGATCAACATCGTGCTGGCCGCCGGCATGACCTTCGTCATCCTGACCGGGGGCATCGACCTTTCGGTCGGCTCGATCCTCGCGGCGTCCGCCATGGCGGCGGTGATGTTCTCGCTCAACCCGGCGCTCGGCTGGATCGGCGTGCCGGCGGGGCTGGCGCTCGGTCTCGCCTTCGGCCTTGCCAACGGCGCGCTGGTGGCCTTCCTGCGATTGCCGCCCTTCATCGTCACGCTCGGATCGCTGACGGCGGTGCGCGGCGTGGCCCGGCTGATGGGCAATGACACGACGGTGTTCAACGCCGAACTGCCATTCGCGGTGATCGGCAATGGCGACATCCTGGGCGTGCCGATCCTTGCCATCATCGCCCTTCTGGTCATCCTGATTTCCTGGTTCGTGCTGCGCCGCACGGTGCTCGGCACCTGGATCTATGCCGTCGGCGGCAACCAGGAGGCCGCGCGGCTGACCGGCATCAAGGTGCCGCTCGTCCTTCTGTTCGTCTACGGCGTGTCCGGACTGATGGCCGGGCTCGGCGGCGTCATGTCGGCGGCCAGGCTTTACGCGGCCAACGGCCTGCAACTCGGACAATCCTATGAGCTCGACGCAATCGCCGCCGTCATTCTGGGCGGTACCAGTTTCGTTGGCGGCGTCGGCTCGATCTGGGGCACGCTGATCGGTGCGCTGATCATCGCGGTCCTGTCGAACGGCCTGATCCTGACGGGAACGTCGGACATCTGGCAGTTCATCATCAAGGGCCTTGTCATTATCGCTGCCGTCACCCTCGACCGCTTCCGCGGCAAGGGTTCCGACAGGACATAAAGGCCTTTCATTCACGCATGAAACGCAAACACGCGGAGGAGCAACCATGCATATTTCGAAGAAACTTCTTCTTGGCGCGGCAGCCGCCATTGCCATGACGGCCGCCGGCGCGCAGGCGCAGGACAAGGAACTGAACAGCATCGGCATTTCCGTCGGCCTGCTCGGCAACCCGTTCTTCGTCGCCACGATCAAGGGCATCGAGGACCGCGCCCGCGAGATCAATCCGGATGTCGAGATCACCTCGGTTTCCGCTGACTACGACCTCAACAAGCAGGTCAGCCAGATCGACAACTTCATCGCCAAGGGCGTCGACATCATCATGCTGAACGCTGTTGACGACACGGCGATCGCGCCCGCCGTCAACCGGGCCAAGAATGCCGGCATCACGATTGCCGCCTTCGACGTTTCCGCGCCGGGCGCCGACGTGACGGTGATGACCGACAATATCGCCGCCGGCCAGAAGGCCTGCCAGTACATCGTCGACGCGCTTTCCGGCGAAGGCAATGTCGCCATCATCAAGGGCCCGTCCTCCTCCTCGCTCAATGACCGTTTTACCGGCTGCATGGAGGTGTTCGAGGCCAATGACGGCATCAATGTGGTCTCCAACGACCAGAACGGCCTTGCCGCGCGCGAGGGCGGCATGAACGTGATGCAGGGCCTGCTGACCCGCTTCTCCGATCTCGACGCGGTCTTCGGCGCTAATGACCCGATGGCGCTCGGCGCCCAGCTCGCCGCCAAACAGCTCGGCCGCACCGACATCATCATCACCGGCGTCGACGGCGCGCCGGATACGGAAAAGTCGCTGAAGGACCCGAACTCGCTTTTGAAGGCATCCGCGTCCCAGGACCCCTATGTCATGGCTGGCGAGGCGCTTGAGCTTGGCTACAAGTTCTATCAGGGCGAGGAAATCGAGGAGACCACCGTGCTGCTCGAGCCGCAGTTGATCACGGCCGACAATGTCGACGAGTATCAGGGCTGGACGGCCGTCCGCGAGTAAGCCCGCACCCGGCCCGCAGCCGCATTGAGACCTGAGAGGCGCGACGGTTTTCCGTCGCGCCTTTTCTGTGCGCACCGTTCCCTTGATGCGCGTCAAGGTGGAAATTTCTCTTTGGGCCAGACTGGACTTGAGCCGGTTTGCCGGTAAGCTCGCCGCAGTCGTGAGGTGGCGGCAATCGCCGCTGCGGGAGAGGCCATGCAGGACCAGCAGGAAGTCAGGACCGATCACGGGGAACGGGCGCCGATCTTTTCGGCGCGCGACATATCGAAGGTCTATACGAGCGGCGAAGTCGAGGTCAAAGCGCTCGCCGGCGTCGATCTTGATCTCTTTGCCGGCGAGATGGTGGTGCTGCTCGGGCCGTCTGGCAGCGGCAAGTCGACGCTTCTCAACATTGTCGGCGGACTCGACCGGGCGTCGTCCGGCACGGTTCGGTTCCGCGACGAAATGATCTCCGACTATCCGGAATGGAAGCTGACGCGCTATCGCCGCGCCCATGTCGGCTTCGTCTTCCAGTTCTACAATCTGATCCCGAGCCTGACGGCGCGCGAGAACGTGGCACTGGTCGGGGCGATCTCGAAAAACCCGATGCCGCCGGAAGAAGCGCTGGAAATGGTCGGACTGAAACAGCGGATGGATCATTTCCCCGCCCAGATGTCCGGCGGCGAGCAGCAGCGCGTGGCCATCGCCCGCGCGATCGCCAAGCGGCCCGAGGTTCTGTTCTGCGACGAGCCGACGGGCGCGCTCGATTCGAAGACCGGTATTCTCGTGCTCGAAGTGCTCTGCCGCATCAATGAGGAGCTCGGCGCCACCGTCGCCATCATCACCCACAATGCCGATATCCGCAGGATCGCCCATCGCGTCATCACCTTCCGCGACGGCAAGATCGAGGGCACGGAGATCAATCAGCAGCGCCTGAACCCGGCGGACATCCAATGGTAGCGATCCTCGACCGCAAGCTTCTGCGCGACGTGCGGCGTCTCTGGGCGCAGCTTCTGGCGGTGGCGCTGGTGCTGGCCTGCGGCGTCGCCGTGCTGATCATGGCTGTCGGCGTCTATCGCTCTCTGATCGAGACCCGCGACACCTTTTACGACCGCTACGGCTTTGCCGACGTGTTCGCCAGCGTCGCCCGCGCGCCCGACCGGCTGGCCGACGAGATCCGCATGATCGACGGGGTCCTGCGCGCCGATTTTCGCGTGGTCAAGCCCGCCATTCTCGACATTACCGGCATGGAGGCCCCGGCGGCGGCAACAGTCATTTCCACGCCTGACAGCGGCGAGCCGCTGTTGAACCGCGCCTATATCCGCGCCGGCAGGCTTCCCGACCCGAACCGCGTGGGCGAGGTCGCCGTCTCGGAAAATTTCGCCAAGGCGCATGGCTTTCAGCCGGGCGATCACTTCGAGGCGCTGATGGACGGCAAGAAGCGCCGGCTGACAATCACCGCCATCGTGCTCTCGCCCGAATATGTCTATGCCATCGGCCCCGGTGACATGGTGCCGGACAATCGCCGCTACGGCATTCTCTACATGCCGGAAAGCGTGCTCGACGGCATTTTCGACATGGACGGCGCGTTCAACGACGTGGTGTTGAAGCTTGGACGCAACGCCAATGAGGACGCGGTGATCGAACGCCTCGACCACCTGCTTTCCCCCTATGGCGGCGTCGGCGCCTATGGCCGCGACAGGCAAATTTCGAATGCTTTCGTCGACAGCGAACTGACACAGCTGAAGGCCATGGCGGGCGTTCTTCCGCCGATCTTCCTCGGCGTTGCCGCCTTCCTCGTCAACATGGTTCTGTCGCGGATGATCGCGCTGGAACGCGAGCAGATCGGCCTGTTGAAGGCGCTCGGTTTTTCAAGCGGTGCAATCGCCGCGCACTATATCAAGCTCACGCTGGTGATCGTCGTCATCGGCACGGCCATCGGCTTTGCGCTTGGCAGCTGGTGGGGCGTGGCGATGACCAGGCTCTATGTGCGCTTCTACACCTTCCCCTTCCTGGTATTTGACTGGAGCCCGGATGTCTATCTGCTCGCGGGAAGCGTTGCCGCGGCCGCCGCGCTGGTCGGCGCGGCGCGGGTGATCTTCAAAGCTGCAAGCCTGCCGGCCGCCGTTGCCATGCGCCCGCCCGAACCGGTGCGCTATCGCCAGCTTTCCCTTGGCTTTCGCCTGCCGCGCCTTCTCTCCGAGCTGACAGTGATGGCGCTGCGCAACATCACCCGCTTTCCCCTGCGCGCAACCATGACCGTGATCGGCATCGCCATGCCGGTGGCGCTTCTGACGGTCGGCATGTCCACCTCCAATTCCATGGATGCGATGATCCGGGCCATCTTCTTTGATACCCAGCGCCAGGATGCAACAGTCAGCTTCACCGATGCGTTGGCGCCGGAGGCGCTGGTCTCGCTCGCCCGCTTGCCCGGCGTGATGCGCGCGGAAGGGTTTCGGGCCGAACCGGTGATCCTGCGCAACGGCTATCGGGAAAAACACCTGTCGATCAACAGCGCCTCGGATCTGGACGACCTTTCGCGCGTGGTCGATCCGGACGCCGTGCAACTGTCGATCCCGCCCGAGGGGCTGATGATCAGCGAACGGGTGGCCGAAACGCTCGGTCTTTCCACCGGAGATCTGGCGCAGGTCGAGCTCGTAACCCGCAACCACCGTCTGGTGAGCGTGCCGGTCACTTCGGTGGTGCAGAGCTTTCTGGGCCTTGCCGTCTACATGGATGGCCGCGCCCTCGACCACATGATCGGCGACGGAGACCGCGTTTCGGGCGCCAGTATCGCCGTCGACGAAACCCGGCTTGCGGCGTTCTACGGCGCGGTGAAGGACACGCCGCGGATTGCCGGCGTGGCGCTCAACCGGCTGTCGCTGGAAAATTTCCGCAAGACCATGCGGGAGAACATCGACATCATGTCGACCATCTATGTCGCGCTCGCCGCCGTCATCACCTTCGGCGTCGTCTACAATTCCGCGCGCATCCTTCTGTCCGAACGCGGCCGTGAACTGGCAAGCCTCAGGGTGCTCGGTTTCTCCCGCGCGGAGGTCTCGCAGGTGCTGCTGGTGGAAATCGCGGCGCTGATCACGCTTGCCCAGCCCATCGGCTGGTATCTCGGCTATTTCTTCGCCAAGCTGGTGATTTCGGGGTTTTCGAGCGACCTTTTCACCATTCCGTTCGTCGTCGATCTCGACAGCTATGCGCGCGCGTCGATGGTGGTCGTTATCGCCGGCCTTTTGTCCGCGCTGGTCGTGCGCCGGCGGATCGATCGATTCGATCTCATAGAAGTGCTGAAAACGAGGGAGTAACCCAATGGGAAAGTGGATCAGGAGAGGCCTTCTCGCCATCGTGGTGCTCGCCGTGATCGGCGGATTCTATCTCGCCATGCGCGAAAAGCCGGTCCCCGTCGACGTGGCGACGATCGCGTCCGGGCCAATGGAGGTCGCCATCCTGCAGGAGGGCAAGACGCGGGTGAAGGAGATCTACACCATCCACACGCCGATTGCCGGGCAGATGCTGCGCACCCGCTTTGACGAGGGCGACACGGTAAAAGCGGGGACAAGCGTCGTTGCCCGCATCCTGCCCTCGCAATCCGCCCTTCTCGATCCACGCACGCGCGACGAATTGCGCGCCGCAAAGGACGCGGCACAGGTGGCGGTCGCGATCGCGGAAGCCGAGCGGCTGAAGGCATCGGCCAGTCTCGAGCAGGCCGAGGACCAGCTGAGGCGCTATCGCAATCTCAGCCAGCGCGACACGATCTCCGAGATGGAACTGCAGCAGGCCGTCACCGCCGTGGACGTGGCGAAGGCGCAGTTGAATGCGGCCGAAGCCACGGTCTCGCTGCGCCAGGCGGAGCTGAAAGCGGCCGAGGCACGGCTTTCCGAGCCGCGCGCAGCGCTTCTGGGCGAGGAAGAGGATTGCTGCATCGACCTCACCGCGCCGGCCGACGGCGTTATCCTCGACATCTATGCCCGCAGCGCCCAGCCGGTGACGATCGGCGCCAAAATCGCCGATATCGGCGACCCGCGCAATCTTGAAGCCGTGGTCGATCTCCTGTCGACGGATGCGGTCCATATCCATGCCGGCACGAAAGCCGAGATCGTCGACTGGGGCGGCGAGCCGGTTGCCGCCACCGTCCGCCGGGTCGAGCCGGCCGCCTATGAGAAGGTCTCAGCACTTGGCATTTCCGAGCAGCGGGTCGACGCGATCCTTGATTTCGACACCGTGCCCGAAGGCCTCGGCAATGCCTTCCGCATCTATGCCCGGCTGGTGATCTGGCAGGCCGACAACGTGACGCAGGCGCCGATCGCGGCCCTGTTCCGTTCCGGCAATGACTGGCAGGTGTTCAAGGTGGAGGGCGACAAGGCCGTGATCGCGACGGTCGAGATCGGCCGCATGAACGACGAGAACGCGGAGGTGACCGGCGGACTGAGCCCCGGAGACCAGGTGGTGCTGCATCCGAGCGACACGTTGTCGGATAGATCGCCGATCACGCTTCGGCGCGTGGAGACGCCGTGATCAGTCGACCTGTTCGAGGTCTTCCTCAAGCTCGGCCATGTCCTCGCCGCCGGCCATCAGGTTCAGCACTTCCTCGCGGGTCTTCTCGCCGCGTTTGAAATCGGCGGCGACCTCGCCCTGGATCAGCACGCAGAATTCATCGCCGACGGCCATGGCATGGCGGGCATTGTGGGTGATGAAGACGATGCCGGCGCCGTTTTCGCGCGCGATCCGCATCATCTTCAGCACCATCGAGGCCTCCTTGACGCCGAGTGCGGAGGTCGGCTCGTCGAGGATCAGCATCTTGGCGCCGAAATACATGGCGCGGCCGATGGCGAGCACCTGCCGTTCGCCGCCCGACATGGTGCCGACCAGTTGGTCGCCGCTTTTCACCCGCGTCAGTCCGAAGGCCTGCATCTGTTCGACGGCAACCCGGTTGGCCAGCGCGCTGTCGAAACGGCGCAGCGGCCATTGGCCGGTCACAGGCTCCGCGCCGAGAAAGAAGTTGCGGCCAACGCTCATCAGCGGGATCGAGCCGACATCCTGGTGGACGGTGGCAATGCCGCGCTTGCGCGCCTCGCGCGGGCCGGAAAACCGTGTTTCCCTGCCCTCGAAGATCAGCGCCCCTGAGGACGGCTGGTGATAGCCCGAGAGCACCTTGATCAGCGTCGATTTGCCCGCGCCATTATCACCCAGAAGGCAGAGGATCTTGCCGGGTTCGACGGTCATCGAGACTTTCTTCAGCGCATGGGTGGTGCCGAAATATTTGTCGACGTTGCGCAGTTCCATCAGGGACATCAACCCCTCCCTCAGCGTGAGGCCAGCGCGAGCCGGCGAATGTAGTTGTTGGCAAGAACGGCGATAGCGAGCAGGCCGCCGAGGAAGAGCTGGATCCAGTCGGTGTTCCAGCCGGTATAGAAGATGCCGGTCGAAATCACGCCGAACAGCGCCGTGCCGAGAACAATGCCGAGCACGGAGCCATAGCCGCCGGTCAGAAGAATGCCGCCGATGACGACGACGATCGGCGCCTGAAACACATAGCCCATGCCATAGGTGGCATTGCCCGAATTCCACTGGATGCCCTGCAGGATACCGACAAGGGCCGCGGCAAAGCCGGTTGCGACGAAGAGCGTGATCTTGACGCGCTCGACGGGAACGCCCGCTCCGCGCGCGGCATTGAGATTGCCGCCGGTGGCATAGATCCAGTTGCCGAACACGGTTTTCGACAACAGCCAGTAGCCGGCAAGGGCTGCAAGCCCCCACCACAAAATGGCGATATTGGCCTGGCCCCAGCGGGCGGCGAAGACGAATTTCGCGCTGTCGGAGGCAATGATGGAGCTGGAGGTGACATTGGCGATCAGCCTTGAGAAGCCCATTGTCGCGCCGATGACGATGAAATTGGTGGCGAGCGTGACAATGAAGGAGGGCAGGTTGGTCTTGACCACCGCAAGCCCGTTGCAAAGCCCGATCAGCATGCCGGCGACAAGCGCGACCCCGATCATCGGCCAGATCGGCAGGCCGAGTTGGTTGGTGCCGAGCGCCACGATCATCGAGGCGGCTCCGACAGTGGAACCGATCGAGAGGTCGAATTCGCCGGAGATCATCAAAAGTCCGACCGGGATCGCGACAATGCCGAGTTCGGCGGCAAGGTTCAGCCAGCCGGCCGTGCCGTTGATCGACACGAAGCCGGCGCCGGAGGTGGCGACGGCGAAAAACAAATAGGTAAGGATGAAGGCGGCAAGCGCGCCTGTCTCCGGCCGTCGGATCACGGACTTGATCACGTTATTGCTCCAGTCTTGGCATTATGTGCAATTCCGGAAAAAGTGGATGCCGGCTTCCGTCCGGAATTGCGTAAAACTCAAACATGCGGCATTTCATGCGTTCCAGTCCCTTAAGGCGGAGACTGCCGGGCAAAAACCGGCAGGCAGTTTGCTGAAAAAGGCCCCACAGGATTTTCCGTTATGCCGGGCCTGACCCGGCATCCAGGGCCAAATACCGAGGACGATCAACATCAAATCCTCTGCACGTTAGGCGTTCTGCAGCCCTGGACCCCGGATCAAGTCCGGGGTGACGGACAGAGGACAGGCGAAATCCGGTCAACCGCAATACGATTTATCAGCAGCCTGACTGCCGGGCATGACCCGGCAGGCATTGCGTCAGGTTGAGTAGCGTCGGTCTTCAGGACGCGCCGCGCACGCCGCCATGGGCCTTGTTGACCTCGAGCGTCTTGTCGACATTGGAGGCGTCGATGACGAGCGGTCCGGTCTTCACATGGCCGATCGGATGCAGGCCGTAGTTGAGGTACTGGTTGGCGATCAGCATGGAGAGATAGCCCTGCAGATAGGGTTGCTGGTCCATGGCGAAGGCGAGATCGCCGTTCTTGATCGCCATCAGCGCCTCGTTGGAGAGGTCGGCCGTGCCGATCATGATCTCGCCCTTGCGGCCGACCTCATCGACCGCGCGCAGCGCGCTCATGGCCGGAACCGCGTTCAGCGTATAGATGCCGTCGATATCCGGATTGGCCTGCAGCGTGCCCTTGATCGCCTGGGTCATGGCCTGCGGATTGGTGGCGTCACCCGTGCCGATCGTCTGGTAGATCGTCTCGGCGCCAGCCTCTTCCATGGCCGCGACATAGCCGTTGCAGCGCTCTTCCACCGTCGGATTGCCGGGCACCTGGTTGAAGCACAGGCCCTTCTTGACGCCGGCATCGGCCTGAATTTGACCGGCCTTGTAGCCCATCTGGTAGGGATCCTCGCCGACAAAGCCGATCGAGCCATTGTCTTCCCAGAGCGTCTGCCCGGAATTGTGGATCAGCACCGGAATGCCGTCTGCCGTCGCCTCGCGGATCAGCGGATCCATGCCGTCGGGGAAGAACTCGCCGACGAGCAGCATTTTCGGATCACGGCTGATGGCCTGCTGCAGAAGCCGCGGATAGTCGCTGGTCATGTTGGCCGTGTCGGTGACGGCAATGTACTGGTAGTCGAGCCCGTAGGCTTCGGCCGCGTCGTCAAAGCCCTTCTTCACGGCGGCAAAAAACGGCCAGGACAGGGGACCGCTGACGACGAGCAGCGGGCCATCATCCGCCGCCTTGGCGGGTGCAGCGGCGGCAAGCGCGATGACGGCGGCCGCGCCGATGCCTTTCAGTGTGTCGGTAAATTTCATTATTCCCTCCCTCTGATACGGCGAAAACCGGAGTGGCAACCACGCATCCTCCATGCAGGTTCATCGCCTCGATCTCTCTCAATCATCCTCAAATAAATCGACCTGTCAATAATTATTCATGTTGATTTATTATTGACCTCGGCGACGCCCCGACCTAGCTTGACGCTCATCGCCGGCCGGTTTTCATTCGCCCTGCCGGCACGGCGCCGACAGACGCCGGGGAAGAGGGAGGGAGAATGCGCTCAGTTCTTTGTTACGGGGATTCAAACACTTACGGCCAGACAACGGCCAATCGCCCCGATGATCGATATCCGCATGACGTACGCTGGCCGGGCATTGTCCGCGCCATTCTGGGCGATCGCTGGCTGGTGATCGAGGAGGGGCTTTCCGGCCGCACGACCGTCAGCGACGACCCGATCGAGGGCGCGGAAAAGAACGGGCGCACCTATCTGAAGCCATGCATCATGAGCCACAAGCCGCTTGATCTGGTGATCGTGATGCTCGGCACCAACGACCTGAAGATCCGCTTCAACAAGACCGCCGGCGAGATCGCCATGGGGGTTGGCGCGCTGGTCTCCGACATCAAGGCGCTGCCGGCCGGCATCGATGGCAAGGTGCCGGAAATCATGATCGTCGCCCCGCCGCCAACGGCCATGGAGCTGAAGGAATGGTCCGGCGTGTTCATGGGCGCGCAGGAGAAATCCCGGGCGCTGGCGGCCGAATATGAGCGCATTGCCGAGGCCCAGGAAGTGCATTTCTTCGACGCGGGTCTGGTGGTCAGTTCAAGTGATGCCGACGGGTTCCATCTCGATGCCGCCGCCCATGCAGCCCTTGGCAAGGCCATCGCCGAGGAGATAGAGGCAATCGGCTGGGGCGAGGAGCGCGCGCGCGCCTCCTGACACCACCTGACGGATCAACCCATGCGCCCGTTTTCATCCCGGGCGTGGAGACTGCCAAAAATGCCAGATATGAGATTTGCCCCGCCGCCTTCCGTTCGCATTGCCGAGCGCAGCACCGGCATGAACCAGGTACTCGCGCGCTCCTATAACGAGCGGCTGATCATGTCGCTGCTTCTGCAAAACCCGGGGCTCTCGCGCATGCAACTTGGCGAGGCGAGCGGGCTTTCCGCACAGACAATCTCGGTGATTGTGCGCGCGCTGGAAAAGGACAATCTCGTTTTGAAGGGTGAGGCCGTGCGCGGGCGCATCGGCCCGCCGACAACCCCGATCAGCCTCAATCCGGAGGGGGCGTTTTCGATCGGTATCAATATCGGCCATCGCTATCTCGACGTGGTGATGAGCGATTTCGTCGGCAATCCGATCAGCCGCAGGGCCTTCTTCTACGACGAAGCCCGCCTCGACGACGTGCGCAGAACCGCCCGCGAGGCGGTGGAGACGGCCATGGCCGAAGCGCCAAAGGCCCGGCGCGACCGGCTTGCCGGCATCGGGCTTTCGTTGCCCGCCGACATGGGGCCGTCGATCGGCGAGGCCAGGGCCATTCTCGATTTCGATTTCGAAGCCGAACTCAGCCGCGCAAGCGGGCTCGACGTCTTCATCCAGAACGACGTCACGGCGGCGGCGAGCGCGGAATGCATGTTCGGCGCGGCGCGCAATCTCAACGACTACCTCTATTGCGTGGTCACGCCGCATATCGTGCCGCGCCTCGTGCTCGGCGGGCGCATCTATGCCGGCCACGACCAGGCATTCTCCCTTGATAGCGAAGCGGCGATGATGGATCACTTTCTCGCGCTGCGCGACGGCCCGGAGGCATCCGGCGACAATATCGATGGCTGGATCGGGACGGTGGCCGGCGAGCTTCACGCCTTGATCACCTCGCTCGGCCGCTTTGCCCGGGTGAAGACGGCGATCATTGCCGGTCTTCTGCCCGACGCGGTGCTCGCCGATATCGTCTCGCGGCTTTCCGAGATTTCCGGGGCGGACAGCGAGACCGCGATCGAGAGAAGCAGGCTCGGGCCGTGGGGACTGGCGATCGGCGCCGCCGCCCTGCCGTTTCATTCCCGCTTCATGAATGACAGCCCGGTTTCGGCCGGCTAGCGCATCGGCCCGAAAATCGGAAGCGATTTTCGGAAAGCACGATGCGTAGATTCAATAGGTTAGAGCGTCCCTTGTGCGGCCGAATGGACGCACGGCGCTCCAAGAGCACGCTATTCGTATTGCATCAGCTTTTCGTTGACAGCATCGACCTTGCGCAGGCGGTCGCGGCCCGTACGCCCGGCGTTGAGCGTCGCGCGGACCACGATCTGATGGCAGAGCGCCAGCACGGCGGCGTGGTTGAACTGCGGGCCGTCGGAATGAATGCGGCAGTGGAAATGCCAGTGCGCGGCGGGATGGCGGGCCATGTTCTCGTCCGAGATCAGCGCCAGCCGCGCGCCGCTTTCCACGATCGTGTCGAGCAATTGACGCGTGCCTGCGATCCGGCGGCGCAGCGTGATCGCGATCACCAGATCGCCCTCCTCGATGCGCGCCACATGTTCGCCCAGCGTCTCGCCGCCCTGCGGGAAAACGACGACTTCGCCGACGATCTTGGTCAGTTGCCAATAGAGGTAATGGGCAAAGGACTGGCTGATGCGCTGGCCGGTGATCCAGACCTTGCGGCTTTCGATGACGGCAGCGGCGAGCGCTTCCAGCTCGCTTGCATCGAGATTGGCGAAGGTCCAGTCGAGATTGTCCTTCTCCTCGCGCATGTCGAGGGCAAGGGCCGCGGCATTGGCCTCCGGCTCGGCATGGGCGAAGAAGGCGCGCGAGCCGGTCTGGCGCTCGTCGCGCACTGCCTTTTTCGCCTGGTCGTAGCTGGCAAAGCCGAGCTTGCGGATGAAGCGCGAAACGGTGGCCTTGGAGACATCGCACAAACGCGCCAGTTCCTGCGCGTCATAGCTGCCAAGTTCGCCCGGAAAATCCAGCAGGAACTCGCCCAGCCGGCGCTCGGCCGGGCTCAACTGCGGCAGAACGCGCTGCACGCGGTTGAGAAAAGGCGCTTCGTCGGCGGCGTTTTGAAATTCTGATTTCATAATTTGTCATTAACGGCCGCAATGCTGAAAAGGCAAGCCATGGTGTTCGAAATCCTGATTTCAGTCGGTGGTTTCCCGTCTATGTGGCTGGAAATGCCGGATTGGCGGGCTTTTCGCCATGACTGATGCCCAATGAGCAACCATAATGCCTATTATTTATACAAAAATCATATTTGCCTATTTTTTACTTGCGTGATTTTTGAAACTGTAGTTTCCTCTCTTGGAACTTGAATTTCGTCAATGCATCCGCCCCGACCCAAGACAGCAGAAACTGGAGTTCTGACATGCCGGTCCGCCCGCTGAAATCCATCATCCTCGCCGCCACCGCCCTTGCCGCCCTCGCGCCCGCCGCCTTTGCGGCGGACTATCCCGAGCGCCCTGTCCGTATCCTGGTTTCCTTTCCGCCCGGCGGCTCCAGCGATCTCGTCGCCCGCCTGCTTTCCGAACAGCTCGGCGCCGCGCTTGGCCAGCAATTCGTCGTTGAAAACAAGCCGGGCGCCGCCGGCACCGTGGCCGCGACCGAGCTGAAGAATGCCGAAGCCGATGGCTACACGTTGATGCTCTCGAACCTGACGCCGTTCAACGTCGCGCCGACAAGCTTCCCCGACACGCCCTATGATCCGGTCGCCGACTTCACCCATATCGGCTATATCGGCGCCGTCCATCTCGGCATGTTCGTCTCGCCCGAGCTTGAGACGCCGGACATGGCCGCCTTCGTTGAAAAGGCAAAGGCCGAGCCCGGCATGCTGGACTACGGCTCTTCCGGCGTCGGCTCCTGGGGGCATGTCGTCGCCGTTGCCTATGAGAACGAGGCGGGCGTCGAACTCTCGCACATTCCCTACAAGGGCTCAGGCCCGATGCGGCTTGATTTCCGCGCCGGCGTCATCCCGGTGATCTTTGATGCCGTGCCGCAGAACCTGCCCGCCGTCGCCGAGGGAACGGCCATCCCGCTCGCCGTCTCTTCGCCGCAACGGCTCGACACCCTGTCCGACACTCCGACCTTTACCGAACTCGGCTATGATATCGTTGCCGAAAACTGGCTCGGCATTTCCGCCCCCGCCGGCGTCGATCCGGACATCGTGGCGACGCTTCAGGACGCGCTCGCCACCGCGCTGGCAACCGATGAAGTCGTTGCCCAGTTCGAGACCTGGGGCATTGTCGGCGGCACGATGACGAGCGATGAATTTACCGACTATGTTGCAAAGGGCGTTGCCGAATGGGCGCCGTTGGTCAACCAGGCGAGTGAATGATGCGCGTCAGCCGGCTTGCTTCGGACAAATCCGCCCTGCCGCAGATCGCTGTCGTCGTCATCGGCGAGGCGGAGGATGCGGGCTTCAATGCCAGCGGTCTTGCCGGCGCGCGAAAGGCAGCGCGCGCCGGAACCGCGCAGATCAGCATCATCGACGGGCTGGCCTATGATACGGCCGAGATCCTCGAAAGCCTTGACCGGGTGATGGCGGATTTCGACGGTCTGGTCTTCATCGGCGGGCAGGGCGACCGGGTCATGCCGGTTCTGGCCCTCGACTGGCCGGAAAAGCCCTTCGCCATCGTTCAGGGCCACGCCCATGGGCAAAACCTTGCAAGCTATGATGTGGCGCAGGAACATTCGGCCTATCTGGCAGGCTGCCTCGCGGCGCTGATGACGATGACCGGCACGGTCGGCCATCTGTCCGGCCATCGCGTTCGCCCGGGGCTGAAGGGCCGCGCAGCCTTCGTGCAGGGCGTCGTTGAAACCGACCCAGACGTCAGGGTGCTCACGGCCTTCTGCGGCTCGCAGGATGACAATGCCATCACCCGGCGCTGGGCCGATGCCGAGATCGCCGCCGGGGCGGACATCATCTTCACCATGCTGAACGGCGCAAGGCAGGGCGCGATCGATGCCTGCCGGGCAGCCGGGCGCCGACAGATCGGCAATGCGCTCGACTGGACGGCGCTGGCGCCGGATGTGTTTGTCGCCTCGGCACTGGCGCGCATCGATCTCGGCGTGGAACGCGCCATTGCCGATGTTGCGGCGGGGCGCCTGCCGCAACAGCCGGTCCTGCTGGGTCTTCCGGAAGGCGACTATGCCGCGCTTGCGCTCGGAGCGGACGTTCCGCAAGCCGTTGCGGAACGGGTTGCAGCCGCCGCCGACGGCATTCGCGCGGGCCGGATCATCGTCCGCGAGACCTATGAGGGCGCGGAGTTCGAACCGGAAACGGAGACCGGGCAATGCTGAAGAAGCTTTCGGCACAGGCGGGCACGCTTCTGATCGGCGCGATCGCGCTTGTCTTCGTCATCGGCGCCGTCACCGTGCTCGATCTCGGCACGCCGCGCCGTATGGGCCCCGGCGCCTTTCCGCTGATCGCCGGCGGCATCCTCGTCATTCTCTCCGCCGTCGCCCTTGTAGGAGACATGAAAGCAGGTGCCGAACATCTGAAGATCGACTGGCGCACGGTCATCCCGATTGCGCTCGCCGTCGCCGGCTTCGCGCTGGTCACGCCGCGTTTCGGCGTTCTGCCGGGCGCGGGCGTCTGCGTGCTGATCGCAAGCTATGCCGTAGGCGCGCTCTCGCCGTTGCGGCGTACCGGTCTCGTCATCGGCGCCGTCCTCGGCGTCTGGCTGGTCTTCATCGTCGGCCTCCGCCTGCCGCTCGAAGCCTTCCGGGGGTTCTGATCCATGCTTGACAATCTCGCCCTCGGCTTTGCCACCGCCACCACTGTTTCCAACCTGCTTTATTGCTTCCTCGGCACGTTTCTCGGCACCTTCATCGGCGTGCTGCCGGGTCTCGGGCCGCTGGCGGCCGTTGCCATGCTGCTGCCGGTCTCCTTCTACCTGCCGCCGGAAACCGCGCTCGTCATGCTGGCGGGTGTTTATTACGGGGCGGAATATGGCGGCTCGATCGCCTCTATCCTGCTCAATATTCCGGGAACGCCCTCCTCCTCGATCACCTGCCTCGACGGCTATCCGATGGCGCGCGAGGGCCGCGCCGGCGTGGCGCTGCTGATGACCGCGCTCGCCTCCTTCTTCGGCGGCATTTTTGGCATTCTGGTGATCGCCGCCCTGGCACCCGTGCTCGCGGATTTCGCACTCCTGCTGGAACCGGCGGATTATTTCGCGGTGATGCTGCTCGGCCTTGTGGCGGCCTCCGTGGTGTCGAGTTCCGGCACGCTCAGGGGCGTGATGATGGTGACGCTCGGCGTGCTTCTCGGCACGATCGGCGTCGACGTCAACAGCGGCGCCACCCGCTTTACCGGCGGCATCCAGGACCTGCGCGACGGCATCAATCTCGTCGTCGTCGCCATGGGCCTCTTCGGCGTTTCCGAAGCCATGTATTCGGCACGCGGCGCATCCGCCTCCTATGCCACGGAAAAAGTCTCCTGGCAGCGCTTCCTGCCCAAGCGCGGCGAATGGCTGCGCTCGCTCGGCCCCGCCATTCGCGGCAGCCTGATCGGCAGTTTCTTCGGCACTTTGCCGGGAACGGGCCAGACCGTTGCCTCCTCGATCGGCTATGCGATCGAAAAGCGCGTCTCGCCCAATCGCGCCAATTTCGGCAAGGGCGCGATCGAGGGCGTGGTGGTGCCGGAATCGGCCAACAATGCCGCCGCCCAGACCGCCTTCATCCCGACGCTGACGCTCGGCATTCCCGGCTCGACCACAATGGCGCTGATGATCGGCGCGCTGATGATCCACGGCGTGACCCCCGGCCCGCGCCTGATTTCCGACCACCCTCAGCTTTTCTGGGGCCTGATCGTCTCCTTCCTGTTCGGCAATCTCTTCCTGCTGGTGCTCAACATCCCGCTGATCGGCATCTGGGTGCGACTGCTGCGCATCCCGCATTATTTCCTCTACCCCACCATCGTCGTGCTGATCTCGATCGGCGTCTACAGTCTCGATCATTCCCTCTTCGATATCTGGGCCATGCTCGGCTTCGGCGTGCTCGGCTATGTGCTGAGGCTCTACCGCTACGAACCCGCGCCGCTGCTGATCGGCTTCATCCTCGGGCCGATGATGGAGGAATATCTGCGCCGGGCCATGCTGCTCTCGCGCGGTGACCCGATGACCTTTGTCGAGCATCCGGGCGCGGCCGCAATGATCGCGATCTCCCTTCTGCTCCTGGTGCTGACCGCCATGCCGGGGCTGAAACGGCTTGCCGGGAGGTGGATCTGACCTCCGGCCGCTCCTGATGCGCCGCCGGCCGCATCCCTTGTGGCGCGATTGATCGTCAAGGCTTTAAACCGGCAGCCGGTTGGCCTAAGTGTAGATGGTCTGCACTCCACGGCGGGCGACGCGCGCTCGGCGTCCGTCCCCGGCAAAGTGTCGTGCCGGCATGGGAGGCGGCGCAGGATCAGCCGCGCATGAGGACATTTCGCCATGACAATCATCGATGACTTCAACGGCACCTGGCTCGGACGCGTTTTCCTGCCGGAGGCGAACGGCCCGGCCGTCGTGACGCTGCGCGGCGGCGCGGTCTACGACATCACCTCCGAGATCGCCCCGCTCTCCCGCGATATCTGCGAAATGGACGATCCGGCGTTTTACGTCAACGAGGCTCCCGGCTTCCGGCTTGGCACGCTTGAGGAGATAGCTGCCGCGACGCCCGGCGATGAAAGCCGCATCCATTTTCTCTGCCCCTCGGACCTGCAGCCGATCAAGGCCTGCGGCGTCACCTTCGCCCGCTCCATGGTCGAGCGGGTGATCGAGGAAAAGGCGGCGGGCGATCCGAAGAAGGCGGAGGCGATCAGGAGCCGCATTGGTGCGGCAATCGGCGAAAGCCTGAAAAATATCGAGGCGGGGTCGAAAGCGGCCGCCGCCGCCAAGGAGGCGCTGATCCGCGAAGGGTTGTGGAGCCAGTATCTCGAGGTCGGCATCGGCCCGGACGCTGAGGTCTTTTCCAAGGCGCAGGCGCTTTCCGCTGTCGGGCCGGGCGCCGAGGTCGGCCTTCACCCGATCTCGAAATGGAACAATCCGGAGCCCGAAGTGGTTCTCGCCGTATCCTCCGCCGGAAGGATCGTCGGCGCCACGCTCGGCAATGACGTCAACTTGCGCGACGTGGAGGGTCGCTCGGCGCTTTTGCTGGGCAAGGCCAAGGACAACAACGCTTCCGCCGCGATTGGCCCGATGATCAGGCTGTTTGACGGCAACTTCACGCTGGACGACGTGCGCCGCGCCGAGGTTTCACTTACGGTGAGAGGCGAGGACGGATTTGAAATGACGGGACATTCCTCGATGTCGGAAATCAGCCGCGATCCGGAGGCGCTTGTCGCCCAGACCATCGGCCGCCATCACCAGTATCCCGACGGCTTCATGCTCTATCTCGGCACCCTTTTCGCGCCGAGCGAGGATCGCGATGTTGCCGGCGAGGGTTTCACCCACAAGCCGGGCGACCGCGTGACCATTTCGGCAAAAGGCCTCGGCCGCCTTGAAAACACCGTGCGCCTGTCGACAGAATGCGCGCCATGGACATTCGGCGTGCGCGCGCTGATGAGTAATCTCGCCGCGCGCGACCTGATCTGAACCAGACGAATAATCGCAAAGCCCGAGGAGAATAATGATGAGTTTCAAACCGCATGGCAGGCATCTGATCGGCGGCGAATGGGTCGGGACCGATATCACCTTCCTCTCCAAACCCGTCAGCGGCGCGCCCCACGCCTTTTGCGAGGCGAATGAGAAACTGATCGACCGGGCTGCGAAATCCGCCGAAGCCGCGTTCTGGAATTATGGCTATTCGACCCGAAGGGATCGCGCGGAATTCCTCAACAAGATTGCCGACGAGATCGAGAAGCGCGGCAGCGACATCACCGAGATCGCCTCGGCCGAGACGGGCCTTCCGGCCGCGCGGCTTGAGGGCGAGCGCGGCCGCACTACCGGACAGTTGCGCCTGTTCGCGCGTCATATTCTCGATGGCGACTATCTTGACCGTCGCCACGACCCGGCCAATCCGGACGCCACCCCGCCGAGTCCGGACCTGAAGATGGTGCAAAGGCCGATCGGCCCCGTCGCCGTCTTCGGCGCGTCCAATTTCCCGCTCGCTTTCTCCACCGCCGGCGGCGATACGGCATCGGCGCTTGCCGCCGGCTGCCCTGTCGTGGTCAAGGGCCATCCTGCCCATCCCGGCACGGGCGAGATCGTCGCCGAGGCGATCGCGGCGGCGGCGGAAAAATGCGGCATCCATCCGGGCGTCTTCTCGCTGCTGCAGGGCGCCTCGCATGAGGCCGGCGGCACGCTCGTCACCCATCCGCTGATCCGGGCTGTCGGCTTTACCGGCTCGCTGGCCGGCGGAAAGGCGCTGTTTGACCTCTGCGCGCGGCGCGACGAGCCCATTCCCTTCTTCGGCGAGCTGGGCTCGGTCAATCCGAACTTCCTCATGCCCGACGCGCTTGCCAATCGCGGCGAGGAGATCGCGAAGGGCTGGGCCGGTTCGCTGACCATGGGCGTCGGCCAGTTCTGCACCAATCCCGGCATCATGATCACGCTCGCCGGCCCGGAATCCGATCGCTTCGCCGATGCCGCGGCCAGGGCGCTTGGCGATGTCGGCCCGTCGGTGATGCTGACCGACGGGATTGCCGAGGCCTTCCGCCAGGGACGCACGGAAATCGAAGGCGTTGAGGGCGTCGAGACGCTGGTGAAGGGTGATTGCGACGGGCGCGAGGGCGCGCCGGCGCTCTTTACCGTCGCCGGCAAGGACTTTCTAACCAATCCGAAGCTTGCCCATGAGGTGTTCGGCCCGCTCGGCATCGTGGTGATGGCGGCCAATGCCCAGGAGATGCGGGCGATCGCCGAGAGGCTTGAGGGCCAGTTGACCTGCACGCTGCACATGGACAATGACGATGTCGAATTCGCCCAGAGCTTCGTGCCGGTTCTGGAACGCAAGGCGGGCCGATTGCTCGCCAACGGCTTTGCCACCGGCGTTGCCGTTGCCGACGCCATGGTGCACGGCGGGCCGTACCCGGCTTCGACCAATTTCGGCGCCACCTCCGTCGGCACGCTGGCGATCCGCCGCTTCCTGCGCCCGGTCTGCTACCAGAGCATGCCGTCCGCGCTTCTGCCGGAGGATCTGCGCCATATGGGGTAGACGGCTTCTGCCTTGACCGGGATTACTTGTCGGGGGCCGCGGCCGGCCTTGCGGCAAGGCCCGGCGGGATCACGCCCGGAGGGTGAGTTTTTTTGCCCTCAGCGACGCCGAGCTTGGCCCGCCATTCGCCGGCGACCGCCTTCATCCGCAGCGTCGGAAGTACGTCGACAATCGGCGGCGCAAGACGCCATATGTCGATACGCTCGCCGAGCGCCTTCAGGTCATCGGTGTCGAAGACCTGCCCGAATGTGCCGACGATCTCGTCATTGGCGCCGAGACCGCGCTGGGCGATGACCGGCGTGCCGACGGCGTTGGCTTCGGCCAGCAGCAGGCTGGTCGTGTCGTGCGTGCGGGTCTGCGGATAGAAGACGCAGAGCGAGCGGCGCATGCGGGCAATCAGCGCGGAGTGAGAAAGCCGTCCGAGGAAATTAACGCCCTGAGGCGCTCTGCCGTCGGGCCAGGCCAGATTGCCCGGCTCGGCGATATCGAGGCTCAGTTCCGGTCTGTCCTTCCTGATTTCGGCAAATTTCGCCAGGACTTCGGTTATGCCCTTCATCGGCATGCCGGGAAAGAACAGCCGGTCGCGATCGCGCGGCGTACCGTCGGCAACCAGATCGTCATCGACGGGCGAATGAATCCAGCAGATCTTCGGCAGACGCCGGTTTTCCGGCGCAAGAAACTGCGTGACATGGGCGGCGTGGGCTTTGGAAGTGCAGACGATCTCGATCTGCGCCTCGGCCAGAGCCTCGCCCATGCGGCGGTTGTGCCGGCCCGGATGGGTGTGGGACCAAAGGAAGATCGGGCAGTCGGGGTTAAGCCGGCGCGCCTTCAGCGCCGCCTTCCAGGAATTGATGACGATGATTCCGGTGACGCCTGAGAGATTTGCGGCGCTGACGGCGTCCAGCGGGCGATAGAGCCCGTATCTGTCGCGGTCCATGTCGAGCCGTCCATTCTGGTAGAAATGAAAACGGAAATCGGCACACAGAGCGCGCGCCACCTTCAAAACAACAGCCTCCGTGCCGCCAACCTGATCGGCGTCAGCAGCGGCAGTCGTTGAGGGCGTCAGGCAAAACGGATCGATAATGGCGATGGCGGAGGACACTTAGTGCGCCCCCTTCCGCCGCTTGAGGCGGGCTTCGGGCATGAATGATCTCCTCGTGTTGGCCCCTTCCTGAACCCTTTCGACCGGTCCTGCATTAAACTGGTTTGAAATCGGAATATTTTGCGAAATAAAGTCGCGATGCGCGCGCAATCTTCCACTTTTCCGTTGCGATGGCGTGGCGGGCAGGTCATTTTCGCCGTGGTCTTGCCCTGTTGAAGAGGCCCCATGAACGTCGCCGGAGGATCTGGAAAGATGAGCCACGATAGCTGTCTGGTTCAAAAACTGTCGCATTATGTGCCGCTCTGCCAGCGCTCGCTGGACAGTATCGCCTGTCTTGAGCGCGAGGAGCGCGACTATGCCAGGGGTGCTGAAATCCATGCGGAAGGCGACGGCAACACAAATCTCTATGTGGTCAAGCATGGCTGGCTCTACAGCTATGTCGACATGAAGGACGGGCGGCGCCAGATCGTCGAAATCCATCACCCGGGGGACATCATCGGCTTTCCCGACATCGCCTTCAACGAACGCACCTCGGTGCTAAAGGCGGCCGAGGACGTGTATCTCTGCCCCTTTCCGAAGAAGGATCTCGATCAGGTCTTCACAAACGCGCCGCAGCTGGCCGCGCTCCTGTTCGCGCTTGCCGTGCGCAACCAGGTGATCATGTCGGATTTCCTGCAGGCTATCGGCCGCATGAGCGCGCGCGAACGGATCGCCTATTTCCTGCTCGACCTGATGGCGCGCCTCAGGATCGCCAACAAGCAGATGTCGACCGTCATCCGCCTGCCGCTCAACCAGACGGAAATCTCCGATGTTCTGGGGCTGACCAATGTCTATGTCAGCCGATCCTTCACCGCGCTGCAAAAGGACGGGCTGATCCGGCGTGAAAACGGCTCGGTCGAGGTTCTGGAGGAGGAAAAGCTGGTCAGCCTTTGCGATTTTGTCGACCGGCATAACCGCATCGACACAAGCTGGTTCCCGCGCCAATGACCCGCCTGGCGCAAGGCCGGGCGGCTTAACCTGTAGAATCTACGCATCCTCGCCGAAGCGGTCGGCGACAAGCGCCTCGATGGCGTCGAGGGCGGCTTCCGCCTCGGGACCCGCGGCCGAAACGATGATCGTGCTGTTGATCCCGGCCGCCAGCATCATCAGCCCCATGATCGAGGTGCCGCCGACGGTCATGCCGTCCTTTGCGACGCTGACGGAGGCGTTGAGCTTCTCCACCGTCTGGACGAATTTGGCCGAGGCGCGGGCGTGCAACCCTCTGCGATTGACGATCGTGAGTTCACGCGAAACCGGGTCTTCCATCGGGCCTTCTATTTCCCGCTGAGGACGCGGCTTGCGACATTGATGTAGCGCCGCCCGGCATCCTCGGCCTCGGCCAACGCCTTGGCCATGTCGTTGTCGGCGCGCACGGCCACGAGTTTGATCAGCATCGGCAGGTTGACGCCGGCGATCACCTCGACGGTGCCGTTGTTCATCACCGAAATGGCGAGGTTGGAGGGCGTGCCGCCGAACATGTCGGTCAGGATGATGACGCCGTTGCCGCTGTCGACCGTGCCGACGGCGGCGAGAATATCGTCGCGGCGGCGATCCATGTCATCCTCTGGGCCGATCGACACGGTTTCGATGGCGTTCTGCGGCCCGACGACATGCTCGACCGCCAGCCGGAATTCCTCCGCAAGGCCGCCATGGGTCACAAGCACCAGTCCGATCATCTTCGCGCCACTCCTTGAAACATCGACCGTCTTCGTCCGCCCACGGTCTTTCGCCCCGCATCTTGTCGAAGCCGGCGCGAAGTGCAAGCCAAAAGGGCGAAAATACCACATGAAAACAGGTGAGCCGCGCCCGATGATGCAGGTCGGGCACAAGTCGCGCACCGGCCGCGCACCGGGTTTACACGTCTTCGTCGGCCCACGTCGGGCAGGCAGGACGACCGGTTTCAAGGCCGGGACAGAGCGCCGCAAGCTTCGAAAAAGGCTCCGGCGCTGGCCAGCGGAGGAAAAGCTGGGGCAGAGCGCCGCCCTCTTCCAGTTTCAACCGTCTGCCGGACGGCGGCATGCGCTCGGCTGCATCCGAGGGCACCGGCATAAGCGCAAAGTCCATCACGGCGCTCTCAAGATGGGGGATCTCGGCCAACCCGGAGCCGCGAATTTCGATCAGCCCGGCGATTGCCGGCGGCGCGGTCGCGATCACCCGACCGGCGCCGTGCGAAATGAGCACCTGGTCATCGGCCACGAGCGCCGCATGAAGGCCGCTCAGCCGGGCGGCGTGGAGAAGGGCGAGGGCAAGCTCGCTCTTGCCCGCGCCGGAAGGCCCGGCGATCAGAATGCCGGTCGAACCGAGCACGATCGCGGTCGCGTGACGGTTGGTGCCGCCGCTCCCCGTCATTGCGCCTTGCCGGTCGCGGCCGGCAGCTTCAAGGTGAAGCGGGCGCCCCTGACCTCGCCGCTTTGCGGATCGGAAACATTTTCGGCCGTCAGCGTGCCGCCATGGGCTTCGGCGATCTGGCGGGAGATGGAAAGGCCGAGCCCGGAATTCTGGCCAAAGGCCTCGCCGTCGGGCCGGTCGGTATAGAACCGCTCGAAGATGCGTTCCAGCGCATCGGGCCGAATTCCCGGACCGTTGTCATCGACGGTAATGACGATATGGCTGCGCGTCCGAGTGAGCGCCACATCGATGCGCCCGCCCTTTTCCGGCACGAAGGAACGGGCGTTCTCGATCAGGTTCGTGACGATCTGGCCGATTCTCAGATCATGGCCGAAGACTTCGAAGGCACCCTTGCCGTGATTGCCGGGGTGGACGGAGAAACCGATCCCGACACTGCGGTTGCGCTTGCCGGTCTCGCGCGAAATCGTGATCAGGTCTTTGAGAAGCGCCTCGGCGTCAAACCGCTTGGCATCCTCGCGGGCAAGCTCGGCGTCAAGCCTGGAGGCATCGGAGATGTCGCTGATCAGCCGGTCGAGGCGACGCACGTCATGCTGGATGATCTCGGTCAGGCGGGCCTTGGATTCCTCGGTCTTTGCGAGCGGCAGGGTCTCGACCGCGCTTCGAAGCGAGGTGAGCGGGTTCTTCAGCTCGTGGGCGACGTCGGCGGCGAAGCTGTCGATCGCATCGATGCGGTCGTAAAGCGCCGTGGTCATCTCCCGCAGCGTGGTCGAAAGGTGGCCGATCTCGTCCTGTCGGGCGGAGAAATCGGGGATTTCCTCGCGCTCGCGCGGGCCGCCCCGCCGCACCCTGACGGCTGCCTCTGAAAGCCGGCGCAACGGACTTGCGATGGTCGAGGACAGCATGAAGGAGAGGATCATGGTGACAAGCGCCGTCACCGCGAAGACGCGGATGATCGCGATCCGCTCGGCATGGACGATCTTGTCGATGTCGCCGGCCTGGGTGGAGAGCAGCAGCACCCCGAGCACGGCGCGGAAACGTTGGATCGGCACCGCGACGGAAACGATCAGCCCGCCCCTGTCGGTGACCCGCACCACGGCCGAGCGCTGGGCGTCGAGCGCCTTCATCACTTCCGGATAGATCGAGCCGTCACCGCCGGGCGCTTCTTCGTAGCGCGGCAGGTTGCCCGGCTGCAGGAACCGGTTCATCAGGCTTCCGAGCTTGTCCGAAACGCTTTCAGCCGTTGATTTCTCTGTGTCCGGCAGGTCGTAGCGCAGCACCTGGCCGCGCGAATACAGAAAGCGCGAATCGAGGATCAGATTGGCGTCGGGATCATAGATGCGCGCGCGCGTGCGCGTCGGCGAGATCAGCCGTCTCAGGATCGGCGCGACCTTTTCCGGATTGAGGGGGAAGCGCAGGTCCTCGTCGCTGGAGGTCGGCCTTGCGCTTTCGCCGGCCTGCAGTTCCAGAAGCTCCTGCGGGTCGATGGTCATCGTGTCGGTCTCGACCGAGGCGGATGAGGCGATCGCGCCGGCGATGATCTCGCCCTGGGTCAGAAGGCTTTCAACGCGCGCGTCGATCAGCCCCTCGCGAAACTGGTTGAGATAGAGGATGCCGCCGACGAGAAAGAACAGCGCGAGAAGATTGAAGAACAGGATGCGCCAGTTGAGGCTGGAGAAAACGGTGGACGCCAGTACCCAGCGCATGGCCGCAAAGGGCTTGCGCCAGCGCCGACCCTTCTTTCGGCCGCCGCCGCTTGCGCCCTCGCCCGGTGCCTGTTCTGTGGCCTTGTCGCTCGTCAATATTCGCCCTGCCCGCATTGGCTGCCCGAGCCGCTATCAAGCCCGCGATTGCGGTCTTAGTGTGGTGACGCGCGCCTGAAGGCTTCCGGCTCCGGACGCCTCCTTCAAGCGGCCTCGCGGAAGCGGTAGCCGACGCCGTAGAGGGTTTCGATCATATCGAAATCGGTGTCAACCAGCTTGAATTTCTTGCGCAGGCGCTTGATGTGGCTGTCGATCGTGCGGTCATCGACATAGACCTGATCGTCATAGGCCGCATCCATCAGCGCATCGCGGCTCTTGACCACGCCGGGGCGCTGGGCAAGCGAGTGCAGGATCAGGAATTCGGTGACCGTCAGCGTCACCGCATCGCCCTTCCATGTGCAGGTATGGCGCTCGCGGTCCATGACCAGCGGGCCGCGCTCCAGCGGACGGTTCGCCTCGCCCTCGCCGGACTTTGCGCCGCCGCCGGCAATCGCGGCCTCGCGGGCGGCGACCCGGCGCAGCACGGCGCGCACGCGCTCCACCAGAAGCCGCTGGGAAAAGGGCTTGGTGATGAAATCGTCAGCGCCCATCTTCAGGCCGAAAAGCTCGTCGATCTCCTCATCCTTCGAGGTGAGAAAGATCACCGGGATGTCGGATTTCTGCCGCAGGCGCCGCAGCAGCTCCATCCCGTCCATACGCGGCATCTTGATGTCGAAGATGGCGAGCTGCGGCGGATTGGCCTGCAGCCCGGTCAGCGCCGTGGCGCCATCGGTATAGGTTTCGACGCGATAGCCTTCGGATTCCAGCGCAATCGACACCGAGGTCAGAATGTTCCGGTCGTCGTCCACGAGTGCGATCGTCTGCATTTGGGTCTCCCTGACTGCAGTTCTTATGGTCTTTGGACGGCTCACGGTCCGCCGTCTCGCAATTTCTAGCATTTGTTGGAAAAAAACTGGAACAAATTGTGGCAAGACCAACCAAAGCGGGCGATCAAACTCTTGAAATCACATTTTCCAAGCGGGACTTCACGCCGGTTAACAGCCTGAGAATCCTTCAGAATCCGGATATTGTTCAATTTGAAGATTTTCTTTAATCGATTAAATGCATGATATTATTATATTTTGTCAGATTCCCTGTTGTCTGATGCGAACGAATTTAATATGTTTTTAAAAAATTAGATTTCGTTTAGAGAGGCATTTCGCATGGTGGAGCATGGAATCTACAATCGTCGTTTTCCGGTTGAGGCTGCAGGGCTGAAGGATCTGGCGGGCGTTTACTACAACCTGATGCCGTCGGAGCTTTGCGAGCTGGCGATTCGCCGCAGCGAGGCCGTGCTGACGGCAGACGGCGCGCTCAGGGCGCTGACGGGCCAGCACACCGGTCGCTCCGCCAAGGACAAATTCGTCGTCTGCGATGACAAGACCAAGGACCAGATCTGGTGGGATAACAACAAGGCGATGTCGCCGGAGCATTTCGCCCTTCTGAAGGCGGACATGCTGGCCCATGCTGCGGGCAGGGAATTGTTCGTGCAGGATCTCGTCGGCGGCGCGGATGCCGAAAACCGTCTGCCGACGCGCGTCATCACCGAATATGCCTGGCATGCCCAATTCATCCGCAATCTGTTGATCCGCCCCGAGCGCGATGCGCTGGAAGATTTCGAGGCGAAGCTGACCATCATCAACCTGCCCTCCTTCGTCGCCGATCCGAAGCGCTATAATTGCCGCACGGAAACGGTGATCGCCTGCGACCTGGAGAATGGCCTGGTGCTGATCGGCGGTACATCCTATGCGGGTGAAATGAAGAAGTCGGTGTTCACCGCGCTCAATTATCTTCTGCCGGCGCGCGGCGTGATGCCGATGCACTGCTCGGCCAATGTCGGCGATGCGGGTGATGCCGCCGTGTTCTTCGGTCTTTCGGGCACCGGCAAGACCACGCTTTCGGCCGACCCGTCGCGCACGCTGATCGGCGACGACGAGCATGGCTGGGGCGAAAGCGGCCTGTTCAATTTCGAGGGCGGCTGCTACGCCAAGACCATCCGCCTGTCGGCCGAGGCCGAACCGGAGATTTATGCCACGACCAAGCGTTTCGGCACGGTGCTGGAAAATGTCGTGCTCGACGCCAACCGCAAGCCCGACTTTGACGATGGTTCGCTGACGGAGAACACCCGCTGCGCCTATCCGCTGGACTATATTCCCAATGCCTCGCGCACCGGGCTTGCGCCGCATCCGAAGACGATCATCATGCTGACGGCCGATGCCTTCGGCGTGCTGCCGCCGATTGCCAAGCTGACGCCCGACCAGGCCATGTATCATTTCCTCTCCGGCTACACCGCCAAGGTGGCGGGCACGGAAAAGGGCGTGACCGAGCCCGAAGCGACGTTCTCGACCTGCTTCGGCGCGCCCTTCATGCCGCGCCACCCGACCGAATACGGCAATCTGCTGAAGTCGCTGATCGCCAGGCACGGCGTGCAGTGCTGGCTGGTCAACACCGGCTGGACCGGCGGCGCCTATGGCGCGGGTTCGCGCATGCCGATCCGCCAGACCCGGGCCATGCTGGCCGAGGCGCTTGCCGGCCGGCTTGCCGGCGCGGAGTTCAGGGTGGACCCGAATTTCGGCTTCGAGGTTCCGGTCGCCGTTCCCGGCGTCGACGCGGCGATCCTCAACCCGCGCGGCACCTGGGCCGATGCGACCGCCTATGACGCGCAGGCGGCGAAACTTGTCGACATGTTCGTCGCCAATTTCGCCAAATTCGAGGATCATGTGGATGCCGGCGTGAAGGCCGCTTCGCCGGGAATGCTGGCCGCCGCCTGAGTTATACGCAGGAGGAGCGTGGGAAATGCCCGGTCGCCGTCTGGCGCCGGGCGTTTCTTTTTTTTGGCGGGTCGCCGCCGGATCTACCAGGCGAGCTCCACATGCGGCCTGCCATCGGACGTTTTCGCCGGCGATCGGCCGGTCTCATCAACCGTGCAGTTGATGCGGCTCCGGAAGGCGGAGAAACTGTCGAAGGTGACGACATCGACGGGCGCGTCGAATTTCAGTGTCAGGCGATACTGCCCCGGCCTGCCGGCAAAGGCGCTGACGGAAATGATCTCCGCATCAAAGGCGTGACCGAGATAGGTTCCCGAGACGCGGGAGCCGAGCATCCACGGATTGAGCGGCGGACGATTGCCGATCCTGGCATGCAGCGTGTTCCAGTCGCGAAAGCCGTATTGAACGGCGATCAGTTCCAGCGCGCGGGAATGGGTGATGGGTTCGCCCTCACGCCCGAGATGGGCGCGCAGGCGTTTTGCCTGATCCTTGAGGCTCTCAAGCGATGGCAACGGTAAACTGGTGGACATGGCGAAGTCTTTCCTTCGCATTCGCCTGTCTGGTGGTTCGGTGCCCGCATTGCCGGAACCGCGAATGCGCAAGGTTTTCAAAACATCGCTCATCGGTTCAAGGGGAACTTCACCATGGTTTCAAAAAACCGCGGGCGGCCGGCGTCCCTTGCCGTTGCCGCTCATTAGACCGCATTGCCGTCCGCGTCAAGCAAAAGCCCGGGTTCGCGGGCGATTGCGGCCTTGAAGGCAGGGCGGCGGCGTGGGATAACGCGGCCATGGCATCACGCGATCTCATCATCAATGACCGGATCACCATCTTCGGCTGGGAGCTGACCGAGCAGTTCGTGCTTGCCGGCGGGCCGGGCGGGCAAAACGTCAACAAGGTGGCGACCGCCGTGCAGCTGTTCTTCCCTCTCGCCGCCTCCCCTTCCCTGCCCGAACGCGTAAAACGCAACGCGATGCGCCTCGGCGGCCGCAAGGTTTCCAAGGAGGGCGTTCTGCTGATCGAGGCCAATGGCCATCGCAGCCAGGAGCGCAACCGCGAGGAGGCGCGCGAGAAGCTGAAGGAACTGATCCTTGCCGCCGCCGCGCCGCCGCCGCCGCGCCGGCGCAAGACCAAGCCGACGCGCGGCTCGATCGAACGGCGGCTGAAGGCCAAGGCCGGCCGTTCGGAAATCAAGAAGGCGCGCGGCAAGCCCGCGCCGGACGAGTAAGCCATGAGCGCCGACAAACACGTTCTCCCCGAGGGCTTTCGCTATCTGCCGGACTATCTCGACCGGGCCGCCCAGGAGGCGCTGGTCGAGGATATCCGCGCCGTCGTGGCCGATGCCCCGCTTTACGTGCCGACCATGCCGCGCACCGGTCGGCCGATGTCCGTGCGCATGACCAATTGCGGCACGCTCGGCTGGGTCACCGACAAGGAACGCGGCTATCGCTATCAGGCAACCCATCCAGCAACGGGAAAACCCTGGCCCGATATGCCCGAGCGGCTCGCGGCATTGTGGCGCGATCTTGCGGACTATCCAGACATGCCGGAGGCCTGCCTGATCAATTTCTACGATGACACGGCGAAAATGGGCATGCACCAGGACAACGACGAGGCGGATTTCTCGGCCCCCGTGCTTTCCATCTCGCTCGGCGATAGCTGCCTTTTTCGCGTGGGCGGCACCGACCGCAAGGACAGAGCCCAATCGCTGAAGCTTACGAGCGGCGACATCGTGCTGCTTTCCGGCGAAAGCCGTCTTGCCCATCATGGCGTGACGCGGATCTACCCCGGCACCTCGACATTGCTGAAGCAGGGCGGACGGATCAATCTGACGCTGCGACGCGTGACCGCTCCTCTGTCTCGGGCGTGACCCGCGGACCCTCCCTTTCTGCCAAAAGAGCGTCGTTTTAGTCTTCAACAGACCAGCCGGGATGACATTTCCGTCTGATAGACCTTATGCGACGGGATGTGCCTGCATGCAGGACGTGCTTGACCAGAGAGCTGCGTTTGGGTCCGTCGTCGCGAGGCCGGTGTTACGCCCACTCGGGACTCTCCGAAAATTTTGCATTGAAAATCAACAGGATGGAATATCCGCCCAAAGTATGAGCATTCGCCCACTTGACACTTTGCAATGAATGATGGGTAATTGCCCATATCGTAAGCTATTGCTCAATTCTGAGGGAGGAACGAGTATGAGACTGCACACGATACTTCTGGGCGCCTGCTCGCTTGCGGCGCTCACCGGCGTCGCCTCGGCCGAAACGCTGACCATCGCCACCGTCAACAACGGCGACATGATCCGCATGCAGAAACTCACCGACGATTTCACGTCGCAGCACCCCGATATCGATCTTGAGTGGGTCACGCTCGAGGAAAACGTGCTGCGCCAGCGGGTCACCACCGACATCGCCACAAACAGCGGCCAGTACGATGTTCTGACCATTGGCAATTACGAGGTTCCGATCTGGGCCAAACAGGATTGGTTGCTGGCGCTCAACGATCTGCCCGCCGATTACGACGCGGGCGATCTTCTGCCGGCAATCGCCGGCGGCCTTTCCGTCGACGATACGCTCTACGCCGCGCCCTTCTACGGCGAGAGCGCCATGGTCATGTACCGCACGGATCTGGCCGAAAAGGCCGGCGTCACCATTCCGGCCGAACCCAAATGGGACGACATCAAGAAGGCGGCTGCCGCCATGACCGACAAGGATGCCGGCATTTACGGCATCTGCCTGCGCGGCAAGGCCGGCTGGGGCGAGAACATGGCCTTCCTCGGCGCCATGTCCAATTCCTACGGCGCACGCTGGTTCGACATGGACTGGAAGCCGCAGTTCGACACGCCGGAATGGAAGGCGACGCTGACGGACTATCTGGACCTGATGAACAATTACGGTCCGCCCGGCGCCTCCTCCAACGGCTTCAACGAAAACCTAGCGCTGTTCCAGCAGGGCAAATGCGGCATGTGGATCGATGCCACGGTCGCCGCTTCCTTCGTCACCGATCCGGATGAATCCAAGGTCGCGGATTCGGTCGGCTTCGCGCTCTTCCCGGAAAAGGGCGACCTCGGCAATCGCGGCAACTGGCTGTGGTCGTGGAACCTCGCCATTCCGGCCTCGACGCAGAAGGCGGATGCGGCCAAGGCCTTCGTCGCCTGGGCAACCTCCAAGCACTACACCGATCTTGTCGCAAAACAGGACAGCTGGCGCGCGGCACCGCCCGGCACCCGCACCTCGCTCTACGAGAACCCGGACTACCAGAAGGCAGCGCCCTTCGCCGAGATGACGCTGGAATCGATCAACGCCGTCGACACCAAGAAGCCTTCGGTTCAGGACATTCCCTATACCGGTGCGCAATTCGTGTCGATCCCGGAATTCCAGGGCATCGGCACGGCGGTCGGTCAGCAGTTCTCGGCAGCTCTTGCCGGCAACACCACGGCCGAGCAGGCGCTGTCGAATGCCCAGCAGCTGACATCGCGCGAGATGATGAAGGCCGGTTACCCGAAGTAAGACTTCCTCCTGAGGGCGGCCGGGACCCGTTGTCCGGCCGCCCGCCTTTTTTCTTCTTGCTGAACTGATTTTGAAGAGCCGCCGCGCGTTAGCCGACGGCGGCTCTTCTGATTTCCGCTGCCGCGCAAAGCCGGCGCGGGACTTTTGAGATGTGACGCGGCCAGAGACAAGGCCTGCCTCACCGAGCGGGGAACACCAAATGGCGACGACCCATACCCAAAACGCGGCGCGGCTGATGATGGCGCCCTCGGTCATTCTGCTTCTCCTGTGGATGATCGTGCCGCTGTCGATGACCGTCTACTTCTCCTTCCTCAGGTACAATCTCCTGATGCCGGGAACGGAGAGTTTTGCCGGCTTCATGAATTACCGCTTCTTCCTCACCGACCCGGCCTTCTTTCAGGCGATCGGCAATACGCTGATCCTGGTCGGCGGCGTGCTGTTTGCCACCGTCGTCGGCGGCATCGCGCTGGCGCTTTTGCTCGACCAGCCGATCTTCGGTCAGGGCATTGTCCGCATTCTGGTAATCGCGCCCTTCTTCGTCATGCCGACGGTTTCGGCGCTTGTCTGGAAGAACATGCTGATGAACCCGGTCAACGGGCTGTTCGCCTCGCTGGCGCGCTTCATCGGCATCCAGCCGATCGACTTCCTGTCGTCGATCCCGCTTACCTCGATCAGCCTGATCGTCGCCTGGCAGTGGCTGCCCTTCGCCACGCTCATTCTGCTGACCGCGCTTCAGTCTCTGTCGGAAGAGCAGAAGGAAGCCGCCGAAATGGACGGCGCGAACGCCTGGAACCGGCTGGTCTACATCATCCTGCCGCATATGGCCCGCGCCATCACCGTCGTGGTGCTGATCGAGACGATCTTCCTGCTTTCGGTCTTCGCCGAAATCCTGGTCACCACCAATGGCGGCCCGGGAACGGAAAGCACCAATCTCACCTACCTCGTCTACATGCAGGCACTGCTGCAGTTCGACGTGGGCGGCGCATCCGCCGGCGGCATCATCGCTGTCATTCTCGCCAACATCGTTGCGATCTTCCTGGTTCGCATGATCGGTAAAAATCTGGAGGACTGAGGATGGCACGCCAGGTCACGACACAGAAAAAGCTGGCCTTCACGCTTCTCGCGTGGGTCGTAGCACTCCTCATCTTCTTCCCGATCTTGTGGACGGTGCTGACGAGCTTCAAGACGGAAAGCGAGGCCGTGTCCTCGCCGCCCTCCTTCCTGTTCTTCCAGTGGACGCTGGAGAACTATGTGGAGGTTCAGGAGCGCTCCAATTATTTCCACCATTTCTGGAATTCGGTGGCGATCTCGCTCGGCTCCACGGTGATCGGTCTTCTGATTTCTGTGCCGTCCGCCTGGGCGATGGCGTTCTCGCCGACGAAACGCACCAAGGACATCCTGTTATGGATGCTCTCCACCAAGATGCTCCCCGCCGTCGGCGTGCTGGTGCCGATCTACATCATCTTCCGCGATCTCGGCCTGCTCGACACGCGCATCGGCCTGATCGTGGTGATGATGCTGATCAACCTGCCGATCATGGTTTGGATGCTCTACACATACTTCAAGGAAATCCCCGGCGAAATCCTCGAGGCCGCCCGCATGGACGGCGCGACGCTCGGCAAGGAGCTGATCTATGTGCTCACGCCGATGGCGGTGCCGGGCATTGCCTCGACCCTTCTTCTCAACATCATCCTTGCCTGGAACGAAGCCTTCTGGACGCTCAATCTGACGGCCTCCAAGGCAGCACCCCTGACAGCCTTCATCGCCTCCTATTCGAGCCCGGAAGGTCTGTTCTACGCAAAGCTTTCCGCCGCCTCGACCATGGCCATCGCGCCGATCGTCATCCTCGGCTGGTTTTCGCAGAAGCAGCTCGTACGCGGGCTTACCTTCGGCGCGGTTAAATAAGGACAAGACCAATGGGCAGCATCAGACTTGAAAATGTTTCCAAGCGTTTTGGCGAACATGCCGTCATCCCCGGCATCGATCTCGAGATCAATGACGGCGAGTTTGTCGTCTTCGTCGGCCCCTCGGGCTGCGGCAAATCCACGCTTCTGCGCCTGATCGCGGGGCTGGAGGATGTCTCCGGCGGCCGCATCCTGATTGACGGCGAAGATGCGACCGCCAAGCCGCCGGCAAAGCGCGGGCTGGCCATGGTGTTCCAGTCATACGCGCTTTATCCGCATATGAGCGTGCGCTCCAATATCGGCTTCCCGCTGAAAATGGCGAACATGGACAAGGCCGAGATCGACCGCAAGGTGAACGAGGCGGCGAAGATTCTCAACCTCACCGACTATCTGGAGCGCAAGCCCCGCGCGCTTTCCGGCGGCCAGCGCCAGCGCGTCGCCATCGGCCGGGCCATCGTCCGCTCGCCGGAATGCTTCCTGTTTGACGAGCCGCTGTCAAACCTCGACGCGGCGCTTCGCGTCAACATGCGGCTCGAAATCTCCGAACTGCACCAGCAGCTCGCCGCCACATCGATCTATGTGACCCACGACCAGGTCGAAGCCATGACCATGGCCGACAAGATCGTGGTCCTGCGCGCCGGCAATATCGAACAGGTCGGCTCGCCGCTGGAGCTCTACCGCAAGCCAGCCAACCTCTTCGTCGCCGGCTTCATCGGTTCGCCGAAGATGAATTTCATCGAGGGCAAGACGGCAGAGGAATTCGGCGCCCACACGATCGGCATAAGGCCGGAACATGTCGCCCTTTCCACCGAAAGCGGAAGATGGAAGGGCAAGGTCGCGGTCTCCGAACATCTGGGCTCCGACACCTTCCTGCATGTGGACGTACCGGAGCTCGGCCATATCACCACCCGCACCGACGGCGAGTTTCCGGTCCGTCACGGCGACACCGTCTTCATCTCGCCGGATCCGGAGCGGCTCTACCGGTTCGACGCAAACGGCCTGGCGGCTGAATAGCTGCCGGCCGCGCGTCCCAACCGAATACCGAAATGCCAATAGCGGAAAAGAACCAATGACCAAGTCCCTCAACCTCGCAAGCCTTGATCAGCACGCGGACAAGGCGGCCGTGCCCGCCTATGACCGCGGCAGCCTTTCCGCCGGCATTTTCCATTTCGGCGTCGGCAATTTCCACCGGGCGCACCAGGCGGTCTATCTGCACCAGTTGTTCAACACCGGCCGCGACCTCGACTGGGCAATCGTCGGCGCCGGGGTCATGCCTTCCGACACGAAAATGCGCGAGGTTCTTGCCGCGCAGGATTTTCTCACGACGGTGGTAGACCAGGAGGCCGACGCCAGCGAGGCGACGATCACCGGGGCGATGATCGACATGATCGCGCCGCCGGACTTTGCAGAGATGGTCGAAAAGCTCGCCGACCCGGCAATCCGCATCGTCTCGCTGACGGTGACCGAAGGCGGCTATTTCATCGATCCGGCGACCGGCAAATTCGACCCCACCCATCCGGCAATCGTCGCTGACGGCGAAAATCCGGATACGCCGAAAACCGCCTTCGGCCTGATCATCGCCGGCCTGAAGAAGCGTCGCGCAGAAAATATTCCGCCCTTTACCGTGATGTGCTGCGACAATATCCCCCACAACGGCGCGGTGACGAAAGCAACCGTTAGCGGCCTCGCCGAACTCTCCGATCCCGATTTTGCCGGCTGGATTCGAGACAATGTCGCCTTCCCCAATGGCATGGTCGACCGGATCACGCCGGCCACCGGCAAGCGCGAGCGCGACATCACGCGCGCGGAATATGGCATAGAAGACAACTGGCCGGTCTTCTGCGAAGGCTTCAAGCAATGGGTGCTGGAGGATGATTTCCCGCTTGGCCGCCCGGCGCTGGAAGAGGTCGGCGTCACCTTTGTCGACGATGTCAGTCCCTATGAGCTGATGAAGCTCAGGATTTTGAACGGCGGCCATGCGGCAATCGCCTATCCGGGCGAACTGCTCGACATTCACTTCGTCCACGAGGCGATGGAAAACGAACTGATCGCCGCCTTTCTCGAAAAGCTCGAAAAGGACGAGATCATCCCGATCGTGCCGCCGGTGCCCGATACCGACCTGACCGGTTATTACGAACTGATCGCCCGCCGTTTCGCCAATCCGAAGATCGGCGACACGATCGAGCGGCTGGCGCTCGACGGCTCGAACCGCCAGCCGAAATTCATCCTGCCCTCCACAGCCGCCCGCCTCGAGAAGGGCCTCGATGTCGTCGGCCTCGCCCTGGTTTCGGCGCTGTGGTGCCGCTATTTCGAGGGCACCTCCGACAGCGGCCGCAAAATCCGCTTCAACGACGAAAGCGCGGACCGCCTGCACAAGGCGGCGCTTGCAAGCAGGCAGGATCCGATGATCTTCCTTCAGGAGCGCGCCATCTTTGGTTCGATCGCCGACAATGAAACCTTCCGCAGGCGCTTTTCGACAGCGCTTGAGAGCCTGAGGACCCTCGGAACCGCCGAAACGCTGAGACGCTATATTGCCGGCGACCTGGCATAGGCCATCCGGCTGAAACCGATACGGGCCCGAAGCGCCCGGCACCTCTCCTTCTTGTCACGCTCGCGGCTTGGCAGGGTACGACCCTGCGCTGTCGGAAGGTTTGACGAAACGGATAATCTCGTCCACTTTGTGCGAAAATACTGACAGGTGGGGGAGCGTGCAGGATGCGCGATCATGTGATTGCGGTCGATGTCGGCACGGCAAGCGTCAGGGCAGGCGTTTTCGATAAAACCGGGATCATGCTCGCCCGCAGGGTGGAGCCGCTCAGGCTTCACCGCCCCGGCGCACGGCGCGGAGAATACAGCGCAGACGACATCTGGCAGACAACCGCAACAGCCGTGCGGGCCGCGCGGCTTGCGAGCAGTCTCGGGCCCGAGCAGGTCGCGGGGCTTGCCTTCGGCGCCACATGTTCACTCGTTCTCGTCGGCAACAACGGCGCGGCGCTTCCGCTTTTCGAGGACGAAGAGGGCGTATTTGATACACTCGCCTGGTTCGATCACCGCGCCGAGGCTGAAGCGGAAGAGCTGAGCGCCACCGATGACCCGGCGGTGCGGCATTCGGGCGGATCGATATCGCCGGAAATGCAGGTGCCGAAGCTCTTGTGGCTGAAACGCAATCGCCCCGATCTCTGGCAAAGGGCGGGCGGCTTCTTCGACCTCGCCGACTATCTGAGCTATCGCGCCACCGGCAATCCGGCGCGTTCGGTTTCCACTCTTGCCACAAAATGGTTCTTCAGGGCTCAGGATGAGGATCCCTGGCCGCGCGCGCTTCTCGGAAAATTCGGCCTTGATGATCTTCTTGAAAAGGTCGGCGCCGCGCATGCGCCCTGCCCGCCCGGCGTCTCCGTCGGCAGGTTGACGCGCCAGGCGGCGGAAGCGCTCGCGCTTGATCGCGAGGTCGTGGTCGCGGCCGGCATGGTCGATGCCTATGCCGGAGCCCTTGGCGCGCTTCCGGCCGACAAGGCTGCGGCCTCGGGCGAATTCGCGCTGATTGGCGGGACCTCGAGTTGCCTTATCGGCCAGGGCGGCGAACCGGTCTTCGCGACGAGCCTCTGGGGCCCTTATTTTGCCGCGATCCAGAAGGATCAATGGGCATTCGAGGCCGGCCAGTCTGCAACCGGTGGTTTACTCAACCATCTGCTCGAAATCCATACAGAGGGTGGACCCGCCACGGAAAGCCGACACCAACAGGTGATTGCCCGGATCACGGAAATGCTTGCCGAGAACGGCCCCGGCTTTGCCGACGGGCTGGACATCCTGCCGGATTTTCACGGCAGCCGCTCGCCCTATGCCGATCCGAGCATGACCGGGATGATCGCCGGCCTCACGCTCGACAAATCCTTCGATGGCCTCTGCCGTCTCTACTGGCGCGCCTCGATCGCCATTGCCCTGTCGCTCAGGCAGATCCTCGAACATCTCGGCGAAAACGGCATTCCCGCAACCCGGCTTCACCTGGCTGGCGGGCACCGGAGAAACTCACTCCTTTCAAGACTTTACGCCGACGTGACCGGTCTTCCCGTGCATGTCTCGCCAACCGAGGATGTCGTGCTCCTGGGCTCCGCCATCAACGCCGCCGCAGCCTCAAACCTCTACCCCGGCCTGACGCCCGCGGCAGCGGCCATGCAGGCCGCTCCTACCCGGCTCGATCCCGATCCGGCGCTTGCCGGCTATTATGACCGCCAATACGCAAGGCTCAGGCTATTGCAGGCCTGCCGGGACCAGCTTGCTCGGACTTGAGCGCAGGTGGAGAGAGCGAAAGTGAAGAAACCTTCCTCTTTTGCGTTTCGTCAGCCACCAACCACATTTCCGCCACTTTTCGCTTGACCACGCCCGCCTTGGTTGCGACACATGGTTTACGGGTAGTTAACAGTGACGGTGGGGGCCGGGGACATGACGAAAACCTATCTCAAGCTGGCGGGTGCGGTGGCGCTGACAGCGCTTGCAGGCTGCAGCGGCGGTGGCAGCAGTGGCGGGGGCATCGACATAGGGCCGGTTGGCGGCGGTAGTGCGCCGCCAGAGCAAGGTGACAATCCTCCCGTTAATAACTTCGCGCCCAACGCAACCGGCCAAAGCATGACGATCGACCCGGGTAGTTTTCCTGTGCCCTCCGGAAACAATATGAGTTCGGGAACCACAGAAGCCCAGTTCACGCTTAACGATGACGACACTATAACGGCTAAGTTCAAAAGGTGGGGGAATACTATCGAGAAGACGCTCACGTATTATCCAGAGGCTGGAACGGCCTCTGATGGTGCTGAGGTATTTATGACAATACGAACAGAAGACGGCAAACCTTTGCTGGCGGTGATAGATGCTGTTTATGATCCAGAGCTAGAGGGGTACTATGCCTATCGGTCAACCGAAGGACTGACTGAAAATATGCCCCAGAATGGAACCGCTTCTTACACGGGCTCAATAGATGGTTTTGCCACTACCGATATATCGTCAATGTACCTCGATAGAGGAGGATTTTATGCCGATGTGGATTTTGGCGACAGCTCCTTGAAAGGTAGAATATCCGGTTGGAAGAATTCTGTTTCGTTCGATGGCGCAATCAATGGCTCGGAATTTAAGTCGATCCCAGGCACGATCGCTCTAGCTGCAGGCGTGAACTCTGAAACAGTTGATATCGGACCTCCAGGTTACACAACAACAGTAACCCGGCCTGTCGCCGCTAGTACGAGCTTCGCCGATCAATCTGCCTCCTCTGTCGAAGGCGCTTTCTATGGAGATGCGGCGAAAGCTATGGCAGGGACCTATGCCATTGAGGGAGCTGGTCCTGCGGCCAGCGCCCGTCTTTTAGGCGGCTTCGTAGCGACACGCGGTGAAATACAGCAATAAGGTTAGCCAGCCGGAAGAAACACATAAAGAAATCTTTATGTGTTTCTTGTCAGTTTCCCCTGAGGCTGTTACTAACGATGCAAACTGAAGAATGCGCGTTGCCTGCGTGATCGGGCCGGACGCTGCACCATCCTTTTGCCTCGGGAGTTATCAATGAGCGCCACAGAAGATTTCATCGTTGCCGATATCGCGCTGGCCGATTATGGCCGCAAGGAACTGGATATCGCGGAAACCGAAATGCCGGGCCTGATGGCCGCGCGCGAGGAGTTCCGCGAAAGCCAGCCGCTGAAGGGCGCGCGGATTTCCGGCTCGCTGCACATGACGATCCAGACCGGCGTGCTGATCGAAACGCTGAAGGCGCTCGGCGCCGATGTCCGCTGGGCCTCCTGCAACATCTTCTCCACCCAGGACCATGCCGCCGCCGCGATCGCCGCCACCGGCACGCCGGTCTTCGCCATCAAGGGCGAGAGCCTTGAGGAATACTGGTCCTATACGGACCGGATCTTCCAGTGGACAGATGGCGGCCAGTCGAACCTGATCCTCGACGATGGCGGCGATGCCACCATGTATATCCTGATCGGCGCGCGCGCCGAGGCCGGCGAGGACGTGCTCTCCAAGCCCGGCTCGGAAGAAGAGGAAGTGCTGTTCGCGCAAATCAAGAAGCGCATGGCCGAAACGCCCGGCTTCTTCACCAAACAGCGTGATGCGCTTCTGGGGGTAACCGAGGAAACCACGACGGGCGTCAACCGGCTCTACCAGCTTGCGCGCGCCGGCCAGCTCCCCTTCCCGGCGATCAATGTCAACGACTCGGTCACCAAATCGAAATTCGACAACAAATACGGCTGCAAGGAATCGCTGGTTGACGGCATCCGCCGCGCCACCGACGTGATGATGGCCGGCAAGGTCGCCGTCGTCTGTGGTTACGGCGATGTCGGCAAGGGTTCTGCCGCCTCGCTTTCCGGCGCCGGCGCCCGCGTCAAGGTGACGGAAGCCGATCCGATCTGCGCGCTTCAGGCCGCCATGGACGGATTCGAGGTCGTGCTGCTGGAAGACGTCGTTGCGACCGCCGATATCTTCGTCACCACCACCGGCAACAAGGACATCATCCGCCTGGAACATATGCGCGAGATGAAGGACATGGCGATTGTCGGCAATATCGGCCATTTCGACAATGAAATTCAGGTCAATTCGCTGCGCAATTACAAGTGGACCAACATCAAGCCGCAGGTCGACATGATTTCGTTTCCCGACGGCAAGCGGCTGATCCTGCTTTCCGAAGGTCGCCTCCTGAACCTCGGTAATGCCACGGGCCACCCCTCCTTCGTCATGTCGGCATCGTTCACCAACCAGGTGCTGGCGCAGATGGAAATCTTCCAGAACCGCGACAAATACGAAAACACCGTCCACGTCCTGCCGAAGCATCTTGATGAGAAAGTTGCGCGCCTTCATCTCGACAAGCTCGGCGCCAAGCTGACTGTACTCTCCGAGGAACAGGCCGCCTATATCGGCGTGACGCCTGAAGGCCCGTTCAAGCCGGAACATTACCGCTACTGATCAATGATACGGTGAAAAAGGCCGCAGCGAATTTCCTGTTCGCTGCGGCCTTTTTTGCGTCCGGAATCCGGAGTGTCAAAGCGGCGGCGTGCCGTTTTCGAACAGCGCGTTGCCGGCGAAATAGAGCGAGCCGCCGATCAGGATCCTGGGTGGCGGCTGGTCGGCGCGCGTGCGCAGGCAGATGGCCGCCAGCGCCTCCCCGATCGAGGAAACCGGCTCGGCCGACAATCCGGCATCGGCGGCCGAGGAGGCCAGCGCCACGGGATCGATGAAGGCTTCCGTACCTTTGATCGGGGCGCAGTAGACATAATTCGCAAGCCCCGCGAAATGCTCGAAGAAGCCGAACGGGTCCTTGGTGTTGATCATGCCGATGATCAGAAACAGCGGACGCGGGTCACGCTCCTCGAAACCGGCAAGCGCCTCGGCGATTACCTCGCCGGCGCCGGGATTGTGCCCGCCGTCCAGCCAGATCTCGCTGCCGTCGGGCGCTCCCGTCACCAGGTCGCCTTCGTGGAGGCGCTGCAGGCGCGCAGGCCAGAAGACGTTGCGCATCGCTCTTTCCGCCGCCTGCTCGTCAATGGAAAAGCCGGCGGCCTTGACCGCGGAGATCGCGGCGGCCGCGTTGGCGTATTGATGCCGGCCGGGAAGCGCGGGCAGCGGCAGGTCCATCAACCCGTCGCCGTCCTGGTAGACGAGCCGTCCGTGTTCCTCATGCGCGCTGTAATCCTGGCCATAGAGATGCAGCGGACAGCCGAGCCGGTCGGCGGTTGCGATCAGCACTTCCTCGGCGGCCTCATAGTCCTGCTGGCCGATGACCACGGGCACGCCCGGCTTCATGATGCCGGCCTTTTCGGCGGCGATCAATTCGACCCGGTCGCCCAGATAGGCCTGGTGGTCGAGCGAGATCGGCATGATGACGCTGACGGCCGGCTTGTCGATGATGTTAGTCGCGTCGAAACGGCCGCCAAGGCCGACTTCGAGGATAACCACGTCAGCGGGAATTTCGGCGAACAGCACGAAAGTTGCCGCGGTCAGCAATTCGAACACGGTTGCCGTGGCGCCGGCGTTCGCGGCTTCAACGCGCTTCAGGGTTTCTGCAAGCAGCTGGTCGTCGACATAGCCGCTGGCGCCGCCGGGCCCGCCGATGCGGAAGCGTTCGTGCCAGCGCACGAGATGCGGCGAGGAGTGGACATGGACGGAAAGGCCGGCGGCTTCCAGCAGCGCGCGACAAAAGGCGCTTGCCGAGCCCTTGCCATTGGTTCCGGCAATATGGATCACCGGCGGCAAGGCCAAATGCGGGTTGCCGAGCTTTTCAAGAAGAACCCTGATCCGCTCGAGTGAAAGATCGAAACCCTTGGGATGCAGCTGCATCAGGTGATCGATCACACGCTCGGCGGCACCGAAGGAATGGTTGTCCATGATTGGTCCGATTTCCGGTGCGCCAGGCTTTCATCAGTTGCGCACTGCTTCATCTGTCGTTTCGCGCAGACCGACCGGCCCCGACATTTCAGCTCGGGGCCGTTTCTCCTGCTGCGCGGGCCCTACCGGGGAAACCGGAGTGGCCTCCTCCTCGATATGCGCGCGTCTTAGCCCTGCGGGGTCGGCGCCTGATCCTTGTCGAGCGTCTCGTGCGGCGTTTCGTCGGCGATCGCTTCCTTGTGCTTTGGCGCTTCTAGCATGGGCGATGCAGTCGGTGGCGCACCGGTCATGATCTTAAGCAGACGCGCCAGCGTCTCGGGAATGTCGTGGCGCTTGACCACCATGTCGACCATGCCGTGGTCCAGCAGATATTCCGCCGTCTGGAAACCGTCGGGCAGCTGCTCGCGGATGGTCTGTTCGATCACGCGGCGTCCGGCAAAGCCGATCTCGGCGCCCGGTTCGGCGATATGGAGATCACCCAGCATGGCATAGGACGCAGAAACACCGCCGGTTGTCGGATTGGTGAGCACGACGATATAGGGAAGGCCCGCCTCGCGCATAAGCTCGATCATCACGGTCACGCGCGGCATCTGCATCAAGGACAGCACGCCTTCCTGCATGCGCGCGCCGCCGGAAGCCGGGAAGATCACCAGCGGGCAATGATCCTTCAGCGCACGGTCAAATGCCTGGATGATTGCCTCGCCGGCGGCCATTCCGAGCGAGCCACCCATGAACCTGAACTCCTGCACCACGGCAACGAGCTTCAACCCTTCAAGCGTGCCGACGCCGGCGATGATCGTGTCTTCCTGACCGGTCTTGGCGCGGTTTTCCTTCAGCCGGTCGGCATATTTCTTGGAATCGCGGAACTTCAGTGGGTCCTGCGCCACCTTCGGCTGCGGCAGATCCTCATACTGGCCCTTGTCAAACAGATCGGCAAGGCGTGCCCTGGCCGGCATCTTCATATGATAGCCGGAAGACGGGATCACCCACTTGTTTTCTTCCAGATCGGTGTGAAACACCATGGCCCCGGTTTCAGGGCACTTGATCCACAAATTCTCGGGAACTTCGCGCCGGCCGAACATGGAATTGATCCGCGGCCGCACATAATTGGTTATCCAGTTCACCAAATGAACCTCCTGAATAGCATTGCCTGCGGTTTGCCAGATTTACTCTGCCGCCGCAAGCCGGGCGTCGCGGACACCGCTTGAAAGCCCGCGCACGAATGTCGAAACCGCATCAACCGTATCCTTGCCGCCCTTGCCGTTGGCATCAAGCGTCCCGGCGATCTGGTTGACGACTGCCGTACCGACCACGACGCCATCGGCTGCTGCACCAATCAGTCGGGCATGTTCCGCCGTCTTGACGCCGAAGCCGACGCAGACGGGAAGATCGGTATGCGCCTTGATGCGCGAAACCGCAGCACCAACCTTTGAAGGATCGGGCAGCGCCGAACCGGTGATGCCGTTCATCGAAACGTAATAGACGAAACCGGACGTGTTCTGCAGAACTGTCGGAAGGCGTTTCTCGTCGGTCGTCGGGGTGGCGAGGCGAATGAAGTTGAGGCCTTTTGCAAGGGCCGGAATGCACAGCTCATTGTCCATTTCCGGCGGCAGGTCGACGATGATCAGGCCGTCGATCCCGGCTTCAAGGGCGGTTTCGACGAAACGCTCGACGCCGTAGATATAGATCGGGTTGTAATAGCCCATCATCACGATCGGCGTTTCGGCATCCTGCTTGCGGAACTGTCGCGCCAGTTCCAGCGTTTTTTCCAACGTCTGCCCGCCCCTCAGCGCCCTGAGACCCGCCATCTGGATCGCCGGGCCATCGGCCATCGGGTCGGAAAAGGGCATGCCGAGCTCGATCACGTCAGCGCCGGCCTTCGGCAGCGCCTTCATGATCTCAAGCGATGTATCGAAATCGGGATCGCCACCCATGAAATAGGTGATCAGCGCCGGCCGGCCCTCGGCCTTCAGGGCTGCAAAGCGTTTTTCCATGCGTTCGGTCATAGTCTAGCTCCGTGGCATCCTCGATGCGATAGTGTCGGCAGGCGTCAGTCGGCGTCGTTCCAGGCCGAGATCGCCTTGACCAGCGATTTGTGCACCGCCTTCATGTTCAAGACGAGACTGTCCAGTTCGGCTTCGGGCCTGCGGCCTTCAGAAAGAGCCGAGAGGGCGGCCGCCATCTCGATATTGTAGAGATTCTGGTGCGCGAGCGCTTCCACCACGGCGTGGCGGATATCCGGCACGTCCGCATTCTCCTCCTCGATAATGTCGAAAGGGGCCTCCGCCAGTTCCGACATTTCCTCAATGGTTTCCGCGCGCGAACCCGTCGTCATGGACCTCACATCTCCATGCCGAGAATCTTGCCGACCGTGTGGACGTCCTTGTCGCCGCGGCCGGAAAGATTGGCGAGGATGATCTCGTCCTTGCCCATCTTCGGCGCGCGCTTGATGATTTCGGCAATCGCGTGGCTGGCCTCGAGTGCGGGAATGATGCCCTCGAGCCGGGTCATCAGTTGGAAGGCTTCCAGCGCCTCGTTATCAAGGATCGGAACATAATCGACGCGGCCGATATCGTTGAGCCAGGAATGCTCCGGCCCGATGCCCGGATAATCGAGCCCGGCGGAAACCGAATGGCCTTCCTTGATCTGGCCGTCCGCATCCTGCAGCAGATAGGTGCGGTTGCCGTGGAGCACGCCCGGCGCACCTGCCGTCAGCGAGGCGCAGTGTTCCTCGCCGTCGAGCCCGCGACCGCCGGCTTCCACGCCGACGATCTTCACATCCGGATCATCGAGGAAGGGGTGAAAGATGCCGATGGCGTTGGAGCCGCCGCCAACGGCCGCGATCACCAGATCGGGCAACCGGCCTTCGGCTTCCATGATCTGCTCGCGCGCTTCCTGGCCGATCACCGCCTGGAAATCGCGCACCATTTCCGGGTAGGGATGCGGGCCTGCGGCCGTGCCGATCAGGTAATAGGTGTCGTCGACATTGGTGACCCAGTCGCGCAGCGCCTCGTTCATGGCGTCCTTCAGCGTGCCGTGACCGGCGGTCACCGGCTTGACCTCGGCGCCGAGGAGCTTCATGCGGAAAACGTTGGGCGCCTGACGCTCGACATCGGTCGCACCCATATAGACCACGCAGGGCAGGCCGAAGCGGGCCGCGACGGTGGCCGATGCCACGCCGTGCTGTCCGGCGCCGGTCTCGGCGATGATGCGGGTCTTGCCCATGCGCTTTGCCAGAAGGATCTGGCCGAGGCAGTTGTTGATCTTGTGCGAGCCGGTGTGGTTCAGCTCCTCGCGCTTGAAATAGATCTTGGCGCCGCCGAGATGCTCGCTGAGCCGCTCGGCATGATAAAGCGGGCTCGGACGGCCGGTATAGTGCTTGCCGAGCGATGTCAGTTCCGCCTTGAATTCGGGATCGGTCTTGGCCTTTTCCCATTCCGCCTGCAGGTCGAGGATCAGCGGCATCAGCGTTTCGGCGACGAAACGTCCGCCGAAAATGCCGAACAGGCCGCTTTCGTCAGGGCCGGATTTGAAGGAGTTTGGTTTTGGCGTCTCGTTCACGTCAGTCTCCATCAGGCCGTCCGGCGCATCCGCGCCTCGTCAACGGCATCAAAAAAGGCATCGATCCGGGCCGGATCCTTTATGCCCGGCGCGCTTTCCACACCGGATGATACGTCAAGGCCCGGCGCGTGGATGTCGGTAAGCGCCGCGCCCACATTTTCCGCATTCAGTCCGCCGGACAGAAACCAAGGGATAGTCGCCTGGTAGCCCTCAAGCAAGCGCCAATCAAAGGCAATGCCGTTTCCGCCGGGAAGGGCGGCATTTTCAGGCGGCTTGGCGTCGAAGAGGATACGGTCGGCGACATCTTCGTAGTCGCGCGCAAAGGCAAGGTCTTCCGGCGCGCGGATCGAGAAGGCCTTGATCACCGGCAGCCCGTAAAGCGCCTTGACGGTCACCACCCGGTCGGGGCTTTCCTTCCCGTGAAGCTGCAGCATGTCGGGCTTTGCCCCGAAGACGATTTCCTCGAGCAGTTCATTATCGGCATTCACGCTCACGGCAACCGTCTTAGCCCGGCCGCGCACATGCTCGATCAGGCCGGCAGCAACATCGACTTCCACATGGCGCGGGCTCTTCTCGAAGAAGATGAAACCCACATGGCTGGCACCGCGTGCAATCACATGGTCAAGCGTTTCCTTCGTGCGGATCCCGCAGATCTTGATGTCCGGTCTTTTCATGACGCTTTTCTATCACAAACAGGGGTGAACTGCGAAGGCTTGATCAGGCAAGGGGCGCATCGAAACGCACGGCGTGCAGGAAGGAGCCTTCGTTCTTCAGCCATTTGCGCGCTTCCGGCGTTCGCGGGCAAAGCCTCTCGCACAGCGCCCAGAAGCGCGGGCCATGATTCATCTCGGAGAGGTGCGCCACTTCATGGGCGGCGAGATAATCGACGACGAACAAGGGCGCCATGGCGATGCGCCAGGAGAAATTGAGATTGCCGACAGACGAGCAGGAGCCCCAGCGCGAGCGGGTGTCCTTGAAGGAGATCGAGACATAGGATTTGCCGCTGGCCGCCGCATGCGCCTTCACCCGATCGGTGATTTCGCGCCGCGCTTCCTTCTTCAGGTAATCCGCGACCCTGCGGCCAATGCTCTCGGCCGGGCCGGAGACACGCAGAACCATGCCGTCGGGCTCGTTTCGGGCTTCGGTGATGCCGCGCAGATTGCCGCTGTGACGGATCGTATGGGGAACGCCGAAGATTTTCACCGTTCCGCCATCGGCAATATGGCTCTCGTGGCCTTCAAACCGCGACATCCGCTCCAGCAGCCAGTCATGATGGCGGCGCAGGAAACCCTCGACCTCATGGCGGGCAAGGCCGGGCGGAACCGTGAGGCTGACGGCATGGCCGCCGGGCTCGATCTTCAGCGTCATCCGCCGGGCGCGCGCATTGGTCTTCAGATTGAGCGGCAACACCCTGCCGCCGAGATCGATCGTCGTGGGTTTGGCGCGTTTTTCCACGTCAGGGCTCGTCATTGAGGATCATTGGCTGAGGCGTAGCGGTTTTCCCGCCCGCGCGCCAGAAGCGGGCGCAAAAAAACGGCACCACCCTGGGGGAAAGGGCGATGCCGGAAGATATCGGAGGTCATTTTCTCTTAGAGCGCCGTGCGTCCATTCGGACGCACAAAGGACGCTCTAACCTATTTTGTCTACGCATCGTTCTTTCCGAAAATCGATTCCGATTTTCGGGCCGATGCGCTAGGCTTCGGGCGCAGGGTTTGACCCGGAAGCATTGAAGTTGCCACCGCGCTCGCGCATGAACCGGTCGAACTCCTCCCGGTCGCGCGCCCGGCGCAGTTCATCGGTATAGCGGTCGAATTCGGCGCGCATCTCGTCGAGCTTGCGGCGCTCGGCCTCAATCCGCTCCATCTCGCTGCGGCGCCATTCATCGAAGGCAGCGTTGCCGGTCGAATGCATGGCGGTGTCCGCATTGCGCATGTTGCGCTTGCAGGAGCCAAAGGCCCGTTCGGCAGAGCGTTTCCAATCGCCCTTCGTCATGTTCAGCCGGTCGCCCCAGATGATGTAGGCAAGCATGACCAGGCCCAGCGGCCAGAAGACGACAAAGCCGATTACCATCAGGGCAATCGTAAGTGGCGTCCACGCCGGACGCAGCAATGCGGTCTCGTTCATCTCAAGTTTTCCTCGCTTTTTTACGGCATAAAATCTGCCGACAGAAGCTATATGGAAATGCTGTTTATGGCGTTCAAGACTTGTTCTTTCGATTCTCAGTATTGTTCGCAATCAAGGCAAAAATGGGTCGATGGCGGATTCCGCACCAGGGAAGGGGGTTCCGGTCCGCTCAGCCGCGACGCTTTTCAAGCGCGTCGGCGAGCCGATCCGGATCGACGCCCTCCATGCGGAAGGTCTGGATCTTGTGTTCGCCAATGCCATAATGGGAGAGGTCAGCCTCAAGCTCCGCGATCTCGGCCGCGTTCAGAAGTTCAGGATGCACGGTGGTGCGGACCTCGTAATCGATACCGCTCGCCATCACATGCTTAAGGCTTGCGAATGCGCGCTCGCCGCTTTTCGGCGTACCGGTCATGCGGTCGTAGTCGCGGCGCGAAGCCTTGATATCAAAGCCGATCCAGTCGGCGTGGGGGAGCGCGTCCTTCAGCCTTTCAGGATAGGGGCCGCCGGAGTGGAGGCCGATTGAAAAGCCCATCGCGCGGACGGTCTTCATCGCCGGCACGAGCGCCTTTTGCAGCGTCGGCTCGCCGCCGGAAAAGACGACGCCGTCCAGAAGTCCGCGCCGGCTTTCGAGAAAGTCGAGAATGCCGGCAAAGCTGTAGCCGGTTTCGGCCGAAGCAACGATCAGCCCGGGATTGTGGCAATAGGGGCAGCGCCACGGGCAGCCCTGCAGAAACAGCGTGGCCACGATCTTGCCCGGCCAGTCGCACAGGGAAAACGGCTCGAAACCGCCGATGCGCAGGTCATGTGCAGACGGGGCGTCCGGCGCACCTGACCTGCGTCCTGTGTCATCCTCGGGCTTGACCCGAGGATCCAGGCCATCCGGCACAAGCGTCGTGGACCCTCGGGTCAAGCCCGAGGGTGACGCGGTGAGGAGTTCGTTTCCAGATGCTGCGCGACATTCCGAGCGCGGGCCACACGCTTCCCGATCTCCCCCCTCGAGGGGGGAGATTGAAGGGAGCCCGTCCGCTTTCGCCTCGTTATGCCCGCTCACCGCGCTATTCCCTGAAATAGCGGCGTTCGGCGAATTCGCCTTTCTTGCCGCGGTTGAAGGAGGAGACCGGACGGTGATAACCCATCACCCGCGTCCAGATTTCGCAGGGCTGGCGCTCGTCGTCGCAAAGCGTGATCTCGGTTTCCGCGACAATGTCTTTTTCAATCACAGACATGATTTTTCCTTTCATTCGGCAGCCATCAGCGTGGCGCGTTTTTTCGATAGACGTTCGGCATCGCATTTCGGGCAGAATTCGTGCTCGCCCTCCAGATAGCCATGGGTCGGGCAGATGGAGAAGGTCGGCGTGACGGTGATGTAGGGCAGGCGGAAATTCGTAAGCGCGCGTTTGACCAGCGCCTTGCAGGCCTCGCCGGAGGAGATGCGGCTACCCATGTAGAGATGCAGCACCGTGCCGCCGGTATATTTCTTCTGCAGCACTTCCTGGCGCGTCAGCGCCTCGAAGGGATCGTCGGTGAAGCCGACGGGCAACTGGCTGGAATTGGTGTAATAGGCGTTTTCCGGCGTGCCGGCCTGGATGATGCCGGCAAAGCGCTTGGCGTCCTCGCGGGCAAAGCGATGCGCCGTGCCTTCCGCCGGCGTGGCCTCCAGATTGTAGAGATGGCCGGTCTCCTCCTGGAATGAGACGATCTTCTCGCGCACATGGTCAAGGAATCTCAGCGCTAAATCATAGCCCCATTCGGTGGTGATATCCTCGCGGTCGCCGGTGAAATTGCGGATCATCTCGTTGACGCCGTTGACGCCGAGCGTGGAGAAATGATTGCGCAGCGTACCGAGATAGCGCTTGGTATAGGGGAACAGCCCCTCGTCGATCAGCCGCTGGATCACCTTGCGCTTGATCTCGAGGCTGTCGCGGCCAAGCTCGAGCAGTTCGTCAAGGCGTGCCAGAAGTCCTTCCTCGTCGCCCTTGTGGGTAAAACCGAGGCGGGCGCAGTTGATGGTGACGACGCCGAGCGAGCCAGTCTGTTCGGCCGAGCCGAAAAGCCCGTTGCCGCGCTTCAGGAGTTCCGTCAGGTCAAGCTGCAGCCGGCAGCACATCGAGCGCACCATGTTGGGCGACAGATCCGAATTCAGGAAATTCTGGAAATAGGGCAGGCCATATTTGGCCGTCATCTCGAAAAGCCGCGTGGCGTTTTCGCTTTCCCAGGGGAAGTCGGGCGTGATGTTGTAGGTCGGGATCGGGAAGGTGAACACCCGGCCCTTGGCGTCGCCCTTGGTCATGATCTCCATATAGGCGCGGTTGATCATGTCCATTTCGATCTGCAGCTCGCCATAGGCGAACGGCATTTCCTCACCGCCGATGATCGGGCGCTGTTCCTTCAGGTCATCCGGGCAGACCCAGTCGAATGTGAGGTTGGTAAAGGGCGTCTGCGTGCCCCAGCGCGACGGGACGTTCAGATTGTAGATCAGCTCCTGGATCGACTGCAGCACGTCTTCATAGGAGAGATTATCCTTGCGGATGAAGGGCGCCATATAGGTGTCGAAGGAGGAAAATGCCTGCGCGCCGGCCCATTCATTCTGCAGCGTGCCGAGGAAGTTGACGATCTGGCCGACGGCGGACGACATATGTTTCGGCGGATCGGCCTCGACCTTGCCCGGAACGCCGTTCAGTCCCTCGGTGATCAGCGTACGGAGCGACCAGCCGGCGCAATAGCCCGACAGCATGTCGAGATCGTGGATATGCAGGTCGCCGGCGCGATGCGCCGCGCCGATCTGCGGATCATAGACATGGGAGAGCCAGTAATTGGCGACGACCTTGCCGGAGACATTGAGGATCAGCCCGCCCAGCGAATAGCCTTGATTGGCATTGGCATTGACGCGCCAGTCGGAGCGGTCGAGATATTCATCGATCGAGGAAATCACGTCGACGGCAACCTTGCCGCTTTCGCGCAGCTTGGCGTGTTTTTCGCGGTAGACGATATAGGCCCGCGCGGTCTCGAAGAAATTTGCTGAAATCAGCACCTGCTCGACGATGTCCTGGATGCGCTCGATCTCGATGGCATCGTCAAGCGCGCTGTGGCTGATCACCTTGACCACCTGGTCTGTGAGCCTGTGCGCCTCGCCGGGCCCGAAGGCCCCTGTCGCCTCGCCTGCCTTCTCGATCGCGCGCGCAATCTTTTCCGCGGAAAACGGCATGCGCGCGCCGTTTCGTTTGACCGCGAAAGAGGGCAGTCTCTCCTCCGCTGCGGCAGACAGTTTTTCCAACGCGGCAGGCGCTTCAGGCATGATCGGTTCCCCTCGGTTTGAGATCGTGGCCGCACCGCATATGGTATGTCTTGTCGACACAGCCTCAACATGTGGTGGCTACGGCCATGACCATCGATGAACCGATTCGCGCCTTCCCGCCTTGCACATCGTCAGGTGGGTTCGATTTTGATGGGGAATGCCGGTGCGACCTGGCGACGCGGGCGCTTATCGTCTGCCGCTGGAATCCCTGACGGTCAGGGTGACGGGGGAAAAGGCCTTTTCCGGCGGGCGCTCGCCGGTCTCAAGCCATGCCAGCATGGTGGCGGCGGCGTTGCGGCCGAAGGCGCCGATATCGCAATGGACGGAGGAGAGCTGGGGAAAGGCCAGCGCGCATTCCTCGATATCGTCAAAGCCGATCAGCGCGATGTCGCGCCCGATGGCGACGCCCGTTTCGGCAAATCCGGAAAGCATGCCGAGCGCCACAAGGTCGTTGAAACAGAGCACGGCATCGAGCCTGCGGGGATCGTGCGAGAGTTTCAGCGCCGCATCGCGTCCGAAGGCCCGCGTCGGCCGACCGAGCAGGGTGAAGGGCTCCGCGCCGGTCTCGGCGATCACGGCGCGGTAGCCGGCCATGCGCTCATGGGTGACCGCCCTGTCCGGCAGGCCGCCGACAAAGGCGATATCCTTCGCGCCGATCTCAACCAGGTGACGGGCGGCGGCGATGCTGCCGGCCTCGTAGTCGAGCGAGGCGAAGGGAAAGCGGCCCGTATCGGCATTGGCCATGCGCAGCACCTGCAGCGCGGGAATGCCGGCGCGCGCGATCCGCTCGAACACCGCGCCGTCATCGCCATAGGCGGGCGACATGATCAGCGCCGAAACGCCGTGCTCGACCATGGAGGCGATCACCTGGTCCTGGATGGCGGTGTCCTCGTCGGTATTGGCAATTACGGTGGCAAAGCCGTGTTCGGCAAAGGCCATCTGGGCGCTGGCCGCAAATTCGGCGAAGAAGGGGTTCCTGAGATCGTTGATGACGAGCCCGATAAGCCCGGCCTCGGCCCCGCGCAGGTTGGCCGCCGCGCGGTTATAGACATAGTTCAGCGCCTGCATCGATTGCTCGACGCGCTTGCGGGTCTCCTGCTTGACCAGCGGCGAATTCTGCAGGACGAGCGAGACCGTCGACTTGGAAAGCCCCGCATGGCGGGCTACATCAATGATCGTCGGTCGTTTCGCCACTTCCTATTCCCTTTGTCGCGTGCCGGGTTCAGGGGCCGCAGGTGCTTTGATCTCTGCTCGGCGCCTCTATCCAGCGTCATGCTCGGGCTTGGCCCGAGGATGACACAGAGAGCGGGAGGTCCGTCACAGCCAAAGTTTGTTTCTTGCCTCCTCCGCTCATGCTCCGCAAGCCCTCAGAGCCCGTATTCGCGGGCAATCATGTCGGCGGCCTTTTCACCGATCATGATCGCCGCCGCATTGGTGTTCGACGAAATCAGCGTTGGCATGATCGAGGCATCGACGACGCGCAGGCCGTCAAGACCGTTGAACTTCAGTTCCGGGTCGACAACGGCGCGATCGTCATTGCCCATGCGGCAGGTGCCGGCGGGGTGGTGGTCGGTCTTGGCGTGGCGGCAGGCATAGTGGAAATAATCATCGTCCGTCTTCACCTCCGGGCCGGGAATCATCTCTCGCTTGATGAAGGGGGCAAGCGCCTTCTGGTGCATGATCTCCTGCGCCAGCTTCAACCCGCGGATCGACATTTCGCGATCATGCGGGTCGGCCCAGTAGTTGGGGTCGATCAGCGGCGCATCGGCGGGATTGGCGGATTTCAGCCGCACGCTGCCGCGCGCGCGAGGTCTCAGATAGGCCGAATTCAGCGTCACGCCCGGGTTCTTCATCTTTTCCACGCCGGCCTCGATGCCGGAGCCGAGGCCCAGATGGAACTGGATATCCGGCGAGCGCGCGCCCTCTTCCGCATACCAGAAACCGCCGGTCTCAAACAGGCTTGAGGCGACGGGGCCCTTGCGCGTCAGCAGATATTGCAGGCCTGCGACCGCCGACCACAGGGGCTCGGCATATTTGTCATAGGTGAAATCGCCGGCGCATTCGAGAATGGTGAAGAGGTCGAGATGATCCTGCAGGTTGGCGCCGACGTCCGGATGGTCGAACACCGCCTCGATGCCGACATCGCCGAGATGCGCCTTCGGACCGATGCCGGAGAGCATCAAAAGCCGCGGCGAGCCGATGGCGCCGGAGGACAGCAGCACCTCGCGCGCGGCGGTGATCACTTCGCCGGCCGCCGTCTCCACGCCCGTGACCCTTCCGTTTTCAACGCGCAGGCGCCGCGTCTCGACGCCGGTACGGATGGTGAGGTTCTTGCGGGTGCGGGCCTTCGCCAGATAGGCCTTGGATGTCGAGGAGCGGCGGGCGTGCTTTTGGGTCAGCTGGTAATAACCGACGCCGTCCTGTTTCTCGCCGGTCATGTCTTCGTTGAAGGGAATGCCGAGTGCGCCGGCCGCCCTGAAATAGGCCTCGCAGATCGGCAGCGGCGCGGCCGGTTTTGAAACGCCGAGCGGGCCACCTTTGCCGTGGTACTCATTGTCGTAGGTGTCGTTGTCTTCGGCCTTCTTGAAGAAGGGCAGGACATCGTCATAGCCCCAGCCGGTGCAGCCCATCTGCCGCCACTCGTCATAATCAAGCCGGTTGCCGCGCGTGTAGATCTGGGCGTTGATCGAGGAACCGCCGCCGATCACCTTGGCCTGGGTGAAGCGGATCGACATGCCGTTCATGTGTTTTTGCGGCACGGTGTGCCAGCCCCAGCTGCCGATTCCCTTGGTCATCTTCGCGAAACCGGCGGGCAGCGTATAGAACGGGTGGCTGTCACGCGAGCCGGCTTCCAGAAGCAGAACGTTGACCTCCGGGTTTTCCGAAAGCCTCGCCGCCAGAAGGCAACCGGCCGAACCGCCGCCGACAATGATGAAATCATAGGCCATGCACTTTCCTCCCGAGGGCCTTCTAGCATGAGATTAGGAACGTTCCAAACTATATTTGCGGTCTCCCGCGCCGCACCCTGTTTCCGTCACCCCGGCCTTGAGCCGGGGTCCAGGGCCGAATGCGAGGCCATTTTGTCGAGGATCGGCCAAAGGCTTGGCAAAGGTCCTGCCGAACCGCCCTGGATACCGGATCAAGTCCGGTATGACGGGATCGAGAATCCTCGGTGCTCTCTGCCCCCAACACTCAAAGCCGCGCGATCGACAATCCGCCATCGGCGGAAATCACGGTGCCGGTGGCGAAGGCGAAGCGGCCCTCGGCGAGCGGCAGCACCGCCGCGCCGATATCTTCCGGCGTGCCCCAGCGGGCGGCCGGCACGAGGCCGTCCTTGATGCGGGCGGTGTATTTGTCCTTCACGCCGGCCGTCATGCCGGTCTCGATGATGCCGGGACGGACGTCGAAGACGGAAATGCCGTGTGCCGCAAGACGCGCGGCGAAAAGCTGCGCCATCATCGCCGCGCCAGCCTTGGAGATGCAGTATTCGGCCCGCTCCACCGAAACCATGTCGGCGCTGACGGAGGTGATGAAGATGATCGACCGGGGCGTTTCCGCCTCCCACGCCGCCATGCGCCGGGCCGTCTCCTGCGCCAGGAAGAAGGCGCCGCGCAGATTGACCGACATGACGAAATCGAAGTTTTCCGGCTTGAGATAGAGCATGTCGCCCCTGACCGGCGCGCCGACGCCGGCATTGGAGACGAGCGTCGTCACCCGGCCCATCGTCGCCTCGACGTCATCGAGAAGCGCGCCAACCCGGCCGATATCGCGCATGTCATGGCGGAAATAGCAGGCATTGCCGCCGAGCTTTTCCAGCGCCCCCGTTACGGCCGGCGCATCGAATGCGGCCTCTGCGGCAATCGCCACCCGAAAGCCCGCCTCGACAAGAGCCGAAGCGATGCCAAGGCCGATGCCCTGCTGGCCGCCCGTGATCAGCGCCACCTTCCCACTCATGCGCCAAGCTCCTTCCTCATTGCATCCGCCGCTTTCATTGCAAGCGCCGCGACCGTCAGCGCCGGGTTGACGGCGGCCGAGGTCGGCAGGGCCGAGGCATCGGCGACAAACAGATTGTCATGGTCGAAGCTGCGGCAATCGGGATCAAGCACCGCCGTTTTCGGATCGCTGCCGATGCGCGCCGTGCCGCATTGATGCGAGGGCACGCGACCATCGAAAAGTCGCGACAGCACGATCGGGAAACCAGCAGCCTTCAGCGTCTTCTTCGTCTTTTCGACAAGCCTGTGATGCGCGACCATATTGGAACGACGCCAGATGAGCTGGATATCATCGCCCTTGACGACGACCCGGCTTTCAGGATCCGGCAGATCCTCCGATATCGCATAGAGATCGACGGCATGGCGCGAGATATGGCGGCAGGCCGCCATCGGCAGGGACGGCACATTGGCCTTCAGGATTTTCGGCACCACCCGGCCCAGAAGCTGGACATTGCCGAGCGGCGACCCGTTATGCCCGTCGCTCAAATACCAGTCATTGATGCCGAAGGTCTTCTGGTAGGTGCTGTCATTCACAAAGCGCGGATCATAGGCGATCAGCGCCGAGGCATTGTGGTTCATGAAGTTGCGGCCGACCTGATCGGAGGAATTGGCGAGCCCGTTCCTGAGCAGCAAGGCCGCGCTCTGCACCGCGCCGGCGGCAAGGGCCACGAAGCGCGGGGTGAGCGTCACGGTCTCGCCGTCCTTGTCGTAGCTGACGCGGGCAATACGACGCCCGCCGGCTTCGGTTTCGAGCCCGGTGACGCGCGCACCGGTGACAAGCATCACATTGTCATGAGACAATGCCGCCGCAAGCCCGCAGGTCTCCGCATCCATCTTGCCCGAGCGTATATCGGGATAACCGTCCCAGCCATCGGCTCCATGGGAAAGCCAGGTATCGATATCGACGCCGAGCGGCAGGGTGAAGGGGCGCACGCCCGCTTTCACAAGCCTTTCGCGCACGGCGGCGATCGCCGGCTCGTCGGGAACCGGCGGAAAGGGATAGGGTCCGTCATGGGTGGGCTCGGTGGCGTCGCTCGTCACATCGCCGCGCACCTGGTAGAGCGTCTCCGCTGCGGCGTAATAAGGCGCGAGCGTCTCATAGGGAAACGGCCATGCGGGCGAGATGCCGCCCTCATGCTCCATCGCCTGGAAATCCTGCCTGCGGTAGCGCAGCAGCACCGCGCCGTAGAATTTGGAGTTGCCGCCGACATTGTAGTAATTGCCGGGCGAGAACCGCTTGCCTTGCCCGTCGAGCCAGGTCTCGTCGGAGCGGAAGGCGCTGTTCTTGTAGATACGGTCGGGATCGCGCGCCGGCGCGTCGTCGGGGATCTGCTCGCCGCGCTCGAGAATGACGATCTCGGCTCCCGTCGGGGCGAGCGCGGCGGCAAGCGTCGCGCCCCCCATGCCGGAACCGATGATTACCACGTCGGGTGACCGGTTCATGGCTTACCCGATACGCTCTTCGGTTTCCGGATCAAAGGCGACCGCCTTTTCCATGTTGACGGCGAACGGGAAGGTATCGCCCGGCTTCGCCTCGACATCGGCGCGGAACCGGGCGGTTACCTCCTTGCCGCCGAGCTGGGTGACGACGAAAAGGTCGGAGCCCGCCGGCTCGGTCACCTCGACCCTGGCATTGATCGTGTGGACGGCATTGGAGGAGCGGTCGGCGCCGAGCTCGTCGGTGACCGCTTCCGGACGGACGCCCAGAATGATGTCGCGGCCATCATGCGCGGTCATAGCGTCGCCGGGGAAGGGCAGATGCGCCTTGCCGCCATCGGCGAGCGCGAATTCGGCCGCCGCCGTGCCGTCCTGGACGACGATCTTCGCCGGAAACAGGTTCATTGACGGCGAGCCCATGAAGCCGGCGACGAACATGTTGGCCGGATTGTCGTAGATCTCCTTCGGCGTGCCGAGCTGCTGCACATGGCCGCCGAACATCACCGCGATACGGGTCGAGAGCGTCAGCGCCTCGATCTGGTCATGGGTCACATAGACGATCGTGGTGCCGAGCTTCTGGTGCAGCTTCTTGATCTCGGTGCGCATGTCGACGCGGAGTTTCGCATCGAGGTTCGACAGCGGTTCGTCAAACAGAAAGACGTCGGGATCGCGCACCAGCGCCCGGCCCATGGCGACGCGCTGGCGCTGGCCGCCGGAAAGCTGGCCGGGCTTGCGCTTCAGAAGATGCCTGATCTGCAGAAGATCGGCCACCTGGTCGATCGCCTTGTCGCGCTCGGCCTTGGGCACGCCGTGCATTTCCAGGCCGAAGGAGATGTTCTCGCCGACATTCATGTTCGGATAGAGGGCATAGGACTGGAACACCATGGCGATGTTGCGGTCTGCGGGCCTGACGCCGTTCATCGACCGGCCGTTGATGGAGATGTCGCCGCTTGTGGTCGGCTCGAGGCCGGCAATCATGCTGAGCAGCGTGGACTTGCCGCAGCCGGACGGGCCGACGAGCACCAGGAACTCGCCTTCTTCCACGGCGATATTCGTCTCATGCAGCACCGTCAGCGCGCCGAAGCTCTTGGTGACGTGATCGATCTTGAGAAAACCCATGCTTTTACCCTTTCACGCTGCCGGCCATCAGGCCGCGCACGAAGTAGCGACCGGCGACGATGTAGACGAGAAGCGTCGGCAGCGCCGCCATGATCGCCCCGGCGAAGTGGACATTGTATTCCTTCACGCCGGTGGAGGACTGGACGAGATTGTTGAGCGCCACCGTCATCGGCTGGCTGTTGAAATCGGAAAACGACGCACCGAACAGGAAGTCGTTCCAGATATTGGTGAACTGCCAGATGATGCAGACCACTGCGATCGGCCCGGACGAGGGCAGCATGATGCGGCGGAAGATGGTGAAGAAGCCCGCGCCGTCGATCTGTGCCGCGCGCACCAGCTCGTCGGGAAACTGGGCATAGTAATTGCGGAAATAGAGCGTCGAGAAACCGATGCCATAGACCAGATGCACGAAGATCAGCCCCGGCACGGAGCCGGCAATCCCCATGATGCCCAGAATCCGCGCCATCGGGATCAGCACGATCTGGAAGGGGATGAAGCAGGCAAACAGCAGAAGGCCGAAGATGATCTTGTGGCCGCGGAACTGCCACTTGGTCAGCACATAGCCGTTGAGCGCGCCGAGCACGGTGGAGATGGCGACAGCCGGCACCACCATCTGGATCGAGTTCATGAAATAGGGTTTCAGGCCTGTCGCCTGCACGCCGATCTGCGCCGTCGACCAGGCGCTCTTCCATGGCGCGATGGTCCAGGCCTGCGGCAGGTTCATCATTCCGCCCGCCTGGATTTCGCGCAAGGGTTTGAGCGAGTTCACCACCATCACATAGAGCGGCAGCAGGTAATAGAGGCAGAAGATCAAAAGGATCGTGTAGATGACGAAGCGCGCGCCGCGGCCCGTCGAGACGACCTGGGTGGAAGCGTTCGAGCTCATTGGTGCTTCTCCCTCAGTTCCGACCACAGATAGGGCACCATGATCGCGGCAATCGACATCAGCATGATCACCGCCGAGGCAGCGCCGATCCCCATCTGGTTGCGGGTGAATGTGTAGGAATACATGAAGGTTGCCGGAAGCTCGGTGGCGCGGCCGGGGCCGCCGCCGGTGAGCGCAATGACGAGGTCATAGGACTTGATCGCCATATGGGCGAGCACGACGATGGCCGACATGAAGGCCGGGCGCAACTGCGGAATGACGATGCGCCGATAGAGCGAAAAGTTCGACGCGCCGTCGATCTGGGCGGCCTTCAGCACCTCGTTGTCGATGCCGCGAAGGCCTGCGAGGAACATCGCCATGACGAAGCCGGAGGTCTGCCAGACGGCGGCAATGACGATGGTGTAGATCGCCATCTGGTTCGACTTGATCCAGTTGAACTGGAAGCTGGTCCAGCCCCAGGAATGCATCACCGCCTCAAGCCCGATGCCGGGGTCGAGAAACCATTTCCACGCCGTGCCGGTGACGATGAAGGACAGCGCCATCGGATAGAGATAGATGGACCGGATAAAGCCTTCGGCGCGGATCTTCTGGTCGAGAAAGATCGCCAGCATCAGGCCGATCGCGCAGCAGAAGGTGATATAGAGCCCGCCGAAGATGACGACGTTCTTGACCGCGATCGTCCAGGCCCTCAGCCGGAAGAGGTTGATGTAGTTCTTCCAGCCGACGAGATCATAGCTCGGCAGGATGCGGCTGTCGGTAAACGACAGATAGACGGTAAAGGCGATGAAGCCGTAGACGAAGATCAGCACCATCGCCAGCGATGGACTGAGCACGATTTTCGGCAGGGCGTCCCGCAGGAAATCTCCCGCGCTCCCTCGTCTTGCTGCAGACGAAGCCATTCCTATCCTCCGGGTTGGCGGCCCTGCCGCCGGTGTTGTTCTGAAGCGGATTACCGCCAATCAATCTCCCCCCCCCCTTGAGGGGAAATGTCGCAAAAGCGACAGAGGGGGTATGGGGCTTGCCTCAAGCACCGGACGTGCTGCTGGCGGTTTCCCCCCTCTGCCCTGCCGGGCATCTCCCCCTTAAAGGGGGGAGATCGACAAGCGGCAAGTTCAGTTGGCAAGCCAAGCCGGTGTTGGAGCGACGTGCTCTTCAAACCCGCCTCATGGTCTGCGAGCGGAGAGGGCCTTGGCCCTCTCCGAAGTGCGTTGTGTTTACTGCGCGATCTGTACCGCCGTGACCAGTTCCTCGGTCGCGGTTTCGCTGTCGTACTCGCCGTTGAACTGGGCGGTGATCACGTCATACATGGCGTTCTTGACGGAGGCCGGGTTGGCGTGGCCATGCGCCATCGAACCGAACAGGTTGCCGCTTTCCGAGGCTGCGGCCAGATCGGCCATGCCCTTCTTGCCGCAGGCGTCAAACGCCTCGTCCGAGACGTCGGTGCGCGCCGGCACCGAGCCCTTGACGACGTTGAAGGCCGACTGGAATTCCGGCGACATGATCGCCTTGGCCAGCGCTGCCTGTTCCGGCGTCGGCTCGTCACCCTGCTCGAAGAAGGCGAACTGGTCGGAGTTGAAGGTCACCTGGTCCTGCGTGCCGGGGAAGCGGAAGCACAGGAAATCCTCGTCCGGCGTCAGCCCGGCCTTCAGGAATTCGCCCTTGGCCCAGTCGCCCATGAACTGGAAGGCGGCCTCGTCATTGATGACCATGGCGGAGGCGAGGTTCCAGTCGCGACCGGAGAAGTTGTCGTCCACATAGCCGCGGATCACGGTCATGCGGTCGAAGACCTCCTTCATCGTGTCGGAACCGAGCGCGTCAGGGTCAAGATCGACCATCGAGGCCTGGTAGAATTCCGGCCCCCCGGTCGCCATGACCACGGCGTCGAAGATGGTGGCGTCCTGCCAGGCCTGGCCGCCATGGGCGACGGCGGTTTTGCCGGAGGCCTTCACCTTGTCCATCGCGGCAACAAGCTCGTCCCAGGTCTCGGGCTGTTCGATGCCGAGCTCGTCGAGGATTTTCTTGTTGGCCCAGACCCAGTTGGTGGAGTGGACATTGACCGGGGCCGCGACCCATTCTCCGTCATATTTAGAGAATTTCTGCAGCGCCGGCGGCACGACGGCATCCCAGTTCTCTTCGGCGGCGATGTCGTTCAGGTTGGCGAGCGCGCCTTCGGCGGCCCAGTCGGTGATGTCGAAGCCGAGCATCTGCACGGCCGCCGGCGGATTGCCGCCCGTCACGCGGGCACGCAGCACGGTCATGGCCTGTTCGCCGCCGCCGCCTGCCACCGGCATGTCCTGCCAACCGATGCCCTGGTCCTGCAGGTTCTCCTTCAGGACGTTCAAGGCCGCAGCCTCGCCGCCGGATGTCCACCAGTGCAGGACTTCCACGTCCTCGGCCTTGACCGAGGTGGCGGATGCGGAAGCCGCCACGATGGCGAGCATTGCTGCACTTCTTGCAAAATTCAAACGCATAGTCTCCTCCTCTTTGCGTTTTGAAACCCCATGGCCGGTTTCGGCCATGATGGTCATTTCCTCTCCCGCAGGCCGCAATCGGCGCGGCCGGCGATCTCACTCGACCCAGGATGCGCGCGTGCGCCCGATGCGCATCGTCACGGTCTTCACCTCCAGGTATTCCTCCAGCCCGTAGCGGCCGAGCTCGCGGCCGAGGCCCGATTGCTTGACGCCGCCGAACGGCAGTTCGGAAAATCCATCCATCCAGGTATTGGTCCACACGGTGCCGGCCTGAACGCGGCGGGCGAAGGCAAGGCAGGTGCTGACATCGTTGCTCCAGACCCCTGCAGACAGCCCGTAGGCAGCGCCGTTGGCGAGCGCGATTGCCTCCTCAATCGTTTTAAACGTCAAGACCGACAGCACCGGTCCGAAGACCTCCTCCCGTGCGACAGCCATGGTGGAATTGACATTTGTCACGACTGTAGGCGTGTAGAACCGGCCTGACAACCCCGGCACGGCAAGCGCTCCGCCGCCAAGAGGTATGGCCGCGCCGTCGCTTCTGGCGCCTGAGACATAGCTGTCGATCTTGTCGAAATGCGCATCCGAAATGATCGCCCCGACCTTGGTGCGCGGATCGAGCGGATCGCCGAAGGGGACTTTTTTCGACAACGCCACCACCCTCTCGGTCAGCGCTTCAGCGATGTCCTCATGCACGATGATGCGCGAGCCGGAATTGCAGCATTCGCCGGCGTTGAAATAGACGCCGAAGACGATGGCATCGGTCGCCTCGTCGAGATCGCAATCGGGGAAGACCACCTGCGGGTTCTTGCCGCCGAGTTCCAGCGAAACCTTCTTCAGCGTTCCGGCACTTGCCCGGACGATCGCCTTGCCGACGGCGGTCGAGCCCGTGAACGACACCATGTCGACGCTTTCGCTCTCGCACATGGTCGTTCCCACCGGATCGCCATAGCCGAGCACGATGTTGACGACGCCGTCGGGAATGCCGGCCTCCATCAGCAATTCGCCGAGGATGACGGCCGAGGACGGGGTCAGTTCCGACGGTTTGACGACGGCGGTGCAGCCGGCGGCAAGGGCAAAGGGCAGTTTCTGCGAGACGATGAGGAAAGGAAAATTCCACGGCGCGATCAGGGCCGCGACCCCGACCGGCTCCTTCAGCACCAGGCCGAGCATGTCGTCGCCGAGCGAATTGTGGCTGTCGCCGGAAACCGTGCGGGCAAGCGAGGCGGCAAAGCGCCAGATATCGATCGCCCCCCCGATCTCATCACGGGCCTGCGAAATCGGCTTGCCGCTTTCCAGCGTGTCGCGCATGGCGATGCGATCGAGGTCGCGTTCGATGAATGCGGCAACCTTCAGCAGGATCTCGGCGCGCTCCTTGCCGGAGATGCGCGACCAGCGTCCGTCATCAAAGGCTTCTCGGGCGGCAGCGATTGCCGCTTCCGTCTCCGCAGCGCCGCCAAGGGCGGCCTCCGTCACCGTCTGCCCGTGAGCGGGCGATGCGCGCTCAAAGGTTTCGCCGTTTGCGGATGCCTGCCATTTTCCGTTGATCAGGTGGCGGGCGACGAAAACCGGTTCCGGCGTGTGGTTGACAGCGGGGATGATGGTGAGGTCGGTCATGTCTAGCAGCCCTTGAATGACGGTTTGCGTTTTTCGCGAAAGGCCGAAACGCCCTCGGCCTTGTCGAAGGAGGCGGCGATCATGCCGCTGCCGAGCGTTTCGACCATGGCGGAGCGGTCTTCGCCCACGCCCGCGTGGATCATGTATTTGACGATTTCGGTGGAATAGGCGGAGGTCTCCAAGCCGGCTTCGGCGATCTCGAAAGCGCGGGCGCGGCAGTCTTCCGCAATCTCCGCGGCAAAGCCCAGCGCGGTTGCGCGTTCCGCCCCGATGCGCCGGCCAAAGAGCGCCATTTCCTTGACAACGGGTTCCGGCAGAAGCCGCGTCATGCGCTGCGTGCCGGACCAGCCGGGTACGATCCCGATCTTGGGCTCGGGCAGCGCGATCGTCGCCTTCGGCGCCATCACCCGGATATCGCAGGCAATGGCAAGCTCGAGACCGCCGCCGAACGTATGCGCCGAAAGGGCCGCGATCGTCGGTTTGGAAAGCCGCGCCAGCCGGTCGAACCGCCGGTGCCCGTCGCGCACCCAGAAGCGGGCGAAATCGCCCGGCGACAGATCGCCCCAGGCATTGATGTCGGCGCCGGCGCAAAAGGCCCGGTCGCCTTCGGCCGTCAGGATGACAACGCGGATCGCGGGATCGGTCTCGATTGCGGCAATATGAGCCTCGAGGCTGTCGAGCATCTCCGGCGTGAAGGCATTGAGCTTGGCCGGATTATCCAGTCGAAGCTCGGCGATGGGGCCGTGCGGGATCAGATGAATGGCGCTCATCGGGCAGGTTCCATTGTCCTTGAAGACGGCATTTTGGCTACGAGCCTTGCGAAGTCCCCCCACCGATCTCCCCCCGTGATGAGGAGGTGTCGCGAAAGCGACAGAGGGGGAGATGAGGCAGAGCCGCTAGCTCCTAACGGGCGGAGAGAATTCACCCCCCTTTGCCCCTGTCGGGGCATCTCCCCCTCACGGGGGGAGATTGTTGGGTCAGGGGTGACGGCAAAGTGGGCGGATACGAAGCTACTCATATCGTGAGCCCCATCTTCCGTTCCGACAGCAGCGACAGCGGCATGCTGGTCGCATTCTCGGCGACGGAGACCCGTCCGCCGGAAGCGGCGATGATGTCGCGTTCGGGATCGATGCCGGGCATGATCTCGGTGGCGACAAGGCCGTTTTCGCCGATGCGCATGACGCAGCGTTCCGTGACATAGAGCACGTCCTGGCCGTTCTCCCGGGCGCGGCTCCCTGAGAAGGTGACGTGTTCGACGGCCTCGACCATCTTCGAAAACTTGCCCGGCTTTTCGACGAACAGGCCTTCGCTGGTCAGGTTGAGACCGGCCGCCGCCTCGAAAAGACCTGCAAAGACGATCTTGCGGGCATTGGCCGTGATATCGACGAAACCGCCGCAGCCGGCCGTCAGATAAGGCTTCTTGCCGAGCTTGGAGACGTTGACATTGCCCTTGCGGTCCACCTCGAGGAAGGAAAGGAAGGTCACGTCGAAGCCGCCGCCCTGAAAATAGGTGAACTGGTTGGGCGAAGGCATGAAGGCATCGGCATTCGAGGCGCAGCCAAAGGCAAAGCCGGTGAGCGGCATGCCGCCGACGGCGCCCTGCTCGATGGCCCATGTGACATCGCCGGCCCGGCCTTCCTCCAGCAGGATGCGCGGCACCAGCGCGCAGATGCCGAAGCCGAGATTGGCCGCCTGACCGGCGGAAAGCTCCATCGCGGCGCGGCGCGCAATCACTTTTTCGACACCGTATTCGGCCAGCTCGAAATCGGCCAGTGGGTGGATGATTTCGCCGGAAATCGCAGGATCGTAAAGCGTCTCGGTGGTCTGGTATTGGTCGGGATCGACCACGATGCAGTCCACCAGATGGCCGGGAACGCGCACATCATGCGGACGCAGCGAACCGGCCGCCGTCACCCGCTTGACCTGGGCGATGACGAGGCCGCGATTGTTGCGCGCGGCAATCGCCTGATCGAGGCCGCCGAGATAGGCGCCCTCGTGCTCATAGGTGAGATTGCCGTGTTCATCGGCCGTCGTTGCTCTGAGGATCGTCACGTCGGGGGCAAAATTGTCGAAATGCAGCCAGGTGTCGCCGGCGAAGTCGACACGTTTGACGATTGGCGCGGCGGCGGCCTTGTCGTTCATGGCGCAGCCCTGAAGCTCAGGATCGACAAAGGTGTCGATGCCGACCTGGGTGAGCACCCCCGGGCGCTTTGCCGCCACATCGCGATGCATGTCGAACATGATACCGGAGGGCACGTTGTAGGCCGCGATCCGGTTTTCAACGATCATTTTCCAGATTTCCGGCATCGGCAGCGACGAGGCGCCGCTCGGGTAGGAGCCGGCGATCACCCTGTCGAGAAGCCCGTCGCGGGCAATGTGGTCAATGCCCTTGATGCCGTACATGTCGCCGGCGGCAATCGGATGCAGCGTGGTCAGCCTCCGGGGGTGGCCGGTGGCCTCAAACCGCGCGCCCAGCGCTTCCAGCACCTTGTCCGGGCAGCCGAGACCGGAGGAGGACGAGACCGAAACCACGGCGTTGTCTGCGATCCGGCTGACGGCGGCTTCCGCGCTGACGACCTTGCTCTTCATTTCTCAATATCCCTTGTAGTCCACGTCGACGGCCCGTCCCTCGTGCGCCGATCGGGCGACAGCCATCGCTACCGCCAGCGACTTCAGTCCGTCGACACCGTCAGCAGCCGGGCGGCCGTGGCCGGCAACGGCACGGTTGAAGGCCTTCAGGCCGTAGCCGTAGACGTCGTGGCGTTCATAGTTGAGTTGTACGGTGCCGTCCTTGTCGGTCATCGTGATCGTGCCGGTCGGTCGCTGGGTCATGACGCCCTGGGCAAAAAGCGAACCCTCCGTGCCGTGAACCTCGATGCCGGAACCGGCATAGGGATGGGTAAAGCTCTCATGGCTCTGCACCATGATACCGGACGGCATGGTCCAGACCGACATGACGCTGTCTTCCACGCCCTCGCCAAGCCCCGAGGAGACCGCCTGCGCGACGACGGTCTTCGGATCCTCGCCGAGATGAAAGCGCACCGTGTCGGCGTCATGGACGGTAATGTCGGCGATGACGCCGCCGCCGGCGTCCCGGTTGTCGATGCGCCAGCCGCGCAGATGCTCCGGCAAGCTGACGGCATGGAATACCCGCATCGACAGGATACGTCCGAGCCGGCCCTCTGCTATGAGCTGCCGGATAGCAAGATGCGCACCGGCGCAGCGCAGGTGATGATTGGCGGCGAAGACGAGACCGGCGCTTCTGGCCGCTTCGACCATTTTCGCCGCGTCATCAACGCTGAGCGCCAGCGGCTTTTCGCACAGTACATGCTTGCCGGCGGCAAAGGCGGCCATGGCTTGAGAGAAATGCTTCTCGTTGGTGGTCGAGATGTAGACGGCGCCGATCTCGGGGCGCGCCAGAAGGGCGTCGAGATCGGTGAAGGCGTGCGGAATGCCATTGCGGGTCGCAAAGGCCCGGCCGCGCTCCGCGCTCGACGACAGGACCGCCTCGACCGTGTGGCCGGACTGCGCCCTGATTGCCCCGATCATGTGCTCGGACGCGATCGTACTGGCCCCGACAAGACCCCACTTCATACAGTCTCCTCCCAATTTGGCACGTTCCAAATTCTGGATGATGTTTAGGCGATGATCTGCCGTTCGTCAATCGGCATGCTGACAATTTCCGATCATGGCGGAAAAAGTCCGCCTTTGCCGCGGCGTCATGTTGTCGGCGACGAGCGCTTCGGCTACCACGTAAAACTGCGGGCTGCAGCGGGATGCGGCGGGTCCGAGGGGACTTGGCGCATGAAAAAACTTGTAAACAATGTTGAAAAGGCAGGACGGATTAGTCTGCTATAATGGCGCGGCCTGAAGCGGACGAACCGCGGCAATGTGACGGGAAGTGAGTTGACGTGCTGAATATTGTTGTTCCGATGGCCGGCCGGGGGAGCCGGTTTGCCGATGCCGGTTACACGGATCCCAAGCCGCTGATACCGGTGCATGGCAAGCCGATGATCCAGGTCGTGGTCGAAAACCTCACCCCCTCCGTACCCCATCGCTTCATCTTCATCTGCCAGAATGGCCATATCCGGGACTACGGACTTGAGGAAAAACTCAAGGGACTGGCCGAACATGTCGAGATCATCGGCATCGATCGCGTCACCGAGGGGCAGGCCTCGACCGTGCTTCTGGCCGAAGCGCTGATCGACAATGACGAGCCTGTGATGACGGTCAATTCCGACCAGTATATCGATGCCGACATCGATGCCTATCTCGGTTTGATGGAGGATGGCGGCTATGACGGTCTGATCATGACCATGAAGGCCGACGATCCGAAATGGTCCTTCGTGCGCGAGCAAGAGGGACGCGTTGTCGAAACCGCCGAAAAGAAGGTGATCTCAGACAATGCCGCCGTCGGCATCTTCAATTTCAGAAAAGGCCGCGATCTGGTCCGCGCGTCGAAAAAAATGATCAATGACAATGTGCGGATCAACGGAGAGTTTTATGTCTGTCCGGTCTACAATTACCTGATTCGCGACGGCCTGAAGATCGGGCACTATTCCATCGGGAAGGAGTATGACGGCATGTACGGGCTGGGCATACCGGGGGATCTCGACTTCTTTCTGAAACATCCGGTTTCCGAAAGGGTGAAGTAGTGGAGATTCTTTCACATCGCGGCCTTTGGGAGACGGCTGCGGAAAAGAATACCGAGGCGGCCTTTCGCCGCTCCTTCGATCGCGGCTTTGGCACCGAGACCGACCTCAGGGACCACAACGGCGAGATCGTCATCGCCCATGACATGGCAAAGGGCGGCGAGATGCCGTTTTCGACCTTTCTCGAGATCATGGACGGACGCAACCTCACTCTGGCGCTCAACATCAAGGCCGACGGGCTGAGCAGTGAGATCAAGGCGATCCTCGAGGATTTCGGCCACAGCAACTACTTCGTCTTCGACATGTCGCTGCCGGATCTGGTGCGCCAGCTTGACGACGGACTGACGGTCTTTACCGGCCTCTCCGATCTGCAACCGCATCCGCCGCTCCTTGAGGCTGCGGACGGGGTCTGGCTCGACTGTTTCCGCTCCGACTGGTACGGTCCCGGGCTGATCGACGGGCTCATCGGGCAGGAAAAGCGCGTCTGCGTCGTATCCGCCGACCTGCACCGGCGAGATGTCGGCATTCAGTGGTCGATCATAAAATCGGCCCAATCACGCAGTAGTGACGCGCTCCTTTTGTGCACCGACATGCCGGAAAAGGCGAAAGACGCGTTCGAGGAGGCACGATAATGGCAATAAAGGCCGTCATTTTCGACATGGACGGGGTGCTGATCGAGGCCAAGGAATGGCACTACGACGCGCTCAACCGGGCGCTCGGCCTGTTCGGTTATACGATCGAGCGCCATGAGCACGCCACCGTCTACGACGGGTTGCCGACCAAGGTGAAGCTGCAGCGCCTGTCCATCGACAAGAACCTTCCGACCTATCTCCATGGCTTCATCAACGAGATGAAGCAGCGCTATACGCTGGAGATCATCGTCGAGCGCTGTCGGCCGCGCTTTGATCACGAATACGCCCTGTCACGGCTCAAGATGGAAGGCTACCGGCTGGCCGTCGCCTCCAATTCGACGCGCGATACCGTTGAGCAGATGATGCAGAAGGCAAGCCTGACGCCCTATCTCGATTTCATGCTTTCCAACCAGGATGTGAAGCGGGCAAAGCCCGATCCGGAGATCTATCTGAAGGCGATCGAGATGCTCAAGCTCCATCCGAAGGAATGCCTCATCGTCGAGGACAATCCCAACGGGCTGAAGGCGGCGGAAGCCTCCGGCGCCCACGTGATGCCGGTCAAGGATGTCGACGAAGTTAATTACAACGGCCTCAAGCGGCGCATCGCCGATATCGAGGCGGCCGGCAAATCCGTGGGGTCTGCAGCATGAAGATCGTGGTTCTGATGGGCGGCGAAAACCTCGACATCAAGGGTGAACGCTACCCGCTCTATATGACCGAATTCAACGAGGAACTCATCCTCGAACGCCAGATCGCCGCTTTGCAGACGCTTGATCCGAGCGCCATCATCTTCTGCGTCAGACGTTCCGACATCTACGATTTCAACGTCGATGACGTGATCGCCCAGAGCGCGGAAAACGGCGCCTGCGTCGAGGTATCCGGGCCGACGGCCGGCTCGGTGTGCACGGCGCTCTTGGCGGCCGAGCAGATCGACAAGGACGAGGAGATCATCCTTGTTGCGGTCGACGAGTTGATCGACGCCGACCTTACACAGATCGTCAGGGCGTTTCGCGACAGGAAGGCCGATGCCGGCGTCGTCTCCTTCCGTTCGGTCCATCCGCGTTATTCCTTCGCGCTGCTGGACGATGACGGCTTCGTCTGCGAGGTCGCGGAGAAGCGCCCGATCAGCAAGCATGCACTGGCGAGTTTTTATTATTTTCGCAAGGGCAGCGACTTCGTCCTCTGCGCCCAGAGCGTGGTGCGCAAGGACCGCAAGATCAAGGACGCCTTCTTTATCAGCCAAACCATCAACGAGATGGTGCTGCGCCACAAGACCGTCGCGATCGAGTTCATCGATAACGATCAGTTCCACCCGGTGAAGACGGAAATGCAGCTCGCCCAGTATATCTCGCAGCTGCACGAACACAGGGAGGGGTTCCTGCATTGAGGACGGCGAAGCTGGAAGACATGGTCAAGGGCTGGTTCATCGGCGATTTCGAGCCGAGCCTGTGCCGGACCGAAGACGTCGAGGTCGCCGTCAAGCGCTATCGGCGCGGCGACAGCGAGGCGCTGCATCACCACAAGATCGCCACGGAATATACGGTCATCATTGCCGGCCGCGTCGCCATGAACGGCGTCGAATATGCGGCGGGTGATATCGTCGTGATGGAGCCGGGCGAGGCGACCGACTTTGCTTGCCTCGAGGACGGCACCGTCAATGTGGTGGTGAAGCTTCCCGGCGCCAGCGATGACAAATATCCGGGCAGTCCGCCTTGAGCGGGCGGGCAGGACGAGGGCGGCCCCGGCGGCAGTGAGAAAACCTGCTCGACATGCCCCATTTTGGGGGGCGCATATTGCATGTGAAGGGGGCAAAGGTGGCCTCAGGCGGCGCAAACGGCGGAACGGAACGAGGGGCGTTTGCGTTTGATGGGCACACGGGTCATTCGGTGATGGACACGAAAGAGATTACATTTCTGTTTCAGGGCGTCGTAGACAAGCCGCTTGTTCGCGACAGCTTTGCTGCCGTCAGGCGCTTCTTTCCGGGATCGAAGATCATTCTGTCGACCTGGCAGAAAGCCGATGTCGACGGACTTGATTACGACGAACTGGTGCTCGCGGACGATCCCGGCTTCTTCTACTATTCCGACCAGCCGGGCGAGAAGGCCAACAATGTCAACCGTCAGATCGTCGGCAACCGCGCCGGGCTGGAGCGGGTCGAGACGCCCTATTGCTTCCGCATCCGCACGGACTTCCGGTTGACCGGCAATGGCTTCCTGCAGTTCTTTGACGCCTTTCCCAAGCGCGACGAGGCCTATGCGCTTTTTTCGCACAAGCTTCTCGCCTGCAGCTATTTCTCGCGCAATCCGCGTTCGCGGCTGCGTTTTCCCTTCCACCCGTCCGATCTCGCCTTCTTCGGTCTGACCGAGGACATCAGAAAGCTCTACAACGTACCGCTGATGACGGAGGAGGAGGCGCTCTGGGACACGGGCAGCAAGCGCTATAACCGCTACACGCCCGAGCAGCATATCTTCGTCAACGCCCTTCGCAATGCCGGGCGCGAGGTGCCGTGCGCGCACTACAATGACGGAAACGAAGCCTCCGTGGAGGCAACCGAGAGATATTTCGCCTCCAATTTCGTCTTCCTGTCCTTCAGCCAGTTCAATCTCGAACCATCGAAACCGACCTTCTTCATGAAGGTCCATCCCAATTCGTTCAAGACCTGCTACACGCATAATGAATGGATCGGATTATACCAAAAGCATGTCGACCCGAAGGCGGTCGTGCCGGAGCATGACGGCGAGCGGGAGATGATCGATCGCTACTATCGCCCCTACAAGATCTGCCGCCTCATCGGAAACATGATCTCGCTACCCTTCAAGAGCAAGGTCAAGCGCCGCAAGATCCGCACCGGCGTGCTGGAATTCTTCCTCATGCCGCGGTGATCTTCACGCCGTGAAAAAGGCGCCCCGAAGGAGCGCCTTTTTCCTGTCTGAACAAAAAACCACCAGAACTTTATCCGAGCGGTATCGCCGGATTGAGCGCGGTCACCACGTTGGAGGGGCGGACCGAACCGACGGTCCTGCCGTCACCGTCGACCACGCTCAGGGTCGCGCCCTTGCCGAGAGCCTCCATCATATCTGCCAGCTTGGTGTTGATGTCGATGGGATGGGCGCCGTCCGGGGCTTGATCATCGCTCATCACATCGGCGGCCCGCAGCACGCCGAGCGGATTCACATTGGCGACAAAGTCAGCGACATAAGCGTCGGCCGGCTGGCGCACGATCTCCGACGGCGTGCCGCACTGGACGATGCGTCCGCCTTCCATGATCGCGATCCGGTCGCCGATCTTGAAGGCCTCGTCGAGGTCATGGCTGACGAAGATGATGGTGCGCTTCAGATTGCGCTGCAATTCGATCAGTTCGTCCTGAAGACGGGTGCGGATCAGCGGGTCGAGCGCCGAAAACGGTTCGTCCATCAGCAGGATCGGCGCTTCGGTGGCAAAGGCGCGGGCCAGGCCGACGCGCTGCTGCATGCCGCCGGAAAGCTCGCTGACGAGCTTGTCGCCCCAGTCCTTCAGCCCGACGAGCTCAAGCTGGGCCTCGGCCTTTTCCAGCCGCTCCTTCTTGCTCAAGCCTGCAAATTCGAGGCCGAGGGCGACATTGTCGCGGACATTGCGCCAGGGCAAGAGACCGAACTGCTGGAACACCATGGAGACCCGTTGAAGCCGGATATGGCGCAGCGTCTTGTTGTCGGCCGAGGTCACGTCGGTCATCTGCGTACCGTCATTGACCAGAACGCGGCCGCGGCAGACCGGGTTGAGGCGGTTGACGGCCCTCAGAAGCGTCGACTTGCCCGAGCCCGAAAGCCCCATCAGCACCAGAAGCTCGCCTTCCCCGACGGTGAGCGAGCAATTGTGGACGCCGAGAACCTGACCGGTCTCCTGCTGCACCTCGGCGCGGTCCTTGCCGGCATCCATCAGCGGCAGGGCGCTTTGCGGCTTGTCGCCGAACACGATATTCACATCTTCAAAGACGACCGCATCAGCCATTATTGCGTCCTCCGATCTTCAGAACCCGGTCGAGAATGATGGCGACGACAACGATGACGAAGCCGCTTTCGAAACCGAGCGCGGGATTGACCTGGTTGAGCGCGCGCACCACCGGCACGCCGAGACCGTCGGCGCCGACGAGGGCCGCGACGACGACCATCGACAGCGACAGCATGATGGTCTGGTTGAGGCCGGCCATGATCTGCGGCAGCGCGTGGTAGAGCTCGACCTTGGTCAGCTTCTGCCAGGGCGTGCCGCCGAAGGCATCTGCCGCTTCCAGAAGCGGCTTCGGCACCGAGGATACGCCGAGATGGGTGAGGCGAATGGAGGCGGGGATGACGAAGATGACGGTCGCCAGCAGGCCCGGCACCATGCCGATGCCGAAGAAGATGATCGCCGGAATGAGATAGACGAAGGGCGGCAGCGTCTGCATCAGGTCGAGAACGGGTTGCAGCACCTGATAAAAACGAGGCCGGTGGGCGGTGAAGATGCCGATCGGAACGCCGATCGCCATGCAGATGATGCAGGAGGAAATCACCAGCGCCAGGCTCTCGGTGGTCTCTTCCCAATAGCCCTGGTTGATGATGAACAGGAAGCCGAGAAAGACGAAAAGCGAAACCTTCCAGTTGCGCTGCAGCCAGTAGGCAAAGGCTGTGACGACCACGGCCACGACGATCGGCCCGGGCGCCTGCAAGAGCCACAGAAGCCTGTCGATGAGCCAGCCCATGATTTCGGCGAGCCCGTCGAAAAACCAGCCGCCATGGATCTGCAGCCAGTCGAAGATATCCTGGGCGAAGCGCCCGAGCGGGATCTTGTAGTCTGTCAGCCAGTGCAAGAGGTTGCTCCTTCTTTGTCCCCCTATGGCCACGGTCTTGACCATGGCCGCACCGCCGCCTTTGCCGGGCGACGGATCGCATCATTGATGAAGAGATAAGGAAAGGCCCGGAAACGCCTTCCGCCGTTCCGGGCCCTTTGTGCCTTTAAAGGCCGAGAGAGGCCTTGACCGCCGGCAGTCCCGGCTCGCCGGACGTAGTGGTCACGCCCTCCAGCCAGGCGTCGAGCGCATCGGGATTGGCCTTGATCCATTCTGCGGTGGCATCGCCCTCGTTTTCACCCTCATCAAGGATCTTGCCCATGATCTCGTTTTCCATGGCCAAGGAGAATTTCAGGTTTTCGAGAAGCTTACCGACATTCGGGCATTCGTCGGCAAAGCCCTTGCGGGTGACAGTGCGCACGATGCCTTCGCCACCGAAGAAATCCTCGCCGCCGGTGAGATATTCCAGCGAATAATTGGCGTTCATCGGATGCGGTTCCCAGCCGAGGAAGACGATCGGCTGTTCCTGGCGATACTTGCGGCCGACCATGGCCAGCATGCCCTGTTCGGAGCTTTCGACAACCTCGAAATCCTTCAGTCCGAACTTGTTCGCCTCGATCAGCGAAACGAGATAGGCATTGCCCTCATTACCCGGCTCGATGCCGTAGATCTTGTCGTCGAGTTCGTCGCCGAACTTGGCGATGTCGGCATAGGTCTTCAGACCCTTCTCATAGGTATAGGTCGGCACGGCGAGCGTGTATTTGGTGCCTTCCAGATTGGTGGCGACGACATCGATCTCGCCTTCGTCGGTGTAGGGGGTAATGGCGCTTGTCTGCGCCGGCATCCAGTTGCCGAGGAAGACATCGACATCGTCACTCTTCAGCGATGCGAAGGTGACCGGAACGGAGAGAACCTTGACGTCGACCTTGTAACCGAGACCTTCCAGCAGATGCTTCGCCGTCGCCGTGGTGGTGGTAATGTCCGTCCAGCCGACATCGGAGAAGCTTACGCTGTCGCAGGCCGTTTCCTGGGCTGCCGCGGCGCCGGCGGAAAGGGTTGTCGCGGCGGCGAGCGCGGCGAGGATCATTCGGAAGTTATCAGACATGTCAGCGTTCCTTTCGGGTCCGTTGCAAGATTGCCATTGCGCCTTGACCGGCGCGGCGAAAAACTGTTGGCTTCTTTGATTGATCAGTCAATCAATATAACATATGTTAATTCCTGTAAACGGCGAAGCAGGCAAAGTTGCATATTTCTTCGCCACCAAACGTCTCTGAGCATTTTTTCAGCGGGTTGAGCCGATGCCGAAAACCGGAATGGAAACGATCCGTCGCGATGCCCTTGTCCGGGCCGCGATCGAGGAAGTCGGCAAGGTCGGCATGGTCGAGGTCACAGTCGCGAAGATCGCGAAGCGGGCGGGCGTCTCGCCTGCGCTCGCGCACCATTACTTCGGCTCCAAGGACAAGATATTGTTCGCGGCCATGCGGCGCATCCTTGATGAGTTCGGAGCCTCGGTCAAGGCCCGCTACAAAAGCGCGCGCACGCCGGAGGAACGGCTTGCCGCCATCATCGAAGCAAGCTTCGGCCCCGACCAGTTCGATCCCGCCGTCGTTGCCGCCTGGCTCGCCTTCTATGTCCAGGCCCAGCGCAAGGGCGATGCCAGCCGGCTTCTCGCGATCTATGAAGCGCGGCTGCGCTCCAATCTTGTCTTCGCGCTGAGAAAGCGCGTCAGTCGGGACGCGGCACACCGCATCGCCACCGGTCTGGGCTCGATGATCGACGGGTTCTATCTGCGCGCGGCGCTGAAGGACTTCGGCAGCACCCGTCAGGGCGCCGTCGAGATGACCAGGGAATATCTCGAACTCACCCTTGCCAAGGAGATGTCCAAATGACCGCGCGGCCGAACATTCTCGTTCTCATGGTCGACCAGCTTGTCGGAACGCTGTTTCCGGACGGCCCGGCCGATTTCCTGCATACGCCGAACCTGAAGAAGCTTGCCGCGCGTTCGACGCGGTTCCAAAACGCCTATACCGGCTCGCCGCTCTGCGCGCCGGCGCGCGCCTCCTTCATGAGCGGGCAGCTGCCGCGCCGCACTCGCGTCTATGACAACGCGGCGGAATTCTCGCCGGATATCCCGACCTATGCCCATCATCTGCGCCGTGCCGGCTACCAGACATCGCTTGCCGGCAAGATGCATTTCGTCGGTCCCGACCAGCTCCACGGTTTCGAGGAGCGGCTGACCACCGATGTCTACCCGGCCGATTACGGCTGGACGCCGGACTACGGCAAGCCGGGCGAACGCATCGACTGGTGGTATCACAATATGGGCTCGGTCACCGGCGCCGGCGTTGGCGAGATCACCAACCAGCTCGAATATGACGACGAGGTCGCCTATGAGGCGGTGCGCAAGGTCTATGATCTCGGCCGCCGCAAGGATGACCGGCCCTTCATGCTGACCGTCTCCTTCACCCATCCGCACGATCCTTACGTGGCCCGCAGGAAATACTGGGATCTCTACGAGGATTGCGACCATCTGGAACCCGAAGTCGGCGCGATCGACTACGAGGCGCAGGACGGCCATTCGAAGCGGATTTTCGATGCCAATGATTTTCGTAATTTCGATATCACGAAGGAGGACATCCGCCGGGCGCGCCGCGCCTATTTCGCCAACGTCTCCTATATCGACGACAAGATCGGCGAGATCCTCGAGGCGCTCGAGGGCGTCGGGCTTTCCGAGGACACGGTGATCGTCTTCCTCTCCGACCATGGCGACATGCTGGGCGAGCGCGGCCTCTGGTTCAAGATGAGTTTTTACGAGGGCTCGTCGCGCGTGCCACTGATGGTGTCCGCCCCGGGTATGGAACCGGGTCTCGTCAGGACGCCGGCCTCGACCGTCGATATCGCCGCGACGCTGGCCGATCTCGCGGGTGTCGACATGGCAAGCGTCGCCCCATGGACCGACGGAGAAAGTCTTGTTCCCGTAGCAGCCGGACAGGCGCGAAAAATGCCGGTGCGCATGGAATATACGGCCGAAGCCTCGGAAGCGCCGCTGGTTTCCATCCGTGAGGGCCGGTTCAAGTATAATCACTGCGAGCTCGACGCGCCGCAACTCTTCGATCTTGAGGCTGACCCGCACGAGCTGACCAACCTGGCCGATGACCCTGCCCATGCCGAAACCGCTGCCGCCTTCGCGGCGAAGGTGCGCGAATACTGGGACATGGCCGCTTACGACGCGGAAATCCGCGAAAGCCAGGCGCGCCGTCACGTTGTCTACGAGGCGCTGCGTCAGGGCGACTATCACCCCTGGGACCATCAGCCGATGAAGGACGCTTCGGAGCGTTTCATGCGCAACCATATGGACCTCAACATTCTGGAGGCCAGCCAGCGCTGGCCGCGCGGCGAATAGGGCGTTTTCGTCCTCAAAACCAACGAACGCGAAAAGCGGAGATCAACAATGCATGTACAAGCCAGCCATTTCATCGACGGCGACTATGTCGAGGATACCGACGGCCGGGCCTTTGACAGCATCAACCCGGCAACCGGCGAGGTCATCGCGACGCTGCATGCGGCAACGCCCGCGATCATTGAGCGCGCCATGGCCGCTGCCGAACGCGGCCAGCGCGAATGGGCTTCATGGCTGCCGGTCGAGCGCGCCCGCGTGCTGCGACGGGCGTCCGACCTGATGCGCGAGCGCAATGACGCACTGGCGAAGCTCGAGACGCTCGACACCGGCAAGGCCATTCAGGAAACGCTGGTCGCCGATCCGGCTTCGGGTGCTGATGCGCTCGAATGGTTTTCGGCCCAGGCCGCCGGTCTTTCCGGCGAAAGCGTGCCGCTTGCCGAGGGCTTTGCCTATACCAAGCGCGAGCCGCTCGGCATCTGCGTCGGCATCGGCGCGTGGAACTATCCGATCCAGATTGCCGCATGGAAGGCCGCGCCCGCGCTTGCCTGCGGCAATGCCATGGTGTTCAAGCCGTCAGAAATGACGCCGCTTTCGGCCCTGAAACTTGCCGAAATCCTGATGGAGGCCGGCGCGCCGAAGGGGCTTTTCAACGTGGTGCAGGGCTTTGGCGATGTGGGTGCTGCCCTTTCAACCCACGCAAAGACCGCAAAGGTTTCGCTCACCGGTTCGGTTCCGACGGGCGGCAAGGTCTATGCGGCAGCGGCCTCCGGCATGCGCCACGCGACGATGGAGCTTGGCGGCAAGTCGCCGATGGTCGTGTTCGAGGATGCCGATCTGGAGGATGCCATCGGCGGCGCGATGCTCGGCAATTTCTATTCCACCGGTCAGATCTGCTCCAACGGCACCCGCGTCTTCGTGCAGAAATCCATTCTGGAAGCGTTTCTTGCCCGGCTTGTCGAGCGCACGAAGACGATCCGCCTCGGCGATCCGCTGGATCCGGTAACCCATCTCGGCCCGCTGATTTCCGAGGAGCAACGCCGCAAGGTGCTGTTCTATATCGAGGCGGGAAAGAGCGAGGGCGCACGGCTTGTGACCGGCGGCGGCGTTCCCGAAGGCGAGGCCTTTGCCAGGGGCGCCTATATCGAACCCACGGTCTTTGCCGATGTCACGGACGATATGACGATCGCGCGCGAGGAGATTTTCGGGCCGGTGATGAGCGTGCTGACGTTTGACACCGAAGATGAGGTGATCGCCCGCGCCAATGACACGCCCTTCGGTCTCGCCGCCGGCGTCTTCACCCGCGATCTCGCACGCGGCCACCGCGTGGCAGGCGCGCTTGAAGCCGGCATCTGCTGGATCAACACCTATAATCTGACGCCGGTCGAGATCCCCTTCGGCGGCGTCAAGCAGTCGGGCTTCGGCCGGGAGAACGGGCGCGCGGCGATGGAATTCTATTCGCAGCTGAAGACGGTTCAGGTGGCGCTGGGCAAGGTCGACAGTCCGTATTGAGGAGGGTGGTGCCTGAGCGCCACCGATTCCCCCCCTTGAGAGGGAGAGGTGGAAGGGGGCTTTTTTCACGACGGGCCCTCCTTCTCATTCGGCGTCATCCTCGGGCTTGACCCGAGGATCCAGCCAGGTCTGTCGCGAGCGGAGTAGGCAGTTTTTTGCTGTGAAATACCCTAGCGGGACAGCCGGTACGCGTCTCGTATGGAACGGTGATTAGATCCTCGGGTCAAGCCCGAGGATGACGCAGAGAAGGGGGAGAGGGTGTCAGGTAGCGAGGGGGCGGTTAAACGCCGCAAGCGGCGCCTCGTAAAACATTTGCCCGCCGCGGCAATGAAAGGTTCGAAATTGACTGAAGCAGATTTTGTCATTGTTGGTTCCGGTTCGGCAGGTTCCGCCATGGCCGCACGGCTGTCGGAAGACGGCAGGCACTCCGTGCTGGTGCTGGAATTCGGCGGGACCGATATCGGCCCCTTCATCCAGATGCCGGCAGCCCTTTCCTACCCGATGAACATGAAGCGTTACGACTGGGGTTTTGTCTCCGAACCCGAGCCGTATCTGGGCAACCGCCGGCTGGTGACCCCGCGCGGCAAGGTGATCGGCGGCTCGTCATCGATCAACGGCATGGTCTATGTGCGGGGACATGCGCGCGACTATGACCACTGGGCGGAATCGGGGGCTGCCGGCTGGGGCTATGCGGACGTGCTGCCCTATTTCAAGCGCATGGAGCACTGGCACGAGGGCGGCCATGGCGGCGATCCGTCCTGGCGCGGCAAGGACGGCCCGCTGCATGTGACGCGCGGCCCGCGCAGGAACCCGCTGTTTCATGCCTTTGTCGAGGCGGGCAGACAGGCGGGCTTCGAGACGACCGGGGATTACAACGGCGAGAAGCAGGAAGGCTTCGGCCCGATGGAGCAGACGGTGTGGAAGGGCAGGCGCTGGTCGGCGGCCAATGCCTATCTGAAGCCGGCGCTCAAGCGACAGAATCTCGATCTGATCCGCTGCTTCGCCCGCAAGGTGATCATCGAGGATGGCCGCGCCGTCGGCGTCGAGGTGGAGCGCGGCGGCCGTGTCGAGACAATCCGCGCGCGCCGCGAGGTCATTCTGGCGGCGTCCTCGATCAACACGCCGAAAATGCTGCTTCTTTCCGGCATCGGCCCGGCAGCCGAGCTCGCCGAGCACGGCATTCCGCTTGTCGCCGACCGCCCCGGCGTGGGCAAGAACCTGCAGGACCATCTGGAAGTCTATATCCAGCAGGCCAGCACCCAGCCGATCACGCTCTACAAGCACTGGAACATCTTCGGCAAGGGGCTTGCCGGCGCGCAATGGCTGTTCTTCAAGACCGGCATCGGCGCCTCGAACCAGTTCGAGAGCGCCGCCTTCGTGCGCTCGCGCGCCGGAGTCGACTATCCGGATATCCAGTATCATTTCCTGCCGATGGCGGTGCGCTATGACGGCACGGCACCCGCCGAAGGCCACGGCTTCCAGGCCCATGTCGGGCCGATGCGCTCGCCATCGCGCGGCGCGGTGACGCTGAAAAGCGCCGATCCAAGGGACGCGCCGAAGATCGCCTTCAACTATATGAGCCACGAACAGGACTGGGCGGACTTTCGCCGCTGCGTGCGCCTGACGCGTGAAATCTTCGCGCAGCCCGCCTTCGACCCCTATCGCGGCAAGGAGATCCAGCCGGGCGGCGATGTTCAAAGCGATGACGAGATCGATGGCTTCATCCGCGAACACGCCGAAAGCGCCTACCACCCCTGCGGCACAGCGAAGATAGGCCGCGCCGATGACAAGATGGCGGTGGTCGATCCCGAATGCCGGGTGATTGGCGTCGAGGGCTTGCGGGTTGCCGACAGCTCGGTCTTTCCGCGCATCACCAATGGCAATCTCAACGCGCCGTCGATCATGGTCGGGGAAAAGGCGAGCGACCATATCCTGGGTCGCCAGCCGCTCGCGCCGGAAAACGCCGCGCCCTGGCTCAATCCGCGCTGGGAGACGTCAGACCGCTGATATTCGCCGGCAATATCAGTTGCCGGCAGCCATTTTCGCCTGTTTGGCGGCAAGGCGCGCGCGGATGCTTTCGACATCGGCGCGCGGCGTCGCCTTGAACAGGGTCTGGGTATATGCGTGCTGCGGATCGGTGAACACCTGATCGCGCGAGCCGCGCTCCACGACCTCGCCGAAATACATCACCATGATTTCGTCGCAGATATAACGCACCACGGAAAGATCGTGGCTGACGAAGATATAGGTGAGGTTGAACTCGTCCTGCAGGTCGGCAAGCAGATTGAGGATCTGGGCCTGGACCGACAGGTCGAGCGCGGAAACCGGTTCGTCCAGCACCAGAAGAGACGGGTTGAGGATCAGCGCGCGGGCAATGGCGATGCGCTGGCGCTGACCGCCGGAAAACATGTGTGGATAGCGGTCGAAATGCTCCGGTCCGAGACCGACCTTTTTCAGGAGATCATGGGCCCTGTCGCGCCGGTCCGTTGCCGAATAATCGGTGTTGAGCAGAAGCGGCTCCATCAGAACGTCGCCCACCTTCTGGCGCGGATTCAGCGAGCCATAGGGGTTCTGGAACACGATCTGCACCTTGCGGCGCTGCTCCGGCGTCGGCCGCGTGCCGGAAATGTCGACCTTCTGGCCTTCGATCGTCAGTTCGCCGTCCGTCTGCGCATCGATCATGGTGATGATGCGGGCAAGGGTGGACTTGCCGCAGCCCGATTCCCCCACGAGCGCCAGCGTCTTGCCGCGCTCGACGGAGAAATCGACGCCCTTCAGCGCCCGCACCGTGCGGGCCTTGTGGAACATGCCGCCCGGCACGATGTAGTCGCGGACGATGTTCTTTCCCTCTGCGACGATCTCGCTCACAGCGTCTCTCCCGTAAAGTCGGCCGAATAGTCGATGGTCGGCAACCGGTCGCCGGTGGCGTTTTCCGGCAGGGCGGACAGCAGCGCCCGGGTATAGGCGTGCTTCGGCTTTTCAAACAGCGACAGCACGTCCGCCTCTTCCATCTTGCGGCCCTTGTATTGCACTACCACCCGGTCGGCGGTCTCGGCGACGACGCCCATGTCGTGGGTGATCATGATCATCGCCATGCCGGTTTCCGCCTGCAGGCGGGCGAGCAGTTCGAGGATCTGTTTTTGGATCGTCACGTCGAGCGCCGTGGTCGGCTCGTCGGCAATCAGCAATTTCGGCGAGCAGGCCATGGCGATCGCGATCATGATGCGCTGGCACTGGCCGCCCGACATCTGGTGCGGATAGGCCTTCAGCCGGTCTTCCGGGTTCGGCAGACCGACGGCTTCCAGCAGTTCGACGGCGCGCTTGTGACGCGCCTTCTTGTCGAGATCGGTATGCTGTTTCAGCACTTCCTCGATCTGGAAGCCGGCGGTGAAGCACGGGTTGAGGCTGGCGATCGGCTCCTGGAAGATCATCGAGATGTCTCGGCCGATGATCTTGCGTCGTTCCTTCGCCGGCATGTCGACGATGTCGCGGCCCTCGAAGGCGATGCGGTCGGCCGTCACCCGCGCTGTCGTCGGCAAAAGCCCCATGACCGCGAGCATGGCAACCGACTTGCCGGAGCCGCTCTCGCCGACAATGGCGAGCACCTCGCCGCGATCGATGCGGTAGGAGGCGTTGTGCAGCACCGTGGTTTCGCCGTTTGCGGTCGGAAAGCTGACGGAAAGGTTCTGAACGTCGAGTAGCGGTTCCATGTCTCTAGCTCCGCTTCAGCTTGGGATCGAGTGCATCGCGCAACCCGTCGCCCACAAGATTGATCGCCAGCACGGTGATCAGGATGGCAAGGCCGGGGAAGGTGACGACCCACCAGGCGCGCAGGATGAATTCGCGCGCTTCGGCCAGCATCGTGCCCCATTCCGGCGTCGGCGGCTGGGCGCCCATGCCGAGAAAGCCAAGCGCTGCGGCCTCCAGGATGGCGTTGGAGAAGGAGAGTGTCGCCTGCACGATCAGCGGCGCAAGGCAGTTCGGCAGAATGGTCTTGAACATCAGCCGAAAATTGCGGGCGCCGGCAACGCGGGCGGAGACGACATATTCACGCTTTGCTTCCGCCATCACCGCCGCGCGGGTCAGTCGGGCGAAATGCGGCTGCAACACGAGCGCGATCGCGATCATGGCGTTGAACAGGCCGGGGCCAAGGACGGCGACCAGCACCAGCGCCAGCAAAAGCGGCGGGAAGGCGAGGATCACGTCCATGACGCGCATGATCGCGACATCGACCCAGCCCCGGAAAAAACCGGCGACAACGCCAAGCGTGATGCCGAGGAGAAGCGCGATCGAGACGACGATCAGGCCGATCGCCAGCGAATAGCGCGAACCATAGATGAGGCGCGAGAGAATATCGCGACCGACCGCATCCGTTCCAAGCGGGAAGTTGAGCGTCCCGCCCTCCTGCCAGAAGGGCGGCGTCAGAAACATGTCGCGATATTGCTCAATGGGGTTATGCGGCGCGAGCAGCGGCGCAAAGACTGCCACCAGCACCAGAAGAATGATGATGACAAGGCCGACGACGGCGCCCTTGTTCTGGCTGAAATAGTGCCAGAACTCGGAAAGCATCTGCAGGCGGATATTTCGTTTTTGGACCGGCTGGCCCAGCGTGCTGTCTGACATGGCTGAGCTCCTACTGGTGGCGGATACGGGGGTTGATCAGACCGTAGAGCAGGTCGACCACGAGATTGACGAACATGACGAGGGCGGCAATCAGCACCAGCCCGCCTTGCACGACCGGATAGTCGCGCCGGGAAATCGAATCGATCATCCACTTGCCGATGCCCGGCCAGGAGAAGATCGTCTCCGTCAGGATCGCCCCGGCCATCAGCATGCCGACCTGCAGGCCGATCGTGGTGATGACGGGGATCATCGCATTCCTGAGCGCATGGACGCCGATGACGCGTTTTGCCGAAAGCCCCTTGGCGCGCGCCGTGCGCACATAGTCCTCGCCCAGGACTTCAAGCATGGCTGATCGCGTCTGCCGCGCGATGACGGCGAGCGGGATCGTGGCCAGCACGATGGACGGCAGGATAAGGTGGGAAAGCGCGGAGGTAAACGCGCCTTTTTCGCCCGAAAGCAGCGAGTCGATCGTCATGAAACCGGTGACGGAAGGGAAATAGTAGAGCAGCGAGATCCGGCCCGAGACCGGCGTCCAGCCGAGGATGCCGGAAAACAGGATGATCAGCAGCAGGCCCCACCAGAAGATCGGCATGGAATAGCCGGTGAGCGCGATCCCCATGGTCGCCTGATCGAAGACCGAGCCGCGCTTGACGGCCGACAGGATGCCGGCGGGGATGCCGATGATGATCGCCAGCAACATGGCGCAGATCGCCAGTTCGGCGGTCGCCGGAAACAGGTTCAGGAATTCCTGAAACACCGGCTGCTTGGTCGAGATCGAGATGCCGAAATCGCCGTGCAGCAGACCCCAGACATAGTCAAGATACTGCACCACGATCGGGCGATCATAGCCGAACTGATGGAGAAGCGCCTGATAACGGTCGGGATCCATGCCGCGTTCGCCGGCCAGAAGCAGGACGGGATCGCCGGGCAGGACACGCACAAAACCGAAGGCAACAATGGTGATCCCGATAAAGGTCGGGACGATCAGCAGCAGCTTGCTGAAGAGAAATCTGAGCATAATGCGTCTTACGCCTTGATTGCGAAGGGGCCGGGTTGGACCGGCCCCAAAGCTTTTAAAGTCTGTTCTTATTCGTTGATGGTCACATCATCGAAGCGGTGGTAACCCAGCGGATCCATGACGAAGCCTTCGACCGAAGTCGACATCGGCATGAACACCTTCGAGTGGGCAATCGTATTCCACGGCGCCTGTTCCTTGAAAACGACCTGAGCCTGCTTGTAAAGCTCGGTACGTTCTTCGGTATCGGACGTGACCTTGGCCTTCTGGATCAGATCCTCGAAGGGCTGGTAGCACCACTGGGCGCGGTTGGAACCGCCAACGGCATCGCAGCCGAGCAGAACGGCGAGGAAGTTGTCCGGGTCGCCATTGTCGCCGGTCCAGCCCAGAAGCACGGCGCCGTCGCGGTCTTCAGCCGACGAACGGGCCAGATATTCGCCCCATTCATAGGAGACGACTTCGGCGTCGACGCCGACTTCCGCCAGGTCGGCCTGCATCAGCTCGGCCATACGACGGGCGTTCGGGTTATAGGGACGCTGCACCGGCATAGCCCAGATCTTCATGGAAAGATCGGTCACGCCTTCTTCTTCCAGCATGGCCTTTGCGGCTTCCGGATCGTAGGGGTCGTCCTGCACCTCGTCATTATACGACCACATGGTCGGCGGGATCGGGTTCTTGGCCACTTCGCCGGCGCCCTGGAACACCGATTCCAGAATGGCCTGCTTGTCGATCGCCATGTTCAGCGCCTTGCGAACCTTCGGATTGTCGAAGGGGGCCATCTTGGTGTTGTAGGCGAGGTAGCCGACGTTCAGACCTTCCTTTTCCATAACGGTCAGGTCGTCATTGGCTTCCAGCGCTTCCAGATCGGCAGGCGACGGATAAGGCATGATGTGGCATTCGCCGGCTTCCAGCTTCTGGCGGCGCACGGCGGCATCGGTGGTGATCGCGAAGATCAGATTGTCGAGTTCTTCCTTACCCTTGAAATAGTCCGGGTTTGCCTTGTAGCGGATGACGGCGTCCTGCTGGTAGTTCACGAAGGTGAACGGACCCGTGCCGACCGGCTTCTGGTTGAACTGCTCCATCGTGCCGGCTTCTTCGAGCTGATCGGCATATTCCTTGGAAACGATCGAGGCGAAGTCCATGGCGAGGTTGGCGATCATCGGCGCTTCCGGCCGGTTGAGCACGAACTTGACCGTCATGTCATCGACCTTGTCGATGCTCTTGATCAGGTCCGGCATCGACATGCCGTTGAAATATTCCCAGGAAATGCCCGGTGCATACTGGTACCAGGGGCTCTCTTCATCCATCTGACGCTCGAAGGAGAAGATGACGTCGTCGGCGTTCATCTCGCGCGTGGGGGTGAAATAGTCAGTGGTCTGGAACTTGACGCCCGGACGCAGGTGGAAGGTGTATTCCAGCCCGTCATCGGACACATCCCAGCTTTCGGCAAGACCCGGCTCGACTTCGGTGGAGCCGTGCTTGAATTCCGCAAGGCGATTGAATACCGCACGCGAAGAAGCGTCGAAGGTCGTGCCGGACGTATAGGGCGCCGGGTCGAAACCTTCCGGCGAACCTTCCGAGCAATAGACAAGAGTCTTTGCGCTGGCCGCACCGCCAAGCGCTACGAAGAAGCTCGTGGCGAGCGCCAAAGCCTTCAGTTTTTTCATCATTTTCCCCTTGTTGGTCATCGGACCGGTTTTCAAGACACCGGATCCTCCGTGAAACCCGCACGACCATAAAGAACATGTCAGCCGCAACGGATCAAAGCCGCATCTGCGCCAGCCGGCATCGTTACAGTTGCCCTGGCGCGCACGAAAGTCATGCGCATGGCCCCGTTCCCAACCACGGCCGCCACACTGATGGCGAGACTATCGTTTTTTTTTGACCATGCAATCAAAAAGCTTGTGCCCCGGCGATTTGAACAATCCGCAAGCGCCTGAAATAGCTTTCGAATTCACCAATTTCACGTTTTCGTAAAAATAAGGCTGTTTCGGCGCAATTCTATTTCCGCTGCACGGCTTTACTCTTTAGGATGATTGCTTTCCACAGTGGCGGCAAAAACCGATCCTGACGTGCAACAAATTGACGATATTCATCCTCAAGGACCGCGAACGCGACCCGCAATAAGCAACTCATCCGTCGATCGGCCGGTAGACGCGCAATAGCGGACGCTTTACTCCGATTTTACCAGAGGACCGCGCGAATATTCAAGGCGCGATCCCTTTCCCGGGCCCGGATGAAGTTCATGCCGCCGGAAGGTTTCCGGCAGAAGCGATGTTTGCGATCGATGAACGCATCCGTCCGCGCCTTGGGTCACGCTTCGTCTGATGTCATGCTTGGCGTTCCCGCCATTCGGTGTTACGCCCATGGGCAAAGCCCAACCAGCGGAGCGCCCGTGACCGAGGCCCTTGCCCGTCCAGAATTGATTGCAGTCTTGACCGCGCTGACGGATGACGCGCCGCGGGTGATGACCGTTGCGATGGGGAAGGCGCTGCCTTCCGGGCCGCTCGAAAGTGCGCACAGCAGCCTGCAGGCCGGGCTTCGTGCGTGGGTGGAAAACCAGACGGGTCATCCGGTCGGCTATCTCGAGCAGCTTTATACCTTCGCCGATCGCGATCGCGGTTTCGAGCCCGGCGCGCACCGGACGATCTCGATCAGCTATCTGGGCCTGGTGCGCGAACAGCCGCCGCCGGGAAGCGGCGGTCCGCTGTGGAAGGACTGGTACAGCTATTTCCCCTGGGAGGATCTGCGCGCCGGTCGCCCTGAAATCCTTGAACAGATAACGGACATGCTCAGCCAGTGGGCCGCGAGCGAACGGCCCGGCCGCGCGGCGCGCCGCCACCGGCTGGATTTTGCCTTTGGGCTCAACGGCATGGCCTGGAACGAGGAACTGGTGCTGCAGCGCTACGAGTTGATGTATGAGGCCGGGCTGATCGCCGAGGCAGGTCTTGCGCCGGCCTTCTGGTTCGGAAGGCCGATGGCCGCCGACCACCGGCGCATCCTTGCCACCGGCATTGCCCGCCTGCGCGCCAAGATCAAATACCGGCCGGTGATCTTCGAGCTCATGCCTGAATGCTTCACGCTGCTTCAATTGCAGAAGGGCGTCGAGGCGCTCGCGGGGCTAACGCTGCACAAGCCGAATTTCCGCCGCCAGATCGACCAGCAGCAGCTGATCGAAGAAACCGGCGAGACGACGAGCGGGACCGGCGGCCGCCCGGCCAAACTCTTCCGCTACCGCCATGCGGTGCGCGAGGAACGCGCCCTTTCCGGCTCGAGGCTGCCCGTCGCGCGGATGTGACGGGCGCGAAAGCCGCCGCTCTGCCCCCGCCGAGCAAAAAGCCCCCAATTGACAGCGCAAAGACAAGGGTCTATGACTCGCCTCCACGATATACTCTAATTGAGTATTAACCGGCGTGGGAAACCTCGCCTGCCGTAAGGAGGACGTGCCGATGAATGCCCCCCTCTCCGCCGCCGCGCTTTATGACCGCGTTGCCCATGTGGTGCCCAGGGCCGAATGGCTTTCCTTCGAGGATGACATCGACGCCATCCTGCGCCTGAAGCGGGAAAGGAACGCCGTCATCCTGGCGCATAACTACCAGACGCCGGAGATCTTCCACGGCGTTGCCGATATCGTCGGCGACAGCCTGGCGCTGGCCCGCGAGGCGACCAAGGTGGAAGCGGATGTGATCGTGCTGGCCGGCGTTCATTTCATGGCCGAGACCGCGAAACTCCTGAACCCGGAAAAGACCGTGCTGATCCCCGATATGGGCGCCGGCTGCTCGCTTGCCGACTCCATCACGCCGGAGGACATCGCGCTTCTGCGCCAGGCCCATCCCGGCGTGCCGGTGGTCACCTATGTGAATACGTCCGCCGCCGTCAAAGCCGCGTCCGACATCTGCTGCACCTCGGGAAATGCGAAACGCGTGGTGGAGTCGCTCGGCGTACCCAAGGTGCTAATGCTGCCGGATGAGTATCTGGCCAAGAACATCGCCCGCGAGACCGATGTCGAGCTGATTGCCTGGCATGGCCACTGCGAGGTGCATGAGCTTTTCACCGCGGACGATGTGCGCGAAATGCGCGCCGCCTGGCCGGGGGTGACCATCATCGCCCATCCCGAATGCCCGCCGGACGTGGTTGCCGAGGCCGATTTCTCCGGCTCCACCGCCGGCATGTCCGATTATGTCGGCACGGCAAAGCCCGGACGGGTCGTGCTTCTGACGGAATGCTCGATGAGCGACAATGTCTCGGTTCAGCACCCGGATGTCGATTTCGTCCGGCCCTGCAATCTCTGTCCGCACATGAAGCGCATCTCGCTTGCCAATATCCGCGCTGCCCTGGAAGAAAACCGCCACGAAGTCACCGTCGACCCGGCGATCGCCGCCGATGCACGACGCGCTGTCGAACGGATGCTCGCGGTATGAGCGCGCCCGTCGTCGTCATCGGTTCGGGCATTGGCGGGCTGGTGACGGCGCTGGCCCTGGCACCGCGTCCGGTGGCCCTGGTGACGAAGGCGGCGCCCGGCGGCGAAACTTCCACCGGCTGGGCCCAGGGCGGCATTGCCGCAGCCCTTGGCGACGATGACGGCGCCGCGCTTCATCTTGAGGACACGCTTGCAGCCGGCGACGGGCTTTGCGACCGGGAGGCGGCTCACGCGATCCTTACCGCTGCGCCCGAGGCCATCGGCTTTCTTGAACGCCATGGCGTTGTCTTCGACCGTGATGCCAATGGCCGGCTCGCCTTCGGCCTGGAAGCGGCCCATGCGCGTCGGCGCATCCTGCATGCCGGCGGCGATGCGACGGGCGCCGCGGTCATTGCCGCGCTGACCAAGGCCGTTGCGGCAACGCCCTCCATCACCGTCATGGCCGATACCGAGGTGAGGCGGCTGGTGGTTGCCGATGGCGCGGTCTGCGGCCTCGTCGCTGCGCGCAACGGCGAACCGCTGACCATCCCGACCAGCCGCGTGGTGATTGCGACCGGCGGCATTGGCGGGCTCTACGACATTTCCACCAATCCGTCCGGCAATTTCGGCCAGGGCGTGATGCTGGCCGCCCGCGCCGGCGCGCTCGTTGCCGATATGGAATTCGTCCAGTTCCACCCGACGGCGCTTGCCACCGATCTGCGCCCGCTGCCGCTCATCAGCGAGGCGGTGCGCGGCGAGGGCGCTGTGCTGGTCAACGAGAAGGGCGAGCGCTTTCTCGCAGCAACCCCCGGCGCCGAACTTGCGCCGCGCGACGTGGTCGCCCGCGCCATCGCCGCCGAGATCGGGCGCGGCGGCCGGGTGTATCTTGACGCCAGACAGGCGCTCGGACGCGGCTTTGCCGTCCGGTTTCCGGCGATTTCGGCAATCTGCGCCAAAGCCGGCATCAATCCGGCTGAAGAGCTCATCCCCGTGCGCCCGGCCGAGCACTATGCCATGGGCGGTATCGCCGTCGATCACCGCGCACGCTCGAGCATGACCGGCCTCTGGGCCGTCGGCGAATGCGCTGCCACCGGGCTTCACGGGGCCAACCGGCTTGCCAGCAACTCGCTGTTGGAAGCCGCCGTCTGCGGCCTCGCCGCCGCCCGCGATATCGCCGGCCTGCCGGATGCATCGGGCCGGCCGCTGCCTTCGGCCTGCCTTCCCATGCCGGCCGAGATCGGCGTCGTGCGGGAGATCGTCTCGCAGACGCTCGGCGTGTTGCGCACGGGAGAGGGACTCGCCCGGGCCATCGAAGCCCTGCTGCCGCTGGTCGAGGCGGAAGAGGCCGAAGCCGATCCGGCGCTGGTCGCGCTTTCGGTTGCCGTCTTCGCCCATCGGCGGGAGGAATCGCGCGGCGGCCATGCCCGCAGCGATTTCCCGCTGAAGACGCCGCAACCCGAACGGCAGGTCATGACGCTGCCGGAAATCCTCGACGCGGCGCACGCGCTTTCCCATACCCCTTACAGAAGGAGCGCCTGACATGCCGGCACCGCTTCCCCGCCTGATCATCGAACCCGCCGTGCGCCGCGCGCTTGAGGAAGATCTCGGCCTTGCCGGCGATGTCACCGCGAATGCGGTCATTCCGGCCGACCATCGCTCAACGGTGGTGATGGCCGTGCGCAAGGAGGGCGTGATTGCCGGGCTCGATGCCGCGGCACTCGCCTTTGCCCTCATCGACCCGGAAATCCGCATGGCGCGCCATGTGGAAGACGGCGAGACGGTAGCGGCGGGCGCCACGATCGCAACCGTGACCGGACCGTCGCGGGCGCTTTTGACCGGCGAGCGCACGGCGCTCAATTTTCTCGGCCATCTTTCCGGCATCGCCACCGTCACGCGCAGCATTGTCGATGCCGTTGCCGGCACCGGCGCCAGCATTGTCTGCACCCGCAAGACGACGCCGGGGCTGAGGGCGCTGGAGAAATACGCGGTCAAGGCAGGCGGCGGCGGCAATCACCGCTTCTCGCTGGCCGATGCCGTGCTGATCAAGGACAATCACATCGCCATTGCCGGCGACATCCAGACCGCCATTCTCCGCGCCAAGGAAAACGCCGGCCATATGGTGAAGATCGAGGTGGAGGTCGATACGCTCGAACAGCTGGAGCAGGCGATGGCGGTGGGCGTCGATGCCGTTCTGCTCGACAACATGACGCCTGAAACGCTCAGGCGGGCGGTCGCAATCGTCGGCGGTCGGGCGGTGACCGAAGCCTCCGGCGGCATTACGCCGGAAACGGCGCGCGCTGTCGCCGAAGCCGGCGTCGACCTCATTTCGATCGGCTGGCTCACCCATTCAGCGCCGGTTCTCGACATCGGCCTTGACTATAAAAACGCGGGCGACTGAACCAATCCGCCCGCTCTTGCGTATCTCTTCATGTCGTTATGTGAGGAGAACGAAAGTGACCAGCAGAACCGGACTATTGTTTGCCCTTCCGATGGCGGCTTTGCCCTGTCTTGCCGAAGCGTCCGAGCTCACGGGCGTCTGGGCGCGCGGCGACGGCAAGGCGCAGGTGCGCGTTGACCGCTGCGGCGATGATCTCTGCGCCACCAACATCTGGGTCAAGCCCGGAACGCGCCATGAGAGGGTCGGCGACAAGCTGATCATGGATGTCGAGCCGGTGTCGCAATCGCGCTATGAGGGCAAGGCGCGCGATGTCCGGCGCGGCATGACCTATTCCATGGAAATCTCGCTCGAGGGCGCGGCCATGCGCACGCGCGGCTGCGTGCTCGGCAAGCTGATCTGCAAATCCGCCGACTGGACGAGCATGAACTGAGGCCGTCGATTTTCAAAGCCCGTAATACCAGGGCGCCAGAAGCGAAAAGGCGACGGTGATGACGGCGATCAGCGGCAGGCCCGCGCGCAGGAAATCGCCGAAGCCGTAATGGCCCGGGCCCATGACCATGAGATTGGTCTGATAGGCGATCGGTGTCGCGAAGGAGCAGTTCGCCGCATAGATGACGGCGGCGGCAAACACTTCCGGCGGCGCGCCGATGCGGTTTGCCATGTCGAGCGCAATGGGAATGAACAGCGCGGCAGCCGCATTGTTCGAAAGAACGTTGGTCAGGAATGCGACGCCGACGAAAAGCAGCGCCAGGATGACCGGTGCGGAAGACCCGCCGCCAAGGCCGATAATGCCTTCAGCGATCATGCGCGCCCCGCCCGTCGCCTCAAGCGCGGTGGCCATGGCGATCGAGGCGCCGACGAGCAGAAAGATCTGCCGGTCGAAGGCGCGGGCGGCCTGTTGGAAGGTGAGGCAGCCGAAGACGATCATCAGCAGCGCGCCGGCCACCGCGTTGACGACCATGGGCGAAAGGCCCGTGGCCGAGAAGAGGACGATGGCGGCAAACAGGAAGCTTGCGATCAGCGCCTTGTCGCGCGGCGGCACGCTTTCGGCCGAATGTTCCAGCAAGAGCAGGTCATGATTGCCGCGCATCGACATCACATCGTCCTCATTGCCGCCGATCAGAAGCGTATCGCCGGCCTCGAACCTCAGCTGCGCCAGCGGCGCGCGGGCCATGCGGCTCTTGCGGCGGACGCCGAAGACGGTGACGTCGAAGCGTTGCTGGATGCCGCTGAAGCGTACCGTGCGCCCTTCGAACAGGGAGCCCGGCGCGATCACCGCCTCTGCCAGGTGATAATGTGGCCCGACCTTTCTTTCCGCGGCGGGTATCGTTCCGTCCGGCGGTTCGGAAAGGCTGATCTCGCCCTTGGCCAGCATGTCCATGAAGGCCTTGCGGGTCCCGGTCATCTGCAGCCGGTCGCCCTCGCGCAGCGAAAGTCCGTCATCATAGGGCGGCAGCAGCACCGTGCCTTCGCGGATGACCGCATGCAGCGACATCGGCGTCAGATTGGGAAAGAAGCCCGAACGCGGACTGTCGCCGACAAAGCGGCTGGACGATTGCAGCACGATTTCGCCAAGGAACTGCGTGCCGGAGCTTTCCAGACCCGACTTCTGCTCCGAGCGCTCGCTGCCGAGAATGCGGGGCAGGACGAACAGCACATAGAGATAGCCGATGCCCGCAAGGATCATGCCCATGCCGGTGATCTCGAAGAAACCGATCTCAAGCCCCTCATTCGCGGCCATGCCGGCGGCGATCAGGTTTGTCGACGAACCGATCATCGTCGTCATGCCGCCGAGAATGGTGATGAAGGAGAGCGGCATGAAGATCTGATAGGCCGGCAGGCGAAACCGGGCGGCAAGCGAAGTCAGCACCGGAATGAAGATGACCACCACCGGCGTATTGTTCAAAAAAGCCGAGGTGACGCCGGCAACCACGAGAATGATGGCAATGGAAAGCCGCGGATTGCCGCCGTAGATCCGGCCGATCCGGTTTGTAACGCCTTCGAGCGCATCCGTGGCAAACAGTCCCTTGCCGACAATCAGCAGCGCCAGGACCGTGATCAGGGCCGGTGAGGCGAAGCCGGAAAGGAGCGCCTCCACGGAGACGGTGTCGCCGCCTTCCGGCGTGAAGGGGAAGGTGCCGAACAGGACAAGAAGAAGGGTTATCGTACCGAGCGAAATGCTCTCCACCGGGAACCGGTCGAGCGCGTAGAGGAGAATCGTTCCGGCGATAATTGCCAGCGTGGCGTAGAGATGAAAATTCTCAACCAAGTCGGGGCCTCGTGGCCGAATATCGATAAATGCGCTGCCCACCGGCGGAAGACAGGCCGAACTTGTCAAATAGGTCCGCAGTTTGTTATTCAAAGAGCGGTCTGAAATTGGCCGGCGTGAAGCCGGTCGGGCGGATATTGAACGGAAACGGAGGCCGCCGCAAGCCTTGGCGTGCCTCAGACAGATTGATCGGCCGGCGTTTCCGGCTTCTCTTCCGCTGTTGTCCGGGCCGCGGCTCATTTTCTGCTGCGGCCGTATTTTGCCCCTTTTTTGCAAATACCGGCAAGGTTGGACGAAAACTGACGCGAACGTTAGCGTCCAAAGCGACCAATCGGATAACGAAAGGCAACTGCATGAGAGCGGATTTTCTCACGGCGTCTTTGCCCTTGACAGCCAGACAATCTCCGAACGCGTTCTGCGGCAAAAAGGTTCCGGGGCAAGGCGTGACGGGCCTTAACGAAAGAGCTTCGGGCCCGCGTAATAAAAAATTTACCCTGCGCGCAGTATTTTGCCGGCTGAAAACAGACACACCGTTTTTGAGTAATGCGTAGGAAGTGTGCCTCGTGACGTCGAAGAAGCATCGAAATTCGTCCATTCGCAGCGGCGGCAAAAGCCGCATGACCCGGCTTGCAACGGCGGCCGCCTTCCTGCTCGTGACAGGCGGTGCGATCGCGGTGATCGCCGCCTCGCCGATCATCTCGGCAACGGTCGCCAAGCCGCAGCTTTCCTCAACAGCCGGACTCGGCCTGACGCTGAACCCGGCCTTCAGGACGCCCGAACGCGCGCAGAGCGCCAAGGCATCGCGGCTTCTCGCCGCCCGCGAAGGCCAGGCCCGTGCCAAGGGGCTGAAAGCCGAGGATGTGCGCCTGTCCTATCTGAAGCCGAAGCTTGAACTGAGCGGCCAGACGGCGCTCACTGTCCTGCAGCGCAAAATGGTTGCCGAACAGATTGCCGATAATGCCGGAAACGAGCTCGCTCTTGCCGGCGTTCCACCGGAACTGATGCCGAAGGCGCCTGCAAGAGCGCCGGGCCCGGCCACGATCGCGCCAAGCACGGCGCTTGCCGCCGTCTCTCCAAGTGGCCCGGCGGACGACAGTGCGGGCGGCGCTTTCAAGCTCGTGTTGCAGGGAGCCGATGATTCGCGTCTGGCGCCCGGCGAGGTTCCCACGCCGGAGAAACGCCCGGCGGGACTGACGCTGGCCTATGCCGATTTCGGCCATGACGGGCTCGACGGCATTTTCGGCGAAGTGCCGGAACGCACATCGAAGGTGGCGGTCTATGATATTGCCGCCGGCAAGGTCTACATGCCCGACGGCGAGGTGATGGAGGCCCATTCCGGCAAGGGCAAATATCGCGACGACCCGAACCACACCCATGTGAAGATGGCGGGCGCCGTTCCGGCAGCCACCTACAGGCTGTCGATGCGGGAATCGTTGTTCCACGGTGTCCCGGCGTTGCGAATGACCTCGGTCGACGGCACCAACCCGCTCGGACGCACCGGCCTTCTCGCCCATACCTACATGCTGCGCACGCCGGGCGATTCCCACGGGTGCCTGGTATTCAAGGACTATTACAAGTTCCTGAAAGCCTATCGTGACAATGAGGTGGACTATATCGTCGCCGTGCCGAGCCTGAAGAAGGGGCTCAGCACCCAGCTCGCCAGCCGCACCAGCTAGGGTCCGCGCGGACGCGGGCGCCCCGGAGAAAGCGGAAAGGCCGGCACCAAGTGCCGGCCTTCATTGTTTCACGTGAAAAAAGAGGGCTAACGAAACCCTAGAGAATGTAGCGCGACAGGTCCGTGTCATTGGCCAGATCGCCGACATGCTCGCGCACGTAATCGGAATCGATCATGATTTCCTGGCCGGACTGGTCGGGCGCGGTGAACGAGATCTCGTCCAGAACCCGTTCCATCACCGTCTGAAGCCGGCGCGCGCCGATATTTTCCACCGTGGCATTCAGATGCACCGCGACGTCGGCGAGCGCGTCGATCGCGTCCTCGGTGAAGTCGAGCTTCAGTTCTTCCGTTTCCATCAGCGCGCGATACTGACGGATAAGGCTGGCCTCGGTTTCCGTCAGGATGCGGCGGAAGTCTTCCTTGGTCAGCGCCTGCAGCTCGACGCGGATCGGCAGGCGACCCTGCAGTTCCGGCAGAAGATCGGATGGCTTGGAAACGTGGAAGGCGCCGGACGCGATGAACAGGATATGGTCCGTCTTGATCGGCCCGTATTTGGTGGCAACCGTCGTGCCCTCGACCAGCGGCAGCAGGTCGCGCTGCACGCCCTCGCGGGAGACGCCGGCCCCCATGCGCCCGTCACCGGCGGCGATCTTGTCGATCTCGTCGAGGAAGACGATGCCGTCTTCCTGCACCAGCCGCAGCGCCTCGCGCTGGATCACCTCGTCATCGAGCAGCTTGTCGCTCTCGTCGCGGATCAGGTCCTCATAGGAGGCCTTGACCGTGGTGCGGACCTTCTTGGTCTTTCCGCCCATGCCCTTGCCGAACATTTCCGACAGGTTCAGAACGCCGATATTGGCGCCCGGCATGCCCGGTATTTCCAGCCCCGGCATGCCCGAAGCGGTATCGGCGATCTCGATGTCGATTTCCTTTTCGTCCAGCTCGCCGGCGCGCAGCTTCTTGCGGAAACTGTCGCGGGTCGCGGGCGAGGCCGTCTTGCCGACCAGCGCCTCGAGCACGCGCTCCTCGGCATTGGCATGAGCCTTGGCTTGGACTTCCTGGCGCTTCTTCTCGCGCACCAGAACAAGGCCGAGCTCGACGAGGTCGCGAATAATCTGCTCGACATCGCGGCCGACATAGCCAACCTCGGTGAACTTCGTGGCCTCGACCTTGATGAAGGGGGCGCCGGCCAGTTTGGCTAGGCGGCGTGAGATCTCGGTCTTGCCGACGCCGGTCGGGCCGATCATCAGGATGTTCTTCGGCATCACCTCGTCGCGCAGATCGTCGGGGAGCTGCTGGCGGCGCCAGCGGTTTCGAAGCGCGATTGCGACGGCGCGCTTTGCATCATGTTGGCCGATGATGTGACGGTCGAGCTCGGAGACGATCTCGCGGGGGGAAAAATTGGTCATATGTTACTGCTCCTCAAGGGTCGCGGGCCATCAGCAGCGCCGGACCGCTTGTCATGCTGAAGGTACCGAGCCGGACAAAGCCGGCCTTCTCATAGGCGCGGATCGCCGCCGCATTGTCGGGATGCGGATCGACGAGGACGCGCTTGGCGTCTTTCTTCAGTGCCCGCTCCGCCATGGCGGAGACGAGCCTCGTGCCGAGCCCCTTGCCGATCATCCCGGCCGGGCCGATAAACTGGTCGATCCCGAACGTGCCGGCGGGCTGGTCGGCAAGGGCGGGCTCCTTTTCGCGCTCGCCGTCGAGATCGCAAAGCTGGATATAGCCGATCGGCTCTTCGTCCAGCAAAACGACAAAAGGGGAGACCGTCGGATCATCAAGGTGCGAACGCATCTGCTCGACCTGTCTCTCCGCCCGTTCCCACCAGGCCGCGACATGCGGCGCGGCAAGCCAGCGGGCCATCAGTTCAAGATCGCATTCGCGAAGCGGCCTGAAACCTATGGTCCCGTCAGGCGGCATCCAGCGTTTCCACGATGATATTGCCGTTGGTGTAGACGCAGATTTCCGAGGCGATCTCCATGGCGCGGCGGGCGACGACATCGGCGGGCTTGTCGCTGTCCATCAGCGCCCAGGCCGCCGCATAGGCATAATTGCCGCCCGAGCCGATGGCCATGACGCCGTGTTCGGGTTCCAGCACATCGCCATTGCCGGTGACAGCCAGCGTAATGTCCTTGTCGGCGACCAGCATCATGGCTTCGAGATTGCGCAGATATTTGTCCGTGCGCCAGTCCTTGGCAAGCTCGACGCAGGCACGCATCAACTGGTCGGGATATTGCTCCAGCTTGCGTTCCAGCCGTTCCAGAAGGGTGAAGGCATCGGCCGTCGCGCCGGCAAAACCGGCAATGACATTGCCCTTGCCGATGCGGCGGACCTTGCGGGCATTGCCCTTCATCACCGTTTGGCCGAGCGAGACCTGACCGTCACCGGCCATCACCACCTTGCCGTCCTTGCGCACGGTGATGATCGTGGTGGCGTGCATGGTGCCGAAGGGATTGTGTTCGCTCATGATAGTCACCTCATTTGCGGGCCTCGCCAAAGCGCACGAAGCCCTGTCCGGCTTCCTATGTAGGCAGCCGCGCCACATTTGCAATCCGTGAGGGTTCGCTCAGGCGGTCACTTGCGGTTTCTTGCGGCTCTGCGCGATGATCATGCCGACGAGAATGAGCGCCAGTCCGGCAAGCCTCAGAAGCGGCTGGCCCTCGACGCCTTCGACCACATCCATGACCGCGCTCATGAACATCTGGCCGCCAATGATCAGCACGGCCGTATTGACCGCGCCGATTTTCGGGATGACCCAGGAGCCGGCGGCCACAAAGATGACGCCGACGGGTCCGGCGAGATAGCCGTAGAGCGGGACCTCGGACACGGTCGGCGGGATCAGCCCGCCGATGATGACGGCGACCACGCTGACGGTGATGAAGCCGACAATGTGATTGTAGAAGGAGGACACCATCGGCGAGGTGGAGACGCTGAGACGCCCGTTGACCTGGCGGCTGATGCCGACGAGAACGCCGGCGGCAACGGCAAAGAGGATCGGAAAGATCATGCCTGCGCTCCCCCTGACATGATGACGAGAATGCTGCCCGCCAGAATGAAGACGACCGCAGCAAGGTCCCTGAGGTCGAGGCGGCGCGCGGGAAGGCCGAACAGGCCCCACTGGTCGGCGGCGAGCGAAAACAGAACCTGGCCGCCAAGGCCGAGCGCGATCGCGCCCGACAGCGCCAGAGGCGAATTGACCGCGAGCGATGCGGCGACAACGGTGGCCGCGCCCGAGACGCCGCCGAGATAGCCCCACCAGGGCACGCGGATTTTTTCGACCTTCGGGTCGCTCTCTTCGGCTCCGGATTTACGGAAATGAAGGAAGACGAGAATGGCGACGGCGGCGATCGTGCCGCAGCCATGGCCGGCCCAGGAGGCATACATGGGCGAGCCGTAAAGCGCGACGACCGCATTCAGGTGGGTCATGACGGCCATGATGCAGCCGGCCGCAAAGGCGGCAAGGAAATAGATCAGCGAAGGACGAAGGGTGGACGGCATTTGAGGGACTTTCGGGGAGGATAATCAGCACTGAGGCTGTAAACGAGAACGGACCCCGATGAAAGCCGCAAGACACCGCGAATTCTGCTCCGAAGCGAAATTTCGACAGGCAACATCACAATTGTCAAGATGGCCCGGCAGACCGCGCGCCGTTCCCGCTTTTCTTTTGCGCTTGCCGGGCCTGCCTGTTAAGAAACGGCTGCACCGCATGTCATGGAGAGAGAAGACAAGAATGGCAGCCGAAAGCGAAGCCCGCCGCGCGGAAATTGCGCGCAAGACCAAGGAAACCGCCATTTCCGTAACCGTCAATGTCGACGGCACGGGCGAGGCGCGGATTTCGACGGGGATCGGCTTTTTCGACCATATGCTCGACCAGCTTTCCCGCCATTCGCTGATCGACATGACGATCGAGGCGAGGGGCGACCTGCACATCGATGATCATCATACGGTAGAAGACGTCGGCATCGCCATCGGCCAGGCGCTGGCAAAGGCGCTTGGCGACCGCGCCGGCGTGACCCGCTATGCCTCGATCGACCTTGCCATGGACGAGACCATGACCAAGGCCGCGCTCGACCTCTCCGGCCGACCGTTTCTCGTCTGGAACGTGACGTTCCCGTCGGAAAAGATCGGCACGTTCGACACCGAGCTGGTGCGCGAATTCTTCCATGCTCTGGCCCAGAACGCCGGCATCACGCTGCATGTGCTCAATCATTACGGCGCCAACAGCCACCATATCGCCGAGACCTGCTTCAAGGCCGTGGCTCGCGCGCTGCGCGCCGCCGCCGAGATCGATCCGCGCCAACAGGGCCGCGTGCCATCAACAAAGGGCATGCTCGCCTGAAGGAGGCCCGATGGGAAGTTACCTCGTTCTGATCCCGCCCGGCGATAATGATCCGGAGAAAATCCGCTTCATCCGCGACCGCTTCGCCTGGCTTGCCTTTCTGTTCGGCCCGTTCTGGCTTCTGGCGAACCGGGCCTGGCTGGCGGGCTTCATCACGCTGGCGCTTTCGATCGCGCTGGCCGTTGCCGGTTATTTCGAGCCGCTTTCGCTTGGCGCAAGCGCCGCCTCGCTCGCGCTCAACCTGCTGATCGGGTTCGAGGGGCGCGAATGGAAGGCGCTCGCCATGGAACGGCGCGGTTTCATGGCTGATGGCGTTGTGGTTGCGCCCGATATCGAGACGGCGGAAGCGATCTATTTTGCCGGCCGGACAGACCGCCCGATATTCGCCGATTTCACCTCCGGCCCTGCCGGCAATCGCGCTGCGATGCCTTCCGGCATCGGCCTGATGGACACCTATTCTGCAAGATGACGATGATGAAAGTTGCGATAATCGATTACGGCTCCGGCAATCTGCGCTCGGCCACCAAGGCCTTCGAGCGGGCCGCGCGCGAAGCGGGCCTCGACGCCGAGATCATCCTCACCGACAAGGCCGAGATCGTGGCAGCCGCCGATCGCGTCGTTCTGCCGGGCGTTGGCGCCTATGCCGACTGCCGCGCCGGACTTGACACCGTTCCGGGCATGGTCGAGGCGATCCGCGAGGTGGCCGAGGACAAGGCCCGACCCTTCCTCGGCATCTGCGTCGGCATGCAGCTCATGTCCGAGCGCGGCCAGGAAAAGACCGTCTCGGAAGGTTTTGGCTGGATTGCCGGCGACGTGACCGAAATCACGCCCGCCGATCCCGACCTCAAGATCCCGCAGATCGGCTGGAACACGCTGACGCTGAACACGCCGCATCCGCTCTTCGACGGCATCCCGACGGGCGAAGACGGGTTGCACGCCTATTTCGTCCACTCCTATCACCTGGCCGCAAAAAAGCCGGAACAGGTGATCGCCACCACCGATTACGGCGGCCCCGTCACCGCCTTCGTCGCAGACGGCAACAAGGCCGGCTCGCAATTCCACCCGGAAAAGAGCCAGACGCTCGGCCTGAAGCTGATCGCCAATTTTCTGACGTGGACGCCTTAGGGCTGCCGCACTTCCAATTCGAGAGACTGAAGCCAGATGATCCTATTTCCAGCCATCGACCTGAAAGACGGCCAGTGCGTGCGCCTCAAGCTCGGCGACATGGAGCAGGCGACGATCTACAATCCCGATCCCGCCGCCCAGGCGAAAGCCTTTGAAGACCAGGGCTTTACCCATCTGCATGTGGTGGATCTGAATGGCGCCTTTGCCGGCGAAAGCGTCAACGGCGAGGCGGTTGACGCCATCCTGAAGGCGACGAAAAATCCGGTACAGCTCGGCGGCGGCATCCGCTCGCTCGACCATATCGAAAACTGGCTCACAAAGGGTTTGGCCCGCGTCATTCTCGGCACCGTTGCCGTGCGCGATCCGGAACTGGTGAAGGCCGCCTGCAAGGCTTTTCCCGGAAAGATCGCCGTCGGCATCGATGCGCGCGGCGGCAAGGTGGCGGTCGAGGGCTGGGCGGAAGCGTCCGAGCTTGAGGTGGTCGAACTGGCAAAGCGTTTCGAGGGCGCCGGCGTTGCCGCGATCATCTACACCGATATTGACCGCGACGGGGTGCTGACCGGCATCAACTGGGACTCAACGCTCGCGCTCGCCGCCGCCGTCAACATCCCGGTCATCGCCTCAGGCGGCCTCGCCTCGATGGACGATATCGCTCGCATGACAAGGCCCGACGCCCAGATCCTGGAAGGCGCAATCTCCGGCCGCGCGCTATATGATGGACGGATCGATCCGGCCGAGGCGCTTGAGATGCTGAAAGGTCTGCCGTCATGACACTCAAAGCCCGCGTCATTCCCTGTCTCGACGTCAAGGACGGACGCGTCGTCAAGGGCGTGAACTTTGTCGATCTGATCGATGCCGGCGATCCGGTGGAGGCCGCACGTGCCTATGACGCGGCGGGCGCCGACGAGCTCTGCTTTCTCGACATCACCGCCACCTCCGACAATCGCGAGACGATCTTCGATGTCGTGACCCGCACGGCCGAACACTGCTTCATGCCGCTGACCGTTGGCGGCGGGGTGCGGACCGTTGCCGATATCCGCAAGCTTCTGCTGTGTGGCGCAGACAAGGTGTCGATCAATTCGGCGGCGGTGAAGAACCCGGATTTCGTCGCCGAAGCGGCCGACAAGTTCGGCAATCAGTGCATCGTGGTGGCGATCGACGCCAAGCGCCGGACCGAAGCCCCGAAAGAGGGCGAAAGCGCCTGGGAAATCTATACCCATGGCGGACGCCAGCCGACCGGCATCGACGCCGTGGCGTTTGCGAAAAAGGTCGTTGCGCGCGGCGCGGGCGAAATCCTGCTGACCTCGATGGACCGTGACGGCACCAAGGCCGGCTTCGATCTGGAGCTGACGCGGGCAATCGCCGATGCCGTTTCGGTTCCGGTCATCGCATCCGGCGGCGTCGGCAATCTCGACCACATGGTCGAAGGCATTCGCGAGGGCCATGCCACGGCCGTGCTCGCCGCCTCGATCTTCCACTTTGGTACCTATTCCATCGGGGAAGCAAAACAGTATATGGCTGATCACGGCATCGCCATGCGTCTCGACTGAGGCGGGGAGGAAGGATATGTCGGAATTCACACTCGCCGATCTCGAGGCGATCGTCGCCGAGCGCGCCAAGGCCTCGCCGGAGGAAAGCTGGACGGCGAAGCTCGTTTCCAAGGGGCAGACGAAAGCCGCCAAGAAGCTGGGTGAGGAAGCGGTTGAGACCGTGATCGCGGCCATCGCCGAGGACCGGGAGAACCTGACCAGCGAGACCGCCGACCTGCTCTATCACCTCCTGGTGGTGCTGAAAATCGCCGATATACCGCTTTCCGCGGTGATGGACGAGCTGGCAAGGCGCACCGGCCAGTCGGGCCTTGCCGAAAAGGCGGGGCGCGCGCCTTCATGATCCAGGAGTTCGAGGACACGTTTCTGCAGGAAAATGCCGGCGAGGCGCTGGCCGATCCGGTCTCGCCCTATCGTTTCTTTTCCGCCGAGGAGTGGTCACGCTTTCGCGCCGACACGCCACTGACGCTGACGGCGGAAGAGGTCCGCAAGCTGCGGTCGCTGAACGACCCGATCGAGCTCGAGGAAGTGCGGCGCATCTATCTGTCGCTGTCGCGGCTCCTCTCCACCCATGTGGAAAGCTCGCAGATGCTGTTTCGTCAGCGCAGCCGGTTTTTAAGCTTCGGCAAGCAAGACAGCAAGACGCCCTTCATCATCGGCGTTGCCGGCCCGGTCGCCGTCGGCAAATCGACAACCGCGCGTCTTCTGAAACAGCTTCTTGCCCGCTGGCCATCGAGCCCCAAGGTCGATCTTGTTACCTCCGACGGCTTTCTGTTTCCCAATGCGGTTCTGGAAATGGAAGGGCTGATGCGCCGCAAGGGCTTTCCCGAAAGCTTCGATACGGCGGCGATCCTCAGGTTTCTTTCCGCCATCAAGGCCGGCATGCCGAATGTGAAGGCGCCGCTTTATTCACACCTGACCTATGACGTGCTGCCCGATCACTTCACCACGGTCGATCGCCCCGATATCCTGATCTTCGAGGGCATCAACGTGCTGCAGGCCCGCAGCCTGCCCGCCGGCGGGCGCATGGTGCCGATGGTGTCGGACTTCTTCGACTTCTCGATCTATATCGACGCCGATGTCTCGCTGATCCACCACTGGTATATCGAGCGCTTCAAGAAGCTGCGCAACACCGCCTTCCAGGACCCCGCCTCCTATTTCCACCGCTATGCCCTGCTTTCGGAAAAGGACGCGCTGTCAACGGCGGAAGACCTGTGGAACAATATCAACCTCAAGAATCTCGAGGACAACATCCTCCCCACCCGCCCCCGCGCCGACCTGATCCTGCGCAAGGGGCAGGATCACCTGGTCGAAACGGTGGCGCTGAGGAAGCTGTAAGCGGGAATGGGCCCAATCGAGGCGGGGCCTCTTCACATTGAAACAGGGCTGCTGCCGGGCATCGAAGTCCTGTACGGCTTCACTCTTCCAACAGGAACCGCGCCGCATCCTCATCCGTGATCAGCGCATTGATCAGGCCGCCCCGCAAGGCGCCGCGAATGGCGCGGTGCTTGGGCTTGCCGCGGGCCATGCCGAAGATGATCGTGTCTTCGGCGGACGGCAGGGGGATGCTGGCGACGCGCTGGTTGATCGGGTGATCGAGAAGCCTTCCGTCATCATTGAACAGCCAGCCGCAAATCTCGCCGGCCGCGCCGGCCGCCACAAGCTCTTCCATCTCGTCCGCGGTGAGAAAGCCGTCCAGCAGCAGCGGACCCCTCTGGCCAAGCTCGCCGATGCCGACAAAGGTGACGTCGGCCTTGCCGCCGAGCTCCAGCGTCGGCTTCACCAGCGGCTGGGCGTGGAAAAGGGCGCGCTCCTCCGGCGTCGACACAAGAACAGGCAGCGGCATGGGGAAGTGCCGCGCCTGAATGGCGTCGGCCATCAGGAAGATGACGTTGTAATAGGCGGCCGAACCGTCGGGGCTGATATTGCCGGTGAGCGAGACGATGCGGTGTTGCGGACAGGCCATCGGCGGCAATTGCTCCACCGCCGATCGCAGCGTGCGGCCCGTGCCCATGGCAAGCACGGTCGGCTCGTTCCGCTTCAGCCAGCGCTCGATCTCCGCCGCTCCCTCCTCGGCAATGCCGGTCGGCGCCGTATCGGTGTTCGGATCGCTCGGCACGACCTGCACCTGTTTGAGGCCGTAGCGCTCCTCAAGTGCCGCCGACAGCGCCATGCATTCGGCGATCGGGTGGTCGAGGCGCACCTTGATCAGCCGTTCGGACATGGCAAGCGAAACAAGGCGCTGCGCGCTCTGGCGGGAAATGCCCATGGCAGCGGCGATCTCGTCCTGGGTGCGGCCGGCGACATAATAGAGCCAGCCGGCCCTTGCCGCCTCGTCAAGCCGTGACGCGCTGCCGGATTTTCTCGCCATGGTCTCGTTCACCCCGCCTGGTTGACCCCTCGTCAATATCGCGGGCCAGAATAGCCATGTCATTGCGGCCCTGCCAAGCCGGTCCTGTAAAAGCCGGTAAAATCGATTTGACGCCCGGGTCCGATCGTTGCACGATCCCGCCCGTTCGAGGAGCATGCCAATAGCGAGGAAAAAATGACAAAACGCATCGTTTTCACCGGCGGCAGCGGCAAGGCCGGCCGCGACGTGATTCCCTATCTTCTCGACAGGGGCCACGACGTTCTCAATCTCGATCTGGTCGCGCTCGATCATCCCGGGGTCAACACGCTGATCACCGACCTGACCGACAGCGGCCAGGTGTTCAACGCCATGTCCATGCATTTCGGCATGGACCGCTACGAGGATGGCAAACTGCCGGAGGCCCCTGACGCTGTTGTCCACTTCGCCGCCATTCCGCGCGTCATGATCACGCCCGACAACGTCACCTACCAGACCAATGTGATCTCGACCTACAACGTCATCGAGGCGGCGATGAAGCTCGGCGTGCGCAAGGTCATCATTGCCTCCAGCGAGACCACCTATGGGGTCTGCTTTGCCGAAGGCGACCGGGATTTCCACGCCTTTCCGCTGGAAGAGGATTACGACGTCGATCCGCTCGACAGCTACGGGCTTTCCAAGGTCTGCAACGAGAAGACCGCGCGCGCCTTCGCGCTGCGCTTCGGCGCCGATATTTATGCGCTCAGGATCGGCAATGTCATCTCGCCGGACGACTATGCCAAGTTCCCGGCCTTCCTCGCCGATCCTCCCTCGCGCAAGCGCAATGCCTGGAGCTATATCGACGCGCGCGACCTCGGCCAGATCGTCGATCTGTGTCTCAAGAAGGACGGGCTCGGCTTCGAGGTGTTCAACGCCACCAACGACACGATCACGGCCAACGAGAAGACGGTCGATTTTCTGAAGAAATATGCGCCAAACACACCGATCACGCGGGAGATGGGCGATTACGAAGCGCCGCTTTCCAACCGCAAGATCCGCGAGGTTCTAGGGTTCGAGGAACAGCACGACTGGCGCAAATATGTGAAGTGAGGGCGGGGCGCTTGCCCTAACAATCTCTCCCCTTGAGGGAGAGATGCCCCCAAAAGGGGCAGAGAAGGGTGAACCCTTTGAACGAACGCAGCTTATGCGGCTCATGCCCTTTACCCCCCCTCTGTCGCTTTCGCGACATCTCCCCCTCAAGGGGGGAGATCAGTGGGCGGCCAGGCAGCCAATTTGCTTTTTTATACAGTCGGTTCGGAGGCAGAAACCGACTTTCTGACAATCACACTTCTTTAAGAAGAAAATTCTATCAGGCAGTTGTGACAAACGTCTCTTCTTTGTTCATTTTTTCCTACAAATGTACTTTTTTCACTTTTCGGCCAAAGAAAATAAGATTTTCAGCATAAATAAGTACATGGATAGATACATATCGATAATCCATAATAAAATTATAAAAATTACGATATGATGGAAAAATAAATGAATAGTAATAAATTAGAGTTTACAGCATATAGTTTCAATTTTCAGGCAGAGGGAAGATTTGCAATATTTTTTGCGTTTTTATTATCGGTGTTTGTCGCATCACTTCCACTCCTAATGATTCTTATTTAAGAACAATAAAATCGGCTCCTGAAAACGCCTCACGTCCCCGAAACGCTGTGCCACAGCGCCTTGTCGCCGATCTCGGCGAGCATTTTCGCGTGCGCCTCGGCCTCTTCCGCGTGGACGCGCGAGGGGAGCGGGCGGGGGCGGACGAGGGGCGGCAGTTTGCGCAAATTGCCGTCGCTGTCATATTCATCCGCCGAGCCGGCATTGACGAGGCGGAAGGCCGCCTGACGCCCGCCGGACATCTCGATATAGACCTCCGCCAGCAATTCCGCATCGAGCAGAGCGCCGTGCTTGGTGCGGTGGGCATTGTCGATCGAATAGCGCTTGCAGAGCGCGTCGAGGCTGTTGGGACCCATCGGGTGCTTGCGCCGCGCCAAGGCCAGCGTGTCGACCACCATCTCCTGGTCGATCGGCGGCTTGCCGAGCCGGCCGAGTTCGGCATTGATGAAGCCCATGTCGAAGGCAGCGTTGTGGGCGATCCAGCGGGCGCCGTCGAAAAAGGCGAGGAGATCGTCGACCACATCGGCAAAGACCGGCTTGTCCTTCAGGAACTCGTCCGAAATGCCATGCACCTGCAGAGCTTCCGGATGCACCGTCTTGCCGTCCGGATTGACATAGACATGGAAGGTCTTGCCAGTCGGGAAATGGTCGATCAGCTCGACGCCGCCGATCTCGATCAGCCGGTCGTCATTCTTGTCCATGCCCGTTGTTTCGGTATCGAAGATGATATCGCGCGTGACCTTCATCACCGCTCCTTAATCTTTTTGCGCCGCGCCGTCCGCCGCCTTGTCCTTCAGCTCGGCAATGATGCGACCGACCGCCGTCCGCGCCTTGTCAATGCCGTGTCCCGTGTCGACAATATAGTCGGCCCGCGCGCGTTTTTCGCCATCGGGAAGCTGACGTTTGAGCACGGTTTCGAACTTTTCCACTGTCATATCCGGTCGCGCCAGCACGCGTTCGCGCTGGATTGCCGGATCGCAGGTGACGACCAGAACATAATCGACGGCACGATCGGCCCCGGTCTCGAACAGGAGCGGAATGTCGAGCACGGCGATCGGCGCTTCGTCGGCGCGAGCCTTTTCCAGGAAGCGATCGCGTTCCTCGCGCACCAGCGGATGAACGATTGCCTCAAGCTTCTCGAAATTCTCCGCCTTGCCGGCAAGCGCCTTGCTGAGGCGCGCACGATTGATCACGCCATCTTCGGCAACGCCCGGAAAGGCAGCCTCGACCGGGGCCACGGCCCGGCCGCGATAAAGCGCATGCACCACCTCGTCGGCATTTTGCACCGGTATGCCGGCCTCGGTGAAAAAGCCCGCCGTGGTGGACTTTCCCATGCCGATCGATCCGGTGAGGCCGAGAATGATCATCCGTTTGCCACAAGATCGGCGATGATCTCGTCCCTGAGCGCGGCGTCCACCTCGGGCGTCCTGCCAAACCATTTCTCGAAACCCGGCACGGCCTGGTGCAGCAGCATGCCGAGCCCGTCCGCCGTCTTCAGCCCGTGCGCCTTCGCCTGTTTCAGGATCGGCGTTTCGAGCGGTACATAGACAATATCGGCAACAATGGCATTTTCGGACAGCAGGCCGAAGTCAAAGTCCGGCACGGCGCCGCCCTTCATACCGAGCGAGGTCGTGTTGACGAAAAGGCCGGCGCCCTTCATCACCTCGGCGAGCCGGTCCATGTCATGGGCGTCGACCCGCTCGCCAAGCCGTGCGGCAAGTTCGGAGGCCCGCGCCAGCGTGCGGTTGACGATGTGGATGTGGGAAATGCCGCGCTGTTTCAACGCCATGGCGATCGAGCGCGCGCTGCCGCCTGCGCCCAGCACCACGGCCTTTTCCGCATAATCCCATCCGGGATGCGCCGCATCCAGATTGCCGGTGAAGCCGAGACCGTCCGTATTGGCGGCATGAACGCGTCCGTTTTCGACCCACAGCGTGTTGGCCGCGCCCAGAAGCGTGGCATTTTCATCGGCTTCATCGGCAAGTTCGAAAGCGGCCATCTTGTGGGGGATGGTGACATTGCAGCCGACGAAGCCGGCTTCACCGGAGCGCAGCCGGTCGACAAAGCCCGCAATCTCTCCCGGGGCCACGTCTTCGCGCACATAATCCCCGGAAATTCCGTATTTCTTCAGCCAGTAGCCATGAACCAGCGGCGAGCGGGACTGGGAAACGGGATGGCCGATGACACAGGCCCGCCGCAGATGGGTTTCACGTGAATCAGTCATGCAGTGCTCCGAGTTTGCGCAGGGCCGCCAGAAGTTGCAGCATCGGCATGCCCAATATCGTGAAGAAATCGCCGTCGATCCGCTCGAACAGTCGCACGCCCAGGCCTTCCAGCTGGTAAACGCCCGAGGAAAACAGCGCCTCGTCGGAAAGGCGCGCCAGATAGCGATCGATCTCCGCCTCGTCGAGCCGGCGCATGTGCAAGGCCGCCGTCTCGCAGGCCTCGAACAGGATCGCGCCATCACGGGCTATCGCGAAGGCGCTCATCAGGTAGTGCGTCTTGCCGGAAAGGTGCTTCAGATGCGCGCGCGCTTCCTCCCGGTTTTCCGGCTTGGAATAGGGGCGACCCTCAAACGCCATCACCTGATCGCCGCCGATGACGAAGGCGCCCGGCGTGCGGCCCGCGACATCGAGGGCCTTTGCCCGCGACAGCAGGCCGGCAAGGAAATCAGGCGTCGCGCCGGTCTTGAGGAAGGGCGCTTCCGTTGCCCGTTCGTCCACATGCGGGCGCATGCTGGAAAAGGCGATCCCTGCATTGGCGAGCAGCGCCCGCCGTGACGGACTGGTGGAGGCCAGGATGATCGCTTCGTTCTTCGGCATCGGCGCTTTCCTCTCGCAGCTCCAGCGTTGCTATTTCAGCTCGTATTTCAGGGCAAGAATAGCCGCCGCCGTCTCCTCGATCGAGCGGCGGGAGACGTCGATGATCGGCCAGTTGTTCTGGGCTGCAAGGCTGCGGGCATATTTCAGCTCTTCTGCAATCACCGCGCGATCGGTATATTCGCTCTTGCCCTCGTCCGCGCCGCTGCCGAATTCGCGGAATTCGCGCACCTGGGAGATCCGCCCCGGTGATGCGATCAGGCAGACGATCAGCGGCCGCTTCGCCCGGTAGAGGCTTTCGGGCAGTTTCATGCCCGGCACGATCGGAATATTGGCGGCCTTCACGCCGCGATTGGCGAGATAGACGCTTGTCGGCGTCTTCGACGTGCGGGAAATGCCGAGAATGACAACGTCCGCCTCGTCATAGGTCTCCGGCATCTGCCCGTCATCGTGATCCATGGCGAAGTTCAGCGCCTCGATCCGGGCAAAATAGTCCTCGTCCAGACTGTGCTGGGCGCCGGACCGCCTCCGCGAGGCCGTGCCGAGATAGGACTGGAACACCCTGGCGACCGGATCGAGAACATTGACGCAGGGCACATTCATGTCCCGGCACATTTCTTCCAGAAGCGCCCCCAGTTCCTCGTTGACCACCGTATAGAGAACGATGCCCGGCGCCTCGTCGATCGCCCTGAGCACGGCGAGCACCTGCTTGCGACTGCGCACAAGTGGATAGACATGTTCGATCGGCTCGTAGCCGCCGAACTGGGCGGAGACCGCGCGCCCGGTCGAAATCAGCGTTTCGCCCGTCGAATCGGAAATCAGATGGAGGTGAAAGAAGTTTTTGCGGTTTTCCACGATGTCCTTCGCCTCCTGTTCATAACGCTGGACAAAACGGGACGAATGCGAAGCGCCGATTTTGGCCTGTGGGTTGTCTTGCGATTTATCCACATAACGCCTTTTGTCAAAAAGGTTCAAACGCCGCTGTTGAAAACGGGGAAAAGAACGGCTTTTGCGGCAAAATTCCAGTGGTTTTGCACAGGCCGGAAGACACCGGCGCAAAGCGCCAAGAATTTGAATCCATGAACTATTCCGTGTTCGTCCCCACAATTGCCATCAAGGCGGAATTTTCAGCCTGCGCGAGACAGTCGAATGCGTGGAAAAGACTCATAGTCGCGGAAAACCCTTTAATCCTTGATCCTCACAGACTCTAAGAAATAAAAGGAATCCGAAGATAAACAGATTCATTATTTGCAAGGGCTGGGGATATGACAGAACGGACGCTGGAACGCGTGCTTGAAGGCGAAACCGTCAACCCGCCGCCGATCTGGCTGATGCGGCAGGCAGGCCGCTACCTTCCGGAATACAGAGCCTTGAGGGAAAAGGCGGGCGGCTTCCTCAACCTTTGCTACAATCCCGATTTCGCGACGGAAGTAACCCTGCAGCCAATCAGGCGGTACGGCTTTGACGCCGCCATCCTGTTTTCCGACATTCTCGTGATTCCGGATGCATTGAAATGCGGGGTTCGCTTTGAAAAGGGCGAGGGACCGCGTCTTGATCCGATCGAGGCCGACGACATTGGGCGTCTGGAAGCGCGATATGCAGCGGAAACGCTTGATCCTGTGATCGAGGCGGTGGGACGCATCCGCGAGCGCCTGCCAGGTGAGACGAGCCTTCTCGGCTTCTGCGGCGCGCCGTGGACCGTGGCGACCTACATGATTGCCGGGAAGGGAACGAGCGACCAGGCCCCGGCCAGGCTTTTCGCCTATCGCCACCGGTCGGAATTCCTGAAGCTTCTCGATCTGATCGCCGATCTTTCCGCCAACTATCTGATCCGCCAATTGAAGGCGGGCGCCGACGCGGTGCAGATTTTCGACAGCTGGGCAGGCGTGCTTGGCGAAGAGGATTTTGCCGATTTTGCCGCAGGCCCCGCAGCCCGTATCGTCAAAACGGTACGGCAGGCCGTGCCTGGCGCGAAGATCATTGCCTTTGCCAAGGGCGCCGGCCCCAATCTTTCGACCTATCGGCAGAAAACCGATGCCAATGCGATCGGCCTCGACTGGACCGTGCCGCTCGCCATTGCCAAGGAGCTGCAGAAGGACGGACCTGTGCAGGGCAATCTCGATCCGCTGTCACTGGTTGCTGGCGGCGATCTGATGAAAGCGCGTGCGAGGGCTATTGTTGAGGCCTTGTCGGACGGTCCGATGATCTTCAATCTTGGCCACGGGATCACCCCGGAAGTGGATCCCGAAACCGTCGCGGCACTCGTCAAGCTGGTGCGCGGCGAAAAATAGTCATATAAAACATATATTTGTGGAGGAAATGATGCCGGACCAGGGCGAAACCGGAAAAGTCGCGGGCAAGAAATCGGCAAGCCGGGCAATGACGGCGCTGCTTTTGTTCCTGTTTGTCTGTCTGGGACTGTTTATATTCCAGCGCGACAGCTTCTATCTCTGGGCGACGGCCATTCACGTGATCGCGGTGATTTCCTGGATGGCGGGCATGTTCTACATGCCGCGGCTCTTCGTCTATCACGCCGACAGTGCGCCGGGTTCGGAAAAATCGGAAACCTTCAAAGTCATGGAACACCGCCTGATGAAGGTGATCATGAACCCGGCCATGATCCTCACCTGGATCTTCGGCCTGTATCTCGCCTGGGACGGCGGATGGCTGAGCGATGGCTGGCTGCATGTGAAGCTTCTTGCCGTTTTCCTGATGTCCGGCGTCCATGGCTATTACAGCAAGGCGATCAAGGATTTTGCCGCCGACAAGCGTTCGACGAGCGCGCGTCACTGGCGGATTGTCAACGAAGCGCCGACGGTGCTGATGATCATTGCCGTGATTATGGTGATCGTTAAGCCCTTTTAATCGTTTGATAAATGGTTTGGCGCGTTTTCCGGGATAAAAACGTGCATTTGCTCTTGTAACGACACGGGCAAATCAGTATCTTCCAGCCAACCCATCCAAAAAGGCTGTGCAAGACTACCCCTGCGCCAATCCAAATTGGCACTGCTCCATCAGTGCAACCGGCCTTTCGATCATCACAACAATTCACGGTTTACTTCATGTCTCAAATGAAGCTTCAGGAACTGAAGAGCAAGACACCAACCGACCTCCTGGCCTTTGCCGAATCACTCGAGGTCGAAGGCGCCAGCACGATGCGCAAGCAGGAGCTGATGTTCGCCATTCTGAAAGTGCTGGCCACGCAGGATGTCGAGATCATCGGCGAAGGCGTTGTCGAGGTTCTTCAGGACGGTTTCGGCTTCCTGCGTTCGGCCAATGCCAACTATCTGCCGGGTCCGGACGACATTTATATTTCGCCCTCCCAGATCCGCCGCTTCGCGCTGAAGACCGGCGATACGGTCGAGGGCCCGATCCGCGGGCCAAAGGAAGGCGAGCGGTATTTCGCCCTTCTGAAGGTCAACACGATAAATTCCGATGATCCGGAAAAGATCCGCCATAAGGTCCATTTCGATAATCTGACGCCGCTCTATCCCGACGAGCGGTTCAACATGGAACTTGAAAACCCGACGTCGAAAGACCTGTCGGCGCGCGTTATCGATCTGGTGGCGCCGCTCGGCAAGGGCCAGCGCGGCCTGATCGTCGCGCCGCCACGCACGGGTAAGACGGTTTTGCTGCAGAACATTGCCCATTCCATCACGGCCAATCATCCCGAATGCTTCCTGATCGTGCTTCTGATCGATGAGCGCCCGGAAGAAGTGACAGACATGCAGCGCTCGGTGAAAGGCGAGGTCGTGTCTTCGACCTTCGACGAGCCGGCCGTGCGCCACGTTCAGGTTGCCGAAATGGTGATCGAGAAGGCGAAGCGCCTGGTCGAACATGGCCGCGACGTCGTCATCCTGCTCGATTCCATCACCCGTCTCGGCCGCGCCTACAACACCGTCGTGCCGTCTTCCGGCAAGGTGCTGACCGGCGGCGTTGACGCCAATGCCCTGCAGCGGCCGAAGCGCTTCTTCGGCGCCGCCCGCAATATCGAGGAGGGCGGCTCGCTGACCATCATCGCGACCGCGCTGATCGATACCGGCAGCCGCATGGACGAAGTGATCTTCGAGGAATTCAAGGGTACCGGCAACTCGGAAATCGTGCTGGATCGCAAGGTCGCCGACAAGCGCATCTTCCCGGCGATCGATATCCTCAAGTCCGGCACCCGCAAGGAGGACCTTCTGGTCCCGCGTCAGGATCTGCAGAAGGTCTTCGTGCTGCGTCGCATCCTTGCCCCGATGGGCACGACAGACGGTATCGAGTTCCTCATCGACAAGCTGAAGCAGACGAAGAGCAATGCCGAGTTCTTCGAATCGATGAACACCTGAGGACAATCCAGGCCGGCTCGGGAGGACAGACATCCGAACAGGCCTGGCCTCGCGTGTCATCCGCAGAACGCGGAGCTCTTGATAGCCGTCCGATATTCGGGTCTTCAGTTTCGGCATGCGGCCGGATTCTGATTAAGCTATTGAATTATAAAATTATTTTCGATTTCGATCCGTCATAGGCGCGTCTCATGCGATCGACCGACACCATTTTCGCCCTTTCAAGCGGCGCTTTGCCCTCGGGCGTTGCGGTGATCCGTCTGTCCGGCGCAACAGCGTTTGATATCTGTGCCGGAATTGCCGGACGAGTTCCGCCGACGCGGCAGGCGCAGTTGATGACGCTGCGGGATGCGGAAGGCGTCGCCATCGATCAGGCACTGGTGCTGGCCTTTGCCGGGCCCGCATCCTTTACCGGCGAGGATTGCGTCGAATTTCATCTTCATGGTGGCCGCGCCGTCGTCAGGGCGATGTTGGATCGGCTCGCCGGTTTTCCCGAGACGCGTCATGCCGAAGCCGGCGAATTCAGCCGCCGGGCCTTCGAGAACGGCAAGCTCGATCTTGTGGAGGCCGAGGGCCTCTCCGACATCATTGTTGCAGAGACGGAAATGCAGCGCCGGCTTGCGATGGAACAGACCAGCGGCAGGCTCTCCGGGCTCTATGAGCGGTGGGCCGGCGCGTTGACGCATGCGCGCGCCATGATCGAGGCCGAGCTCGATTTCTCCGACGAGGAGGACGTTCCGGGGTCGGTTTCCACCAGCATCTGGCAAAGCGTTGACGGCGTGGCGGGCGAGATCCGCGCGCATTTGGCGGGACTTCACACGGGCGAGATTATCCGCGACGGCTACCAGGTGGTGATTGCCGGCGCCCCCAATGCCGGCAAGTCGAGCCTTCTGAACGCGCTCGCCAAGCGGGATATTGCCATTGTCACCGACATCGCCGGCACCACCCGGGATATTCTGGAGGTTCATCTCGATATCGGCGGCTATGCCGTTCGCCTCTATGACACGGCTGGCCTGCGCGAGACAGAGGACAAGGTCGAAGCAGAGGGCGTGCGGCGCGCCCGCGCCCTGGTGGAAACCGCTGATCTCGTCCTGTCGCTTGCCGATATGACCGGCGGTGACGCGCCTGAGGCCTTTCCGGATCGCGACTGCCTGCTGGTGGGGTCCAAGTCGGATCTTTCATCCGGCGGTGACGGCTTTGATCTGGTGCTCTCGTCTGAAAGCGGGGAAGGGATCGATCGGCTGATTGCAGCGATTTCCGATCGGCTTTCGGCGCGGGTCGCGGGTTCGTCTCTGAGCCTTCCGGTGCGCGCACGCCAGGCGGATTATCTTCGGCAGGCTCTTGCTGCGCTGGACGAGGCGATGGCGGCCCGCGCATTGTCGCCGGAATTGCCGTCAGAGTCGCTGCGTCGCGCCGCCGTGGCTCTCGGTCGGATCACGGGCCGGGTTGATGTCGAGGATCTGCTCGACGTCATCTTTTCGTCTTTCTGCGTTGGCAAGTAGACCGTGTTTCACGTGAAACAATCTTGACTTGCCCGAGGCGAGACGGCACAAACATCGCCAAAACAGGGGTTCCGGCCAGTGGTCGTCGAGCCCAAACGGAGCTTTTCATGAGCGATCAATATGATGTCATCGTCATTGGCGGTGGCCATGCAGGATGCGAAGCCGCTTCGGCTGCCGCACGCGGCGGCGCCCGGACAGCGCTGATCACCCACAAACGCGAGACCATCGGCGTGATGTCCTGCAATCCGGCCATAGGCGGGTTGGGGAAGGGACATCTCGTGCGGGAGATCGATGCGCTTGACGGGTTGATGGGTCGCGTCGCCGATGCCGCCGCGATCCAGTACCGCATGCTGAACAGACGCAAGGGTCCGGCCGTACGGGGTCCACGTAGCCAGGCGGACCGCCGGCTTTATCGCGAGGCGATGCAGGCTGCGCTGGCGGAGATCGACAATCTCGAGATCATCGAAGGTGATGTCTTTGATATCGAGACCGACAATGGGCAGGTCGTTGCCGTGACGACACGCGATGGTCAGCGATATGGATGCGGCGCGGCGGTGTTGACAACGGGCACATTCCTGCGCGGGCTGATCCATATCGGTAAGCGTAAAATCCCGGCGGGCCGCGTCGGGGAGGCGCCGTCTCTCGGTCTTTCCGAGACGCTGGGGAGGCTGGGGCTTTCACTCGGAAGGTTGAAGACGGGCACGCCGGCGCGGCTTGACGGACGCACGATCGACTGGGCGTCGCTGGATCGGCAGAAGGCGGATGATGACCCCGTGCCGTTTTCCTTCATGACGGACGGCGTCAGAAACCCTCAAATTGATTGCGGCATTACTCGCACGACGCCGGACGTGCATGCGATCATTCGCGACAATATCGGGCTTTCGGCCATGTATTCGGGGCAGATAGAAGGCGTCGGGCCGCGCTATTGTCCGTCGATCGAAGACAAGATCATGCGCTTCGGCGACCGTGACGGCCATCAGATCTTTCTCGAGCCGGAAGGCCTGGATGATCATACCGTCTACCCCAATGGCATTTCGACCTCTTTGCCTGAAGAGGTCCAGCATGCCTTCATCCGAGCGATCCCGGGGCTGGAAAGGGTCTCGATCCTGCAGCCCGGCTATGCGATCGAATATGATCATGTCGATCCGCGCGAGCTGAAGGCGTCGCTGGAACTGAAGAAAATGCCCGGCCTGTTTCTGGCCGGGCAGATCAACGGCACGACCGGTTATGAAGAGGCGGGCGCGCAGGGTCTGGTCGCTGGATTGAATGCGGCGCGGCTTGCCGGCGATGGCGACGCCGTAGTCTTTTCGCGCACCGATTCCTATATCGGCGTCATGGTCGATGACCTGACGACACGCGGCGTTGCAGAGCCCTATCGCATGTTTACCTCGCGGGCGGAATATCGACTGACGTTGCGGGCGGACAATGCGGATGAGCGCCTCACGCCGCTTGCCATCGCACTCGGCATTGCCTCATCCGCGCGTCGTTTGCGGTTTGAAGCCTTTTCCACAGCGTTGGAGCAGGCACGGACGGCGCTGAAAGCGCGGTCTCTGACGCCGAATGAAGCCGCGAACCACGGGCTCAAGCTCAATCAGGATGGTCAACGCCGCACGGCCTATGACCTTCTTGCTTATCCGGATCGGGATTTTTCAGATCTTGTCTCTATCTGGCCGGAACTTGGCGAAACGGAAGCAAAGGTCCGCTCGGCCATCGAGATCGAGGCGGCCTATGCTGTCTATCTCGACCGGCAGGCCTCGGATATTGCCCAGGTGCGCAAGGATGAGGGAAGGGCGATCCCGGATGATTTCGACTATGCGGCCCTGCCGGGTCTTTCCAACGAACTCAAGGGGAAGCTTGCAAAGGCGCGTCCGGCGACGATTGCGCAGGCGAGCCGTATCGACGGTATGACGCCTGCAGCGCTTTCTCTGCTGCTGGTACGGCTGAAGACCGGACGCTCTGTCGCGGCGTGAGGATGACTGATGAAACTGAACGGCCAGATTGTTTCACGTGAAACACAGGCGCGCCTTGAGGCATTTGCGGCCCATTTCGAAAAGTGGGCCAAATCGATCAATTTGGTGGCGCCGTCGACGCGGCAGCAGTTTTGGGACCGCCATGTCGCCGACAGCGCTCAAGTCTATCAGCTCTCGCCAGAGCCGAAGACATGGATCGATATAGGCAGCGGCGGCGGCTTTCCGGGCTTGATCACGGCCATCCTTCTGGCGGAAAGAGGCGAGGGCTGGGTTCATCTGGTCGAAAGCAACAACAAGAAGGCGTCGTTTCTGCGCACCGCCATCCGCGAAACCGGGGCCCGGGCCAGCGTACACGCGGTCCGGGCCGAGACGGCGCCGGATGAAATCGAAACCTGTGATGCCATCTCCGCGCGCGCGCTTGCCGACCTCTCGCTTCTGTTCGAATATGCTGCGCCCTGGTTTGCCGCAAAGACCGGATTCCGTGCCTTTTTCCACAAAGGGCGGTATTATCAGCGCGAGATCGACAAAGCGCGTGACCACTGGGACTTCGATCTGGTAAAACATGAAAGCAAGGTTGAACCCGGCTCCGTGATCCTGGAGATATCGCGCCTTGCGTCGTCCTCGGCCTCTTGAAAACTGGCGGTATGGTCAATGAATCGTAAAACGCGTGTCATCACGGTCGCCAACCAGAAGGGTGGCGTCGGAAAAACCACCACTGCCATCAATCTGGCGACAGCGCTTGCCGCGATCGGCGAAAAGGTTCTGGTTCTCGATCTTGATCCGCAGGGCAATGCCAGCACCGGGCTGGGCATCGAGCGCGACCAGCGCGAATTCTCGGCCTACGATGTACTGGTCGGCGACAAGACCATCATCGAGGCTGCTATCCCCACGGCTGTCCCGAACCTAGATCTGGTTCCCTCGACCCTCGATCTTCTCGGCTTTGAGCTTGAGATCGCGTCCGATCCGCGCCGGGTGTTCAAGCTCCGCGATGCGCTGTCCCAGTCGGATGTCAGCCGGTATCGCTATGTCTTCTGTGACTGCCCGCCGTCTTTCAACCTGCTGACGATGAACGCCATGGGCGCCGCCCAGGCCATTCTGGTGCCGCTGCAGTGCGAGTTTTTTGCTCTGGAAGGGTTGAGCCAACTGCTCGACACCGTTTCCGAAGTGCGCAGCACCATCAATCCGGGGCTGGAAATTCAGGGCGTGGTGCTGACCATGTTCGACTCTCGCAACAATCTGGCGCAGCAGGTGGTTTCCGATGTGCGCGAATATATGGGCGACAAGGTCTACAAGACGCTTATCCCGCGCAATGTGCGTGTTTCCGAGGCACCGTCCTTCGGTAAGCCGGTTATCCTTTATGACCTCAAGTGCCAGGGAAGCCAGGCCTATATCCAGCTGGCCTCGGAGATCATTCAGCGCGAGCGAGCGATGGCCGCGGCCTGAGCAGTTAGCATTCGAAGGTGAATAGCATGAGCGAAGACAATTCCAAACGGCGGCTCGGACGCGGGCTTGCGGCGCTGATCGGAGACATCGAGAAGGCCGAGCCGAGCGAACCGGCGACGGTCCAGGTGACGGCTGATCGGCGGATCCCGGTCGAGTTCATTTCCCGTAACCCGCGCAATCCGCGTCGTCATTTCGAGGAAGAGGATCTTCGCGATCTCGCGGCGTCTGTTCGCCAGCACGGTATCGTCCAACCGGTGGTCGTTCGCACCATCGGCGAGCAGCGCTTCGAAATCATCGCCGGCGAACGCCGCTGGCGGGCCGCCCAGCTTGCCGGCCTCTCGGAAGTCCCGGCATTGATCCGTGACGTCGACGACCGTACGGCGCTCGAGATCGCCATTGTCGAGAACGTCCAGCGCGCGGACCTCAACCCTCTGGAAGAGGCCAACGGCTATGAGCTGCTGATGGCCGAACATGGCTACACGCAGAATGATCTCGGCGAGATCATCGGCAAAAGCCGCAGCCATGTGGCCAACAGCCTGCGTCTGCTGAAGCTGCCCGAAGGCGTGCGCGGCATGCTGGCCGATGGCATCCTCTCCGCCGGCCATGCCCGCGCGCTGATTTCGACGCCGGACCCGCTCGCCCTTGCCCAGACGGTCGTGCAAAAGGGCCTTTCCGTTCGAGAAGCGGAGAAACTTGCGCAAAAGGCAATCGATGGCGGTGGTTCTCGGGCGTCGCGGCCTGCTCGGCAGAAGGACGCCGATACGCTGGCTCTGGAACGCTCTCTTTCCGACCGGCTCGGACTGGCGATCACCATTGATCACAAGAGCGATGGCGGGCAGATCAAGATCGCCTACAGCTCGCTTGATCAGCTCGACGACATCTGCCGGCGGCTCGAGCGCAATCCCTGAAAATTGTATCATGTCAATTTGAGTTGATACAATTTACCTTATTCTTTACAGATGGTTATCTGGGCTAGGAAGGACTGCGCTGCAGTATGGCCTTGGCGATATAATGCAAGCTGAGGATGCGCTGGTCAGCCGGCGCGGCGGTTCGAACGCAGCGTCAGCGCCAAAAGCGTCTGCGTCGCGATGCTCTCCTCAAGGGCGGGATAACGCCTGGTGTTGAGCACGGCTTCGGAAAGCATTCTGAGCGCGCGTTCCGTCGCATTGCCGTTCCAGGCTGAAAGCGCCTTTTCGAAGATCGGCTTGCGGCGGAAGAAGATCTGGCGGCCATGGCTCTGCATCACCTGGCTTGCCGGGGTGCGCTTGCTTTCCATCTCGGCCCGCATCTGGTCGAGCAGATGGAACTGGCGGATACAGCCGTTGAGGATCATGAAGATCGGCGTTTTCGATTGCGAGACCTTGGCCATGGCGTGGCGAAGCGCGGCGACGTCGCCGGAAAGAACGGCATCCACCGCATCATCGGCCGAAATTGCGCTGGCATCGCCGATCACGGCGGCGACGTCTTCTTCCGTGATCATCTCCAGCCCGCGCCCGTAAAGCGCCAGCTTTTCAATCTCGTTGCGCGTGGCAAGGCGGTCGCCGCCGATCATAGAGACGAGCAACTGCCGCGCTTGCGGCGTGATCCTCAGTGCCGCCTCGCCAAGCGTCTCATCGATGAGCGCATTGAGCGCGCGGGCGTCATCGGCATAACAGGGAATGGCGGCGATCTGCCGCGCGCTTTCCGCGGCCTTGCGCATGGCCGTTCCCTTGCGCAGATCCCCGGCTTCGATGATCAGATAGGCGCTTTCGGGCGGGTTTTCTGAAAGTGTGTTGAGCACGCTGGTCAGCGCCTTGTCATTACCGCCGGCCCGCACCCACACAAGCCGTGACCCGCCGAAAAGCCCGATCGCGTTCACCTCGTCGACGATGCGTCCGGAATCGCCATCAACATCGCCGATATCGAGCTTCATCACGGAGAAAGGATCGTCCAGCGGCACGCCCGAGCCCTTGGCGATCAGTCCCGCACGCTCGCTGACGAGCCCGCGGTCCGGTCCGTAGACGAGAAACAGACGATAGCGTCCCGCGTCCCGCCGCAGAAACTCGTCGAATTTGTAGGACTTGATTTCCGTCATTCTTCCGCCGGTTCAGATCGCTCGCGCTGGGCCCCTCGGTCAATCGCTAAGGCCGCCCGGCCATGATAGCCATTTCGGACGGGTTCGCCTATTCGGCAGGCGGCTTGGGCAGGTCCAGCGGCGGTTCCTTGTTGAGGGCGATCGCGAGATCGGCATTGATGATCGCGGCCACTTCCTTGGAGGCGCGCTGTTCGGCGTCGCGAATGGCCCTCAGCTTGGCAAATTCCTGCGAGGGAAAATCGAGAAGCGCGGTCGCCCGACGCCGGCCGGTCGCCAGAAGCTTGTTGTCCTCGCGGCGCCTCAGGGCGAAGTCTGCCGTCACGATGGTGCGCCCGGCGCTCGCCGTGTCGGAACTGTCGTCCTGCAGGAGTTCGGACGTCACGGCGAAGGCCGAGAGGTCGACGTCATATTTGGCATTGGTGCTTTCGCCCGCACCGCCGCTTGTGAGGAAGATCAGCTCGTTGCGGACATACTGCGCAACCGGCGTCGTCGAAACGGAAAAGGCAAGCTCGTGCATCTTCGCGTTCAGGGCGGTGCCCTCTGCACCGCCATAAAGCGGCCGCACCTGGCACGAGGCAAGCGTTGCGACAGCGGCAAGCGAAAGGGCGAGCGCTCTCAGGCGTGATCTAGACAACAACATTCACGATCCTCTGCGGCACGACGATGATCTTGCGCGGTTCCTTGCCGTCCAGCGCGCGGACAACGGCTTCCAGCGCCAGCACCGCCTGTTTGATGCTGTCCTGATCGGCATCACGCGCAACCGTCAGTTCGGCTCGTTTCTTGCCATTGACCTGGACCGGCAGCATCACCTCGTTGTCGGCGGTCAGGGCCTCGTCATGCTTCGGCCAGGCCGCCATGGCGATCATACCCTTCGCGCCGAGCGCCTGCCAGCATTCTTCGGCCAGATGCGGCATCATCGGTGCAAAACAATGGGTGAGGAACAGGCTTGCCTGTTTCAGCGCGCCCTTCAGTTCATCATCGGCCTTGTCGACCTCCGAGAGCGGCTGCGCCAGAACGTTCACAAGCTCATAGATCCGGGCAATCGCCTTGTTGAAGGCGAGACCGTCAAGATCGGCGGCAACGGCCTTCAGCGTCTTGTGGGCGGCGCGCGAGATTTCCAGCGCCTTGCCGTCGCTGCCGGCCTTCGCCTCAATTTCGGCAAGGGCAGGGGCCGCCTCCGAGACCAGACGCCAGATCCGCTGGACAAAGCGGAACGTGCCCTGGACGCCCGCCTCGGTCCAGACCACGTCGCGGTCGGGCGGCGAATCCGAGAGCACGAAGAAACGGGCCGTATCAGCGCCATAGGTCGCCAGAATATCATCGGGGTCGATGACGTTCTTCTTCGACTTCGACATCTTCTCGATCGAGCCGATGGTCACTTCCTCGCCGGTTTCCAGCAGGAATGCCCTGCGGCCCCCGTCAGCCTCCTCGATGCGGATGTCGGTCGGCGAAACCCAGTAACCATGAGCGCCGCTACCGCCGAGGCGGTAGGTCTCGTGCACCACCATGCCCTGGGTGAACAGGCCCTTGAACGGTTCGTCATGGTTCACATGGCCGGTCGCCTTCATGGCGCGCGTGAAGAAGCGCGAATAGAGCAGGTGCAGGATCGCGTGCTCGATGCCGCCGATATACTGGTCGACCGGCAGCCAGCGATCGGCAATGGCAGGGTCCGTCGGCGCGTCCTCGTGGGGCGCGGTAAAGCGGGTGTAATACCAGCTCGAATCCACGAACGTGTCCATTGTATCGGTTTCGCGCCGCGCATCCTTGCCACATTGCGGACAGGCGACATGGCGCCATGTGGCGTGACGGTCGAGCGGATTGCCAGGCTTTTCGAAATCGATGTCGTCGGGCAGTTTCACCGGCAGATCGGACTTCGGCACCGGCACCACGCCGCAATCATCGCAATGGATGACCGGGATCGGGCAACCCCAGTAGCGCTGGCGGGAAATGCCCCAGTCGCGCAGACGGAAATTGACCTTGCGTTCGCCGCGCGGCGCGCCGCGCACGACATCGGCCTCGAGCTTCAGCGCGATCGCCTCGAAGGCTTCGTCCGTGCTCATGCCGTCGAGGAAGCGCGAATTGATCATCACGCCGTCATCGGTATAGGCCTCGTCGCCGATTTCGAAGGTGGCGGCATCGCCATCCTTCGGCATCACCACGGCGGTCACCGGCAGGCCGTATTTGCGGGCAAAGTCCAGGTCGCGCTGGTCGCCGGAGGGGCAGCCGAAGATCGCGCCCGTGCCGTAATCCATCAGCACGAAATTGGCGACGTAGACGGGCAGTTCCCAGTTCTCGTCAAAGGGATGGCGCACGCGGATGCCGGTATCGACGCCTTTCTTTTCCGCCGTCTCCAGCGCTGCCAGAGAGGTGCCGGCCCGGCGCGTCTCCTCGCAGAAGGCGGCGACCTTGTCGTCGTGCTTCGCGGCTTCCTTCGCCAGCGGATGATCGGCGGAAATCGCCATGAAGGACGCGCCGAAGATCGTGTCCGGACGGGTGGTGTAGACCGTCAGTTCCTCGTGGTTGCCGGCCTTCTCAGCGCCATCGGAGATGTCCCAGCGCACCATCATGCCCTCGGACCGGCCGATCCAGTTCTTCTGCATCAGCCGCACTTTTTCGGGCCAACCGTCCAGCGTGTCGAGCGCGTCGAGCAGGTCCTGGGCAAAATCGGTGATCTTGAAGAACCACTGCGTCAGCTCGCGCTGTTCCACAAGCGCGCCGGAGCGCCAGCCGCGCCCCTCGATCACCTGCTCATTGGCCAGAACGGTCATGTCGACCGGGTCCCAGTTCACCTTGGACTGCTTGCGGTAGACAAGGCCCTTTTCCAGCATGTCGATGAAGAGGTGTTGCTGGCGCTGATAGTATTCCACGTCGCAGGTGGCGAATTCGCGGGTCCAGTCAAGCGACAGGCCCATGGATTTCAACTGGTTGCGCATCGTGGCGATGTTGTCATAGGTCCAGTCCTTGGGGTGGACCTTGTTCTGCATCGCCGCATTTTCCGCCGGCATGCCGAAAGCGTCCCAGCCCATGGGGTGGAGAACATTGTAGCCGCGGGCGCGCTTGTAGCGCGCCACAACATCGCCCATGGCGTAGTTGCGAACATGGCCGATGTGAATGCGTCCCGAAGGATAGGGAAACATTTCAAGCACGTAGTAGGTCTCGCGCGGGTCGGCATTGTCGGTGACGAAGACATTGCCTTCGTTCCACTTCTTCTGCCAGTTCGGTTCGACTTTGCGCGGGTTGTAACGTTCAGAGGCCATATCGGTGCTACTCGGTCATTTTCTTGGTCATTTTGGCGGTGAGCTTCATCATGAAAGCGCCCCAGCGTCAAGTTAAACGGGCCGAATTGGCGGTATGGGAAAGCGGCATGGACCCGTTGCGGCGGGCCCTGCGTTTGCCATAAGGTGCGGCGGCGGAAAAAGGAGTTGAAACCGATGGGTGTTGCCGAAAATCTTGAGCACGTGCGCGCAAGGATCCTCGCTGCTGAACATGAGGCCGAACGGGCCGAGGCTGCAGTGACGCTGGTGGCCGTTTCCAAGACCCATGACGCCGATGTGATCTGTGAGGCGATTGCGGCGGGGCAGCGTGTTTTCGGCGAGAACCGTGTCCAGGAAGCGCAGAGAAAGTTTCCGGCGCTGAAGGAAGAGACGCCGGACCTGGAACTGCGCCTCATCGGGCCGCTGCAGTCCAACAAGGCGGAAGACGCCGTGAAGCTCTTCGATGTGATCGAAAGCGTCGATCGCGAGAAGATCGCCCGCGCGCTTGCCAAGGAAATCAAGAAGCAGGGCAGGGCGCCGAGGCTTTATGTGCAGGTCAATACCGGCAACGAGCCGCAGAAGGCCGGCATCGATCCGCGCGAGACCGGCTCCTTTCTGAACCTTTGTCGCGAGGAACTGGGTCTTTCGATCGAGGGGCTGATGTGCATCCCGCCGGCGGGCGAAAATCCGGGCCCGCATTTTGCCCTGCTTGCCGATCTCGCCAAGGAAAACAACGTTCCGAAGCTCTCCATGGGCATGTCGGGGGATTACGAGATCGCGGTCGCCTTCGGCGCCACCAGCGTGCGCGTGGGCTCGGCAATCTTCGGCGAACGGGATTATCCGGCCTGAGCGCCTTTCTCGAAATCCCTGCGCCGTCCGCCCAACCGACGGATGTTTCACGTGAAAACCAGACTTGTCCTCACTTCGGCGTCAGCCGGTTTGCCCCGTCGAGGCGGATCACCTCGCCGTTGAGGTAGTCGTTTTCGACCGCAAAGACGACAGCATGGGCGAATTCCGCCGGATCACCGAGCCGGACCGGGAAGGGGATCGTCGCGGCGATCGATTTCTGCGCTTCTTCCGGCAGGTTGTAGAGCAGCGGGGTCAGGAACACGCCGGGCGCCAGCGTGTTGACCCGAACGCCGAAACGGGCGAATTCGCGCGCCAGCGGCAAGGTCATCGAGACGATGCCGCCCTTGGAGGCGGCATAGGCCGCCTGGCCGATCTGACCCTCGAAGGCAGCGATCGAAGCCGTGTTGACGATCACGCCGCGGCTCTCGCCAATCGGCTCTGCAAGCGACATGCGGTGGGCCGAAAGCCTGACCACATTGAACGTGCCCATCAGGTTGACCCTCAGCGTGCGCTCGAAATCGGCCATCGGCATCGGCCCGTCGCGCCCGACCGCGCGGCCCGCCGTGCCGATTCCGGCGCAGCTCACAGCAATCCTGACCGTGCCATGGGCCGCCTCGGCCGCATCAAGCGCTGCCGTGACGTCGACTTCGCTGGACACATCGCCGACGGCCGCAATCCCGCCGATTTCGGCGGCGATCTCCTCGGCCGCATCGCCGTTCATGTCCAGCACCGTTACCCTGGCGCCTTTTTCCGCAAGCGCGCGCGCGGTTGCCGCGCCGAGCCCCGAACCCGCACCGGTCACCAGTGCGGCCATGCCTTCAACCTTCATTCTCAGCCCGCCTTTCTGCCTTGCGGTTTGCCCGCAATGATCACCTCAGGGCCGCCCGCATAAAGCGCCTCGACCAGGTCTGCCCGGTTGGCGAGCACCGCCCGCTGGTTAACCGAGCCCTTGTCGGTCACCTCGCCCGCATCCATGCGAAGCGGCGCGGTCAAAAGCATGGCGCGGGCGATGCGGTTTGAGGAGCCGGTGGCGTGACCGGCGAAATCCGTCAGAAGATTGCCGAGGCTCGCAAGCACTGTCGGATGGGCATAAAGCGCCGCGTCATCCATTTCGGCCCCCCCTTCGACAAGGCGTTCGATTTTCGGGCGGAAGGGCACGAGTAGGGCGCCGAGCTCGAACTGGCCCTCGCCGGCAATCACCGCATCACGGATCAGACCACCCATGGCGTCGACCAGCTTTGCCCGCATCGCGCCGACGGCAACCCAGGTGCCGGTCTGGAGCTTGAAGTTCTCCGCCGTGCGGCCGTCGAAGAGATAGCCGCGCGCCGGATCGCCGGGAACGGCGGGGCGCAGTGCGTCGCCCATATTGTAGAAGCCTTCCTCGTCGAAGGCCTTTTCGGTCAGGTCCGGCCGCCGCCAGTAGCCGGGCGTCACATTGGGACCCTTGAAGCGCACTTCCATCTTGCCGCCGGTGGGCACCAGTTTCATGGTGACGCCGCGTGCCGGAACGCCGCAATTGCCCGGCTCGTTCTGCGGTTCGGTCGAGAACATGGCAAACGGGCCGGTCTCGGTGGAGCCGAGCCCCGAACCCATCAGCGTAAAGAAGCCGGTGGAGCGTTCGGAAAGCGTATTGAGGTGATGCCAGGTGTGGCTCGCCATGCCTGCGCCCGCATACATGATCATCTTCAGTTTCTTGAAAAAGGTGTCGCGCAGGACCGGGTCCTTCTCCATCGCCTCGCACAGCACTTCATAGCCTGCCGGCACGTTGAAATACCAGGTCGGCGAGATCTCGCGCAGATTGCGGATCGTCTCGGCCATGCCCTTCGGCGTCGGCTTGCCGGCGTCGATGTAATAGGTGCCGCCGTTATAGAGGGCGATATTGAACACCTTGTTGCCGCTGGCGACATGGTTCCACGGCGCCCAGTCGACGAGAACGGGCGGCTCGTCGCCGAGAAAGCGGTAGCAATCGAGCACCTGGGCCATGTTGGCGCACATCATCCTTTGCGTCTGGATCACCGCCTTTGGCGTGCCGGTGGTGCCGGAGGTGAACAGGAATTTCGCGATCGTGTCCGGCCCCGTGGCGGCAAAGGCCTCGTCGGCCGCCGATGAAGGCTCTGTCGCAATCACCTCATCCCAGGCGAAATGATTGTGGCCGGGAACAGTGCCGCCCGCCAGAATGAGCGGCACGGCAGGGTCAATAACCTCGGTGATCGCGTCGGCAAAGCGGTTCGCGTCCTTCGCGAAGATCGCGCCGGGCGTCACCGCGCCCGCAATATCCTTCAGTTTTGCGCGTCCCTCGGGGATCAAGGAATAGGCCGGCGCCACGGCCGCCGAGGGGATGCCGACATATTGTGCGGAAAGCGCGATGACGGCATGTTCGAGCGAGTTTTCCGACAGGATCATCAGCGGTCTCTCGGGCGAGAGATCATGGGCAAGCAGGAAGGTGCCGACGCGGCGCATCAGGTCGCGTAGCCGGCCGAAGGTGATCGTCTGCCAGGCGCCACTCTCGTCGCGCTCGGCCATCCACACGCGCTCGGGCGCAGTCTCGGCCCAATGCAGGATGCGGTCGCCGAGGCGGGCGGGATAGGGGCCCAGCTTGTCCTCCTGCCAGATGATCTGGCTGCCATCCGCGCGTTCCTCCACCTTGATGCGCGGCTCCCATACCCGCACCGGACGTATTTTCTCCATGTCTGCCATGGAATCTCCTCCAACATTCGAGCGTCCCGGTTGGTGCGGGCCGCGAAATCCTTTCCGGTCGACCTTTCCCGACCGCTCCCTTCGGTCGGACAAGTTCCGCATATACAGTTTTATAGTGTATTGTTTACAAGGAAAATATTTTCTCGTATAGAGAAAACTTGGGTGCGCGAAAGGAAGTAAGCAGTGACAACAGGGCAAGAGGCCGAGCTTGTAACCTATGAAATGCGCGGAAACGTCGCGCTTGTCGGGCTCAATCGTCCGGAAAAACGCAATGCGATCAGCGACCGTTTCGTCGAAGCTCTGGCCGATGCGGTCGAGCGGGCGCGTCGCGAGGCAAAAGCCGGCGTGATCTTCGGCAATGGCAGGCATTTCTGCGCCGGCCTCGATCTATCCGAACATGTCAAGAAGTCGGCCTTTGAGGGCGTCGAGGGTTCGCGGCGCTGGCATGAAGTCTTCGGCCGGATTGAATTTGGCCCCATTCCCTGGTTTTGCGCGCTGCACGGCGCCGTTGTCGGCGGCGGGCTGGAGTTGGCATCGTCCGCACAGGTGCGCGTTGCCGACGAGACCACGTTTTTCGCCCTGCCGGAAGGCCAGCGCGGCATTTTCGTTGGCGGCGGCGGATCGGTGCGCACCGCGCGGCTGATGGGCGTGGCGCGGATGACGGACATGATGCTGACGGGCCGCTCGATCGATGCCGATACCGGCGAGCGCTGGAACCTCGCGCAATATGTGGTTCCCGCCGGCAAATCGGTTGAAAAGGCGCTGGAGCTTGCCGCGCGGGCGGCGACCAATGCTGAACTTTCCAACTACGCCGTCATCAACGTCCTGCCGCGCATGCCCGAGATGAGCCGCGACGACGGGCTTTTGATGGAAAGCTTCATCTCGTCTTTTACCGCCACCTCGCCCGAGGCCGAGGAACGGCTGATCGCCTTCCTGGAAAAACGCGTCGCCAAGGTGGCCGCGCCCGGTGGAGGTTGACATGGGCCAGGAGCCGCGCCTTTCCCCGCAAATGACCGAAGATGTCGAGCTTGGCGAGCTCAACAATTCGCTCGGCTTTCTGGTACGCGTCGCGCAGGTGCGGGTCTATGATCAGTTCTACGAGCGTTTCGGCGCGGACGACCTGCGCCCGGGCGAGTTTTCCATGCTCTGGGTCATGCATCTCAATCCCGGCATCAAACAGGGCATTCTGGCGCAGACGCTGAGGATCAAGCCGGCCCACATGACCAAGACGGTCCGCCGTTTCGAGGATCAGGGCCTGATCGAGCGGGAAATCCCCGATCACGACCGCCGCTCCGTGCTGTTAAAGCTGACCGAAAAGGGCGAGGCCTTTGTCGCCGCCAACAAGCGCAATTTCTTCGGAGAGAACGCCTATAACACGCATGGCCTGAGCGCGGAGGAGGCGGAAACGCTTGCGCATCTGCTCAAGCGTTATGTCGGGCTGGAGACGGGGGAGCGCATATGAATTTCGATGAACTGATCGCCTTTGACGTCCATGTTCACGCCGAGGAGCCCTGCTGCACCCATCGCGATGACGGCTATATGGAATTCCAGGCCGGCATGGCGAAATATTTCAGGAACCCGGCCGGCCGGGACGGCATGCTGCCGACTGTGGAGGAGACCGCCGCCTATTTTCGCGAACGCAGGATCGGTTGCATCATCTTTCCCGTCGATGCCGAGCGCGAGACCGGTTTTCGCCGCTATTCCAACCATGAAGTGGCGGAGATTGCGGCGAAGAACAGCGATATCATGGTGCCGTTTGCTTCCATCGACCCGGCCAAGGGCAAGCTCGGAGTCCGCGAGGCGAAGAGCCTGATGCGCGACCACGGCGTGCGCGGCTTCAAGTTCCACCCGACCTATCAGGGCTTTTATCCGAATGACCGGTCGGCCTACGGTCTCTACGAGGTGATCGAGGAAGAGGGCGGCATCGCGCTGTTTCACACCGGCCAGACCGGCGTCGGGTCCGGCATGCATGGCGGCATGGGCATGCGGCTGAAATATTCCAACCCGATGTATCTCGACGACGTGGCGGTGGATTTTCCCGACCTGAAGATCATCGCCGCGCATCCGTCCTTTCCCTGGCAGGAAGAGGCGCTTGCCGTCGCTCAGCACAAGCCCAATGTCTATATTGACCTGTCCGGCTGGAGCCCGAAATACTTTCCCCCGATCCTGGTCAAATACGCCAATTCGCTGCTGAAGCACAAATTGCTGTTCGGCTCCGACTGGCCCGCCATCACGCCGGATCGCTGGCTCGCCGATTTCGAGAACATAGACATCAAGGACGAGGTTCGCCCGCTGCTTCTGAAGGAGAATGCGAGGAAGCTTCTGGCAATGTAACGACCTGACGAAACACAGCATTCGGATTTTTTGGGAGGAGAATTCATGAATCGCATCGAGAAATTCGCCGCATTGGCCGCCGTCGTGTTGATGGCCGCCGGAACCGCCGCTTCGGCGCGCGAACTGCGCCTTGCGCCTGGAGGGCCACCGGCTCACCCGGCCTATTACATGTATGAGCATTTCGCCGAAAACATCGCCGAAAACTCCGGCGGCGCCATGACCGGGCTGATCCTCGGTCCGGAAGTCGTGTCGCTGCCGCAGATGAAGGATGCGCTGCAGACCGGGCTGGTGGACGCCGGCAATGTCCTGCCGCTTTATTTCCCGGCCGACATGGAGGTCACCGGCATTGCCGGCGACCTGGCGCTGATTGGCCGCAACCCGCACGCCATGGCCATGGCCATGACCGAGTACGGCATGACCTGCGAGCCCTGCCAGGAGGAGTTCAAGAAGCTCGGCATGGTTTTCCTCGGCGCCGGTTCGTCCAATGTCTACAACCTGATCACGACCAGGCCCGTGCGCACCGCCGATGACCTGAAGGGCATGCGGCTGCGCACCGGCGGCGCGCCCTATTCGCGCTGGGCCGAGCATTTCGGTGCAACACCGGTCAATATCGGAGTCGGCGATACCTTCGAGGCGATGAGCCAGGGCACGATCGACGGCACCATGGCATCGACCGTTGACCTCTTGTCGTTCCGGCTGATCGATATTGCCAAGGACGTCACCATCGTCCCGATCGGCACCTATCACGTGACCTCGAACTTCACGGCGGGTCTCAACACCTGGCGTTCGCTTTCCACCAAGGAGCGCGAAGAGATCGGCATGGCCGCCGCACGCGCCAATTTCGACCTGACCGACCGTTGGGCCTTCCAGCTGCCGTCGGCGGCGAAGGAGGCCCTGGCGAAAACCGATATCGAGGTGATTGAGCCGGATCCGGCCTTCCTTGAAGCCTCGGAAGCCTTTGCCGCTCAGGACGTGAAGGATCGCACCGCGCTTTCGGGCGAGGAGGCCGTCTACTTCACCGAACTGGTGGAAAAATGGACCGCGGTCGTCGATGAAGTCGGCAATGATCCAGACGCTCTGGCCAAGCGCATGATCGACGATGTCTGGAGCAAGATCGACTTTTCGACCTACGGCATGTGATGCCTGAACTGGAGCGCGGCGGCCGGAATGGCCGTCGCGCTTCGTGGACGATGACGTTCGTCGTCGACCTCCTTACCCGCTCTGGAGCCCTTTGATGACCGCACTCGTCCGGCTCGCCGCCGTGGTCGCGCGTATCCTGGCCTTCATCGGCGCCGCAGGCGTCGTCTTGATGATGGTCCATATCAGCCTCGATGTCGCGCTGCGTAACCTGTTCCGCATCTCGGTCCCCGTTACCACGGAAATGGTTGCGCGCTACTACATGGTCGCCACCGCCTTCCTGCCGCTGTCCTGGCTCGAACTGCGTCGCGAGATGGTGTCCGTCGAACTCTTCGATTTCGCGCTCACCCGTCCCGTCCGCCGCGTCTCCGATGCACTGGTCTGCCTTCTCTCGGCGATCGTCTATGCAAGCCTTGCCTGGACCACGTGGAATTCGGCGCTCTCCAATTTCCGCTCCGGCACCTATGTGGAACTGGCCTCAATGAAGATGCCAGTCTGGCACAGCTACTTCCTGCCATCGGTCGGTTTTGGCATCGCGGCGCTGACCTGCCTGCTTCTGACCTTCCAGGACCTTCATCCCGCCGCATCGGAGGAAACCGCATGAACCCCGAGGTCGGATTTGTCGGCATTGGCGTCCTGATCGTCCTGCTTCTTCTGCGCGTGCCGGTGGCCATGGCGCTGATCGCCGTTTCCTTTGGCGGCATCACCGCGCTTCTCGGGGTCACGCCGGCCTTCGGCATCCTGTCGAACACGCCCTATTCCTTCGTCGCCAGCTGGACCATGTCGGCGGTGCCGATGTTCCTGCTGATGGGCTTCGTCGCCTTTCATTCCGGGCTCACCGGCGGGCTCTTCGCCGCCGCCAAGGTGGTGTTGCGCCGCCTGCCGGGCGGGCTTGCGGTCTCGTCCATCTTTGCCTGTTCAGGCTTTGCCGCCGTTTCCGGCTCGTCGCTCGCCTGCGCCGCGGCCATGGGCCGGATCGCCATTCCGGAAATGGTCGCCGCCGGCTATCGTCCCTCGATTGCGGCCGGATCGATTGCCGCCGGCGGCACGATCGGCGCGCTGATCCCGCCCTCGATCCTGATGATCATCTACGGCGTCTTCGCCGAGACTTCGGTCACCCAGGTCTTCATCGGCGGCATCGGCATCGGCGTTGTCACCGCCATCGGCTATTGCCTCGTCATCATCGGCATCAGCCTCGTGCGGCCCGACCTCGTGCCGTCCCGTGACACGTCGCCGGTCAGCGCGGAAGGCCGCGCCGCCATTTTGCAGGTGATCCCGATCACGGTTCTTGTGCTCCTGATCTTCGGCGGCATGTTCTCAGGGCTCTTCACGGCAACGGAGGCCGGCGCGGTCGGCGCGCTCGGCACGATCTTGCTCGCGGCCGTCACCGGTCGGCTGACCAGGTGGAACATCACCCATTCGCTGATCGATACCGTCACCTCGACCGGCGCGCTGTTCATCATCGGCGTCGGCGCTGCGATGTTCACCCGCTTTCTCGGCATATCCGGCCTGTCGCATTTCCTCTCGTCCTTCGTCGCCGGCGCCGATCTCGGCTATTTCAAGCTGATGCTGATCATCGTGCTGATCTACCTGGCGCTCGGCACCTTCATGGAGCCCTTCGGCGCCATGCTGACGACGCTGCCGATCTTCCTGCCGATCCTGCGCGCGGAAGGCATCAGCCTCGTCTGGTTCGGCGTCGTCGTGGTGAAGATGCTGGAAATCGGCATGATCACGCCGCCGGTCGGCATGAACGTCTTCGTCATCAAGAACGTTGCCGGCAAATATGTTTCGATCGCGCAGGTCTTTGCCGGCGTCCTGCCCTTCATCATCATGGATCTCTTCGTGATTGCGCTGGTGATCGCCGTGCCTTCGGTGGTGATGTTCTTGCCGGATCTTTTGAAGTGAGTGACCTGCTATGCCGGGCTGGACGGGCGGAAAAGGCCGTTTCCGGCGGCCTGCTCCAGCGCGGCGACGAAAAGCCGCTGCTCGGCCGTCGGCGTCACATTGGTGCGCATGGAAACCCCGACGGGGCCGCCGAGCAGGTCGTCATCAATGGCCAGCGTCGCCAGCGTTCCGTTTTCAAGCTCGTCGCGCACCACACCCTCGGAAATGAACCAGATCGTGTCGGAATCGAGCACGACCCGGCGCCCGAAGGCGAGCGCCACGCTCTCGAAGGCAGGTTCCGGCTGGGCAAGCCCAAGTGCATGAAGATAGGCGGTGACCAGCGGCGCGATCACCGCGCCCGGCGGCGGCAGCATCAGCGGGTGGCTCCGCAGGGCTTCGGCATCCGGGGCAAGGCCGTCGAGCGGATGGCCGCGACGCACGACGGCAACGATCCGTTCCGAATAGAGCTGGCGGAAGGAGAGCCCCTCCATCAGCGTTGCCGAGGCCATGCGGCCGACGACCATGTCGAGCGCGCCCTCTCTCAACTGGGAAAGCAGCAGCCAGTTGGGGCCGGTGGTCACCCGCAGCATGCATTGCGGCGCACTGTGGCGAAGATGAAGCGCTGCACGCGGGACGAGCGCGGTGGAGGCCGTTGGCAGCGCGCCGACGACGAGGCGGGTGCGCGGCGGCCGGCCCTCGCGCACAAGGTCCTGGGCGCGAACGAGGTCCACCAGCGCCTGGCCGCCATATTGCTGGAAGGTCTTGCCCGCCTGCGTCAGCGTCAGCCGGCGGCCGGAGCGGTCAAACAGTTCGACCTGCAGGATCTCCTCCAGTTCGCGGATGGTTTTCGAGACGGCGGGTTGGCTGACATGAAGCGCGCTCGCGGCCCCGCTCAGCGAGCCGCGTCGCGCGGTTTCGAGAAAAGAGCGCAGATGACGCATGCGCAGGCGAGGATCGAGCAAGGTTAACCTATAGGTTATGATACTTTCCCTTAAATATAATTTTTTGTGCGTCCTGGCTATGGCAAAACAGACTGGGAGGAACGCATGATCATTCAAGCGAACGGTACTGCACTGCATGTGCGCCAGGACGGGCCTGAAAACGGCCGCGCGGTCCTATTCATCAATTCGCTGGGCACCGATCTCAGGGTCTGGGACCGGCTCCTGCCGCTCCTGCCGAAAGGACTTCGGCTCGTCCGTTATGATAAGCGCGGCCATGGTCTCTCCGGCCTTGGTCCCGCCGATACCGGTCTTTCCATCGAAACCCTTGCCGATGACGCGATCGCCCTTTGCGAGGCTCTGAAGCTTGAGGACGTGACGCTGGTCGGGCTTTCGATCGGTGGTCTGATCGCCCAGGCCGTCACGCTGAAGCGTCCCGACCTTGCGCGCGCCATGGTGCTGATGGATACGGCAATGCGCATCGGCACAGCCGAAATGTGGGGCGATCGCATCGCAGCGCTTGAGGCCGGCGGCATTGCCGCGATCTCGGAGGCGGTTCTGGCCCGTTGGTTCGCACCGGAATTCCTTGCGTCATCCGATGCCGCCATGTGGCGGGCCATGCTGGAACGCACCCCGCTCGAAGGCTACATCGCCTGCTGCAGGGCGCTGGCCGGCGCGGATTACACCTACCGCGCGGCGGACGTGAAATGTCCGGTGCTGGCGCTTTGCGGCGCGCTTGATGGTTCGACGCCGCCCGATCTGGTGCGCGCGACAGCCGAAGCCTACGGCGCGCCGTTCCATCTGATTGACAACGCCGGGCACCTGCCGCCCGTGGAACAGCCCGACGCCGTCGCGAAGCTTCTGGCAAGTTTCCTGAGCGGGACGGCTGACAGTGTTGCCGGCGGCCGCCATGGAATCGGCATGCGGGTCCGTCGCTCGGTTCTGGGCGATGCCCATATCGATCGGGCCGAGGCCGCCAAGACGACGCTCGACGAGGCCTTCCAGACGCTGATCACCGAAAGCGCCTGGGGCACGGTCTGGGCCTCGGACGCGATCAGCCGGCGGGAGCGCTCGATGCTGACGCTGGCGCTGCTCGCCGCAACCGGCAATTTCGAGGAAATCCCGATGCATATCCGCGCGACGGCCCGTACCGGGGCCAGCCGGCAGGACGTGGTGGAGGCTTTCCAGCATGTTGCCATCTATGCCGGCGTGCCACGCGCCAATCATGCCTTGAAACTGGCAAAGGCTGCCTTTGCCGAAATGGAGGAAAATGACGATGACTGATCTGGGACCACTGATCCCGCGAAACCGGATGGTTCATCCCCCGGCCTATACGCCGGGCTACAAGACCTCGGTTGCCCGCTCGCCGAGCCTGCCGCTCCTGTCACTGGAAAGCGGCCCCTCGGAGGAGACCGGGCCGATGTTCGGCCACAACCAGCTCGGCGCGCTGGACAACAACCTGATCCTCAACTGGACGAAGGGCGAGGCGCCCGCCGTCGGCGAGCGGATCCTGGTCTATGGCCGCATCATGGACGAGCGCGGCAAGCCGGTGCCCGAAACGCTGATCGAGATCTGGCAAGCCAATGCCGGCGGTCGCTACCGCCACAAGAAGGATACGTATTTTGCCCCGCTCGACCCGAATTTCGGCGGTTGCGGGCGCACGATCACCGATGCTGAGGGCAATTACCAGTTCCTTACCATCCGGCCCGGCGCCTATCCCTGGCCCAATGGCGGCAATGACTGGCGGCCGATGCATATCCACGTCTCGGTCTACGGCCACAGCTTCGGCCAGCGCCTGATTACCCAGATGTATTTCGAGGGCGATCCGCTGATCCCGCTCTGTCCGATTGCCAACACCGTGCGCCAGCGCGGCGATCTCGACGGCCTTGTCGCGCCGCTCGACATGAACATGTCGCGCCCGCATGACTTCCTGGCCTACAAGTTCGACATCGTGCTGCGCGGCCGTCGCCAGACCATGTTCGAGAACAAGATGGAGGGGATGTGATATGGTCCAGAAACTCGAAAATCTGCAGGAAACCGCATCCCAGACCGCCGGTCCCTACGTCCATATCGGACTGATGCCGACCTATGCCGGCAATCCGGGTTCCTACGAGCAGGAAATCGGCGTCAGCCCCATTTCGGAAGGGGCGAAGGGCGAGATCATCGAAATCCGCGGTCAGGTGATCGACGGCACAGGCGGAGCGATCCGCGACGCCATGCTGGAAAGCTGGCAGCCGGACGCCGCCGGCATCTTTCCCGGCCAACCGGGCGCGGATCCGGCGGTTTCCGGTCTCTGCCGTTTCGCAGCCGACGCCGACAGTGGCGAGTTTGTGCTGAAAACGGTCAAGCCCGGCGCCTTCAAGGGCAGGGGCGGCTCGCACAACGCGCCGCATATCTCGCTGTGGATCGCCGCGCGCGGCATCAATATCGGGCTCAACACCCGCATCTATTTCGAGGACGAGGATAATGCCAATGACCGCATCCTCAATGCCGTCGAACTGAAGCACCGGGTGCCGACGCTGATCGCCAAGAAGACCGGAGACGGGCAATACCGTTTCGACGTTCGCCTGCAGGGCGATGCCGAGACGGTGTTTCTGGATATCTGAGATCGGTTGCCGGCAGGAGCTCTGGCCATGCGTCCCTGGGGCCTTGCCGGCCACCCCGCGCCCGTTGCCTTCTATGCAGGAACAAGTCCGGCATAATGGCTAAGTGAACGCAAGGCCTCTCGGCGGCAGGACCGCCCTCCCACGTGCGTCATCTTCGGGTGTGACCCGAGGATCCAGTCATCTGTGTCACGGAGCGTGTTGGCGGACCTTGCATCCGGTATCGAAGCGGTTGAAGACAGGGGCCGGTTCCAGGCGCCCACCGGGGACTCGGCCGCTTGCAAACGAGAGGAGCACCACGCTTGACCATATCGGCATTCGAACATCCCTGGCTCGGCGGCTATTTCGGCGACCGGGAAACCGTCGCGATCTGGTCGCCGGAGCGGCAGTTGGGCCACATGCTGGCCTTCGAGGCGGCCTGGAGCCGGGCGATGGGCGCATGCGGGCTCTGTGATGCCGCAGAGGCCGAAAGGGCGGCCAAAGCAATCGAGGCGGCAGAAATTCCGCCCGAAGCGCTGAGGGCAGGCATGGCCGCAGACGGCGTGCCGGTGCCGGCGCTTCTTGCCATCTCACGCAAGAGCGCGCCCGATGCCGCCCTGCACAAGGGCGCGACGTCGCAGGATGTGGTCGACAGCGCGCTTGCCATGACCTTGCGGGAGACGACGGCGCTGTTTCTCGACCGTCTGGCAGAGCTTGACGCAGCCCTGCAGGCGCTCGAGCGCCTGTTCGGCGATGCGAAGCTCATGGGCCGCACGCGCATGCAGGCGGCGGCCGATATCAAGGCGCGCGAGCGGATCGTCACATGGCGGCTGCCGCTCGCGGACCATGCCGATCGGCTGAGAGCCCTTGGGCCGCGCGTCGAAAAGGTGCAGATCGGCGGCGCTGCCGGCGACCGTGCGTCGCTTGGCGAAAAGGCGGAGGCGATGGTCGCCGCCGTTGCCGCGGAACTTGGACTTCGCCCCACCGGTAAAGCCTGGCACGCCATGCGCGAGGGCATTGCCGATTATGCCTCGGTGCTGTCGCTGATTTCCGGAACGCTCGGCAAGATGGGGCAGGACGTGGCGTTGATGGCCCAGCAGGGCATTGACGAGATCGTCCTTTCCGGCGGCGGCGGGTCGTCCGCCATGCCGCACAAGAACAATCCGGTCCTGGCCGAACTCCTGGTCACGCTTGCGCGCTTCAACGCCGTGCAGGTCTCCGGCCTGCATCATGCGCTCATCCATGAGCAGGAGCGTTCGGGCGCGGCCTGGAACCTTGAATGGATGATCCTGCCGCAGATGGCGCTTGCAACCGGGCGGTCTCTTTCGGCGGCGCTTGAGCTTTGCGGAAAGGTCAGGCGGATCGGCAAGGGCTGAGGCCCCGGCTCGCCGCCACCTCAAAAGGTCACGCCTTCCGCCTCCAGCCGCTCCAGCACCAGTTCTGCCGATGTCAGCCGCTCGGCGGCATTGCGGGCAAAGGCGAGGGTCAGAAGCTTGCGCCGCGCCGGCGCCAGCCTGTGCTCGGGTGCGGGCCGGATGACTTCGGCGCCGTAGCGATCGGCAAGCAGCAGGCCGCAATCTTCCGGAAAGATGTCGAGCGGCACGCCTGCATGCGTGGCAAAGAACAGCCGGTCGCAATAATCCCGATAGTCCGGCCACTTGCTGTCGACGCGAAAATCCTCGATCGATGACTTGATCTCGATGATCCAGATCTCGCCTTTCTCGGTGAGGCAGATGAGGTCGGCGCGACGGCCGTTCCTGAGCGTCATCTCGCTGATGGAGGCGTTGCGCATATGTTTCATCAGCTGCTGGACGCCGCGGCGGATCATGAGCGCCCGCTCGGACTGGCGGCCGTCGGCCGTCGGGTTCTTGGCGTGAAGATCGACGATCGCCATGGAACTTCCCTTCAATCGATGCATTTTCACAACAGCGCGATGCCGGCATGCGGTGATTTACATGGCCGCTCACGACTTGCGCTTGTCACGCAATGAAATGTTAACCATAAGCTTTTATCAGCTAACTATTATCACTTTTCGCCCCAAACGTCGCCACGAGTCAGCCCATGCACATCAGAACGCTTCTTCTTGCACTCTCATTCACCGGTCTGCTTGCGGCCGCCGGCTGTACCACGACCGACAGCATGTCCTCGGGCAAAATGGCGCCGATTTCGGCCTATGCCGCCGTCAACGACGAGGGTATCGACCTGCCGCGCGTGCCGATCACGGAAGTCGACGACAAGTACAGACGCCAGATCGTGGACTACGAGACCGATGAAGCGCCGGGCACGATCGTCGTCGATACAAAGGAGCGCCTGCTTTATTACGTCGAGGAAGACGGCAAGGCCGTGCGTTACGGCATCGGCGTTGGCCGCGACGGTTTTCGCTGGTCGGGCGATGCCTATATCGGCCGCCGCGCCGAATGGCCCACCTGGTATCCGCCGTCAGCCATGGTCAAGCGCCAGCCCGAACTGAAGGAATATGCCGGCGGCATGGAGCCCGGCATCATGAACCCGCTCGGCGCCCGCGCGCTTTATCTGTACCGCAACGGCAACGACACCATGTTCCGCATTCACGGCAATCCCAACTGGACCTCGATCGGCCAGGCGGTGTCCTCCGGCTGCATCCGCATGATCAACCAGGACATTATCGACCTTTATGCCCGCGTCGATCCCGACAAGCGCACCAAGGTTGTCGTGCTGCCGGGCTGAGTTTGGTTCCGGAATGTGATGACAAAGGCGGTCCCGGGGGCCGCCTTTTTCGTTTCCCGTTTGCGAATTCAGCCTGCCGCGCTTGATTTTGGCGAATGCTTCGATAGATAGAGCCGAAACACTTCAAGCGGCATGACCTTTCGCCGCAACCCGAAAGGCCCGGCTATGCAGACCCCCTATTATCTCATCGACAGGTCAAGGCTTCAGCAAAACCTCGACAAGATCGCCTGGCTGCGCCAGGCTTCCGGCGCCAGGGCGCTTCTGGCGCTCAAATGCTTTGCCACATGGTCGGTCTTCGATCAGATGAGCCGCCATATGGACGGCACGACATCCTCCTCGCTTTTCGAGGTCAAGCTTGGCCACGAGAAATTCGGCGGCGAGACCCATGCCTATTCGGTCGCCTATGCCGAGGACGAGATCGACGAGGTGCTGGCGAATTGCGACAAGATCATCTTCAATTCGACCGGCCAGCTTTCGCGTTTTGAAGCACAGTCGGAAGGCAAGATCCGGGGCTTACGCGTCAACCCGCAAGTCTCGACCTCGGATTTCGACCTTGCCGACCCAGCGCGGCCGTTTTCGCGGCTGGGCGAGCATGATCCGGCGGTGATCGAAGCCGTGCTGGACCAGGTTTCCGGCTTCATGTTTCACAACAATTGCGAGAACGAGGATTTCGATCGCTTCGATGAAATGCTCACCGTCATCGAGCAGCGCTTCGGTCATTTGATCGAGCGCCTCGACTGGGTGAGCCTCGGCGGCGGCATCCATTTCACCGGCGAGAACTATCCGCTGGAAAAGCTCGCCGCGCGGCTCAAGGCCTTTGCCGAGAAATACAGCGTTCAGGTCTATCTGGAGCCCGGCGAGGCGGCGATCACGGGTGCCGCGACGCTGGAAGTGACCGTGCTCGACACGCTGAACAACGGCAAGGACCTTGCGATTGTCGATTCATCGATCGAGGCGCATATGCTGGACCTTCTGATCTATCGCGAAAGCGCGAAGATTTCGCCCGATACCGGGCCGCACAAGGTGATGATCTGCGGAAAATCCTGCCTTGCCGGCGATATTTTCGGGGAGTTTTCCTTTGAAGCCCCCGTAAAGGTCGGCGACCGGCTGTCGATCGAAAATGCCGCCGGTTACACTATGGTCAAGAAGAACTGGTTCAATGGCGTGAAGATGCCGGCGATCGCGATCCGCGAGGAGAACGGCGAGATCCGTACCGTTCGCGAATTCGGCTATGAAGATTTCAGATCCGCCCTGTCGTAAGACCGGGCTGACCCGCGGAGCGCTCCGCCGCTCCAACCCTTGATTTCGGGCAGGCAAAGCTGCCTAAAACCGGAGGCGTTGTTCCGATGAAGAAAAATGTGCTGATTATCGGCGCGGGCGGCGTGGCCCAGGTGGTCGCCCATAAATGTGCCCAGAACAATGATGTGCTCGGCGATATCCATATCGCCTCGCGCACCAAGTCCAAATGCGATGCGATCATCGAAAGCGTTCTGGAAAAGAAGGCGATGAAACAGGATGGCGTCCTGCTCGCCCATCAGCTTGATGCGCTCGACATTCCCTCGACGGTCGCGCTGATCAACCAGACCGGCGTCGAGATCGTCATCAATGTCGGCACGGCCTTCCTCAACATGTCGGTTCTCGAAGCCTGCCTCGAAACGGGCGCGGCCTATATCGACACGGCCATCCACGAAGAGCCGGACAAGATCTGCGAAACCCCGCCGTGGTATGCAAACTACGAGTGGAAGCGCAAGGATCGCTGCGCTGAAAAGGGCGTCACCGCCATTCTCGGCGCCGGTTTCGATCCGGGCGTCGTCAATGCCTATGCGCGGCTCGCCAAGGACGATTATGTCGACGACATCACCGACATCGACATTGTCGACATCAATGCCGGCAGCCACGGCAAGTATTTCGCCACGAATTTCGACCCGGAAATCAATTTCCGCGAGTTTACCGGCACGGTCTATGCCTGGCAGAACAATGAATGGACGACGAACAGGATGTTCGAGGTCGGCCATGAATTCGATCTGCCGGTCGTCGGCAAGCAGAAGGCCTATATGTCGGGCCATGACGAGATTCACTCACTGTCGAAGAATATGGGTTCGCCCAATGTCCGCTTCTGGATGGGTTTCGGCGACCACTACATCAATGTCTTCACCGTGCTGAAAAGCCTCGGCCTCTTGTCCGAACAGCCGGTGATGACGGCGGAAGGCCAGGAAGTGGTGCCGCTGAAGGTGGTCAAGGCCGTACTGCCCGACCCGTCCTCGCTCGCGCCGAACTATACCGGCAAGACCTGCATCGGCGATTTCGTCAAGGGCACCAAGGAGGGCAAGCCGGCGGAAGTCTTCATCTACAATGTCTCCGACCACAAGGAGGCTTACAACGAAGTCGGCTCGCAAGGCATTTCCTTTACCGCCGGCGTTCCCCCGGTCGCAGCCGCCATTCTGGTGGCGTCGGGCGAATGGGATGTGAAGACCATGGCCAATGTCGAGGAATTGCCGCCCAAGCCCTTCCTGCATGTGTTGAACCACATCGGGCTGCCAACCCGGATCAAGGACGAAAACGGCGACCGCGCGCTCGATTTTTCGAAATAGGTTTAGCTTTTCGAAACAAGACAGGGGCTGGCGCGGGGCGTCTTAAACCGCCGCGCCGGCTTCAGCGTGCAAGGCCGAACTGGATTTCGATCCTGTGATAGCCGGCTTTGGTGCCGTTCCATTTGTGATAGATTTCTCGGCTTTCGCCCGAAAAATCGTGGCGCGAGAACCGGATTTCCTCCACCAGCGGCGCATAGCCCTGCGTGAACAGACCCCGCATCGTGCCCTGATAGGTCCGCGTTGCCACCACGATTGGCTCGAAGCGGCTGAGCTCAAAACGGCCTGCATGGTTATAGTCTTCGGGCTTTCGGACCGGATAGCAAATCGTCCAGTCAAAACGCGTCTTTCCATCCTGCGGCAGGTTCCGCGCGACGAAAACCCAAGGTCCCGCCATGGCGAGCCCGTATTCCGCCGCCTCGCTTTCGATCTCGGGGGATAAGGTCGCCGCCGCCGCCTTAACGTCACGGATGGCGAGAAATCGCCTCCCGGTTAGCGCCCAGAATGCATCAGTCTCAACGATTTTCATCAGGACCGGCCTCTTTTGACATGCATGATGGAACGCATTAACTGGACAATCGTCCGGAGCCAACGAATATTCTAGAATGAACTTGCCAAGTTCATCGGAAAAGCCGCACCCTTTAGAAAAATATTTCTCACAAGGCAAAGTGCGCTCCGGAACCTTTTCCGCCCGGCTATTCATGATAATGATGTTGGCAAAACGCTGAAAAGAACGAAGCCCATGTCGCTGAAAGACAAACGCATTCTCCTGATCATCGCCGGCGGGATCGCGGCCTATAAGAGCCTCGATCTGATCCGCAGGCTGAAGGAACGCGGCGCGCGGGTGACGCCGGTGATGACGGCGGCGGCGCAGCAATTCATTACCCCGCTGGCCGTCGGCGCGCTGTCCGGCGGGCATGTGTTTACCGATCTTTTCTCCCGCACGGAGGAACAGGATGTCGGCCATATCCGCCTTGCGCGCGAGAACGATCTGATCGTGGTCGCGCCCGCCACCGCCGATCTGATGGCCAAGATGGCGACGGGACTGGCGAATGATCTGGCGAGCGCCGTGCTTCTGGCGCGCGATTGCCCGGTTCTGCTGGCGCCGGCAATGAACCCGAAAATGTGGTCGGCAGCCCCGACGCGGCGCAATCTGGCGACGCTTCTTGCGGATGGCGCGAAGACGATCGGGCCGATGGCCGGCGAAATGGCTGAAAGCGGCGAGGCGGGGACCGGGCGGATGGCCGAGCCGATGGAGATCATTGGCGCGATCGAGGCCTTTTTCGATGAAACGCCGAAGCCGCTTCAGGGAAAACGCGCGATCGTCACCTCCGGACCGACCCATGAGCCAATCGACCCGGTGCGCTATATCGCCAACCGCTCCTCCGGCCGCCAAGGCCATGCGATCGCCGCGGCCCTTGCTGAACTTGGCGCGGCTGTCACGCTCGTCTCCGGCCCGGTGACGATTGCCGATCCCGAAGGCGTGACCACGGTTCATGTGGAGAGCGCCCGCGACATGCTGGCCGCCGTGGAAAAGGCGCTGCCCGCCGATATCGCGGTCATGGTCGCCGCCGTCGCCGACTGGCGGGCGGCCGAAAACGCAACGCAGAAGATGAAGAAGACGCCGGGGGAGGCTCCGCCGCCGCTCGCGCTTGCGGAAAACCCCGACATCCTGAAGACCATCGGCCATCACCAGAGCCGTCCGGCGCTCGTCGTCGGCTTTGCCGCCGAGACCAGCGATGTTGTCGCTTATGCCCGCGACAAGCTTTCCCGCAAGGGCGCCGACTTGATCGTCGCCAATGACGTATCGAAGGCGGGCGTCATGGGCGGCGCCCGCAACACGGTGACGCTGGTGACCGAGGATGGCGCCGAGACTTGGCCGGACCTCGACAAGACCGAGGTGGCGGCAAGGCTTGCGACGTGGATCGCGGGCAGGCTCTGATCTAGAGCGCCGTGCATCCATTCGGATGCACAAAGCACGATGCTGTAGTCTCAGCGGCGCTCCTGCAGCCGTTTGATCACCGCGGCGCGGACATCCTCGCCTTCGGCGTTCAGCGCCCGGTCCAGGGCCTTCATCCGTCGGCGCAGCGTGTTGAGTTCGTCCATCAGGCCGAGGACCACCGGAACGGCCTCGTCATTGACCTCGAGATCCTCCGTCAGCTCGACAATGAGCTGCAGGCGGGCAATGTCGGTCTCGTCGAAGGCCGGGCCGCGCTCGCCCTGGCGGGGTTTCACCCATGAGCGGGTGACACAGATTTCCAGACGTTCGGCGCTCAGCCGACCGACCCGCTCCAGCACCTCCGTTTTTGTCATGATGATCATCGCCGGCCTCCCTTCCAGCCCGCGCGCGGATCGTGCGGATGGTTCTCGCGCCAGGCCTTGAGCGCTTCCTCAAGGGCGGGATCCGCCTTTGGCGGCAGCACGATCTTCAGCGTCACCAGCATGTCGCCGGCGCCGCCGCCTGTTTTCGGCGCGCCCTTGCCCTTCAGCCGCATGACCCGTCCCGAACTCGAATTCGGGGGCACCTTCAGGTTGACCCGGCCGTCAATCGTCGGCACGGAAACCGTCGCGCCCAGCACCGCCTCGTCGATGCCGACGGGCAGGTCGATCTTGATGTCGTCGCCGTCGCGGGCGAAGACGGGATCGGGCAGGACCTCGACGCGCACATAGGCATCGCCCGGCGGCCCGCCATTGAGGCCCGGCTCACCCTTTCCGGCCAGCCGCATCGTCTTGCCGTCCTCGATCCCGGCGGGAATGGTGAGCGCGATCTTGCCGCCCTCGGGCAGGCCGACCGTCTTCTTCGCGCCGGTGAGCGCTTCAATAAGGCTGACCTGGAGGTGAAAGTGGCGATCCTGCCCGCGCATGCGCATCGAACCGCGCTCCCCGAATGAACCGCCGGATGCCCTGCCGCCGAAGGCGCGGGCGAAGAACTCGCCGAGATCGTCGAACCCGCCCTCGAATTCGTAGCGCGCGCTCGGGTCGGCCTCGGCATGGGCGCGGTAATATTGCCGCTCCGGCCGTTCCTGCTGGTTGATGTCGATCTCGCCGGCATCGAAACGGCGGCGTTTCTCCGGGTCGCTCAAAAGGTCATAGGCCGCCGTCACCTGGCCGAACTGTTCGGCCTTGGCGGCATCGCCGGGGTTGAGGTCCGGGTGCAGTTTCTTGGCAAGCTGCCGGTAGGCCTTCTTGATTTCGTCCTGAGAGGCCGTCTTGGCAACGCCGAGCAATTGATAGGGGTCGTGTTGTTGTTGCGCCATGATTGTGACCTTGATCAATCGGCGGTTGGGCCGCCTTGCCTTATGATATGGGAATGGCCGTTCCGGCTTTCCAGACGCCGCGTTGCCCGGACGGAGAGCAGAACGGCACTTGCAAAACCGTTATAATAACGTATATACGAAAGTACGTATCTTTTAGCGAGGAGTTTGCAATGTCTCTCGATCGTGCCGTTCTGGCCTTTGCCGGTGTCATGGTTCTTCTGTCGGTGGTTCTGACGGTTTTCGTCAGCATCTACTGGCTGTGGTTCACCGCCTTCATCGGCCTCAACATGCTGCAATCGGCCTTCACCGGTTTCTGCCCGGCGGCCATGATTTTCAAGAAGCTCGGCCTCAAGCCCGGCACCGCATTCTGAAAGGCGAGATGATGATGCCCAGAGCGCTTGCATGGCGCGGCACGGCCGCGCTTCTTGCCGCCTTCCTCACGGCCGTTTCAGCCTCCGCCGCGTCGCTGAAGGTCGAGCCGATGACCGTGCCGGAATGGAAGGCCGTCTATGGCGAGGTCAAGGCCCGCGACACCGTGCCGGCGCGCGCCCGCATCGGCGGCACGCTCGAGCAGCTGAAGCTGACGGAAGGCGACACGGTCAGCGAAGGCGATGTGATCGGCACCGTCCGGGACGACAAGCTGGACTACCAGATCGCCGCCTATGAGGCGCAGCTGAAGGGGCTCAACGCCTCGCTGGAAAACGCCCGTTCGGAACTGGAGCGCGGCGAGAACCTCAATCAGCGCGGGGTGATGAGCAACCAGCAACTGGATACGCTGAGGACCCAGGTCGATGTCGTCGTCAACAACATCGCCTCGGTCAACGCCAATATGGAAGTGGTGCGCCAGCAATTGCGCGAGGGCGATATTCTGGCGCCGGCTTCCGGTCGCGTGCTGCAGGTTCCGGTTGTCGAGGGATCCGTAATCCTTCCGGGCGAGACCGTCGCCACGATCGGCTCCGGCGGCTTTTTCCTGAGGCTTGCGATCCCCGCCCGCCACGCAAACCTTCTGGAGGAGGGGGCATCCATCGAGATCAGCCGTCCCGGCGCCGAGGGCGAGGCCACCGGCAAGCTGGTCAAGCTTTATCCGGAACTCGACAACAACCGGGTGATCGCCGATGTGGAGGTCGACGGGCTGAAGACCGGCTACGTCAATCAGCGCTTCCTGGTGCGCGTGCCGATCGGCGAGCGCGAGGCTTTCTTCGTGCCCGAAAACGCCGTGACCACCCGCCACGGGCTCGATTTCGTGACCGTTGCCCTTGGCGGCGGGGAAACGCGCGAGAAGACCGTGATGACCGGCGGCAACGCCAACATCAACGGTCAGACCATGACCGAGATACTGACCGGGCTTTCCCCCGGCGATGAGGTAATCGTCCCATGAAACCGCACAAGCTTGGTCTTGCCGGCGGGCTGACCAAATCCTTCATCGCATCGCCGCTGACGCCGCTTTTCCTGCTGGCGGCGCTGGCGCTCGGCATTGTGGCCCTTCTCACCCTGCCGCGCGAGGAAGAACCGCAGATCTCCGTTCCCATGGTCGACATCATCGTCCAGGCCCCCGGCCTGAAGGCGGAAGATGCGGTCAAGCTTGTCTCCGAACCGCTGGAGACGATCATCAAGGGCATCAATGATGTCGAGCATGTCTATTCGCAGACATCCGACAACCAGGTCATGGTCACCGCCCGCTTCAAGGTCGGCACGCCGGCCGACAGCGCGGTGTTGCGCGTCCATGACAAGGTCATGGCCAATATGGCCGACATTCCCGTCGGCATTCCCGAGCCGCTGATCATCGGCCGCACCATTGACGATGTTGCCATTGTGGCGCTGACGCTGACGCCGGCTGATGGCCGGGATGCGGGCATCACCGCCAACGACCTGACGCGGGTTGCGCGCGAGCTGCAGACCGAGCTGACCAAGATCGACGAGGTGGGGCTCACCTATCTGGTGGGCGAGACCGGCGAGGCGATCCGCATTGCGCCCGATCCGGAACGGCTTGCCCTTTACGGGGTGACGCTGAAGGCGCTGACCGGCAAGGTAACGGCGGCAAACCGCGCCTTTTCCACCGGCACGGTGCGCGACAACGGCATGCAGATCGATGTGATGGCCGGCCAGACCCTGTCGTCGCCCGGCGAGATCGGCAATCTCCTGCTGACGAGCGCCGACGGTCGCCCGGTCTATGTCCGCGATGTCGCCGACATTTCCTATATCACCAATGATTCAGACGCGATTGCCTCTTCGGTCACGCTTGCCGAAGACGGCACGATGGACCGCGTTCCCGCCGTCACCCTGGCCATCGCCAAGCGCGCCGGGGCGAACGCCGTCAATGTCGCCCACGACATTCTCCATCGCGTGGATGAGTTGAAGGGCACGTTGATCCCCGACACGATGGCCGTTTCGGTCACCCGTGACTACGGCGATACGGCCAACGAAAAGGCCAACGAGCTTCTGTTCCACCTGGCGCTCGCAACCGTGTCGATCATCATCCTCGTCTGGGTGGCGATCGGTCTCAGGGAAGCGCTGGTGGTCGCCATCGTCATTCCGGTAACGATCCTGCTGACGCTCTTTGCCGCCAATATCATGGGCTATACGCTGAACCGCGTCTCGCTGTTCGCGCTGATCTTCTCCATCGGTATCCTCGTGGATGACGCCATCGTCGTGATCGAGAACATTGCCCGCCACTGGGCGATGCCCGATGAGCGCACCCGCGTTCAGGCGGCAATCGAGGCCGTAGCGGAAGTCGGCAACCCGACCATCGTCGCGACGCTGACGGTCGTGGCCGCCCTTCTGCCGATGATGTTCGTCTCGGGCATGATGGGCCCCTATATGAGCCCGATCCCGGCGGTCGCGTCTGCGGCGATGATCTTCTCCTTCTTCGTCGCGGTGATGATCACGCCCTGGCTGATGGTGAAGATTGCCGGCAATGCCAAGCTCCATGCCGAGGACGGCCATGGCGGCGGCGCGCTCGGCCGCGCCTATGCGGCGGTCGCCCGTCCGATCCTGAAGACGAAGTTCCGCTCCTGGACCTTCATCGGGCTTGTTCTGGTCGCCACCTTCGGCTCGCTCAGCCTGTTCTACACCAAGCATGTCACCGTCAAGCTTCTGCCCTTCGACAACAAGTCGGAACTGCAGGTGACGATCGACCTGCCGGAAGGCGCCTCGGTCGAGGAGACCGATGCCATTGCCCAGGCCGTGGCCGACGTGGTGCTGCAGACGCCGGAAGTCATGTCCGTGCAGACCCATGCCGGCACCGCTTCGCCCTTCAACTTCAACGGCCTTGTGCGCCATTACTACATGCGGAACCGGCCGGAGATGGGCGATGTCCAGATCAATCTGACGCCGAAGGGCGAACGCGACCGCTCGAGCCACGAGATCGCGCTCGATCTGAGACAGAAGATCCTGGCGGAGGTGCCCGTGCCTGCGGGCAGTTCGCTGAAGGTCGTCGAGCCGCCGCCCGGTCCGCCGGTCATGGCGACGCTGCTGGCGGAGATTTACGGCCCGGACGCCGAGACCCGTCGCGCCGTTGCCGAAAAGGTCAAGGAAGCCTTCCGCTCCGTGCCCTTCATTGTCGATGTCGATGACAGCTACGGTCAGCAGACGCGACGCCTGCGGGTTGCGATCTCGGGCGACGATCTGGAAAGCTACGGCGTTGCCGAGCAGGACGTCTTCGACGCGCTGTCGGCGCTCAACGGCACGACCACGGTCGGCTATTCCCATCGCGGCGGTGGCCGTTCCCCGATCCCGATCGAGATCGGCCGCACCAAGGACCAGAAGGTGCTCGACGAGACCTTCCTGTCGACGCCGGTCGCTTCCGCCACGGGCGGAACCGCCTCGGTCGTCGAACTCGGCGATGTCGTGACGGTCACCGAAGAGCCAACCTCCTACGCCATCTTCCGCCATAACGGCCACTATGCCGACATGGTAACGGGCGAACTGGCAGGCGATTTCGAAGCGCCGCTTTACGGCATGCTCGCCGTTCAGGACGCGATCGATGCGATGGACTGGGGCGACCTGCCGAAGCCGGTGATCAAGTTGCACGGTCAGCCGGAAGATGAATCCGAGCCGGTTCTGCTGTGGGACGGCGAGTGGGAGGTCACCTGGGTGACGTTCCGCGACATGGGCGCCGCCTTCATGGTCGCGCTTCTCGGGATTTATATCCTGGTGGTGGCCCAGTTCGGCTCGTTCAAGGTGCCGCTGGTGATCCTCACCCCGGTGCCGCTCACCTTCATCGGCATCATGCTCGGCCACTGGATGTTCAACGCGCCGTTCACGGCGACCTCGATGATCGGCTTCATCGCGCTTGCGGGCATTATCGTACGCAACTCGATCCTGCTGGTTGATTTCATCCGGCACACCAAGTCGGATGATGTGCCCATGGTCGACACGCTGATCGCCGCCGGTGCGATCCGCTTCAAGCCGATCCTTCTGACTGCGCTTGCGGCCATCATCGGCGCGGCGGTCATCCTGGCCGATCCGATCTTTCAGGGTCTGGCGATCTCGCTTCTGTTCGGCCTGATATCGTCGACCCTGCTGACGGTGCTGATCATCCCGGCGATCTACCGGACGCTGAGAAGCTGACCCGGAACCCTGCGGCCGCCGGGCAAAAACGGCGGCCGCAATATCCTCGATGTCTTGATTTTGCGCGGCTTCCGCCATGGGCTTTTTCCACTTTCGCGATCAGTGGAAAAGGATAGCGGCACTAATCCCATGGTTGCCATTGCCCTTGATACGTGTAAAAACTATGCGTTGTATTCACATGTCGCTTGCGCCCTTAAATGCAGGTGATTCATAGCGAAATCCGTCGCAGGCCGGAGCAAAGGAGCCACGCCAGCGCGCCCGAAAGACACAATTCCCTTGAAGAAATATCATGATCTGCTGGAGTATCTCGTTCTGATTCACGAGATTGACAGCCTGACGAGCCTTCGCGCGGCCATCGACAGGGTCGCCCGGCGCTATGATCTCGCCCGGACCGGATTGTTTCGGCGGTCGCTGACGCCCTCGCGCGACGCGGTCGCATGGCGTTGTCTCGTCGAGAGTGATCCCGATGCGGAGCGCGCCATACTCTTTGATGGTGCGGTTGATGGCGCCTTGCTGGCCACTGGCGCCTGTGGCGGCGCCTATTTCTGGGATTCGGCGATCGAAGCCACGGGCCTCAATCCCGCACTCTTCCGCGCTTTGCGCTTGCGCTGTGCCCAGGCGGCACAGCAGGGGCTGACCCACGGTGTCACTTTTCCGGTCTTCGGGCGGGAGGGGCTGGCCGGTGCGTTTGCGATGGGGCGCGGCGGCCGGATCGAGCTCTCGCCGCTGGAAATCAGCCTTTTCAGCGCTCTTGCCCGCGAGACGCTGAACCGCTGTCTTGTTATTCTGCAATGCGGCGAAGGGAATATGCCCGCCCGTGGCGCCGTCCCGGCACTGTCGCTGCGCGAGCTGACCATTCTCAAAAACCTGGCGGACGGCATGACCTCGGTCGAGACCGGGAAGACCATCGGCCTTACCAATCATACCGTCAACTGGTATGTCAGCGGGCTGCAGCGGAAGCTCGGTGCCCGCAACCGGCAAAACCTTGTCGCTCTTGCATTTCGGCTCGGTCTCGTTTCCTGATTGCGGCAAATCGATTAAGGCCGAAAGCCGGATTTGCGCTTGCCTCAGAGTTTGGCTATGACTTTAAAATTGCGATTGTCACGCTTTTTTCCTGAGGAGGCTTTCCTTGCCGATTTCAAAGATTCTCGTCGCCAACCGTTCCGAGATTGCCATCCGTGTTTTTCGCGCTGCAAACGAACTCGACATAAAAACGGTCGCGATCTGGGCGGAAGAGGACAAGCTGGCGCTCCATCGGTTCAAGGCGGATGAGAGCTACCAGGTCGGACGCGGCCCGCATCTTGATCACGACATGGGTCCGATCGAAAGCTACCTCTCCATCGAGGAAGTGATCCGTGTCGCCAAGCTTTCCGGCGCGGATGCCATTCACCCGGGTTACGGCCTTCTGTCCGAAAGTCCGGAATTCGTCGACGCCTGCGCGGAAGCCGGCATCACCTTCATCGGCCCGAAGGCCGATACCATGCGCCGGCTTGGAAACAAGGTCGCAGCCCGCAACCTTGCCATCGAGGTCGGGGTCCCGGTCGTGCCGGCAACCGATCCGCTGCCCGATGACATGGCGGAAGTCGAGCGGATGGCCGAGGAGATCGGCTTTCCGGTGATGCTGAAAGCCTCCTGGGGCGGGGGCGGACGCGGCATGCGCGTTATCCGTTCCAAGGCCGATCTCGCCCGCGAGGTGACGGAAGCCAAGCGCGAGGCCAAGGCCGCCTTCGGCAAGGACGAGGTCTATCTCGAAAAGCTGGTGGAGCGCGCCCGCCACGTGGAGAGCCAGATTCTCGGCGATACTCACGGCAATGTGGTGCATCTGTTCGAGCGCGACTGTTCGATCCAGCGCCGCAACCAGAAGGTCGTCGAACGCGCGCCGGCGCCCTATCTGACCGAGGAGCAACGCGCCGAACTCGCCGAATATTCGCTGAAGATCGGCCGGGCCACCGATTATATCGGCGCGGGCACGGTCGAGTATCTGATGGATGCCGATACCGGCAAGTTCTACTTCATCGAAGTCAATCCGCGCATCCAGGTCGAGCACACCGTTACCGAGACCGTAACCGGCATCGATATCGTCAAGGCGCAGATCCATATTCTCGACGGGGCCGCGATCGGCACCGAGGAATCCGGTGTTCCGCCGCAGGAGGAGATCTATCTGCGCGGCCACGCGCTGCAGTGCCGCATCACCACGGAAGACCCGGAGCACAATTTCATCCCGGATTACGGCCGCATCACCGCCTATCGCGGCGCCACCGGCTTCGGCATTCGTCTGGACGGCGGGACGGCCTATTCCGGCGCCGTCATCACCCGCTTCTACGATCCGCTTCTGGAAAAGGTCACCGCCTGGGCGCCGTCCCCACAGGAGGCCGCGCGCCGTATGGACCGGGCGCTCAGGGAATTCCGCATTCGCGGCGTTGCCACCAACCTGACCTTCCTTGAAGCGATCATCACCCATCCGCAATTCATGGACTACAGCTACACCACGCGTTTCATCGACGAGACGCCGGAGCTGTTCTCCCAGGTCAAGCGTCAGGACCGCGCGACCAAACTCCTGACCTATCTCGCCGATGTCACCGTCAACGGCCATCCGGAGGTCAAGGGTCGTCCGCGTCCCTCCGATGAGATTGCCGCGCCGGTCGTGCCCTTCATCGAAGGCGATCCGAAGCCCGGTACCAAGCAGCTTCTCGACAAGATGGGGCCTGAGAAATTCGCCAAATGGATGCGCAATGAAAAGCGCGTCCTGATGACCGACACCACCATGCGCGACGGCCACCAGTCGCTGCTGGCAACCCGCATGCGCACCCATAACATCGCCACGATTGCCGGAACCTACGCAAAGGCGCTGCCGGAGCTTCTGTCACTCGAATGCTGGGGCGGGGCGACCTTCGACGTGTCGATGCGCTTCCTGACGGAAGACCCGTGGGAACGGCTGGCGAAGGTCCGCCAGAACGCGCCGAACCTTCTGCTGCAGATGCTGCTCAGGGGCGCCAACGGCGTCGGCTACAAGAACTACCCCGACAATGTGGTCAAGTATTTCGTCCGCCAGGCCGCCGCGGGCGGGATCGATCTCTTCCGCGTGTTCGACTGCCTCAACTGGGTGGAGAACATGCGCGTTTCGATGGATGCCGTGGCCGAGGAAGGCAAGCTCTGCGAGGCGGCGATCTGCTATACGGGCGACATCCTGAACGCGCGCCGTCCGCAATATGACCTGAAATACTACACCGACCTTGCCAAGGAGCTGGAAGCCGCCGGCGCCCATATCATCGCGGTCAAGGACATGGCCGGCCTGTTGAAGCCGGCAGCCGCCAAGATGCTGTTCACCGCCCTGCGCGATGCGACCGAGCTGCCGATCCATTTCCACACCCACGACACGTCGGGCATCTCGGCCGCCACCGTGCTGTCGGCGATCGACGCCGGCGTCGATGCCGTTGACGCGGCAATGGACGCGTTCTCCGGCAACACCTCGCAGCCCTGCCTTGGCTCGATCGTCGAGGCGCTGAAGGGACACGAGCGCGATCCGGGCCTCGATACCGGCTATATCCGCCGCATTTCCTTCTACTGGGAAGCCGTGCGCCACCAGTATGCCGCCTTTGAAAGCGACCTGAAGGGGCCCGCATCGGAAGTCTATCTCCATGAAATGCCGGGCGGCCAGTTCACCAATCTGAAGGAGCAGGCCCGCTCGCTCGGTCTCGAGACCCGCTGGCACGAAGTGGCGCAGGCCTATGCCGACGCCAATCAGATGTTCGGCGATATCGTCAAGGTGACGCCGTCCTCCAAGGTTGTCGGCGACATGGCGCTGATGATGGTGAGCCAGGATCTCTCCGTCGCCGATGTCGAAAGCCCGGCCAAGGACATGTCTTTCCCCGATTCGGTCATCTCCATGCTGAAGGGCGATCTCGGCCAGCCGCCGGCCGGATGGCCGGAAGGCCTGCAGAAGAAGGCGCTGAAGGGCGACAAGCCCTACACGGTGCGCCCCGGCTCGCTTCTGGAAGATGCAGACCTGGAAGCCGAACGCAAGGAAGCCGAGGAGAAGGTTGGCCGCGAGATCAATGATTTCGAACTCGCCTCCTATCTGATGTATCCGAAGGTTTTCGTCGACTATGCACTGGCGAGCGATACCTACGGCCCCGTCTCGGTCCTGCCGACGCCTGCCTATTTCTATGGTCTCGACGAGGGTAACGAGCTCTTCGCCGATCTCGAAGTGGGCAAGACCATCGTGGTGCAGAACCAGGCGATCACCAGCCCGGACGAGAAGGGCATGGTCACCGTGTTCTTCGAACTGAACGGCGCGCCGCGCTCGATCAAGGTGCCGGACCGCGCCCATGGCGCAACCGGCGGCGCCAACCAGAAGGTGGATCCGGCCAACCAGAACCAGATCGGCGCGCCGATGCCGGGCGTGATTTCCACCGTTGCCGTTTCGGCCGGCCAGCAGGTCTCCTCCGGCGACGTGCTCGTCTCCATCGAAGCGATGAAGATGGAAACCGCGCTCCACGCCGACCGCGACGGCGTCATCAAGGAAGTCCACGTCAAGGCCGGCGACCAGATCGACGCCAAGGACCTCCTGGTGGTGTTTGAGGACTGAGATCAGCCCTCGTCAACCTGATATGTTCGAAAACCCCGGTCATTCGGCCGGGGCCAGACTGCGGACAAAGTCTTTTGGAGATGCAGGAAGCCTGCCTCCCATTCTCCGTCACCCCGGCCTTGAGCCGGGGTCCAGGGCCGCAAAGACACCCTTCGCCACAGTGCATTAATAAGTTCGACAGTCTTGGCTATTTGGCCCTGGATGCCGGCTCAAGGCCGGCATGACGGATGAGGGTGAGGCGTCGTTTGTCAACAAGCTGAGCCCGGTCATTCGGCCGGGGTTTTTGCATGTGAAGGCGTAGCAACGGCCGAGGGGGCGGGGCCGCCTGTCACGCGGCCGAGCCAGAGGCTCGCCAGCACCAGAACGGCGCCTGCGACCTGTAGTGGCGTCAAAGCTTGCCCGAGCAGAACCCAGCCAAGCAGGACCGCGCTCAAGGGGCTCAGGAAGCCGAGGAGGGCGGCGCGCGAGGGGCCGATCCTGGCAATGCCGCGGAACCAGAAGAAATAGGTGAGCGCCGCGCCGACAAGGCCGAGCCAGGCAAGGCCGACCAGGTTTTCGGCCGTCGGAAACGGGAAGGCGGGTTCGAGGAAGAGAGCGAGCGGCAGGAGCAGCAGGCCGCCGGTGGTCAGTTGCCAGGCGGTCAGCGTCAGAGGCGGCACGGGAAACTGCCATTTGCGGGTCAGCACCGTGCCGGCGGCCATCGACAGCGCCCCGCCGAAGGCAGCGGCGATGCCGAGCGGATCGAGCACGGCGTTCGGCGACAGCACGAGAAAGGCAACACCTGCAAGCCCGCCGAGCGCTGCGAGAACGCCGAGCGGCCGGATCGCCGTGCCAAGCGCTGCGCGCGACAGAAACAGCACGATCAACGGCTGAGTCGCGCCAAGCGTTGCGGCAACGCCGCCGGGCAGGCGATAGGCGGCGACAAACAGCAGGCTCCAGAACAGAGTGAAATTCAGGAAACCGAGCGCAAACAGGCGCGGCAGCATGGCGAGGGACGGCAACTGCCGGACTGCGACAAGCAGGATCAGACCCGCTGGCAGCGCGCGCAAGAGGCCAAGCGTCAGCGGCATTCCGGGCGGCAGAAGCTCGGTGGTGACGATATAGGTGCTGCCCCAGATGGCGGGCGCCAGCGCGGTCAGCAGGACATCGGATGTTTTCGGCATGGCTGCCTCCATTTATCTTGACGTCAAACTATATGGATATAACTTGACGTCAAGATAAATTTTCAGCATGGTCGATCCATGGATCATGTCGACAGTATTCTTGCCGAGTGGCAGTCAGAGCGTCCGGACCTCGACGCCATGCCGATGGGCGTCATGGGGCGCCTCAAACGGCTGCAGCAGCATCTTGCGCGCAATCTGGAGACGGTGTTTTCCCGCTACGGGCTGAACGCCGCGAGCTTCGACGTGCTGGCGACGCTGAGGCGTTCCGGCCCGCCCTATGCGCTCTCGCCCTCGGCGCTGATGGAGCGGACGATGGTTTCCTCCGGCACCATGACAAACCGGCTCGACCGGCTGGAGGCGGCAGGCTTCATCTCGCGAAAGCGCAATCCGGAAGACGGGCGCGGTTTCGTCATCGCGCTGTCAGACAAGGGGTTCGCCCTGATCGACGAAGCGGTGAGCGCCCATGTGGAAAACCAGCACAGACTGATCGCCTCGCTGCCGATGGAAGACCGCGCGGCGCTTGACCGGCTCTTGGCAAAATGGCTGGCGGCGTTTGAATGAGCGCCGCCGCGCGGGAAGACAAAGGCCGGACGCGCCTGGCATCCGGCCTCCTTTGCAAAACTCAGACAAGCTCGGCGAGCGTTTCACGTGAAAAGGCCTGAAGCTTGTCGATCTCGCCGGCTTCGACCTTCTTCACCCATTCGGGATCCTTGATCAGCGCGCGGCCGACGGCGATCAAATCGAACTCGTCCTTTTCCATGCGGCTGACCAGTTTCTCAAGGCCGGAGGCCGAGGCGGAGGTCTCAGCGCCGCCGAAGGAGCCGAGGAAGTCCGCGCCGTCAAGGCCGACAGAGCCCACCGAAATCGTCGGCACGCCGGTGATCTTCTTCGCCCAGCCGGCGAAGTTGAGGCCATTTTCGCCGTCAATCTCCGGGAATTCCGGTTCCCAGAAGCGGCGCTGCGAACAGTGGAGCATATCGGCGCCGGCATCCACCAGCGGTTCAAGCCATTCGGCCATCTCCTCCGGCGTGGTGGCGATCTTCGCATTGTAGTCCTGCTGCTTCCACTGGCTGAGGCGAATGATCACCGGCATGGCGTCGGAAACGGCCTCGCGCACTTCCTTGATCACCTCGGCGGCAAAGCGCGCGCGCTCGCCAATCGCCGGACCGCCCCAGCGGTCCTCGCGCATGTTGAGCTCCGGCCAGAAGAACTGGTCGATCAGATAGCCATGGGCGCCGTGCAGTTCCACCACATCGAAGCCGAGACGCTCGGCATCCGCCGCGGCCCTGGCAAAAGCGGCGATTGTGTCGGCAATGTCTTCCTCGCTCATCGCGCGACCGCGCTTCTCACCCGGCTTGACGAAACCGGAAGGGCTTTCGGTCTCATCGGGGTTCGGCGGATAATCGGCGCTGGCAATGGTGTTGGCCACATGCCAGATCTGCGGCCCCATCCTGCCGCCGGCCGCATGAACCGTGTCGATCACGTTTTTCCAGCCTGCGAGCGCTCTGTCGCCGTGGAAATCCGGAATGCCGGGAAGGTTCTTCGAGTTCGGGCGGTCGATGACGGTGCCCTCGGAGAGGATCAGGCCGACATCGCTCTCGGCGCGGCGGCGATAGTAATCGGCGACATTCTGACCGGGCACGCCTTCCGGCGAAAAGCCGCGCGTCATCGGCGCCATCACGATCCGGTTCTTCAGTTCAAGCGATTTGAGTTTGAAGGGCCGGAACAGGGCCTCATTGGCGGAGTTTGACATTTCGGTTTCCTTTACAGCCTTGGGAGGACTTCTGGCGGCATAGGTATAAATTATGGACTTAGTGTCAATAAGGCATTATGAGTTGCCTAGGTATAGATGAGGTGACCTATGGCGCATGATCCATCCCGATGCCCCAAATTCCAGGTGGATTGCATCAATCGCAAGATTCTCGATCAGATTTCCGGCAAATGGTCGATCATGGTTCTGACCATGCTTGGCTTCGGCCCGCACCGTTTCAACGCGATCAAGAGGCAACTCGAGGGCATCAGCCAGAAAGCGCTGACCGACACGCTGCGCAAGCTCGAGCGCAATGGCGTCGTCAATCGCAAGGTGCTGCCGACGTCGCCCGTCGGCGTGGAGTATGAGCTGACGGCGCTCGGTCAGTCGCTGCGCGCCCATGTCATCGCGCTCTACACCTGGACCGAGGAAAACGGCGACGAGATTTCCCGCGCCCGCGCCGCCTTCGATGCGCGCGGCCTGAACGATCAGTCCTCGACAGCCGCCTGAAAAAAAAGGGGCGCGCGGCCCCCTTCGATCCTCAGACGGACACGAATGCCGCTGATCAGCGGTTGTCGTCATCCTCGTCTTCGTCGCTTTCATTCTTCAGCGAGGCAAAGCGCGAGAACACCTCGTCGGCGGACATTCCCTTGTCGTCGTCCCGCCCGGTGACGCTGTCGCCGAGGCTTTCCATTTCCGCAGCCGAGGCGAGGCGGGCATTGTCGAGTTCCTCGGCAGACGGAAGGGGACGATCCTTGGCGGATTTCTCGACTTCGAGATCAAGGTCGATCTGGCTGCAGAGGCCGAGCGTCACCGGATCCATCGGCGTCAGGTTTGCCGAGTTCCAGTGGGTGCGATCACGGATCTGCTCGATCGTCGACTTGGTGGTGCCGACGAGGCGCGAAATCTGCGCGTCCTTCAGTTCCGGATGATTGCGCACCAGCCACAAAATGGCATTGGGGCGGTCCTGGCGTTTGGAGACGGGCGTGTAACGCGGGCCCTTGCGCTTGGATTCCGGCACCCGCACCTTCGGCTCGGAGAGCTTCAGCTTGTGGTTCGGATTGTTCTCCGCGCGCGCAATCTCGTCACGCGAGAGCTGGCCGGTCGAGATCGGGTCGAGGCCCTTGATGCCCTGCGCGCTCTCGCCGTCGGCAATGGCCTTGACTTCCAGCGGGTGGAGTTTGCAGAGTTCGGCGATCTGATCGAACGACAAGGCCGTGTTGTCCACGAGCCATACGGCTGTCGCCTTGGGCATAAGCAGCTTTTGTGCCATTGGATAAAGTCCTTCTGTCGTCCGCGCCGGTGTCGCGGTCCGTGGGTGTTTGCCACAATTTCCGGGAATAGTTGGGCCTCATATAATCCCTTAGCGCTTCGAATGCAATCACGTCGAAACAATTGACGAATGTCTTATTGAAGACATCGCGTGAGCCTGTATGAATGGGGCAACGGAGGAATTTCTGAGGAGGAAAGTATGTCAGGCAAGACATATCCGGTTTTGAAGCCGGCAAAGACGCGCGCTCTGATCGACGCCAACAAATACGAGAAATGGTACAAGGAAAGTGTCGAGGAGCCGGAAATCTTCTGGGACCGGCACGGCCGGCGGATCGACTGGTTCAAGCCCTATACCAAGATCAAGAACACCTCGTTTACCGGCCGGGTCTCGATCAAGTGGTTCGAGGACGGACAGACCAATGTCTCCTATAACTGCATCGACCGGCACCTGAAGACGCACGGGGAACAGACCGCCATCATCTGGGAAGGCGACAACCCCTATATCGACAAGAAGATCACCTATAACCAGCTTTACGATCAGGTCTGCCGCATGGCGAACGTGATGAAGAAGCACGGCGTCAAGAAGGGCGACCGGGTGACGATCTACATGCCGATGGTGCCGGAGGCGGCCTTCGCCATGCTCGCCTGCGCGCGCATCGGCGCCATTCATTCGGTGGTCTTTGCCGGCTTCTCGCCGGAGGCGCTCGCCGGCCGCATCGTCGATTGCGAATCGACCTTCGTCATCACCTGCGATCAGGGCGTGCGCGGCGGCAAGCCGATCCAGCTGAAGGAAAATGTCGACCTCGCCATCGATATCGCCGCCAAACAGTATGTCATGGTCAACCATGTGCTCTGCGTGCGCCGTACCGGCGGTCATGTCGGCTGGGCGCGCGGGCGCGACCTCTGGTATCACGAGGAAATCAAGACGGTGAAGGGCGATTGCCCGCCGGTGAAGATGCGCGCGGAAGATCCGCTGTTCATCCTCTATACGTCCGGTTCCACCGGCAAGCCGAAGGGCGTGCTGCACACCACCGGCGGCTATCTCGTCTGGGCCTCGATGACCCATGAATATGTCTTCGACTACAAGGAGGGCGAGATTTTCTGGTGCGCGGCCGATGTCGGCTGGGTCACCGGCCACTCCTATATCGTCTACGGACCGCTCGCCAATTGCGCCACGACGGTGATGTTCGAGGGCGTGCCGACCTTCCCGGATTCCGGACGGTTCTGGGAGGTGGTCGACAAGCACAAGGTCAACATCCTCTACACGGCGCCGACCGCGATCCGCGCGTTGATGGGGGCGGGCGACGATCTGGTGAAGAAATCCTCGCGCGAAAGCCTGCGCCTGCTCGGCTCGGTTGGCGAACCCATCAATCCGGAAGCCTGGGAATGGTACTACCGCGTCGTCGGCGAGGAGCGCTGCCCGATCGTCGATACCTGGTGGCAGACGGAGACCGGCGGCATGATGATCACGCCGCTGCCGGGCGTCACCGATCTGAAGCCCGGTTCGGCGACAAAACCCTTCTTCGGGGTGCAGCCGCAGCTGGTCGACAATGAGGGCAATGTGCTGGAAGGGGCGGCCGACGGCAATCTCTGCATCACTGACAGCTGGCCGGGACAGGCGCGCTCGGTCTATGGCGACCATCACCGTTTCGTCCAGACCTATTTCTCCACCTACAAGGGGAAATATTTCACCGGCGACGGCTGCCGGCGCGACGAGGACGGCTATTACTGGATCACCGGCCGCGTCGATGATGTGCTCAATGTTTCCGGCCACCGGCTCGGCACGGCGGAAATCGAGAGCGCGCTGGTCTCGCATCACTTCGTGTCCGAGGCCGCCGTTGTCGGCTATCCGCATCCGGTCAAGGGGCAGGGCATCTATTGCTATGTCACGCTGATGAGCGAGCACGAGCCCGACGAGGCGCTCAGGCAGGAGCTGATCAAGTGGGTGCGTGCCGAAATCGGCCCGATCGCCACGCCCGACAAGATCCAGTTCGCCCCCGGCCTGCCGAAGACGCGTTCCGGCAAGATCATGCGACGTATCCTCAGAAAGATCGCCGAGGACGATTTCGGTGCGCTGGGCGATACATCGACGCTCGCCGACCCCGGCGTCGTCGACGACCTCATCGAGAACCGCCAGAACAAGTCCAAGGCGGCGTGACATGAGATCGGCGAGCCGTCGTCAAGGCGGCTCGCACCCGACTGACATTGTCTGTTGCTGGCAAGCGCTGTTGTCCACCGTTAGCCGGCCCTTGGGCCAAAGCGGGCGGGTTTCAGGTTTCGAGAACGTCGAAGAGGTTTGAAATCGCCGGATTTTGCGCAACTTCCTAGATTTCAGAACATCGCCTTTTCTCTGCCTATCCGATTGAACAAGATCCTATCCACCCCATTCAGCGTCATCCTCGGGCTTGACCCGAGGATCCTGGCTACACGACAAATGACCGCACGATTCTTATCCGAACTCGATGGCCAGCATCGCCTGGATGCTCGGGTCAAGCCCGAGCATGACGCTGGCGGAAGGGGAAATGCCCATCAAGGAAGCGGCTGACGGCCAAATCGGTCTCCAGTGGACTTGATCCGGTGTCCGGGGCGGACGACGCTCTCGGTGTCGAGGCCCCAAACAAGATGATCTTGCCGATTTGGCCCTGGACGCCAGCACAAGACCGACATGACGGTGGTGCGTGTTGGTGAGGGCCCTTTTTGACATGGCGCCGCAAGAGTGGCTGTCTTACCAAACGCTAGCGCATCGGCTCGAAAATCGGAATCGATTTTCGGAAAGCACGATGCGTAGATTCAATAAGTTAGAGCGTCCTTTGTGCATCCGAATGGATGCACGGCGCTCTAGAGCGGCTCCGGCTTTTCATGGAAGTGCAGAATCGCTCTATCTGTCTGTCTTGTCGCATATTCGCGGGTGCAAGATGTTTCCGCCTGAATGCGAAATTTCCTTGCACGCACGCTTAAACCGGATTATGCACGATTGTGCACGATTTGGGCGAGGCCATGCATCTGATCCGCGAAAGACAGGACATCATTCTGAAACGGCTGAACACCGGCAACCGGGTTCTGGCTGCTGATCTGGCGACTGAATTCGCCGTTTCCGAAGACACGATCCGCCGCGACCTGAGAGAGCTGGCCGCGCGCGGCCTGTGCGAGCGGGTCTATGGCGGGGCGTTGCCCGTCGCCCCGGCTTCGGGTCCGCTGAAGGCCCGCGACAACAAGGATGACGCGGAGAAGCAGGCGCTCGGTCGCCTGCTTGCCAGTGAAATCCGCGATGGCATGAGCGTATTTCTCGATGCCTCCAGCACGAACATCGCCGCCGCCCGCGCTTTGCCGGAAACCCTCGGTGGTGTGATTGTCACCAATGCGCCGGCAATTGCCGCTGCCCTTGATGGTCACCAGACGCTCGATTTGATCATGATCGGCGGCCGCATCCACCGCGAGGTCGGCGGGGCCATCGGCGCGGGCGCGATCGAAGACCTTCAGGCTTTCCATTTCGATCTCTGTCTGCTCGGCGCCTGCGGGATCGACGTCGAGGCGGGACTGACCTGTTTTCACTACGAGGACGCCCTGTTCAAGCGCGAGGCAGCGGCCTGCGCCCGCCGCGTGGTCACCGCCATGACGGCGGCAAAATTTGCCACGCGCGCCCCCTGCAGCGTCATCGCGCTTGATGCGCTCGACGCGCTGGCTGTTCCGGAAACGCTCGACGCCGCGGCGCGGGCAGCGCTCGAGGAGACCGGCCTGGAGCTGATCGGGAAGGGAGCGGAACGATGACTGTCACCCGCATTGCCCACGTGGCGCTCTGGACCGCCGATCTCGACCGGCTTGCGGCTTTTTATGAACGCGTCTTCGCCGCGCATGCCGGCGCGCGTTACGAAAGCCGCCGCCGCCCCGGCTTCGTCTCGCGCTTCATCACGCTGACAGACGGGCCTGCTATCGAGATCATGCAGGCGCCCTGGCTCGGCCCGGCGGGTGACCCGTCCGCCGAACGCCCGGGCTATGCCCACATCGCCATCGGCTTCGGCAGTATCGGTGCCGTCGACCGGCTGGCGGCCGATGCGGAGCGGGAGGGCTTTCTGGCGAGCGCGCCGCGCCGGACCGGCGACGGCTTCTACGAGGCCGTCCTGACGGACCCGGACGGCAACCTGATTGAAATCACCGCATGACGAGAAAACCAATGATCGACACCCTGCTTGAAGAGACAGGCCGCCCGCGACGCTACATGTCGCCCCATCGCCTCGGCGTCTCGCTGCTCTTTCTCATGAACGGCTTCTACATGGGCTCCTGGGCGCCCAAGATCCCGGTGTTTGCAGAAAAGCTCGGCCTTTCGGAGGGCGAACTCGGTCTGATGATCCTCGTCTTCGGCGTGGGCTCGATCCTGGCCATGCCGCTGACGGGCGTCTTCAACGCCCGCTTCGGCTCGACAAAGGTCGGCAAGGTCTCGGCGCTGATGTTCCTGCCGATGCTGATCCTGCTTACGCTCTCAAACGCGATCTGGCTGGCGGCGATTGTGCTTTTTCTGTTCGGCGGGCTGATGGCATCGATGGACGTGTCGATGAACGCCAATACGGTCGCCGTCGAAAAGGTCGAGCATCGGGCGATCATGTCCTCCTGCCACGCCTTCTGGAGCCTGGGCGGACTTCTTGGCGCCGCGATGGGCGGCTTTCTGATCGAAATGACGGGGCCGCTCGGCCACGCAATTGCGGCTACCGCTCTGGCGGGCCTGTTTCTGGCGATCGGCTTTCCGCGCCTTGTCGAAGATACGCCCTCCGGGGAGGAGCGGCAGCAGAAAATCCGTCTGCCGATGACGCCGCTGCCCTGGCTGATCGGCATCGTCGCGCTGTTCTCCATGATCCCCGAAGGCGCGATCATGGACTGGAGCGCGCTTTATCTGCGCAATGAACGCGGCGTCGATATCGCCCTTGCCGGTTTCGGCTTCGCCGCCTTCCAGCTTTCCATGACGACGATGCGCTTCGCCGGCGACCATGTGCGCGACCGCCTCGGCGGCGTCAAAACCATGCGGATCTGCGCCGTGCTTTCGGTCACCGGCCTTTTGCTCGCGGGCCTCGCGCCCTCCACGCCGCTGATTATCCTCGGCTTTGCCATTGCCGGGCTCGGCATTTCCAACATGGTGCCAATCGCCTTTTCGGCCGCGGGCAACCTGCCGGGCATGGCCCCGGGCATCGGCCTTTCGGTGACGACCACGCTCGGCTATTCCGGCATTCTCGTCGCTCCGTCGCTGATCGGCTTTCTGGCGGAGCACACCGGCTTCTCGCCGATCTTCACCGGATTGTCGCTTCTTCATGTCATCGTCTTCCTGCTGGCGCCGCTGATGCGCTACGCCGATCGCGACCGGGTGGGCTGACAGTTGACAAGACCGCGCCGTTGTACCACCTGAAGGGTTGATCCTTGGCATAAGCCGTTCCGGAGAAAATCATGACGCTTGCCGCCCCCCGCAATTTCGATCCCTTGCCGCGCCGCGCCTCGGTTGCGGTTGATGTCGGCGGCGTGATTGTCGGCGGCGGCGCGCCGGTGGTTGTGCAGTCGATGACCAACACGGACACGGCCGATATCGATGCCACCGTGGCCCAGGTCGCCGCCCTTTCCAAGGCCGGCTCGGAACTGGTGCGCATCACGGTTGATCGCGATGAGGCGGCCGCCGCCGTGCCGCGCATTCGCGAACGGCTGGAACATCTCGGCCTCGACGTGCCGCTCGTCGGCGATTTTCACTATATCGGCCACAAGCTTCTGGCCGATCACCCGGCCTGCGCCGAGGCGCTTGCCAAATACCGCATCAATCCCGGCAATGTCGGCTTCCGCGACAAGCGCGACAAGCAGTTTGCCGAGATCATCGAAATGGCGATCCGCTACGACAAGCCGGTCAGGATCGGCGTCAACTGGGGATCGCTCGACCAGGAATTGCTGACCCGGCTGATGGACGAAAATGCCGAAGCCGGTTCGCCGCTTTCCGCCCGCGACGTCACCCGCGAGGCCATCGTGCAGTCCGCCCTGCTTTCGGCCGAATTGGCCGAAGAGATCGGCCTCGCCCGCAACCGCATCATCCTCTCGGCCAAGGTCTCCCAGGTTCAGGACCTGATCGCCGTTTATTCCATGCTCGCCGAACGCTCCGACCATGCGTTGCATCTCGGTCTCACCGAAGCCGGCATGGGCACCAAGGGCATCGTCGCCTCGTCGGCCTCCATGGGCTATGTGCTGCAGCACGGCATCGGCGACACGATCCGGGTTTCGCTGACGCCGGAACCCGGCGGCGACCGCACCCGCGAGGTGCAGGTGGCGCAGGAATTGCTGCAGGTCATGGGTTTCCGCCAGTTCGTGCCGGTGGTCGCCGCCTGTCCCGGCTGCGGGCGCACGACCTCGACCGTGTTTCAGGAGCTTGCCTCCAAGATTGAGGCCGATATCCGCCGCAACATGCCGGTCTGGCGCGAGAAATATCCGGGTGTCGAAGCGCTGAACGTCGCGGTGATGGGCTGCATCGTCAATGGTCCCGGCGAAAGCAAGCATGCCGATATCGGCATCTCGCTTCCCGGCACCGGCGAGACGCCGGCCGCTCCGGTCTTCATCGACGGCAAGAAGGCGAAGACGCTGCGCGGCCCGAACATCGCCGCCGATTTCGAGGCGATGGTCGGCGATTACATCGAGAACCGCTTCGGTTCGGGCAGTCAGGCTGCGGAATAGGAAGCTCAGTTCTTCACATAAAGCCTGCCGCCGCCCTTCTTGCGGCCGGTGTCCTCCACGCCGGGAAAGCGGCCCTTGCGCACGGCGTTGAGGAATTCGCGGCCGATCTTCACCTTGTCGCCGATATAGAGGCGGTTCCAGCCTTCGCCGTAGAGCTCCGGGAAATGAAATTCGCCCGGTTCCAGAGCGAGGAGCCGGTTTGCGATCTGGTCTTCGTCGAGCATGTCAGAACCTTGTCGTCAGAAGTTTCAGGCCGGCAAGCGTGAAGAGCGCGGCCATCGTCCCCTCGATGGCGCGGCGGCCCTTGCGGTAGCCGCGCACGACAACGTCGGACGAGAACATCAGCGCCAGCGCGTTGAAGGTCAGGAAGCCGATGATATTGGCGCCGGCGATGAACAGGATGATGGTGCCGTGGTCGGCATCCTTCGGCAGGCCGATGGACACGAGCGAAACCCAGGCAAAGATCGCCTTCGGATTGGTGAGGTGGATATAGAGGCCGCGCCGGTAGAAGGCGCCGAGGCTGAGACGCCCGGCAATCTTCGGCGCCATGTCGGCGGCATCCGCGCGCATCGCGGCGCGAAAGCTCTTGTAGGCCAGATAAAGCAGATAGCACCCGCCGATGATTTTCAGCGCTATCAGCCCATAGGCAAGCTTCGTCACCACGGCGGCCATGCCGGCGCCGGCGAGCACGGCCCAGAAGAAGGAGCCGGTCAGAACGCCGTTGGCAAGGGCCACAGCCTGTCGCCTGCCCTGGCCCATGGCGGTGCCGGCAATGGCAAGCGTTGCCGGACCGGGACTGACGACAGCGATGAAATAGGCGGTCCAGGCAAGCGCCAGCGATCCCAGAAGCTGCGGCGTATCCATCATCTTGTCCAGTCAGTCGGAAGAGGGTTTCGCATTTTCGAACCGATCCCAGATGCCGTCAAGCGCCTTTGAAAACGCGGTATAGACGTTGTTGTCCTTCAGGTGCTTGAGCACCTGCTCATTGGTGCCGCCGCGCGTTGCCGATTCATGCGTCAGTTCGGAAAACGACATATCAGGCGCGTTGCGGGCCGTTGCGGCAAGCGCGTAGAACACCGCGCCGGAAAAGGCCCGTGCCTTGTCGGCCGGCAGGTTCTTTGCCTGAAGCCAGTCGGCAATCGTCTCGTAATAGGCAAAGGCGCCGGCGAGCGAGGCGGTCGCCACGCACATCGCCTGGTATTCGTCATCCGTCTCGGCGGCGACCACGGTGCCGAGCGGCTCGAACATCGCGATTGCGTCCTCATCCGGTGGAAAGACCGGCGTCGGGCCGCCGTGAAAGGCGACCGCCGGCAGCGGCGTCACCAGCGTGATCCGCGTTGCCGGGGCGACGATCCGTGCAAGCCGCGCCTGGCTGAAGGTCGGCATGAAGCTGATCACGTGGTGGGACGGGCCGAATTTCAGCGTCTTGACGATCTCTTCGGCATCGCCCGGCCTCAGCGCCAGACAAACCGTCTCCGCGCCGTCGATCACGTCCTGATTGCTCGCCGCGATCTCGACATTCTCGAAGCGGTCGGCCAGTCCGGCAGCGATCTCCTCATTGCGCGGCGAGACAAGAATGGTCGGCTTCTCGCCGTCCGCCGTGCTCATGCCGGTCACCACGGCCTTGGTGATCTCGCCCGTTCCGATAAATCCGATTGTCATGACATTCCTTCCTGAATTGCTGACCCAGCATAGGAAGCCATGCCCGGTTTGAAAACGGGGGTCGCCCAGAAAGGCGGGTCCAGGGCGGCGCGCGGCGTTGCCGCCGGAGGAGACTTGCGCCGCTCTGGACCAACGTCGCACAGCGCCATCAGGCGGTCAGGTTTGTCGGCTCGGCAAGCCCGCGACGGCGACAGGCAGCCGTCAGCGTGTTGGCCAGCAGGCAGGCGATCGTCATCGGGCCGACGCCGCCCGGCACCGGGGTAATGGCGCCGGCGACCGTACTTGCCGCAGCAAAATCCACATCGCCCGTCAGCCGCGTCTTGCCCGGTCCGCGCTCCGGCGCGTCGATGCGGTTGATGCCGACATCGATCACGCTCGCGCCGGGCTTGATCCAGTCGCCCTTTATCATCTCGGGCCTGCCGACGGCGGCGACCACGATATCGGCCCGGCTGACGACGGCCTTCAGGTGGCGGGTCTGGGAATGAGCGATGGTGACCGTGGCGTTGGCGGCAAGCAGCAATTGCGCCATCGGCTTGCCGACAATGTTGGAGCGGCCGATGACGACGGCTTCAAGGCCGGAGAGGTCGCCGTGTTCGGCCTGCAGCATCATCAGGCAGCCGAGCGGGGTGCACGGCACCATCGCCTTCTGTCCGGTCGCCAGAAGGCCGACATTCTCGATGTGAAAACCGTCGACATCCTTCGCCGGGTCGATCGCCGCCAGAACCTCGGCTTCGGCTATATGACCGGGCAGCGGCAATTGCACGAGAATGCCGTCGACCGCGTCATCGGCGTTCAGCCGGTCGACGAGGGCGAGAAGATCGGCGGCGGCGATCTCTTCGGGCAGGCGGTGTTCGAAGGAGTTCATGCCCGCCTCGACGGTCTGTCTGTGCTTGGCGCGGACATAGACTTCGGATGCGGGGTCATCGCCAACCAGAACCACGGCAAGGCCCGGCGTCACGCCATGTTCGGCCTTCATCCGTGAGACGTGGCAGGCCACCGCGCCGCGAATGCGGGCGGCAAAGGTCTTTCCGTCAATGATCTTCGCCGTCATCTCGTCCTCCCGTCGGCGTTTCCCGTGCGAGCCGGTTCAGTTTGCCGGAAGGCGCGGGCTCATCGGCTCGCTGATCCGCCCGGCCTGGAACGTATCGGGCAGGGGGGTCAGTTCGGTGGTCGCGACGATGCCTGCCTTGCGAAAGGGGTCGCCTTCGGCAAAGGCTTCGGCATCGGCGCGGTTTTTTGCTTCCAATATGCCGAAATTGCCGCAGGAGCGGCCCTCGTCATCGACAAGCGCCGAGCCGATCAGCACCGAGACCAGTCCCTTGCCGCCGGAAGCGACCCATTCGCGGTGCTGCGGGCGGATTTTTTCGCGCAACTCATCGACGTCCGGATTGTTCAGGCAGCGCATCAGGAAAAACGCCATCACGCATTCTCCAGCACGACCATGCCGGCGCCGGTGAGCGAAGCGGGGGCAAAATAATGCCTGTGCTTCATCTCCACATGCGGGTTCATCGCCGCCCGCATCACCAGCCACATGATCAGTTCCGCGCCCTCCGAGCCAAACTGGTCGACATAGTCCTTGCGGCTCATGTTCCGGTATTTCTCGTAGTCATTGGCGATGCCATCAAGCCAGGCCTCGTCGGCCTCGCGGTTGATGAAGCCGGCGCGGCTGCCCTGAAGCTGGTGCGAAAGCCCGCCCGTGCCCATGATCACCACGCGCTCATCGCCGGGGAAGCTTTCGATCGCCTTGCGCAGCACCTTGCCCATTTCCCAGCAGCGCTGCGGGGTGGGGATCGGGTACTGGATGGTGTTGACCCAGATCGGCACCACCTTGACCGGCCAGTGTTCGGGACGGCCGAAGAACAGTTCCAGCGGCACCTGAAGGCCGTGGTCAACCTCGATCTCGCGGCAGACCAGCGGGTCGAAATGGTTTTCCACCATCGTGTCGACGATATGCCATGAGAGATCGGCGGCGCCCTCGAAATCGGGCACGGCGCGCGGCCCCCAGCCCTCGTCCACCGGCTTGTAGCTGTCGGCGACGCCGATGGCGAAGGTCGGCACGCGGTCGAGGAAGAATGTGTTGCCATGGTCGTTGAAGATGACGACGGCGACATCGGGCTTCTTCTCCGCCATCCACTTCTTGCCCGGGATATAGCCGTCGAAGAAGGGCTTCCAGTCGGGCGTTTCGGCAAGTCCCTTGTCGAGCGCCACGCCGATGGAGGGCACGTGGCTGGTGCCCACGCCGCCAATGATTTCGGCCATTACGCCTTCCCCAGTCTTGTCTTGAGAAATTCCTCCTGGCTCATGCCGGCCTGCGCCGCGCCGATCTCGGCCATGCTGGCCGGGTCGATCGCCGCGATCTTCAGGATGAAGAAGAGATTGCCGCCAAGGGAGATCATCTTGTGCCAGTCGCGGCTCATGACCGCCTGTTTCTCCGCCGCGCCGAGGCCGAAACTGTCGAGAAAGGCCGCCTCGTCGGCGATGAAGGCCGCGCGGTTTTCCGGCTTGCCGAGCGACATCGCCATCTTGTTCATCCGATAGCCGTTTTTCGAACGTTCGCGTTCGAAGAGCGGGGTTTCGGGAATTTCGAGCACGTCAGACATTGAGCTCCTCCTTATGCTGATCGAGCCAGCCGGTAATGGCGGCAACCGTTTCCGCCGGGCGCTCCACGGGCATGAAATGCCCGGCGCCGTCGATCACTTGAACCTCGGCCTTGTCGAGTTGCTCTGCGATCTCGCGATGCTGCTTTTCCGGTGACCAGCCGTCCTGCGCGCCGGTCAGCAACAGCACCGGACAGGTGATGGCGGGAATGTAGTCCATCGCGTTCGGGCGCTCCATGATGGCGCGGATCTGGCGGGCATGAACGTCAGGCCCGGCCTTGAGCACCATGTCCGTCAGGTCGTCGACAAGCGCCGGGTCCGGCGTGATCCCCTGCGCGAGCATCGGCGGCAGCCATTCGGCGGCAAGGGCGGCCATGTCCTCGTAGCCGCGGGCGATCTTGGCGAGCCGCTTGGGCGCCTCGTTCTCTCCCACGCCGTCATGTCCGGTATTGGCCAGAATGAGGCCGCGCATGCGCTCCGGCGCCTGGTGCGCCATTTCCATGGCAACCCGCCCGCCCAGGGAATGGCCGATGGGGATCAGCGGCCCGTCATTCTCGCGCAGGAGACAGGCCGCCATGCTCTCGATGGTCGGTTCGCGGGTGATGTCGGCATTGGCCACGGCGAGCCATTCCGGCGCGGCCTGGGCAACAGCGCGCCACACGCGGGCATCCGACACCAGGCCGGGGATGAGAAGCAATGTGGTCATGATCGGCCCTCCCAACGCCATCGTGAATACATTTTTGGAGGATTAGCGAAAAATTGGGGGGAAATCAACCAAGAATCGCCTATAATGTATACATAGATCGATCGAAAGACGCTTGAGGCCTTGCTGACGAGCCGGATGATCTTGCCCTGATCCGATCTATGTATACATTAGGCGTTCACGGCCCGGTCCATCGGGTCGCATCAGGTCCGGAGGTTGGAATGGACAGGCAAACGACGGCGAAGACCCACACGATGAGGGCGCTGGTGGAGCTGCGCAAGCGGATCCTCGACGGCGCCATTCCGGGCGGTACGCGCCTGTTCGAGGTGGCGTTGGCCGACGACCTTCAGATCTCGCGCACGCCGGTGCGCGAGGCGATGTCGCGGCTGGCGGAGGAGGGGCTTTTGGAGCGCGCCCGCAGCGGCGGCTTTCTGGTGCGCAGCTTTGCCTATGCCGATGTGCTGGACACGATCGAGCTGCGCGGCGTGCTGGAGGGCACGGCGGCGCGGCTGGCGGCCGAACGCGGGGCGAGCGAGAAGGCGCTGAAGGAGATTTCCGCCATTGTCCGCGCGCTTGACGGCTGTGTCGGCGTTCATCCCGACGAGGTGGACTTCGAGACCTATTCGGAACTCAACAGCGAGTTTCACGATGCGCTTGCCGCCCTGCCGCGCTCGGCCACGCTGGAGCGCGAGCTGGCCCGCGCCAAGCAATTGCCCTTTGCCTCGCCCTCTGCCTTCCTGCCGGACAAGACCAAGCTTTCCGACTTCCGCCGCTCGCTGCAGGTGGCCCAGGAGCAGCACCGCGAGATCGTCACCGCGATTGCCCAGCGGCAGGGATCGCGAGCGGAGGCTCTGGCGCGCGAACATGCCTGCGCGGCGCGGCGGAACCTCGAATATATCTTCTCCAAGGACCGTAACCTCGTCAGCGCGGTGCCCGGCCTTGCGCTCGTGGCGCCGAACGACCAAGCGCTGACCTGAGCGCGTGCCAGTATCGCGAGAATTTGCAGGCGGGGTGTTTTTCCGCTTGCATTCTTGAGGCCGAATTGCAAATGTATGTATACATTTCTTACGAGCTGGGAGGAGCGAGAAAGTGTCGGGTCAAAGCCTATCGACTGTAATGAAGGGGTTTTCAAACCCTGTAGAGCTTTTGAGGAATTCGCGTTCGGGGATTTATGTATACCCCGTCGTGGCGCCGGAATTTTCCAACTGGCGCAGTGAGCAGATGGCATGGCGCCACACCGCCGTGCTGTTCGACCAGACCCATCACATGGACGAACTGATCGTCGAGGGTCCGGATGCCGAGGCGTTTCTCGCCTATGTCGGGATCAATGCGTTTTCGAATTTCGATCTCAACCGCGCCAAGCATTTCGTGCCGGTCACGCCCGCGGGCCATGTCGTGGGCGACATGATCATCTTTCGCGAGCGTGAGGACAAGTTCGTGCTCGTCGGGCGCCAGCCGACGGCCAACTGGACCAAGTTCCAGGCCGCGATCGGCAAGTGGAACGTCCGGCTCGTCCATGACCCCCGCTCGGATTCCCGTCCCGAGGGCGAGCGCGTGCTGCGTACGCATTATCGCTACCAGATTCAGGGTCCGGATGCGAACAAGATCCTCGACGCCATCAATGGCGGTCCGGTTCCCGAGATCAAGTTCTTCCATGTCGACTGGATCAATGTCGGCTCGAAGCGCGTGCAGGCGCTGCGCCACGGCATGGCCGGCGCGCCGGGTCTGGAAATCTGGGGCCCCTATTCCGATAAGGCCTATATCCTGTCGACCATTCTTGAGGCTGCCGAAAAGACCGGCGTCGACCTGCGCCGCGTCGGCTCGCGCGCATACTCCACCAACACGCTGGAATCCGGCTGGATTCCCTCGCCGCTGCCGGGCATTTATTCGGGCGACGGGATGATGGCGGACTATCGCGACTGGCTGGGGGCGGATGCCTATGAGGCGGTCGGCTCCATCGGCGGCTCCTTCGTCTCCGACAATGTCGAGGACTATTACACCAACCCGTTCGAGCTCGGTTACGGCTTCTATATCGGCTGGAAGAAGGACGATTTCATCGGCAAGGAGGCGCTCGCCAAGCTGAAGGACGCGTCGACCAACCGCAAGAAGGTGACCTTCGAGTGGAATCCTGAAGATGTCGTGAAGGTCATCGCCTCGAATTTCGAGGAAGGCACGCCCTACAAGTGGATCGACTTCCCGCAGCCCAATTACGCGTCCTCGACCGCCGACATGGTCATGAACGGCGACAAGATGGTCGGCATGTCGATGTTCAATGGCTATTCCTACAATGAGCGCCGGGTTCTGTCGCTCGGCGTCGTCAGCCCGGACATCAATGTCGGCGACGTGCTGACGCTGAAGTGGGGCGAGCCGGAGGCCACGCAGAAGACTTCGGTCGAGCCGCATCGCCAGGCCGAGATCCGCGTGCGCGTTTCGCCCACGCCGTATGCCGCCGAGGCGCGCGAGAACTACGCCGACAGCTGGCGCACCAAGGCGAGCCGCTGATCGCCCTTTCGTCTAGTCGCCGCCGCCTTTGTCTAGGGCGGCGGCCGGCAATGTGCTAGGTTGCATCGCGTTTCGCGGCGTCAAGATGGATGCCGTCGGTCAAGAACCGGCGAAGCGGGCCCGGCTCGGGTTCCCGGAAAGACCGAGGAGGGTTTCCCGGCCGTCGAGCATCTCGCTGCTGTCGCAGCGCGACCGATATGGAGTTGCAGAATTTCCGGCGTGGCTTTGCCGGAACGGTGCGAAATGAAGCATCAGGCGTGTCCGCAAGGAGGCGGGCGCGCTCAATCTCACAGTCATGAAACCTGGGGAGGAGAATCATGATCTACAGGTCCCTGCGCACTCTTGCCGTATCCGCCGCGATCTTTGCCGGCGCTGCTGCGGCCTCTTCGGCGGAAGAATTGTCTTTCGCCCACTTCGTTCCCCCGCAGCACACGCTGACCGGCTCGGTCATCGAGCCGCTGCAGGACGGCCTCGCCAACGAGGTCGGCGATGAGCTTACCATCCGCGTCTACCCCGGCGGCGAGCTCGGCAAGGGCCCGCTGGAACAGTATGTCCGCGTGCTCCAGGGCGTCGCCGATATCGTCTGGGGCCTGCCGGGCTATACCTCGTCGCAGTTCCCGAAAACCATGATCGCCGAAATGCCGGGCGTGATTGATCTGGGAACGCCCGGCTATCCGGCCATCTGGCGCTCCATGGACCTGATCAAGGATGAGTTTCCGGGCACAAAACCGCTTGCGCTCTGGACCTCGGAGCCGAACATCTTGATCATGAAGAACAAGGACATCCGCACGCCTGATGACCTGAAGGGCCTGAAGATCCGCGCCGCCGGCTCGACCTCGGCCGCCGTTCTGGAAGCGCTTGGCGCGACCCCGGTGCAGATGCCGGCCGGCGAGATCTACAATGCGCTGCAGACCGGCCTCATCGACGGCGTCGTCACCGGCGCCTCCGCCGTCACCGACTTCAAGCTTTCCGAAGTCGCCGACAGCTACACGATCGGCGCGCCGCTCGGCCGCCTCACCTTCTACGTGGTCATGAGCCAGGCGCGCTATGACGGCCTTTCCGACGAGCAGAAGGCGGCGATCGACAAATATGCCGGCGAATACCTCTCCGAGAGCGCAGAGACGGCGTGGAACCGGGTTGCCGAAGAAACGATCGCCGGGCTCGAGGCCGATCCGGACAAGACCGTGATCACGCTTGATGCCGACCAGGCGGCGGCCTTCGGCGCGATCACCATTCCGGTGACCGAGGAGATCGTGACCGAGCTTGGCGCCGAGGACGTTCTCGCCTCGATGCGTGGTGAATAAGACCATGCTTGCCATGCTCCGCAAGCTCGCGGACGGGCTGATTTCGCTCTCCGCGCTGGCCGGCACGCTCGGACTGATCTTCGTGACGCTGGTCGTGCTTGCGGACGTGATCGGAAGGGCCTTCGGCGCGCCGCTTCGCGGCGCGCAGGACTTCTACCAGATGGGCATGGTCATCATCGTCTTCGGCGGCATGGCGCTGTGCGACAAGCTCGGCGGCCATGTCGCGGTCGATGTCTTCGAGGATCATTTCCCCGATGCCTTCAATCACTGGCTCAACATCTTCGCCGCGCTTCTCGGCGCGGCGATCTTCGCCGGCATTGCCTATACCGTCTACGATTCCGCGAAACTGTCGCAGATGCTCAAGCTTGCCACCAATATCGTGCGCATGCCCAAATGGTATTTCCAGTGGGCCTTGTCGGTCATGGCGCTGATCACCGCCATCGGCATGGCGCTCCGCGCCGTGGAGCTGGCGCTGTCCGGTCCGCACGGCCGCGCCAGGCGGGAGTTCGGGGAATGAGCGGAGAGCTGGTGGGCCTGATCGGCCTTGCCGTCCTGTTTGTGCTGCTGGTGATCCGCGTGCCGGTGGCGCTGGCGATGTTTTCGGTCGGCTTTGCCGGCATCTGGGCGCTGCGCGACCTGAAGGCGGCGATGAGCCTGATGGCCTCTGAAAGTTTCACGCTTGCCTCGTCTGCCGAACTGGTGGTGGTGCCGCTGTTCATCCTCATGGGCAATGTCGCCTCGGTGACCGGCATGAGCGGCAGGCTGTATGATGCGGCCTATGCCATTGTCGGGCGGTTTCGCGGCGGGCTTGCCTCGGCCACCGTGCTCGGCTGCGCGGGCTTTGCCGCGCTTTCCGGCTCCTCGGTCGCCTCGGCGCTCACCATGGGCAAGGTGTCCATGGCCGAGATGGACCGTTTCAACTATGACAACCGGCTGTCGACCGGGGTGGTTGCCGCCGGCGGCACGCTCGGCATCCTGATCCCGCCCTCGACCGGCTTCGTCATCTACGCCATCCTGACGCAGCAGTCGATCGGCCGGCTTTTTCTGGCGGGCGTCCTGCCGGGCATCCTGCTGCTTTCGATGTTTATCGCCACGATCACCATCCTGTGTTGGCTCAGGCCCGGCTTCGGCCCCGCCGGCCCGCGCACGACGATGGGGGAAAAGACCAAAAAACTCGTCGGCGCGCTTCCGGTGCTTTCGGTGGTGATCCTGACGATCGGCGGCATCTATGCCGGCATCTTCTCGCCGGTCGAGGCGTCGGCCGTCGGCGCCGGGCTGATCATCGTCATCGGCGCGGCGACCGGAAAGCTCACGCCTCGCACCTTCTGGACGGCGGCCAAGGATTCGGTGGTGACCACGGCGGCGGTGATGCTGATCCTGATTTCCGCTCACATCCTCAACCCCTTCCTGGCGCTCACCCATATTCCCGATCTGGTCGGCACTTTCCTGGAAGGTCTTCAGGTCGGGCCGCTCACGGTTCTGGCGCTGATCCTGCTGACCTATCTGGTCCTCGGCTGCTTCCTTGAAGGCTTCGCCATGCTGGTGCTGACCATGCCGATCTATTTTCCGGTGATCACTCAGCTCGGGATCGATCCGATCTGGTTTGGCGTATTGGTGGTGCTGACGCTGGAAATGGGTCTGATCTCGCCGCCGGTCGGGGTCAATGTGTTCATCGTCAAATCGGTGGCCCGCGACGTGCCGCTCGCCCGCATCTTTGCAGGCGTCACGCCGTTCTGGTTCGCGATGCTGGCGACGCTGATCGCGCTGATCGCCTTTCCGCAGATCACGCTGATCCTGCCGAACACGATGATGAATTAGTTGCGTTTGCGGGCGCGGCGGGTCGCGTCCTGACTTGCGTTGGACATAAAGGCGGGACCTTTGACCGAAAAGGCGCCGCCCGGCAATGCCGCGAAAGACAATCGAAGCTCTGACTGCCGGCACGGCCTGCGCGCCGGCGGCGGGAAGACGCGCGCCCGAAAACGGCCGGAGAGCCCTGCCGCAACGCGGCACGATGAAGGAATGAAAGATCGTTCGCCTCTGGAAGGAGGGGAACGCCTGCTGTCTGAAAGGGGCGGGTTCCTGCGCCCCGGTTTGGAGGAGATCCCTGCGATGAAGTCCTATGTCCTGACCATCAAATGCGCCAACCGCCCCGGCATCGTCGCCGCGGTTGCCACACTGCTCGCTCATGCTGATGGCGACATCACCGAGGCGCGCCAGTTCGACGATGCGTCAAGCGGCACTTTCTTCATGCGCGTCGTCGTGGAATATCCCGGTGACGAGGCCGCCTTGCGCGCCGAGATGGAAAAGCTCGCAGCCGAATACGGCATGACCTGGGAATTGTGGGACCTGGCGCGCAGGCCGAAAGTGCTGATGATGGTCTCGAAATTCGATCACTGTCTCGGCGATCTGCTTTACCGCAACCGGATCGGCGAACTGGACATGGAGGTCGTCGCGATTGCCTCCAACCATCCGAAGGAAGCGCTGAATCTGACGCTGATGGGCGATATACCCTATCACCACCTGCCGATCACGAAGGACACCAAGCCGCAGCAGGAGGCCCGGATCAAGGCCCTGGTCAATGAGACCGGGGCTGAGCTGGTGGTGCTTGCCCGCTACATGCAGATCCTGTCTGATGATCTCTCGGCATTTCTGTCGGGGCGCTGCATCAATATCCACCACTCCTTCCTGCCGGGCTTCAAGGGCGCGAAACCCTATCATCAGGCCTTCGAGCGCGGGGTGAAGATGATCGGCGCGACCTCGCATTACGTGACCGAGGACCTCGACGAGGGTCCGATCATCGCCCAGGACGTCGAGGCCGTCACCCATGCCGACACGCCTGAGGACCTGGTCCGCAAGGGCCGCGACATCGAGCGCCGGGTGCTGGCCAAGGCGGTCACCCTGCATCTCCAGCGCCGGGTGATGCTGAACGGGAAGAAGACCGTCGTCTTCGAAAAATAGAACCGTTTGCAGGCAGGGCGCCTCCCGACCTTTGGGCAGGAGCGCTGCGGCAGGCGTCGATGGCACAGCGGTGTCGCAAATGCCAAGGCAGGGCGCGCCTCGTCATGCATACAGTCAGAAGAATGCCTGCGGAAAGAATCGGCGAAAAGCTTGCCAGACGAGAGTTAAATGTATACATTTGATTCATCCCAACCTGGAGGAGGGTCTGTGGAATGATTGGATTTCTGGGCAGGCGCGGCAAGCAGTCCGCCGCTGACAAAGCCGCCATCGAGCCCTTGATAGAAGGCTTTTCGATCGAGGTCATGCCACGCACCGCGGCCAAGGTGGATGATTTCAAGGCGTTGCTGCCGGCCGGTACCCGTGTATACATCGCTCATATCGAAGGCACGCCGATCGAGGATATGGTGGCCGCGGCGCGGCGTCTGTCGGAGGACGGTTTTCCCGTCATGCCGCATTTTCCCGCCCGCATCATCAAGGACAGGGCGACGCTGGAAGACTGGATCGCGCGCTATCAGGGCGAGGCCGGCGTCGACCAGGCGCTGTTGCTGGCCGGCGGGGTTGCCGCGCCGGTCGGCGCGTTTCATTCGTCGATGCAGCTGATGGAGACCGGGCTTTTCGATAAGGCAGGATTCAGTCGGCTTCACGTGGCCGGCCACCCGGAAGGCAACAAGGATATCGATCCCGATGGATCGACCGGCAATGTCGACGCCGCCCTCAGGTGGAAACAGGACTTTGCCGAGCGGACCGATGCCGAAATGGCGATCGTCACGCAGTTTGCCTTTCAGGCGGAGCCCGTGCTTGCCTGGATCGAACGGCTGCGCGGTTTCGGCGTCGACCTGCCCGTTCATGTCGGCATTGCCGGGCCGGCGAAGCTGCAGACGCTGATCAAGTTCGCGATCGCCTGCGGCGTCGGTTCCTCGCTCAAGGTGCTGCAGCGCCGGGCCATGGATGTGTCCAAGTTGGTGCTGCCCTATGAGCCGACGGATGTTCTTGCCGATTTCGCCAATGCGTCGAGGCGAGACGGCGCCTCGGCCGTGGCCCAGATCCATTTTTTCCCGCTGGGCGGCATCGGCGCCTGCGCCAACTGGGCGGCCCGGCACAGCGTGGCCGCGCCCGCCTCGGCTGCTGTCTGAGATCGCCGCAAGGCAAGCCGGATCGCGACCAGGCAAAGCCATGACCCGGCCGGCCCGTCTGCGCAAGCGACGGGCCGGTTTTTCATACGCAGGCCGCGTAAGTCGGTTCCAACGTTGTTTGGTCAATCCGACACTCTTCACGGAATATGTATACGCAAGCTGTTGATAGACTTATTCTAATTTGTATATAAAAGCCGATTTTTCTTCGAAATTTGCGCTAATTTTGTTTATTTCTCGCGTATACTGGGCTAAAGTATAAGCACGGTTAGATTGAAATTATGTATCTGCGTATACATTCAGACCGAAAACCTCCGCGTGCGCTCCCGTCTGGGAGGTCGGGAAGCGGGCTTTGGAAGCCTGCGGAGGGCAAGATCGCGTCAGGCCTGAACGCCGTTTTCGACAGAACGGGCGACGCGATATGAGGAGCAATTCCAGCCGGTGGGGTAGGCCGGCTGCGCATGCCCGCCCGGCCTGTGCCGGACATTCCGCGGTTTTAGACAATGCAGTCCCGTTTCGGCGCCTGATCTCGATTGGGGATGGGTGAGCGGGAGGCGGTGCGCCCGCTTCCTGCGGGCATCGCAAGAAGTCAGATCGGTCAGCCAGAAGGCCGGCCGCTCGAGACGAAAGGGCCGCAGGGCCGCGCGCTCGTGGCGGAAATCGAGGACAGAGGAGGTCCGCGCGTTCCGCGTCATTGGTTCCAGAGGGAGGAGAACAGATGAAACGCAATACAATTATCAGATCCGGCATGGCGGCGATATCCGTTGCCGCGATCATGCTGGCGGGAGCCGCGCCCGGTTACGCTGATCCGATCGACCTGGAAGGGGAGACGGTGACGCTGGTGCACAATGTCGCGCCCGGCGGCGCAACGGCGATCAGCGCCCAGGTGCTGGCCGATGCCTGGTCCAAGACAATGGCGGATCACCCGACCATGGTGGTGCAGTCTGTCTCCGGCGGCGCGCTGACCAAGGGCATTGACTATGTCATGGACGCCCGGCCGGATGGCAAGACGCTCGGCTATCTCGCCTGGCAGGGCACGACGCGTATCCTCGATCCCGAAGTCCTGCAGATCCCGTTCCAGGATTTCGGCGTGATCGGCGGCATTGGCGGTTCCAACTTCCTGTTCCATCTCAGAACCGATGTTGGCGGCGGGATTGAAAACCGCGATGATCTCGTCAATCTCGACAGCGTCACCGTCGGCGTCTATTCGCCGCGCATGACCCAGGGCATGCAGACGGCCGCGGCGCTCGATCTTCTCGGCGTCGACTGGAAGTTCGTCTCGGGCATGCTTGGCGACGGTCCCCTTTATGCGGCAATGCAACGCGGCGAGATCGATGCCTATCCGGCCACCACGTCGCAATACATCTCCGAGCTCGGCGATGGCCCGATCGCCAGCGGCGAGACGATGGCGATCTGGCAGATGGGGCCGCTCGAAGCGGACGGTTCGATGAAGCTCGATCCAGCCCTCGAAGGCGTGCCGACCCTCGGCGAATATATCGAAAAGGCGACCGGAAAACCGCCGGAAGGACCGCTCTGGGACCTGATCATGTATCACGCCCAGTCGTCCGCGCCGGTCAACTGGATCATCGTCGCGCCGCCCGGCACGCCGCAGGACCATCTCGACATGCTGCGCACCAGTTTCGACGAAGCGACCGCCTCGCCGGACTATCTGGAAGCGGCCACCAAGGTCTATGGCTCGCCGCCGAATATCGTTCACTGGCAGGAGATGACCAAGATCATCTCCGATGTCCAGAACACCTCCGAGGACATCAAGGACACGATGCGCCAGCTGGTCGAGCGGATCGAGCAGTAGCAGGCAGACCGAGGGGCGGCGCAGGCATCGCCGCCCGGAGAACCGGAGCCTGGCAAGGCGCACCGGCGGTCGATCGCGTATTGATGCGATCGCTCCTTGCCATCGGCGATCGCATCGCCGCCGGCGCGATGCGCTCAAGGCCAGGCCGCCCGGTCTCCAACGGTTCTGCCGGATTGTTTTTGTGACCTCTTCGGAGACTGGCGCTCGCCGTTCGCGGCAAAGCGCAATCTGAAGAGGTATTCGTCATCGGCTTGCCGCATGTGGCGAAGCGATGATCAGCCAAGCTGACCTGGAGCTGGAACTTCATGTTCGAACAATTCATGACGGGGCTGTCGCTGGTTCTGTCCTTTCCCGGTTTTCTTTATCTGCTGGCGGGCATTGCCGTCGGCCTCTGGCTCGGCATCGTCCCGGGGCTGGGCGGTGTCACCGGCATGGTGGTGCTTTTGCCGCTCACCTTCGGCATGGATCCCGCCTCTGGCCTTGCCATGCTGCTCGGCATGTTCGCGGTGGTCTCCACCTCCGATACAATCACATCGGTCATGCTCGGCATTCCCGGCACGATCGCCAGCCAGGCGACCGTGATCGACGGCAATGCCATGGCCAAGCGCGGCCTGGCGCAGACGGCCTTCGGCGCGGCCTTCGTCAGTTCTGCCTTTGGCGGGGTGCTCGGCGGTCTGGCCATGGCGGCTTCGCTGCCCTTTGCGCTGGCGATCATTCTCGCCTTCGGCTCGCCGGAATTCTTCCTGCTGTCGTTGCTCGGCCTGCTCATGGTCGGCGCGGTCAGCGGCAATGCGGTCTCCAAGGGGCTCGGGGCGGCCGTGCTCGGGCTGATGCTCTCCCAGATCGGCTATCCTGTCGCAAGCTCCATGCCGCGCTATTTCTTCGGCGAGCGCTCGCTGCTTGACGGCCTGCCGCTGGTGCCGGTCATTCTCGGCCTGTTCGGCCTGCCGGAAATGATGGATCTTGCCGCCCGGCGCACGGCCATCGCCCATCTGAGTGATGAACACACGGCCGACGACAGCATCCTGAGCGGTGTGCGCGCCGCGATCCGCAATCGCTGGCTGGTGATCCGCTGTTCGCTGATGGGCGTCTATGTCGGCATGCTGCCGGCCATCGGCTCCTCCGTGGTCGACTGGCTTGCCTATGGCCACGCCACGCAAAGCTGCAAGACCGATCCGCAATTCGGCAAGGGCGATGTGCGCGGCGTGATCGCGCCGGAAGCGGCCAACAACGCCGTGCTCGGCGGTTCGCTGATCCCGACGCTTGCCTTCGGCATTCCCGGCAGCGGCGCCATGGCTGTTCTTCTCGGCGCGCTGACGATCCATGGCTTCTCGCCGGGCCGCAACATGCTGAGCGACAATCTCGACATCACCTTCTCGATGGTGTGGACGATCATCATCGCCAATATCATCGGCGCGGCCGTGTTGATGGTGTGGGGCCGCCAGGTGGCGCGCGCCGCGTTTGTCGACGGCAATTTCATCGTGCCGGCGGTGATCCTGTTCATCTTCATGGGCTCCTGGGTCTGGCAGCCGGGCATGTTCACCTGGATCACGCTTTTGGGCGTCGGCCTGCTCGGTTACCTCATGAAGGCTGCGGGCTGGCCCCGTCCGCCCTTCATTCTCGGCTTCGTGCTCGGGCCTGTCCTTGAAAACGCCATGTCGATCACCTGGCAGAGCTACACGGTGATGGAGGTGATCACCCGTCCGACGGTGATCGGCCTCGTCATCGTGCTGGCGCTGGTCTTCTTCTTCGCTCTGCGCTCGACCCGTCGCGGCCTTGCTGCCCACGCGATCGAGGATACCGTGGAGAGCAAGGCAAGCCTGATTCTGTCGTCAACGCTGGCGGTGGCGCTCATCGCGCTCTTCGGCGCGGCGGTCTGGATGGCGCGCGACTGGAAGCTTTTGGCCAAGGTCTCGCCGATGGCCTTTGGCCTGGCGGGCATTGTCATCATGGGCTTTGTCTTGTTCCAGGACCGCAACCGGCTTCGGGTGATCGCCGCCGCGCGGCGGGCGGGTGATGCGCTCGCCGGCGGAACCACGCGGCAATTCATTGCCGCAAACCAGCGGCAGATCATCACGTTTCTGGCGATCGCGCTGATGGCGGCGCTGACGCCGTGGCTCGGCACTTATGCCGCAATCCTTGGTTTCGCCGCGATCTATGCGGCGCTTTGGGGTCGGTTCCGGTGGTGGGTTGTCGCCCTCTACACAGCCGGCCTCTGGGCGGTGCTCTATTTCCTTTACGACCGCCTTCTTCATGCCCCGTTCGAATTACCGTTCTTCATGTGATGAGGAGACTGAGACATGCTGACAGAGCTTGATGCCGAAACAAGGCCGGATCCCGCCGCGGGAATCGGCGCCGTTGACTGCGACGTGCATCCGCGCAGCCCCGAAATGGCCGACCTGATCCCGTTCGTCGACAGCTACTGGAAGGACATGATGCCCTATCGCAATATCGGGCATATGGAACTGATGTCCTATCCGTTCTCGACCAAGCCCTTTCGGGCGGAAGGGGCGGATGGCGGGGTCGCAAGCCCCGCGCGGCTGGCGGAAGCCCATCTCGACCCGATGGGTCTCTCGGCGGCGATCCTCAACGTCGTCAACGGCGTCCAGGCGCTGTTCGACCCCTATATGCAGGCGATGATGTGCCAGGCCACCAATCGCTGGCTGGCGGCGGAATGGCTGGATCGCGATCCGCGCCTGCGCGCCGCGCTGCTGGTGCCGTTCCGCCACCCGGAAGAGGCGGTGGCCGAAATCAAGCGCTATGCCGATGACCGGCGTTTCGTTCAGATCCTGGCAATCTGCATGGGCGAGGCGACGCTCGGCCAGCGCCAGTTCTGGCCGATCTACAAGGCGGCATCCGATGCCGGCTTCGCCCTCTCGATCCACCCGGGCAGCAATTACCGCCACGCGCCGACGCAATCCGGCTTCATGTCCTATCTCGTCGAGGAACAGGTCAACTGGTCGCAGGGTTTTGCCAGCCAGGCCGCGAGCCTTCTGAGCGAGGGCGTGCTGACCGAATTTCCCGACATGAAGGTGGTGATGGCGGAAAGCGGGATCTCGTGGCTCTTTGGCGTCTCCTGGCGCATGGCCAAAGACTGGCGCGGCTGCCGCGTCGAGGTGCCGTGGCTGAAGGAGGGTCCGGACAAGATCATGGAACGCCAGTTGCGCTTCACCCTGCAGCCCTTCGACCTGCCGGTCGATCCGGACGAGGTTTCTGCCGTCGTCGAATGCATCGGCGGGCCGGAGCTGCTGCTCTACTCCTCCGATTTTCCGCATGATCACGGACCGGCCGCCGCCCGTTGGCCGAACGGCCTTTCCGCCGATCTCGCCAATGCCATCTGCCGCGAGAATGTCCTTGCCACCTATCCGAGACTGGAGGTCTGACATGACTGTTGCCGAACTGGAGAGGCCTGACACGGCCAAGACGAAACTGGGGATCGTCGATTGCGACATTCACCCCGCGATGACCGAAAGGAACGAACTTTCCCGATTCATGCCGATGCGCTGGCGCGAGCATGTGCGCGATTTCGGCCTGCGCTCTGGCGGTTCGCTCGTCGGCATGCTGCAATATCCGCGCCTGAACCATGGCGGCATGCGCCAGGACGCCTATCCGCCGGAGGGCGGCCCGCCGGCCTCCAGCCTTGCCTTCCTGCAGGAGCAGTTGCTGGACGAACTCAATGTCGAATTCGGCCTGTTGCAGGCGCTGAATCCCGGGCCGTCACTGCAGAATCTCGAACTGAGCGCGGCCGTGTGCGCGGCCATCAACGATTGGCAGGTCGACAAATGGCTCGCCCCGGAACCGCGTCTGAAGGGCGGCATCTCCATTGCCCAGGAAGACGCCGAAGCCGCGGTGCGCGAAATCGAGGAGCGGCTGAAGGACAAGCGTTTTGCCCAGTTGCAATTCGTGCCGCGCAGTCTTGAGCCCGCCGGCCGCAAGCGCTACTGGCCGATCTTTGAGATCGCCGAGGCGCATGACCTGCCGATCGCCGTCCACCCGGCGGCCACCGGCTGGCACGCCAATACCGGCGCCGGCTGGGCCTCTTTCTATGTCGAGGAGCATTACGCCTTTTCCCATTCGGTCCAGACCGTCCTGATCTCGATGATCTTCGAGGGCGTGTTCGATCGTTTCCCGAAGCTCAAACTGGTGCTGGTGGAAGGCGGTTTCGCCTGGCTGCCGTCGCTGATGTGGCGCATGGACCGGGAATGGGAGCGCATGCGCGGGGAAGTTCCGCATGTGAAGCGCCGCCCCTCCGAATACATCCGTCGCAATGTCTGGATCACCACGCAGCCGATCGAGGAGCCGCCGAATGTGCGGCACATGAACAATCTCCTCAACTGGATCGGGGCGGACCGGCTGATGTTCTCGACCGATTATCCGCACTGGGATTTCGACCATCCGGACCGGGCCTTCCGCGTCGGGCTGAGCGAAGAGGCAAAACGCGGCATCATGCGCGACAACGCGCTTGACGTTTACGGACTGGGTTAAGGAGAGGCCATGACCGATCACATCATCTGCAAGGTCGACGAGATACCCGAAGGCAAGGCCAGGCGGGTCGAGGTCGCCGGGCGCGTCATCGCCATCTTCAATCTCGGCGATCGCTTTGCCGCCATCACCAATAAGTGCCCGCATGAGGGCGCGGAACTGTGTCACGGCAGGGTTGCCGCCCTCGTCAATGCCGACGGTCCCGGGGACTACCGCACGGAGGACGAGAAGATCATGGTCCGTTGCCCCTGGCACGGCTGGGAATTCGACCTTGAGAACGGCCGTTCCTACTGCGACCCGAGCCGGATGCGGGTGAAGATCTTCGACGTCAAGGTGACGCCCGGCGAGAGCCTGGCGGAAGGGCCGTATCGCGCCGAGGTCTTCGAGGTTCGCACAGAGGATGATTATGTCGTCCTCACCATCTGAAAGCGCGCGCCTGCCCGTGCTCCCGCTTAAGGGCGGGTGCCAGTGCGGGGCGCTCAGATACCGGGTGAGCGGGGCGCCGCTCACCTTCTATCTCTGCCATTGCGCAAGCTGCCAGCGCCAGTCCGGCAGCGCCTTCGGCGAAAGCCTGATGTTTTTCTGCACGGATCTGGCGATGGACGACAGACCGCAGGAGCGCTGGACGGTTGGCGGTTCCGGCGTGCCGATCCGCCAGACCTTTTGCGGGACCTGCGGCGTGCGGCTCACCCATCAGCGCAAGGATAGCCCTGTGCTGGTGGTCAAACCCGGTACGCTCGACGATCCGTCCTGGCTTTTTCCGGCGGCGGAAATCTTCACCGCCTCCCGGCAGCCCTGGCTTTCGCCACTGCCCGGCGTGGCGCAATACCCGCAGGGCCCGGACATGGACAGCTTGAAACAGGATTGGGCGCGGTGGATCGCCGGGCATGAGGAGGCCGGACGATGAGCGGCATCGTGGTTGTGGGCGCGGGTCAGGCCGGTCTGGCATTGGTGGCTAAGCTCAGGGCCGAGGGCTATTCGGGCGCATTGACGCTCCTGGGCGAAGAGGCCTGGCCGCCCTATCAGCGTCCGCCGCTTTCGAAGAAATTCCTGCTGGGAGAATTGGCGCGGGAGCGCCTCTATTTGCGCTCAAGGGATTTCTACGCCGAGCACGACATCGATCTGAGGCTCGGCGCGCGCGTCGAGGCGATCGACCGCAGCGCGAAGAACATCAGCTTCGGCGGCTCGGTCCTCGCGTATGAAAAGCTGGTTCTGACAACAGGCGCCGTACCGCGGCGCTTGCCGACGGCGATCGGCGGCGACCTTGGAAATGTCTTCACCCTGCGCGGGATTGACGATGTCGATGCCATGGCGCCGCTGTTCGTCCCCGGGGCGCGGCTTCTGGTGGTCGGCGGCGGCTATATCGGCCTCGAAGCGGCCGCCATTGCTGCGCGTTCCGGGCTTGAGGTGACGCTGATCGAAAGCGCGCCGCGCATTCTCGGCCGTGTCGCGGCAGAAGAAACGGCGGATTATTTCCGCGCCCTTCACCGCGAAAACGGCGTTGACCTGCGCGAGGGAACGGGGCTTCGCCGGCTTCTCGGCGACACGATTGTGGAAGCGGCGGAACTGGCCGATGGCGCGATGGTTCATGTCGATCTGGTGATTGTCGGCATCGGCGTTCAGCCCGCGACGGCGCTTGCCGAGAAGGCGGGTCTTCGGGTCGAAAACGGCATCGCCACGGATCCATTCGGTCGCACGACCGATTTGTCAATCTTCGCCGCCGGCGATTGCGCCAGCTTTCCATATGCGGGCGGCAGGCTGCGGCTGGAAAGCGTGCAGAATGCCATTGAACATGCCGAATGCGTGGCGAAGAACCTCATGGGCGCAGAGATGCCCTACCGGCCCGTGCCCTGGTTCTGGTCGGATCAGTACGAGGTCAAGCTGCAGATCGCGGGGCTCAATACCGGCCATGACCGCGTCGTGGTGCGCGAGGGAGACCGGGAGGGTTCGGTTTCGCACTGGTATTTTGCCGGTCGGCGCTTCATCGCCATCGACGCGATGAACGATCCGCGCGCCTACATGACCGGAAGGCGGCTGCTTGGCGCGGGGGCAAGCCCGGACCCTGACAATCTGGCCGAAGCGGACCTGAAAACGCTGACAGCCGCCTGAGTGCCCAACAAGGAGAAACCTGGAATTGGTGAAGATCATCTATATCGAGCATGGCGGAAAGCGCCACGAGCTTGACGTCGCTGCGGGCCAGAGCGTCATGGAGGGCGCGCGCGACAATGGCGTCGAGGGCATTGTCGCCGAATGCGGCGGTTGCTGTTCCTGCTCCACCTGTCACGTCTATGTGGCCGGGAACTGGTTTGAACGGCTGCCGCCGATCGAGGCGATGGAGGAGGACATGCTCGATTTTGCGCCGGGCATGGAGCCGGGCCGTTCGCGGCTTTCCTGTCAGTTGACGGTCACCGAAGAACTTGACGGATTGACGGTCGAGGTCCCCGCCGAACAGGCGTGAACGTCAGGCCGTGCCGGAAAGCGAAAGCGCCTTATCGCGCAGAAGCTTGAGGAACAGCGCCTGGGCGGCGGTCGGAAGGAAACCGGCGCGCAGCGTCAGCCCGATCGGGCGCGCGCTTGCCGGAAGCTCGAAGGGCAGGGCGACCATCAGCCCGTGGGCGATTTCAGCTTCCGCCTGGCGCTTCGAGACGCAGCCGAGATGATCGCTCTTTTCCAGAAGTTCGCGCATCAGGATCACCGAGCGCGTCTCCACCAGCCGCGAGGGAACGGCAAGCCCGGCGGCCTCGAAAATGCGGTTGAAATGGCTGCGGATCGGCGTTCCTTCCGGAGCGACGACGAAGGGATAGCGGGCAAGCGCCTCGAATGTCGGCTGCAACAGCGTGCCGTCCTTCGTAATGCGCAGAAGTGGATGCCCGGGCCCGGCCACCAGAACCACGCTGTCGGAAAACAGTTTCTCCTGGACGATATCGCCGATCGGCGCAGGATTGCGCAGCGCGCCGATAAGAAAATCGGTTTCGCCGCGCCTAAGACCGGCGAGAAGGTCGTCATAATCGCCTTCCAGCACATCGATCGGGATGGTGCGGCCGAGCGCACGAAAGGCGACGATTGCATCCGGCAGAACGCAGGCGCGCGACAGCGGCATGGCGCCGACGACGATCCGGCCGGTTTCCCGTTCCATCGCCTCCGCCAGATCGGCGTCCGCCTGGGCGAGTTCGGCGAAGGCAAGCCGTGCGGCCTGGGCAAGCGCGGACGCCGCGCGGGTGGCGACGATGCCGAAGGACGTGCGCTCGAACAAAGGACGCTCCGCCTCGCTTTCAAGCTGGCTGACGGCGCGGTGAACCGTCGGTTGGGCAAGGCCGAGCCGTTTGGCGGCGAGCGTGAAGTTCTGGGTCTCGGCAACGGCGATGAGCGCGTTCAGCTGCGCCCGCGTGACCGTGATCTTGAGGCGCGGCGCGACATCGGCAAGCGCGGGATCGAGACAGGCGAAGGCGCGCCGGACGCGGCGGGCAAGCGTCTCGCCGGCCTCGGTGACGTAGAGCCCCTGGGGCGTGCGCGAAAAAAGCGTCGCCCCGGCAAGGCTTGCGATCTTGCCCAGCGCCTGGGTTACGGCCGGTTGTGAGACAAAGCACAATTCGGCCGCCCGCGTGACCGAATGCGTCTCGGCGACGGCCAGGAAGACCCGGAGATGGCGAAGATTGTAGGGCAAGGGCGCCTCCGCGACGTGTTCGGCGGATTTATAGCACGCACGACGCAAGTGGCGATCGGAAAGGCCGGTTTGTGCAGCCCTTCACTCTTCCCGGCCGTCCTGTCCCATCGCCGCAAGGACAAGGGCGACGCGTTCGGCGAGCCCGTCGTCCTTCTTCGTCTCCATGCCATAAGCTCCGATCTCCGCCTGCCAGGCCACGGTTGCCGCGCTCATGCGCGGCTCCAGCCCGAGATCGCTGACGGTTGCCGCGACCTCGCGCATTTCCGCCGCGCGCCGCGTGCCGTGCACCATCATCCGCTCCAGGCAATAGGCAGCTCTTCTCGGCCAGTCGATCTGCGGATCGGAGGCGGAAAGCGAGGCGAGGACCTCGGCGCTGACGCCTGCCTTTTCGGCAGCCAGAAAACACTCCGCCATCAACGCTTCGGTGCCCTTGATCATCACCGAGCGGATCATCTTCACCGACGAGGCGTCGCCGATCTCAGGGCCGGTCACCCGGCCGTTCATGCCAAGGCCCGCCATCGCCTCCGCGCCTTGTGTCGCGTGCGGACCCGAGACGAGGCACGGCGTTTCGTGCCGTTTTGGATGGATCGGGCTCATGATCGCCACATCGACGTAGAGCGCGCCGGCGGCATCGATCAGCGCCGCGTTGCGGCGCTTGGTCTGCGGCGAACAGGAATTGCCGTCGAGATAGAGCGTGCCGGGCCTGATATGCGGCGCGGCCGCCTCGGCGGCGGAAAATGCGTTGTCGGCAGTGACCAGGCTGAAGACGATATCGCTTCGCTGAAGCAGAGCGGCGGAATCCGGGGCGCAGAAGACGCCGCGCGTTTGACAGGCTTCGGTGATTGCTTCTGCCGTGTCGTCCTGCAGCGTCTTGATATCGAAGGCGGCAATGCTCGTGGCGATGCCTGCCGCCGCCCAGCCGTCCGCGATTGCGCGCGCGGCCTCGCCGAAACCGATAAATCCGATGGCAGTCATGGCTCTTCCTCCGCTGGTGTCAGTCCTTTCGAAAAACCGGAACCGACATCTAGAACCACGCGGTGGGGCAAAGACCATTCAAAAGCCCGGCGCAGCTATAAGTAATAGCTATAGCACTCAGGCATGCTCAAGCCATTTGAATGTTTCTGGCGTGATCCTATAGCAAATTCTTATACCTCTGCCGCAATCCGAAATTGTCATTGCAGGCTCTCCGGCGTGAGATGGCAAACAACGGAGTAACGGAGGATACCATGCCGGAAACCAACAAGAGCGCGCTCGTCATCAGCGCCCATGCCGCCGATTTCGTCTGGCGCTGCGGCGGGGCGATCGCGCTTCACGCGGCAAAGGGCTATGACGTCACGGTGCTGTGCCTGTCCTTCGGCGAACGCGGCGAGAGCGCCAAATTGTGGAAACAGGAGGGCATGACTCTCGACAGGGTCAAGGCCGAACGCCGCAGGGAGGCCGAACAGGCTGCCGAAGCGCTTGGCGTTCACGACCTCGTCTGCCTCGATCTCGGCGACTATCCGCTGGAACTTTCCCGCGAGGACAAGAACAGGGTGGTCGAGGTCATCCGCAAGGTGCAGCCCGCCTTCATGCTGTCGCACTCGCAGTACGACCCCTACAACACCGATCATATGTACGCCACGCAGGTGGCGCTCGAATGCCGGATGATCGCCCAGGCCTGGGGGCATAATCCCGGCGAGAAAGTGCTGGGCGCGCCGCAGCTCTATCTGTTCGAGCCCCACCAGACCGAGCAGATGGGCTGGAAGCCGGATACGTTCCTCGACATCACGCCGGTGTGGGAGAAGAAGCGGGCTGCGATCGAATGCATGGCCGGGCAGGAGCACCTCTGGGAATATTACACCCGCGTTGCCATCAACCGCGCCAATCAATTCAAGCGCAATTCCGGCGGGCAGGCCTCGGGGCGCGACTGCAAATATGCGGAAGGGTTCCAGTCGATCTTTCCGCGCACGGTCGACGAACTCTGAAAAAGCGGGTTCACGCGCGGAAAGACGTGCAATCAAAGGGGAGGAACAGACATGACGACGGAACCGACAAGTCCGAGCTTCGACATCGCCCATCTTGGTCACGTGGAAGTGCTGACCGACAAGTTCGAGGAAAGCCTCGATTTCTTCACCCGGATCTACGGGTTGAAGCTTTCCGGACAGGACGAGCATTCCGCCTATCTGAGGGCCTGGGACGATTACGAATATGCGACGCTGAAACTGACGAAATCCGATACCACGGGCGTTGCCCATATAGGCTATCGCGCCGCCTCGCCGGAAGCGCTGGAACGGCGCGTTGCGGCAATCGAGGCCTCCGGTTTCAAGGTGATCGGCTGGAATGACGGCGACCTGAGCCACGGCCGGGCCTTCCGTTTCGAAGATCCCTTCGGCCATCAATTCGAGATCTACTACGACACCAACTGGTACGCGCCGCAGGAAGACGCGGAGAAGGCGGCGCTGAAGAACACGGCATCCGCCTTTACCGGCATGCCGCCGCGCCGCCTCGACCATATCAACCTGCTTGCGGAAGACGTCACTGAGTTCCGCCGCTTCATGATCACCTGCCTCGGCGCGCGGGTGACGGAGTATATCCAGCTTGACAATGGCCGGATCGGCGGTTGCTGGTTTACCATCAACAACAAGAGCTATGATCTCGCCTGCACCGAAGAGCACGGCGGCGGCAATGGCCGGCTGCATCACGTGACCTATGCCACCGACCAGCGCGAGGACATTCTGCGCGCCGCCGACATCTTCCTGCAGAACGGCGTTCACATCGAGACCGGGCCGCACAAGCACGCCATTCAGGGCACGTTTTTCCTTTATGTCTGGGAGCCGGCGGGCAATCGCGTCGAGTTGGCCAATGCCGGATCCCGCCTCGTTCTGGCGCCCGACTGGCAGCCGGTCTGCTGGACCGAGGCCGACCGCAAGAAGGGTCAGGCCTGGGGGCTGAAGACGATCGAAAGCTTCCACACCCACGGCACGCCGCCGGTTGCCGGCAAGGAGTGAGGGATGATCTCGGACACTCTCAAACTGGCGCCCGGCACGCCCGGCTATGTGATCCAGAACGTTGCGCGCGCCGACAGCGCCGTCATCGATGCGCTCGGCAAGGCAGGCGTTGCGACCGTGCACGAGGCGCAAGGCCGCATCGGTTGCCTTGCCGCCGACCTTCGCCCGATCTATCGCGGCGCGCAGATTGCCGGTACGGCCGTCACCATTTCCGCAGCACCCGGCGATAACTGGATGATCCATGTGGCGATCGAACAGCTAAAGGAGGGCGACATTCTGGTGCTCGCCCCGACCAGTCCCTGCAACAACGGCTATTTCGGCGATCTTCTGGCAACCTCGGCAAAGGTGCGCGGCTGCCGGGGCCTGATCATCGATGCCGGCGTGCGCGACACGAAGGACCTCGAGGCGATGGATTTTCCCGTCTGGTCCAAGGCCGTCTGCGTGCAGGGCACGGTCAAGGAAACGCTCGGCTCGGTCAATGTGCCGGTCATCTGCGGCGGCCAGTTGATCGAGGCAGGCGATATCATCGTCGCCGACGATGATGGCGTCTGCGTCGTGAAAAGAGCGGATGCGGAAACGGTGCTGGCAGCGGCGCAGAAGCGTCTCGAGAACGAGGAGATGAAGCGCAAGCGGCTCGCCGCCGGCGAACTCGGCCTCGACATATACGACATGCGCCCGCGCCTCGCCGAGAAGGGTCTGAAATATGTCTGAGGACGGCATCCCTTGTCTTTGGATGCGTGGCGGCTCGTCCAAGGGGGCCTATTTTCTGGCCTCCGACCTGCCGGACGAGATGGCCGCGCGCGACGATCTGCTGCTGAGGATCATGGGCTCGCCCGATCCGCGCCAGATCGACGGCATCGGCGGCGCCGATCCGCTGACCTCGAAGGTGGCGATCCTGTCGCCGCCGACGCGCGATGATGCCGATGTCGACTATCTGTTCCTGCAGGTCTTTGTCGACAAGCCGCTGGTGAGCGACAAGCAGGGCTGCGGCAATATCCTGGCCGGCGTCGGTCCGGCGGCGATCGAGCGCGGACTTGTGCCGGCGACCGGTGCGCGGACCGAGGTCAGGATCCATATGGTCAATACCGGCGAGATTGCGGTCGCGCGGATCGAGACGCCCGGCGGCAAGGTCAATTATGCGGGCGATGCCGAGATCGCCGGCGTGCCCGGCCGTCATGCTGCGATCCCGCTTCTTTTCAGGAACATTGCCGGCTCCATGTGTGGCGCGTTGCTGCCCACCGGCAATGCGGCCGACGAGATCGATGGCCTGAAGGCGACTCTGATCGACAACGGCATGCCCTGCGTCATCCTCCGGGCGGAGGATTTCGGCCTCACCGGCAAGGAAGAGCCGGAGGCGCTGGAAAAGGACACGGAACTGAAGAAACGGCTTGAGGCGATCCGGCTGCAGGCCGGGCCGATGATGGCGCTCGGCGACGTGACGGAGGCCTCGGTGCCGAAGATGACGCTGGTCTCGGCGCCGGACAATGGCGGGTCGATTGCCACCCGCTCCTTCATTCCCCACCGCGTCCATGCCGCCATCGGCGTGTTCGCCGCCATCTCGGTGGCAACGGCAACGCGGATCGAGGGGTCGGCGGCGAAGGATCTCGCCGTCGATCCGGGTGACGGCAATTATCTAGTCGAGCATCCGACCGGGGCGCTGGACGTGTTCCTCGACATCGGCCCGGACGGCAATATCCTCGGCGCCGGCAATCGCCGCACGGCCCGCAAGCTGTTCGACGGGCGCGTGTTCCCGCGGGCGGGGTGAGCCGCCTCAGCGCGGCGCGCGCTTGGCCAGGATCCGCTGCAGGGTGCGGCGGTGCATGTTGAGACGGCGCGCGGTTTCCGACACATTGCGGTCGCACATCTCGTAGACGCGCTGGATATGCTCCCAGCGCACCCGGTCGGCCGACATCGGGTTCTCCGGCGGATCGACCTTTTCGCCCGGCGCCTGGGTCAGGGCATGAACGATATCGTCGGCATCGGCGGGCTTGGCCAGATAGTCGAGCGCGCCGAGTTTGACGGCCGTCACGGCGGTGGCGATATTGCCGTAGCCGGTCAGCACCACGATGCGCGTGTCCTCGCGGGCCTCGCGAATGGCGGCGATCACGTCGAGCCCCGTGCCGTCTTCGAGCCTGAGGTCAACGACGGCATATTTCGGCGGACGGGCCTTCGCCTTTTCAATGCCTTCGGCCACGGTCTCGGCAGTCTCGATGGCAAAGCCGCGCGTTTCCATGGCCCGGGCGATGCGGCGCAGAAACGGCGTGTCGTCATCAACGATCAGAAGGCTCATCTCGCCGTCCGGTTCACCCGCGATTGTGTCTCTGCCGAAATCCGTTTCTTGCGTATCGTCCATGTCTGTCATGCCTGAATACTCGTGTGCGGCAAATGACCGCGCGTCAATCCTGTCAGATGGTTATGAACCTCCTCGGCCCGGGGGTAAACCCTGCACCGCCGCAAAAACGGTCGTATGCGACGCGTCTCAGCGCGACCCGGGCCGTTTGGCAGGAGCGACCCGGCTGGCTGGCCGGACGATGGCCTCAAGAACTCTTGCGGACGGTCTATCCGCTCAGCCGCACAAGGGCCGAGAGCACATCGGAGCGGCGCAGGAGACCGACAAGCCGATTGCCGTCGGTGACCGGGAAAACGCGGTGCGGATGGGAAATGAAGGCCTCGGCCGCGGCGACCAGATCTGTGCTTGCCGGCAGGCTGACGACATTGCGGCTCATATAGTCGCCGACCGTTCCCTTCCATTCCTGGTAATAGCTCGCCTGCAGGGCCGGGTTGAAACAGTCCTTCTGGGTGAGGATGCCGCAAAGCGCCCCGCCTTCATCGACAACCGGCGCTGCTGCCGCCCTGCTTTCGACAAGCAGCGCCACGGCGCGGCGGATCGGCATGTCCGGCGTGACGGTCAGCGCGTCGGTCTTGGTGATTTCGGCGATCGTGTCGGTCATTCGGCCTCGCTCGACAGGCGGTTCGGGCAGCCCTCGCAGGCGGCCTCCTTCATGCAGGCCATGCCGCCGCACGAGCCCTTCAGCGGGCCGCGCCCGACGAAGAGGCCGACGCCAAGGCCGGCCATGCCGAGAACGACGATCGCGATTGCCAGCAGGATTTCCATATCCGTGCTCCCTTCGAGGCGATTATAGCAGAAAACGGTCGAAACCGCCCGTTGTTTCGCTGCGGAGGCTTTTGCCGTCATGGAACAGGAACAGGGCAGCGATCGCCTGGCGGCGGGCCAGCGCCGGGCCATCCTCGCCGGCGGCCGTCAGCGCCGTGGCCCAGCCGTCGGCCGTCATCGCGTCCTGCGCCAGCACCGAAACCGAGGCGATCGCGCCCTCGACCGGCACGGCATGGCGCGGATCGATGATGTGGCTGTAGGTGTGGCCGGAAAGCGCATAGCTTTGGGCGCGAAGCCCGGAGGTCGCGACCGCGCCGTCGGCAAGCCGCAGCACGCCGGCCCCGCCGTTGGCGTCTGGACGCGGATCTTCCACCGCCACCTGCCAGGGACGTCCCGCCGGATGATTGCCGCGCGCGACCAGTTCGCCGCCGAGATCGATGAGGAAGTCGCAATAGCCGGCATCCATCAGGCGGTTTGCCATCAGGTCGAGGGCGCGGCCCTTGGCAATGCCGCAAAGGTCCATGGTCACGCCGGATTTCGTCTTTTCCAGGCGGTTTCCGTCGACGCCGAGCGCATGCCAGAGCGGCGGCGCGCCATCCTCGGCGGCGTCTCCCGTAATGGGTCCGAAGCCGTAGCGGGCGACCAGAGGTCCGACGCTCGGATCGAACCAGCCGTCGCTCGCGCGCGCCACATCGAGCGCCGATTGCGCGACGAAGGCGGTTTCGGCTGAGACCCGTTCGCCGCCGGGGCCGGCGCGGTTGAAGGCGGTGATCTCGCTGTCGGTCCGCCAGGGCGACATCATCCGGTCGATGCCGGAAAGAAGCGTCTCGATATCGCCGCGAAGCGCTTCGGGCCGGGCCTTGTCGGGCATGCTGACGCGCCATGTGGTCGCAAAGGCCTCGCCGGTGATCTGCTGCGTCGCGGGCGCGGATTTCAGGATCGCGGGCGCTTCGGCCCGGGCAGCGGTCGCGGCCAGAAAGCCTGCTCCGGAAAGCGCCAGAACGCGGCGGCGGGTCAGATATGTATGACGTGCTTTCATGAGGTCAGACTCCGAAATCGTCGTAGAAGATGGACTTCGGCTCGACGCCGAGCCGGTGCAGCGTATTGGTGACCGCCGAAATCATCACCGGCGGTCCGCACATATAGTATTCGCAATCCTCGGGCGCGGGATGGCGGGATAGCTCGGCCCGCACGATATCGTGGATGAAGCCGCTCGCCCCCGTCCAGCGGTCGCCGGGGGCGGGATCGGAAAGCGCCGGCGTCCAGGAGAAATTGTCGTGCTCGGCGGCGATCTTCTCGAATTCCTCGACATAGAAGAGGTCGGCCACCGAGCGCGCGCCATAGAAGAAGCGCATCCGCCGGGGCGTGTTCTTGCCGATCTGGTCGTGGATCATGGCCCTGAGCGGCGCCATGCCGACGCCGCCGCCGATGAACACCATCTCGCGATCGGTCGGCTGCACCTCGAACTCGCCGAAGGGACCTGAAGCCTCGATCTCGTCGCCCGGTTTCAGCGCGAACAGGAAGGAGGAAACGATGCCCGGCGGAATTTCCTGCTCGCGCCCGGGCGGCGGTGCGGCAAGGCGGATGTTGAAGACGGCGCGCTCGGCCTTTGCATCCTCCGGCCTGCAGGCGATCGAATAGGCGCGGGTCACGGATTTTTCCGCATAGGAGGTCATCTCCGACCAGCCGGACATCGCCCATGCCTCGCGGAAGGGCGGATCGATGTCGATGTCACGGAAATCGAGCCTATAGGCGGGCGCGGTCAGCTGCATGAAGCCGCCGGCGACGAAATCGAACGGCTGGCCCTCGGGAAGCTGCAGCACCAGTTCGCGGATCAGCGGCGCCTTCATATCGTTGGAGACCACGCGGCAGGTAAAGCCGGTCGCCCCGACGAAATCCTGCGGTACGGTCACCGAGCAGGGGCCTCTGAGCGCCGTCTGGCAGGCAAGGCGCATATGGGCGCGGCGCTCGGCGGCAGACAGCACGCCGCGCTCGGTCGCCTGCGGTTCGCCCGCGCCTTCCCCGTCCACATGCACGCGGCAGAGCCCGCATGTGCCCGATCCGCCGCAGGCCGCCGGTATGCCGATGCCCGCGCCGTGCAGAACGCCGAGCAGGCGGTCGCCGCGATTGGCCTCGATTGTCATGGTTTCGTTGACCGTCACCGTCAGCGCCTCGGCGGGGATCAAGCGGGCGCGGGTGATCAGAAGCGCCAGCGTCAGCACGAGGACGAGGCCGATGACGACAAGGGCTCCGACTGCAATCTCGTTCATGGCGTCACCATTTGCGCGAATGCGGAAAAGCCGAGGGACATCATCCCGGCAAGGGTGAAGGTAATGCCAAGCCCGCGCAGGCCCTGCGGCAGGTCGGCATAGGCAAGGCGCGCGCGGATCGCGCCGAGAAGCACCACGGCGACGCCGAAGCCGAAGCCCTGGCCAAGGCCAAAGACGGCGGATTCACCGATCCCATAGTCGCGGTCGACCATGAACAGGCTGCCGGCGAGGATGGCGCAATGCACGGTCAGAAGCGGCAGGAACACGCCGAAGGAGGCATAGATTGCCGGAAAGAAGCGGTCGAGCACCATTTCCACCAGCTGAACGGTCGCGGCGATGACGCCGATGAAGGAGATCAGCTTCAGATAGGAAAGGTCGATATCCGGCATGCCCGCCCAGGCCCAGGCGCCCGGCGCCAGCAGCGCGTGATAGATCATCTGGTTGAGCGGTACGGTGACGCCCATGACGGCGGTGACCGCGATGCCGAGGCCGATGGCCGACGGCGTGCGGCGCGACAGCGCCAGAAAGGTGCAGAGCCCGAGAAACAGGGTCAGCGGCGCATTTTCGACGAAGGCGGCACTGAGGAACAGGTTCCAGAGGTCGGTCATTTTCCGGCCTCCTCTGTCTTCGGCGGGTTGAATTCGGAGGGTTCGGCCTGCTGCGGCAGAACGGTGCGGATCGCCCAGACGAGACCGCCGAGCATGAAGAAGGCGCTCGGGGCGAGCAGCATCAGATTGAGCGGCGTGAACCAGCCGCCGTCGGCGACCACGGGAAAGACCTGATAGCCCATCAGCTTGCCCGCGCCGAAGAGCTCGCGCGCCGAACCGATGACGATCAGCACCAGCGAATAGCCGAGCCCGTTGCCGAGCGCGTCGACCATGGAGGGCAGCGGCGGGTTGGAACGGGAAAAGCTCTCCGTGCGTCCCAGCACCAGGCAGTTGGTGGTGATCAGGCTGACGAAGACCGAGAGCTTGCGGCTGATATCGAAGAAATAGGCCTGCAGGAACTGGTCGATGACCACCACCAGCGAGGCGACGATGACGATCTGCACGATCAGGCGGATGGAATCGGGAATATGCCGGCGGATCAGGCTGACCAGAAGGGCCGAGAGCACCAGAACCGTGGTGAGTGAGGCCGACATGGTGAGCGCGGTCGCAACCGAGGTGGTCACGGCGAGCGCCGAGCAGATGCCGAGGATCTGCAGCGTCACCGGGTTTTGCAGGACGAGCGGCTCCGTCAGCGTCGACCAGAGATTGGTTGACCGGGCCATATCAGAACTCCCCGCGCTGGACGGCGTCTATGAACGGGCCGTAGCCCTCGGGTCCGCCCCAGAAGCGCATGATCTTGGTGAACGCGTTGCCGGTGCGCGTCGCGCCGGTAATGCCATCGACCTCGTAGTCGTTGCCGGCCGCACCCTTGGCGACGGCAAAACGCACTGTCCCGGTGGGATCGGCAAGCTCGGTGCCGGGGAATTGGGCAAGCCAGGCCGGCTCCTCGATGCGCCCGCCAAGGCCGGGGGTTTCGGCCTGGTTGGTGATCGTAAGGCCCGCAATCGTGTTCATGTCGCCGCGCAGCGCCACGATCGCGTCGATCGGCGCCTGGTAGCCCGGTCCGCTGATCGGCAGGAGCGCCAGCGAAATGTCGCCGGCCTCGTTGCGCAGAAGATAGATCTGGGCGTAATCCGGCCGCCGGCCGATGCCCGCCGTATCTTCCGCCGGCGTCAGCGTGGTCCAGTTGGCCGCATCGTCGAGGGCTGCGGCGAGCGTCGCGGGCGTTACATCCTGTGCCGCCTGACCCTTCGGCAGGTTGATGACGACGGTGGAGAGCGAACCGCCGGATTGCTCGAGAATTTGCGTCATGCCGGGAATGCCGGCGACGAGCGCCTCAAGCCGCGCCTGCTCCTCCGCCGCCCGGTTTGCCGCCTGGATCGGCCGCAGGATGACCGTTGCGCCGGAGACCATGAGTGCGCAGACGGCCGAAACGAGAAAGGCGATGACGACGGTCTTTGTCCGGTTTTCATTGGGCAGCGCCAGGAACCGGCGCCATGCCGAGAACGGGTTCAGGTCAGCCATGACGTCTTCTCCTTTGGACAAGCCACAGCGCAATGGCGGCTTCGTCCAGCAACGGGGCGGCAAGCGAGGTCAGAAGGGCGGCCGAAACCGCCATCTGCACGGGAGCGGCACTCTTCCAGCCGAGCGCGAAAAGAATGATCAAAGCGCCGAAAAAGGCGCCGTTCAGCCAGCCGCCGAGCTTTGTCGAGGCGCTCGCCACCGGATCGGCGACAAGCAGCACCAGCACGACGGCAACGGCCGGCAGCAAGGGGGCGATCGGCAGGCCCGCAATGTGGGCGCCGCCGATAACGATGACAGCGCCCGCGATCACGCGCGCCGGCATGACGCCGAAGAGCGCGCCGAGAAGGGCGGCGGGAATGGCGGCCCAGGCAAGCGGCAGCGGCGGTTCCGGCCAGGGGGCGGTGACGAAGCCGAAGCCGAGAAAGGCGAGTGTGACAGTCGCCGGGTTCAGCACGTTGCGGCCCCAGCCGCCGAAGACGAGCTCGGCCATGACCGAGCCGAAAGAGATGCCGAGGACAAGCTGCAGGATGCTGAGGTCTTCGGGCGCCAGCATGGCAATGGCAAGCGCCGTCAGCGCGCCGGCAAAGGAGGGCGGCTGGGCGCGCGCCAGCATGAAGATGACGTGCCAGAAACCGGAGATGATCAGCGCCAGCACCAGAAGCCCGGCAGCATCCAGCCCGCCATACCAGAGCCAGGTCAACGCCAGCGGCATGACCGAGATCAGCAGCATGAGGGCGACGGTCTCGCGGTCCCACAATCCGTGGTTCATGCGGGCGCCTCCTCTTTCTCGATGGCGTTCAAAAGCCCGCGCAATTGTGCGGAAAGCGATGGCTCGGCGAAGGTAACGTAATCGACCAGCGCCAGATCCTCTTCCAGAAGCGACAGCGCGCCGAGGCGGGCGGCCGCCTCCTGATCGCCGGCGGAAAGCGCACGCATCAGGGCGGCAGCCGGAATGTCTCCGCCGAAAGCCTGAGACAAAGCGGCCGTCGGAATGATCGGCAGCGGCCGGGCGGCGCGGGTGAGTGCGGCGGAAAACCAGTGGCCGCGCCTTTTGCCGGAACCACGGGACAGAACGCTCGCCTGCCGGTCGCGCGGGCCGAGCCAATGGGCGGGTCGGCCGTCGAGTACGGAGCCGGCAAGCACTTGATAGGGGCCCGGCTGCACGTGGCCGTGACAGAGCCCGCGCAGATCCGCGCCGGGCTGGCAGCGCAGAAGGCGCGGTTCGCGCATGGCCGAACCGGTGACGGTGACGAGCCGGGTCTCGGGCAGAAGACCCGTGGCGAGAAGATCGCCGAGATCGGCAATATCTTCCGCATGGATGTCCCAGACGCGGGCGTCAACTGCGGCCGGCGCGTGGTGGTGGATTTGGATGCCGGCGAGACCCTGCGGGTGCAGCGAACCGCAGGTTAAGCGGCGGGCCCCGTCTGTGGTGTCGAGGTCAAGAGGCCTGCCCTTGGCCTCGCACAGGAAGACCTGATCGCCGGCCAGCAGCTTCAACGCGGAAAGGCCGCGTGACAGGGCCTCCTCACGGCCCGAGAGCGCGGTCTTCGGATCGGGGGCGGCGGGCCGGGTGTCTGCCGCCATGACGAAGATCGCGGCGGGCGCTTCGGCAAGGGCGGGCATGTGTCCGAAGGGTCGGCTGCGGAACAGTCGCCAGAGGCCGGCTTCCTGCATCAGGGCGCGCAGCGCTGCTGCGTCGCTGTCTGCTTTCTCTGTCGGGAATGAATGCCGGTCGCCGCCATCCTCGCGGAACAGCAGCATCTGGATTAGCCTTCGGCCAGGATTGAGCTCGATCGCCGCCACCCGCGCAGGCATGGGCGCGACAAGCTTGATTTCCTCTGCCGCACGCAGCGAGAAAAGCGGCTGACCCTGGGCGACGCGCTGGTCGACCTCGACCAGCGGCACGACGCGCAGTTCCTCGCCGGGGGCCGGCACAAGCGCCGCCTCTTCGGTCAGAAGCGTTTCGGCAGTATGGTCGTCGGGCAATGAGGGGCCGGTCGGCACGGACAGACCGGCGGAAAAGAGGCGGTCCAAAAAATCACTCCCAAGGCTTCGGCATCAAACAAACCAACCTTCCCGACAATTGAATTGCCGGATCGGGCCGAATTGTTTAGCATGCACCAAGAGCAGACTATGAATTTTCAGCGGGGGTGAAAAGCCATGTCTTACGGAGTGAAGCGGTTTTCTTCAACTTTCATTGCAGTTATTGCAGCGACATTGACGTTTGTCAATTCCAATGGCGTCTCAGCTCAGGATAGCGGGGAAGGCGAGGCGGCGGTCGAGGCGCTTGAGCTCTTCGTCATGCCGCAATCGGGGCCGTTCCGTCCGGACCAGATCTCGATCCCGCAGCAGAAGATGATCGAGGCCTGGGCGCGCTCGGCCCATGCCGATGCTTCTGCAGAAGCCTTCACCCATTGGGACGGCGAGGGCGAGGTCCCCGCGAGCTGTTCCACCTGTCACTCCGGCGCGGGCTTCCGCGCCTTCCACGGCCTTGACGGCAGCGAGCCGGGCGTGGCTGCGGCCGTGCCGGTCGGCGGTGTCGTCGACTGCGAGACCTGTCACAATCCGGGCCTTGCCGAAATCACCGCGATCACGCTGCCGAGCGGCATCGAACACCCGGTCAAGCCCGGCGTCGAGGCAGCCTGTCTCACCTGTCACTCCGGCCGCGCCGCCGGCGTGACGGTCTCCAATGCCGTCGGCGAAAAGGCTGATGACACCCCGGATCCGGAGATCGGCTTCGTCAATCCGCATTACGCGCTGGCCGGCGCCGTGCGCCTCGGCGCTGTCGGGGCAGGCGGTTTCGAATATCCCGGCAAGAGCTATTCGGGCCGGTTCTTCCATGCCCGTCCGGTCGCCGACTGCGCCTCCTGTCATGATCCTCATACGCTGACGGTGGCGGAAGAGACCTGTCTTACCTGCCACGAGACCGGCAATTTCGACGCGATCCGCATTTCCCGCGTCAGCTATGACGGCAGCGGCGATCTTTCCAAGGGCATTCGTTCGGATGTCGCCAACAATGCCGCGCTGCTGATGGAGATGATCGAGGATTACGCCGCCAATGTCGCCGGCACGCCGATCATTTTCGAGCCGCACTATCCCTACTTCTTCGTCGATGCCGATCAGGACGGCCGCGCCGATGAGGTTGACGGGCGGGCGGCGAGCTACAAGGCCTGGACGCCGCGCAGCCTGAAGGCGGCCTATAACTGGAAGTTCGTCACCGCCGACCCCGGCGCCTTCGCGCACAATCCGCAATATGTGCTGGAACTGCTCTACGATTCGATCGAGGACCTTTCGGGCCCGCTTGAGGTTGATGTCAGCGAGCTGGGCATCCAGCGGTAAACGCAGAAACCTCCCGTTTTCCGCCGGGACGTTCGACCCGGCGGACATTCTGTCCCGTTGCGATACGATATCCGGACGTGCTAACGCGGAGATGGCGGTATTGCCGCCGATCTTTTCTGCCGGACCGGAAGAAACAATCCATGAATACGAGCAATGCAGAGGCTCCGCGCGCCATCATCGTCATGGGCGTGAGCGGGTGCGGAAAGTCCTCCGTCGCAAGACTGATCGCCGAACGGATCGGTTACGACCAGGTCGAGGGCGACGACCTTCACCCGGCCTCCAATGTCGAAAAGATGAGCGCCGGCATCCCGCTCGAGGATGCTGACCGCTGGCCCTGGCTCGATCTTGTCGGCGCCGAGCTTGCCAGAGAGCGTCAAACGGGCGTCGTCGTGACCTGCTCGGCGCTGAAGAAAGCCTATCGCGACCGGTTGCGCGCGGCGGCGGGCCAGAAGCTGGCCTTCGTTTTCCTGAACGGCAGCGAGGCGCTGCTGACCGAGCGGATCGGCGCGCGCGCGGGCCATTTCATGCCGACGACGCTGCTGAGGAGCCAGCTCGACACCCTCGAAGACCCGACCGGCGAGCCCGGCGTGGTTACGGTTGATATCGACAATCCGCTGAAGGTGATTGCCGACAAGGCGGTTGCGGGGCTTGGCGCCGTATCTTTTTCTTAGCGCGTTCCCGACCGCTCAACTACGCCTTGGTCGTCGACATCGCCTTATATTAGGCTTGCCTTTCGTTTTGCGTTCGGCCAGTTTTCACTCGGGTATACCGATCGGAGGGTGAAACATGGCGGTGACGGCGAGCGAGCGCAACCGGGCGCTCTTTCTGGGCAGCATGGGCGGCGGCCTGGAATTTTATGATTTCGTGATCTACGCCACCTTCGCCTCGCAGATCGGCAAGACCTTCTTTCCGGCCGAAGAGGCGTCGACCCGGCTTCTGGCGGCTTTTGCCGTTTTTGCCGCAGGCTATCTGGTGCGCCCGCTGGGCGGCATCCTGTTTTCCCATTTCGGCGACAGGCACGGCCGAAAGATGATGCTGCGCGTCTCGATCGCCGGCATGGCGGGCGCCACCTTCCTCATCGCCTTCATGCCGGGCTATGCGACCTGGGGCATTTCGGCCACCATCGCGCTCGTCGCACTCCGCATGGTGCAGGGCCTTTGCCTTGGCGGCGAAATCCCCGGCGCGATGACCCTGATCACCGAGACCATGCCGAAGCGGCGCGGCCTTGCCTGCGGCTTCCTGTTCATGATCATCAATGTCGGCATGCTGGCGGCCCAGGCGGTGCAATGGGCGATCGAACACCTGTTGAGCGATGCGGCGGTGCTGTCCTATGGCTGGCGCATCGGCTTCTTCATCGGCGGGCTGGTGGCGATTGCCGGCTTCATCCTGCGCGCTCGTCTTGCCGAAAGCCCGGCCTTTGCCGAGATGGAATCGGCGACCCACAAGGTGCCGCTGGCAGCACTCTTCCGCGACAATGCCCGCGCCGTCTGGCTCGGCCTGTTCATCACCGGGCTGGGTGCTGCCGCCGTGCCGCTGCTCTACCTCTACATGAACAGCTACCTGACCGATTTCCTGCACTACGATCCGGACCAGGTGGCGACCGCCGTGCTTGTCGGCATCATCGTCTTTTCGCTGCCGATGCCCCTTGCCGGCGCGATCTCCGATTTCATCGGCATCAAGGTTCCGGCCTTCGTCGCCACCCTGTTGCTCGCAATCGCGGCCATCCCGGTCTATGTCTGGATCCACGAGGGCATCGCCTCGCTGATGCCGGCCATGATCGTGATCTCGCTGATTGGCGCCTTTGCCTGGGGCGTGGGGCCTGTGCTTTTGACCGCGATCTTCCCGACCGATGTGCGCTATACCGGCGTCGCCTTCGTCTACAATATCGGCTTCGCCATTGTCGGCGGGCTGACGCCGCTTCTCGCCACCTTCATCATCCAGCAGACGGGCTTCACGCTCGCGCCCGGCTTCCTGCTGGCGCTGTTTGCGGCGCTCGCCACGGTCGCGATCTTCCTCACCCAGGTGCTGCCCGCGGAGAAGTCTCAGCTCTGATCCGCCATATCCGCCTCCATCCGCCAGCGCGGCCAGGAGACGGTGATGCGCGCGCCGCCGACATTTTCGAAGGTCAGTTGCGCGCCGGAGCGTTCCAGAAGCGTCTTGGCGATGAACAGGCCGAGGCCGAGCCCGCCGGCGCGGCTGTCGGCCGGATTCTTCGGTCGGTCGGAGACGAAGGGATCGCCGATGCGCGGCAGGATGTCCGGCGTATAGCCGCCGCCGTCATCGGTGACGGTAATCGTCACCCGTGTGTCGTTGTAATGCGCTTCGATCTCCACGGTCTGGCGGGCATGTTCGACGGCATTTTCGACGATATTGCCGAGGCCGTAAAGAATGCCCGGATTGCGGCTGCCCACCGGTTCGCCGCCGGCCTCGCCGGAAACGCGGATCTCCATCTGCGAGACAAACGGCCGGTGGGGCGCCACCACCTCCTCGATCAGAGAGGTCAGCGGCAAAAGCCGCATATGGGCCTCGTCCTCCTTGGAAAGCGAGGTGAGCCGGGAGAGAATGTCCCGGCAGCGCTGGCTCTGGCTGACAAGAAGCTGCACATCCTCGCCATGCTCTGGATCATCGGAAAGCGCGCGCGCCATCTCCTTGGCCACCACCGAAATCGTGGCCAGCGGCGTGCCGAGTTCATGGGCGGCGGCGGCGGCCAGCCCGTCAAGCTGGGAGAGGTGCTGCTCGCGCTGGAGCACCAGTTCGGTCGCCGCCAGCGCATCCGAGATTTGCTGCGCCTCGAGCGTGATGCGCTGGACATAGAAGGCGGCAAAACCCAGCATCGAGATGATCGCGATCCAGATGCCGAATTTCAGGATCGGCTCGATTTCGAGGATGATCCCCGCATGCCATGGCAGCGGAAAGGGGCTGAGCGCCAGCGCTGAGACGCCCGACACGGCAAAGGCCAGCAGCGCGAAGGAATAGTGCAGCGGCAGAGCGGCAAAGGAAATGATCACCGACACGCAGATCAGCGGCGCGAACGGATTGGCAAGTCCGCCGGTCAGATAGAGAAGCGCGGTCAGCTGCAGAAGGTCGAAGCCGATCATCCCGAAGGCGACGCGCGGCGAAACGCGCTGGGTCGCCGGGAAGCTTAAGGTCAGCACCAGATTGCCGAGCGCGAGCGCCGCAATCAGCGCCAGCACCGGCATGATCGGCATCGAAAAGTCGAGCCCGAAGGCAACCGTCAGCGCCGTCGCCGTCTGGCCCGCAACGGCCAGCCATCTGAGCCGCACCAGCGTTTGCAGGCGCAAGCTTCCGCGGCGTTCGTGCCCGACCATCTCGGTGACCGGTTTGTTCATCGCATTCCTCCTTACGTCCCGCGCGGTTTCGCCCGCCGCGTCGCTTCCGCATTGGCCGGGTCCTCCGGCCAGACATGCTTTGGGTAGCGCCCGCGCATGTCGGCCCGCACATCCTTCCAGGATCCCGCCCAGAAGCCGCGAAGGTCCCGCGTTGTCTGGATCGGCCGTCCGGCGGGCGAGGTCAGTTCCAGAACGAGCGGCACGCCCCCGGCAATCGTCGGATGGTTCTTCAGTCCGTAGAGCATCTGCACCCGGATCGAAAGCACCGGTTCGTCGCCATCATAGCGGATCGGAATCCGGTCGCCGGTGGGCGCTCCAAAATGAGTCGGCGCCAGCCGGTCGAGATCGGCGGCAAGCGGATAGGGCAGAAGCGCCTGCAGGCCCTGCGTCAGGCTTTTCTGGCTGACGGCGGAAAGGGCGGTCACGCCCGTCTGGAACGGCGTGAACCAAATGTCCAGGCTTTCCAGCAGGCCCTTTTCCGAGACATCCGGCCAGGGGTCACCGAGCTTGCGATGCAGAAAACCGATCCGTTCGACGAGGTGCGCCGCCTCCTTCGGCAAGGAGAGAAGCGAAAGCCCGTACCGGCGAAGCCCGTCGGCGAGCGCCTCCGCCGCTTCCATGCCGGATGGCTTCGTCCCCTGGCGTTCGGAAAGCACCAGCGCATCGAGCCGGGTCACGCTGCGCGCCCGGACGGAGAGGCTTTCGCGGTCGAAGACGCATTCCGCGCGGGTGACGATCGCCTCGGCGCGGGCTTCGAGGATGGTTTCGCGGGTCACGGGGCAGGCAGCAAGCACGCGCCCGCGCGCCGCGGAGCCCGTCAGGTCGGCAATGACGAGAAAGTCCTCACCCGCGAGCGGGTCGTCCTCGGCTAGCGCCGCGCCGCGACCGTTTGCCATCAGATAGCGCCCGCGCCCGCCGCGCGCCATGGCGATGCGGTCGAAGAAGGCCTGGATCAGGGCTCCGCCGGGATCAAAGGGTCCTTTGTCATCGCGGTCGGCGCCCGCCGTTTTCGCGATGCGGGCGGCAAGACCGCGCGCGGCCTCGGCCCGCGGACCTTTTTCGGCGCGAAACCGCCTAAGCCGTTCGGAAAGGTCGATGCTTGTGCCGCCAAGTCCCTGTTCGGTCAGGAGCACGGCAAGCTCGGCCGCCTTGAAAGCCGTGCCGCTTTCGGCCGCCTTGACGACCATGCCCGCAAGGCGCGGCGGCAGGGGAATGGCGCGCAAGAGTTCGCCGGAAGGCGTCAGTCGCCCCGCCGGATCAAGCGCGCCGAGCATCTGCAGCAGCTTGCGCGCCTCGGCAAGGGCGGGTCCCGGCGGCTGGTCGGCAAAGGAGAGCTGAGCGGGATCGACGACGCCCCAATGGGCAAGATCGAGCGCCAGGCCGGTGAGGTCGGTAGAGAGGATTTCCGGCGGGTTGAAAGCGGGAAGGGCGGCCGTCTGGCCCTCGTGCCAGAGCCTCAGCGCGATGCCCGGCGCCGTGCGCCCGGCGCGGCCCGCGCGCTGGTCGGCCGCCGCGCGCGATAGTTTCACGGTTTCAAGCCGGGTGATCCCGGTGGCCGGCTCGAACACCGGCAGGCGCTGCAGGCCGCTGTCGATCACCACCCGCACGCCGTCGATGGTGATCGCGGTCTCGGCGATCGCGGTTGCCAGGACGACCTTGCGTTTTCCAGCCGGCGAAGGCGCGATTGCGGCGTCCTGTTCGGCCCGCGAAAGGTTGCCGTAAAGCGGGGCGACGATCACATCGTCGGTAACGCCGGCGGCCAGCCTCTCGGCGGTCCGGCGGATTTCGGCCTGTCCGGGCAGGAAGGCAAGGATCGAGCCCTCCTCGTATGCCAGCATGTCGCGCACCGCGGCCGCGACATCATCCTCGATACGCGATCGCGGCGGGCGCGGCCGGTAACGGTGTTCAACGGGAAAGGCCCGGCCTGCGCTCTCGATCACCGGAGCGTCGTCCAGAAGCGTTGCGATGCGGGCCGTGTCGAGCGTTGCCGACATCACCAGGACCTTCAAATCCTCGCGCAGTCCGGCGCGGATATCGAGCGCCAGGGCCAGGCCGAAATCGGCATCGAGCGAGCGTTCGTGAAATTCGTCGAAGATGACCGTGGAAACGCCGGCAAGCTCCGGGTCCTCCAGCGCCATGCGGGCGAACACGCCCTCGGTCACCACCTCGATCCGGGTTTTTGCCGAAATCTTCGTATCAAGTCGCATGCGGTAGCCGACGGTCTCGCCCGGGCTTTCGCCAAGAAGTGAGGCCATGCGGAAGGCGGCAGCGCGCGCGGCAAGCCTGCGCGGCTCCAGCAGGATGATCTTGCCCGTTCCGGCCGTACCGCTTGCCAGCAGGTGCAGGGGGACAAGCGTTGTCTTGCCGGCGCCGGGCGGGGCGGCGAGCACGGCCCGGCCTTTATCGTCAAGTGCTGCCGCGAGCTGATGCAGAACCGCATTGACCGGAAGCCGATCCGTCTGCGTCCTTATGGTCTCTTTCAAAGCTTTCAAATCCGAAAAATCCGTTTGCGCCTTGATTAAGGTAAAAGCGCTGCGCGAGCAAAGGGCGCAAATTGGTCTTTCAGGGCTGAGGGTCCGCACTGACAGGAGGAAGGGAAAGGGACGCGGAAAAAACAGGCAAACGGTATACTTGCCTCATCATTGTGCGCAGCAAAAAGCTTAACGGTTCTTAACCTCTGGCGGCTTGCGAAGTGAGGTATAAAACCCATAAAAACCAATCACTTAACAAAAATGTCATTTTTTTTGGGATTGGTTGTTGACGGTTTGGCGGAATGGGGTCTATAAGCCGCCTCACCGAACGACGGGGCGGCGCTGAGGCGGTGCTTACGGTTCTAGAAAATCTTCCGACAGGCTTAGATGCTTCGTCAGGCTGAACTTGAACAGAGATTGGCCGAGAGAGGATTTGTGACGGGAATTTCCCGTCTGTTATTTGGACAATTGCATATTTGAAGAAAGAGAAACGTGGCGAGCGGCTTTGTCGGTGAGCTTTATTGTTCACCAAAGAGACTTAAGTAAGCGGTCACGTTTTAGGAAACTGCTTGGATTGA
>NZ_VCLB01000010.1 GCF_005924265.1 Martelella lutilitoris
CCGCAGGTTCAAATCCTGCCCCCGCAACCAACTTTACTTGCGAAAGCCCCGCCACACCGGCGGGGTTTTTGCTTTGCACCGAAAGCGTAAGGATTCCAGCGAGATCGCCGCGCACGTCGATCCCCATCTCGCCGTCCGCCGGCGTCAGTGCGATGTCCTCCACCAGCGTCCTGATGATATCCGCCGCCTCGACGCGCTTTTCCTCGTCCTCGCCCTGCAGTGCGTCGTAGAGGCTCTGGACGCGCGAGCGGTAGCGCTGCGCCATCGAGGGATGCAGAAGCGGCGGAGGTTCGTCAGCCTCTCCGAGGAAGGCTTCGACTTCCTTTTCCGCTGCTCCAGGCCAACCGTCTTCGTATTGATCCTGTCGGCCACGCCCCCTTTGAGGATCAGGTCGAGCAGGGTTTCCAACTCCTGATCAATCTTCTTTATGTCGGCCTCTGCCGCCGCCACGTTGGCGCGACCCTCCATGCGCAAGCGATTGACCTCCTGCGTGAAGACCTCGCAGAACCTCGCGAATAGCGCAGGGTCGACAAGCCGGCTTGCATCATCAGCGATAATGGGACGGCGTTCACCAGCCGGGCCATTTTGCAGTGGGCCGACAAGCCCTCCATCCCGTGACACTATATCGACCCGGGAAAGCCACAGCAGAACGCCTTTATCGAAAGCTTTTATGGCAGCTTGCGCGATGAGCTGTTGAATGAAGAGGTGTTCGATACGCTGGAAAAAGCCCGGCGAAAACTGGCCCTGTGGCAATACGACTACAACAATGTCAGGCCGCACTCATCGCTGGGCAACAAAACGCCGAACGAAATGCGCAGAGAAATGGAAGAGCTTGATGCGGACGTCACCCAGCCACTTGCTCAGGAAAACCACCAAACTACCAATCACTAACCCGCGGACTCTCGAATTAAACGAGGGACGCAAGAGGGGCAGGTCAGTCCGGAAAAGACGCTTGCCGAAATCGGGCCCCGCGGCGATATTCCCGTAAGCTCCGTGAAAAGCCTGCCGCGAATGGGTCTCGTCTGAAGACGGGCGCGGAGGACCTCTATCGATCTTGCCCGCCGCCCGAAACTTCGGACGGCCCCGCCATCCTGTTCCAGCGCTGGTTCATGATGCGGTCGAGCCAGCCGAGACCGGCAAGCGCCAGTCCAAGCCCAATGAGGGAGACGACCCGCAACAGCCCCTCCAGGCCGGAAATATCCACAAGGAAGACCTTCGCGATCGTCAGCCCGGTCGCGGCCATCGCAACCTTGCGCAATGCGTTTGAACGCCGGGAGAAGCTCACAGCAAGCAGGGTTGCACAGACGATTAGCAGCGCGATCGTGTAGCTATAAAGTTCCGGCTGGGTGACGCCGGGCGCTGAAAGATCGGGCCCGTGCCAGAACCGGCGGATTTCGCAAGCGACATAAAAGCCGGCCAGCAGGCTTGCGACGCCGACAAACCCAATCCGCAGCCACCGCTTCAGAGTGCCGATCTTTAACGCGCCGATTGCCAGAACCGCAGCGAGCGGCAGATAGCTGAGCGCAAGGCTATCGAAAATCGGCGGACCCCATACCAGGTTGTTGCGATAAAGCACCGGGTTGGAGATCGTCAGCGGCACGGCAATCAGTATGGCGGCGATGAAGCCGAAAAGCACGGTCAGCGCCAACCTGAACAGCCGCAGCCATCTGCCGGTGATGGGTAGCCGGTTGATCTGGGCCAGCATGGCGACGGCCATGACGGCGGCCAGAAGCCCCGGCTCATCCGGCACCAACCGCTGCAGCACGGCGCAGGCGAAGACGGCGGCGACCGTCCATGTGGTGGTCCCGATGGCCACCTGAACTGACTGACGCGCGCGCGAGACCGTCAGGTGCCATCCGGCATAAAGCAGCACCAGCGTGCCGCCATAGGCTTCAAGCAGCGCCAGCCACGCGGTGTTGCCACGCACCGCCCAGAAAAAGCCGGGATTGGCCACCAGCCGAAAGGCGATGATCGCGAGCGCCACCTTGGTGAAGATGCCGATCAGCGCGAGGTCGAACCGCCGATCGATTGCGATCGTGAGCACGACGACGACGCCGAGCGCCAGTGTGAGCGCCACCTCCGTGAGCACCACGAACAGCGCCAGTGCGAGCATCGAGAGCGCGGCGATGGCGAAAAGGGCTGCGCGCATCTGGCGCCGGTTGCGATCCTCGGCGCGCAAGGTCCGCTCCGTCAGCAGCGCCATGACGACCGATATCGCCAGAAGATGGATGCTCCAGAGATAATCCCCGAAGGCCGCAGCCGGCGACCACAGAAATTCGAAGATGAAAGCGGCCGCCGGGGCAAATGTCGCCGCGCCGAGCGCGAATCCGAAGGCCGCGCGGTCGTCATCCTTGCAGCGGTTCATCCGCCAGAAGGCCATCAGAGATGCCACTGTCGACAGGATCAGCGTCAGGGTGACGAAAGAGAAAGAGCCGGCTGTCGCATCTGCCGGAGGTTGCAGCGCGGCAAGGAAGGTCTCGAACAGCGGGCCGCGCTCGACGACCTGCAGGACGGGCACGGTCAGAAACGCAGCGGCCGGCAGGAAAGGCATGTCCTTCAGCGCTTCCGCACGCCGCATCCATAAAAGCGTCGCCGCGAGGACGAGGGCGATGAGCAGAAAGGCAATATTGGCCTCTGCGGCGGATGGCGCATCGAGGGACAGGAGAAGGCCTGCGACGCTGACGAAGACCGTCATGGCGGCGGCGGCCCGTGCGGGAAAATCGGCGCGCGGCTTGAGACCGGCAATCGTTGCCAGAACCGTCTGGCCCGCATGTGATGGCGTAAAGCTCTGCACTGGCAGGATCACGGCGGCCAGCCAGGAGAGCGCAAGAAAAGCCGTATAGTGGATCAGGCCGCCGGTCGCGAGGTAAAGCCCGGTCGCTGCCGTTGCCGTTGCGATCAGAACGAGTGCGGAGACCCACGCCCAGCGTTTCACGCTGTCGACGGCAAGGCCTGCAATGGCGATGAAGGCGAAATAATAAAAGAACAGCCAGCCGCCGTCGGACTCGCCGCCGACGAGGAAAGGTGCTGCGGTGGCGCCGATAATTCCGACGGCGCTCAGAACCGAGCCGTAAAGCCAGCCGAGCGCGACTGCGAGAATGCTGACGAGAACCAGCCCGGCAAGCGTCGCCTCGGCGGAAACCAATCCATAGAGAAGACGGGCGGCCAGCACGGCGGCAAACAGCGTCACCACCCCCGCGCCCGCAAAGACGGAGGGCAGGTAGCGCGTCGATGGCGTCTGCTCATCGCCAAAGCGGCGGCGGAGCCCTTCGCCGGCACCCACAAGCACCACGCCCAGCAGGAGCGCCCCGACAACCCGCCAGACCGGCGTCAGAAGACCGTTCTCAACACCATACTGCACCATGAAGATACCGCCGAGCGCCAGCGAAAGCGCCGCGAGCGCGATTGTCCAGTTCTGGCGCAGCCATTCACCGAACCGCTGCAGCATTTCTCCGGTAAAGACGAAGGCCCGCGGCGGGCCGCTAGGCGCGGGGGACGCCTTACCGGCGTCAGCCGATCCTTTGTGCTTCGGGGGCGGAGCCGCCGCCTTTTTGCCCGGTCCCGGTACGGCTTCTTCCGGTTCTGCCGTCGCTCTTTCCGGCTCACCGGTTGGGGCGGCAATGCTGGGCTCCTGCCGGTGTTCCAACTGTTCCAGCCGGCTCCGAAGGGCCCGGTGCATGTCCTCTAGCCTCTTCATCCGCTTCCGCATCCCGGCGTTGGACGCGATCAGCGCCAGAACAAGGATGAGAACCAGAAACTCGAAGAACGATGTCATATCAAGGCTTTCCACTTTCACGACGCAATACGGGAGGTCTAGCGCGTCGGCCCGAAAATCGGAATCGATTTTCGGGCCGACGCGTCGATTCAATAGGTTAGAGCGTTCTTTCGTACATCGCCGCTGCATCATGCCTGAGCAGCCGGAGTCAATCGTCTGACTAAAATCTCGGCCGCTCACGGTTGCGCATCGGGGCCTGGCAAACTAATCGGGTGCTCTCAAACAGAAAAAGACTGACAGGCAAAAGGACGCACTTCATGGAAAACGAGAAAAAGCGCAGGCACACCTTCGGACGAACCCTGCTCTGGTCGGTCGCTGGGATTGCCGTGATTGCGGCGGCGGGCGTGTTCGGCGGCAAGGTCGTCCTGGAGAAGACGGTCAGGACCAGTCTCGAAAAGAGCGGAACGCAGGCGGCCTCGATCAATATCGACTTCACGGGGCATGTCCATCTGAACGACGTGACCGTTCCCCTGGAAGAGGGCCAGAGCCTGCGTCTCGCCTCCATGGAGACACGGCCGGAATTCCTGTTTCTCTCCGGCATGATAGACGCAAGGGACATTACCTTTGACGCCGGTCCGATGCATGTATCTGTCCCGAGCATTCTGGTTGAGGATGCCGGCATCAACCGCGCCTTTCTCGCCGCGGCGTCCGGTGAGGCCGATCTGACGCCGGCCGAGCGCGTTCGGCGCTTTTCGGCAGGCCGCGTGACGATGCCGACCATCAATGTCACGCAGAGCCAGTCGGGTGTCGACCAGACCACGACCTATTCGGATGTCGTGCTTGAGGACATCGTCGACGGGCATGTCGGAAGCTATTCCGCAAGCGGCATGACCAGCGACACGGAACTCGCTGCCATTCCGAACGAAGACGGGGATGCGGGGCGGGGAACCGTCAAGCTTTCGGTCGGCGCGATCGAGGGGCAGGACATCGACGGCCCGTTCCTGACGCGGATCTACACCGAAGCGAAGCCGGCCGATGGCGCAAACCCGGCGCAGCAGGTCTACGGTCCGGTCACGGCGAAGGATTTCGTCATGGAGACCGCAGATGGCCGCGTGACCTATGCGGAGATGAAGAGCGATGGCTTTTCCATGCGTCTCGCCGAGGAACCGTTCCTGACCACGCTGGAAAATCTGGAGGCGTTGTCGGCCAATGCGGCGCTGTCGCCGGACGACGAAGAGCGGCTGGGCCTTGAGGCCTTTCTGCTCCTCGAAACGATCGCCAAAGGCGATCTTCAGATTTCCGGCATCGGCCTGACATCGGATGCCGAGCCGGATATGACCTTTGCGATCGGCAGCCTGGCGGTTACCTTCGACGATCTGGTTCTCGGGTTTTCGATGGACGGTCTTGATGTGCGCGGCGGAGACAACGCGTTGGCCGTGAAAAGCGCCTCGTGGACGGACTTCTCGCTAGCCCCCACGCTCGCCGGGATCCGCGAATACCTGAAATCCGGCCCCGGCGAACCGGAAATGGCGTGGAAGACCGCCTTCCTGCCCGCCTTCGGCACCCTGCAGGTGACGGACTATGCGGTCAATCTGAAGCCGGGAACGGACAACGGTTTTGATGTCGAGGAACCGGTCAATGTGGCGGTCAAGGATTTCAGCCTCGCACTCAAAGACCCTGTCAACGGCATTCCGAGCGAAGTGCGCATGATGATCAACGAGCTCAAGCTGAATCTGGCGGAGAACGACGACAATGAGGCGCTCGCCCTGCTGAGGCAACTCGGCTATGAGGAGGTGACTATCTCCGAAAACTTCGCGCTTCGCTGGGACAAGACGAACAATGAGCTGATCGTCGAGGACATCAGCCTCAGCGGGGAAGACATGGGAAGCATCTCGCTTTCCGGCGTGGTCGGCGGTTTCGGGGAAGCGTTCTTCTCCGGCGACACGTCACTGATGCAGGCCGCGCTTTTCGGACTGACGGGCCGTGAGCTGACGCTGAAGCTTGAAAATGAGGGCCTTTTTGCCCGGGGTCTGAAGCTCTACGCCGATCGGAACGGGATGAGCGAGGAACAGGCTGCGCTCACCCTGTCAATGTTGCCCTCGATTGCCGCGCAGACCGTCGGCGAGGGCGATCCCGGCGTTCAGGCCCTGATCGACGCGGTTTCGGCCTTCATCGCCGACCCGAATACGCTGGAAATCGCCATTGCGGCGAAATCCGACCAGGGCATCGGCGCGCCGGCCTTCATGGCCGCGACAATGGATCCGGCAAGCCTTCTGCAACAGGTGGATATCACGGCGCAGGCAGACTGAGCCTTGTGTGGGCAGTCCCCTCTGGGGGCTGTCCAAAAGGCGGCGTTGGGCGCATCGAACGCGGCCTTCGGCACCGGTCCGATGACGCTTGGCCAGCGCCCGCAATCTTCAGGGCTTTTGGCATTATTCCTTGAAATAGCCGCTGTTGTTACGGGCGATGACGGGAAGGTCACGCAGGACGTCCCGCAAATGCGCGCGCATCTCCATTTCCGCCCGTTCGGGATTATGGGCGGAAATGGCTTCGACAATGGCAAAGTGCTGCGCCGGTATGCCCTTGGACGGTTCCTTGCTCAAGGCGAGGAAACGGACGCGGTCGAGTTGCGCCTTCTGAGTTTCGATAACATTCCAGGCAAAGGGCAGTTGTGCACCTTGCGCCAGTGTTTTGTGAAACAGATCGTCCAGCTCCATGAAATCTGAGGCGGCGCGTGCCCGCTCGTCGTCTTGATGTTCGAGTTGGCGATAGAGCGCGTCGATCTGCGGCTTGGTCATCAGCCGCGCGGCCGCGCGCGCGACGTCAGCCTCTATGGCTTCGCGAATGGCCTGAATTTGAAGCACCTTCGAAATTGAAATCTGCGGAACGCTGCTGCCGCTCTTGGGACGGATGTCGAGCATGCCCTGCTCGGCAAGCAGGATGAAGGTCTCGCGCACGGGCTGACGGGATACGTTCAGCGCTTCGGCGACGCCTGCTTCAGAAACCCGGCGCCCGGGGACAAGAAAGTTGCGGATAATGGCGTTGCGCAGCTTTCTATGCACCTGCGGGGCAATGGCCTTGGAAAAATCGACCGGCCCCAGAAAATCAAGACTCGCTTCCGTCATTCTCATCTCCAGCCGCCGTACGACAAAAGGTCGCGGCAATTGTCAACCATACCATTTCTGATTTGAGAAATACCATACCAAAATGTCGATAATGGCTGAAAATCAGCGCAATAATCGCGCATATCCTTCCATACTGCATCAATAATCACGAATGCGTTGCCAATCTTTTCGTTGGGATGAGGGGGCATTCGGCAGAGACTCTCGCGCTTCTCGTGCGGCGGCGCAATGGATCAGGGCAATCGGATCGAACGAAAGTCCTCCAAAATACCATTGATTTTTATGACTTTATTGACATTGCCAATACGCCGGCGCCCGGATACGACCTTTGAGGCTTTTAACATAAGCAGAAGAAAATTCTCGCCCCGGGTAAAAAACGTACTGATAGGCTTTCCCGTGCGGCAGCAGATGTGTTGACACATCATAATGGTATGGTAGTTTCGCCGTGCCGATTGGCTTTGACGTTCTATTCCATTCCGGGAGGTTTGACATGAATTGCCTTACAAGACGTTTCGCTGCGCTGACACTGACAGCAGCGGCCATCTCGCTAACGGGCGGCGCCCAAGCGCAGGAAATCACGGTTCAGGCGCTGGATCAGTATCTCCAGCCCGTTATCGACGCTTTCGAAGCGGAAAATCCGGGAACCAAGGTTAATCTTGAAGTGGTCAGCTATCAGTCGATCGCCGAGAGCCTGCCTGTGCAGCTTGCGTCGGGTGGAGGGCCCGACATTTCGGTGGTAACGGACCTCGGTGGCCTGTCCAAATATTACCTCGATCTCACGCCCTATGTGGACCAGGCCTATTTTGAAGAGCAATTTGGTATGGTACTTGATTGGATGCGCGGCAAAGGCGCCGACCCGAACGGCATCTATGGCCTGCCGGATTCGATCACCGTCACCGGCGGCTTCGTCAACAAGACGCTGTTCGAACAGGCCGGTATCGACCTGCCCGCCGATGATGCGACATGGACGGAGTGGGGCGCGGCCGCCCACGCGGTCGCCGAAGCGACCAATACCGACTTCCCCTTCGAGATGGACCGTTCCGGCCACCGCTTCGCGGCCATGGCCATTTCCTATGGCGCCGAGCTTGTCGACGACGAGGGCATGCCGGTGATCGACGAAGGGCTGCGCAACGCCATCGAGCAGTTTGTCGAATGGCACCGGGACGGCACGATGCCGCTCGACCTCTGGGGTGCGGTCGGCGGTGCGACCATGCGCGACAACTTCACCGATTTCGTCAACGCGACCACGGTTCTCTATTACGGCGGCTCCTGGCAGCTTCGCCGCCTGGATGAAGAGGTCGGCGATTTCTTCGACTGGAAGGTTATCGATTCGCCCTGCGGCGTTGCCGCATGCTCGGCCATGCCCGGCGGCGGCGCGCTGGCCGGCTTCAAGCATACGGACGAGCCTGAGCTGGTCGGCAAGTTCCTGAATTTCGCCGCACGCGACGAGAACCTGCGGACGATGATCTCGTCGGCCGTCAATATTCCGACGGCGCAGTCGATGATCGAATCCGGTATCGAATATCGCGGCGTCTCCGACAAGGTGCAGAGCGCGCTCGATACATTCATCAACCAAATTCCGAAAATGGCGCCGGCGGCCTACCGCTTCCAGGGCTGGCCGTTCCAGCGGGCGATGATGAATTCGCTGACCACGCGCATCAGCCAGGTCATTAACAACGAGATGGATATCGACACGGCGCTCGAGCGCGTCGACCAGGATGTCCGGCTGGCGATCTCCGCGGCTCAGAACTGATACCCATCACGGTCCAGAGGCTGTGGCGGCCGTGCGCCGCCGCAGCCGAAGACGACAACTCCTGAAGGTGACATCGTGGCGAGTGGTACGATCTCAACCATGCTGGGAACGGTGGCTTCGCTGCCGGCCCGTGCAGTCAACCCCTTGTGGAAGTGGCTTCAAAAGACGATCGGCGTCAGACGGCTTCCATGGGCGTTTCTGGCGCCGAATATGGCCAGCGTCCTGTTCTTTTCCCTGCTTCCGGTCTTCATCAATATCTATTATTCGGTAACCGGCAGCGACAATCTGTTTCTGGATGAGCGCCCGTTTGTCGGCGCCTCGAACTATTCCACGCTGCTGGCCTGCCAGAATTATCTCGATCCCGCCACCTGCTCGCGCGATCTGTTCTGGCGCGCGCTCGGCAATCTCATCATGTTCGTTCCGCTACAGGTGATGTTCATGATGGGCGTGGCGCTGATCACGGCGGTTGCGCTCAACGGCAAGATCAGGGCGCGCGGCTTTTTCCGCGGCGTGTTCTTCTTTCCGGTCATGCTGTCGCCGGTGGTGGTGGCGCTCACCTGGCAGTGGATCCTGCAGCGAAACGGTATCCTGAACGGCATTCTCGGGGTCTTCGGCCTGGAGCGCTTCACCTGGCTTGCCGATCCGCACTGGGCGTTTTTCTGGACGATCTTTGTCACCGTCTGGGCGCATTCCGGCTTCTTCATGATCATCCTGCTCGCCGGCCTGCAGTCTATCCCGCAGGACGTCTACGAGGCGGCCAAAATGGACAGGGCATCGCCCTGGCGGGTTTTCACCCGTATCACCGTTCCCATGCTCAGGCCGGTGTTGCTGGTGGTCTTCATTCTCGCCGTCATCCGCTCGGTCCAGACCTTCGATGAGATTTACGTTCTGACCGGCGGCGGCCCCGGCTCGGCCACCATGCTTCTGGTTCAGTATATCTATGAAACGGGCTTTGCCGCGCAGCCGCGCAATTACGGCCTTGCCGCCGCCGCTTCTCTGCTTCTCGGCGCAGCGCTCCTCGTCTTCACGCTCGTTCAGATGAAGCTTTCGGGAGACAGGAAATGACCATGCACGCTTCTTCGCAACCCCGGCGCGGTATCATTCCGTTTCTGACGCGCAAACAGGGGGGCATCAAGGCCACCTGGGGCGACTATGTCACCTATGGCTATCTTCTGCTCGGCGTCGTGGTCATGCTGCTGCCCGTGCTCTGGGTGCTGATCTCGTCGTTCAAGGCGCCGGCCAACCTGTCCGAATATCCGCCGACGGTTCTGCCGCAGACGATCCAGGCAATGCAGGTCAAAGGCTATGACGAGCCCTTGCCGCTGTTCGAGGTCACCCAGGAAGACGGGTCGGTCAAGCAGATGGCGCAGATCCGCCGTCTCGGCATCAAGGCCCAGATGGTGGATCCGGAAAATCCGGAAGCCGGTCGGGTGACCGTCGATGTCAATGACGCGGCGCCGGTCCGACAGTTTCACCTGGCCTTCGAGAACTACCGCGAACTGCTGGAAACCTCCGGCGGCAATATCTGGCTGAACATCTACAACTCTGCCTTCATCACCGTGGTTGCCACGATCATCACCCTGGTGATGAACTCCATGGCCGCCTTCGCGCTGTCGAAGTACAAGTTCACCGGCTCGACCGTGGCGCTTGTCGCCATCATCGCGACGCTGATGGTGCCGCCGACCGTCATTCTCGTTCCGACCTATCTGATCGTCTCCGAACTCGGGCTGGTCAACAATCTGTGGGGCGTCATCCTGCCGACGGTGGCCACGCCGACAGGCGTGTTCCTGCTGCGCCAGTATATGCTCACCATTCCCGACGAGCTTCTCGAGGCGGCGCGCATGGACCACGCGTCCGAATGGCAGATCTACTGGCGGATCGTGTTGCCGCTCTCGACACCGGCACTGGCCGTCGTGGCCGTGTTCTCGGTGATGAGCCGCTGGAACGACTTCCTGCTGCCCCTGATCGTGCTCAACCGTCCCGAAGTTCACACATTGCAGCTCGCCCTTGCGGGTTTCCAGACCGAAAATGGCATTGTCTGGCACCTGCTGCTGGCAATGACGACCCTGACCGCGCTTCCGCTGGCCTGCGCCTTCCTGTTCCTGCAGCGCTATATCACCGCCGGCATCGCGTCCTCGGGCGTCAAGTAAAAGGCTACCACCGATGGCTAATCTCAAACTCAAGAACCTCAACAAGACCTTCGGCGCCGTCAAGGTCATTCCGAATGTCGATCTCGAGATCGAGGACGGCGAGTTCGTCGTCTTCGTCGGCCCTTCGGGCTGCGGAAAATCGACACTTCTGCGCATGATCGCCGGCCTTGAAACCGCGACCTCCGGCGACATTCTGATCGATGAAAAAAGCGTCGTGCGCACGCCGGCGGCCGATCGCGGCGTTTCCATGGTGTTCCAGTCCTATGCGCTCTATCCGCACATGACGGTGCGGCAGAACCTCAGCTTCGGGCTCGAAAATATCGGCATGCCGAAAGCGGAAATCGAACAGCGTATCCAGTCGGCGTCGAAGCTGCTGCAGATCGACGAGCTTTTGAACCGGCGGCCCACACAGCTTTCCGGCGGGCAGCGGCAGCGCGTGGCCATCGGCCGCTCGATCGTGCGCGAGCCGAAAATCTTCCTGTTCGACGAACCGCTGTCGAACCTCGACGCCGAACTGCGCGTCGTCATGCGTTTCGAGATCAATGCGCTCCACGAGCGGCTTGGCAACACCATGATCTACGTGACCCACGACCAGATCGAAGCCATGACCATGGCCGACAAGATCGTGGTTCTGCGCAAGGGCAATATCGAGCAGGTCGGGGCCCCGCTGGACCTCTACAATCACCCGAACAACAAGTTCGTGGCCGGTTTCATCGGCTCGCCGCGGATGAATTTCCTCGAGGGCCGCATCGTTCACGTCGGCGACGGCGAACTCACCTTCGGGTCCTCGAAACTCGGCAACATCACCTTTGCGGCCTCGCAATTGCCGGTCAGCGAAGGCCAGGACGTCAGTTTCGGTATTCGTCCTGAAGATCTGGAGGTCGTCGGTGACGACAGCACCGGCTGGCGGTTCGCCGTCTCCATTGCCGAACAGCACGGCCGCGATACTTACCTTCATGGTAAGCTGGAAGACGGCACTGAGATCCTGGTGCACAAGCCCGGCCAGTTCGTAACGCGGCGCGGTGACGTGCTCGTCGTCCGGCCGCGCGAGGGCGCATGGCACCTCTTCGATAAAAACGAGCAGGCGATCCGATGACAGACAGCATGATCACCAATCCCATTCTGCCCGGGTTCAATCCGGACCCTTCGATCTGCCGTGTCGGCGATGACTACTATATCGCCACCTCGACCTTCGAATGGTATCCCGGCGTGCAGATCCACCATTCACGCGACCTGGCCAACTGGACGCTTGTCAGCCGCCCGCTGGCGCGCGCCGATCTGCTCGACATGCGCGGCAACCCCGACAGCTGCGGCATCTGGGCGCCATGTCTGACCCATGCCGATGGCCTGTTCTGGCTGATCTACACGGATGTCAAACGGCTTTCCGGCAGCTTCAAGGATGCGCCGAACTATCTGACGACCGCGCCCTCGATCACCGGCCCGTGGTCGCAGCGCGTCTATCTGAATTCCAGCGGCTTCGATCCATCGCTGTTTCACGCGCCGGACGGCAGGAAATATCTCGTCAACATGCTGTGGGACCATCGCCAGACCGGTCATGGCGACCAGTTTGCCGGCATCGTCCTGCAGGAATACAGCACCGCCGAGAAAAAGCTGGTCGGTCCGGTTCACAACATCTTCAAGGGCACCGACCGGAAGCTCACCGAAGCGCCGCATCTCTATTTCCGCGACGGCTGGTATTACCTGATGACGGCCGAAGGCGGAACCGGCTACGACCACGCCGTGACGCTGGCCCGCTCCCGCGATCTGCTCGGCCCTTACGAAGTGCATCCGAACAAGCATGTGCTGACCACGGCCTTTGCGCCGGACGCGCCTTTGCAGCGCTGCGGCCATGCCGATATCGTCGAGACGGCCGCAGGCGAGACCTATATGGTTCACCTCTGCTCCCGTCCGATTACCGTCGACAGTGCGGCGGGTCGCGCCGAGGCACGACGCGACCTGCCGGGGTCCAATGCAATCGAACGGCGTTCGCCGCTTGGTCGCGAGACCGCGATCCAGAAGGTGGAATGGCGGGACGACGGGTGGCTTTATCTTTCGGAAGGCGGTCTGCATCCGACCTCCATTCACACGCCGCGGCCTCAGGGCATTATGACGGCCGCGCCCGTGCAGGAAGCGGTGCGCACGACCTTCGCTCCCGGCCCCCTGCCACCGGCGTTCCAGTGGCTGCGCAGCCCCGAGCCGGAGCGGCTGTTCTCGCTCGACGCCAATCCGGGTCACCTTCGCATCTACGGTCGCCAGTCGCCCGGCACCATGTTCGAGCAGGCGCTTCTCGCACGGCGTCAGACGGCCCATCGCTATCGCGCCGCCACGCGCATCGATTATGAGCCGCGCGACTTCCAGAGTTTTGCCGGGCTGATGTGCTGGTACAATCAGTGCCAGTATCATTTCCTCAGCATTACCCGTGAAGACGACGGCAGCCGGGCGCTCCGGATCATGTCCGCGCTCGGCGACTTTCCCTTCGGCAAGGCCGTCTTCTCCGGTGAGCCCGTGCGGCTGCCGGAAGGACCGGTCGAGCTGCAGGCCACGGTCGATATGACGGATCTGCAGTTTAGCTGGCGGGTTCCCGATGGCGACTGGCAGGCGGTCGGTCCCGTACTGGATGCGACCATCCTGTCGGATGAGGCCGGTGTCGGCGAGGGCAACAACTTCACCGGCGCTTTCGTCGGCATGGCCGCCTACGACATCAGCGGCCAGGGCCATGCCGCCGATTTTGAATGGTTTGACTACGAAATGCCGGGCTAGGCGCTCCTCCCTGACGCCTTCCTGAAAACCGCAGACAGACCCGACTTTGGCGCCAAGCGCCGAAGACGGGCGAGGCTTGCTCCCTGAAATACGGATGACGCTGAAAGCGGCCCATCACCGGCCCGCGTCACCCGGTCCCGACGGTAATAAATCGATGAACATCCTGCTATCGCATCTGCTCACGCTGGAAGCGGCCAAATCCGGCCAAAACTGCGCCGCATCGGCTGTCGACGAAGATGGTTATGATCTCTGGCTGCGCTACCGCCCGCTCGCTGAGCCCCGCCGGAGTGCGGTGGAAAAGGCCGTCCGTGCCTTCGTTCTCGGCGCTGCAAGTCCGACGATGACGGCTGCCCGGGAAGAACTGGAGCGCGCCTTCTTCGCGATGCTGGTCAAATGCGTTCCGGTTCTCGACGACGGCGCGATCTGCGACGGCGCCGTCCTTGCCGGAACGCCTGAAAACCTGCCCTTGATCTCCGCTCTGGACCTGCCGCTTTCTGATCTTGGCAAGGAAGGCTATTGCGTTTCCAGCCTGACCCATGACGGCAAGCGCGTCACGGCCATCGCCGCCAACACCGATATTGGCGTGCTCTATGGCTGCTTCGCCTTCCTGCGTCACATCCAGACGGGCGGCGATCCGGCAAAGGTCGACCTTGCCGCCGCGCCGAAACTCGACCTCAGGCTTCTCAATCACTGGGACAATCTCGATGGCTCGGTCGAGCGCGGCTATGCCGGCTATTCCATCTGGGACTGGTGGACGCTGCCCGATTACGTCAACAAGCGCTATATCGATTATGCCCGCGTCAACGCCTCTATCGGCCTCAACGGCACGGTGCTGAACAATGTGAATGCCGCACCGGACATTTTAAGCGACTTCTATCTCGAGAAGGCCGCGAAGCTTGCGGATGTGTTCCGGCCTTACGGGCTGAAGGTGTTCCTTTCGGTCAATTTCGCCTCCCCTTCGGCCCTGGGCGAACTGGCAACATCGGACCCCGCCGATCCCGCCGTTAAGCAATGGTGGAAGGACAAGACGCGCGACGTCTATCGCTGGATACCCGATTTCGGCGGCTTTCTGGTCAAGGCCAATTCGGAAGGCCAGCCCGGTCCCGGCGATTATGGCCGCAGCCATGCCGAAGGCGCCAACATGCTGGCGGATGCGCTTGCGCCGCATGGCGGCATCCTGATCTGGCGTTCTTTCGTCTATGCGTCGGATCCCGGCACGGACCGCGCCACCGAAGCGCTGAGCGAGTTCAAGCCGCTTGACGGCACATTCCGCAACAATGTCCTGCTGCAGGTCAAGAACGGGCCGATCGACTTTCAGCCACGGGAGCCGGTCTCGCCCTCCTTCGGTCAGATCACCGAAACGCCGCTGGTCATGGAATTCCAGATCACCAAGGAATATCTCGGCCAGACCGCGCATCTGGCCTATCTGGGGCCGGCCTTCGAGGAGGTGCTGAAATTCGACACCCATGCGCGCGGACCGGGTTCAACCGTCAGCAGAATTCTCAAGGGCGAGATCTTCCCGCAAAAGGTAACGGGGATTGCCGCGGTGGCCAATATCGGAACCGACCGCGACTGGACCGGCGGCACGTTCAACCAGGCCAACTGGTACGTCTTCGGACGCATGGCATGGGACCCCGACGAAACGGCCGCCGCCATTGCCGAGGACTGGGTGAAGATGACCTTTACCGACGAGGCGGGTTTCGTCCGCACCGTCGTCGACATGATGATCGGCTCTCACGAGACGCTGGTGAACTACATGATGCCCTATGGCCTGCACCATCAGGTGGCAACCAGCCACCATTACGGCCCGGGACCGTGGGTGAGCGAGCTGGACCGGCCGGAGTGGAACCCGACCTATTATAACCGCGCGGATGAAAATGGCATCGGCTTCAACCGGCTTGCGAACGGAAGCAACGCCGTTGCCCAGTACAGCCCCGAGGTTGCGGCCAAGTTTGCCGACCCGCATGCCTTCGGAGAGCGCTATCTGCTCTGGTTCCACCATGTCCCGTGGGACTTTCCGCTCACCTGCGGAAAGACGCTTTGGGAAGGTCTTGCAGCGCGCTACGACAAGGGCGTGGAAGGCGTTGCCCAGATGATCGCTTCCTGGGAAAGCCTGCGCCCGCAGGTGGACAGCCAGCGTTTCGAGCAGGTGCGCGCCTTTCTAAAGATCCAGCATCGCGAGGCGCAATGGTGGCGGGACGCCTGCCTCGCCTATTTTTCCGCCACGTCCGGTCGTCCCCTGCCGGAGGGCCATGCCGAGCCGGCGCATACGCTCGAATATTATCGCAGTATTCACTTCCGCTTTGCGCCGGGTGATCCGGCATAAGCGCGAAGCGGACGGAAACCTGTATTTTTCCCACGCGAAGACACCGGTGACGCCCTGTCACCGGTGTCTTTTCGTGTTTAGGCCGTTTGTCCGGCAACAGTCCGGAATATCGTCAGCGGGATCGAAGCTGTCGTCCCTTGCCGTTGGGATGAAATAGACAAGACGTTAAATGTGCTTCGTTTGTGGACCTTTCTCGGATACATGACCTGCAAACCGGATACTCGTGCTCGCGTTGTGACCGCTACCGCACTGGAGGCATCGCTTTACCGGTCGTGCTTCCGCTGGACTGACTGAACGACATGGATTGACGATGATGTTTCGCGCCTTTTGCCTTGCCGCCCTCGCCATGCTCTGCATCGGCTTTTGCCCGCCTGATACGACGGCCGCGCCATACCATGCCGGCCTTGTGCGGATCGCGGTCGAAGACCATGCCGGAAAAGCACATGCTGTCATCTGGTATCCGACCGAAGCTCTTGAGGCCTCGTGGCAGGCCGGGCCGTTCGAGATCAATGCCAGCCAGGGCGTGGCGGTGGCGACGGGGCGGTTTCCCGTCCTGCTCCTGTCGCATGGTCATCTCGGCGGGCCGCTCAGCCATCGCGATTTCGCCGCCAATCTTGCCCGGCATGGCTATATCGTGGTTGCGCCGACGCATCTGGGCGATGCTGAAGGCCACCCGATTGCAAGCCAGGACCAGAGACTGGCACGCCGGCCGCAACAGGCCATCGCGGCGCTGGATGCGGTTTTCGAGGATGACCGCTTCGCCTCCCATGCCGACCGCGCTCGTATCGGCGCGATTGGCTATTCCGCCGGGGGCTATACCGCCCTCATTCTGGCGGGGGGGAAAGCCGATTTCGCGCTTGCTTCGGCCTATTGTCAGGCGCATGGCCGCAGTGACATCGGCTCCTGCGGACCGGAGCAAGGTGCCTGGACCGGGATATCGAGCACACTTGCCGACTGGGTGCCGCCGTCCAATCCCTATCCCATAAAGGCGCTCGTGCTGCTCGATCCGCTCGCGACGATGTTCGACGCCGCAGGTCTCGCCGCCGTCAAAATCCCTTTGCTGCTCGTTCGCCCGGAAGATGACGCCGACATGAAGGCCGGTGCCAACGCGCTGGCGCTTGCCGCCAATCTGCCTCGTCCGCTGCAAGCCGTCGTCGTGCCGGGACGCCATTTCGTTTTCATCGATCCATGCCCTGAACAAATCGCGACCGAAGCCAGCCTGATTTGCGGCGACGACCCCGGTGTCGACCGGGCGTCCGTCCATCGTGAACTGGAGAGCGAGATCACGGACTTCCTGAAGCAGAATTTGTGACGGACTGACAGCAAAACGGGTGAAACAAGCGTTTTTGACGATGTCCCCGGCACCAAAACCACGCACCGGCGCGGAATCCTGTCCTCTTTTACAACAGATCTCTTCACCTGCCGGGCGTGCCGGCGCTATACCGGGCCCATGCAAAGCAACCGTTATCATCATCTTGAGTGGCTCCATGGCATCGATTTTTTCGAGGCCGCCTTCAGCACGCAGACCTTTACCCGGCACGCGCATGAGGGCTTTGCGATCGGCGCGATTGCAGAGGGCGCGGGCGGCTATCACTGCCGCGGCGAAAGCATGGTGCTGCCGGCCGGCTCGCTCTCGCTGATGAACCCGGAAGAGCCGCATACGGGCCACGCCGCCGCAGAACGCGTGCGCTACAACATGCTCTACGCGTCCGAGACGGCGGTGCGCGCGGTTCTGGGCGTGCGCAGCCTTCGCGGCTTTGCCGAGGTCGCGCCGCGCGATCGCGGGTTCCGGCTGTCGCAGGCTTTGGCCCGGCTTGCCGCTTGCCTCAACAGTGCCCCAACGGCCGATCATCGACTGGCGGTGGAGGAAGCGGTCCATGCGGTTCTGGCCGAAGCCTTCGCGCATTACGGTCGTGCGGACCTGCGCCGGGCGGGAAACGAGCCCGCCGCGATCCGCGCGATGCTCGGCTTGATCGCGGAGGGCGTCGCCGCCGGTGAACCGCTGAACCTCACCGACATGGCGGCCGCGGTCGGCCTGAACCCGTCCTATCTGATCCGCAGCACCGTCCGCGCCACCGGTCTGACGCCGCACGGCCATGTGTTGCGGGCCCGCCTGGGCCATGCCCGCCGCCTGCTGCTCGACGGCGCGCCCGCGGTCGAGGCGGCGATTGGCGCGGGGTTTTGCGACCAGGCGCATCTGATCCGCCAATTCCGCCGCCATTACGGCGTGACGCCCGGCGCGCTCATCCGGCATTGAAAGTCAATATTATCCAAGACCGGGCAGCTTTCGGCATGACATGGCGTGGCGCGAAAGGAGACCGCCATGTCACTCAAACCCGTGATCATTCTGGATGAAGCGCTGCCGACCGGCCTCAAGGCGAATTTCTCGGCCGTTATGGCCATGAGCCTCGGGAAACTGCGTCCCGATCTCGTCGGCGCGGATACGCCCACCGGGGACGAGGTTTCGCTTGCCGGAATCACAACCGTCGCCTTGCCGGTTCTTGGCGCGCCGGGGGAGGACCTGCCGGTTCTGTTTGAAAAGGCGGCCGATCTGCCGATACGGCTGGCCTATATGCGGGCTGCGTTCGAGGCGCGCGATTATGACGACTATACCGCCCGGATCGCTGCCGAACCGCTGGCCGGACACGCCCCGCAGGCGCTCCTGATCGCCGGATCGCGCAAGGCCGTGGACCGGATCTGCGGCCGCCTGCCGCTGCTGCGCTGAGGCGACTGCCGGAACGCGGCGCTTCTGGCGGCGCGTCTGCGGTCTGCGAAAACGGACGATCTTTGAGAAAATGCGATCTCCGAGCCGCGTTTTGCCACAAACCGGGCCTACCGGCCCTGAGCCGCATTCCTCGCGCCGTTCGAAATCAAATCAAGGAAAACCGCATGCGATCCAGTGTTCTGCCCACCCTCTTTTTGTCCCTCCTTCTTCCCGTCGGTGCACATGCTTCCTGCATCACCCCGGATGGCGCCGGCTTTGATCTGCAGGGCGACGAGGCGACGAGCCGGGAGCACGGGCTGACCTGGAAAAGATGCGCGATCGGCATGCAGTGGGACGCCGGCGTGCAGTCCTGTTCCGGCGCGGCGCGCGATCTCGGGCTGAACGAGGCGATTGATTTCGCGAAGACGCAAGGCGACGGCTGGCGCGTTCCGACCGGGCAGGAACTGGAAACCCTTATCCTCGACACCTGCGAAGGTCCGAAGATCGACGGGGTTGCCTTTCCCAATATCGCCGCCACCGACTTCGGCGACGGCGCGTTGTTTTGGACATCCACGGAAGCGATGCCCGACATGTTCTATTTCTTCGACTTCACCAACGGCTTTTTCGACATGCACAGCCAGGGTTTTCACCTGTCGGTCTTGCTGGTGAAAGACAGTGCGCGGCGATGACGATCGGAGACAAGCCCGGGCCGCGAAGCGTCCGGACTTGTCACGAGACCTATCGTCTGTCCCAGCCTCGACCCTTACCCGAAGCGCCGCGAGATCCAGTCGAATGCGGCGGCCTGCCAGAGTGCGGCGGCACCCACCTGGCAATGCTCTCCGCCGCCCGATTCCTCGCTGAAGACGACGCTTTCGACTGACCGGGCGTTGACGAGGCTCTTTTCGAAATCGTCAACCTGCGAGACGGGAACGAAGTGGTCGATGGCACCGGCGAGGATCAGGACATCGCCCTTGATCTGCTGCGCGACACCTTCAAGCGTGAAGGGATGGGTGGCGTCGATGAAAGCCTCCGGGCTTTCCTTGCCGAACACCCATTGCCCGTTTTCCAGTGCCCAGGCCACGCCCGGCAGTTTCGAATAGACCGGATGATGGATCATCGGCCGGAATTTCTCGACGACCGCGCCGAAATCATACATCACATCGAAGGCAATCACGCCGTCAATCCGGTCGTCGAATGCCGCCGCCCGTGGCGCAAGATAGCCGCCGAGGCTGATGCCCGTCAGGATGACCCGGTCGAACTCCGGATGCTTCGCCAGAATGTCGTGGAGGATCGCACTGGTTGGCTTTTCCCATTCGTGGGTGAAATACATCTGCTGCTCGCGCACCGGACCCGCCTGTCCGGGACCTTCATAAAGAAGCGTGCTGTAGCCCCGTTCATTGGCCGCCTTGCCCATCATGAAATAAAGCTCTTCGAGCGTGCCGTCGAAACCGCCGACGATCACGATCAAGGGGCGTTTTTCGCCGCCTTCGACCGGGAAAAAGATGCTTTTGAGCGCACCGTTTTCATAAGGCGTCTCATAGCGCTGATAGGCGATGGAATGGTCGGCAAGCCCGTGATCGAAACTTTCGATCTGGGCTTTCCAGGCAATGGCGCGCCGCGGATCGTCGCCGGGGAGAAAGAACTCCGACGTCCGCCAGTAGGTGTGCGCGCGAAAGCGGGCAAGGCCGCGGCTCATGCGGTCGCTGCAATCGTTTGCCAGCGTCTCGTTGACGCGCGCGATGCGCGAGAACGCGTCATACCATGCATCGGCGTCGCCTGCGGGTACGGTCGATATCGCCTGCAGCACTTCGGCGATATCGGCGCCGCCGGCGCCGGCGTCGCTCAGCACACGCAAGGCCTGGAAGTGATAGGTCTGGTCTTCGAAAAGATGACGAATGCCGACGGGCCCTGAAGACGTTTTGTTGAAATCTGACATTGTCATGCCTCCTGATCGGTTTGAACGATCTCCGGTATCGCGCAGGTCAGAGGATATTTTTTGATATTTCCCGCCAATTTTTTGATATTTTCCGCCACTTCGCGTAATCTGGCACCCCCGTCCCGTTGAAGGCTGCCGCCATGCGCACATTCGAGGCCAAGACATCCATCGATCTGTTCGACCTGCTGATCGACCTTGCCCGGCAGCATGACCTGATATCGAAGCCGGAGACCGCAGGATTTCGAAAGGCTTCGGCTGTGTTGAAGCATGGACAGTCCGCCGGTTCTCACATGGGGGAAGAGGCTGTTCTTGAACTCGGCATGCTTCTGGTCGATCGCTGGGGCGGGCCCGAGGTGGGCGCGGTTCTGGCGCTGCAGACGGACCTCACCCGGCTCGGCATTCTCGGCGAACTGATCCTGCAAAGCGAGACGCCGCATGCCGTTTTCTATCAGATAGCCCGCTTCAATCGCCTCTTGAATCAGCGTTCTGCCTTTGAACTCACCAGTACACCCCATCAACTGACGATGACGCACACGCACGCCAGGATCGAACCGCAGTTCGTGGCGGCCGCGCAATTCGGCACGATCTGGGCCCTGGCCAATGTGGCGCTCATTCCCGAACATGTTTTCGGGGTGACGGTGTCCCCGGTCTCGGCACATTTCGATTTTGCAGCGCCTTCCAACCTTGAGCCGCTTCATCGGGTGTTCGGTTCTCGCCTGCTTTTCGAACAGCCCAAAGCCGCGGTGACGTTTGACCGCGCACGCCTCAAGGATGTGCGCAAGGACACCTCGCTTCCCGTCTGGAAGGCGCTGGAAGACGCCGCCGAAAGGGGGCTGGATGACGTTCCGGCTCTGGACGGTGTCGCAGGCCGTGTGCGTCATCATCTCGGTGAGCATATGGCGGGTTCGATTTCATCGGAGAGCAGTGTGGCGTCTTTTCTGGGCATGTCGGTGCGCACCCTGCAGAGACGGCTTTCAGGCGAGGGAACGTCCTTCAGGCAGGAAGTCGATGCGGTGCGCGCCGAAACCGCGCGCCGGCTTCTCGGCGATCGCAGGATTTCGCTTTCGGAAATCGCCTTTCGGCTCGGCTACGGCGAACTTTCGGCCTTCAACCACGCGGCGCTACGCTGGTTTGGAACCTCTCCGGGGGCCTTGCGGCGCAAAAAGAACGCGGTTCCGGAAAGCGAGACGTGAGCCTTCGCGGCTTTTCGGGGCGGGGACGCCATCCGGCACCCCCGCCCCGAACTGTTTTAACCACGGGACGCGGTCGATAAATCAGCGATTGCCGTCAAGATTGCGCACCTCGCCGCCCGTCGCCTTCAGACGCGTCATATAGTCTTGCGCGTTCAGAAGCTGCGAGGGGAAATAAAGCCCGGCGGAAACCGGTTCGCCGGTCAGTCCGGTCAGCCGTTCGAGAAGCATGGCGACGCCCATGCCGGTGAGCGGCATCTGGCCACCGGGATGCACCACCGCCTGGGTGGATTTCAGCGGCGCGCCATCGCGGGATTTTCCGGTCAGTTCGACGATGATTTCCGTGGACAGCGGTTCGCCGCGCCGCCGAGAGGACGATTCGCCGATACCCAGACGAAACGTGACATTTGGGGCCCGCGTCGCCTCGGCGAGGATGAGGACATCATTGGGCGAAAGCAGCTCGCCGGGCATTGCCGTGCCGTCAACCGCGGTCACCTCGGTCTGCACCTCTTCCCCGCTGCGCCAGACCTGAGCGCCGTTTTCAATCGACAGGGCGGCGGGCATCATCTTGGTCAGGCGCTCCATATCGGCATATGTTGCCGGACCGCCGATGTCGTTCTCGTCGATGATCGCGCTGATGCGCACATCGTCGATCGTGGCGAAGGCCTTTGCCGCCTCCAGGGCCGGGATCGTCGTGGCCCCTACGAGCCATTCGGCGCCGAGCACCACCGGCGCGGCGGATGCATTCAGCATATAGGCCGCGACTTCCGGCGCGACTTCGTGAATACCGGACGAAATGCTGAGATAGGGAACCCCCCGCGATTGTGCGAAGCGCAGGCTGCCAAGGCTATCCTCCTTGAAGAACAGCGCCAGCGCAGAGATTGGCTGATCCCCCAGACCGAGATCCGGTTTCGCCAGGTCGACGGCGACGCCGCGGGCATTGCCGATTTCTGCCGCCGCTTCCTCGGCGCGGGCAAGGTTGCGTCCGCCGATCAGCAGCGGGACGTCCGGGAAGTGCTTGCGCAGATGCTGCGCGGTCTGGCGGCCGACAAAGCCGGCGCCGCCAACGAGAAGAATGGGGTCGTGTCGCATGGGATCTCCTGTGTATCGTGCTACGATATTTTGCTATATCCCGGCATCGGCCCCGCCGACATTCGGTCGCGTCGAGCGGGGATGGCCTTTATCGGGATCGCGTGTTACAATCAGTAATATACTATTAGTAAGTTACTAAAGGTAATATAAGCGGAATCTTGCTGCTTTCAACCTCACGGGCGTGACATGTCGAAAAAAATGCCGAAAGCGGAGCGGCGCGCGCAATTGCTGGAGACGGCGCGCGAAATGGTGCGCGAAAGCGGCACGGATGCCCTGTCGCTTGGAAGCCTTGCCGAGCGGGCGGGCGTCAGCAAGCCGATCACCTACAACCATTTCGGTACGCGTTCGGGCCTGATGATCGCCCTTTATCGGGAGATCAACGAGCAGCAGGTCCGCGCAACGCAGGAAGCGCTGGCCAATGCGCCGGCGGAACTTGCAGAGGTCGCTCGGCTGCTGGCTGAGGCCTATATGGATTGCCACGAAAGCGTCGGCCCCGAGTTCCATGCGATTGGGAGTGCGCTAAAGGGCGATCCTGAAATGGAGGCCTATGAGCGCGAGATGCTGGATGAGCATATCGCCCATTATGCCAATGTTCTGAAGCCGTTTTCCAACCTGTCCGGACCTGCGCTTCAGCGCCGCGCAATCGCGATCCTCGGCGCGGCCAACGCGCTTTCAGACGCGATGACCCGCGGCCGAATCAGCAAGACCGATGCCGTCGCCGATCTCGCGACGCTGATCGTGACCGCGATTGGCCGGGACTGATTCCGCTTCGATCCGGCGATGGCAAGGTTGTTCGGCGCACGGCTATCAACCCGTTCCATCGTCGCGCGACCATGCGGTGTCGTCGGCGTTGACCTTTTCCATATCGCTGCAGAGCCAGGCCATGCGGTCGAGAAACCAGAGTTTGAGCAGCATGGTCAGCGCCATGCCGGCCGGCGATGCCACGGTCGAGCCAGTGCAGCATGACCCGGCGGACATAGTCCTCGACCTCAGGATTTTCGCCGTTGAGCGCCACGAGACCATGGTGCCCCTCGAAGGTGGCAAGTTCGCCCTCCGGGGTGTAGCGAAACCATGACGCTCTCGGTGATGATCCGCCGTGCTCCAGCGCGTCGCGGACAAAGGGGTGGCTGCGCCCGACAAGATTGAACACGCCGTCGAGAACGACCCGCAGCCCGCGTGCCTGCGCCTCAGCCACCAGCCTGTCGAAATCGCCGTCATCGCCAAGGCGCGGGTCGTTACGGAAATGGTCGGTGGTGACGCGCTCGCTGATAAGTGAGGATTCCAGCTCAGCCATGGCGCCAATGATGGTGAACATCGCGCGTCCCATCGGACTTGCGGCGTCGATCTGGTCTTGAGCCTTCTGCGAGAGGTCCGTGTGCAATTTCGTGATTAACTGATCGAAATGTGGTTGCGCCGCGTGCGCAAGACGCAGGCCGCCGCCAGGGAAAAATTCAAGATTCTCCGGGACCAGCACAGAGACATCGAGGAGAAACTGGTCGCCGTCTTGGGGCAGGTACTGGAAACCGCAAAAAACGGCGAAAGCGACACCGATGCCGGGCCACGCATCCGCGTCCTGCTGGGCGAGCAGGGCGGCGGCGAGGCGCTGTCGGAACCATGCGAAACCGTCAGCGCCTGGCACAACAACCGTTTGCCGTTGCCGTGGCCGAATCACGCCAAAACCCGCCCCCTTCTGCTCCGGTTGCTCGAACTGATGCAGATCCACGCCCGCATGCGCGAGCGCCCTCTGCTCGATATTCTCAGGGACGGGCATCCTGGACCAGCTTCAGCGCTGGAAGCCGTCCGCGCGCAATCGCTGATGGAGCCCATGCGCCGCTGCGTGAAAGCAATCTGCCGGGTGCTCAACACATCCGCTACGGTGCTTATGGCGGCATCGCCTGTCACCATATCGCCTGCAATTATATTGCGCTGTTCATCACCTTCATTCCCTGCGGCGTCTGGGAAGCCGTCCATATCCTCGACGGTCTCATAAAGAACCGTTTCACGATCCAGCCGGTCACGCTCAATGCCGATTGTAGTTCTCGCTCGGCCTTTCAAGCGCGGCCAGCGCGTCGTAACGGGCAACAAGATCGTCAAGCCCGGCCTTTTCGTCCTCGGTCAGATCAACCCGTTTCGGGTAGCGCCGCCCGAACCTGTCAAAGACCGACCAGTCAACATCAATGGCGGTCTCTACCCATCTCCAGCATCCGCAAGAATCGACGCGGCAAGCGCCCTGATCCGTCGCTGCTGAAGGTCTTGCTAACGGTCAAAGGTCTGCCTCAAGCCTGTTCAGCGCGACCGTGATGATTCTCTCCGACATTTCTGTTTCCCGTTTTCCCTTGTTCCCCACGAAACGGTCCTGCTCTTGCCCGTTCGGGAAGGAGCCCTGTTCCTGCTCCCGAGCTCGTGCGGAACAGCGGGAGGTTGGGGGAAAGGCAGAAATTGGGAGGGGTATCGCCCACGCCGGAGGCGCCGGCGAGAATCCGCGCGAGCGCGGTTGCTCGCCAGGCTCTGCACAAGGGAGCGCAGCGAGCGCGGAAGGATAGGGAGACCCGATTTTTTCCTTGAGGGGGAGGGGGCAGCGCCACCCTGATCCCCCGTTTTTTCAGGCAAAAACCTGGGGCCGTGTCAGACGCAAAGCGGATGCTCGCCTTCGTCGCGTCTCATTCACGACGCGACTTGAAAAGGTTGGCGGCTGCAGCTTAAACTATTGATTTCACGTATTATTTTTTGTCTAAGCTCATCTCTTTAACGCATAGCCCGAGCCACACCCACCATGACCGACGATACGTTCCTGCCGTTTGGTTTTCCAGCTGTTTGCGCCAAGAAGACCACAGCCGCGTTCGATGGCGATCGCATCACATCGGACGGCGGCCGCATGCTTCTGGCCGCCGTTGAGCGGCGCCTACATGTAACGAGCTGCAAACATCCGCGATTTCCGGACCGCATTCAATTCAAGCGCGAAGGGAAGTTTCTCGGTTGACCGTCCCGTCCGGCCCCGACAGGACATCGGAACCGGGCGATCGGACCGGATGGCGAGATGTCGTCCGCCTCAAAACTTCACCTTGAGGCCGAGATTGCCGCCATAGCTGTAGGAGCCGGTGGAAAAGCCGGTTGTGGCGGTGATCTCGGCGAAGGCGGCGTATTGCAGCTTGCCGGCCTGCCAGTCGATCGCCCCGCCGATGGCGACCTCGCCCGCCCAGTCATCCGGCTCGGAGGAGAAGGCATAGATGTCGGAGACGGTCGCCGTGGTCTTGCCGAGGAATTCATGGCCGATATTGGCCGCGCCATAGAGCCGCGCCATAGAGCCGCGCCTTGCGGGAAACCCCGGCCGCATCCTGCCAGGCGGCGGTCTTTTCCAGCTTCGCGCCCAGCCGGGCAAACAGAGACTGCCCGTCATCGAAATCGACCTTGTCGGAATAGGCGCCGGTAAAGCCGTCAATGTGCACGGATGTGAAGGCAAGCTGGGCCTGCGGCGTCAGCGACAGACCGTCGGAGAGCGCGAAGGCCTGGCCGATCTCGGCGGAAAAGGCATAGGCGAAGGCATCGCTGTCCTCGGGGGCAAGCGGCAGGTCTTCCGCCTTCAACTCGCTCGAATACCAGGTGGCAAGCGCCTGGCCGTCGGCATAAAAGCCGTTTTCGCCGAACCATGTGAGCGTCGCCCCGAGGCCCCAGCCATCGGGATGGATCTTGCTGGCGCCATAGGGCGAGGAAATCTTCGCCTCGCCATTGCGGTAGTGCCCGGTGAGCCCGCCGATAAGCGCACCCTCGGCGCTGTCGAGCAACAGGCCGTCGAGGCCGGCCTCGAACTGAACGGCGGAGAGGTCGTAATCATAGCCGGTTGTGGCGCTTTTCGGGTCGAAATGGCTGAAATCGCCGGCCGTGCGGCCCCAAAGGGCAGCCGGCGCCGGCCCCGCCGTCAGCGCCGCCCCGCCGTCATAGCGCGCGCCCGCGCGCCGATCGAGCGAGGAGGGCCGGCTCATCTGAAGCAGCACGGAAGGATAGGCCTCGTAGAGCGGCACATAGGGCTGGAAGGTGGTGCCGGCGGCCGCCAGACGGACGGTATCCGTGGTAATCTCGCCGTTCTCCTCCAACAGGTCGGCAAAACTCTCCGGCGGCGCGCTGGCGAGATAGACGCCCGCCTGCTGGCCATAGCTCGTGGCGGTTTCCGTAAAATAGAGGTTGTAGGCGAAGGCGCCAGCCGTAACAGGCCCGTCCTTAAGATAGAAGACATTGTTGGACAGCGGTGTGCCGTAATTGGTCATGATCAGGTTTACAGCACCCGGTTTCGCACCGCTCGAAAGGAGGTTAATTCCGATCGCGCTTCGGGTTCCGAGCAGGATATCTCCATTCAGAGGAGTGAGCTCGATCTGGTCGGCGGCAAGCTGTCCGAGATCCGCCTCCAAGAGGATGGATGAGCCAGGCCCGCCGAAATAGGTGCCGTCAAGGACCAGTCCTGTGGATACGCTGCCGTCGAGCATGGAGATCGTACCATTGCTGTTGATGGCGCTGTTGATCATGGTGAACCCGCTCTTAAGGACAAGCTGGCTGGTCGGGTCGATGAAAATTGTATCGGCAATGATGGCCGGAAAGGTCGGCGACGTTACTATCAGCGTACTTTTGGACGCGATTGTGAGCGTTCCAGCGCTACCGAGATCGAGCGTGCCGGCTGAGATCGTCACCGTCGCCACATCGAGGTCGAAAAGCTCCCAGCCGACGAAACGGGAGGCATCCAAGCCCGATACGACGGTTTGATACGGATAGTTTACAGTATTTTTGAAGTAAAGTCTGTCGCCGTTGGGGCCATTGTCGCCGCCGTCGAATGTGGCGGTGGCGATGAGGCTGGTGCCGCCGTCATTATACTGGAACTGGACGGTGTCATCGCCAAACTGACCAAGGAATGCCCCTTCGAAACGGCCGCCTTCAAGTGAGAGAAGGTCGGTCGCCGAAGGCGATGATGCCGGTGCCGGGCCCCGGGACGGATCATAGTCGCCGAAGATCGTGCCCGAATAAAGGGAACCGTCCGAGAGAGAGACCTTGGAAGCACCATTTCCGAGCATGGCATCTCCGAAAACGGTTCCATGGTTCTCGATGAGAGCGAAGGAGGCCGTGTCGAAGGGAGGGCCGTCTACGTCGTTGAAATAGAAATACTCTGCATCCTGCGCATTGACAGTCGTCGTGGAGTCCACAATGACCCACGAAGTTGCGGACTGAGCCTCGCTGTTGGTGAAACGGACTGCGCTGAACGTGCCGGGCGACATTGTAAGGGTCAGGCCACCCAGCAAGACTTGTGTGTTCTTGTTCGCGGGTGTGGTGACGGCGCTTGCACCGGCTTCAGTGATATTCAGCGTGTTTCCAAGCCAGGTCGTGTAAAGGTATGCGTCAGCGGAGCCGGGGTAGGAAATCAGAATAGGGCTGTTTAGCGTATTTCCGGAAAATACCAGATTAGATTGTATGAAACCGCTTTGATCTCCATTCAAAACGACGGAAATAGGTCCTTTAATGATTTTATATTTGTTCGCTGCAATGGTTACATTGTTACTGGACGCCGTGATGCTGATGCCTTTGTCAACCACGGTATCGGGGTTCGTGAAATTCAGCGTGAGCGGCTCCGTGGCAGTGTAGGCGATACCGTTAGGGTAAATTGCGTCATTGCAATTGACGGCTCCGTTGCTGTCGGTTGGTCCGCACGTACCGTTGTCGGTGGCGTGGGCCGTGGTGCAGGTGGCGGCAAGGGCCCATAGCGCCAGAGCAATGCCTGACGCCGAGGAGCGCCATCGCTCCCGCTCCCTGTGCATCGCTTTTGCAAATGCATATGTTTTTCCAGTCTGCACATCACTCTCCCTGATCGCTAATAGTTGCGACGCAGCCAAGACCGGCTAAACAAAAATCGCAATCTTACATTGTTTTTATTTAGTTGTCTCTCTATGGGTGTTTCCGTTGTGCAACACATCAACGTTTTGGCAGCCGTCTGAAGGCCCCCACCTACCCCCCCCCCGAAACTCCCCGTCGCCGTTGGCACATGCACGAAGTTGCGGTCGAAATAGAGGAGGGCGTGGCCGTCGGCGCGGATGCCGACGCGATCGTGCTCTCGATCGCCGATGGCGGGTTGCGCTCCGCCCATGATGCCTTCGCCGTGATGCCGGAGCGGGCCGTATTCGTTGCGGGCGATGCAAGGCAGCTCGCCTTCGCGCATCTGGCATCGCTCTGCCGGATCATTCTGGAGGAATACCGGGTGGGCGACCGGGAGAGCATTTCGGTGATGACGGGGCTGGCGCATGCCATTCTCGCCCATGTGCGCAGGCTTGAGCGCGCCCTTCCGGCACGCGTTTCTCCTGCTGCCGCGCTCGGTCTGGCGCTGCGCCGCGAGATCGAGGCGCATTTTCGCGAGAACCGTCCGGTCGACCGCTATGTGGCGTCACTGGCGACGACCCGGCATCTCCTCGACAAGGCGGCGCATGACACATTCGGCACGTCGGTGAAGACGCTGATCCTTGAACGACGCCTGACCGAGGCCAAGCGGCTTCTGTTGTTTACCATCCGCCCCGTGGAGGATATCGCCCGCGAGATCGGCTTTGACGATCCGGCCTATTTTTCGCGCTTTTTCCGACGGATGGCGGGAGAGGCGCCGGCAGCCTGGCGTCAGCGTCAGCTTGCCGCGCGGCAGAACGGTCACGGCTGACGGGTGATTTCGCCGGCTGCTGCCGGAGCCCACCTTTTTTGTGCAACTGCGATGCGCCTGTCAGGCGGCTGGAGGAGAGCCATGCGCTGAGGCATAACGCGTCAATCAAGCTTTGGCGGCGCCGCCTGAAGAGCGGCGGGCCGTTCTCGTTTCACGTCCTGGTTCTCAAAGCGCGTCGAGCGCCGCCGTCAGCCGATCCACTTCGTCGAGCGTGTTGTAATGCACCATGGACACGCGCAGCATGCCGCCGTCTTCGGTCTGGTCGAGATATTCGGCGAGGCGCCGGGAGTGAAAGTCACCGTGACGGATGGCGATGCGGTGTTTGTCGATCACGTTGCACACCTCCGCCGAATTCCGGTTGTCGAGACGGAAGGCAATCGTCGGCACCCGGTTCGGGTTAAGTCCGGATGGATCGCCGATGATCTCGCAGTCATTGCGGGCCCTAAGATAGGACAGGAGCCGCTCGGAAAGCGCTATTTCCTGGGCGGTGATCGCCCTGTACCCCGCTTCGATCTTCGCGCGCGCCGTGCCGGTTTCGCCGGCCTGCTCGCCGAGTTCGCAGAGATAGTCGACAATGCCGCACGTGGCATAGGCGAGTTCGTAATTCGGGTTGCCGGGTTCGAGTTTTCCGGGGATTTTGTCCTTGCCGTAGAAATAGTGGTAGAGCGTGTCGAGTTCGGTAAGAAGCGCATATTTGCCGTACATCAGCGCGTAATGCGGGCCGAACACCTTGTAGAGGCTGAAGACGTAGAAATCGGCGTCAAAGGCCTGCACGTCGACGGCGCGGTGGGGCGCATAGGCCACCGCATCGACACAGATTAGAGCGCCGCGTTCGTGCACGAAATCGGCGATTGCGCGCACGTCATTCACCGATCCCAGAATATTGGAGACATGGTTGAAACAGACGAGCTTTGTCCGCTCGTTCATCAGCGGCGCGAGGTCATCCAGTTTCAGCGTCATCGTCAGTTTGTCGAGCGGCCAGAACCTGACCACGACGCCCATCGCCTGGAGACGGTCCCAGGGGCCGATATTCGACTCGTGATCGGCGACGGTGACGATGATTTCGTCGCCCGGTGCGAACTGGCTCTGCATGGCGCGCGCAAGGTTTTGAAGCAGCACGGTCGATGACGGGCCGAAGACGATCTCTTCGGGACGGGCGGCGTTGACGAGGTGCGAAGCGGCGGTGCGCGCCTCGTAAAGGGCTGCTGCGGCCTTTTGCGAAACATCATACGATCCGCCGATCTGCACGTTCTTCTCATAGAGGAATTCGTTGATGCGCTCGACCGCGCCCTTCAGGATCTGCGATCCGCCGGCATTGTCGAAGAAGGCCCAATCCTGCTTCAGGCCCGGAAACTGGCTGCGGACGAAATCAAGGTCGAGAGTGGATGATCCGGACACGGGTGTTACCTCTTGTTGTTGTCTAGTGATTGAGCACGGCGCGGAGAAAATCGCGGGTGCGCGCCTCTTGCGGCGTATCGAAGATTTCCGTCGGCGCGCCCGCCTCGACGACGCGCCCGCCGTCCATGAAGATGACCCGATCGGCGACCTGCCGGGCAAAGCCCATTTCGTGGGTGACGATAATCATGGTGACGCCGGTGCCGGCAAGATCGCGCATCACGTCGAGAACCTCGCCGACCATTTCCGGATCAAGCGCGGAGGTCGGTTCGTCAAACAGCATCACGCGCGGCTCCATCGCCAGCGCCCGGGCGATGGCCACGCGTTGCTGCTGGCCGCCGGAAAGCTGTGCGGGGTATTTTTCCGCCTGCTCGCTGATGCCGACGCGCTTCAGCAGGGCAAGCGCGTGTCTGCGGGCCTTGTCCGCCGATGTGCCGCGCACGCGCATCGGCGCGAGCATCACATTGCGCACCACGCTCATATGCGGGAACAGGTTGAAATTCTGGAACACCATGCCGACCTCGGCGCGCACCTGCGCCAGTTCCGGACCGCGCCTGACGGGGAGGCCGTCGATCTCGATGCTGCTTTCTTCCGAAAAGCCCTCGAGCCGGTTGATGCAGCGGATCAGCGTCGACTTGCCGGAGCCCGAAGGGCCGACGACGCAGACCACCTCGCCCTCGGCAATGTCGAGATCGATGCCGTGCAGAACGGTGAAGTCGCCATAGGCCTTCTTCAGGTTGCGGATGGAAATCTGCGTGCGCGCTTTCTCGGCCATCAGCGCCTCCCTTTGCTGAAATGCTGCTCAAGCCGCGTGACGATGGCCACCATCGGCCAGAGAAGAATGATGTAGATCAGCGCCGCGCCGATCAAAGGCGTCGGATTGGCGGCAAGCGCCTGCGCCTGGGTCGCCTGTTTGAGAAGATCCGGCATGGCGACGACCGAGGCAAGGGCCGTATCCTTCAGCACGTTGATGCAATTGTTGGTGAGCGGCGGAATGACGATGCGGATCGCCTGCGGCAGTACGACATCGACCATGGTGTGGCGTTCGGAAAGCCCCAAGGCGGCGGATGCCTCGAACTGGCCGCGCGGAATGGCCTCGATGCCGGCGCGAAAGATTTCGGCAGTATAGGCGGCGGAGACCAGAGACAGGGCGGTGACCGCGGAGAGGAAAGCCGACAGCCGGATGCCGACGAAGGGCAGTGCGTAATAGACGACGATCAGCAGCACCAGCAGCGGGATTGATCGGAAGATGTCGATATAGAAGCGGATGAGAATGCCAAGAATGCGGGGCGCATAAAGCCGCGTGACCGCGAGCAGAAGACCGCCGGCAAGCCCGACGAGAATGCTGAGGATGCCGATCTCCAGCGTCACAAGCAGGCCGCGCATCAGCTGCGGCAGGCTGTCGACGAAGACATCGACATTCAGGAATGTATTGATCAGATCCATGGCGGGAGAAGGCTCCGGGTTGGGCCGGCCACTTGTGGCAGTGGCCGGCCCGAGTACGGAAAAAAGGCGCTTACTTCGCCATCGGCATGTCGAGGACCTCAACCGTGGAGGTGCCGGCCTCGGGCGCGGCGCCGAACCAGCTCTCGTAGATTGCGGCCAGCGTGCCGTCTTCCTTCAGCGCGGTGATCACGCCGTTAACCTCTTCGGCAAGCGGGGCGTCCTTGGCGAACATGATCGAGTATTTCTCGCCGGTGGGGATGCGTTCGACCACCTTCAGCTCCGGCTTGTCCTTGACGTAGTAGAGCACGGCGGGAATGTCGGAGATATAGCCGTCGATGCGGCCTGCCGTCATGTCGAGCATGGCCGGCGCCAGGCCTTCATAGCGGCGAATGTCGGAAAAGCCGTATTCGTCCTTGTGGGCTTCGGCCCACATGTCGCCGGTCGAGCCGGTGTCGACGCCAACAACCTTGCCGTCCATGTCGGCAAGGCCGGACACGCCGGAAGAGGCGCTGGTCGAGAGCGACTGGTCGCTGTCGTAATAGGGCTGGGCGAACGAGACCGATTCGAGGCGCTTTTCGGTAATCGTGATCGAGGAGACGGCCATGTCGATGCGGCCCGACTGGACGGCCGGGAACAAGCCGTTGAACGGCGTGTTGACGAATTCGACGGTCTTGCCCATGCGATCCGCGATCTCTTCGACGAGGTCGACCTCGAAGCCGACGGTCTTGCCGCCGGCATCCTCGAATTCCCACGGAACATTGCCGATATTGGCGCCGACGGTCCAGTCGGCGGCGTTTGCGCCGGCGGCGGCCAGTGCCGCGACGGCGGAAAGAAGCGTGATTTTCAGAGTGCGTTTCATTGTGGTTCCCCTTGTGCTTTGGTTTGGTCTTCGCCTAAATTGGCCAAACTGGTTAAACCGGTCTGACCAGTTAGACCAATCATGCACGGCTTTTTCCGCTTTGCAAGACGGGGCCCGAAAAAATAGACTGGCCGGATCAATCGGGGAGGCGGGGACCGCATGCTCAACAAGACACTTCTGCCGCAATCGGTCGCGCGCCAGTTACAGACCATGATCCAGTCGGGCGAACTGAAGGACGGCGAGAAGATCCCGTCCCAGCGCGAACTCTCGCTGAAATTCGGCGTCAGCCGGCCTTCGTTGAGAGAAGCGCTGCTGACGCTCGAGACGCTGGGGCTGGTCAAAACCGAACCCGGCCGGGGGACATTCGTGACCAAGAGCGGGAGCCCGCAGGCGCGCGATACCGGCAATTGGCGCTATGCCGACAGCTATTCCGTATTTGACGTGTTCCAGACCCGGGTGATGCTGGAAGGCGAGATCGCAAGGCTTTCGGCGGGAAGGCTCACCCACTACCAGTTCGACCTGATGGAGCAGGCAACGGCGGCGATGGAGGAGAGCTGGGCGCGCCAGGATCTGATCGCCAATGTCGAGGCCGATCTGGCGTTCCACGGCATCATCGTCTCGGCCTGTTCCAACGCCATGCTGCGCGACCTCTATGAAGCCGTGCGCGACAAGCTGACGGAGACCCAGCGCCAGCCGATCCCGCGTACGGATCCGGAACGGATGAAGGCCTCCGTCGGCGAGCACCGAACCATCGTCGCCGCCCTTCGTGCGGGCGACAGCGAGGCCGCAGGCGCGGCCATGCAGGCCCATATCCGTAACACGGCCCAATGCGCGGGCCTTGCCCCCTGAGACGGTGAGGAGTGTCGGCCGCCCCCAAGCAAGGAAAAAAGGGACTCAATCGTCCTGCGCGCGCCCCTTGAAGGACTTTGCGAGCAGGAACATCTCGACCGATTCCGAGCGGGAGGCCGCCGGCTTGACGTGGACCACCTGCCTGAAATTTTGCTTCAGCATCGTCAGGAGGTCGTGTTCCGCGCCGCCCTGAAAGGTCTTGGCGAGAAAATGTCCGCCCTCGGCCAGCGTCTCGATGGCGAAATGGGCCGCCACCTCGCACAGATACATGGTGCGCAGATGGTCGGTGCGCTTGTGGCCCGTGGTCGGCGCGGCCATGTCGGAGATCACCAGGTCCGGCGGGCCGTCGAGCGCCTCGCGCAGAAGCCGCGGCGCCTCGTCGTCGAGAAAGTCCATCTCGAAGAACCTGACGCCGGGAACCGGCGCCATTTCGAGGAAATCGATCGCGGCGACGCGGACGTCGGTATCCGTCGAGCCGGTCACCTTGGCGGCGATCTGCGACCAGCTTCCGGGAGCGGCACCCAGATCGATGATCCGGCGCGCGCCCTTGAGAAACTGGTGCTTCTCGTCGATCTCGAGCAGCTTGTAGGCGGCCCGCGCCCTGAAGCCTTCGGTCTTCGCGCGCTGCACATAGGGATCGTTGATGTGCCGTTCGATCCAGCGCCGCGATGAAGCCTTCAGCTTGGTCTTCTTGACCTTCTGGCCGATCTTGCGGCCCGTGCGGACCGGTTTTTGCGTTTGCTTGGCCATGGTCAATCCCTGTTGTCGTGGCGGGGCGGACGGTTGAAGCCGCCCCGGCGCCTTTTCGAGCGCCAAACGCCGTCGCGCATCATCATGTCGGTCAGAATGCCCTCGCGCAGGCCCCGGTCGGCAACCCGCATGCGCTGCGCCGGCCAGCGACGGCGGATCGCCTCCAGAATGGCGCAGCCCGCGAGCACAAGATCGGCCCGGTCCGGCCCGATGCAGGGATTGGCCGCCCGCCCGGCGAAATCCCAGGAGAGCAGCTTGTCCTGCATGGCCGAAACCTCGTCATTGGACAGCCAGATGCCGTCAACCTTGCGCCGGTCATAGCGCGGCAGATCAAGGTGGACGCCGGCGAGCGTCGTCACGGTCCCTGAGGTGCCGATCAGATGGAACCCATCATCATCCGCGCCGCCTTCGACCTCCGGACAGTGGAAATCGCCGAGCAGCGCGGTGACTTCAGCCACCATGTCCTCGAAGATCGCCGGCGTGACGTTATGCCCGCCATAGCGTTCCGAAAGGGTGACGACGCCGACAGGCAGTGACGTCCAGTGCGATATATGGTTGGCGATGCGCTGCGAACGGTTCTCGCCGAGCCGGATGACGGCGATTTCCGAAGAGCCGCCGCCGATATCGAAGAGCACTGCCGAGCGCGTCTCCCGGCCGATCAGCGAGGCGCAGCTGGAAACGGCAAGGCGCGCCTCGGTCTCGCGGTTGATGATCTCGAGCTCGAGCCCTGTTTCATGCCGCACCCGCTTGAGGAAGGCGTCGCCATTGTCCGCCGCGCGGCAGGCCTCGGTCGCAATCAGCCGCATGCGGCGCACCGACCGGCCCTTCAGCTTGGCCGCGCAGAGCGACAGCGCCTCGACCGCGCGGTCCATGGCCTCGGGTGAAAGACTGCCCGTTGCCGCCAGCCCCTCGCCAAGCCTGACGATGCGCGAAAAGCCGTCAACGACGCGAAACTGGTGGTGACGCGTCGGCTGGGCGATCAAAAGCCGGCAATTATTGGTGCCGAGGTCGAGCGCGGCATAAAGCGTGTTGCCGGCATGGTGCTGTCCGCTGCCGGACCTTGTTCCGCGCTCCGCCGGACGTGCATTGTGCTGCGAAGCGGGTTGAGCTGCTGAACCATTGTGCGCCGCCGGTTTGCCGACCGTGCCTTGCGAGGCGGCGACCGCCTGCTGCGTCCCGCCTTCCGGCGCTTCAGCGGGCTGGGTTGCGGCGTGCTGGTGCTTGCATCCGTCAGAGCCGAGGGGCCCGCGCGTATGGGCCTTGCGCCGGCGTCTGCGCTTCTTGTGGCCTGCGCCGGCGGCCTTTTGGCTTGCGTCCGCGGCATCGCCTTTCCGGCGGGAATCAGGCGCAGCGGTTTCGGCGCTCTGCCGGGCATCGCCGGCGACAGAAACGTCATCACCCCCGCCGCGTCGTTTGCCGCGACGGCGCTTGCGTTTTCGGGGGGCGGCTTCAGCCTGGGGCTGGGCCGGCTCTGTCGGCGCTTTGGCGCCGCTCTTCAGTGCGGGCACACCGGCGGCGGCATTGCTGCTGCCTTTCCGGGATCGGCGACGGCGGGCTCGCTTGCCCTCGCCGCCTTTTGTCAAGCGCGCCCCGCCATCAGACAGCCTGTCGCTGTTTTGGGGGTCTTCCACTTTTTCAGTTCCATCGCGCCGCGCAAGCCGTCGCCGCAGGGGCCGCTCGCAACATGGCGCTCAATCGATTTTCAGTTGCCGCCATCATAGCAGCGGGGACAGGTAAGGCCAATGCCTTTTCTTTTGCCAATCGAGGCGCTTCCGGAAAACGCCCTTCCGGCGGATGTCGAAACCGCGTCAGCCAATGTCACGCGCAGGGGGCGTCGGCACAAGAAAACAGCGGAATTTTTCCGCAGACCCCCTTGGCAAGCCGGGACAATTCTGTTTATAAGCGCCCCACACCGACGGCGCTCTTCGCCGCCTGTTGGGGAATAGGTTAACGGTAGACCCACGGACTCTGACTCCGTTAGTCCTGGTTCGAATCCAGGTTCCCCAGCCAAATCAATCTTCAAGCTATTGCAATAAAAGGCAGTTTAATCTGTTTCTCCGCGGTTCCACGCCGCAGTGTCACCCATGACTGTGGCGCAAACGGGCATCAGGCTGCTTCAGATGAGGCGCCGTTTACACTGGGCGCCGCCGTGTTGCTCTGCCTGCTCCGCCCCCGGAAAAATCCAACGTCCGGCGGTCCAACACGTGGGCGCACTGCAGTCGTTCCACCTGACTGTGAAACGCCTTAATCCGGCAGCACCTTGAAACCTCCGGACGGCGCGGTGGTTTTTCGTTCGATCAGTTCAACGCCCAGCGTAATGCGGCGGGCAGAATTGAAGCGGGCCAGTGACTGTTCGAGGAGCAGGTCTATCGCCAGCCGGCCCATCTCGGCGCGATCCATATGCATTGTGGTCAGCGGCGGCGAGGCATGCGCGGCGAGCGAAAGATCGTCAAAGCCGATGATGGACAGATCATCCGGTACGCAAAGCCCCAGCGAGGCTGCGGCCTGCATCACGCCCAAGGCAACCAGATCGCTGGCGCAGAAGATTGCGGTTGGCCTTGGTGTGCGTTCACGGAGGATCTCTGTGATCTTGTCGCGGCAGGAAAGCGTCAGGAGATCGGGATCACCGACGTCGATCACATGATGATCCATCGAGAAGGCGATGCCCGCCTCTTCCATGGCGTCGCGAAAGCCGAGCATGCGGCGTTTCAGCGATTCCCGGTAGAGATGGGTCACATGGACGATCTCACGATGGCCGAGCTCCAGCAGATGCTGGGTGGCCGCCCAGCCACCGAAATTATAGTCCGGCGAGACGCTGGAAAGCTGCATCTTGCGATCCATGCCATTGACCAGCACCGCCGGGCGACCGGTGGAGCGCACGGCATCGATGACCGGAGCCTCGTCGAGCCCGACGAGGATTGCGGCATCGGCGCGGATGTTGCGCAGGGTGTCGTAGTCGGCACTCGTCGGATCGTTCGATGTGACCAGTGCCAGATTGATGTCGATGCCTTCTTCGCGGGCGCTTTTCAGCAGGCTGTCGATGATCTGACCGTAGAACACGTCATTGGTGACGTATTTGTCCAGGGTGACAACGAGCGCGGAGGATATCCGTGTGGCAATGGTGGCGCGGCCGCTACGACCGCGATAGCCGATTTCCTCGGCGATGCGCGTCACCAGGGCGCGATTGGCGGCGCTGACACCTTCGCGGTTGTTGAACACCTTGGAGACGGCTGCAACGGATAGTCCCGCTGCATCTGCAACATCCTTCAGCGTTGGGGCGGGCAATTGCTTCGTCATGATCGGTCCGGCGCATGGTCTCTCTCAGTCGCCTTATACGAAACTTCGCGAAACTTTCCTATTGCTGTCACGCCCACACGGTTCTTTTACCAGAAAAACTGGGTATGCCCCACGGAGCGCATCAGTGCTTCCATGAAGTAATAGTCACCATAAGGCAGCATCGTGTCGCAGCGACCGGCGGGAACATGCGCGGCGCCGTGAGCAAGAAGCCCCTGGGCGCCTTCGCTCTTCGTCAGGTCACAGGTCGAAAGCAACCCGTCGATCAGGCGATCGGCAAAAGCGCGCCATCGCTGGGCTTCCTCCGCGGGGATATCCTGATCTGCCAGCAGGTAAAGCCCCGCTGCCATGACTGCACCTGCCGAGGAATCGATGTAAGGCGTTTCGGTGTCTGGCAGGTTGAAATCCCAGACCGGAACGGCAGCGGACCCGACCAGCGCCTCGGCTTTTGCTGAGAGCCTGCGGGCGACCTCGAGATGAGCGGGGTCTTCGGTTGCGGCATAGCACTGTGCAAATCCATGCATCAGCCAGGCCTGTCCACGGGCCCAGCAGGATGAATTGGCATATCCTTGGTGGGTTTCACCGCGAATGGGTTCGCCGGTTGAAGGGTCGAATACGAAGGTGTGGAAACTCGTGTCATCATCCCGGACAAGGCAGGATGCGGCAGTGGCAGCATGGATCTGCGCGACATCGCGGTAGTCTTCAATGGCCGTCTCGCGATGTGCCCAAAAAAGAAGCGCCAGGTTCTGCATCGTATCGGCAATCATCCGGCCATTGGCGAAGGCGGCCTTCTCCCGGTCATGCGTGCCCTGTGCGCTCCAGGCCTGGATATAGCCGCCTTCGGGTCTGAACCGCGCCAGCAGGGCGTCGGCGGCTGCAAGGCCCATCGAACGAGCCGATTTGTCCCCCGTCAGGAGCCATTCGGCAACGGAAGAAAGCGAGAACTGAAAACCCAGATCATGGTCCCGAAGCCTGCGATCGCGGAGAACCTGTTCAAACTCAGGCCTTCTTGCCTTGGCTGCATTCTTGAAGGCGCTGCTGCCGGTCATCTGATAGGCAAGCCAGAGCTGCCCTGTCTGGAAACCCATCACCCAGTCTGGGCCGTTGCAGTAGATCCAACGGTTGGCGGCGTTGCCGATCTTGGGGTTGCGCAGCCCGACGGTCGGCATCTGCCGATCGAGGCGCTCGATGCAGCGTATCAAGGCTGCCTGATGCGCTTCGTTCGTAGGCACATCGGATTCCTTTGCGAAATACGAGTCCGCAACACGGTTCATGGGAAGGCTCCTGTCGAAATTTGTTTCTTTAATTTCGTAAACTTTCGTATTTTCGTCAATAGAGAAAATTTATGTTGACCTTTCGTGCTCCTTGGCGTTACCAGTGTGCTCGTTGGCGCTGTTCACGATCGTCAGTGCAGCGTGAGCGCGGAGGACGAAATGCGTTTTCAATTGATTCTGGAGTGAGGCCGATAGGTTCCCTCAAGCGGGAGCGAAAAACCCACCCGAATGGGTGGTCTGGTCAGGAGGTCCCCGGTCTTTGCAATGACGATCAGCTCAGGGAAGGAAAAAATGAAGATTTCTCGCAAAATTCTGGGGCTGGCCTGCGTTCTCGCGGCTATGGCGACAAACGCCGAGGCCAAGACCTACAAACTTGCACACAATGTTCAGCCCGACAGCACGGCGGGGCATATGCTCTCCGAATTTGTCGAGCGGGTCGAGGAAGGAACCGACGGCCGGGTCAAGATCAAGATCTTTGCCAATGGCGTTCTCGGCGACCAGCTCGACTATTTTTCACAGATTCAGAAGGGCGTTATCGATCTCGGCCTGGTGAACAGCGCAGCGCTCGAAAATGTCATTCCGGCCTATGGGGTCGTCAATCTTCCCTATATCTTCCGGACGTCGGAGGAGTATGGCGCGGTCATGGCAGATCCTGGCGTGCGCGCAGCGCTTTTCGATGAGGCCGGAAAGCATAATTTTGTGCCGCTCGGCTTTCTGTCATCGGGTTTCCGGTCGATCTACACGACCTCACCGGTTGCAAATATCGACGACCTTCATGGCAAGAAGCTCCGTACGATGAGCTCCGAGACCTACATCGAAATGCTGGATCGCTTCGGCGCAGTTCCTACGCCGCTCTCCTTCGGTGAGCTTTATTCCGGTCTGCAGCAGGGGGTTGTCGACGGTGCGGAAGGCGGGCTTGCGGGTCTGTGGTCGGCGAAGTTCGGCGAAGTCGCAAAATATGCGCTCGAAACCGATCAGACGCGCCTTACCGACTTTGTCGTCGCAAGCCAGAAGTTTCAGGATAGCCTGTCTCCCGAAGACCTCGAAGTGGTGAATTCCGTCTTCGCCGACATTTCGGCTCGCTCCATTGAGATCGCGGACCGCAGCGAGGCGGAGGACTTGCAGAAGGCTGTCGATCAGCTTGGCGTCGAGGTCATCCAGATCGACAAGGAGCCGCTGATGAAATCGGTCGAGCCGATGTATACGGAAGCGGCCAAGGATCCCGGCAAGGCTGCCTTGCTGGAAGCCATCTTCGCGATCGAAGGACGGCAACTCGACTAGGCAATTGCGGGCGGCTCCACCGGAGCCGCCCGTTGACAATTTTTCAGGGTGCCGACCGGGCGCAATCTGCTGAGCCGCCCCATCCGGGACGAGATCCATGACCAAGCAATCAGAACCTATATTTGATGAGATCCTGCGCGAAGAGGGCCTGTTCTCGCGCGCCTATAATTGGCTGACACACGCACTCGGCATCGTTCTCGCCCTGCTTTTGGCAATGATGTCCGTGCTGATTTCCTATCAGGTGATCTCCCGTTACTTTTTCAATGCTCCGAGCAGCCTGACGGTGGAGCTGTTGCGTTACTCGCTGATATGGCTCGGTATTCTTGGCTCAGCATACTGCTTCATGCTGAACAAGCATCTCAATCTGCCGCTTTTGATCGATGCCCTGAACCCACGCTGGGCGGGCAGGCTCAATGCCTTTAATGCAGCGCTGACATTCCTGTTCGGAGCGCTTCTGGCATGGGGCGGCTATCACGCGATGATCGGCAATGCGCTGACCCTCACGCCAATGCTTCATGTCGCAGTGGGGACACTGCAAAGCGTGCTGCTGTTCGCCGGTCTGCTCATTTGTCTCTCACAGATTGTTGTGCTGGCAATGCTGGTCCGCTCAGGTCGGGCGCGGATAATCGATGTTGTTTCGGTCATGGCCCTGATCTTGGCCTTCATCCTGGTTGCAAGCCTTTTTCGGGGAACCGAAACCTATGTGAGCTGGGTCGATAATCATCTCGAACTGTTCTCGATCGTCATTTTGTTCGGCACGCTGTTTGCGCTTCTGGTTCTGGGCACATCGATCGCCGTCGGCCTGGCCTTTTCAGGGATCCTCACGCTCAGCTTGCAGGTCGACACCGCGCAACTTTTTTCGACCATGGGCGAGAAACTGTTCAATGGGCTCGACAGTTTCGGATTTCTGGCGCTCCCCTTCTTCGTGTTGGCCGGAAATATCATGAACCAGGCCGGCATCGCCCGCCGTCTCATCGATTTCGCCATGCTGCTTGGCCGGCGCATTCCCGGCAGCCTGTGGCAGACCAATGCGCTGGCCAACATGTTGTTCGGCTCGCTCTCCGGCTCAGGCATTGCCGCTGCGACCGCGATTGGCGGAATCGTGACGCCGATCGCACGCGAGGAAAAATACGATATGCCGATCACCACGGCGGTGAATGCGGCATCAGCCCCGTGCGGCATGCTGATCCCGCCATCGGGCGCGCTGATCGTCTATTCGCTGATCACCGGCGGCAGCGCTTCCATCGTTGCCCTGTTTCTGGCGGGCTATGTGCCTGGCATCATCATGGGCGCCGCGGTTATGACAGTGGCCTATATCTACGCCAAGAAGCGCAAATATGCGACCGACAAGAGCCCCTACCGCATGAGCGAGGTGACCCGCAATTTCCTCAGGGCCGCACCGAGCCTCATGCTTGTGGTCGTGGTTATCGGCGGCATCGTCATGGGCGTCTTCACCGCCACGGAAGGCTCTGGCATTGCGGTTCTCTACAGCTTCATCCTGGCGCTGTTCTATCGCAGCCTGACGCCGAAAACCCTGCTCAAGGTTCTGATCGAAACGGCCGCCGCGACCGGTATCATTCTGTTCCTGATCGCCTGCTCGAACCTGATGAGCTGGAGCATGACCTTTGCCTCGATCCCCGACACGATCGGCGAGATGCTGACCAGTCTCAGCGACAACAAATACATCATCCTGCTTCTGATCAATGTCGCGCTTCTGATTGTCGGCGTGTTCATGGACATGGCGCCGGCGCAACTGATCTTTACGCCGATCTTCTATCCCGTCGTGACAGCAATGGGCGTCGATCCCGTCCATTTCGGCGTGCTGATGGTCTACAACCTTTCGATGGGCGTGGTCACGCCGCCGGTCGGAACCGTATTGTTTGTCTCCTGCAGCGTATCGGGCGAGAAGATCACCAAGGTCATCGGGCCGCTTCTGCCGATCTTTGCGGTTCAAATCCTTGGTCTCCTGCTGATCACCTTTGTGCCGGCGCTGTCGCTGACCTTGCCGCGCCTCTTCGGTGTGTGATCCGTCAGCTCTCTTTTGCACAAGGGCTTTTCCGACAATGCGATGGCCTCTCGCTCGGGATTTCCAGCGCTGCCGAATCTCTCGTCAACCTGAGCGTCTCAAATCGAAGCCGTCCGGGTCTCGTAGGCTGTCAACAGTTCGGCAACCAGAGGGTTTGGAAAGCGGCGATGCAGGGTTATGGCGAAGAATTCTTCCCTGAGATCCTCCAGCCTGCCAAGCTCGATGAGGCGGCCCGAGGCGAGTTCGTCTCTGACGACGATCGGCGGGATGACCGCAAGGCCTGCATCGGCGCGCGCCAGCAGGCGGAGCATCGCCATGTCATCCGCCTCGGCTGCAATCCGCGTGGAAATGCCGAGTTGCACCACCATCGCATCGAAGGAGGCCCGGAGCGCTGATTCCGGTGTCGGCAGGATCAGGGGATAGGCGGACAGGAGCGCGCGCAGCGGCCGCCCGGCGAGTTCACGCGCGCTCGCAGACCCGATCAGGCTGACCGGTTGCTCCGACAATGCGTGCACCAGATAGGGGCTCGATGCATCGCGCGCCGGCACGAGATTTGTCAGAACCACATCGACCGAAAGCGCTTCGAGAGCTCTCAGCAGCTCGGGCTGGGCGCCGGAGCGCAGCACCACTTCGACATCGGAGCGCCCGATCAGGGGCTCGATGAACCCGATCTGGAAATTGCGGGAAAGCGTCGCCAGCGCGCCAACGCGCAAGGCGCGGCGCACCTTGCCTGCATTCTTCAGCGTTGCCGTCAAATCTTCCGCTGCCTTGAAGATCGCCTCGGCATGATCGAGCGCGATCCGCCCGGCCTCGGTCAGCACCAGCCCACGGCCCCGCCGCTCGAACAGGTCATGCCCGAGAGACGCTTCGAGCGCCCTGATCTGCGACGAGAGCGCCGATTGAGAGAGGTTCAGGGCGCGGGCGGCTCCCGTCAGGGTGCCGTCCCGTGCAACGGCCCGGAACAGGCGAAGATGGTGAAGGTTCAACAGTTCATTCTTCCATAAAACAGAACGGTTTTGAATAATATATGTAATTTTTTCAATGAAAGCGAGCCGCTATATCGGCGGCAGGTTCCATCATCCGTGAGGTCTCCATGCCGCATCTTGTTCCTTTGCCGATGCTCATCCCTGTCCTGCTGCTCGCGGCCGCCGCCGTCTCGATCGCGCGCCCGGGCCGTCGCCCGGGCAAATATCCTGTCATCGCAGAGGTCAGCGCGTTTGTCGCCATCCCGTTGGCCCTGGCGGGTCTGATGCAGCTCCTGGTTTCCGGGCCATCGACGGAAAGCCTCTTCGCAGGTCCTTTCATGCTTGCCCTCCGGCTTGATGCCGTAAGCGTGACGATGACCCTGCTCGTAGCGTTCATCGGCTGGGTGGTCATGCGCTATGCCCGCTCCTATCTCGACGGCGAAGCGCGGGAAGGCAGGTTTCACGGGCTGATGCTGGCCGCTCTGGCCGTGGTCCAGATTGTCGTCCAGTCGGGAAGCCTGCCGGTGCTTTTCCTCGGTTTCGTCGCGATCGGCATCTGCCTGCGTCAACTCCTTCTGTTCTATCCGGAGCGTGCGGCGGCAAGGCGGGCCGCAACGAAGTTCGCGCTGGTCTGGCATGCCGGCGACAGCGCCCTTTTCCTCGCCACGGCTCTGTTCTTCATCAGCACCGGAACGGTCGAGCTCGGTGCGTTGTTTGAGGCCGTCGGGCCGCAACTGTCATTCGTCGGGCATCTGGCGATCGGTCTCCTGGTGCTGGCGGCAGCCCTGAAGGCCGCGACCTTCCCGTTGCATGGCTGGCTCACGGAGGTGATGGAGGCGCCGACGCCGGTCTCGGCATTGCTTCACGCCGGCATCATCAATGCGGGCGGGTTCCTGCTGATCCGTACGGCCGATCTTGTACAGTCGAGCCCCGGCGCGATGGGCGCGCTCGTTGCCCTTGGCGGGCTGACCGCGCTCTTCGGAGCGGTGGTGATGCTCACGCAAAGCGCGGTGAAGACGGCGCTTGCCTGGTCCACGATCGCGCAGATGGGCTTCATGCTGCTGCAATGCGGCCTCGGCCTTTGGCCGCTTGCGCTTCTCCATATCGTTGCCCATTCGCTTTACAAGGCGCATGCGTTTCTGTCGTCGGGCGGCGCGGTTACGGCCGTTGCCAACCTGCGGCGTCCCGGCCCGATTGCCATTCCGAGCGTGGCCAATGTCCTGCGCTCCTTCGCCGTCGCACTTGTTCTTTACGCGGTCGTGTCCGTTGTCTTCTCGCTGGTGGCCGGCCCGAAGTCGCCGCAGGCGCTCGCCATCGGCGCGATGCTGATCTTCGGTGTCGCCTATCTGGTTGCGCAGGGACTGGCCGATGCCGCACCGGTCGAACTCACCTGGCGCACGTCGCTGTCGTCGCTTCTTGTCGCGCTTGCCTATTTCACCTTCCAGCAGGTGGCAAAGCTGATGTGGGGTTCCGCCCTGCCGCACCCCCCTGCCGCCGGGCCGCTTGAATGGGCGCTGATCGTGCTGGCCGTCGCCTCCTTCGGACTCGTCGCCTTTGCGCAGGCGGTGTTCCCGCTCTGGGCGCATCACCCGTCAACGGCGGGGCTCAGGGTCCATATCGCCAACGGTCTTTATCTCAACGCGCTGCTCGACCGCGCCATCGGCGGGTACCGGCTTGCAAAGTTCAAATGAGGAGAGGATTTGAGATGTTCATCGATCAGGGACAATCCACCGCGCTTGAGGCGTCCGTTATCCGCAAGGCCTGCGCGCAGGCGGTGAGGGCCATTCCGCCGGCCTTTCCGCTCGATGCCACGGTCGCCGTCAACCCTTTCCTAGGTCAGACGGGCCAGGATTTCACGTCGGCTTCCGCGCATCTTTCAAGGTGCGCGGGCGTGAGCCTTGTTCAACCGCGGCATCATTTCCAGGAGGCCATCACCGACGGGCGTATTGCCGATGCAGACCTTCTCGCCGCTCTGGAAGCGAGCGGGGCCGCGGAGAAGCCCGAGAGCCTCGCCGCGCTGAAGGACATGGCGATGGATGAGCTGCCCTTGCCGGAGCCCGTTCCGACGGTCGCGGAGATCGCAGCCGACCTTTCCGGCATCGATTGGCCGTCGATCATCGAAAAGACCGTCGGACTGTGGGCCGCCGGTCATTTCGATCGCGGGCAGGCGTTGTGGTCGCCGGCGCCGGATCAGCCAGCGTTTGCTGCCTGGCGGTCCTGGGCAAGCCGCGACCTGACGCCGGAAATCGCGGGATTGTCCGGCTTCTGCTCGCATGTCTCCGAAGCGCCGGACAGCGCTGAAAGAGCGATCCGCAGGGCGAGCGAGCGGCTGAATATCACCGCGCATGCGGCTGAAACCGTGTTCCACAGACTTCTCATCGATCTCGGCGGCTGGGCGCAGCATGCCCGCTGGCTGCTCTGGCGTGCCGAACAGGATGGGAACTCAGACGGAACCCTTGAAGACTTGCTCGCAATCAGGTTGGTCTGGGAGGAGGCGCTGATGCGCCGATATCCGGGCGTGGCGGATCAGTGGCAGACGGTGCTTTCGCTCCATGCCGTGCGGCTTGCCCCAGCCCGCAAACATGTGGTCGACGAGATTTTGCAGGATGCTTCGGAGCGGGCTTACCTGCGTGCTCTCTCCCAAAGACTTTTCGTCTCGAAACCGGAAGTTCAAAGCCGGCCGGTCCTGCAGGCCGCGTTCTGCATCGACGTGCGCTCGGAAGTGTTCCGGCGCGCGCTGGAAAATCAGGACCCCGGCATCGAAACGCTCGGCTTTGCGGGCTTTTTCGGCCTGCCGGTTTCGCATCGGGAACACGGTTCGGATATCGAGGAAAGCCATCTGCCGGTCTTGCTGAAACCCACTCTCGGCTCCACTGGTCACGGCACCGCCAAAAGCGAAAAGACGGCCCGCATCAAGGCGCGGTCGATCCGGGCGCTCGGGCGTTTCCGGCAGGCGGCTGTTTCGTCCTTTGCCTATGTGGAGGCGGCAGGCCTTCTTTATGCGGGCAAACTGATGAAGGACACGCTCGGCCTTGGCGGCACGCGATGTCATTCGGCGCCGAGGCTCGATCCTGCGCTTGGCGCGGATGCAAAGGCCGCGACAGCGGCCGCGGTCCTGAAAGCCATGAGCCTGACGAGCGGCCATGCCAAAACGATCCTGCTGGTCGGCCACGGCGCCCATGTCACCAATAATCCGCATCAAAGCGCCTATCACTGTGGGGCCTGCGGAGGCTATTCGGGGGAGGTCTCGGCACGGCTGCTCGCAAGCCTGCTCAACGATGCAGAGACCCGCGCCGGTCTGCCCGGTCACGGCATCCATCTTCCGGACGACACCCTTTTTGTCGCCGCCCTGCACGATACGACGACGGATGAGGTCACGGTGTTTGACGGGGATTTTCAGTGTGACAAGGACCAGATGGAGCACCTGAGGACCTGGCTGACGCGTGCGGGTGCGGAAGCACGCGCCGAACGGGCCATTCGCCTCACGGGCGCCAGCGCGCAGTCGATATCGAAGCGGGCGACCAACTGGTCGGAGATCCGGCCCGAATGGGGGCTTGCCGGATGCGCGACATTCATCGCAGCCCCGCGCAAGATGACGGCCGGAGCAAGTCTCAACGGCCGGGCCTTCCTACACAGCTATGACTGGCGTGCGGATGACGGCTTCAAGACGCTCGAGCTGATCCTGACCGCCCCCGTTGTCGTCGCAAGCTGGATCAGCCTGCAATATTACGGCTCGACCGTTGCGCCGGATATTTTCGGCGGCGGCAACAAGCTTATCCATAACGTGGTTGGCGGCATTGGCGTCGTGGAGGGCAATGGCGGAAGGCTGCGCCCTGGTTTGCCTTGGCAGGTGATCAATGACGGTGAAAATCTGGCGCATACACCGCTCAGGCTTTCGGTGCTGATCGAAGCGCCCGAAGAGCCGATCACCCACATCCTCAACGCCCACCCCGAGGTACGTGAATTGTTCGAAAATCGCTGGCTGCATCTGTTTGCCCTGAAGGACGGCCGGATTGCAAAGCGGTATTGCGCGGATGGCGTATGGAAAGACGAACGGTACTCTGACCTGGCGGCATGACACGTGCAGCCAGAATCATCAACGCGCCGGCTGAAACAGGGTTTCGATCCTGTTTCAGCCGTTCTCCTCGCGTTCGTTCTCGGCCTGCTCGGCTGCCCAGGCGCTGGCGGCTTCCACGGCGACCGGCGTTGCCGTCGGCATCACGCCGAGATAGCTTTCGGTGTCGCTAACGGGAATGCCGGGCCGCTGGGTCATCCGGTAGAGCGCATAGAGCGCGATCACGGCGAATGTCGCGCCGAGAACCAGCCAGAAGGTGAAAGGTCCGGCCCACTCCATCGCCCAGCCTGTGACAAGCGGACCCGCGATCGCGCCGAGCCCGAATGTAAAGACCAGCCCGCCCGATGCCGCCGGCATGTCTTCTGGCGGCAGGAAATCATTGGTGTAGGCCAGAAAAAGCGCATAAAGCGGTGTGGTCATGCCGCCGGCGATGAAGGCCGCGGCCATCAGCGGCCACAATCCGCCCCCGGCCAAGAAGCCGCAAAGGCATGATACCGCGCCGACCAGCGAGGCTGCGAAGATCAGCTTGCGCCGGTCCATGCGATCCGAAATCCAGCCGATCGGATATTGGAAGGCGAGCGCGCCGGCAAACAGCATCGCCACGAGCAGCGCGATCTGATCCGCCGTCATGCCGATCAGCGCGCCGAAGACCGCGCCCATGCCCGACTGCGTCGCATAGACGCTTCCAAGAAAGAAGATGCCGACCGTGCCCAGCGGTGACTGGCGATAGAGTTCGCGCAACGGCATCGGCCGCGTGACCTCGGTCCTGGGCGCCTGGCCAACGGTCAACAGAACCGGCGCGAACGAAATCGAGACGAGGATCGATGCGCCGATGAACAGCACCGAGGTCTGTGCATCGCCAAGCGTCAGAAGACCTTGCGCGCCGATGATGCCGAGTGTCTGCGCGATCATGTAGGCGGACAGAACCTTGCCGCGCGTCTCGTTGGTCGAGGCATCATTGAGCCAGCTTTCGGCCGTGACATAGATGCCGGACATGCAGAAACCGATGAGAATGCGCAGCAAGGTCCATGCCCACGGCTCGACGAGCAGCGGAAAGGAAATCAGTGCCGCCGACATGAAGCTGCCAAGTGCCGCGAAGACGCGCACATGCCCGACATTGCGGATCAGGACAGGGGTATAGCGGGCGCCGGACAGGAAGCCGACGAAATAGCCGGACGTCACGATTGCGAGCGCCGCAGCCGAAAACCCCTCCAGTCCGCCGCGCAGGCCAACAAGGGTAAATTGCATGCCGTTGCCCAGCATGATCAGCACGATGCCAACCAAAAGAGCCCATATGCCTGACAAGACCTTGAACATCGGCGCCCCCGGAGTGCTGATCTACAATTGACGACCTGCGCGCATTTTACAAATCGAAATGCCCTTGCGGTGTCTCGTTTGCGTATCGGGGATGACATAAACGCGTCCCTGGCGTATCAGGGCGCCGCCGGATTCGTTGGTCGGGATTTGGTTTTCGGCTCTCTGGCGGGTTTGGAGAACCGGGGCAGCTTGCCCAATGATCGTGCTGGCGCCCTTCCACCTTGCCGTCGGCATCGGGCTTGCTCTCACCAGCCTGGTGATCAAGAACGCTGTCATGCTGGTCGAGGAGATCGACGCGCAGAAGAACGAGGCCGGTCTGCCGCAGCGGGAGGCGCGCCATTTCCCTTGTCTGAAACAGCAGGCGTCAGGCAAGGTCGATTTTGCGCAAGTCCTTTCCAAAAGCTGGTGAATTCAACATAAGCTTGCGGGGCAACGCGGAAACGGAAGCATCGAAACTTGGTGGAGAAGGGCGCAAGCAAGCCGGCGACGATCATCGATTTCTTCATCCGCGAACTCGCCGGCTTCGCGTCCGAAGCCCTGCACGGGCAGAAATGACATTCGGCAGCAGGGGGGCAGAGTGCGCGAAACAGTTGACGACAACGCGGAAGCTTTTCTCGAGGCGATGGTTGCAAGCGAGCACTTTTCCGGCGTCGTTCTGGTCACGTCCCGGGAGCGGACCGTTCACAAGCGCGCCTATGGGCCGTCAGGAAAGGTTCAGCCGAACCGGACGGACCGCCGGTTGCATGTCGGCTCGCTCACGAAACAGTTCACGGCAGCGGCCATCATGCAACTGGCTGATGCCGACGCGATCAAACTCGACGATCCGATCAACGCTCTGCTGCCGGAGACGTACCGCACGCGCATCTGGAGTGAAATTTCCGTCCGTCACCTTCTGACCCACACCAGCGGAATCCCCGATTACGCGGTTATCCGCGACTATTACGATGTGACAGATGGATGGGCGTTTTCCGCGACGATCGACGGCATGATCCGGGAGGCGATGGGACGCCCGCTCAACTTTGCGCCCGGCGCGCGGTTTCAATATTCAAACATCGGCTTCACCTTGCTCGGCAAGATCATCGAGCATCGCAGCGGGCGACGTTACGCGGACTATCTAAAGCAGGAGTTGCTGGCCCCCCTCGGAATGGCGGATTCCGAGATCCATGACGAAGACTCCCGGTCGCGGCCGGACGATGCCCCGGGGCTTCGGTGGGACGATAGCGCCTGCAGTCATGTCGCCGATGATGTCGTGTCTCTGCCCGTCACCCCCGCCGATGGCGGCCTGGTGACCACCGCGGACGATTTTGCGCGATGGGTCGGCGTCTACAGGCGCATGGCGCTGCCCGGGCTTACGAAACCAGCCCTCGAGCGCATGCTTCAGCCGGTCGTGCCCATCGATGCGGCGCGCTGGCCCGGACGCGATCTGCGCGGCCCGGCCTGCTACGCTTTCGGCGTGATGCGAAGCGGCGACCTGATCATGCATGAGGGCAGCATTGTCGGGTTCCGGAGCTATTTCATCTACAGCCTTGATGACGATCTGCTGATCGCGGTCTTTTCCAACAATACGGCGAATGATGTGTTTCGAATAGCCGCGGGGCTTTTCGGCCTATACGATCACGCTTGAGTGCTGTTTGAAGGCAGAAACTCAAAACGCGCCAAGGCTGAACGGGCTTGCGGATGAGGTTTCTCCAGGTGACAACGCGCATCATTAGCCTCGCCCTCCTCTGGTGTCTTCTTCTGCCGCTTTCGCTTGCAGCGGCCCCGTTGTTTCCCTCGCAACCGCAGGCGGATCGGCTGGCGGCCCTGGACCGGTTCTGGGCGGAGTGGAAGCGCTCCTATCTGCGCGACGGCTGCGGCGGCGCTGACAGGCTTCATCATCGGGCCACAGGATCACTGCCATTTCGTCTTGCTGGAGGAGGACAAGTGCTTTCTCGCGGCCTCGCGTGTCACGATGAGCCGCGTCGCAACCCGGATCGGCAATTGTTCCGGGGTGGATATCGATAAATCCGGGACCTTCGATCTGTCCCCCGGGACGGTACGGACGGCAGTGCGCCGCTCCTGACCGACCACATCGCGAACCGCCCTATATCCGCTTAAACCGGGCGGGTCCGTTCTGTACGAAGAGTTCGATCTCCAGCGTTTCGGCCTTGTCCTGGCCGCCGGAGAAGGTGGCGGCGGAGCGGGAACCGGCGGGGGCGTTCTCGGTTTCAATGTCGAAAACCATCATCGCGCCGTCCCATGGCATCAGCGGAAAGGCTTCCGGTTCTGGGCCGGCCAACAGGACCAGGCCGCCGTTGTCAGCCTCGCGCACCTCGACGGTTCCGAAATAGGGGTGGCTGTAGCGGCCGATGCAATAGCTTGCAAGGGGCGGCGCAGCGGCCGCCTTCGGGAACGGCATTCCAGCGGTCTCGCCCAAAGGTATATAATCGCCGGCAAACAGCGCCGCGTAGCCTGAAAACCAGTCGCGGGTCACGCTGCCGGTCTGCACCATGTCTGTAAAGCTCGCGCCGATCGCCTCGACCGCGCCCACCGGCGCGGCGTTGGAGAGGACGATGATCCCGACGTCGAGCGAGGGGATCAGCGCGAAATAGGTGCCAGCGCCCAGGATGAAGGCGCCGGAATGGCTGAGGATAACCCGGCCGCTCTCGGTGGTGCCCACCCCGAAGCCATAGCCATAGAAGCCCGCGCGTTCGTCAGGGCTGTGCGGCCTGCTGGAAAAGCTCTGCGGGCTGATCGCCGGCTGCAGCGCCTCGGGTCTTATGAGGTCGCCGCCATCGGCGAGCACCATCTTCATCCAGTTCGTCATGTCATTGACCGACGAACTGACGCCGCCAGCGGGCGTCTGGGCATCGGGATCGCGCTGATAGAGCGGGGCGAAGCCATCTGCGGTTCTGGCATGCGGTGTCGCCCGGTTTTCACGCGCCATGAAATCCTCGAAACGCGCGCTGGTTACAGTCATGCCGAGCGGCTCGAAGACTGCCTCTTCCGCCAAGTCGCTCCAAGCCACGCCGGAGGCTTCGGCGACGGCTTCCGCGGCCGCCGTCAGGCCGAAATTCGTATAGGCGTAGCTAATGCGGAAAGGCGAAAGCGGCTGGAGCCTCAGCCGTTCGAGAATGGTCTGGCGGTCGAAGCCGAGGTCTTCGAGGTCATCGCCGGCATGGCCGGGCAGGCCGGAGCGATGGCTGTAGAGGTCGCCGATGGTCAGCCGGTCGCTCACCGCCGCGTCGGACAGTGAAAACCACGGCAGAAGATCCTGCATGCGGCTGTCCCAGGAGACCACGTCGCGGCTGACCTGGCGGGCAACGACCGTCGCGCCGACGGATTTGGAGAGCGAGGCGAGCTGGAACACCGTATCGGGCGTGACGGGCAGGGCGCCGTCGCGCGTGCCGAAGCCCTTGGCGTAGACGGTCTTTCCGCCATGCACCACGGCGACCGCAATGCCCGGCACGCCGCTGCGCGCCTTGATGTCTGTGACAATGCCGTCAAGGGCTGCCACAGCCTTGTCGATCTGGCCGGGTGGAACCGGAACAGCCGATGTGCGAGAGGGCGGCAGCATGTCTGCAAGTGCGGGGAGCGGGAGCAAAGTGAGCGAGGCTGAAGCCAGTGCGGCGGAAGCCAAGAAACGGCGGCGCGAAGCCCTGAACTGTGACATGGAAAACCTCTCTCCTTGTTGCAAATTGCCGGCGCGGCCGGAATATCTCATATTCGAATGCTGACGCGGTCAACACCTCGTCAAAGCGGCAGCCCCAGCCTGAAGAATATCCTGAGTCCCTCATCCTCGCCGTTATCGGGACTGTACCACGGGACGGCGGCGATGAGCTGGAAGCTCATCTTTTCCGCAAACATGCCGCTCACGCCGACGCCGACGGACCCGAGCGAATCGCGCGCATAATCGGCGCTTGCCGCCTCGTTCCAGACAACGCCATAATCCGCAAACGTCGTCCAGGTCAGACCCGGAAGCGCCGACCAGCCTGTCTCGACATTATGGCTGAGTTCAAGGGCGGCCGCCGCGCCGCTGGCCCCGGAAAGCGTGCCGCCGTCAAACGCCCAGCCGTAGGGATCGCCGCCGAGCGAGAACTGCGCCGCTGCCGGCAGCGGCGTTGCCGAATACTGCCCGGCACTGCGCAGCCGGATGGCCGTGTCGGCGCCCAGATCATGCGCGATGTCGAAGTTCAGACGCGCGAAGCGATAGTCCTCGGGCACATCCGGCAGGGTGGTTTCCTGCCCGAGCCCCTGGCCGAATTCCGCCGTCGTCAGGAATGCCGTGTCTCCGTTCTGCCGGTCATAGGTCAGAGACATCGCCGCCCAGCGCGTCTGTTCGCGCGCCGCCCGTGCGCCCATCACATAGACGCGGTCATTGCGCAGATTGACCTCGATCCTGCCGAAGAGGCTCTGGTCGATCGTACGGATAAAGGGATAGTCGAGCCGCGCCGTGCCGATCACGGACTCGATATGAATGTCGTCCGCCTTCAGATCGCCGCCCGGCTTTTGGGTGATGTAGGAGAGATCATATCCGGCGGACAGGCCGTTGAAGCCGATCGGGATATCCTGCGAGGCCTGCAAGAAGATCATCTCCTGCGGCGTGTTGGGAACGGTCACGCCGACAAGGCTTGCCGTATCGAAAAGCCCCAGCATGTCGTTGACGGTGACATTGCCGGAAAGCTCCAGCGGGCCGACCTCATCGGTGCCGAGATTGTCGAGACCGACGCCGCCCGAGGCGCGGTCGAAACCGATATCGAGGTGCAGCGTTCCGCCGCCTTGCGGGGTCTCCGGCCGGATCAGCGTGCCTTCTATATCGAGCCCGCCGAGGTCGCTCATCAGCAGCAGAATGCGCTCGGCCTCCTTGATCCGGATCGGCCGCATGGCGATGATCCGGTCGATATAGGGCGCAAGCCGCTCGCGGATACCCGGAATGGTGCTGTTGACTTCCAGCGTCCCGACATAGCTTTCATAGACGCGGAGCGTGATCTTGCCGGAGGAAAAATCCTGGACCGGCACGACGGTCATGGCGAGATAGCCCGCGTTCAGATAGCGGGCGTCGATCTCCGCGGCGATGCGGTAGAGATCGGCAAGCGTGATGACCTTGCCTGTCATGCCCTGCCAGAGATCGGAAAACGCCGTGCCGGGCAGCGTTTCCGCGCCCTCAACGGTCAGCGAATTCAGCGTGAAGCGTACCTGCGCGGCATCCTTTTCGGGGGTGCGTTTGCGCTGATCCTGAACCTTGATATCGACCGTGCCGATACGCTGGGGCGGGGTGAACCGCTCGAGAATGGTCGTCTGGCCGGCAACCGTCTGCTCGATCCGCTCCGCGGTTTGCGCGAGCGCGGTGTCGGTACCCGTGAAAAGGCATAGGGTCGCGAGCGCGCCACAGGCGAGAAACCCCCACCAGGAGGAAGTCGGGCGCGCGGGCGGACCGCTCTTGAGGGATGTCCCCGGAAGGCTGCCCTGCGTTTTTTTATCGTCAGTCAGGGCAAGCAATTGCAGGCGCGTTATCGCCAGAAAAGCGGGTTTCTCTGACAGGGCCGTTTGACGCATGGTTCCCCCCACACTGATCGTTGCATAAGGGACCCACTCTTGCATTCAGCCTGATGACGGCGGCGCGGTGCGCCGGAATTGACGAGACCCTGTTTTGCCAAAGCTTATCGGTCAGCCGTTCCGCGTTTGGAATCCCCTGTTTAGGGGGGTATGGGCTGCCCCAGCCAAAGCGCCATCAATGCCGCGCGGCTCGAAACGCCGTATTTGCGGTAGATCCGCTTGACGTGATCATGGACGGTATGTGGGCTCTGGCCGTTGTTTTCGGCAATATTGCGTTCCGAAAGTCCCTGCAGCAGGTCGCGCAGCACCCTGGCTTCCATGGGCGTCAGGGGGTCGGATGCGACCCCGATCCCTTCCGAGAGCATCTGAAGACGATAGAACCAGCGGATGCCGCGCAGGGCGTGCGCCACGATCCGCCGATCACGCTCCGAAAAGCGAGGCTGCGAGAGCTCGCGGTGAAAGCCGATCTGGATTTCGGCATCGGCATTGATGGGAATGCCCACCCAGATCGAATCCAGCCGGTCCAGCCCGCGATAGAAGGTTTTGTAGGAATAGCTCTCAAACCATTCGGGCGTCGCAAGCTCATCAAGCATGAACACCCGGAATTGTCCGGCAAGCTCGGCGTTGCGGATCGTGGTGATGTCGGGCTCGCCCTTCTCCATCAGGGCGAAGGCTTCCTGGATGGTTCGTGCGGCTTCCGCGTCGGGATAAAGTGCTGACAGGCTTCGTGGCCGCCATCCGAAAAGCGGGTCGCGATGCACGTTGTCGGCAAGCCTGACGGCGCCGATCCAGTCGGCCTGTCGCGCGTCGATCATGTCGCTGACGACCGTCAGCAGATGCACGCGCGCCTCGGGCATGCGCGACGCTTCAAAATCCGAAAGCTCGTCCCAAAGCGCATAAATTCGTTCAGTATCGATTGTTTCGTCCAGCATGAGCCTGTTTGACCGTCGAAAATGGCGTTTCCCACTCTTTAACGTTAGCAACTATCAAAATTAATGGGAGGACGGTCAAGAAAACATGCGAGCCGTGTCGCGTTTGCCGGAGACCGGTTTGCTGTATTGAACCTAACCGGGAAGGCCGTTGAATTTTGGGATGTTGTCCAAACCGGCGTCCCATTCCGCGCGGCTTGCGAGGCAAATATGCGCACGTGGCCTTATATCAATCGCGCTATCAAGGCTCCCGGCCGGGACAACCACCAATGCCCCCTCCAACTGAAGGCTCGGCACTGCCGATCCGCAGCTGGTGCAGAAGCTTTTTTCGTGCCGGGTCCCCGGAACCTTGTAGCTTCGGACGCTCTCAATTCCGGAAATCCAGCTTAATGTCGCTGTCGACGAAAACAAATTGGCCGCATGCGCCGACCCGGTATCTTTTCGACATCGCGTGCAGTGACAAAGAAAGAAGTTCTCAAACGCACCTGAGATTTCAAATTTGACGTCACCACACAGACAGGAGCCAGCTGTAATCGAGGTCATGATGAAACGCTCCTGTTCAATTTCATTCGTGTGATGCGGCGTATCCGCGGCAGCGCTGCAAAGAATCGTCAGCGGCGTATGCCCGATGCGAACCGTTTATGGCTTCCCGCCCTTCAGGTCAAAACCCCTGATCCGGGGATTCCAATCATTGGATTGCTGAACAATAAGCGCCGGCGGAGCTTGATGTCGTAAGCAAGTCAACACGGTTTCCCGATCGTCGAAGGCGCTTCGAAGGCATGGTTCTGCGCAATGATTTCAGGGGAGCAACCATGCGGCAAGGCCAATCAACCAAAAGACCAGTTCATGTATCCGTGCGTTCCCGCAAGCGCCCGAAGGGCGTGGCCAAACATGCGCTCCAAGCTGCTCCCAAATTGGCATTGCTGGCTTCGACCGCGTTTCTCGCGGTTTCGGGACCGGCGCTCGCAGGCCTCTGGATCAATACTGATGTTACCGTCGATGGCATCGACGGCGGGCCGTACGGGACAGCGATTTCGGAGACCGATTTTGTTTCGGTGGGGGTGAAGGATCCCGCCTCGCTGACGATCTCCAGAGGCGGGACGGTAACCGCTCCCATCGCCAATATCGGCACCAATCAATACGGCGCGGCAACGATTACCGGCGTTGGATCGCGTTGGTATGACTTCGTTATTTCGCGCGTGGGCTGGAACGCCGAAGGCGTGCTGACCATCACGGACAGCGGCGCGATGAGCGGAAAGGACATGGTTCTCGGCGCAAACGATATTGCGCAGGGGACAGTAAATCTGTCCGGTTCCGGCTCCAAACTGGCGCTCACCGGTGCATTGACCGTGGGTAGCAAGGGCACCGGTATGCTGATCCTGTCAGGCGGCGGAACGGCAGAGGCGGCAAGCGGCGTCATCGGGGCTGTTGCAGGCGGTTCGGGCTCGGCCATTGTTTCCGGTGCGGGCACGACGTGGACAAGCACCGGCGGCGTGCTGGTCGTCGGCGATCGCGGAAGCGGCGTTCTGACATTGGCTGATAGCGCAACCGTCATCGCAAACGATCGCGTTGAGATCGCTGCGGCAGGCGGTTCTAGCGGCGCCCTCAATATCGGGGCCGCGGCGGGAGAGACAGCCACGGCTGCCGGCGCGCTCCAGACCGGTGCGATCGTCTTCGGCGCGGGTGACGGCAGCATCGTCTTCAACCACACCGACACGGATTACACGTTTTTCCCCGATCTCAAGGGCGCAGGCGGCATCGAAGCCTATTCCGGCACGACCACGCTGTTCGGCAATAACATCTATACCGGCGAAACCAGGGTGGAAGGCGGCATTCTGCGGGCCGGCTCGCTGCTCGCCTTCGCGCAAGGTGGGACCTACACGGTCAATGGCGGCGTGCTCGATCTCAACGACAATGATCTCCTGATGCATCGATTTTCGGGAGCTGGCGGCACAGTCGACCTGGGAACAGCCAGGCTGTCGGTCAACCAGAGCGCCGATACGGTGTTTGGCGGCAGCTTCACCGGCTCCGGTACGCTGGCGATCTACGGACCCGGACGCCTTCGGCTGACAGGGACGACGAGCGCCTATAGCGGCGAGGTGCGCATTGCATCCGGCACGCTTGAGATCAACAACGCATTTTCAAGCGGTTCCGGCTTCATTGGAACCGTTGCCGGCGAGGATGGCCGCGTCGATGTCACCGGTACGGCGGCGCTGTGGACGCTGAATGGTGCTCTCAATATCGGACGCACTGGTTCCGGCGCGCTTGTGATCGGCGAAGGCGGCGGTGTCAACGCGTCGGGCAAGATCGCTGTCGGCAGCGCATCGCTTTCCTTGCCCACGGGCAGCATTACGGTTACCGGAAAAGGATCGCGTCTTTCCACCGGGACCGGCGGGTCGCTGACCATCGGTTCGATTGCGGGCAGCGGGCTTGCGGTCGAAAATGGCGGCGCTGTTACCAGTGGAACGGCCACGCTCGGACCGTCCGCATGGACGAGAGGCACGGCGACGGTCAACGGGACCGGGTCGCTGTGGACCACGGATACGATGAAAATTGGCAGCGCGGGCGCCACCGGCGTGCTGACGGTTGCCGATGGCGGCACGGTTCGTGCCATGAACGCGTTTTCAATAGGGACACGGGGAACGCTGAACATCGGTGCCGCGGCAGGCGAGGCGGCTGTCGCCGCGGGCAATATCGACACAGCGCTGATCGATTTCGGCACGGGCAGCGGCAAGATCGTCTTCAACCATACCAACGCGGATTACACCTTTGCGTCCGCTATCACCGGAGCGGGGGGCGTCGCAGTCTATTCCGGCACGACCATTCTGACGGGTAAGAGCAGCTATACCGGCGGTACCGATGTGTTCGGCGGCAAGCTGGTGGTCAATGGCGCCATAGGCGCGGTCAATGTTTCCGCCGCTGCCATGCTTGTCGGCTCCGGAACGGTCGGGGACACGGTGATTTCGGGTGTGGTCGCGCCGGGCAATTCCATCGGAACAATGAATGTCGCCGGCGATCTGAGGCTTGGCGACGGCGCGGTCTACCAGGTCGAGGTCAATGACGGCGGAGCAGACGCCGGCATCAATAATGACCTGCTGAAGATTGCGGGCGCGGCAACGATAGACAAGGGCGCAAGTCTCGTCGTTCTGGCGGAGCGGTCCGGCGATACCGGCGCCGGCTATGATCCAATCAATGTCTATACCGTGGTGACGGCCGAAGGCGGTATCACGGGTGGTTTCGGCAGCGTGAGCGAAAATTTTGCCTTTCTCGATTCCTATCTCGGCTACGATGCCGCAAATGTCTATCTGACGCTTCAGCGAAACGATGTCGATTTTGTCGACGAGGCAAGAACACCCAACCAGAAGGCTACGGCGCAGGGGCTGGACAGCCTGCCGCCCGACACGGCGCTTTATCGCTCTATCCTAGGGCTCTACGAGAATGAGGCGCCGCAGATTTTCGATGCGCTCTCCGGCGAAATCCATGCATCCGCCAACACTGTTTTGAGGGATGAGCCCAAAGAGATCGAAAAGGCGATCCTCTCCCGGATTAATGCCGCCTTTGCCGCAGACGCGGCGCAGAACGGCGAGACATTTTCGGAGGATCCGGTCTCGGTCTGGTTCAACGCTCTGGGCGGGCTCGGGCGCTATCAGGGCGATGGCAATGCCCACACCGTGGACACATCCAGCGGCGGAGCCCTGTTCGGCGGCGACGCCCGTGTCGGTCAGGACTGGCTGTTCGGCCTTACCGGAGGTTACATGCATTCCTCGATTGACGAGAAGGGCTTTACGGTTTCAGCCGATACCGACAGCTATTATATCGGCGGGTATGGCAGCACGCAGGCAGGTCCGTTCAACCTCAGCTTGGGCGGCTCCTTCGGCCACCATGCAATCTCCACCAAGCGGACCGTGCCCTTTGTCGGGCTGAGCGAGCAGCTGAACGCCGACTATGATGCCCAAACGCTGCAGGCTTTTGCGGAAACGGGCTGGCGGTTCGGAGACGAGGCCGGATATGTGCAGCCGTTCGCGGCGGCGTCCTATGTCAACCTGAAGACCGACGGTTTTTCCGAGACCGGCGGCATGGCGGCGCTCCATGCGGCATCCCAGACGCAGGATCTGTGGACCACGACGCTCGGCCTTCGCGCCGGCCGTGACATCATGCTCGGCGAAACGGCGGCACGTCTTTCCGGACATGCCGGCTGGCAGCATGCCTATGGCGATCTCAACGGGATCTCCGTGATGGCGTTCGATGGCGGCAGCAGTTTCGGGATCTCCGGTGTTCCAACGGCCCGGGACGCGGCTCTGCTCGGGGTCGGCCTGTCTTTCGACCTCTCCAACGAAGCCAACCTTTCCCTTGGTTATGACGGGCAGCTTGCCGAAGGGGTGCAGGATCACAATTTCAACATGCGCTTCGACCTTCGCTTCTAGAGCGTGAAAGCGGCATGGGGCGGGCCTTCTGCCAGAGACAAACCAAAACAGCCTTCGGTGGCTTGCTGGACTGCAATAAACCTCCGCCGGCCTGGCTTGGCCAATCGGCAAAGCGACTGTTTCCGGTGAAGTCAACCGGTTTCGGCATCCGGCAACAGCAGAGGCGGAGACCTAGCCGAAACGGCGTTGCCGCTGGCAGCGCCCTTGAAAGAGGAGGGGGGGTTCTACGACCGTTAAAGGAACGAGGGTTGCGGGAGAGCCGGTTCTCCAAATTGCGGTGACAATTCTTCTGTCATGATATAACTGGAAGTGTCGATTTCCCAGCGCCTCCAAAGCGGTCAAATTTGCCTATAGCTTACCGAATAAAGCGTTTCATCCTAAATTCAGCTTGGGCGGCGCGTTCAGAACAGTTGAGTGTTACATGCAGGAATTCCTTTCTCGAAACAGTCTGATTTCGCCAGAGACGATCGTCGAATCAGGATGGCTCGGACATGCCCCCTTCGCATTTCATCTGATTTCTGAGCTCAATCCCAAGGTTTTTGTCGAACTTGGCACTCATAATGGTTTTTCCTACTTTTGCTTTTGCCAGGCAATCAAGAAACATGACCTGCAAACGGCATCCTTTGCCGTTGATACCTGGGTTGGCGACGAGCATGCCGGGTTCTACGGGGAGGAGGTCTTTGAGAATGTTTCTCGGGTAAATGAAAGCTATTCGGCCTTTTCCCGCCTTGTGCGCTCAACGTTCAGTGACGCAGTGTCACAGTTTCCCGATGGATACATCAACCTGCTGCACATCGACGGACGCCATTTTTACGAAGATGCGAAGAATGATTTTGAGGAATGGCTTCCGAAGCTTTCGCAGAACGCCATTGTTCTGTTCCACGATACCCAGGTCAGAGAGCGCGAATTCGGCGTTTGGAAACTGTTCGGTGAATTGAGCGAAAAATATCCGACTTTCAATTTCCATCACCAGCACGGGCTCGGAGTTCTGGCGCTCGGGGAGGTCCCGGAATGTCTGGCGCCGTTCATGAACGGCGATGACGATACCGCAACCGAGATAAGACAAGCTTACAGTTTGCTGGGGGACAAGGTTGCGCGCGAGTGGAATGCCCTCGTTGCGAAAGCCGATCGAGATGCCTTGCGAGATGAAACGGGGCGACAGAAGGTCGAGATGGATCGGTTGAGGGCCGCGCTGGAAGGAGCCGAGGCGACTGCTGCGAAATATGAAAAGCAATATTTCAAGCTGGCCCACAGTCTCGATCAGGCCGAGAAAAACACGATCAAAGTGCGTGAACTGAGTGATCGTCGCGAACAGCGGATAGACGAGTTGCTCGGCCAGATCGGCATTTTGACCGGGCTCCTCGAGAAAGGCGCCGACGAGATACCGCGATTGGATGCTCGGCAATCCCATGCCGAACCCAAGAAGGTGGCGGCGCCGAATGGCGCTCTGGCGCGTGAGTTGCTTAAGCCAAAGCTGCGTGCACTGAATTGGAAAGCATCGCTCCGGCACCCTTTCTCAAGCCGGAAGCGGAAGAAATACCGGCAGAAACAGCGCGAGAAAATGCTGCGCCGCCTTGATGGCTCGATCTTGATGGATACTGCGCCGGCTTCTCAAACCGTCCGGAAGCTGATTAGTCGCAGAAAGGCAAGGTATACCGCGCTTTATCGACACCCATTCAATGCGAGGAAGCGGAGGGCGTACCGTCGCAATCGTATCGACCAGGCACAGTTATTGCTCCAGGACGCCTTTGTGTCGGAGGCGGATCCCAGGCCCGAGACGATCTGTTCGTCGCGACCGATCTCCATTTCTCCCCGCCTTTGGTTCTATGTCGGCGACACGCTCGATTGGCTTGAAGCGCATCAGAGGCTGACGGGCGTGGGACGGGTATCCGTCGAAATTCTGAACGCTGCGTTGAGCGAAGAGCGAGTTGATTTCATACCGTGCCGCACAGGACGGACCGGCCTTGACCTGATTGGCATGAGCGGCGCTGAGCTGAACGCCGATCTTTTTTCGAAGCTCGGCGGAAGCTATCAGGAGGGCGTCGGAAAATTCGATGCGGTTCGCGCGCCTTCCAAAGGTGACCATGTTTTTTTCACCGGCTTGGTCTGGACGCCCAAGTTCACTGCGCTCTTCCGGCACCTTTTCCAGAAGGGCATCGGCTTTTCCGTTCTGGTTCACGACATTATTCCTCTTGAAGGGGGGGCGGATGTCGACGAGGCGCAGTCAAGACGTTTTGCGGAATGGCTGACCGTTGCCCTTCAGACCGCAGATCGCATCTATGTTTCCACGGAATTCGTGCGTGCGCAGATTTTGCGCTGGGCGATCCTGGAAGGCGTAGAGGTCGGTGCGCAAATCGTCAAAGCGCCCTTTGGAGCGCATCCTCTGAAGCAGATTGCTGCCCCTGAGAAACAGCTTCAGCAGGACAAATTCGCCGATCTCGAGGTCGATGATTTTGTTCTCAGCGTCGGCACGATCGATGCGCGCAAGAACCAGGCTATGCTTTGCCGCCTGTGGCGCTTGTTGCTGGAGAAGGGGCATGATGTGCCTCAGCTGGTTCTCGCCGGGCGCAATGATGCGGGTCTGGGCTCTCGGGATTCGATCTATCGTGATCTTGTCGAGACAGGGAAACTTGTTGTCCTGTCCGGACTGGATGATGAGGAAATCGCGGCGTTGACGCAGGCCTGCCGCTTTACCGCATTTCCCTCGTTGAGCGAAGGATACGGACTTCCGGTCGTCGAGAGCCTTCAGCACGGAAAACTCTGCCTGGCTTCCAATCTTCCGCCTGTCATGGAGCAGGCGAAAGATTTCGCCTGGTATTTCGATCCGAATGACCTTGAAGGTGCTGTCGGGGTATTCTTGAAAGCTCTCAATGACCGCCCGGCCGTCGAGGCAGCGGAAGACAGGATCAAGAGGGAATTTTCTCGTCCGACCTGGTCCGACGCCGTCGACACCTTGCGAAGCGAGGGCCTTGAAGCGGCCGGTTCTGCTCCGGTTCCTGTGATCTCGGGCTGCTACCGTCCCTATTTTCCCGGAGCGGCACGATTTTCGACCGACAAGGTGATGAAACGCGCCGCGCGCTGGTGCACGAGTGTCGATCCGGACGTATCCATTCTGATTGTCAACTGGAACGCTTCTGCGCTCACACTGGAGTGCATCCGTCAGATCTGGCTGAATACGGAAGGTTACACATATGAGATTGTGATCGTCGACAATGGGTCAGGCGAGGAGGATATCGAACGGCTGTCCAAGCCTATCCCGGGCGTTACCTTCATCAAGATCGGTTGCAACCGGTTTTTTGGAGAAGCAAATAACATTGCGGCTGAGGCTGCCAGGGGAAAATATGTCGTATTGTTGAACAACGATGCCTTCCCGCAGTCCGGCTGGCTTTCCGCCATGCGCCGAATGATGGATGAAAACCCTTCGCTCGGCGCGGTGGGACCAATGTTCCTGTGGCCGGACGGTCGCGTTCAGGAAGCGGGCGGGACGATCAACGAAGGCGGATATCCAGTCCGCTATGGGCGCGATCAGGACTTTCCGACACAGGATATCCTGTCGGAGAGGTATGTCGACTATATCTCGGCGGCGGCGCTTTTGATCGATCGTGAAATGTTCATTGCGGCAGCTGGTTTCGATCTCACCTTCGAGCCTGCCTATTACGAAGATTCCGACCTGTGCTTCAAGCTTCGCGCACTCGGCAGGCCTGTCGCCTACTGCCCGGACAGCCGGGTTATTCATATCGAAGGCGCTGCAGCGAACGGCAATACGAAGGCGGAAGCGCGACGCAAGGCTTTGGGCGATGCCAACAGGGACAAGTTTGTCGCGCGCTGGGGCGAGTTCCTGAGAAAACGCGACGATGCAGCATTGTCCGAAGCGCTTGCAGACTTCGTGCCGGACAAGTGGTCCACGCCTCCGCAGGAGACCGCGGAGCTTCCTGTCGCCGTTGTCTATACACCCTACTCGGTCACGCCCGGAGGCGGCGAACGCTACCTGTTCAGCGCTGCCCGTCAACTTGCCCGCACGCACAGGGTCGAAGTGGTTACGCCCAACCGCTATTCTGATCTCCGTTTGCGCCAGATCGGCTCCGCTTTCGACCTCGACCTTGGCATGCTTTGCTTCAAGACGCTCGCAGAGTTCGAGAAGGGCCCCGATCCGGACCTCATGCTGACCATGGGCAATGCCGCGCTGCCGCCTGTCGCGGGCCGCGGTCGGGTGCGGATCTATCACTGCCAGTTCCCGTTTCAGTTGAAGGAGAACGCCAGCAGCGATGGCGACATGCTGCAGACCTACCAGGCGGTGATGGTCAATTCGACCTTCACGGAGGAAAACTACAGGAGCCGTTGTCGCAAGGCCGGGCTTCCGGCCGTGCCGACCAGAATTGTCTATCCGCCTGTTCCCTTGGTCGAGCCTGCGGCCTCAAGGCGTCGGATGATCCTGTCCGTGGGGCGTTTCTTTGTCGGCGGCCACTCGAAGCGGCAGGATCTTCAGATTGAGGCATTCCGGAAGCTCATCGAAAGCGGCGTCAACGACGTGGAATTGCATCTGGCCGGTTCGTCATTCCCGGAGGCCAGCGATATCGATTTCCTCGCCTCCATTCGAGAAGCTGCCGCTGACCTGCCTGTTTTCTTCCATGTCAATTGTCCGATAGCCACGCTCAGGCGGCTTTACGCGGAGAGCCTGATTTACTGGCATGCAACCGGCCTTGGCCGCGATCTTCAAGCGGAACCCGAAAAGGCGGAGCATTTCGGGATCAGTCTCGTTGAAGCGATGTCGGGCGGTGCGATCCCTGTTGCCCTTCGCGCCGGCGGCCCGACCGAGATTGTCACGGATGGTCTCAACGGCTTTTTCTTCGAGGACCTGGATGGCTTGGTTGTCCAGACCAGACGTTTGCTGAACGACACTTCGGACGAAACGTTGGAGATGCTGAGCCTTGCTGCCCATTCGCGCGCTTCCGACTTCGGGTATCAGCGTTTCGAAAGCGCTGTGTCTTCGCTATTCGCGCAGGACGTCGCCGCCGGCGAGTGAGACGTTGCGTGAAAATGAAGAGCCATTCGACGTGCCGGAAAGTCTGACCTGGCACTAGAGCCCTTCAGATTGGATTGGAGTCCGGCCGATCGAGGGCGGACATATGACGAAGCAGGGATTTACGGAAGAGCAGATTACTTTGGTGCTGAAGGAGCAGGGTGAGCCCTTGCGGACGGCGCAAGGGTGGCCGACGTGTGCCGCAAGCACGGGATTTCAGACGCGACCTTTAATAAGTGAAAAGCCAAATACGGCGGCATGGACGTTTCCGGGGCGAAGCGGCTGACGGCGCTGGACGCGCGTTCGGCAAAGCAGCAGCATCAAGGTATGGCAAACAGGCAGCGTTTCAGTGGCAGCGCGCTCAGTCGTGCTTGTCCACCGGCCGAATGCTGTCTCTGGCCTCTATGACAAGTAGGTCAAAGTCACTGCCGGGCTCTTCCAGCATCTCGAAGAGCTGGGTACGCATACGCGGTTCCCAGAACTTGCTGATGTGGTCGGCGACGCCGGCCACTGCCTCCTCATGCGGGCGAGAGCGGAAGAAGGCGGCAATCTGGTTGGCCATATAGGTCAGCTTTTCAGGTGCCATGTCATTTGTCCTCCACCGGACATCCCGGCCGTATTTGCCGGTGATGCGCCATTCTACTCTGCCGCCTCGACGCGTCGCGCCTGTCTCGAAAAGTTCTCATATTCCTCCTGCCAGTCCGTCGGCCCGTTGGATGGCGAGACCTGAACCGCCGTCACCTTGTATTCCGGGCAGTTCGTCGCCCAGTCGGAAAAATCCGTGGTGATGACATTGGCCTGCGTGGCCGGGTGATGGAAGGTGGTGTAGACCACACCCGGCGAGACCCGGTCGGTAATTTTCGCGCGCAGGCTGGTCTCGCCGGAGCGGCTCTGCAGTTTCACCCAATCGCCGTCCTTCACGCCGCGAAGCTCGGCGTCATGCGGATGGATTTCGAGAACATCCTCCTCGTGCCAGACGACATTGTCCGTCCGCCGCGTCTGCGCGCCGACATTATACTGGCTGAGAATGCGGCCCGTGGTCAGAAGCAGCGGGAAGCGCGGTCCGGTCTTCTCGTCGGTCGCCACGTAATCGGTGCGGATGAAGCGTCCCTTGCCGCGCACGAAACCGTCGATATGCATGATCGGCGTGCCGTCCGGCGTCTCGTCATTGCAGGGCCACTGCACCGAGCCTTTCTCGTCCAGCAGGTCATAGGTGACATTGGCAAAGCTCGGCGTCGTCGCGGCAATCTCTGCCATGATCTCGGATGGATGGGCATAGGACCAGTTGCCGCCCATCGCGTTTGCGAGCAACTGTGTCACCTCCCAGTCGGCATAGCCGGCCTTTGGCGACATCACCTTGCGCACCCGGTTGATCCGCCGTTCGGCATTGGTGAAGGTGCCGTCCTTTTCCAGGAAGGTCGAGCCCGGCAGGAAGACATGCGCGTAATTCGCCGTTTCGTTCAAGAAGATATCGTGGACGATGACGCATTCCATCGCCGCCAGCCCGGCCGACACATGCTTGGTATCCGGGTCGGATTGCAGAATATCCTCGCCCTGGCAGTAAAGCCCCTTGAAGGTGCCGTCGACGGCGGCGTCCAGCATGTTGGGAATGCGCAGACCCGGCTCGTCCGAAATCGGCACGCCCCAGGCCTTTTCGAAGATATCGCGGACATCCGCGTTGTTGACATGGCGGTAGCCCGGCAGTTCGTGCGGGAAGGAGCCCATATCGCAGGAGCCCTGAACATTGTTCTGGCCGCGCAACGGGTTCACGCCGACGCCGCGCCTGCCGATATTGCCGGTCATCATCGCAAGGTTGGCAAGACCGATGACGGTGGTCGAGCCCTGCGAATGCTCGGTAACGCCGAGACCGTAATAAATGGCCGCATTGCCGCCCTTGGCATAAAGCCGTGCCGCTTCCCGAACCGTTGCGGCCGGAACGCCGGTCAGCGCCTCGACAGATTCCGGGCTGTTGGCGGGCTCGGCGGCAAAGGCGGCATAATCCTGGAACTCGTCCCAGTCGCAACGCTCGCGGATGAAGGCCTCGTCGTAGAGCCCCTCGGTGACGATCACATGCGCAAGCGCGGTGACGATGGCCACATTGGTGCCCGGGCGCAGCGCCAGATGATGGCTTGCCGCCACATGCGGCGTCCGGACCAGATCGATGCGGCGCGGGTCGATGACGATCAGCTTGGCCCCCTGCCGCAGCCGCTTTTTCAGCCGCGAGGCAAACACCGGATGCCCGTCGGTTGGGTTGGCGCCGATGACGAGCGCGACATCGACGTCTTCGACGCTGTCGAAATCCTGGGTTCCCGCCGACGTGCCGAAGGTCTGGCCGAGCCCGTAGCCGGTCGGCGAGTGGCAGACACGGGCGCAGGTATCGGTATTGTTGTTGCCGAAAACCGCGCGCGCGAGTTTCTGCACCAGATAGGTCTCTTCATTGGTGCAGCGCGACGAGGTGATGACGCCGATCGAATCCCGCCCGTAATTCGCCTGAAGCCGGCGCAGCCTGGACGCGGCAAAGCCGAGCGCCTCCTCCCACGAAACCTCGCGCCAGGGGTCGGTGATATTCTCACGGATCATCGGGTTGAGGACACGGTCCTTGTGGCTGGCATAGCCATAGGCAAAACGGCCCTTGACGCAGGAATGGCCGTGATTGGCCTTGCCATCCTTGTAGGGCACCATGCGCACGAGTTCCTCGCCGCGCATTTCCGCCTTGAAGGAACAGCCGACGCCGCAATAGGCGCAGGTGGTGACGACGGAGTGTTCCGGCTGGCCGATATCGTAAATCGATTTTTCCTGCAGCGTCGCCGTCGGGCAGGCCTGAACGCAGGCCCCGCAGGAGACGCATTCGGAGCCGAGAAAGTCATCGCCGAAACTGCCGGGCGACACGCGGGATTCGAAACCGCGGCCTGCAATCGTCAACGCGAAGGTCCCTTGCACCTCTTCGCAGGCGCGCACGCAGCGCGAACAGACGATGCATTTCGACGGATCATAGGTGAAATAGGGGTTGCTCTCATCCTTCGGCAGATAGCGTGCGTTGACCTCGCCGCCGCCGTCGCGCGTCTTCACATGGTTGCCGCCGTCATAGCCGTAGCGCACATCGCGCAGGCCCACGGCGCCGGCCATGTCCTGAAGCTCGCAGTCGCCATTGGCTGCGCAGGTGAGGCAATCGAGCGGGTGGTCGGAGATATAAAGCTCCATCACCCCGCGGCGCAGCGTCTTCAGCTTGTCGGTCTGGGTCGAGACCACCATGCCATCGGCAACCGGCGTGGTGCAGGAGGCCGGCGTGCCGCGCCGCCCCTCGATTTCCACCAGGCAGAGCCGGCAGGAGCCGAAGGCGTCGACCATGTCGGTCGAGCACAGCTTGGGAATGGCGATCCCGGTTTCCATGGCCGCCCGCATCACCGATGTGCCTTCGGGAACGGTGACCTCGAAGCCGTCGATGGTGAGCGTAACCGTCGCCTCTGATTTCGAAGCCGGTGTGCCGTAATCGATTTCCTTGATCAGGGACATGTCACTACTCCGCTGCTTCTGCCGGTTGGGTCTGTGACTGAGGGCGCGGTCCGAAGTCTTCCGGGAAGTGGGTGAGCGCGCTTGAAACCGGGTAAGGCGTGAAGCCGCCCAGCGCGCAGAGCGAACCTAGCCGCATCGTGTTGCACAGGTCATCCAGAAGCGCCTTTTGCTCGGCGACCCCCGCGCCCGCCGCGATCTTGTCGATCACTTCGGCTCCGCGCACCGCGCCGATGCGACAGGGCGTGCACTTGCCGCAGCTTTCCAGCGCACAGAATTCAAAGGCGAAGCGCGCCTGTTTCATCATGTCGACTGTGTCGTCAAAGACGACGATGCCGGCATGGCCGATCAGGCCGTTATTGGCGGTAAAGGCCTCATAGTCGAAGGGAATATCGAAGTGGCTCGTCGGAAAATAAGCGCCGAGCGGCCCGCCGACCTGCACGGCCTTCACCGGCCGGCCGCTCGCCGTGCCGCCGCCGATATCGTAAATCAGTTCATTGAGCGTGATCCCGAAGGCGGTCTCGAACAGCCCGCCATGTTTGATATTGCCGGCAAGCTGTATCGGCATGGTGCCGCGCGATTTGCCGACGCCGAAATCACGATAGTATTCCGCGCCGCGGTCCAGGATCAGCGGGATGGAGGCCAGCGACAGCACATTGTTGACCACGGTCGGACAGCCGAACAGGCCTTCAAGCGCCGGGACCGGCGGCTTGGCGCGCACGACGCCGCGCTTGCCTTCCAGGCTGTTGAGCATCGAGGTTTCCTCGCCGCAGACATAGGCCCCGGCGCCCACGCGCATTTCCATATCGAAAGCGTGTTCGGAGCCGAGCACCGCCGGGCCCAGAATGCCCTCCCGGCGCGCGATCTCGATCGCCGCTCTCATGGTTTGGATCGCATGGGGATATTCCGAGCGGGTGTAGATATAGCCCTTGGTCGCGCCCGTCGCGATGCCCGCGATCGCCATGCCTTCGATCAGCACGAAGGGGTCGCCCTCCATGATCATCCGGTCGGCAAAGGTGCCGCTGTCGCCTTCGTCGGCGTTGCAGACGACGTATTTCCGTGCACCCGGCGCCTTGCGGACCGTGTCCCATTTGATGCCGGTCGGAAAGCCGGCGCCACCGCGACCGCGCAGGCCACTGTCGGTGACCATCTGAACGATGTCGCCGGGCTGCATCGTTACCGCGTTTTCAAGTCCGCGCAGCCCCTTGTAATGGCGGTAGTCAGAGACGGACAGCGGGTCCGTCACGCCGCAGCGGGCAAAGGTCAGGCGCGTCTGCCGCTTCAGGAACGGCAGTTCACGGGCTTCGCCAAGGAAAAGCGGATGATCTGCGCCCTCCAGAAAACCGGCATCGAACAGGCCTTCGACATCAGATGGTTTTACCGGGCCATAGGCAACGCGGCCATGGCCGGTGCGCACTTCGACCATCGGCTCCAGCCAGTGCAGGCCGCGCGAGCCATTGCGCACGATCTGCGCGTCCAGCCCGCGGGCGGCAAGCGTTTGAGAGATGGCCGATGCCACCTTGTCGGCGCCAACGGCGAGGGCAGCAGCATCGCAAGGAATGAAAATGACGGGTTTCATCGTCCGGCCTCCGCAACGACATCCTTCAGCGTCGCTTCGTCGAGCCGACCATAGATCGCATCATCCAGCATGGCCGCCGGCGCGCAGGAACAAAGGCCCAGACAGTAGACGGGTTCAAGCGTCAACCGGCCATCCGCGGTCGTCTCGTGCCAATCGAGACCAAGCGCCGCGCGCAGACCATCGGCCAGCGCCTCGCCGCCCATGGACTGGCAGGCTTCGGCGCGACAGATCCTCAACACGTGATGACCGGCGGGTTCGCGGCGGAAATCATGATAAAAACTCATGACGCCATGCACTTCGGCGCGGCTGAGGTTCAGCTTGTCCGCGACGAGCCGCAATGCGGCTTCCGGCACATAACCGAATTCTGCCTGTATATCCTGCAATATAGGCAATAGCGGCGCTTCACGCTCAAGATGGTCTTCGACGATCGCGGCCGTCCGTGCGGAAACCGCCTCCCGTTGCACATTCACATCCATCAAGCCGCTCCTCCCGCAGAACCCGACTTGAAAAATGTCATACCCACTGCTGCTTGATCAATGCCGCAGTTCCGTCAGTCAATGGCTTTTTCTTATAGATGACTTTCCTGTTCAAGTTTATCCGCCTGGGCCAGGTGCCGCGCCTGCCGCAACACGGCAGAAATCAACGGGGCATGTGGCTCGCGGTGGGTGGCAACGAGACCGACACGGGCGCCCGCAACCGGATCGACGATCGGTATGGTCTTCAGCGTGCCGATGGCAAACGTCGTTGCCAGACTTTCCGGCATGATGGTCGACCAGAGGCCGGTCTGCACATGGGCAAACAGCGTGACGATCGAATCCGATTCAAGCGTCGGCGCGACATCGGCGGAAGCATCGGCAAGTATCCCGTCAAGAATCCGCCGGTTCTGCATATCCTTGGTCAAAAGGCAGAGCGGAAGGCGGCTGACATCCCGCCAGGTGATCCGCTGGCCGGTCGCCTGCTCTGTATCCGCGCCCGTCACCAGACAATAGGTTTCGCGGTAGAGCGGGATCTGCGTGACCTTCCCCACCGGCTCGTTGTCGAGATAGGTAATGCCGACGTCAATTTCGAGATTTTCCAGAAGCGACAGGATTTCGGAGGACGAACGCGACAACACGGAGACGGTGACACCGGGATTGCCCGCAACAAACGGCGCCGTCAGCGCCGGAACATAGGAAAGCGCGGTGGGTATGGCCGCCACCTTCAGGTGGCCGCTGAGCCCATGACGCATGGTCTCGAGTTCCTGCTGCATGGTCCGGGCATCGCCGACAAGCCGCCGCGCCCATTCCAGCACCCGCTCTCCTTCAGGCGTCAGCCCCTGAAACCTGGAGCCGCGCAACACCAGAAGCACGCCCAGCTGCTCCTCAAGTTGCTTTATGGATGCCGAGAGCGCCGGCTGCGAAACGCCGCAGGCCTGCGCCGCATGCCCAAAATGCTGCTCCCGCGCCAGCGTTATGAACATGTCCAGTTTTTCGATCATGACTATTCCACCCGGGAGCCGCTTGCGGCGGTTTCGGCAGTAATTGGGGCCGCTTGCGTGCATCTGGCCCCGGCAGCGGCAATCACGCCACCGCCGCGGCCGAATTCTCACCGGTTTGCCACCTTGTCAGAGATGGTGCTTCTCACCCACCGGCTTCAGCCGCATATTGGCGGTCAACGCGATAACGAGCAAGTCAGCCATTTGGATGCTTTCTTTGCTTTCGCTGGCATTGATTGCCGAGCCTTCCCCCGACGCCATGCGAAACAAGCTCTACGGCGCGCGATCGTAGGCCGCTCAGGCGCGGGTGAAGATTGACCTTTGGGCCTCGTGAACTCAATTTCGCAGGCAGTTTTGTTCGATGCCCACGAGCCAGACGAATATGTTCGAGACCGCACGAAAGCAGGCCCCGAGGAAAGCCCGATGGTGGGCGATCCACGCGGATGGCCAAGCTCATTGATATTGCGCGCGGGAGTTCGGGAATAGCGGCGACCGGAAGATAAACTTGCGGGAAAGCCTGCCAAAAAAGATGCGGAATTGCTGCCACTCGATGTTGCACGCCGCGCCATCCGATATTGCACGCTGCATGAACGCCGTCTTCAAACCACCAATGTCCATGGAAAGAGCAATGACGCTCTACAACAATAATCCCAGAATTTTGGTAGCGGGAGAGGGACTTGAACCCCCGACACGCGGATTATGATTCCGCTGCTCTAACCACCTGAGCTACCCCGCCAACCCGGGCCTTCATCTAAAGCCTGCCGCTTGCGACAGTGTGAAGGACGCTGTGCCCGGGCGGTGTTGACCGCGCGGGACGGGGCGTTCTTAGGGCCTTCGCCAATGAGTGTCAAGCAGGTTCGGCGCAATTTTCAAGGTGCGGCGAAGGGGGCGATGAAAGCCTGCAAATCAGGGCGCGCCGGCGGCAGGATCACCCGAACCGGCAACGGGGCTCCCGTTGCCCTGCGACGCCCTCAGGGCCCGGGGCTTGCGCTCGTGAGAGGCCGGCGTCAGGGCCTCGCATTCTTTTCTCGAAATACGCGTCAAAAAGGCCTATATGGGCCGGACGAAGGAGCTGAAATGGCGCGTATGAACAAAAGCGAAGACTGGCAGGGGCGTCACGCTCCGAGCCTTGAGGCAATCGAATCCCTGGCAATCGAGGCCTATGCCAAGTTGCCCGAGCCTTTTCGCGCGCTGACCGGCGATCTCGTTGTCGAGATTTCGGATTTTCCGAGCGACGACGTGTTCGAGGACATGGCGCTGGAAACGCCCTTCGACCTGCTCGGCCTGTTCGAGGGGCGCGGCATTTCCGAACGCTTCACCATGGAAACCGGCGAAATGGTCAACCGCATCACGCTCTATCGCCGCCCGATCCTCGATTACTGGGCGGAGAACGAGGAAACGCTGGGCGACATCGTCACCCATGTCCTGATCCACGAGATCGGCCATCACTTCGGTCTTTCGGACGACGACATGGAGCGGATCGAGGAAAGCGCCGAAGAGGACGACGTTCGGCGCTGAGCGGCTCCGTCGCCATGTTCTGACGATGCTCTCATCCCCGGCCTGCTGGCGAGCGCCCTGGTCCACCCGTGAAGGCACTTGCAGGCAAAGCGGCTTGACGCCGGGCGGATCGCTTGGCGCTCACTCAGGCCGTATGAAGTCGCCGGATTTGTTGTCCATCACCCACAATTCGCCGGAGGAAATGTCGAACCACGCGCCGCAGAGCTTCAACTTGCCCTGTTTTTCGGCCGTCGCGACATTGGGGAAGGAGCGCAGGTTGGCAAGCGAGTTGCGGATCGAGATGCGCTCCAGCGCCGTCTGCCGCTCGCCGGCGGTCATGGCCGAGTTGGCATTGATCTGCTCGGCGGCCGGCTTCAGGAGCGTCGTCCACTTGCCGATGAAGTCGCCCGGCGTCAGCGGCTCGGCATCCGGCGCAAGAGCGGCATGAATGCCGCCGCAACGCCCGTGGCCGAGCACGACGATATTCTTCACCTTCAGCCCCTCGACCGCGAATTCAAGCGCCGCCGATGTGCCGTGATACTGGCCGTCCGGCTCATAGGGCGGCACCATGTTGGCGACGTTGCGCACCACGAAGAGTTCGCCGGGCCGGGCGTTGAAGATCATTTCGGGCGCGGCGCGGGAATCGCAACAGGCAATCACCAGCGTCTGCGGCTTCTGTCCTTCCTCGGCCAGTGTCCTGTAGCGCGCGCGCTCTTCGACATAGCGCCCGGACATGAAGCTCCTGTAGCCGTCGAGAAGGGATTTGGGAAACGCATCCATCTGTCTTGATCCTCATGCTGTTGCGCATTGGCGCGCATCATTTTCTTCTACGGTGCCTGGCCGGGTGCATCAACTGACGGATGCCAACCTTTGCAAAAGGGGCTGCCAGACTGGACGCGTTGCGTTCGAGCTGCAGTTCGTCCGCGCCCTCGCGAACGGCCCGCGCCAGAACCTCGTAGACCGTGGCCGTGGATTTCTCCAAGGCTTGCGCAGGAGAAACCGCGGCAAGCCTTGCTGCGAGATAGAGCGCGGAGAACAAGTCCCCCAGCCCGTTGGGCGGGTTTTCCAGGCGACCGTGTTCGGCCAGCACCGCCTGCCGTTCATCCACGTAAAGCGCTGCCACGCCTTCCCGGATAAAGGCATGCGCGGAGGTGACCACCACCTCGCCGGGGCCGAGCGCAAGGGCGGCATCCACGGCCGCGCTGTTGTCAGGGATGGCGCGTCCCGTCAGCCAGGAGAGTTCGAACCGGTTCGGCGTGGCGATATCGGCGAGCGGCAGGAGGTGGTCGCGAATGGCGGCGGCGGTCTCCTCCGGCACGTAGAGCCCGTTCTCGTCGCCGCTCACCGGATCGCAGAGATATTTGATCTCGGGATTGTCCGCCTTCAGGTTCCTGACCAGCGTTGCGATGGTCTCTGCCTGTCGCGGGCCGGCGATATAGCCGCTGATGACAGCGGACACCTCGCTTCGCCAGCGGCTTGCGCCAAGCTCCCCGATCGCCCGGGAAAAGCCGTCCCCATCAAAGGTCAGCCGGGTGGACGGTCCATGGCCCGGATGATAGGGCAGGACGATGGTGGGAATGGACCAAGTCGCAAGCCCAAGCGTTTCAAGAGCGAAGACGATTGCGCGGTTGCCGACGGCGCCGCGCATGACGTGGCTGGAGATGGCGATGACCGCGCCGGTTTGTGCTGTCATTTCAGGTCCTCGGTCGGGATGTGCAACCAATGCGATCAGAAAAGCGGAAATGTTTTGCCATTTGCCTCATTTACGCTCTAAATCGCCTATTGGAGGGCGCTGTCAAGCCAGTGTCATGACGGCGACGTTAAAGGTCGAAGTGATCCGGGACAAGAAGGCATCTGCAAATGCCGCCCCTGGCACCTGACAAACAAGAACACGCTGGAGGAAACATGGAAAACAAAGCCGATCAGATGCGCAAGGGCGTGATGGCCGCGGCAGAAAAGGCCGCGCTTGCGACCGGCGAGCCTTTCATCAACCCCTTTTCCATGTTCGAACGGGCCAGTCCCGAGGACCTGGCGCGCTACGACGCGGCCATGCTCGCCGAAGCGGCGGTGCACGCCGCGCGCGAGGTAGGCGCGTTCGATGGCGGCAGGGCCCGCGTCAGCGTCGGCCCGGTCTCCGGCATAGCTCCGTCGGGCATTGCGACCGACGTGATTGCGGTGACAGACCGGAACATGCCGTTCATCTACGATTCCGTGATCGCCGAGATCGGCGAATTCACCAGCGATATCCTGCTCGCCGTGCACCCGATCCTGATCGCATCCCCCGGCAGCACCGTCACGGCCTTCTCGCCCGAGATCGCGCATACGCCCGAGGACCGCATCAGCCATGTGCAGGTGCATGTCGCAGCGCTTTCGCCTGAAAAGCGCGCGGCGCTGAAGGAGCGCCTCGATTATGTCATGGCCCATGTGCGGCTTGCCGTCAACGACTGGCCGGCCATGCTCGACAAGCTCGAAACGGCGATGAAAGAGATCGAGACGCGCGCGCCCCAGGGCATGAAGGCGTCCGGCGAAGAAACCCGGCACTTCCTGGAGTGGCTGCGCGACGGCAACTTCACCTTTCTCGGCATGCGCGAACTGGTCTATACGAATGAAGACGGCGCAGGTCGGGTGGAGCATGTGTCGGGTTCCAGCATCGGCATTCTCTCCGATCCCAAAATGCGGGTCCTTCGGCGCGGCGCGAACCCGGTTGTCTCCACGCCGGAAATCCTCGCCTTCCTCGAAGGCCCGGAGCTGCTTCTGGTCACCAAGGCCAATACCACATCGATCGTCCACCGCCGCACCTATATGGATTATATCGGCGTCAAGCGCTTCGGCGAGGATGGCCGGGTTGTGGGCGAATTGCGCATTGTCGGCCTCTTCACCTTCACTGCCTATACCCAGTCGGCGGCGCGCATTCCGCTTTTGAGGGCAAAGCTTTCCGAGGTCTCGCGCCATTTCGGCTTCGAGCCGAAGAGCCATGCCGGGCGTATGCTGCAGAACATTCTTGAATCCTATCCGCGCGACGAACTGTTCCAGGTGCCGGTCCCCCAGCTGACAGAATTTGCCGAGCAGATCATGGATGTGGCCGAACGGCCGCGCATCCGCGTGCTGAGCCGGATCGACGGTTTCGACCGCTTCGTCTCGGTCCTCGTCTATATTCCGCGCAATCTCTACGATGCGCGCCTGCGTGAGAAGGTCGGCGAATATCTCGCCGAGGTCTATCAGGGCCATGTCTCGGCCTATTACCCCTCGTTTCCGGAAGGTCGCTCGGCCCGCGTCCAGTTCATCATCGGCCGCCACAGCGAGGAGAAGACGCCCGAGGTGCCGCAGGCCGACCTGGAAGCCGCCGTGCGCAAGCTGGCCGCCGACTGGTCGGAGCATTTCCGCTCGCTCGCCGGCCCCGGCGCCCCTGCGTTTGACGCCAACGAAGCCTATCACGAGGCCTTCTCTCCGGAGGACGCCGTTGCCGACCTGCCGCTGATTTCATCGGCAGCCGAAAGCGGCATTCGCATTGCCTTCTATCGACCCGTCAATGATGACGGCGAGGAGGAGCTGCGGCTGAAGATCTTCCACGCCGGCGGTCATCTCGCCCTGTCGCGGCGCGTGCCGCTTCTGGAAAATCTCGGCTTCACCGTGATCTCCGAGCGCACCTTCGACCTTGCGCTTGAAGACAACGATGCCGAGCCCGTCGAGGTCATCCTCCATGACATGGAGCTTCTGGTTGACGGCTCCGTGGACTTCGACCTGGAGGCTGACGGCGCCCGTCTTGAGGAAGCCTTTGCCGCCGCCTTTTCCGGCAGCGTCGACAATGACAGCTTCAACCGGCTTGTTCTGCTGGCAGGCCTCGACGTTCGCCAGGTCAATGTGTTGCGCGCCTATGCCCACTATCTGCGACAGGCCGGCGTCAATTTCACGGCCGACTATATCGCCCAGTCGCTCTGCCTCTATCCGGTAATCGCGCGCGCGCTGTTCCTGATGTTCCGCACCGCTTTCGATCCGGCATTGTCAGACGAGGAACGGGCCGAGGGGCTGAAGAGCGCGCGCGGCACCATCACCGAAGGGCTGGAGGGCGTGCCGAACCTCGACGACGACAGGATCCTCCGGCTGTTTGTCAAGCTCGTCGACGCGACGCTGCGCACCAATTACTTCCAGACAGACGAAAACGGCGCGCCGCGGCCGAACCTCGCCTTCAAGTTTGCCTCGCGTTCGCTCGCCATCCTGCCCGAGCCGCGGCCCTTCCGCGAGATTTTCCTTTACGGCCCCGAGGTGGAAGGCGTGCATTTGCGCTTCGGCAAGGTCGCGCGCGGGGGCTTGCGCTGGTCGGATCGCGGTCAGGACTACCGCACGGAGGTGCTTGGTCTCGTCAAGGCCCAGCAGGTCAAGAACGCGGTCATTGTGCCCGTCGGCGCGAAGGGCGGCTTCTACCCCAAGAAACTGCCTCCCGGCGGCAGCCGCGAGGAGGTGTTCACCGCCGGGCGCGAGGCCTACAAGAGCTACATCCGCACGCTGCTGTCGATCACCGACAATATCGAGGACGGAAAGGTCGTTCCGCCGTCCGATACGGTGCGCTGCGATGATGACGATCCCTATTTCGTCGTCGCCGCCGACAAGGGTACGGCGACTTTCTCCGACACCGCCAACGCACTCGCGCAGGAGGCCGATTTCTGGCTGGATGATGCCTTCGCCTCGGGCGGCTCGGCAGGTTACGACCACAAGAAGATGGGCATCACCGCGCGCGGCGCGTGGGAGGCTGTGAAGCGTCACTTCCGCGAGATGAATGTCGATATCCAGACGACGCCGTTTACCGTCGTCGGCGTTGGCGACATGTCGGGCGACGTCTTCGGCAACGGCATGCTGCTTTCCGAGAAGATCCGGCTGGTGGCCGCCTTCGACCACCGCGACATCTTCATCGATCCCGAGCCCGATACGGCCGGAAGCTTTGCCGAACGCAAGCGGCTCTTCGACCTGCCGCGCTCGAGCTGGCAGGATTACGATCGTAGCCTCATGTCCGAAGGTGGTATGATCATCTCGCGGCGCGAGAAAGCTGTGAAGCTGACGCCGCAGGCCGCAGCGGCGATCGGCCTTGCAGAAGGCGAGTACACGCCCTTCGACATCATTTCCGCGATCCTGAAGGCCAAGGCCGACCTGCTCTGGTTCGGTGGCATCGGCACCTATATCAAGGCGCGCAGCGAGACCAATGCCGAGGTCGGCGACCGCGCCAATGATCCGATCCGCATCAATGCAGAGGATCTGCGCGTGCAGGTAATCGGCGAGGGCGCCAATCTCGGCGTCACCCAGAAGGGGCGCATTGCCTTCGGGCTGAAAGGCGGTCGCTGCAATTCCGATGCGATCGACAATTCCGCCGGCGTCAACTGCTCCGACGTCGAGGTCAATATCAAGATCGCCCTGGCCTCCGCCATGCGTTCCGGCCGGCTTTCGCGCGCCGATCGCGATGTCCTGCTCGCCGAGATGACCGAGGCGGTCGCCGACATCGTCCTGGAGAACAACTACCTGCAGACGCTTTCGATCTCGCTCTCCAACGAGGCGGGCCTTGCCAGCATGCTGTCCCTGTCGCGGATGATGGAGGTTCTGGAAAAGGACGGTCATCTCGACCGTACGGTCGAGACATTGCCGGATGATGAGGCGCTGCGTTCGCGCCGCCAGTCCGAAAAGGGTCTTACCCGTGCGGAAACCGGCGTGCTGCTTTCCTATGGCAAGATCGTGCTGTTCGACCAGTTGCTGGAAAGCGGCCTGCCGGACGATCCCTATATGGAGCCATTGCTATACGGCTATTTTCCCGAGCGCATGCGCGAGGCCTTTGCAGAGGATATCGGCGGGCATCGCCTCAGGCGGGAGATCATCGCGACCCGGCTTGCCAATGACGTGATCAATCGCGGCGGTCCGGAATTCGTCATCAATGCCTGCGACATGACGGCGGCAACCCCTGCCGAGGTGGTGAAAGCCGCGATCATCGCTCGCGACGGTTTCGGCATGGAGAGCCTGTGGCAGTCCGTCCACGCGCTTGACGGAACCATCGATGGGAAAACGCAGAATGCGATCTACGCGCAACTGCGGTATCTCTTCGGCATCCTGACCCATCTTCTGATCCGCAACGGGCTCGCCGAAGGTGATATCGCCGAGGCGGTCGGACGGCTCAAGGACGGCTTCGACGCGTTCGAGGCCGGGATTGCCGACCTTCTGCCGGATGCACGGGCGGAATGGCTCACCGAACAGGAAGAGGGATGGCGCAAGGCCGGCGTGCCGGACGCGCTTGCCGCAAGTCTCGCCCGTCACCTCGCCATGATGTTCGTGCCGGAGGCCTTGCAGATCGCCAGCCGCAGCGGACGCAGCCTGGAACGGGCGGCGGATGCCTATTTCAGCGTCACCAAGCTCTTCCATGTTTCGCCGCTCTTGAGCGTCGCGGCGCGGATGAAGCCGAGCGATTTCTACGATTCGCTCGCGCTTGCCCGTTCCATGGACCAGATTTCGGCAAGTCGGCGTGATCTCGCCGCCAACGCGCTTCTTGGCCATGGAGACACCGAAAATGCCGTCGTCGCTTGGCGTGAGGCGCATGCCGCGCGGGTTCAGCAGGTCGCCGAGCAACTGGAACGTCTTGCCCGCTCGGGCGATCCGTCGATTGCCAAGACCACGGTGGCCGCGGGGCTTCTCAACGATTTGGCCCGCGACCTGAATTGATGCCCGCCGGGGTTTGACAAAGCGCCGGGAAGCGGCAATCTCAATCCGTTCGAAGGGGATGGATAAGATTGTCGCTTCTTGAGAAAAATGTCTCTGCTTCCGCCGGCGGCGCGAAGGCACCGCGTTCCGGCGTCTTTGGCTGGATGTTGTTCGACTGGGCGGCGCAGCCCTTCTTCACGGTGATCATCACCTTCATTTTCGGCCCCTATTTCGTCTCCGAACTCGGGAGCGATCCCGTTGCCGGGCAGACGGCCTGGGCCCACGCGGCCACGATCGCCGGCATTCTGGTCGCCATTGGCGCGCCCTTTGCCGGGGCGCTTTCGGACTCGGCAGGGCGCAACAAGCGGTTCATCGGGGCGATGGCCGTCGTCCAGGCGGCAAGCCTTGCCCTCTTGTGGTTTGCCGCGCCCGGAACCGGCTATTTCTGGCCGGCGGTTCTGATCATCGCGGCAACAGTGATGGCCGAGCTCTCGGTGGTCTTCAACGATGCCATGCTGCCGCATCTGGTCCGGCCCGCGCGGATGAACCGGGTTTCCAACGAGGCCTGGGGGCTTGGCTATCTCGGCGGCATGATCTTCCTGATTGCCGTGGTGCTGTTTCTTTCCGCCGATCCCGAAAGCGGGCTGACCATGCTCGGCCTGCCGCCGCTCTTCGGGCTTGATCCAGAGACCGGTTCTGCGGCAAGGCTGACAGGTCCGCTCGCAGCCGGCTGGTATTTCCTTTTCCTCGTGCCGTTCTTCATCTTCACGCCCGATCGACCGCCGCTGAAGTCTGCCGGACGTGCCGTTGTCGACGGGGTGAAGGACCTCAACGCATCGCTTGTGGCGTTGAAGGGCCGACCGGTGCTGATCCGCTTTCTCATTGCCCGCATGCTCTACATGGACGGCGTCAACGGCATTCTCATCCTCGGCGGCGCGTTTGCGGCGGGCATGTTCGGGTGGAAGACCATGGAGATCGGCATTTTCGGCATCATCCTCAATGTCGCGGCGATCTTCGGCTGTTTTCTGGCCCCGCGTCTGGGACGCGGCGCCTCCGCGGGCAGCGTGGTGCTCGTGGCGCTGGTGATGCTGGTTGCGGCGACGCTCGGCATCGTCTCGACCACGAAAGACGCGACGCTTTTCGGAATGTTGCATTTCGGGTCGGCGACAGAGAGCGGACTTTTCGCTGCCGGCGCGGAAAAGGCGTTTCTCGCCTACGGCCTGGTGATCGGGCTTGCCTTCGGGCCGGTGCAGGCGGGCTCGCGGGCCTTTCTGGCAACGCGTGTTTCTCCGGAAGAAGCGGGTCGCTTCTTTGGCCTGTTCTCGCTCACCGGACGGATGACGAGTTTCATGGCAACCGGCGCATTTGCGATCCTGACCGGCTGGACCGGCTCGCCCAATCTCGGCATGGCGAGCCTGCTCGTTTTTCTTGTCGCCGGCCTCGTTTTGTTCGTGCCGGCGATGGGAAGCGCCGAGCGGCGGCAATAATCGCCGCCGCATAATCACGCGTTTCTAGCGCATCGGCCCGAAAACCGGAATCGATTTTCGGAGAGCACGATGCGCGGATTCAATAAGTTAGAGCGTCCTTTGTGCGTCCGAATGGACGCACGGCGCTCTAGTGGCGGAAGGTGCGGGTGCCGGTGAACACCATGGCCACGCCGTTCGCATTGGCCGCGTCGATCACTTCCTGGTCGCGGATCGAGCCGCCGGGCTGGATCACGGCGGTGGCCCCTGCGGCAACGGCGGACAGAAGGCCGTCGGCAAAGGGGAAGAAGGCTTCCGAGGCAACCGCCGAACCGCGCGTCATCGGCTCCGGCCAGCCGGCAGCCTGTGCCGCGTCCTCGGCCTTCAGTGCGGCGATGCGGGCACTGTCGATGCGGCTCATCTGACCGGCGCCGATGCCGGCCGTCTGGCCGTCCTTGACGTAGACGATCGCGTTCGACTTCACATGCTTGGCAATGGCGAAGGCCATCTTCAGGTCTTCCAGCTCACGCTCGCTCGGCGCGCGCTCGGTGACGACCTTGAGTTCGATCTCGTCGATCATCGCGGTGTCGCGGCCCTGCACCAGGAAGCCGCCGGCGACGGTCTTGAAGTTCAGACCCTTGGCGCGCGGATCGGGCAGTCCGCCGGTGGTGAGCAAACGCAGGTTCTTCTTGGCGGCGATGATCGCCTTCGCCTCCTCATCGGCATCGGGCGCGATGATGACTTCGGTGAAGAGCTTGACGATTTCGCTCGCCGTCTGGCTGTCCAGCGTCTGGTTCAGCGCGACGATGCCGCCGAAGGCCGACTGGTTATCGCAGGAAAGCGCGCGGCGATAGGCTTCCAGCAGCGTTTCCGCGCGGGCGACGCCGCAGGGATTGGCATGCTTGATGATGGCGCAGGCCGGAGAAATGTCCGGCGAGAATTCCGCGACCAGCTCGAAGGCGGCGTCCGTATCGTTGATATTGTTGTAGGAAAGCTGCTTGCCCTGGTGCTGGACCGCATTGGCAACGCCCGGCCGCTTGTCGCCGGTCACATAGAAGGCGGCGGACTGATGCGGGTTTTCGCCGTAGCGCATCTCCTGGCGCAGCGTGCCGCCGAGCGTCAGGTGGCGCGGGTTTTCGATGGCAAGCGCCTCGGCAAACCAGCCGGAGATCGCCGCATCATAGGCGGCCGTGCGGGCGTAGGCGCGCGCTGCCAGCTGCTGGCGCAGCGCATAGGGCAGGGTGCCGTTGCCGGCCTCGAGCGCCTCGGTGATCGCGCCATAATCTTCCGGATCGGTGGCGACGGCGACATAGGCATGGTTCTTGGCCGCTGCGCGGATCATCGCCGGGCCGCCGATATCGATGTTCTCGACCGTGGTCGGATAGTCGCCGCCGGCCGCGCGGACGTCCTCGAAGGGGTAAAGGTTGATGACGGCGAGATCGATGCTGTCAATGCCGTGCTCGCGCATGGCCGCCTGATGTTCCTCGTCGTCGCGGATGGCGAGAAGCCCGCCGTGAACCTTGGGGTGCAGCGTCTTCACCCGCCCATCCATGATTTCCGGAAAGCCGGTCACCGCCGAGACGTCGGTGACCTGAAGTCCGGCTTCAGTCAGCGCCTTGTGGGTGCCGCCGGTGGAAAGCAGGCGCACGCCACGCGCGGCAAGGGCGCTGGCGAATTCGACGATGCCGCTCTTGTCGGAGACGGAAAGGAGCGCGGTTCTGATTTCGACGAGATCGGGAGCGGGAATTTTCTTCGAGGCGACGGCCATGGCAAGGTCCTTCAGGCAAACGCGTTTTCAGCCGGCAAGAAGCCGCGGCTGCAAGCGCAAGGCAACAACTCATCTGCAAGGTTGGTTGCGGATGGCCCGCTCTAGCACGCCTTCGGTAAATGTGAAACCGTCAGCTGAGCCGGTTGAGCCGCCAGCGGATATCGGGCCGATCGCCGATGGTCCAGGCAATCACGATCTGGCGGGACGCGGTCTTTCCCGCGCTTGCCGCGAAGAACACGCCGTCCTCCAGCACCGGCGCGCAACCGGGTGCTGAAAACAGCCAGCTTTCATTGTCGTGCGCGGTCATGAAGATGGTGTCGTCGTCCTCCTGCATCGTCCAGATAGCAGGGTGAAGATGGAACCGGGCGATGGCGACGGTCTCGTCGCCCTCCGCCGGCAGGGCGCCGTTCTTGCCGCGAAAGCCGTCGCTCCCGGTAATCTCGGTTCCGTCCGGCGAAAGCGTGAGCGTGCGCTCCAGCATGAGGCCGTATCGCGCAAGATAGCCGTCATGGCGCATGATCAGGCGATCATGGCCGTTCTCGTCCATATCGCGCTCATGGGTCACCTGTCGGATGCCGCCGGCGGCGACCGGACCGAGGAAGGCCGAGCGGGAAAAGCGCATGGCCGAGCTGTCGTCAATGGAAACGGCGGAATGGGCGGCGGTTGTCCGCGCCAAGCGGATCGTCGCCTCATCGGCCGCGAGCGGCACGCCGGTATTGACGATGAACCGGTTCTGCCCGGCCGACATCTCGAACGAAAGAGCGCCGGCATGGGCGGTCTTCGACAGATGGACGGAAAGCGGCCTGCCGGTATCGGCGATCAGCGTCGTCCGGCCCGCTTGCAACCGGTCGAAGCCCGAATGCGGCAGGGCCCTGAACACGGATCCGCCGGTCTCGTCATAGCGCAGCAGCGCGGAAAGCGCCGTGCCCGGCACCAGGCCGGTGCCGTTGAACAGGGCAAGGTCGCCGTCGCGGTGGCGGAAGAAATTGACTGCGGCATAGGCGCGGTCAATGCTGGCGACGAGCCGCTTCGGCAGGGTCTGGTCGAGGTTGATATAGGTCTGGCGCAGCGGCAGAAGGCGGAGCAGCAGGCTCACCAGCGCGTCCGGACTGCGGGAGATATGACCGCCATCGGGAAGGATCTGCTTTTCCAGCTCGTCATCGAGCCGGCGCGCGGCCTCACGCTTGCGATGGTCGGACATGTCGAGGCTGATGGCCGCCATGGCAAGGGCGGTCGCGGTCTGCAGGCGCACCGCGTCGCGCGGAAGCGTCGCGTAACGGCGCCTGAGAATGCGCTCGTGCCGGGCGATCTGGTCGACGAAGCGGCGATAGAAGCCGGTGTCAGCCCCCTTGAGGATCACGGTCGAGTGGCAAAGCCAGGCGTTAAGCCGCCGCACCGCGATCTCGGTCTCCCAGCTTGTGCCTTTTGCAGAGCGGTGGCGGCGCATGAAACTCAACACGGCAGCGCGCGCGAAGATATTGGCCTCCTCGCCGCGCCGCGTACGCAGGTGGCGGAGCCATGAAAAGCCGGCCAGCTCCCGCTCGAAGGCGAGGCTTGGCATTTCGAAGGAAAAGGGCGGACGACCGTTGGTCTCGAGCACCGCGCCGGCGAGCGCGAAACGGCCCGCCAGCAGGTCTTCGCCTTCAAGCGGGTCGGCGATCCTGAGATCGGTGGGGGCGACGAGAAGCCTCGAAGCGCGGCGGCCGGACAGGAAGCCCGGCAATGGCGGCGTCGCCGAGCGCACCAGACGAGAGGAGCGGACAAACGCTTCCCGACAGTATAGGGACGCAAAACGCCCGATTTCCGGAACCGGAAGGCCCAAAGGTGCACCCTGCCTGTTGTTCGTTACGCGTCGATGCATTTCCAGCCAAATTTCCGGTCTAGCCGGATAGGTTGAATGCTTTGTTAACGCGCGAAGACATTGTTTTTGTTGACAGCCGGAATGCACGATTACGCTGCCTATTTCAAGAACTTGGCATGAAATAGGTGTCAGAGCCGCCTGATCGCCGCCGCGTAGAAACCGTCAAGGCCGGTGGCGCCGTCAAGGCTGTCGGCGGGCGTGGTGCGCATGGCGCCTTTGCCGTCGAGGAGGTGGGCAAGCGGACGGACAGCCTCTGGCGTGAACGCCGCCAGCGCCGCATATGGGCGTTCGGCAAGCAGCCGGGCGACATTCGCCTCGCCCTCCAGAGGGTCGAGCGAGCAGTTGGAAAAGATCACGAGCCCGCCCGGGCGCACCATGGCAAGGGCGCGTTCCAGCATCGCATACTGCACTTCCGCCAGCTTCTCGATGTCGGAGAAATCCTTGGTCCACAAGACGTCCGGGTGTCGCCGCACCGTGCCGGTGGAAGAACAGGGCGCATCGAGAAGGGCCGCGTCGAACAGGCTTTCGGGGTCGAATTCCATCATGTCGGCGCAGATGGTCTCGGCTGAAAGCTTCAGCCGCGCTAGGTTCTGTTCGAGCCGTTTCAGCCGGCTTTTCGAGCGTTCCAGTGCCGTCACCTCGGCGCCTTGGCAAACGAGTTGCGCCGTCTTGCCACCGGGCGCGGCGCAAAGGTCGATCACGCGCTTTCCCGAAAGATCGCCGAAGAGGCGTGCCGGAATGGCGGCGGCGGCATCCTGCACCCACCATTCGCCGTCATCGAAACCATCCATCGCCGTCACCGCGCCGGAGGGCTTGTCGAGGCGGATCGTTCCGGTTGACAGCACCGTGCCGCCAAGCTTCTCGGCCCAGCCCTTCGGGTCCGATTTAACCGAGATGTCGATGCTCGGCGGCGAAAGCTGCGCGCGACCGATGGCGAAGGCTCTCTCCGCTCCATAGATTTCGACCAGTCGATCCCGGAACCAGTCGGGGATTGGCGAGACGGTTTCCAGTTCGCCGAGCGTCTTGTCCTTGCGCCGCGAAAGCCGTCTCAAAACCGCGTTGACGAGGCCGGCGAAGCGCCTGTTGCGCGGATCGGCATTGGCCTGTTCGACGGCGATATCGACGGCGGAGTGATCGGGAATGTCGAGATAGAGGATCTGGGCCGCGGCGATCGTCAGCACATGGGCGAGCGCGCGGGCGCCGGATGGCAACGGACGCTCGAGAAGTCGCGTGATCGCGGCATCGAGCATCGGCTTGTGGCGCAGCGACGTCAGCACGAGCGCCCGGCAAAGCGACTGATCGGCGGCAGAAAGGCTGCGATAGGCGCCGTTGCCGTGCTCATTGTCGAGCATGCCGTCCAGCGGCGTCTTCCGGTCGACAACGGCGGCGAGGATTTTCGTGGCTGCCGCGCGCGGGGCGTAGCCCGGCTTCTTTTCCGGCGCGGGGGAGGCGGCGTCTTTCGGACGGGCCTTGTTCCGGCCCGCCCGTTTCATGTCATCATTCAATTCCAGGGACCTTTTTGGGGCGGCTCGCCGCCATTGTTGCGGCCGGTTTCGGGCACCGAGCGCGATCTGCGGGTCGCCTTAGCAGGCTCGGGCGCTGCCGTCGAGGTCCGGCCCATGCGGGCGGCCTGTTCGCGAAGCGCGGCGATGCGGTTTTCCGTGTTCGGGTGGGTGGAGAACAGATTGTCCATGTTCTGGCCCGAGAGCGGATTGATGATGAACATATGCGCGGTTGCCGGATTGCGCTCGGCCCGTTCATTGTGGATCACCTCGTTGCCGTGGGCAATTTTCTTGAGCGCCGAGGCGAGCCAAAGCGGATTGCCGCAGACCTCGCCGCCACGCTTGTCGGCGGAATATTCCCGCGTGCGGCTGACGGCCATCTGCACCAGCGCCGCGGCCAGGGGGGCCACGATCATGGCGACCAGCACGCCGACGAACCCGAAGGGGTTGTTGTTGTCGCGCGAACCGCCGAAGAAGAAGGCGAAGTTGCCGAGCATGGAGATTGCGCCGGCGAGCGTCGCCGTGATCGTCATGGTCAGCGTGTCGCGATGCTGCACGTGGGCGAGCTCATGGGCCATGACGCCGGCCAGTTCCTCGCGCGAGAGCATCTTGAGGATGCCGGTCGAGGCGGCGACGGCGGCGTTTTGCGGGTTGCGGCCTGTGGCGAAGGCGTTGGGCTGCGGATTGTCGTAGAGATAGACCTTGGGCATGGGCAGGCCGGCGCGCTCAGAGAGTTCGCGCACGAGATTGTAATATTCCGGCGCGGTCGAAGCGTCGACTTCCCGCGCGCCATACATGCGCAGCACCATCTTGTCTGAATTCCAGTAGGAAAACATATTCATGCCGGCAGCAATCATCAGGGCGATCATCATGCCGCCGCGGCCGCCGATCATGAAGCCGATCGCCATGAACAGCGCCGTCATGAAGGCAATCAGCATGGCAGTGCGAACGAGGTTCATTTCTCTGTCTCCGGGAGCGAAGGGACCTTAAACTTTCCGCAAAGTCCGCTTATATGCAGGACTGGACAATAAATGGGGCGGGGTTGATTGCATATCAATATTGCGCCGCTTCCGTTTGCAGGCATGGCAGGAAGAATGTGACATGAACGACGACGAGACCGGCAAGACGCAAGCCAAAGCAGAAACCCGCAGCGAGGCAGCGCCCTCTGCGGCGGAACTGGCGGCGCTCACGGCGGGTTCTGAGTTGCCGGCGGTCGATCCCGAGGAAGAGCGCCGCGCCAACCTGCCGGAAGCGGCGAAGCGGGCGCTGGCCGAGGCGGAGGAGCGCCGCCGCGCGGCCGCCGCCGAAGCGCGTCCGGCAAAGGAACATGGCGGGCGCGGCGGGCTCGACCCGGCCCGCTATGGCGACTGGGAAATCAAGGGTCGCGCGATCGACTTCTGATATAGGTGATAATTCCTATTGATATCCTCTGTTTTGAGGAATAAATTCCTTTTTATGAATCATTCTGTCCGCACACTCCTGACGGCGGTCCTTGTCGCCTGCCTGATCGCGCCTGCCGCTGGCCGCGCAGAGGATATCTATGCCGGTCCGGTACGCGCCGAGATCGTGCGCGTGATCGACGGGGACACGATCGTCGTCGAGGCGCGACCCTGGCCGGGGCAGATCGTGGAAACCTCGGTGAGGATCCGCGGCGTGGACACGCCGGAGCTCAGATCGTCCTGCGAGGCGGAACGTCAGGCGGCCTCGATCGCCAAGGATTATGTCATTTCGCTTCTTCGTGCAGGCGAAACCGTCCAGCTCAGGCGGATCGCCGGCGACAAGTATTTCGGTCGCGTGGTCGCCGATGTGGCGCTGCCGGATGATCGCGACCTTTCCAGCCTGCTTCTCGAAGGCGGTTTTGCCGTTTCCTATGACGGCGGGCGCAAACCGGACTTCATCTGCCCCTCGTCCTGAGGACGATACTGTCGTAAAACCGGGTTTTCAAACGTCCCCGGAGTTTACATGACCCAATCCTTTGCCCCTGTCGTCACCGAGCAGGCTCACGCCGTTTCGGTGGCCGGCTTTACCGTCGAACTGCCGCTCGTCGCGATCAAGCCGGATCTCGCCATCTCGTTGATGATGGTGATCGATCTGGGCGTCCGCTTCGGCGAACATTGCGGCAAGGCCCTTGCGGACCGGCTGTCGCCGATGGAGCCCGATATCGTCGTCGGCGCGGCAACGCTCGGCATTCCGGTTGCCATCGAGGTGACCCGCGCGCTCGGCCTCGACCGGTATGTCATCCTGCAGAAATCGCCCAAGGTGCATCTGGGCTCGGCGCTCGAGCAGAAGATCACCTCGATCACGTCAAAGGGCGAGCAGCGCCTGCTTCTCGATGACCGCGCCGTGCCGCTGCTCAAGGGCAGGCGGGTCGTGGTTGTCGATGATGTCGTCGCCTCCGGCTCGAGCCTGAGGGGATCGGTCGATCTGGTGCGAAAGGCCGGCGGCAATGTCGTCGGGCTCGGCGTGATCCTGACGGAGGGCCGGGAATGGGAGAGTGCGCTGGGGTCCGATGCCGCTCTGGTGCAAAGCCTTGCCCACATTCCGCAGTTCGGACCGGGCGAAAACGGCCGCTGGGTCGCACGGCCTGAAGGGCTTTAGGCCAAAAAAAGGCCGCACCGTTTCCGGCGCGGCCAGCAGGTCTCTCACGGGCGGATAAGACTATCCGCCATACATGAGGTTCGGGAGGAACAGGACGATGCCCGGCACGAACAACAGCAGGCAGATGAGCGCGAAGACGGCGGCGATGAAGGGGAGCGATTCCTTCACATATTCCTCCACCTTGGTGTCGAGCAGGCTGCAGACGGTGAACATCGCCACGCCAACAGGGGGCGTCATCGAGCCGAAGGTGACGATGGTCATCATCAGGATGCCGAAATGGACCGGATCGACGCCCGCCTTGACGACAACGGGCACGAGGATCGGCGTCAGCAGCAGCACCAGGATCGTGCTTTCGAAGAACAGCCCGGCAATGAACAGGCCGATCAGGATGACGGCGACGATCAACACCGGATTGGCGAGGCTTTCCAGCATGAAGCCGGCAACCGACTGCGGCACCTGCAGGAAGATGATGGCAAAGCCGACCATGCCCGACATCAGGATGATCAGCATGATCAGGCCGATATCCGAGATGGCGTGGCCGAAGGCGCGCCTGATCGCCTCGAAGCTCATGACGCGGTGGGCGAAAACGCCGATCAGGATGGCATAGACGACGGCAAAGGCGCCGACTTCCGACGGGGTGAAAAGCCCGCCGCGGATCGAGCCGATCAGAAGGACGGGAAAGAGCAGCGCCCACTTCGCGCCCCAGGCGGCAGAGCCCAGTTCGCGCGCCGTCGGCTTCCGCATTTCCTTCATGACATAACCGCGCTTGCGGGCAACCAGCCAGGCGGCGACCATCAGGAAGGTCATCATCAGGATGCCGGGGATGATGCCGGCCATGAACAGGCGGCCGATCGAAACCTGGCCGACATAGCCATAGAGAATGAGACCGATCGATGGCGGAATGGTCGAGGTGATCAGCGAGGAAATCGCGATAACGGCGGAGGAATAGCCCTTGGAATAGCCGTTGGAGATCATTTGCGGCCCGAGAACGCGGGCCTCCATCGCCGCATCGGCAACAGCCGAGCCGGACACGCCGCCCATGAGGGTCGACAGGATGATCGAAACCTGGGCAAGGCCGCCCGCCATCCAGCCGACCGCCACCTTGGAGAAGGTGAACAAGCGGTCGGTGATGCCGCTTTCGTTCATCAGGTGGCCGGCCAGCACGAAGAAGGGCACCGCCAGAAGCGGAAAGCTCTGGGAAACGGTGGCGATCTTCTGCACGCCGATCGACACCGGCATGATGTCGGAGGTGAGGAAGAAGGTGAAGCCCGAAATGCCGATGGCGAAGGCAATGGGCGCGCCAAGCAGCATCAGCGCAAAGAAGACAATACCGATAAGGGCCATGGTGGTTACTCCGCCGCGCCGGTTTCGATGACCGCTTCTTCCTCGGCGGCGGTCCGGGTGAAGACGAGCATTCGCTCACCCTTCGCGCTTCGCCATGCCTGGACCAGATTGCCGATGATCGAGATCGTGAGCATGACGCAGCCGGCGGGAACGGCAATCGTGACCCAGGCATAGGAAAGACCCGAATCGCCGAACTGGCGTTCCTTGTTGAGCATGGTCAGATCATAGCCCTCGACCGCTAGAAGCAGCAGAAAGGAGACAAAAAGGACTGAAAGGGCAGTTTCAAGCGCGAGCCGGTAGCGATAGGGGAAGGGGCGGACGAGATAGTCCACGCCGAGATGCCCGCGTTCGCGCATGGCGCGGGTTGCGCCGATGAAGCACAGCCAGATGAACAGAAGCTGCGCCAGGTCGACCGACCAGATCAGCGGATGGCCGAAGAAGCGCATGGTCGCGGCGATGAACACCAGAAATGTGATCACGGCGAGCAGGATCGCGCCGGCGACGAATTCGATTTTTGCGAGGAAACCGGGCATGGTGGCCCCTCCAGTCAGGGTTGGGAGCATTGAGGCCTTGGTCCGCCCTGAAATGCTCGCGCGCGGTTATTTTTCTATTTTGCGAGCGCTGCCGTCTTCGCGGCGCGCGCCGGCGTTTTCCGGACGGGCGGACCGCGGGCGTGCCGCGATCCGTCAGAGGCGATGTGGGCCTTGAGGCCTTTTTACTGTGCCGCGATCGCCTGAAGCTGGTCGCGCAGGTCGCCATAGCCAAGGTTGTCATAGACGACGGCGGTGGCTTCCTTGAACGGGGTGATGTCGATTTCCTCGACGTCCACGCCGTTGTCGATCAGCTGCTGTTGCAGGCTCGCCAGCGCGTCCTGCGTGCCGTAGGAGGCGATGTCGCCGGCCTTCAGCGCTTCCTCATGCAGGATCGTCTGCAGGTTTTCCGGCAGCGAATCGACCCAGGCGGCGGACGTAATCAGACCGGTGATCAGGTTGATATGGCCGGTGAGCGTGATGTTCGTGATCACCTCGTCGAGCTTGGCGCCGACAACGGCGGGAAGCTGAGCTTCTGCGCCGTCGATGACGTTGGAGGAGATCGCCGAATAGACCTCGCCCCAGGGCATTGGGGTCGGTGTCGCGCCCATGGCCTCGATCGTGCCGGTCCACACCGGCGCGCCGGGGGTGCGCATGCGCACGCCGGAGAGGTCATCCGGTCCGCCAATGGGCTTCTTGGTCAGGAGGTGCCGTTCGCCCTGCCACCAGTTGAAGCTCAGGACATCGAGGCCGGCATCATCGTGCAGCTTCTGGGCCCACTCGTCGAACATGTCGGAGGTAACGACCTTGCGGATGCCGTCATAGCCGTTTGCCAGATAAGGTGCGCCAAGGACGCCGAACTCGTTGACGAAGACCGCGAGGCGGCCGCCATCGACGACGACGGCGACGGGCGCGCCGGCGCGGGCCTGTTCGAGCACGTCCTCATCGGGACCGAGCTGCGAGTTCGGGAACAGGCGGACTTCGAGCGCGCCGTCGGAGGCTTCGGCAACATTGTCGCGGAAGGCTTCAAGGCCCTTGTAGAGCGGGTCATTGGTGGCCAGCGCCGTGTTGACGTTCAGCGTGTAGTCGGCGGCGAGGGCAGAGCCAGCGAGGAGGCTGGCGGCGAGACCCGCAAGCGCGATGCTGCCCAGTTTGGTGAAATGCGTCATGTCGTCCTCCCAATCAGACGTTCAATGGTTTGGAGCCTAGCGCCCCGGTGGATCGAAAAACTCAGGCTTTTCTTCGAAGATTTCGGGAAGATCGCTCAGGATCTCCCGCAGGTGACCGCGAACTGCATGTTCGGCGGCCTTAGGATCGCCGGCGCCGATGGCGTCGACAATGGCGGTGTGCTGGGCAGTCAGCTTGACCATGGGGAAGCGCAGAAGGCTCAGGTAACGAACCCGGTCCATCTGCACTTTCAGCCCCTCGATAAGCGCCCAGGCCCTTGCCTTGCCGGCGGCATCGGCAAGGGTCTTGTGAAACAACTCGTCAAGCGCGATGAAACGGTCGGCATCCGTGGTTGCCGCCTCTCTCTGCTCCTGAAGTTGCAATCTCAGTTCCTCGACCAGCCCGGCATCGGGCTTCTCGGCGAGAAGCTTGACGATGTCCGCCTCGATCGCCTCGCGGACGAAACGGGCATCCATGACGGCTGCCTGCGAAATGCGCCGCACGAAAGTGCCGCGCTGCGGGCGCACCTCCAGGAGGCCTTCCTCGGAAAGCTTGATGAACGCCTCGCGCACCGGCTGGCGGCTGACAGCAAAGCGGGCCGCCAGTTCCGATTCCGAAAGGCGCGAGCCCGGAGGCAACTCATTGTGGATGATCAGCTCACGCAAAATGCCGTGCAGTTGCGACCCGACTGGTGCGCCCGGTGCAATCTTTGTGGCGATTGTTTCTGGCAGCATGGCTTGCCCTCCCGATGTTTTTATCGTGCACCATACTTCCATACTAGTCAACACCTTGTTTTGGTGCTAGTGATCTCTTTCAGACGGACGGGCCTTTTCGTTTAGGTTCGTTCCAGGTAACGAATTCGCTCAGGGAGAGAACAATGAGGCAGACGTGGCGCTGGTTCGGGCCTTTGGACCGCGTGTCGATCGATGACATGCTGCAGGCGGGTGTCGAGGGCGTCGTGACCGCGCTCCATCATGTGGCCACCGGCGCGGTCTGGACGCCGGAAGAGATTGCCGGACGTCAGCGCGAATTGTCCGTCATGACCGACGGAAGCCCCTCCGGCCTGAAGTGGGACGTGGTCGAAAGCCTGCCGGTTTCCGAGGACATCAAGAAGCAGAAGGGCGACTGGCGCGCCCATATCGAAAACTACAAGGTCAGCCTGGAGAACCTGAGCAAGGCCGGGATCGAGACGATCTGCTACAATTTCATGCCGGTGCTCGACTGGACCCGCACGGATCTCGCCTACCGTCTGCCGACGGGCGCGACCTGCATGCGCTTCGACTATGCCGATTTCGCCGCCTTCGACATCCATGTCCTCAAGCGTGCCGGCGCGGCGGAAGACTTTCCCGAAGACCTCCGCGAAGAGGCCGCCCGCCGCTTTGGCGAGATGGATGAAGAGCGCCAGCAGGCGCTTGCGAAGAACATCGTCTTCGGTCTGCCGGGGGCTGCCGAGAGTTTTACGCTGGAAGATGTCCGCCATCATCTCGCAGAATATGCCGCGATGTCGCCGGACGGGCTGCGCAGCAACTTCATCGCCTTCCTCGAGGAGGTCGCGCCCGTTGCCGAGAAACTCGGTCTCAGGCTTTGCTGCCATCCGGATGATCCGCCCTTCGGCCTGCTCGGCCTGCCGCGCGTGATGTCGACGGAAGCCGACTACAAGGCGATGATGGATGCGGTCGATATCCCGGCAAACGGGATCACGCTGTGTTCCGGTTCGCTTGGCGCGCGGCCTGACAACGACCTGCCAGGCATGATGGAGCGGCTGGGGGACAGGGTGCATTTCCTGCATCTGCGCAATGTTCACCGCGAGACCGGCGACATCAAGGGATCGTTCTACGAATCGGAACATTTGGGCGGCGACACCGACATGGTGGCGCTTGTGGCCGCGGCGCTTGCCGAGGAGAAGCGGCGGCGTGCGGCGGGGCGTGCCGACTGGAACATTCCCTTCCGTCCCGATCACGGCCTCGACATCCTGGATGACCTGAACCGGAAGGCCCAGCCGGGCTATCCGGCGATCGGCCGTCTGAAAGGGCTTGCCGAACTGCGCGGCATCGTCGCGGCGCTCAGCCGTTGATGTCCTCCTCCTGCGGCAGCGCGAAGGTCAGCGCCAGCAGGTTTTCGCGCAGTCGCGGCAGGTCGTCGGCCACCACCGCGTCAAGCCGGTCATGCGTCTCGCGCCAGACCGGCACGGCGCGTTCCAGGAGATCGAGACCCTCATCCGTCAGCTTCAGCCGCCGGACGCGCTTGTCGTCCGGGTCCTGAAAGCTTGTCAGAAGGCCACGCCGTTCCAGCGGCTTGATGCTCGCCGTCAGCGTCGTGCGGTCCATGGCCAGCACCATCGCCACCTCGGCGATGCGCGGCGGTTCCGGCCGGTTCAACGACATCAGCAGCGAATATTGTCCGTTGGTCAGGCCGAGCGGCCGCAGGACTTCATCGAAATGTCGCCCGACCGCCCGGGCCGCCCGCTGCAGATAGAGGCAGAGGCAGCGGTCACGAACCTCGAGCGTGACGGACAGGGGTAGACTCTCGCGCATCAATATGCCTTTATGTTGATATCAACGTAAAATCCGCAGACTTGAAAGTCAAGACACGGGAGACATGCGCATGACCTATGTGGACGGATTCCTGGCCCCGGTGCCGGCAAAGAACCGCGAAGCCTACCACGCCTTGTGCCAGAAGGCGGCGGCGAAATTCAAGGCGCATGGCGCGCTTTCCTATGTGGAGTGCTGGGAGGATGACGTGCCGGATGGCAAGGTGACCTCGTTCAACATGGCGGTGAAGAAGGAAGAGGGGGGGGCGGTGGTCTTCAGCTGGGTCGTCTGGCCATCGAAGGATATCCGCAATGCCGCCTGGGGCGCGTTGATGAACGACCCGGAGATGAACGAAATGCCGTTTGATGGGTCCCGGATGATCTATGGCGGGTTCGATCTCTTCTTCTCCGAAAACGGGCCCGTCGCCATGACTGGCGAGACCGGGTGACAGACTGTCGGCGAAATTGGCGCTTGTCATTTCCAGATCGCTTGCCTAAATTCATCGCGTCGATCGGAGGTCCGGTCGGCGACGTTCTCAGGGCGGGGTGGAATTCCCCACCGGCGGTAATTGCCTTTGTGCATCAGCCCGCGAGCGCCTTGGTCAGGGCTAATCTGATCGAGGGTCAGCAGATCCGGTGTAACTCCGGAGCCGACGGTTAGAGTCCGGATGGAAGAGAACAGCGCATGGCGACGTGTGTCCTGTGTCCCGCATTGCGGGCGCATTCCGCGTGTCGTTTTCCGCTTTTTTGCCCTGCATGGCGTCTTGTTCGAATGATGAGGCGAAGGCATGGGCATTCACCCCGCCACAGACAGTTTGAGCGCGGCCGTTCTTGCGGCGGCGATGACGCGCGCGCTGGATGGGGCGCAACGCTTTGCCGGAGCGACGACGCCGAACCCGCCGGTCGGCTGCGTCCTTCTCGACAAAGCCGGTCAAGTGATCGCCGAAGGGGTTCACCGCAAGGCCGGCCTGGCGCATGCGGAGGCCGAGGCGATTGCCAGCGCCCGCGCGGCAGGTGTCGCCGACCGTATCCACACAGTCATCGTGACGCTTGAGCCCTGCAATCATCACGGCCGCACGCCGCCTTGCGCCGATGCGATCCTGGCAACGCCTGCCAGCCGCGTCATCATCGGCGCGCCCGATCCGAACCCTGGCGTGTCGGGCGGCGGGGCGGCCCGGCTCGCCGCTGCCGGGCTTTCGGTCGTCTTCGCCGCCGATATGGCGGACGAACGCGCCGGAACGCTTGCGCGCCGCGCGGCCCGGCTGATCGCGCCCTTCGCCAAGCGGGTTCTCACGGGGCTGCCCTGGGTCACGGTCAAGCAGGCGCTCGACGAGAGGGGCGGCATGGCGCCGCCGGCAGGCGCAAAGACCTTTACCTCGCCGGTCTCTCTCTCGCTCGCCCATCGCCTGCGGCGGCGCGCCGACGCGATCCTGACCGGTTCCGGCACTATCCTTGCCGACGATCCCGAATTCACAGTCCGGCGGGTGCGCGATTTTGCCGGAAAACAGCGCGCGCTTGCCATCCTCGACCGGCGTGGCCGTGTGCCGGAGGCCTATTTCTCAGCCGCCGAGGCGCGCGGTTTTGCCGTGATCCGGCCCGAAACGCCGGAGGCCGCGCTTGCCGCGCTTGGCCGTCGCGGCGTCATGGAGGTGCTGGTGGAAGCCGGGCCGTCGTTGACCGCGTCCATGCTCGACGGCGGGTTATGGGACGAAAATGTGCGCATCGAAAAGGGCGATCCGGATCGCGTGAGCGTGTTTTACCGCGATCCTGAATTTCACGAACTGAACGAGGCGGACGTCCTGCCCGGAGAAGAAGAATGACCAGAATGGAACGCAATCTGAAAGCCTCTTCCGTCGAAAAGGCGCTGGAAACCCTGAAAGCCGGCGGCATGGTGCTGCTGGTGGACGATGAAACCCGCGAAAACGAGGGCGATGTCGTCGTGGCCGCAGATTTCGCCACGCCTGCGGCCGTCAATTTCATGGCCAAACATGCCCGCGGCCTGATCTGCCTGACGCTGACCGGCGAACAGGTCGACCGGCTGGGCCTGCCGCCGATGGTCTCGAACAACCGCGCCCGGCATTCCACCGCCTTCACCGTCTCCATCGAGGCGGCCAGGGGGATTACCACCGGCATTTCGGCCGCCGAGCGTGCCTTGACCATTGCCGCTGCTGCCAATCCGCGAGCGACGCCCGCCGACATCGTCTCGCCCGGCCACATGTTTCCCCTGCGTGCGGCGGACGGCGGCGTGCTTGCCCGCGACGGCCACACCGAAGGCGCGGTCGACCTGGCCCGCCTTGCCGGCCTCAATCCGGCGGCCGTGATCTGTGAGGTGATGCGCGATGACGGCGAGATGGCCCGCCGGCCGGATCTCGAAATCTTCGCCAGAACCCATGACATGCCGCTTCTGACGATCCGGGAGCTTGCCGAATACCGGCTGCGCACCGAAATCCTGGTTGAGGAGGTTGCCCGGGCGTCGCTGCCGACCGCTGCTGCCGGTTTCAAGGCGCATGTCTTCAGGAGTGTGATTGACGGAACCGAGCATCTGGCGCTGGTCAAGGCACCGCTCGGGTCTTCGCCGCTGGTGCGCGTCCACTCCGAATGCCTGACGGGCGACGTTTTCGGGTCGCTGCGCTGTGATTGCGGCGAACAACTCCACCAGGCGATGGCCATGATCGGCGCGGAGGGCGGTGTGATCGTCTATCTGAAGGGGCAGGAAGGGCGTGGCATCGGCCTTGCCAACAAGATCCGCGCCTATGAGCTTCAGGAAAAGGGGCTCGACACCCATGCCGCCAATCTGGCGCTCGGCCTGCCGGCGGATGCCCGGGATTATCATGCCGCGGCCCATATCCTGAAAAGCCTGGGCATCGCGCGCCTCAGGCTTCTCAGCAACAATCCGGAAAAACCCGAGGCGCTCGAAAAGGCAGGCCTGCATGTCGAAAAGCGCGTGCCGCTGATTACCGCCTCGAACCCTTTCAACGAGACCTATCTTTCGGCAAAGCGCGAGAAATTCGGCCATCTTCTGCCGTGAGCGCCGCGCCGGTCCTTCCCATTGCACCCATGATCCTGAAAGGAAATACGCCCGTGTCCCACCGTATCGCCATCGTCATCTCCCGTTTCAACGAGAAGGTCACCAGCGGCCTTCTGAACGGCGCAAAGGCCGAGCTTGCCGAGCGCGACGTAACGCTCTCCGAGACCGATATTTATGACGTGCCGGGCGCTTTCGAGGCACCACTGGTTGCCAGAAAGCTTGCCAAAAGCGGAAACTATGACGGCATCGTCTGCATCGGTGCGGTGATCAAGGGGGAGACGGCCCATTTTGAATATATTTCGGAGGCCGCAGCCCACGGGCTGATGCAGGTCCAGCTGGAGACCGGCATGCCCGTCTCCTTCGGCATCCTGACCACCTATACCGCGATTCAGGCTTTCGAGCGCTCCGCCGATGACGAGCATAACAAGGGCCGTGAGGCCGCTGCGGCCTGCGTTGAGGCGCTGGAGGCTCTGGCAAGGGTCTGAACTGTCGTCGGCTCGGACGAACGAATCTGGGCCGTCAGGCCTGCGTGCCGGTCCCGCGCTCGTCTTCGCTCAACGCGCCGCGGACCGTCGCATCGCGCTGAATGCCGAGCAGCATGTCGATATCCTTGAGCGGCATCGGCCTGGCATAGAGGAAGCCCTGAAGGTCGTCGCAACCCATGGAGATCAGGGCTTCATCCTGCGCAGGCGTTTCCACGCCCTCGGCTGTGGTTTCCAGATGCCGTGCATGGGCAAGATCGATGATCGCGCGGATAATGGCCTCGTCATCGGCCCGGCCCGTGACCTTGCTCCCGTCCTTCAGGCCATCGACGAAACATCTGTCGATCTTGATCCGGTCGACATTCAGCGATTTCAGGCGACCGAGCGATGAGAAGCCGGTGCCGAAATCGTCGATCGCGATCCGCACGCCGCGTTCGCGCAGGGCACGCAGGTTTTCCGCCACAACGCCGCTTTCATCGGCGGCGGCGGATTCGGTGATCTCGAGTTCGAGCCTCGACGGCGCAAGGCCGCTTGAAAGCAGAACCTGCCCGACCTTTGCGGCATAGGCGGGATTGGAGAGTTCGACGCCGGACACATTGACGGCGATCGAAAGGCCTGGCCACTTCGCGGCGGCCGCGCAGGCCTTTCTCAGCGCGAATTGTCCGAGATCCTCGATCAGCCCGGCTTCCTCGGCGATCGGGATGAACAGTTCCGGCGATATCCAGCCGCTCTCCGGATGGTGCCAGCGCAGCAGCGCCTCGCAGCCGACGATCTGACGCGTGCGCGCGGACTGGACCGGTTGGTAATAGACCGAGAGCTGGTTCTGGCCGAGAAGCGCGGTTCTCAGATCCATTTCCGTTTTCCGCCGCAGCCCCAGCGTTTCATCCATGGAATCGGAGAAAAATGAATAACGTCCCCGGCCGGCGGCCTTTGAGTAGTAGAGTGCCACATCCGCCTTGCGCAGCAGGTTGATCCGGTCAATCCCATCTTGCGGGTATAGGGCGGCGCCGATGCTCACGCCGACGAAAATCGTATTGCCCTCGATCTGGAACGGTTCGCCGGCAGCCTCAACCATGCGTCGACAGAGCGCGTCGATCTCCTTCTCGCCGCCCCGGCCGTTCAGCATCACGGTGAACTCGTCTCCGCCGATGCGGGCGACAAAATCGTCGCTGCGGACAATTTTCGTCAGACGCTGGGCGAATTCTCTGATCAAAGCGTCACCTGCCGGATGGCCGAGCGTGTCGTTGACCTGCTTGAACCGGTCGAGATCGAGATAAAGAAGGCCCAGCGGCCCAGTCGGCCTTTCGGCCAGGCGTTGGTCGACATTCTCGTTGAAGAACATGCGGTTGGGCAGGTCGGTCAACGGATCATGAAGCGCCAGATAGCGGATGCGATCCTCGCTTTCCTCGAGTTTTTTCGAGCGCTTGTCATGGAGCACCAGGAATAGCGCAATCGCGGCGAGCGCCAGGACGATGACGACGATCAGCACCGGTATGACGCTTCCCATCACCGCAGAACCGGGCCGGTAGGGTTGCCAGACGAAATAGCCGATAGTTCTGCCTTCGCTGGTTGTGAGCGGCTGGTTGGAGCCGTCGGGCGTCCAGGAAAAGTGGAGGGCCTCGAACATGTAGTCGTTCTGAAGTTCCTCGATCAGGCTGCCGTCGAGAAACCGGATGGCGACATGCAGATATTCCTGACCCGGTTCCTGTTGCACGAATTCGGAATGGGGAACGATCGGCTTGATGCTGACCACGGCGGGATGCTCTCTGATCACGGCCAGATCGGAGACGCCCGATGTCAGGACCTGCTCGTTGATCTGGCTGTCGTCGCCGGCGATCAGCTTGGCCCGAAGTTCTTCGGCTAGAGGCGCAATCTCGCTTTGGATGGCGTCATAGGCGTACTGGCTCGCCATGGCGCCATCGGTGAAGGCGTAAAGCGCCCGGTCGGAAGGGTCGAGGATGTAGACGCCGTCAAAGCCGAAATAGTCGTGCATCCAGGTGCCGAGATTTTCGTCGATCCAGGTGAAATTGCCGGCACGGACCTCGATGACCGCATCGTCCCAGACCGTCGCGCTTTCCTGGTGATGGGCCAGTTCGGACTGCAACTGGGAGATCACGAGCCGGACGAGCCGCGCCTGCCGCTCATGGGACGCCTCGTCGGTTTCCTTGCTGGCCCAGACCAGCAGGGCAAGGACGCCGAGGCCGATCAGCAGCGTGAGCGCCAGAGCGGGCACTGCGCGCGTGAGGTAAAAGCGAGAGCGGCCTTTGACCTGTCTTTTCTTGTTCATTATCGAAGCCGATCATCGAATTCGGGACAGAGACTATGGGCAAACGTGCACTTCGGCGCAAGGCGAACATGGGCTGTTGTCTGAACTTAAGTGTCTTTACGTCTTCGGAAGTGTTTTGGATGGCACATTTGCTGACTCCGGATCGTGCTCGTTCCGGCGTCTTGTGAGGTAGGGCCCTGGCCCTTCGTCCGGCAGACGGCAATGTCTCAGTGAAAATCCCGGCTTGGAAACAGCTTCTTCGCCTGTTCGCGCGGGTGGTGGGCGCGGGGCTGGAGTTTCGGGCGGCGGGGCGTGTCGTCGGCCTTGGGCTCGGTGATGCCGATGACGTCGTCCATTGGGTGGCCGAGTTCGGAGAGGCGCCAGGAGCAGTCCTCGATGGTTTCGGCGATCACATGGACGACGATGCCCTCACGCTGGAGGGGACCGGTGACCTTCAGCAGGCGGCCGCCCATCACCGTGCGGCGGAAGCGCTCATAGACCTTGTTCCAGACGACCACGTTGGAAACGCCGGTCTCATCCTCCAGCGTCAGGAAGATGACGCCCGAGGCCGTGCCGGGGCGCTGGCGGGTGATGACGAGGCCTGAGACGCTGACGCGCCTTTGCGGCGTTGTCGCAAGGGAAGAATGCAGCGTGAGGCCGGGCATTTTTGGGCGTAAAAGCTCCATCGGGTGGGCCCTAAGGCTCATGCGGGTGGCGACGTAATCCTCCACCACCTGTTCGCCGAGATTCATCGTCGGCAGGATGACGTCCGGTTCGCTGATATGCTCGCCGTCGATCGGGTCGTTGAAGAGCGGCAGCGGTTTCGGCGCGCGGATGGCCTTGACCCGCCACAGCGCATCGCGGCGCGACAGGCCGGCATCGGCGAAGGCATCGGCCTCGGCGAGGCGTTCCAGCACCGCCGGCATCAGCCCGGCCCTGAGCCACACATCCTCCGGCGTCTGGTAGCCATTGCCGCGCGCCGTCACCAACCAGTCCGCATCCTCCTTCTTCAGCCCCTTGATCTGGCGAAAGCCGAGGCGCAGCGCATAGGCGCCGTCGGCGCGGCGTTCCAGCGTGCAGTCCCAGGCGCTGTGATTGACCGAGATCGGCCGCACCTCCACCTGATGCTCGCGGGCATCGCGGACGATCTGGGCGGGCGCGTAAAAGCCCATCGGCTGGGAGTTCAAAAGCGCGCAGGCAAACGCCGCCGGATAATGGCATTTCAGCCAGGCCGAGACATAGGTGAGCATGGCAAAAGCCGCCGCATGGCTTTCGGGAAAGCCGTAGTCTGCAAAGCCCCTGATCTGGGCGAAGCAGCGTTCGGCAAAGTCGCGCTCATAGCCGTTGTCGAGCATGCCATTGACGAACTGCGCCTCGAATTCGCCGATCGTGCCCATCTGTCGGAAGCTTGCCAGCGACCTTCGCAGCCGGTCGGCATCCTCCGGTGAAAAGCCGGCGGCGACCACGGCGATCAGCATCGCCTGTTCCTGAAACAGCGGCACGCCGAGCGTCTTTTTCAAAACGCCCTCAAGTTCCGGCGAAGGGTATTCGACCTTCGCCTTCTTCTGCCGCCGCTGGATATAAGGCTGCACCATGCCGCCCTGGATCGGGCCGGGGCGGACAATCGCCACTTCGATGACGAGGTCATAGAATTCGCGGGGGCGCATGCGCGGCAGAAAATTCATCTGCGCCCGGCTTTCCACCTGGAACACGCCGACGGCATCGGCCTTGCAGAGCATGTCATAGGTCGCCGTGTCCGCCTGCGGCACGGCGGCGATGGTGAGCGGGCGGGCGTAATGACGCCCCAGAAGTTCGAAACTCTTGCGGATGCAGGTCAGCATGCCGAGGCTCAGCACATCGACCTTGAGGATGTTGAGCGCGTCGATATCGTCCTTGTCCCACTCGATGACGGTGCGGTCTTCCATCGCCGCGTTCTCGATCGGACAGAGCTCGTCCAGCCGGTCGCGGGTGATGATGAATCCGCCGACATGCTGCGACAGATGCCGGGGAAAGCCGATGATTTCCCCGATGATGCGCACCGTCTGAGTGAGCCTCCGGTCGGAAAGATCAAGGCCGATCTCCCTCAGCCGTTCAGGGTCCGCGCCCTTGCTGGATATGCCCCAGATCTGTCCGGAAAGGGCGGCGGTGACATCGTTGGAAAGGCCCATCACCTTGCCGACCTCGCGGATCGCCGCGCGCGAGCGGAAATGGATGACGGTGGCGCACAGTCCGGCATGCTCGCGGCCATATTTGTCGTAGATGTGCTGGATCACCTCCTCGCGCCGCTCATGCTCGAAATCGACGTCGATATCCGGCGGTTCGCCGCGATGGCGGGAAACGAAGCGCTCGAACACCATGCCGATCATGTCCGGGCTGACATCGGTGATGCCGAGCGCGTAGCAGAGGATGGAATTGGCCGCCGAGCCGCGCCCCTGACACAGGATACCCTTGCTGCGGGCATAAGTTATGATGTCGTGGACGGTGAGGAAGTAGGCGGCGAAACCGAGCTCATCGACCAGCGCCAGCTCCTTTTCGGCAAGTTCGCGGTGGCGCGCTGGAAGGCCTTCGGGATTGCGGCGCTTCAGCCCTTCCCAGGTGAGGCGGGCAAGACGGGCCTGCGGCGCCTCGCCATGGGCGACTTCGGCCGGGTAGTTGTAGGAAAGCTCGGTGAGATCGAAGGTGAGGCGCGCGGCGATTTCCAGTGTGCGGCGGATGGCGGCGGGGTGGTCGCGGAAGATATGCGCCATTTCTTCAGCCGGCTTCAGCCGTCGCTCGGCATTCGGCAGCGCGAGGTGGCCAATCGCGTCAATGGTGATGTGATGGCGCATGCAGGTCAGCACGTCGGCGAGCTGGCGGCGGCTGGCGTGATGCATCAGCGCGTCGCCGACGGCGACCATCGGCGCGCCGGTCGCGTGCGAAAGCGCCGTCAGGGTTTTGAACCATGCCGCATCTGACCCGTCATAGCGGGGGGCGGCGCCGGTGAAGACGTGGCCGGGAAAGCGGCGGTGCGCCTGGGTGATATGGTCTGTCGCCTCCGCCTTCTTCTCCATGTCCTGCGGCAATGCGATGAGGATGGAGCCATCGGCCCATTCCAGCATGTCGCGAAGGTAAAGCTGGCATTCGCCCTTTTGCGTGCGCCGTTTGCCGAGGCTCAGGAGCCGCACGAGTTTCTGGTAGGCGGGCTTGTCCTTCGGCAACGCCACGAAATCGACGGAGCTGTCGGTCAGCACCAGCCGGCAGCCGACGATCAGGCGCGGCAGGCGGCGGATTGGCGGCAGGGCAATGGCTTTGGCATCGCCGGCCGGCTGGCGCGAGGAGGGATCGATATGGGTCGAAAGCCGGATCGATTGCTCCTCGGCCTGCTTCTCGATCTTGCGCCTCGTTTCCTTCAGCGCCCGGAAGGCGCGCACCACGCCTGCGAGCGAATTACGGTCGGTGATGGCGATCGCGGCAAGATCCAGCTCGGCGGCGCGGATCACCATCTCCTCCGGGTGCGAGGCGCCGGTGAGGAAGGTGAAATTGGTGGTGACGCACAACTCGGCATAATCCATCGGACGAACTCACGAAAACAGGCCATGCACGAACCAGCCGGGGGCCTGGGGCGTGTGGAACATCCACAGCCTCAGCCCCTGCCGGGTTTCCACCCGCCAGTAATCGCGCAGCCCCGAGCGCCAGGCCTCGTCCGGCCGCCACCATTCCGGCGCGATCCGCTCCGGCCCGCTGCTTGTGGCTGTCTCCAGCCGCATGCGCCGCCAGGAAAAGCGCGTGGGCGGGCGGCGGGCGGCATCGCTCGTCACCGGCTCGGGCGGGAATATGCGCAAGGGGCGGGGATGGTCCAAGCGCCATTCTGCCTCCACCCGGCCATAGGCGGCGGGAATATGGGTGAAGCTGCGCTCGGGAATATGGCTTGCGACCGGCTGGAAGCGGATGATGTTGTCGAGCCCGATGCGCGCGCCGAGCCTTGTCACGAGATCGTCCAGCGCCTCACCCTCCACCAGCCCGCCTTCGCCGATCTGCTCGGCCGGCAGGTTTTCGACATCGCGCGCCTCAAGCCTGATCCGCTCGATGCCGAAACCGGCGTCGATCTCGCCCACGGGGCGCTCGAACAGCCTGAGAATACGGGGCGCATCGCGCATCGGCCGGGCGAGGCGCAGCGTCACGTTCTGGCGGGTCTGGTCGACGCGTTCGACGGACAGCAGAATGGCGCGCGCGCCCGCTTCGCGTGTCTTCAACCGCAGACACAGCGTGTCCAGCAGGCGGGAAAGGGCGGCCATCACGTCATCGACAAGGCCGATCGGCTCGGGAAATGTCATCCGCACGCCATAATGTGGTGGCTCGGAAAGCGGCGACACGGCCTCGCCCCGTTCGCCGGTGGCCTGTTCCAGCCGCTCGATCAGCGCCATGTCGAAGCGGCGGGCGAGCGTGGCGCGGGGCAGGGCCGTCATGTCGGCAATGGTGTTGAGGCCAAGGCGTTTCAGCGCCGTCGCGGTCTTGTCGTCGATGCGCAGCGCCGACACGGAAAGTGGACCGAGTGTGGCGGATGTCTTGTCGGCAGGCGCAATGCCGGGGGCGAAATGGGCCAGCGCCCAGGCCGCCCCCCGCGTATCGGCGATGCCGATCTTCGCGGAAAGCCGGGCGCGGGCAAGCCGCTCCTGCATGTCCGCAAGCATCGTGTCCTCGCCTCCGAAAAGGTGGGATGCGCCGGTGATGTCGAGCACCAGCCCGTCCTCGCCATCGAGCCCGGCATGGGGCGTGTAGCGCGTCGCCCAGCGGGCGAGCATCACGAGAAACCGCCGGTCCGCGTCGATATCGGCGGGTCGGGTGACGAGATCCGGCACATAGGCGCGGGCATCGGCAAGCCCCATGCCGCGCTCCAGTCCTTGGCCCTCGGCCTCCCGGTTCAGACAGTAAAGCCGGTCGTGATTGCCTTCGCTCAGCGTGACGGCGAACGGGCCATCAACCGGGCGGGCCCTGAGAATCCGCTCGCTCGGCAGTCTCTGAAACCATATGGATACGACGCGCCGCTTCATCCCACCGCACTGCCCAACTGTTATTTGTTCCTGTTTTGTTCTTTATAATGGACCAGCTTTGCAGAGTCGAGTCGGAAGCGGAAAACAGCGGTCTGCAAAGCCAGCGCGTGGTCGCCGCCTGATTGCCGGCGCCTTCGGGATGCAGCGAAAGCCCGATGCTGCGGCCGGTCTCGGCGGCAAGCTGCAGCCGGCGGCCGGGGGTGAGCTCGATCGGCCTGTCCACCTCCATGATGACGAGGCCGACCGCGCTGGAGCGCAGGCCCTCTTCAGCGGCGGCCAGCGTCTCCGTCTGGTCTGCGGTGCGCGCGAGAATGATGTCGCGCGGATCAAAAAAGGTCGAGAGCGCCACCGGATTGATCTCCTCCAAAAACCACGCCGGCTTGATCCACAGCACCGTGCCGCCGGTGACGCCGGAAAGCGCTGTGGCAAAGAACGGCGCGCCGGGACCGGAAGCATCATGCACCCGGCCGCGCTGAAGCGGAAATATGGTCGAAAATTCATCCTGCATGGGCGGATGATATAGCGGATCGGATGAGAATGAAAAGGGAACAAATCTGTGAGGATTGGTGATGCTGCAATATGGCTCAAACAGGGGGAGGATGCCTCCCGCGGGCATGTCACCGGCCGTTTTCGGACCTCATAATCGCTTGCCGCTCGCCTCTCCGCCCAACCACTGCTAAAATCGGGCCATGTTGGATTTTGACACATGCGAGAAGGCGCGGCAGGCGCGCGATCCGGCTTATGACGGCAGGTTCTTTACCGCTGTTCGCACGACGATGATCTATTGCCGGCCGGTCTGCCCGGTGAAACAGCCGCTGACGAAAAATGTCCGCTATTACCCGACGGCGGCCGCCTGCGAGCGGGCGGGCTACCGGCCGTGCCTGCGCTGCCGGCCGGAGACCGCGCCATTTTCACCGGCCTGGAACGGGACGCGCACCACGGTGGAACGGGCGCTGAAGCTCATTAATGAAGGCGCGCTCGACACCGGTTCCGTCGATGAACTGGCCGAACGGCTTGGCGTCGGCGCGCGGCATCTGGCGCGGCTTTTTGCCGTCCATGTCGGGGCCTCGCCATTGCAGACGGCGCAGACGTTGAGGATCGGTCGGGCGAAGCGATTGCTTGACGAGACAGCGCTGCCGGTCACGGAGGTGGCGGTGCGCGCCGGCTTCGGCAGCGTCCGGCGTTTCAATGCCGCGTTTTCAAGGCTTTACGGCAGGCCGCCGTCCGCGATCCGCAGGCCCTCGCCATGACCGGGCTGTTCTACACCACTGTCGAAAGTCCGGTCGGCGACCTGCTCGTGGCGGGCGATGGCAACCGGTTGCATTTCATCTCGTTTCCGACCGGCCACAAGGCTTTCGGGCCACGTCCGGACTGGCAGCGTTATGATGCGCCGTTTTCGGAAGCGCGGCGCCAGCTCGATGCCTATTTCGCCGGTGAACTGAAGCAGTTCGATCTGGCCTACCACCTGTCCGGCAGCGGTTTCCAGAACCGCGTCTGGGCGTATCTGGCGACGATCCCCTATGGCGAGACCACGACCTACGGCACGATCGCGAAGGCGCTGGGCGATCCGAATGCGAGCCGGGCGGTGGGCACGGCCAACGGCAACAATCCGCTGCCGATCCTCCTGCCCTGCCACCGCGTCATTGGCGCCAATGGCGCGCTCACCGGTTTCGGCGGCGGGTTGCCGACCAAGAAATTCCTGCTGAAGCTCGAGAATGCGTGGGAGGAGCCGCCGCAGGCGGATCTGTTCTTTGAACGGCTCTGAAGGGCCCCCGTCAGGTCTGCCCGTCAAGCCAAGCGGTCGGGCTCTTGCCGGTTAGGCGGGTGAATTCGCGGTTAAAGTTCGATTTGGTGTTGAAGCCGCTTGAGAGCATGGCCGTGGTGACGGTGTCGCCGGCTTTCAGACGCTTGCAGGCGTGCTCGATGCGGAAGCGGTTGATATGGCGGGAGACGTTTTCGCCGGTCACGCGGTTGATCGCTGTCGACAGCGTCTTGGCGGGCAGCTTGAGCCTGCGGGCAAGCCGGGAAAGCGTCAGGGCCGGATCGAGATAGAGCGGTTCCGCGCGCATCAGCGCGTCAAGCCGGGCAACAATGGCCGTATCGGCTTCGCTTGCTTCCGGCGGGAAAGGGCGGGCTGCCTCCTTCGGGTCCCCCTCACCGAAGGCATTCGGCGAAAGGCTGAGAAGGCCGGCTGCGAGAAGCGCCGCCGAGGTGAAAATGCTGACGATCAGCGGCTTGAGCGCCGGCGCGCCGGCGGCAATGACATAGGCAATCAGTGTATCGCTGACGGCCGAGAGGAGAAGGCTTGCGGCAATCCCGGTCCACAGCCATTGCGGCTGGCGTCCGGCCTCCAGCCGCGCCAGCGGCAGCGCATCGCCGCCAGTCTTCAGCGTCAACAGGATCCGTGCGCCATAGGCAAGAAACACCAGCGGAATGATCGCATCCACCGTTACCGGCGCGAACAGCACGCAAAACAGGGTGAAGGTGGGGGCGACCAGATGGATGAAATCGCGCCCCGGGCGTATCGGTTCGATGAAGGAGGAACGGAATGCGAGCCAGGCACAGACGGGCACGACGCTGGCTGTTACCGGCTGCACTGGCTGAAGAAAGGCGACGCCGTAATATTGCACCAGCGCGACGATGAGCCCCTGAAGCGCGCATGCCGAAAGAAAAACGGCGATCGCGAGCGGCCGCCTTTCGCCTGCAAGCATACGCAAAACCATAAAGCCCAGCACCAGTGCGGTGACCATCGGAACCGGTAGAACCAGCATCGCATATCCCTCATCTGTCGGCCCCGAATAGTGCAAAAACCGGTTTCCGGCGACCTAAAACCGGAAACAGGACGCTGTTTATGCCGGAAAACGAAAGAAGGAGACGTCTCAAACACATCGAAAGGTTTCTCCAATGAAACGTCTCCTTCTCTCTTGTCTGTCTGTCCTGACATTCGCACTTCCCGCACTTTCTGCCGAGCCCCTGCTGCCGGCCTATGAACGGCTGACGGTCGAAAGCAGCGCCCGCGCCGCGCCGCTGGCGGCAACGCTCTGGTATCCTGCAAAGACCAGAAGCTATCGCGGCATTGTCGGCGGCAATGCCGTCTTTGAGGGCACGTCCGGCCAGATGGGGGCACGGATCGCTGATGGCACATTTCCGCTGTTTCTCTTCTCCCATGGCTCCGGCGGCAATATGGATAACAGCGCCTGGCTGATGGCTGCACTTGCCGAACGCGGCGCCATGGTGCTGGCGGTCAATCATCCCGGCAGTACGACGGGTGATTCCTCTCCGCGTGCCTCGGCCTTTCTGGACCGGCGTGCCGGTGACCTTTCAGCCGCGCTCGACATGCTTCTTGATGATCCGGTCCTGGGGCCGCATGTCGATCGCTCAACCATTACCGCGATCGGGTTTTCGCTTGGGGGCGGCACGGCGCTCAATCTTGCCGGCCTGCGCTTCGACGGCGCGGATTTTGCCGACTATTGCCTGGCAGACCCGGAACAACTCGACTGCATCTTCCTATCCAAGGGCAATCTCAACCTTGACCGTCTGCCTGAAGGGTTTTCGGCCGACGCCAGCGATGACCGGGTCAGCCGCGCCATCGCCATCGATCCCGGTTTCACCTATGCGGCAACGCAGGACAGTATCGATGCTGCCGAGCTTCCGGTTCTGGTGATCAATCTCGGCAAGGAAAACCTCATGCGGGCCGCGGATGTCTCCGAAGCCGGCAGCAATCTTGTCGCGCGCCTGCCGGACGCCGAGCGCGTCGTCGTGGCGCCGGCGCATCACTTCACCTTTCTGGCCGAATGCACGCCTGTCGGCGCCGCCCTCCTGGCCGAGGAGCAGGACGACCCGGTCTGCGATGATCCTGAGGGGGTCGAAAGGGCGGATGTGCACGCCCGGATTGTCGACATCGTCGCGGCGTTTGCCGGATTGTGACGGGTGCGGGCCGCTTCGGCGGCCCGCCATTACATTCCCCGCGTCGGGATCCTGTTTTCAAAGTGACGGAAGATCGTCACCAGAATGCCGGTGAGGCAGAGATAGAGGAAAGCGAGGAAAAGCAGCGGCTCATAGGTGAGGTAGGTCGACTGGCGGATATCGCCGACGACGGCGTAAAGATCGATCACCGTGATCGTCGCCACCAGCGGCGTCGATTTCAGCTGCACGACGGTTTCGCCGGCAAGCGTGGGAAGCGCGCGATGCACCGCGCGCGGCAGCCAGATGCGGGTCAGCACCTTCCAGCGGCCCATGCCATAGGCGCGGGCGGCTTCGAGCTCGCCATGCGGCACGCCGGCAAAGGCGCCGCGCATCACTTCGCCCTCATAGCCCGCATAAGACAGTGTCAGCGCCAGCAGCCCGTAGGGCCAGGCCTCGCGCAGATAGGGCCAGAGAAAGGAATGGCGGATTTCCGGGATGCCGGGAAACAGCGAGCCGAGGCCGTAATAAAGCAGCCAGAGCTGCAGAAGCAGCGGCGTGCCGCGAATGATGGTGCAGAAGACGCGGGCCGGCCAGGCGAGGATCTTCGGCCCGGTGACCTGGACGAGGCCGAGGGGAACGGCGAGCAGGAAGCCGAGAATGGTCGAGGCGACCAGGAGCAGGATCGTGATCCAGAGGCCTGCCAGCAGCATGCCCGCATAATCCGGCAGCCAGCTCCACTGCATCTTCACGATCATCAGGATCAGAAGTGATGCCGCCACCGCCATGATGGCAAGCCTGTGGGGGCGCAACAGCGCGGAAAGTTTCGGCAGCGGCGGCGGGGTTTCGATATCCTCCGGCATGTGCTGATCGGTCATGTCCGCCTCCTCACCATGCCGCGGCTGGCGCGGCGCTCAAGGATCTGCAGCAGAACGTTGGAGACCAGTGTGACAGCGAGATAGAGCACGCCGGCGGCCGAGAAGAACAGGAAATACTCATGCGTCACGCCGGCGGCCTGCCGTGTGGCGAGCGTCAGTTCGGTAAAGCCGACGACGGCGAGAAGGGCGGTGTCCTTGGTGGTGACCAGCCAGAGATTGGCAAGGCCGGGAATGGCATGCGGCAGCATGGCCGGCAGCGTGATCCGCCGCATCACCATGGCCGGCGGCATGCCGTATGCCCGCGCCGCCTCGATCTGGCCCGGCGGAATGGCAAGGATCGCGCCGCGCAGCACTTCGGTGGAATAGGCGCCCTGGACAAGACCGATGACGAGGATGCCCGCCAGCATGCCGGAAATATCAACGGAGGAAAAACCGATCGCGCCCATCAGATTGTTGAGCGCTGCGGTGCCGGCATAATAAAGCAGCACGATCAGCACGAGTTCGGGGATGGCGCGCACCACCGTGGTGTAGATCTCCATGAGATCCTTGATCACCGGGCCGCCATAGAGCTTGCCGGCAGAACCGAGAATGCCGATCAACTGCCCGAGCGCGAAGCCGCCGGCGGCCACCTGCAGCGAGGTGACGAGACCGCGAAGCAGCGCGCCGCCCCATCCGGGCGGTGACAAGGCGAGCAATTCCCAGTTCATTTTCTTTCCCTGTCTGGCCCGTTCAATGCGCCATCCTGCTTGGTAATGCGATAGCCTCGCGGCCAATCTCTCCCTTGAGGGGGAGATGCCCGGCAGGGCAGAGGGGGTTAAGTATCAGCCTGACGCTCTCAGTCCGTTGTGAGGGTTCACCCCTTCTCTGTCGCTTCGCGACATCTCTCCCTCAAGGGGAGAGATGGACTGTGCAGTGGGCTCAGACATCGAAGGAGCGCCGGCGCCTGTCGCGGCGCTCTTTCATGCCTTGATTAATCGCCGTAGATGTCGAAGTCGAAATACGTCTTCGTAATCTCTTCATAGGTGCCGTCCGCGCGGACGGCGGCGATTGCGGCGTTGAACTTTTCGCGCAGTTCGGTGTCGTCCTTGCGCAGTCCGACGCCGATCCCAGGACCGTAGATTTCAACATCCTGCGCGACCGTGCCGACCATCTCGCAGCACATCTTGCCATTGTCGCTTTCCAGGAAGGGCTGCAGGGTCACGAGATCGGCAATCTCGGCGTCGATGCGACCGGCATAGAGGTCCTGGTTGACTTCGTCCTGGGTCTGGTAGGTCTTGATCTTGGCGTCAGGGAAATGCTTTTCGGCATAGGCCTGGTTGGTGGTCGAGACCTGTACGCCGAGCACCTTGCCCGACAGGCTTTCATTGGTCGGCTTAATGTCGGAACCGACCTCGGCAACGATGGCACCGGGCGTGCTGTAATACTTGTCGGAGAAGGCGATCTGCTCCTCGCGCTCGGGCGTGATTGACATCGAGGCCATGATGGCGTCGATCTTGCCGGCGGTTAGCGCCGGGATGATGCCGTCCCAGGCGATCGGGGTGATGACGCAGTCAAGCTCTGCCTGGTTGCAAAGGGCGTCCATCAGGTCGATTTCCCAGCCGGTCCAGTTGCCGGCGGCGTCCGGCACGGTGAAGGGCGGATAGGGTTCGGCGGCAACGCCGACCTTCACGGTTTCGGCAGACGCGGCGCCCGCCATCAGCGTGGCGCAGGCAACGGCGCCGAGAAGTGCGGATGTCAGTTTCTTCATGGTGTCGGTTCCCTCTTTTTTGGGTTGGGTCATTTGCGTGAGCGTCCGGGGGACGCATCCCGCAATAGGCTATTGCACGGAGCTGATGAATTTCTTCAGTCGCTCGGATTCAGGATTGTCGAAGACGGTTTGCGGCGCGCCCTGTTCTTCCACCCGGCCGTCATGCAGGAAGACGATTTCGCTGGCGACCTCGCGGGCAAAGCCCATCTCGTGCGTGACCAGCAGCATGGTGCGGCCCTCCTCGGCCAAGTCGCGGATGACCGTCAGCACCTCGCCGACAAGCTCGGGATCGAGCGCGGATGTCGGTTCGTCGAACAGCATGGCTTCCGGCTGGATGGCAAGCGCGCGGGCAATCGCCGCCCGCTGCTGCTGGCCGCCGGACAGGAAAGCCGGATAGGTGTCGCGTTTTTCATAGAGCCCGACGCGGCGCAGAAGCGTTTCCGCCTCGGCGATCGCCGCATCGCGTTTGACGCCGAGCACATGAACCGGCACTTCGATGACATTCTGTATCAGCGTCATGTGCTGCCAGAGATTGAAGCTCTGGAACACCATGGCAAGGCGTGTGCGGATGCGCTGAATCTGCTTGCGGTTGGCCGGCATCAGCCCGCCATGGCCGTCGGCCTTCATGGCGATTTCCTCGCCATGCACGCAGATACGGCCGCGCGTCGGCCACTCCAGCATATTGATGCACCGCAAAAGCGTGGATTTGCCCGAGCCGGAGCCGCCGATAATGGCGATGACATCGCCCTGCCGGGCCCTGAGCGAAACGCCCTTGAGCACTTCGAAATCCCCGAAGGATTTATGGAGATCGTCGACGGTGACCGCTTCTGCGGGGTCGCCATCCTGCGGATTGTTTTCAGCCTTCATTAAAACGCTTTGCCGTTCCCGGTGAGCCGGCGGTCAGACACGTCTTGCGGTGCGATCACGCCGGCGATCAAAAATCGTTCCTTGCGTTCATTAGTACACTTGCGAGCTTATTATGCAAGTGTATAACTAGCGAAGATGTCGCAGAAGCGTGGAGATGAATGGAATGAGTTTCGGAGCGCAAACCATGGCGCAGCCCATCGGGCGGGTAATCATGCGTCGGCCCGGCGAAAGCCTTAAGAAGGCCGAGCCCGCCGTCTGGCATTACGGCAAGACCTTCGATGCCGAGCGCGCGATCAAGCAATATGCGGTATTTGCCGATCTGGTCGCGGCTTCGGGCGCGGAGGTCCTCTGGTATGAGGACAAGGGCGACGGGTTCGCCGACGCCATGTTCACCCATGATCCCTCGCTTGTCGCCGATAGCGGCGCGATCCTGCTCAACATGGGCAAGCCCTTGCGCAAGGGCGAGGTCGACGGTCATGAGGCGATCTATCGCACTGCCGGCATTCCGGTCCTCGGGCGACTGACCGGGTCCGGCACAGTGGAAGGCGGGGATTGCGTCTGGGTTGACGAACGCACGCTCTGCATTGGCCGCGGCGTGCGGTCCAATGCCGAAGGTATCGATCAGGTGCGCAAGCTTCTGGCGCCGCACGGCATTTCTGTCCTGAGTTTCGACCTGCCGCTCTGGCAGGGCGAAGAGGCCTGCCTGCATCTGATGAGCGTGATCTCGCCGCTCGCCGACAAGCTGGCGCTGGTCTATGCGCCGCTTCTGCCAGCGCCGTTCTATCAGCTGTTGAAGGAAAAGGGCTATACGCTGGTGGAGGCGCCGGAAGACGAGTTCATGGCGTCCAACGGCCTCAACCTCAACGTCTTGCCGACAAAACCGCTTGACGTGATCGCCGTTGCCGGTTTCGACAAGACGAAGGCGGCGATGGAGAAGGCCGGCTGTACCGTCGCGACATTCGAGGCCGATGCGCTCTGCATTGCCTGCGAGGGCGGACCGACCTGCCTGACGCGGCCGATCCTTCGAGGCTGAGATGAGCCGAAAGCCCTTCCGCCGTGCCTCTGACGCAGAACGGCGTGCCGACCTGATCGAGGCGATGCTGGACTGTATCGCCGAGGGCGGCATCCAGAACGCAACGGTCAGGGAAGTGGCGGAGCGGGCGGGCGTCTCCGGCGGGCTGATCCGCCATTATTTCGAGACCAAGGAACAGCTGCTTCACGCAGCCTATCGCCAGACCATGGCGGCGATGACCGAGATCTCGGCCGAAGCCGGCATGGCGGACGGCAAGAGCGCGCGGGACAAGCTGGCGGGCTTCGTCGCCGCCTGCCTGATGCCGCCGATGATCGACGCAAGGCGGCTTTCGCTTTGGGCGGCCTTCATCGCCATGGCCCGGATTGATCCGGCCATGGGGGCGATCCACCGGGAAAGCTATCTCGAATACCGGGCGCTGATCGAACGCCTTCTGACCGGCGCCTTTCATGAAGTGGGCCGGAACGTCGATGGCGTAGAAATCCGGCGGCTGGCGATCGAGATCAACGCCGTTCTCGACGGGCTCTGGCTTGAGGGATCGCTTGCCGGCGACATTTTCGAAGACAGGGAATTGCTGAAAGCGGGGCTGCATTCGGTGGGATCGATCACCGGCCTTCGGCTTGACGACTTTGAAGGATGACAGACATGCATTACGCCAGGATTTCCAACCGCCTCGGCGGACTCGGCTCCGATAAATGGGCCGTGCACCTGAAGGCGCGCGCGATGAAGGAAGCCGGAACGCCGATCCTGGAACTGACGATCGGCGAGCCCGATGTCGATCCGGACCCGGTGCTCGCCGAAACCGTGGCCAAGGCTCTGTCTGCAGGCCGGATCGGCTATTCCAACGGGCGCGGCGAGCCGCCGCTTCTGAAGGCGCTCTCCAGACGCTACAGCGCGCGCACGGGGCGGGCGATCGGAGCGGAGAATATCGTCTGCTTTCCGGGCACCCAGACCGCGCTTTTCGCTGTGATGCTGACGCTTGTCGAAGAAGGCGATGCCGTGCTCGTCGGAGATCCGCTCTATGCCACCTATGAAGGCGTGATCCGCTCCACAGGCGCCGACATGGTGCCGGTGCCGCTGAAGCCGGAGGACGGCTTTCACATGCGTGCCGATATTCTCGAACAGGCGATCACGGAGAATGCGCGCGTCCTCCTGCTCAACACGCCGCATAACCCGACGGGCGCGGTGCTGACGGCCGACGAGCTTGCCGAAATCGGCGATGTCTGCCGCCGGCACGATCTCTGGATCATTGCCGACGAAGTCTACGAGGAACTGATCTTCGGTGGCGGTTTTGCCTCGCCGCTCGACAACGCCGATCTGGCTGGGCGCACCATCGCCGTCTCCTCGATCTCCAAATCCCATGCGGCGCCGGGCTTCCGCAGCGGCTGGGCAATCGGTCCGGCGGCGTTCTGCGCGCGACTTCTGCCGGTGGCGGAAACCATGCTGTTCGGCAACCAGCCCTTCATTGCCGATGCGACGGCGGCAGCCATTGAAAGGCCGAGCGGCGTTTCCGCCGCCCTGCGCGCTTCTCTGAAAAGGCGGGCCGCCCTTCTGGTGGACGCGCTTGCAGCCGCGCCCGGCATCATCTGCACCATGCCCGAAGCCGGCATGTTCGCCTTTGTCGATGTCTCGGCTACTGGGCTTTCGGGTGAGGCCTTTGCATTGAGGCTTCTGGATGCCGAGCATCTGGCGGTCATGCCCGGCTCATCTTTCGGGGCCGAGGCCGACGGCTTCATTCGTATCAGCCTGACGGTGCCGGATGAGGATATCGCCGAGGCGGCGCATCGCATCAGCCGTTTTGCCGCGGGCCTTACGGTCGGGAAGAAGGCGGCGCGCGCATGAGCGAGATCATTACGGTCGGCGAGGCGCTTGTGCGCCTCCTGGAAGCACATGGCGTCGAGGTGGTCTTCGGTATTCCCGGCGTGCATACGGCCGAGCTCTATCGCGGTCTTGCCGCCTCGAGGATCCGTCACGTCACGCCGCGCCACGAGCAGGGGGCGGGCTTTATGGCCGATGGCTATGCCCGCGTCACCGGCAAGCCGGGCGTCGCCTTCGTGATTACCGGTCCGGGCCTCACCAACACGATCACGGCCATGGCGCAGGCGCGCGCCGACAGCGTGCCGATGCTGGTGATCTCCGGCGTCAACGCCCGCAAGACGCTCGGCAAGGGGGAGGGGTGCCTGCACGAGTTGCCGAACCAGCAGGCACTGATGAAGAGCTTCGCCAAGACCTCCGTCACGCTGATGAACGGGGCGGACCTTGCCGGTGAGCTCGCCCGTTGCCTCGCGCTGACGACATCCGGCAGGCCTGGGCCTGTGCATCTGGAGATCCCGACAGATGTGATGGTCGAGACGATTGCGCCGCCTGAGACAGTGGTCTTTGATGACGCTGCTGCGGGCGCTGACGAGACGAGGCTGGAGGAGGCTGCGGCTTTGATCAATGGCGCGAAGGCCCCTGTCATTCTGGCAGGCGGCGGCTGCTGCAGGGCGGATGCGGCACTGACGGCCTTCGCCGAGCAAGTCGATGCGCCTGTCGTGCTGACGGCCAATGCCCGCGGGCTGATGGCGGGACATGCGCTGCAGGTGCCGGCCAGCGCCAGCCTTGAGCCGGTGCGCGCGCTGATTGCCGCAAGCGATCTCGTGATCGCGGTGGGGACGGAACTTGGCCAGACCGACTATGACGTCTATGTCGATGGCGGTTTCCCGGCGCTGAAGCAACTCATCCGTATTGACGTGGATCTGGAGCGCATCGCGGCAGGTCCGCAAACCGCTGCGGCGATCGTCGGCGACAGCGCCGCAATGCTTGAGGCGCTTCTTGCGCGCGTCGTGGGGCGACAGGGAAAGGGCGCGGAACGAGCCGATGAGACGCGGAACGCGGCCTGGGGTCTGCTTACGGACAAGATCAGGGGCGAAGTCACCCTTCTGCACCGCCTGCGCGACGCCGTTCCCGGCGCGCGCTTCATCGGCGATTCCACCCAACTCGTCTACGCGGCCAATCTCTATTTCGACGCCGCCGCGCCACAACGCTGGTTCAATTCCGCGACCGGATATGGCGCCCTCGGCTATGTTCCTCCGGGCGCTATCGGCGCGGCGATCGGGGAGCCGGACCGGCCCGTCATCGCGATTGTCGGCGATGGAGGCCTGCAGTTTTCGCTTTCCGAGCTGGGCGCGGCGAAAGACGAAAATGCCGGCATTGTCTTCCTCGTCTGGAACAATCGCGGCTACCGCGAGATCGAGACCTATATGGAAGACGCCGGCATCGTGCCGGAGGGCGTGAAGCCCTCGCCGCCCGACATGGACAAGATCGCCGCGGCCTATGGGCTCGGCTTTTCAACAACGGCGGACGAAGATGCGCTCGTTGCGGCGATCGCGGAGGCGGCAGAGCGCGGCGGACCCCATCTGGTCGAGTTCCGCGCCGACTGAAGCCATCAGGCACAAAAAGCCCGGGATCCGGCGATGAGCAGCATTCCGGGCGAAGAAAAAGAGGCCCGTTTCGGGGCCTCTTCTCGGGTAACTTGGATTAGAAGTCGCGCTGCAGGCGGAACCAGCCAGCCCAGTAGTCGTCGTCCGAGTAGGTATCGGGCAGGTCGGTGTAGCCGACATTGAGCTTGGCGCTCAGGCCGTCAACGATCGTGTAGTCGAACAGAACGCCTGCGGACCAGAAGTCCTCGTTGTCGGCGCCCGGAACCTTTGCGGAGGTCCACTGGTAGGCCGGCGTGATCGAGAACTTGTTGGTGACGTCGAGCTGGTAGCCGGCGGCCAGCGCCCACTCGGCATAAACGCCCGGCAGAGCCGTCGGGGTTGCCAGCGAGTAGTCGTAGAACTCATCGTCGAAGGTGTTGGCGTATGCGTTCCAGCCGCTGGAATAGTTCGCGCCGAGGTCCAACTGGCCCGGGCCGATTGCGAACGAGGTCATCAGACGCAGCGAAGCTTCTTCGTTGTACGTGTCGTAGCCGACGTCGAACTTGGCGCCAACGCCACCGGCCTGGAAGCCGATACGACCGGAAACGCCGAGCTTCGGCATGTCGTCATTGGGGCTGCCAACCATGTCTGCTTCGAGCGCGTCGAGCGAGAGGCCTGCCACGAAGCCGTCGCCGGCGAAGACGTAGCGCATGGAGTTGAAGCGGGTGTTGCCGGCGAGGTCATCGATTTCGCCGATAAGCCCCTCATCCCAATAGCTCAGGAAACGACCGGCCTGGAAGCCGCCGAGGCCGAGATAGGCTTCGTCGATATAGGTCGTCGTCGAGCCGTTGTTGGAATAGGCTTCGCTGCGGAGCGCGATCATGCCGTTGACCGTGCCGAGCTCGGAATCGGTCTTGGAAGAGATTTCAAGCTGACCGCGGGTGAAGACGTTCCATGCGTCGGGAACATTGCCGCCGTTCGAGGCGTCAACCTGGAAACGGATGTAACCGCCGACGTTCAGGCAGGTCTCGGTACCGGGAATGTAGAAGTAGCCGGCCCCGAAAGCGTCACAAACTTCGACATAGTTGTTCTGGACCGGTTCGATGACGACGACCGGGTCGGCAGCTTGCGCGCCGGTTGTGGCTGCAAGCGCAGCAGCAGAGCCAAGAAAGAGGCTTTTGAGGTTCATGAAGATAACTCCTCGTTGAATTAAACGGGGGCAGAAGGTCTTGCCCTGGGCTGGAAGCAGTTCGTTGCGTTGCATCCATCCGCATCAAACCCGCAGAGGCCGTTTCGAACAATAAACCTTCGGTGGAATGCTAAATCAATCGAATGATTAAGAATGCTGTGTTGCCGTTCTGCAACGATAATCCCATGAGAAACAACGAGAAAAACGCAGTCAACTGATGGATCCTGAGCGCGCTTCGCCATCCTTTTTGGCGAAAGGCGAACGGTATAGCGTAATAGAATCAATCGTTTGATTAATTTATTTTTTGCGATTCTGTGTCTTCGCGGGAGCGAAATCCGGCGTCGGCGATGTCATGGTTCCGCTGGCCCTGTTTTTGTCGGATCGCCGTCGCAAACGCCAAAAACAAAAGGCGCAGCCGAATACCCGGCTGCGCCTTTATCTACCAATAGTTGCATAATCCCGTTTGAGGGAAAACCGTCAGGTTTCCGGGTCGCCCCTGCGCATCATTTCCGGGATCGGCATGGAGAGAATATTGTAGCCGTTGTCGACGAAATGAATTTCGCCGGTGACGCCGGAGGCGAGGTCGGACAGAAGGTAAAGCGCCGAGCCGCCGACATCCTCGATCGTCGTGGATCGGCGAAGCGGTGCGTTGCGCTGCTGCCAGGCATAGACGAGGCGCGCATCGCCGACGCCAGAGCCGGCAAGCGTGCGCACGGGACCGGCGGAGATGGCGTTGACGCGAATGCCGCGTGGGCCGTAGTCGCCCGCGAGATAACGCATCGAGGCCTCAAGTCCGGCCTTGGCCACGCCCATGACATTGTAGTTCGGCACCACGGCCGTGGAGCCGCCATAGGTGAGCGTCAGCATCGAGCCGCCGTCAGGCATCAGCTCTGCCGCGCGCTTGGCCACTTCGGTAAAGGAGAAGCACGAAATCACCATGGTGCGGACGAAATTTTCCCGCGTGGTGTTCGCATAGAGCCCCTTCAGCTCGCTCTTGTCGGAAAAGCCGACGGCGTGCACGATGAAGTCGAGCTTGCCCCAGCGCTCCCTGATCGCGTCGAAAACAGCGTCTACACTTCCGATATCCTCGACATCACAGGGAACGACGAAATCAGAGCCGACTTCGGCCGCCAGCGGATGAACCCGCCGTCCGAGCGCTTCGCCCTGATAGGTGAAAGCCAGTTCCGCGCCTTCGGCATGAACCGCCTTGGCGATGCCCCAGGCAATCGAGTGATTGTTGGCAACGCCCATGATCAGGCCGCGTTTGCCCTGCATAAGTCCGGTCATCTGCACATTATCCATTGTAACGCCGGAAGACCAGCGTGGCGTTCGTGCCGCCGAAGCCGAACGAGTTTGAAAGAACGGTGTCGATCTTGGCGTTGTCAATGCGCTCACGCACGATCGGCACGCCCTCGAATTCGGGATCGAGGAGGTCGATATGGGCGCTCTCGCCGATAAAGCCCTCCTGCATCATCAACAGCGAATAGATCGATTCCTGTACGCCGGCAGCCCCCAGCGAATGGCCGGTGAGCGACTTGGTCGACTGGATGTGCGGGATCTTGTCGCCGAACACTTCCCGGATCGCGCCGATCTCGCGGCTGTCGCCGACGGGCGTCGAGGTGCCGTGGGTGTTGATGTAGTCAATGTCGCCTTCGATATCGGCAAGCGCCTGGCGCATGCAGCGCACCGCGCCCTCGCCGGACGGGGCGACCATGTCGTAGCCGTCGGAGGTCGCGCCGTAGCCAATGATCTCGCCATAGATCTTTGCGCCGCGGGCCTTGGCATGTTCCAGTTCTTCCAGAATGACGACGCCGGCGCCGCCGGCGATGACGAAGCCGTCGCGGGCCGCGTCATAGGCGCGCGAGGCGCGCGGCGCATCCTCGTTGAAATCGCTGGTCATCGCGCCCATGGCGTCGAAGAGGTTCGACATGGTCCAGTCGAGGTCTTCGTGGCCGCCGGCAAACATGACGTCCTGTTTGCCCCACTGGATGAGTTCCGCGGCATTGCCGATGCAGTGCGCCGAGGTCGAGCAGGCCGACGAGATCGAATAGTTGACGCCGTGGATCTTGAACCAGGTGGCAAGCGTGGCGGAAGCCGTTGACGACATTGCCTTGGGCACGGCGAAGGGGCCGATCCGCTTCGGCGAACCGTTCTTTTCCGTCGTCAGCGCGGCCTCGACGATCGTGCGGGTCGAGGGGCCGCCGGAGCCCATGACGATGCCGGTGCGCTCATTGGTGATATCGCCCTCTTCGAGGCCCGAATCGGCAATGGCCTGCTTCATGGCCACATGGTTCCACGCGCCGCCCTGCGACAGGAAGCGCATGGCACGGCGGTCGACCTGGTCGCTCGGGTCCAGCGTCGGCTTGCCCCAGACCTGGCACTTGAAGCCATGCTCGGCGAAATCCGGCGAGAAAGAGATGCCTGATTTTGCCTCGCGCAGCGAAGCGGTGACTTCGGCGGCATCGTTCCCGATCGAGGACACGATTCCCAATCCCGTAACGACAACACGTCTCATGTTCGATCCTTCTCTTTCTCCTCCGCGTCCCGCCGGGCAAGCCGGCGCAACGGCGCCTTACTGTTCCTTGAACAGGCCGACTCTCAGATCGGAGGCCTTGTAGATTTCCTCGCCGTCGGCCTTTACCCAGCCATCGGCGATGCCGAGAACCAGGCGCCCGCGCATGACGCGCTTGAAGTCGACGCCGTATTCCACGAGCTTGTTCTTCGGCGTGATCATGCCGGAAAACTTCACCTCGCCGGTGGAGATGGCGCGGCCCTTTCCGGGCTCGCCGAGCCAGCCGAGATAAAATCCGGTAAGCTGCCAGAGCGCATCAAGGCCCAGGCAGCCCGGCATGACGGGGTCGCCCTTGAAGTGGCAATCGAAAAACCAGAGGTCGGGCGTGATGTCAAATTCAGCGCGGGCATGGCCCTTGCCATTGGCCCCGCCATCCTCCGATATCTCGGTGATGCGGTTGAACATCAGCATGGGGGGCATCGGAAGCTGCGCATTGCCGGGGCCGAAAAGCTCGCCCTCGGCGCACTTGATGATGTCCTCGTAATCGAAATGCGATGGTCTTGTGCTCATTAAAACTCTGCTTCCCTTCGTTCAGCGAGGGGTTTCCGGTATCCGGCCCAAGATAAGGGCGTATGTCGCTCGCAGCAATGCGCCCTTGTGTCAGTTGGGCCGGAAAACCCGAAAATCAATTGTCATTCCGTTCACCGAGGCCATACAGGAAGCCGTCTTCCGCGACCAGAGCGAAACGCATTCGTGAGGGCTATTTGCAGTTTAATTTCAATCCTCGCAAGCCCTCGTCCTATTGAAAGCGATTCTCAATGTGGTTATACGGTGCTATATTTGTATTTTGTTAGATGACGCCCTGAAAGTGGATATGACAGCGGGAAATCGCATTTCGGAAGAAAAGCTTCGTGCAAGCGGCCTGAGGCCGACGCGTCAGCGCGTGGCGCTGGCCGATCTTCTGTTTGCCAAGGGCGACCGCCATGTCACCGTCGAGGAGCTGCACGGCGAGGCGCAGGATGCCGGCGTTCCGGTGTCGCTCGCGACCGTCTACAACACGCTTCACCAGTTCACCAATGCCGGCATGATCCGTGTTCTCGCCGTCGAGGGCGCCAAGACCTATTTCGACACCAACACCTCGGACCATCACCATTTCTTTATCGAGGGCGAAAACGAGGTGCTCGACATGCCCGCCGACGGCATTTCGCTGAACGGCCTGCCGACGCCGCCCGAAGGCATGGAAATTTCCCATATCGACGTGGTCGTCCGCCTGCGCCAGAAAAAGTCCTGATCTTCAGTCCTCTTGTCGGGGCGAAAGTCTTGCCGTGTGGCCGCGCAGGCGCGCCGTGACAAGCCCCGCCCATTCGCGCAGCGCTGTGGTGAGCATCGCCGCATTGGTCATGGGCCGGTCGAGGCTTGCCGAAAGGCGCGGTCGGCCATCCGTTCGGTAGTCCGCCGGCCACGGCAGGGTATCGACCCCGGCCTTCTCGAACAATGCGGCGGAACGCGGCATGTGGTAGGCGGATGTCACCAGCAGGCACGGCCCTTTGAACGCGTGATCCTTCAGCATCTTCGCCGTATTGGCGGCGTTTTCCGCCGTGTTGCGGGCGTCCGGTTCATAGAGCAGGCGCTCCGGCGCGATGCCGTGATCGGCAAAGAAGCGGGCGGCGGGTTCGGCCTCGCCGTTCTTCGCGCCCGTCAAGGCATTGTCGCCGCCGGTGACAAGAATGACCATCTCCGGATAAAGCCGCGCCAGGCGAAGCGCCTCGATATAGCGATCAGCCGCCCGGGTGAAGACATAGGTGCCGCGCCGTGCGGAAGCGCCGGTGTTGATGCCGCCACCGAGCACGATGGCGCAGCCCGGCGGCTCGGCAAGAACCGGCCGCCGAAAGCGGGCCTCGAGATCGGCCAGAAGCACGGCGCCCAGATTGGTAAAACTCGTTACCCCGAGCGTCAGCGCGGCGAGCATGGCAAAGACGGCTGCCGCGCCGGTTTTAGAAAAGGCGAGACACGCCAGTGCGGCGAGCATTGACAGGAAGGCGAAGGCCAGCGGCTGGACTATGAGCCAGAACAGCTTGGAGAGAACGAACAACGCGCCTTCCTTCCGGGATTATGCCTGTCAGCCCTTGCGGAAGACGTATTCGGTCTCCTGACGCAAGGTCTCGCCGGGGCGGAGGATGGCGTTGGGGAAGCCTTGCTGATTGATGGCGTCCGGCCAGACCTGGGTTTCGAGGCAGAAGCCTGCGAACGGGCCATAGGGAAAGCCGTTGAGGCCTTCCGGCGTCTCGTCCAGCTTGAAGGCAGTATAGAGTTGCACGCCCGGCTCCGTCGTCAGCACATCCATGGTCACCTTCGAGGACGGCGCATAGGCGCTGATGACCGGGCGCTTTTCCGTCCTTCCGGGCGAGAGACAGAAATTGTGGTCGAAAAGTACCTGCCGGCCATTCTCGTCCTCGCGCTTCAAGGGATGCGGTTTGCGGAAGTCGAAGGGCGTGCCGGCCACCGACCTGATCTCGCCGGTCGGGATCTGCCGCTCATCGGTCGGCAGATAGTGATCGGCGGCAATCATCAGCGTGTGTTCCAGCGTATCCGTGCCGTTGCCGAGGTTGAAATAGGAATGATTGCACATATTGGCGACCGTCGGCTTGTCGGTCGTCGCCTCGTAGACGATCGAAAACACGCCGCGCGGCTTCAGCCGGAAATGCGCGCGGATCTCGCAATTGCCGGGAAAGCCGCCGCGCCCGTCCTTGTCGACGATCTTCAGCGTCACCCGGTCTTCGGCAATCTCTTCGAATTCCCAAAGGCTGACGCCGATGCCGTCGCTGCCGCCGTGAAGATTGGTGACGCCGTTTTCATTGCAGTCGACCTGGTATTCCGTGCCGTCGATCGAAAAACGGCCATTGGCGATGCGGTTGGAGGAGCGGCCCGGCGTCGCGCCGAAATAGGGGGAGTGGTCCGGATAGGGTTCGAAACTGTCGAAGCCGAGGACCAGAGCATGGTCGTGGCCCTCAAGGCGCAGATCCTGCACGACCGCCCCCCAGTTGATGATCTTCGCGGTCAGGCCGCCGCCTGTGATCGTGACCCGGCTGACGGTCTTGCCGTCCTTCGTCTGGCCGAAGGCTTCCGGTTGTGGCGCACCCATTAGTGTTATCCTTCGCATCTAGAATGTTACATTGCGGGCCGGATATTGCGCCGGAATGGCGGGCGCTTCAAGCGCCCGTCCGTTCTTCGCCGATTTCTTCCAGGTGATAGGGTGTCGTCTGGTAGACCTCGTTGATCCAGTTGCCGAACAGAAGATGGGCATGCGAGCGCCAGCGGTTGAGCGGCGTGCGGCCGGGATCATCGGCCGGGAAATAGTTGAACGGCAGGTCAACGGGCACATTGGCGTCGACATCGCGCCGGTATTCGTCGCCGAGCGAGCCGGAATCATATTCGATATGGTTGAACATATAGAGCCGGTTGGCGAAGCTTTCCTGCGCCAGACAGGGGCCGACCTCGTCGGAATCCATCAGCAGCTCCATGCCCGGCACCCGTTCCAGATCCTCGCGGCGCACCTCGGTCCAGCGCGACACCGGGATCTGGAAATCGTCGGAAAAGCCGTTGAGATAGACGGAGGCCGGCTTCAGGTTGCGATGGCGATAGACCCCGAAAGCCTTCTTGTTGAGAAGGTGCTTCTCCACGCCGTGGAAATGATAGGCTGCCGCCATCGCACCCCAGCAGATGTTCATCGTCGAGTGACAGTTCGTCGTGGTCCAGTCGAGGATGTCCTTCAACTCGTCCCAATAGGTGACTTCCTCGAAATCGAGCGTCTCCACCGGCGCGCCGGTGATGATGAAGCCGTCGAACTTCCGCTCCGCCACCTCGTCCCAGGTCTGGTAGAAGGAGAGCAGATGGTCGATCGGCGTGTTCTTTGCCTTATGGCCGCCGACGCGCACCAGCGAAAGCTCGATCTGCAGCGGCGAGGCGCCCAGAAGCCGGGCGAACTGCAACTCGGTCTTGATCTTGTTCGGCATGAGATTGAGAAGGGCAAACTGCAGCGGGCGGATATCCTGCCGCTCGGCAACCGTTTCCGTCTTGACCCGCACGCCCTCTGCAAGAAGCGTTTCATAGGCGGGCAGCGTATCAGGAATCTTGATAGGCATGTCTCATTCCAATCCCGAACAGAAACCGACCGTCGTCAACGCGCAGCCGGTCCGAATGGGCAGGAATTTTCCGCTCGCTTCGGCCCTTTAGCGAGTTGTTTTACGTGGCTGCAAGCCGGCCGGCCAAATCACCACGAGGAAAAGCTAGATAACGCCGCAATTGCCGGACGTCAATCTTGGCGCGAAAGACAATCCGTTGCCGGGCTGTCGCTTCAGGTGAAAAATGCTGTCAAGGCAGGCCACGAAAGCGGCATTTCCATGCCAAGTCCAATGTTTCCGGCCGCTTCTTTCCAATCAAGGAAAAACAGCCGGAAGCGTATAGGCCCTCCGCCGTCAGAGGCGTGTTCTTCTGTGTGGAACCAGTTTTCGGGCGCATCCTCCGGTATGGGCACAGTGAATATATGGCGCCGGTGGCACAGTAGCGCGCCGTTTTTTCTGAAGCTGTAGTCAATGCTGCCAAGTGCCGACCAGCCTTCGTTCAGGTGAAGTCCGGTCTCCTCGTGAAATTCCCGTTTTGCCGCCTCAATCGGAATTTCCGCATGCTCCAGCGTCCCGCCGGGAACCTGAAGCGGAACTTCCGGAAAGTCCGGCTCATCGAAGACGAGCACCCTGCTGCCCCGTCGTGCATAGATGAGCACTTTTTCCGCGTCCGGTATCATCACGCTTCCCTGTTTTCAGGACGTTGTCCGTTTCAGCGCGGCCGTTGCAAGCCCCATCGCAATCAGCGCACTGCCGCCCAGCCGGGGCAGGAACGCGGTGACCGTGGACGAACTTAGCTTTGTCCGCAACCGGTCTGCCAACAGGGCATAGGCCAGTGCATTGACGGCGGCCAGCCCGACAAATGTGACAACAAGCGTTGAAAACTGAGGGACAAGCGGCGCTTGCGGCACAATGAACTGCGGTACGAAGGCGATGAAGAAGGCAATCGATTTCGGATTCAGCGCCGTCACGGTCATGGAATGAAAGAAAATCTTGCGCGCGGCAAGCGGGGCCGGCGTGGTGGATGCGATGTTTTCGCTGGACTCGGCGCTTCTGAAAAGCCGGATACCGAGATAGACGAGATAGGCCGCGCCGACCCATTTGAGGATGACAAACAGTTTGGCCGACGTCAGCACAAGCGCGCCGAGACCGGCAAGCGAGGCGCTCATGGCGATGAGATCGCCGAGCGCGACGCCGGCGACGGTGGCAAGCGCCACGCGCCGCCCCTGGCTCAGCGCGTAGCTCAGCACGAGAAGAACAGTTGGGCCGGGAATGAGGAGCAGTGCCGTCGATGCCGCCACGAAGGCGAGCCAGAGATGGAAATCCATGTTTATGTCCTTGGATGCCTCGCGTTTTCATCAGCAAAGACAGGTTCTGCAGCCTTCGGCAAGGGGACCGTAGATCAAAAATGCGAAAACCGCTTGACCTTCCAGTGACTGGAAACCCTATCTCCTCCGTCAGCATCAAAGCCAATGCAACAAGGAGCATGACGATGGGCGAGAAAATGACGCTGAAGATCGAAGGCATGGGCTGCAGCAAATGCAGCGACAAGGTGACGAAGGCGCTTGGCAGCATTGACGGGATTTCCGATGTCGCGGTCAGCCTGGACGACAACGCCGCCTCGTTTGAGCTTGCCGCGCCTGCTACCCGCGATCAGGCGGTCGAGGCTGTCGAGGACGCCGGTTACGACGTCGTGGCCTGAGGCTGCCGAGAGGCATTCAATTTCCGGAAGGCGTTATCCATGGAACAGACGATCTCTACCAGCCGCAAGTCGCAAACCCTCTCGGTGCCGGTGACGGGCATGACCTGCGCATCCTGCGTGCGCAGCGTCGAGCGGATCGTCGGCAAGGTTGAAGGCGTTGAGGCGGTTGCCGTCAATCTGGCGACCGAAACCGCCGAGGTGACGCTTTCCGACCGGAAAGCGACGGGCGCCGTGGTGGCGGCGATCGAGAAGGGCGGTTACGGCGTACCGCTTTCAACCGTCGAGCTCGGCGTTGGCGGCATGCATTGCGCGTCCTGTGTCGCAAGCGTCGAGCGATCGCTGTCCCGCGTGCCCGGCGTCGTCTCGGCCCATGTCAATCTGGCGAATGAACGGGCAACGCTTTCGGTTCTGCCATCCGTGGACCTTGCGGTGCTGGAATCCGCGATCGGAAAGGCCGGTTTTGAGGCGCGCCGCTTGGAGGATCAACGCGCCGAAAGCGAAAGCCATGAGGACCGCCGGGCGAAGGAGCAGGCGGCGCTTAAGCGTGACTTGATCACTGCCTTCGCCTTCACCCTGCCGCTTTTCGTGCTGGAAATGGGGTCGCACGTCATCCCCGCTTTCGGCCGTCAGGTGATGGCGACGGTTGGGATGTTTCCGCTGCATGTCGTCTATTTCGTTCTGGCGACGATCGTGCAGTTCGGCCCCGGACGGCGGTTCTACAGCCACGGCATCGCGTCCTTCAAACGGCTTTCGCCGGACATGAACGCGCTGGTGATGTTGGGGTCCTCGGCGGCCTGGGCCTATTCCACGGTCGCGACCTTCCTGCCGCAGGTCTTCCCGGCGGGCGCCGCGCAGGTCTATTTCGAAAGCTCCGCCGTCATTATCACGCTGATCCTGCTCGGCCGTTTTCTCGAAGCCAAGGCCAAGGGGCGGACGTCTGCCGCCATTACTCATCTGATGGGCCTGCAGCCGAAGACCGCCCGCGTCGAGCGCGATGGTGCGGCGGTCGACATCCCGATCGAAGAGGTCCGGCGCGGCGATCTGGTGATCGTGCGCCCCGGCGAGAAGATCGCCGTCGATGGAACGGTGGTTTCCGGCTCCTCGCATGTGGATGAAGCGATGATTTCGGGCGAGCCGCTTCCGGTGAAGAAAGGCGCGGGCGACGCCGTCACCGGCGGCACCATCAACAAGACCGGTTCCTTCACCTTCCGGGCCACGGCGATCGGCGCGGATACGGTGCTGGCGCGCATCGTCAAGATGGTCGAGACCGCGCAAGGGGCGAAGCTTCCCGTGCAGGCCATGGTCGACAAGGTGACGGCATGGTTCGTGCCGGCCGTGCTGACGGCTGCCGCGATCACCTTCCTGACCTGGCTCTTCATCGGGCCGACGCCTGCCTTCTCCTTCGCCCTGGTCAATGCGGTCGCTGTGCTGATCATCGCCTGCCCCTGCGCCATGGGGCTCGCCACGCCCACCTCGATCATGGTCGGCACGGGCAGGGCGGCCGAAACCGGCGTGCTGTTCAGGAATGGCGAGGCGCTGCAGACGCTGCGCGATATCGCCATTGTCGCCTTCGACAAGACCGGCACGCTGACCGAAGGCCGCCCCGAGGTCACCGACATCATTGCCGCAGAGGGGTTCGACGAAGAGAGGCTGATCGCCCTTGCCGCCGCGGTGGAGGCCGGTTCGGAGCACCCGCTTGCCGAGGCGCTGACGGGATATGCGGCGGCGAACACGATCACCGTGAGCAAGGCGGACGTCTTCGAGGCCGTCCCCGGCTTCGGCGTGACGGCACATGTCGATGGCAAGACGGTCGCCGTTGGTGCGCAACGGTTCATGGAGGCGCTCGGCGCGGATACCGCGATGCTGGATGAAGCCGCCGAAGCGCTTTCCGCAAAGGCGCGTTCGCTGCTGTTCATCGCCGTCGATGGCAGGCCTGCAGGCATCATCGGCGTTTCCGATCCGGTCAAGCCGTCGGCGAAGGCGGCGGTCACGGCGCTTCATGCGGCGGGACTCAAGACCGCGATGATTTCCGGCGACAACCGCAAGACCGCCGAGGCGATTGCAGCGGAGGTCGGGATCGATATGGTGGTCGCCGATGTCCTGCCGGACGGCAAGGTTGAAGCGCTTGAGGCGCTCAGAAAGCAGCACGGCGCCATCGCCTTTGCCGGCGACGGCATCAACGACGCCCCGGCGCTGGCGGCTGCTGATACCGGCATCGCCATCGGCACGGGCGCCGATATCGCCATCGAGACGGCGGATGTGGTGCTGATGTCGGGTGCGCTGTCGGGCGTCGTCAACGCCATCGCGCTGTCGCGCGCGGTGATGCGCAATATCGCGCAGAACCTGTTCTGGGCCTTTGCCTATAATGCGGTGCTCATCCCGGTTGCCGCCGGCATTCTCTATCCTGTCAACGGCACGCTTCTGTCGCCCATGCTGGCGGCTGCCGCCATGGGGCTTTCGAGCGTTTTCGTGCTTTCGAATGCGCTCAGGCTGAAGCGGTTCCGGCCGCTTGTCTGATCAAAAAAGGAAACCTCTCGCCGGTCGACGCAAATCAAAAGCGCCGACCGGCTTTCCATTCCGCGCCGATCGTCCTATTCTTCCTTTCAGCCGCTCGCATTTGGCGCCAAAGGAATTCCGAGATTCCCCGGCCCTTTGATCACGATCAATACAAAACGATTTAAAGCGGCCTAAATCTGCCCCCGGTGAGATTGGACGGTCTTCTTCCGGATAGTTTTCTAAGCCCCGACCGGGTGTCATACCGGTAACGAAATGTGGCGCGAAACTTTCCCGCATGACCGCCGGGCCGCCCCCAAGACCGGCCCATCCCGTCCGCCAACCACAGCAACCGCCGGACATTCCGGCGAATAGCGCAGGAGTAGTCCCATGCCGGCCATCAGCACGACCGAACTTGACCAGCTTGTTGCCCGGACGAAGGCAGCGCAGCAGAAGTTTGCGACCTACACGCAAGAGCAGGTCGACTTCATTTTCCGTTCCGCCGCCCTTGCCGCGGCAGATGCCCGTATTCCCCTTGCCCGTATGGCGCATGAGGAGACCGGAATGGGCGTCATGGAAGACAAGGTGGTCAAGAACCACTTCGCCTCGGAATACATCTACAACAAATACAAGGACGACAAGACCTGCGGCATCCTCTCGGAGGAACCGGAATACGGCATCTTCACGGTTGCCGAGCCTGTCGGCCTGATTTGCGCCATCGTCCCCACCACCAACCCGACCTCGACCGCCATCTTCAAGGCGCTGATCAGCCTGAAGACCCGCAACGGGGTCATCTTCTCGCCGCATCCGCGCGCCAAGCGCTCGACCTGCGAGGCTGCTCGCGTGGTGCTTGAAGCCGCCGTCAAGGCCGGCGCGCCGAAGGACATCATCGGCTGGATCGATGAACCCTCGGTCGAGCTTTCGAACGCGCTGATGCACCATGAGGATATCAACCTGATCCTCGCCACCGGCGGTCCCGGCATGGTGAAGGCCGCCTATTCGTCGGGCAAGCCGGCGATCGGCGTCGGCGCCGGCAACACGCCTGCCGTGATCGACGAATATGCCGATATCAAGCGTGCCGTTGCCTCGATCCTGATGTCGAAGACCTTCGACAACGGCGTCATCTGCGCCTCGGAACAGTCGGTGATTGCCGTCGACAAGGTTTATGACAAGGTGCGCGAGCGCTTCATCAGCCATGGCGGTTATGTTCTGTCGGGCAATGAGGCCGGCGCCGTCCGCGACATCATCATGAACAAGAAGGGTACGCTGAATGCCGAGATCGTCGGCCAGTCGGCCGTCAAGATCGCGGCCATGGCCGGCATCGAGGTGCCGCCGCGCACCAAGGTTCTGATTGCCGAGGTCGAGAGCACGGGCGAGGAAGAAGTCTTTGCCCACGAAAAGCTGTCGCCGACGCTTGCCATGTACAAGGCGAAGAATTTCGATCACGCCAGCCGTATCGCGTCGGAACTGGTGGCGCTTGGCGGTATCGGCCACACCTCGGTGCTCTACACCGACCAGGACCTGCAGCCCGAACGCGTCACCGCCTTCGGCGAAAAGATGAAGACGGCTCGCGTCCTGATCAACACGCCGGCCTCGCAGGGCGGTATCGGCGACCTTTACAACTTCCGTCTGGCGCCGTCGCTGACGCTTGGTTGCGGTTCGTGGGGCGGCAACTCGATCTCGGAAAACGTTGGGCCGCAGCACCTCATCAATAAGAAGACCGTGGCCAAGAGGGCAGAAAACATGCTGTGGCACAAGCTTCCCCCGTCGATCTATTTCCGTCGCGGTTCGCTTCCCTTCGCTCTGGAAGAACTGAAGGGCCACAAGCGTTGCCTGATCGTGACTGACCGTTTCCTGTTCGAAAACGGTTATGTCAACGACACGGTCCGCGTGCTGAAGGGCCTCGGCATGGAGGTCGAAACCTTCTTCGACGTTCAGGCTGACCCGACGCTCGCCGTTGTCCGCAAGGGCTGGGAACTGGCCCGTTCGTTCGAGCCGGATATCATCCTGGCGCAGGGTGGCGGTTCGCCGATGGATGCGGCCAAGATCATGTGGGTGATGTACGAGCATCCGGAAGTCGAGTTTGCCGATCTGGCGCTGCGCTTCATGGATATCCGCAAGCGCATCTATCACTTCCCCAAGCTCGGCATCAAAGCCAAGTTCGTTGCCGTACCGACCACCTCGGGTACTGGCTCGGAAGTCACTCCGTTTGCCGTCGTCACCGACGAGAAGACCGGCGTGAAGTACCCGATCGCCGACTACGAACTGACGCCGACCATGGCCATTGTCGACGCCGACCTCGTCATGAACATGCCGAAGTCGCTGACGGCCCATGGCGGGATCGACGCGGTGACCCATGCGCTCGAAGCCTATGTCTCGATCATGGCGAACGAGTATTCGGACGGTCAGGCGCTTCAGGCCCTGAAGCTTCTGAAGGAATATCTGCCTTCGGCCTACAAGAACGGCGCTGCCGATCCCAAGGCCCGCGAGCAGGTTCACAACGCCGCAACGATTGCCGGCATGGCCTTTGCCAACGCCTTCCTCGGTGTTTGCCACTCGATGGCGCACAAGATCGGCGCGCAGTTCCATCTGCCGCACGGCCTGTCGAACGCCCTGCTTCTGGCCAATGTGGTTCGCTACAACGCGGTCGACAATCCGACCAAGCAGGCCACCTTCAGCCAGTATGACCGGCCGAAGGCGCTGTGCCGCTATGCCGAAATCGCCCGCCATCTCGAACTTGGCGGAAAGACGGACGAACAGTCGGTCGAAAACCTGGTCAAGTGGATCGAAAGCCTCAACAAGGCCTGCGATATCCCCGAATCGATCCAGGCGGCCGGCGTCGGCGAAGCCGACTTCCTCGACCATCTCGACGAGGTTGCCGAAAAGGCCTTCGATGACCAGTGCACCGGCGCCAACCCGCGCTACCCACTGATTTCGGAAATCCGCCAGGTCCTGCTCGACACCTATTATGGCCGCGCCTACGAAGAAGGCGTCGTCAACGAGCCGGCAGCAGCCGAAGACAAGGGTTCGGTCGTGCCGCTCAGCGCCCGCAAGTAGTTGCAGGCATTGAACAGCATGAAAGAAAACGCCGCCTCCGGGCGGCGTTTTACGTTTCGTGCTATCCCGCGCGCTGCGGCCTCAGATAGGAGGTCGGGTTGCCATAGGCGGGTGCGATGCGGGTGATCGCGTGGTCGAGGTTTTCGCGGGCAACCCGCATGGTTGCGCCATTGGCATGGATGAGGACCTTGGCATCTTCCATGATGCCGACATGGCCTTTCCAGAAGACGAGGTCGCCGCGTTTCAGCGCCCGGCGCGTCACCGGCTCGCCCTCCATCAACTCCTGCATGTCGGAATCGCGCGGCACGGCGATCCCTGCCATCATCATCGCCATCTGTATCAGCGCCGAGCAGTCGAGGCCGAAGCCCGATCGTCCGCCCCACAGATAGGGCGTCTCCAGAAAGCGCAGCGCCGTCTTGACCGGATCGCGCTCAAAGGGGCGGCCGAGCGGAAAGCAGTGATCGGCGAAAACCGCCGTGCCGTCCGAGCAGAGATAATAGCGGCTGCCGCGCGTCTCCGCCTCGTCGACAAAGGTCAGCCGACAGCCCATGGAGAGCGCGCAGACCGGCCCGGCCTTGAGTTCGGCCTCGGGATAAAGGAAGGTCCGGGGTACCGAGATGACATGGGAGGCCTGGCGCTCGCCTTCGGCCACCATCGCCTCCGGCAGGTAGCCGACATAGCCGTCGAAGCGCGACTGCACCCAGGCCCAGCCGGATCTGCGTTCGAAGATGTCGACGGTTTCGCCAAAAAGAAGCTGGCTGTCGATGAAAGCGGCTTCCGACGGCTTTGGCCGCAAGGGCGCGACGGGAGCGATGATCTGGGCTGGCGTCGGTACGGCGAAGCGATCAGCATGGACGATGCCGGAAAGCCGGGCGTCGGCGAGATCGGGCCGGAAGGCATGCAGCCTTCGATCGAGTTCCATCACCATCAGCTCGTCCGGATCGTTTCGAAGAGGGCGCGGATCGCCTGCGCCTCGCCGCCGGCGGGGCCGAAATCGCGATCGGTCGGGGCGTGGCCATAGATGTCAAAATGCGCCCACGTTCGCGCCCGCCCGACAAAGCGCTTCAGGAAGAGCGCCGCGGTTATCGCCCCGGCCATGCCGCCGGCCGGCGCGTTGGTCAGGTCGGCGATCGCGGTTTTCAGCCTGGCGTCATAGCCGGCAAAGAGCGGCATGCGCCAGAGCGGATCGGAGAGCGTCTCGCCGCTCTTTTGAAGCTTGTCGGCAAAGGCGTCGCTGTCGGTGAAGAATGGCGCGATGTCCGGGCCGAGCGCCACGCGGGCAGCCCCCGTCAGCGTCGCCATGTCGATCAGAAGGTCGGGAAGTTCCTCGTCCGCATAGGTCAGCGCATCGGCAAGGATGAGCCGTCCTTCGGCATCAGTGTTGTCGATCTGTACGGTGAGCCCCTTGCGGGAGCGGTAGATGTCGCCCGGGCGGAAGGCATTGCCGGCAATGGAATTCTCGACGCTCGGGACGATGACGCGCAGGTCGACGTCGAGGCCGGCATCCATGATCATCAGCGCCAGCCCCATCACATTGGCGGCCCCGCCCATGTCCTTTTTCATCAGGCCCATGCCGGCCGCCGACTTGATGTCGAGGCCGCCGGTATCGAAGCAGACGCCCTTGCCAACCAGTGTGATGCTCCTCGCGCCCTTGCGGCCCCAGCGCAACTCCATCAGGCGCGGCGCCTTTTCACCCGCCCGGCCGACCGCATGGATCAGCGGAAAGCCGGCCTTCAGCAGGTCGTCGCCGCGGATGGCGCTGAATTCCGCGCCATAATGGCGGGCCAGGCTCTCGAAGGCCTGTTCCAGATGGTCCGGCTGCATGTCGTTTGCAGGCGTGTTGATCAGGTCTCGGGCGAGGAAGATCGCGGCAACCGTTCGTTCGATCGCGGCCCTGTCGCAGTCCTCCGGCACGGCGAGGCGAACCTTCCCGGCCGTGGAAGGCTTGAGGTAACGCTCGAACCGGTAGCAGCCTGCAGCAAAGCCGATCAGTGCCTGGCACGGATCGCCCTCAAAGCCCGCAAGCTGCCAGTCACCGGGCGGCAGAAGCCTGGAAAGGCGACCAGTGGCGAAGGGAGAGGCTTCTCGGCCGAGGCCGAAGAGCGCGCCGGAAACACTGCCATCGTCGCCGGGAACCAGCAAAAGTTCGCCCTCGCGGGCGGAAAACCCGGCCGCGCGGCCAAACCGATGGATATTGTCCGGGAGGATGTCCGGCCTTTCGAGATCAGCAGGCGTCACCGCGAAGAGCGGTTTTGTCTCTGAACCGGCTGGGCAAAAGGGCGAAGGGTGTTCGAAAAACTGGAAACTGGGCATTTGTGTTCGCTTGTCAGTGTTGCCCCGCCTACTTTCGCGGGAAAAAACTTTCTGTAAAGTGTCTGAAAGCCTCGGGATTGATTCCTTACGCTGATCGGGGCGCTGAGAACAGACGGAGATTGCCTTAAAATGACCAATCCGACCGGGCTTTCGAGAAAGGCGGCGCTGGCGCTCGTTGCGGCGGCCATCATTGTTTCAGGTTGCGCCAGCGTGCGCAGGCCGATGACCACGGCACAATACATGTCCGCCGAGGAGATTGCCGGCCTCTCGCCCTCGCAGCGCCAGATGGCGAGCTATCGGCTTGAAACGGCATATCTTTCCAGGCCCGGAAATGTCAAATCGGGTATCGCCTGGTCTGAGTATCTGAAGGCCGAGGGGCGCTACAGCGAGGCCAACCAGGTGATGCGCGAGGTCGCCGCGCGCAATCCCGATTCCGGCGATGCATTGCTTCACTATGCCGAAACGCAGGCTGCGCTTGGCTACTATCCCGATGCGCTGCGCACGATCCGCAATGCGGAAGCCGCTTCACCGCGTGACTGGCGGACCTTCTCGCAGGAGGGGTTGATTCTCGACCAGATGGGCAAGCCGGTTGAAGCGCGCATGCGCTACCGCCAGGCGCTCACATTGTCGCCCAAGAACCCCGAAGTCCTGTCCAACATGGCGGTCTCCTATGTGCTGACCCATGATCTGGCGACGGCGGAGAATTATCTGCGCGAGGCAATCGCCCAGCGCGATGCCAGCCCGGAAGTCCGGGTCAACCTGGCGCTGGTGCTTGCGCTTCAGGGCAAGCAGCAGGAAGCCGAGCGGGTGGCAACGACCGGCGTCTCGGCTGAAGAGGCCCAGGCCAACCTCGCGGCGCTACAGGCCGCTACCGCACCCGGCGGCGCCTGGGAACGATACGCCGTGGGCGCGGGCGGACAACAGTCGTCCATGTGATCACGGCGTGACGCGCGCGGAATATTTCTTGGTCAGGCGGCTACATCTGACGTCCGCTAAAATGCGTCAAAACATACAGATAAATCGTTTCGTCGTTTCGATGAAAGGCGAAAACGATCTGGTCTCAGGACACAGTGCGCAGGATGAGGCCTGCCAGCGCATAGACGCCGGCAAGGCTTGCCGCAAAGAAGGCGAGGCTGCCGACAATCGTCAGCCACAGGGCCCAGTTTGTGCCCTTTCCGCGCGCGTGCTTTGAAAGATAGATGATCCTGGCATCGTCCGCGTCCCGGCTGGCCATCGCGCGCAGGCGGTGTGCGAAGACGAACTCCGGCTCCTCGAACGCATCGGCCGTCGCTGTTGTCACTGCGGAATTCCGGCGGCTGGAGATGTATCGTCTCACTGCCTTGCTCCCTTGTATGTCCCGTTTCCGCCCGAAGGGCGAAAACCTCCCAGCCAACAAGTATAGAGCAGTTCGTTCAAAAAACGATTATAAATTGCAATCTCAGGTGCAGAAAAACGGCGAAATCCACCGGAAAACGCAGAATTTCCAAGGTTGCGCTACCAAAAGTTGTTTCTATTGTTCCTCGCCGCCCGGCTTCGACTCATCCTCTGCAACAGGAATGGCGTAGGAGCCTGTCAGCCAACGGGAAAGGTCGATCTGTCGGCAACGGTCGCTGCAGAAGGGGTAGTTCTCGCGCGTCGAGGGGCGCCCGCATTCGGGGCACTTGCGGGGTTTTCTCAAAGGCTCAACGCGGGTGTCGCTGTCATTGCCCATCTTTGCTCCATTCTTGGCAAATGTCATAGCCGCGGCCGGAAAGTAGCGTCTGTGTTTCGTAGAGCGGCAGGCCGACCACGGCGGAGTAAGAGCCGATAAGGCGCGCGATGAAGGCGGCTGCGCGGCCCTGGACGGCATAGGCGCCCGCCTTGCCGTGCCATTCGCCGGACGCGAGATAAGCCTCGATCTCTTTCTTGGAGAGATGTTTGAAGGTAACGCGCGTCTCGACAACGCGCAGGCTTTCCTCAGCCTCCCCGGCAATCCTGACGCAAAGGCCGGTGAAAACCCGATGATTGCGACCGGAAAGGAGCGAAAGGCAGGACATGGCCTCGTCTTCGCTTGAAGCCTTGGGCAGGATGCGCCTGCCGACGGCGACCACCGTATCGGCGGCCAGAATGGCCGCGCCGCGCCAGGCCGCATCGTCGTCGAGCATCCCGGCCACCACGCCGGCCTTGCCGCAGGCAAGCCGTCCGGTCAGAAGCCGCGGCGTCTCTTTTGCCAGCGGGGTTTCGTCGATATCGGCGGGCAGGATGCGGTCGGGCTTAACGCCGATCTGGGCCAGAAGGTCCACACGGCGCGGCGAGGCCGATGCCAGGACAAGTTTTGTCTTTGCCACGGTCAAACCCGTTCCCGAACGCTTGAGAGAAGGCAAGCGCGTCTACTTGAAGCGATAGGTGATCCGGCCCTTGGTCAGGTCGTAAGGGGTCATTTCCACAAGCACCTTGTCGCCGGCGAGAACGCGGATACGGTTCTTGCGCATGCGGCCGGCGGTGTGGGCGATGATCTCGTGGTCGTTTTCAAGCTTCACCCGGAATGTCGCATTCGGCAGAAGCTCGACGACGACGCCCGGAAATTCCAGTACTTCTTCTTTAGCCATTTATGTCGTTTCTTTTCTTTCCTGCATCCGGGACCTGCCCGAACGCTTCAATCCCCGCCCGGCCGATTGCCGGCATGACAGACGGGGACACTGTTGCTTCAATGATCTGCAGCGTATCGGCTGCGCTTGAAATCAGACGCGCGGCGCTGCTGAATTGCGGCGAAACCTACACAATAGTTCAACGTTTGTGAACCATGTTTGCTCCCGCCGTCGTTTTTTGTTCACGCGAGGTCGAAGCCCCTCAGCGAGAGTGTCTCAGCCGCGCCAGTAGAGCACGCAGAACAGCGTGAACAGACGCCGCGCGGTATCGAAATCGAGCTCGATCTTGCCTTTGAGGCGGTCCTGAAGGGTCTGCGAGCCTTCATTGTGTATCCCGCGCCGGCCCATGTCGATCGCTTCGATCTTGCTCGGGCTCGCCGTCTTGATCGCCTCGTAATAGCTCTCGCAGATCATGAAATAGTCCTTCACGATCCGTCTGAACGGGGTCAGCGACAGGATGTGAGTCGCGACCTTTTCGCCGTTTTCGAGTGTGATGTCGAAGATCAACCGTTTCTCGATGATCGAGAGCGTCAGCTTGTAGGGTCCGCCGTCATGTCCGACCGGGTGGAAATAGTTCTCCTCGAGCAGGTCGAAGATGGCGACGGCGCGCTCATGCTCGACATCGGGCGAAGCGCGGCCGATGCTCTCGTCGAGAACAACGTCACTCAGCCTGTATTCGCCCGTCGTCATGTCTATTCCTTGCGATTGAGGCGGATGGCAACCGATCGTGCATGCGCGCCCAGACCCTCGCATTCTGCAAGCTCAATGGCCGCCGGCGCAAGCCTATTCAGCTGTTCGGGCCCCAGACGAAGGATGGATGTGCGTTTCATGAAATCGAGAACGCCGAGGCCCGAGGAAAACCGGGCCGAACGGGCGGTCGGCAGAACGTGGTTGGAGCCACCCACATAGTCGCCGATTGCCTCGGGCGTATAGTGCCCGGCAAAGATCGCGCCGGCATTGCGTACTTTCGGGATCAGCGCTTCGGGATCACCGACCGCAAGCTCCAGGTGTTCCGGCGCCACGCGGTTGGCGAGCGAAAGCGCGGTATCGAGATCAGAAACACAGATGATCGCGCCATAATCGCGCCAGCTTGCGCCGGCGATCTCGCCGCGCGGCAGGGTCTTCAACTGCCGCTCGACCGCCTGCTCGACAGCCTCGCCGAGCGCCTTGTCGGTGGTGATCAGGATCGACTGGGCGGCCGTGTCATGTTCGGCCTGGGCCAGAAGGTCGGCGGCGATCCAGTCCGGATTGTTGTCGCCGTCGGCGATCACCAGCACTTCCGAGGGGCCGGCGATCATGTCGATGCCGACCGTGCCGAAGACGGCGCGCTTGGCGGCCGCGACCCAGGCATTACCGGGGCCGACGATCTTGGAGACCGGGGCGATCGTTTCCGTACCGTAGGCGAGGGCGGCCACCGCCTGGGCACCGCCGATCCGGTAGATCTCGGTGATGCCGGCGATCTTCGCCGCGGCGAGGACCGCCGGATTGATCTTGCCCTTCATCGCCGGCACGACCATGACAACGCGTTCGACGCCGGCGACCTTGGCCGGCACGGCATTCATCAGCACCGAGCTCGGATAGCTCGCCGTGCCGCCTGGCACGTAGAGCCCGACCGCCTCGACGGCCGTCCAGCGATGGCCGAGCGTGACGCCGATCTCGTCCTCATAGGAATCATCCGGTGGGAGCTGGCGGGCATGGTGCTTGCGGATCCGCTCCTCGGCCAGCGTCAGCGCGTCGATGACCTTCGGGTCGACTGCGGCGATTGCGGCCTCCAGCTCTTTCGCGCCAACCTTCATCGGCGTTGCGGGATCGGAAAAGTCGACGCCGTCGAACCGCGCAGAATAGGCGGCAAGCGCGGCATCGCCGTTTGCCCGCACTTCGGCGAGAATTTCATCGACGGTATCGCCGACATCCTTGGAAACCTCGCGCTTCATCGACAAGAGCGCCGCAAAGGCGGTTTCAAAATCGTCGGCGGCTGTATCGAGCCAGATGGCCATGCTTGCCTCACTCAATCAGATAGGAATTCATTCCAGACAAAAAACAGACATTGTCTCAGCGCGGATGATGCGGCTTGCCGCGCGCTTCCCAGCTTGCCGAAAGATCGGCCAGCAGCACTTCGATGCATTCCACATCCGCAACGATCTCGCCGCCGCCCGAAAGGGTGATGACCAGAGAGCCTTCCGGCCCTTCGCCGGTTTTTTCGAATGTCATCGAAAGCAGGTTGGAGACTTCGTCCTCGGCCTTGCGGTCAAGCCCGATGCTGCGTACGGCGGTGACCCGCTTGAACACGAGCGCCGCGCGCCGCCGTTCCGGCTTCGTGAAGAAGCCGCGCTTCTTCTCCCAGACGAAACGGTTGCACAGAAGCTGAAACTGGCCCGCAACCCTGGAGAAGGTCACGTCCTTCGACAAAAACACGGCATCCTGGACATGCGCCGAGATGATGGCGAGGTCTTCTTCATCCAGCGCCATGAGTTTCAGCTGATCGGTGGACATGACAAATTTCCCGGCGGGTTCGAGGTTTTTTACCGAGATAAGGCGATAGAAGCCGTTGCGCAACCATTGGCCCGCCGGGAATGCCCGTGTCGACAGGAAAATGATGCCGCGAACGGCCTCAGTCGCTGATCCGATCGACGACCGCGCCGCAGCGCGTGAGCTTTTCTTCCAGCCGCTCGAAGCCGCGATCAAGGTGATAGACGCGCGACACGGTCGTCTCGCCCCTGGCCGCAAGGCCGGCGATGACAAGCGAGACCGAGGCGCGCAGGTCGGTCGCCATCACAGGCGCGCCGTGCAGCTCCTTCACGCCCCTGATGGTCGCCGTCTGGCCGGATAGCGAGATGTCGGCGCCAAGACGGGCAAGCTCCTGCACATGCATGAAGCGGTTCTCGAAGATCGTCTCGACGATGCGCGACGTGCCCTTGGCCCGCGTCATCAGGCCCATGAACTGCGCCTGCAAATCGGTCGGGAAGCCCGGATAGGGTTTGGTGGTGATATCGACCGGGCGTATATCGTCGCCATGGCCGATGACGTGGATGCCGGTTTCCGTCGGAGTGATCTCGGCGCCGGCGGCCCGGATCGCCTCGATGGCGGAGCTCAAAAGCGCGGCATCGGTGTTTTCCAGCGTGACCTCGCCGCCGGCCATGGCGACGGCCATGGCATAGGTTCCGGTCTCGATCCGGTCCGGAAGCACGGTGTGGCGTGCGCCGGAAAGCGAGGTGACACCGTCAATGGTGATTGTCGGCGTGCCGGCGCCTTCGATCCTCGCGCCCATCGCCTTCAGGCAATTGGCGAGATCGACAACTTCCGGCTCGCGCGCGGCGTTCTCCAGCACGGTCGTGCCATTGGCAAGCGTTGCCGCCATCATCAGCGTGTGGGTGGCGCCGACGGAGACCTTCGGGAATACATAATGGCGGCCGACGAGACCGCCCTTCGGCGCCTTGGCCTCGACATAGCCCTGCTCGATCTCGATTTCCGCGCCGAGCGCCTTCAACCCGTCGATGAAGAGGTCAACGGGGCGGGTGCCGATGGCGCAGCCGCCCGGCAGAGAGACCCGGGCAATGCCCTCGCGCGCCAGAAGCGGACCGATGACCCAGAAGGACGCGCGCATCTTGCGCACGAGGTCATAGGAGGCCGTGGTGTCGGTGATCGTCGGGCAGTTGAAATGGATGGTGCGCGCATAGCCGTCCTGCTGGCGCTCACGCCGACCATTGACGGAAATATCGACGCCGTGATTGCCGAGAATGCGCATCAAAAGCTCGACATCGGCCAGATGCGGCACGTTCTCGAGCGTCAGCGTGTCGCTGGTCAGAAGCGAGGCGATGATCAGGGGAAGCGCCGCATTCTTCGCGCCGGAAATGGGAATGACGCCCTTCAGGGGATTGCCGCCGACGACTCTGATTTGATCCATTCCACATTTTCCGGGAAAACCCGGCCTCTTCTTGAAAGCTTAGGCGCGTCTAAACGAAACGTCGGCCATGATCAATCGCAATGGTTGACAAGTCGTTGAACCGCTCCGGTCAAAGCAGCGAAAAATGGCATGTCTATGTTCCGGGACGCTAAAATACCGGCAGTCCAGCGGTCGCTGTTGTCAGCCCTCGTCCTTCTGACGGGAGGCGGGGAGGCCATCAGTCTCGTCGGCGGCGCCCTTGCGCCGTGCGCGCGACTGCTGTTTGCGCCGCATCAGGTTCTCGCGCAGTTTCTCGGCCGCGCGCTCCCGGCGCTGCGCCGCGGCGTCCGGTTTTTTCTTCTGTGGATCGGCATTGTCCATCTCGCCACCTTCTCGCAAAGCCTGGTTTCCGCCGAAATGCGGATAAGAGAAAAGAAATGTGTTTCCCGTCTTGCACTTGAAGCGGAGCTATGGCAATAGGCCGCTTGCCTGCACCAAACAGTGCCGGGCACGCTTCGCAAGGCCGAAGTCGGGCTGCTATAGCTCAGGGGTAGAGCACTCCCTTGGTAAGGGAGAGGCCGAGAGTTCAAATCTCTCTAGCAGCACCACTTATCTCACTGAAAAAAAACAGTTTTATCGGCACCCCATTCCCTGCTTCCCGGCAGGTAAAAGCAGAACAAACCATGATTTCCCGTCTAGATCCGGGGAAAATCCGGGAAGTTCGTTCTCGTGCCGTTCTGGTGCAGAAAAGCAAATCGCCGCCCCGATAGCCCTCGGAAGCGGCGACAATTGCATAGCAAAGCACACCAGTTTTGCTGATTCACAGTACCAGACTGCGAATCCCTACACAATCGAAAATGCCGCAAAGTGCGCGCCTGCCTTCATTTTTGGAGGGGTATAATGTCGCAAAGCTTTGCCCCTTCGGCTGCGCTCTTGCGCAGCACCCTTGTCGCGCGCCCATGGCACGGTGATGCTGAACTGGCACGCGCCTACGAGACCGGCCTTGCGCATACGCAGAAGGCCGACACCAAGCCTCGCCAGACCATCGCCAACAAGTATTCCCGGTTCATCCAGTACGCCCGAAAGAAGGTCATTTCGCCGGATCGTGCCGCCTCACGCGCCCGTAAGCGCTCTTGGGCTGGCGCAAGCAGGCTTCCGAAAGAACTGCGTTCGGAGTTCACGGAAGGCGAACGCGCGGCGCTCAGTGTCGTGGCGGAAGAGGTTCTGAAGCATGGCCGCTGTGACCTGCCCCTCGACAAGATCGCTGCCCTTGCCGGTGTATCCCGCACAACATGCCAGAACGCCTTCAGGAAGGCCAAGGGCGGCCCGTCGCCTTGCATCGCCGTGGAAGAGCGTCCCCAGCGCGGGCGCAAGAGCCTGACCAACATCATTCGCATTGTCTCGCAGGAATGGAAGCGTTGGCTGAAGAACCTTATAGGGTTCAAAAGGCTGAACCCCACGAAGAACAAAGATAATAAACCTACTCAGACTGCCCGTGCTGAAGGGCCTAGAAGGGCTTTTGAAGGGGAGAGGAGGCAAAGCCGGAGCGAAGCCGAAACGCCACCCACGGGGCAACGTCGGGCTGAAGGACGGGATTTAGCCGACAATGGCGCAAACCATGGCGAACCGCCCGCGAAAAGTCCGGGCCGGGGGGTGGTCTAGAACTTTTGGGCAAAATCGGGGACCGGCGCGGGGAGATTTGCGCGAGATTTTTCCTAATTAGGAAGAAAAATCATTACGGAACAAAAGGTTAGGCGGAAATTGCCTGTCCGAAGTTGTCCAATTCTCAAAAAATGAAAGCTGGGGCATATGCTAAATATGCTTCAGTTCTTCAAAAAATCCGGGCGCGTGCGCGCCGATCAGAAGTCGCTAGGCGATCCCACGGAAGCGGAATATTCGCTGTTTACCGGAGGCGCTTTGCCCGGCTCGACGGTCTCGCTTGCGGTGGCGTTGACAGTGCCAGCGGTTCAATCGGCCATCCGGCTTGTTTCCGAAGCCTGCGCCACGCTCGATATTATCGTTGAACGGCGCGATGGTGAGAACTGGAAGGCTGATCCCAATCACCCGATTGCGGCTTTGCTGGAAAGCGGGCCGAATGATTGGACCTCGACTTTCGAGTTGGTCCGCGATCTTGTCGCCACGGCGCTGACACATGATCGCGGCGGGGTAGCTTGGGTCAACCGGATTGACGGGGAAGCCCGCGAAATCATCCGTTACGAACCGGCTCACGCGACGGTCGATTTCTCGACCGATGGACGACAGGAACCCAGCTTCAAAATCAATAACCGCGCCGAAGATGCCCGCAATATCGTGCATCTTCGCGGGCCGTTCGGGCGGTCCTGTCTGGCCCTTGCCGCCGACGCCATCGGCGCGGCGAAGGACATGGAAAGCCACGCCGGAAAGCTCTTCAAGAACGGCGCGCGGCCTGCCGGTGTCATTGAAATGGTCAAGGGCATTGGCGACGACGGCCTGAAGAAGATGGCTGCCGCTTGGCGCAAGGCCCACGAAGGGCCGGACAATGCCGGGCGCACCGCCATTCTTTGGGATGGCGCGACCTTCCGCCCGATCACGCTGACCTCGACCGATGCGCAGTTTCTCGAAAACCGAAAATTCCAGATTGTCGAGATTGCGCGCGCTTTCCGCGTGCCGCCGTCGATGATCTACGACCTCGACCGGGCCACTTGGTCAAATTCCGAACAGATGGGCAAAGAGTTCCTGTCCTATACGCTGGAACCATGGCTGCGGGCGCTGGAAGGCGCGCTGCGGCGTTCGCTTTTTCTGCCGGAGGAACGCGGCCAGTACCGCATCCGCTTTGATCGCGATGACCTCACCCGCGCCGACCTGACAGACCGCGCGACCGCGATTAACGGTCTTATTGCTTCCCGCGTTCTCAATCCCAATGAGGGCCGCGCATGGCTCGACTTGCCGCCGCGCGAGGGCGGCGAGGAATACGCCAATCCGAACACTGGCAGCAATCAACCCGGCCTTGGCCACAATGGCGGGCCTGCGCTCGATGATCAGACAGAGGACCGCGCCAATGGACCTGAATGACGTGCTTTCCAACGTGGCCGATCAGGATAAGGGCCGGATGCTGGAGATAGCCGACCCGTGGACGGGAAAGCCAACCGGGATGCGGTTCTGGATGGCAGGCCCGGACAGCGATACGCAGCGCCGGGCGCGCATTGCGATGATGGACGAACTTGCCGAAGCCGCCGACGAACAGGGCAGGGTATCGGCTGAGGCCCGCGAAAAGGCCCGCCTGAATATGCTGGCCCGTTGCGTTCTGCGCTGGGAAATCACCGAAGACGGCAAGTCCGTCGCGATGACGCACAAGGCGATTGTCCGCGTCTTCCGCGCCGGAACATGGATACAGGCACAGGCCGACGCCTTTGCCGGTGACCGTGCCAATTTCCGACCGGAGGCGTGACCATGGATCGCCTGTTCTTCGAAACCAAACTGGCCGCGCTCGATAACGGTATGATCGAAGGGACGGCATGGGCCTTCGGCTCGCCGGATCGTGTCGGCGACGTGATCCGCAAAGGCGCGTTTTCCGAAGCCTCGCTGCCCCTGCCGATGCTGTTTGCGCACGACTTCAACGATCCTATCGGCTCATGGAGTGAAGCGACGGAAGACGAACAAGGCCTGAAGGTCAAGGGCGCGCTTCTGGTCGATGAAGTCGCGCGCGCCCGCGAGGTCTATGCGCTTGTCAAATCCGGGGCCGTCAAAGGGCTTTCGGTGGGCTTTGTTTCCCGCAAAGCCGTGCCGCGCCGTGGCGGCGGTCGCATGATCTCGCAACTCGAACTTCTCGAAATCTCTCTGGTCACGGTCGCGATGCATCCCGGTGCGCGCGTCACCAGCGCGAAATCCGCAATCAAGGCCCTGTCGCTGGCAGAGGCCCTTAACCGCGCCTCGGCGCAATTGAAGAGGTCAGCATGAAACATCTTTCGAAACAGGCGCTCGCCGGAGCCTCACTTGTGTTCAAGGGCGAGGAAAACGATCCCGACAACATCGTGACGAAGGCGATTGCCGATCTTACCGCGACCGTCGAAGAGCGTTTTCAGAAGATGGAGACCAAGGCCGACACCTCGAAACTTGAGGATCGCCTGAAGGCGCTTGAGACGAAGGCCAATCGCCCTGGCGGTGACGACGGCGAGATTGAACCGACCGAAGAGCGCAAGGCTTTTGCCGTTTATCTGATGCGCGGCGATGCACTGCCCGCCGAAGAGCGCAAGGCCCTTACGGTTTCATCCGATCCGTCCGGCGGCTATTTCGCGCCCGCCGAAATGTCGAGTGAGTTCATTCGCGATCTGGTTGAGTTCTCGCCCGTTCGCTCGGTCGCCTCGGTGCGCTCGACCGGCTCGCCGTCCGTGGTCTATCCCAAGCGCACAGGCATCACCAATGCCAAATGGAAGGGAGAGACCCAAAAGCAGGAAGAGTCCGGCGCGAGCTTTGGACAGGCCGAAGTAGCGGTTCACGAGATCAACACCTTTGTCGATATCTCGAACCAGCTTCTTGCCGACAGTGCCGGACAGGCAGAAGCGGAAGTTCGCGCCGCCCTTTCCGAAGACTTCGGCCAGAAAGAGGGCGTCGCCTTCGTCAACGGTTCCGGCGCGGGCATGCCCGAAGGTTTTATGACCAACCCGGACATTGCTTCTTTCGCCAACGGCCATGCGGCGAACCTCTCGCCAGATGCCCTGATCAAGCTTCTTTATTCGCTGCCCGCGACCTACCGCAATCGCGGCTCGTGGTCGATGAACGGCACGACGCTTGGCATTGTCCGTACGCTCAAAGACGGCAACGGAAACTATCTTTGGCAGCCGTCCTATCAGGCCGGACAGCCGGAAACGGTTTTGGGCCGTCCAGTCATTGAAATGGTCGATATGCCCGATCTTGCGGCCAATGCCTGCCCGGTGATGTACGGCGACTTTTCGGCCTACCGCGTGCTCGACCGGCAAGGGCTTTCCATTCTGGTCAATCCCTACCTTCTCGCCACGTCGGGCCTCACCCGCATCCACGCCACGCGCCGCGTCGGCGGTCGCGTGCTTCAGGCGGCACGCTTCAAAAAGCTCAAAATGGCAACCAACTAAGGAGCAATCCCTTGCGCGATCTTGCAAACAATATCGGCGTGGCGGCAGCGCTTGAACCCGCCGTTCTGGCAGCAACCACGAACGGCGCGGCCATCGACCTTATCGGCTTCGGCAGTGCCGTTCTCGTCCTCAATACCGGAGCGATTGCCGGAGCGGGCAATTTCACGGCCAAGCTTCAGGAAAGCGACGACGGCGAGAACTTCAACGATGTCGATCCCTATCACCTTGTCGGGGCCTTTCCCGACAAGCTTGCAGCGTCGGCCATCGTCAAAGTCGGCTATCGCGGCTTTCGCCGTCATGTGCGCATTGCCGTCACGAAGAACGGCGGAACGTCGATTGCGATCAGCGCCGTTGTCATCAAGGGCAGCGCTGCCCAGCGTCCGGTGATCTGACATGGCGCAGATCGACCCTCTCGCCGGTTATGCCATGGCGTCCTATGCGATGGGCGAGCACCACCTTGCCCTTGTGCCCAGCGATACCGAAGACCTGCCTGTTCGCCCGCGCGCGATCTATTGCGCCGAAGACGGCACGGCGGTCATCCGCGATGAAGACGGCGTTGATCTGGCCTATCCGATGACAGCCGGAACGGTGCTCGCCTTTCGCGGGGTTCGCCTCTTGGCGACCGGCACCACGGGCACCTTTTACGGATGGTGGTGAAGGCATGCCGACGAAATCGCCGCGTGTATGCGGCTATTGCGGCCTTACGCACCTGAGCGGCGAACAATGCAGTCTCGTTGCCGCGCGAAGCAAGGCCCGGAAGGCCCGATTTGACCGGAAACGGCCAAGCGCCCGGCAGCGGGGCTACACCCGCCAATGGGAAAGAGAAAGCAAAGCCTTCCTTGCTGACTATCCCGTTTGCGTCCGCTGCGGCGAGCCTTCCGAACTGGTCGATCACATCAAGGCCCACAAGGGCAATCAGCAGCTCTTTTGGGACCGCACCAACTGGCAACCCCTTTGCCACCATTGCCACAACAGCGCCAAGCAGTCCGAAGAGCGGCGCAAATCCTGAGAGGAAACCATGGGCCTTTATGCAACGGCAGGTGCCAAACTCTATATCGGCAGCACCAAGAACCAGAAGAACGACGATTTCGTCGAGGCCGATTTCGATGCGGAGAACTGGACGGAGATCGCCAACCTCGAAAACCTCGGTTCGCTTGGCGATACCGCCGAAGCCGTGAACTTCAATCCTATCGGATCGAAGCGCCAGAAGACGCTGAAGGGCACCCGATCAGCCGGGACGATGGAAGTTGTTTGCGGCATCGACAACGATGATGCGGGACAGGTGGCGGCCATTGCCGCCGAGAAGAGCGATCACGATTTTGCTTTCCGCCTCGTGCTCAACGACGCCCCGGCGACCGGCATCAAGCCGACCCCCTCCGAACGTATTTTCATCGCCAAGGTCATGAGCGCTTCGGAAGCCTTCGATGAAGCGAACAGCGTCATGAAGTTGAACATCTCTCTTGGCGTCAATTCCAATGTCGTACGCATTGCGGCCGCAACCGGAGACTGATTTTTCAACCACCGCGTAAATATTCGCTTACGCAGTTGATACTAGTCAAAGGAATCCCGTGATGTGCGCACAAAGAGACGCTGCAAAGACCAAGATCGAACGGCTCATTGACGCGATGAATCGTCTTTCTGCGGTTTTGGAAAGCTCGCTCACCCAAGGCCAGAAAAGCACGGCTGACAGTTGCCCAACCAAGAAGGACTGATGCGATGACAGTCGTGACGCTCGATCAGATGAAGGCGCATCTGAATGTGACTTATGGTCGCGACGACGATCTGATTTCGAAGAAGATCGCCGCTGCTCAGAACCATATCGAGCGACTTCTCGGGTACCGGCTCGAAGAGAGCTATGGCGGCGAGGGACAGGAGCCGGTTCCGCCCGTGCTTGCTGAAGCAGTGATGCAGCTTGCCGCCCATTGGTACGAAAACCGCGAAGCCGTCCTGATCGGCGTCACGGCGATGCCCATGCCTTTGGGCCTGCGCGAGATCATCCGCGAATACCGGGAATGGAGTTTCTGACATGGCTGACGACGGCGGCATTTCCCGACTGAAAAAGCGCCTTAACGCGATCCCGAAAGACGTGCGCGAAGCAGTTGCTCCCGATCTTCTCAAATCCGGCAACGAACTGGCGGCGACGATGAAACAGCTTGCGCCGGAAGACAGCGGCGACCTGAAGGACAGCATTGCCGTCACGGGACCGGGCGAACAGACCCCGGCTTATTCCCAGCCGGGCGGTTCAAAGACCCTGCCGGAAAACGCCGTTGCCGTGACAGTCGGCAATGAAGAGGTGCGCTATCCGCACCTTGTCGAATACGGCACGTCGAAGACTGAAGCCCAGCCGTATTTCTGGCCTTCGGTCCGGCTTCTCAAAAAGCGCATCACGAACCGCACAAAGCGCGCCGTTTCGAAAGCCGTGCGCAAACATTGGGGGAAGTGATGAGCGCTGAACTTGCCCTTCAAAAAGCAATCAGGGACCGACTGACCACAAGCGGATCGGTGACCGCGCTCGTGCCGGAGGAAAACATCCTCGACCGTAATCAGCGCCCAGCGCCCGACCCTTCAATCATCATTGGCGAAGGCCAGACCTTCGATAATGGCGGCATCGCTCGCAACCGCCTGAGCATCTTTACCAATCTCCATGTCTGGAAGCGCGATGAGGCGCTGACCGGCGTCAAGCTGATTGCATCCGTCATTCGAACGGCATGCGCCATTCGTCGCCTTGTGCTGGAGTCGGGTTATCACTGTGTCGATTGCCGGGTGGCATCAACGCATTTCGTGCGCGATCCCGATGGCGAATTTTGCCACGGCATTGTCACGCTTGAAGCCCTTGTCGAGGTCGCGCCATGAAAGCCGGACGCCTCGACCGTGAAATCAGACTTGAGCGCTATACCGAAACGCTGGACGAGTACGGTGCGCCGCGCTTCGCCTGGACCGAAATTGACACGGTTGCGGCGGAGCGGATTGAGGGCAGCACGACCGCGATGCTGAAGGACTTCGGCGCGAGCGACGAAACCGTCATCGTGTTTCGCCTGCGTTTTCTCGACGGGCTGACAAATGCCGACCGGCTCATTCATGACGGCCTGATCTTCAAAATCAACCAAATCAAGGAAATTGGACGCCGCAAGGGCCTCGAACTGCGCTGCATTTCGACCGGAAACGGGGTGACCGCATGAGCACGCGCGGGCGGAAGGCTGAACCCCGTGAACTGGATGACGCCCTGACGGTCGCGCCAGCCATGCCGGAGAGCCTGCCGGAAGATATGCGCGATGAATGGTCCGCGATTACTGACGATCTGGTCGAACGCCAGATTTTGAGCAAGGCCATGTTGGGCACGGTCGAAACCTACATTCTTGCTCGCTGGATGCAGCGCGAAGCGAAGAATGCAATCGCCCAGCACGGCGTTCTGATCGCGACGAAAGACGGCTTCTTCAAGCAAAACCCGGCGAGCACGGTTCTTGGACGCGCGCAACAGCAGATCACCCGCCTTTCGGCGGAACTTGGGCTGACACCCGCCTCACGGGCACGCGACGGCATGGGGCCGGGAAAGGACGAAGATGATGGGCAGTCATCGCTTTTCAACATCTGACACTTACCCGAACTGGATTTATGACGGTTCCGACATTCCCGACCCCTTCGGCTATGGAGAACGCGCTGTTCAGTTTTTGCGCGCGCTTCGGCACCCGAAATCTCGCCTTCCGGGCGGCGCTTTCGACCTGACGCCTTGGCAAGAAAGGATTGTCCGGCGCATCTATGGGCCTTGCCACGAAAACGGACGGCGCATCGTGCGCAATGTCGCGATGCTTCTGCCGCGCGGCAATCGCAAAACCTCTCTTGGCGCGGCGCTCGGGCTTCTGCATACGATGGGACCTGAAGCCGTACCGGGCGGCGAGGCGATTTTTGCCGCGTCCGACCGCAAGCAGGCCCGCATTGCCTATGACGAATCCATCGGCATTGTCCGGGCCATCCCGCACGTCGAAAAGCGCCTGCGCCTGATCGACTCGAAGAACCGCCTGACGGTCTCCAAAACAGCAGCCTTCCTTGAGGCGATTTCCGCCGATGCCGGAACCCAGCACGGACGCACGCCCCTGTTTGCGCTCGTGGACGAACTGCACGCATGGAAGAAACGCGATCTTTGGGACGTGGTGCGCACGGGCCTGACGAAGGTGCCGGGTTCGCTTCTTATGGTGATTTCCACTGCCGGGCGCGGGCAGGAAAACGTTGCCTATGATTTTTACGACTATGCCCGCAAGGTTGCGCGCGGCGAGGTCGATGATCCCGGCACCTTGCCGATCCTGTTTGAAACGCCGCGCGAGGCCGACTGGACAGACGAAAATGTCTGGTACGCGGCCAATCCCGGCCTTGAGGACGGCTTTCCCGATATCGAAGGGCTGCGCCAGATGGCGCGCGAGGCGAAAGAGCGCCCCGGCGAGCGCGAAGCCTTCCGCCAGCTTCATCTGAATGTCTGGCTCGACCATTCATCGGATCCGTTCGTGGACATGCTTGTCTACGATCAGGGCGCGTTCCCCGTCGAGATCGATGATCTTGAAGAGTATCCTTGCTGGCTTGGCGTTGACCTATCTTCCAACAATGACCTGACCGCGATTGTCGCCGCATGGCAGCAGAGCGACGGGTATATCGTCCATCCGTGGTTCTTCTGCCCGGAAGACAATTTGCGCGGTCGGGCGGATCGGGACGGTGTTCCCTATCCCGAATGGTCCGAAGCCGGGCACATAACGGCAACGCCGGGAAACGTGGTCGATTACCGCGTTGTCGAAGATCAGATCAGAGAGCTTTGCGCCCGCTTCAATGTGCAGGAAGTCGCATTCGATCCGCACATGGCCCGCAACATCATGAACAACCTGCAGGAAGACGGCTTTCCCGCCGTCGAGATGCGGCAGGGCTGGGTGACCATGGCCCCGGCGGTGAAAGAGCTTGAGCGCGCCATTTTGGGCCGACGGCTGATCCATGGCGGTCACCCGGTCCTGCGCTGGAACTTTGAAAACATCGTGGTTCACGTCGATGCGGCAGGCAACAAGGCCTTTCACAAGGGCAAGAGCAAAGACCGGATCGACGGCGCGGTTGCCTGTGCCATGGCTGTTGGCCGGGCAGCGGCAGGGGAAAGCACCATGTCGATTTACGACAGCGACACCTTCGAAGAAGAAATGGGGTGGTTCTGATGGCGAGCGACGAAGAGCGCCTGCTTGTTTTGGTCGAAGCGCGAATTCGCGACCTTGAAAAGAACATGGCGAAGGCCAGCCGGACGGCTGACAGGCACTATGACCGCATGCGCCGTTCGTCCCGGACGGCAACCCGGAACATGCAGCACGATATGAACCGCTCGACCACGGCGATGAACAAGGCGCTGGCAAGCACGACGGCGCAGATCGGCACATTCGGCAAAGCCTTTGCGGGCGGCATTATCGGCGGCCTGACAATCGGCGGGCTGACCGCCATTGTCTCGAAAGTTCGCGACGTTGCGGGCAGCGTTGCCGAAGTCGGCTATCAGGCGAAGATTGCCGGTGTCGATGTTCGCTCGTTTCAGGAACTGCAATTTGTTGCCGAGCGCAACCGTATCAGCGTCAGCGCCCTTACGGACGGGCTGAAGGAGATGAACCTTCGCGCCGATGAATTCATCTTCACGAAGGGCAAGAGCGGATCGGCAGCGGAAGCCTTCAGGCGGCTTGGCTATGATGCCGACACCTTGGCTCAAAAGCTGCAAAACCCGTCCGCGCTGTTTGCCGAGATTATCGGGCGGCTTCAGCAACTCGACAGTGCGGCGCAAATCCGCGTTGCCGATGAAATCTTCGGCGGCACGGGCGGCGAGGAATTCGTGAAACTGATCGATGAAGGCGAAGAGGGCATTCGCCGGATGATCGGGACCGCCAACGACCTTGGCGTGATCATGGACGAAGAGTTGATCGACAAGGCAGCGGAGCTTGATCGTCAATTCGGGATCGTCGCGGATACCGTCGAAACCGCGCTCAAGTCCGCCATCGTCAACGCGGCATCGGCCCTTGCCTCTTTCCTCGATACCTTCCGGGACTTTGAGAACCGGAGCACGAAGAACCTCGAAATCAAGCAGTCCGAATTGGCGCGGGAACGGGTCTCGCTGGAAAATCAAATCCTTGAGACCGAAAACAACCCGAACATGACCGATCAGTCGCGTCGGCGGACCCTGAACAACCTCAAACGGCAGCTTAACGAGAAGAACCGGCAGGATGCCGAAATCACGCAGGTTCTCAATGACCGGTTTTACCCGTCCGGGTACGATAGCGACACGACGGTTCTTCCTCCTGTCAATGTCACGACGTCCGGCAGCGGAAGCGGCGGCGGCGGTGGCGGCGGCGGCCGCTCTGCCGATCAGGACAGGCGGGCCGTGGAACGCCTGATACAGGCGCTGAAGGATGAACAGGCAACGCTTGGGATGGCGGAGCGCGACAAGGAAATCTTCAACAACCTTCGCCGTGCCGGAGCCGCTGCGACCAAAGATGAACAGGTCGCAATCACCGAACTGACCGGCGCGATTTACGATCAGAAAGAGGCCCAGCAACAAGCTTCGGAAACAGCCGATTTTTTCCGGCAGACCGCTTCTGATGCGTTCCTGGCCTTCATCCCGGTTATCGAAACCGGCAATGCCGCCCTCGACAACATGATCAACAAACTTGCTGAAGCCGCAGCGCAAGCCGCGCTCTTCGGGGATGGACCGCTGGCCGGACTGTTCGGCGGCGGCTTGCTGACAAGCCTGCTTCCCGCCCACGCGACGGGCACGAACTTTGCGCCCGGTGGCGTTTCTCTGGTCGGGGAGCGCGGGCCGGAACTGGTCAACCTTCCCCGCGGCTCGCAGGTCATCCCCAATCACCAGCTTGGCGGCATGCGGCAGGCGAGCGGCGGTGTGGTGAACAATATCCGCTTCGGCAACATCAATGTCAGTGTGCCGGAAGGAACAGACCCCACGGATGCGGCAGCGATCGGCAAGGCTGTTCGCCGGGAGCTTGAAGGGATCGTTGACAAGCGTTTGCAGGAAAATCGCCGCGCGCGCGGCATGCTGGCAGGAGGGCCGTTTTAATGGCCGACAAGTTCGAACCGCCCGTTATCCCTTCCATCGAAAGCGCCGTTTCGACTGAGGCCGTCACCTTGGAGTCGAATTTCGGAGACGGATATTCTCAACGCTCTGGAGCAGGGCTTAACGGCATCCGCCCGAAATGGCAGGCGGTTTGGTCGGCCCTGACAGTTTCTCAGGCCGATCAGATTGAGACCTTCTTTGTGTCCCGTCGCGGCTTCCATGCCTTCGAATGGCAATCTCCCCGCGACCGGGAACCTCAGCTTTACCGCTGTAAGAAGTGGGACCGTGGCTTTGTCAGTCATGGCGTGGACAGCCTGCGCGCTGAAATCGAGAAGGTGTTTGACCTATGAGCATGCTTCAGCAGCAGCTTTGCACCTTTCTTCGGCAGTCCTTGGAGGGCGGGCCGAAAGGGCCGTTCCCTGAAGCCGGTCAACTGATCTGGCAGTGGTTTGCGGATTTGAGCCGTAGCCGAACATGGCACATGGCCGGGCCGAACCCGATCAGCCATTCGGAAATCGAAGCCTATGCGCGCCTGTCCGGGTGGGTGATCCGCGCCGATCACGTCGGTATTATCGCGGCTATGGATCAGGTGTTTTTGGCTTGTAGTTCATCTGGTGCCAATGCTTCGGCCCGAAACAAAGGGATGCAACCGGCGCGCAGCACCCGGCCGATGACGGCCACACTCTTCGACGCGATATTCGAGTGAAGACAATGAAGAGATTGACGCATCCCTCCGAAATTGGGTTATTCCAGCTGAAGGAATGGCTTGCATTTAGGTTCAAATATACAGGGCGAGCGCGCGCGGGGTACGCCGGGGAAGAACCTAAGAGAAGGCTCGTTGAAAAGAAGCGAAAGAGGCTCCTGAGCCACGACAAGCGGAAAGCCGCCGTTGGCAGATTGGCAACGATCTTGGACGGCTACTATCTATCTAAGTTCCAGTATGAAGCGTCATGCCGCCATGGTGTTCGCTCTGCCTTGTGTCTTCAAGGCCATGGCTGGGCTGACGCGGATGCAGAGGCGGCTTTGCTTGTCGAAGAGGCCCTAAAAACACTTGGCGCAAAGCGGCCTCTGTGGGAGGAGGGCCAGAAGTACTACTCTGTCAGCAAGGACTATTGCGCGCGTTGTGGCGGTTCGATGGACGGAGCGCACGGAAGGTTTTGTTCCGTCGAGTGCGCACGGGCGACTTTGAATGATAGAGCAGGTTCAGACAAACGCCACCAAGACCGTGTTATTGTCGCGGCACAACGCATGATCACGAGGCACAATCACGCGCCTATTGAGTGCGCGCAATGCGGCAAGACCTTTCATCCGCTGCATGCGAAGGTGAGGTTTTGTTCGGCGGCTTGCCTCGGGGCCTCAGTCAGAATTCACCACGAAAAGCCTTGCGCTGTATGCGGTTCTGTTTTCCAACCCCGCTATCAAGGCCATAGATGCTGCTCAATGGAGTGCAGCGGAAAACTGAGTTCAATGGTGCGAGCGGAAAAGCTCGCTGATTTGAACCGACACTGCAAAGAATGCGGAACAGAGTTCACGCCGAAAGTCGAAACGGCGATCTACTGTTCTGAGGTATGCCGAAAAAAGGCGGGTATCAAACGTGACGCTGAGAAAAGGCAGGCTTCGGCGAAGGAGCCGTTCTTTCAGGTTCGTACGTGCCAGATGTGCAACATCGAATTCACGGCAACAAACCCGAGAGCCATACATTGTTCCAGCACTTGCAAGACCCGTGCCTACAAGATGCGGCAGAGAGCGAGGAAGAAGGCGCTGGCCGATCCGAATATTGTCAGACTGCCGGCTCCCGAGTTGGGTTCAATGACGAAAGAAGTATTCGATAGCTTGTTTATGTTATCTTGATATACGTTAAAATAGTAATATTAGAATTTAGGGTTCTTCTTCATTATTTTCCAAGCTATAGGATGTATTTGATAAGGCCAGTCTAGCACGGAGTGCTGTCCGTAAGCTTTAATAATTATTCCCCTTTCTACAAGAGGGGCAATTTTCTCATCTATAACTCTGGCTGTGAAGGCTCGCTCGTTTCGCTCTAGGAAATACTTAAGGATATATCTTTCGTCATCCGATAAATCTGAAATCTCTTGAGAGAAAAATGATTTTAGGCGCCGATTTGCTATAGCGTTTCTAACCAACATAAACACAAAAACAAATAACTGCGCAATCACTATAGAAAAGGAAAATGCGGAGATTACGAAGAGTATGTTATTGACCCAAGTTGGTAAAACTGGGGCGAAGGGTATACCGATTTCGGGCGCGACTAAGACCAACGATGATCCTATTAGGGCCGCAAGTGCAATAGGCCACCCGACGCTCATTGCGGTAACAAAGTCTTTAAGGGATGGCATCTCTATTATCCTTAGCGCGCTATTCGTGTATTAAGGATTTCTATTCAATTATCTTATTCATGTCATCGAATAGGTAGGGTGCGATAGATACATTGCGCTGCCTCTTGGCAGTGTTCCTGAAATGCTCAATGTCGCTACACATCTCCATGAGACCTTGAACGCGCCCAATCTGATGAATGAGCATATTTCTGCCGTCTTCGCTGAGCCATTGGTGAAATCTAGCGCGGCGCCGCCCCTCGTCAGTGATATTGAGCTTATCCAGCTCCCGCTTTACATACCCATTTTCAATGGGATCATAGACATACTTATTAATGAATGTTCCATAATATTGAGGGCGCTTTCCGTGGCTTGTATCGTTGTTATACAGGCGGTCGAGTTCAGCGAAAAACGCATCGGGAAATGTCTTGAGCCATTTTTGCAGGCCCTGCGCGATGTACTTGGAAAGCAGAAGGCGCAAAGCGTCGTGCGAGCGATCACGTTGATAGCCTGTAGCCTCATCGATTAATGCGATGATGCCGACTTTCGCGAAAGCCTCCATCAACACTTCAGCTTGGATTGCCAAATGCTCCTGGGAGAAGTGCAATTCGCCTGAGCGCCTTGCCGACAAGAAGACGCCGCAGATTTCCGGCAGGAGCTCCGCTTTTATTCCATGAGCAGGCGTAGCGCCGGGGTTTACCCGGTACAAGACCGGCTCCTTTAGCGCCACCCTCAAGTTATTGGAAATAAAGGGGGAATAGTTCTTTGCAGACAAAAAAGACGGCAGATTGGCGCCGTCCTCGGTTTCACGCATTCGCTTCCAATGCGAGCCGCCCCGCTTGCTGCCAAAAGCGCGGTGAACAGCGCGCTCAGACAAGACGCGCACGCCTCCATCAAGAACAGCACAGTCAAGCTCGATTTCGCCAATCGGCAGTTGACCGCTGTAAACAGCATCTAGCACTTTTTCTCCTGTGTCAGCGGTACCAGCAAGATTAACACTCGGTTCCCCGAAGCTCTGGCTTTCCGCCGCCTGCGATTTGTCGCCTTCGTCTGCCATTCACTCGCCTTCCTATATCAATAAAGCCCTATTTGTTGGCCATTGATTCCAGATCATGAGCAACTTTGAGAGTATTGGCAACAAGGACTCGTCCCATGGCGGTGACTTCTGGCGAGAGTTCCCCTGCTTCTTGTTTTACTGCGCTGATGAAAGCTTCAATCGTTGTTCCGATAGAAGCGACAGAACGTGACTGAAGTGAAAGATGGCGCCGGGTCGCCGCTTCTAGTCTCTCTGATGCGGCGGTAAGAGAAGCCAAAAGGCGTTCGTTTGCTTCAGCGCCGCGCGCTATCGCCAAGGCGTGCTCAACGTCTTCCTTCGTGATCTTGCTGACTTCGTCCTGCTCCAAAGAGCCTTCGAGGCGGGCGATCATTTCGGCATTCATTGAACGCCCATTCTCTTCCGCGACGCGCTTGATGCGATCTCGCAAGCCGTCGGGCATACGGAGGACGTACTTGTCCAATTCGCGGCTAGGGAAGTAGTCCGCTTGATTTGACTGACGTTGCTTATCGTTTGTTTTAGGTGCCATTTGGAATCCATAGCGGCCATTAGCCATTAAAGAAATGATAGCCAATGGCCATATCGTCATTGACATGGACCGATCACTGACTATTAGCTATATAGTAGCCAGTGGCCATCTTCACGCGGAAGAGCGACTTCTGGCTAACAGGAAGTTAACAGCCGCGAGGTCTTGATATGGAACGAAAATCCGAACGCCTGCAATTGATGGTGGATGCCACTGTGCTCGAAAAGATCGATGATATCCGCTTTACGCGCCGAATGCCGTCACGGTCCGATACGGTGCGCCAGCTTATCTATAAGGGGCTGGAAGCAACCGAAAATCAGGTGGTGCGCTGATGAGCCGGGAACAAATGGCGATTGAGGCCGATGGTGCGTCGATTTTGCTTTCGGCCATTCTCGATACGGCAAAATCAATTGGCGAAGCGGCGGAAGGCGATCTGGCGATCCGGGTCGCATTGCTGGCGGGATCGATCCGCGTTGCCCAATCCTATGTCGAAAAGATCAAGATTGAGTTGGAGGGGGAGAATGCGGAAAACTGACCGCCCGTTGGGGATCAACGAAATCGCGTGTGAATTGGGCTGCTCGGAAAAGACAGTCCGTCGCATGTATGCCAAGGGCACGATTGATGCCTATAAGGTCGGAGGCCGCACTTCCCCAATACGGATGGACCGGATAGCGCTTCGCAGGCTAAAGAAAAGGCGGGGCGCGGTGTGATGGGCCTGCCCAAAACATATACGATGGATGAAGTTGCCTGCGCCCTGCATGTTTCGAGGCGTACACTTCAGGAACACCTGAAGGCGCATCCCTTCTATCGTCAGATCGGGCGTCGGAAGATTTTCACCGACACCGATGTGTCCGCACTCTTGGAGGCGTTGCCATGTCACCCCTCAAAACCTGCAAACGCAACGGAAGCAAAAACTGGTACCTGCGCGGCACCATCCGTGGCGTCACAGTGGACGAAACTACGGGAACTGACGTCTGGGAAAGGGCGGAAGAAATCCGGATACGGCGCGAGGCGGAAATCCTCGACCGTAGTATCCATGGAAAGCGCAAGACGGCGACTTTCCTAGAAGCGGCAGTCAAATACATGGAAGCGGGAGGGGAAACCCGCTTCACCGGCCCTGTCGCAAACCATTTCGGCACGACGCCTCTTAGCAAGATCGATCAAGACGCGGTTGATCGGGCCGCGATTAAGCTTCATCCGAAGGGAAGCCCGGCAACGCGCAATCGGCAGGTTTACACGCCGGTTTCTGCCGTGATGACTTTCGCGGCGAAGAGGGGGCTTTGCGAGCGTGTGCTTTTCGAGAGGCCCAAACAAGCGCCCGGTCGGGTGCGGTGGCTTGCGCCGGAAGAGGCCGAAAGGCTGATTGCGGCTTGCTCTTCACACCTGAAGCCGCTCGTTATCTTCCTTCTATATACCGGCGCGCGCTGTTCTGAAGCGCTGTATCTGGACTGGCGCAATATCGATCTGGCGAGGGCGCATGTTTCTTTTGAGGACACGAAGAACGGCGAGGATAGAGGCGTACCGCTTCATCCTCGTGTTTTGTCGGCGCTCGCCAATCTTGAATATCGGGACGGCCCGGTCTTTCGTCGCCCGGACGGAAGGCCCTACGAGGTCAAGGAAGAAAGCGGCGGGCAAATCAAAACGGCGTTCAAAGGTGCCTGCCGCCGCGCCGGGATTTCCGATTTTACGCCGCACGACTGCCGCCATACCTGGGCCACTTGGCACTATGCCGCGAATCGCGATCTGATCGCTCTTCAGAAGCTCGGAGGGTGGAAATCGGAACGTATGGTTTTGCGTTACGCGCACGTCAATGTAGCCAATTATTCGGCCTCAATTAATGCCCTTCCATGGGAGAAATCCGGGGACTTGGAAGGTGGAAATGAAAATACCAAAAGGAAAACAAAGTGATAGGATATGACGCCCGCAACCTTGGTAAGGGAGAGGCCGAGAGTTCAAATCTCTCTAGCAGCACCATTTCACTCGATTTTTCTCTTTTGAGAACAGCGAACGCTTTCGATCTGTGGCGTTTTGGGCTCATTCTCGATTTTCATCGATCGATGCGATGCGTGGTGCTATTGCGTCAGAGAGCAAAAGACAAAGGCCGTTCCGGTATAACACCGAAACGGCCTCTTCTTCCAAGACTGCTATTGTCCGAAAATTCTATCGGAGTTCCGCAACCATCTTCCGGGCGCCGATCTTGCCGAGGCCTTCGAGGTTTTCGGCGAGGCTTTCCTTGAAGCCGACGCTTTCCCTGAGCGCGGCTGGAAAAATGCCGGAGCCTGAGAGGATGCGCTCGACCTTCTCGCGCGATGACCCGCCATTGGCGAGCGTCTTCAGCCTGTCCGCCATCGGGTCGCGCACATCGATCGGCGCCCCCTTGTCATCCGTGCCGGCGACATAGCGGATCCAGCCTGCGACCAGCAGGGTAAGGCGGGGGCACGGGGTTCCGTTCTTCAGATGATGGGCGATTGATTCCAGCGCGCGCTGCGGCAGTTTCTGGCTGCCATCCATGGCGATCTGCCAGGTGCGGTGGCGAATTGCGGGGTTTTCGAAGCGCGTGATCAGAGCGTCGGCGTATGCGTCGAGGTCGATTCCGTCAGGTGCTTTGAGCGTCGGGATCTGCTCCTTGCCCATCAGGTCGCGGGCGGCCTTTCGATAGGCCGGGTCCTGCATGCATTCGGCAATGGTTTCATAGCCGCCGAGATAGCCGAGATAGGCGAGGAAGGAATGCGAGCCGTTCAGCATGCGGAGCTTCATGTTCTCGTAAGGGGCGACATCATCGGTGAAGGTCGCGCCGGCGCGGTCCCAGTCCGGGCGGCCGGAAACGAAATCATCCTCGATCACCCATTGGCGGAAGGGCTCGCAGACGATGCCTGCGGGATCCTCGGTGCCGATCCGTTCGGCAAGGAGCCGATAGCTTTCCTCGGTCATCGCCGGAACAATGCGGTCGACCATGGTCGAAGGGAAGCGGCCATGCTCCTCGATCCAGTCGGCGAGATCCCTGTCGCGGGCGCGGGCAAAGTCGATCACCGCGCGGCGGGCAAGCTTGCCGTTGGAAGGCAGGTTGTCGCAGGAAAGCACGGTGAAGGGCTTCTGCCCGGCCTGTTTGCGGGCGGCAAGGGCCGCCACCAGCGTACCGACGACCGAGCGCGGTTGATCGGGGTTTTCGAGATCGGCCTTGATCGCAGGATTGTCGAAATCAAGGCCCCCATCAGCGCCGAGCGTATAGCCCTTTTCCGTGACGGTGATGGAAACAAGCGCGATCTTGTCGTCGGCAATGGCGGCGATGATGCCCTCGGGGCCGCAGTCTTCCATGTGGCGATGATCCACGACCGCGCCGGAGATACGCGCCTTCTGCCCGTCGGCGGCATTTTCGACGACGCTGTAAAGATAGTTGCGCTCGGCGAGCGCCTTTAGCGGCGCGGACGGACCTCTCAGTTCGATCTCGCGATAGCCCCAGGTGCCGCCGGCGCGCAGAACGTCATCGGTATAGACGGCCTGATGGGCGCGGTGAAAGGCGCCGAAACCGATATGGCACATGCGGGCTTCGACCTTTGAGCGGTCGTAGTCCGGACGGAGGACATCGGGTTTTGCGTGATCAAGGAGCGGATTGGAGGACATGGCGGTTCCTTCCGTAAAACGGCGCATTTGGGCTGGCGCCGACGGCAATGGGGTGTGTGAATAAAAAGCGGGAGAGCCTGAGCTCTCCCGAAGTGCCGGTCAGCGGCCGACAGTCTTGCCGTTGGCGTCGGCCATGCCGTTTGCGGCAATCTTGCGTCCTTCGCCTTCGGGCAGGAGTATCCGGACAGTCTCGTAGGGCGGCTTGTAGTCGCCTTCGCGCTGCCAGGTGAGGGTGAGGCCGGCGTCATCGCCGGCAAGGGCGTAATGCGTCAGGCTGTGGCCTGCGGTTTCGCGCCAGTTGACGGTGTCGCCGTCATCTTCATACTCGATCGTCTCGGCGGAAAACGCGCCCGGAACAGGGAAAACGGCGAGCGTGCGCGCCCTGTCGACCTTGGCATTGGCGCGGCTTGCGCCGTCCGAGAGCGGGATCACCGCACCGGCGCGGACAAAAAGCGGCATGCTGGCAAGGTTAACCGGCAGCGTCACCTCCGTTCCGGGCGCATGATATTCGCCCGACCAGAAGTCCCACCATCCGGTTTCATTCTTCGGCAGGTAGACCGTTCGCTCGGCAGCACCCTCGTCGACCACATTGGCAACCAGAAGGTCACGCCCGAGCATGAAGTCGTCGGTTTCCTCGAAGGTGCGCGCATCATGCGGATGGTCGAGGAAGGTCGGTCGCAGCATCGGCTCGTCTTTTGTGCTGGCAAGCCAGGTCAGCGTGTAGAGATAAGGCGTCAACCGGTAGCGGAAGGCAAGCGCCTCGCGGATCAGCGGCAGAACCTCCGGATACATCCAGGCTTCATTGGCCGTGCCGTCATCATTCCACGAATGGATGGTGAAGCGCGGGTGGAAAATGCCGTTCTGCACCCAGCGGACGAAGAGTTCCGGCTCCGGCTTCGGGCCGGAAAAACCGCCGACATCGTGGCCGACATTGTAGATGCCGGAGAGCGACATGGAGAGACCCATGCGGATATTGTAGCGCACCGTTTCCCAGCGGGTGTAGTTGTCGCCGGACCAGGTCTGGGCATAGCGCTGGATGCCGGGGCAGCCCGCGCGCGAGATCAGATATTGCCGGTGATCGGGATCGAAGGCTTCCTGCGCTTCCTTCGACGCGCGGCTCATCAGCAGCGAATGCAGCGGCCGGATGAGCGCGACCGGGATTTCCTTGCCGAAGCCGTTGCAACGGGCCTCGTCATCCCAGATCTCATACTCGTTGTTGTCGTTCCAGGTGCAGGCAATGCCCTTCTTCAGCAGTTGTTCCGTCACGCCCTTCTGCCACCAGGCGACGGAGGCCGGATTGGTGAAATCGAGATGGGCGCCCGAATCATCCCAGTAGACGGCATCCGCATAGGAATTGGTCTCGCTGTCGGTGATGAACAGGCCGGCATCGAGCGCCTCGTTGAAGCGGGGATGGTCCTGCAGCAGCGCCGGCTTGATATTGGCAATCAGCGTCAGTTCGGCATCGGCGAACTTTTTCGTCATGCCTTCGACGTCCGGGAATTTTTCATAATTCCAGTTGAAGACATAGCGCTTCGGGCCGATCGAGGTGTAGCCGGACGACATCTGGAAACTGTCGCAGGGAATGTCGTGTTCGGAGAGCCTGGTGAGGAAGCCTTCCAGCTCCTCCTGCGCATTGGGCCGGTCGGTATAGGCCATGGTCGAGCCGGAATAGCCGAGCGCCCAGCGCGGCATGAAGGCCGTGCCGCCGGTCAGCCGCGTATGGCCCTTCACCAGATCCAGCATCTCCGGCGCAAAGGCGAAGTAGTAATCGAGATCGCCATCGAGCGCGCGATAGGCGCGGAAGGGCTTGTGGTAATTGTCGAACTCGTTGCCGAGATCGAACCAGCAGGAAGCGAGATTGTCGTAGAACACCGAGAAACAGCCGGCGTCCGGCGTCACGGTGAAGGTGACGGGCAGGTGCTTGTAGAGCGGATCGGTGGTCTTGGCGTTATAGCCCATGGCGTCAAGATTGCGCATCTCGTAGCGGCGGCCGGAGCGTTCGAGATCGCCCGCCTTCTCGCCGAGGCCGTAGACCTTCTCGCCGGGTTTCCTGAGGAGGAAATGGCTGTTGCGATGGTCGCGAATGCCGAGCATGTAGGCGCCGGTCGGGCGCTCCTCGGCAACCAGCTTCCATGTGCCGTCGGCCTGTTTCGCTTCCCAGCGCATGGTCAGCGGGTTTTCGACGGTGAGTCTGAGGGCGGCGGTCTCGAGGGTGAGCGCTTCGCCTTCGGTGCAGGAAAATTCAGGCAGGGAGAAGCCGGAAAGGTCATCGCGGGAACGGCCTTCGAAGGGCACGTCCTCTTCCGGCGCGATCGACCAGGTGCGGTCGAGCCGCCAGTCGCCGGACTTTTTCAGCGAGACGCGGAAGAGGGTTTCTTCGAGAACGGTGATTTTCAGGGTGTGGGAGCCGTCGACGGTGAGCGTGACGCCATTGGCGTCACGCGCGTCAAGCGCCCAGTTCTTGAGGGTACGCATTTCAGTATTCCCGTTTCGTTAGCCGCCGTAACCCAGAAGCAGGCGCGGCAGGCCGAGGCTGATTGCGGGGACATAGGTGACGAGCATCAGGACCGCGATCAGGGTGAGGAAGAAGGGGATCAAAGGCTTGATCACCTTCGGGATCGTGGTGCCGCCGACCGAGCAGCCGATGAAGAGGGCTGATCCGACAGGCGGCGTGCAGATGCCGACGCAGAGGTTGAGCGTCATCATCACGCCGAACTGGACCGGATCCATGCCAAGCTGCTGAACCACCGGCATCAGGATCGGGGTGAAGATCAGAAGCGCCGGTGTCATGTCCATGAAGGTGCCGACGACAAGAAGGACGACGTTCAGGATCAAAAGAATCAGGATCGGGTTGTCCGACAGGCCGAGCATGAAATCGGAGATCATGTTCGGAATGTTGCCGAAGGCCATGGCGCGCGACATCGCGATCGAGCAGCCGATCATCAGCAGGACCACGGCGGTGGTGATCGCCGATTCGAGGATGATCGAGGGAAGCTGCTTGATCGAGGTTTCACGATACCAGACGAAAGCCAGAAGCAGGGTATAGACGACGGCAATCGCCGAGGCTTCGGTGGCGGTGAAGATGCCGCCGATGATGCCGCCCATGACGACGACGATCAGACCGAGCGGCAGGAGCGCGTCGAGGCCCTTCCTGACGAATTCGCCGGCGGTCGGGCGGGGCTGGGTCGGGTAGCCGCGCTTCTTGGCGATGATACCGGCGACGATCATGATGCCGAGGCCCATCAGGATGCCGGGCACATAGCCGGCCACGAAGAGGGCCGCGACCGAGGTGCCGCCTGAAATCAGCGAAAAGACGATGAAGGTCGAGCTCGGCGGGATCAGGAGGCCGGTCGTGCAGGACGAGATGTTGACGGCGGCCGAATAGGCCGGGTCATACCCTTCCTTCTTCTGCAGCGGCGCCATGACGCCGCCGACGGCAGCCGCGGAGGCTACGGCCGAACCCGAAAGCGCGCCGAACATCATGTTGGCCAGCACGTTCACATGGGCGAGCGAGCCGGGAAGGGCGAAGCCGAGCACCTTGGCGAAATCGATGAGCCGGCGGGCAATGCCGCCGCGGTTCATGATATTGCCGGCCAGGATGAAGAAGGGGATCGCCAGGAGGGTGAATGAGTCGAGGCCAGAGGACATCTGCTGGGCGACGATGAAGAAGGACTGGTCGATGCCGACGAAGAGCGCGAAGGTGACGGCAGCCGAAACGCCGATGGCGAAGGCGATCGGAACGCCGAGAACCATCAGCAGGATGAAACTGCCGAACAGGACCAGCGGGGCGTAGGACATAAGCATGAAAGGAACTCCCCTTAGTTCAGAGGTCCGCCGGCTTCGGCGGGCGGGGCTTCAACGGGCGTCTTGCCGGCGAAAAGGCGGATGGCCATCTGCAGGCAGTAGAAGAGAATGACGGCGCCGGAGACCGGAATGGCGATGTAGATGTAGCCCATCGGCATCTGCAGGGCGGGTGAGACCTGGCCGTTTGCAAGCGTGCGGCCAACGAGCGCGCCGCCGCCATTGATCATGACCGCGATGGCAAAGAAGGCGATGACGGCGACGACCAGAAGCTGGGCAAGCTGCTTGCGCCAGCCCGAAAGCGCCGGCGCCAGGATCTCGATGGCGAGGTGGCGACCTTTGCCGAAGGTGTAGGCGCCGCCGATCAGCGCCATCCAGATGAACAGGAAACGGGCGATTTCGTCGGTATAGATGGACGGCGCGCGCAGGATGTAGCGGCTCATGACCTGCCACACCACGCAGACGACCATGCCGGAGAAGCCGGCGACGATAATGACGCGCAGGACGGCGTCGATCATATTGGCAAGGCCGTCGACGAGACGGCTGATCGTGTCGGGTTTTCCTTGTTCGGACATCCGACCCTCCCTTGAGCGAGTTCTTTGTGCGGCCTTTTGGTTGATACCTTTGGCCGATGGTTGAAGCATGAACCAAAATAAAAAATTGGTCAACCAATTTATCTATTTTGGTTGACACCTAAAATAATTTGGTCAACCATAAGCCCATCCGCTGCAATAAGGCACTCTGTGGCGGTCTGACAATCACTCCTCAAACGAACGGGTGCCGGGAGGAAGATATGAACGTCTTTTCCAAAGTCGCTTTGATGACGGGCGTCGCTGCTGTCGCCTTTGCCGCAACCGCCGAAGCGCGCACGCTTCGCCTCAATCACAACAACCCGCCGGACCATCCGCTGCATATCTCCATGGAATTCATGGGCGATCGCCTGTCCGAACTGACCGACGGCGCCTGGGATATCCAGGTTTTCCCGAACGGCCAGCTCGGCAATCAGCGCGAATCGATGGAACTGGTCCAGAGCTGCGTGCTCGACATGGCCAAGAGCAATGCCAGCGAGCTGGAAGCCTTCGAGCCGACCTATTCGGCCTTGAACCTGCCCTATCTCTTCCTCAGCGAAGATCATCAGTTCGATGTTCTGACCGGTGAAATCGGCCAGGAAATCCTCGACGCCTCCCACGACAAGGGGTTCCAGGGCGTCGCCTTCCTGATCGAGGGCGCGCGTTCCTTCTACGGCAACAAGCCGATCAATACCCCGGCAGACCTCCAGGGCATGAAGATCCGCGTTCAGCCGAGCCCGTCTGCGATCCGCATGGTCGAGCTTCTGGGCGGCAGCCCGACGCCGCTTGCCTATGGCGAGCTTTACAGCGCCCTGCAGCAGGGCGTCGTTGACGGCGCGGAAAACAATCCGACCGCGCTCACCACCGTGCGTCACGGCGAAGTGGCGGACTATTTCTCGCTCGACGAGCACACCATGATCCCCTCTGTCGTGGTGATCTCGAACTGCGCATGGGATGCCATGTCCGATGACGACAAGGCCGCCTTCCGTCAGGCCGCCCAGGAAGCCATGCAGTTCCATCGCGAACAGTGGGACGCAATCGTGTCCACGACGATGGGCGAGATCGAGGAAATGGGCGTGACGGTCAACACCGTCGACAAGGCGCCTTTCATCGAGGCCGTTCAGCCGATGTATGACGAAGTCAAGGGCAACTCGCCGGCTGTCGCCGACCTGGTCGACCGCATCCAGGCCGAAGGCGCGAACTACAGCGACAACTAAGTCGCGCGAAAAATTTGGTCGGCCACTTCATGTGGCCGGCCGGCTCATACACATTGACAGGTTCCGGTGGAGGTTCACCATGCTCGAGCGATCAGAAATGGCGGAAAATGCGCTTCAGGCGCTGCATGACGAGGATTATGATCGTCCTTTCAATCCGCAGAACCTCAACCACACCACCATGATCTTCATGGGTGACCGCGAGCAGGTCTCGCTCAATGGCGAATGGAATTTCTGCGTCGATCTGCTTGATACGGGCCTTCGCCAGAAATGGTTCGCCATGGAACCGGCCGCGCCCCGTGACCGCGAGGAGCCCTGGGACTACGACCCCTATATGGGCGAGACCGTGTCGGTGCCCTCCTGCTGGCAGATGCTGAAGGAGAAATGGTATTTCTTCGAGGGCAGCGCCTGGTATACGCGCCCTGTCGATTTTTCACCGAAGCCCGGCAAGCGCACCTTCCTGCGCGTCGGGGCCGCACAATATGACTGCAAGGTTTTCCTGAACGGCGCATTCATCGGCAATCACTATGGCGGCTCGACGCCTTTCTTTGCCGAACTGACCGATCGCCTGAAGGATGGCCGCAACTGGCTGATGCTCTGCGTCAACAATGTCCGCACCACCGATCGCGTGCCGATGCGCAATACCGACTGGTTCAACTATGGCGGCGTCTATCGCGAGGTCTCGCTGATCGAGACGCCTCAAAGCCTGATCCGCGATTTCTTCATCCATATGACGCCGAGCGCCGAGCGCGCCGGACTGGTCGCGAGCATTGTTGCCGAAGGTGTGGACACAGCCGAAATCGCGATCCCCGAACTCGGGATCAGCGAGACCGTGAAACTTGTCGACGGCCGTGGAACCATCACGATCGACGCCGCGCCCTTGCTCTGGTCGCCGGAGCGGCCGAAACTTTATGACGTGCATGTCACCGCCGGCGACGACCGCGTTTCCGATCGCATCGGCTTCCGCACGATCGAGCGGAAGGGCCGCGAGCTTTTCCTCAACGGTCGCCCGCTGTGGCTTCGCGGCATCTCGGTGCATGAGGATGACGCGAAGCTCGGCAAGGTCATCACCGAGGACGACTTGCGCCGGCGCTATGCCGATGCCAAGGAGATGGGCTGCAATTTCGTGCGGCTTGCGCACTATCCCCACCACGAGCGTGCGGTGGAACTGGCAGATGAGGCCGGGCTGCTCGTCTGGGCGGAGATCCCGGTCTACTGGGCCATCGATTTCGCCAATCCGGCGACCGAGCGCGATGCACAGAACCAGTTGATCGAACTCATCCGCCGCGACCGCAACCGCGCCAGCGTCGCGATCTGGTCCGTGGGCAACGAAAACGCCGATACCGATGCGCGGCTGGCCTTTATGAAAGGCCTTGCGGAGACTGCGCGTGCCGAAGATCCGACGCGGCTGATTGCCGCCGCCTGCCTCGTCAACCACGCCAAGCTCAAGATCGAGGACCGGCTTGCCACCTATCTCGATATTATCGGCATCAACGAATATTACGGCTGGTATGACGAGGATTTTTCCGAACTGCCGAAAATCCTGGCCAACTCCCAGCCCGACCGCCCCGTCGTCATCTCCGAGACCGGCGCCGATGCGGATATCACCGAGCACGGACCCAAGGCTGGTCTGTTCTCCGAAGATTATCAGGCGGAAGTCTACGAAAAGCAGATCGCCACCTTGCGGGACCTCGATTTCGTCAAGGGGATGTCGCCCTGGATTCTCTACGATTTCAGGACCGAGCGCCGCCAGGGCATTTTCCAGCGCGGCTTCAACAGAAAAGGTCTGATTGCCGCAGACAAGGTAACCAGGAAAAAATCCTTCGCTATACTGCAGGAATTTTATCACGCGGTTGCCGCAAGGGAGGCTGACGAATGGGAGAAACTGTAAAACGCCGTTATCAGGAAGTTGCGGCCGAAATTCGCGATCTCATCGCGGGTTCGAACTACAAGCCGGGCGATCGTCTGAAGACAGAGCGGCAGATGGCCGAGGAGCTGGGTGTCAGCCGTTCGCTGGTGCGCGAGGCGGTGATCACGCTGGAACTTGAAGGCCTGGTCGACGTGCGCAAGGGCTCCGGCATCTACCTCGCCACCCCGCCGGAACAGGCCGCGCAGGATGAGCCGGCGGCTGACGACCTGCCGGATGATTTCGGTCCGTTCGAACTGCTGCAGGCCCGCCAGCTTCTGGAATCAACCATTGCCGCCTTCGCCGCCGAAATGGTCTCCATGGCCGATATCCGCCGAATGCGCGAGGCCCTCGACATGGAGCGCGAGGCGATCGAGAAGGGGAGCGATGACGGCTATGAGGCCGACGAGCTGTTTCACCGGCTGATCGCCGTTGCCACGCAGAACGCCGTGCTCGTCGATCTTCTCGATGAACTCTGGGGCAAGCGCAAGAAGAGCCGCATGTGGGCGCAACTCCATACCCGCGTTTTTGATACGGACTATCGCCGCCGCTGGCTGCAGGACCATCAGGAAATACTCCAGGCGCTACAGATGAAGGATCCGGCGCGCGCGCGACAGGCGATGTGGACGCATCTTCAGAACGTGCGCGAGACGCTGATGGAACTCTCGGATGTCGATGATCCGGCTTTCGACGGCTATCTGTTCGGCTCCCGCGAACTGGGCCGGATCGTGGGCTAGTCCTTCCCACCGCCGAGACACGCCCGAAATGACAGTTTTGACAGTCTGTCGCGCGCATTTCCCAGGCGAGCGCCGTCCCCGGACTGCCTTTTGAAAATGACAGGAGAATACGATGAAGGAAAGCTGGCGCTGGTTCGGACCCAATGATCCGATTTCACTTGCCGAGGTGCGTCAGACGGGCGCGACCGATATCGTTACCGCGCTGCACGAACTGCCAAACGGCGTGTTGTGGGAGCGCGAGACGATCGCAGCCCGCCGCGACATGATTGCCAAGGCCGGTCTCACCTGGTCCGTCGTCGAGAGCATTCCTGTTCACGAGAAGATCAAGACGGCGGAGCCCGGTTGGGAAAAACTTGCCGAAACCTGGGGCCGCTCCGCCCAGAACCTCGCGCGCGAAGGCGTGAAGACGATCTGCTACAATTTCATGCCCGTGCTCGACTGGACGCGCACGGACCTGACCTATCCGCTTGAGGACGGCGCGCTGGCGCTCCGGTTCGACTATCTTTTGTATGTGGCCTTCGACGTCTTCATTCTTCAGCGCAAGGGCGCGGAGGCCGACTATCCGGCAGATGTGGTCGCAAGGGCCGAGGCGCGCTTCAAGGCGCTGAGCGCGGATGCGATTGCCAAGCTCACGGGCACCGTGCTGGCCGGCCTTCCGGGCGCGGAGGAAAGCTACACACTGGAAGATTTCCGCGCGCAGCTTGCCCGTTATGATGCGATCGACGCGGCAGCGCTGGCCGAACAGCTTTCGCGTTTTCTCGAGATCGTGGTGCCGATGGTGGAAGAGGCGGGCGCCGTAATGGCGATCCATCCCGATGATCCGCCGCGTCCGCTTTTCGGCCTGCCGCGCGTCGTTTCCACCGTCGAGGACATGGACCGGATTGCCGCCCGCGTGCCGAGCCTTGCCAATGGCTTCACCTTCTGCACCGGCTCCTACGGCGTGCGCGCCGATAATGACCTGCCGGCAATGCTGAAGAAGCATGGCGACCGGGTGCATTTCCTGCACCTGCGGGCCACCAAGCGCGAGGAGGACGGTCTCAGCTTCCACGAGGCGCCGCACCTGGACGGCGATGTCGACATGGTGGCCGTCGTCAGGGCGGCGCTTGAGGTGGAGAAGGCGCGCGGTGTGCAGATCCCGTTCCGTCCCGATCACGGCCACGCCATCCTTGACGACCAATCGCGCAAGACCAATCCCGGCTATCCGCTGATCGGCCGCCTGCGCGGGTTGTCGGAAGTGCGCGGCATCGCCCGGGCGCTGGCGGCGCTGTAATAGACGAACCGGCGCTCTCGGCATGGCGGGGCCGCCTGTCGGCCTCGCTTGCCTTCCACGTGGTGGCATTCAGGCCCGTCGCTGTGGCCGCCGGGCCGGCCTGAAGGCGCCCTTTCACGGAGCTCTGCGTTTTTTGCATAGGGGCATTGCTGAAAAGGGTCTGCCTCGATTGGAATGAAACGATTATATCCGGTTCAACAGCAAATGATGAGCGTTCCTCAAAATGACGCTCCAGCGAAGAGACAGAAAAATGAACGTCACGCGCAGCTTCAACAACTGGATGAAATATCGTCGCACTGTCAGCGAGCTCGATCGCATGTCGACCCGCGAACTGTCCGACCTCGGCATCAACCGCGAAGATATTCGCCGGATCGCACGCCGGGCCGCATTCTAAGCGACGCATAAGAATTACAGGAATTCGTAGGGCATTCTCCTCCTCCTCCCAAAATGCCCTTCGATAGGTCGGTGATACTCCTCCTCCTCCCAATCACCGGCCACATCAAATGGCGCTCACCGGATCCTCCTCCCCCGGTGAGCGCTATTTTTTTGCGCTGTTGCCAGTCGATGAGCGCTGCCGGGCTGCAGTGCCGGTTTTCTGGTCAAATGTGAGGCAGCCTCTCCGAGCCTTGCATAGACTGCATAGGACTGTTGACGCAAACCCTCTGCCTCAACGCCGGGCAAGCCTCTATATTTCGAATTGTCAGGAACAGAGATGCGTCGCAAGGATGCGGCGCCGAAACCTTCAAACGAAGGGAGAAATGATATGAGCATGGCACATAGCTTCAACAACTGGGTGAAGTATCGTCAGACGGTCAGCGAACTGAACCGCATGAACAACCGCGAACTGGCCGATCTTGGCATCAATCGCGAAGACATCCGCCGGGTTGCCCGCAAGGCTGCGAAGTAACCAGCCTCTCGCGGGGCCGCCGCTTCCTCTGCTGAAGCGGCCTGCAGCTCCCGGCAAAAGTCGGTGACGCGAGGGCGAAACGGCCCCGCATCAACGCAAAAATCCGTGTCGCCCTCTGTCCTTCCTCCCGGACAGAGGGCGTTTTTCGTTCGGAACAAAGGCATGCATGCAAGGGGTTTCGGCCGGACAGCAGGTTGCAACCGTACTCAAAAATAAAAATTTAGCGTCTTGCTCCAGTCATAATTGTCGCGTAACAAAAGGCGCATCGAATTGGTTTGCTAAGTTACGTCTGCGCGAAAGTGCTGGAAACGGTCTTCCTATCAAAATCGAACGACACTGCATGATGGATATCATGTGATCTTGGAACGCACGATTTGAAAGGAAATCGTTATGAGCGTCGGCACTGTAAAATTCTTCAACACCACCAAGGGCTATGGCTTCATCGAACCGGAAGACGGCGGCAAGGACGTTTTCGTTCACATCTCCGCTGTTGAGCGCTCCGGCATGACCACGCTGGCCGAAGGCCAGAAGGTCAACTTCGAAGTTGTTGCTGATCGCCGCACGGGCAAGAGCGCCGCTGAAAACCTCAGCGCTGCCTAATTCCGAGCGCGGCCGGCCCTGAAGGCCGGACACGAAAAAAGACCCTCCGGAGCGTGCGTTCCGGAGGGTTTTTTCATGTCTGGAGACTGTCCGATCGGCTTTGGAACACCGTGCGTCCCTTCGGACGCACGACGCTCTAACCTATCGAATCGCCGCATCGTGCTTTCCGAAAATCGGTTCCGATTTTCGGGCCGATGCGCTAGCGCACCAGGAAAACCGGGATCTTGCAGGCACGCAGCACCGCTGTCGTGGTCGAGCCAATGACAAGGGCGCGGATGCGCGAATGTCCGTAGGCGCCCATCACCAGAAGGTCGGCGCCGGTCTCTGCCGCCACGTCTTCGATGACCTTTTCGGCATGGCCCTGGCGCAGGACGAGCTTTGCCGTCACGCCGGCGTCCTGCAGGCGTTTCAGCGCGGTCTCGGCCTTGCCGGCCATCGGGTCGCCTTCCTTGCAGACGGTCAGGAGCGTCGCGTCCGTTTCCTGCAGAATGTGGCTCGAGATCACGCGATCCACGGCCTTCTCGGCGCTCGGGCCACCGTCATAGGCGACCAGAACCCTGTGGATCGGCTTGAAGGCGCGGGCGGCAACGAAAACCGGCTGCTTTGCGGTTCTGACCGCGCGCTCCAGATTGGAGCCGAGGTGACCGGAGGCGAAATCTGCCCCTTCGCCGCGCTTGCCGATGACGATGACGCGGGAATCCGCGCTGACGTCCTCGATGGCTTCAACGAAATCGCCGTTGCGCAGCCGGGTCTTCACATCGGTAACGCCCTCGGCCGCAAGTCGCTCAAGCGCGCCTTCAAGCAGCAGGCGGCCGCGTTTCTGCGCCACCTTGGCGTTCTGCGCATCGAGTTCGGCCAGTTCCTCCAGAAGCGCGGTGCGTGCGCCGAGGCCGATGGAACCGGACAGATCGGCCGGCGCATGGTGGCCCTGCTGGCGCTCCAGCACATGGACGAGCTCGACCGAAAGGCCGAGCTGCCCAGCGATCCAGGCGGCATGGTCGCACACGCTTTCGGCGTAGTTCGAGCTGTCGATAAAGGCAGTCAGCTTATCCATGATCTAGTGCCCCTCTTTCATGAAGTCTTCGAGCGCGTCGGGCTTGTCGTGGATGGCGAGCCGGTCGACGATCGTCGCGCTCGCCTCGTTGAGGCCGACGATCTCGACGTCGGCGCCCTCACGCCTGAATTTCATCACTACCATATCGAGCGCCCCGACACTTGATATATCCCAAATATGGGCGCGCGAGACGTCGATGACGACCTTCTCCAACGCTTCGCGGAAGTCGAAGGCGGCGTTGAAATCCTCCACCGAGGCGAAGAACAACTGGCCCTCGACATGATAGGTCCGCTGCGTTCCATCCTCGGAAAGCTCCGAGCGGACGCCGAAGAGCTGGGCAATCTTCCAGGCGAAGAAAATGCCGGAGAGAAGAACGCCGACCAGCACGCCGATGGCGAGGTTATGCGTGGCGACCACGACCGCGACCACCGACAGCATGACGACGGACGACGAACGCGGATGATCCTTCAGGTTCTTGATCGAGGACCAGGAGAAGGTGCCGATCGAGACCATGATCATCACGGCGACAAGCGCCGGCATCGGGATCTGGCGGACCCACTGGTCCAGCACGACGACAAGGATCAGCAGGACGATGCCGGCGATGAAGGTCGACAGCCTTCCGCGACCGCCGGATTTCACGTTGATCATTGACTGGCCGATCATGGCGCAACCGGCCATGCCGCCGATGAAACCGGTGAAGAAGTTGGCAATGCCTTGGCCTGCACATTCCTGGTTTCGGTTGGAGCGCGTGTCGGTGAGGTCGTCGATCAGCTGCGCGGTCATCAGGCTTTCCAGGAGGCCGACGACGGCGACCGCCAGCGAATAGGGCAGGATGATCATCAGCGTTTCAAGCGTGAGCGGCACCATCGGCAGGTGGAAAACCGGGAAGGCGTCCGGCAGTTCGCCCATGTCGCCGACATTACGCACGTCGAACTGGAAGATCATGGTCAAGACGGTAATGACCACGATGGCGACGAGCGGGGAGGGCACCGCATTGGTGAGGCGCGGCAGGAGGTAGATGATCGCCAAAGCGCCGGCGACCAGCACATAGGTCATAAAGGTCACATCCGTCAGTTCCGGCAGCTGCGCCATGAAGATCAGGATCGCCAGCGCATTGACGAAGCCGGTCATCACCGAGCGCGAGACGAAGCGCATCAGTGCGCCCAGCTTCAGCAGGCCGAAGACAACCTGGATGACGCCGGCAAGCACCGTTGCCGCCAGCAGATATTCCAGCCCGTGGCCGGCGACCAGAGGCGTCATCAAGACGGCGGTGGCGGCGGTGGCGGCGGAAATCATGCCGGGCCTGCCGCCGACAAAGGCGATGATCACCGCGATCGAGAAGGAGGCGAACAGGCCGACCTTGGGGTCGACGCCGGCGATGATCGAAAAGGCGATGGCCTCGGGAATGAGCGCCATGGCCACGACAAGGCCGGAAAGCGTATCGGCGCGCACATTGCCGAACCACTCCTGCCGGTACTGGGCGAGCGAAAAATGTCTGGTGTTCATCAATGGTCCCTGAAAATCTGTTTGCGGCCGGCAGGCAAAGTGCGGGCCGGGAGGTCATGAAAACAGTTTCAACGGTTGTCCGGCGGATCGGCGGCCGGAAGAGCCACCCGGAGTTTCACCGGGTCCGGGGTTCATTGACGACAGTCAATACGGATTTGGGCGCTGAAGGGCAAGGTTTGCAGCGCAAAATAGGCGGAAAGGGGCCGGTGATCTGCGCCTGGACGTGAATTTCCGAAGGGATACTTGCCATCACACACCGCCGCAATCACCGCGGTTGCGCGATCGAGCTCCCGTCCAGAGCCTTCAGATAGGCATCGCACATCAGGCACAACTGTCCTTGGAGCTTCTCGGCATCTTGGCTATCGAGGCCTCGTTCGAAGACGTTTCGCACCGTCCCGAAGATGACCGTGACAAGGGTCAGGTTCACGCTGGCAAGGTCGGCGAAATCGGCATCGCAGGCGCTTGCGAACATGGCGGTGGTCGCAGTATCGACCCGGCTGGCGAATGCCTCGATGAGAGCTGAGTTGTCGAGGTCGGCGACCGAGCGATAGAGCGCGCGCGTTACCTCGGGCCTTTCGGTTTTTGCGCGCCAGTAGGCGTCAATCAGGGCTTTGAGCATGGTGCTCGCAGGCTGACCGTTCTGGGCGGTGCAGGTCGCCTCGATTTTCGCCGCCAGTGTCTCGAGATAGCGCTCGTTCAGGGCATAGATCAGCGCCTGCTTGTTCGGGAAGTACTGATAGAGGGTGCCGACGGAAACGCCGGCTCGTTCGGCCACGCGCGTGGTGGTGAGGCTGTCCGCGCCGGAGCGGATCAAGAGCTGAATGGTCGCCTCGAAAATGGCATCCACGGTCACGGCCGCGCGTGCCTGACGCGGCCGTTTCCGGGGTGTCAGAGAGGGGCGGGCGGGATTGGGCAAATGCGAATCCAAAAGGTGAATAATGCTTCATATATTAGGTCCGCAACGCATGGATTGAAAAGGGCTTGATGTATGACTGGTCAAAAAACGATACTCGTTACCGGCGCCAACAAGGGGATTGGACTGGAGATTGCCCGCAAACTCGCCGCTGCCGGCCTGCAGGTGATCATCGGCGCGCGGGATGATGCCCGCGCTCAACAGGCGGTTGATGATCTTGCCGGGGACGGGCTTGCGGCAGAAGCGGTTCATCTCGACGTCAACGACGCGGAGACGATCGCCGCGGCGGCCGCCTGGACCGGGGAACGCCACGGCAGGCTGGACGTGCTCGTCAACAATGCCGGCATCTTCGACTTTGCCGATGGTCCGCCCGACACGGCCTCAATCAGTGCTGTCCGGCGCGTCATGGAGACGAACTTCATCGGCACGCTGGCGGTGACGCAGGCAATGCTCCCCCTGCTACGCAAGGCTGACAAGGGGCGGATTGTCAACATTTCGAGCTCGCTCGGCTCCTTGGCGCTCAATGGCGACCCGACGTCGCCCTACTACGCTTCGCAATTCATCGGCTACAACGCCTCCAAGGCCGCGCTCAATATGCTGACCGTGCAGCTTCGCGAGGTCTTGCGCGGAAGCGAGATTGTGGTCAATTCGGTCAGCCCAGGCTTCGTGAAGACGGATTTGACCGGCTTCGGAATAATGACGCCGGAAGAAGGCGCGCGGCTTCCCGCCCGCTTTGCTCTTGAGGGGGAGGAAAATGGCGGCTTCTTCGAGCCGGATGGCGAGACGCCGTGGTAAGGAGGCAAAGGCTTTTTCGACAGGACATGCGCGCTGGCGTGCTTTGGGGGGACGTCGGAACATTGCTGCGGCCTGCCCGTTGAAGCGGCAAAAATGGGTGCGCTCCAGGCCCCTGGCTCGGGCAGAGCGAGGACAAGGAGGCGGATGAGGTGAAGCAAGAGGAAGGGGTAAGCCAGGCAAGACCTGAAGCGGAGAATGACGACGGCAATGTGGTTGAAGGCATCGCCATTACCCACCCGGATCGCGAACTCTTCCCGGGGGATGGGGTGAGGAAAATCGACATTGCCCGGCATTACGGCCTTGTCGGCGATCGCATGATCAAAGTGTCGGCAGAACGTCCCGTCTCGCTTCTGCGCTGCCCTGCCGGCATTGATGGCGAGTGCTTCTTCCAGAAACATGCGGGCAAGAGCTTTCCCGACGAACTCACCCGGATCGCCATTGAAGAAAAGGACGGCGAGACCGGGGAATATCTCTACGCCCCGGACGCCAAGGCCTATATCGCCGCGGCCCAGATGGGCACGATCGAGTTTCACGGCTGGGCGGCGCGGGCCGACCGGCTGGAGCGGCCCGACCGGATGGTCTTCGACCTCGATCCCGACGAGAAGCTCGGCTTTGCCGAAACGAAGCAGGCGGCTTTCGACCTGAAGTCGCTGCTTTCGGATACCGGCCTTGAGGCCTATGCGATGGTGACCGGCGGCAAGGGCATCCACGTTGTCGTGCCGCTTCGGCGCACGGTTAGCTGGGAGACGCTCAAATCCTTCGCCAAGACGCTCGCCCATCTGATGGCGGACAGGGAGCCGGATCGGTTTACCGCCGCCATGGCGAAGGACAGGCGCAAGGGGAAGATCTTCATCGACTGGCTGCGCAACGAGCGCGGCGCGACGGCGATCCTGCCCTATTCCGTGCGCGCCCGGCTGGGCGCCCCCGTCGCCACTCCTGTCACCTGGGACGAACTGAAGAGCCTGAACTCGGCTGCCGCCTTCGGCCTGGGACATATGGCCGACCGCCTGAAACACGACGATCCGGCGCTTGCGGTCAAACCGCAAACGCTTGGCAAGGCGGTGATCGACAAGCTCGAAAAACGGGTCGGGTGAACGGCGCTTTGCCGGTCCTGACAGGCCCACCGAACGCTTCGCGCCAGAGGCGGTTCGTCGATTGCGGCTTGTGATCCGGCGCCTTTTTCACTAAACCACCCCCACTTTTCCGCTTTATGACGGTTTTATGAATGCTTTCCCGTATCTGGAATAATTATCTCGCTCCGCTGCTGGGCCGGCCCGCCCGCGTGCAGATCGCAGCCCTTTGCCACCGCGAGGGGGCAGACGGCCCGGAGGTTCTGCTCATCACATCGCGCACGACGAAGCGCTGGATCATCCCCAAGGGCTGGCCGGTTGCCGGAACCGACGGTGCGGGAACCGCTCTGCAGGAGGCCTGGGAAGAGGCCGGGGTAAAACCCGCTGACGCCGATCACATCCGGGTCGGGCGCTACCGCTACAAGAAGATCGTTGGCGGCCAACTGCCGGTGACGACCGATGTCTATGTCTATGCCGTCCGGGTCGAGACGCTGCTCGACAGCTTTCCGGAGATGGACGAGCGCAAGCGCGCCTGGATGACGCCGGAGGACGCGGCGCGCGCCGTGCAGGAACCCGAGCTCAAGGCGATCCTGAAGGACTTCCCGAAACGTATCGACGAAGCGCGGCGCGGCTAGGCTGCGCGCGACAGGCCGCGAGGGCCTTTTGACTGCAAGGACATGCACAGTGACCGAAGATGCCACGCCGCAATGGAAGACGCTCGACAAGGACCTCAATCGTCTGACGCGTCTGGAAGAGGCCACCATGTACACCGCCCGTCCGCTGGTGGGCGTCGGCGTCAGCCTCGTTTTCGTGACGCTGACCGTGGTGGCGGCGGCGATCTTTACCGGCGGCGAGCCGCAGAGCCTGGCGGTGATCGTGGCGGCCGCCTTCGGCGCCTATATGGCGCTCAATATCGGCGCCAATGACGTCGCCAACAATATGGGCCCGGCGGTTGGCGCAAAAGCGCTCTCGCTGCTGGGCGCGATTGCGATTGCGGCGGTGTGCGAAAGCGCCGGCGCGTTGCTCGCCGGCGGCGATGTGGTTTCCACCATCTCCAAGGGCATTATCGATCCGTCGGCGCTTGCCAGCACTGCCGTGTTCGTGCGGGCGATGATGGCGGCCCTGCTTGCGGCCTCCGTCTGGGTCAATGTCGCCACCTGGATCGGCGCGCCGGTCTCGACCACCCATTCCATGGTCGGCGGCGTGATGGGCGCGGGCATCATGGCGGCCGGGCTTGCGACCGTGAACTGGCCGACCATGGGGGCGATCGCGGCAAGCTGGGTGATCTCGCCGCTTCTGGGCGGCGTCATCGCGGCGGCGATGCTCGCCTTCATCAAGTGGCGGGTGATCTATGTCGAGGACAAGATCGCCGCCGCGCGCGTCTGGGTGCCGGTGCTGATCGGGGTGATGAGCGCCGCCTTTGCCGCCTATCTGGCAATGAAAGGCCTTAAGAAAGTCATTTCCATCGATCTGGGCACGGCGCTTCTGATCGGTCTCGTCGCAGGGGTTGCCATGTGGCTCCTGTCCATGCCCTTCATCCGGCGTCAGTCGGAGGGGCTGGAAAACCGCAACCGCTCGCTGAAATCCCTGTTCCGCCTGCCGCTGGTGGTCTCGGCAGCGCTTCTGTCCTTTGCCCATGGCGCCAACGACGTGGCCAATGCCGTCGGCCCGTTGGCGGCGATCGCCTATGTGCAGAAGTCTTCCGCCGTTGCCGGCCAGGTCGCCATCCCGCTCTGGGTGATGATGATCGGCGCGCTCGGCATTTCCTTCGGCCTTGTGCTGTTCGGGCCGAAGCTGATCGGCATGGTCGGCAGCCAGATCACCAAGCTCAACCCGATGCGCGCCTATTGCGTCGCGCTGTCCGCCGCCGTGACGGTGATCGCCGCCTCATGGCTCGGCCTGCCGGTGAGCTCCACCCATATCGCCGTCGGCGGCGTCTTCGGCGTCGGCTTTTTCCGCGAATGGTATATGGAAAGGCGTGCCCGCCGCGTCGAGATGGAACGGCCGGTGGCCCGCCGCATTCCGGGCCAGGAGCGCGCCCGCCGCAAGCTCGTGCGCCGCTCGCATTTCATGACGATTATCGCCGCCTGGGTGATTACCGTTCCGGCGGCGGCGCTTCTGTCCGCCGGCTGTTTCCTGCTGCTGCAGGCGATCGGGTTTTGAGGGGATAGTCGGACGTTTCTTCCGAAACGCCCGGGTCACTATCCTCAGAACTTGAACGAGAATCGGGCCATTGCGGCTGAGTCCGCGACGCCGGAGCCGAACTGGCCGTCATAGGAGAGCGACAGGCTTGCATCCTTGAGGCCGCTTTCCGCCAGAGCACCGAGATCGAATTCGACGCCGGCGCTGACAAGCGCCACATCCTCGCCGACCGGAACGCCCGCCACGGTGAACGGCGCGCCGCCGGCAAAGGCGTTGACCGAATTCGGGGCAAGCGAACCATAGGCGTGGCGCCAGCCGAGCATGCCGGTGACCCTGGCCGCCTCGTCAAAGGCCACAGCGCCGCGCACGCCGAGCGTGGAATAGGTCATGTCCGTGGTGTCGGAGGCAATGGCAAGGGCTGCCGCGCCGCCGCTCTCGCTATAGGCATCGGTATGGACAGAGACATAGGCCAGGTCCGCAAACGGCTCGATCGTGGCCATGCCCAGATCGAATTCATAGCCCACCTCGCCGAAGACCTGGGCAACGCCGCCATTGGTGGAACCGGTCAGATAGTCGGAGAAGCCCGGGAAGGCCGCCGTGCGCTTGGTGTCGATGTCGGACCAGGCATAGGCCGCGCCGCCGGAGATGTTGAAACCCTCAAACGACGTGCCGCCATAGATGCCGATCTGGTAGCTGGTGGCGTCCGCCGACGAGGCGCGCGCATCGACATCATAGGCGGATGACTGGTAGCCGGCCATGACGCCGAGAACGCCGGCGTCGCCAAAGCCGGCATCGCCGCCGATGATGAAGCCGCCGGTATTGCTGTCGAGCTTGGCGGCATTGCCGTCGCCGTCGATATGGCCCATGCCGCCAAAGGCCTGCATCCAGGCGCCGTAGGCAGGGGCGGAAAGATCGTCAACGCAGCCATTGGCATTACGCTCGGCCGTCTGCGCCGCCGTCAGCGGCACGGAACCCGAAGGTTCTGCGCAGGCCGAGCCGGTGGCCGCTCGCACACGGCCAAGGGCCGCATCGCGGATGAAGCGGCTGTCCTCGATCATGCCGGTCTTCAGGCTGGCATGGATCTCGCCGGAAACCGCATCGAAGGCCGCGGGGACATCCGTCGTGCTGAGGCCGAGGATCGCATCATAGACCGCATTGCCGGCGCCGAGACTTTCGACGCCATAGGCGGCTGCCCGCTGGTTCGGCGTCTGGGCATAGCGTTCGAAGGCGGAACCATTGCGGATCAGGCGCAGCAGCACCGAATTGGAGGTGTAATCGAGGAACGGATCGAGATAGGCAAGCGTCGTGGTCACGCCGTCAAACGTGCCGGAAACGCCGCCGTCTGCCGTCAGGATCGTGTATTCCGATTGTGCTGCATAGGCCCCGTCAAAGCCGATATGGGCGACATCGCCGCCGGAAAGCGTCGCAGTTCCCGTCGCCGCGATCAGGTCGGCGGACGTGCCGCCCGGTTCGGTCTCGACCTCATAGGTCGATCCGGGGCCGAAGGAGACGTTTCCTGCGACATTGATCGTGCCGATCGAATTGCCGGGCGAAACCGTGCCGCCATTGCCGACGGAGGTGGAGCCGACCGCGCCGTTGCCGGTGAGGCGACCGGATCCGGTGAGCGAGACCGTGCCGCCGACCGTGCCGTCGAGATGGAGCGTAAAGTCGGTGACGGTGCTGTCGCCGGTATAGCCCGAAGAATTGCCCGTCAGCGTCACAAGACCGCCGCCGGTGAAGAGAATGTCGCCGGAACCGGAGATCGTGCCGGCATAGGTGCCGTCAAAACCCTGGTCGAAGGTCATCGAGGCGCTTTCGGCGACATCGAGATTGCCGAAGAACAGGTTGGTGTCGGATATCAGCCCGCCTTGTTCGATCGACCAGTCGAGAGTGCTGGCGCCGGTCAGCCGCAGATTGCCCGTTCCGGACTTCACCATCTGACCGTTGACGCCGTTATAGCCGTTGATCGCGCCGGCAAAGGTGCCGTCCGTGCCCTGCGCAAACTCGACCACGCCCTGGTTGGCGATATCGCCGCGGATCGAAGAGGCATTGCCGATGAGGCGACCGGCCATGACGCGGGTGCCGCCGGTATAGGTGTTGGCGCCGGAAAGCGTCAGCGTGCCCTTGCCGGCCTTGATCAGCAGGGTCTTCGTGCCGTCGACGATCGCCGAGGACACCGTGGTCGAGACGCCGTCATCAATGTTGAACGTGCCGCCGTCGCCGTTTGTCGGCGAAAGCGCCAGCGCGCCGCTCTGAATGAGATAGCCGTCGGTCTTGAACTGCAGCGTGTCGAATTCCTGCGTGTCCTCGACGGTGACCGTGCCGGCCGCGGCCGTGAAAATGCCGACCTGGCTTCCCCAGATGTCGTTCTTGCTCCCATCAGACGTCGTCCAGTTGGTGTTTGCCGCGTTCCAGATGCCATCGCCGCCATCGACAGTCTTGTCCGCCTTGAGATCGCCGCCATCCCAGAACTGCATGGTCTGCGGCTCGCCGCCGCCGGTGGTCACGGCAAGGTTCACCTCGCCGGTAACGTCCGTGTCGATCGCGCTTTCCGCATCGGCGACGCCGGAAACGGTGACCGTGCCGAAGGACCCGGAAAGGTTGCCGCCATAGTCGAACAGGTAATAATAGCCGGCCGCCGCAACGGTCGCATCCAGCGTGCCGCCAAGGGTCAGGTCGCCCCCAACCGAGATGAAGTCATTGGTGCCGCCGCCGGCAACGTCCGGCGTGTTGAGCTGGAAGACGGTGGTCGAGCCGGTGTTGAGCGAGAGGTCGCCCTCGACCCTCAGCGTGCCAGCGCTGTCGGCGGCGCCGGGGGAGAGGACGCCGGTGTCCATAACATAGACCTTGCCGCCCAGCGAGCCGCTGCCGGAGAGCGTGCCGGAACTACCGACATAGACCGGCGAGCCGCTGTCGCCGAGCTTGCTGTCAACCTGCAGCGTGCCGCCGAGAACGCTCGTCTTGCCGGAGAAGGTGGAACCATCGCCGGTCAGGATGGTGGTGCCGGCGTAGCTGACGATCGCCGCGTCCTGATAGCCGCCGTCATCAAGTAGATCTGCGGAGAAGGTATAGTCGTCGCTGGTGTGGTTGAAGATCAACCTGGCTTCGTTGCCGGCGAAGGTCACGCTGTCCGTCGCGACTGTGCCTGGTGCGGCAGCGATGGCCGGAACGCCGACCTCCTCCTCGCCGTAGCCGATGGCAAGATAGCCGCCGGGGCTGGTCCCTTCGTTCGGACGAGCCAGCAAAATCGTATCGGCAAACACCGTCGCGCCGTCGTAAACCGACAGGTTGCCCGTTTCCCAGTCGCCGACGACCAGCGAGCCGGCGCTGATCGAAGATCCGCTGTCGCTCAGCATCACGGAGGCGTCGCCAAATGCGCCGATGGCCATCTCGCCGGTCACAGCGATCTTGCCGCCCTTGGAAACCTCGATGCTTGACCATCCGGCGCTGCTACTGATGCCGACAGTAAGTTTGTTGCCAACACTGAGCTTCGACCCGCTTCCTGTGGCGGTCAGGATGGTTGCGCTCTTCGTTTCGCTATAGGGCAGGCCGAACGAAGCTGAACCAACGACGTCGACCTCGCCGCCCTTCTCGATCATAAGGCTTCCGCGTCCGCTGCTGCCGACATTGAGCGTGCCATTGAGCTTCCACAAGGAATCTGTGCCGGACACTCTAGCCGATCCTGACGCGCCCTGCTTGTAGCCGACATAGGAATTGTTGGCAGTGACTTCGCCGCCTTTATCGATGATAAGCATGCCATAGCCGAGATCGCCGACGATGAGCAACTCGTTTGCCGTGAGCATCGATCCGTTGCCAGTGACTCTGATCCCGCCAAAAACACCCGCTCCGCTTGCGATGGAGATATTGCCGCTTGTGATCTCGCCTCCGTCAAGGATCGTCAAAGTACCCGTCGCCGTTTTACCGATCTCGAACCAGGTATTGGAACCGAAGTTACAGTTCCCGCTAAAGGTGGTTTCTTCGATGTTGAGCGGATTTGGCGGGCAGGTGGGCCCAGGAATGGCCGCCGCCGGGCCGGCGCCGATGAAGCCTGCGACGATGCCGGCGAAGGCGGCCTGTGCGAGGAGCAGCGAACGCCGGCTCCGCAAAAGCCGACCGGCCTCCAAACGCGGCCGGTGCGCTTCCTTGTTCCCGTCGATCGCGACAAATCGGCTGTTCATGTCCTGTCCCCCTTTGATCGATCCGCCAACGCCTTGGCCTGTTGTCCCCGGGCCGGGTTGACGGACATGTTAACGCAACCAGAATTTGAGGTAACAGAAAGTCCGCACGCATGGCAACGCGTGGCTAACGTTTTATCCTTCGTTAACAGGTGAAATCAGAGATGGGTGTCGCCCGATTGCAACAACCAGGTTTTTGCTACCTCAGGGCGCTTTCGGTTCCTCTTGCGATCGCCGGAAAAGGCGTCGCTACATTCAACTCAACATATTGAATATATTTTGTTTTTTATGTGCGAATCTGACCGGGACAGCGCGGGACAGTTGGCGGCTCGGGTTTCGGGAGAACGAACAATGACGGTCGCAACGGGCGGCTGCTGCGGAGGCAGGCTTTAGCGCCCGATCGCAGCCCCCACCAGCGCCTTGGCATCGTCGCTTGCCCATTCGGCCGGGCCGTTCATGGAGCCGAGCAGGCAGCCGTTTTCGTCGATCAGGATGGTCGAGGGCAGGCCGAAGGCAAGCCCGTCCTTCTTCAGCGTGTTGAACACGCCCATGGTTCCGTCGCGGTAGAAGGCCAGTGACGAGATGCCGATCTCGTCAAGAAATTTCTTCGGCTTCTCATCGGAGCCCGTGTCGATATTGACGGCGACGACCTCGAAATCATCGCCGCCCATTTCGGCCTCGAGTTCATCGAGCGCCGGCATTTCCTCGCGGCAGGGCACGCACCAGGTGGCCCAGAGGTTCATCAGCACTGTCTTGCCCTTGAAGGCGGAAAGCGATGTTTCGCCGGCATCGGAATTGAAGGCGAGGTTCTGCATCGGGCGCGGCGTTTCGGCCGGAATGAAGGCCGCGACCTCGCCATGGGCCAGCGGTTTCAGCGCGGCAGCGGTTTCGACCGCCATTTCACACTGGTCGGCCGCGGCCAGTTCGCTCGCGCCATTGCCAGTGAACGTATTTTTCACGTATACCGCCACAGCGCCGGCGATGAGCCCGGCAACAAGCGCGATAAGAACAAGTCTGGCGGAGATGGGGCTCTTGCGGCTCTTCTTCGTCATGTCACTCTCCAGATAGGCACGTCATGGCTTCCGACAACAGCACCTCGAACACAATGTGGGGCGGGCGTTTCGCCTCCGGCCCCGACGCGATCATGGAGGAGATAAATGCCTCCATCGATTTCGACAAGGCTCTCTATAACGAGGATATCGACGGCTCGATTGCGCATGCCACCATGCTTGCCGAAAAGGGCATCATTTCGGAAGAGGACAAGGCCTCAATTCTGGAGGGGCTTTCAACAATTCGTCGTGAGATCGAGGAGGGACGTTTCACCTTCTCGCGCCAGCTCGAAGATATTCACATGAATATCGAATCGCGCCTGCGCGAGTTGATCGGCGCCGCCGCCGGACGACTGCACACGGCGCGCTCGCGCAATGATCAGGTGGCGCTCGATTTCCGCCTCTGGGTGAAAAAGGAACTGATCAAGACCGAAGCGGCCTTGACGCGGCTTATCGGCGTTTTTCTCGCCCGCGCCGAAGAACATGCCGATACGGTGATGCCGGGCTTCACCCATTTGCAGACCGCCCAGCCCGTCACCTTCGGCCATCATTGCATGGCCTATGTCGAAATGTTTGGCCGCGACCGCAAGCGCGTGCGCCACGCCATCGAACATCTGGACGAAAGCCCGATCGGCGCTGCGGCGCTGGCCGGCACGGGCTTTGCCATCGATCGCCACATGACGGCGGAAGCGCTCGGCTTTTCCGGCGGACCGACGCGCAACTCCATCGACACGGTGTCGGATCGCGACTTCGCGCTGGAATTTCTGTCTGTTGCCGCCATCTGCGGTACGCACCTGTCGCGTCTTGCCGAGGAGATCGTGATCTGGTCGACGCCGCAGTTCAATTTCGTCCGGCTTTCCGACAGTTTCTCCACCGGTTCCTCGATCATGCCGCAGAAGAAGAACCCGGATGCCGCCGAACTGGTGCGCGCCAAGACGGGCCGCGTCAACGGCGCGCTGGTGGCGCTGCTGACGGTGATGAAGGGCCTGCCGCTCGCCTATTCCAAGGACATGCAGGAAGACAAGGAACAGGTTTTCGACGCCGCGAAAAGCCTTGATCTGGCGATTGCCGCCATGACAGGGATGATCGGCGACCTGACGGTCAATACGGCCTCGATGAAGGCCGCGGCCGGCTCCGGCTTTTCCACCGCGACGGACCTTGCCGACTGGCTGGTGCGCGAGGCGGGCCTTCCCTTCCGTGACGCCCATCACGCGACCGGTCATGCGGTGGCGCTCGCCGAGAAGAAGGGCTGCGACCTTGCAGAACTGTCTCTCGAAGAACTTCAGGCCATCAATCCGGCGATCACGGCCGGCATTTTCGATGTCCTGACGGTCGAGGCCTCGGTGGCGAGCCGCAAGAGCTTCGGCGGAACGGCGCCGGACGAGGTGAGAAAACAGATCGCCTGGTGGCGCGAGCGCGTTTGAATTCGCGCGTTTGAGGGTGCACAAGCCTTTCCTGATCGGCTATCAGGAAAGGCATCGGGTTTGTTCAGGCTTGCGGTGGGAAGTGCCATGAGAAAAGACAGGATCGCCGTTGCGGCATTGTTGGCGAGCGCACTGGTGCTGACGGCCTGCGGGCGGCGCGGGCCGCTGGAAGTGCCGCCGGCAACGCCCAAACAGGCCGAGCGCGAGGCGAAGAACGCCGATACGCCCGCCATCCGCATTGCGCCGAACGACAAGCCGGTCATCTTCGACGGCTCCGGCGACAATGTCGTCAATGCCGGGCCGGATGCCGCCGTCGACGGCGAGCCCTTCATTCTCGATTCCCTTCTCAACTAGGCCAGGTCTTTTTCGTGAACCATTTCGAATATCGCGACGGCGTGCTCTTTGCCGAGGGTGTTTCCATTCCGGCCATCGCCGAGGCTGTCGGCACGCCCTTTTATTGTTATTCCACGGCCACCTTCACGCGCCATTACAAGGTCTTCGCCGAAGCCTTTGCCGGCTCGGATGCGCTCGTCTGCTATGCGGTCAAGGCCAATTCCAATCAGGCAATCCTGAAAATGCTGGCCGGGCTGGGCGCCGGTATGGACGTGGTCTCGGAGGGCGAACTCCGCCGTGCGCTTGCCGCCGGCGTTGCTCCGGAAAAAATCGTGTTTTCCGGCGTTGGCAAGACCGTGCGCGAGATCGATTTCGCGCTGGAGACCGGCATCTACTGCTTTAATGTCGAATCCGAGCCTGAACTTGAGGTCTTGAGCGCCCGCGCTTCGGCCAAGGGCCTGGAGGCGCCGGTTTCCTTCCGCATCAATCCGGATGTGGATGCGAAGACCCATGCGAAGATCTCGACGGGCAAGAAGGAAAACAAGTTCGGCATTGCCTTTTCGCGCGCTGCGGCCGTTTATGCCCGCGCGGCGGAACTGCCCGGCATCCGCGTGACCGGGATCGACATGCATATCGGCAGCCAGATCACCGAGCTTTCGCCCTTCCGCGACGCCTTCCGGCTCATGAGGACGCTGGTTTCCGAACTGCGGGCGCAAGGCCATGCGATCGATCATGTCGATGTCGGTGGCGGGCTTGGCATTCCCTATCAGTTCGACAACAACCCGCCGCCGGAACCGACGGCCTATGCCGCCGTCATCCGCGAGGAACTGGCCGGCCTTGATTGCCGGATCGTTGCCGAGCCGGGGCGGATGATTGCCGGGAATGCCGGGATTTTCGTTACCGAAGTGATCTATGTGAAGGATGCGGAGGCGAAAAGCTTCGTTATCGTCGACGGCGCGATGAACGACCTGATCCGCCCGACGCTCTACGAGGCCTATCACGCGATCCGCCCTGTGGTGCTGAACTCGAAGGCTAAGCGGATGACGGCCGATGTCGTTGGTCCGGTCTGCGAGACGGGCGACTATCTGGCGCTTTCGCGCGAGATGGGAAGGCCCGAGCCGGGCGATCTTCTGGCGGTCTCGACGGCCGGCGCCTACGGCGCGGTGCAGGCCGGCACTTACAATACCCGCCTTCTCGTGCCGGAAGTGCTGGTCGACGGCGACCGCTATCATGTCATCCGCCCGCGCGGCAGCTATGAGGATCTGATCGGGCGTGATTCCGTGCCGGACTGGATGTGACCCTGCTCGCAAAGTCTTGAAGACGGATTTCTCCAAATTCGTCTTCGTCTCCTCGCTATCGTCATAAACCGTGCTATGGTTTTCGTATCGTTCACGCCGCCGCCGAAAGGCGCGACAAACGGGACCCATGACCGCGCGACAGCAAGACACCGGCACGCAAGACCCGGACAAGGGCAGACAAGGCAAGGCGCTGATGCGGCGCATTGCCCGCGGTCGCGCCTTTGCCCGCTTCAACCTTGTTGTTGAACGCCTGGCTCCGGGCCTCGTCTGGCCTGCCTGCGCTCTTGCGCTCTATCTTTCCTGTTCCTGGCTCGGCCTGTTTCACGCCGTGCCGTTTGCGCTGAGGATCGTTCTCCTTCTGCTGCTTGTCGGCGGCTTTTTTGCGGGGTTCTGGCCGCTGCGGCGGTTCAAAATACCAACCCGGGCAGAAGCCGAGCGGCGGCTGGAACGGGAGAACGGGCTTGCCCATCAGGCCGTTTCCGTTGCCGGAGACAGGCCCGCCCGCGAAACCCCGGAAGCCCTTGCCCTGTGGCATGCCCACCAGCGCCGCATGGCGGAAAAGCTCGGCAGCCTCGACCCCGGCCATGCCCGGGCGGACTTTTCTGCCGTTGATCCATACGGCCTGCGCGCCGTTCCCGCGCTTTTGCTCTTTGTGGCATTTCTTTATTCGGGGGCGACAGGCTCGGGCCGGCTCGCCGACGCCTTCCTGCCGCCGGCGGAAGAAAGCGAGACGGCGCTGGCTCTGCGTTTCGATGCCTGGATCTCCCCGCCGCCCTATACCCGTCAGGCGCCGGTCTATCTTCAGGCCGACGGCGTCGATCAGGTCGAGAACATTCCCGAAGGCTCGGTGCTGACCGTGCGCCTTTCCGGTGAGGGGGCCGATGCTCCGATCTCCTTCCAGCCGGATAACGCAGACGCCCCGCAGGCGCCCAACGAGGCCGAAGAGAGCGCGATGATGCGCGGCGCACGTTTTACGCTGTCGTCAAGCGGTCTGCTGGAAGCGGCCGGGCGGCAATGGATGATCGGCGTCGTGCCGGATGAACTGCCGGTCATCGCCTTCAAGGGCAGGCCGAGGGCGGCGGCAAACGGCGCGCTGGAACTGGAATACACGCTCACCGATGATTACGGCGTGACGGCGGCGCGCGCCGAGATAGCCCCGTCCGGCGGTGTCGACGCGGATGCGACGCCGCTCTATCCGCCGCCGGAATTTCCGCTCAACATGCCCTCTCGCTCAAGCGCGGATCATTCGGCGTTCACCAGCCGCAATCTCACAGAACATCCGCTTTCGGGCAAACCGGTCACGATCACGCTGGTCGCCGAGGATGCCGCCGGTCATGTTGCCCGCAGCGCGCCGCTGGACATGGTGCTGCCGGCGCGCAACTTCTACAATCTGCTGGCAGGCTCCGTCGCCGAACAGCGGCAGATCTTCGCGCTCGATACCCGGGCCATGCCCGAGGCGCTGCAATATAGCGCCGCCATCACCCTGCGCCCGGAGGAGACGATCCCCGATCTCACGCAGTTCCTGCTGATCAAGTCGGCCCAGACACGGATGCTGCTCGCCCATGACGAGGAGAGCTATCTTGATACGGCAGAGTATCTCTGGGAGATCGCGACAGGGATCGAGGACGGCGCCTTGTCGGATGCCGAACGCCGCCTGAGGGAAGCGCAGGACGCGCTGAGCGAGGCGCTGCGCGACGGGGCATCCGATGCCGAAATCGCCCGGCTGATGGAAGAACTGCGCCAGGCGATGCAGGAATATCTTTCCGAAATGGCAGAGCGCATGCAGCCGTCGGAGATGCAGCCCGGCGATCAGCAGGCGCTGCGCCAGCGCGATCTCGACAACCTCCTGAACCAGTTGGAGAACCTCGCCCGCTCCGGCGATCGCGCCGCCGCCCAGCAGCTATTATCGGAACTGCAGCGGATGATGAACAATATCCAGCCGCCGTCTTCCATGGCCCAGCAGGGCGGGCAGCAGAACTCGGAGATGCGCGAACAGATCGACAAGCTCGGCGAACTGATCCAGGAACAGCAGCGGTTGATGAACGAGACTTTCGAACTTGACCAGCAATTGCGCGATCGCGAGCAGTGGGGCGACCCGCCACCGCGCCAGGACGGTGAGCAAAGCCAGGGCGGCGAACGGCAGCGTTCCCCGCAGGAAATGACGGCTGAGGAACTCCGGGAGGCGTTGCGCCAGTTGCAGGAGCAGCAACAGGCGCTTTCCGAACAACTTGGCGAGATGCAGGAAAAACTTTCCGAGCTTGGCATGCCGCCGGCCGAAGGCTTCGGTCGGGCCGGCGAGGCCATGGACGGCGCGGCAGAATCGCTCGGCGAAGGTGAAGGACAGGGCGCGCTTGAAGGGCAGGGCAATGCACTGGAAGCCCTGCGTCAGGGTGCCCAGCAGATGATGAACTCGATGATGGCGCAGGGACAAGGTCAGCAAGGCCAGCAGGGACCGAACGGCCAGACCGGCTGGGGCTCGCAGGCCGGCCGCGATCCGCTCGGCCGCAATCAGGGGACGGACGGGCTTGATTTCGGCGATGACGTTCAGGTGCCGGACGAGTTCACCGTCGAGCGCGCCCGCGAGATTCTCGACGCCATCCGCGAACGGTTGAACGAGGATGCCCCGCTGCCCTCAGAGCCGCCTTATCTGGAGCGATTGCTGGAACCGGATGCGGGGAATTGACCCGGCTGACCTTTCATAACGGCGTACCTATGCGCTGCCTGTTAAAGCTCATCGCGACATGATCGGTTGATGCCTACGCCGCGAGCGCCCGCGCCACGGCCTTGCGGATATCCGGCAGGGCGAAGGGTTTGGGTACCACGTCGACGATCTTTTCCATCAGGTCGTCGGCGCGTTCGCGCTGTTCGGCAAAGCCGGTCATCAGCAGGATCTTCATGCCCGGATGGGTGCTGGCCGCCTGATGGGCAAGCGCGATGCCGTCCATGATCGGCATGCGGACATCGGAGAGAAGCAGATCGTAATTGCTCTCCGACAGGAGCTCAAGTCCTTCGGCGCCATCGCAGGCCTCGACCGTCTCGTGGCCGTCCAGCCTGAGCGCGCGCGCAACGAATGCCCTCAAAGATGCCTCGTCTTCCGTGATCAAAATCCTCGCCATGGCGCTGTCCAGTTCTTTCTGTCTTGTCAAAACCCTTGAGGTTGACCCGTTGTTCCGGGCCTTGTTGCCCTAGAGATCACCAGAACTTTCCTAGCGAGAGGTAAACATCGAAAAATGGCAATTTATGTAGTTAACAAGCTCTGTTACCGCGATTTAACCTTGGTTAAGCATCACCGGTAATCACGCCCACAAAGGGAAGCTCGCGGAAGGCGTAGGCAACGTCCATGCCGTAGCCGACGACGAAGCGGTCCGGGCAGTGGAAACCGGCATAGTCGGCTTCCAGAGCCTCTTCGCGCTTGTTCTGCTTGTCGAGGAGGACGGCGATCGAGACATTGGCCGCGCCGCGCTCCAGCATCAGGTTGCGGGCAAAGCGCAGGGTCCGGCCGGATTCGAGAATGTCGTCGACGAGCAGTACGTCGCGGCCTTCCACGACGCTGTCGATATCCTTGACCAGGCGCACGCCGCGGCTGACGGTTCCGGTGCCGTAGCTCGACAGCGTCATGAACTCGACCTCCGGCGCCAGCCCGACCTTGTGGAGCGCGCGGATCAGGTCCGCGGCAAAGACGAAGGATCCCTTCAGAATGGCGATGACGAGCAGATCCTTCGAGGGACCGCTCGCGATCTCGTTGGCAAGCTCCTCATTGCGCCTGGCAATGTCCTCGGTGGAAAACAGCACTTCGATAGTCTTGCCGCGAACGACGTGCATGGGCGCGCTCCTCATCTTTTGCGGTGCGCCGGGGCGCCGCGTTCATTGCCAATCGGTAATGACCGGTTTTAGTGGCTTTGCAACCGGGCGGCAATCAAAACGCCGGAAAGGCCGGGCGACGGGCGGCATTTCCCCGTGGATAATGCCGCAATCCTGTCGCCTTTGCGCTTTGTTCACCACCTGTTATGCATAATGGGCGATGATGGCGCTGATCTGAAAACGAAGGCTGCCTGCTGACCATGGCATTGATCCAGTTTGAAAATGTGGGACTGCGATACGGAATGGGGCCGGAAGTCCTGCGGGACATGACGTTCGACATTCCGAAGCATTCCTTTCAGTTTCTGACCGGCCCTTCCGGCGCGGGCAAGACGACGCTTCTTCGGCTGATGCTGATGGCGCTGCAGCCGACCCGCGGCCTCATCCGCCTTTTTGACCGCGATGTCGCCGTCATCCCCCACAAGGAATTGCCGATGCTGCGCCGGCGGGTCGGCATCGTTTTCCAGGATTTCCGCCTGCTCGACCATATGACGACCTATGAAAATGTCGCCCTGCCGTTGCGGGTGCGCGGCAAGGAAGAAGTCGCCTTCCGCAATGACGTGATCGAACTGCTGAAATGGGTCGGGCTCGGCGAGCGACTCAATGTGCGCCCGCCTGTGCTTTCCGGCGGGGAAAAACAGCGCGCGGCGATCGCGCGCGCCTTGATCGACCAGCCGGAAGTGCTGCTTGCCGACGAGCCGACCGGCAATGTTGACCCGCCGATGGCGCGGCGCATTCTGAGCCTGCTTGTCGAACTGAACCGGATGGGAACCGCAGTGGTGATCGCCACCCACGATATCGCGCTGATGGATCGCTATGACGCCAGGCGGATGATCCTGTCGGAGGGAAGGCTCGATATCTATGACTAGGCCGCCCCGTTCGATCCGCGATCCCCGCCTGGAGGAGGAGCGTCTTCGGCGTGAGCGCGAGGAAGAGCGCCGCCGTGCGGAAGCGCGCGCCCGCGAGGAGCGCCTGCTTGAGGAGCGGATTCTCGAGGAGCGCCGTCGCGAGGAGATCCGCGTGCACGAGGCGGAAGCCGCGCGCAAACGACAGATGCAGCAGGAGGCCGCAGCGCGCGAGGCTGAACTCAGGCGCGGCGAGCAGGAAAAGGCGGAACGACAAAGGGTGGCGCAGGCCGAACGTCAGAGGGTTGCGGCAGGACGCGGCGAAGGCGAACGCCAGGCGCGAGCGCAACGGGCGCTTGCCGGAGATGACCGTTCGCCGCTGCCGCAGGCCAGAAGCCGCGCGACCCCGAAGCCCGAGCGCCCTGCGTCGCGCGCCGATGCCGGGTCGCCTCCGGGGCCGGCTCGCAAGGCGGAACAGGGCGGCTCGGCAGATGGTCGCAGTGTGCGAAGGCCGCCTGCGGCCAGCCGGAACCGCGGCAAGCCGACGCCGATCGTTCCGCCTGCAAATGTTCAGTCACGGGCGCTGATGGCGGTGATCGCGATCATGGCCTTTCTCGCCTGCCTGACGCTCGGCGGCGTCTCCATGGTACGGGCCACGGCGGCAAGCTGGCAGGGCGGTATCTCCCGCGAGGTCACCATCCAGATCAAGCCCGCCGAAGGGCGCGACATGAACCAGGCGCTCCTGACCGCGCGGGACGTAGCGCTGCAATTCGTCGGCACGATCGACGGTCAGGTGGTTGATGAGGCGGCAACCGAGCGGCTGCTCGAACCCTGGCTCGGGACCGGGCTGGATTTCGACGAACTGCCGGTGCCGCGCCTGGTGATCGTGACGATCGACGAGAATAACCCCCCTGATTTCGCGGCCATGGCCGCCGCCCTTCAGCGCGCCGTGCCGGGCGCCTATCTCGATGACCATCGCGCCTGGGTGAACCGGCTCTCGGCCATGGCCGACGCAACGACGACGATCGGCGTCTCGATCATGGCGCTGGTGTTCTCCGCCATGGTGCTGACGGTGGTGTTTGCCACGCGCGGCGCGCTTTCCGGCAGTCGCGACATTGTCGAGGTGCTGCATTTCGTCGGCGCGGAGGGCGGTTTTGTTGCCCGTCAGTTCCAGAACCATTTTCTCAACGTGGCGCTCAAGGGCGCGTTTCTGGGCGGCGGGCTTGCCTGCCTGTTTTTCGTGATCGCGCGTTTCTGGCAGGCGCGCTTCCTTGCGACCCCCGGTTCCGATCAGGCGACGGCGCTGTTCGGCAAGATCTCGATTGGCTGGGGCGCCTATGGTGGGATCCTGCTGACCATCGTTATCATCGCGGCGCTCACCACGCTGACGGCCCGGCTGACGGTGATGCGCACGATCAGGGAGATCGATCGCATCCGCTCCGATCCGGCACGCACCGATACGCTTTAGTCCATTTGGATATTCAACTTATCCGTCGTCGTCGTCCGGCCCGAATTTCAGCTATATCGTCTGTACTGTATGAAGGGCGGCGGAATGATTCGGCCGGCTGCTGATTCGGAGTGCGCGAAGTTTGCGGTCGTCAGCGATCCGGAATGGAAGGATGATGAAAAACGAACTCGGGAAGCCGCCGGAAAAGAGCGGCAACGGGGATGGTGCGCGAGGACGGAGCGTCACGCGTCGCGGCTTCGTGCTGCGCGCCGTTCTGGTCGCAGCCCTTGCCGCGCTGACGGCTTTTGGCGTCGGCTTCGCCTGGTTTACCGTCCGCGTTCTCAGCGAACGGCCGCCATCGATCTACGAGACAGATGCGATCGTGGTGCTCACCGGCGGCGCACGCCGCATCGACGAGGCGCTTCTCCTTCTGGCCGAGGGCGCAGGGGAGCGGCTTCTGATATCCGGGGTCAATCCCTCGACAACCCCGGAAAGCATCCGCAAGACCACGGGCGGCGACAGCCAGTTGTTCGAATGCTGCGTCGATTTCGGCTACGAGGCGCTCGACACCTATGGCAATGCGGTGGAGACCCGCAAATGGATCGAGGAGCACGGCTACCGGCGCGTCCTGGTCGTCACCAGCGCCTATCACCTGCCGCGCGGCCTGTTTGAATTGCGCCATATCGATCCGGAAACGGTGTTCGTCGGCTATCCGGTGCCGCTGGGCGAGGGGGCCGGCCCCTGGTATGACAATCTGCGTTATGTGAAGGTGCTGGGCTCGGAATATCTCAAATTCCTGGGCGCGCATGTGCGCGCGGTGACCGGACTTCGGGTCCTTCGCCCGGCGAAGCAGGAAACGTGAAAACCATGGGTGTCCTCCGTTCCCTCGCCTTCAATACGGCCTTTTACGTCGGCACGGCGCTGAGGATGATCGTGCAGTCTCCCTATTATTTCTCGGCCTCGCGCGAGAACGCCTATCGCGTCGTGGTTCAGGGCTGGGGCCGGTTCGTCAACCGGCAGATGCGTTTCTGGGTCGGCACGACCTTCGAGATCGAGGGGCTGGAGAATATTCCGGACGGACCCTGCATCATCACGCCGAAGCACCAGTCGGCATGGGACACGATCATGTTGCTCCCGTGGATCCCGGATTCCGTCTTCATGCTGAAGCGCGAACTGATCCAGATGCCGCTCTTCGGCTGGTACCTGAAGAAGCAACGGCAGATCGCCGTCGATCGCGCGGCAAGCGGCCGGGCGATGGCCGATGCGATCAAGCGGACGAAGGCCGAGGTTGAAACTGGTCGGCAGTTAATCATTTTTCCCGAAGGCACGCGACGGCCTCCGGGCGCCGAACCGGACTACAAGCGCGGCATTCAGTTGATCTATAGCGGGCTTGCCGTGCCGGTCGTGCCGGTGGTCATGCATCCGGGCCTGTTCTGGCCGCGCGGCAATTTTCGCCGCCAGAAAGGCCATTTCAAGGTGAAGATCCTGCCGGCGATCCCGCCGGGCAAGCCGCCGAAAGCCTTCTTTGCCGAACTCGTCGAGACCATGGAGCGGGAAAGCGACCGGCTGCTTCTCAAGACCGTCGCCGAAAACCCGCATCTCAACCTTCCCGAGGTGACGCGAAAGCGCGTCGCGGAACTGAATGCAGCAGAAGGGCTTTGATGTCGCTCAGCCGTGCCTGGGGCGCGGTTGCTCGTTGAGCAGAAGCTTGGCGACCGATTCCAGCGCCGCATCGCCGATGCGCATCTGTCTCAGGTGGTCGACCGTGTTCAGCACATAATCGCGGTTCGGGCCGGACTGGCCGTGGCCGCGTCGCACGATGTCGGCCGCCCTGTCTATATCGACCTTTCCCGCATATTGCTTGTGGGAGTGATCGACCACATAGGTGACGGCGGGAACGGTATCGCCACTCTCGAGCCGGATCGGCAGGACGAGTTCTCGGTAGACCCTCGTCACCAGTTCGCGCGCGCGCAGATAGGCCATCACCGCCTCCTCGTCATCATTCCTTGCGGCGAAGGCGACGCCTTCGCAAAAGCCGCCCCTGTCAAGGCCGAGAACGAGGCCAGGGGTTTCCGCCGTGCCGCGGTGGACGTATGAATAGACGCACAGGCTGCGGTGATAGCCCGAAAGGCGGGCGTGGGCGCGTTTGTGGCTCGGGAAACCCGGATTCCACATCAACGAGCCGTAGCCAAAGACCCAGAATTCGTCCATATGCTATGCCAGACTCCGATTGCAATGAAGGACAGAATGGGAAGCCACCATGGCAGGTTCAACCCGCACGCGCAAATATCTAAAATGGTCGCTGATCGTGCTGGTCATCATCCTCATAGCCTATGCACTCGGCTGGTTCTTCATCGCCCGCACGGTCAAGGCCCGCATCTTCGAACTTCTGGAAGGCCAGGATGGCAATGATACGGTCGTCAGCTGCGAGGACATCGGCTATCAGGGCTTTCCGACAAGCTTCGGTTTCTTCTGCGACAGCCTGCATGTGCGGGACCGCAACACCGATGCCGTTTTCGACACGCCGCGACTGCTCGCCGAGGCGCCCGTCTATTCGCCCTGGTCGGTGATGGCAACGGTCACGGGCCCCGCGACGCTCGACAATGATGCCGGCATGATCCTGCGTTCCGAGTGGGAACATCTCGGCGGCAAGTTGATCTATGGTCGCGCGGCGCCGAGGCTGATTTCCTTCGATGTTGAAGGGTTGACGGCGCGCTTTGCCGTTCCCGCAGGACGGCAGGGGACATTGACGGCTGAATATGCGCAAGGCCTTGTCCGCAATGATGACGGCGATCTCGATCTTGCCCTTACCGTGACCAACGGCGTCCTGCGCCCGCAGAACAATGCCGAGGCGCTGCCCTCCGTCTCCGTCAACCTTCTCGCGACCGTCGATGACGGGGGCGAGCTTCTGGCGACCAAGCAGATTCGCTCCAACAGGCTTCGCGGCAAGAGCGGGATCCTCAACCAGGCAACGCTTGCGATTGGCGAACGGGCCTCGCATATCGCCGTTTCCGGCCGTTTTGCCTTTGACAAGGAGGGTTACCTGGACGGGCGGTTCAGCGTCGAGCTGACCGGGATCGACGGCATTTCGCAGGTCCTGCAACTTGCCTTCCCTGAGGTCGCGCAACCGGTCGATACGGTGACCGGGCTGATCAAGTCCTTTACCGGCGGCCAGCGCACCATGGCGCTTGATGTGCGGGTAAACCAGGGCCGTGCGATGCTGGGCTTCATCCCGCTCGGCCGGATCCCGCCGGTCTGACGGGATCGCCGTCAGGCCTCAGCCCTTCTTGTCGAGGGCGTGACGGCCGAAGTCGGGCGCTTCGACATCCTGTCCGGCCTCGACGATCGAGCGGCGGACATCGCGCGTGCGCGAGAAGAGTTCGAACAGCTTGTCTCCCTCGCCCCAGCGGATCGCCCGCTGCAGATAGGCGAGATCTTCGGAAAAACGCGCCAGCATTTCCAGTATGGCATCGCGATTGTGCAGGCAGACATCGCGCCACATGGTGGGGTCGGAAGCGGCAAGGCGCGTGAAGTCGCGGAAGCCCGAGGCCGAATACTGGATGACTTCCGACTGGGTCACCGCTTCCAGGTCATCTGCTGTGCCGACAATGTTGTAGGCGATGATGTGCGGGAGGTGCGAGACGATGGCCAGCACCTTGTCGTGGTGTTCCGGCACCATCCGGTCCACCGTCGAGCCGAGCGCCTGCCAGAAGCTCGTCAGCTTGCCGATTGCAGCCGCGTCCACGCCGTCAAGCGGAGTCAGGATGCACCAGCGCCCGGCGAAGAGGCCTTCAAACCCGGCGTCCGGACCGGAATGTTCGGTGCCCGCGATCGGGTGGCCGGGAATGAAATGCACTCCCTCCGGCACGAAAGGCGACATCTGGGCGATGACCGAGGCCTTGGTGGAGCCGACATCGGTGAGGATCGCGCCGGGCTTCAGATTGGGCGCGATCTTTTCCGCAACCGCGCCGGAGGCGCCGACGGGAACGGAGACGATTACCAGATCGGCGCCCCGGACGGCATCTTCGGCCGCTGCCGTATAGCGGTCGCCCAGCCCCAGCTCTTCCGCGCGTCGCAACGTTTCCGGCGAGCGGGTGGAGACCACGATTTCGCCGGCAAGGCCCCGGGCGCGGATATCGCGGGCGATCGAGGAGCCGATCAGGCCGATGCCGATCAGGGCGATCCGTTCAAACATAAAGCTGCTCATGCCGCATCCGTCTTGGCTTTGTTGGCCATGAAGTCCTTCAGCGCCGCGATTACGCCGCGGTTGGCTTCGTCCGTGCCGACGCTCATGCGCAGCGCATTGGGGAAGCCATAGCCGGCGACCGCGCGCAACACATAACCGCGCGACGACAGGAAGCGGTCGGCGTCGGGCGCGCGCAGGCCGTCTTCGTCGGGGAAGTGGATCAGGATGAAATTGGTGACCGAGGGCGTGACGGTCAGGCCGAGCGCGGTCAGTTCCCGCGTCAGCGTCTCGATCCATTCGGCATTGAACGCGGCGGCGTGCTGGGTGAAGCCGTCATCCTTGATCGCGGCCGTTGCCGCGGCAATGGCCGGTGCATTGAGGTTGAAGGGGCCGCGCACGCGGTCCATCGCGCCAACGATCTCGAGCGGTCCGTAAAGCCAGCCGACGCGCAATGCCGCCAGACCGTAGATCTTCGAGAAGGTCCGGGTCATCACCACATTGGCGTTTTCGGCGACCAGTTCGAGGCCTGCCTCGTAATCATTGCGGCGGACATATTCGGCATAGGCCGCGTCCAGCACAAGAATGACATTCTTCGGCAGACCCGCATGCAGGCGGCGGATCTCGGAGAAGGGCACATAGGTGCCGGTTGGGTTGCCCGGATTGGCGACGAAGACGATGCGCGTCTTGTCGGTGACGGCGGCAAGGATCGCGTCAACATCGACGGTCGCGTCCTTTTCCTTCACGGTGACCGGCGTCGCGCCATTCGCCATGATCTGGATCTTGTAGACGAGGAAGCCGTGCTCGGTGATGATCGCCTCGTCGCCCTCGCCGAGATAGACATGGGCCAGCAGCCCGAGCAGTTCGTCCGAACCGTTGCCGCAAATGATGTTCTTCGTGTTGAGGCCATATTTGGCGGCAATCGCCTCGCGCAACTGGGTTGCCTGACCATCAGGATAGAGCGCGAGCGTCTCGGCGAGGTTCCGCATCGCCTCGATCGCCTTCGGGCTCGGGCCCAGCGGGGTCTCGTTCGACGAAAGCTTGTACACCTTGGCAACGCCCTCAACATGGTCCTTGCCGGGGACATAGGCGGCAATATCCATGACACCGGGGCGGGGTGTCGGCTTCATCGACTGATCAGGCATAGGAAACCTCGAAAACAACATGTGGCCTCAAGGGCCGTTTTTGAACGGAGAAGGAATAATCAGGATTGGACGCTTTGTCGAGGGCGCGCGGCCCTTGGCGACAAGGGCCTCAGGGTCGATCGCGCGTTGTCGGCACGCCCTGGGGGGCAAGGGCCGGCACCAGAACCTTGCGCCGGGCGCGCGCGGCAACCGGCAGGCCCTGATAGAGCCGCTTCTGCGCCTCGACGATATTGACCCCGGAAAAGGCCGGCCAGAAGGTGCGGCCGGAGCGTTCGAAACTGGAGCGGAATTTCAGCACTGCCCGGCTCTTCGACGGCGGGAAGAACAGCGCCTCGGCAAAGGCGCCGGGGGTAAAATTGGTCTCCCGCAGCAGTTCGGTGACCTGGCTCTTGGAATAGGGGCGGCCATTGCCAAAAGGTGTATGTTCCAGCCGTGCCCAGACACCGCGCCGATTGGGCGCGACGATGACGAGGCGGCCGCCGGGGGCGAGAATGCGCCAGAGCTCGCGCAGGGTCTCGCGCGGGCTTTCGGTAAACTCCAGCGCGTGCACCATCAGCACGCGGTCAATCGAGGCGTCGGGCAGCGGTAGCTCGTCATCCATCACCAGCGCGGTGGCCGATGCCGCATGCGCCGGCCAGTTGATCGCGCCCTGCGAGGCGGGCATGAAGGCCATCACCCGTTCCGCATCCGCGCCGAGCCGGTCCAGATAGGGCAGGCAGTAGCCAAGCCCCACCAAGCGTTCGTCCGGCAGTTTCGGCCAGACGGGAACGAGCGCCATGGCGATCGAGTGGGCGGCAAGCCGTCCAAGCCGTGTGTGATAGAAGGAACGAAGGTCAACGATATCGGCGTTCATGAGCGAAGTTCAGGCGGCCCCGGTTGGACTTGAGACCGCACAGTACTACATTGAAGCCGACTGGGTAAGCAATCGCGAGGCTTGAGATGACTTCACTGGAAATTGCCGTTTTCATGTGCCGATCCGACAATTACGGGGCGCTGGTTCATGACCCAGAGACGGAAAAGACGGTCAGCATCGATGCGCCCGATGGCGAAAAGGTCATAGCGGAAGCGGAAAAACGCGGTTGGACCATCACCGACGTCTTCACCACCCATCACCACAAGGACCATGTCGAGGGCAATCTTCTTTTGAAGGAACGCTATGATTGTCGCATCGTCGGGCCGGTCGAGGAGGCGGTGGTGATCCCCGGTCTCGAACTTGCCGTGGGCGAGGGCGACGAGCTGGATTTTGCCGGCCACAAGGTGAACGTCATCGAAACGCCCGGCCACACGGCAGGTCATGTCTGCTATCACTTCGTCGATGACGGCCTGCTGTTTGCCGCCGACACGCTGTTTGCCATGGGCTGCGGCCGCCTGTCCGAGCGCCCGGCCTCCGACATGTGGCCGTCGCTGCAAAAACTACTGGCGCTGCCGGACGAAACGGAAGTCTATTTCGGCCATGAATATACGCTGGCCAATGCCAAGTTCGCGCTCTCGGTCGATCCGGACAATCAGGTGCTGAAGGAGCGCGCCGAGGCGGTGGCCGCGTTGCGCGATGCCGGTGACTTCACCACTCCGACGACGATCGGACTGGAAAAGAAGACCAACCCGTTCCTTCGGGTCGCCGATCCGGCGATCCGGGCGAAGCTCGACATGGCCGATGCGAGCGACGCCGAGGTTCTCGGCGAGATCCGCCGGCTGAAGGACAATTTCTGATGACCGGCGCCCCGACAGCCGAGGCCATAATTGATGCGCTGGGCATGCAGCCGCATCCGGAAGGCGGTTGGTATGCGGAAACGTTTCGCGATACGGCCGGCGAGCCGGGACGCGGCGCTTCGACGCTGATCTATTTCCTGCTGAAGGCGGGAGAACGCTCGCACTGGCACCGGCTTCTGACGACGGTCGAGGTCTGGCATTACTATGCCGGAGCGCCGTTGAAGCTGATGGTCTCGCCAGACGGGAGGATGAGCGAGACGATGACCCTCGGACCGGACATCATCGCCGGCGAACGCCCGCAGGGCGTGATCTACGCCGGCCACTGGCAGGCGGCGGAAAGCACGGGCGACTTCACGCTGGTGGGCTGCACCGTCGCTCCCGGCTTTGTCTTCGATGATTTTGAGCTCGCCGCTCCGGGCTGGGCGCCTGCCGGCTGAAAAGCGCCTCAGGTCTTTTTCCGGATGATCATGTCGCGAGCCGCGAGAGCAGCGCCGCCGGTGATCAGCAGGCAGGCGACGATCACGCGCCACCCCGGCTCGCCGAAGCGGGCGACAAGGAGCACGATGGTCGAAAACAGCGGGGCGGCATAGCTTGCCGCTCCCAACACCTGGATATTGCCCCTCTTTACCCCGTAGTCCCAGGCATAAAAGGCAATGCCCACCGGAAACAGGCCGAGGCCCGCCACCGCCAGCCACTGGCTCGCCGTTTGCGGCCAGACGGTTGTTTCAAGCAGCAGGTGGCAGAGAAGCGAGAGCACCGAGGTCGCGAGGCAAAAGCCGGTGACGACGTCGGTCGAGACCTTGGAAAAGGATCGCGAGATCAGCGAATAGCCCGACCATGTGAAGGCGCAGAGAAAGGCGGCGATATAGCCGAGCGTGTATTCGCCGCTGATCGTCAGACCGCCGCCGCGCGTGATCAGGAGCGCCGTTCCGGCAAAACCGGCGATCGCGCCTGCGATATGATGGGCCTTCAGCTTTTCGCCCGGCAGAAGCGCCGAGCCGACGACGATCAGGAGCGGCCAGAGATAGGCGATCAGTCCGGCATCGACGGCGGGCGCGTTGCGCAACGCGGTGAAATAGAGGAAGTGGTAGCCGAAGAGGCCGGCAATGCCCGCGATCCACACCTTTGCCGGCTGGCGCAGCGCATGACGGCGCTCGGGCCGCGCGACCAGCACCACGATGCCGGGGAGGCTGGCGATGGCAAAGGCGATGGCCGAAAGCTGAAATGGCGGCACATTGCCGGAGGCCGCCGTGAACAGGGCCAGAAACGACCACATGATGACGGCCGAGAAGCCGATCAGGGTTGCGCGCATGATGGGACTTGCCTTGCGTATCAGACGCCGAATTTCGAGGCGTAAATCGTCAGCTTGCCGATCTTCAGCGGGATCTGCGCGGTGACCGGGGCATAGACATTGAGCTCTTCGTTGAAGGCGAACCAGACGACAAGCTCGCGCGTATTGGCGAGATATTCGATGTCGTCATCCATGCGTTCATAGCCGGCAATCGGGCGGAAGCGGATGGCGCAGCCGACGGCGCGGCCGGAGAAGCCCTTTGTGGAGAAAGGCTTGGTGCCGGCGGACGCCAGTTCCAGGTTCAGCCGCGTCTCTCCGTCGAAGATCGCGATCTTGCCCTGGCAGGGATTTTGGGACGGCGGCAGCAGCAGGGCGGAGACGGGGTCGATCACGCCGCGCAGGTGTTTCGCCGTAACCTCGACCCAGTCATCGCCGCGTGGACCGGGGTCCGGCTCGATCGTGGAAGACACAACGCGCTTGCGGGAGAACTCCGCGCCGTAGTCGCGGGCATAGTCGCCGTCGCGGTAGCTCAGATCGAATTCGCGGGTCTCGGGGCGGCCGTCCTTCCAGTCGCCTTTGGCATCGACCTTGACCGCGATCGAGGTGAAGAGATTGCCGATTCCAGCCGCCTTGATGTCGGCGGCAATCCGGTAGTCGCCATCATTGACCGTGGTGTTGAACACGGCATCGGCAATCTTGATGCCGGAGAAGGCGATAGTATAGACGGTCTGCTGGGTGATGTCCTCGGCCCGGCCCGTGGCCGCTGAGAAAAGAAAAACCATAGCTATTACAGTCTGATAAATGACGGTTTTTCTCATGTCGCTCTCTCGCACCTGTGATATGGTCGTTCCTGCTCACCTGTTTATGTCTCAGGCGGGCTGAAAAAAACAGCGGTAAATTTTCGCGTCCCCGTGAAAATCCGGCTTCCCGCCTTGACCTTTGCGTGTCGCCCGATTATAGAACCGCAACTTTCCAATTAGCCGCCAATTGGATCGCGGGACTAGGCCGTCCCGTTGTAAGCCGTTGGCTGAAGACGAGTATAGGTGAAATCATGTCCCGCACGTGTGAATTGACTGGCAAGGGCGTGCTGTCCGGCAACAATGTCAGCCACGCCAACAACAAGACCCGCCGCAAGTTCCTGCCGAACCTGTGCCGCGTGACGCTGATGTCCGAAGCCACCGGCCAGAGCTATCGCCTGCGCGTTTCCGCTGCAGCGCTTCGCTCGGTTGAACATCGCGGGGGCCTCGACGCATTCCTGATCAAGTCCGGCGAGGGCGAGCTGTCGCCGCGCGCCCGCCTGATCCGCAAGGAAATCATCAAGAAGACGGCTGAACAGGCCGCCGCCTGATCGTCAGGCAGCTTTGAAACTGGAAAGCCTTGCTGCCTGGCAGTAAGGCTTTCTTTATTTGTCCTCCAACTGGTGGCATCACCCAGGATAAAAAAATGCGACAGTCGCAATCCGTCATTATCTACAGCCTGCTCATGGCAGGCGTCGTTCTCGCCTCCAACATTCTGGTCCAGTATCCCGTTCAGGGCATGGTTTACGGCATTTCGCTTGCCGACCTTCTGACCTGGGGCGCCTTCACCTATCCGCTCGCCTTTCTCGTCAACGACCTGACCAACCGTCAGTTCGGTCCGACGGCCGCGCGCAAGGTCGTCATCGCCGGCTTCGTCGTCGGCGTCGCCTTTTCCTTCTACGCCTCGGTGCCGCGGATCGCGATCGCTTCGGGCACTGCGTTCCTGGTGGGCCAGTTCCTCGATATTACGCTCTTCAATCGCCTGCGCCGCCAGAGTTGGTGGAAGGCGCCGCTTGTCGGCTCGCTTTTCGGCTCGATCCTCGATACGGTGCTGTTCTTCTCGATCAGCTTCGCTGCAATCTTCGCCTTCATCGGCGCCAATGACGAATTCGCTCTCGGTGTTGCCCCGCTCTTCGGCGTCTTCCCGTTCTTGGACGTGCCGCGCTGGGTTTCCTGGGCGCTCGGCGACCTTTCGGTCAAGCTGATCTTCAGCCTCGTCATGCTGCTGCCCTATGGCGCGCTGATGACCTGGCTGAGACCGATGCGGCCGGTGAATGGGTAAGGATTTGGTTCTGCGTTCGCGCGTCTTGCTACATAGCCTGCCGCACACTCTGCCGTCATCCCGGCCATGAGCCGGGATGCAGAGCCATACGACTGGCCTTTTGGTGTGCCGTGAACGGATATGTTTGCGAGAACCGCCCTGGATGCCGGCTCAAGGCCGGCATGACGGAAGAAACGAGCGTTCGGACGAGGGCTCACGATGCCAAGACGGGAAAATCTCCCGCCTTTATCAAGCCTTCAGCACGGCCTCGACCGCCGCGCGCGGGCCCTTTTCCACGATATAGCGATAGGCGCCGGTAATGGCCGAGCGGAAGGCGGGTTCGCGGCGCAGGTCCTCTTCGAAGATCGATTCGTTTGAGAGAATGCGATCGACAAGCTGGTCGCCGTCATAGGCTTTTGCTTCCGCGAGAAGCTCTTCGGAAAGCGGATCGGTGAGCTTGCCGCCTTTTTCCGACGTCACCTTTACAAACCGGATCCAGCCGGCAACGGCGAGCGCCAGAAGCGGCCATGGGTGGTTGTTCCGGATGTTGATCTCGATGCCGTGGAGAAGGCGCTGCGGCAGTTTCTGGCTGGTGTCCCAGGCAATCTGCGCGGTCCGGTGCTTCAGCTTCGGATTGGCGAAGCGCTCGATCAGCGCGTCGGCATATTCCTCGAAACTGACACCCTCGATCTCCGGCAGCGTCGGGCGCTGCTCGTCCATCATGATCTGGCGCGCGGCCCGGCGGAACACGTCGTCCTCCATGCAGGCGGAGACGGTTTCGAGACCGGCAAGGCTGCCGAGCATGGCAAGGAAGGTATGCGCGCCGTTGAGCATTCTGAGTTTCATCATCTCGAAGGGGCGCACGTCATCGGTCATCATCGCCCCGCCTTCTTCAAACGGCGGCCGGGCGGTGGCGAAATCATCCTCGATCACCCACTGGCGAAAGGGCTCGCAGACAATGCCGTTCTCATCATCCTTGCCGTCATTGAGCGAGCGCAGCACGCCGCGACCGTAATCGTCGAGCGCGGGAACCACGCGGTCGACCATGGTGGAGGGGAAGGAGACATTGGCGTCGATCCAGTCGGCCAGCTTTCCGTCGCGCTGGTGGGCGTAGGAGAGCACGGCGGCACGGGCAAGCTTGCCATTGTCGGGCTGGTTGTCGCAGGACAGCACGGTCAGCCCGTCGCGGCCTGCGTTACGGCGGCGGTTCAGGCCTTCCACGATGACGCCGATCGCCGTGCCGGGTTCTTCCGGGGTGGCGAGATCGGCGATGATGCCCTTGTTTTCCAGGTCGAGATGGCCGTTGCGGACGCAATAGCCTTTCTCGGTGATGGTCAGGCTGATCACGGCCATGGCTTCGGACGCAATCAGGTCGAGAAGCGTATCGATGCCGTCGCGCTTGGGGTGGCAGGTGCCGGTGACCACGCCGATCTTGCGCGCGGTCACTGTTTCGGCGTCCATCTCGGCGATCAGGTAGTCATGGCCGGCCTCGTCCAGCGCGGTCAGTTCCTCCATGCCGGAATTCAAGCGCACGGCGACAACGCCGAAATCGCCGCCCGCCTTGTTCATGCCTTCCTGCAGGTAGACCATCGGATGGGCACGGGCGAAACCGCCGAAGCCGATATGCAAGATGCGCGGACGAAGCTCGTCCTTGGCAAATTCCGGATTGGCGCGGATGATGGTCTCTTGCATGGGGTGTTCCTTCTGGTCGCCGTCTTGGGGAGGATATCGGCGCGACGGGTGACAGCCGTCAAGTCTTGTTTGCATAATTCGGCGGCAGGCGCAAAGATCACCTCCGTCCTGAAACCGCTCGGCGCGGAACTTTCACCATCACCGCCCGTTTAAGGTCGGCTCACCCAAACCGCGAGGACAGCATGGCCGGACGCGTATTGCTTCAGTTTTTTCACTGGTACTATCCATCAGGCGGGACGCTCTGGGATGAGGTGGCGCAAAAGGCGGAGGAACTGGCCGGCATGGGCATCACCGATGTCTGGTTGCCGCCGGCCTCGAAGGGGGCCGCGGGCGGCTATTCCGTCGGCTACGACACTTATGATCTCTTCGACCTCGGCGAATTTGACCAGAAGGGAACGGTTGCCACCAAATACGGCGACCGCGGCGCTCTTGAAAATGCCTGCCACACGCTTGCCGGCCACGGCATCGGCGTCATCCACGATGTCGTCTTCAACCACAAGCTCGGCGCGGACGAAAAGGAACGGGTGAAGGTGCGCCGCGCCGACCCGGAGGATCGCACCGAGATCGAGGACGAGGCCTTCGAGGCGTTGGCCTATACCCGCTTCACCTTCCCGGGCCGCAACGGAGCCTATTCCGAATTTGTCTGGACGCACAAATGCTTCACCGGCGTCGATTATATCGAGGATCCGGACGAGACCGGCGTCTTCCGCCTGGTCAACGAATATGGCGATGGCGAATGGAATGACGAGGTTGATCAGGAGCTGGGCAATTATGACTATCTGATCGGCGCGGATGTCGAATTCCGCAACCGTGCCGTGGCGGAAGAGTTGAAATACTGGGGCCGCTGGTTCTCGGAGCAGGTGCCGGTCGCCGGTTTCAGGCTCGATGCCGCCAAGCACATTCCGGCCTGGTTCTTCCGTGACTGGATCGCCCATATGCGCGAGGCCGTGAAGGAGGACATGTTCGTCGTCGCCGAATACTGGCATCCCGAGATCGATGCGCTGAAGACCTATCTCGACCTGGTCGACCGGCAATTGATGCTCTTTGATGTCGGCCTGCATTACCGTTTCCACGATGCCTCGGCTGCTGGCGGCGACTACGACATGCGCACCATCTTTGACGGCACGCTGGTTGCCGAAGTGCCGGACCATGCCGTCACGCTGGTCGAAAACCACGACACCCAGCCGCTGCAATCGCTCGAGGCTGCCGTTGAACCCTGGTTCAAGCCGCTTGCCTATGCGCTGATCCTGATGCGCGAACAGGGTGTGCCGAGTGTCTTCTATGCTGACCTCTATGGCGCTCAGTATCGCGACAAGGGCTCGGACGGAGAGGAATACGATATCGACATGCCGAGAATCGAATGCCTGCCGAAGCTGATCGAGGCGCGAAAGCGCTTTGCCAATGGCGCGGAGACGCTTTACTTCGACGATTCGAATTGTCTGGCGGTTGTGCGCGAGGGGACCGGCGAGGCACCCGGTTCCGTGACGGTGCTGACCAATGGCGAGGAGACGGCAAAGGACGTGGACCTCGGCGAAGCGCACGCCAATGCGACTTTCCGCGATTTCCTCGGTCACCGGGAAGATGCGGTGGAAACGGATGAAGAAGGCCGGGCAGCCTTTCCCGTCAATGCTGGCAGCGTCAGCGTCTGGGTGCGCGAGGACAGTCTTTAGGCAATTGAGCGCCGTGCGTCCATTCGGGCGCACAAAGGACGCTCTAACCAATTGAATCTACGCATCATGCTTTCCGACTATCGGGCCGATGCGCTAGAGCAATTCCAGGTGAAGTGGACACAGGTTCACCGTCCGGAATTGCGTAAAAACAAAGAGATAGAGCCTTTTCGCGTTTCCGTGAAACGCGGAATTGCTCTAGCCGCGCGGCAGTGTGCGGAAGGCCTTCCTTGCAGGCGAGCCGTCCCACTCGGGATGCTGCATTTCCGCGTCTTTCCAGGCGCGGCTGCTGCGCAGATAGGCGGCGGGCGAGGCGATCTTGGGAATATGCGCAAGCTCCCAGTGGATGCCGTTGATCGGGTCGTCGAAGAAGACGCCGTAATAGCCGGGCGCATAGACCGGATATTCGGCCGGCGTCTCGGTGACGGGAACCGAACTTCCGACGAGAAACTCCTTGTGGAAGCGGTCGACCTCGCGCCGGCTTTTCGCCCAGAGCGCGATGTGGTGGATGCCCGTGGCGCGTGCTTCGTGGTCGAGCTTGCCGCCGGTCCTTGCCGGCTGGATGCCGATATAGCTGTGGGGGAAGGGGAAGCGCGCCATGTAATAGGTCGATCGATAACCGATATCCATGGTCCAGAAGCTCTTGTAGCCGAGCCAGCCGAACATCTTGTCGTAGAAGGCGACCGAGTTCTCGTAGTCGATCACCGAGAATTCCACATGATTGACACCGCGCCAGCGCATCGGTCATCTCCTTTTTCTCGTTTCAGCGGTGGAAGGCCCGCTGAAAAATGGTTACAGTGCCTATTAGACCAGTGGTCTAATTGCGTCAATGGAAGTGTGGAAATGGCATCCAGCAACAACGGGAAGCCGATGGCGGAGGGAAAATCAGCGTTGGAGCGGCTGGAGACGCTGACGCCTGAACGCCGCGAGGCATTGCTTGCGGCAGCGACGGCGGCCTTCGCCGAACGCGGGTTCTCCGGTGCTTCGCTGAATGCAATCCTGAAGGCATCGGACATGAGCAAGGGTCAGGCCTATTACTATATCCACGACAAGGCCGACCTCTATTGCGCGGCGATCGAGCGTGCGCTTGCCCGTCTTGCCGGTCAGCTTGATGTCAAGCGGGTCGTTGAGGCAGGGGATCGGGCTGGATTTTGGAACGCGCTCAACGCTGCCTTCGGGCAATTGGGCGCGCTTCTGATCGCCGAGCCCACGACAGCCTCACTCGGGAGAACCATGCATGAAGGCCCGGAGGCCGAAAGGGCTCTAGAAGCGCCGCTCGGTCAGCTCAAGGCTGGCGCCGCTCTGCTCGTCGCGCACGGTCAGAGGCTTGGCGCAATCCGCTCCGACGTGCCGCAGGGGCTGATTGTCGACATGCTGTTTGCCAGCGCGCGCGCGCTTGATCGCTGGTTTGCGGAAAACTGGGACGATCTTGTTCCGGAAGAAGCGCAGCGGATCAATCTGCAGGGCCTTGTCATGCTTCAGGCCATGGTCGCGCCTGACGGAGATCTTAATCGACCAGCCTGAACTCCAGCATCAGCGTGTTCTGCAGCGGCGAATCATTGTCGTCGGAAACGAGGATGACATGGAGCGAACCGTCATCGGCGCGGATGACATCCATGCCTTCCATATTGTCGATCCGGTGGGTGCCGCCATAGGCCTGCATGATCACCGGCCCGTCAACCACTGCGCCGGGGCGGATGGCGCTGCCGGGAAGGCGGCGGATGCGCATGGCAACGCCGGAAAGCAGGGAGAACCGCCGCTCCAGCACAAGCAGGTCGCCATCCGGCAGAAAAGCCGCGTCGGTGACGTCATATCCTTCGCGCTTGACGACCTTGAAGACGCCCTTGTCTGCGCCGCGAATGATTGCGGCGAAGAGATTGCCGTTCTTGTCGATGCTCTTTTCAGCAATGACCACAATACGGCCGGCATCGTCGGCCGCGAGCGCCTCGAAACTGCCATTGCGCCGGAGCTCAAAGGGCGGGATCAGGAAATCGGGGCCCGGGGCGGCATTGGCCCGGTCATGGCCCTTCAGGGGGTAGCTGTCGATCCGGTGGCGTCCTTCGAAGCCGACATAGATCTTGTTGCCGATGATTGCGAGGCTCTCGGCATCCATGCCACTCTTGCCCGCATGCACGCCTTTCGCATTCTTCATCGGCGTGACGGTGACATCGGCAAGGCCGGAAAGCCGACCGGACGCATCGCGCGTCACCCGCCCGTCAACCCATTCGCCGGTATCGGCGACGGCGATGAAGCGCTTGCCGTCGGGCCGGAAGCGAATGGCGGAAAGGGACTGGAAATCGGGGTTGGGCGAGCTCAGCGTCAGCCCGCCGACGAATTCGAGGCGGCCAAAACGATCCGTGTCCTTTTCTGGCGCGAATGTCTCGATCGGGACGGCATCAACCGGGGCGACGGCAGCGGCTGCCGGCGCTGCGACAAGCGCAAGCGCCAGAAAAGCAGAGGCGGCTTTCATCAGCGACGTTTTCTGCCCCTGGTGATGCCGGCGGCCTGCTCCTCGAACAGCCCGGCAAGCTGGTCGGTCATGGCGCCGGCCAGTTCGTCGGCGTCGACGATGGTGACGGCGCGGCGATAATAGCGCGTCACGTCATGGCCGATGCCGATCGCCAGAAGCTCAACCGGCGAACGGGTCTCGATATGCTCGATCACAGCGCGCAGGTGCTTTTCGAGGAAATTGCCGGGATTCACCGAGAGCGTGGAATCATCCACCGGCGCGCCGTCGGAAATCATCATCAGGATGCGGCGCTGTTCGGGACGCGCCATCAGCCGGTCATGGGCCCAGATCAGCGCCTCGCCGTCGATGTTTTCCTTGAGCAGGCCCTCGCGCATCATCAGGCCGAGATTGGCGCGCGAGCGGCGCCAGGGGGTGTCGGCGGATTTGTAGATGATATGGCGCAGATCGTTGAGGCGGCCCGGGGTCGTCGGTTTGCCTTCCTCAAGCCATTTCTCGCGGCTCTGCCCGCCCTTCCAGGCCTTGGTGGTGAAGCCGAGGATCTCGACCTTCACGCCGCAGCGTTCCAGCGTGCGCGCCAGAATGTCGCCGCAGGTGGCGGCAACCGTGATCGGGCGGCCGCGCATCGAGCCGGAATTGTCGATCAGCAGCGAAACCACCGTGTCGCGGAACTGCGTGTCGCGCTCCATCTTGAAGGAGAGCGGCTGCATCGGATCGATGACCATGCGCGGCAGGCGGGCGGTATCGAGATAGCCTTCCTCGAGATCGAAATCCCAGGACCGGTTCTGCTTGGCCATCAGCCGGCGCTGCATGCGGTTGGCGAGCCTTCCGACAGCACCCTGCAGATGGGCAAGCTGCTTGTCGAGATAGCCGCGCAGGCGCTGCAGCTCTTCCTGGTCGCACAGTTCCTCGGCCCGGATTTCCTCGTCGAATTCCTCGGTGAAGACCTTGTAGTCGACCTTCTCGTTCAGGTCGTCGAAGGGGGTATTCGGGCGCTTGGTCTCGCCGGCGACCTCGCTGTCGGGATCGGCATCCTCGTCGAGCTCGGTATCAGCCACTTCCGCGCCGTCAAGCTCGCCCTGGTCCATCTCCTCGTCGCTGTCGTCGCTTTCATCGGCGGGCGCCGAGTCATTGCCGGCATCCTCGTCGAACTGCTCGTCATTCTGGCGTTCGGAACGGGGCTGCTCCTCGTCGGAGATGTTTTCTTCCTCGTTCTCGCTTTCCATGTCTTCGTCCGAATAGTCATCGGCGAGTTCCATGGAGGAGAGAATGGAGCGGATCGTGCGGGCGAAGGCGTGCTGGTCATCAATGCTCTCGGCCAGCCGGTCGAGGTCGACGGAGGCCTTCTGCTCAATGAAATCGCGCCAGAAATCGAGAACCTGGCCGGCCGATTCCGGCGGCTTTTCGCCGGAAAGCTTCTCGCGCACCAGCATCGCCACGGCCTCGGAGACCGGGGCGTCCTCCTTGCGGTCGATCGCGGCGAAATTGGCCTTGTCGTATTTCTCAGCATGCATGGCGGCAAGGTTCCGCGCCATACCGGGCATGCGCTTGGCCCCGATTGAATCGACGCGGGCCTGTTCGACCGCGTCGAAAATCGCCTGCGCATCGCTGCCGCTCGGCGCCATCTGCGCATGGGTGACCGGATTGTGGCAGGCCATGCGGAGCGCCATGGAATCGCCAAGGCCGCGGACCACGGCAAGCTCGCTTGCCGTCGGCCGCTTGGAGAATTCCGGCAGGCGGATCTGGCTGCCGCTCATGCCCGGCCGGTCGCGCGAGAAGACGACCTCCGCTTCCTTGTCGCCGGAGACCGCGCGCACGCAGCCGGACACGGCGCGGTGCAGCGGTTCCAGGTCCACGGGCGCGTGCGGATTGGTCTTTCTGTTGTCGCCGGGGCCGGCCATGGGTTTTTCCTCAGGCGCTGATGACGACGTTGGCGGCGCTTTCCTTCAGCTCCTCGCCGAAGGCGCGCTGATACTGCTCGGCCACCAGCGTGCGCTCGAGCTCGTCGCACTTGTTGAGGAAGGTGACACGGAAGGCAAAGCCGACATCGCCGAAGATCTCCGCGTTTTCGGCCCAGTTGATGACCGTGCGCGGGCTCATGACGGTGGAAAGGTCGCCGTTGACGAAGGCCGAACGGGTAAGATCGGCAACGCGCACCATGTTGGAGATGGTTTCACGGCCCTCTTCGCTCGCAGCAAAGCTCTTCACCTTGGCGAGGATGATCGCGACTTCCTGCTCATGCGGCAGATAGTTGAGCGTGGTCACCAGCGACCAGCGGTCCATCTGCGCCTGGTTGATCTGCTGCGTGCCGTGATAGAGCCCGGTCGTGTCGCCGAGGCCGACCGTGTTCGCCGTGGCAAACAGGCGGAAGGCCGGGTGGGGGCTGATGACGCGGCTTTGGTCGAGCAGGGTCAGGCGACCGGAGCTTTCAAGCACGCGCTGGATCACGAACATCACATCCGGACGGCCGGCGTCATACTCGTCGAAGACGAGCGCGACATTGTGCTGATAGGCCCAGGGCAGGATGCCGTCCTTAAACTCGGTGACCTGCAGGCCGTCGCGCACGACGATCGCATCCTTGCCGACAAGGTCGATACGGCTGACATGGCTGTCGAGATTGACGCGCACGCACGGCCATTTGAGGCGTGCGGCGACCTGTTCGATATGGGTGGACTTGCCGGTGCCGTGATAGCCGGAGACCATCACGCGGCGGTTATGGGCAAAGCCTGCGAGAATGGCGAGCGTGGTATCGCGATCGAAAAGGTAGTCGGGGTCGATATCCGGCACGTAGGGGTCGTCGGTCGAATAGGCGGGAACCTGAAGGTCGACATCGATACCAAATGTTTCGCGAACCGAAACCGTCGTATCCGGTGCGTTGGAATAGTCCAGTTCAATCTTGCTCATCATGTCTCCAGCGCGGCCTTTTTCGAAAAGCGCCGCTCAAACGTCTGTGCTGCTCTTTCGGTCAAAAACGGTCTAGCAGAAGCCGGACTGCTTTAACAATTGGTATGCCTGCACCACGGCACGAAAAGTTTCCTCGGAGCCCCGGTCGCCGCCATTGGCGTCGGGATGGTGCTTCTTGACCAGAGCCTTGTACTGTTTCTTGATATCGTCGGGCGTTGCCTCTGCGGTCAGGCCCAGCGTGTCGAAGGCTTTGGATTCGAGCGTCTTCAGCTTGCGCTGGTGGCGCGGTCGCCTGGGCGCGCCCTCCTTGCCGTCATCGACAAAGCCGAAGGGGTCGCGCATGCGCGAAAATGACGCGGTGTTGCCGGCCTTTTTCGAGCCGTTGAGCGGCGTCTTGCGGGCCGCGCCGTTGACGCCGACGGTCCAGGTGGGACGATGGCCGGTCAGCGCCTCCTTCTGGTAGCGGGCGATCTCGCTGTCTGACAGGCCGTCGAAATAATTGTAGCCCTTGTTATAGGCCTTCACGTGCTCGAAGCAGAACATGAAGAATTGCCCCTCGGCATTGCGGCCGACGGGTGCGCGGTGTTTCGCGGGCTTGTTGCAGCCGTCCCATTGGCAGACGGCGGCAGCGGCTTCGGACTCGGCCTTGGCCGATGCCGGGCGTTTGCGCTTGGTGCGCAGACGGTCGAAATATTTGGAGTCAAGATTCATGGCGCTCGATTATGACCTTGTGATCCCGCCACAACAAGAATTGACAACGGGATTTCTTACTGGCTTCCTGAACCGTTAACGCGCTGACGCGCGAAGCAGGGACAAATCAGGAGCAGACAGTGTCGTCAACCGCCGAAATCGAAAACAGGCTGAAAAGCCTCTTCAACCCCGAACGGTTGGTGCTGATGGATGAAAGTGCCCAGCATGCCGGGCACTATGATGAGCCGGACGCCCCCGAAATCACCCATTTAAGGATTCGGATCGTCTCCGACAAGTTTCAGGGGATGAATCGTCTCGCACGTCATCGTGCCGTCAATGAGGCGCTTGCCGGCGAAATCGAGAACGGATTGCATGCACTCGCCATCGAGGCGGCCGCCCCGGGCGAGAAGACGCGGTGGTAAGGGGGGGCAGCCGGCGCCGTGTTATTAAGGACAAAACCTACTCCACTTTCTTCCGTCATGCTCGGGCTTGTCCCGAAGATGACGCGGAGAGGGGCTAGAGGTTCGCCAAGACGCTGACTGTGTTCAGCCATCCCCCGGCCTCACTCCGCCGGCGGGGTTGCCGCCGCAGCGCCACCGAGCGGACGGATCCGGAGCTTGGTAATGCGGTTCTTCTCGCGTTTCATCACGATGAAGCGCTTGCCATAGAAGGTGAAGGACTGGCGCTCCTCGGGTATGGTCTGGCTCTCGTGGATGACGAGGCCGGCAATCGTGGTCGCCTCTTCGTCCGGCAGCGTCCAGTCCAGCGCGCGGTTGAGGTCGCGGATCGGGACCGTGCCGTCGACGACGATCGAGCCATCGGCTTCCTGCTGCACGCCGGAGATTTCCAGGTCGTGCTCGTCGGAAATGTCGCCGACGATTTCCTCCAGAATGTCTTCCAGCGTGACGATACCCTGCACCTCGCCGTATTCGTCGACGACGACGGCGATATGCACCTTGCGGCGCAGGAAGGCGTTGAGCTGGTCCTTCAGATTGGTACTGTCGGGCACGAACCACGGCTTCTGCGCCACTTTGACGATGTCGATCGTCGACGGTGCGGCATGCGGTTCGGCGAGCGCACGCGACAGGTCCTTGGAGTGGACCACGCCGATGATGTTGTCGATCGAGCCGCGCCAGACGGGAAGGCGCGTATAGGGGCTTTCCAGTACTGTCCTGACGGCGGCTTCGGGCGGATCGTCGGCATTGACGGCGCGCATGGCCGTGCGGTGGATCATCACGTCGGAGACCTCAAGCTCGCCGAGGTCGAGCACGCCGCCGAGCCGGTCGCGGTCGGCCTTGATCACCGACCCCTCGCGATGGAGCAGGTCGACGGCGCCGCGGATTTCGTCATGGGCGGTCAGCATTTCGCTGCCCTTGGTCAGCGTCACGCCGAAAAGCCCCAGAATGAAGCGCACGATCATGTTGACGAGGCTTGAGAGCGGACCGATGACGAAAAACAGCACGCGCACGAGCGGAGACACGGCGAGCGCGAACCGGTCGGTCGCGGAAATTGCCCAACTCTTCGGCAAGACCTCGGCGAAGACCACCAGAAGCGCCGTCATGATCAGCGTCGCATAGGCCACGCCATTAGCGCCGAAAATGCTCAGGAACAGCGTTGTCGTCAGTGACGAGGCGAGGATGTTGACCAGGTTGTTGCCAATCAGAAGCGCGCCGATCAGGCGGTCGCGGCGGTTGATCATCACATTGACGAAACCGGCGCGCTTGTCGCCCTGCTGCTCCAGCGTGTGCATGCGGGCCCGGGATACGGCCGTCAGTGCCGTTTCCGAGCCCGAGAAGAATGCCGAAACGACGATCAGGCCGACGATCGTGGCCATCAGCGTCCAGTGTTCGGCGAAGAAGTGCGATAGATCGCTCAGCGTCATTGCGATTGTTTTTCCGTCAGGAAAGCCAGCACCTCAGACGGCGGAACGTCGTCGGCGATGAAGGCCTCGCCGATGCCGCGCGTCAGAATGAAGGTCAGCTTCCCGCCCTTTACCTTTTTGTCCTGCCCGATTGCATCCATCAATATATCGGGCGGCGGCAGGTCGCCGTCAATATCGCCGAGCGTGGTCGGTAGCCCGGCCTCCTTCAGATGTGCGGCGACCCGTTTTGCATCGTCGGGGCTTGCAAGGTTCATGCGCGCGGAAAACTCGTGCGCCAGCACCATGCCGATCGCAACGCCCTCGCCGTGGACGAGGCGGGCGCCGTCATAGCCGGTCGCCCGCTCCAGCGCATGGCCGAAAGTGTGGCCGAGGTTCAAAAGCGCGCGCACGCCGTTCTCGTGCTCGTCGGCGGCAACGACGGCGGCTTTCGCCGCACAGGACCGCGCGATTGCCTCCACCCGCTCCGCGCCGCCGGAAAAGACGGCCTTGCGGTTCTTCTCCAGCCAGTGGAAGAAATCGGGTTGGTCGATCAGTCCGTATTTCACCACCTCGGCGTAACCGGCGGCGAATTCGCGCGAGGTAAGTGTGTCGAGCGTGTCGGTATCGGCAAGCACCAGATGCGGCTGGTGAAAGGCGCCGACGAGGTTCTTGCCCTGCCGGGTGTTGATCCCGGTCTTGCCGCCGACGGAGGAATCCACCTGGGCGAGCAGCGATGTCGGCACCTGGATGAAGTTCACGCCCCGGCGCACGATCGCTGCTGCAAAGCCCGCCAGATCGCCGATCACGCCGCCGCCGAGCGCGATCACGGCATCGGAGCGCTCGATACGGGCATCGAGAACGAAATCGACGGCGGTATGAAGATTTTCGAAGCTCTTGGTCTTCTCGCCTGCCGCCAGCGTCAGCGAGAAGGTCTCGATGCCATCGGTCTGCAGGCTTTCGGTCAGCATGTCGAGATAGCGCGGCGCGACATGGGTGTCGGTGATGATCGCCGCCTTGCGGCACGCAAGCCGGGCGAGCGTCTCGCCGCCTGCGCTCTGCAGCAGGCCGGATCCGATCAGGATATCATAGGAGCGATTGCCGAGGTCGACACGAACGATCCGCTTGTCGGCTGTCTCTTTACTCTTCACGCGTATTTCCTCCGTCAAGGGCCGCAAGGGCCTTCAGTACGTCGCGCATCACCGTCTCCTTGCGGACATTGCGCGAAAGAACGGTCACATCCGCTTGCGCATAGACCGGATAGCGCTTGTCCATAAGATCCTTCAGCGTCTGTTTCGGGTTTTCGGTCTTCAGAAGCGGTCTCGTCTGGCGGCGGCGGACCCTGTCCCACAGCGTGTCGAGGTCCGCCTTCAGCCACATGGAAAGGCCGGAACTTGAAATCAGCTCGCGGTTGGCCGGATTGATGAAGGCGCCGCCGCCGGTCGAGACGATTGCCGGGCCTTCTGACAGGATCCGTTCGATCACCCTGGTTTCCAGCGCGCGGAATTCCGGCTCGCCATATTGGGCGAAGAGATCGGCAATCGTCATCCGCGCGGCGTCCTCGATCTCGTGATCGGTATCGACATAGGGCAGGTCGAGCGCATTGGCGACAAGCTTGCCGATGGCACTCTTGCCCGCGCCCATGAGGCCGACGAGGATCAGGTTGCGGCCGGCAAGCCCGGCAAGCGCCTTTTCCCTCAGTCCCGTTTTGCCCGTATCTTGCTTTGCGTTCATATTGCGCCCATTGTTTTCAGCCACGTATCGGCAAATGCTATAAGTGCGTCAAGCCGGGCGTTGAAGAATTAGGGTTTCAACACGGATATCATCATTGGATCTCTCGGGCGCCCATATCGAAGCCTTCATCGAAATGCTGAGCGCCGAGCGCGGCGCGGCCAACAACACGCTTGCCGCGTATCAGCGCGATCTCGATGACTTCCGCGACTTTCTGATTGATCGCGGCGTCGCCGCCGATGCTGCCGCGAGCGCCGACATCACCGCCTATCTCTCGGCCCTCGGCAAACGCGGCTTTGCCGCCAGTTCCCAGTCGCGCAGGTTGTCCGCGCTCCGCCAGTTTTACCAGTTTCTCTATGGCGAAGGCCTGCGCGAGGACGACCCGACGGGCGTGATCGATGCGCCGAAGAAGGCGCAGGCCCTGCCAAAGACGCTTTCGGTTGCCGATGTCGACAAGCTTCTCGAGCAGGCTCAGCGCGAGGCCCGCGAGCCGGGGCCGGGCCAGTTCGAGCGCATGCGCATGGCCGCCCTTTTGGAAACGCTCTATGCCAGCGGCATGCGTGTCTCCGAACTGGTGACGCTGCCGGCCGGCGCGCTGAAGCCCAAACAGCGGTTTCTGACCATTCGCGGCAAGGGCAACAAGGAGCGCGCGGTGCCGCTCTCCGTGCGCGCTCACGCGGCGCTGATGGCCTTCGACGCCGAGCGCAAGGCGCGCGCGCACGAAACGGGCGATGACAATCCCCATCTTTTCGCTTCCAGGAGCGCGAGCGGTCACCTGCCGCGTCAGGTCTTTGCCCGCGACCTGAAGGGGCTTGCGGCAAGGGCCGGTCTGAAGACCACGACAATCTCGCCGCATGTGCTGCGCCACGCCTTTGCCAGCCATCTTCTGCAAAACGGCGCCGACCTGCGGGCGGTGCAGGAAATGCTTGGTCATTCCGACATTTCGACCACGCAGATCTACACCCATGTGCTGGAAGAACGGTTGCGAGAACTGGTGGAAATGCATCACCCCCTTGCAAAACATGCTAAAAAACGGGAATAAGCGGCACTAAATTGAAAGAGGAAGCCTTCAGGGCTGCTGCCCGGGCGCGTCAGTTAACCCACGGAAAGTTCGAAAATGTACAGCTATCTCGATTTCGAAAGGCCTATTTCCGATCTGGAAGCCAAGATTATCGAGTTGAAGAAACTTGCCTCCGAAGGCGAGGAAAGCATCGACACCTCCGAGGAGATCGCGCGTCTGGAGACCCGCGTCAGCGAGGCGATGAACGATATCTACGCCAAACTGTCGCCCTGGCAGAAGGCGCAGGTTGCCCGCCATCCGCAGCGCCCGCACTTCGTCGATTACGCCAAGCGCCTGTTCACCGATTTCACCACGCTGGCAGGCGACCGCAATTTCGGCGAGGACGCTGCCATCCAGGCTGGTCTCGCGCGTTTTCGCGGCCGCCCCGTCGCCGTCATCGGCGAGGAAAAGGGCCATGACACCAAGAGCCGGCTGAAGCATAATTTCGGCATGCCGCGTCCGGAAGGCTATCGCAAGGCGATCCGGCTGATGGAACTTGCCGACCGGTTCAACCTGCCGGTGATTTCCGTGGTCGATACTCAGGGCGCCTATCCCGGCGTCGGCGCGGAAGAGCGCGGCCAGGCCGAGGCGATTGCCCGTTCGACACAGATGTGTCTGAGGATCGGCGTGCCGATGGTGACGCTCGTCATCGGCGAGGGCATGTCCGGCGGCGCAATCGCCATTGCGGCGGCAAACCGCGTCTACATGTTGGAGCATGCGATTTATTCCGTGATTTCCCCCGAGGGAGCAGCCTCGATCCTGTGGCGCGATTCCGCCCGCGCCAAGGAAGCGGCGACAAACATGAAGATCACCGCCCACGACCTGAAGGAATTCGGCGTGGTCGACGAGATCATTGCCGAACCGGTCGGCGGCGCGCACCGCAATGCCGAGCACGTGATCGATGCCTCCGGTGACCAGATCGCCGAGGGGCTTGCCCAGTTCGACGGCATGTCGGCGGATGAGGTTCGCAACGAGCGGCGGCAGAAATTCCTCGCGATCGGGCGCAATCTCTAGACCCTTGCGGCAATGCCGGAAAGGTGAGGAGACGCCCGGTTGCGCGGGGCCTTTGAAACGGTTAACGCTTTCTTGAAGTTTGGCTGTGCATTATGATCATTGATTGCGCAACGGCCGAGACGTTGCGTTTTGAGGCAAAATCCGGCAGGTTCTATCCATGCGTTTGAACGTCCTGGCCCCCATGGTTTTCGCCACACTGGCGCTGACGGGCTGCAACAGCTTTTTCGACAGTACCGACTTCTCCACCGTGCAGGAGAAGATGAACTACGCGTTGCCGTCTTCCATGGTCGCCAAGATGCGCGCCCAGGACATGGACAAGCTCGCGCCGATCACCATCCGGATCTTCAAGGAAGAAGGCATCCTCGAGATTTGGAAACAGAAGCGTGACGGCACCTATGGCGAACTCGAGACCTACGAGATCTGCGCCTGGTCCGGCAAACTCGGCCCGAAGAAGAAAGAAGGCGACCGACAGGCGCCGGAGGGCTTCTATCCGCTGTCCAAGGGTCTTTTGAACCCTTATTCGCAGTACTTCCTCGCCATCAATACCGGTTATCCGAACCGCTATGACCGCGCCAACAGGCTGACCGGCTCCGATCTGATGATCCACGGCGCCTGCTCCTCGCGCGGCTGCTACTCGATGACCGACGAGCAGATCCTCGAGATCTTCGCCTTTGCCCGCGACGCCTTTTCCGGCGGCCAGCAGGCCATCATGCTGCAGGCCTATCCCTTCCGCATGACCGCGGAAAACATGGTGCGCCACCGCTATAACGAGAATTATCCCTTCTGGCAGATGCTGAAGGAGGGCTATGACTATTTCGAGGTCACCAAACAGGTGCCCGATGTCGACGTCTGCGGCGGCAAATACGTCTTCAACAAGGACCCTGCCCAGGGCGGGGCGCTTGCCTCCGACCAAGCCTGCCCGGCGCTTGCCTCCAATATTCCCTCGCAATACATGATGGCGCTCGCCGATTACCGGACCGACTATCAGGACGCCTTCGAAAAGGCGCTGGCGAAGAATGACGACAAGGTCTGGCTCGATCCGAGCGAGGCCGAGCGCAAGGCGCTTGTCGCCGATCTGCGCAAGGACCCGACCGATCCGCTCTACCAGCCGACGGGCTCTTCGCTCGAGGCCGGGCGCTACGTCACGATCGAACAGTACCGCCTGACGAAATACGGCCCGCTGGAAACACCGGAAGTCGACACAACGACCCAGACGGCTGCCATTCCGGATATCCCCGCCGACATGCCGGCTGTCTCCGATGTGCCGATCCCGCAGAGAAGCCCGATGGCCGCCTATGCCGAGGAGCCGCCGAAGAAGGACAAGCCCTTCTGGAAGTTCTGGTGACGCAGGACGGGCAGGCGACCGATCATTACGACCTTCGCGGGCTAAAATGCCCGCTTCCTGCACTGAAGACGGAAAAGCGACTGGCACAGCTTCCGCCCGGTGCGGTTCTGGCGATCGAGACCAGCGATCCGCTGGCCGTGATCGATATTCCGCATTTGTGCAACGAGAAAGGCCATCGTCTGGTCGCGTCCGAAAAGACCGAGATCGGCCACCGTTTCGTGATTGAACGCGGAAAAAATCCTAATACCTGAAGCCAAAGGTCGAAAGCGGGTTGTCGTCGAGCGCTGCCCGGTCGGGCCGGTCGATGCCGGGGCGGTCGAGATAGGTTTCGAAGAGCTCCCGCACAACGGCTTCCGCGAGATCGCTGGTGATCACGACGAGACGCGTTGCCGGCTCCCCCTCCCATGCCTCAAGCCGGGTTGCGGGATAGATAGTGTCGCGCACGCCGTGGACCACAAGCGGCCGGTCATCGCCCGCAAGCGCCACCACGCCCTTCAGCCGCAGCAGCTTGTCGCCGTGTTCAGCGGCAAGCCGATGCTGAAAGGCCTGGATGATCGCAGGCGACGCCAGCCGGCCGGCTGTGAGCGCAAAAGCGCGGATATGGGCGTCATGGCGATTGACGTCGTGGTGGTGATGATGGCCGCCGGCCTGTTTTTCCGCAGTGAGCCATTCGCCGACGGACGCGTTCTTGCGGGCGGCATCGAAAAGTCCGGTAACGAGCAGCGCGGGTGTGGACGCGGCCGGGTCGGCGACATCGACGATCTCGGCCAGCGGGTTCAGTCCCTCGAGGCTCTTCAGCAGTTCATCGCGCGCTTCAGGCTTTGCCAGGTCTGTCTTGGTGATGACCAGCCGGTCGGCGACGGCTGCCTGGCGCGCGGCCTCCTCATGGCGGGAAAGCGTTTCGCGGCCTGCCAGGGCATCGACCAGCGTCACCACGCCGTCGATACGGAAAGAGGCGGCGATCGCCGGATGGGCCATGATGGCGAGCAGCACCGGCACGGGATCCGCGAGGCCCGTGGTCTCGATGATCACCCGGCTTACCGGCTTTATTTTCTCCGTCTGGATCCGGTCGAGGAGATCGGCCAGCGTGTCGATCAGCTCGCCGCGCACGGTGCAGCACAGGCATCCGTTGGAAAGCTCGATGATCGAATCGCCGGAAGACTGCACGAGGAGGTGGTCGATGCCGACCTCGCCGAACTCGTTGATGATGACGGCGGCATCGTTGAGTGCCGGGTCCTTCAGCAGACGGTTGAGCAGCGTGGACTTGCCGGCGCCGAGAAAGCCGGTGACGATCGAGACGGGGATGGGCGCAGGCGGATTATACATGGGATGCGGCTACTGGACGGGACGGGTATAGGGCAGGGGAACGGAGGTGAGGTTCTCGAGGGTCGACGCGGCCATTTCCGTATCATTGGGAAGGCGATAGGCGTCGACCGTCGGATAGTCCTTCGCCAGCGGCTTCAGATAGGGCGAGGAAAACATCAGATTGCCGTCATCATCGCGCAGCACCACGCGGTTCTGGGCCGCTTCGGCGCTGCAGATCTGGCTGGTGACATCGGCGACCGGACGGTCGGGGGCGGGCGGCGGCAGGTAGCTGTCAAGCCGCGGTCCGTCGCGGTCGCCTGTCGTCAGTCCGGTCTGCAGCAGCTCGGCGGCCTTCTCGGCGCGGGCCGGCACGCTCGGCGCGCCGAAGGCGACGGCGACCACTTCCCGGCCGTTGCGCCTGGCGAACGAAACCTGGTTGTAGCCGGAGGCGCAGACGAAGCCGGTCTTCATGCCGATCGCGCCATCGAAATTGCCGATCAGGAGATTGGTGTTGCGGTATTTGCCGCTGTCGCTGGCAATGCCCGGAATGGTGAAATAATAGAGATATTCCGGAAATGTCTTCTCGATGGCGATGGCGAGCACCGCCATGTCGCGCGCGGTCGTGTACTGGCCGGGTTGCGGGTTGCTCATCGAGTTCATGCCGTTGGCGTTGACGAAATGCGTATCCGTCATGCCGAGCGCCTTTGCCGTTTCGTTCATCCGCTTGACGAAGGCCTCGCGCCCGCCGATCGCATGTTCGGCCACGGCGCGCGCGGCGTCATTGGCCGAATGCACCAGCATCATCTTCAGCGCGGTGTCGACGGTCACCCGCGTGCCGGGCGCGAAATACATCTTCGAGGCGGGTTCGCCCGCCGCGGCGGCGGAGAAGGTGATCGCGGCCTGCGGGTCAAGACGGCCGGCCTTCATGTCCTCGAACACCAGATAGGCCGTCATCAGCTTTGCAAGCGAGGCCGGATACCAGCGCTTGAACGGCTCTTCCGCGGCCAGCACACGGTTCGTGTTCGCGTCAACGACGATATAGGGACTGGCAAGCGCGGGGCTTGCCGTTGCCGCAAGGACAAGTGCCAACGCCACCAGCCACGAGGCCATCAGTGCTTTGAGCCGGCGATGTGCGGGTCTTGTCGTCTGCAACACGAAACTGTCTCCACTTGCCTGATGCGCGGTATCGATATACGCCTTGAAGGATGAAATCCTTGTGTGCGGTCCTATGCGGTCCCACATGTATTACCGTCTTTTACAACGAATTTTAGAAAATTGCAGGGGTATGCTTAATGCCGGTGTTGAACAGTGCCGCCCAGATCCAGGACGAGGCCACGACATGGCGGCGGTTTCTTCATCAGCATCCCGAACTCCTCTATGATGTCGAAAATACGGCCGCCTTCGTTGCCGGGCAATTGCGATCCTTCGGCGTTGACGAGGTCGTCGAGGGGATTGGCCGGACGGGCGTCGTCGGCGTCATCCGCGGCAACCGCGAAGGCGAGCGCACGATCGGGCTGAGGGCCGATATGGACGCTTTGCCGATCGGCGAGAAGAGCGGCAAGGAATGGGCGTCCAGGGTCGACGGCAAGATGCATGCCTGCGGCCATGACGGCCATATGGCCATGCTCCTGGGGGCTGCCAAGCTTCTTGCCGGAACCCGCAATTTCGCCGGCCGCATCGCGCTGATCTTCCAGCCTGCCGAAGAAGGCGGCGGCGGCGGCAAGGCGATGATTGACGACGGGCTGATGGAGCGTTTCGCGATCGCGGAAGTTTACGGCATGCACAACTATCCCGGCATGCCCGTCGGCCAGTTTGCCTCCCGCGTCGGCCCCATCATGGCGGCGACGGACGAGTTCAGGATCATCATCAGGGGGGATGGCGGCCATGCGGCCCAGCCGCAGAAATCGGTCGATCCGATCATCATCGGCAGCCAGATCGTCAATGCAATGCAGACGATCGTTTCGCGCAGCGCCGATCCGGTGAGTCCGCTTGTCGTTTCGGTCACGGAATTTCATGCGGGCTTTGCCCATAACGTCATTCCGGGCGAGGCCGAGCTCGGCGGAACCGTCCGCTCCTTCACGCCGGAAAACCGCGATCTTGCCGAGCGCCGGATCAGGGAGATTGCCGAGTTGACGGCGCGCGCCCACGGCGGCGTCGCGGAGGTGCGCTACACCCGCAACTATCCGCCGACGGTCAACCATCCGGAAGAAACGCTTCACGCGCTCGCCGCCGCCCGGAGCATCGCCGGCGAGGGCAAGGTGTCCGACGACTTTGCCCCGTGGACGGCGGCGGAGGATTTTTCCTACATGCTCGAGGCGCGACCCGGCGCCTTCATCCTCATGGGCAATGGCGATACGGCCGAACTTCACAACGCCGAATATGATTTCAACGACGAAGCGCTTTCCTACGGCATCTCCTATTGGGTCCGGCTTGCCGAAACGCGCCTGGCCGGCTAAGAGACGGTGCCGCATTCATGCAATTGAGGGCTTTTCACATGGCTCTTGCTTTTGTATTGAGAGGCGAGTGGTCCCGTAGCTCAGCAGGATAGAGCATCAGATTCCTAATCTGAGGGTCACGCGTTCGAATCGCGTCGGGATCACCATTTTTTCTTATTTATTTCAATCATTTACGAATGCCGCACTTCTCGCGCCTTCTCCGAAAAATTTCCGGGTAAGCGCGGGGTAAGCAGCAGGATCGGTTTCGACGCAGTTCCGTGGCGGCTTGCATCGCCAAACCCTAAAACCCTTTGATTCAGTAAAATTGGCGCTGTCATCGCCGTCATCACTGTCATTTCGTAGCGTATTCAATAGGTTGAACTTGACAGCCTCGCTCAGATCGCCGTCATGCCCCTGTCAGCCACTAGGCGGCGGCCTTCGAGGCTGTCTGGGCTGTGGCTTTTCTCCCATGGACGACACAACGCTGCCGGGCCAGTGTGGTGCTGATCCGGTCCCCGTGGTGCAGGCATAACGTGTGGAAAGAGCTGGAGTTTAGCCGAAACGGCCCCGAGCGTTGAGACTTTAGGCTTTTGTATCCGGTCTCAGGCTGGCCCGACCGCGCGGTGCCAAATACCCGCATGGCAGAGTGACACAGGAAGGACCCACGCCCCTTCTGACAGCCGCTGTCTGGTGCGGACGATCAAAAAAGGGGACGCGGGGGAAGGCCGCCTGCGGGCGGCTATGAGCGAAGCTGCAAAGCTGGCTTCAGACCCCGGTCTCTTCGTTTGGGTGCGCAGACGAAAGTGGCCGGATGATGATCATGCGGCCTTCTGCCGTCCGGCTGTCAGTGACGGCATAGCCTTCGCTCCGGAGCAGCGGCGCGGCCCGACGGACGAGCGTGCCGAGCGTTGCCGCTGTCGATGGCCATACCCGCATGTTCTTGATCGCCGGCGCTGCATGCTCGTTGAGAACTTCCAGGAGATGCGTGGCTGTCCCGCTGAAGCCGGTCGCACGATGCCGCTTGATGATGCGGATCAGCTCGCTGCCGAAAGGATCGTTCTCAAGCGCGACCTTGGCGGCATCGGTCCTGCTTAGACGATAGGCTTCCAGGAACTGGCCTGGCTCCCAGCCAAAAGCCGGAGAGCAAGCCTCGATCCACTCGGCGAAGTCGGCCATGCGTGGCGGGTTTGCGAGCTTGACCGATGCCCGGCGACTCAGTCCCTCCGAGACGGCATCGAGCAGCGCGCCCAAGAGGTATGGTCGCATCCGCTCCAGCTCTTCCTTCAGGTGCCGTTCTGTTTGCCGCTCTTCTTCCGGGATGCGGGGCAGATGAATGGCAATGGCACGGTCGGAAAGGTCGGCACGTCCTGTCAGGTCCGGAATGCCGTTCAGAATGACCGGGCGCTGCGCTTCAAGCACGATCTGCTCGTTGTCGGTATGCAGTGCACGGGTCGCAAAGCCACCACCTGTCGAAAGCCTGCAGAGCGAATCCGAGAACCAGTTGGCGACGCTCGACATGTTGTCGAAGGCAAGCACATGGCCGTTCTTGGCGGCAATGACCAGGTCGCGCTCGTCCTTCGAGACGGTGCGCTTTTTGCCGATCTCGGCATCGATCAGGTTGGCAAGCAGGTCGGTGACCGAACTCTTGCCGCTGCCCTGCTCGCCGCTGACGCAGAGAAGCGGGTAGGGACCTTCCGGGCGAAGCGCTGCAACCAGCCAAGCGGTGACCAGCATTAGATCCTGCTCGCTACCAACATTGATGAACGGCTTCAGGTCTCTGTAGCCGGCGCCCCTCTGTGGTTCGGGCAGCGCGCGCGCGGAAGCCGAGCGCAGGAACTTCACATGCGGAAATTGGCCGACCGTCCAGCGCCCCTTCGTTACCCGTACTGCCCGCCAGTCCTGATCGCAGAGATCGAGGAAGTAATCTCCATCATGGGAGCCGACACGCCTGAAGGTCGGGTAGCATGCTCCGCTCTGAGCTTTTGCCTCCATGATCCTGATCGTGTCATCAAGCGCCGAGCTTCCAAGGGCTTCGCCGGTCTTCTCGTAGTAGACGCCGGCGACATAGGATTTGAAGAAGCGATGCCTGACAGGCCAGTGCTCGAAGTGATCGCCGGTCGGATAAGTCACGTGACTTTCGCGATCCGGATCATGCCAGAACTCGATCTCGCCCGGCAGGAAATCAAAGGCAGAGGGCTTCTTCTTGCGTTGCTTCTTTAGTTCAGCCGCGCCCTCCGCTTCACCATCGTCAGCATCGCTGACAGCGGCCGACACGCCCGCTTCGCCGGACGCCGGAATCAGCGCCTGCAACTGGACATCTGTCCAGCCTTCGGCGAAGGCATCGGCGGCATCGAAGCCAGCAGGCAATCCCTGCGACAGACGTATGACCGAGACCGACGCGGCACCTGCCTGCGTCAGGCATTGCACAACGGCCTCTGCATAGGCTGCACCGGGTTCATCTGCATCGGGCCAGATGATGACGCGGCGGCCGGAGAGCGGAGACCAGTCAGCCTTGCGGGCGCTCTTCGAGCCATTCGGTGAAGTCGTGACAAAGAAGCCGGGAAGCATTGCCGCTGCCGCATCTGCGGCCTTCTCACCCTCGGTAATGATGACAGCGACATCAGGGTCCGCCTCAAGCCTGTCGAGTCGGTAGAGCGGCCGCGGTTCGGGAAGGCCCTTCCAGCGCCACCCATTGGCACTGGTCTGCTCGTCCCTGCCATAGCTCAGCGGCAGGAACTGCTTTCCCTCGTTCGTATCGAAACGGCAGGCGATGAACAGCAGCTTTCCAGAAGCGTTCCGGTAGCACCAGCGTTGCGACGGCGTACCGAGCCGTGAGTGCCGGACTGGCGGCGGTTCTGCATTATCTGGAACCGGAGCGACTGCCGTCCAGCCAGAGGCGGGAGTAGTAACTGCCGAATTAGCGTTATGCTCAACGGGCGCGAAGGGATCATTCCGCATAGAGCGACACCTCCAGGGCTTCGGCAAGCCGACGTGCGGCTTCGCCCTGATCGTCATTGGTGAACAGATAGGCTGCAAGCGAGATCAGATCGCGCCCGCGGTCACCGGTGGCAAAATCGGCCCAGCGCCCTGAGAGGACGTTGACGCGGAAACTACCCGGCCTGCGATCGGCCCTCCTCGGATTACGTGCCGTCCATTCATGCCCAAGCCGCCGGCCGTCCGGCAGCCAGCGGGAAAGAAGAAGCGGCGCATTTGAGAGCGCCGCACGGTTGATATGATCGAAAGCGATTTTCCTCATGGCCGTTAACCCCTCTGGCTTGTCGAGGTGAGGGTGTTGGCGCTGAGCCAGGCTGTGATGTCGCGGCGCTTGTAGCGCACCGACTTGCCGATCTTGACGAAGGGAGGGCCACCGCCACGCAGGCGCCAGGCCTGCAGGGTGCGGGCTAGCAGTTCGCATGTCAGCGTTTCCGTCATCAGGAAGTCGGGATCGAGGGAGAGGGGGGATTGCTGCATCTTGCGGCTCCTTGTGATTGGGAGCCGCCAAAATGACGATGGAGCCGAATTGAATCCGCCAGCCAATAGCAGTTCGGTTTTCCAGATTAGCTGCTAAAGTTTAGCCGGACTGACAAGGCCTAAAGTCGTTCACCGGTATTGCGCGAACAGCTGGGCTTCGACATGGGCACAAAGCGCCGCAAAGGCATCGTGCAGGCCGCGCCCCGCAAACGGGATGTCTTGCGGAATTCGGACCTCCCAGCTGGCAAAGTTGGCTGCAACCGTGTTCGCCCGGTTACGGACATCGGTACCGGGCTCTTCATTCCAGAACACGCTCTCGCAGCCATCGAGGAAATCCATGAAAGTGGCGTTGCTCTGTGTCGGCGCTGCCCCCGTAATGAAGAGCCAGAGCAGGCCCGCCACATGCATGAAGTAGAGCCTATCGAAACGCGCCGGGGCACCTGCCGGGTTTCTGGTCTCGAACTTCAGCCGCTCGCTCTCTTCCTCCAGCGCGCGACACCACTCGGCAATATGACCGATCTGCCGAGGGTCCATCAGTTCATGCAGTCTATAGCTAGGTTTGAACCGCCAGAGATGTTCGTCCGCCGGCTCTCGTTGGCGTTTGACGAGGCTCTCGTCCTCAATCAGTTGGATGGGAAACGTCTTCTCAGGGACATCCACCAACTGCAGCTCCTCAAGCGCAACCTGCAGGTCGAACAGTTTGCTCTGGATGTCAGAGGCCAGCTTCTCGACATCGGCGAACTGGGCCGAAAGGCCGCGGTTCGCGCTGGCCCCGTCCCTGATACGCTCGACGTTCTCAAACGCAGAAAAGATTGCGACCCGGCAGAACCAGTATGTGCATTCTCCGTGCGCGCTGATGGCATTCCGGTGGCCGACGGCCCCCACTAGATGCTCGATTGTCCGCTCATAGCCGAAGGGCTGACGCGGGCACACGTTCTTTTCCCAGTTCGGCGGCAGATATTCTAGTGTCACATCACGACGAAAGCCGCCGAACAGGCGTGTGCTGAGCGCCAGCAGGCGCTGAGTGCGATCCAGTCGCTCGTAATTTCTCGCGGTGTCGGCCATATCCTGAAGCGACTGTAGCGTCGATGCGGCATAGTGCTCGTCGGCAGCCACGAGGGCTGTCCATTCGGAGCTGTTCTGCTTCGGGTGAGATTGGTTGCGCACGATGTTACCGGTGTTCGTAGGATGAGGGACGTCGCCCAGCTTTTGCGGATTGATCTCAAGTTCTAAGCACGAATGACGCCGTTTTGATCGTGTCCCAGCGCGTGGTGTAGCTGGATTTCGTAGCCACCGGTGACTTCCGGTAGGGTCGGGTTGTCAAAGACCAACCTGAAGGACACCACCGATGACCGACGACATGATGAACCTGCGCGCTCTCGTTGAGAAGAGCGCCGATGCCGATTTGCTCCGTGAGATGATCGGCTTTGCCGCCGAGAAGTTGATGGCGCTGGAAGTCGGGGCGAAGACCGGCGCGGGTTACGGCGAGAAGAATGGCTTTCGCCTTGCCCAGCGCAACGGCTATCGCGACCGAGATTGGGAAACGCGTGCAGGAACCGTCGAGCTGCGCATTCCGAAGCTTCGCACAGACAGCTATTTCCCGAGCTTCCTCGAACCGCGCCGGATGGCGGAAAAGGCGCTGACGGCGGTGATCCAGGAAGCCTATATCCAGGGCGTCTCCACCCGATCCGTCGACGATCTGGTGAAGGCCATGGGCATGTCTGGCATCTCCAAGAGCCAGGTCTCCCGGCTCTGCGAGGAGATTGATGAGAAAGTGAAGGCCTTCCTTGACAGGCCGATAGAGGGCGAATGGCCCTATCTGTGGATTGATGCCACCTATCTGAAGGTCCGGCGCGGCGGTCGTATTGTCTCTGTCGCCGTCATCATCGCGGTGGGCGTGAACACCGACGGCCGGCGCGAAGTGCTCGGCATGGAGATCGGAACATCAGAAGCCGAGCCGATCTGGACGGAATTCCTCCGCAACCTGACCAGACGCGGGCTGCGGGGCGTAAGGCTCGTCGTCTCCGATGCCCATGAGGGGATCAAGGCCGCCGTGTCGAAGGTGCTTTGCGCCACCTGGCAGCGCTGCAGGGTCCACTTCATGAGAAACGCATTGGCCCATGCCGGAAAGAGTGGGCGGCGCGTCGTCTCTGCCTTCATTGCCACCGCGTTTGCACAGGAAACGCCGGAGGCCGCAAGCGCCCAGTGGCGCAGTGTCGCCGACCAGATCAGGCCGAAGGTGCCCAAGCTCGCAACGCTCATGGACGGCGCTGAACAGGACGTGCTCGCCTACATGACCTTTCCCAGGCAGCATTGGGCCAAGCTTCACAGCACAAACCCAATCGAACGCCTCAACGGCGAGATCAAGCGACGCACTGAAGTCGTTGGCATCTTCCCCAACGACGACGCCATCGTCAGACTGGTCGGTGCCTTGCTTCTGGAGCAAAACGACGAATGGGCCGTCCAGAGGTCCCGCTACATGACACTTGAGACAATCGCCACGATGAGCGATGATCCGCTCATCAGCCTGCCAGCCGCAAGCTGACACTCATCCGGACCTCCGGGAGGAAACCGTGGTCGTCTAAGCTACACCACGTCACGGGACACGATCCGGCGTTCTTCAAAATGCTATCTGCACGTCATGTTGGACACGTCACGCCAGCCTGGCCCGCTTGGCGATGAGAGCGGCGGTCGCCGTCTTCCGGTCTTTCAGTTCTTTTGCAAGGCGGGCTTCACGAAGCCGCCGGGTCTTTTCCTCGCGGGCCAGAGCGAGGAAATCCAGCTCCTCGACGACCGCATTGCGCGCGAAGTATTGCGATTGGGCATTGGCGAAGGCGATCTCCGCCTTCTGGCGAGATTTGCTGTGTGTCTGTGACATGATCTTTTCCGAATTGGACGCCGCACCGTAGCGCGGCAACAAAAAAGCCAGGCGGTAAGCTTGACCTTATTGGTATCGTGCTCTCGACAGTGCCAGTACATCCGTGGTCACTGGAGAATGGATACCGGGATGTTTCAGGCAGCCTGCAGGTTGCAGGCCGACATCTTGCCCGACTTGCTGTCGCGCTCGAGGTCGTAGCCGATCTTCTGGCCTTCCACGAGTTCGCGCATTCCGGAGCGTTCTACGGCGGAGATGTGAACAAACGCATCGGCGCCGCCATCGTCAGGCTGAATGAAGCTGAAGCCCTTCGTCGAATTGAACCATTTAACTGTGCCAGTGGTCATCATGAACCCTTTCATAGCAATAGGAGACCACAACGCCGAAAGCGCTGCGGATGGTGATAGCGATTTTTGGAAGAAAAGGTTCGTTCAAGTAGCGGTGTCAAACGCACAATAACTAAAGCTTAACAAGCAAATTTCGACCATCGATATATGAGGTCTTTTCATCCAGTTGTCAACCTTTAGTTTTATTCCTTCGATTTCCTCGGCATCTGGTTGTGATTCCGGTTGCCCCTTTGCGGCGGAGAAAACAGGACTGGGACTGGAGGAGGCGCATACCGCTTGAACAGGTCCTTGGCATTACGCGCTTAGGTGGGCCTGCCGGAATGAAACCAGGCGGTTGGTTGTTTCATCCCACAGCACGAACCTGACACAACGCAGGCTCTCCAAGAGCGTAATCCGTCCCGTGTCGCGCAGTTCCGGGTAATCGCGGAGTACTTCCGGCAAGCGATAGAACGGCACCTTCGCCGCAAGGTGGTGAACGTGATGGATACCGATATTGCCCGTGATCCATCGCAACGGACGCGGGAGGTCGTAATGCGAGCTGCCATTGAGGGCCGCATTCTGGAAGTCCCAGTCGCGGCCCTCAGACCAGTGGGTTTCCTCGAACTGATGCTGGATATAGAACAGCCACACCCCGGCCGTCGCGGCCATCAGCGTGATCGGCAACTGCACCATCAAAAACGAAACCGGCCCCATCAGCCACATCAGCAGGGCAACGGGAATGGCAGCCCCGACGGTAGTGACGATGGTCGACGTCCATGGCTCCAGACCTGCCCGCATTAGGCCAAACGGCAATCGGTACTGGCAGATAAACAGCCAAGCGGGACCAAGACCGAACATCACGGCTGGATGGCGATAAAGACGATAACGCAGCCGTCCCCAGGAAGATCGGGCATGATATTCCCGGACCGTCAGCGTATCGACATCGCCGATGCCGCGCTTATCGAGATTGCCGGTCGTCGCGTGGTGAACCGCGTGGGTCCGGCGCCAGTAATCGTAAGGCGTCAGGGTGAAAACGCCGATGACGCGGCCGGTCCAGTCGTTGGCGCGCCGGCGGGCGAAGAGCGCGCCATGCCCGCAATCATGCTGCAGGACAAACAGGCGGACAAGGAAACCGGCTGCAGGAACCGTTAGCCACAGCGCCCACCAGTGTCCGTTCAGGACAGCGAGGGCAAGCAGCACCCACAAAGCGACGAAGGGTAATGCCGTGACGGCGATCTCGATCGTGCTGCGGAGCGGGCTGGCACGCCGGTAGGGCGCAAGCGACGCGATCCAGGAACGATGGTTCCGTTCGATTTCGGCCTTCGCGGTGTTACTGTTCAAGGCTTTCTCCTGGTTCCGGTCCACGCTTGACCGGGACGCGCGATCATCTGTCGCGAAAGGTTCGCCCCGACCTTCGTAGGAGCGCTCAAAGCAAGAAAGGCCGAGCGCATTGCCCGGCCGATCCACTCGTCTTGATATTCCGTGCCAGTACATCCGTGGTCACGGAAGCAAAGACAATCCTTACGCAGCGCGCAGGTTTTCCGCGGCACTTTTGCCGGACCTGCTGTCAGCAACGATGTCAAAGGTCAGCTTCTGGCCTTCGGAGATCGTGCTCATTCCGGAGCGTTCGACAGCGGAAATATGGACGAATACGTCCGCGCCGCCGCCATCAGCCTCAATGAAGCCGAAACCCTTGGTGCTGTTGAAGAATTTTACTGTGCCAGTGCTCATGACGATTTCCTTTCAATCAATCAGAGAGAATGCCCGGCGGCCTCGATGGACACGACCGAGCGATAAAGTCGAAGTTGAAGGGAAAATCACCAGAGCGTTATGCGCAAAATAAATTTCGTCAAACAAGATCGATGGACGTCATATGCGCTTCTTTCTTGTTTAAATCAAGGTGTGATTTTAGTTTTTACAAAGAAAAATCGAAGATATAAAAATATGATTATTATAAAAATATTTCCGCTATGACCTGTTATTCGATCGATATCATCGATATATATGGACTTACGGTACGCTAAACCCGGCCTCATAAAAAATGCCTGTAAAAAAGCACTTCAGGATTTCGCTCACATTGTGAGGCGAAGATGGCGCATCTGCGCAATTGGGGGTGCCTTTCCCAGGCTCACGACGCCAACAGAGCGCGTCCATTTACGCTGAAGCGGCCGGGGAGCGCTGCCGCCGATCACACCAGACAATTCATCCCAAATCGGAAGGAATCGGCATCATGGCAGCAGAAAACAATAAAGCGTCATCCATCGGAGAACGGTGGAAAGCCTATCACCCGGCAAAGTCGACACTCGTGTGGGCTTGCATCATCACCGCCATCGTCACGATCACCATTGGCTTCACCTGGGGCGGATGGGTGACAGGCGGCACATCAAGATCCCTCGTAGCCGAAGCCGGAGAGCTTTCCCGCGATGAACTGGCAACGGTCATTTGTGTCCAGAGGTTCAAGGCGGCGCCTGATTCAGCACAGCAGCTGGGCGAGTTGAAGGCCATCGACAGCTCCTACAAGCAGCGTCAGTTCATTGAAGATGGCGGCTGGGCCACGATGCCGGGAGACGACGATGCAAGTCGCGACGCCGCCTCGGGCTGCGCCGCCGCGCTTGTAGGATGAAAAACCACAGAGAATGAACCGCCGAAGAGGCAGCCGGAAACGGCTTTCTCATCACGGGCAATACCCGGATTTACCAGCGGCAAGCAAGAGGCGCCACCGCAACGAAGCGCGCCGGACACATGGAGTTTGCAGATGGCCAAAGGTCAGAAGCGAAGCAATCGCGAAGTCAGAAAACCCAAGAAGGAAAAGAGCGCGGCGACCATCGAAGCGCCGCCGCTCGGTTCACTGGTCAGAAATACCGGGAACAGCAATGTGGCGCGTGGCAAGCCGAAAGGCTGAGCCGCACGCAGGCTGTCGGTGAATGCACTGCCGCGATCCGGGCCAAACCATCTTCTGCCAAGCTTCTTTGCCGGCGATCGTGTCTGGTCTGATCGCGTGTTTTTAACAGTGGCATTTCGCGCCACCTTCTCAAGGATGTATTCAGCCATGGCACTCGATTTTCCCAATCAAAGCCGCAGTTACGACAAAAACGGCGGACGTGTCCGCTTTACCGGGCATGACGGCATGTTCGAAGTGATGTTTTTCATCAGGGCCGATGCGCTGAGTGATCCGGCCGAAGGCGAGGCGAGTTATCTCGCTGCATTCGATGCAGCCCGCGAGACGATCTACGACGCCGCTCGCAAGATTTACCTGAAGGGCCGCAAGGCAGTCTATGTCCTGACGGCGGCCGATTTCACCTGATCCGCCAGAGGCTCCGCCGCCAGAACTTCACGTCCCAGAACTTCACATCAAGGGGCGAAGCAACCCGACACTGCGTCATGAACGTCATGAAGGTCCGAGCGGCCCAAACGAGCCGCTACCGCTCTTGCAGAATAGCGGAAACCCATACCCATCATCCAAACCCCGCGTCTGGGTTTTCAGACACACAGCCGTTGCGCCGAGACTTGCGTCCCGGTGGAAAGGCAAAACTTGAAAATCGAATTCCTCCATAACCGAACCGTGTCCCCTCTTTGGAATGACCGGTCACCGGTCAGACAGGAACTGTTCAGCACCGAACGGCTGGAACAGCATGCGATCAGCCTTGCAGCGGCGCAGCCCGTGTCCGGCAAGGCTCCGGCGGTGATATCCCTGCACAAAAGAATGAGCGAAAATGCCGGCGTTCTTCTGTCTGCCTACCGAGCCGGCATCAATGAACTGAAGAACGGTCGGGAAGTGGTGCCGGCGGCGGAATGGCTGCTCGACAATTATCATCTGGTCGAAAAGCATATTCAGGAAATCAGGAACGACCTGCCGCCCGGCTATTATCGCCAGTTGCCCAAGCTTTCGGATGGGCCCTTTGCCGGTTATCCGCGTGTCTTCGAGCTGGCCTGGGCCTTCGTTGCCCATACCGACAGCCTTTTTGATCGCGACAAGCTTGAGCGGTTTCTGATGGCCTATCAGCAGGTCCAGCCGCTGACGATCGGCGAGTTGTGGGCCGTTGCGATCACGCTCAGGATCGTCCTCATCGAAAACCTGCGGCGGCTGGCCGATCAGATTACGGTGGCACGCGCCGCCCGGCTCGACGCTGCGAATCTGGCCATCAAAATTCTTTCAGCCGACGACGGCGAGACGGCTCTTCAGGACGATATCGCCTCACGTTCCAAAGAACCGCTGTCGGAACTCTTTGCCGGACATCTGGCGCGGCAACTTAGAAACCGGGACCCCGAGACCACGCCCACGCTCGGATGGCTGGAGAAACGGCTTGCGCTGCAGGGATGCACCATCGAAGAGGTCGTGCAGCATTCCCAGCAAAGGCAAGGCGCCTCGAATGTCACTGTCCGCAACATCGTCACCAGCCTCAGGCTGATTTCCGATATGGACTGGGCGGACGTGTTCGAAAGCGTAAGTCCCGTCGACGCGCGGATGCGCGCTGCGAGCGCCTTTGCGGACATGGATTTCCCGACGCGCGACCTCTATCGCAAGGCGATCGAACAGCTTGCGCGCGGCTCATCATGGACGGAACTGGAGGTCGCCGATCAGGCGCTTGAGGCAGCGCGAAAACCGGCATCCGACGAGGATGACCCGACCGATGCCGCGCGGGTCGCCGATCCGGGCTATCACCTCATCGCCGAGGGTCGGCCAGCCCTGGAGCGGGTGATCGGGTTTCAGCCGCCTGTGCGCCTCTGGCTCGGACGTCTCAATATCCGATTAGGCATTGGTGGTTACATCGCGTCGATCCTGCTTGTTACGACACTGCTGATGGCCCTGTCGCTGTTGCTGTTGTCGCAAACTGGCCTGACGGCCGTCTGGCTCGCGCTGTTTGCAATCCTGGCACTGCTGCCGACAAGCGAAGTTGCGACAGCCATCGTCAACCGGACAATGAGCTGGTGTTTCGGCGCCGTCATTCTGCCCGGCCTCTCCCTCAGGCACGGCGTTCCGCCGTCGTTGCGCACGCTCGTCGCCGTTCCCACGCTTCTGACGAATGAAGCGGATATTCTGGAGCAGGTCGAGCGCCTTGAGGTCCATCACCTTTCCGGCGCGGGTGGCGACATCGTCTTCGCGCTTGTCACGGATGGAACCGATGCCGATCAGGAAGAGATTGAAGCGGACGGCCCTTTGCTGGCCGCTGCTGCTATCGCAATCGCCCGTCTTAACGAACGTCACAGTCCGGTGAACGGAGGCAACCGCTTCCTGCTTTTGCACCGCCGCCGTCTGTTCAATCCCTTAGAAAACCGCTGGATGGGGTGGGAGCGTAAGCGCGGCAAGCTGCACGAACTCAATCGCTTACTGCGTGGCGCCGACGACACCAGCTTCGCTCCGATTGCAGGCGTCCCGCCCGAGGTTCCGGCGGACGTGCGTTATGTGATCACGCTCGATGCAGATACCCGCTTACCGCGCGACGCGGCACACCGCCTGATCGGCAAGATGGCACATCCGCTTAACCGTCCGCGTTTCAGTTCGGCGGACCAACGGATTGTCGATGGTTATGCCATTCTCCAGCCGCGTGTGACGCCCTCGCTACCGGTGGGCCATGAGGGCTCCCTCTATCAGCAAGTCTTTTCCGCGCCAGGCGGCATCGACCCTTATGCCGCCGCGGCCTCGAATGTCTACCAGGATCTTTTCGGCATCGGCGGTTATACCGGCAAGGGCATCTACGACATCGACGCCTTTGAACAGGCACTCGGCGAGCGCGTGCCGGAGAACACGATGCTCAGCCACGATCTTTTCGAGGGTTCATTTGCCCGGGCGGCCCTGGCCTCCGACGTCGAACTCATCGAGGAATTTCCGGCCCGCTACGACGTCGACGCCAAGCGACAGCATCGCTGGACGCGGGGCGACTGGCAGCTTCTGCCCTGGCTGACCGGACAATACAGGGACGATGGCGTCCTGCCCGCCGTCAACCGTGGCATGATGGTCGACAATCTGAGGCGCTCCCTCATCGCTCCGTTCACGCTTCTGGCCCTTGGCCTTGCCTGCACTATGCCGTTTCCCGCCGCACTGGTGGCGATCGCGCTGGTCTTCGCCACTCTGGCAATCACAGCCTTTCTTCCGGTTTTATCCACCGCCATGCCGCACAGCACCGGCATTCATCTGCGCAGTCACCTGAGCACGCTGGGCGCGGATCTTCGCCTTGCTGCCTTGCGAACCGGTCTCGACCTTGCCTTTCTTCCCGACAGGGCATGGCGGATGACGGACGCGATCGTGACGACGATGAACCGGCTCTTTCGCACCCGACGCCATTTCCTGGAATGGACAACAGCCGCCCAGTCGCAGGGCAGCCCGCGCCTTGATCTTTCCGGTTTCTACCGCCGCATGGCGCCCGGCACGCTGATCGCGCTTGCCATCGCCGGGACTGCCTGCCTGCTGTCGCCGTCATCATGGCCGCTCATTCTTCCCTTTGCCCTTTTGTGGCTGGCGGGGCCCGCCATTGCCCTTTGGACGAGCCGCCCGCCTGCAGAAAAGGTGGGGGGCGCGACATCCGATGCTGACGCAATCGCACTGCGTCTGATCGCCCGCCGGACATGGCGCTTCTTCGAGACCTTCGTGACGCCTGAAAGCAACATGTTGCCGCCGGACAATTTTCAGGAGGATCCGAAGCCCGTCATCGCCCGGCGCACCTCGCCCACCAATATCGGGCTCTATCTTCTCTCTACCGTCGCGGCCCGCGATTTCGGCTGGACCGGCAAGGTCGAGACTGCCGACAGGCTTGAGGCTACGCTGAAAACAGTGAGGACACTGGCCAAGTACAAAGGCCACCTCTTCAACTGGTATGCGACCGATGACATGCGCGTTCTCGATCCCGCTTACGTCTCCTCGGTCGACAGCGGAAACCTCGCGGGGCATCTGCTTGCTCTTGCCAATGCCTGTGAATCCTGGGTCGCAGCGCCTTCGGCTTCAAATATACGGACAGGGCTGACCGACAGTCTAGCGCTGGCCCGGCAGGCACTCGACGCGACCTCCGGAAAGGGCAGACACGCTGATGAACGGCTGACCGGCCTGCTCGACGATATCGAACTCCGGCTGAACGGATCAGAGTCCTTTGAAACGTTAGGCCCCATTCTGACCCGCCTTTGCAACAAGGCCATCGCCGCAGCATGGAAAACCATTCCCAAAACCGGTGAGGATTCCTCCGACGACCTCATTTTCTGGCTCGGCACCCTGAACAGACGCTTGGCCGAGGATCGGCGCGATCGCCTGGCTGACAGGAGTCTGGATATCCGAATATCGGCGATTGCGACCGAAGCGCGGGCGATGGCAATGGCGATGGATTTCGCTTTCCTGCTCGATCCCGAACGCAAGCTCCTTTCGATCGGCTATTCAATCCCGGACGAAATCCTTGACGAGAACTGCTATGATCTTTTGGCCTCGGAAGCCCGACTGGCAAGCCTGTTCGCAATCGCCAAGAGCGATGTTGAAACCCGGCACTGGTTCCTGCTGGGACGCTCTGCAACGCCGATTGGACCGGCCTCGGCACTGATCTCATGGTCAGGCTCGATGTTCGAATATCTGATGCCCTCGCTGGTCATGCGCGCACCGCAAACCAGCCTGCTTGCCCAGACCAACCGGCTTGTGATCCGGCGCCAGCAAGCCTATGCCGTCAAGCTTGGCACGCCATGGGGCATCTCCGAATCCGCCTACAATGCCCGTGATACGGAACTGACCTATCAGTATTCCAATTTCGGCGTTCCCGGCCTCGGGCTGAAGCGCGGCCTTTCCGAAAATGCCGTCATAGCGCCCTATGCAACCGGTCTCGCCTCAATGATCGATCCGAAGGCCGCATGTGCGAACTATGTCCGGCTGGCCTCCCTGGGTGCCCTCGGGCGCTATGGCTTTTACGAAGCGCTGGATTTCACGCCTGCGAGACTCCCCGAGAATGATAAGGTGGCAATCGTGCGCACAAGCATGGCCCACCATCAGGGCATGACGATTGTCGCCATCGCCAACACGCTCGATGACGGAATCATGCGCGCCTATTTCCATCGCGAACCGATCATTCAGGCTTGTGAACTGCTGTTGCAGGAACGCATACCCCGCACGGTGACCAACGAGCGTCAAAAGATCGAAGACGCTCCGGTCTCGCCCGTCAAATCCTCACTGGGTCCCGATACATCACGGCGACTTTCCGGGGTCGTGACCGGCCCTCCGGCAACCCATCTGCTTTCGAACGGCCGCTATGCGGTGATGCTGACAGACAACGGCTCCGGCTACAGCCGCTGGCATGACCTTGCCGTCACGCGCTGGCATGAGGACGTCACCTGCGATGATGACGGTTCGTCGATCTTCCTGCGCGATGTCGATGATGGTGCGGTTTGGTCCGCAGGCGCCCGGCCGCTCAGCGACGATGACGAAGGCGGCCATGTCGTTTTCGACGAAGACAAGGCCCGCTTCGTCTCCGTTCACGATACGCTGACCACGACAATGGAGGTGTTGGTTTCGGGCGAGGACGACTGTGAGGTTCGGCGCGTCTCCATCTCCAACACCGGCAGGCGCGCACGCGAAATCGAAATCACATCCTGTGCCGAACTTGTGCTCGCGCCGGCTTCGGCCGATACCGCCCACCCGGCGTTTTCGAAGATGTTCGTCCAGACGGAGTATGCCGCAGAATACGGCGCGCTGATCGCAACCCGCCGCCCGCGCACGCCGGATGAGCCCCGCATATGGGCCGCCCATTTTGCCGTGGTCGAAGGCCAACCCGCCGCCGACCCGCAATACGAAACCGACCGGGCCCGTTTCATCGGTCGCGGCAATACGGTCGCCACCGCGGCATCCATGGCGGGCGACGCGCCGCTTTCGAATACGGTCGGCACAGTGCTCGATCCGGTTTTCTCGATCCGCCAGCGTTTGAAGGTCGCTGCCGGAAAGTCCGCCCGCATCGCCTACTGGACCGTCGTCGCTCCTTCGCGTGCCGAACTCATTGACCTGATCGACAGGCATCTCGACCGCAGCGCCTTCGAACGCGCCCGGACGCTCGCCTGGACCCAGGCCCAGGTTCAGCTTCGCCATCTCGATGTCAAATCGGGCGAGGTCGCTGATTTTCAGCGATTGGCCGCCCCGATCATCTACGCGGATCCGCGCTTTAGGGCATCGGCAACCGAAATTGCGCGCGGCGCCGGATCCCAGTCCGATCTCTGGCATCTCGGTATTTCCGGTGATTTGCCGATCGTGCTACTCACCATAGACGACGCGCAGGACATGGCGCAGGTCCATCAATTGCTGCGGGCGCACGAATACTGGCGGATGAAGAGCCTTGCGGTCGATCTCGTCATCGTCAACGCCCGTGCCTCGTCCTACACACAGGACCTGCAGATCGCCATCGAGACCGCGCATCGCAGCAGCCAGTCGCGGCCACGCCCCGGTATCGAACTGGCACAGGGCTCGGTCTTCGTTCTCCGGGCGGACCTGATGAGCGCAGAGGCGCTCGCGCAGCTTCATTCGGTCGCCCGTGTCAGGCTGAATGCCCGGCGCGGCCCGATTGCGCAGCAATATCCGCAATTGCCGTCTCCGCCGGCCATGCCGGTAAAACCGGCATGGCCGAAGCGCGCCTCAAGGAAAGACATGGCGCCCTATCAGCGCCCGGCACTCGAGTTCTTCAACGGATTTGGTGGCTTTGACAAGGATGGCAGGGAGTATGTGACCATTCTAGAAGCGGATGCGGTCACCCCTGCGCCCTGGATCAATGTGATCGCCAATTCCCGTTTCGGTTTTCAGGTTTCTGCGGAAGGCAACGGCTACACGTGGGCTGAAAACAGCCGCGAAAACCAGCTGACAGCCTGGTCGAATGACCCGGTCACCGATCCGACCGGCGAAGCGTTTTATATCCGCGATGAAGAAACAGGCGAACTTTTCTGCCCGACGGCGCAGCCGATCCGGCGCGAAGGCGCCTATATCGCCCGCCACGGCTTCGGCTATAGCCGGTTCGAACATGAGCAAGACGGAATTTCGGCTGATCTTCTCCAATACGTACCGCTCGCCGATCCGGTCAAGATTTCACGCCTGACGCTCCGCAACACGACTGGTCGGCCGCGGCGCCTGACGGTCACAAGTTACGCCGAACTCGTTCTTGGCGGCTCGCGCGGTGCTACGGCGCCGTTCGTCATCACAGACATCGATGTAAAGTCTGGAGCCCTGTTTGCGCGAAATCCGTGGAGCGCCGGCTTTCCCGGTCGCCTCGCTTTTGCCGACCTTGGAGGCGAACAGACGGCCTGGACGGCGGACAGGAGCGAATTCCTCGGCCGTCACGGCAATGCCTCCGGGCCGCGCGCCCTTGGTCGTGACCAGCCGCTTTCAGGCGCCACAGGCGCTGGCCTCGATCCCTGTGCCGCCCTGCAGCGGACGATCGTGATCAGCCCCGGCGAAACGATGGAGATCACTTCGTTTCTGGGTGAATGCACCTCTGTGGACGAGGCGCGCAGCCTGATTGCGCGCTACCGCGAGGCCGATCTCGACGCGGTCCTGCAGGCGGTCACCGATCACTGGAGCGATCTTTTGCAGACCGTTCAGGTGAAAACGCCGGACCGGGCGATGGATATCATGTTGAACGGCTGGCTGCTCTACCAGACGGTTGCCTGCCGCATCACCGCCCGCTCCGCCTTCTACCAGGCAAGCGGCGCCTATGGTTTCCGCGACCAGCTTCAGGATGGCATGGCGCTGACCTTTGCCCGACCGGAGGAGACCCGGCATCACCTCCTGCGCGCCGCCTCCAGGCAGTTTATCGAGGGCGACGTCCAGCATTGGTGGCTGCCCCAGTCCGGCCAGGGTGTCAGAACCCGCATCTCCGACGACCGGGTCTGGCTCGCCTACGCTGCCGCGACCTATGTGAAAACCACCGGCGATGACGCCTTGCTCGATGTACCCGTGCCCTTCCTCGAAGGCCCGCTGCTCGAACCCGGACAGCACGATGCGTTTTTCCATCCGACTGTCGCAGTCGAAGAGGCTGCGCTTTTCGAACACATGGCGCGCGGTCTCGACCAGTCCATTGAACTGACCGGAGAGCATGGCCTGCCGCTAATGGGCACCGGCGACTGGAATGACGGCATGAACCGGGTCGGCGAAGGCGGCAGGGGCGAGAGCGTGTGGCTAGGCTGGCTGCTGCTGGCGGCAATCGATCTTTGCGCCCCTCTTGCCGACCGGCGCGATCCGCAGCGCGCCGGTCGCTGGCGCGCCCACGCCGAAACGCTGCGCGCAGCCATCGAAACCCATGCCTGGGACGGCGAATGGTATGGCCGGGCAACCTTCGACGACGGCACATGGCTTGGCACAAGCGACAATCCGGAGTGCCGTATTGACTCGATTGCACAGTCCTGGGCCGTCCTGTCGGGTGCCGGGGATCCGGCCCGCGCCGCGACCGCGCTTTCTTCGCTCGAACGGCACCTCATCCGGCCCGATGAAGGCCTGGCGCTGCTGTTCACCCCGCCCTTCGGCGACGGCGCGCGCGATCCGGGCTATATCAAGGGCTACCCGCCGGGCCTGCGCGAAAATGGCGGACAATACAGCCATGCGGCCATGTGGGCGATCATGGCGTTTGCCAAGTCGGGAAACGGCGACAAGGCGCAGGCGCTCTTTTCGCTGCTGAACCCCGTCAATCATGCCCTCACCGCCGAAGATGCCGACCGCTACAAGGTCGAGCCCTATGTCGTCGCCGCCGACGTCTATTCCGTCGCACCGCATGTCGGGCGTGGCGGCTGGACATGGTATACCGGCTCTGGTGGCTGGATGTACCGCTCGGGCGTCGAGGGTATTCTCGGCATTCGCCGCGAGGGCAGCTTCCTGCTGGTCGCTCCGTCGATCCCGGCGCAATGGCCGGGTTTCGAGGCCACAGTCACGGTGGAAAAGACCCGCTTCGATATCCGCGTTGATAATGGCCGCCGACCGGGCGCGGACGCATGGTCGGCCATGCTGGATGGCGATACGTTGACGCTGTCCGAAAACATCGCACGGGTGCCGATCGACGGCGGCAAGCACACATTGCTTTTGAACTGATGCCGTTGGGGGCGTGGATGACGCGCCGCCGGTTCAGATTTCCTCGGTGACGACATCGAACTGGCGAAGAATGGCCGGGCCGAAGGCCGTCGACATTGCCACATCCGTTGCATCGCGGCCTCTCGCCATCAGGATGCGGCCGATGCGTGGGCTGTTGTGCCGCGCATCGACCGTATACCAACGCCCACCGAGATAGACTTCCATCCATGCACTGAAATCCATCGGGTTCGGGTCCATCGGCACGCCGATATCGCCGAGATAGCCTGTGCAATAACGCGCCGGAATGTTGAGGCAACGGCAGAGCGTGATGGCGAGATGGGCATAGTCGCGGCAGACGCCGACGCCATCGCTGAAGCCACCAAAGGCGGTCCTGAACGGGTCGGCCTTCATATAGTCGAACGCGATCCGCTGATGGGTGAAATCCAGGATCGCCTGCACG
>NZ_VCLB01000011.1 GCF_005924265.1 Martelella lutilitoris
ATGGAAAGTCGCATCGCTGACGCCGTATTTGCGGCACAGATCAGCCGCCGACATGCCCGCCTGATGCTCCTTCAAAATGCCGATGATTTGCTCATCGGAAAACCTGGATCGTTTCATTGCCTGTCTCCTTCGTTGGGGAACAGACTAACCAAAAAAACGAGGATCATTCAGGGAAGCAGGTCAGTTGAGGGACGTCTCGCCACTCAGTTGGGAGCACATAAATCTCACCGAAATATCCTCCTGGGACTATGAACAGCACATGCCAGGAGAGTTCAGACCCTTGCGATTTCCGAACGGTCGCGCGCTTGCTGCATAAAGTTCACATTTCATTCGCACTTAGCGCAGGATTTTGAACTCCTCTTGTTGCGAACCCTATCACAAGTCCCTGTGGCCTCTGCGCCCAGACCTCTCTCCCGGTCGGACAAATCGCATCGGACGCCGCCTTCCGACGGCTGGCCTATCGCGTGGCAGGCCCCGTCACCCAGCGCTTTCGCGGAAGGTTGTCGATGCCGTGATCGGCCAGCATCCGGTCGATATGGACGGTCTCACCGCCTTTCGCGATCGAGGCATTGGCGGCGATGCCGGTAAGAATCGACCAGGCGCCGTCGATATGGCTCGAGGAACGGCCGTATTTGTCTTCGCCGATATCGGCGTCGAACAGATGCGCAAGCATCACCGGGTCGGCCCCGCCATGGTCGCCGGCGCCACTCCAGACCTCGAGCTGGCGCGGTTTCTCGCCGGCGATGTAGAGCGTCGTCGTCATCGACTCCGAGCCTTCGGCCTTGTCGCGCTTGCCGGCAAAGATGCCGTGAACCTCGACATGGCGGTGGGTCAGTTCACCCTTGGTGCCGTAGAACTTGATCTCCAGGCCCTCCCAGGGGCTGTAGGCCGAGAGCGTGTAGTTCAGGGTCGCGCCGGTATCGTAGCTCGCCTGAACCTGCATCGTATCCTCAATGGTGATGTCCTCGTCGAACAGGCAGCGGTCACGCAGATAGCCATCCGCGTCCTCGGCATCGAGGAACAGTTCCTTGAGCTTTGCGTGGTGCGCGAGATCGAGACGAAGATCGCAACGGTCGCCGACGGGACAGTCGAGGCAGCGCGGCCCATGGCCGGAAAGCCCTCTGGCGGCAGCGGTTTCCGGCGTGTAGAAGGCACGCCTTCCCCTGGCCGTCACCGATGTCGGCGTGCCGCCAAGCCACCAGTTGACGAGATCGAAATGATGCGTTGACTTATGTACAAGCAGGCCGCCCGACTGGTTCTTGTAGCGGTGCCAGCGGCGGAAATAGTCCGCGCCGTGCTCGCGATCAAGGAACCAGGAGAAATTGACCGCCGTAACCTCGCCGATCGCGCCGGACATCAGGATGTCCTTGAGCTGCGTGCGGGCCGGCGTGTAGCGGTAGTTGAAGGTCACCGCCACCTTGCGGCCAGTTTCGGCCTGCGCGTCGAGGATCGCCTTCAGCTTGGCAAGGTCGATCGTCATCGGTTTTTCAGTCATGACATCGCAGCCCGCCCGCATGGCCGCCACGGCATAGTCGTGGTGGAGATAGTCGGGTACGGTGCAGATCACGGTGTCGGGCTTCTGCTCGTCGAGCATCGTGGCGAACTCGTGGGCAAGATAGGTGGCGATGCCATTGCCCTCGCGTGGCGGCACCCGTCCTGCGGAAAGGGCGAGCCGCTTGTCGTTGATGTCGCAAAGGCCGACCAGCTCATTGCCGTCTGCGAAATCGCGGGTGACGGCGTCACGAAACATGCCGTGGCGCGACCCCGTGCCGACGATTGCGTATTTCATGGTCTTCTCCAATGTTTCAAGAGCCGCAAAGGGGCCGCCGCGAAAACCATCGGTGGCGCCTTTGCGGGAGGGGGAGGGAAACAGCGCTTCGTGGGGCAGGTCGAACCTCTGCCCCACATGCGCCTACGCCCTGAGTGACTTGCCCGAGCCATCGAAGGCGTGGCAGAGCGCGGGGTTGACCCGGATCGGAATAACCGTCCCGTTGGTGATCATGTGCTGGCCGTCGGCCATGATCGTCAGGTTCTCGCCGCCTGCGGTCGTGGCGTAGATCACGGTCGTACCGCCGAGGTGTTCGACGAGCTGAACGCTGACTTCGCCCAGCGAAATGCCATCCTCACCGCCAACGACGATATGTTCCGGGCGGACCCCGAACGTCACCGGCGTCCCTGGGTTTGCCACGGGCACCATGCCGGGCAGCGTGATGTCGCAGCCGGAGACCGAAAATAGGGTGGGCGACAGGGTCTTTCCCGTCAGGAAGTTCATCTTCGGCGAACCGATGAAGCCCGCGACGAACTGGTTGGCCGGGCGATTGTAGAGATCGAGCGGCGAACCGACCTGCATTACCTCGCCGGCCTTCAGCACCACGATCCGGTCAGCCATGGTCATGGCCTCGACCTGGTCATGGGTCACGTAGATCATCGTGTTGCCGAGACGTTCGTGCAGCTTGGCGATCTCGACGCGCATCTGCACACGCAGCTCCGCGTCCAGATTGGAAAGCGGTTCGTCGAACAGAAAGATGTTCGGGTCGCGCACGATGGAGCGGCCGATCGCGACGCGCTGGCGCTGGCCGCCGGAAAGCGCCTTCGGCCGTCGCTCCAGATAGTCGGTGATCTGCAGCGTCTCGGCTGCCGCGCGCACCCGCCTGTCGATTTCGGCCCGCTTGTAGCCTGCCGTCTCCAGACCGAAGGCCAGGTTCTTGTAGACGGTCATGTGCGGATAGAGCGCGTAGGACTGGAACACCATCGCGATCCCGCGCTTTGAGGCGTGGACATCGTTCATCCTGTCGCCTGCGACCAGAAGATCGCCGCTGGTGATGTTCTCGAGACCCGCGATCATCCGCAAAAGGGTCGATTTTCCACAGCCCGACGGGCCGACGAACACCGTGAATTCGCCAGGCGCGATGTCGAGGTCGATCCCCTTGATGACCTCGACCGCGCCGAAGCGCTTCACCACTTTTCTGAGTTCAATACTCGTAGACATATCGTGTCTCACCTAATTTGGCTTTGTTGTGCGCTGGAAAACCGGCCGGCGCCCGACTGCGCGGCGGCCGGCCCGGCGTCAGCGTTTCATTCCCGTTGTGGCGATGCCTTCGATGAGCAGGCGCTGGAAGAACAGGAAGATCAGGAACAGCGGAACCAGCGACAGGATCGACATCGCAAAAAGCTCGTTCCAGCTCGATGTGCCGCTCGAGTCGATGAACGAGCGCAGGCCGAGCTGCACCGTGTAGTTCTTCATCTCGCTGATGTAGATCAGCGGTCCGAAAAAGTCCTCCCAGGTCCAGATGAAGGAGAAGATCGCCGCGGTCGCCAGCACCGGCATCGACAGCGGCAGCATGATCCGGCTGTAGATCCGCCATGCGCTGCAACCGTCCATCATCGCCGCCTCGTCGAGCTCACGCGGAATGCCGCGGAAGAACTGAACCATCAGGAACACGAAGAAGGCATCGATGGCGAAATACTTCGGCAGGATCAGCGGCAGCCAGGTGTTGACCCAGCCGAGTTTCAGAAACACCACATATTGCGGGATCAGCGTGACGTGATAGGGCAGCATCAGCGTTCCGAGCATCAGCGCGAACCAGACGCCGCGACCCCAGAATTTCATGCGTGCAAAGGCGAAGGCGGCAAGCGAGGCGGCCAGAACATTGCCGATCGTCGCCAGCACCGAGATCACCAGAGAGTTGACGAAGAAGCGCCCGAAACTGACCTTCAGGCCGAACCAGCCGTTGGTATAGGCCTCGAGCGTCACCTGCGAGGGGATCAGGCTGACATTGCGGCCGAACAGGTCGGATGCCGGACGAAGCGAGCCCGCCAACATCCAAAGCACCGGATAGAGCATCACGAAGGATACCGCCATCAGGGCGGCATGCATCAGCGCCGAGCGCAGGTAGGGATGCTGGCTCGATGTGCCGGGAAGCGGTTGTGTCGTATCAGTCATCGTAGTGAACCCAATAGCGCGTTGAGAGGAACGACAGCGCCGTGAATGCCGCGATGATGACCACCAGAACCCAGGCGAGCGCCGAGGCATAGCCCATGCGGAAGTAACCGAAGGCCTCCTGGTAGAGGTAGAGCGTGTAGAACAGCGTCGAGTTGATCGGCCCGCCCGTGCCGCCCGAAACGATGAAGGCGGGGGTGAAGGCCTTGAAGGCCTCGATCGTCTGGATCACGAGATTGAAGAAGATCACCGGCGACAAGAGCGGCAGGGTGATCCTGAAGAACTGGCGCACGGCGGAGGCGCCGTCGAGGCTCGCCGCCTCGTACATGTCCGTCGGGATCTGCCGAAGGCCGGCAAGGAAGATGATCATTGGCGAACCGAACTGCCACACCGACAGTACCACCAGCGTGTAGAGCGAGTAGTTCGGATTGGAAATCCAGCTTGGGCCTTCGATGCCGAACAGCCCGAGGATGCTGTTGATCAGGCCATCAGCGGCGAAAAGCTGGCGCCACAGCACCGCGATCGCGACCGACGAGCCGAGCAAAGACGGCAGATAGAAGACCGCCCGGTAGACTGTCAGTCCCTTCAGTCCCCGGTTGAGCGCCATGGCCACCGCGAGCGCGAAAATGAGCTTCAGCGGAACGGAGAGCGCGACGAACAGGAAGGTGACCCGCATGGCCGCGGAGAATTTCGGATCCTCGGTCATCATGCGAACGTAATTGGCGGCGCCGACGAAATGCGGCGATTGCAGCAGGTCGTAATCCGTAAACGAAAGATAGAGTGAGACCAGCGCCGGCCCAAGGGTGAGACAGAGAAAGCCGATGAGCCAGGGCGACAGGAACAGATAGCCTGGCAGATTGCGGAAAAAGGCCCCCTGCCGCCCGCCGGCGGGCCTTGGCGGCCCGCCGGCAACGACCGAGGCAGTGACTTGCCTGGTAGTATTCATTTTGAGCCGTTATCCTCGCTGAAGCACGGAATTGGCTTCCTTCACCAGGCTTTCGCCGCCCTTTTCGGGACTTGCAGCCTCGAATGCGACCTCCTGGCTGACGCGCATGAAGACGTTATAGACTTCACCCGCACCCTGCGGCGGCGCCGGCGGCAGCGGGCCGACATAGGGCGTCAGCTTCGAGATGAAATCGACGACCTTGCGGCTTGCCGCGTCGAGATCGGGCATCAGCGCATCGCGGATGGCAGGCGATGCCGGAACCCCGCGTTCCATGCCGAGGATCAGCGCTCCGCGCGGATCGCGCACAAGAAAGTTCGCGAGTTCGACCGCAGCGTCGGGGGCCTTCGATTTGGCGTAGACCGAGAACATCTGCGACGGCTTCAGATAGCTCGAAGGCTTGCCGTCCTTGACCACCGGCTGGGCGGCAAGGCCAAGCGGCACCTTGCTCAGTTTCTGGAACGCCACGAACTTGTTCGAGGTGATGCTGTCGGTCGCGGAATAGCCGAGGATGAGCGGGGAATTTTCGACCGACTCCTTGTCGAGCGCCTGGATATCCGGCGGCACGCAGCCACCGCCCTTGCGCATCTCCACCCACATGGCGAACCATTCGGCCGCGTCCTTCGCGTCATAGCCGAGTTGACCGTCCTGCGTATAGAGAGACTTGCCGCGACCACGCAGCCAGCCTTCGAACAGCGCTTCCTTGCCGCTGCCGTCGACACTGGCGTAGAAACGCTTCCGGTCGTTGCCCTTGGCAAAGGCGATGCACTTTTCAACGTAGTCTTCCCAGGTGGTGCCATAAGACGGCGGTTCGACGCCGGCGTTTTCCCAGGCGGCGGGATCAAGGATCAGACCGATCGCGTTCACGCCGACATTGGCGCCGTAGAGCTTGCCGTCGACGCTGCAAGATTCCAGATTGGCCGTGCCGAAGTCCTCGATCTTGAGTTCGTTGCCGAGATAGCTGTCGAGCGGCAGCAGCGCGCCGCGCCGGGCATATTCGAAGACGTAGCGATAATCCATCTGGATAAGGTCGGGCGCGTTTCCGCCGGCGATCTGCGTTGCGAGGCGAGGCCAGTAATCCCCCCAACCCATATATTCGCCCTCGACGGCGACATTGGCGAAAGCCTGTTCGAAGGCCTCGATTGCGGCATTGGTGCGGTTGGCCCGCTCCTCGGACCCCCACCAGACCATGCGGATGTCGGTTTCGGCGGCGCGGGCCGCACCCCCGAACATGGATAGGCCGACCACGCCCGCGCTTGCGCCCAGGAAATGACGTCGGTTGATCACAAAACTGCTCACTGAAATCCTCCACTATGCCACGCGGGGACGGTCCCGGGCACAGGTGTCCGGGCCGCCGTCACGATCGCGATGGCCTGCATGTTCAACTCCCTGCCGAAACCGGCGACCCCGGAATCAGCGCCCGGCATCGCTGATACCTCGTTCCGGCGACCGGGCTATGACGGACAATAAGCGCAAAATCGCAACGTTGCAATGATTTTATCGTAAATGTCGGATATCCAATAAAAAGTAATTATTTCATAAGCTTATGACAATCATGATGCAACTTTGGCCGGACACGACTTCCCCGCCGCGCTCCCGCGCCGAAAGTCCGTACGGCCGGATCAGGAAGCAGTGACGCCATAGCGCCAGCGGGGCACCGGCGCGCCGAGAGTCTGCAGGTTTTCCACCGGCGCGTCATCGAGACGGGCGAGCAGGAGCCGGGTCAGTTCGACGCCGGTCGCCACCATATCCTCCTCGATGCCGTCGGAATGCGGGAAGATGATCGGCAGGATGTCGGAGGTCTGCTTGCAGACCAGCTTCATATCGCGCCCGATCAGGACGCCGCGTTCCTGCAGACCGCTGCACAGCGCGATTGCGTAGAGTTCCCCGCTGCAGATGACCCCGTCCGGTCGGTCGCCGTCCGCGGCGAGTTGACGGCCCAACCGGCGAACCTCGTCAAAGCCACCGGTGGCGACGAGGTTTTCGCCGCGGATCACGCCCTCGATGCCCCTCGCCCGGCAGGCCTTGCGGAAGGCATTGACGAGGTTGCGGTAGTTGGTCGTGTTGCTGCTTTCCTGCGCGAGGATGAGGCTCCGGCACCCGAGTGTGTCGAGGCGCGCCACGGCGAGATCGATGAAGGCCTCGGAATCGAAGTCATGGAAAGGATGCGGCGTTTCGAACTCGGTTCTGCCGAGGCTGACAAAGGGCAGGCCGGCATCCATCATCATCTTGACGCGCTTGTCACGCGGGATCGTGTGGGTCAGGATTACGCCGTCGGCGGTGTTGTTTTCGAGGATGTGGCGGACCGCGTCGAGCGAATCGACATCCTCGAATTCAGGGCTGACGGTCAGATGATAACGGGTTCCCTTGAGGCTTTTGGCGACCCCCTGCAGCAGCCGGCTGGTGAACTCGACCGAATGACCGCCGTCGTGCAGGATCAGGGAGATGACGTTGGTCTTGCCGGTTCTGAGGCGCACGCCGGCCCTGTCGGGGACATAGCCGACCTCGGCGGCAACCTCCATAACCCGGCGACGCGTCTCTTCCTTCAGCGGCTTTCCGCCCCGCAACGAGAGCGATACCGTCGACAGGCTGTATCCCGTCAGGTCGGCAATCGTCTTTAATGTCGCCCGTTTGCCGGGAACCGGCCGTTCATCGTCGTCAACCTGCTTCATGATAACACTGCTGAATTCCGCATACTCACGCAAACGCGTCTAGCACGGGTGAGTATGGTCCGTCCCCACAGAATTGCAACGTTACCTTGAGGCGCCGCCACGGTCTTTTTGGCAGCGCCTCCCGCAAGCCCTAGGCCGGTTCGATTTTCAGCGTCTGGATCTCGAACGGCCGGAGGTCGATGTCGACGCCATTGTCGCTGAGCGTAAGCTCCCGGCCTTCATGTTCTTCCATCAGGTTGGTAATCCTGACGGATTTCACGGGTATGCCGAACACGATCCGGCCTTCCGCGCGGATATTGGCATGTTCGAACATGCGGAGGATGAGCGCTTCGCTTTCCTCGGCCTTTTTAACGGTCTCCAGCGTGACATTTGCGGCGTCGCAGGTAGCAAAGGAGAAAGCCGCGTGCGAAACCGGCACTTGCGATGGCCTGGATGCATCCCCCACCACGACGATCGGATTGTTGAACCGCTCGGCGGCGCGTTGGACCTCGGAAAGATCCGTCAGACCGCCATGCACCATGATCGCGTAGCTCATGCGGTTTTCGCCGCGATCCGGCATTTCGGCCGGCGCCATCGAGCCGCGCAGCAGCGTCAGCCGCACGAGTTGCTCGACCGCGTCATAGCCATATTTGCAGTCGTTCAGGAAAGCGGCGCCGAAATTCGTCTCGCTCATGTCGATCCAGCGGTGCATCGAGGTTTCAAATCGGGCCTTGTCGACGCTGGTGTTGCGGTGGGTTGCCCGTTTGACATGGCCAAACTGGATTTCCGAGCGAATTTCAGAGCAGTTGAGATCGAGCGGGAAGCAGGCCTTCAGAACGGTGTGCTGCTCCTGCCAATCGACGAGAGTCTCGAAGCGCACCATCGACGCACCTGCTTCGAGCGATACGATCTGCACGAGCGTCGACGACTGGTAGGTCCGCGAAATTCTGAGAGCGGCGCGGTAAGGCCCCTGCTCGACCACCTCGAACGTGACCGGGCCATCCGCAAGCGGCCAGTACTGTTCCTCGAAATAGTGGTCGATATCCCAGGCGTCATACTTCTTTGGCTTGTCCTCATAGGCGATCAGCCGGTTGGCGGTGCTGCCGGCTTTCACGAGTTCGCGGTCGCGCGTCTTGTCGAAAAGCGAGGTGATCTCGCCGCGATCGTCGAGGCTGACACGGATATGCTCGTTTTCGAGATGGCTCGTGGAAACCGAGAGGACGGAGGTGGCTGGCGCGGCGGCGGACGCGCGCAAGGCCGCCTTCGACCAGCCGAGCGGCCTGACCGTTGCCGGCGCGGCGAAGACCGCCGTTCCATCGGCCTTTTCCAGCCGCTGCAGGGGCGCCACGGTACCGGCCGATTCGAGCCCGAGCCCCGCAAGCGCGGATGCCGAGCCGATCGTGACGAGTTCGCCCGCGCGATCCTGCCCGGTCGCGTTCACCAGCGTCAGCTCTTCCTCTTCGCGCTCGCACACCGCGCCGAGGGCTGCATGCCAGAGGCCATCCTTCGAAGCGATGGCAGAAAACAGCGCGCCGTATTCAACGTCGGTGTCCTGATAGACCTCGGCGATCGAGGTGCCCGGCAGGATGTCGTGGAACTGGTTGATCAGGATGGTTTCCCAGTAGCCGCGGAGTTCGTCCCCGGGATAGCTCCGTCCCTTCAGCACGAAAGCCATGGAAGAGAGGAATTCCAGTTCCCGCATCAGCCGCTCGGCCTTGCGGTTGCTGGCCTTGTTGCGCGCGAGCGTGGTCAGCGTTCCGCGGTGATATTCGAGATAGAGCTCGCCGTTCCAGGTCGGGAATTTTTCGGCGCGCGCTTCCATGCGCGCACCGAGGCGGTCGAGGAACGGGCCGATGCCCTCCAGCCTGAGTTCTGGCGCGCCGGGAATGCCGCGCTCCAGCCGGCTGCCGCGCTCGATCATGTCGCGCGTCGGGCCGCCCCCGCCGTCGCCATAGCCGTAGCACATCAGCACTTCGCGGCTGGCGCTTTTCGGCTCGTAACGCCGCCAGGACCCGAAGACCTCGCTGACGGTCAGTTCCGGATTGTAGATCGTGTAGAAGGTCTTGCTTTCGAGCGCCTGGGTGGTGATCAGCTGCGCCTTTGTGGTCGAGCCATCGATCCCGCGCCAGAAGAAGGTGTCATAGGGATGGCGGTTGGTGTCGTTCCAGGAGAGCTTGGAGGTGATGAAGTAATCGAGCCCCGAGCCGCACATGATCTGCGGAAGGTTGGCCGAATAACCGAACGTATCGGGCAACCACAGCGACTTCGGCACCACGCCGAACTCGTCGCGGTGGAACTGCCGGCCCCGCATGATCTGGCGCACCAGCGATTCGCCGGAGACGATGTTGGCGTCGGGCTCGACCCACATCGCGCCCTCGATCTCGAACTGGCCGCTCCTGACCTTTTCCTTCACCCGTTCCCAGAGCTCCGGATAATCCTGCTTCAGGAAATTGAACAGGACGGCCTGGTTGTACATGAAGGCGAAACCGGGATACTCGTCCATCAACTTCAGCGCTGTCGCGAAAGACCGTCCGGCCTTGTCACGGGTGTGGGCCACGCGCCAGAGCCAGGCGATGTCGATATGAGTGTGGCCGACGGCGGTGATCAGCGGCTTGATGCCGCCATCCGGCAGGGCATAGATTTCGGCGGCGATCGCCTCGGCCGCCGGCAGGCTTTGCCGGAATTCCGGCGTGTCGCCATCCCGTCGGTCAAGCGCGCGCAGCGCCTGGTCGACGAGATCGAGCACCACGTGGCGCCGTGGATCGGTCTGCGGCAGGTAAGTCGCGACCTGATAGGGCACGAGAAGATCGTAATAGAGCTTCTCCACCCGTTCGTCGCGCAGATGGAAGCTGGTCGCAAGCCCGACCAGCGGCCGGTCGAAAAAGGTGAAGGCATTGACGTGGACGGTATGCGTCGTGCCAGCCACGGCGCTGCGGGCAATCTCGAGCTCCATGTGGTTGCCGTCGATCGCCTGGGCGATCCGGCCATCGAGATAGGCAAGACATTGCGGGTCGGTCGAGCCCTTGCGCTCCTCCCACTGCGACGCGATCCTCAGCACCAGGATACGTCCATGCGCTTCTTCCGGAACGGTGAAAGCACCAGCGAACCAGGTGTGGCCCTGCTTTTTGCTCCACACCGACCGCGGCCCGAATGGCGGCCAGGATGCCCACTCGGCCGAAAGGGCCTCGGACGGTGTCATCGGCGTTTCGCTGAAATGCCAGGCCAGGGCGGCATCGACGGGGCTGGTCACCTTCGTCTTCAAATCGTCAAGCAAGCGCTTCAGCTTGGCTTCCTGCTTGATATCGTCCGGCAACAGGCCGAGTTCTCCCGCAAGCGGGCTGGCATCCCTCATCATTCGCTCCCATGCGGCCAAGGCCGGCGATTTTCTGAACGCCCGTCCTCCGGATGTGGCGGGCGATGGAACCGGAGAAGTCCCCCGATTTCTTATGACGTGCGAGAGCGAAACCACGCCCTTGCAGATATCAAGGTGCGATTTTCCGCTCACCTCGCAGCAGTAAACTCAAAATCGCAACGTTGCAATTAAAACCTGAAAGCAAGAGATCGGCGACGTCCAACAGACAGTGCGCCGTTCTGGGCTGTCTGACGATCGCGTCTCATCATTGACCAACGTCGCCAGCGTCAGGGTGATGATCACGAGCCTCGCAAGACAAGTTACCTATCTGAACTATTGAAGCGGGCTCTTGGAGGTCTTGAAGGGATATGAACCGTCGACCCGCTATTTCTCGCAACGGATGACTGCATTGCCCGTGTTTTTGTGGACACCCACCTCATCAAACCGGTGTTCCTTGGCCTTAAGGGGCTTTCCGTCTATCTGAAGGATGAGAGCATGCATCCGAGCGGAAACCTGTTTCGCCCGGATCTTGCACCTGACCTTCATCGCCGTGATGGCGCACCGCATCGCGCCTGAAAACCGAGACGATCAAACGATTCGGCGACCCGTGCCGTCTGGTCGAACGCTCCGGCGAGGTTTACGCGGCCGCAAAATAGGTCGCCGATAAAGCCGGCGGTCCTTATCTTGACCCGTTCAACTTTGCCGAATGCGCCACCGGCTGGCAGGGCAATAACAAAATCGCCTAAAGCATGCTTGCGCAGTTCGAAAACGAGGAGCGCCCCCCCCAACGGGTAATGATGAGCGCGGGCATCGGTCGGCTCCACGTCGAACAGTCCTTCTGGCCGGCAGTCATCGATCACATGATCCGGGTTCCCGAAAAGGCCTCGCTGGCGGCCATGCACGTTTCGCCCAAACGTATCTTCCGCCAGGCCGGCAACTCGACCGGCACGAATTTCTTCGGCCTGCGCCGGATTGCCGCGAAAATGATGCAAGAAAAGTGTGAAAGCTCGTTCGTGGCGCTGATCTGCGACAGCGGCGCACGCTATGCCCTCACTTATTACAATCCGGTATGGCTCATCGAAAACGGCCTCAATATCGCCCCTTACATCAAGCGGCTCGAACGCTCTCTGGATACCGGCAAGCTGAAGGCGTTAGCCTGTGATTCCCGATCAGCCTGCGCAGCTCAGATAACAATACCGTTGCGGAAAGGATCGTCGGGCTGGAATACCAGTTCGGCCACCGACATGACATAGGCCTGACCGGTGATCGACGGGATCACGCCCCCTTGGCTTCCCGCCGTATAGGAGAGCCGGTAGGTGGAGCCGATAATGCTTTCCTGCACGATTACCGATCCTTCGCCCAGCTGGCCGGCTGCAGCAAGGCAGGCCAGCCGCGCCGACGAGCCGGTTCCGCAGGGGGAGCGGTCATAGGCGTCATCCGGGCAGAGCACGAAATTGCGGCTGTGGGCCGCCCGGTCTTTGGCGGGGCCATGGAAGATGACATGGTCGACCGGCTCGCCATTTTCGCCGCCGATCTCCTGCGCGTTGAGCGCGGTTCGCGTCGCGACGGCGAGATCCGTCAGCGCGCGGATATTGTCCGGAACCACCGGAATGGGGCTCGGGTCAACGAGGAAAAACCAGTTGCCGCCATAAGCGACGTCGCCGGTCAGCGGGCCGAAATCCGGCACATCGACCGTGACGTCGGCCTTGGCCCGGCGGCTCTCGATATTGGTGACGGTGACGGTGCTTTCATCCTGCACATCGACCGCGACGACGCCGGCCGGCGTTTCGATGCGATGCAATCCCGTGCCGATCCGGCCCATGTGGTAAAGCGTGACGGCAAGACCGATCGTGCCATGGCCGCACATGCCGAGAACCGCGCCGACATCGAAATAGATGACGCCTGTGACGCAGGTCGGGTCCACCGGCGGCACCAGCAGCGCGCCGACCATGGCCACCTGGCCGCGCGGCTCAAGCACCACGGCGCGGTAATCGTCGTAATATCGCGTCGCAAGGAGCGCCGCGCGTTCGGAAAGCGGGCCCGAACCGAGATCGGGAAAGCCGTCGAGGATGACCCGCGTCGGCTCGCCTGCGGTGTGGCTGTCAATCACATGCATTCGATGCTCTCCGCTCAGGCTCGATTTCCGGTTGCCGGTTTTCAGGCCGCCCAGTTGGCGTACCAGGTTTTGAACTGCTTGTACTGCTCTTCGACGAAGGCCTGCTGCGACGGCGTCAGGGCGTCGGTTTCGTTGAAATGCAGGCTATATTCCGCGTCGCCGTTCAGCACCATCAGATATTTATAGAACAGCACGAGATCAACGCCCTCGTCGAATTTCGACAGCACCAACAGCGCTTCTTCGAGCTGAAGCGCCTTGACGCGGGCCTCGCTGTCGCCCTTGGCTGCGGCTTTGCAGAGCGAAACGAGATGCAGGACCTCCTTCGGAAGCGCGTTGCCGATGCCGGTGATCGCGCCGGTGGCGCCGCATTTGACGAAGCCATGAAAGACCTGGGTATCGACGCCGACCATCAAGGTCAGCTCGTCGTCGCCGGAGGTGATGTTCTCGGCGGCGTAGGAGAGCGAGGCCGCGCCGCCGAATTCCTTGAAGCCGATCAGGTTGGGGTAATCGGCGCGCAAGGCGAAGAACAGATCGGCGCGGGTCTCGAAGCCGTAATGGGGGCTGTTGTAGATCACGGCAGGCAGGCCGTTTGCCGCTTCGAGAATCGCCGAGAAATGCGCCTTTTGCGCCGAAACCGAGCTGCCGCGCGAGAGAACGCGCGGAATGACCATCAGGCCGGCGGCGCCGACGCGGGCGGCGTGCGCGGTGATCGCCACCGCGGATTTCGTGTTGATCGCGCCGGTGCCCACGATCACCGGAACACCGGCCTCGACCAGCGCCTCGACGCCCTGCATGCGCTGCTCATCCGTCAGAAGCGGCCAGTCGCCCATCGACCCGCAATAGACGACGGCCGACATGCCCGCATCGACAAGTTCCCGGCCCTTGCGCGCCAACGCTTCAAAGTCCGGCGTGCGGTCGGGCTTGCACGGGGTCATCAGGGCCGGAATGCAGCCGGTGAAGATTGTATCGCTCATCAGGGGTCCTTTCATGGGCACAAGGAATTGGTCTCTGCGGGCGCGATTTTTTGGTCGTGGTTCGACACCGCAGGCCGGTCACTTACAAATCTAGTAACACCGATAATTTATAGTGTCGACAAATAAAATACTAAATTACGCGACACAATCCTCCGCTTCATCGGGGAAGACGAACAAGCCTAGAGCGAAATGGAGGAAACGCTACGCGAATCCGCTGCAATATAGGCGCGGATCTGTCGCACGATCTGGTCGGCGTGCTGCACCGCGAGACGGTCGGATTCGTCGACGTCCCGGGCGATCATCGCGCTGACGATGTGTTCATGTTCGGCCACGTACTGGCGCGGCAGGTCATCATCATAAGACCGGTAATAAAGGCGAAGGATACGACGTCCGTCATCCAGCACACGCCGGAACAGGTCGGTGTAGTATTTGTTACGGCCGGCCTCAGCGATGGCGATATGAAAATCGCGGTTGGCTGAAATCATGGCCAGCACATCCCGGGCTTCCACGGCTGCGGCGAAGCGACTTTGATGCGCGCGAATTCCGGCGAGATCGGCCTGGTTGTAATGAATGGCCGCAAGACGCGCAGTCACCCGGTACATCAGCGTCAGGGCGTCGAAGAAGGCGCCGAGCTGCACGAAATCGATATTGGAGACGATTGTCGTGCGGTTGGTCAGCGCGGTGATCAGGCCTTCCGCCGCAAGCCGCACGAGCGCTTCGCGGATCGGCGTGCGCGACATCGCGAACCGCTCCGACAGTTCCGTCTCGTCGACCGGACTGCCCGGAGCAAGCTTCAGTTCGATGATTTCGTTGCGCAGGATTTCGTACACATGCGCCACGCCGCCGCCGCGCTTCACCTGCTGGCTCTGGAGCGCGTTGTTTTCCGACGATGTCTTGACCATGATATTCGGCTCTCCTGAACTTTTTTGTACTATGCAACACTCCATGCACACATTCCATGACAAGTTTCAAATTTTTTTTGTCGACAGAATGAATTTTGGGCGATAATGTAGAGACCTGTTCATCAAGACTGCAATCTGGATTGGCGCATGATGAGGATAAATGCACGAACCTCTGCTTACTTACCCTTGCAGCGGCAAGACCGGCGGGCGATGGGCGTGAGGCTGCGCACAGCCGGAAGGACGAACGCCGATGTCCTGTGACATGACGGCGTTATTTCGTCTTGCGGCAGAGCCCTACGCGGCCCGACGGGTCTTTGCCTACCTGCTCGACGGGCTGAATGCGGAAATCGGCAAGGGGCTGACCACCGCGTCGGTTTATGATCTGTCGCGCATGCGGTCGCGCCGGGTGTTTTCGGAAAATGTCGAAGCCTATGCGCTTGGCGGGTTCAAGCCGCTTGAGAGAAACCGCTATTACGAAACGGTAATCGCCAGCAACCGGCATTTCAGCACAACGACCATCGAACAGATCGCCGAGGTCTTTTTCGACTGGGAGAAGATCCGCGATCTCGGCTTTGAATCCAACATGAACCTGCCTGCGATCGCTGACGGGCGTGTGATCGGAACGGTCAACCTGCTGGGACCACGCGGTCATTTCACGCAAGAAACAGTCGCCCGCGCTCTGGCCTGGCAGCCAGCGGTAACCGCCGCGTTTCTTCTTCTGAATCTCGAAGATACCGAAACGGCAACCTTTCACCCCGACACAGCGAGAGCCGCCCGACCGGACCAAGCCTGATCTGACCTGACATAAAGGGGCCGAAGAGCCTCGAAAAATGGCCGTTCAAAAGCCGCATAACAAGATGAAGACCTCTCAAACCGGAGAAACAGACTATGAACACTGCACTCAAAGCAGCTATTTTCTTCTCGACGATGGCAGCCCCTCTGGCCGCGCAGGCCGAGGATTTCAACGTCGCCTTCCTCGCCGCCTCGTCGCAGAACGGCTTCAACCAGGCGATCTATGACGGCATCAAGGAAGCCGCGTCCGGCTACGACAACGTCAACACCCAGATCTTCGATGGCGAGTTCTCGGCCACCGCCCAGTTCTCGCAGGTCGAGGACATCGTCGCCGGCGGCAAGTTCGATGCCATCATCATCACGCCGAACGACACGGTCGGCATCGCGACCGCGCTGGAAGATGCGGTGAAGGCGGGCGTCAAGGTCGGCACCACGCTGTTTCCCGTCGGGCCCGAACTAACCGAGATGGATCCTCAGGTGCCGGGCCTCACCGTTACCGTCGCCTCCAACCCCGTGGTCGGCGCGACCGCCCAGGCCAATGCGGTGGTCGATTACTGCGCCGACAAGGATCCGTGCAAGGTCGTCGTCCTCATCGGCCAGCTTGTCTTCCCCTTCGACAATGTCCGAAACGATACCTATAAGGAAATCCTCGGCGAGCACGACAATATCGAGATCGTCGCCACCGGCGAGGGCAATTATTCGCCCCAGGATTCGATGATCGCCATGCAGGACATTCTGCAGGCCAATCGCGACATCGACGTCGTGCTCTCCAATGCCGACCAGCATCTGATGGGTGCCGAGGTCGCGATTGCGGATGCCGGCCTCGATATCACGCAGATCTACACGCTGGGCGGCGGGCTGAACCAGATCGCCGTTGACGCGATCAAGGCCGGCAGCTGGAGCGGCACGCTGGCGCAGTTCCCGAAATCCATGGGGGCGGCCGCGCTCGACACCATGGTCGAAACGCTCAATGGCGAAACCGTTCCGACCTGGATCGACGAGTATTCGCTGCGCGAAACGCCGAAGATCATCACCAAGGAATGGCTGGACGAAAACCAGGATTTCGAGCCGGAATGGCAGGGCTGATCCCGATATTCCCGGCGCGCATCTGACGCGCCGGATCCCGGCTTCACACGGCGCGCCTGCGAGAGCGGCGCGCTGAAGATCGAAAGGAAAGCCATGACCGACATCGCCATCCGGCTTCGGGGCGTCGCCAAGAGTTTTGGCGGCATGCGCATCCTGGACGACATCAATATCGACATTGAAAAAGGCTCCGTGCACGCGCTCGTCGGTGAAAACGGCGCGGGCAAGTCTTCGGTCGGCAAGATTGTCGGCGGTTATTACTCGGCGGATGAAGGCACGGTCGAGGTATTCGGCGAGGCGGTCACCCGGTTTTCGCCGCGCGACGCCCTTGGCCGCGGCATTGCCATGATCCACCAGGAGCTCCAGCTCGTGCCCGAGCTCACCGTGCTGGAAAACGTGTTCCTCGGGCTGGAAAGCAATACCGCGGGCTTTCTGCGCAAGGGCGACCTCGCCCGCTTCCACGCGCTGGAGGAGACCTGCGATTTCGGCCTGAACCCGCATACCCGGATCGCCGACATGCGCATCGCCGAGCGCCAGAAGGTCGAAATCATGCGGGCGATTGCCCGCGACGCGCGGGTGATCATCATGGACGAGCCGACCTCCTCGCTGACGGAGGACGAGGCCGAACGACTGCACCAGTTGATCGCGCGGCTGAAAGCGCGCGAGGTCACGGTCATCTATGTCAGTCATTTTCTCGATCATATCCTCGCCAATTGCGACCGTGTCACGGTCATGCGTGACGGAAGGGTCATCCGCACCGATGCGATCGCCGGCGAGACCAAGGACAGCCTTATCGACGCCATGCTGGGCGAGGCGTCCGAGATCATCTGGCCCGCTTTGCCGCCGCGCCCGGCAGGGGAAGGCACGCCCGTCGTCGAGATGGAGAATGTCGCCACCGACACCGGCCTCTCCGATATCTCGCTCAGAATCTATCCCGGCGAGATCGTCGGGCTGATCGGCCTTGTCGGTTCCGGCCGTTCGGAGGTCGCGCGCGCGCTGTTCGGGGCCGACCCGATCGCCGCCGGCCGCTATTCCATTCAAGGCGTCGCGCAGAACCGCCGGCTTAAAGTGCCGCGCGCCATCGCCCAGGGCATTGCCTTCGTGCCCGAGGACCGGCGCAAGCAGGGCTTGGTCCTGACCCAGACCACCAGGCCCAATATCTCGCTCGCCTCGCTCGGCAACATCTCGCGCTACGGCTTTATCAACCACGGGCTGGAACGCAGCCGGGCGCAAAGCATGATCGATCATTTCGGCATCGTCCCCTCCGCCACAGACGGCGAGGTCGCCTACTATTCCGGTGGTAACCAGCAGAAGGTGCTTCTGTCGAAATGGGCGGTGGAAAAGCCGCGCCTGCTGATCCTCGACGAGCCCAGCCGGGGCGTCGATATCGGCGCCCGGCAGAGCATCCATGAATTCATCGTCGAAATGGCGGAAAACGGCGTGGCCGTGCTTCTGATCTCCTCCGAACTCGAGGAGGTCATCAACCTCTCCCATCGCGGCTATCTGATGAGCGACGGCCGCATCTTCGCGGAGACCGACTGCCGCGACACCACGGTCGACGAGGCACTGCACCGCATCTTTGAAGAACAAGGCGCCGTCTCCCGCGGCAAGGAGGTCACCCAACCATGAGCGACGTTCAGACACCTGCCCGGCGTTTTTCCATCACGCCCGGCGATTTCGCCCGCGAATACGGCGTTCTCACCATCATCGTCATTCTGATGGTCGGGCTCAGCCTGATCTCCGACAGTTTCCTGACGGCCCGCAACCTGCTCAACATTCTCAACCAGTCGGCGCCGCTGGCGATCATCGCCTGCGCGCTCACGCTCGTCATCATCGGCGGCGGGTTCGACCTGTCGACCGGCGCGGTCTTCGGCGTGGCTTCTGTCGCCGCCGGCTGGATCGCCGTTCATGTCGATCCCTATACGGCCATTATCGCCGGTCCGCTGATCGGGCTGGCGCTCGGCACGCTCAACGGCGCGATCATCACCGGCTTCGGCGTGCACTCCTTCCTGGTGACGCTGGCCACCAGTCTCGTCTATCGCGGCATCGCCATCCTGATCACCGGCGGCGCGCTGATCCCGGTCAGGATCGCCGAATTCTCCTGGATCGGCCGCGGCCGCATCGGCATGGTCAACATCGCCGTGATCGTGCTGATCATCTTCATGGTGATCTTCATGGTGCTGTTGAACCGGACCACCTTCGGACGGCGCGTCTTCGCCGTCGGCGGCAACGAGGAAGCTGCGATCCTGTCGGGCATCCGCACCAATCTGATCAAGATCGTCACCTTCTCACTTTCGGGCATGGCCGCAGGTCTCGCAGGCGTGATCGCGGTGTCGCGCATCTCCATGGCATCCCCGCAGGCCGGCATCGGGATGGAGTTCGAGGCAATCGCGGCCGTCATCCTCGGCGGAACCTCGATCATGGGCGGTTCGGGCGCGATCTGGCGCTCGGTCGCGGGCGTGCTGTTGATGGCGCTGATCGGCAACGGCTTCAACATTCTCAACGTGAATCCTTTCTTCAAGGACCTCACCACCGGCGTGATCATCGTGGCCGCGGTCTCGCTTGCCGCCTCCGGCAAACGGGTGCGGTGACAGCCTTCGATACATCAACAGAGATTTGCAATGACTGACAAAATCACACGTGTCTCGACCGATGTCGGCGGCACCTTCACCGACCTCGTCTATTTCGAGACCGATCTTGAAACCGGCGTCCAGACCGTGCGCACGGAAAAATCCGACACCACGCCGCCGGATTTCGAAAAGGGCGTCCTCAACGTTCTGGAAAAGGCCAAGGTCGATGTCGGCTCGGTCGATTTCTTCGCCCACGGCACCACCGTGGTCATCAACGCGCTGACCGAACGCAAGGGCGCCAAGGTCGGGCTGATCACCACCAAGGGGTTTCGCGATTCCATCGAGATCGGCCGCGGCAACCGGCCGGACTTCTTCAATCTCAGATACAAGAAACCGGCCCCCTTCGTGGAGCGCTATCTGCGCCGTGAGATCGTGGAGCGCATGGATTATCACGGCAACGAGGTCACGCCGCTGGATCTCGCTTCGCTCGATGAGACGCTGGCGCTGTTCCGCGCCGACGGCATAGAAGCCATCGCCATCAGCCTGCTGCATGCCTATGCCAATCCGGAACACGAGGCGAGGCTGAAGGCCGAGGTCGAGGCGCGCTGGCCCGAGGTGACGGTGGTCGCATCGCACCAGATCACCCGCGAATGGCGCGAATATGAGCGCACCAACACCGCGATCCTGTCGGCCTATGTTCAGCCCAAGGCCCAGCGTTATCTGGAGAAGCTCGAAAGCGGCCTCACCGGCAAGGGCTATGCCGGGCAGCTTTTCATCATGCAGTCGAATTGCGGCGTCGATTCGCTCGACGCGATCAAGGCCGTGCCGATCACCATGGTCGAAAGCGGCCCGGCGTCGGGCTTCTGGGGCGCGGCCGAGCTTGGCCGCATCATCGGCGAACCGAACATTCTGGCGCTCGATATTGGCGGCACCACCGCCAAATGTTCGCTGATCGAAAACAACCAGGTGACGATCAAGACCGATTACTGGATCGAGCGCGACGGTAAATCCGCCGGTTACCCGATCATGGTGCCGGTGGTGGACCTTGTGGAAATCGGCAATGGCGGCGGGTCGATCGCCTGGGTCGACGATTTCGGCAAGCTGCATGTCGGCCCGCACTCGGCCGGCTCCACGCCCGGCCCCGCCGCCTATGGACGCGGCGGCGAGGACGCGACGACGACGGACGCCAATCTGGCGCTCGGGCGGATCAACAGGGACTATTTCTGCGGCGGGTCAGTGGAGGCCGATATGCCGGCGCTGGAAAACGCGCTCGGAAAGCTGGCCGAACGCATGGGCAATACGCCCGAGGACGTCGCGCGCGGCATCATCCGCATCGCCAATTCCAACATGGTCAACGCGCTGAAACTGGTCTCCGTCAACCGCGGTTATGACCCGCGCGACTTCACGCTGGTGGTGTTCGGCGGCGGCGGCCCGATGCATGGCGTGGCGCTCGGCCAGGAACTGGGCGTCAAGAAGGTTGTCGTGCCGCGCGGCGCGCCAGTGTTCTCGGCCTGGGGCATGATGATGTCGGACCTGCGCCGCGACTATTTCGTCACCCGGCTGATGGACAGCACGGATCGCGAAAGTCTGAACGCCTTGCTGGAGCACACCATGGAAAGCGCCCGCACCGAGTACGCCCGCGAGGGTTTCGGCCCCGACAAGGTTTCGCTCAAGCCGATGGTGCGCTGCCGCTACCAGAACCAGGAGTTTGCCGTCGAGGTGCCGGTGCCCGCCGGCCCCGTGACCGATGAAACCCTGACGAAGATGGTCTCGGAATTCCACGAGATCTATGAGCGCGAATATACCTATCGCCTTGCCGCAGGCGTCGAGATCATCGGCCTGCATCTGGTCGCCGCCGCCGAGGTCGGCAAGCTTGAACTGGTGGCGCTGCCGAAAACCGGCGCGAAGCTGGAGGACGCGGTAAAGGGCCGGCGCATGGTCGACTACGCCACCGAAGGCCGGCACGAGGCCACCATCTATGACAGCACGAAGTTCGAGCCGGGCATGCGCTTTACCGGACCGGCGGTGATTGAGGACCCGGGCACGACCATCGTCGTTCATCCCGGCAACCGCGTCTTCATCGACGATTTCGGCAACACGCATATCGAGACGAGGGGCTGATCCATGACCGACAAGACCTTTGATCCCGTCACCTTCGACATTATCCAGAACGCGCTGGAAGCGATCGCCGACGAGATGTTCTACGCCCAGGTGAAGACCTCGATGAGCGCGATCATCTACGAGGTGCTCGACCTCTCGACCTCGATCCTCAACCCTGAAGGCCAGATCGCCGCATCCGGCGCGGGCATTCCGGCCTTCATCGGCGTTCTCGACAAGGCGATCGCGGGGATTCTCGCCAAGTTCCCGCTCGAAGACATCCGCGAGGGCGATGTGTTCGCCTCAAACGACCCCTATTTCGGCGGCGTCACCCATCTCAACGACATGGTGCTGGCGGCACCCGTCTTCCACGAAGGCCGCATGGTTGCCTGGGTCGCCAATATCGCTCACTGGAACGATGTCGGCGGCAATGTGCCCGGTTCGATGTCGGCGGAAGCCACGGAAATCTTCCAGGAAGGCATCCGCATTCCGGCGGTGAAGCTGTTCACCGCAGGCGTCGAAAACCATGCGGTTTTCGATATCATGAAGATCAATTCCCGCCTGCCTGATTACCTGAACGGCGATCTGTGGGCCGCGATTGCCGGTCTGCGCATCGGCGAGCGCCGTGTGCTGGAACTGGCCGAAAAATACGGCGCGGACACGTTTGCCGCTGCCGTCACCGACTATATGGACCTCGGCGAACGCCGTGCCCGGGCGGCGCTCGCGAACATTCCGCAGGGCAGCTACAGCTTTTCCGAGGAGCAGGACAGCGGCGTGGTCCATAAGGTCACGCTGACGGTGACCGCAGACGAATTTATCGTCGACCTCACCGACAACCCGGCCCAGTCCGGCTCGCTCAACTGCTCGCGCGAGGGCACCGAGATTGCCGTGCAACTCGCCTTCAAGGACTTCACCGATGCCGATGCGCCCGGCAATGGCGGCTTCTTCCGGCCGCTCAAGGTGGTGACCAAACCCGGCACGATCTATCACGTCGAAGCCCCCGGCGCGCTCGGCTATTATGCCGAGGTCGAGATCCGGCTGTTCGACATGCTGCTCAGGGCGATGGCCGAGCATTTTCCGGGTTCGGTCCCGGCCGGAAACTTCGCCTCGATCTGCGGCACCAATATCGGCGGCCCGCATCCCGATACCGGTCGCCACTACACCATCGTCGAGCCGCAGGTCGGCGGCTGGGGCGCATGGGAAGGCTCCGATGGCGTTTCCGGCCAGTTCTCCGGTTTCCATGGCGAGACGTTCAATTGCCCGGCCGAAGTCGCCGAAGCCCGCTACGGGCTCGGCATCGAGCAGGTGGCGCTGAACTCAGAACCAGGCGGCGAAGGCCAGTGGCGCGGCGGCAAGGGCATCGAGGTGCATTACCGCGTCCGCGCCGACAACAATTTCCTCTCGGTCGGCTACACCCGCTCGCGCATGCCGCCCTGGGGCGCGTCCGGCGGGCTCGACGGCTCGGTCAATTATGTCGAGGTGATGCGCCGCGACGGCTCCCGCGACCGCCACGCGTTTACCACCAACCTCACGGTCAACGAAGGCGATATCATCCGCGTGGTCACCGGCAATGGCGGCGGCTATGGCGACCCGAAATTGCGCAGCCGCGCCGATATCGAGCGTGACCTGAAGAACGAATACCTCACGCCCGAACGCGCGAAAGAGATCTACGGCTACAAGGCGTGATCGCTCGGGTCGCGGCCGAGCGCCGGCGGCAATACGGCCCAAATTGCCGACGCGGCAAAGGAAAGAAACTAGATCATCGGGCGCTTCATACTAGGCGCCCGATGATCTAGGTGCCGACGGGCTTTGTCATCTGGGTCGCCGTTGAGAAGCCGAAAACAGGGCTTAGCGGCCCGAGCGTTTGAACGGATTTCTCGACGAAGCCCTCCCGTTCGTAGAGGGCGCGGGCGCGCGGATTGGTGTCGATAACGTCGAGGCGAACATGGTGAAGGCCCATGGCCGCGGCACGTGACTCGATGGCCTTCAACAGGGCTTTCCCGATTCCCCTCCCGCGCGCATGGGGCTCGACGAAAATTCCATCCATAAGCAGTGTGCCCGGCTCGCAATCACGCTCCAGAATGCCGATCAACAGACCGCGAAATGTCGCGCCGAACCATCCAAACGTTGCCGCCAAGTCCCTGAAACCGCCGCCGATAAACGCCCCTTCCGGCGACTTGAAACCGGCCACGCCAAGGAAATCGCCGTTTTGCGAGACCGCGCTGATCGCATGGTCGGGATCGATTGCGCGTTCAATGAAAGCGACCGCCTTCGGCTCCGGGCCGAGCGGATAGCGCAGCTTGCGCGAAAATGCCCGCCAATATCCCCGCGCGGCGAGATTACGGTGTTGCGAACGCAAGCCGGCCTCGATCCGAAAAGGCGCTGAATTCCGATCTTCACTCAATCCGCTGTCTCCCTCGATATCCCATCAGATGGGGAGAGCCGGGCGCAGGTTCAATCGAGATCGCGCCCGGTACCGACAGTCTTGGCAACCGGGCGCGACGGGTAGCAATGCGCAGCCGTTACCCGCGCAGGGCGTCCGGCAGCAGGTCCGCCGGCATGTCCTGATAGGACACCGGGCGCAGGAAGCGGTCGATCGCGAGCGTGCCGACCGAGGTCGAGCGCACATCCGAGGTTGCCGGATAGGGACCGCCATGGACCATGGCCGGAGACACCTCGACGCCGGTGCCAAACCCGTTGACGAGCAGGCGTCCCGCCAGCATTTCAAGCTTCGGCAACAGTTTTGCCGCCGCCGGATAGTCTGCTTCGTCGATGTGAAGCGCCACCGTCAACTGGCCCTCGATGCCGTCCACCACGGTTTCAAGCTCCGCCATATCGCGGCATTTGACGATCAGGCCAGCACCGCCGAAGACTTCATCATGCAGGCTTTTGTCCTTGAGGAACGAGGTGGCCGTCGTTTCGAAAAGGGCTGCCTGGCCGTGATAATCATCGCCTTCCTGACCTTCCGCCAACTTCGTCACATCGCTGTGGCCAACCAGTTTTGCCACACCTTCGCGGTAGGCCTTGCAGATGCCGGAAGTCAGCATCGTCTGCGCCGGTATTGCCTTCAGCGCCTCAACGGCGCTCGCCTTGAAGGCTTCCAGACCCTCGCCTTCGACGGCGAGGATCAGGCCCGGATTGGTGCAGAACTGGCCAGCGCCGAGCGTCAGCGACGCCGCAAACGCCGCGCCGATCTTGCCGCCGCGCGCCTTCAGCGCCTCGGGGAACAACAGGACCGGGTTGATCGCGCTCATCTCGGCATAGACAGGGATCGGCATGTCGCGTTTGGCGGCAATGTCTACAAGCGCGAGACCGCCCCGGCGCGAGCCGGTGAAGCCGACGGCCCGGATCAGCGGATGGGCGACCAGGGCGCTGCCAATCTCATAACCGGTATCATGCAGCATCGAGAACGTGCCAGCCGGCATGCCGCAGTCGATCACGGCCTGCTGCACGGCGCGGGCGACCAGCTCCGAGGTGCCGGGATGGGCCGGATGGGCCTTGACCACGACCGGGCAACCGGCCGCCAGCGCCGAGGCGGTATCGCCGCCCGCCACCGAAAACGCCAGCGGGAAATTCGATGCCCCGAAGACGGCGACCGGGCCGAGGCCGACCTTGCGCAGCCGGAGATCGGGTTTCGGCGGCGTGCGCGCCGCATCGGCGGGGTCGAAACGCAAATCCTGAAACGCACCTTCGCGCACGACGCCGGCGAAGAGACGCAGCTGGTTGACCGTGCGCATGCGCTCGCCCTCGAGCCGTGCGCGCGGCAGGCCGCTTTCGGCCATGGCGCGCTCGATCAGCGGATCGCCGATGGCGAGGATGTTAGCGGCTGCCTTTTCCAGAAACGCGGCGCGGTCTGCCAGCGCCGTCTCGCGATAGGCGAAGAAAGCCTGCCAGGCGAGCCGAACCGCCTCGTCCAGATCGGCCGCGCTCGCGCCGCCGAACGCGCCGGAAAGCGCCTTGCCGGTGGCCGCTTCCACGCACGTCAGCGTGCCGTTTTCGCCCATGCGGGTCTGATTGCCGATCAGCAATTCGCCGGTGATCTTCATTGGTGCATCCTCAGTCTGGTTGTCAGTTCGATTTCGGTGTCGATGCCGCGGCGCGTGTCCGCAGTTCATCGAGCACGTTCGTGCGCACCGGCATCGCGCCGGCCTTGGCGTTGCGGGCCCGCGCGCGATAGCGCCTCGCGGAGGGAAGGCGCGCGCCCTGCCCTTCGATGGCGTCAAACAGCGTCTCGCCGCGCTTCAGATTGTCGAGCGCCGCATGCCCCATGAAGGAGGCCGGATCGAGCGCGATGATCAGTTCGCCGTGGAACGGCGTGACCTTGGCGTCATCGTCAAACGCCATGGATTCGGCGCTGGTGAGATCCCCGATCAGCGGGCCGGCGAGCAGCTCGATCATCGCCGAAAGCGCCGATCCCTTATGCCCGCCAAAGGTAAGCATCGCGCCGTCCACGGCTTCCTCCGGGTCGGTCGTGGGCTTGCCGTCGGCATCGATCGCGGTTCCTTCCGGCAGTGGCGTTTGCGTGCGCCGGTGCAGTTCGATATCGCCGCGCGCAATCGCCGAGGTGGCGAAGTCGAATACAAAGGGGTGTTTGCCGGGCCGCGGCCAGCCGAATGAAAACGGATTGGTGCCGAACACCGGCCTGCTGCCGCCGGCGGGCGCGACCCAGGCATGGCTGACCGTGACGGCGATGGCGACAAGGCCTTCATCGGCGATCCTTTCCACCTCCGGCCAGAGTGCGGAGAAATGAAAGCAATTGTTGACCGCGAGCGCCGCGATCCCGCAATGCCGCGCCTTTTCGGCGAGAACCGGAAGTCCGGCCCCGAAGGCGACAAGCGAAACGCCCCGGCGGGCATCGGCGCGGACGATTGCCGGCGCGCGGTCTTCGACAACCGGCGTGGCAGCCGGATCGACCTTGCCGCGCTCGATCAGCTCCAGGCAGCTGATCAAGCGGTAGAGCCCGTGCGAATGGCACTCGTCCACCTGCGCGCGCACGACGCAATCGGTGATCGTGCGGGCATGGTCTTCGGAATAGCCGGCGGCCAGCAGCATGCCCTCGCCCAGCGCCTTTGCGTCATCAATCGTGATCGTTTCGAAGTCGTCGCTCATGCCGTCTCCCTTCAGGCGTGGTTTTGCATGCGCGCCGTGCGGAAAGCGCGCCGAAAACAATCGGCCCCATGGATGAAGTCGATGTGAACCCCGGCGCTCAGGCGAAGGGCTCGGTCGGGCCATTGCCGGGCGTTGTGAACCAGATCGGCCCGTTCTCGCCCATATGGATGATATCCTCCAGCCGGACGCCGAATTTTTCGGGCACGACGATCATCGGCTCGTTGGAAAAGCACATGCCGGGCTGAAGCGGCGTGGCATTGCCGCGCACGATGAACGGTGCTTCGTGGATATCCATGCCGAGCCCGTGCCCCGCCCTGTGCGGCAGGCCGGGCAGGCGATAATCCGGGCCGAGGCCATGGGCTGCGATCACGCGGCGCGCCGCGTGATCGAGGGTTTCAGCCGAAACGCCCGGCTTCGCGGCGTCGAACACGGCCTGCTGCGCCTCGCGCTCAATTCCCCAGATCCGGGCGAATTCGGCCGACGGCTCCGCCTTCACATAGGTGCGCGTCATGTCCGACTGGTAGCCGCCAACAATGGTGCCGGTGTCGACCAGAATGATATCGCCCTCGGCATAGGTCTGGTCGTCATCGACGCCATGCGGCAGCGACGTGGCCGCGCCAAAGGAGCAGATCGCGAAGGTGCTGCCCGATCCACACAGCGCCCGGTGGGTCTCGTCGATGAAGCGTACCACATCGGAAGCGCGGATGCCCGGTTCGATCATGGCGTGGACGCGCTTGTGCACTTCCAGCGTCGCGTCCATCGCATATTGCATAAGAGCGATTTCGGCCGGCGATTTAACCGCCCTGAGCCCCGAGATCATCGGCCCGCCATCGGTAAGTCGCTCCGGCGCGATCTGCCGAGCAAGCGCCGAATAGATGGCGAACGGCAGCGCATCGTCGAGCGCCAGCGTTTTGCCCTGACCGAGCAGCTTTGCCGTCAGCGCCGCGGGGTCTTCATGCTCGTCCCAGGCGGCGATATCGCCGTCGAGCCGCTCCAGCGTCTCGATCTTCGAGACCTCGAAAGCGGGCGCGATATAGGTCAGGCTGTCAGCGGTGACCAGCGCGCCGACCAGGCGTTCGCTTTGATGCCAGACAAGGCCGGTGAAATAGGCAAGGCTGGTGGTCGAGCCCAGCAGCACCGCCTCGGCGCCGGCGGTCTGCATGGCCGCGCGCAGGCGTTCAATCCGGCCCTTGCGTTCGTCTTTGCTGATCGGTTCGGGGCGGTTGGTCATCGCAGCGGTCTCCGTCTTCACTCGATCAAAGACCGAGATTTTTCATCCTTCAAACTCGCCTACCATATTTGTCGTCAGTTTGTCGACAGCACGATAGGCGGGCATTTACAATCAGGAAAAACCATAGCTGTAGCCGACGGACGTCGCCCGCCGGAACGACCGAGCGCCCTACCGGCCGGAAAACCGGTCGAAGCGCAGGTTCTCAAGGTTCACGGATGGCTTTTGCTGCCCGGCCAGTTCGGCAATCAGCCGACCCGTCGCCGCCGACTGGGTCAATCCCAGATGGCCGTGGCCGAAGGCGTAGAGCACGTTCGGCGCGGCCTTCGAACGGTCGATCACCGGCAGGCAGTCCGGCATGGAGGGGCGGAACCCCATCCACCGCTCGCCGCTCTCGGTCTCAAGGCCGGGCAGGAATCGTTTAGCAAGCGTCAGCAATGCCTCGGCGCGTTTGAAATTCGCCGGCAGGTCGAGACCGCCGAACTCCACCGCACCGCCGACGCGGATACCGGACGACAGCGGCGTGACGACAAAGGAGTGATCGTTGAAATAAAGCTGGCGCTTCAGCGGGAAGGCCGTCGCCGGCAAGGTGGTGTTGTAGCCACGCTCGGTATCGAGCGGCACCTGCTCGCCAAGGCTTTTCGCAATCCGCTTCGACCATGCCCCGCAGGCAACCACGACGGTGCGCGCTTCAAGGGCGCCGCCATCGGCAAGGCGGATGCGCGCCCCCGCCTCGGTCGGCTCGATGGCGGCGGCTTCTCCGATCGTGATCGTGGCGCCGTCCGCCCGTAGGCTTTCGGCGAGCGCGCGGGTAAAGCCGGCCGGATCGGAGACCTGCAGCCCGTCCTCGCTGTAGATCGCGTGTTCGAACTGAGGCGCGAGACCGGGCTGAAGCATCTCGATCTCGGCGCGGCCGACGCGGTGGAACGCGAAGCCGGCCTCGCGCTTCCGCGCCCAGTCGGGCGCCGCGGCGGCAAAACTCTTCTCGCTATCATAGAGGTCGAGCGTGCCGGTATTGACGATAAAGGACGCCAGCCGTGCATCCTTGCGGACAGCTTCGTATTCGACGACCGCCAGCCGCATCATCGCCGCCTGAACCTTGAGCCCGCGCTCGAAACTGGCCCTGGAGCTCGCCCGCCAGAAATGCCAGAGCCAGGGCGCGAGCCTTGCCGCATAGGCCGGGCGAATGGCGAGCGGCCCCAGCGGATCGAGCAGCCAGCCGGGCGCTTTCCAGGTGATTCCGGGCGCGGGAATCGGCACGATCTCGGGGAAGGCGAGAATGCCGGCATTGCCCGCGCTGGCTCCCGCCGCGATCGCGCTGCGCTCCAGGATCGTGACCTCTCGCCCGGAAGCCAGAAGATAACGCGCGGCCATGCAGCCGATAATACCGCCACCAATGACGACAACGTCCGCATCAAATGGGTCTTTCATGTGTTCCTCACGCCGTGGGAACCGATGGTCGCTTGTCGCCGCGACAACCGGCCGACCTGAACCTGCGTCCGCCGGACGTATTCTCCGATCTCGCAGCATCAGGTCCCTGTTGTGTTGATGTCGTTTGGCGGGCCATTGCCTGGGGCCGCCTCTCAGTCCAGTGACAGCGCGCGCGCCTGCTCGGTCTCCCGCGCGAGATATTCCTGTATCTGCCGCACGATCTGTTCGGCATGATCGACCGCCAAACGGTCAGCCTTTTCGGCATCGCCCGCCTCAATCGCCGCAATGATATCCTCGTGCTCATTAACATATTGACGCGGAAGCCGATCCTCGAAAGTGGAATAGTAGAGACGCAGGATACGTCGTCCTTCGTCGAGCAGTCGCGAGAAGAAACCGGTGTAATAGGTATTGCCCGCAAGCTCGGCGATGGCGACGTGAAACTCGCGATTGGCCTCGATCATGGCGGAGGCGTCCTGGGCCGCCACGGCAGCGACGAATTCGTCCTGGCGGTTGCGGATCTCAGCCATCAACGCCGGATCATGCGGCGCGCGCGCGGCGGCGCCTCTCGCGCTGATGCGATACATCAGCGTCAATGCTTCGAAATAATACGGCATTTCGGCGAAATTGATGGCGGAAACGATGGTGTTGCGATTGGGCAGCGTTGTCACAAGCGCGTCGCTTGCAAGCCTGAGCAGTGCTTCGCGCACCGGCGTGCGCGACATGCCGAACCGCACCGACAACCTAACCTCGTCCAAGGGACTTCCCGGCGCAAGTTCGATCGCCAGAATTTCCTTGCGCAGCGTCTCGTAAACCCTTTGGGTCCCCGACCCGCGCATTTTCGCTTCTGTCATCCCATTCCCCCATGCCGCAGACTCTCATGGTGCTTCGCCAGCCGGTTTTTGCACGCTTCCGCGAAGCCCAAAACATGCGAACGGCTCGTCAAAGCGAGGACATCAACAACCCGTCATTACTGAAGCATAGGATGCCATAAGCCAAATGTCGACATTTTGTATGGAGTAGAGACGCAAACCGCGGCCGGCGTGGCGGGCTCACCGGCAACCTCATGCCGCGGCCAATCGCGGCATGTGTTCCGGCGGCATAGTCACATTAAGTTTGCCAGGCCAAGAAAGGCCAGCGGCTCTAGAATTTTCAGGCGTTTCAGGCGGCTGTTTTCCATGCTTCGAACGCTTCGAGGCGATGGAAGCGAATTGTTTGTGCAGTAAGGCGGCGGGACGGAACTGAGCGGCATGGCGTGCCTCTCCGGCGTCGGGTCAAGGATGCAGCTTGGCTCTGGTTGGCGCCTTCACTTTCGGTCAGGGAGCGTTTGCGGAGGCGTCGGCTCTTCGGGTAGCATCGATTGCGAGCGGTGACGCTCTTCCCCCGTCAAGCAGGGTCAGGCGGGGAGCGAGGTTGACGACAACGCAAGCGTGGTTGGGATAGATCAGCAGGCGCTGACCGATTTCAAGATCGCTGCCCTTGCGTGCGACCATGCCATGCTCCTCCGACAGTTTTTCGACGGAAAGCGGCCTGTCGAGCTCCGCACTCCACGCCTCGCCGAACCCCGCGCCCGAACCCGTGCTGTGCGCGCCGAGGTCGGAGCTCAGCGTCTTCGAACCCGCGTCGACGATGTAGAAATCACGGTTCCTGGAGATGATTGTCGCGGATACGGCGAGAGACAGGCTCTCGCGGCCGACAATGCCGAGGCGGACGGCGGTCATATCAAAGAAGACATAATTGCCCGGACGGATTTCATCGATGCCGTCGAAACCGTCATTGGCAATGAGGGACGGCGTGCTGCCGACCGAAGTCAGCGGCACTTCGATGCCGTGGCGCAGGAGCCTCTCCCTGACGTCGAGAAGAATACGGCGCTCCGTCGCGGCCACCGCGCGAATGCCGTCCACATTTCCGGCGCCATAGGCCTGTCCGGCATGGGACAGCAGCCCGCAGAACGTCAGCAGGGACGCTTCGAGCCTCTGCGCCAGCGCGATACCGGTTTCGGCCAGAGGATCAACGCCGCAGCGATGCAAGCCGACATCCACCTTGATGAACACATCAGCCGTCTGCCCGGCCTTTGCGGCGCCGGCCTCCAAGGCTTCAAGGCCCGTCATGCTGTCAGCGATGAAGCGGACCCGGACGCCGTGCTCACCGGCGAGTGTGAGAAGGCGGGCCACCGGTTCCGGGCGCACCAACGGATAGGCGAGTGTGACCGGCGAAAAGCCGGCGCGGATGAACACGGCCGCTTCACCGGGATGCGAGGCCGTCACGCCGCTGGCGCCGGCATCGCGCTGCAGGCCGGCAATGGCCAGCGATTTATGCGTCTTGATGTGCGGATGAAGCGCTACGCCGCCGTCTGTGGCAATCGCCTGCATGCGCGCGATGTTGGCTTTCAGGCGCGCCGCGTCGACAACGACTAAGGGCGTTTCGAGCCGCTCCACGCCTTCGAATGCCGGGCGGGCGGCGGTTTCCGCGGTGATGCTCATGGCCTTACCAGACGATCCTGTGCGTTTCGCCCGTCGCGACATTGACGAGCCCCTCCGGCGCGTAATTAGACGGCGCGACCAGAACCCAGCGCCAGGGCGCGCAGGTCAGCGTCGCGAAGGCAAGTCGTTCGGGAAAGCCGGCCCACCAGCGCGGCGAGGAGGACGGCTCGAACATCCATTCGATTTTTTCGCCTTCCGCGTAGAGCTTCTGCATGTCGGCATCGAGATCTTCGGCGGAGCGTTGCGACATCAGCCCGGCGATCTCGTAGCGCACGGTGGCGACCACCGTGTTGTCGCGCACCAGCGCCCAGCCGCCGCCGGTTTCGATCAGCGCGTTGACAGCCGTCGCCATCGCCCGATCGGAAGAGCCGACGCACCAGATATTATGCTTGTCATGGGCAAGCGAGCTTGCCAGCGCGCAGTCCGGCGTCTTCGGTCCCGTGCCGGCCCAGAACATTTTCGAGACGGACTTTTTGCCGGAAAACCGGTCGACGATGGCGAATTTGGTGATGTTTTGCGCCGTGTCGCGCTGAACGAGGCCGCCCTCCACCGGAAGTTCATAGGTCAGGAAGTCGTCTTCCCAATGGAACGGGCGCAACACCGCCGCCGTCATCGTTTCGCGACCGGCCTCGGCATGGATCGCGAAGTCAGCGGCCTGGAAGGTGCCGCCGGTATCAACCGTGTTGCAGGCCCAGTCCGGCCAGTCGATGGCGGGGACGGGAACAATGTAGTCCTTGCCGCGGGAGACCTGTTTTCCATCGGCCCAGACCTCGGCGATCTCGAAGTTCTCAAGATCCGACAGAAGCACGGCATCGGCAAAACGGCCCGGTGCGATCATGCCGACCCAGGGCGTCAGCCGCATGTGCCGGGCGGGATTGATTGTCACGCACTGAATGGCGATTTCGGGCGCCAGGCCGGACTGGATGGCGAGCCGGACATTGTAGTCGGTCGCGCCCTTCTCCAGCGTCTCGGAGGCGGAACGGTCATCGGTGGCAAAGGCAATCTGCGACCAGTCGGCAAGACCGCGCTCCAGGAGACCCTTGATCACATCGGGCATGGAATGCGGCCGGAGCTCGGCAAACAGCCCGTGGGTGAGCTTGTCCCAGAACTCCTCCGCCGTCCAAGCCTCGTGGTCGGATGCCAGACCCGCGGCGGCAAAGGCATTGATCGTTGGCAGGTCCCGGATGCCTGCGGCATGGCCCTCGACAACGCCGCGTGCGGCGAAGGTGGCCTCGATCATGCCCCAGAGCCGTTCGTGGGACCCGTTTTCCGGGTTCCAGACCGCCGGCCAGTCCATCACCTCGTCGAGACCCGCGACCATCAGGCTGCCGGCCAGAAAATCGCGCTGCTCGTCATGACCGAGATAGCCGCCGCCATGCTCATAGGCCGTCGGCGGCACGGCGGAACCGGGAAGCGGGAAGATCTTCAGCGGCGAGCCGTGTTGGCGCGCCGTCATCCAGAAATCGAGCGTCTTCGAACCGCGCACATTGGAGAATTCATGGCTTGCCTCGCAGGTCCAGGTATTGCCGCGCGGCATTACCAGCGCGGCCTCCCATTCCGGCGTCAGGTGCGAACTTTCGATATGCTTGTGGACTTCTCCGAGGCCGGGAATGGCCATCAGGTCGAGGCGCTCGTCGATGACATCGCATGTCCCTGGCCACGACCCGGCGGGTCCGGCATAGGCGATGCGGTCGCCGGCGATGACGATCTCCTGCTTGTCGGCCCATGTGCGGGTTGCCGTGTCGAGCAGCCAGCCGACGCGCAGGATACGGTCGGCCGGCGCCTTTCCAAGCGCGACAAGGGTCAGCCGCTGACGCAGCCGGACTTCGGATTTTGCATCGATCATGATGACACCGTGAGGTGGTCCGGCGCCTCGCCGGAACCGGAATAGCAGATGGAAAGAATGCGGGCGTTGCCGGGGCCAGTGGCGTAGAACCCGTGCTCCGATGCCGCGTCGAAATAGACGGTGTCGCCTTCGGCCAGGATGACCGGGGCGTAGGGGACCATCTCGAAGATCACATCGCCGGAGAGCACATAGACGAACTCCTCGCCGCTGTGGACGCTGCGGGCCGGCTCGGTGTTTTCGGCTGCCGGCGGAATGTCGATCACCATCGGCGTCAGGGCCTTGGCGGCGAGTTCGGTGGCGAGCAGCCGGTAGACGCCCATGTCGTTTTCGAGCCGCTTGCCCTCCCCCCGGCGATTGATGGTCCGGGCGGCGCGGGCGAAGCTTGGGCGACCGCCCCGCCCCTCCAGGAGGTCGGCAAAATCGACGCCGAGTCCGCTCGAAAGCCGGGTCAGCACCGAAAAGGCCGGCTGGCTCTGGCCGTTCTCGATCTTGGAGAGCGCCGAGATCGAGACGCCGGTGCGCTTCGACATTTCGGCAAGCGTCCAGCCGTTCTCCCGGCGCATGTCCGACAGGATACGGGCAACCGAACCGGCTTCGTGCTCGGCCGTCACGCCTTCAGCGTCTGGCATTTCTGTCTCCTCCCGGTTGCTACAGTCTTCATGCGTTCAGTCCGATACCGGTCCCCTGGTCTCGACGATCAGCCGGTAGGCTTCCGGTTCGCGGTGGCGGGCGAAGTCGAAAATCGTCTTGCGGTAAAGGGCCGCCATGTCGAGATCGCATTTCGCCACGATCACCTCGTCGGCGGTTGAGGTTGCCATGGCGACGATCTGACCGGACGGGGCGACGATCATCGACTGGCCGATCAAATTCGAGCCTTCCTCGTGTCCCGCCTTCGCCGTCGCGATCACCCAGTTGGAATTCTGGTAGGCGCCGGCCTGGATCGACAGCTGGTTGTGGAACTGCGTCAGGCTGTCGAAATCGAAATCGCCGGTATGGTCGTCGGGCGTGTTGTAGCCGACGAGGATCATTTCCGAGCCCTTCAGCGCCATGACCCGATAGGTCTCCGGCCAGCGGCGGTCGTTGCAGATCGCCATGCCGATGCGCGTTCCCATGGTCTCGAAGACGTTGAAGCCGAGATTGCCGGGCTCGAAATAGTATTTTTCCAGATGCTGCGAGACCATGTCCGGCTGCGGCCTGTCCCAGCCCGGCAGGTGGATCTTGCGGTATTTGCCGACAATGCCACCGTCGCGGTCGACAAGAATGGCGGTGTTGTAGCGGTGCTTCACGCCGTTTTCGACGGCGAGTTCCGCATAGCCGAGATAGAAGCCGATCTTCAGCCTTTTGGCCGCCTCGAACAGCGGCAGCGTCTCCGGACCGGGCATCTCCTTCTCATAAAACGCGTCGATCTCATCCGGGTCGGTCATGTGCCAGCGCGGAAAGAAGGTCGTCAGCGTCAGTTCCGGAAACACGACAAGTTCCGCGACCCTGGATGCTGCCTCGGCGAGAAGCGCGATCAGGCGCTCGACAACGGCCTTGCGGGTGTCCGAGCGGGCGATCGGCCCCATCTGGGCCGCGGCTGCAACGATGGTCCGGCTCATGGCGCCTCCCCCTCGTCTTCCAGAATGCAGCAATGGGCGAAGTCGAAGGCAAGGCCGACATTCCGCTCCGCCTCAATCGGGGTCGAAAGCGAACCATTGGCGATCAGAATGCCTGCGGCGGTCTCGATCTTGTACTGATAGGCGCGGCCGAGATAGGAACGCATATGGGACTTGCCCGCAATCGCATTGTCACGACCCGCATCCGTCAGGGTCAGGCCTTCCGGGCGGGCGCCGATGACAAAACGCTCCGGCAGCGGGCCGGTCTTGCGCTCGTCGAGGTCGATCCTTTCGCCGCCCGCAAGCTCCGCCGTCACCGTCTGACCGTTGCGGGCGATGACATGCATCGCAATCAGATTGTCGAAGCCGACGAAGCGGGCGACGAAGGCGTTGACCGGTCGGGTATAGAGCACTTCCGGCGTGTCGAGTTGAACGATATTGCCGGCATTCATGATCGCCACGCGGTCGGAAATGGAAAAGGCTTCTTCCTGGTCGTGCGTCACATAGATGGCGGTGCGGCGGTTGGCCTTCTGCAGCTCACGGATTTCCACCCGCATGTCGACCCGCAGCTTGGCATCGAGATTGGAAAGCGGCTCGTCGAACATCAGGAGCGGCGGATCGATGGCAAGCGCGCGGGCCACGGCGACGCGCTGGCGCTGCCCGCCGGAAAGGGCGGCGGGCAGGCGGTCGGCAAAGCCTGAAAGCCCGACGCGTTCCAGCATGCCGGCCACGCGTTTCTCGCGTTCGGCGGGCGCCATCTTGCGCTGCTTCAGCCCGAAACCGACATTTTCGGCGACGGTCAGATGCGGGAACAGCGCGTAGTTCTGGAACACAATGCCGGCATCGCGCTTGTGCGGCGGCAGGCCGGTGACATCGCGCCCGGCAACCGAGATGTGCCCGCCCGTCGGCTGCAGGAAGCCGGCGAGCAGCCGCAGCGTGGTGGTCTTGCCGCAGCCGCTGGAGCCAAGAAGCGAGACCAGTTCTCCCTCGCCGACGGAAAGGTTCAGCCCGTGCAGAACCTGCGTCGTTCCGTAATGGGCGGTGACATTGTTCAGGATGACGGCGTTCTCAGCCATGGAAACTCCTATTGAACGGTCTTCGACAGACCGAGGCTGCGTTCGATCAGCATCATGACGAGAATGGTGACGCCCATCAGCAGCACGGATACGGCGCTGACGGTCGGGTCGAAAAACTGCTGGACATAGGTGAAGACCTCGATCGGCAGGGTGGAGATGCCGGGTCCGGTCAGGAACAGCGCCACGGCCATGTCGTTCAGCGAGGTGATGAAGGCGAGCACCATGCCGGCAATCACGCCGGAGCGGATATTGGGCAGGACAATGGTCCAGAACGCCTTGACCGGATGCATGCCGAGGCTGATGGCGGCTTCCTGGATGGAAAAGTCGAAGCCTGCAAGGCTCGCCCCGATCACCCGCACCATATAGGGCAGGCACAAGATCGCGTGACCAAGGATGAGCGATGGCAGGATCGGCAGCTGGAACTGGACGATCAGCGTCTTCAGGAGCGAAAAGCCGAAGACGATTTCCGGAATGAAGAACGGCAGGAAGAACACCGAACCGTACCAGCCGGGGATCTTCATCTTGTAGCGGGTCAGGGCATAGGCTGCCGCCAACCCGGTCACGAGCGCGATCAGTGTGCCGCCAATGGCCACCTGCATCGATATGATGAAGGTGTCGAGAAAGCCGCTGTGATTGAACACATTGGCATACCATTTGAGCGTGAAGCCCTGCGGCGGGAAGGCAAGATAGGGCGTGTCAGACACGGAAGTGCCGATAACGATCACGATCGGCCCCGCCAGAAACAGGATGACCAGCCAACCGAAAAGCTTCGAGAGCGGATGAATACGACGACCGGTCAATGGACGGCCCTCCGTGCCGAGATGCGGCTGGCGATCGTGCCGAGCACGACAACGCAGAAGATCGCGGTTGCCATCATGATGGCGGCGATGGTGTTGGCAACGCCCCAGTCGAACGAGATCATCGCCTTCTGGTAGAGCAGTGTCGCGAGCGTCATCTGCGGTTCACCGCCGAGCAATGTCGGGGTGACGAAGGTGGCGAGCGAACCGGTGAACACCAGGATCGAGCCGACGATCATGCCGGGCACGGCCAGCGGCAGCGTCACCTGGAAGAAGACAGATATCGGCGAGGCGCCGAGCGAACCGGCCGCGAGATAGAGGTCATCCTCGATGTTCTCCAGCACGCCGACCAGCGACAGGATCATCAGCGGCGTGAACAGATAGGCAAGGCCCGCAATAACGGCGCCTTGCGTAAAGAGCATTTCCAAGGGTTCGCTGATGATGCCGAGCTTCATCAGCGCGGTATTGACCACGCCGTTGCGACCGAGGATCGCCATGAAGGAAAAGGAACGCACAACCACACTCGTCAGCAGCGGGAAGACCGACAGGATCAGCAGGACGCGCTTCACCCCTTGCGACGCATTGGCGATCATATAGGCGCCGCCGAAACCGAGAATAAGCGCCGTCAGCGTCGACAGGAAGGCGATGCGGAACGAACGGATCATCACCGTTCGGTTATAGCTGTCGGCGAAGAAATCGCGGTAGTTGGCGAAAAGCCCGGCCGGATTGGAGAAGCTTTCGGCAAGCGTGCCCGCCACCGGAATGACCAGGATGAAAAGCAGCACCGCGGTTGCCGGCAGAACCAGCAACCACGGGCCAAGCGCGCCGATGCGCTGAACGATGGAGACGCGGGACGACAATTTGGATTCCGTCAGCGCCCGAAGACTTCGTTCCAGCGGCGTTCCCAGTCGTCATTGACGTCGAGAAGTTTGTCGTAGGGCGTCGGTTGCATGCTGAGTACGGCCTTTTCGCCATAGACGAGTTGGGATGCCTGTTCAGGCGTCAGTTCCACGGTCTTGTTGACCGGGCCGGAACCGCTGACCAGTTCGATCGCCGCATCCTTCTGTGCCTGCATCGAAATCGAGAAATCGATGAAGGCGAGCGCCAGCTCCTTGTTCTTGGCGTTCTTCGGGATGTTGTAGGTGTTCATCATCCGGAAATCGCCTTCGGAAAGCTCGGCCCAGCCGATATTCGGATTGGCGGCCTGGATGGCCGGAAAGGCATAGTCCTGCGCCAGACCGATGAAGGCCTCGCCGGTCGAAAGCAGATTGGTGAGCTCCGAGCCCGAGGAAAATGTCTTGACGATGTTCGGCTTCAGCTCGGCCATCTTCGCAAAGGCGGTATCGGGGTCTTCGAAGGCATCCGAGCCGGCGCATTTGCCGGCCATCATCACCGTCAGCGGACCGCCGGTCGTGTTGAAGGCCGGCATGGCGACGGCGCCGGCAAAATCGTCACGCCACAGATCGCACCACGAGGTGATCGGCGTGTCGGTGCGGGTCTTGTCATAGACGATGCCATAGCGGCCGAAGGTGTAGGCCGGACCATAATCGCCCTGCGGGTTCTTGGCGGCATCGTAGAGCTCATCGAAATTGGAGAGCTTGGAGGAGTCGATCGTCTCGAATGCGCCCTGATTGATGCCGATCTGGGAGAACTTGTCGGTCAGCAGGATGACGTCGACGCCGCCGCGAATGCGGGCCTTGTTGAGACGCTCCGGCGCACCGCCGGTTTCCACGACGATCTTGACATCATGCGCCTTTTCGAAGGGCTCGAAGATGAAGGGCTCGTAGAAATCGTTGGAATAGCCCCAGTTGGAAACGACGAAGGTTTCCTCGGCATGAGCCGAAACGGCGGGAAGGGCGAGAAGCGCGGCAACGGCGCTTGCCCGGAGAAAAGACTTGGAAAGCGGCATGCGGGAGGTCCTTCAATATCTCGATAAGGAAAACTTTTTTCCAACTAGAGAATTATTGGAGACATGTCAATTTTTATGCAGTGGAATTCTATGCCTAAATTATAGGCCACACCTCCCCATGTCGATTCGTTTCGAAACCGGGACATTGATTGGCGCCGAGATCTGACGGGAGTTGGGGGAATTGTCTTCGAGATTTGATCCCGTTTTTTCAATCAGGGCTGCATAGCCCGGCCTTGATACGACACTTCTGAGCCCCATTGATCTTGCCGCAAAACAAGGCCGCAGAGGAGAGGAGAAAGCATCAGGTCTTGAAGGGATCGGGACTGGCGAGGCGTTATCGGAACGGCTCAGCACGCAGGAACATCGGCACGTTCTTGTTGTGAACCAGCGCGATGCCGAAGCCCTGCCCGAATAACGAGGCTATTGCCCGAAAGTCTGGGACCAGCCGCCAGATATTCATGTGGGTTCGCGGTGATAGCTCCTGTTCCGTTCGACCGGAGCACTGCCCTTTTCCACCCATCAACGTAAACGGCTTGTCCTGTTTCATTGCCTTTTTCGGTAAACAAGCGTCTTTCATCGTTGCACGGTCACAAGATGGTCCGTGGTGAACTCCTCGATGATCCAGTGACCGTTGAAGCGGCCAAGGCCGGAGTTTTTTTCGCCGCCGAACATCACGTGTGGAAAATCATGGATCGTGATGTCGTTAATGTGGGTCATTCCCGCTTCCACGCTCTGAGCGAAACGCATTCCGCGCTGCTCGTCTCCGGTGATCACCGCGCTTGAGAGCCCGTATTCGGTATCGTTGGCGAAAGCGAGCGCTTCGCCTTCGTCGGCGGCGCGGATCACCGGGGCGACGGGCCCGAATATCTCCGTCTGCGCCAGGCGCGAGTGATGGGCGACGTCGGCAAAGACGTGCGGCGGCACGATCCGCCCCTCCACCGCGCCGGAGACGCGCAGATCGAAACCCTGCTGGCGACCGGACTCGATCAGTCCGGTGACGGACTGGACCTGCGCATCATTGCACAGAGGTCCGATCATCGTATCCTCGGCATTCGGGTCACCACATTTGATGCCCGACACCGCTGCGCAATAGGCATCCAGGAAATCGTCATAGAGCGCTTTATCGACAATGATGCGATTGGTGCTCATGCAGATCTGCCCGCAATGCAGGAAACGTCCGACAAGCGCGGCATTGACGGCCGTGGCAATGTCGGCGTCATCGAGAATGACGAGCGGCGCATTGCCGCCAAGCTCCAGACCAAGCTTTTTCAACCGGCTTGAACCGGCGGCGACCCGCGCGATTCGCTGGCCGACCTCGGTCGAGCCGGTAAAGCTGATGATCCGCGGGATCGGATGGGCGCAGAAGGCATCGCCAATCTCCGACCCTGCGCCGATCACCACATTGAGAACGCCGGCGGGCAGGCCTGCTTCCTCGTAGATCTTCGCCAGAAGAAGACCGCCGGTCACCGGCGTGTCGCTCGCGGGCTTGAGCACCACCGCATTGCCGAGCGCAATGGCCGGCGCGACCGAACGGTTGGAGAGATGCAGCGGAAAATTCCACGGGCTGATGACCCCGATCACCCCCACAGGCTTGCGGTAGACGCGCGCCTCCTTTCCCGGGTGATCGACCGGCATGATCATGCCATGCATCAGGTAGGGCATGCTGGCGGCTTCGGCCATGCCGGCGCGAACCGCCTCGAACTCGGCCGTGGCTTTCATCCGCGTGGAACCGGATTCGCGGATAACCCAGCCGATGATTTCGGCGCGCCGGCTGTCGAGAATGCCGACCGCGTTCTGGAAGATCGCCGCCCGTTCCTTCGGAAGGGCGAGCGCCCAGGCTTTCTGCGCCGCGCGCGCGGCCTCATAGGCCCTGTCGAGATCGTCCCGCCCCGCCATGGCGATCCGGGTCAGCAAGCTGTCGTCGTAGGGGTTGATATCCTCGAGCTCGCGCATCGCCGAACCGGCGCACCACTGCCCGTTGATATATTGCCCCGTGAAGCCCTCATAGGCCGGCGATGATGTCTGCGCTTTCATGGTTTCCTCCATACGCTCCTGAAATACATCAGGTTAATTACAATCCGGCGACCGAGGGCAACCAGACAGAAAGGGCAGGCAGCAGGATGATGATCGCCAGAACCACCAGGAAGGCCGCGAGAAACGGCAACGCGCCGCGAAACACCTGCATCATCTTCAACCCCGTGGCATCCATGGCGAGATAGAGCCCCGGCCCAACGGGCGGCGATACCAACCCGGTCAGCGTGGCGATCGCCAGCACCACGCCGAAATGCACCGGATCGACGCCGAATTGGCCGGCGATCGGCAACAGCACCGGGACGGTCACGATCAGCACGCCGATCCCGTCGAGAAACATCCCCAGGACGAACACTGCGGCACAGACAAGAACGAGAAAGCTTACCTGTCCAATCGCGACGGAGGCGATCCCGCGCGCGAGCATATCCGGCACGGCCTCATAGGCCAGCGTCCAGCCGAGAAGCGTGGCAAAGCCGATCAACATGATGATCGAAGCGGAGGACAGCACGACATTGTGCATGATCGGTACGAAATCGCGAAGCCCGAGCCGGCGATAGACCACCGTCGACAGCACGAGCGCGACCACCGCCGCCAGCGCTCCGGCTTCCGTCGGCGTCATGGCGCCAGAGACGACGCCCCAGATGATCGTCAGCGGAATGAGCCCCGGCAGCGCATCCGCCGCGATGTCGCGCCAGGTTCCGCCCGGAAGCCGGCTCTCGTCCACCTCCGGCAGATGCGACTTCGACAGCCAGACCGTCACAAAGAAGGCTGCCATGAGCAACAGGCCGGGAATGAGCCCGGCAATGAACAGCGCCGCCACCGACTGATAGGCCAGAACGCCATAGATGATCATCAGCATCGAGGGCGGAATGATCGGCCCCAGAAGCCCGGTGGCGACAGTCAGGCCGGTGGCAAACTGACGATTGTAGCCCTGCCGCTCCATTTCCGGCACGATGGAGCGCGACATGATCGCGATCTGCGCGGTCGCCGAACCGAGAATGGCGGCGGCGAATGCGTTTGTCAGCACGTTGACGAAGGCCAATCCGCCGCGCATCCGGCCGACGATCCGCATCGATGTGCGGATCAGCCGCTCGGTAATGCCGCCCCGGTTCATGATCTCGCCCACCAGCATATAGAGCGGGATGGCCAGAAACCCGTTGGCTTCGATGCCTTTCACCGATTGCACGAGAAAACTGTCGAACAGGACCGAGGCGTCATTGGTCCATGCGAACACAATCGCCGCCATCAGCAAAAGAAAGACGATCGGCAGGCCGAGACACAGGAAGAGAAAGAAGGCGGCCAGTGTGATCATGTCGCGCCCTCAACATGTTGCCGGCCGCTGCGGAAAGGCCAGGTATCAACAAGCTGCACAAGCTGATGGAACACCAGAAAACACAGTTCCGCGGTCACGATCGCATAGAGAAGCGCGCGCGGCAGGCCAAGCGTGGCGGAGTGTTCCGCCCAGACCCAGGGCACCATCAGATAGCGGATGGAAAAGGCTGTCAGTGCCGCCGCCAGGGCAAGCACCGTCAGCCGCATCGCCCAGCCGATGACGGCATGGACGCGAGCGCCGACCCGTCCACCGAAAAGGTCGATCGTGATCAGCCGCCCTTCCGCCACCATCAGGCTGAAACCGGCGAAGGTCGCGACAATCATGAGCACGAGCGCCAGTTCCTCGGCAAAGAACAGCGGCGATTGCAGCAGGTAACGGCAGATCACCTGCGCGATCAGGATCGCCACAAGCCCCGTCATCGCAAGCACGGCGATGCAAAGCTCCAGGCGAAACAGGGACCGGTCGAGCATTCTGACATGTTTCATGGATATCTCCCGCACAGGGATCTGCCGCCGGCACGGCGTGTGCCAGCGGCAAAGCGCTCAGTTCTGGTTGGCTTCATAGAAGCGGCGGATCAGCGGATCACGGTCAAGAAAAGCGTTTCGGACCGTCTCGCCCGCCGCGGGAAGCGCCGGATCATCGATCGTGCCGATCTGCGCGCCATCGGCGGCGAGTTGATCGAGCAATGCCGCCTCGCCTTCCGTCTGGGTCATGATCGCCCAATCCTGCGTCTCGGCCACCATCTCCTCGAAGCCGGACTGTTCCTCGGGCGTCAAGCTGTTCCACCAGCGCGCCGAGGCCAGTATCGCGGCGGGAAAGGCCATGTGGTTGGTCAAGATCAGGTAGGGCGCCTGTTTTTGCATCTGCAGGCCGGAGACGATGTCGATATCCACGTCGACCGCGTCGATCACGCCCGTCACGAGCGAGGGCATGATTTCCGGCAGAGGCAGGGCCGTGGGCGCTGCCCCCAGCTCGCGCCACCAGCTGTTGAAGATATCATTGGGAAAGGCACGAACCTTCAGGCCGGAGATCTCTTCGGCTGACGTGATTGGCTGTTTCGAAAGCAGATGGCGCTGACCGGGGAAAACATAGCCGAGCCCCTTGATGCCTTGAGAATCGAGCCGGGCGAGCATCTCCCGCGCCGGTCCGCTGTCGGCGGCCGCGCCCGCCTCCGCCAGCGTATCGAACTGATAGGGCAGAAACCACGCCAGGAACGACGGATCGCGATTGGCGAGATCGCCCACCGGCACGACGGCGAGTTCAACCGCGCCGCTTTGCAGCAATGATAGAACGGTCGGAACATCGCCAAGCTTGTTGACGGGGAAGACCGCGATCGTATCGCCCATCCCCGCCTGCGCAAAAGCATCGGCGAGATGGTGCGCTGATTTGGTCATGATATGCGGTTCGGGCGTGGGCGTCGAAAACTTCAACTCCCTTGAGTGTGCCGCCATGCCTGCGCCGAGCCAAAGGCAGAGTGTCAGGCTGGTCAAAAGCCCTGCTGTCAAACGTTTCATACGGGTCTCCTCCCTCATGGTTTCAAGATCGCTTTCGCGCGGGCTCCTCTTCCGACGCGAAAGTTCCGTGTTTTGCCACGGTGACCGGCGCCGCGAGGCGTTCGATCATGGGCAGTAATTTCTCGAGCGTTGCGACAGGTTCGATCGCTGCCACATACCGGTCCCGGCGCAGCAACAGCCCGTGCGCGAGACAGCCCCGGAACGGCTGGTTCGAGAAGAACCGGCTCCGGTCGTGCAGTATCGGAAACGACGCGGCGACCGGGTTAATCCACTCGGGCGTCAGGCCGACAACGGCAGCGCCTGCCGCCGCGAACCGCGCATTGAGTTCGGCGCTGACAAAACGATCGGGCATCTCGTCGAAGACCAGCACCACCGGACGATCCGGCAAGCAATCGTCGAGCAGGCATTCCTCCCGGCCGGGCCGGGTCACCAGCGGCTGGGGTATCATGCGCCCGACGGCAGCCGCGCCTGCGCGTGCCGCAGACGGCTGGATCATGCCCGCGTGGAATTTCGGCTTTGGCTTGTATTTCATCTGCGCGACGTAATCGCGCGCCGGCCCGTATAGCCCCAGGAGCCGGAAACCCGTTCGGATCGCCATTCCGCGCAAGGCTGAATCAGGCATCATCACCTTACCCATCCTGAGCGCCAGTTCGATCATCGACCAGGCATGCGGCTTGCGTTCCGTCTGGTAGCTGTCGAGCAAGTCCTCGGGATCGGCCATGGCAAGCGCCTCGGCCAGTTTCCAGGCCAGATTATGCGCATCGCGCAGGCCGCTGTTCATGCCCTGCCCCGCGAAAGGCGGCGTCAGATGCGCGGCATCGCCGGCCAGGAACACGCGCCCTTCGCGCCAGCGCGAGGCGATGCGGGCATGAAAGGTGTAGACCTTCTGCCGCCGGATCGGCTCATCGCCATCCGGCCCTACCTCTGCGAGAAGGCGTCGCGCGAAAGCCTCGCGCTCGGCTTCCTCGACGGTTTCACCGGGATTGAGCTTGAACTCGTAGCGGCGAATGCCGCCCGGACCGGGCAAGGTGATCGCGGAGCGCTTCGGATCGCAAAAAACCTCGGTGTGGAAGCAGCGGTTCCTTGTGGTTTCAAGATCCACGATCAGCCAGGGCTCCTCGAACGTAGACCCCTCCATCTCGATGCCGAGGGCCTTGCGCACCATCGAGCGTCCGCCATCGGCGGCCACCATGTAGCGGGCACGCACTTGATGCGCCTTGCCGTTTTCCAGCACCTGCGCAACAACGTGATCCCCGGTCTGTTCAAAGTCCGTCAGGGCTAACCCGAAACGGGCGTCGACCATGGCATGGCGTGCGAGCGCGCGGCGGAGCGTGGCCTCGAATTCGGGCTGCTCGAATGCATTGCGCTTGTCGAAACCGTATTCCTTGACGAAGGGTTTGACTTCGGCAAAGACGCGCCCCGATGGGCCCTTGTAGAGCGATCCGTATCCCTTGGCCGTGATCGCGGAAATTTCCGAAGACAATCCGGCTGCCTGCAGCGCGCGCATTGATTCATCATCAATGGACACCGCCCGCGGCTCCCCAACCGTGGTTTCGTTGCGCTCGATGAGGATGGTGCCTATCCCCATCGAACCGAGAAGATTGGTCAGCAAAAGACCGGTCGGCCCCGCCCCGACGACAAGGATATCTGCATCCAGAGATGTGGCCCGCATGTCAGAGCCCACTCTCGTCCATGACCGGATTGACGAGCGTGCCAAGCAGGCCGATCTCGACCTCGACCACATCGCCGGGCTTGAGGTAAACCGGCGGATCGCGGCGATCGCCAACGCCGCCGGGCGTTCCGGTGACAATAACATCGCCCGCCGAAAGCGGCGTATAGGTCGAGATATAGGCGATCAATCGCGGGACCGGGAAGATCAGGTCGGCCAGCGTTGCATCCTGCACCACATCGCCATTGAGGCGCGTGCGGATCGGCAGTTGCCTGTAGTCGCCAACCGCGTCGGCGCTGACCATGAAGGGCCCGAAAGCACCGGTGCCCGGAAAGGTCTTGCCGGGGCTGAACTGGTGGGTGTGGCGCTGCCAGTCGCGGATTGTGCCGTCATTGTAACAGGCAAAGCCCGCCACATGCGACAGCGCGTTCTCCTCCGCGATGTTGCGCCCGCCGCGCCCGATGATGACGGCCATCTCTCCCTCGTAATCCAGTCGGTCGGAGACGGCCGGGCGGATCATCGGCGCGCCATGCGCGATCTGGCTGTCGGCGTAGCGGGTGAACATCGTCGGATATTTCGCGTCGGGACGCTTGGTCTCGGCGCGGTGAGTCTCGTAGTTGAGCCCCACGCAGAGTATCTTGCCCGCATCCGGGATCACCGGCAGCAAGGTGACATCGCCGGGCGTCAGTTCCGGCGCGCGCGCCTTAGCATAATCGGCGGCCTCGGTGAGCAGATCGGCGGCGATCAAAGCCTTGAGGCTGTCGATCTCCGGGCGGATCCGCCCGGTCAGATCAACGATTCCGCCATCGACCAGAGCGCCCATGCCGGTCTTGCCAAGGCGGATGAAGCTGATGAATTTCATGGGTGTCCTCCTGTCACGAGCGCAGAATGGCGCGTCCCCATTTGTTGAGCGTGCGTGGATCCTGCGGCCAGTCGATGACCGCGCGATCGTAGATCGTCTCCAGTTCGCCGGAGATTTCGATCCAGTTGCCGTCCGGGTCTGTGTAGAACACGAACAAATTGTTGCCCGGCCCGTGACGTCCCGGCCCCCAGGTCAGAAGAACGTTGTTGGCGGCGAACCGGTCGCAGAACTTCTTGATGTTTTCAAAGCTGCCCGCTTCGTAGGAATGGTGATCGACGCCGGTGCGATCGGACAGGAAACAGGCGATGGTGTGGTGCTCGTGATTGGTCGTGGTGAACACCGTCGCTGGCTGACCGCTCTCGTGCAGCACCCGATCCGAGAGGAAGAAGCCAAGCTTGTCGACATAGAATTCCTTGAAGCCGGCAAGGTCCTGCGTGGCAAAGGTCAGGTGCTGGGTGGGGCCGTGAAGCCCTTCGCGCTCGGGCAGATAGGCGGTGGTGCGCTGCCTGGCGACTCCGAAGCAGATCAGGTGCCCGTCATTGTCGCGAACGGCAAAAGCGCCATCCTCGAAATAGGGCGAGACGCTTTCAAGGATCTCGACGCCATTGGAAACCGCCTGCGCGCGCTGTGCTGCAAGCACATCCGCATTCCGGTAGGCCAGCCCGGCATAAGCCAGTTTTCTGTCCTCGCCCTTCACCGCCACAAACCGGCGCATCGGGCCCAGGCACCGATATTCGGTATCGGAAACCCTTTCGACCTCCATGTCCATATTGGCGGCGTAGAAATTGGCGAGCCGCTCCGGATCGGAACTCTCGAAGGCGACGTGATGCAGATATGCCCCCGCCTGAACAGCATTGTGCGACATTATGTCCTCCCACTAAGATTTTCGAGATAATTATCTATATATGGCAAATTAACAAGTGTTAAATTTAATAATTATCTCTTTTAGGTAATTTTCATATCCCATGAATCCCAGATGACCATCATGCATCAAGTTTGCCCGGCGCAAAAAATGCCTTCCAGAAACAGACTGAGGAAAGGCCTATGAAATCCTGTTATCCGGAACCAAACCGCTGTTGATTTTCGGTTTTTACCGATAAAAGATAAAAATGATGTCCAGAAGAAAGCATGAGAGAGAGCCATGACGACGACGGGAATTACGCGCTACACACGGATCCTTGCGTTGTTTGATGAGACGCATCCGACTTGGACCGTCGCCGAGATTTCGGCAGCTCTCGACACCTCTGCCAGCACGCTCTACCGGCTGATCCGGGAAATGGTCGCCGCAGATCTGCTGGAGAGCACCGTGGAATCGCGCTACCGGCTCGGGCCGCTCTTCGTGGAATATTATCGCCGCCTGAAACTGACCGATCCCCTGGTCCTGTCCGGCTCGAAATTTCTTCGCCCGCTGCTGAGCCAGATACCCTGCCCCTGCACAACCATTCTTGCCCGGCTTTACGGCAGAACGGTCATGTGCGTCGCCGAAGAGCGCTCAAGCGTTGCCACCTTCGTCACAAGCTATGAACTCGGCCGCCCCATGCCCCTGTTGCGCGGCGCCACATCGAAAGCCGTGCTCTCAACGCTGCCAAAACGGCAGATCATGTCGCTCATAGCGCAAGGCGCCAGCGGTGCGAAAGAAGACGCCGAGGCACTTTACACCGAGTTCACAAGCATCCGGAAAATCGGGATCAGCGAAACCCATGGGGAGATCGATACCGGCCTTGTCGGGATCGCGGCCCCGCTGCGAAGCACCGAACTCGGCATCAACGCATCGCTCTCGGCCATCATCGAGGAGCGGACGCTCACCGAGGAAATACGACCGCAACTCTATGCTGCCCTCTCCTCGACCGCGCGGATGATCGAAGGCTTCATGGCCGAACGCGCTGCCGACGCTAAGGAGGTGAGCTAGCGCTGAATAGCAATAAAATTGAATTCATATAATGTCGATTTTACCTAATTTCGATAATTATAAGATTTTAGTTTGACTATTAAATTGATTTTTGCGAATTCTATCGTAGAGACCCTTTCGTTTTATGTGATCGTGCGAGGGTCGTTTCGGGAGGATAGCAATGTCATTTAAACCCACGCGGCGCGAAGCGCTGCTGCTCGGCGGCGCATACGCGATTGCCGGAACCCTCATCGGCCGTTCCATCCGTCCGGCGTTTGCCGCCGGGCGCACGCTCAAGATCGGGATCGTCTCCCCCAAGACCGGCCCCATGGCCGCCTTCGCGGAACCGACCGAGTTCGTCGTCGCGCGTATTCTGGAAGCGACCGGCGGCGTCATCGAAAACGCCGGCGTGCGCTATCCGCTTGAAATAGTCGAACGCGACACCCAGTCGAACCCCAACCGCGCGGCGGAGGTGACGCAGGACCTCATACTGTCCGAAGGCGTCGATGTGGTCCTGTGTTACGGCGGCCCGGAAAACACCAACCCCGCCTCAGACCAGTGCGAGCTGAACGGGGTGCCGTGCCTGGCCTCCGATGTGCCGATCGAGCCATGGTTCTTCGGCCGCAATGGCGATCCAAAGCAGGGCTTTGACTACACCTATTGCGCCTTTTTCGATGTCACGACCTATGCCGGCGCCATGCTCGCCTTCATGGACAAGATCGCGCCCGGCGGCACGGTCGGCGGCCTCTGGCCGAATGATGCCGACGGCGTGGTTCTGTCCCAGGCCTTTACCGATGGCTTCGGCGCCGCCGGATACACCATCGTCGACCCGGGTCGCTTCGACCTGCCGGCCTCAAGCTTCTCGACCCAGATCGCGAAATTCCGCGACAGCGGCGTGAACATCGTCCAGGGCATCATGCCGCCGCCGGACTTCACTCTGTTCTGGACCCAGTGCGCCCAGCAGGGTTTTCAGCCGAAAGCCATGATCGCGGGCAAATCCTCCGAGTATCCGGCCTCCGTCCAGCCTTTGGGCGACAAGGCCGTCGGGGTTTCAGTGCCGATCTGGTGGACACCGGAATTCCCCTATGTCTCCTCCCTTGACGGCGCCTCGGCCTTTCAGATCGCCCGCGCCTACGAGGCGGAGACCGGGCGCCAATGGACGGCAGGCGTCGGCTCACGCTACGCCATGCTCGAGGTGCTCATCGATACGCTGCGGCGCACCGATGATCTCGATGACCCGGACAGCGTCAGCGCCGCCCTGGGGGCGACCCGGCTGGAAACGATCTGCGGCACCATCGATTTTTCGACCGGTCCCGTTCCGAACTCGGCGAAACTCGGGCTGGTTTCCGTGCAGTGGGTGAAGGCGAGCGAAGACTATCCGTTCCCCTATGACATGGCGGTGGTCGAAAACAGCTTCCATCCAAGCGTGCCGGTCTCGCGTGCCCCCTTCCCGATCCCTTACGACTGAGCCGCCGGCTTGACCATGCTTGAGGTTTTACAACTCAAAAAGCACTTCGGCGCGCTCAAGGTCATCGACGGGATCGACCTGTCGGTGGCGCGCGGGGAGGCTCTCGGTATTCTCGGCCCCAACGGGGCCGGGAAAAGCACATTGTTCAACCTGATTTCCGGCAACCTTCGCCCGACCGAGGGAAGCATACGCCTGGACGGGAAGGACATTACCAGGGCCAACCCGTGGACGCGGGTCCGCGGCGGAATCGGACGCACATTTCAGATCCCGCATCCGTTTGTCCATCTGTCCGTCTTCGAAAACGTGCTGGTCAGCGCGACCCAGGCCAAGGGCCGCGGCATCGCCGTCGCCCGGCCGGAGGTCAACCGGATACTCGATCTTTGCAAGCTATCGCATCGGGCACGAACCCCGGCGGGCGAGCTCCCATTGCTTGACCTCAAACGGCTTGAACTGGCCAAGGCGCTCGGCACTTCCCCGCAGCTTCTGCTGCTCGATGAAATCGCCGGCGGGCTGACCAACAGCGAATGCGGCGCGCTTCTGGACATCCTGGAAACGATCAAAGCCGAAGGCGTCACCATCGTCTGGATCGAACATATCGTTCACGCCCTGATCCGGGTGGCGACACGGCTCGTCGTTCTGGCCGAGGGCAGCCTGATCACCAGTGGCACGCCTGAGCAGGTCATGGCCGATCCGAAGGTGCGCAATCTCTATCTGGGGGTAGAATAGTGAGCACGCTGCTGGAAATTCGCGGCCTCAACGTCTTTTACGGTGCGTTTCATTCGGTGCACGGTGTCGACATCATTTGCCGGGAAGGCGAGATCCTGTCGCTCATCGGCGCGAACGGGGCGGGCAAGAGTTCGACGCTGCGCGCCATCATAGGCCAGGTGCCGCGCGCGACTGGCGTGATGCGCTTTGCCGGCGAGGACATTTCCGGACGCTCGACCCCCGATCGGATTGCCTCGGGCATCGCCCTGGTGCCGGAGGGTCGGCAGCTTTTCCCCAACCTGACGATCGAGGAGAACCTCAGGATCGGCGGATATACGGGACGGCCGGGAGGGATCGGCCTGCCGCAGGTCTACGAGATTTTCCCGGTTCTGTCCGAGCGCCGCAAGCAACGCGCGCGTCAACTGTCCGGCGGTCAGCAGCAGATGGTCGCGATCGGCCGCGCGCTGATGATGAACCCCCGTCTCCTGCTCTGCGACGAAATCAGTCTCGGACTGTCGCCCCGGATCATCGCGGACATTTACGAGGTCCTGCCGCGGATTCGCGACCACGGGGTCAGCATGATCCTTGTCGAGCAGGATATCACCCGCGCGCTCGCTATGGCGGATCACTTCGTATGCATGCTCGAAGGTCGCGTCTCGCTGGCTGGCCGCACCGGCGAAGTCCCGCGCGACCAGATTGCCGCCAGCTATTTCGGAGAATGACATGACCGGCCTTCTCGACCAGATTGTTCAGGCCAGCCTTCTCGGCGGTCTCTATGCCATCTTCGCCCTCGGCCTGGCGATTTCCGTGGGCGTGTTGAAATTCATCAACGTCGCCCATGGCGATCTCATCGTCGCCATGTCTTTTCTGATGCTGACGCTGACAGAGAGCCTGGGCCTGCCCGCACCTATCGCGCTTGCGGCGCTGATTCCGATCGGCGCCGGCATTGGCTGGCTGCTGCAATTCGGATTGCTGCAACGCGCGGCGAGCCAGAACGAGCTGCAGATCATCCTGATCACATTCGGTCTTTCGGTCATCCTGCAGAATGGTCTGCTCACCATCTACGGCGCCGATACCCGCAAGGTAACCGCCGGCGGCATCGAACTGGCCTCGATCCATCTCTTCGGCAATATCAACATCGGGGTTCTGCCGCTGATCATCTTCGCAACGGCCTGCCTGCTGATCTGGGCGCTGGAGCAACTCCTGTATCGCACATCGCTGGGCGTGAAGATCCGCGCCATCGCGGACGCGCCCGAAGCCGCGCACCTTGTCGGGCTCAAGGTCGCAGGGCTCATGGCCACAGCCATGGCGCTCGTCGGCATCACCGAGGCCTTCTCGGGCGGGCTGATGTCGATCTGGACCAATTTCGACCCCTCCTCCGGCTCCAGCCGCCTGCTGATTGCCTTCGAGGTGGTCGTGCTTGCGGGGCTTGGCAGTTTCTGGGGCGTTCTGGTGGGCGGCATCATCATTGCGCTCGCGCAGACCTTTGGCGGCATGATCGACAGCGCCTACCAGATGCTCGCCGGGCACGTCGTCTTTCTCATTCTCTTTCTTGCCCGTCCCCAGGGCCTGTTTCCGAAAGCGTGAGGTGACATCATGACATCCGGTTTGGTTCTTCTCGGACGGCTGGCGCTGATCATCGGCCTGTTATGCCTCTGCATCGCGCCTTTCGCCTTCTCCCCGGCAAGGCTGGTGCTGCTAACACAGGCCTTGACCATGCTCTCTCTCGCCATGCTTTGGAATCTCGTTGCCGGTTACGGCAATGTGATGGTGATCGGCCAGCATGCCTTCGTCGGCATCGGCGCCTATGCGTTTTACGGATTTGCGATGCTTGCGGGTTGGCATATGGCGGTGGCGCTGCCCGCGGCCATGACAGTCACTCTGGTTTTCGGCATTGTTGTCTACGCCATGCTGTACCGGTTGCGCACCGCATATCTGGCGGTCGGAAGCTGGGTGGTCGCCGAGACGCTGATGCTTGTCGCCAGCCGTCTACCCGGCTTCGGCGGCGGATCGGGCGCGAGCCTGCCGGCAAGCCTGCTGCGCACCCTTGGCGCCCGGGCGCCCGAACGGCTCTCGACGATCTATATCCTGGTCCTCGTGGTGACCGTACTGACATTCGCCCTGATCTGGATGCTGATGCGCTCGCGCATCGGTCTTGGCCTTGCCGCCCTGCGCGACAGCGAGGAAGGCGCCGCCGTGGCCGGGGTCAACACCCGGCTGGTGCGGGCCGCCTGCTTCATCCTCGCCGCCCCGATCGTCGGGCTGGTCGGCGTGCTCGTGACACTGCAAAAAGGGCGTATCTCGCCGGTCGCCTCCTTCTCGATGCTCGACTGGACCATCTATGTCCTGTTCATCGTCGTCATCGGCGGCCTCGGCAGCCTTGAGGGACCGATCATCGGGACGCTCGTGTTCTTTCTGCTGCGCGAACTGCTGCAGGATTACGGCACGCTCTATCTGATTACGCTCGGGGCCATGTCGATCGTGATCGTGCTCTTCGCGCCCAAGGGTCTCTGGGGTCTGGCCCGGCGCAAGCTCGGACGCGACCTCGTTCCGCTCACCCATGATCCCAGGACAGGAGACCTCCCATGAGAATTCAGGCCGCCGTCGCCCGTGAGCCCGGAACACTCGTCTATGAAACCCTCGATCTCGACAGCCCGCGCGACAACGAAATTCTCGTGCGCGTCGTCGCGACCGGGATCTGCCATACCGATTTGTCGGCGATCGGCCAGCTTTTGCCGGCACGCCTGCCGATGGTTCCCGGACATGAGGGAGCAGGCGTCGTCGAAGCCGTCGGGGCTGGCGTAACGAAGGTCGTACCTGGCGATCATGTGGTGATGACCTACGATTATTGCGGCGATTGCCGCGCCTGCGACGACCACGATCACACCTATTGCCACCACGCCGTGGAACGCTGTTTTCTCGGAGACCGTCCCGACGGAAGCGCCACCCTCCATGATGCGGAGCGTAAAGTCGTGCACGGGAGTTTCTTCGGCCAGTCCTCCCTTGCCACCTATGCGCTTTGCTACGACCGCAATGTGGTCAAGGTCCGCAAGGACGCACCGCTGGCGCTTCTCGGTCCGCTCGCCTGCGGCATCCAGACCGGCGCCGGGGCGGTGCTCAATGCGCTCGATGTCAACGCGAACACCGATTTCGCCGTCTTCGGCGCAGGCGCCGTCGGGCTGAGCGCCGTGATGGCTGCCCATGTGGCCGGCGCGCCCATCATCATCGCCGTGGACATTTCAGACGATCGTCTTGAGATGGCGCGCGCACTTGGGGCCACGCATGTCTTCAACAGCAAGAACGGCGACCCCGTCGCCTTCATCCGCAGCGTGACCGACGGCGGCGTATTGCGTTCGCTCGACACAAGCGGCGTCCCGACCGTCATGCAACAGGCGCTGGCGGCGACCGCGCCCCGTGGCGTCTGCGGCTGGCTCGCCGGGGTCGATCCTGCGCTGGAAGTGCCGGTAAACCCGACCTTCCTGCTGGCCGGCCGCAGCGTGAAAGGCATCATCGAAGGCGAAAGCCACGACGCCCAGGCCTTTATCTCCCGGCTGATCGACCTTTACATGGATGGCCGCTTCCCCTTCGACAAGTTGTGCCGGTTCTACGAGATGGATCAGCTTGCAGAGGCGTTGGATGACAGCAGGTCCGGCAGAACGATAAAGCCTATCGTCAGGTTTGGAGACATTTCTGGGCGCGGCATTGACCAATAGATGTGCGGACTGCAAATGCGTGCATGACGATATCCCAACGGCCAGAAGAACCGAAACCCTAGAGCGCCGTGCGTCCTTTAGGACGCACAAAGGACGCTCTAACTTATTGAATCTACGCATCGTTCTTTTCGAAAATCGATTCCGATTTTCGAGCCGATGCGCTAAAGGAATTCGCCTCCGCGCCCGGCTATACAAAGATCGTTGCCATTGACGACCGAAATGGAGGCGCAAAGCTCTCCTTTGAACCTTCAATCAATTCTTGAAGTCACACCTTCCGGAGGCTCGGACGGCATCAAGGTCTTGAAGGGATATGAACCGGCGGTTCGGCAGGCGTGATATTATCCCGAGCAAGGTGTAAAACCTGTATCGAAAATCGCAGCTTCGCTTCCTGGCTCTGGAAATTTTCTGCAATTTGGCTCTCTATCTCGCCTTTCAGCCGTGTTTCAGAAACCAGCAGCCCGCCGTTTCTGGCTGTCTGGACCAAGCACGATCTGGCCTTCATACCGCCGGCCGCCGAGACCTTCACCCGCGATCGCCCGGACGCGGAAATCCATCTTATTGACGCGGGCCATTTCGCCCTGGGAGCCCACCACGCAGAAATCGCGAGTTATGGGCGCGACGTTCCTGGGTCGTTCGACCTTGGCGTCACGCGGCGACAGGGCGTATTACGCCGCTAACGCCTTTCGCCAGGCCGCTTCCGCCCGGTCTTTTCGCTCCATTCGGCCCATGTTTTGTCGATGAGTTCCGGATCGGCGGCGGCTTTGAGGCCGGTGGCGGCGATGGTTTTGGCGGCGTGGACGAAGGCCTTGTGGGCGGCCGGGCTCTTGCCCTGGGCAACCACCTGCCAGGTGTGGGGATTGGTGCCGATCGCCCAGGCCGGCGTCCAGCACTGTGCCGTGGGAATAACCCAGCTGACGTCGCCGACATCGGTCGAGCCCGCGCGGAAATGCGACTTGCCTTCGAACGCCCTCAAGCCCCGGTGGAGAGGCTGAGACCCGTCGACGCGGCTGTTGGAAAGCGCGTCATCCCTGACCTGATAGAGCCGGATACTGCTATCGATCGCCTCCTGCGAGAAGGTCGCCTGAATGTCCTTCGCGAAAGCCTCGTCGGCCTCGTCGAAAGGCACGGGGCCGAGCGCCGTCATCTGCTCATGCATCGCCGTTTCGAGCGTGATGTTGGGCAGCAGGCTGTTGGTTGCCTTGCCGAGTTCCAGCTCAACGCTGGTCTCCGTCATCATGGCAGCGCCTTCGGCGATCTTTTTCACCCGTTCGGCAAGCGACCGCGCACCGACGATTTCCGGAGCCCTGATCATGTAGCGGCCGGCCGCGCGGGCCTGCACGACATTGGCCGCGACGCCGCCGGTCTCGGTGATGGCGTAATGGACCCGGCAATCGGACGGCATGTGCTCGCGCAGGAAGTTGATGCCGATATTGGTCAGCTCCAGCGCGTCGAGCGCGGAACGGCCGAGATGGGCGGCGTTGGAGGCATGCGCGGCCGTGCCCTTGAAGCGGATATCGTATTCGATCACGGCGAGATTGTTGGTGGAGCGCACGCCGTTGAAGGGCGCGGGATGCCAGGTGAGCGCGAGGTCGACATCGTCGAACACGCCGGCCTCGGCCATGATCGTCTTGGCGCCGCCGCCTTCCTCCGCCGGGCAGCCATAATAGCGCACAGTGGCCGCAATGCCGTTCTTGTCAAGATGACGGGCAAGGCCCACGGCTGCAAGCAGCGAACCCGCGCCGAGCAGGTTATGACCGCAGCCATGGCCGCTCGCGCCCGGCTTGTCGGACTTCTCCTCGGCAATGCCGGCGACCTGGTTCATGCCGGCCAGCGCGTCGAATTCGCCGAGGATCGCGATCACCGGCTTTCCGTGGTCATATTCCCCGCAAAAGGCGGTCTCAATGCCGGCAACGCCGCGCGTGACGGAAAACCCGTATTTCTCCAGAAGCGCCGCCTGGAGCTTCGCCGATTCGAATTCCTCGAATTTCAGTTCGGCAAGCTCCCATATCCGGTCGGAGAGTTCGATGAATTCCGGCTTCAATGCCTCGATTTCATTCGCGAGTTGTTCGATCGCCTGCTGCGTCATGGGGAGGTCCTGTTTGCTGCCGGGGCAGCGGGTATGGGGTCATGAAAGGTCGCGCGGCCCATGTCGACGGGCCGCGGGATAAGGGTGTTTGAGGAGAAACGCCGCGCCGCAGAAGCAGCGCGGCGACGAGCCGGTCAGTCGACCGAGACTTCCCATACGCGGGGATTGCCCTGCCATACGGGGGAGCCCTCGAGGCTCGCGGTCGCGGCCCAGATGTCGACCATGTCGTACATGAACAGGCCCGGCATATCCTCGAGCATCAGCGTGTGGAAATCGTCGAAGATCTGCTGGCGCTTTTCCTGATCGGTTTCGCGATAGGCGGCGTCGAGCAGTTCGATGGCCTCCGGATTTTCCCACATCAGCGATGTGTTGTCGTCCTTGTCGCCGACATAGAAGCTCATCATCAGCGCCGGATCGAGACGCGGCGAGACCGACTGCGAGATCACCTGGTAATTGCCCGAGCGGCGGCGTTCCACCTGGGTGGCATAGTCGAGCACCTCGATCTGCACGTTGAGGCCGGCCTGCTGCATCATCGCCTGGGCGATGATCGCCGCCGGATAGCTCGGCACATTGCCGCGACGGTTGGCGATGATCGAGATCGGTTCACCGTTGTAGCCGGCGTCCTTCAACTCCTTCTTCGCCGCCTCGATATCGTAGGGCAGGCACTCTTGCTGGGTCTCGCTGTAATAGATCGAGTTGGTCGCGATCATCGAGCAGTTGGGGGTGCCGGTTCCGTTGGAGGCGGCGGCGACAAGCTGCGGCAGATCGAGCGCCATGGCCATGGCGCGGCGAACGCCCGGATTGGCGAGCACCGGGTCGCGGGTCTGCATGTAGAACAGGTTCTTGCCGTTGTTGACGGCGACGATCAGCTTGCTGTCATCGCGATCCTCGAATTCCGGCATCAGGTCGGGCGAGACTTCGGCGAGATCGAGCGCGCCGGACTGGATGCCGGCCTTCACCGTCGAGGCATCCGGAACCACCATGAACTTGACGCCATCGGCGAGCGGATCCTTGGCCCCGACCGTGCCGTCCGGCGCGCCGTCGTTTGGCGGGGAAACATAGGCGTCATTCTTGACGAGATGGACATATTCGCCCTTCTTCCACTCGTCCCACTTGAACGGGCCCGTGCCGATCGGGGCGACGAAGCTGCCGTCCTCGCCTACGGATTTCGGCGAGATGATGCCGGTGAAGCCGCATTCCGGGCGGGCCATCAGGCCGAGGAAGACCGCCGAGGGCTCGGCAATCGTCATCGTCACGGTCGCATCATCGACCTTCTCGACGCCGGTCAGCTTGACCACGCGGCTGCCGTCGAAATCCGGCAGGCAGCGCCACTTGCTGTCGGCGTCCATGTAGCGGTTCATGGACCAGACCACGTCGTCGGCGGTCATCTTGTCGCCATTGTGGAAGGTGACGTCGTCGCGCAGCGTGAAAGTGTATGTCAGCTCGTCATCGGACATGCTGACGGACGTGGCGAGAAGCGGCTTAACCGCGCCATCCTCGGTATAGCCGACGAGACCTTCGAGAATGTGCATCATGATCGCGTCGGTATTGCCGTCGCGGTTGACGCCCGGATCGTTGGAGCGCAGGTCGGAAGAGAGCGCGACGACGATATCGCGCGCGGCCGCCGTCTGGGTAAGCGCCGCCAGCATCACGCCGGCAAGGAGTAGTTTCTTCATGTTTATCCCTCTTTGGTTCTGTTTTCAGGCCTTCAAAGTCCGGTGAAACAGGCGCGGGCGAGCCGGCCGATCGTCTCGAGTGCCACCGTATAGCCGGGAAGCCCGTCCGGCATGGTGAGCGGTACCCCGTCCGTGTAGACGGCGAGGATGAAGAGCGGCGCGCCGTCGCGATAGACGATACCCGCATCCATGCGTCCGCGCTTTCCCCTTCCGCCCTTGCTGGCGATCACCGTGTCGAAGGGAAGGCGCGAATGGATTCCGTAGCGCAGGACCTGCGATTTCAGCATTTTCAGCGCGAAGGCCGACAGCTCCTGCGAAATGCCGAGCCGCGCCGAGGCCGCGGCATCGGTCTGGGCGGCAAGGATCGTGTCGAGCAGCATCACCTGATCGGCGGCTGTCGTCACCGTCACCGCGTCGAGCGGATGGTCATGCGGCAGCGCGATCGGCGGGATCAGGAAGCGGTGATGGGTGCCGATCATGCCGATTTCCGCGCAATAGGCCTGAACCTCTTCCAGAGTCAGCCGTTCGAACACCATATGGGTGCAGACATTGTCGGAAAGCGTGATCATGCCGGCGATCGCGTCCCGGAACGTCAGGACCATGCCGGGGGTCATGTGGCGCAACACGCCGCTTGCCACCTGTTCGGCGTGATGCGGTTCATAGACGATCTTCTCGTCGAAGCTGAGCCGCCCCTCCCCGATCGCCTTCAGCGCCGCCATCATGATCGAGATCTTGCGGGTCGAGGCCGACGGGGTCTCCTCGGTGGCGCCGCGCTCGATGGTTTCGCCTGTCAGCAGGTTCTTGACCTTGAAGCGGATGGTGAAATCCTGCGCATCGCAGATCTTCGCGAGTTCGGCGGCCGTCGCTTCGGTCTTTTCGGTTGTTTCAGTCATCTTGTTCCTCCAGACGCCATTTGAGCTTTACGCCGCCGCTCTCGTTGAAATCGAGGGCCGGAATGGCCCGGAGCAGGCGTTGCGTATAGGCATGCTGCGGGCGGTCGAAGATCTCGTCGCGCGGGCCTTCCTCAACAATCCTGCCGTGCTGCATCACGATCACCCGGTCGGCAATCTGCTCGACCACGGAGAGGTCGTGGCTGATGAACAGGCAGGAAAAGCCGTGCTTCTTCTGCAGGTCGGCGAACAGCGCCAGCACTTGCGCCCTGACCGTCACGTCGAGCGCGGAGACCGGCTCGTCGGCGATCAGCAGTTTCGGCTCGCGCACCACGGCGCGGGCGATTGCCACGCGCTGGCGCTGGCCGCCGGAGAGCTCGTGCGGCAGGCGGTCGGCGAACTCGCCGGGCAGACCCACCTCGGCAAGGGTCGCAAGCGCCCGCCGGCGCCGCTCGGCGGCGTTGAGGCCCGGCATGGTGCGCAGCGCCTCTTCGACGAGCTTGACGATGGTGATGCGCGGGTCGAGCGAGGAATACGGGTCCTGAAACACCATCTGGCAGTTCTGCCGATAGTGCGCCCAGTCCTGTTCCCGCGGCTTGCCGTTGAAAAGGATATCGCCCTCAGTCTGGCGGATCAGGCCGGCAATGGTGCGGCCGAGCGTGGTCTTGCCGGAGCCCGAGCCGCCGACCAGCGCCACCACCTCGCCCTGCCGGATATCGACCGAGACACCGTGCAGGGCGCGCTTGGCCTGGCCCTTGCGAAACAGCGCGCCGGCCTTGTGATAGTCGACGATCACGCTCTTGACGGACAGCACCGGCGTATCGTCCGGCGGGAATGCCCGCGTTTCACCGCGCCCGGGCAGCGACGACAGCAGCTTGCGGGTATAGGCATGTTGCGGGTTGGTCAGAATGTCGTCGGTGGTGCCGGTCTCGACGACGACGCCCTTTTCCATCACCGCGATGCGGCTGGTATAGCGCGCCACCATCGGCAGATCGTGGCTGATCAGCAGAACCGCCGTACCTTCGGCGCGGGTAAGCTCCACCATCAGTTCCATCACGTCGCGCTGGATCACGGCGTCAAGCGCGGTGGTCGGCTCGTCGGCGATCAGCAGCGCCGGTTTCAACAGCATCACCGAGGCCAGCATGATGCGCTGGCGCATGCCGCCGGAAAACTCGTGCGGATAGGCTGACAGCGCGCCCTTCGGATCGACGATACCGACGCGGTCCAGCATGGCGAGGATCGCGTCCCGGCGTTTTTCTCGGGAAAGCCCGGTATGGAGCTTGAGCCCTTCCTCAAGCTGCCGCCCGATCACCATCGACGGGTTGAGCGAGGTCATCGGCTCCTGGAACACCATGCCGATCCGCGCGCCGCGCAGCGATCGGAGATCGCGCGGGCTCATGGTCAGCGTGTCGCGGCCCTCGAATACCGTCTCGCCGCTCACGGGCGTGATGCCGGCGGGCAGAAGCGACATCAGCGCGCGGGTCGCCAGCGTCTTGCCGGAACCGGATTCACCGACAATGCCGAAGATCTCGCCGGGTCGAACGTCGAAGGAGACGTTGTCGACGAGCTTGACGCCATTGCCGAGGGAAAGCGTCAGGTCGCGGACGGAAAGGAGAATATCCTTCATCATTTCAGCCCCCTCATGCGCGGGTCGAGCCGGTCGCGCAGCGCGTCGCCCAGAAGATTGATGCCGAGCAGCGTGAGCGCGATGCAAAGGCCGGGAAAGACGCCGAGCCAGACGGCCTGCTCGATGAACGGCCGGCCGGCGGCCAGCATATTGCCCCATGTGGGCGCCGGCGGCGGCACGCCGAGGCCGAGGAAGGAGAGCGCGCTTTCAGACAGGATCGCCCAGCCGAACATGGTGGTCGCCAGCACCGACATCGGGGCGAGGCAGTTCGGCAGGATATGGCGAAACACCGTGTAGAACTCGCTGTTGCCCATCAGCTTCGAGGCTTCGATGAATTCGGATTCGCGCAGCGTCAGCACCACGCCGCGCACCAGCCGCGCCATTGACGGCGTGTAGGCGATGCCGAGCGCGAAGATGATGCCGTACTGGTTGGCCCCGAAGACGGCGAGCAGGCCGAGCGCCAGCAGGATGCCCGGAAAGGCGAGCAGCGCATTGTTGACGGCCATGATCAGACCGTCCGTCAGCCCCCGCGTATAACCGCTGACGAGGCCGATCAGCGTGCCCATGACAATGGTGAAGGTGACGGTCAGTGTGCCGATCCACACGCTCGCGCCGGCGCCGACCATGATCCGGCTGAGCACGTCGCGGCCGAATTCGTCGGTTCCCATCCAGTGGGCAAAGCTCGGCCGCTCAAGCCGGGCGACGAAATCGAGTTTGAGCGGATCATAGGGCGTCCAGAACGCGCCGAGAAGGGCGACAACGAGCAGGAGACCGATCAGGAAACCGCCGATCGCGGCATTATAGGACAGTTTTCTCATTGTGCCGTCACCCGGGGATCGAACAGCGGATAGAACAGGTCGATGATCAGGTTGACGACGACATAGGAGAGCGCGACGAACAGCAGGCAGCCCTGAATGACCGGGTAGTCGCGCTGGAAGATGCTGTCGACCATCAGCCGACCAAGGCCGGGGATCGAGAACACGGTTTCGATCACGGCAATGCCGCCGAGCAGATTGCCGAGGATCAGCCCGATCATCGTCCAGGTCGGACCGAAGGCGTTCTTGAAGGCGTGACGCCACAGAACCGCCATTTCGGAAAGTCCCTTCGCGCGGGCATGGGTGATATAATCAAGCCGCAGCACTTCCAGCGTCGAGGCGCGGGACATGCGCAGCAGCACGCCCATCTCATGCATGACGAGGGTGGCGACCGGCAGGATGATATAGATCAGGCCCTCGGTGAAATTGTCGCGCAGCGAGACATAGCCCAGCACCGGCAGCCAGCCGAGCTTCAGACCGAACAGCAGAAGCAGCAGCAGGCCGAGCCAGAAGGTGGGGATCGAAAGAAGCAGCGTCGCACTGCCGACAAGCGCGAGGTCCGTCACCGAATTCTGCCGCCACGCCGCGATAATGCCCGCGGGCACGGCCAGAATGGCCGCCAGCACCACCGCGATCAGCACGATCTCGCCGCTGATGACAAAGCGCGAGGCGACCAGCGGCAGCACCGGCTCGTCATTGATGATCGAGCGGCCAAGATCGCCGGAGAGCGCGTTTTCGCTCCAGATCAGAAATTGCTGCGGCAGCGACTTGTCGAGGCCAAGCTCGGTCTCGAGCGCGGCGATCTGCCGGTCATCGGCCATGTCGCCGAGCAACAGTTCCGCCGGATTGCCGGGAATGAGACGGATCAGGCCGAACACCGTGATCGATACGATGATCACCGTCGGTATAGCCATCGCGACGCGATGGAGGAAAAATCTGAGCATCAGAACCCCTCTGAGCCCTGCCCTTGCGGCGGCAGGTTTGTTTATTGTCAAAAGTATGACGAAGCGAAAAAGATACCGCAACACTATGATAATCTTCATAGGAATATGCAGTCGTGCTCACCGTTCGGGGGCATGTTTCATCAGGGAAACCGGCAACGGGGACGGTCTACTCGTCCACCTGAGAGCGTTCGATCTGGCGCTTCAAAGCCGCCATCAGCCCCTTCGCGGCAAGCGACATCGGTACGCCCTCGGCAGTCGCGATCCCGAAGCGCTGCGTCAGCCTGGGCTCGAACGGCCGTTGCACCACGGGCAAGTGCTTGTAGAGATTGGCGTAGAAACTGCTGGCCAGCGCGATCCCCAACCCTTCGGCGGCATAGGCGCAGGCGGAGGAGTTGGAATGCGTTTCGATGCGCACGTCGGCACGCACGGCCTCGTTCTGCAACAGCCGGTCGAGCATCACCCGATGGGCGCGCAGCCGGCCGAGCATGATCAGCGGTTCGCCGCGCAGATCCTCCGGCCGGATGACGTCGCGGGCAGCGAGCGGGTGGTCCCGTTGCATGACGGCCACGCTTCGCCCCTCGGCAACGATCTCGAGCCGGATGCCGGGACTGATTTCGCCCTCGTGGCGCAGGAAGCCGAAATCGATCACACGCTGGTCGATCATCCGCTGAATGGTCATGGTTGTCTCGAAAAAGGTCTCGACCCTGACGCCGGGAAAACCCTCGCGATAATCCTTCAGCATGGCGGGCGCGAAATTTTCCCACATGCTGCTCGGCAGGCCGATGCGCACCGCCTCGGTTTCCGACGCCCCGGTGCGGATTTCATCGGCAAGCTGGCTGAAGCGCGCCAGGTTCAACAAAACGGTCTTCGCCTCGGCCTCCAATGTGCGCGCCTCCGGCGTCGGCACCAGCCTTCCCTTTACGCGCTGAAACAGCGTCAGATTGAGATCGGATTCCAGGTGCTGGATCATGCGACTGACGCCCGACTGGCTGAGCCCTGTGCTCTTGGCCGCACCCATCGTGGAGCCCGTCGAAAGCACCGCGCGGAAAACTTCGAGCTGTTTTATGTTCATTGCACCCGTCGCTGCTTGCATCGCGCTACTATCGAGCGCTACGCCATCTTCTCGGTCCTGTCGCGTACCATTTCCATTGCTGGCTTAACGCGGCCACCGTCGATCTCAAGTCGTCAATCGGTCTCTGTTATCCATTCCTTCAGGTTCCTTCGAAGAAATCAATGAAAGACCGTCTGTTCAAGACATATTGAAGCCACTTGGGTTTGCCGGGGTAATTTCTACTTCCAGACAGATTTAACGAGGACTGAGCGCGTCTAGCGTTATGTGAACGAGACATTTCCGAATGCTGACGGATCATCGCGGACTTTGAGGAAGAACCGTTTGAAGTGTAAGGCGACAGGCGTGCTATCGCGCCGCCGAGGCATCAAACCGGTAGGTCGGATAACCTTTCCATTCTCTCCTGTGCCGCTTCATGGTCGCGAAGCGCGACATTCAGGAATTAGATATCGCCGGCCTCTTAGCAGCCGCCAATCCGCAAGCCCGCGTTGCATGACACTTCATAGGTAGCGAGCAACGCCTGCGCATCCCCCCGTTTTTTTTCCGCCGCCACGCCAGTCTGCCAGCAACTGTCCGCATTCGCCACCGATGCACAGCCCAGAATGGTTTGTGCAGCCATCGACATTACTGCGCTCTGCATCGGTTCGGCTGCCGAAGCGCCCGGAAGAACCGCCGCGACCATAATAAGAAAGGCCGCCAAGATTGATCGCATTGTTTCTCCCAGCCAGCGGTTCGGTCTTGCCCGAGGATCACCCCGCGCCGCGCTATATTCCAGAGACGGCCTGCTGCTGTTCCCCATATCGCGTTTGATCGCGGTTCAGAAGCAATCTAGAATCGAAACGCAGCAGCGTTCAGCACGGCTAGGTAAACCACGACCTACTGGCACTGCCCTCTCGGCCATCGGGTTCGATCAGCATCCCGATCGGCAATATAAGCCTCAAGCATTTCGCCTTCTACCCAAAGGTCTTGAAAGGATTCGCGCCGCCGACCCCTCAATTGCCGTTGCTGTATGGTATATCCTACAGACATCCCAGCGCAGCCGAAGACGAGTTTAGGTCGATTGAGAGACTTTTGGCCAGCGCAGGAGATCGGGAATGAGCTTCGCTCTGCTTGGCAATAGTTGATAAATCACCTTTCTTTTCGAAAATCGATTCTGATTTACGAGCCGATGCGCTAGTGTTTGCAGCAGGATTTGCCTGCCCAACCCCAAGTCAGAGCAAGACGGCACTCACCGTGGGGTTACGAGCCCGCGACGACCGGCTCTATCTCAATGTTCAAGCTGAGTAGTCTGGACGCTCAATATCGGCCACGATTCCCACCTGCTCAGGCGTCCAGTCGAGTGTTGTCCTGGTCCATACATTCGAGGCGGGTCCGCTATTTCCGACCCATGTTGCCAGCGGACCAAAATGCTTTTCTGCTTCATCCGGGGTGAGCGACGTCGACGGCAAGCCAAGCTGGCGGCCAATCGCTTCGGCAATATAGCGGAAAGCTACGCCTTCCTCTGCAACGGCATGATAGACTTCTCCGCGCGCGGCCCTCTCAAGTGCGAGACGATAGACGCGTGCGGCGTCCAGACGGTGGACCGACGGCCACAAATTGGCCCCGTCACCCATATAGGCGGACACGCCCTTCTCGCGCGCCACGGCCGCCAGCACGGGAACAAAACCATGGGTCTCGCCTCTGCCATGGACGGAGCGAGGGTTACGCACAACATTGGCGTGGATGCCGCGCTCGGCCAGCGCGAACGCTGTCTGCTGGGAGGCGCGCGGGAAGGCGGGCATCACTTCGGGCCGATCGGTCTCGAGCGCCTTCTCCCCCGTCATGTGCAAAAAGCCATCTGTCACGATGATGGGCCTTTCCGATCCTTCAAACACAGCGCCAAAGGTGTTGATTGCGGCCGTGTCCTCGGCGGCCAGCGCGCCAATGCGCGATATGTCGAGACCGAAAGCCGTATGAATGACGCCGTCAGCATTTTCAGCCGCTGCGCGCAGCACGTCGAGATCGGCGAGCGAGCCGATCACTGGCGTAACGCCCGCAGCCTGAAGCGCCGCCGCCTTGTCCGCCGAACGCGCGAGCCCCACCACGCTATGACCCGCTTGAAGCAATTCCCGGGTCACCACCGAGCCGATCCAACCGCCAGCCCCTGTCAAAAACACACGCATCTCAAACTCCTTGCCGGTCTACGCCATGGTTTGCTATAGATCCTGTCAGTCACTGACATAGACCTGATGTCAGTGACTGACAAGGGGGTGCTTATGACAAAAATGAAAGGCGATGCACGGGTTCGCCTCCAGCAAGCCGCATTGGCGCTGTTTCGCGAGCATGGCTACGAACGGACGACGGCCGCCGAGATAGCGGCGCGTGCCGGCCTGACGGAACGCACGTTTTTCCGCCATTTCCCTGACAAACGCGAAGTGCTGTTCGATGGCGAAGCGATCCTGCGCAAAGCCTTGACCGCCTCGATCCGCGATGCGCCGACCGAAGCTCGTCCGCTCGACGTGCTGTTTCGCGCGTTCCGGTCGGTCACGCCCCTGCTTGAGGCAAACCGCCCGTTCTCCGAGCCCCGGCAGGAAGTCATCGCGGCGACGCCAGCCCTCCACGAACGCGAATTGTCCAAGATGGAAGCGCTCGCTGAGGCCCTGGCAACGTCTTTGAAAGAGAGGAACGTGCCAGACCGCCAGGCCATCTTGGCAGCGCGCGCCGGCATGGCAGCCTTCGTCGATGCGACCGTATCATGGATCGAGGATCCTGGCATGACGCTCGGCGAACGCATCGACATTGCCGAGCGCGACCTAAAGGCCGTGTTGTAGGGTCTCGATGGATTGCACTGGGGCGGCCTGCCTCCGCCCTCGGTGCCTGTTACCGGAACGAGACGCCACGTTTTTCGGCACTGTAGATTTACTCTTAAAGCTGGGACTCGGGCAGCCTCTGGTAGCTGCCACGCCTTTCGTTCTGACATGCACGGACGCCCGCGCGCCGAAGAGGGACATGCCGCACTCGTTAGAGGCGGAGCAGCGGGTCGGCCGAGTCTTACCTCGGCCTCACAGAGATCAGCGTTTGAAGCGCGGCGCCCTCATCGCTGTTCGAACAATTCCACAAGCATGCCCTCGTTGTCGTGGATGAAGGCAAACCGCGATCCGCTGCCGTCAGGAACCTCGCGAGGCGGGGAGACGATCTTTACATGCCGGCCCTGCAGATCGGCCACCGCTTCTTCGAGATCGGCAACCGCAAGCGCGATATGTCCGATCCCGCCGATGCGCAGGTTTGTGTCGGGCTGGCGTCGTTCATCCGTCATCGGGGCAGCCTCGTCGTTCTGAAAGAGCTCGAGCCGAATATCGCCGCGACCGATAAAGGCCGCTCTTACCCCGGGCCAGCCGTAGCTGGAGAGCAGCTCGAAACCGAGCGTTTCCCGATACCAGGCGATGCTCGCATCGAGGTTTGTCACGGTGGCGCCGACATGGTGAAGGCCAGAAAGGGCAATGGGCTGTGGCATATTTATGATCTCCAGGTTCGTAAGTGTGTCCGTCGTTGGACGAGGATCTTCCGGGCCGTTGACTTGCCCGAGAAGGAGTGTCGTTGCGAAAGGTATAACCGAGGCAACCCGCCCGTTTTCGAGCCGGAACACCCCAAGCGCGCCTCAGATTGTTGCATTTGCCAGCACGTCTCGCATCGACACCGGATCGCGCCCGAGAAGGCTGGTAAGGGTCGGGTCGGGGCGGTCGAATTCGCCCGCGCGCGCCGCACGAAAATAGCCCAGCATGACGGCAATCGCGCCCTCAGGCAGGCCGTTCTGCCGCGCACTGCGCGCATTCTCTTCCTCAGACACCACCTTCCTCGCAGCATCCCGTCCGGTCTTCTCGGAGGCGAGCCGGGCGAGATCTGCAAGGTCGAGGGACTCGCTTCCGGTCAGCGGAGGCGTGGCGCCGTCGATCACCTCCTGCCCCGCGAGCAAACGGGCACCGGCCTCGGCCAGGTCTTGATGCGTCGTCCAGGCGACGCCGAGAGCTGGCTCGTATAAGGCAGGCGTTCGATGAGATCATCAGAACACGCTCCGCACCCTCCCATGCATGACGCAGGCTGGCGGCGGCGGCGTAACTGCCGCGCCGGGTCGCGCGTGCTGATGCCGATCCGATCGACCGGCACGAATGTTTTGAGGTAGTCCACGACCCAACGGCCGAGCTGTCCGGTCGCGCCGGTAACGACAAGCGTGGCTTTCTCCTTGATGCAAAGGCGGGGGTCGGATGATCCGACTCCGCCTTGGCAGGGGTTTATCTGTTCTTTTTGCCGGTGACTAACCTGCGATTTTCGAATACGCTGTTCTCCATGAAGAACAATGAATCTCTAGACGATCTTGCGATCTTCCATACTGTCGTCCGCGAGGGGGGCTTTCGCGCCGCCGCCCGAAGGCTTGGTCTTGCGCCCTCCAAGGTGAGCGCCACGGTCGCGCGGATGGAGGAGGCGCTCGGGGTGCCCCTGCTGCGCCGCACCACGCGCAGCATGGCCACGACAGAAGTCGGCAACGCGCTGGCCGAACGGATCGGCCCCCTCCTTGCCGGGCTCGACGCGGCCCGCGCCGAAGCGGCGGAGACCGCAGACCAGGTGCGCGGACGGCTCAAGCTGAACGTTCCGGGCGCCGTCATGCCCGACGTGCTTCCGCCGCTTTTCGCTGTTTTCCACGCCCGCCACCCGGAGGTGGAGGTCGAAATCGTGGTGGAGAATGGCATTGTCGACATCGTGGAAGCCGGATGCGACGCAGGCATCCGCTACGACGATGTGCTGGCGCAGGACATGGTGTCGATTCCGATCGGGCCGCGCACGCAGCAGGTCGCGCTCGCGGCCTCGCCGGATTACCTCGCCGCGCGCGGGGCGCCCGCAGCGCCTCGGGACCTGATCGAACACCAGGCGATCCGCTACCGCTTGCCGGGCGGCCCGCTCCTGCCCTGGCAACTGGTGGAGGACGGCCGGACGATCACGGTAGAGCCGATCCCGCGTCTTATCCTCGGGGTCAACGCGATCGACACGGGCCTCGGTTTCGCGCGCGCCGGCATCGGCATCATCGCGACCTTCCGCAACTGGCTGGAGGAGGATCTTGCGAACGGAGATCTGGTGCCGGTTCTCCCCGAAAGGTGGCCCGCCCGCACCGGGCCCCGCCTCTACTACCCAAGCCGCCACGCTCCGCGGCCCCTGCGTGCCTTCATTCAGGTGTGCCAGGATACCCATGAGGGATGAGCAAAAGTAGAGACGGACCCCTTAGAATACAAAGACCAAGGATATCGAGAGCGGGTTCGTCTGCCATATCCGATGCGCATTGATTGCACGGACCAGACTATTCGCCCGAACAAGTCCCGCAGCACCCCACGACTGCCAAGCCCGCTTTCCAGCGTTGGTCCCCGTCGGCTCGCTGGTGCAGCGAAGGCCGGCTTCCCGCCTATTGCGCAAATTTGCGGTGCACAGAATGAACGTCGGCGATCGGGACAAGTCCACATTGCTTCGAACGTCCAATGAGACGCAAACCTGCCTTTAAAACACCCGCTGAACCTCAGCTCCATATCCCGTTCCGGTGGGCAGCTTCAGGTCTTGAAGGGACAAGAACCTTCAACCGGTTCATCCAGGCTATGTTCCAGCGGAGAAATGCCGAACTGCCGCACAAAACCTCGCCGAGCACCAAGGAAGACCCAATAGTGTCTCATTCGAAGCGCGAAACCGAAGCGCGGGACGCAACCATCCATTCGCAGGCGCGACGGCGTTGCGCCCGGTTCTCTGCCGCAAAGGCTTGTCGATCCGGTTTGATCTTTGACCCTCGATTAACCCGAAACGAAGCGGTTTTTGTAGGCCGCGCGCAAGGCCGCCTTCTGGACCTTGCCCATGGTATTGCGGGGGAGTTGGTCAAGTATGATGAGGTCGCGCGGCTGCTTGAAGCGGGCGAGCTGGCTTGCCGCAACGTCGCTGATTGCCGCGATATCCGGCCTGGCGTCGCCCCTTGCGACGATGAAGCCCAGCACCGCCTCGCCGAAATCGGGATGCGGGACGCCGACAACGGCGCTTTCCAGCACGCCCGGCTGTTCGTCGAGCAGGAGTTCGATCTCACGCGGATAGATGTTGAGACCACCCGAAATGATCAGGTCCTTGGCGCGTCCGACGATGTGCACATAACCATCATCGTCGATCTTGCCGAGATCGCCGGTGATGAAGAAACCGTTTTCGCGCAATTCTGCCCTGGTCTTTTCGGGCATGCCCCAATAGCCCTGGAACACGTTGGGGCCGCGCACCTCAATCATGCCCGTCTCTCCCTGTTTCAAGGGCGCGCCGGTATCCGGATCGGTGATCAGGAGGTCGACTCCCGGCAACGGAAAGCCGACAGTCCCGGCCCGACGCTCGCCGTCATAGGGGTTGGAGGTCGACATGTTTGTCTCGGTCATTCCGTAGCGCTCGAGAATGCGGTGGCCGGTGCGCTCTTCGAATTCGATGTGCGTCTCGGCGAGAAGCGGCGCCGAGCCGGAGACGAACAGGCGCATATGGCCGACGAGCGCGCGCGTGAAGCTTCTGTCGCCCAGAAGGCGGGTGTAGAAGGTGGGTACGCCCATCAGCACCGAGGCCTGCGGCAGTAGCCGGAGCATCGCGCCGAGATCGAACTTCGGCAGGAAGATCATCGACGAGCGGGCGACGAGCGTGACATTGCAGGCGACGAACAGCCCGTGGGTGTGGAAAATCGGAAGCGCGTGCAACAACACGTCATTGCTGTTGAAACGCCACAGATCGGCAAGCGCGCGGGCATTGGAGATGAGGTTCGAATGGCTCAGCATGGCGCCCTTGGAGCGGCCCGTCGTGCCCGAGGTGTAAAGCAGCGCCGCAAGATCGCTTTCTTCCCGGTCAACGACAGCGATCTCAGATGAATGCCCAGCAGCCTTTTCCGAAAGGCTTCCCGCTCCATTTGCATCGAGCGTCAGCATCACCCGTCCCTCGCCCAAAAGCGCCTGCAATTGAGGCCCCATGGCGGGATCGCAGACGACGCCGCGCGCGCCGCTGTCGGTGATGAAATATTCAAGCTCGGAGAGCGTATAGGCCGTATTCAGCGGCAGAAGAACGACGCCCGCCATCACGCAGGCTGCATAAAGCGCCAGCGCCTGGGGCGTCTTTTCCACCTGGACCGCAAGACGGTCGCCGGCAACGAGACCCTCTGCGATCAAAACATTGGCCTGTCGCGCGGCAAGCGCATGGAAGTCGCGATAGGTCAGCACCGCCCCGCCAGCGTCGGTGAGAAAGGGACGATCGCTGTCCCGGCCGGAAGCAAAAAGTGTGTCGTAAAGTGGGTTAGGCATCCTGGAGACCCCCGATGGACTGAAATGATTGCGCCAGCGTTCGCACCTGCTGGGAGGCATTGACCTGCCTTTGATTGGCAAAACGCTCGTGGTTTTGCTCGATACTCGACAGATCGTACAGATAGTTCGTCATCACGCCGCAGCTTTCCCTCTGGCCGCGTTCGGACAGATCCGCGTCCGCATGGACGGCGTGAACAAGGGCGCCATTGCCAAGGTGGAAGCGGGCGACGGGATCGTAGTGCCGGCCGCCGTCGCGCTGCGCCGACATCAGATACTGGGCGGCTGCGCAGAGCAGTTGCGGGTTTGTAAGGCGCTCGGGCGAAAGGCCTTGCCCGGAAAGCCAACGGCTGAAAAGCGGCATGGGCGAAAGCGTCGCGAAAGTGGATAGCTGCGGCAATTCGGCCGCCAGATCGTTGACCACCTGTTTGATGAGCGAATTGCCGAAGGAGATGCCTGCAAGGCCGGGCTGGCAATTGGATATCGAATAGAAGATCGCCGTATCCGCCTGATCCGCTGCAAGCGGCGGGTGCACCTCGGAGAGCAGCGCCTGTACCGAACTGGCGATCCCCTTGGTCAGCGCGACCTCGACAAAGATCAGCGGTTCGCCCGGCATGGCGGGGTGAAAGAAGGCGAAACACCGGCGGTCTTCGGGCGCAACGCGGCGGCGCAGTTCCTCCCAGGAAGAGATCGCATGCACCGCCTCGTAGCGGATGATCTTTTCGAGGATATCGGCCGGGCTCTCCCAGCTTATGCGCCGAAGCACCAGAAAACCACGATTGAACCAACTGGCAAAAAGGTGCCGGAAATCGCAGTCGATCCGCATCCTCGGATCGTCCGGCGGCAGAAGGCGCAGCAGGTCGGCACGCATCTCGACCAGTTGCCGCGTCGCGTTCGGCACACGATTGAGCCGGCGCGCGAGCTCCTGCCGGCGCGGTTCCACCGCCGCCATGAAGGCATCATAGGCACGCTGGTCCGGTTTCTTCCAGAGCGGCTCCAGAGTGGACTCCACCAGCGCATGGTCGATATCGAGATCATCTGCGAGATAGCCGAAAAAGGCGGCCTTTTCCGTATCGTTCATGGCCGCGTAGCGATCGAGAATGCGCTGCGCCGTCACGAGACCGGATATTTCCCCCTTCGATGACAGCAGTTCATCGATGAGATCGGCAAGCGACCGGCTGTCGCCTGCGGGCGTTGCCGGGCTCTTCATGGTCCGTCGGAAAACCAGATCCAGGACATCTGACAATACACTCATGGCATCAAACCCTCGCAAGCTTGCTGGCATAAACGGCGAATCCTGTTGGAAAGCACCGAGGTTTCAGCGCGATGCGCCCGTCATCACGGCATCTGCGCGAAACGGGCCGTCTTCTCAGGAAAGCAGATCCGGTACACCGCGCAAGATATCGGACCAAAGCGTATAGCCACCGGCATTCAGATGAATGAAATCGGGCTGGTAGTAGCGGCCCATGGGCCTGCCGTTTTCACCCAGCAGCACCCCGGACACATCGACAAACGTCGCCGCGCCGGAACTTTCGCACCAGTCGGACGCAAGGCTGTTGTAGTGATCGACCGCGTCGGCATAGATCCAGCGCGTCGGGCTCTGCTTGGTTGACAGGACGAAGACCGCCGCATCAGGAAGCCGCCTGCGGATATCGCCCACAAGCGCCTCGAGATTGCGGAAGGTCGAAAGCCCTGTCAGCCCATCATTCGCGATGTCGTTTTCCCCGAAATAGAGCGCGACACGCTCGGGCTTCAGCGGCACCAGCAGCTTTTCCAGATAGTGCCGGCCGGAAAGGTTCGTGCCGCCGCCAAATCCGAGATTGACCACGTCGAGGCATTGCAGGTCCTGCACCATGGTGCCCCACAGCCGGAAAGAGGATGAGCCGTAAAAGGCGATCGGCCGTGCCGGCAACGGTCCGCGCTGAAGCCGCGCCAGAATGCCGACCACATCGTCTTCGTAGCGGTTCGTGGCCAGCGGTGAGGGAAAATCAAACATGGGAAGCCTTCTGAGCCTTATCTTCACCGGCACGATGGCATGCCGTCAGGCGCCCGTCTTTATGAGCATCGAGCGTCGGAATGGACCGTTCGCAAAGATCGATCGCGATCGGACAGCGCGGACGGAAGGCACAGCCCGACGGCAGTGTGATCGGACTGGGCGGGTCGCCCTCGAGCGGCGCACGCTGGCGGCGCTCGGAGGGACGCGGGCGCGGAACGGATTCCAGAAGGCCCGTCGTATAGGGATGCTGCGGCGCGTTGAGCACCGTCGCCGTCATTCCCTCCTCGACGATGCGCCCGAGATACATCACCGCTATGCGGTCACTGATATGCGAAACGACGCCGATATCGTGGGAAATGAAGATGAGCGACAGGCCCATCTCGTCGCGCAAATCGCAGAGCAGGTTGATGACCTGGGCGCGGATGGAAACGTCGAGCGCCGAAACGGGTTCATCCGCAACGATCAGGCGCGGTTCGGTCGCAAGCGCGCGGGCGATCCCGAGGCGCTGGCGCTGGCCGCCCGAAAGCTCATGCGGAAAACGCTTTGCCTGATCGGGTCGCAGACCAACCTTTTCCAGAAGGTACAGCACCCGGTCCCGGCGTTCGGCCGGCGTGCCGATCCTGTAATTGTCGAGCGGTTCACGCACGATCGCCTCCGCCGACCATCGCGGATCGAGCGAGGCAGAGGGGTCCTGGAAGATCATTTGAACCGAGCGCCGCGCTGCATGGAGGTCTCTGCGACCCATGCGTGCCAGATCCTTTCCGAGCAGCCAAACAGCCCCATTGTCCGGCCTGTCGAGCCCCATGATCATGCGGCCAAGCGTGGATTTGCCGCAGCCGCTTTCGCCCACGAGCGCCAGCGTTTCGCCGGGCGCGATCGAGAGTGAAACGTCATTGACGGCATGAACGACCTGCCCCTTGCCCGCCGGGAAATGGCGGACGAGGTTTTCCGCCACGAGAAGATCGGATGTATCGGTCATATCGAGGCCTCCTCTGCGCCCGATGCCGGCAGGGCATTGTCGATCGGCTGGTCGCAGCGCGTGTCATGGCCCGCTGCGATCATTCGCCAGTCGGGCGTCCGCTCATGGCAGCTGGCAACGGCGAAACGGCAACGGTCCACGAAATTGCAGCCCTTGGGAAGCATGGAAAAGCTCGGCACATTGCCGGGGATTTCCTCCAGACGCCCGAGGCTTTCCTCGCCCGGAACGAATTCCGCCGTCGCCCGCAAAAGGCCGGCGGTATAGCCATGCGACGGCCGCTCGAAGATGTCGTGCACGGAGCCGCGCTCGACCAGCGTGCCAGCATACATAACGGCGACGTCATCGGCGATTTCGGCAACCACGCCGAGATCGTGTGTGATGAAGATGATCGCTGTGCCGAATTCGCGCTGCAGTTCCGACAGAAGCCAGAGGATCTGCGCCTGCACGGTGACGTCGAGCGCCGTCGTCGGCTCGTCGGCAATCAGCAGCCTTGGACGACAGATCAGCGCCATGGCGATCATGATCCGCTGACGCATGCCGCCGGAGAGTTGGTGCGGATAGGCCCTCATGCGCCGCGCCGCCTCGGGAATTCGAACCATCTGCAGGACTTCGAGCACGCGCCCATCGGCCGCCTTTCGGCTCATCTTCTCATGCAGCAGAAGCGCCTCGCGCAACTGAAAGCCGATTGTCAGGGCCGGATTGAGCGACGACATCGGATCCTGAAAGATCATTGCCATCAGCGAGCCGCGCAGATCGGTGAGCCGCTCCTCGTCGCAGGAGAGGAGGTCGATCCCTTCCAGACGCAGCCGATCGGCCGTCACCACGGCGCTTCCGGGCTTGTGCAGGCCCATGATCGATGTCGCGGTCACGCTCTTGCCGGAGCCGGATTCGCCGACCAGGCAAAGGGTCTTTCCAGCCTCCAGGTCGAACGAAACATCACGGACCGCTCGTATCGCGCCCTCGGGGCCAAAGCCGACCGACAGGTTGCGGACACTGAGAAACGGTTCAGCGGTCATGATGCCCTCCTTGCCACAAGGCGCGGGTCAAAACGGTCGCGCAGTCTGTCGCCGATAATGTTGATGGAGAGGACCATGATGGAGAGGAATGTGCCCGGAAACGCGATGATCCAGGGCGCAAGCCGGAAGTATTCCTTGCCGCTGGCGATGACATTGCCCCAGCTTGGTATATCCGGCGGGGTTCCCACGCCGAGAAAGCTCAGCGCCGCCTCGCTCAAGATTGCCGCCGCGCAGACATAGGTTGCCTGGACGCTCAGCATGCCGACGGCATTGGGCACTACATGGCGCAACAAGATCTTCGACGTTGACGAGCCCACGGAAACGGCCGCGGTGATGAAGGGCAGTTCGCGAATACTGAGCACGACGCTGCGCATCAATCGTGCGGTGCGGGGAATTTCAGGTACCGAGATCGCAATGATGACCGTGACGAGCCCGCCGCCGAGAACCGAGACCAGCGCAATTGCGAGCAGGATTCCGGGAATAGCCATCAGGCCATCGGACAAACGCATGACAATGCGGTCGACCCACCGGAAATAGCCCGCCAGAACCCCGAGCGTGCCGCCGATGATCAGCACGACGGCTGCCGTGCAGAGGCCGACCAGGACCGAATTGCGGGCGCCGGAGACGGTCCGGGTAAAGACGTCGCGACCGAGATTGTCCGTGCCGAACCATGCTGCAGCACTTGGCGGCTTGAGACGCATGATCGGGTTCAGTTCGTTGCCGAGGCCCAGAATGGGCGGGCCGAAAATGGCCATCAGGATGACGACGGTCAGCGCCAACAGGCTGAGCGAGACGGCAATCCCGGGGCGCGCCGACCGGATCGCCGAAAAGGCGTTGAGAGCGCTGGAAGTCATTGGCGAACCCTCGGATCAAAAAGAGCATAGGACAGGTCAACCAGCAGGTTGACGGAGATGAGGGCGAAGGAAAACACGATCAGCACGCCCTGCACCACGGGATAGTCACGGGTCTGAATCGCATCGACCGTCAGCCGGCCCATGCCGGGAATATTGAAAACGGATTCGGTGATGACGACACCACCGAGCAAGGCTGCAAAGCTGGTGCCGACGACCGTGACGACAGGAACGCCGATATTCTTCAGCGCATGCACGACCAGGACCCGGCCGTTCTTGGCGCCCTTGGCGCGGGCCGTGCGGATGTAATCCTCCGACAGCACCTCGATCATCGTCGCACGCGTGATGCGCGCGACGAGCGCAGAAAAAAGCAGCGACAGGCTGATCGATGGCAGCATCAGGCTGCGAAGACAGCTCCAGAGGCCGGATGACAGCGGCTTGTATCCCTGGACCGGAAACCAGCCCACGCGCAGCGCAAAGAGATCGACAAGAATGTAACCGACGATAAAAACGGGAATGGAAAAGCCAAGAACAGAGGCGATGATCAGCGCCGTGTCGACGGCCGATCCCGCGCGCCATGCGGCCCAGACACCCGAGGGAACGGCGATCAGCACGGAGAGCGTCAGCGTGCACACGGCGAGCATCGCGGTCGGTTCGACGCGCTGCATAATCAGGGTCAGCACCGGAAAGCCTGAGTAGACGGACTCGCCGAGATCAAGTCGCGCGACCTGGGAGAGATAAAGAAACAGCTGTTCGATCAAGGGGCGGTCGAGGAAGAGGCGCGCGCGGATCTCTTCGATTTGCGCCGGCGTTGCGTTCTCGCCGGCAATCAGGGCTGCCGGATCGCCGGGACCGATATGAAGAAGAAGAAACACGGTAACCAGCACGATCAACGCGACCGGTATGACCGACAGAAGCCGGCGGACGACGAAATTGGACATTGATGTCTCCTGAAACAAGGCGGCGCCGTTGCCGGGAACGGCGCCGACTCTTTCATGTCACTGCGTTTTCTCGATGTTCCAGTAGACCTGCAGAGGGCTCTGGATCATCCCATCCAGCGACGTGTTCCAGCCGGACTTGCCGTAATACTGGCCCATAGGGATGAAGGTCACGATCTCGTTCGACCGGTCCTGGATCGCAACAGCCGCCGCCTTGCGCTCTTCCTGGGTATCGGCAAGCAGGAACTGCTTCCAGTTCGCCTGCAGCTCCTCATCGCAAGGCCAGCCGACAAAAGCCTTATCGCAAGCGCCAGTGACATATGGATTGGTCAACGGGTCCATCATCGCATCGCCGCCAAAGGCCGTCAGGAACATGTTCCAGCCGCCTTCCGAAGGCGCGCCCGTGTTGTTGCGCCGCGAGAACATCGACGCGAGGTCCATCTGCTGGTCGTTGACAGTGAAGCCGACATTGCGTAGCGCCTGCACAAGGACGATACCCATATCACGCTGGAACTGCTGATCCGTCGGATGCAGGAAGGTGATGGGCGTTCCGTCATAACCGGCCTCTTCCAGCAGCGCCTTCGCCTTCTCCGGATCCGGATGCATGTAGCGATCGCTGTTGACGTCGGTCTCGTAGGGACCGCCGCACATGAAGATCGCGGCGCAGAGCTCGTAGAGATCCGTCTTGTCGCCAAGAAGCGTCGTCATGAAATCCTGCTGGTTCAACGCGAGCTGAACCGCCTGGCGGACTTTGATGTCATCGAAGGGCGGCTGGGTATGGTTCAAGACGATCTGCAGGCTTTTGCCCAACTGCGGCTTGGTCGCAGTGGTCAGTTCCGCTTCGGATTCCACCAGCGGAAGCTGATCGTAGGGGACTTCGGTGACATAGTCGATCTCGCCTGCCATCAGCGCATTGACGGCGCTGGTGTCATCCGGGATGGTGATACGCTCAAGCCGGTCCACCTTTGCAAGCTTGGCGCCTGCCAGATTGCTCGGAGGCTCGCTGCGCGGGATGTAGCCATCGAACTTTTCGACGACGAATTTGACGCCCGGCTGCCATTCGGCGAATTTGAAAGGACCGGATCCAATCAGTTCCGGCAGCTTCTCGCCAATCGGCGTTTCGGCGATCCGCTCCGGCATGATGAACAGCGGATAGGCGGTCATCCGTCCGAGGCCGTTGAGCAACTGTCCGAAAGGTTCGGTGAGAACGATACGGAACGACGTGTCGCCGGTCGCCTCGATCGTGTCGAGACGCTTGGCAATCTCCTGGCCGAGGCTGTCCTTGCCCATCCAGCGGTTGATCGACGCAATGACATCCGCCGAGGTGACCGGCGCGCCGTCATGGAAGATGAGCCCATCGCGGAGCGTGAAGTCATAGGTCTTCTTGTCCGCGCTGACGGTATAGGTGTCGACCATCTGGGGCTGGACCTGGAAGTCGTCATCCATGGCGAACAGCGTATCCCAGATCAGATAGGACATGTCGCGCATCGGGTAATTCGTGCTGAGCAGCGGATCCATCTGCTGAATGTCGCCGACGTCACGAATTCGCAATACGCTCTCAGCGTGTGCGGCAAGTGTCATCGCTGCCGACAGCGCGGTGGCCGCTGCGAGCGTCTTAAAGGCTTTCGAAAACATCCGGTCCCTCCCTTGAACCAAAGCCAGGATGGCTTTTCGGCAATTGCATACAGCATTTGTTTAATGCTAAATCTAACTAGCTTCTTTTGTATGCATATGTCAATATCATGCATACATGAAAACGTTCTGAGTATTCGAATGACAAAAACTGTTTCAAATTCAGGCACTTCACTTCGCGATCGCATCGAAGAGGCAATTGTGTCAGGAGAGTTTCGGCCCGGCGACAGGCTCGAAGAGGTGAGCCTCGCTGAGCATTACGGGGTTTCCCGTACGCCCGTTCGGGAAGCGCTGCGGCAGTTGCAGGAGGCAGGCCTCATCGACATCAAGCCGCGCAAGGGGGCGACCGTCACCGTGGTGACGCCCACGCATCTGATCCATATGTTCGAGGTGATGGGCGGGATTGAGGGCATCGCTGGACGTCTTGCAGCCCGGCGCCTCGATGAAAGGTCCAGACAAGACATTCTGGAATGCCACGAAGCCTGCCGCACCGCAGTGAAGGATGGCTCTGACGCCTATTATTACGAGAACGAGCGGTTCCACATGGCGATCTACCACGCCAGCGCCAATCCGTTTCTCGAGGAACAGGCACGCACCCTGCATCGACGCCTCAAGCCCTACCGCCGGATTCAGCTTCGCTCCCTGAACAGGATCGAACACTCGTTCGAAGAGCATGAGCGGATCGTCCAGGCCTTGCTGAGTGGCAACGGCAAGGAAGCCGAACAGGCGCTATGGGATCACGTAACGATTCAGGCGGATCGCTTTCACGATTTCTTGGCCGGACTGGAGAGAAGCACGCAATCGTAGTGTGCGCGCCACAAGCGCCTCGCAAGAAAGGCTTGGAGCGTAATCCGAGCGTTCTCGATGCTGCGAAACTTCCTGAATTGCTCCGGAAAGCGGCTCGGCAGCACCGCTCGCTGTTTAGTCCTCGGCCGTAGACCGCTCGCGCCACTTCAGAACGGTTTTCGGATTGATGCCGTAGATCCGGATCCATTGTGCGGAATAAGCGTGCAAGCGATGGAACACAGCTCGGACCGCGCGCATGGTCGTGGCGCGGCCGTGATGTATCTGGCCCATAATGCTTACTTCAATTCCATGGAAAATAACGCACCGTCAAATCCCAGGGTCAAACGCCTGGAACCACCGTGTATCTTACAGTGTTCCGGAGGTCGACTTCCGCATGACGAGTTCCGTTTGATAAACGAGGGTGCGGACCTTTCGATCGGGGTTCTCGATCGCTTCTACCACAAGGTCGATTGCGGCCAGTCCCATGGCCTGTAGCGGCCGGCCGATCGAGGACAGTGGCGGCGTCAGGAGGTTGGCGATCGAGTTGTCGAAGCCGATGAGGGACATGTCGTCCGGTACGCTGAGACCGGCCTCGCCGAGAGCCTGCAAAGCGCCGGCCGCGAGAATGTCGCTGGAGGCGAGGACAGCTGTCGGGCGGCGATCGATCCCGAGCAGGTCGCGCATCATCTTCCGGCCTTCGCTTGCCGGGTCATCGCCCGTCAGCGGGAAATAGAGCCCCAGCCTGATCAATGCCGGATCATCGTCAAGGCCGTGACGGGCAATGGCGGCGCGGAAGGCGGCAAGGCGGTCTTCCTCCATCGAGGTTCCATGCACGCGGGCGCGGTTGTAGCGGTCGGGCGCGCCGCCGATGAAGGCGATGCGCCGATGTCCCAATGCCTGAAGATGATCGATGGCCTGGTCGATGCCGCTTCCCGGATCGATCAGCACGGCATCGGTTCCGCCGCAGACCTCCTGCTCGATCTGGATGACCGGCACGCCTGCCTGCAACAGAGGCGCCATGCCGCTGGCGTCGATCCCGTAGGAAAAGATCACCGCATCCGCCCGCTGCTGCAGGAGTTGAATGACGGCGCTCGCCTCGATCTCCGGCTTCATGCCGTGCTGGAACATCAGCACATTGTAGCCGCGATTGAGCGCCTCGCTGCGGATGGCCTGGCTCAACTGGCTGAAGAACGGATTGAGCGAACCATCGACGACGATCAGGCCGATCGTCCAGCTGCGCTTGGTTCTCAACCCGCGCGCCACGGCGTTCGGCCGGTATCCCGTCGCCTTGAGCGCCTCGCGCACCCGCCGCTGTTTTTCCGGCCCGACCTTGTCCGGCTCGTAGAGCACCCGCGCCACGGTGGCCGGCGACACGCCCGCATGCCGCGCCACGTCCCCCATGGTTGACAAGTGTCTATTTTTTTCCACATCGGACCTCTTTTTCTATTGATGATGACGTCATCATTTGCAAATGGTGACGTCATCATAAGATTTCAGGCGGAATTTTCCAGTGTTTTCGGGATAGTTGTAGGGAAAAGCAGATCTCATGGTTTCGAGCCACTTTCTTTCACGGTTCATCCTGTCGGCGCTGATCGCACTCGCCTATGCGGTCATTCTGGCGCCGGTGATAACCGTCGTTGCGATCAGCTTTTTCGACCAGGGCATCATCAGTTTCCCGCCCGACGGTTTCACGCTGCGGTGGTTCGTCAACGCCTGGGCACGGCGGGAATTCACGCAAGGGCTCATCACCAGCCTTGAGCTGGCGCTGATCGCGACCGCCATCGGCGTGCCGCTCGGAACGCTGGCCGCCTACGGCCTCAATCGCGGCGGTTTTGCCGGCAAGGGCCTGATTTCCACACTGCTGCTCGGACCGCTCGCGGTACCGGGAATCATCATGGGCACCGCGCTTTATATGTTTCTCATTCGCGCGGAGATGGTCGTCGGCCAGACGATTGTCGGCACGACGGCCGGGCTGGTCGCCGCCCATGTCCTGCTCACCATCCCCTGGACGGTGCGTCTTGTCGCCGCCAGCATGGAAGGCATGGACCTGCGGGTTGAGGAAGCCGCCGCCAATCTCGGCGCGCCGCCGCATGTCGTCGCCTGGCGGATCACCCTGCCGATGCTGCGCTCCGGCATTGTCGCGGCCTGCATGTTCTCCTTCATCCAGAGCTTCGAGAACCTTGAGCTGTCACTGCTTCTGATCGGCCCCGGCAAGATCACCCTGCCCGTCGCGATGCTGAACTATCTGGAATTCAAGATCGATCCGACGCTCGCTGCCGTCGGCACAATACAAATTCTGCTGATCGGCGTGTTGATGCTGGTGACCGATCGCTACGTCAAACTGTCGCGCGTCCTTTAAATTCAAGGCCTGGAGAGTGTTTTGAGCGAATTGACCATTGAACATCTGGCCAAGGCCTACGGCGACAGCCGGGTGGTTGAAAACCTCAACCTTCACATCGAGGAAGGCGAACTGGTGGCGCTGCTGGGGCCATCGGGATGCGGAAAATCCACGACATTGCGGATGATCGCCGGCTTTGTGAAGCCGACCGAGGGGCGGATCCTGCTTGGCGGCGAGGACATCGCCCGACTGCCGCCCTACCGTCGCGACACCGGCATGGTGTTCCAGTCCTATGCGTTGTTTCCCCATATGAGCGTCGCCGCCAATGTCGGCTTCGGCCTCGAGATGCGCAAGATCGGCAGGGCCGAACGCGACGAACGGATCAAAAAAGCGCTTTCGATGGTCCGGCTCGACCATCTGGCCGAGCGCATGCCGCGCCAGCTTTCCGGCGGACAGCAACAGCGCGTGGCACTCGCCCGCGCGCTGGCGATCAACCCGAAAATGCTGCTGCTCGACGAGCCGCTTTCCAATCTGGACGCCAAGCTGCGCGGCGAGGTGCAGCACGAAATCCGGAACCTGCAGCAAAGGCTGGGGCTGACGACGCTGATGGTGACCCACGACCAGGACGAGGCGCTGACCATGGCCGATCGCCTGGCGATGATGGAAGGCGGCGTGGTCCGCCAGATCGGCACGCCGCAGGAAATCTACGACACGCCGGATGATGTCTATGTCGCCGGTTTCATCGGCCGCTGCAATCTGATCGCGGGGCGACGCAAGGCACCGGGCTTGTTTGTCAGCGATAGCGGCACGGAATTGCGCTGTAATGTAACGACCGATGCTGGCGCCGAGGCCGTCATGTTCGCCCTGCGCCCGGAGAAGATCAAGCTGGCGCCGGCGGATCAGGCCCCGCTCGCCGATGATCAGGCGCGCCGGAACGCGCGGATCACCGGCATGGCCTATCTTGGCGCGCAGACGGAGTTCGAACTCGATCTTGAAGGCACGCCGCTTGTCGCCGTGATGCCCACGCCCTCCCGCAATACCCCATTGGCCGCCCTGCGGCCGGGCGGCGATGTTTCCGTCACCTGGCAGACCGAAGATGCGCGCCTGCTGCCTCAGCGGTCGTGAAAGGCCGTAAACCAAGCCATCCGGGCCTATCGGCCCCGCACAAGAAGACTGTCAAAAGGAAGAGAGAACAGCTTATGTCAGACAGATTTAATACCACCCGCCGCATTTTCCTGGCCGCCAGCGCGGCCGCCTCGATGCTGGCGTTCACGGCCACCGGCCAGGCCTTTGCCGAGGACAAAGGAACCGTAATCACCTCGGTGTTCGGCGGCGATTATGGCGATATCCTGCGCGCCACCGTCGACGAGGCGATCATGGAACCGGAAGGTTATGACGTTATTCAGGATATTTCTTCGACCGAGGCCCGCCAGACCAAGCTCAGAACCGAGAAGATGCGCGCCAGGTCGAGCTTCGACGTGGCCGTGCTCGCCGATCTCAGCATGTATCAAATGGCAAAGCTCGGTGTTCTTTCGGAAGTCACCGAGGAAAACGTTCCGCGTGTTTCGGCGGTCATCCCGGCGCTGCGCAAATCCCATTCGGTGCCCCAGATCTATTCCTATTTCGCCATCCTCTACAATCCGGACAAGGTGACAACGCCGCCCACCTCCTATGCCGATCTCTGGAATCCGGAATACAAGGGCAAGGTCGGCGTTTCCGACAATCTGCACGTGGCGACTTCCGCGGTCGCCGCGCTTGTCGGCGGCGGTTCGATGACCGATTTCACGCCGGGCCAAGCCAAACTCCTTGAACTGCGCGATAAGCAGGACGTGCAGATTCTGCCGTCGAACGAGGCAGTCGCCGCAGCCTTCGAGAGCGGCGATATCTGGATCACGATCAACTACGTGGCAAGAGCCTATTCATGGCGCCAGAGCGGCCTGAACATCGAACGGGCGGTGGCGTCCGAGGGCGCGATCCCGATCGCATTCGAAATGGCTGTGCCCAAGAACGCGCCCAACAAGGATGGCGGCTTTGCCTACCTCAACGCCGCCCTTGAACCGGAAGCCCAGATCGGCTTTGCCGCGAAGATGGGTTACCTGCCGACGGTCACTGACGCCGAACTGCCGGCAGAGCTGGAAGCAGCGATCGGCCTTCCGCCGGAAGAGCAGGATCGGCTGATCCGTCTCGACGACGACTATCTGATGCAGCACGAAACGGAAATCCTCGATTTCTGGAACCGTGAGTTCAAGGGCTGACATGGCACTTCTGGTTTTCCCCGCAGCGCTGCTGGTTTTCGTTCTGCTGGTCCTGCCCATGGCAGGACTCTTCAGGATGTCGCTCAACCTCTACAGCCCGATGGAGATGATGACCGCGGCGTTCACCGGGGAAAACTACATCGCCGCGCTGACCGATCCCTATTATCAGGAGATCATCCTGACGACGGTCGGCGTGGCGTTTTTATGCATGGCGCTCTGCCTCCTGCTTTCGCTCGCGCCGGCCTATTGGCTGGCGCGCATGCAGAGCCGGTGGAAATCGATGCTGATCATCCTGACGCTGTTTCCGCTACTGGTCGGCAATGTGGTGCGGGCTGCGGGCTGGATGGCGCTTCTGGGCACCCATGGCGCGATCAACGCCTTCCTCGGCATATTCGGCATCGGTCCGCTGACGCTGATGTACACCCCGCTTGCCGTGGTGGTGGGCACGACGGCGGTGGTGCTGCCCTACATGATCCTCACGCTTTCCTCCGTCGTGGAAACCGTGCCGCGTGACACCGAGGAGGCAGCCGCCAATCTCGGCGCGACCCCGCTCAAGGTCTTCTTCCGCGTGCTGTTGCCGCAGGCAGCCCCCGGCGTTCTGGCGGGCAGCATGCTGGTCTTCATCCTTTCCATGAACGCCTATGCGACCCCGGTTTTGCTTGGCGGCCCCGGCTTCACCATGCTGGCTCCCGCCGTCTACGACCAGTTCGTGACCGCCGGCAACTGGCCTTTCGGCGCCGCCCTCGCCTTCGTCCTCTTGGCCACGACGCTCATCCTCACCATGGCCGTCAGCTACGCACTTTCACGGTCCCTCAAACGCCGCGCCGGCTGAAACAGATATTCGACATGACCGACATGACCCTCGATGAAAAGCTCGACGCGATGACGCTTGCCGAGCAGGTGAGCCTGCTCTCCGGCGCGTCCTTCTGGCGGACGGCGGCCGTCGAGCGGCTTGGCATTCCCGCCGTGAAAATGACTGACGGGCCGAACGGCGCGCGCGGGGAGGATTTTTCCGGCGGCGTGCGCTCCGCCGCCTATCCGGTCGCGATTGCCCTTGCGGCGACGTTCGATCCGGACCTCGTCCAGGAGATCGGCGTGGATCTGGCCCACGAGGCCAGATCCAAGGGCGCGCGAATCCTTCTCGGTCCGACCGTGAACATGCATCGGAACCCGCTCAACGGGCGCAATTTCGAGTGCTTTTCCGAAGATCCCCTCGTCGCCTCGGCCATGGCGGTCGCTTATGTCAGGGGTGTCCAGTCGCAGGGCGTTGCCGCCACGATCAAGCATTTCATCGGCAATGAATGCGAGCATGAACGCCGCACCACGAGTTCCGAGATCGACGAGAAGACCCTGCGCGAGATCTATTTTCCGCCGTTCGAGGCGGCGGTGAAGGAGGCTGACGTTGCCTGCGTGATGACCGCCTATAACGCGCTCAACGACGTGCACACCTCCGAAAATCCCTGGCTGCTCGATACCATTCTGCGCCGGGAATGGGGCTTTGAGGGCGTGGTGATGTCGGACTGGACGGCGACCCACTCAACGGCAGCGGCCCTGCTCGCCGGCCTCGATCTCGAAATGCCGGGACCGGGCAAGTTCCGGGGCGAAAAGCTCATTAAGGCCGTTGAGAACGGCGAAGTGCCTGCCGCCGCCGTTCGCCACGCTGCACGAAGGGTGCTGAGACTGATCGAACGCGTCGGCGCAAAAACGAGTGACGATCTGGAGGTCGAGCAGGCGGAGGATCGTCTGGAGACGCGGGCTCTGATCCGCCGTGCCGGCGCCGCGGCCGCCGTTCTGCTCAAGAACGACAACGCCCTGCTGCCGCTTTCCGGCAAAAAACGCAGCCGCATCGCCGTGATCGGCCCCAATGCCGCAAGGGCGGTGATGTTCGGCGGCGGATCGGCGCAGATCAACGCCCATTACGCGATCTCGCCGCTCGAAGGCATCCGCGCGGCGTTTCCCGATGCGCAGGTCGACTATGCGCTCGGCTGTCCCGGCGACCGTTATCTGCCACTGATCGACACGCCCGTCGACATCGCCTTCTTCGCCGGAACCGATTTTGCGGGCCCGCCGGTACTCACCAAGACTGGTGCCAGGAGCGAGTTCCGCTGGTTCGGGCCGGTGGCGCCCGAGGTCGATCACCGCGCATTTTCGGCACGGTTGACGGCACGCTATGAGCCGCAGGAAACGGGGTGGTACGAGATCGGCCTGATGAGCGCCGGCACCAGCCGCCTCGCGATCGACGGTACGCCCGTTCTCGAGGCGTGGGAAAGCTGGTCGCGCGGTTTCAGCTATTTCGGCCATGGCTGCGCCGAACGACGGGGCCGGATCCATCTCGAAGCCGGCAAAAGCTATGATATCAGCGTCGACTACGCCTGCGGCGACGGTATCACCACCACGCTGAAGGCCGTGCGCTTCGGCCTGAGGGCGCCCTCTGCCGGCGGCTCGCGTGAGGAGGCCGTGGCGCTCGCGCGCGATGCCGATGTGGTTGTGCTGGTCGCCGGCCTCAACGACGACTGGGAGACCGAGGCCGAGGACCGCGAAAGCCTCAACCTGCCGCAGGCGCAGAACGATTTGATCGAGGCGGTGGCGGCGGCGAACAGATCGACGATTGTCGTCATGCAATCCGGCGCGCCGGTGACAATGCCGTGGGCGGACGCGGTACCGGCGATCCTGCAATTATGGTATCCGGGCCAGGAATGCGGCAATGCGCTCGCCGATGTCCTGACGGGCAATGCCGAGCCTGGCGGACGCATGCCCCAGAGCTTTCCTGCAACCGCAGAGGAACTGGGCGCGATCACACGGCGTCCCGAGGCTTATGGCAAGGTTGTCTACGCCGAAGGAACGGCCATCGGCTATCGCGGCTTTGCCGCGCGCGGGACCCGGCCGCAATTCCCGTTCGGTCATGGGCTCGGCTATGCCAAGATCGAATTTTGCGATGCACGGCTGGCTTTCGAGGAAGAGCAACTGACCGTCGAGGTCGCTCTTTTCAACCCATCGGAGCGCACGGGCAGTGAAGTCGCCCAGGTCTATCTCATCAGCGAAACCGGGACGCCGCTGCGCCTTGTCGCGTTTGCCAAGACGACTCTCGCCCCGATGGAAAAGCGAAGCATCGGCCTCGCGATCCCGGAACGCAGGCTTTGCGCATGGGACCCCGACAAGGGCCGGTGGGTCCGCGAACCAATGCCCTTCACACTTGCTGTCGGTCCCTCCTCCGCCGACTTGCGGATACGCAAGACTGTAGCGGAGAATTGATATGCGTACCATCATCGTCATGTTCGACAGCCTGAACCGCAGGATGCTTCCGCCCTATGGCGGCGATCCCGATATCGCGCCGAATTTTGCCCGCCTTGCCAGGCGCGCCGTCACATTCGATCGTTGTTATGCCGGCTCGATGCCCTGCATCCCGGCGCGGCGCGAAATGCACACCGGCCGCTACAACTTTCTGCACCGGTCGTGGAGCCCGCTCGAACCTTTCGATGACAGTGTTCCGCAGATGCTGAAGGAGGCCGGGATCTACACGCATCTGATCACCGATCACCAGCACTACTGGGAGGACGGCGGGGCGACCTACCACAATCGATACGCCTCCTACGAGTTCTTCCGGGGTCAGGAGGGCGACCTGTGGAAACCCGATGTCGCAGCAAGCGTAGGGGCCAGCCTGACCGATATCGGCCCCAGAATGCGCAGCCAGGACGCCATCAACCGCGCCGCGATCGAAGCCGGCGGCGTCCATCCGCAAACGGGCGTGTTCGAAGCCGGCCTGTCTTTTCTGCGCGACAACGCCAAAACGGATAACTGGATGGTGCAGATCGAGACCTTCGATCCGCACGAGCCCTTCTATTCCTCACGTCGCCACATGGCCCGGTTCAACGACCCTCAAGGCAGCGACGCCACTTTCGACTGGCCGCCCTACGCCCGGGTAACAGAGGACGAGGCGACGGAGGAGGTGGCGCGCAATCGTTATCTTGCACTCCTGTCCATGTGCGATGAGAACCTCGGCCGCGTGCTGGACCTGATGGACGAACAGGAGATGTGGGGCGATACCGCCCTCCTCGTCTGCACCGATCACGGCTATATGCTCGGCGAGAAGGGGTGGTGGGGAAAATCCGTCCAGCCCTGGTACGAGGAAACGATCCACACGCCGCTGTTCTTCTGGGATCCGCGCGCCGGGATCAAAGGCAAGCGACGGCGGGCGCTCGTCCAGACGATCGATTTCGGCCCGACGCTCCTCGACCTGTTCGGCCAGCAGCCGACCAAGGATATGCAGGGGCACTCGCTGGCCCTGCATATGGAGGCCGACCGGCCCCGGCGCGAGGCGGCCCTTTTCGGCTCCCACGGCAGTCACGTCAACGTCACCGATGGCCGTTACGTGTATATGCGCGCGCCGGTCTCGCCCGCCAATGCGCCGCTTTACGAATATACGCTGATGCCGATGCATATGCGGGCCATGGCTTCGCCCGAGGCGCTGAGCCGCGCGGAATTTGTCCCCGGCTTTTCCTTCACCAAGGGATGCCGGCTTCTCCGTTTACCGGCATGGGGCCTCGGAAACCCGTTTGTGCACGGCACGCTGCTCTTCGATCTCGAAACGGACCCGGATCAGGCCACTCCCCTTCGCGATGACGCGCTTGAAACCCGGATGGCGACGCTCTTGGTGAAGCTGATGCGCGAAAGCGAAGCCCCGCCGGAGCAGTTCGAAAGGCTCGGCCTGCCGCAGAGCGGGGCCATCACGCCCGACCGCCTTCTGGTCGCCAGGCAGGCGGAGCAGGCGGCGCGCGCCCGAAAATACGCTGTGCGCCGGGACGCGTTCCCGCCGGACGCCATCATCCGCTCAGAACCAGTCGGCAAACTGCTGCAGATCGAGGCCGCCCGGCCGCTTCTGATCGAAGCCTTTCCGCTACTCGCGAATGCCGCGATCCCTTCCTCCTTCGGCCACAAGACCGTCATCGAAGTCGCCGCGATGCAAGCCGGAACGGAGGAGGCCGAACTCCGGGCACTCGAAGGGCAACTCAAAACCGCTTTGGCGACTGATTGAAGAGCAGCGACCGGCAAGCCATGCCCGTGCCCGGCTATCCGGTTTGGGCAAGACGTCACTTCTGATGCTTTATTGACGGCTTGCTGATTGCAAAACAGGCAGTCGCGAATGCGCGAATGACGACTTTTCACATTTTCATAAAATATTTTTTTCAAGCTCTCGCTCGCCAAGCTCGGAAATATATCGCCTTTCCAATGGCCTGACGTGGGCCGTCCTTGAAGGGCCTGCGTCGTTTTGAACCAAAAATCGTGAAAAAATTCGACTCTGCACATTCAACGCCCAAAGTGCCGAAACTTCATGCAGTCGCGCCATTTGCAAAAAAAGTTTCATCTGTAGTCTATTCTCATCCATAGCATTGATGAGACATACCATGACCGCCCTCAATCCCGCCCCTTCCGCCTTCCGCGCCGACCTTCGGTTCGAGCGCCTTCTGGATGGTTTCGAGCCGTCCTTCGCGTTCGAGCCGGTCGGCCCGCTGCCGGAAGGCGAGTTCGTCGACCGTCTGCGCCGCATCCGGCGGGAGGCGACGGTGGCCGGATATGACGTGATCCTCATTCATGCGGATTCGATCGGCTCCTACAAGGTTTCGAACTCCTATCTGCGCTATGTCTGCGACTGGGCGCGCGAAGGCGTTCTTGTGGTTCCGACGGATGACGACAAGCCGCTGACGCTGTTTTCGATCTTCAGCAGCTCGGTCCTGCTGCCCCCGGCGGGCGAACCGGTTCTGGTCGAGGATATCTGGCAGGTCGGCACCTGGGGCCGCGAGACCTATAATCGCCCCGGCAAAACCGTCGACAAGGTGGTCGAGGCGATCGGCGATTTCCTTCAACGCGAGGGATTTTCCGTTGCCCAGATCGGCCTTATCGGCGATGCCACCTCGAAGCCCTACTGGGACGGACTGAAGGCGCATCTGCCGAAGAGCGGCTTTGCCGATTGTTCGTCGATCATCGACCGGATGCAGAAAATCCGCTCACCGCGCGAGCAGGCGGTGGTGCGCGCCGCCGCCCAGCTCGCCGATATCGGCATTGAGGCCGCCTATCATGTAATCAGGCCCGGCGTGACCGATCATGAAATCTATGCCGCCTTCACCTATGCCCAGATGGCGCGCGGCGGCGAGACCGGCGACGGCTACCAGATCGGCATCAACCGCTTCGGCACCCATTGCGGCAAGCCCTATGGCCATGTCGTGCGCAACGGCGACCTGATCAACCTCTATATCTCGGCCGTGATCTATCAGGGCTACACCGCCCAGATCGCCCGCATGATCGCCGTCGGCGATATCACTGACAAGCAGGAGGAAGTCCTCGAAATGTGCGTCGAGGGCGTGGAAAAAGCCGCCGCCCTCGTGCGGCCCGGCACGCTTGTCTCGGACGTCGCCAATGCCTCCTTCGAACCCTATATCGAACGCGGCTACCTCACATCCGCCGACAGCCGGACCATGCCCTATAACTGGGTTTCCGAAGACGACGGCCAGCCGCGGCTCGTGCCCCGCAAGCACGTGCCCGATGAAGACTGGGAGCGTCAGGGCCGGAAACTGATGCATGTCTATCCGGCGACGCTCGGGCCGCACAATCCCAATGTCGGCCATTCGGTTTCGATGCAGAAATTCCAGAACTACAACATCCAATCCAACAATCACGACCTTCTGGAAGAAGGCATGACCTTCGTGCTCCATGCCCAGTGGCTGGAGCCGGAAGTCGCCGGCTGCAATGTCGGCGACTGCTACCTTGTGACGGCGGACGGGGCCGAGAACCTCAGCTGCCACACACCGCTTGCGCCCCATCGGGTGAAAGCGGACTGACCCCCTTCTCAAGACCCAAAACAAAAAGCAAACTTCAGCAGGAGAACAAACATGATTGACAGAATTCGCAGACGAGGCCTGCTCGCCTCCGCCCTTTTCATCGGCCTTGCCGCCACGCTCGGCAGTCCCGGAACGAGCCTGGCCCAATCGGGCGACAAGACCACGCTGGTGATCGCCAATTCGCAGTGGCTTGATGCGCTCCGCGGCCAGAATCTCTGGGCCGCGATCAAGAAATACGAAGAGGTCAACCCGGATGTGACGCTGGAGCAGGAGGCCATCCCCTCGGCCGAATTCGCCGACAAGCTGACCACCGAAATGGGCGCCGGCCAGGGTCCCGATATCGCGATCATGCAGGAGGGCCTGTTCTACACCATGGCCGATGCCGGCTTTCTCGTCGATGTCGGCAGTGCGGTCGATGGCGTCGATCTCAACAGCACGAACGAAAACGGCGTGATTGATGACGTACGCTACGGTATCGCCTGGCAGCGCGCCGTCTATGCCCTCATTTTCAATACCGAGGTCACCGAGGCGGAGGGCGTCGCGATCCCGGCCACCGTGCAGGAACTGATCGCCTCCGCCAAGGAATCCATGGACAAGAACCCGGGCGTGATCGGCTTCACCGCCCGTCACCAGATCAACGATTTCACCGGCTGGTTCATGGATTTCCAGAACTGGGCCTATGGCTACGGCGTCAACTGGGTCGACGGGGACGGTAACCTCACGATCAACACGCCGGAAGCGGTGGCGGCGGTCGAGGCCTTCAAGGAAACCTATGATTCCGGCATCATCCCGATCGGCGACAGCATGCCCACGCAGCGCACACGCTTCAAGGAAAAGCAGGTCGCCTTCTCGATCGACAATTCCGGCGGCACGCTCAACATTGCCTCGGGCGGCGCGCTGCCAAGCGCCGATATCGGCGCGGCCGCCTTGCCGTTTGCCCATCCCGGCGCCCATCAGCAGATCTTCCTCGGCGTGAGTTCGCACAGCGATCATCAGGACGAAGCCATTGCCTTTCTCACCTGGCTCGTCAGCCCCGAGGGGCAGCAATCTCTGCGCGGTGCCTCCGGCCCCGATACGCTGGCGACCGATGTGCCGGTGACCGAGGCGTTTGCCGCCGCCAACCCCTGGGCGCCGACCTTCGCCACGCTCGCCGAGACCTCACGCAGCACGCTTATACCGGGCTATGAGGTCGAAACGCCGCAGATCATGCGCTTCGTCATGCAGGCCGTGGAAAAGGCCATTCTGACGGATACCTCCGCGGAAGACGCGCTGGCCGAGGCCCAGACGCAGGTCGACCGGCAGTTCTAGAGCAATTCCAGGTGAAGTGGACACCGGTTCACCGTCCGGAATTGCGTAAAAACAAAGAGATAGAGCCTTTTCGCGTTTCCGTGAAACGCGGAATTGCTCTGAGCGAAAGGGCGGAAAAGTGATGATGAAGGCTCATAAACGCTTCCCAAGCCTGCCGCGGCTTGCCGCTTACGGCTTCATTCTTCCGCCCATGCTCTATCTGGTGGTGTTCATGTTCTGGCCGCTGGGGCGACAGATGTATATGAGCCTCACCAATACGCGGATCATCAACCCCAACCACGGCCGGTTCATCGGCCTTGGCAATTACGAGCGGCTGTTTTCGGACCCGTCCTTCTTCCAGTCCGTCCGCGTCACGCTCGTCTATGCCGCGCTTGCGGTCATCTTCGGGGTGACGCTCGGCGTCATCTCGGCGCTGGCGATCGACCGCCCGTTCCGGGGCCGGGCGATCGTGCGCAGCATTCTTCTGTTCGGCTGGGCCGTGCCGAATGTCGCAGCCTCGCTGATCTGGCTGTGGATGTATAATGACCGCTCCGGCGTGCTGAACCGGATCACCGAGGCGCTCGGGCTTGGCCGCTATGCCTGGCTGACGAGCACCGACCTGGCGCTGGCGGCCGTGGTGGTGGTCACCGTCTGGCAGGTCGCGCCCTTTGTCATGCTGGTCGTTCTCGCAGCGCTCCAGTCCGTTCCGGGCGAAGTGCGCGAGGCGGCCACCATCGACGGCGCCGACGGCCTCAGCACCTTCCGCATGGTGACGCTGCCGCATATCCGCCCGGCGATCCAGCTCGCTTCGCTTCTGGTCTGCGTCTGGTCGATCCGCCGCTTCGATATCATTTACCTGCTCACCGGCGGCGGGCCGGTCGGCTCGACCAGCACGCTCGTGGTGAAGATCCGCCAGGTCGCATTCGAGAACCACGAACTCGGGCTGGCCAGCGCCTATGGGGCGGTCGGGCTGGTTCTCGCCCTTGCGATTGCCGGACTGCATTTCCTGTTCGAACAACGCCGCATGAAGTGGATGTCGCGCTGATGACGAAGAAACACCTGACCCTCAAGCTGCTGCGCTATCTGCTGATCGGCGTGCTTCTCGTCTGCGCTGGTTTTCCGGTCTACTGGATGGCGGCCACCGCGCTTTCGGCCAACTCCGAGCTTTACGGTTCCGGACAGTCGTTCTTTCCGCAGCTGAAGCATTTTCCCGCGCTGCTGCACGACCTTGGAGAGGTGCCGATCGGGCTCTGGCTGTTCAACACGCTGCTGGTTGCCGCCGGCGGCACGGTGTTGAGCCTCGTGCTCGGATCGCTGGCGGGCTATGCGCTCAGTCGCTTCCGCTTTCACGGCAAGGGTCTGGTGGGTTTCTTCCTGTTCGTTACCCAGGTGGTCCCGGAAGCGCTCATCCTCGTGCCGCTCTATGCGATGTTCATCACCTTCGGCCTGCTCAACAGTCTCGCGGGACTGGTTCTCGCCAATGTCGGTTTCTCGCTGCCGGTCGCCTGCTTCGTGCTCAAGGGCGCGATGGACGCCGTACCCTACGAGATCGAAGAGTCGGCGATCATCGACAACTGCCCGCGTTTCTCGATCCTGACGATGATCATCCTGCCCTTGATCATGCCGAGCATTGCCGCTGCCGCCGTCGTTGCCTTCTTTGCCGGATGGAACGAGTTCCTGTTCGCCTCCACCTTCCTGATGGATCGCGACAAGTGGACGGCGAGCGTCGGGCTTGCTTCCTTCGTCGGCCAGTATGAAACCCCGATGTCGGCGGTGATGGGCGCTGCCCTCGTGTTCAGCATTCCGGCCATCGTCTTCTTCCTCCTCATCCAGCGCAAGATCGTTGCGGGCCTGACGGCCGGCGCGGTCAAAGGATAACGCCATGCCCGCCTTGAGCTTCAGGAACGTCTCCAAGTCGTTCGGAGACAACACCGTCATCAAGACCTTTGACGCCGACATCCATGACGGCGAGTTTCTCGTCCTTCTCGGCCCCTCCGGCTGCGGCAAGTCCACGCTGTTGCGCATGATTGCCGGTCTCAGCGACATCACCTCCGGCGAGCTGCTTTTCGATGGCGATATCGCCAATGACTGGCAGCCGCGCCGGCGCGGCGTCGCCTTCGTGTTCCAGACCTATGCGCTCTATCCGCATGCCACGGTCCGCGAGAACATCGCCTTTCCGCTGATCATGGATGCGTTTCGCCCCTGGTACCATCTGCCGGTCGTCAACATGATCGCCCGCGCGCGGCTGATGAAGCGCGCCGACATTGCCGAACGCACGCTGCGCATTGCCCGCCAGCTCGAACTCGAACCGCTGCTCGACCGCCGGCCGGCAAGCCTCTCCGGCGGCCAGCGCCAGCGTGTGGCGCTGGCCCGCGCGCTGGTGCGCAACCCGTCGCTCTATTTGCTCGATGAACCGCTTTCGAACCTCGACGCCAAGCTGCGCACCCAGATGCGCTCGGAAATCTCGGCGCTGCACCACAAGGTCGGCAAGACCTTCGTCTATGTGACGCATGACCAGGTGGAAGCCATGACCATGGCGACGCGGATCATCATCATGAACAAGGGCATCGTCCAGCAGGTCGGCACGCCCGACGAGATCTACGACCAGCCGGCCAACACCTTCGTCGCCCAGTTCGTCGGTTCGCCGCCGATGAACCTCATCCCGGCAACGATCCGGGAGGGCGAAATGCGGCTTTCCGGCCGTCTCGCCGTCGACCATCCGGGTCCCATGCCGAAGCGCCGCGAGGTGACCTTCGGCATCCGTCCGGAAAAGCTGTCGATCCAGGCATCCGGCGAGGGACGGCTCCCCGCCCGCGTCTCGGTGGTCGAGCGTCTCGGCGCCGAGACCGTGATCGGCTGCCGACTAATGACCGGCGAGGAAGACCACGACCGGCTGCTGGAAACCGACCTCGTTTTCGTACGCGTCTCCGGCCATCTCAAAATGGCGATCGGGGAGGCCTGCTCGCTCGACTATCAGATCGAGGATGCCCTGCTCTTCGACATCGAAGACGGCCGGCGCCTGGCCTGACCGGGCATATTTCCGACAAAGAGACCATCATGCAGACATTTCACATCTCCGCGACCGGCCACAGCCTCAACTACCTGCCCGAATATGTCGCGGTCGATCAGGGCTTCTTCGAGGAGGAAGGCCTGAGGGTGACCGCCGAGGTCCCCTCCCCCTGGGACCGCGTGCTCGACGATATCGGCTCGGGCAAGGCTGAGGCCGCCCTTGGCGGCATTTGGGTGCCATCCATGTTTCACGGGCGCGGCAAGCGCTATGTGCCCTTCGCCCAGGTGGCGGCCCGCGCGCCGCTGGCGATTGTCGGGCGGGAGCGGCCGGCTGAGTTCGAATGGGCAGCCCTCGCCGGCCGCACCATTGCGATGAAAGGCAGCAACGGCGCCAGCGTCGGCCTGTTCATCAAGATGCTGCTGCGCGAGAACGGCGTCGATCCGAGGGCCGTCGACTTCGTGCAGGATCTGGATGGCAGGATGCTGACGGACCTCTTCACCGGCGGCATGGGCGATTATCTGGTCATCGATTTCCCCTCCGCCGTGACGCTCGAAACGGCCGGCGGCGGTCATGTGGTTCAGCCGCTTCCCGTTACCGGCGGCAATGTCCCGTGGAGCGTCTACTATAGCGAGGGTGAGCCGGACGACGAACGGCGCGACACCCACGCGCGTTTTGTCCGCGCGCTCGGTCGCGGCATGAACTGGATCCTGGACCACGAGGCCGAAGACTATCGCGATTTCCTGGCGGCGACCTTCCCGAAATTCGCGCCCGACCTGATGGTGAACCTTACCAATGTCTATCGTGCCAACGGCATGTGGACCACGCCCCGTATCGACAGCGATGCCTATCGGCGCTGGCAGACCGGCATCTGTGATGGCCATCTCACCGACGCCCCGATCCCCTACGCAACACTGATCGACCAGCGGCCGACAGCAGCCTGAACACGTTCGAGAGAGCAGAAAACGATGCGCATCGCCGTCATCAATCCCAATACCACGACCGCCATGACCGCCCGCATTGCCGAGGCAGCGCGCGCGGCGGCCAGCCCCGGAACGGACATCCTGGAACGCCAGTCCCTCTATGGCCCGGATGCCATCGAGGGTCCGTTCGACGGGGCACTCGCCGTGCCGGGTCTTTTGAAGGCCATCACCGCCGCCGAGGCCGAAGGCGCGGAGGCGCATGTGATCGCCTGTTTCGACGACACCGGCCTCGACGCCGCCCGCGCCGTCGCCACACGGCCGGTAGTCGGCATCGGCGAAGCCGCGTTCCATGCCGTGACGCTCCTCGCCCACAGTTTCTGCGTGGTGACGACGCTTACCCGTTCCGCGCCGGTCATCGAGGACAACATTCTGCGCTACGGTTTCGCCCGGCGCTGCCGCCGGGTCTTCGCCTCGGATATCCCCGTCCTGGCTCTGGAAGACCCTGAAAGCGGAGCCTTCGAGACCATTTCGGACTTCATCGAAAAGGGGATCGCCGCCGGCGCGGAAGGTGTTGCCCTCGGCTGCGCCGGCATGACGGGCTTTGCCAAAGCGCTTCAGGCGCGCCACGACATCCCCGTTGTCGACGGGGTCACCGCCGCGGTGGGTCTCGCTGAAATGCTGGTGCGCTGCGGCATTTCCACGTCGCGCGCCGGCATATGGGCGCAACCCTCCCGAGCGCATCTGCTCGCGGCCGAATAGGAAGGCCGGCGCCTACACGGGACCGCCCGGCGTCTGCGGGGTCGATACATCGTCCAGTCTCTTGACCAGCCAGTCAATTCGCTCGTAGCGCTTCAGGCTGGCATCGCCCATCGTGGTCGCCACGCTCCAGGCGAGATAGTTGATGATCGTGAGGGCGGCCGAAAAGGAATTGAACGGCGATGGCGACTGGCACCGGCAGCGTAGCACATGCTCTGCCGCCTTGGCGCTGGCAGAGGCGCTGAGATCGGTGATCAGGACGGTGGTGGCGCCGGCCGCCCGCGCTTCCTTCAGGATCGTTGGCAGAAGCCTCGGCCTGCGACGGAAGGCGATGACGAGCAGGACATCGCCCTTGTCGATCGAGGCGATCTCATGGGAATAGCTGCCGCCGCCGACCGGGACGACCTGAACATCACTCTTCATCAGCGTGAAATAGTGGGCGGCCTGATGGGCAAGGCCATAGCCGCTCCTGAGACCCATGATCCAGACGCGGCGCGCCGAAACGATCGCTCTGCTGACCGCCTCAAGCGTTTCCGGCGGCAGCCCCTCGGCAGTGGCGCGGATATTGTCCAAGTCCATCTGAACCGTTGTGGCGATGGACGGCTTCTTCGCGAATGCTTCGTTCTCGCCTTCCAGACCCGCCCGCGGCGAACCCCAGTGCTGATCTTCCCGTATCTGCCGCTTGGCATCCGGATAGGTCTTGTAACCAAGCGTGCGTATGAGGCGCGCCGCCGTTGCCTTCGAGACATGCGCCCGCTCCGCCAGTTCCCCGGCGGTATAGCTCGGCAGATCCATCTGATATTGCAGCAGAATATCGGCAAGCCGCTTTTCCGCGGGCGTCAGCGTCGAATAGATCGCATAAATCCGGGCCTCGAGCGACCGCTTGACCGTCTGTCCGCCTTCCGGCTTGCCTGGTGAACGCACCATTATTCCTTCTCGCGAAAGCTGATCATGAAAAAATCGCGCCGGCAGGCGCAGGTTCGAACCACACCGGATGGCAGGGACCTGTTTCGGTTCAGGTTATGCGACCGACGCCGGCGCGTCCAGTATGGGCACGACATAGTGCCGGTCGTCGGCGGACGGCGCTGCAGCAGCAGCCTTACTCCTCCTCGCCCTCGGCCACAGCCGCCATCGCCTCCTCCTGCACGGCCTGTCGGCTGAGCAGTCCCGCATCCTCGAGCGCCTCGATATCCGGCAGATCGCGGAGCGTTTCCATGCCGAAGGTCGAGAGAAAATATTTGGTCGTGACATAGGTATAGGGCGCGCCGGGTGTCGGGCTGCGGGGACCGGAGGCGATGAGAGCGGCGTCGCGCAGGGACCCGATCGTGTCGCGGCTGACCTCCTTGCCGAAGATCTTTGACAGTTCGGCGCGGGTGATGGGCTGGAAATAGCCGATGGCCATCAGCACCATGGATTCGAATTCGGAGAGGGCTGGCACACCGCCACGCGTCGGCGTTGCGGAGGCGCGGATGGCGTCGGCATAGGCGGGGCGGCTGCGGTGCTGCCAGCCGCCGGCGACCGGGACAATCTCGTAGGGCCGGCCGGCGAGTTCTTCACGGAGATCGTCGATCAAAAGGTCGATGCTGCAGGCCTTGCCGACCACGCGGGAAAGCGTTTCGCGGGTGACCGGCTCGGCGGCGGCGAAGATCACCGCCTCGACGCGCAGCATCCATTCGCGCCAGCGCAGATCGGGCGGCAAGGCCTCAAGCTCCCGATCAAAGAGGCGTTCGCCTCCCGCCCCTTTGTCTGCGGCGTTCGCTTTCCGGCGGCCTTTTTTAGCGGCGGAGGGTCCGGTCATGGTCACAGTCCATAAATCCGGAAAGAGGAGCGACCGGAGAGCTCGCGCACGGCGCTAAAGCTTTCAAGCCGTTCGAACAGACGTGACGCCGCCCAGCGGGAGAGATTGCTGCCGGGTGCCGACGCCGGCATGGCGTCCTCGTCCAGCAATTTCTGGATGACGGGGCCCGCGCCCTTGGTCCGCACCTTCGACGCCACGGCCACAAGAACATCGGCCCGCCGCGCGATCGCATCCGCCACGCGCAATGCGGCCCCGGCCCCGTCAGCGAGCGCCAGGCAGACGGCGCGGGCAAACGCCGGTTCCCCGGCCCGCACACGTCCCCTGCCCCCGATGGTCCGAAACGCCGGGCCGTAGCGCTCGGCCATCAGCAGCGGCACGGGACGGTCCCATTTGAGCTGGGTTGCGATCATCATGTCAGCCATCGCCCACGCGAGCGGCTCGGCATCCGATCGTGCGGCGAGGATCGCGGTGACAAGGTCGGCGACCACGAAGGGAACCGCGCGGCCGGACTGGAGCGCGGTTTCCGTCAGCTCCGGGATGGCGGCGAGGTCGTCGTCAAAGGCGATCCCTATCAGATCGGCGAGCTCTTCGACCTGCTTTTTGGAGAAGCCGGGCTTTCGGGTGGCGAGCCTTTTGTAGGCCAGAAACACCTTTCCGGCGGGGCCTGGATCGTCGCCGGCGGCGGTGAGCAGGACGGCGTCGCGCAGCCCCGCCTCGTCCTCGTTGCGGCCGGTCAGGCGGATGGCGCTGGAGGCGCATTTGAGCGCCTGCCGCGCGCGCCAGCAGCCGGCCCAGGCTGGTTCGGAGCGAACGAGATCATCCAGCGATTTCAGGGCGATGCCGGCCGAAAAGGCGGCATCGGCTTCGGTCAAATCGGGCCCGCGCGGGCGAGCCCAGCCCGGCATGGCGGCGGTGGGCATGACTGTGTTGGCAGGTGTGGCGACGCGCGAATCCATGGCGATGAAGCTACAGGATAAGAGCGGTTAATGCTAGCTAAATCGGTACAAACCGCACAGCTCGTCTTTTTACTATTATGATTGATAATCATGCAATATCGTTCATAATGTTCATTCTAAAGAAAAGTCCCATTTTGAGGCCCTCCATGCCCGAAAACGACGCCGATCCGCCCGCCAGCCCGTCTCTCGGCACGAGCGCCGCTTATGAATTGCAGCCGGCGGGGACGTCGGGCGCGTTGACGGGCCACCTCGCGCCGCTGGTCGAACGCGCCCGCGGTTACGTCGACGCCTCGAGCGCGGCCAATACGCGGCGCGCCTATGCCGCCGACTGGGCGCATTTTTCCAGTTGGTGCCGGCGCAAGGGTCTTTCTGCCCTGCCCCCGAATGCGGAGATTGTCGGGCTCTACATCACGGCGCTTGCCTCCGGCGAGGCCGCTGCCGGGGCAAAGCCGAGCGCGGTGTCAACCATCGAGCGGCGGCTTTCGGCGATCTCATGGAACTATGCCCAGCGCGGCCTCTCGCTCGATCGCCGCGATCGCCATATCGCCACGGTGCTTGCCGGCATTCGCAATCGCCATGCCGCGCCGCCGCGCCAGAAGGAGGCGATCCTGCCCGAGGAGTTGATCGCCATGGTCGAGACGCTCGATCGCGGCACGCTGCGCGGCCTGCGCGATCGCGCCATGCTGCTGATGGGTTTTGCCGGCGGTCTGCGCCGCTCGGAAATCGTCGCGCTCGATTGCGGCCGCGACCAGACGGAAGACGGAAACGGCTGGATCGACATCCTTGACAAGGGGATGCTTGTGACGCTCCGGGGCAAGACCGGCTGGCGCGAGGTGGAGATCGGCCGCGGGTCTTCCGATCTCACCTGTCCGTTGGCGGCGGTCGAAACCTGGCTGAAACTTGGCAGGATCGGCCACGGCCCCCTGTTCCGCCGCGTCACCGGCAAGGGCAAGGCCGTCGGGCCCGACCGGCTGAAGGATCAGGAGATCGCCCGCCTCATCAAGAAGACGGTGCTTGCCGCCGGCATTCGCGGCGATCTGCCCGAGGCCGAACGGGTCAAACTGTTCTCCGGCCATTCGCTGCGCGCCGGCCTCGCCTCCTCGGCCGAAGTCGACGAGCGCTACGTGCAAAAGCAGCTCGGCCATGCTTCCGCCGAGATGACAAGGCGTTATCAGCGCCGGCGCGATCGCTTCAGGGTCAATCTCACCAAAGCGGCGGGGTTGTAGCAGCCCCTCCCCTGCCGTGGCTCTCTTAGAGCTTTGGGCCGTGTCGGGAGCGCTCCGCAATGCTCGACAGATCAACTTTCTTGCCCGCGACATCCGCGACGATCTTCAATGTGCCGCCAAGGGATTCGACATAATCGCGAAGCGTCGACAGCTTCATGTCGGCCCGCTTCTCCAGTCTCGAAACATTGTTCTGCTTGATACCTGTTGCGACGGACACATCCTCCTGCGTCCGTCCGGCAAGTACGCGCAGTTCCCGCAGATTGTAGGCCGTAACAAGCTCGCCGGTACGCTTTTCAATAGCGCCTCGTTCTTCTTCAGGAAGCGTCTGCATCAGCTTATCGAGATCATCCATGTTTCTCCTCCAACTCGCTCAACTGCTCATCGTACCGCTTGTCCGCCAGATCGATCAGGCGCTTGTAAAAGAGTTTCTGGCTCACACCGCTCTTTGCACCGCCACAGAGGACTTATAGCCTTTCGCTCCGGATCGAAGGCAAAGGCGAGCCGCCATTGCACCTTCAACGCCTTGACGCGCGGTTCCTTCATCTTCGCGTGTTTGGGGCCTTCCAGTGTGTCGACCTCAGGCCGTCCCAATCGAAATCGCTTTTCGCGAAGCGGCACCAGATGCGCGAGCAATTCGACCCGAACATCTGCTGGAAGATCTGTGATCTCGCCTTTGAAGCGGTCACGAAACGCGACCTTCCATTTCGCCATTTAATATCCTAATTGATATAGATACTTTGGGATATGTAGCTAACCTCTCTCCTTAAGGCAACAGTAACTCTTCCTCTGGAGAGGCCAGCAAATGATTAGTTATCCGTATCTTCTACGTTTGTAATTCCGGTCCCCAATGATCTCTCAGGTGCTGCAAATGGCCGCTGACACCCATAATCGCCACTCGCATCGACCACAGGGACGACTTATCGGCTACTCTCGGCAAGATGATATGCACACGCTTGGCGAAAACAGGCATCTTCGCCCATGACTCGCATCAGGAACTCCACCTTTTCATCGACTGGCGAAGTGCATCAGACACCTCGAACCCGCCTTTCCGGCTTTCCGTTGCTCGCTGGGTCTGAGAAGACGCCTGGGCTGCGGCCTTGCCTGCCTCGAGCTTGGCATTCAACAGAGCCATGATCATCGGCCAGACCGAGAATTTGCCTTCCCGCGCCTTGTCGGTCAGGTTACGCAGATAGCCGCCGGGGCTGTTGATCTGATCGGCCCGCTGATAGATCGCAGCAAGCGCAATCGTCGCATACCGTTCGCCGAGAACCTCGCAGGCTTCGTGCCAGGCGCTCGGACTGACCCCGAGCATCACCCGGCCGACCTCCGCGGCCGCCAAAAAGTCCCGCCAGCTTCGGATTTCCCCGTCTTTGGCCAGATGGTGCCAGCCTTTGCATGCATCCAGCACAATACCCAAAGGCAACTCCCGTTTCGGCAAGCTTTTCAGGTTGTCGTTTTCCTCGGCCGCTCCGCTCGCTTCATCTATTTTCCGAGAGCTTTTTTCAGATTCAGATATGTAGTCTGGTTTTGAATTCTGTATGTGTCGCTCACTATGAGACTCATTGGCGCTCATATTTTCGGAAATTGCATGTTTTTCCAACACGATGTGAACCTCATGCCGCAACTGCTCGAGTGCATCACAGACATCGTCCAGCGTCTCAATGGACGGTGAGCGCGGCAATTGGTCAACGATCCGCCGATAGTGCTCGGAAAACGTCTCCCACGGGCCAACCACGCCTTCGTCGAGCCCGGCTTCAATCAGTTTGATGACATCGCGCCGCAACAGTGTGAGGCGTTCCCGCTGGCACTTATAGGCGCGTTTCTTTGCGGCAACCTGTTCGGCCAGCGCCGCAAATTCACTCGCGCGCGCAACGAGAGGGGAGAGATCGAAGCCATACGCCTGCTCCACGTGCCCGCCCCTGCCCTTGCGAGCAAAGCGTTTGCCGTTCGGACTGTCGCGCCGGATAATCAACCCGCAATCCACCAACACGGCAAGATGGCGTCTCAGCGTCGCCGGCGACATGCCATTGGCACGCGAAGCGAGTTGAGCATTGGAGGGCCAGACAATGAGCGTGCCGTCGGACGAAAGCTCTGTATCGGGATGAAAGGTCAAAAGCGCGTTGAGCACGGACAGGCCGCGATCACTCGCGCCCAGCAATTCGCGGGCTTCGCGGATGGCATGGAAAGTCTGCCACTTGTGCACACATGCCCCTTCCGGCATGGCGCGTGCAGTCTTCTGGCTTGCCATCATGGCAAGCGACATCGGCCGCCGCCCAAAGGGCGTCGCTACATTCGCATGTTCCATGGTTCTACCTTCTTGAAAAAGGCAAAAGAAACCGCCCTTCCGGCCGGCAAAAATCACCGGCAGGGTCTTGACTGCGATTCGTAGAAATGCGACTCAAAGAGTGCTTAGGACTTTGAGGCTTCCCGTGTGAACCGCTCGGGGGGCCTTTTCTTTTGTCTCGTTTCTCCTTTGCTCTGTTTCAGACCTGACGAATCACCACGCGCCGCTGCGCCTTAATCTCTGCGCCCGTTTTTGTCGGCGGGGATGGAAAAGAACTCATCTGCAAGCGTATCAAGCCGCGTTTCCAGCCATTCGGCGAAGGCGGCCTCGCTGCGGGGGATGGAAATTGTGGTACCCGCACGTCCTCTGGACACCTGGCCAACCACCCGATCCCCGTGGGCAATCTCGCGTATTTCCGGCGTTTTTTCTTTCTCCGGCCTGCCGCGTGCCGCCACGACGGCAAGATCGATCCGGCGGGCCGGTTCAGCCGCCTGAAAGGCCGGATCGCCCACCAGGGCGCGAATGCGGGTCGCAGCGGCTTCGCCGCCGGCAAGGCAGGCATCCGCCAGTGTCATCCATTTCGGGCGCCCGACGCCCTTGGCCCGGCCGATTGCGCGAACAATGTCAAGCGGGAGCGCGCGCGCCACTTTCAGCATGAGAGACAGCGGTGTTTTGGAAAGACCGAGCACAGGCTCGATGGCGACGCTGGAAAAACCGGCCTCGCGCAATTGATGCGCCCAGAGCGCCTGTTCGATCCATGTGAGGTTTTCCCGCACACCATTTTCCAACGACTGCTCGACAAGAAGCTCCTTGTCGGTCAGTGGCCGGATATAGGCGCGGATACGGATATCGCCCGGCGTTTCGCTTTCTGAAGCCAGACGCCGGATCGCAGCCAGCCGGCGATGTCCATAGGCGAGCTGGTAGCGTCCCTGCTGTTCAGGATGCGGACGCACCAGGACCGGGATCTTCTGGCCTTCCGCCTTGATCGACACGGCCAGGTTTTCAATCTCCTCGCCGACTTCGCTGTCACTTTCAAAACGGTCGTGATAGGGCGAGGCATCGATTTTGGCAGGGTCCAGGACTGTAATGCTGCTCTCGGAAAGCGTGTTCAGCGCTTTGCCGACATTGCCGACGACCGGAGAGCCCCGCCGGCCGCGCGCGGGCAGCGCGCCCTGGTCGTCCTTAGCCTCACTGGCTTCCGCCATCATTTTCAGGATGCTCTTCTTCATTCCGTTCTGCCCCAGACCTGCCAGAGAAGTGAAAGGACTTCCGAGTTCACATTGTCGGCGCTCTCCAGTGCGCGTTTCAGCGTCTCGCGCCCAACCTCTCCGCTCTCGAGTTCATAAAGCGTCTTCTTCGCCACCCCTGCCCCGGCAATCGCCGTTGATTCCACGGCTTCGGCCACCAGCACGTCATTGTCGAACAGGCGGCGCATGACGCCCGCCATATATTTCTGCGGCCCGTCATTCGGGTTGACGCGGGTCAGCAGGAACTTGACGAAGTCATGATCAAAGCGCGCGCCGAACTCGGACAGGGTATCGGCAAGATCCGAGATCATGATCAGAAACTGGTTGCAAGAAGCGACATCCAGCATGGCCGGATGCACCGTGACGATCAGACCTGTGGCGGCGTAGAGGGCCGCCAGCGTGGCATAGCCGAGCGAGGGCGGCGTATCCAGCACGACGAAGTCGTACTGCCCCTCAACCGCGTAAATCGCATTCTTCAGCCGCTCGAAGAAAAGACCCATCTCATCGCGTTCCCGACGCGCAAGATAGGCCGGCGTATCGAACTCGAAATCCATCAGTTCGAGATTGCCGGGCACCAGATCGATACCGGGAAAATAGGTCTTACGCACGACATCTGCGAGCGCAAGCCGCTCATTGTCGTAGCGCAAAGCGGCATAGACGGTCTCGTTCTCGCCGACATCGAATTCCGGCTGCAGGCCGAAAATCGACGTCATGGAGGCCTGCGGATCAAGATCGATGCACAGGACGCGATAACCCTGAAGGGCCAGGTAATGCGCCAAATGCACGGAAGTCGTGGTCTTGGACGAACCGCCTTTGAAATTGGCCGTGGCAATGACCTGCAATTTCTCTCCGGACCTGCGCCGCGGCCAGAGGCGCAACGCATCATCGGGTCTGTGCTCGGCGAGATACTGGCGGAGCTCCGTCAGCTGTTCGGCGGAATAGATCCGGCGATTATTGTCTGCCCGATGGGGTTGCGGTCCCCGCCCCTCGATCGTCATCGAACGCAGCGTGCTTTCGGGAATATCGAGAAGCTTCACAAGGTCAAGCGTCGAAAATGTCCGCGTAAACGCCTTGCGCGCCTCGGGCGGATAGATACGATGGCGCATCACCTGAAGCTCTGCGGAGAGCTTGTCAGTGTAATCCGCGATCTTTTCCGCGGTGTCGCCGGATAGGCCGTATGCTGTCGTTTCGTTCATCTGACGGTTTTCATCAAATTATTGATCTCTTTGCGTCAAAGCGTGGATGAGTCGGCGCGATTCTGCAAGATTTTTTTCGTTAACGAAAGGTTAACGCCGCTGAGCCGATCTCAGCCAGGGTCTGTGACCGCGAAAGGCTATCATGGATTTGTGTCAGCGCGATTTCCGCAAAAGCAAAGCGCATGGGTCCGACCAGACCCGCGCTCGGGCGACCCCAAAAAGTTTTCAATTGAAAACATGACGCGGTGGCATGGCGGTCGCAGATGGAGGGGAATTGCGTTTTCAATTGAAAACATCCTGTTCCTGCCGCGCGCCGCGAGAAGACGCGACAGGATTATCATCCCGCCAAGGCCCGCCCGTGCCGGGCGGACCTCGCCAAAGCTTCGACGCAAACGGAACGCGATCGCGAATGGCCCTTCGCGTCTGCTCCTTTTTCCGCGCCGGGGCATGGAATTCAACGGTGGCCTGATGCCTGCTCGATCGGCGCCTCGAAAAGATATTCATCCAGTATGAAATCATCGAGGCCGGAGATGACGGCATCCGCCTGCCCCAGAACCGACGGGTTGCCGATGCCGAGCGCAGCCATCCCGGCCGCCTTGATCGCGGCAACGCCGGATGCGGCATCCTCGACCCCGAGGCAATCCTCCGGGTCAACGCCGAGATCGGCTGCAGCTTTCAGGAAGATTTCGGGATCGGGCTTTCCGCGTTTCAGCAGCCCGGCATCGACAACGGTATCAAACATGTCGGTAATCCCGAGCCTTTCAAGAATCGTCGGTGCGTTCCTGCTCACCGAGGCAAGACCGATCCGAAGGCCGGCATTCCGAACCGCCTTCAGCGCCTCGAATGCGCCCGGAAGAAGATCATCGCGCGTCATGGAACCGATCAGTTCACGATACCAGTCATTTTTCATTTCGCAGAGATGCTCGAACTCGGCGCCGTCAACCGCGACATTGCCCCTGTCGAGGATCATCTGCAGCGAGGCCCGGCGATCGATGCCCTTGAGGTTTTCGGCAAACGCCTCGTCAAAGTCAATGTTGAGCTCGTCGGCAAGCCGCTTCCATGCGCGATGGTGATAGCGGGCCGTATCGGTGATGACGCCGTCGAGATCGAAGATGACGGCCCGGAAGTGCTTTTTCTCGAAGGCCGGCGGCAGACCGACGACGCGCACCGGTTCTGCGGCCGAGAGATAAACGGCCATGCCGCGATGAAACAGCCGAAGCGCGGCGCCCTCGACAAGGCGATACTCGACCGCCGTCGCCGAAACGCTCACCTGCAAGGTCTGGCCGTGATCGACAAGACGGAAGCGATACGTGCTCCAGCTTCCGGGAAGGTGAGGGGTGAAATGCAGATCGCCGTTCACGACCCGCAACCCGGCGAACCCGTGGGCAACGCACATCCAGCTTCCGCCCATGGAGGCCGTATGGACCCCGTGAAACGTGTTGTCATGGGTGTTGTCGATATCCATGCGCGCCGTTTCCATGAAAAAGGCGTAGGCGAGATCGTGCTTGCCGACCTCGGAAGCGATGATGGAGTGAATGCAGGAGGACAGTGAGGAGTCATGCGTGGTGATCGCCTCATAATAGTTGAAGTCGCGCCATTTCTCGGCTCTGGAGAACAATTCTCCCCGTAGGAACAGGGCCAACAGAACGTCCGCCTGCTTGCAAACCTGGTGGCGGTAGATCACCAGCGGATGGTAGTGCAGAAGGAGCGGGTAGTTTTCCGGCGGCGTGTTGTCGAAATCCCAGACCTTTCGCGACAGGAATGCGTCATCCTGGGCGTGGATGCCGCGCGCGGCGTCATAGGGCAGGGCGATCCGCGCAGCAACGTCCGTCCAACGGGAAAGTTCGGCGGCGGAAAGGCCGACCTCTTTCGACAGCGCGGCATAGAAGGCCGGCTCTTCCCTTTGCAGGCGCTCGGCGATCTCGACGGCAAACGCGAGATGGGTGGCGGCCATCACATTCGTGTAGAGATTGTTGTTGACGAGCGCGGAATATTCGTCCGGCCCGGTAACCTCATCAATATGGTAGCGGCCCTCGACCTCATGCGCGAGATCGGACCATATGCGGGCGGTCTCAAACACCACTTCCGCCGCGCCCGCCAGCAGCAGCGAGACGTCTCCGGTGGCCGCAATATACTGCTTGAATGCGAAAGCGATATCCGCGTTGATGTGATATTGCGCCGTGCCGGCGGGAAAATAGGACGAGCACTCCTCGCCGGCGATGGTTCTCCAGGGATAGAGCGCGCCCCTGGCATGGCCGAGGTCGCGGGCGCGGGCGCGGGCGCTGTCGAGATAGCTGATGCGGTGACAGAGCAGGGCGCGCGCCAGCTTTGGAAAGGTCCGCGTGAAGACCGGCAGGATGTAGATTTCCGTATCCCAGAAACTGTGCCCCTCATATCCTTCACCGGTCAGCCCCTTGGCGGCAATATTGGTGTAGCCATCACGGCCAGCCGACTGAAACAGGTGAAAAAGGCTGAAATGCAACCCCTGAGACAACGCATCCGCTCCCTCGATTTCAATATCGGCCGCCTTCCAGAAACCGGCGAGACTGGCGCGTTGCTCGCGGACAAGCCCGTCGAAACCGGTCGCCCGGGCCTGCCCCAGCGCGGTCTCGCAGGCAGCGGCAAGCCGGTCGGCCGGCACGTCGCGCGTCGTGAGAATGGCGGTGGTCCTGTCGACGGTCACCGTCTCGCCGGCTCTTGCCGCCACCCGGAAATGCTGGGCGAGAACACCATTGTCTTCGCGCGCCGCGTTTTCGACGCCCACTCCGCCCGAGAGGCTTGCCAGAGATTCGATCCGCAAAAGGAGGTCGCTGTTGCGCGTGCGTGCAGTCAGCATCAACCGACCCGGAGAAACGGATGTTTCAATGGTCGACAGCGCCTTGGCCGCGGCTGCCGAACCGAGGCGCGGGTCGAAGCTTTCCTCGGCCCCGCGAACATTGCTGTCGATGGTCAGGTTGAATGAGAGCAGGACGTCCCTGTCCAGCGGCGTTACGCTGATGCGCTGTGCAAACACCGCCCTGCGGCTGAAACTGACGAGGCGTTGCGACAGGATACGCACTCTCTTGCCCGAGGGCGCCTTCCAAACCACCTTGCGAACCAAAACGCCCGCGCGGAAATCGAGGCTGCGCTGATAGGCTTCGATTTCGCCGTCGGCGAGGTTGAACCACTCTCCGTTTATGCTGATCTCCGCACCCTTTGCATTGGGAATGTTCAGCATGAATTCGTTGACGCGGGCAAAGCCATAGGCATTTTCAGGATAGCAGATCGTCTCCGTATCATAGAAGCCGTTGACATAGGTGCCTTCCATGCTGTCGGCGGCCTTGCCGGCCCAGGCCTCGTCGTGGCTGCCGCGCAGGCCGATATGGCCATTGCCCAGTGCGAACAGTGTCTCGCGCAGCAGATTGCACGTCGGGTCCCAGGAGGTTTCAACCAGGCGCCACGGGTCGTGTCCGAGCGACGATCCGATGAATTGACCGGGTTCTCCAACAGCGGGAAGCGGCGAGGGGCTTGGCATTTCAATGCGTGGCGTCGACATGTGTAATCTCCTTCGAAAAGAAAGACGCATCTGAAGCGGCACCCGGAAGAACCGAAAGCAAGGTTGTTTTTATTGTGGTTTTCCGAAGAGAGGGCAGTACAGGAATATGTATCGGAAAGATTTGACGGGCTTCAGTTTCTGAAACTTTTTTTAACGGATAAGTTGCGCATTCTTGCCGGTTTGAGTTCCGACTTTTAAAACTCGATTTCTATTTTTCTTATTTTTTATAACACCTTAACTGCAAGCACTCGGCATTTCTCGGGCCGTGCCGCTCAAAGTGACTAATTGTCTCTGAATTTTCTACTATTCTAAAGTGCGTCCTGTGGCGGCGACAGGCTTGTGAGCACGGGACGAGATCATCGGGCGATTAGTTGGCATCGCCCGATGCTCTGACAACAGTGTCATTTCCCAGGCCAATCCCCGACGGATGGCGTGGATTCGGGCGTATCTGACCTGCGCGCAGGATCAGAGGCTGGTCGAACCATCCGTGCTGGAAGAAGACAATCAGAGCAGGGCAGACGCGCTATCGCAACCGATCCTCGTCGTCGATCAGCTCAAGACTGCTCGGGCCGGTTTCGGCCCATCGCCACAAAACCAGATTGATATCGTCCGGACGCGCGCCCTTTGCAAAACTGCGGACAAGAAGCCCGTTATATCCGACCGCAATCAGGTCACGCGCGAAACGCTGTGTCCGCGCCTCGCCGCTCTCACTCATCTGATCGCGCCATGATGGATCGGCAAGTACGGCGTCATCGACACCGGCAGCAGCCAGGGCCGCGCCGTCTCTTGCGTCGAACACCATATCGATGCGGGCCCGATAGCCGACCAGCGTCGTCGGTTGGAGATCGCCTACCTGATTGGCTTCGCGCAAGGCGGTCAGCACCGATGTCGCGGCGTAAAGCGCCGGAACGCCCTTGGGATTGAAGCGACCGCCATAAATCTCAGCTCCGCGTCCCGACATGGGCTCGCGCGCATAGACCGGATTGAGCGCCCGGTAGAGTTTTCCTGAATAGGTGAACGCCACGGTCAGGCGTGAACGCCGGCGTCGACGGCATCGATGTAATCCAGAACATCCTCGGCGCGGCCCTCGCGGACAAGCTGCATGGCCGTCCGTCCGGAAAATCCGGCCAGCGGCTCGGACCTGTACCAGGCATAGGCGATCAGCGCCGAGCCGAAACGCGGCTCGACCTTGTTGACGATCTCCACCATTTCGCGCAGACGTCGCTGCGTCTTGTCGGATCGCACCCTGTCCTTACGTTGGATCGCGTCCTTCCCGAGCCCGACCGTTCGCGCGATCTCCTCGCTGGTCGTGCGAAGAATGCTCGCAATCTTGTTCGGCGCGAAGAGCCCGTGATCTGAATATTGTGCGAGGTCCATATCGCCACCCTATTACTTACCGCAATTTCTGACACTATATAGCGTCACCTCATGCGGCATTCAATCGTCTCGCTGGAGAATCCGGCTTTTGTCTTGTCTCGATAAAGTCATGAAACGCGTCGGACCGGGCAGAAACGAGAAAGAGAGGCGGCGCGACGCAGGGCCTTGCGAAAAGAAGAGGACCATACCCGTCATCAGAATTGACACATGTGCCCGAAGGTCGGCCATGACTGATCTTCGCGGGCAATGGCTTCGTCGCAAGGCCGAGCCTCTTTCTTCTCGGCAGTTTCGGCTGAGGGAGGAGCCCGGGAGAATTTGGATCTCCTGACATTCGCCCTCAGCATGATGAACGGGCCGTCCTCGCGACGCTCGACATGGCGCCGAAGTCCGGCGAACCGCCAGGACGCATGTTTTGAAACGTCTTCAAAAGATGCAAGATCGAAAGAATTGCAAACAGAGCGTGTCGGGAGCACTATCACCAGCGGAAAACTGGTGATTGCCATGCATGAACTTTCGATCTGCGAGAGCCTGGTGACGATCATGGAAGAGGAGGCGGAAAGGCAGAAATTCACGCGCGTCAAACGGGTTTGTCTGGAGATCGGCCCATTTTCCGGCGTCGAAATCGATGCATTGCGCTTCAGTTTCGAGATCGCCGTGAGAGGCACGGTTGCCGAAGACGCCGTGCTCGACATCGAACAGCCACAAACAGAGGCAAAATGTATGGTATGCGGCAACAAGATGGCGGTTGAGGATCATTTTGCCATCTGTCCGCACTGCGGCTCAGGGCAGTTGCAGGCGAGTGGCGGCAATATGCTGCGTATCAGGGCGTTGGAGGTGATCTGATGTGCTCGGTTTGCGGATGTGGTCAGGCTGAAATCCATGGCGATCAAAGCCATGACCACGCAATTCACAACCATGGTGCGGACCACGAGGCGACAAACACGCGGCTGATCCGCCTCGAACAGGATATCCTGGCCAGAAACAATGCGTTTGCAGCGGAAAACCGCGCGCTCCTGGAAGGCAGAGGCTGTCTCGCGCTCAACCTCGTTTCCAGCCCCGGTTCGGGCAAGACGAGCCTTTTGATCAAAACCATCGAGGCGATCGGCGATCGCCATATCTGCTCGGTGATCGAGGGGGACCAGCAGACGTCTGTCGATGCGGAACGCATCCGGGCCACCGGCGCTTCGGCCCTGCAGATCAATACCGGCAAGGGGTGCCACCTCGATGGGCATATGGTCGCTCACGCGCTTGAAACGCTCAATCCGGAAGCCGGCGCCATTGTCTTCATTGAAAATGTTGGCAATCTGGTCTGCCCGGCGCCCTTCGATCTGGGAGAAAACCACAAGGTCGTCATCCTTTCCGTTACCGAGGGAGACGACAAGCCTCTGAAATATCCGGACATCTTTGCTGCCTCCGATCTCATGATCATCAACAAGAGCGATCTTTCGCCCTATGTCGATTTCGACATTGACGCCGCGATTGCCAATGCGCGGCGGGTCAATCCGAAGATCGGCGTCCTGGCCCTTTCGGCCCGGACGGGCGAGGGGATGCAGGCCTGGATCAACTGGATCGATGCGGCACGCCACCTGTCCGCCGTTTCGAATTCAGGTGTTGCTGCGCGACGGGAGTGCTGAAATGTGTCTTGCCATTCCCGCCAGGGTCGAAGCCGTTGAAGACGGGGATATGGCCATCGTCGCCGTCGGCGGCGTTCGCAAACGGATTTCCACCGCGCTTCTGGATACCGTCGCGATCGGCGATTATGTGCTCGTCCATGTCGGTTATGCCCTGCACAGGCTGAGCGAGGAGGAGGCCGAAAACACTCTGGCCATGATGGCCGCAGCGGGGCTTCTCGACGGCGAGCTTGAAGAGATGACCGGACGCGCGTCATGAAATATATTGACGCCTTTCGCGACCGGTCGCTCGCCATGGGGCTTGCCGCGCGCATTGCCCGCGAGGCGCAGCCCGACAGGCACTATCATTTCATGGAGTTTTGCGGCGGGCACACGCATGCAATCTTTCGCTACGGCGTTGCGGACCTGATGCCAGCCAATGTGCATTTCGTCCACGGGCCGGGCTGCCCGGTCTGTGTATTGCCGGTGCGCCGGCTTGACGATGCCATTGAACTGGCCGAGCGGCATGGCGTGATCCTTTGTACCTATGGCGATATGATGCGAGTGCCCGGTTCGCACCGCCGGTCACTGATCGGCGCTCGGGCAGGCGGCGCCGACATCCGCATGGTCTACTCCACCATGGATGCGCTTGCCATCGCCCGGCAGAACCCGCACCGCAATGTGGTCTTCTTCGCCATCGGCTTCGAGACCACGACGCCGCCGACGGCTGTCGCGGTGCTCGAGGCGGAGCGGGAGGGGCTGACGAATTTCTTCGTCTTCTGCAACCATGTTCTGACACCGCCCGCCATCGCCCACATTCTCGATTCTGCGGATTTTGCACCCGGCGGCGCGGCGCGCATTGACGGTTTTCTGGGCCCCTCCCACGTCAGTGCGGTGATCGGTTCGCGCCCCTATGAAGCGGCGGCGGCGAACTACAACAAACCGGTCGTCATATGCGGCTTCGAGCCGCTCGACGTCATGCAATCGGTGCTGATGCTGATCCGACAGGTCAATGAGGGACGGGCAGAGGTTGAAAATGAATATCGCCGGGTCGTCACCCGGGACGGCAATCTGAAGGCGCAGGCGCTGGTTGAACGGGTCTTCGAAACGCGCGAAAGCTTCGAATGGCGCGGCCTTGGAATGGTCGGCCGGAGCGCATTGCAGCTCAGATCGCCCTATGCCGGATTTGATGCCGAAAAGCGTTTCGAATGTAGGCCCAAACAGTCGCGGGAGGTCAAATCCTGCGAATGCCCGTCAATCCTGCGCGGGGTGAAAAAACCGACCGACTGCAAGCTGTTCGGCACGGCGTGCACGCCCGATACGCCAATGGGCTCCTGCATGGTGTCATCCGAAGGCGCATGCGCCGCCTACTGGACCTATGGCCGGTTTCGCACCGCGAAGGCAGCGGCGGGAGGCGGCGCATGACGAAGACCGGCCACGTCGAAATGGTGCATGGCGGCGGCGGCCGCGCGATGGCCGATCTGATTGACGGCCTGTTTCTCCGCTATCTGAAAAATCCCTGTCTCGAACAGGCCCACGATGCGGCGGTCTTGCGCCCGCAGTCCGGCCGGCCGGTGCTGACCACGGATGGTCATGTCGTCTCGCCACTGTTTTTCCCCGGCGGCGATATCGGTGCGCTTTCGGTCCATGGCACGCTCAATGACCTGGCCATGGCAGGGGCGATGCCGGTCGCGCTGACGGTCAGCTTCATACTGGAAGAAGGGTTCTCGCTTGCCGATCTGGAAAGGATCGTGCGGTCCATGGCCGACGCCGCCCGCGCCGCGGGTGTTCCTGTTGTCGCCGGTGACACCAAGGTCGTGGAAAGGGGCAAGGGCGATGGCGTCTATATTTCGACCACTGGTCTCGGCATAGCGCCCGAGGGCGTGGATATCGGGCCGCACCGCGTGCAACCGGGACAGGCTATCCTGCTCTCCGGGACCATTGGCGATCATGGATGCGCCATCCTGTCGAAGCGGGAAAATCTCGGATTTGAAACGGAGATCTGCTCTGACAGCGCGGCCCTTCACCGGCTGGTTGCCGCCATGATCGCGATATCACCGTCGATTGCGCTGTTGCGGGATCCGACGCGCGGCGGCCTTGCGGCGACGCTGAACGAGGTGGCCCATGCGGCCGGAGTTGGCATGGCGCTCGAAGAGGCGGCCATCCCCGTGCATCAGGATGTCGCCGCCGCCTGCGAACTGCTTGGTCTCGATCCGCTTCACATCGCCAATGAGGGCAAGCTGGTAGCGATTTGCGATGCGGGCGACGCAGACGCTCTCCTGAAGGCGATGCGGGACGATCCGCTCGGACGTCAGGCGATGCGGATCGGATCGGTGGTCGAGGATGATGCGGCGCTTGTCGAAATGACGACACGTTTCGGCGGCCGGAGGATTGTCGACTGGCTGGCCGGAGAGCAATTGCCGCGGATCTGCTGATATGACCGGCAACCGCAATCATGGCAGACAAATCCACGGGCGGCGCTATCGCGTGACAGGCCTTGTCCAAGGGGTTGGTTTCCGCCCGACCGTCTGGCGGCTTGCCCGTGAACGCGGGCTTACCGGTCATGTTCTCAACGATGCCGCCGGCGTTGAGCTGGACATTTTCGGCAGTATGGAAGCGCTTGATCGTTTCGACGCGCAACTTAGCGCGCAAGCGCCACCGCTCGCGCGGATCGACAAGGTGACATGGCAGCCCATCGCAGCGGATGCCGCGCCGCATGATTTCGTTATTCGGCCAAGCCGGCATGGGGCCGTGACAACGGGCGTTGTTCCCGATGCCGCCCTCTGTCCGGCATGCCGCGATGAGATATTTTCCGACGGCGAACGCCGCAAGAACTATGCCTTCGCCAACTGCACCGATTGCGGGCCGCGGCTGTCGATTGTCCGCGCCATTCCCTATGACCGGGCCAATACGTCCATGGCCGCCTTTTCGATGTGCCCGGCATGTCTTCGCGAATACGGCGACCCTGAAGACCGGCGCTTTCATGCGGAACCCATCGCCTGTCCGGACTGCGGGCCGCGCCTGTGGTTCGAAGGCAGCGAAGGCAGCGAAGGCGAGGACGGCGATCCGCTTGAAACGGCAGCTGACTGGCTTCGGCGCGGCGCCATCGTCGCGATCAAGGGCATCGGCGGATTTCACCTTGCCTGCGATGCGACCAACGCGGCGGCCATCACACGGCTTCGCTCCCGCAAGCACCGCCCGACAAGGCCTCTCGCCGTCATGGTTCGCGACCTGAAAATGGCCGGGGCACTTGCCGAACTTGATGCGCGGGAACAGGCGCTGATGGCCTCGCCGGCAGCCCCCATCCTGCTTGCGCGAAGTCGGGCGGATACACCGCTTGCGGCCACAATCGCGCCGGGCCAGACCCGGGTGGGGGTTATGCTGGCCTATTCTCCCCTTCATGTGCTGTTGATGGAGAAAATCGGCCGACCACTGGTCATGACATCCGCAAACAGGTCGGGCGCGCCGCTGGCAACCGGCAATGACGCGGCGAGGAGCCGGCTTTCCGGCATTGCCGATGGCTTTCTCATGCATGATCGCGAAATCGTCAACAGGCTGGACGATTCCGTTGTCCGGGCCGACAGACATGCGGTGCAGATCATCCGGCGGGCGAGGGGCTTTGCCCCGGCGCCGATCACCGTCGAAGTCCCTTTTGCAAAACGCATCCTTGCAATGGGTGGAGAAATGAAATCGGCGTTCTGTCTCGCAACCGGCCGCCAGGCCATTGTCTCGCAGCATATCGGCGATCTCGAGGACGCCGACACCTTTGCCGACTACCGAAAAAAAATCGAGCTGTATCTAAGGCTTTTCGACTTCCACCCGGATGCGATTGCCGTCGATTGCCACCCGGACTACCTTTCAACACAGCACGGACGGCGGCTGGGAGCGGCGCACGGCATCCCGGTGATACCGGTCCAGCATCACCACGCCCATCTTGCATCCTGTCTGTCCGAAAACGGGCTGGCGCCAGATCATAATATCCTGGCTGTCGTGCTTGACGGTCTGGGGCTGGGAACGGACGGCCCGTTCTGGGGCGGCGAAATCCTGCTCGGCAACTGCCGCCGCTTTGTCCGGCTTGCCCATTTTGCTCCCGTTGCCATGCCGGGGGGCAATGCCGCCTCACGCGAGCCTTGGCGGAACCTGGTTGCGCATATGTGGGCCGCCTTCGGGCGCAGCGGGATCGCGCGGCTTCCGCAAAGCGGGGCGCTGCCGGCAATCGATCCGGCCCGACTGCGGATCGCCGGGCAGATGACGGCGCGGGGCATCAACGCCCCGCCTGCTTCCTCTGCTGGCCGCCTGTTCGACGCCGTTGCTGCCGCCCTTGGCATCTTTGCCGAGCGGCAGGATTATGAAGGACAGGCCGCCATGGCGCTGGAGGCGCTGGCCGCCTCCCGCGTTGCCGATGTGACGCCTTATCCGGTCGACCTGGCCGAAAGGGGCGACGTGACGGTAATGTCCTGGAAATCGCTCTGGACCGCGCTGCTGGACGACGTCGTTGCGGGTCGCGACACGGCGGAAATCGCGGCGCGTTTTCATGGCGGACTGATCGCGGCGCTGGCCCGCGAGACGGTCAAACTGGCAGGCGAGCACGGCATCCGGCAGGTGGCGCTTACCGGTGGCGTGATGAACAACGCGATCGTGTCTGACGGCCTTGCCGATGCGCTGGTGGCTGCGGGCCTTACGCCGGTCCTGCATAGGCAGCTTCCGGCCAATGACGGCGGGCTGGCGCTGGGGCAGGCCGCTATCGCCGCCTGTGCCGTTTTGTAGGGCAATCGGGGGAGGGGGCGGTTTGCGCGCTCAAGCGCGCGAAGCAAAGAGGCTGCGTACCCTGTCGACCCTGGTCTTCTCGGCAAAATTCCTGATTTACTCTGATGCCAGATGGCCGGCTTCGCGCCCGGCGAAATCCCGATACCACGAAACAAAAAACGCTTCGGCGCAATCGAGATTGTATCGCGCCGTTGCGCTCAGACCTTCCCTGATATCGCCGAAGACCGTGCCGGCGATACCGAGGACAAAGGCGTGCGGCGCGCGGCCGTAGAGCGTTTGCGAAAGCGCCAGGATGGCCTCCGGGGAGAGGCTGTGGCTTGCGATATCGGCGGCTTCCGCCGCTTTCGCCGTCGCGAAGGTGAAAGGGTTCGCGCAGGCCACCGATGCGTCGGCGAACACCACGCAGCCGGCTTTTGAAACGGCAAGCGCGTGATCGACCGTCAACTGGTAGTCGATATCAATGGCAAGGCCCGGCAGGCGCCGGTTTTCGAGACGAAAGGCCAGCGCCGGCCCCAACCCGTCATCGCCCCGGCCCTGATTGCCGTATCCAATCAGCAGCATGTGATCGCCTCAGAAAGACCGCGTGCGGCTGGCGAGCATCCTGTCGTCTGCATCGAAGAGTTCGACGACAAGCGGCATCTGGCCGATGGCGTGGGTGGCACAGGACAAGCAGGGGTCATAGGCGCGGATAGCAACCTCGATGTGATTGAGCATGCCCTCGGTAATCTCAGCCTGCTTCGACAGATAGCGCGTTGCGACATCCTTCACCGCCCTGTTCATCCCCTCATTGTTGTGAGTGGTGGAGACGATGAGATTGCAATAGGTCACCTGGTCGTTTTCATCGACCCGGTAGTGATGGATCAGGTTGCCGCGCGGCGCTTCGATAACGCCAACGCCTTCCTCCCGCCTGGCTCCGGTGGCACGAAGTTCGGTGCCCTGAAGGTCGGGGTCGAGCAGCAGCGCGTGAATTTTCTCTACGCAATGCAGCACCTCGATCATCCGCGCCCAGTGACTTGCGAGCGAGGTTTCGTTGGGCGCGCCGCCGGTGAAGGCTTTGAATTCTCTCAGCGCCGCATCCGCGTCGGGCGTGTCGATAAAGCGCGCCGTATTCATCCGTGCCGTCGGACCGACGCGGTACCAGCCCTGCTCCGGCCCGAGGGTCTTGATGAAGGGGAATTTCATATAGGACCAGGAGCGGACATCCTCGACGAGCAATTCGTGATACCGCGAATATTCGACATCATCGAAAATTGTCTGTCCCGCAGCATCAATTGCGCGCAGGCCCCCGTGATAGAGGTCAAGAGCGCCGTCGCCGGAGCGCGCCAGCGACATGTGGTTCGAGGGGAAGGCGGCGAATTCGCTGACCAGACCTGCATGCTCGAGCGTGTAACCGCGCGCCAATGCCAGCGCGTCCCGCGCCCACTGCGTCATATCGTCGATTTCCTTCAGCAGCGCATCGCGTTTCTCGACCGACAAATTTCGATTGATCCCGCCGGGAATGGCGCCCGTGCCATGCACTTTCTTGCCCGCCGTCGCCTCAATGATCTCCTGGCCGAACTTGCGCATCATGATCGCCCGTCGCCCAAGCTCCGGCTGCGCACGCAAGATTTCGAAGATATTGCGCTTTTCCGCCGGCGCGTCGAAGCCAAACAGAAGGTCGGGCGCGGCGAGGTGAAAGAAATGCAGCACATGGCTCTGCATCACCTGGCCATAATGCATGAGGCGGCGCATTTTCTCCGCAGTCGGCGGCAGGCAATCAACCCCGGAAATCATGTCCATGGCCTTGGCGGCGGCGAGATGATGGCTGACCGGGCATATGCCGCACAGCCGCTGGACGATGACCGGAACTTCCCAAAGCAGCCGTCCCCGGATAAAGCGCTCGAATCCGCGAAACTCGACGATATGCAATCGAGCCTCTTCGACGGCATTTTCGCGGTTCAGGTGGATCGTCACCTTTCCATGTCCTTCGACCCTGGTGACGGGGGCAATTTCGATTAGCCTTGGTTCAGCCATGTCACGTCCCTCCGTTCAGTTCAGTCGAATCTGATCTTGTCGCGTTCAAAGCCCCTGAACCTTCCGGCAAGCAGGCCGCTCAGCGTGTTGAAAATAATGTCGCCGGAGGGAGCGCAGCCGGGGATCTGATAGTCGATCTCAACCACCTCGCCGCAGGGGTAGACCCGATCAAGCAGCAAGGGCAGCGCCGGATCATTGGGGATGCCATGGGTCGTGTTGCGGATATATTTTCCGGTGATATAGGCCTCGTCCAGGCATTCGCGCAGCGGTGCATCGGAATGCATGATGGCGTTGCGCATGGCCGGCAGCCCGCCCATGATCGCGCATTGACCGATGGCGATCAGCACATCGCAATTGCGCCTGAAATCCCACAGCACATGCACGTTTTCCTCGTTGCAGCAACCGCCTTCGACGATGCCGATGTCGCAACGCCTGGTGAAATGTTTGATATCGGTGAGGGGCGAGCGGTCTACGTCGACCAGTTTCATCAGTTCTACCAGCCGCTCGTCAATGTCGAGAAGGGCCATGTGACAACCGAAGCACCCGGCCAGGGAAACGGTGGCGATCCGTGCTTTTCTGGGCTCACTCATGGCGCTTCCCCTCGATCTCGCTGCCGATCAGCCCCCGGTCGAATTCGCGCTCGCCGATCGGCGTGGCAAAGCCCTCACCCTTGCGGATGATGCAGCCGACGGGACAGACGTCTTTCGAAATGGCATGGTCGGTGATAGCCGCATCCGTCTGGGCGAGGTCAGGCCCGTTCACGGCCACACGACGGTGAATGCCGCGGCCGACATAGCCGAAAATTCCCTTGTGATCGACATCCTGCGAAGCACGGATACAACGCCCGCAACTGATGCAGCGATTGGTGTCGAGCGCGATGTCGGGATGTGAGGCGTCAAGCCCGCGCGATGGCTCGAGATAGGGGAATTTCGTCGGCTCGGTCATGCCCAGCCGGTAGGCCATGGCCTGCAACTCGCAGTTTCCGCTCTCCTCGCAGATCGGACACAGATGATTGCCCTCGTGAAACAGCATCTCCACCAGATCGCGCCTGAGCTTGGAGATATGCGGCGTTTCGTTGTCGACCTTCATGCCCGGCTCGGCCGGCTGCGTACAGGCGGATGTGCTGTGCCCGTTCGCCTTGACCGTGCAGACGCGGCAGCTGCCCTGATGGCGCAGCCCTTGATGGTCGCACAGGCGCGGGATGTAGACGCCGGCCGCATCCGCCGCTTCCATGATCGTCTGTCCGGGACTGGCGGCAATCTCGACGCCATCGATGGTGAAGGTGAAATCCTCCTGGGTCATTGGCCAAAATCCCTGTCATAGATATAGGATCGGCGCCGCGCGAGCTTGCGGGCGTCATCAATGGCTGACTGGATGTCAAAGGTCGGTCGCAGCCGGTCTTCGGAGGGCTTGACCAGCGCCGAATAGACGAGCGGAAAATTCTCGAGCGTCGTCAGGATCGGGCGCGGCGACGTCATTCCGAGACCGCAGCGACTGGTTTCCATGATCGTGGCCGACAAATCCTTCAGATAGTCGATGTCCTCGGGACCGGCCAGGCCCTTGCGGAATTTGGCGATCGCCTGCTGCAGGAAGACATTTCCCACCCGGCATGGCGTGCAATAGCCGCAACTCTCGTCAACAAAAAACGACATGTAATAATCGACGATCTCCAGAATATTGCGTTCGCGGCCAAAGATGACAACAGCGCCGCCGGTCGCCAGATCATCGAAGGAAAGCCGGCGCTCGAAACTGTCCCGGCCGATCATCGTTCCGCTCGGCCCGCCGACGAGAACAGCGGCCGCATCTTCTCCGCCTGCCATTTCAAGGAGCGCATGCACCGTCATGCCATAGGGCAGTTCATAAACCCCGGGATTGAGGCAGTCACCCGAAACGCTGAACAGCTTTGTTCCGTGGCTTCCGGCCTGGCCCATATCGAAGAACCACTGCGCGCCCCGGTCGAGTATGCGGGCGGCATGACAGAGGGTTTCGACATTGTTGACCACTGTCGGACAGCCGAAATAGCCTTTCTCGACAGGAAAGGGCGGCCGGGTCATGGGTTCGCCGGGCCGACCCTCGCAAGAGCTGATCAGCGCGCTTTCCGCCCCGCAGACATAGGCGCCCGCGCCCATCTGGATCCTGATGTCGAAATCGAACCCCTCCTGGCCCATGACCGCGCGACCGAGCAGGCCTTCAATGCGCCTTTCTTCCAGAACGGCGGCAAGCAAGCCTTCGAGATAGGCGTATTCGCCCCTGAGATAGATGATCCCTTCACTGGCGCCGACAGCTTTGGCGGCAATCGTCATGCCTTCGACGAGAAGGTGAGGCCGCTCCGTCAGGAGAACCCGATCCTTGAATGTGCCCGGCTCGCCTTCGTCGGCGTCACAGATGATGTAGCGGCGTCCGGCTGGCGTCGCCCCCGCCAGCCGCCATTTCTTTCCGGCGGAAAACCCGGCCCCGCCGCAGCCGCGCAGCCCGCTGGCCTCCACCGCCTCGATGATGCCCTCTGGCGTCATGTCGAGCGCCGCCGCCAGCCCGGCATTGTCGGGCACGGGGCCGAGAAGCACCGAACCGGCATGACGGATATTGCTTTCGACCATGCGCGATGCCTGTTCGTAAGGCGTCAGCGCGGAAAAGCGTGGGCTGATCAGGTCCTGCGGCGACTGACCGGAGCGCAGTGCCGCGACGATTTCATGGGCGCGGTCTGCCGTCAGATTGGTCATGACGACATCATTGATCATCGCCGCCGGCGCCTGATCGCACAGGCCGATGCAAGGCGTGTATTCAAGGGAGAAGGCGCCGTCGTCGGATGTTTCCCCCATCGCGATGCCGAGCGCCGCCTCAAAAGCGGCCGCCACCGCCTTGAGGCCCGCGAAGCGATCAATAATGTCGTCGCAGAGACGAATGGTGATCCGTCCCTTCGGGGTCAGCGACAAGAAGGAATAGAATGAGGCGACGCCCTCGACGGCAACGCGGGTCTGCCCGGTCTGGGCGGCGACCACACTCAACATCTGCGGCGAGATCCACCGGTACCGGTTCTGCAGCGTCCGGAGAATGTCCAACAATCTGTGGTGGTCGTCGCCATATGCCGCGCAGACCGCGACAATATCGGCGTTGTCGATCCGGGGCATCTCGCAGATCAGCGCATCAGCCTTGGCTGGATCCTGGGCCATCGTCGGTTCCTCCCTCCATCCGCGCTAGACCCGCTATCCGGCGGATGTGTGGCAATGATACGAAGTACGGGCTAAGCTGTCGATTGATTTTTGAAGCCGCGACTCGCGCATTGATTGCTGAACTGCCTGCATCCGCATCACGGATGAGCGCCGTCAGTTCCGCAAACGAGTCGGCGTCGAATCCTCGCTCCCGCGCCGGCCAGTCGGTCACGTCCGTCAAGCTCGTGCAAATTCCGGACGGTGAACCGGTGTCCACTTCACCTGGAGTAGCTTTAGACGAGGACGGGAGTTTCGATATCGGAGCCTGGGCGTTCGGATGTCTTTGTCGATGCGGATGATGACGGGTTTGAGAACCGGACGGCGGGAACCGGCGACGGGGTTCTGTTTTACGATCCGGACGGCCTGAACGCGTTCCTGCCGCCGGTCGCGCGCTTCGGCGTGCTTTCCGCAAGACAGAATATCACACGGAAAACGCGCATCTATTGTTGACCTTCGGTCGAGCTCGGTTGAGAGTAAGGCCAGAATGAAATGCTGCGTCGGGGGGGGGCGTGAGTTGGTTGTCGGGGTGCCGTTGCGGCATGCGCCGGTCCGGCGGGCGCGGATGTGCAGTCAGGGGAGCGGCAGGCTGCGGGACGGTTTGTGTTTTCGTTGCTCGGGCCGGGAACGGATATTGCGCCGGTGATCGATCTGGCGCGCGCGGCGATGACCTTGCCGGCATGCTGTGGCGCTGTGTCAGCGAATACCACATCGGCAGCGACATCCTTCTTTCGACCATCCACAATCTCAACGTCCCAAAATCCCTGCGCGCCACGCTTGCCGGCAGCCGGGTGACGCTTGGCCTGATGAAACGAGCCGAGGCCTGGTCGCGGGCCAAGGGCGCGCGGGAATTGCTGTTTCATGTGACGTCCGGCGTGGAGACGGCGCGGACGGAGAGGCTGATGCGGAAAATAGGGTATGAGGTGATGAGCGGGAATTATGTTATTTCTTGTAGTGTTATAACCTACAAATTGAGTAATGGTGTCGATAAATGATCAATAATAAGAATTTATTTTTTTGTTTGCAAAAATCTATTTTTGTGAATATTAAAGAAATTACTATATTTTTTATTTTTTATATTAATGAGGCTCATTTTGATAAAAATGGATCCTCTCGATCAGTATTATTTTGGAGTTAATTTGTTTATGTTTTTTTACGTATTTTACTTAATATTTATAATTATTAAAGATTTTTTACATGAATTTAGGTCAAATTAATTGCACTTATAAACGTAAATAGGGTTGAGGTGGGATATGGATCCGAGGGCGACACGCAGTACATCAAGAAATTCGGGCGACCCGAAATATGATTTTGGCAAGTATGACAATGCGATTGAGAAAAGTCTTCCGGCTGCATTCTCCATCGGCGGAGCCATTTTTGAGCAGTCAAGTCATCCAGGAATAGCTATTGGTGGCAAAGCTCTTGGCCTGTTGGGTGGTGCAGGTATTGACGCCATTATCAGAGGGAATGATGCAGGTGGCTTTACCACTGCCGATGGCGCAGCAGTTGGTCTCAGTACGGCGGGTGGATACGTAGTTGGAAGTTTGGCCGCCGCAGTCGGTATGGCGCAAGTTTACGGCGGTTCAGCAGGCGCGGCAAACCGCAAATGACCGCTTGGTTGAGGGTCCTGCGAACGAAGAGCGGCTGGCACTAGAAGCTGAGTTGGCTGAGAAATTGCGCGCTTAGTATATTGCAGAGCAATAAAACAAATATGCAACCACCTATACTACAGGCAGAGCAGCCAGGAGTCAGGTCACCATTAAAAATGGCGTGACGACAATGTGGGACGACTATGTGGGACGACTATGTGGGACGACAATGGAAACCAGATGGCTTATGTCGGAAGCGATCCTGAGAGGGATGTAAGCCGCAATGGTGGAAAAAATGAACCTGGGAATACATTGTTTCCGATTTTGCTTGATCTGGACGGAGATGGGATTTCGATAACCGAACTCGGTCAGTCTGTGTTTTTCGTGGACGCCAATAATGACGGTTTGAAGAATAGACTGGCCTGGGCCGGAGCAGGCGATGGCGTATTGTTTTATGATCCCGACGATCTGAACACCATCATCGAGACGCGGCAATTCGTGTTCACGGAATGGGATCCGACAGCAAGCGATGATTTGGCCGCACTCAAGTCGGTGTTCGACGAGAACGGGGATGGTGTCCTCGACGCTGGCGATGCTGCCTTCGCCCATTTCAAAGTCATGGTGACCAACCAGGACGGCTCGTCTGACGTGAAGACGCTGGCCGAGCTCGGGATCGAAGCAATAAATCTTGCCGCCGATACAAACCGCACTTTCTTCGAAGACGGATCGGCCATTCTCGGGCAGGTCGAATTCGCAAAAAGCGATGGAACGACCGGGATTGCTGGCAATGTTGTTCTTGCCGGCGACGCGCGAAGCTACCGTGTAACAGAGGAGGTCTCGCTTGATGGCAATGGCAACCGTATCGTTGTCGTTCATGGCTACACACAAGATGGCCGCCAGGTCTTTGTAACGACCTCCGTGACGTCATCTGACGGCGCCTATAAGACAATTCATTTCGACGACGACGGTGACGGTTTTGTTGACCGTCTTCAGGTAACGGTTCGTCAGGAGCTTGCTGATGGTAGCCTTGTCGAAACTGTCGAAAATCGGGTTGGATCCAACCTTGGTTCCAGTACTCTTGCGAGCCGAAAGGTCCTCACCAAAAACGCCGGAGGCGATATTTGGAGTGTCGATTATGACAGTACAGGCAGCGGTTGGTTCGACCACAGGGAAATGCATAACCGTCATGCCGATGAACAGGCCCTGTTTGATGCGCGGCGCGACGCGTTGGCGCTGACCCGGCAGCAGCTTGAAAAGCGGAAGATCCACACCGAGGCGGTGATCGAGAGCAAGGAGCAGCAGCTTGTCGCGCTTAACAAACAGTATGATATCCTCGATGAAGAAGTGACCCGCTATGATGGGCTCTTGAAGCGCGGGCTTTCGCAGGCAAGCCCGGTCTCGACGCTGAAGCAGCAGGCCGCCGAGCTTGAAGGTGACATCGCCGGACTTGAAGCCTCGATTGCCGAAGCGCGTGGCTCGCTGGCTGGCTATGAGGTCGAGATGCTGAAAACCGTCGCCGATCGGCGCGAGGCGGCGCAGACGGAATATCGCGAAACCCAGCCGCAGGCGGCGGAACTGGCCGAGCGCCTCGCCGTCGCCGACCGGCAATATGACCGGCTTGCCCTGCGCGCGCCGATGGATGGCGTCATCTACGGGATGAATGTGTTCACCATCGGCGGCGTCATCCAGGCGGGAACGGAGGTTGCGGCGATCGTTCCGGCGGATATGCCGGTGGTTCTGGCCGTACATGTCGATCCGGTGCAGATCGACCGGGTCAGCACCGGGCAGGCGGCGGTGATCAAGTTTCCGAATTTCAACGCCCGCACAACCCCGGAATTCGACGGCCATGTGCGCACCATCTCCGCCGATGCCCTTGCAGGCGAGGACGGCAGCCAACGCTTCTACCGCGTCGAAATCGCCCTCGACAAGCCGTCGCTCGAAGCGGCGAAACAGCACGGCATCATGCCCGGCATGCCGGTCGAAGCCTTCATCCAGACCGCTGCCAGAAGCCCCGCATCATACCTGCTGAAACCGTTCACCGACTATCTCGATCAGGCTTTCAGGGAGGAGTGAAGTGGCTATGTGACCTGAGCGCCGGGCTCGCCTCATCAGCCGAAGTCGACGCGCGCGACATCCCGAAACCGTTCGGCCATGCACCGGCCGAAATGACGCGGCGCTGTAAGCGCAGACGAAATCACTTCCGCGTCAATCTTACCAAAACGGCGGGGCTGTAAATCGCTCAAAAATCCCACGGCGAAATCAAATCGAGGCCCGTCGTTTCAAAATCCTTCAAATTGCGTGTCGCCAAACGGCCACCGTTCACATGAGCGATAGCCGCGACCATGCCGTCCGGCGCCGACATTGCTCGCCCCTGGCGGGACGCATGGCCCATGATTTCACCATAGGCCAAAGCCGCCTCCTCCGTCAGGCCAAATATCCGGTCAGAAAACCGGCGGCGCCAGTCCTGCAGCCCTTGTTCCAAACGGGCGGCGCGCTGGTCTGGCTTTATCTTCTGAATACCGAAGGCTATCTCGGCGATCGTGACGGAGGGCAAGGCCAACTCGGCATCATGTCGGACGAGCCACGCGACAACAGCCTCGGCCGGAGCCCTCCGAAAGGTCTCTGAAACGACATTGGTATCGAGAAAAATCAAAGCTCGATACCCCTGTGAGGCTGACGGCTTTCCTGAATGACCGCCTCGAGATCGATGTCCGTTCCGGCTTGCGCCGCAAGCCGCGCGTAGAACGCCGACGCCGGCTCTCGCCCCGCTTCACGAACCTCATACCACTCGAGAGCACGCTCGACGATATCGGCGATCGAACGGTTTTCTCTACGAGCAAGACGATGCGCCAAGTCTCGCGCTTTCGAACTTCTCACGGAAAGTTGCGGTTCTGCCATAACCTGTCTCCTTATCCTGTCAATATAGTTGCAGAAACTTCTGCCATCAAGATGGCAGATGACAGCAAGTCGACTCAGACAAGCCTGCGAACGGTGCGTTGCGCCGTTCGAAAAACCAATATCGCGGCTCGCAAACCGCGCGACAGTCCCGCCTATATCGTCGATGATGAAGAGGAAGATCGCACGAAGTCTGACGGATTTTCCGCTGCCTCGAGAGAGAATTTATCTGGTCCTCATCGGAGACTGTTGATCAACACGGAAACGTCTGCGCCGCACGGTCAGTTTCTGAGCCGGGTTTGCCGAACCGTCCCGGTCCATGCAAAACGGCCCAGTCGGCCCGAAGCTGCGATTTTGGCCAACTTGAAGAACGGATAAAGAACGTGCAGTCACGTTGAAGCTGACTGCGAACCTTGATCTTCCAAGGCGCGGTAAACGGTCATCCTGGAAATGTTCAGCGCACGAGCAACGGCAGCTTTCGTTGCGCCAGTCGCGACCCGTCTGCGGATTTCCGCGTCATCGACATTCTTTCTCCTGCCCTTGTAGATGCCATGAGCTTTTGCCGCGTCAATGCCCGCTCGTTGTCTGTCCTTGATGAACTTCAGTTCCATGTCGGCGACCATGCCGAGGTTCGTTATGACCATTCTACCCATGCTCCCAGCCGTCGTCACTTCCGCTTCGAGGACGCGCAGTGTTGCGCCTTTTTCGTCAAGCTCATGAACGAGATTGAGAACGTCGCGGGTAGAGCGACCGATCCGATCAAGCCGCAGCACCACCAGTTCGTCGCCTACGTGGAGAAACTGCATGATGGTTTCCAGTTCGGACCGCCCCTTCCTTGATGCGCCCGAGCCGGTTTCCGAGCGGATGACTGTCGACATGCTGGCGCTGGATTTCCATGCCGGTACAATGGCGAAGGACGCCTTTGATCATGGAAGCGACCTCCGAGGACGAGCACCGCTTGAGTTGCGAGTAGACGCAGGTCGCGCGTTTCTCGACATGCCAGTAGATTATGATATCACGCCCGCCGTAACGGGCATGCCGCCTGAAAGAGCTTGAGAAGCTTGTTTTCGAATGCATAGGCCGTGTTCCCCTTCCTGACCGCTTTCTTGCTGGCAAAGCCCGATGACTTCGGCCCGAGCGCCATCCAGAGAATATGCGTTTGTGATCCAGTTGCTTTTTGTCCTCCCCTCGATCGGGACCGCGAAGGTCTTTATCGCAAGGCCATGGGCGAGAAAGTCGTCCAGCCGTTTGCGCTGGTTTGGTCCCAGGGCACCACGCTGTCCATCGAACTTGGTATCCTGCCAGTCCGGCAATCCCTGGCTCCTCAGAAAGTCATCGATCCTGGGCCAGAGGATTTCCTGCCCTTCCGGCTCGATGAATATTTAATGCCCGCTGTCCCCGTATGCCGGCAGGATTTCAAGCTGCCCGTCTCCTTGATTGTCACGCCGGATATCGATCCAGTGACTGGCAATTTTCGCAGGAAAAAAAAGGGATCATTCTCTGTGTAATCACTCATGGATCAGTTAATTCGGACAATCCCGCCATCGCGGGACTAGCGCATCGTTCTTTTCGAAAACCGGAATCGATTTTCGAAAAGAACGATGCGTAGATTCAATAAGTTAGAGCGTCCTTTGTGCGTCCTAAAGGACGCACGGCGCTCTAAAGAGCTAGAGAATGTAGCAATGCTACCCTCTCCGATGCTTCTTCTCTATTTTCCTTTCGAAGCCCACTGCAGCCCCCTTGCGCAAGGCTTAGAAGGGGCTGCACACACCTTGCCGAGCACTCGTGAGCGTCGATGAGCAATCAGACGCGGAAAGCTGACCAGCGTAAATCCGTGTTCCGCCTCTGTTCTTCACTTGGCCAAAATCACGGCTTCGGGCCGACTGGGCCAAACCGTCATACGCCCGCTTAAAAGCGGGCGCTCGGTTCTGTCGTATGGCGCGGAACCGACATGATCGTTCGACGCGCGGGCGCCCGTTCTTTTCAAGGCCTACGCGCCCCAGGTCGTCTCGAGAACCCGGATCCAGTTTTCGTGGGTGACCTTCGCAAGGGCCTCCGCGTCATAGCCGCGGGACTTCAGCCCCTCGATGATCAGGCGAACACCGCGGCAGTCCTTCATCACGGCGGGGATCATGGTTCCGTCGAAATCGGAGCCGAGGGCGATGTGGTCGATGCCGATGCGGTTGGCGACGTAATCGATATGATCGAGCAGGGGTTCGATGCCGATCGACGTGTCCCTACTACCATCCCGGCCCAGGAACAGCGCGCCGAAATTGATGCCGATGAGCCCGCCCGTATCGCCGATGGCGTCGAGCTGGCGATCCGTGGCGTTGCGCGAGTGCGGGCACAGTGCATGCACGTTCGAATGGGAGGCGACCAGCGGCGCATCGGAAATGGCGGCGATCTCCCAGAAACCCTTTTCGTTCATATGCGAAAGATCGACCATGATCTTCAGTTCATTGCAGGCGCGAATGAGCGCCTTGCCGGCATCTGTCAGTCCGGGGCCGATATCCGGACTGGAGGGAAACGCGAAGGGAACGCCGAAGGCGAAGGCATTTTGACGGCTCCAGACCGGCCCTAGCGTGCGCAAGCCGGCCTGATGGAACACGTGAAGCGCATCGAGATCGGTGTCGATCGCTTCCGCGCCCTCGATATGAAAGACGGCCGCGAACGAACCGTCTGCAAAGGCGCGGCGAATATCGGCTGCCGTGCGACAGACGGTCACACCCCCGCCGGACCGGCGCTCGATGTCGAACAGCAGGCGCGCCATGGCCATGGTTTCATTGAGCGCCTCGGGCTGCGCCGGGGTCGGAAAGTTTCCGTCGGCGTCCTTTTGTCGGCTGGGGGAGGGGACATAGAGCGCGCAGAGGCCACCGGCGAAGCCAGCCTCACGCGCCCGCGGCAGGTCGATATGCCCTTCGGTATCCCCGTTCAGAAAGGCCGCGACCGGATCCTCCTTGTTGGAGCGGCGCAGCCGCAAAAGCACATCATTGTGCCCGTCGAATACAGGCGTGTCTGAAAAGGGCGGCATGAACCTTGTCCTGGGAGAACGGTCGAAAGGATCGGAAAAAAGGTTTCCAGTGGAGAACCGGTATTTTATGACGCAGCGCAACGACAGAACAAATGCAAAGCCTGCATAACCCCTGCAAAAAACGGAATTGGTCAGCCCCGCAATGCCCTGATAACAGCAAAGCTGGCTGTTTGCTAAAAAAATAAGCAACCAATGGCTTCCGCGACATCTCACTCGCTTGCACCACATTGAAAGGGAACAATCCAGATGATTTCCAGACGACAACTCCTGATCGGCAGCGCCGTCGTACCCGTCCTGTCCTACCTCGACCTGACCCAGGCCTTTGCCGACACGCCGAAGGACATTCTGGTTGTCGCCCAGCAGCTCGACAACATCACCACGCTCGACCCCCATGCCAATTACGAGGCTCTGGCCGGTGAAATCTGCACCAATCTTTATCAGAACCTCGTCGTTCCGGACCCGGAAGATGCTTCGAACATCCAGCCCGTCATCGCGGAAAGCTGGAGCGTTGACGACAGCGGCAAGGTTTTCACCTTCAAGCTGGCCGACCAGACGTTTTCGACCGGCAATCCCGTCACGGCCGAAGACGTTGCCTATTCGCTGCAGCGCGCCATCAAGATCAATGGCGGCGCGGCCTTCATCATCGGCCAGTTCGGCTTCACGCCGGACAATGTCGACCAGACCATCGTTGCCGTCGACGACAAGACCGTGACCCTGACGACGGCCGAGCCGACCGCGATTTCCTTCCTGCTCTACTGCCTGTCGGCCAGCGTCGGCGCGATCGTCGAAAAGGCGGTCGTCGAAGCGCATGTCGAAGGCGATGACATGGGCAAGGGCTGGCTGAACAAGAACAGTGCCGGTTCCGGCCCGTTTGTCCTGCAGGTCTGGAAGCCGAGCGAAGCGATTTCGCTCACGGTCAACGCGCATGGCCCCTATACGGGCGATATCAAGCGCATTCTGGTGCGCCATGTCGCCGACCCGTCGTCGCAGCTCCTGATGCTGCAGAAGGGCGATGTCGATATTGCCCGCAACCTGACGAGCGAACAGCTGACCCAGGTCGAGGGCGTCGACGGCTTCAACATGATCCGTCAGGAAGTCGCCGCGCTGATGCTGATCTCGCTCAACCAGGACAATGAGTACCTGTCGAAGCCGGAGGTCTGGCAGGCGATCAAATGGGCGCTCGATTACGAAGGCATGCAGAAGAACATCGTTCCGATGACCTATGCCGTTCACCAGAGCTTCGAGCCGTCGGGCATTCCGGGCGCGGTCAGCGAAAATCCGTTCCACCAGGATATCGACAAGGCCAAGGCGCTGATGGAAAAGGCCGGGCTCGCCGACGGTTTCGAGATCACCATGGACCACTATTCCAACCAGCCCTATCCGGATATCGCCCAGGCGGTTCAGGCAAGCCTTGGCCAGATCGGCATCAAGGTCAACCTGCTTGCCGGGGAAAACCGTCAGGTTCTGACCAAGATGCGCGCCCGCCAGCACCAGATGGCGATGTCGTCCTGGGGCACGGACTATTTCGATCCGAACGCGAATGCCGAGGTCTTCTGCATCAACGAAGACAATTCCGACGATGCCAAGGACCGGCCCTTCATCTGGCGCTCGCATTTCCAGAACGCCGATTTCGCCGCCCGGGCCAAGGCCGCCCGCGACGAGAAGGACCCGGCAACGCGACTGGAAATGTATGAATCCCTGCAGAGGGATTACATGCAGAACAGCCCCTTCGCCTTCATGTTCCAGAAAACCGATACGGCCGTTTGCCGCACGGACGTCCACGGTTTCCGCCTGCAGGTCTTCTCCTCGTCGAACACCTACCAGGAGACCACCAAGTCGTGAGAGGTTTTCTGAAGGGCTTTTCCGGCACTCTGGGCAGCGTCCTCGTGACGCTGTTCGGACTGACGGTCGTTACCTTCCTGATCGGCCGGGTCATGCCGGTCGATCCGGTCATTGCCGCCGTTGGCGACAACGCACCGCAATCCGTGGTCGAGCAAACCCGGATCGCCATGGGGCTGGACAAGCCCCTGCCTGTGCAGTTCGCCGACTATCTGTGGCAGCTGCTGCATGGCAATCTCGGCATGTCGATCCTGACCAAGAACCCGGTCACGCATGACATTGCCCACTATTTTCCGGCAACCTTCGAGCTGGCAACCTATGCGCTGATCCTGTCGATGCTCATCGGCGTTCCGCTCGGTGTCTGGGCGGCTGTGCGCCAGGGCTCCGTCACCGATCAGGTGATCCGCATCGTCTGCTTTGCCGGCCACTCGATCCCCGTATTTCTTTTGGCGCTGATCTCGCTGATCGTCTTCTACAAGGCGCTGGGCATCGCGCCGGGCCCGGGTCGCCAGGGCATTATCTATGACGGCATGGTACCGGTGCAAACCGGCCTTCTGACGATCGACAGCCTTCTTGCCGGCGATACCGGCGCCTTCTGGGACGCGGTCGCGCATCTGACGCAGCCGGTCTGCATTCTCGCCTATTTCTCGATGGCCTATGTCGCCCGCATGACCCGCGCTTTCATGATCGATGCGCTGAAGGGCGAATTCGTCATCACCGCCCGCGCCAAGGGGCTGCCGCTGCGCTCGGTGATCTGGTCGCACGCCTTCCCGACCGTTGCCGTGCAGCTCGTCACCGTTCTGGCGCTCACCTATGCCGGCCTTCTGGAAGGCGCGGTCGTCACCGAAACGGTGTTTGCCTGGCCCGGCCTCGGCCAGTATCTGACCACGGCACTTTTGAACGCCGACATGAACCCGGTCGTCGGCGCGACGCTTCTGATCGGCGTCATCTATGTTGGTCTGAACCTTCTGGCCGATCTCCTCTATCGCCTGCTCGATCCACGGGTCCGCTGACATGTTTGCTAAACTTTCAAACTGGTTGCTCGACGAAGCGCCGTCGTCGCGACGACAGGCGAACTGGGCCAATCGCTATCGTATCTGGCTGGCGCTGAAGCATAATCCGCTCGGCATGATGGGCCTCGTGATTGTACTTCTGTTCGTCTTCATGGCCGTGGCAGCGCCGCTTCTGGCGACCCACAATCCGGCCGCCCAAAACCTTGATCTGCGCCTGGCGCCGCCATCGGCCGAATACTGGCTGGGGACGGACGAACTCGGCCGCGATATCTATTCGCGCATCATCTATGGCAGCCGCGTCACGCTGGGCATGGTGGTCTCGGTGGTCATCATCGTCGCGCCGATCGGGCTCGCCATCGGCGCCATCGCCGGCTTTTTCGGCGGGATCGTCGACAAGGCGCTGATGCGGATCACGGATGTCTTCCTCGCCTTTCCGCGGCTTATTCTGGCGCTCGCCTTCGTCGCTGCGCTGACGCCGGGCGTCGAGAGCGCCATTCTCGCCATTGCGCTCACGGCGTGGCCGCCCTATGCGCGGCTTGCCCGCGCCGATACGCTGACCGTGCGCAATTCGGATTTCATCGCCGCCTACCGACTGACTGGCGGCTCGAACTGGCGCATCGTCTTCCGCCACATCGCGCCGCTGTGCATGCCGAACATGATCGTACGCGTGACGCTCGATATGAGCTCCATCATCATCACAGCGGCCAGCCTCGGCTTTCTCGGCATGGGCGCGCAGCCGCCGTCTCCCGAATGGGGCGCGATGATCGCCACGGCCAAGCGCTTCATCTTCGACCAGTGGTGGGTTGCCGCAGCACCGGGTGCTGCCATCTTCATCGTCTCGCTCGCCTTCAACTTCCTCGGCGACGCCCTTCACGACGTTCTTGATCCGAAGGGGGACTGACCCATGCTGGTGAATATCGAAAATCTGAGGATCGGTTTTCCGACCCGTTCGGGCGGCATGTCCGAGGCGGTCAAGGGCGTATCCCTGCACCTTGGACAGGAAAAACTCGGCATTGTCGGGGAATCCGGATCCGGCAAGAGCCTGACGGCGCGCGCGCTTCTGAAGCTTTTGCCGCCGCAGGCGAAGGTTACGGCCGATGCGATCAGTTTCGACGGGATCGACATCCTCAAGGCCTCCGAACGCGGCATGCGGCAGATCCGCGGCAAGCGGGCCGGCTTCATTCTGCAGGACCCGAAATACTCGCTCAATCCGGTGAAGACCATCGGCTCGCAGGTGGCCGAAAGCTGGCGCTTTCACAAGGGCGGAAGCCGGCATGAAGCGCGCGAGGCCGCAATCGATCTGCTCGACAAGGTGCAGATCCGCAATCCGCGCGAGGTTGCCAAATCCTATCCGCACGAGGTTTCCGGTGGTATGGGCCAGCGTGTAATGATCGCGATGATGCTGGCGCCCGATCCGGAACTGCTGATTGCCGACGAGCCGACTTCCGCGCTCGACGCCACCGTTCAGGCCGAGATCATGCGGCTCATCGATGAGCTTGTCTCCGAACGCGGCATGGGTCTGATCATGATCAGTCACGATCTGCCGCTGGTGTCCCACTTCTGCGATCGGGTGGCGGTGATGTATGCCGGCCATATCGTCGAGGAGCTTCAGGCTTCCGAACTCGCCCGCGCCCGTCACCCCTATACGCGCGGGCTTTTGAACTGCATGCCGTCGCTCATCCATCCGCGCGACGAACTGCCCGTCCTCAAGCGCGATCCGGAGTGGCTGAAATCATGATCGATATCGATGTTGAAAATCTGCGCATTGCCTTTTCCGGCCGCGAGGCGGTGAAGGCCGTTTCCTTCCACGTTCCAGCCGGCGGCAGTTTCGGCATTGTCGGCGAATCCGGCTCGGGCAAATCGACCGTTCTGCGGGCGCTCGCCGGTCTCAACCAGCACTGGGAAGGGCGGATTTCCTTCGGCGGAAAGCCTGTCGGGGCAAAGCGCGACCGCGCCTTTTTCCGCCAGGCGCAGATGGTGTTCCAGGACCCCTACGGCTCGCTGCACCCAAGGCAGACGGTCGACCGCATTTTGAGCGAACTGCCGCTTGTGCACGGCATGGACCGGATCGATGACCGGATCGCCCACGCGCTCGACGATGTGGCCTTGCCGCAGTCGGTGCGATTCCGCTTTCCGCACCAGCTTTCCGGCGGCCAGCGGCAGCGCGTGGCCATTGCCCGCGCCCTGATCGCCGAACCGCAGGTGCTTCTGCTCGATGAACCGACCTCGGCGCTCGATGTTTCCGTGCAGGCGGAAATCCTCAATCTTCTCGTGGCGCTCCGGCGCGAGCATAACCTCACCTATATCATGGTCAGCCACGATCTGGCGGTGGTCTCCCATATGTGCGCCGACGTCGGCGTCATGCAGAACGGCGAGATGGTGGAGCAGGTCAGCACAGATAAACTCCGTCTCGGCGAGGTTTCGCATCCGCACACGCGGGAACTGCGCGCCCTCAGCGTCGAACTGGAAGAGCCAGAAGAATTGCCCATTTGAGCGCCGTGCATCCATTCGGATGCACAAAGCACGATGCTGTAAGGGTTGAACGAGTGACGGAATGAACAGAATGGCAGCGTTGAACTGGCGGGCGGCAGAAGAAAAGGCTCAAGGATTTTCCGCAGACTGGGCGCATGAGGCGCCGGGCGGCGCGATCGTCGTCTTCGATGCCTCCGGCACGCGGGTCGTGACATCCGGCGGTGTGGAAAACCTCGCCACGCATACGCCCTTCACCGAGGACAGCGTTGTCCGCTATGCCTCCGTGACCAAGCACGCCTTTGCGGCCATGGTGCTTTCCAGCAGCGATGTGATGGCGCTCGACGACCCGCTGTCGCGTCATCTGCCGGAACTGCAGACGCCGCTTGCCGATGTGACGGTGGGCCAGGCGCTCGACATGACCGGCGGCCTGCCGGATGTGCGCGAATGCCTGACCCTGCTCGGGCTGTCGGTCTTTACCGAAACCAAATCTGGGCCCTTGCTCGACTTCCTGTTCCGCATGACCCGGCTGAATTTCGCCGCCGGCGCGGAGATTTCCTATTCCAACACCGGCTATCGGCTGGTCGAGGCGGCGCTGGAACGCAAGGGCCTGTTCTTTCGCGATTTTATCCGCGCCGAGGGGCAGGCGCTCGCCATCGCGCTCGATGCGCCGGATGTCTGGAACGATCCGGTCGCGGGGCTTGCGCCCGGCTATTGGCATGATGGCAAGGGCTGGCAGCTTTCGGCCGCCGGCCTGCACATTTCCGCCTCCGGCAGTATGACCGGCAGCGCCGCGGCGCTTGCCCGCTGGGTCGGCGCGCTGCTGAAAGGGGAGGGGAGCCTTGCAGGTATTTTTGACCGGCTTGCCCGGTCGCGAACCTTCGCCGACGGGACGGAGAGCGGCTACGGCCTTGGTATCCGGCAGGTGGCGCTCGGCGCGCGCAGGCTTTATGGCCATGGCGGCTCCCATCCCGGCTACAAGAGCCACTTCCTTGTCGACCGCGACAGCGAAACCGGCATCGTCGTCGTGGCCAACCGCGAAGACGTCAACGCCTACAAGATTGCGCTGGAGACCATGGCTGCGCTGACCGGCGAGCCGCTGCCGGTGGCAAGCAGCGCCTTGCCCGACGGTCTTTATGTGACCGAAACCGGGCCATGGTGGATCGAGATCAATGGGTCGACGCTCAACTATCTCGACAACGAAGACACGCTCTATGAACATGACGGCGCGGTCCTTTCGTCACGCTCGCCAACGTCGCCGGCCTTTCTGAAGCGCGATGGTGACGACATTGTCGGCCGTATCGGCCATGCAGAACGCCGTTTCCGCCCGGCAATCACGGAAGCCGTCCCGGCCGACCTTTCCGGTCGCTGGCTGTCGCCGGAAGGCGCGATGCTGGAGGTGGACGGCGACGCGGTGATTATGGGGGTCGGACCCGTCCGTCACCGTATGCCTTTGACATCGCTGGGAAACAGCCGTTTTCTCTTTACGCTGGTCGATGGCCCCTGGACCAAGCGCATCATGCTGCATCGCCTCAGCGATGACCGACTGGAACTGGCGCTGAGCCGCGCCCGGATGATGGAATATCGGCGCCTCGCCTGATCGCTGTCAGCCGCCTTCCATTGCCAAACTGCGTCAGGGGTCATAGAGAAGATCGTCTCCGGCCCCAAAGCGGGCGACCGCCCAGGATACGCATCATGGAAGTGAAATGGCTTGAGGATTTCGTCGCGCTGGCGACGACGCTCAACTTCTCGCGCGCTGCGGAAGAGCGGCATGTCACGCAATCGGCCTTCAGCCGGCGCATCCGGCAGCTGGAAACCTGGCTTGGTGCGACGCTGATCGACCGCGCCACCTATCCCTCCCGACTGACCGAAGCCGGGGACCGTTTCCTGCCCGTGGCAACCGCCATGCTGCAGCAGATCTACGATGTCCGCAAAAGTTTCCAGGCCGAAGAGGTGGCGGCCGCCCGGCAGGTGACCCTGACGGCTCTGCATACGCTGTCCTTTACCTTCCTTCCGGCCTGGCTCAGCGCGCTGAACCGGAGGATCGGGCCGCTGACCTCTCAGGTGGTGCCGGATTCGGGCTCGCTTGAGGAAAATGTCATCTCGCTGGTCGATGGCCGTTCCGATTTCCTGCTGACCTATCAGCACCCGGTCGTGCCGATGCTGCTCGACCCGCAGGAGTTCGAATACCGCCAGCTCGGCAGCGAGACCATTCTGCCCGTCAGCGCTCCCGGCAGGGATGGAATGCCGCTGCACGCCATCGAGGACGGGTTCCACTCGGTGGCCTATCAGAAGGTCTCGTTCTTCGGCCAACTGGTATCGGGGGCACTCGCCGACCGGCTGCCGGAGGAAAACCGTGTCCATGTCGGTAGCATGTCGGTCGGCCTGAAAGCCATGGCGGCCGCGGGCTGGGGTGTCGTCTGGGTGCCCGAAAGCCTGGTCAGAGACGAGATCGCCGCCGGAACACTGGTGGAAACCGGCGGCGGCGATTGGCGCATCGACGTGGCGATCCGGCTTTACCGCGCCCGCCAGAATCGCCGTCCCATCATCGACAGGATCTGGGACGACCTCGAGCGGCCGGATGCCTGAAGACGCCCGCTCTCAGCTCAGTCAGATCGCGGTCTTGCGGGCGTGCTCGATATAAAGCGCGCGCAGCCGCCGATAGATCGGTCCGGGCGTACCCGCGCCGATCGCCTTGCCGTCGATTGCGACAATCGGGGCAATGAAATTGGAAGCGCTGGTCAGGCAAATCTCTTCCGCGTCCATCGCCTCGGCCAGCGTGAACGGACGTTCCTCGATCGTCAGCTCCGCCTCCTGCGCCAGGGCGAGAACCGCCAGACGCGTGCAGCCGGGCAGCGTCACCTCGCTGTTGGCGCGGGTGATGATTTTCCCATCGCGGGTGATCAGATAGGCAGTCGACGAGGCGCCTTCGGTGACATAGTCGCCGTCCAGCATCCAGGCTTCGCCGCAGCCTTCGTCCTTGGCCGCGCGCTTGGCGATGACCTGCGGCAGCAGGCAAATGCTCTTGATGTCGCGGCGAGCCCAGCGCTGATCGGGAACCGTCTTCACTCGGATGCCCTTTTCCGCGCTTGCGGCATGCTCGATGGTTTTTTGCTGGGTAAACAGCAGAAGTGTGGGCGGCAGATCCTCGGAATAGAGAAAATCGCGATCCTCGGCGCCACGCGTATACTGAAGGTAAACGACCCCCTCGGTCAGCGCATTCTCGGCGATCAGCCGCTTTTCGATCGCCACGATCGCATCGGTCGAGACCGGCAGCCGGCCGCCGATCTCACGGACGCTGCGCTCGAGGCGGGCCATATGCAAATCGCTGTCGACAAGCTTGCCGTCAAGAACGGCGGTAACCTCGTAAATCCCGTCGCCAAACAGGAAACCGCGGTCGAAAATCGAGATATGGGCTTCGTTTTCAGGCAGAAAGGCGCCATTGAGATAGACAATACGGGTCCGTTCACCGGACATGGGAGTTCCTTTCGGTAGAGGTTGAAGGGGGGTCAGCTGTCGGCGGAAAGCCTGAGGGCATCGTAGAAGGAGGGGCGGGCCTTGGCGGTGTCATAGCCTTCCATCGGGACGGCCATCGCAAGCGCGTTGATGATGGCTTCCTCGCTCGCCTCGATGGCCGCTTCGAAAAGCGGTGACATCTTTTCGTTGGGAAGCTCCGGCGTCTCGCAAACTTCGCTGCGCCGCGCGGGCGTGCGCCGCAGCGCCGGATGCGTGGAAAAGGCCAGGGCATAGTCGCCGGACCCGTTGGAAAGGGCCGCCCCCGTTCGGGCGAGGCCGCCGAAGCAGCGTTCGGCCAAGCGCGTCAGATTGCGCGATTGCAGCGGCGCATCGGTGGCAAGCACCATGACGATGGAGCCATCCTTGTCGGCAACCGCGCTGTTATCGTGGGCCCGGCCGTCGATCCGCAGGCTGCCGCCGAAATTGGCCTGGACCAGAACGCCAAGCGTGTAGGTTTCGCCGGCGACCGCAAGCCGCCGCGACGCGGTTCCGATGCCGCCTTTAAGCCCAAAGGCCACCGTTCCTGTTCCGGCGCCCACGGCGCCTTCCTCCACAGCCCCGGCGCGGGCGATCTTGATGGCGCAGACCATCTCGCTGACGCTCGGCCGCAAGGCGCGAATGTCGTTCAGCCGGGAATCATTGGTCTCGCCGACCACCGCATTGAGGGAGGTGACCCGTTCGTTGCCCGGCTGCTCCAGCGTCCAGCCGTTGATGGCTTCGATCGCCCGGCCGACGGCGAGCGTGTTGGTCAAAAGGATCGGCGTCTCGATTTCGCCGAGCTCGGCGACCTGCGTGCTGCCGGCAAACTTGCCGTAGCCGTTGAGCACCTTGAGGCCGGCCGGAACCTTGTTCTGGAACAGATTGTCGCCATGCGGCAGGATCGCCGTGGCGCCGGTCCGGGTGCGCTCGCCCTCGATCAGCGTCGCATGGCCGACCAGCACGCCATCGACATCGGTGATGGCATTGAGCGGCCCTGGCTCGTGCCGCCCGAATGCGATTCCGAGCGCGCGCGGTCGGATACGGTCCGGTTTTTGCATCGTTTTCCCTCGTCCTTGCGCTTTTGCCGGGGACATTATCGGGCCGCGCGCGCCGAGGATAACGCAATGTTCGAATAGTTTCAGACCGCCTGTGCAAGACCGCTTTCGAAAGCCCGTTCAAACGGTGCGCAGCGCGACAAGCCGGACCGGGAGCGCTGAATCCAAGTGGAAGCTTACTTGGCGGCAAAGCAAAGAGGCATCAAGCCGCACCGTCCTGGTGCCAGCGGAAGCGGCTCGCGACGGGGAAGGTGCGCGAAAACCGCTCGACGGGCATCGGCCGGCCGATCAGGAAGCCCTGCGCGCAGATGTCGGGATAGATGTTTGCAAGAATGGTTGCCTGCGCTTTCGTCTCGACACCTTCGCAGATCAACGTCACCTTGAGCGCCGCGGCGAGCTCGCACACCTTGGAGACGATCACGGCGCCAACCGATGGCTGATCGAGGGCCTGGGTAAACATCCGGTCGATCTTGATCCCGGATATCGGCATGCGCGCGATATAGGAGAGGCTCGAGTAGCCCGTTCCGAAATCATCAATCAGGAATTGATAGCCGTTCCTGCTGAACTCCTCCATAGCCCTTGTCAGACGCTCCGGGCTGGCCGTCGACCGTTCGGTCAATTCCAGCGCGACCTGTCCGGGGGAAACCCCGCGCGCCTTGGTCTCGTTGTCGAGGAAACCCAGAAAATCCCGGTTCAAAATGTCGTCGGAAGAGACGTTGATACTGAGGTAGAAATCGCGATCGGCTGAAAGACGCGGGCCCATATCCGAAAATGCGCGCTTGACCACGCGCCGGGTGATCTGTTCGACGACACCGCTGGCTTCGGCGGCCGGAATGAACTGGTCCGGCGGGATCAGCGTGCCATCGAAATCGACCAGCCGCACAAGCGCTTCTGCCCCGCAAAGCGTGCTGTCGGACAACCGGATGATCGGCTGATAATGGACCGTGAGCCGATTGTTATCGAGCGCACGCTGCAACTTCTGTCGCCAGGATCGACTTTCACCGTAGAGCCGCGCATGCCAGAGCCCGATGCAGCCGCCGGCGGTCATGCCGCCAGCCAGGACGAGCAAGAAATCGAGCGGCGCCGTTTCCAACGGCGTGGGCGCGGCATAGGTGGCAACCACACAGACATCGATATTGTCGTCGCAATGCGAAAAGACCCTTCGTCGTGCAAAGTGATACCATCGGCTCGATTGACCAAGGATGCCGGAAAGGCCATAGGTTTCACCGAAAGCCTGATAGACATAGCTGCCATCGCTCGTCAGCACGAGGGCGGCCAGCCGCTCGGCGGGGTCGCGATAGCGTGCGAAGGCCGATGCTTCGGTCATCACGACACTGTCTCCGAAAGAGGCCATGTCGGCTGCGAGATCACCCCGAACCACGCCGCTGGCTCCTCTCCAGAGGGTGGCGGCGTTGACGCCGATGACCCTTGAAATCGGCGGCATCGCCACCGGCGTTGCGAATGTCCCCCAGACGCCCGTGCAGGCCAGCTCCCCCTCCCGCAAACGCCCGACATCAGCCAGCAACGGCACGACAAAAACAATACGACGCATCGCCTCCAGGTCTTCCGGAGAACACGAGACATGGGGCGACTGGTCGAGCGCATGCAGGACCGCCACGCTGGTTTCGGCAACGGAAACAGCGTTCTTGAAGACGTCCGAGCCGTAATAATCGACGTATTCGTCAGCGCTATTGTTGCTGATGCATTCGGCAACGACCCATGCGCATATCCCGCCCAGAAACATCCAGATGAAAGGGATAAACCGGATCTTTCGTCTACCGGCCTCCATAGCGCCCCCTTATCCCAAAAAGCGCAGCCTATCTTTGTGGAACGAAAATTGTCCGGACAATCAAACGTCCAATCGAACCGAGGCGACAAATACAACGTTCAATGTAAGCGCCAGCGCATCATGCTAGCAAAAATCGCGTGTTTAGTACGGTCTTCTTGAGGAAATTCTTTCGGACGTGCTTTACGACTGGGCCGGGCTTTATAACGGGTGCCGTCCAGCTTCGCTATTCTGGTCAGCGGGACAAGCGCCTGCAGAATAACATTGGATCTGGAGGCTGTTTACAAAGCGGGACCACCGGATTGTCTCGGGCCGGTGAGAAAAGCACGGCGAATGCGTTGTGGCGTCCGTCGCAACGCATGGCGGCAGCCTTCTCCGACGGAGCGGACGCACCCTCAATGTTCAAGCAAACCCTTGGCCGCGAACGTGGTACGCGTGGCCGCGTTCAGATCATATTGCCAGAGATCGCCGGGGGGGACCCATGCAAAATCCTCGAATTCCTCGTTGACGGCAACGTTGCGGTTGGCGGCTCTGCAATCGAAAATGAGATAGATCATATAAATCTGCTCGGTCGTGCCATCGGGATAGGTCTTCGTCCTGATATCGTCGCGGAAGGTCCAGGGCTGCACCGTCTCGATCTTGAGGTCGGGTCCCAATTCCTCCGCGATCTCCCGAAGCAGCCCCTCTTCGATGCGCTCGCCCTGCTCAAGACCGCCACCGGAGAGAGCCCATTGCCCCGGGAACACCCCTCGGTCACTTGGCATTTTGCAGAGGAGATAGGCGCCCTGATTCTCGATCAAGGGACAAACAATAATTCTCTGACGCATGATTCTGCCGATCGATTTGTTTCCTCGATAATCTATCCCTCTTGTGGGTGCAATGCGACGACCGCCTTCGATAAAGCCAGGTGCGTTCAGCCGGGGACAGGAGCGTCGACCGCCGGTTCAGCGATGATGACGGCATGCCCCTTGCTGACCGACTGCACATGGTTCGTCGGGCCGCAACTAGGAATCCTGCAGGCGCGACGCGGCATGAAGCTCGACCCGATTGCGGCCCGCATCCTTGGCTCGATAGAGCGCCTCGTCGGCGTGCAGGATCATAACGTCGATGCCGGCGTCGGAATGGGGCGTGAAAACCGCCCCGATGCTGATCGTGATGCTGATAGAACGCCCGTTCTTGCGGATAACGGTGTTCTCGCAGGCACGGCGAAGCCTCTCGGCATAGTCTGCAAGCGCCGTCTGCGGCAGACCGGGTGCGAGAATCGCAAATTCCTCGCCGCCGATGCGCGCCAGTATGTCACCTTGCCGGATTCTGCCCTTCAGGACGGCGGCGGTGCGGCGAATGACCTCGTCCCCCACCTGATGGCCATGGCTGTCGTTGATCGATTTGAAGTTGTCGATATCGATGATCAGCAGCGACAGCGCCTCGGCGTTGGTCTTCGCATCCTCCAGGAGAACCGATGCCTCTTCGAAAAACGCGCGGCGGTTCATCAGGTCGCACAGCGAATCTTGCGAGGCCAGCCGCTTGAACTCTTCCAGCAATGCATTGCGCGACGTCATGACCGCAGCGAGAATATTCGGACAGACCGCAATGAATGCGATGCCCAGATGAAGGGAGAGCTGCAGGCTCTCCTGCGCGAAGTCCTCTGGTTTCGGCAGGAACACGCCGGTTGCGATGCCGAGCTGCGAGACAATGCCGTAGGCAAATGTCAGGCAGGCAACCGTGAAAGGCCTGTACAAGACGGCGCACCACAGCAGTGCGGGCAGCGGAACAGCGACGGCTCCCGGACCGCCGATCACGAATGCGGCGGCGCTCATGGCAATGAGAAAGCCGACCGGCGCGACCTTTACCTGCCGGTGCGGGGTGCTTTTGTCATCTGCGGGGGTGTTCAACCACACAGACGGCTTGAAGTTTGCGGGAAGCGTCAAAAGAGCGGGCAGGATCGTCAGATAATTCACGACATCGGTGACAAACCAGCGCGACCAGCCCGCGAAAAAGGGAAGTGAAAAGAAGGAAATCACGGCCAGCCCGCCGAACAGGCCGCCTGCGGCGCTGGCAACAAGAGTGACCAGAAACAGTTTCAAGACCGAGGTCAGGCCGAGAAGCTTGCGGTCGCCTTCGCTCAGACGGTTCAGCAGAAGATAGCCGGACCCGACGCTGAGGATATTGCCGCAAGCAAAGGTGGCCGTGACGATCAGGTCTGTTTTGACGAAGATGTCGGCGGCGAGATATCCCATCGCGGCGCCAAGGACGGAATAGATTGCGACGGTGCGCGGAAACCGCAGCCATATGCCGAGAAGAAGCGCGTTGGGCGCCCAGAAAATCGCAAACCCGCCAAAAGAGCGCGAATTGATACTGATCCATGCTGCCAAAAGCACAAGGATGAAGAAGGAGAGCACGAGAAATGTTGCGCGTAGATATCCGCGATCGTTCACGTCATGCTTCCAGTGCTCCCTGGGCTTTCAAAGCGTTCCTCGGCCTTCCCCTGTCCGGGGATTATTTGAACTTTGATATTTCAGAATGACAGCGAATACCCCTTTCGCCAAGCTTAGAATTGATGGCAGCGCAAGGGGAGCAGGCATAGCGACCATCGGCAAGCTGAGGTCAGCAGTTCCGGCTTCACCGGTGTCGTGGCCGAACTGCCAAAGGAAATGCGCCCGAGCGGACCGGCGTCGACACGGCCGGCTCCGCAGCGCGCGCGGAGGGGGTAACCTAAACGCCGGTGTGGAAATGAATCTGCGGGCGGCCGTGATGGGGCGAGGGGCTGACGGCAGCGGCGACGCGGAACACGTTGGCGATCAGATCCTCTGTCAACACCGTCTCCGGCGTGCCGGATGCGACGAGCGCGCCATCCTTCAAGACGACAATCCTGTCGCAGAACATCGCCGCAAGATTGAGGTCGTGGAGCGCCACGATGCTGGTGACATTCAGCTGCCGCACGGTCTGCAGGATTTCGATCTGATGATGAATGTCGAGATGGTTGGTCGGCTCGTCGAGGAACAGCACAGTCGGGCTTTGCGCCAGTGCGCGGGCAATGTGAACGCGCTGTCGTTCGCCGCCCGAAAGTGTGAGCCAGGACTGGTCCTGAAGGTGCGTCATGCCGACCCGCGCAAGGGCGCCGTCGACGGCGGCCTGGTCGGCGGCGCGCCAGCCGGAGAGCGCCGAGCGGTGCGGCGTGCGGCCCAGCCGCACGACATCGCGGACGCTGACACTGGTCTCGGTCGCCGCGTTCTGCTGGACAAAGGCGACGCTTTGCGCCAGTGCGCGGCGCTGGATCGCGGCAATGTCCTTGCCGTGGATCGTGACACGGCCTTGATCCGGCCGTTTCAGCCCGGCAAGCAGCCTGAGCAGCGAGGATTTCCCCGAACCGTTGGGCCCGATCAGACCGAGCGTTTCGCCGTCCGTGACCCGAAGCGAGACATCCTTGACAATCGCCTTGCGCTTCACGCCCCATGAAAGGTGATCTGCAACGACGCTCATGATTGCGGCCTCGCGCGGTAGAGAATGATGGCGAAGAACGGCACGCCGACCAGTGCGGTGACGACGCCGATCGGTATCGTCTGCTGCGAAACGAGCACGCGCGAGGCGATGTCGGCGATCACCATGAACACGGCGCCGAGAAGGGCCGAGGCCGGCAACAGCCGCATATGCAGCGGGCCGACGACATAGCGTGCGGCATGCGGCACGACGAGACCGACGAACCCGATGGCGCCGACCTGGCTGACGATGGTCGCCGTCATCAGCGCGGTGACGGCGAACAGGATCAGCCGCGTGCGGGCGACCGGAATGCCGAGCGCGGCGGCATCCTCATCGCCGAAGGTGAAAGCATCGAGCGCGCGCGCCATCAGGATGCAGATTGCCAGCGACACGACAAGGACGATGGCCAGAAGGTGAAACTGCGGCCAGCGCACGCCGCCGAAACTGCCGAGCAGCCAGAACATGACGCTGCGGGCCTGCTGCGCGCTGGCCGACGTGGTCACGATATAGGCCGTCAACGCGTTGAAGAGCTGCGAGGCTGCAACGCCCGCCAGAATGGTGTGATTGGGGCCGCTTGTTGCGCCGTTCGAAAGCAGCGCCACCAGGGCGAAGGCTGCGAAGGCGCCGACGAATGCGCCGAACGACAGTGAAACGGCGCCCGCCCCGAGCCCCAGAACCAGGACGGAGACAGCGCCGGTCGAAGCGCCGGCGGAGACGCCGAGCACGAAGGGTTCGGCCAGCGGGTTGCGCAGAAGTGCCTGCAGGATCGCGCCGCAGATCGCAAGACCCGCCCCGCAGAGGGCAGCGACGAGGCTGCGGCTCAGCCGGAGGTTCCAGACCACGCTGGCCTCGATCTTCGGCACATCGGCCGCCGTCAGTCCGAGATGGTTGGTCACCGTCAGAAAAACGGTTCTGACGGGGATATTATACTCGCCGATGGCGGTGGCCACGGCCACCGCGCCCAAAAGAACCAGCGCCGCGACCACCACAAGCAGGACAAGCCTCAGTCCGGCGCTCATTTGCGTGGCTGTCTTCATTGCGCGCGGTCGATCGCCTCAAGCTGTCTTGCGATTTCCTCCGCGCCGTAGAGCGTGCGGATGCTGGGGTTCATGGCCGCACCGCTCATTACCACGATCCGGCCGTTTTGAACGGCGTCCATCTGGCTCACCGTCGGGTCGGATTCCAGGAAGGCGATCTTGTTTTCGGCCTTGTCGAGATCCCAGCGATTGCGGTCGACCTGGGTGGCGACGATGACGGTCGGATCGGCGGCCATGATGCCTTCCCAGTTCAAGGTCGGCCATTCGGCCTTGGTGTCGAGCGCGTTGCGGCCGCCCAGAAGATCGGCAATGAAACCGGAGGGACCGTTGCCGCCGCCGAGATAGGCATCGTCGGCCGCTGATGCGCTGGAAAACCAGAACAGGAAGGTCAGGTCGTCATCTTTTGGAAATCTTTCGCGCAGCGCCGCCTCGCGCGCCCTGAAATCGGCGATCACCGCATCGCCGCGATCCTGCACGTCGAAGATGCGGGCGAGATCGTCGATCTCCTTGTAAAGGAGGTCCATGTTCCAGAGCTGGTCGCGGCTGCCATAGGCATCGCCCGCGTCGAGCTTCGTCGAGCAGGCGCTGGGGGAGAGATAGGTCGGGATGCCGAGATCTTCGAAGTCGCCGCGTTTGGCAACCTTGCTGTCGGGGCCCATCAGCGTCGTCAGCATCGCCGCCACGAAATCCGGCTTTTGTTGCAGCACGGATTCCAGCGTCGGAAACTCGACGGTGAGAAGCTTCACCTGATCGTTCGCATCGGCGAGTTCGGGCAGAACATCATTGGGCCAAAACGCGGTGGCGGCCATCCGGTCTTCCAGGCCGAGCAGCAACATGATCTCGGCGCTGTTCTGGCCGAGCGCCACGGCACGCTCCGGCGCCTTTTCGAAGACAACCGTTTCGCCGCAATTCTCGATCTCGAGCGGATAGGATGTCGGGGCGGCAAGGGCCGGGGCGGCGGTCAGTGCGGTGATCAGGCAGCCTGCAAGGCCAAGCGTCTTCGTCGTGTTCATGGCGATTCCGGTTTGTTCAAAACTTTGGGCCGACTTCTAGAAGTCCGAAACGCGCAAATCAAGACAATAAAACTCATGTTTTGTCGTGGTGGCCCCTGCAACTGCGTCGACCGGCCGGAATCCGAGTCATCAAACCGCTCTGCCTTTGCACATGGAACCAAATCTGAGACTTCGGCGTTATCCGTCTGTCGTTAACGACAGACGCGCGTGTCCGGCTCAGGCCGGGCATCATGAAGCCGCTGCCGCCTGCAAGATCGCTTATCGCATGCACCGGCGGGGAAATCAGGCCGGCGCCAGCCGGCGAGAGGGAGACATCATGAGAGATATGCCAGGACGTCCATCCCGGCGCGGGTTCCTCAAGGGAAGCGCTGCCGGTATGGCGATCGCTTCGTTTGCCGGAACGGTAAAGGCGCAAGCGCCCGAAAAGGAACCCCCGCCGCCGCTCGACCAGTATGAGCGGGTCTATTTCAACGAAGCGGAATGGGCCTTCGTGATGGCCGCCTGCGACCGCCTCATTCCATCCGACGGCAATGGCCCGGGGGCGATCGACTGTCGGGTGCCGGTCTTTATCGACCGGCAGCTCGCAGGCGATTTCGGCAAGGCCGCGGACTGGTACATGCAGGGTCCGTTCGATCCTGCCGCCAACCCCACGCTCGGCTTCCAGAGCCCGCTGACGCCGGCGGAAATCTACCGCCAGGCGATTCCCGTCTTTCAGGACTGGTGCAGCCAAACGCATGGCGACCGTTTCGAAAATCTCGAGGCGGCAAAACAGGATGCCGCGCTGACATCGCTGCAGAAGGGCGAGGTGGGGCTGGCTCCCGAGCTGCGCGATTTCTTCCAGTTCCTGCTCGCCAACACCAAGGAGGGCTATTTCGCCGATCCATCCTATGGCGGCAATCAGGATATGCAGGCCTGGGTCTATATCGGCTTTCCTGGCGCGCGCGGCGCCTTCACCTCCTGGCCGGGCCGCGAGAACGCGCAATATCCGCTCGGTCCCGTGTCGATCAGTGGGGAGAGGGCGTAAATCATGGCAACGAGAACAGATCCCAAGAAAGACGTCGTCATCATCGGCCTCGGCTGGACCGGGGCGATCATGGGCATGGAGCTCGCCAATGAAGGGCTCGAGGTCCTCGCGCTCGAGCGCGGCGACGATCGCAGCACGGTGCCCGATTTCCAGTACCCCGACATTTTCGACGAACTGAAATACGCCGTTCGTTACGGCCTGATGCAAAAGCCGGTCAACTCCACGCTGACCGTGCGCCACAACACCGGCGAAACGGCGCTTCCCTACCGCCACCTCGGCTCGTTCCTGCCGGGCGACGGCGTCGGCGGCGCCGGCGTTCACTGGAACGGCCAGACATGGCGGCCGCAGGCGGTCGAATACCGGCTGCGCTCCTATGTCGAGGAGACCTTCGGCGCCGACATCATTCCAGAAAACATGCAGCTACAGGACTGGGGCGTGACGGCCGAGGAGCTGGAACCGCACCTCACCAAGTTCGAAAGCGTTGCGGGTATCGCCGGCAAGGCCGGCAATATCAACGGCGAGATCCAGGAGGGCGGCAATCCGTTCGAAGCCCCGCGCTCGGCGGATTATCCGATGCCGCCACTGAAAAACACCTGGGATTCGGAGCTTTTCGCAAATGCCGCTCGCAATATGGGTTACCACCCGTTCCCGCGGCCGGCGGCCAATGCCTCGATCGAATATGTCAACGATTACGGCATGCAGCTCGGGCCCTGCAATTACTGCGGCTTCTGCGAGCGTTTCGGCTGCAACAACTATTCCAAATCGTCGCCGCAGGTGTGCATTCTCGATGCGCTGAAACGCAAGCCGAATTTCAGCTACAGGACCCGCTCGGAGGTGCTGAAGATCGAAAAGGCCGCCGATGGCAAGACCGCCACGGGCGTCACCTATTTCGACGACAACACCGGCGAGGAGGTGTTCCAGCCGGCCGACCTCGTGCTGGTCTGCGCCTATTCTCTGCACAATGTCCATCTTCTGCTGCTGTCTGAAATCGGCGAGCCCTACAATCCCGACACCGGCGAGGGCGTCGTCGGGCGGAACTATTCCTATCAGATGACCGGCGGCACAAGCATGTGGTTCAGGGACAAGGTGTTCAATCCATTTGTGGGCACCGGTTCCGGCGGCATGTCGATCGACGACTTCTCGATGTCGCAGATCGATTTCGCCAAGGAAGGCTTTATCGGCGGCAGCTATATCACGTGCGGCCACAGCGGCGGACGCCCGATCGGGCAGATGTCGCTGCCACCGGGCACGCCGGCCTGGGGCGCGGGCTGGAAGGAAGCCGTCGGCGAGTGGTACGGTCACAATCTGTCGATCGGCTCGCATGGCTCGAACATGGCCTATCGCGACACCTGTCTCGATCTCGATCCCACCTACAAGGACCGCCACGGCCGTCCGCTGATGCGCATGACCTTCGACTGGAAGGACAACGACATCAAGATGACCCAGTTCATGAAGGCCAGGATCGAGGAAGTCGCAAAGAGCATGAACCCGGATACCATGGCATCGGGCTACAAGGGCGACGGCGCGGAATATGACGTGCGCCCCTACCAGTCGACCCACAATGTCGGCGGCGCGATCATGGGCACCGACCCGAAAACCTCGGCGATCAACCGCTATCTCCAGAGCTGGGACTGTCACAATGTCTGGGTCATGGGCGCTTCAGCCTTCCCGCAGAACATCCAGTACAACCCCACCGGTGCGGTCGGCGGCCTTGCCTACTGGGCGCTGGAAGCGCTGCGCAATGACTACCTGCCCAACCCCCGGCCATTGATGTGAGGAGCGGATCATGAAAACCTTTCTTCGCATCATACTCGCGCTCATCGTCATCGGTGTCGTTGCTCTGGCGGCGATCATCTTCGTGCCGCCGTCTCTCACAAAGCCGGATGACAATCTGGCGGCCGACTGGGAGCCGGCGCCCGGCGAGGGCCAGTACGTCACCCAGATGGCCGACTGTCAGGCCTGTCACACGGCGGAAGGCGGCGAACCCTTTGCCGGCGGGCGGGCGATCGAAAGCCCGATGGGCACGATCTGGTCGAGCAACATCACCCCCGACGCGGAAACCGGCATCGGCGGCTGGACCTACGACCAGTTCCACGCAGCCCTCGTCGACGGCATCGCGCCGGGCGGCGTGCACCTCTATCCGGCCATGCCCTACGAGAACTACCGGCATATGAAGGAGGAGGACATCCGGGCGATCTGGAGCTACATCCACACCGATGTCGCGGCGGTCGACAACCCGGTGAAGGAGACAGCGCTCGACTTTCCGTTCAACCAGCGCTGGGGCATTCGTCTGTGGAACTGGGCCGCTCTCGGAAAGCCCGGCTTCCGGCCGGATGACGCGGCGAGCGAAAGTGACCAGCTTGATCGCGGTGCCTATCTTGTGCAGGCGCTCGGCCATTGCGCGGCCTGCCACAGCCCGCGCAACATGATCATGGCGCAGGATGGCACCAATGCCGACAATCCGGCCTTCCTGACGGGCGGCGAGATCGGCGGCTGGACGGCGCCCGACCTGCGCACGGCCGCATCCGCCCTGCAGACATGGACCGACGCGGACCTGAAGGACTATCTCACCACCGGCCGCAACGCCCATTCCGCGGTGGTCGGCGAGATGCAGCTCGTTGTCGGCGAATCCCTTCAATACATGAAGGACGAGGATGCCGATGCGATGGTCGGCTATCTCCGGGCGATCTCGGATGTCACGCCCGACCCGCAGCCCGTGCCGGACGAGCGGACGACGGACCGGCTCGATGCCGCCGACGATCCGACGACGGCGAAGCTGAAATCGGCCGAAAACCTGCCGGACGGCGAGTTGCTCTATCTCAACAACTGCAATGCCTGCCATATGCCGGACGGCCGCGGCGCGCCCGGCGTGTTCCCGGCGCTGAAGGGCAACTCGCTGGTGACGGCGCCGACGACGAAGGGCCTGACGGAGGTCATTCTCCACGGCGCGACGTTGCCCTCGACGGCCGAACGACCGGAACGGCTCGCAATGCCGGCCTTCGGCGACCGGCTTTCGGATGCCGATATCGCCACGCTTGCGACCTTCCTGCGCAGCGCCTGGGGCAACGACGCCCCGGCCGTAAGCGCGGACGACGTCAAGGCCGTGCGCCAGTGAGGCCCATCAGCCCGCCGCTTCGACGAGGCGGCGGGCGACCAAGAGGCTCGCCGGGTTTTCGCAGCAACGATCTGGCATTTTCCGGGATTGTGCTCATGCCAGCCAATTTTCAAGCTGGAGGCCGGGCACTCGTGAAAACTCGCGCGTATTGGCTGTCACCAGAACAGCATCGACAGCCAAGGCATGGGCCGCAATCAGCAGGTCATTTGGACCAATCGGCGTGCCGGCAGCTTCGAGCTCTGCTCTGATACGGCCGTACCGCATATGTGATGGCGCATCCAATGCTAGTATTTGCATGCCATCAAGAATGGCCTCGATCTGGGCCGTCAGCTTGGCAGACCCCTTGCGTTCACAGCCATAGCTCAGCTCAGCCGCAGTGATGATGCTGACGCAGATCGTATCCTGACCGACATTGGCGATATGGTCGACGACAGCACCGGCCGGATTACGCGCGAGGTCCGACACGATATTTGTGTCGAGCATGTATAGGCGGCTCAAAAGTCGATTTCCCTTGCTGGCAGCAGGGTCTCATCGACATCGGGAAACTGGTCATCAGGGCCGAGCGGTTTCAGTCGCGCCAGAATGTCCAGAAGATTTTTGTTGGGGGCAGGTTCGATCACAAGCCGGTTTCCCTCCCGATGTATCAGCACACGGTCGCCCGGCAGCTCGAAATCGGCCGGGATACGAACCGCCTGACTTTTGTTGTTGCGAAACAACTTGGCTTCGCGTGCTTCGGATGCCTGGGGCTGGCGCATGATAACCTCCTGTCAAGGTAGTGTATATGCGTTTGTATATACTCGCTTGAATGTGAAATCTCAAGCATAATGCGAAGCGAAACACGGCTTTCCGTCCCACAGACGCGCATGGATGTAGGATTCCGGGCTGGTGCTACTGCTGAAGATCCTGGCGCGCCGGGAAGGGCCGATAAAGTGGTTGGCCTGTGGGCCCGGTCAACGGCGGCGTAAAAACCGGCCACGGGCCCCAGTCATCTCGCTGACAAAGGCAGTGGCGGTGGCAAAGCCGCCCGCATGAATGGATACCGACAGGGCCTTGAAGAGATATGAACCGCCGTCGCGGTCGTGATGATACTCATCCGCGTAAAAATTCGGTTACCCGAACAAGAACTTAGCCCGGTGGGACGACACCAAAGGGGCCGAATCCTGAAGGCCGGTTTCAGTTGATCCTCTGAGAGAATTGCCATGCGTTGGACACGTTAAACCCGAAGAGCCAGGTCGCTCTATTCAATCGTCTCAATTCTCGCGGGCATCCGTTTGCTCCACCTTATTGAAAAACCAGTTATGCGGGGAAACGTCAGAACGTCTGTGCCCCCACGATGAAGCTGACCGAGGGCAATTTCAGGGTAGGTTTGCGATCCTGAAGGGCTCTAGAGCGCCGTGCGTCCGTTCGGACGCACAAAGGACGCTCTAACCTATTGAATCTACGCATCGTGCTTTCCGAAAATCGAGCCCGATTTTCGGGCCGATGCGCTAGCGGTAGATTGCCGTCTGCGGCTGTTCGCCTGCGCGCACCAAACCGCGATACATGCCTTCGGAATTGAAGGGCAGCGTGATGTTGCCGTCGCGGTCGATGGCGATCACGCCGCCGGAGCCGTCATTTTCCTTGAGGTCGACCATCACCACATGGCGGGCCGCCTGTTCGAGGCTTTCGCCGGCATGACGCATGCGGGCGGCGATCTCGGATGCTGCCGTCCAGCGCATGAAGATTTCGCCATGGCCGGTACCGGAAACGGCGCAGGTCGCGTTGTCGGCAAAGGTGCCGGCGCCGATCACCGGCGTGTCGCCGATCCGGCCTGCGGCCTTGCCCGTCCAGCCGCCGGTGGAGGTCGCGGCCGCAAGATTGCCGTGCTGGTCGCGCGCCACGGCGCCGACGGTGCCATGACGCCGTGCCGGATCGCCGTCATCCTCGCCGGCCTTCTTCAGCCGCAGCGTTTCCTGCAGCGCATCCCAGCGCGCCTGCGTAAAGAAATAGTCCTTGTCGGCAAATTCGAGGCCGGCCTTGCGGGCGATTGCAAGCGCATTCGGTCCCGTCATCGTCACATGGACAGTGTGCTCCATGACCGCGCGGGCGGCCAGAACAGGGTTTTTCGGTCCGAAAATGCCGGCAACGCTGCCCGCCCGGCGGTCCCTGCCATCCATCACGGCGGCATCCATTTCCTGCTCGCCCTGATCGGTAAACACCGCGCCGCGTCCGGCATTGAAGAGCGGCTCGTCTTCCAGCGCGCAAACCGCAGCCGTCACGGCATCAAGCGCGGAGCCGCCGTCGCGCAACACCGTTTCGCCGGCGTCCAGTGCGCGGCGAAGTCCCGCGTGATAGGCGGCTTCTTTCTCGGGTGTCATGTTCGATTTGAGGATCGTTCCGGCACCACCGTGCACGGCCAGGGAATATCGCATGTCTTATCCTTTCAAGCCGGCCTGTTCGGCGCAATACCGGGCGATCTCGGCGTGGGTCGCAATCCAGCAATCGCCCCTTTCGGCGATATGCTCCAGCAGCGTCTCGAGAATGAAGATGCGCGAGCGATAGCCGGTGATATGCGGATGCATGGTCAGAAGAAACAGGCCGCCCTCTTCATGGGCGCCGTCGAATTCGCGCCGGAAGATGTCGAGCACATCGGTGGGCGGCGTATAGGGGCGCTGGGCGCCGAAGCGGTTCATCATGAAATAGACCGCATCGTCGCGGATCCATTCGACCGGCAGTTCGACAATGCCCGTTGGCGCGCCATTGTCGAGGATTTCATAGGGGTCGTCATCGGCAAACAACGAGCTGTCATAGAGAAGGCCGAGTTCGCGCGCGATCTTCAGCGTCACCTCAGAATAATCCCAGGAGGGCGTGCGCATGCCGACGGGGCGGATGCCCGTGACCGCCTCCAGCGTATCGGCGGCGCGCAACATCAATTCGCGCTCCTTTTCCGGCGGCACATCTGTGTTGCGCTCGTGGATCCAGCCGTGAAGGGCGATCTCGTGGCCGTCGTCGGAAAGCGATTTCTGCTCATCCGGGTGAAGAAGGGCGGAGACGGCGGGGACGAAGAAGCTCGCCTTCGCGCCAAACCGGTCGAGCACCTTGCGGAGGCGCGGGATGCCGCGCCGGGCGCCGAATTCGCCCCAGCTCAGCCGCGCCGGCGAAAGCCCGCCATCGCGCAGCTCATTGGTCTCGTGATCGCTGTCGAAGCTCAGCGCCACGGCGCAGCGCGCGCCGCCCGGCCAGCTTGCGGGCAACAGGTTGCGGCCCGCGCGGACCTGATTGACCCGGCCCCGCCAGGTCGCCTCGTCCCATTCGAAAGGTTCGCTCATGCATGGCCTCCATCGACCGAAATGATCTGTCCACTGATCCAGCCGGCTTCGGCGGAAGCGAGAAACGTCACGGTGTTGGCGATATCCTCGGCCGCGCCCAGCCGGCGCATGTGGATGCCGTTAATCACCGCCTTCTGTCGCTCCGGACCGAAGGCCGCCCACTGACGCTCCGTCGAAGGGTTGGAGAGGATGAAGCCCGGCGCCACGGAATTGACGGCGATGCCGAAGGGCCCGAGTTCGAGCGCTAATTGTTTGGTGAGCCCGACGAGGGCATGCTTGGCGCTGGCATAGGCCTGAATGCCGGTCAGGCTCGGGCGCAAACCCGCGCCGGATGAGATCGTGATGATCCGGCCGCTGCCACGCTCCTTCATACCGGGCGCCGCGGCCTGCGCCGACCACATCGCGGCATCGACATTGGCCTGAAAGATCACGCGCCAATCATTCTCGCTGATTTCTTCCAGCGGTCGTCCCGCCTGGCCGCGCACACCGCCCGCCGCCGTCACGAGGCCGTCTATCCGGTCATGGCGGGCAAGGACGGCCTCGATCGCTCGATGCGCGCCAGCGCGGGAGCCGAGATCCGCCTGGTGCAGGCTGATGCCATTTCCGGCAAGGCGGGCCATTCCGTCACCATCGATATCGATCGCGGCAACGGTGGCGCCGGAGCGCGCAAGCCTCAGCGCAATCGCCGCGCCGATGCCCTGGGCCGCTCCGGTAACGGCGAAGACTTTTCCGGAAAGATCTATCTGCACAGCGGCACCATTTCGTCGACCCGAGCCGCGGATTGCGGTTTCTCGCCATCCTCGATCGCATGGATCAATTCGACGAGCTTCGCCAGCACCGGCACGTCGAGGCCGTGGGCGGCCGCAAGCGGGATCATCGTGCCGATCTGCGCATCCACCTCGGTGCGCCGTTTGCGCACGGCAAGATCGCGCCAGATGCCGGAATGGGTCTTGGCGGTCTTGCGGTTATGGGCGACCATGGTTTCAAGCGCCATCCTCATGCCGTCGGGATCGGAACGCAGAAAGGCGTCGGGATCGAAACCATTGAAGCCGAGCGGTTTGACGCCCTCGGCATTTGCAAGCGTCATCACCTCATGGCCGAGGGCCTCGTAGACCACCCGATGTTCCGGCCGGGCCATGGCATCCGACATCGAATCCGGCGTCAGCGCAGTGCAAAACAGCAGCGCGCCGTACCCCATCTTGCCCCAGAGATAGCCCCAGATATTGTCGGTCGCGACCGCGTCGGGCTCGACGATCGAAAGGAGCGCGTGAACATCGCGCACGCGCTGGCTCATCCGCCCGTCGAGCTCGCCAACGGCGACCGCCGCGCGATTGCCATAAAGGATGCGGCCCGGCTCCAGCCAGTCCGCGCCGAAATTGACGAAACAACCGACGGTCTTTTCCACGCCGATCCTGGCCGCGATCACCTTCTCGTTCAGCCCGTTCTGGGCGGAGACGACGTAGCCGCCGGGGGCCAGATGCGGAATGAGCATTTCAAGCGCATCCTCGGTATGGTGCGCCTTGACGGCCAAAAACACCCGGTCGTAGCGGCCCTCAAGCTCGTCGGGCGTGCTTGCCGGCAGAACCTGCGTGAATGCCTCGACCGGCCCTTCGATGCGCAGGCCTGTCGTTCTCATGGCTTCGACATGGTCCGCCACGATGTCGACCATATGCACCTTGTGGCCGGCGCGGGCGAAATAGGCGCCGAGAACGCCGCCGATGGCGCCGGCGCCCCAGATCAGGATCGGCGAATGGCTCATGCCCATTCGCCATCGATCAGTGCGCGGGTTTCCTCGACGGCAACGGCCCAGACGCGTTCCATATCCGCGTCCGGCCGCTGGTAAAGCCCGCCGTAATTGCCGTCGCCAATCAGTTCGCGCACACCCTTGGAGTTGCGGTCGCGCAGTCGGTCGAAATCGACATAGGGCTTCTGGACATCGGGCATGGCGCGACCGGGAAGCCGCGTCCAGGGGAAGTTTTCCATCCAGCTTGCATGGCTTGCCACGGGATCGATCTCGCGCACGGTCGCCATGGTTTTTGGCGCCCGCCACCAATCGTGGAAACGGCAGCGCGCACCCTCGTGCCGCTCCATCCACTCCATCGTCACCGGCAGCACCGGCGTGTTGCCGCCATGACCGTTGACGACCAGGATCCGCCGGAAACCGGTCGCATAAAGGCTGTCCAGAATGTCGGAAACCAGCGCTGCGTAGGTGGACAGCTTCAGCGACACCGAACCCGGAAAGCTCATGAAATAGGGGGTCAGCCCATAGGCGACCGCCGGAAACACCGGCACGCCCAACGGCGCCGCGGCGTCGGCAGCAACCTTTTCGGACAGGATCGAATCGACAGACAGGCTGAGCCAGGCATGCTGCTCGGTGCTGCCAAGAGGCAGCACGCAGCGGTCATCCGACTTCAGATAGTCCTCGATCTCAAACCAGTTGCTTTCGGAAATTTTCAACGTCGCCCCTCCGTGTTTTCAGGATTTTTGTTCTGTAGGCCTCGATCGTGGGAAGCAGTTCCTTCCGCACGGAATGGATATCGGGCGTGTGACGGTATTCGAAGGCGCGCTGCTCCGGTCGCAGCGTCTCGAGCAGGTATTCCGAGCCCGTCGCATACACCAGCACATCGGCGCTTGCGATCACCTCGCCCGCATCGGCATCGCCGCGCACCACCATCCTGAGCTCGGTGATGTGCGGGCCGAAACGGCGAATGCCCGCCTTCATGATGGTGACGAAGGTATCGAAATAGGAATAGCCGACGACGTCGGCATCGGTCGGAAGCGCGGCCAGCGCCACGCGCGTCGCCTCATCGGGAATAAGCGTCACGCCGGTGATCGGCGTGTCGGCCAGGATTTCGCGGGCGGGTTTCAAAAGGCTGCGCGGCGAGATCACCAGATCGAACGTTTCGGGGTCGAGCGCGGCAAGCGTATCCATGGTCGCGATCGAGAGCGTGTCGCCGTGGGCAATGTAAGGCCTCAGGGCCCGCGCATAGGCTTCGGTGGCCTCCGGGAAATTGCCGAGCACGAGAAGGCGGAGATTGCCCAGGGTCCGGCTCGACGTCATCGAGACACGGGTGGCAAGTTCCGCCGGGGATAGCCCGCAATCCCGGGCAAAGTCGACCAGATCGGCAATGCGCATGTCGAGTTCGCGCAGTTTTGCGGCATTGGCGGCAAGCGACATGCTTTTCACGAAGGTGCCGGACCCGACGCGCCCTTCAAGATGCCCGATATCCTGCAAGGCGGCGTACACCGTGCTGACCGTGACCGGCGAAATCCCGAGCCGCGATGCGAGCGACCGCACCGAAGGCAGCCGTCCTCCCGACGGCAGGTCGCCGGACGCAATCCCGAACTCGAGCGCGCCGCGCAACTGCACGGAAACCGAGACCGAAGAGCTTCTGTCGATCGCTTCGACAATGCGGTCCATGGCCTGGTCAAATTGTGTCTGTATGCCTGTCATAGTGTTATCATGAACAAAAACACTAAGCCTGCCAAGCCCGCACGGACGTGTTTCAAGTGGAATTTTAATCGCCAATGCGTATCAAATTGGACTTGACCGTATCAATTTTACTGACTTAGTGTATCAATCAGTTGAAACAAAGGGGAACAAAAATGACGAAATCTTTCCTGAGATCCGCCGTGACGGCGCTCGCCTTGATGGCCGCTGCGCCGGCCGTCTATGCAGACGATCTGATCATCGGCTTGCGTGCCGGTCCGGATTCGATCGATCCGCACTGGTCGACGCTTGGCAGCCAGGCCGAAGCGCTCCGCCACATCTACGATACGCTGGTGGATGTCGATGACAAGCTGCAGCTTAAGCCCGGCCTTGCCGTCAGCTGGGAGCCGGTCGACGAAACCACCTGGGACTTCAAGATCCGCGAAGGCGTGAAATTCCATGATGGCTCCGACCTGACCGCCGAAGACGTGAAATTTTCGATCGAGCGTATTCCCGAAGTGACCGGCCCCATGCCGATGACGCTCTACACCAAATATGTCGACAGCGTCGAAGTTGTCGACGACTACACGCTGCGTGTTCATACCAAGGGCAAGGCGCCGGCGCTGCCGAACGACTTCACCCGCCTGTTCGTCGTGCCGTCCGAAACCGGCATGGAAGCCCGCAACGAGGAATTCAACTCCGGCGAGGCGGCGATTGGAACCGGCCCCTACAAATTCGTCTCGTGGCAGCCGAAGGGCGATCTCGTGCTCGAGCGCTTCGATGACTACTGGAACGGTGAGGCAGCCTGGGACAAGGTCATTCGTCGCGAAATTCCGGATGATGCGGCCCGCGTCGCAGCACTTCGCTCCGGCGAGGTCGATCTCATCAACTATGTTCCGGCCTCGGACTATCTGGCGTTCAAGAACGACAGCGATCTCGAAACCTTCGTCTCGGACTCGATCTACATCCTCAACATCGCGCCAAGCGTGAAGGATGAGGAACCGCAGCCCATCACCGTCAACGGCAAGCCGGTCGACGGCAATCCGCTGCAGGATCTGCGCGTGCGCAAGGCGCTCGATCTCGCCATCAACCGCGACGTTCTCGTCAATGTCGTGCTTGAAGGCCTCGGCAAGCCCGCCAACCAGCTCATGCCCGAAGGCTTTTTCGGCTACTCCGAAGAACTCGGCTCGCGTGAATACGATCTTGAGCAGGCCAAGGCGCTGCTGGCGGAAGCCGGCTATCCGGATGGATTCGAGATCGATTTCACCTGCACCAACAACCGCGTTCCCGGCGATGCCGTGGTCTGCGAGGCGCTGGCGCAGATGTGGGCCCGGCTTGGCCTGAAGGTCAATGCCCAGGCGCTGAACGGCACGGTGTTCTTCCCGGCGGCAGCCCGCGAGGAATATACGATGACGATGTCGGCCTGGGGCACGCTCACGGGTGAGGCGGCCTATACCTACGGCGCGCTGACACACACCAAGGATGCGGAGAAGGGCTTCGGCAACTTCAACCGCACCGGCTATTCCAATCCGGAATTCGACAAGGTGTTTGACGAAGGAACCCAGACGCTCGATCCCGAAGCACGCAGGAAACTCTATGAAGAGGCTTCCTACATCGCCATGGAAGATCGGGCTTTGATCCCGACCGTCATCCTGCAGACCGTCTGGGCCGCCGATGCCGGCAAGCTCAACATTACGCCGCGCGTCGACCAGGAAACCCGCGCCTATGAAATCACGCCTGCCGAATAAGGCGTGACGAGGCCGCAACAGCGCTGACAACCGCTGTTGCGGCATCTCCTTTTATGGACGGTCGCGGGCTTACGGCAGGGACGTCTTTTCCCGGCCTGCCCGTTGCCGCATAGTGAGGACGGCGGCAGCAGACGCTGCACGTCTTTCCGCCTCCATCAGTTCACGAGGCTTTCATGCTCGCATTCCTGATCAGACGGTTGCTGCAGGCCATCGTCGTGGTTTTCGCGATGTCGCTGATCGTGTTTCTCGGCGTCTACGCCATCGGAAACCCGATCGATGTGCTGATCGATCCGGGCGCCACCCAGGCGATCCGGCAGCAGCTCATCGAGCAATATGGTCTCGACCAGCCACTCTGGCAGCAATACCTGACCTTTCTCGGCAATGTCGCCCATGGCGATCTCGGCAAGTCGATGGTCTACAATATCTCCGTGACCAGCCTGGTCTTTTCCCGCCTTCCGGCGACCGTGGAACTGGTGGCCGTCGCCGTGTTTCTCGCAACCGCGATCGGCATTCCCGCCGGACTTTACGCCGGCTATCGCCCGAAGAGCCTTGCCGCCCGCGCCATCATGGCGCTGTCCGTCCTCGGCTTTTCGGTTCCGACCTTTTGGATCGGCATGCTTTTGATCATGGCGTTCGCCGTCAATCTCGGATGGCTGCCCTCCGGAGGACGCGGCGATGTCGGCGAGATCTTCGGCATCCACACATCGCTTGCGACCGCCGATGGCTGGCGCCACGTGATCATGCCCGCCTTCAACCTGTCGCTGTTCATGATGGGTCTCCTGATCCGCCTCACCCGTGCCGGCATGGTGGAGGCAATGCAGGCAGATTATGTCAAGTTCGCCCGCGCCCAGGGGCTGCCGGACAGGCAGATCGTTTTCAGCCATGTGATGCGCAACATCTCGATCCCGATCGTCACCGTGTTCGGGCTTGAGGTCGGCTCGACGCTCGCCTTCGCCGTCGTCACCGAATCCGTGTTCAACTGGCCAGGCGTCGGCAAGCTGATCATCGATTCCATTCTCCAGCTCGACCGTCCCGTGATGGTCACCTATCTCGTGCTGGTGGTGATCCTCTTCGTGCTGATCAATCTGATCGTCGACATCGTCTATGCCCGCCTCGATCCGCGCGTGCGGCTGAAGGGAGGCAAGTGATGGCCGATACCGTTTCCGCTCCCGTGGAAGCCCGCCCGGCGCGCTTTCGCAATTTCTGCGCCGATTTCGCCCGCTCGCCGGTCGCCGTCGCCTCGCTGATCCTGATCTTCGGTCTTCTGTTCGTGTCTTTCGCCGCCCCGCTGGTCTCGCCGCAGGACCCTTACGATCTGGCCAAGCTCGACTGGCTTGATGCCTTCCTGAAGCCCGGTACCGTCGGCTCGGGCGGCTATGTCCATATTCTTGGCACCGACAATGCCGGCCGCGACATGCTCTCGGCGATCTTCTATGGCCTGCGCACCAGTTTCGTGATCGGGCTTTCGGCCGGCGTTCTGGCGCTCGTCATCGGCATCTGTCTCGGCCTTGCCGCGGCCTATTTCGGCGGACGGATCGAAGCGCTGATCATGCGCATCGTCGATCTGCAGCTCTCGATGCCGGCGATCCTCCTGGCGCTGGTTCTGGTCGCCGTGCTGGGCCAGGGCGTCGGGCAGATCATTCTGGCGCTGGTGGTTGCGCAATATGCCTATTTCGCCCGCACCACCCATGGCGCGGCGACCGTGGAGCGCGGCAAGGATTATATCGAAGCTGCCCGCTCGACGCCGTTGCCCACGGTGCGGGTGCTGTTTCGCCATCTGCTGCCGAACGTGCTGCCGCCGCTGATCGTGGTGGCAACGGTGCAGGTGGCAAGCGCCATCGCGCTCGAAGCGACGCTGTCCTTCCTCGGCGTCGGCCTGCCGCTCACCGAGCCCTCGCTCGGCTCGCTGATCGCCAATGGCTTCAAATATATCCATACCGACCGCTACTGGCTTTCCATCTATCCCGGCATCTTCCTGATGGTGACCGTGGTCGCCATCAATCTGGTCGGCGATCAGGTCCGCACCGTGCTCGATCCGAGGCAGAACCGATGAACAAGGCGCTTGATGTCCGCGGGCTGACAACCCGCTTCGAAACCCGCAGCGGCATGGTCACCGCCGTCAACGGCGTGAGCTTTTCCGTCGAGCGTGGCCGCATCATGGGCCTTGTCGGCGAAAGCGGCTCCGGCAAGAGCGTCACCGGGTTTTCCATCCTCGGCCTCATCGACGAACCGGGCAAGGTGGCGGCTGGCGAGGTGCTGGTCGATGGCCAGGACCTGCGTGCACTTTCGCCCGATGCCGTGCGCCGTCTGCGCGGCGCCCGGGTGGCCATGGTGTTTCAGGACCCGATGATGACGCTGAACCCTGTTCTGCGCGTCGGCGACCAGATGGCGATGGCTGTGCGGGTGCACGAGAAGATGTCGAAGCGGGCTGCCTGGGAAAAGGCGCGGCAGACGCTGGAGATCGTCGGCATACCGTCCCCCGCCGAGCGGCTGAAGGCCTATCCGCATCAGTTGTCCGGCGGCATGCGCCAGCGCGTGGCGATCGCGATCGCGCTGCTGCATCGCCCCTCGGTCATCATCGCCGATGAGCCGACGACGGCACTCGACGTCTCGATCCAGGGCCAGATCCTTGCCGAGGTCCGTCGCCTTGCCGACGAGACCGGAACGGCGATCGTCTGGGTGACCCACGACCTTGCCGTCATCTCCAGTCTCGCCGATGATATCTGCGTCATGTATGCCGGGCGGATCGTCGAGCGCGGCCCGGCGGAGGATGTGATCGCCGCGCCGCGCCACCCCTATACCGTCGGTCTGATCGGCTCGGTTCCGAGCCTGCATGAACCCGGCACGCCGCTGCCGCAGATCCCGGGATCGACGCCGCAGCTTTCCAACCTGCCCTCCGGCTGTCCGTTCAGGCCGCGTTGCCCGCGCGCGAGCGATCTCTGCACCAGCGAGCCGCCGACCGTCGGCGAAGGCGATCATACCGTTTCCTGCCACCACCCGATGGAGGCCCCATGACAGAGCCGCTTCTCACCGTCGACGGCGTTCACAAGCGCTTCACCCGCAAGCCTGGCCTCGTTATGCGGGGGATAGACTGGCTCTCGGGCAAGCAGTCGGGCTTCACGGTGCATGCGCTGTCCGACGTGTCGCTTTCGGTTGCGGCCGGCGAGGTTCTGGGCCTGGTGGGCGAGTCGGGCTGCGGCAAGTCCACGCTCGGTCGCATCATCTCCGGAATTTACACGCCGAGCGACGGGCGCGTGCTGCTCGACGGCAAGCCGGTGGCGCGGGAGCGGGGCAACAATGTCGAAAAGCTCACCACCCGCGTGCAGATGATCCATCAGGATCCCTTCGCAAGCCTCAATCCGCGCATGAAGGTCGGCGAGACCATTGCCGAAGGGCCGCGCGTTCACAAGCTTGCCAGCGCCGCGGATGTGCGCCGGCGTGTCCGCGATCTCCTGCAGCAGGTGGGCCTTGAGGGCGCCTATGCCGACCGGCTGCCGCACCAGTTCTCCGGCGGCCAGCGTCAGCGCATCGCCATTGCCCGCGCGCTGGCAATGGAGCCCGACCTTTTGGTGCTGGATGAAGCGGTCGCCTCGCTCGATGTGTCGATCCAGGCGCAGGTCCTGAACCTGTTCATGGAGTTGCGTCGCAAGCTTGATCTCACGGCGGTGTTCATCAGCCATGACCTCTCCGTCGTGCGCCATGTCTGCGACCGGGTGGCGATCATGTATCTTGGCCGGATCGTCGAACTCGCCTCGGCGCGCGAACTCTACGACAAGCCGCAGCATCCCTATACAAAAGCGCTGTTCGCCTCCGTGCCGACGCTTGGAACCGGGCGCGCGGCGTTCCAGCCGATCAAGGGCGAGATTCCCTCGCCGCTCGATCCGCCGAAAGGATGCGCCTTTCACCCGCGCTGCCCGATGGCGGGTCCGCGCTGCAGGGTTGAGCTGCCGGCGCTGAAACCCGTTGCGGGAACGGCAACGACGGTTGCCTGCCACCTCAACGATGGTGGAACGGGTATCGAGAAAGGGAGCCATGCCGCATGACCACGTCCTTCTCCGAGCGCATTGCACGCCTCAACGACATTTTGTGCACCGTCAACGTGCTGCGCTGGGATGCCCGGGTGATGATGCCCGCCGGCGGGGCGGCTTCGCGCGGCCATCAGATTGCGACATTGCAGGGCCTCGCCCGCGACATGCTGGTCGATCCCGCCATGGCAGACGCTGCCGAGGAGGCGCGCGCTGCAGCCGAAAATGACATTGCTAGGTCGGCCGCTGAGGCCGTGCTTCGCGCGCGCGACTGGCACCTGAAGATATCCGAAACGCTTCTTCGCCGGCAGGCGGAAACCTCCGTCATTGCCGGCCAGGCATGGGCGAGGGCCCGCGCCGAAGGTGATTTTTCCACGTTCCAGCCCTATCTGGAAGACGTGGTGACGCTGTCGCGTCAGATGGCCGATGCGCTCGGCCACGATGGCCATCCCTATGACCCGATGGTCCAGATTTACGAGCCTGGCGAGACGGCCGCTTCTCTTTCCGCGCTGTTTGACAAGCTCCGTGCAGGCATCAAGCCGTTACTGGAAAGGGCACTGTCTCGGCCGGCGCCGCGCAGCGATTTTCTCTATCGCGATTATCCGATCGAGGCTCAAAAAGCACTTTGCGCAGAGCTGGCCCCGCTGCTCGGACTCGATATGGAGCGCAGCCGGCTGGATACCGCCGTCCACCCTTTCGAGATCTCGTTTACCCGCCAGGATGTGCGCATCACCTCACGCTGGAACCCGAACTATCTGCCGATGTCGATCTTCGGCACGATGCACGAGACCGGCCACGCGCTTTACGAACAGGGCATCGATCCGGCGCTGACCCGCTCGGCGCACGCGACCGACCTGATTGGCCTTTATGCCGTCGGCGGCTGCAGCTTCGGCATGCATGAAAGCCAGTCGCGGCTTTTCGAAAATCATGTCGGCCGCTCGCCTGCCTTCTGGTCGAATCATTTCGGCACGCTCAGGGACCATTTCCCCGAACAGCTCGCTGATGTCAGCGAGGAGGACTTCGTGGCCGCGATCAATCGGGTCGAGCCCGGTCTGATCCGTGTCGAGGCGGACGAACTGACCTATGACCTGCACATCATGTTGCGGATGCGCATCGAGATGGCGCTGATGGATGGGTCTCTCGCCGTCGATGACGTGCCGCAAGCGTGGAACGCGGCGATGCGCGACGATCTGGGTATCGATGTGCCGAACGACAGACTGGGCTGCCTTCAGGACATCCACTGGTCGAGCGGTTACATCGGATCGTTCCCGACCTACACGGTCGGCAACATCACCGCCGCGCAACTCATGGCTCGATTCGACACCATCCATCCGGACCTGCGGCGCGCTGCCGATGCCGGCGATCTGAAACCGCTGCGCGAGGTGCTGGCAGAAACGGTCTGGCGCCATGGCCGTTCGAAGCATCGCCACGAATTGTTGGCCGCGATAGGCACCGATGCGGATGATTGCGAACCCTATATTGCTTACCTGCGCGGGAAGTTCGCCTCGACCTGACCGGGGTAATTTCATCCAGAGTGGTTTAGAGTCCGGTCCACTGAGAACGGAGGAATGAAGAAGAGGCGATCTCCGCTGTTCCCTCCAGCGTGTGCTTGCGCGCAACCCTCAAACCGGCGCGCCCGGATGCGGGTTTTCGCTGCCAAGAACGATCTGCCAAGCCGCATCATGTCTCCGCCCGGCACCATTCGGAAAACGAGCATCGGTCTCAGGCCGTCTCTTCCCCCACCTCCGATGTCGCGCGGGCCCAGTATTCGATGGCGGTGCGGCGGTTGAACTGCAGCATGGTTTGCATTGCCTTTTCGGCTGCGGCGGCATTGCGGTCGCGGATCGCCTCGGCGACGTGGATATGACCCTCGCGCGAGACCGGATCGCCATCGACGACGAGAACGCCGAACTCATAGGAGATGCGCAACATGGTCAGGATGATATTCTGCATCTGCCGCATCATCATGTTGCCGGTGGCCTCGAGCACGGTGGCATGGAACAGGCAGTCGGCGGAAAACATCGCCTGCAGATCATCGTCGCCGGGATGCATCGCATGAGCGCTTGCCAGGATCTGCGCGACCTGCGCTTCGGTCGCGCGCTCGGCGGCAAGTGCGGCGGCGGCCGGCTCGATGATGCAGCGCAGCTCCGTTGTCTCGGCAAACATCCGCCCGATACGCGGATGAGAGGGTTCGTGCCAAGACACAACGTCTGAATCAAGGAGGTTCCACTCCTCGAGCGGTCGCACCCGCGTGCCGTAGCGCCGCGCCGTGCGCACCAGCCCCTTGCCGGAAAGCACCTTGATCGCATCCCGGATCGTCGCGCGGCTGACATTCAGCGAATCCGCCAGTTCCGGTTCGGTCGGCATGATCTCGCCGGGACGGTAGACATCATTCGTAATACGCTTCCCGAGCACCGTTACCGCCTCCTTGGCCGCCCCGGTCGGCAGCGAAGAATTGAGGTCGTTCGGAAAGGCGAGCGCGCCCCGGCGATTGGTTTTTGTCATGCTGGGTCTTTACATATGATCTAGAAAACGGCACTCTCACGTCGCTGACATTGAATCGGACTGTGTCCGACATCGTCAAGTCCCGAAGGGACTGTGTGAGGGAGGAAATCATGAATATCAGACAATGGCTTGCGACGGCATGCGTCGCGGCAACGGGCGCGCTTGCCGCGCTTCCGGCTTCCGCCGAAACCATCAAGTTCGGCATCGGCATCGCCGAGGGCGATTTTCCGGAATATAACGCGCTGGTGCGCTTCAAGGAATATGTCGAGTTCAAGACCAATGGCGAGATCGAGGTCCGCCTGTTTCCCAACAACCAGCTGGGCGGCGAACGCGAGATGCTGGAACAGGTGCAGCAGGGCAGCCTTGAGCTGACCTTTGCCGCCGATGGCGCCATGGCGGGCTTCTATCCGCCGATGCAGGTCTGGTCGATCCCCTATCTGTTCGAAAGCGCGCCGATCGCCTGGCAGGTGATGAACAGCGACTTCGCCGACACCATGCGCGACGACATTCTCGACAAGACCGGCATGCGCGCGCTTGCCTTCTCGCAGAACGGCTTCCGCTCCTTCACCAACAATGTGCGCCCGATCATCAATCCGGAAGACCTGTCCGGCCTGAAGATCCGCACCATGGAAAGCCCGGTGTTCATGGAGCTGGTAAACGCGCTCGGCGCAACGGCGACGCCGATCTCGGGCGCCGAAGTGCTGATGTCGCTGCGTCAGGGCGTGGTTGACGGCCAGGAGAACCCGCCGGCGGTGGTCTATGGCGGCGGCCTTGGCGAGGTCCAGAAATACTATACGCTCGACGAACACGTCTTCGGCCTGCATGTGATCATCGCCGATGAAAAATGGTTCTCCGGCCTGTCGCCGTCCAACCAGCAGATCGTCATCGACGCGGCGAACCTGATGGCCTGGACCGAAAACCTGCAGAAGACCGAGGGCGACTGGCGCTTCTCGGAAAAGCTGAAGGACGAGCTTGGCATGGAAATCCATGTTTCCACGCCGGAAGAAAAGGCGGCCTTCAAGGAAATCACCCAGGCCCCGGTCGAGGCCTTCATCCGCACCAAGGTGGGTGACGCGCTCGTCGACGAACTGCTCGCAACGGTCGAAGAGGCCAAGGTGAAACTCTACGACTGATCCATCCGGACACGCGCCATCCCTTGCCGAAAAGGGGTGGCGCAATGGAGTTTTCCAATGCGCGCAATTGCCCTGATGATCGCCCGGGCGCTCGCCCGAACCACCGAAATCCTGGCGACGCTGATCATGATCGTCGTGACGGCGCTGAACCTGACCCAGGTCGGCGGACGCTATCTTTTCAACACCGGTTTCAGCTGGACCGAGGAATATATGCGCTATCTGATGATCTGGCTGATGATGCTCGGCTCGGTCGCCTGCATCTTCCGCGCCGAACACATGGGCATAGAGGCGCTGGAGCACCTCGCCGGGCCCCGCTTCGCACCGCTCGTCAAATCGGCGCTCTATTCCATCGCCGCGATATTCTGCGTCATCCTTCTGGTCTATAGCTGGCCACAAGCGCTCAGAAACGCGAGCCAGGTGGCGCCTGCCTCCGGCATTCCGATGATCTATCCCTATCTTGCCCTGCCGGTCGGCGCGGCGTTGATGTTGGTGCAGATCGCCCTGTCATGGGTCGCCGGTTTCGAGCCCGAACATGACGATCTTTCCGATACCGGAGGCTCGGCATGATCTGGGTTGCGCTCACGGGCCTCGGCCTGCTGTTCATCGGCGTGCCCGTCGCCTTCGCGATTGGCCTTGCCGGCCTTGTCGGCATTCTCGTCGCCGATGTGCCGCTGTCGATCGCGGCGACCCGGATGTTCACCGGCGTCGACAGTTTCGTCTTCCTCGCCGTCCCTTTCTACATTCTCGCCGCCGAGATCATGAATCAGGGCGGCATCACCACGCGGCTGATCTCAATCGCCCAGCAAGCGACCAGATGGCTGCGCGGCGGCACGGCCTATGCCAATATCGGCGCCTCCGTGTTGTTTTCCGGTATTTCCGGCTCGGCGGTCGCCGATGCCGCGGCGCTTGGCCGGGTGTTCATCTCCGAAATGCCGAAGGAGGGCTATACACGGCCCTATGCGGCGGCCGTGACGGTCGCCTCCTCGATCATCGGCCCGATCATCCCGCCCTCCGGCCTTGCAATCCTGATTGCCGCCGTGTCCGGCCAGTCGGTCATCAACCTGTTTCTCGCCGGCGTGATTCCCGGTCTGCTGATCGGCCTCGCCTGTGCCGGGATCGTCTTCATCGATGCGCTGCGCAAACGCGTGCCGATGCCGCGGCCGGCGCATACCGGCGACGGCACGGCGCGCATGATCATGGAAGGCGTGGCCGTCGCAACCCTGCCGCTGATCATCGTCGGCGGCATGGTGGTCGGCGCTTATACCGCGACCGAGGGCGGCGGCATCGCGGTTGCCTATGCGCTGGTCCTGTCGCTGTTCGTGTTCCGCGGTCTCGACATGACCGGGCTCTGGCGCGCGATCATGAAGGCGGCGCGGATTTCGGCCTCCGTCTATCTGCTGGTCGCCGCCGCGAGCATTTTGTCCTATGCGCTGAACCTGCTCGGCATCGCTTCCTGGATCAGCAGTGCTGCGGAAATGTTTGCCGACAGCCCCGTGCTGTTCCTGTTCGCGGTTGCCTTTCTGATGCTGATCCTCGGCACCTTTCTCGATATCGGCGCGGCCATCCTGATCTTCGTTCCGCTCCTGGTGCCGGCGGTGCGCGAACTCGGCATCGCCCCGGTGCAGGCCAGCATGGTGGTGATGATCACGCTCGCGATCGGCCTGGTGACGCCGCCGGTCGGCGTCGTCCTGTTCGTCGTCATGCGGGTCGGCCGCATCGGCATGTATCCGCTGATGCGGGCGCTGATGCCGTTCCTGCTTGCCGAACTTGCCGCTGTCGCGCTTCTATGTCTGGTGCCGGAATTCTCGACCTGGCTCCCCGAAAAGCTCAATCCCTGATACCGAAGGCCACTTCCCGTGAAAATCACCGCCATCGAAACCGTCGTCGTCAATGCGATCCACCGGAACTGGATCTTCGTCAAAGTGGTCACGGACCAGCCGGGGCTTCATGGCTGGGGCGAGGCGACGCTCGAATGGAAGACCCGCGCCGTTACCGCCACTGTGGAGGACCTGAAACCCTTCCTGATCGGCGAGGACCCGGCCCGGATCGAGCATCTGGTGCGCCGCATGACCCATTTCAGTTTCTGGCCGCTCGGTGCCATCGGCCTGTCGGCCGTCTCCGGGATCGAGCAGGCGCTGTGGGACATCAAGGGCAAGGCGCTGGGCGTGCCGGTCTGGCAATTGCTCGGCGGCCGGGTCCGCGACAAGGTGCGGGTCTACACCCATCTGCGGCGCGCGAAGATCGGCGCGCAGGTCGGAACCGAGGACATCTCCGCCTTCTGCGACGCCGTGCAGGAAACCGTGGAAATGGGCTACGCGGCGGTCAAGCTCGGTTTCGTGCCCTATAGCGGCTACGACGCGCCGCTGCCCACCGTCTGTCATGTGGAAAAGCTTGCCGCCGCCGTGCGCGAGCGGGTTGGGGACGGCGTCGACATCATGACCGATTTCCACGGCCGTCCGCAATCGATCGACGCCGCCAAGGCCTATATCGACGCGATCGCGCCCATCCGGCCGCTGTTCGTGGAGGAGCCGATCCAGCCCGGCAACACGCCGGCCATGGCCGATCTCGCCCGCCGCGTCGAATGCCCGCTTGCCACCGGCGAGAGGCTGTTCACCCCGCGCGAATTCGCCGAGGTCGCCGAGACCCGCGCCGTCGCCTATATCCAGCCCGATCTTGCCCATTGCGTCGGCTTTTCCGGCGGTCGCCGGATTGCCGCAATTGCCGAGGCCGCCGGGATGGGTGTCTGTCCGCACAATCCCATGGGCCCGGTCGCCGGCGCCGTCGCCCTGCAATTCGATGTGGCGACCCCGAATTTCGTCATTCAGGAGGAAGCGGTCGGTCTGGTGCCATGGTTCCGCGATATCTGCAGCGCCTATCCGCTCGATCTCGTCGACGGCTTCTGGCGCGCGCCCGAAGCGCCCGGCCTCGGCATCGAGATCGACGAGGCGGCGGCGGCCCGATATCCCTTCGAACAGGAAATCATCCCGGCCATGGAGGCAGCATTGCCGGACGGAACGGTTGCGCACTGGTGATCCAACCAGGGCAGACATGGTTTGCACAGCGTCCCGCGCGGTTTGGTCGAACAGCAGACGGCAGCCTCTGTGAACTCGGCGATCTTCGCACTGAGCGTATCGTTAGAAACGAGCTGGAGGTCGCAGAGGCCCGTCGCCATGAATGTCGCCATGAATGGAGCCTGGTGGCTTGACCTTTCAATTCTCTGCGCATCAATCAAAATTCTTCGCTCATTCGGCGGGCGTGACGGGCGCGCCTCTCAGGCGCTTCTGGCAAAGCGGCTGGAGCCGCTCTGCAAACGCACATTGCGGCGTCAGGTCCAGCGGTCGGGGCTGATCAACTATACCAACCGCCTGCCCAGAACGTTCGATTTCACGCCGGGCCAGATGGAGACCGACCTGTACGACAAGGTGTCGGACTATCTGCAGGACCCCAATACCATCGCGCTCGGACAGAACGGCCGACATTTCGTGACGCTGATGCCGTGCAAGATCCCGGGCTCGTCGTCCTTCGCCGTCACGCAGACGCTCGACACGATGAACCGCCGTCTTGAAGACAAGCGCCTCGCCGGCGCCGAGGCCGATGCTGTCGAGGATGATAGCGAAAACACCGATGACGTCGATCCGGTGAAACTCGAAGCCGAGATCAGGCGGCTGACGCAGTATCGCGATCTCGCTGCCGCTCCATGTTCATATACGGCATTGATCAGGACGGACACTCTAGAACCCCATCAACCTGGGCAGCCAGAGATAGATCTGGGGTACAAAGGTGACGAGCAGAAGGATCATGGCCATCGCGACCAGATAGGGCATTGCCGTGGCGAAGACCCGATGGATCGGAACGTTGGCGATGCCGCCGGCGATATAGAGGCAAAGGCCTACCGGCGGGGTTACCAGACCAAGGGCGAGCGCCAGACATGTGACGAGGCCGAAATGGACGGGGTCGATGCCGTAGCTTGCGGCAAGCGGGGCAAAGATCGGCACCAGCATGACCATGGCCGCGGCCTGTTCGATGAATAGGCCGATGACGAGGTAGATCACCAGCATCAGCGCCATGAACACCACCGGGCTGCTGGTGAAGTCCGTGAGGAAATTGCTGATGCCGCGCGGCACGCCCTCGATCGTCAGCCACCACGTCGAGACATTTCCGAAGGCGATGATGATCATGACCACGGCCGTGATGCTGACGGTTCGCTTCATCGCGCGGTGCACTTGCGCAAAGCTCAGTTCGCGCGTGACGAAGAAGCCGACCGACAGCGCATAGACGATCGCGATGCAGCCCGCCTCGGTCGGGGTCGCGATGCCGCCGACAACGCCGCCGACCATGATCAGCGGCAGGATCGCCGCGATCATGAAGCGACCCGTGATCCTGAGAATATCACCAAAGCCATAGCGCTGGCGGGAGACCGGATAGTCCTTCTTGCGAACCAGAACGGCGGTCACGATCATCAGCGACAGCCCGAGCAGGACGCCCGGCACGACGCCGGCGAGAAAAAGCGCCGCAATCGAGACATTGCCCGCGGCAAAGGCGTAGATCAGCATCGGCAGGCTCGGCGGGATGACCGGGCCGACCACGGAACTGACGGCCGTGACCGAAGCAGCAAGCTCAGCCTCGCCGTATTCATCCTTGGTCGCCTTGATCATCATCGCGCCGACGGCGCTGGTATCGGCGATCGCCGAGCCGTTGATGCCGCCGAAGAACATGCTGACCAGAATATTGATCTGCAGCAGGCTGCCCTTGAAGCGGCCAACCAGAAGACGGGAGAAACCGAGAAGCCGGCTCAGAATGCCGGAACCGCCCATCAGCTCGCCGGCAAGAATGAAGAGTGGAATGGCGACCAGGGTGAACTTGTCGAGACCGGTCCACAGCCGCTGGGTGAACAGCTGCACCGGCTGATCCGTGAGCACGAATACGAAAAGGGTGGACAGGCCGAGCGCGAAAGCGATCGGAACCGCAGCGGCAATCAGCGCGATGAAAGCCAGGAAATAAAGGGCAAGCGCGCTCATGTCGTCACCTCGTTCGGCGGGAACCGGAGTTTGGAATCCTGAAGTCTGATCCAGGTGGTGAGGTTGGTCTGGATGAGCGCGTAAAGGGCGCCGGCGGCGACAGAGAAATACGGGATCGCCATCGAAATGCCGAAGACGAAAGGATCATGGGAGTTAAGCCCGCTCAGCGCATTGAGCGTCCCGTAATAGGCGACCGTCGCGAACAGCACCGAAACCAGTACATTGATCCCTATAAGCAACGCCCGAGCGGCGCTTTGCTGGAAGTTAACGACCAGCATATCGACCAGAACATGCTCGCCACTACGGATCGCAAGGCCGACGCCGAGAAACGCCATCCATTGCAGGAAATACTTGGCAAGCGCATCGGCGAAATTCAGCGGATGAAACACCACGAAACGGGAGAATACCGACGCGCTGATGGTCACGACGATTGCGCCGAGCAGGGCGACGCATAGGCCGCTCACGATACCCGCAAGCCACTTGTCGACCAGACGGACCGCACGGGAGAAGCGGGATTGAGACATGATCAGGCCCCTGTTGATGATCCGGGCCGCCAGTGTGGCCCGGATGCCACGTGGATTGTTGCGAAGATCAGCGGGTATAACCCCAGCCGCCGTCGCCGACAGGACCGGCTTCCTGTTTAATCAGATCGATCTTTTCCTGCGACATGCCTTCCTTGCCAACGAATTGCGGCCAGACGCTCTCGACCGTCATGTCGCGCACCTTGGCATATTCGTCACCCGGCAAGGCGTAGATCTCGACGCCCTCGGCCTTCATCGCCTCGATGTTCTTGGTGATGTAGTCTGAAACGAAATCGACATGCCAGGTCTGAGCCTCGGCGGCGGCTTCTTCCAGAACATCGCGCACCTCATCCGGCAGGGCTTCGTATTTCTCCCTGTTGACCACCAGCACCGATGCATAATTCTGGAAGTTGAGGTCCAGAATGTAGTTGATCAGATTGCCCTCGTGGAACTTGGCGGAATAGAAGCTCGCATAGGGTACGGTCAGACCATCGACCATGCCGAGGCGGACGGCCTCCGGGGTTTCCGGCCAGTCGACGGTGACGCCGGCAGCGCCCCAGGATTCATGCGATGCGATTTCCAGCGGCGAGCGCGAGGCGCGGAATTTCATCCCGGCGAGATCGTCGGCGGTTTCGATCTTCTTTTTCGACGTGCCGACTTCGCGCGGGCCGCCGATCTCGAACGTCGCAAACCATTCCAGGTTCACCGGCTCAAGCTCTGCGTTCACCTCGGCCTGAACGGCGTCGCTGCCCATGGCGTTGAGAAGCTGGTCGCGCGATTCGAACAGGAACGGGAAATGGAAGACCTCGAAAGCCGGGGTGATCGACGCCAGGTTGGCGAAGGAATCCGCGGCAAAATCGATATGGCCGTTTTTCACCGCCTCGAAGGTCTCGACGCCCGAGCCAAGCTGGCCGCCGTGGAACACCTCGATGGTGATCTTGCCGTCGGATTTCTCCTCGGCGAGTTCGGCGAACTTGTCGATTCCGAAGGCCGTGACATCGCTCGGCGACAACACATTGGCGAGACGGAACGTATAGTCTTCCGTGATCTCCGCATGGGCTGGCGCAATGCCGGCCATCAGCAGGGTCGACAGGGCCAGAAGGCCTGCCGGACGCGTGATGCTATTGGTGATGTTCCTCATGATTTCCTCCCAGGTTGGAACATTTACGTCGATAAGCCTGTCGGTGCGCCGGGCCTTCCTCCATGTCCCGGCGACGTCTCAGGTTGCGAACGGTCCTTGACCGCCGCGTCAGGCGTCTTCGTCTTCCCAGAATGCCGGCTCGCCGGCATTCTTCATGATTTCCAGTACTTTCTCGCGCGGGATAACCCCGCACCGCGCAGCCCATTCGTCGTACATCGCCGCCATGTCGCGCACCCGATCGGGGTGAAGCGCGGCGAGATCGTTGAGCTCGGTGCGGTCCGCGTCCATGTCGTAGAGCTCCCAGTCCGCCGGATAGTTGCGCACCAGCTTCCATTTGCCGTCGCGCACCGCGGCATTGCCTTCATGCTCGAAGAACAGCGGCTTGCGGGTGGCGGTCGGATCGGTGAACGAGGGAACGAGGCTCGCCCCCTCGCAGGGCGGAACCGCCACGCCGTTGCGCGTCTCGGGATAGGCTGCGCCGGTGATCTCAAGGATCGTCGCCATCAGGTCCGGCAGCTGGCCGGGCGTGTGGCGAATGCCGCCTTTGTCGGCTATCCCTTCCGGCCAGTGAACGATCAGCGGGGTCGCGATGCCGCCTTCATGGGTCCAGTGCTTGTAGTAGCGGAACGGCGCGTTCGAGAGATTGGCCCAGGCCGTGCCATAGCTCTGATAGGTATCCTCCGGCCCCGGCATGATCGAGGGATCATTGCCGATCCGCACGTCGCGGCCGTCGCGGGTCTTGTACTGCGCGATCATCAGCTGCTCGACAAGCTGCTTCGGGTCGACGTTCTCGGGGATATCCTCGGCGCAGCCGCCATTGTCGGACAGGAAGATCACGACCGTGTTGTCGCTCTCGCCGGTTTCTTCCAGCGCCTTCAGTATCCGCCCGATGCCCTGGTCCATCCTGTCGATCTGGGCGGCGTAGACCTCCATGCAGCGGATCAGCCATTCGCGGTTCTCCGCTTCCGTAAAGGGCGGCTGGGTCTCGTCGCGCGGGCTCAGCTTCCACGACGGATCGAGCAGGCCCGCCTTGACGAGACGGCCGAGCCGCTCCTGGCGCAACGTGTCCCAGCCGGCATCGAAACGCCCCTTGTACTTGGCGATGTCCTCGGGATGCGCGTGCAGCGGCCAGTGCGGCGCGGTGTAGGCGACATACATGAAGAACGGCTGGTCGGCATGGCCTTCCTGATGCTCGTGGACATAGCGCGCGGCCTGGTCGCTGATCGCATCGGTATAGAAGAATGCGGGATCTTCCACCGCCTCATGCTCGATATTCTCGTTGCCGCGCGTCAGCGTGTTGGGATGATAGAAGCTGCCCGCCCCGATGATCGTGCCGTAGAACTTGTCGAAGCCGCGCTCAATCGGCCATGCACCGTTCGGCTTCTTCAGATCGGAAGCGATGTGCCACTTGCCGCTCATGTAGGAGCGATAATTGCTGCCCTTCAGGGCTTCCGGAATGGTGACGCAATCCTCGCTCAGATTGCCGGCATAGCCTTCCGGCCCCATGTCATAGGTCAGGACGCCGATCCCGGTCTGGTGCGGATGCAGGCCGGTCATCAGCGAGGCGCGCGACGGGCTGCAGCGGGCGGTGTTGTAGAACTGGGAATAGCGCAGGCCATTTTGCGCAAGCCGGTCGAGATTGGGGGTCTCGACCTCACCGCCATAGCAGCCGATATCGGAGTATCCCATATCGTCGTTGAGAATGATGATGACGTTCGGCTTGCTCATGGCGTGACATTACCTGTGCTGTTGGCTCTTTCCCGGGCGGCTCAGGAGCCTCTCCGGTTCAAATTGATGGTCAACTGGAAGAAATCCGGGCGGTAGACCGCCCTCAGCAGTTCGAGCACCCTGCCCTCGGGATCGTGAGTGGTCCGCTGCATTTCGATCAGGGCGGAGGCCTGTTCGAGTTCCAGCGCCGCCTCGTCCTCGGGCGAGGATATCCGGGCGCTGATGGTCTGGACGGCATCCTTGATCTCCAGGCCCAACTCCTCCTCGAACACCTGATACATCTTGATCGAGATGAGCTCGCGCTTGCTGAGCTCGATCCCGATATCCGGCGGATAGAAGGCATGCTCGATCGCGATCGGGGTGTCGTCGGCATAGCGGATGCGCTTCAGTTCGTAGACCGCCCGCTCCTTTAGAAGCTCGCGCACTTCATCATCATGCTGGTGCGTCATGCCGCTCAGAAGGATCGAGGCACCGGGCCGATAGCCCGCTTCGGCCATGATCTCCTGAAACCCCATCAGCCGGCCGACCCATCGCTCGGCGTAGTTGGGCCGCAGAAACGTGCCGCGCTTGGGACTGCGGTCAAACATGCCGTCCTCGACGAGCGGGGCCAGCGCGTTGCGCACCGTGACCCGGCTGACGCCGAAACGCTCGACCAGCGCTGCCTCGGTCATCAACCGCCCGTTTTCGTCAACGATCTCACCGCTGATCGCCTGCTGACGGATCAACTCGCGCACCTGAACGTGCAGCGGCGCATCGCTGGAAAACTGCGGTACTGTGGTCATGTGAACTCCTCCGCCTCTATTTGTCGCAACATTTTGACCAATGTCAATATTTGTATTCTATTTTGTTTTAACAAAAATTGATGAACATCAACGCTTGCGCCGCCCGGCAGACTCAACGCGTTCGGAGCAAAGCGTCTTTCGAGTTGAAGGCAGAACCGAGTGGATGGAGAGGTCGCCGCTCCTCTCAGCCGCGTTTGCCTGGGTCGCGGAACGTCGCTGTCCGGAGAAGGCGGGTTCCGGCGACGCTTGCCGCGAGAGCGTTTCCACTGAGTGATGGCTGAAGAGCAAACTTCGACCAACGCGCGTGAGGCCTGTGGACGTGCTCCCCACCGGGAAAGTGCGATGGTCAGAAGCGCGCACCGGATCAGACAAGCGCCGGGCGATGCAGCACGAGCGCCCGACCCGCGGCGCGTTCACCTGGCGCAGGGGGCGGACGTTTGTGGCGGTCGGTTTCCGCGCATCGCCTTAAAGCAGGGCCGCAAGCAACATGGCCATGCGTTCGATCGGCAGGCACGCCTCGTCGCCGGCATTCACCGCACTGCCAAGACGGCGATAAAATGCGATGCGGTCTTCGGGCAGCGCGCCGATCGTCTGTGAACCGCCTGCCCGGATGAAGTAATAGTCTTCCAGAACCTGCCCCAGGCAAAGTCCTGCGGCAGGCGGGCGATCCTTAAACTCCTGTGCCAGACGAGGCACGTCGGTTAGCATTTGCGCCAGAGGCGTGTCGAGGTTTTTCAGCAGTTCCGGCGGCCAGTCTTGCGGCATGTATTTGGAGGCGATCAGGCCTTTCTGGTGAGCTTGCAGAAAGCCTTGATAATCCGGAACCGAAAGCGCCTCGGTACCGACGGCAGCCTTGCCGGACGATCGCAGTTGCGCGCTGTAGGCGGGAAAGGCCGCATCAAAACCCGGCGCACTCTCCAGCCTGACACATTCGCAAGCGGGGTCTCCGGAATCCGCCGTGACGACGACATAGCCGCCCGGATAGGCGACGGGCGATGGAACGGCGATGTTGATCAGTCCGTCCAGTTCCACCCGCCCGGCGACATGCATGTGACCGCTGAAATGCCAGCGCATCCCGGATTCAGCCAGCGCCCTGCTGCTTTGAAGCGACGGCATCCGCTTCAGCCAGTCCGGCGTGCAGGCCGCAACCGTCAAACCGCGCTCAACTGTCATCGCCAGGGGTAAAGCAGGGTAATGGGAAAATGCCAGAAGCGTCTTGCCTGTCCGGTCGGCGCGCTCAACGACATCGGCGATCCAGTCCAGAAGATAAGGCCGACGGTCGAGAACGTGATCCCAGGCCGCATTCGATCTCACCTGCCACCGGCCATCCAGCCGATAGAAAACATTGGCATCCAGTATCAGAAGCCAGAGCCCGTCCTGCGGCTCGACGAGATAGGAAGCGTCGAGGCCATCGGCAGCATGGTCTTCGCAGCCGCGCTGCTGCACGCCGCCATGATCGCTGAAAGGGGTTTCCCAATGCACCACGCCTTCCGGCCGGGTGATGCCATAACGCGCCATGTCCGCGATCGCATCGGGCGTCGACATACCGATCATCCCGTCCCGGACAACGGCATTGATAGCTGGCGAGCGCGGGTCACTCGTCACCAGACGCGGGGCGAGACCATCCGCCTTTGTCATCCATTTGTCCTGATGGCGCTGTTCCGGGCCGAAACAGTCGTGATTGCCGAAGGTCGCGAAAAACCGCAGCCCGTGTTCCGTCTCATAGGCAGAGAGAATGCGTTTCAGGGCGGCAACCGCGCCGGGCTGGCCATCGTCGGAATAGTCGCCGAGCAGCACCACATCGCGGATCTTGCGCCGGACGATATCCTCGAGCACAGCGTGAAATGCGGCATGGCTTTCATTAAAGACACGGGTGGAGGCCATCGTGTCTTGGACGGTGCGAAGGGCAATCTCGCCGCTGCCCTGTTCTATCCAGCCGTAGCCGCCGTAAAGATCGTGCAGGTGGACATCGGCGACGACGGCGAGCTTCATCAGGCGGCGGCTCCGTCCTGATCCCGGCGGGCGGCATCGAACAGGTCCGGGCGGTCGAGATTGATGTAGTCGACGCCGGCGGCCGCGACCTCGCGATGAATGGCGATGTCGCTACCGCCGTAGTAAACCATGATCTCCAGACCGGCCTTGCGGCACGTCGCGACAATGCCCGGACGGCGCATCTGCTCGACCGTGACCTCGATGATCGAGGCATGGTGCACGGCGCCGACGAGCGAGGGCGATTTGGCCATATCGAGCGTCATCATCTTGCGAAACTCCGGCGCAATGACCTGAAGGTCGCGGCGCATTTCCTCGCAGAACGAAAAGTAGAACGTGTCGCGCACCATGCCGAGGTCGCGGATGAGGGCGACGACCTTGGCGGGGTCGCAATATTTCAATTCGAGATAGACGCCGGCGCGTCCCCGCAAGTGCTCCAGATAGGCATCGAGACGCGGCACGACAGCACCGCTGAACGACGCGTCGAACCAGCTACCGGCATCGAGCATGTCGATCTCGTCTGACAGCATGTGCCCGATCGGCCCGGCGCCATTGGTCGTGCGGTCCAGCGTCTCGTCGTGGAGAACGTAGAGCACGCCGTCCGCGCTTTCGCGCACGTCGAGTTCGATGTAGTCGGCGCCCTGCCCGAGGGCGAGATCGGCGGCGGCAAATGTATTCTCAGGCGCAAACGTGTTGGCGCCGCGATGCGATACGATCCTGGTCACGAAAAAGTCCTGTCAGTTTGCCGGTGCGCGTTCTGGTGCGCGATGTTCGGCATCATGGAAAAAATCGACATGGAGATCGGCAATGCGATTTCCCGACGCGTCGAAGACGAGCGTCAGTTCAGGCTTGCAGGTGATGCCGATCGTGGCGCCGGGCGCGTGCTGCACGGCTTCGCCATACTCCAGAGCATGGATAAGGCCTGCGGGCGTTGCAAGGCCGTAGAAGACCTCGCGCCCCAACGGCTCGACGGTGACGACCTCGCCTCTAAACCCGGCGTTTTCGGGGGCGACGAGCGTGAGGTCTTCCGGGCGGAGACCCAATGTCGCAGCGCCGCCATATGCACCGCTGAGACCGAATAAGGCATCGCCGACATGCAGGCTTTGGCCCCTGCCCTGCCCCTTCAGAAGGTTCATCGGCGGCGTGCCGATGAAGCCGGCGACAAAGAGGTTGTCGGGACGGCGATAGAGATCGTCAGGGGTGCCGATCTGGGCGACGTCGCCATTGTTCATGCAGATGATCCGGTCCGCCATGGTGATCGCCTCGACCTGGTCATGGGTGACGATCAGCGTGGTGATGCCGAGGCGCTTCTGGATGGCTTTCAGTTCCGCCCGCATGCTGATGCGCAGCGTGGCATCGAGATTGGAAAGCGGCTCGTCCAGGAGCAGAATGTTCGGCTCCTTGACCAGGGCGCGCGCCAGCGCCACGCGCTGCTGCTGACCGCCGGAAAGCTGGGACGGGCGGCGATCGAGAAGCGTGTCGATCTGCACCAGCTTTGCCGCTTCGTCCACGCGTCTCACCACCTCTTCCTTGCCCATCGTTTTGAACCGCAGCGGAAAGGCGATGTTTTCCCTGACCGTCAGGTTGGGGTAGAGCGCATAGGACTGAAACACGATGCCGACATTGCGGTCGCGTGCATCGATACGGTTGACGTTGTGGCCATCGAAGGCAATCGCGCCGCCGCTTGGCGCGTAAAGACCCGCCAACAGAAACAGCGTCGTCGATTTGCCGCAGCCGGAGGGACCCAGAATGGCAACGAATTCGCCGTTCTCGATGGCAAGGTTCATCGGTTTCAGAACCCGGGTCTCGCCCCAGCTCTTGGTGACGTTGTCGAGGGTGATCCGTGCCATGATATTATCCCTTGATCCCGCCGAAGCTCATTTGTGTGATGTATTTCTGGGTGAAGGTGTAGAGGACCAGCACAGGCAGAAGATAGATGATGCCGACCGCGGCGATCAGGCCGTAATCCGCGCCCATATTGTCCTGTGCGACGAAGAAGAGGTAAAGGCTCATCGTCATCTGGCTCTTGTCGATCAGCAGGGTTTGGACGAAGACATATTCCTCCCATCCTCTCAGGAAGGTGAAGGTTGCCACCGCGATCAGGCCGCCGCGCACCTGCGGCAGCACGACCATGCGGAACGCCTGCGAGCGGGTGGCGCCATCGGTCACCGCGCTCATCTCGATGTCCCAGGGCACATTGTCGAAAAAGCTCTTCAGCACGAAGATCGCAAACGGCAGTTCCAGCGCGCTCATCACCAGGACCACGCCGGTGAGGCTGTTGAGCAGGCCCATATAGTAGAGCTGGATGAAGATGGCGACGGTCAGGGCCAGCGCGGGAAAGGCGTGCAGCAGGAGCAGGCCGCGCAGGAAATTTTCACGTCCCGCGAAGGCAAAGCGCGACAGGGCGTAGGCCGCCGGCGTTGCGATCAGCGAGACGATCAGCGTCTGGCCGACGGCGAAGGCCAGCGAACTGCCAAGCGCGGACCAGATCGACGGCATCAGGTCCAGACGCGTGGTGCCGGTGCCTTCAATGTCGCGGTTCCAGAGAAACCGGTAATTGTCGAAGGTCAGGTGCGGGACGAGAAAGATCGCCACCAGCAGGATCACCGCAACGGCAAGCGCGCCCCAGGAGAATAAAGGCCTGCGCACACGATCCGCCAGAAATGCGAGCGCGATGGCGCCGATATAGGCGAGCGCGGCAATCGCGGTCGCGCGCCAGAGCACCATGCGGCTGACGGAAGCATCGGACGATGTCAGCGATTTCACCAGCAGCCAGAGATAGGGCAGGATGATCGGCACGGAAACGATCGTCAGAAACAGGATGATCGCGGACAGGAAGCCGGCACGGTTGATGGCGCCGCGCCGTTCAAGCCGGCTCCAGTGATCGCTCACCGTGGCTGAAAGGGAAACGGGTCGGGTTTGGACAAGCGTCATCACAACACCTCGATTTTCGGCGCGGCGAAGGTGTCGCGCATATTGGTGACGCGCCATTGCACAAGGGTGAAGACAATACCGATCAGCATCAGGCCAAGCGCGAGCGCCGCGCCATAGGCATAAGCCCCGTTCTCGAAGGCCCGGCGATAGATGTAGAGCGCATAGGGCGTGGAATCATAAACGGGTCCGCCGCCGGTGATCAGCAGGATATATTCATAGGTCGTCAGCAGCGACAGCGCCTGATAGATCGTGATGAAGCGGATCGGCTGCGACAGCGCCGGCGCCACGACATGGCGCAGCACGCCCCACTCGCCGGCGCCGTCAACGCGCGCCGCATTGGCCAGATGCACGGGAATGGAGCGGACGGACGAGGTGAGGATCACCATGGCGAAGGAGGCGCCGACAACGCCATTTGCCAGAATGACCAGCAACAGCGGAAAATCATTGCGCAGATTGAGAGCAGGCAGGCCGAATGCGCCGGTGACCTGATTGAGCAGGCCCGATGACGTCGGGTCGGCGATCCAGATCCACAAAATGGCGTAAAGCACCGCGGGCGACATGCGCGGCAGCAGCCACAGCCCGCGGAAGAAATTGCCAAGCCTGTCCGGAATCGCCGTCGACGTGATCGCCAGAAGCGCGCCGAGGCCGATATTGAAGATGAACAGCGTGGCCGTGACATAGATCAGCGTCGTCAACAGCACCATGGGGATGCGGGCGTCGCGCTGCACGATCCGCTCGAAATTGCGAAACGTGAACTCGCCGACCCGAAGATTGGCGCCCATATCGGTAAAGGCGATCCCGACGTTGACGACGATCGGCGCCAGAAAAAACACCGCGAGGAGCGCAATCGCCGGCGCGAGGTAATAGAGCGGCCGCGCCGGCCGACGCGGCCTGATCTGGAAATTCGACATTGCAGGGCACCCCTGGAAAAGGTGATGCCGCCCGACGCAGGCGCCGGGCGGCAAGAATTGTGATCGGGCTCAGTTGACGGCGGTTTCGCGGATTTCGATGTCGTCACCGAACTGCAGATCGAGTTCGTCGGCGATGAACTCGACCGCTTCCTCGGCCGTCATCCGGCCGGTTTCGACGGCCTGCAGGCCGCTGAACAGAACCTTGTTATAGCTGCCGAACTGGGTGTGGTTCGGCACGAACTGGGCATGCGCCATCATCGGCGAGGCGGCGGAGAGCACCCAGTTGTCCTTGTATTTCGGCATCGCCGTCTGCGCGTTGCTGATCGCCGTGTGATAGGAGGTTACCGCGTGCTCGTTGTTGAAATAGGGCAGTGAGGCGAGCGCCACGAGATCGGCCGCGATATCGGCATTCTCGCTCTCGGCATTGACGGTGTAGAGCAGCGGATGCGACAGGTTGGCGGGCTTGCCGCCCTTTTCGGCGGCCGGCGCCGGAATCCAGCCGATCTTGTGGAAGTAGCCATCCTTGTCGGTCGGCCAGGTCGCGCCGCTGCCTTCACCGAGCTGCCATGCGACGGCCCAGACGCCCTGATGGAAGATAAACGCCTGTTCCGTCTTGAACGCGCCCTTGATGGCGTCCCAGCTCATGGCGGTGTTGTCGGCCGGGGTCACGCCTTCCTTGGCGTTGCGTTCGTACCAGCCAAGCGCCTTGGTCATCTCCGCCTTCGGGAAGACCAGCTTGCCGGTGTTCTCATCCATGAACGTGACGCCATAGGACTGGAAGACCATCAGGTAGTCGATGCCGACATTGGGGCGGTGCAGCATGCCGTAGGGCGCAACGCCGGCGTCAACGACTTCCTTGGAAAGCGCCGTCAGATCGTCGAGCGTGAATTCTCCGGCCTCGACCTTGGCCGGCAGGCCTTCGATAAAGGCTTCGTCCTTGCCGATCGCGCGCAGCATATCCTTGTTATAGAAGAACATGCGGATTTCGGCATCCTGCGGCACGCCATAGACCTTGCCGTCGGTTGCCCTGGCAGCGTCCCAAAGCACCGGCAGGATATCGCCATAGACCCAGCGAGAAGCGGCGATCTTGTCATCCATCGGCAAGGCATAGCCGTCCTCGGCAAACTCGCCGATCCACTCGTGCGGCAGAACGTAGATGTCCGGCCCCTGGCCGACGGCCATCGCCTTCAGCGTATCCAGGGCAAAGTCATCCCAGCCCTGAACGGTGCTGTTGTTGACGTCGATGACAATATGCTTGTCCACGCCGGCAGCCTCAAACTGCCGGTTCATGATTTCGGCAGCACCTTCGATATTGGTGATGCGGGCCGGCGCGCTGCGCTCGGCAAGCGTCGAGAGCTTGATTGTGATGTCTTCGGCATGGGCCAATCCGGCGCTGAGCGCGGAAATCGAAACGGCGGCAAGGAGGGGGAGAAGTTTGGTCATGGTGGTGAGGTCCCGTTGGTATTTATTATTTAATTAAGTTGCTTAAGTAACAGGATCATGACATCTGGGAAGGAAAATGGGAGAGAAGATCGTGCCAGCAAGCAGCCGCACAGCCTTTGAGGGCCTCGGGACGACCCAGGCCGCCGTGATGCGGTATCTTCGCCGCAAACATGCCGCCGCGCGCGCAGAAATCGCCGCCTTGTGTGGCGTGACCCCAGCGGCTGTCAGCATGCTCACGCGCGATCTCATCGGCCGCGGGATTGTGGTGGAAGGCGCACGGCGCCAGAGCGGCCGGGGCGCGCCGCATGTCGACCTCATGCTCAATCCCCTGATCGGCTACGCTCTGGGCGCGCATGCCAATCGTTTTTCCGTCACGCTGACCCTGCTCGATTTCGGCGGCAGCATGGTGGACGAGCTACAACTGCCCGGCAGCTACGACACTTTCGCGGATGTTCAGTCGGGGATCCGGGATGGCAAGGTGGCATTGCTCGACCGCAACAAGATCGCGGCGGATCAGTTGCTCGGCGCGGGCATTGCCATGCCGACGCGGTTCCGACAGGGGGCGTCCTTTCTCGATCTTGCGGAAGAGGTGATTTCCTGGGCCGAACCCGACATGAGCAGCGCTCTGCGCGAAGTGCTTGGCTGTCCCGTCGCGATCGAAAATGACGCCAACGCCGCCGCGATCGGGGAGCTTTCGCTCGGCAACAGCGCCGGCCACGAGAACTTTGTCTATCTCTATCTCTCCGAAGGCATCGGCAGCGGCATCATCGTCGACAAGCAGCTTTATCGCGGCAATCTCGGCAATGCCGGCGAGATCGGCGCTTTGCGCGCACGTGGATTGTCGAGACCGACATTCGACGACCTCGCCGAATGGTGCGCGGACAGGGTCGGCGATAGGCCCCGTGGCAGATCGTCCGAACACTGGACCAACTATCTGCGCGACAACCGCACCGTGCTCGATCAATGGCTTGAACGCGCCGGACCTGAAACGGCAAGGCTTGCCTTCGCCATCAGTGCCATCCTCGCCCCTTCCGCTATATATCTCGGCGGGACGCTGCCGCATTTGGTGCGCGAAGAGCTCGCGCGATGGCTGGATTTCGTCAACTCCGACCCGTTCGACGGCGCGCGCGTGGTTCAGCCGGAGATCCTGCTGCCGGAAGTTTCAGCCACCGATACTGTCGCCTTCGGCGCCGCCGCGATGATCCTGCATAATCTCGCGGCGTTTGGCTGAACGCGGGACTCGGTTTCCAGTTCGCCGACCTGCTCCCCGTTCTGTCCGCGTCTATAAGTTAGCCCTGTTCACGTTGTGGTCCATAGCGGACCGGGTTGCAAATTCGTTTGGGGTAAGCCCGTCGAGGCTCGTGTTCGGTCGATGTCGATTGTAGTCGATCCCCCAATCCGCAATGATCTCGCGAGCGTGGCGGTAGCTGCGGAATAGATGCGCGTTCAGGCACTCGTCCCGCAGCCTGCCGTTGACGCTTTCCACGAAGCCGTTCTGCATGGGCTTGCCGGGCGCGATGTAATGCCATTCGACGCCGCGATCCTGCTGCCATTTGAGCATGGCGTTCGAGGTCATTTCCGTGCCGTTGTCGCTGACCACCATCAGTGGGTCGCCGCAGCGCTCAGCGATGACATCCAGTTCACGGGCCACGCGCCCACCCGAGATTGAGTTGTCGACGACGGCCGCCAGGCATTCCCGGCTGAAGTCATCGATGACGCACAGGATGCGGAAGCGGCGACCATCGATCAGCGTGTCCGACACGAAGTCGAGGCTCCAGCGCTGATTGGGATCCTGCGGGATCGTGATCGGTGCTCGCGTGCCCAGGCCTCGCTTGCGGCCACCGCGTTTGCGCACGGTGAGCCGTTCCTCGCGGTAAAGGCGGTAGAGTTTCTTCCAGTTCACCTCGACACCTTCGCGTTTCAGCAGGATGTGCAGGCGCCGGTAGCCGAAGCGCCGACGTTGTGACGCCAGCTCCTTCAGCCCC
>NZ_VCLB01000012.1 GCF_005924265.1 Martelella lutilitoris
GTAGGAAAGCTCAAGCGCTTCAAACGGGTGGCTCTGCGCTGCGAGAAAACCAAACGCAACTTTTCAGCCATCGTGTCAATCGCTGCAGCATTCAACCTCATCAAATCCGTCCACACAGCCTAGGCAGAACTATAGCGGCTTTTGGTTTCTTGTATTCTGCGTTTGTCGCAAATAAGTATCCGGCGAAATCTGCCAAGAGAGCATTTGATATAGCAATTTCCCCTGGTGCTTTATTTTCCAAGCGAACATTTGATATAGCAATTTCCCTTGGTGCTTTGGTTGCTCTGACTCCGCTTTTCTTAGTTGTTTCTGCGTTGATAAAGTTGGAGGATCGTGGTCCTGTGTTTTTCTTCCAAGAGCGTTGGGGACAGAATGGAAAGAAAATTCGAATTATTAAGTTTCGCACAATGGCTCAGCGCAACTCCGGGCTTGGCGCAGGAGCTTCGGTTGGAAATAATAACAACAGATTTTCTAAAGTCGGTGCCTTTTTGCGAAGAACCAATATCGATGAGATTCCTCAGCTTCTTAACGTAGCAAAAGGCGACATGTCTTTGATAGGTCCGCGCTGTCACCCTGTCGGCATGTTGGCTGGAGACATAGCATACGAGGAGCTGTTTCCTGATTACCAGCAACGTCACGTCATGCGTCCAGGCTTGAGTGGCCTCGCGCAAATACGCGGTTGGCGGGGTCCGACTACGCGTCGCGGAGAAGCCAGAGCTCGAATTGCATGTGATCTTTATTACGTGCAGAACTACAGCTTCTGGCTGGACATAAAAATTCTCTTGGCGACTATTCGTTCCGAAGTAGGTCGCGGTACCGGGTTTTAGGTTTCTGGCGAGCTTCTGAAAACTGCAGAACGAGTAGACTAATAGTATCTGCGCGTTCTGCAGTTTGTAATGATCAAATCGGCTTGTCGATCCCGTCATAAAGCTTCTGCAACTGGCCGATGCGCACCTCATAGGCCTTTTCGATGCAGGAGACGTCGGTGCCGCAGGCTTCGCGGGTTTTCAGCCAGGCCTTCTGGTCGTCGGCCATGTTGCCGGAGACGCCCATGGCGAAGAGCCCCTTCAGCATGGTGTACATGGTCGCCATCTTCACGTCGTCATCATTGAGCGTGAGGTTGGAGCAGATGGTCTTTTCATTGGGCGTCAGGCCGGAGGCCGAGCAGTCGAAGCTGGCAGCCTTTGCCTCGTTGCCGCCGAAGGGGGCTGAAAGCGAAAGCGTGAGCGCCAGCGCCATGGCGGCGGGCAGGCCGCCGAATGCGAGATAGGACTTACGGTTCATTCTGATCTCCTCATCACTGGTTTCCTGCCGGTTCTAAAATGCGGCAGCAATTGCGGCGAAATCATGCTTTGGCCAAAGAGGCTTTCTAGCCTTGATTCTCCGCCCGGCGTAACATCTCTATAGCGCCGGGAAGGCTATGTCGTGACACATGAAGGAATTCTGAATGCCAATGGATGTGATGAACGAGCCGACGATTTCAGACACCGGCGTTCGCGCCGCACCGCGGAGTGCACGGAACAGGTCAAGGCGTTTCGCCGTGGCCGGCGCGCTTTCGATCGCGCTGGCATTGTCCGGCAATCAGGGGTTCGCGCTGGAACGTCAGGTGCCCGCGGCGCAGGCTGACGTGATGCTCTCCTACGCGCCGCTGGTGAAGGAAACGGCGCCCGCCGTCGTCAATGTCTATGCCGAGCGCATGGTCCAGCGACGCATGTCGCCGCTCTTCTCCGACCCGTTCTTCGGCCGCTTCTTCGGCGAACAGATGCCGGGCCGTTCCGAGCGGCAGACCTCGCTCGGCTCCGGCGTGATCGTGACCGGCGACGGCATGGTGATCACCAACAATCATGTGATTGCAGGGGCCGATGACGTGCGCGTCGCCCTTGCCGACGGTCGTGAATTTCCCTGTTCGGTGCTGTTGAAGGACGACCGCTACGATCTTGCCGTGCTGAAGATCGAGTCGGACGAGAATTTTCCGACCGTGGCGATCGGCAATTCGGACAATGTCGAGGTCGGCGATATCTCGCTTGCCATCGGCAACCCCTTTGCCGTCGGCCAGACGGTGACCAGCGGCATCATCTCCGGCCGCGCGCGCAATGCCGTCAATGACGGCGAATTCGGCTTCTTCCTGCAGACGGATGCGGCGATCAATCCCGGCAATTCCGGCGGCGCGCTCTTGAACATGAAGGGCGAGCTGATCGGCATCAACACCGCCATCTTCTCCTCCGGCGGTGGTTCCAACGGCGTCGGCTTCGCCATTCCCGCCAACATGGTGAAGGTATTCCTGAAGGCGGCCGAAGATGGCGAAACGCGCTTCCAGCGGCCCTATGTCGGCGCCACCTTCGGCCCCGTCACCTCCGATATTGCCGAGGCGCTGGGGCTGAAGGCGGCGCGCGGCGCGATCATTTCCGCCACCCGTCCGGGCAGCCCGGCGGAAAAGGCCGGTCTGGAACCCGGTTCTGTGATCGTTGCGGTCAACGACATCCCGGTCGAGCATCCCGATGCGTTGCTCTATCGGCTGACCGTTGCCGGCATCGGCAACACCGCGGATCTGACGGTCGAGCGGGACGGGCAGGTGACCCACGTCGCCCTTCCGCTTGATCTGGCCCCGGAAGACCCGCCGCGCGATACCCGCGTGATCGATGGTTCCTCGCCCTTCTCGGGGCTTACGGTGGAAAACGTCTCGCCGCGCGTGGCCGAGGAGTTGCGCCTTTCGGGGATCGATGATGGAGTGGTGGTGAGCGATATCGAACCGGGCTCCACGGCCCAGCGGATCGGCTTTGCCAAGGGCGACGTCATCGTTGCCGTCAATGACGCGCCGATCGATACCACCGCGACGCTGGAGGATGTGGCAGGGGACAAGCCCGGCTACTGGCGTCTTTCCATCAATCGCGGCGGCAGGATGATAAACCAGATATTCAGATGAACGATCTTTTTGCCCCGCACGTCCCCGAGGACATCGAAAACAAGCGACCGCTGGCCGACCGGCTGCGGCCGAAGACGCTCGGCGAGGTGACCGGCCAGCCGCATCTGACCGGTCCGGACGGCGCGCTGACGCGCATGATCGCCTCAGGCTCGCTCGGCTCGATGATCTTCTGGGGGCCGCCGGGCACGGGCAAGACCACGGTGGCGCGGCTCCTGTCCGGTGAGGCCGACCTCGCCTTCGAGCAGATCTCGGCAATCTTTTCCGGCGTGGCGGACCTGAAGAAGGTGTTCGAATCAGCCCGCGCAAGGCGCATGAACGGGCGGCAAACGCTGCTCTTCGTCGACGAGATCCATCGCTTCAACCGCGCCCAGCAGGACAGTTTTCTGCCGGTTATGGAAGATGGCACCATCATCCTCGTCGGCGCGACCACGGAGAACCCGTCCTTCGAGCTCAATGCGGCTCTTTTGTCGCGCGCCCGCGTGCTGACCTTCCGTTCCCATGATGCCGAAAGCCTCGCTGAGCTGATGCGCCGCGCCGAAGAGGCCGAGGGCAGGGCGCTGCCGCTCGATGATGCCGCGCGCGAAACGCTGGTGATGATGGCCGACGGCGACGGTCGCGCGATCCTGACGCTTGCGGAAGAAGTCTGGCGTTCGGCCCGCGCCGACGAGCGACTCGATCCACAAAGCCTGATGAACATCGTCCAGCGCCGCGCGCCGATCTACGACAAGGGCCAGGACGGGCATTACAACCTGATTTCGGCCCTGCACAAATCCGTGCGCGGGTCGGATCCGGATGCCGCCCTTTATTATCTCGCACGCATGTTCGATGCCGGCGAGGATCCGCTGTTTCTCGGTCGCAGGCTGGTGCGCATGGCGTCCGAGGATATCGGGCTTGCCGATCCGCAGGCGCTCGTCATCGCCAATGCCGCCAAGGATGCCTATGATTATCTGGGCTCGCCGGAAGGCGAACTGGCGCTGGCGGAGGCCTGCGTCTATCTCGCCACCGCGCCGAAATCGAACGGCGTCTATACCGCCTTCAAGGCGGCGATGCGCGCGGCCAAGGAGCACGGCTCGCTGCTGCCGCCCAAGCACATTCTCAACGCGCCGACCAAGCTGATGAAATCCGAAGGCTACGGCGACGGCTATCGCTACGACCACGACGAGCCGGATGCCTTTTCCGGACAGGACTATTTTCCCACCGAAATGGGCCGGCAGAAATTCTATCAGCCACCCGAGCGCGGTTTTGAGCGCGAGATCAACAAGCGCCTTCAATGGTGGGAGAAGCTCAGGCGCGAGCGCAACGGCGGCTGAGCCCTTTTTGGCGGCTCCCGCGGGAACTCTTCTCTTCATGCGGCGTTTATCCAGCAACTCGAAGGGAGAACTGCAATGGATAACCTGCCTGCCCGCGTTCTTGCTTACATTGTTATCGCCATCGGCTGCGCCGCGATTGTTGCGGTGATCCTCACCGTGCCGCCGCTCTACGATGCGCGCGTCTTCCTGCTGCCCGCGATGCTGCTGATCGCCTGGGTCGCGGGACCCGTGCTGACCCACTATCTCGCGCCCGCAGCCCGCGCCCGTCTCCGCAAGCGGTAACCCCCCTGCCGCGCGACGCAAACGCCCGACCAGAAGGGAAGCTGGTCGGGCGTTTGTTTTTTCTCTGAACTGAAACGGCTCGGCTTACTGCGCCGGGCCCTTCTTGATCGGCTCCTGATAGGTGAAGCCCATGTCCCAGGGGAAGTAGATCCAGGTGTCCTGGCTGACCTCGGTGACGAAAGTGTCGACGGTCGGCACGCCCTGGGGCTTGGCGTAGACACAGGCGAAATGCGCCTTCGGCAGCATATCGCGCACTTCCCGCGCCGTATTGCCGGTATCCGTCAGGTCGTCGACGATCAGCACGCCCTCGCCGCCGGTCTTCGTCAGTGCCTCGGAAATGCCCTTCAGAAGCTTCGTCTCGCCCTGGCTCGTATAGTCGTGATAGCTGGCAATGCAGACCGTCTCGATCAACCGGATTTCCAGCTCGCGCGAGATCACCGCCGCCGGCACGAGGCCGCCGCGCGTGACGCAGACGATCGCATGGAAGGTCTGGTCGAGGCCGGACAGGCGCCAGGCAAGCGCGCGGGCATCGCGGTGGAACTGATCCCAGGAAACGGGAAAGGCTTTTTCGGGAAGGGACATGAAAGGCTCCGGGACAGGGGTGACGCAAAGGGTTTGACGGCCGACAACTCCGTCCGGCCCAGTGGCATCCGGCCGGCCCCGGGGGCATGAAATGCTTCTGCGATGCCCGGGGCAGGCAACGGCCTGCCGTTGGGCATCGCTATTAGCCGCATTCATCGCCAAAAGGCAAGGCATGCGGCCTTTCTGTCGCCGGAAAGATGGCTGATCGCGGGATCAGCGCGACATCAGCGTCGCCGCCGTCATCGATTCCAGCAGCGTGCGGGTGACGCCGCCGAACAGCAGTTCCCAAAGCCTGGAATGCGTATAGGCGCCCATGACCAGAAGATCGACGGAATTGTCCGACAGGCGGTTCTCGATGATGGTTGCTGCCTTCGCCTTGTCGGCATGGGCGCTGGTGGCGGTCACATTGACGCCGTGGCGGGAAAGCGTCGAGGCGATTTCCGCACCCGTGAGGCCGCTTTCCTGATCCTTGCTGTCATGCGGATTGACCGAGAAGATTTCGACCTCGCCGGCCTTCTTCAGGAAGGGCAGGGCATCGAAGGTGGCGCGGGCGGCCTCGCGCGAGCCGTTCCAGGCGACCATCACCCGGTTGAAGGGTTTTGCCACCTTGTCCACATGCGGCACGAGCAGCACGGGGCGTCCGCTTTCAAACAGGAAGCTCTCGAAATCGGCGCGGGCGTCTCCGGGGGCATCCGGGCTGACCTGCGGGGCGATGATCAGGTCGCAGGACCGGGCGCTGTCGATGACCGATGAGCCGGAGAACCCGGAGGCGGAGACGATCTTGCGCCATTCATAGGAAATGCCCTCGCGCGCCGCGCGTTTGTTGAAAATATCGCCGAGTTCGGCGCTGCGTTTCTCCGCCATGTCCTGAAGCGACTGGATGGAGATCGGGTCGGGGATTTCCATTGGCGCGATGATCGGCGTCGGGTTTACGGTCTCGGCATGGAGGCCGATCACATGTGCGTCGAAGGAGCGAACGATTTCAACGGCGTAATCGAGGAAGCCGCCGGCCTGCGTCGGTGATTCCATGACGGCGAGTATGGTCTTGTAGGTCATCTCAAACACTCCTCTCGGGCTTGGCTCCCACCCGTATGAAATGCCGGCTGGCGCGCCGGCCGTTACTGCTCTTCCAGTCTAAGCCTAATGCCAGAAAATGCGAAGGGCGGAAACGCGCCTTTCGGGTAAGGCGGCACGGGAATCAACCGGCCGTCATTGCCGCGAGCATGGCGCGGATGTCCTGGGCCGCCGCCTCCGCATCGGCCTCGGTTCTCGCCCTGACGACGAGCTGGGTGCGGAAACCTTCGGAGGAAAAGCGGGGATAGGAGCCGATCGAGGTCTTCGGGTGGGCCTTCTGGATTTCGCCGAGCCGCTCCGCGATATCGCCTTCGCCGAAGGGACATTCCACGGTCGTGGTGACGAGCGGGGCGCCGCCCTTCAGAGTCGGGATGACATTGTCGAGCATCGCCTCGAAAATGCTTGGCACGCCTGCCATCACATGGACATTGCCGATGACGAAACCGGGCGCGGTGGAGACCGGATTGTCGATCAGCGTTGCCCCTTCCGGCATGCGCGCCATGCGCTGGCGCGAGGCGTTGAAGTCGATCCCGCGCCGCTCGTAATGGGCTGCAAGCCGGCTCATCGCCTCGTCGTTGTAGATGCAGGGCAGGCCGAAGGCTGCGGAAACCGAATCAGCGGTGATGTCGTCATGGGTGCCGCCGATGCCGCCGGAGGTGAAGACATAGGTGTAGCGCTCTCTCAGCGCATTGACCGCCTCGACGATCGCGGCTTCGTCGTCGGCGACGATCCGCACTTCCTTCAGGCCGATACCGATGAGCGTCATCGCCTCTGCCAGATGGCCGATATTCCTGTCCTTGGTGCGGCCGGACAGAAGTTCGTCGCCGATGGCGAGCATCGCCGCGGTCGGATTGTCGTCTTCGCTCATTGTGGTTGGTCCGTGTTCGATTGAAGCAGGCGTGTTGTCACGTTTTGGACCCTTGATTGCGTTTCTTCAAGCCCGCCGCGTCGGCAAAGCGTATCTGCTGCGGATTGTGTGAACACTGCGTCTATGCCGCGGCCTCTGGACTTCGCCGCGTTCGAAGGACTATCTGCTGGGACACAGATTTCAATTCCGTTCAATGGAGTTTCAAATGGCGAAAGTTCTCGTTCTCTACTACTCGGCCTACGGCCACATCGAAGCCATGGCCAAGGCCGTCGCCGAAGGCGCTGCCGCCGAAGGCGCCGAGGTAACCATCAAGCGCGTTCCCGAACTGGTGCCGGAAGAGGTGGCCAAGGCGTCGCATTTCAAGCTCGACCAGGACGCGCCGATCGCCGATCCGAACGAGCTCGACCAGTATGACGCCATCATCTTCGGCGCCGGCACCCGCTTCGGCACCATGGCCTCGCAGATGCGCAATTTCGTCGACCAGACCGGCGCGCTCTGGGCAACCGGCAAGCTCGTCGGCAAGGTCGGATCGGTCTTCACCTCCTCGGCGACCCAGCATGGCGGCCAGGAATCGACCATTCTCGGCTTCATCCCGACCCTGCTTCACCAGGGCATGGTCGTCGTCGGCCTGCCTTACGCCTTTGCCGGCCAGATGGGCGTTGACGAGATCAAGGGCGGTTCGCCCTACGGCGCTTCGACGATCACTGATGGCGACGGCTCGCGCATGCCGTCTGCCGTCGAGCTCGAGGCTGCCCGCTTCCAGGGCGGTCACGTCGCCAAGGTCGCAGCCAAGCTCGCCGCCTGAGGCTCACGGTTTCGGCTTTTGACAACGCGCGGGCCTTCCGGTCCGCGCGTTCTTGTATCCCCGGTTTTCCCCGGCGGCTCCCGCATCGATCACGACGCTTAGGATTCCTGCAGTTTCAAACAGGCAGGAAGGAGCCGCGCGATGCGGATCGAAAATCACAGAATTCCGGGCATCTGGTTCGGACAATCCGCCAATCTCGGCGCCCGGCGGCAGAACCCGCCGGTCATCATCGTGCTGCACTACACAACCGGCTGGAACGGGGCGGCGAGCCGGGATTGGCTGATGGGCGCGGCGGCAGGCGCCGCCAATCGCGGGTCGAGCGCCCATGTGGTGATCGACCGCGATGGCACGGCCTGGCAGATCGCGCCCTTCAACCGCACCGCATGGCATGCCGGCCCGTCGCGCTACGGCACGCTTGAAGGGTTGAACGCCTTCTCCGTCGGCATCGAATTCGTCAATCCCGGCTGGCTGAAGCCGAACGGGCTTGGCGATTTCACCGATGCCTATGGCAAGCGCTTTTCCGAGCGGGCGCTGAAAAAGGCGGGCGGTTATCAAATGGCGCCGCAGCCCCGAGTCGGGTCGGGCAGTTTTGCCTGGCCGCTCTACCCGGAGGCGCAGATTGCGACTGGGGTCGACCTTGTTCAGGCGCTTGTCGGCTTTTACCCGATCAAGGCGATCGTCAGCCATGAGGAGATCGACACGCGCGGCTGGAAGACCGATCCGGGGCCGGCCTTTCCGATGGAGCGTTTCCGGGCGCTTCTCGGCGAGGCGGACGATCGCGAGCCCGCGGCCGTGGTCACGGCAGGGCGGCTCAATCTGCGCGGCGGGCCGGGCGCGGTCTTCGAGAAGGTGGTGCCGCCCGGAACGCTTCTGAAGGGCACGCGGTTGAAAATCATGCAGCGGCAGGGAGACTGGGCCTTTGTCGCGCCGGAAAGTCCCGATGGCCGGGAGGGCGCTGTCACAGGCTGGGTGCACGCGGCCTATATCGCTCCGGTGATGGAAGCCTGAGCAACAAGGCTCTGCTTGCGTCCTGCCGGCAGGGCCTCTATATCACCGCCAACATTAACGGTTTGACATCCAACCTTGAACTGGACTGGCGGATCATGAATTCACTTGGTTTTGACAAGAAGCCGGAGGCCACGCGCGTTGTCGTCGCCATGTCCGGCGGCGTCGACAGCTCGGTCGTGGCCGGGCTTTTGAAGCGCGAGGGCTATGATGTCCTCGGCATCACCCTTCAGCTTTACGATCACGGCGCGGCCGTGCACAGGGCCGGTTCCTGCTGCGCCGGGCAGGACATCGACGATGCCCGCCGCGTCTGCGAACGGCTGGGCATTCCCCATTATGTGCTCGACTACGAGGCGCGGTTTCGCGAAACGGTGATCAACCCCTTCGCCGAAAGCTATATCGCCGGCGAGACGCCGATCCCCTGTGTTGCCTGCAACCAGACGGTCAAGTTCGCCGATCTTCTGTCGACGGCCAAGGAACTTGGCGCGGATGCGCTGGCGACCGGCCACTACATCCGCTCCAAACCGAACCCGATGCCGGAGAACCCGATGCGCCGCGCGCTTTACCGTCCGGTGGATGCCGAGCGCGACCAGAGCTATTTCCTGTTTGCGACCACGCAGGAACAGATCGATTTCCTGCGCTTTCCGTTGGGCGGCCTGCCGAAGGCCGATACGCGGCGGCTGGCGGAAGAGATGGGCCTGATCGTCGCCGACAAGCCGGACAGCCAGGACATCTGTTTCGTGCCGCAGGGCAAATATTCCGACGTGATTGCCAAGCTGAAGCCCAATGCCGAGCTTTCCGGCGAGATCGTGCATCTCGACGGCCGCGTGCTCGGCCGGCATGAGGGGATCGTGCGCTACACGATCGGCCAGCGCAAGGGGCTGGGCGTTGCCACCGGAGAGCCGCTCTACGTGGTCTATCTCGATGCCCGTTCGCGCCGCGTCATCGTCGGCCCGCGCGAGGCGCTGGAAACGCGCCGCATTTATCTGCGCGACGTCAACTGGCTGGGCGACGGGCCGCTTGAAGAGGCGGCGGCGGACGGGTTTTCCTGTTTCGCCAAGGTCCGCTCCACGCGTCCGCCGCTCCCCGTCAGGCTGCATGCCGACGAGAACGGCGTCTATGTCGACCTGCTGGAAGGCGAGGCGGGGATCGCCAGCGGCCAGGCCTGCGTGCTCTATGATGCGCCGGGCAATGACGCCCGCGTCTTCGGCGGCGGTTTCATCGATCGTTCGGAGCGTTCGGCGGAGGCCGAGGCGGCTCTGAAGAGCCTGATGGACGGGCTCGCGGCCTGACGCTGCCCGTCACGTGGCGATCGGCGCCTCGGCGGACATGAACAGTTTCAGCGATTCCTGGTAGCCGAGCCGCAACAGTTGTTCGATATAGGCGATCAACTGGTCGGCCCAGCCGAAGCCGAGATAGGCCGCGAGCCAGACGATCAGTCCGGCGATGATCAGGGCATAGATGAAGTTTCTGAGGATCATCAGCAACATGGCGAGCAGCACGAAGGCGACCAGCCCGTAAAACAGCGACGGCGTCAGCGCGACGCCGTCGGAATGGGCGAGATAGCCCATATAAATGCCGAAAATGATGCAGATGGCCGCGCTCAGCCGGTCGCGGATCATGCGGTGTGTATAGCTCGAACTTGCCATCTGACGGTCTTTCTTCGCTGAAATAGTTTTCCGGTATGTGATGATGAACGCGCGGCCTCCAAGGCGGGTTCCGCGTGTGCTTATAGCAGCTTGCAACCCGCTCGTCAGGAAAGTTCCGCGACGATCCTGTTCAAAAGCAGCATGCCTTCGGGCGTGGCGCGCAGGCGCGCATTGCCGATGCGCTCGATCAGGCCGAGGTTCAGCAGGAAATCCTCGCGTTCGGCATCCATCGGCTTGCCCGAGAGCGAAGACCAGCGGGCGAGGTCGACGCCCTCCTTCACCCGAAGCCCCATCAGCAGAAGCTCGTCGGCCTGCTCTTCCTGAGAGAGCAATGCTTGCTCGATCATGCCATGGCCATGGGCCTCGGCCGCCTGCAGCCAGGTCTCGGGGTGTTTCTCCGTTGCCGTCGCGGTCTTGCCCGAAGCCGTCCCCAGACGCCCATGCGCGCCGGGGCCGATCCCGGCATAATCGCCATAGCGCCAATAGGTGAGATTGTGGCGGCTTTCGGCGCCTGGGCGGGCATGGTTGGAAACCTCATAGGCCGGAAGGCCGCGCGCAGCGGTCACGGCCTGCGTCACCTCGTAGAGATGCGCCGCCTGGTCCTCGTCCGGCACGACGAGCTTGCCCCGGTTATAGAGGTCGAAGAAGCGCGTACCTTCCTCGATGGTCAACTGATAGAGCGACAGATGGTCGGCGGCCAGGTCGATCGCCTGGTTGAGTTCACGCTCCCAGTCCTCCGCCGTCTGCCCCGGACGGGCATAGATCAGGTCGAAGGACATGCGCGGAAAGGTCTCGCGGGCCAGACGGATCGCGCCAAGCGCCTGCTCGACAGTGTGCAGGCGTCCGAGAAAGCGCAGTTCGCGATCGTTCAATGCCTGCACGCCCATGGAAACGCGGTTGACGCCGGCGGCGCGGTATCCGCGAAACCGTTCTGCCTCGACGCTCGAGGGGTTGGCCTCCAGCGTCACCTCGATCCCGTCCGGCACATGCCAGGCCGCGGCGACGCCCTCAAGGATCGCGCCCAGCGTTTGCGGTTCCATCAGCGAGGGCGTGCCGCCGCCGATGAAGATGCTGGTGACGGTGCGCGGCCCGGAAAGCGCGCGCATATGGGCGATTTCTCTCAGGAAGCCGGCGACAAACCGCTTCTGGTCGACCGGCTGGTGGCGGACATGGCTGTTGAAGTCGCAATAGGGGCATTTGGCCGCGCAGAACGGCCAGTGCAGATAGACGCCGAAACCCGGTTCGCCGTCATCGCCATTGATGCCTGCCGTTGCCGCCGGGTCGTTTGTCAGAGCGCAAGTCCCGTTTCGGTGAACAGCTTGAAGGCGCGGGCGCGGTGGGAGAGCGCACCGCCATCGGCCGGGCCGCCTTCGGCTTTTTCGGACGGATCCATCTCGCCGAACGTCCTGTCGTGGCCCTTGGGCTGGAACACCGGGTCATAGCCATGGCCCTTTTCGCCGCGCGGCGGCCAGACGAGATTGCCTTCGACCTCGCCGCGGAACGTCTCGGTATGGCCGTCGGGCCAGGCAAGACACAGCACGCAGACGAAGCGGGCGGTGCGCGCCTCCGGCGTCGTCGCGCCTTTCTCGGCGAGCGCCTTTTCCACCTTCTCCATCGCCATCATGAAATCGCGGCTGCCATCCTCGGTCTCTGCCCAGTCGGCGGTGTAGACGCCGGGCGCGCCGTCAAGGGCGTCGACGGCAATGCCAGAGTCGTCGGCAAGGGCCGGCAGGCCGGACTTTTGCGCGGACGCCAGCGCCTTGATCGCGGCGTTTTCCTCGAATGTCGTGCCAGTCTCTTCAGGCACGTCAAAGGAGAGTTCTGCCGCCGACTTGGCCGAAAAACCGAGCGGGCCGATCAGTTCGGCGATCTCCGCGATCTTGCCGGCATTGTGGCTGGCAACGACGATGGTCTTGGTTTCGAGTTTGCGCATGTCAGTTCCTGGTGGCTTCAACTGGTTTTACGTCTTTCCGTCACCCCGGCCTTGAGCCGGGGTTTAGGGCGTTACGAACAAAGCAGGGGCCTGATCTCGATGTTTCAAGCCACCCGTATGGCCCTGGATGCCGGCTCAAGGCCGGCATGACGGTGGTTTGGGGCCAACCATCGTCATCAAAGCCCCCAGAGCTTTGCCTCGGCGCATTCCAGGCTGTTGCCGGCGGGGTCGCGGAAATAGATCGAGCGGGCGCCGTTCGTCCAGCGAAAATCGCTTTCGATGGCGATGCCGTTGGCCGCAAGCCGTGCGATCATCGAGTCGAAATCGTCTTCCTCGAGCCGGAAACAGGCATGCCCGGGGCCGCGCGCGCCATGGGTGGGGACTGGAAACGACGTGGCGTCCGAATGCTTTTCCGTCTCGGTCGGGTTGAAGACCAGCAACACCCCCGGTCCGCAGCGGAAGAACACATGGCGATTTTCGACACGGGTTATCTTCTCGAGCCCGAGAACGCCGCCGTAGAAGGCCTCGGCGGCGTCAAGGTTCTCAGCATAGAGCGCAGTTTCCAGAACGGCGGCAATTGGCATGGCAAACTCCTTCAGACGCCGGCGATGGTCTTCTTCTGCAGGTCCACCAGCTCGGAAATGCCGTTGCGGGCCAAGTCCAGGAGCGTCAGGAATTCGTCCTGCGAGAAGGGCTTGCCCTCGGCGGTGCCCTGGATCTCGACGATGCCGCCGGTGCCGGTCATGACGAAATTGGCGTCGGTCTCGGCAGACGAATCCTCCAGATAGTCGAGGTCGATGACCGGCTGATCGGCGAAGATGCCGCAGGAGATTGCCGCGACATGGTCCTTCAGCACCTTGTCGGTCTTGACCATGCTGCGGGCTTCCATCCATTTCAGGCAATCATGCAGCGCGATCCAGGCGCCGGTGATCGAGGCGGTGCGGGTGCCGCCGTCTGCCTGGATGACGTCGCAGTCGACGCTGATCTGACGTTCGCCGAGGGCTTCGAGATCGACGACGGCGCGCAGCGAGCGGCCGATCAGGCGCTGGATCTCCAGCGTGCGGCCGCCCTGCTTGCCGGAGGAGGCCTCGCGGCGCATGCGCTCTCCTGTGGCGCGCGGCAACATGCCGTATTCGGCCGTCACCCAGCCCTTGCCGCCATTGCGCAGCCACGGCGGAACGCGCTCTTCGAGGGAGGCGGTGCACAGAACATGCGTATCCCCGAATTTGACGAAGCAGGAGCCTTCCGCGTGCTTGGAAAAGCCACGCTCGAAGGAAACATTGCGCATCTGGTTGAGTTGTCTGCCTGATGGCCGCATGGTGTGGTCCTTCCGGTTTTCGTTGCGGCGGTTCTAGAAGGAAGAGGCGGCTTTTGCAAAGAAAAACGGCAGGCCGGCGCGCAGCAAAGACGAATTGCGAAGCGCCGCGCCGACACTATATTATGGGTCGAAGCAGACGAACCACCCGGCCATTTGAAGCATGACAGCAGATCGACGCGCAGACAATTCGGCAATGACACTGGACGACCGCTCGCGCGAGGTGTTCCGCGCGATTGTCGAGAGCTACCTGGAAAGCGGGGAGCCGCTCGGCTCGCGCAACCTGTCGCGGCTCCTGCCGATGTCGCTGTCGCCGGCCTCTGTTCGCAATGTGATGAGCGACCTTGAGGAACTCGGCCTGATCTACGCGCCGCATGTCTCGGCCGGTCGCCTGCCGACGGAGATCGGCCTGCGCTTCTTTGTCGATGCCTATATGCAGGTGGGCGACCTTGCTGAAAGCGAGCGCTCCGAGATCGAGCGCCACATGAAGAGCGTCGATCGCGGCCAGCCCGTCGACGGGCTTTTGAACGAGGCAAGCCAGATGCTTTCCGGCATGTCGCGCGGCGCGGGGCTGGTGATGACGTCGAAGAGCAACACCGTGCTCAAGCATGTCGAGTTCATCCGGCTGGAGCCGACCAAGGCGCTGGCCGTGCTTGTCGGCGAGCACAACGAGGTTGAAAACCGGATCATCGACCTGCCGGCCGGCACGACCTCCTCGCAGCTGACGGCGGCGTCGAATTTCCTCAACGCGCATCTGAACGGCCAGACCCTGCCGGAGCTGAAAACGGTTCTGGGGCTGCTGAAGGACGAGGTGCGCCACGAACTCGACCAGCTTTCGCAGGATCTCGTCGGACGCGGCCTTGCCGTCTGGTCTGGCAGTTCGGAGGAGGGCAAGCCGGGCCGGCTGATCGTGCGCGGCCGGGCCAATCTGCTCGAAGGCGTCGCCGATGCCGCCGATATTGATCGGCTGCGCATGCTGTTCGACGATCTTGAGAAGAAGGAAAGCCTGATCGAGCTGATCAGCCTGGCCGAAAGCGGCTCGGGCGTTCGCATCTTCATCGGCTCGGAGAACAAGCTGTTCTCGCTGTCGGGCTCCTCGCTCGTGGTCGCGCCCTATCGCGACAGCGACAACCAGGTCGTCGGCGCGGTCGGCGTGATCGGACCGACGCGTCTCAACTATGCCCGGGTGGTGCCGATGGTGGACTATACGGCCCATCTTCTGTCGCGAATGTCGCGTTCTCGCTGAGCGCGCCATGTGAATACCGGGGAGGGCCTTGATTTTTCGGGAATGAACCTCGATATCGTGGCCCGAGAGATTCAAGAACAAACTGCAACGTGCGGAGACGTCATGACCGACGAGACCAAGAAGAACGGCACTGACGAGGAAATCAACGAGACGGTGGTCGACCTTGAGGCGGATGCGCCGGTCGAGGCGGCTGCGGATGCCGAAATCGCTGAGCCCGATCCGATCGATCTTCTGCGTGAGGAGAACGAAAAGCAGCGCGACCAGTTGCTCAGGCTCGCCGCCGAGATGGAAAACCTGCGCCGGCGCACCGCCCGCGACGTGAAGGACGCCAAGGCCTATTCGGTCACGGCGTTTGCGCGCGACATGCTCGGCGTATCCGACAATCTGCGCCGGGCGCTCGACAGTCTGCCCGAAGACAAGCGCTCCGACGAGATCAAGGGTTTTGTCGAAGGCGTGGAGATGACCGAACGGTCCATGCTGTCGGCGCTGGAACGCCATGGCGTGAAGACGATCGAGGCGGAAGGGCAGAAATTCGACCCGCATTTCCACCAGGCGATGTTCGAGGTGCCGAACCCGGAAATTCCCGCCAACACGGTGGTTCAGGTCGTCCAGACCGGCTACATGATCGGCGATCGCGTCCTGCGCCCGGCCATGGTCGGCGTCTCGAAGGGCGGGCCAAAAGCCGATCTCGCGCAGCAGGCCGGTGAGGACAAGTCTGAATAAGCACGGCTTCGCGAACAACACAAAAAGAGGCGTTTCGCTTTGCGGAACGCCTCAGACTGCTGACAAAGCATGCGACCTAGGGCGCGCCACTTCGCGAGACCTCCCCATGAGGCGTCATGCTCGGACTTGATCCGAGCATCCAGGCGGCGCAACTCCTTGAATTCAGGGGCTTTCTGCAGCCATTTCTCGGGCAGCCTGGATCCTCGTGTCAAGCACGAGGATGACCCAGACCACGAGGGGGCAGCAGTCCGTGGCGTTTCGCTTTTGCGGAACGCTTTTTTACTGGGAAAATGCTTGCCGCAGGTTCAGGCCGCGGAAGAATCCGGATCGGTATTCAGGAAGGCGTAGATCGCGCTTTCGGAATCCGACGCCCGGAGTTTCTTGACCAGGTCCTGGTCACGCAGAAGCCGCGCCACGCGCGAGAGCGCCTTGAGATGATCCGCGCCCGCGCCCTCGGGGGCGAGCAGAAGAAAGGCAAGATCGACCGGCTGGTCGTCCAGCGCCTCAAAATTGACGGGGTGCTGCAGGCGGGCGAACACGCCGCAAATGTGGTCAAGCTTCGGCAGTTTGCCGTGGGGTATGGCGATGCCGTTGCCGACACCGGTCGAACCGAGGCGCTCGCGCTGGAGCACCACTTCGAAGATCTCGCGCTCGGGAATTCCCGTCACGGCCTCCGCTCTGGCGGCCAACTCCTGCAATAATTGCTTCTTGGAGTTTGCCTTGAGGGCGGGGATGATCGCCTCCTGTTTCAGCAGGTCGTCAAGGGCCATATCCTGGTATCCTGGGTTGCGGCTTGGGGGCGGGCGCCTGAACGGCACCCGCCAAAGTGGGTTCAGCCCTTGATGCCGGCTGTGTCGATCCAGCCGATATTGCCATCGGGGCGGCGATAGACGATGTTGAGCGTCTTGTTGTCCGGGTTGCGGAACAGCATCAGCGGCTTGTCGGTCATGTCGAGCGCCATGACGGCCGTTGCCACCGCCATTGTGCGGACCTCGGTCTTCGCTTCGGCGATGATGGCCGGCGCATAGTCTTCCGGAATCTCGGTTTCATCCTCCTGCGGCAGGTCCATCACCGAATAGGCGACTTCGGCGAAATCGGCGTGGCCATTGTGCTGGTGGTGATCCTTCAGCTTGCGCTTGTAGCGGCGCAGGCGCTTGGCGATGCGTTCGAACGCTGCGTCGAAGGCGGCCTGGGGATCATGGGCCTTGCCGGCTGCATGCAGCACGGCGCCACTGTCGAGATGGACCTTGCAGTCGGCCTCGAAGCCGCCTGCCGACTTCTCGACCGTGACCTGGCCGGAATAGCCGCCGTCAAAATATTTGGTGACCGCTTCCTCGATCTGGTCTTCGATTTTTTCACGGAAAGCCTCACCGACTTCCATTTGTTTTCCCGAGACGCGAACACTCATGGATCTTCCCTTCTTCTATCGTTTGCGGGCACCAGTTTAAGCCAAGCCCCGTTCTCCTCCAAGAACTTACAGGCATGGCCTTCCGGTGACCGGGACGGCACTTCGATGACTGATTGTCATCATAACTCATTTGGGCATTTTTCAGCCGTTTGCCAGCGGGATCTCCGCAATATTCTTCTTGCGATTTTTTGCCGCCGGGTGCGGTTGGTTTGCCGCTTATCCCGGTCCCGGAGCATCTGCGTCCCGTCTCCCTTGCTGAGGCGGCGCCCCTCTTGCGGCGGATGCTCTACCGTCCATGTTGGCCGAAGTCAATCACGGCGGCGCCTTTGCCGGGGCCGTTCTCACCGCGGCTCAGGCGCCGACGGCCTTGGCGTAGGCGCGTTTTTCGCGGCGGCGCTGGACGGAGGAGGGGATCGACATGGCCTCGCGGTATTTTGCCACGGTCCGGCGGGCCAGCGTGATGCCCTCGTCCTTGAGTGCTGAGACGATGTCATCGTCGGACAGGACCGCCTCGGCCGTTTCCGCACTGATCATGCGGCGGATCTTGTGGCGGATCGATTCCGCCGAAAGCGCGCTGCCGTCCGCCTGGTCGGAGGCGATCGAAACGGAGAAGAAATAGCGCAGTTCGTAAAGGCCGCGCGGGGTCAGGATGAACTTGTTGGAGGTGACGCGGCTGACGGTCGATTCGTGCATCTTGATCGCGTCGGCCACGGTCTTCAGGTTGAGCGGCCGCAGATGATCGACGCCGTGCTTGAGGAAGGCGTCCTGCTGGCGCACGATCTCGCTTGCGACCTTCAAGATTGTGCGGGCGCGCTGGTCGAGGCTGCGCGTCAGCCAGTTTGCCGTCTGCAGGCAGGTGTTGAGAAAGGCATCATCGGCCTCCGACATGCCGCGCGAGGCCTTGATTTCGGTAAGGTAGGAGCGATTGACCAGAACGCGCGGCAGCGTGTCGGGATTGAGCTCCACCTGCCATTCGCCCTCCTTGCGGGCCGAGACGATGACATCGGGCAGGACCGATTCGGGCGGCTGGCTGGAAAAGGTGCCGGCCGGTTTCGGGTTCAGCCGGCGAAGCGTCTGCATCATCGCCAGAAGATCCTGTTCTTCCACGCCGCAAAGCTTCTTCAGCCTGGTGAAATCGCGGCGGGCGACCAGTTCGAGATTGTCGACCAGGGCCGCCATTGCCGGGGTAAGGCCTTCAGTCTGCAGCAATTGCTGACGCATGCAGTCGGAAAGGGACTGGGCGAAGATGCCGGGCGGATCGAGCGTTTTCAGCCGCTCCAGCACAGCATCCAGCCTGTCGGCGGTCAGTCCGGCGCGTTCGGCGATTTCGGCGGTCTCGCCCCGGAAATAGCCGGCCTCGTCGAGATAGTCGACAAGGTGGCGGGCGATCGCCTGTTCGTCCGGACGCTTGAAGGTGAGCGCGATCTGGGCGGTGAGGTGATCGCGCAGGCAGGGCCTGCCGGCGACGAATTCGTCAAGGTCGACATGGTCGTCGCCACCAAGCGTGCCCGGCATCGATTTCCACTGGCTCATCAGCTCCGGCGCATCCGGCCGCAAAGGCGGGCTGTCTTCGCCGTAAGCGCTGTCGAAATTGCTGTCGAGGCTGTCTCCGAGCCGGGCCGTGCCGTCGGCCTGCCGGTCGTCGGAATACCAGTCGCTGGCAAGGTCGGCGCCGGCGGTCTCCTGTGGTTCGGCAACCTCCGGCCGGTCCTCCGGTCCGCCGTCTTCGCCGGCAACCTCCAGAAGCGGGTTCTTCTCCACTTCCTGGGCGATGAACTGGTTAAGTTCGGCATGCGGCATCTGCAGCAGCTGAATGGACTGCATCAGTTGCGGCGTCATGACCAGCGACTGGTTCTGTCGGAGAAAGAGATTGGCGCTTAATGCCATGACGCGAGCAAAACCCCTGGGTCGCTATCGCCGGCCCGAACGGGCGACCATATGCGTACTGAACAAATCAAAGTGTACAGATGGGAGACTGGCACAAAAATTGCTTTGTGATCAAGCCGGAATCCGCTGCTCGGGCGTTCGCATCTACAGGCTGAAATTGTCTCCGAGGTAGAAACGGCGCACATCGGTGTTGGCGACGATCTCGTCGGCCTTGCCGTGGGTCAGCACCTCGCCGGCATGGATGATATAGGCGCGGTCGATCATGCCAAGCGTTTCGCGGACATTGTGATCCGTGATCAGGACGCCGATGCCGCGCCGCGTCAGGTGGCGGATCAGGTTCTGGATATCGGCGACCGAAATCGGGTCGACGCCGGCAAAGGGCTCGTCCAGCAGCATGAAGGCCGGGTCGGTTGCCAGCGCGCGGGCGATTTCGAGGCGCCGGCGCTCGCCGCCGGAAAGCGCCACGGCCGAGGTCTTGCGCAACTTGGCGATGCCGAATTCCTCCATCAGCTGCTCGAGCTTTTCTTCCCGCTCCTTCTTCTTCAGGGGCGTCAGTTCGAGCACGGCGCGGATGTTGGCTTCAACCGAGAGGCCGCGAAAGATCGAGGCTTCCTGCGGCAGGTAGCCGACGCCGAGGCGGGCGCGGCGGTACATCGGCAGGCCGGTGACGTCGCGGCCATGCAGCGCGATGGAGCCCTCATCGACGGGCACCAGGCCGGTGATCATATAAAAACAGGTGGTCTTGCCCGCGCCGTTGGGGCCGAGCAGGCCGACGGCCTCGCCGCGGCGCACCACCAGCGACACGCCGTTGACGACGCGCCGGCTGCGATAGGTCTTGGTCAGCCCCTGCGCGATCAGCGTGCCGTCATAACGGCCGTTTTCGCGGTCGCCGTTCTGGGGCGCAGTTGCGGTAACGGACGGGCGCTCTGCCGTGGAGAGCGTTTTTCTTGTCGTTGTCTTCGGCATGCGGGATCAGTTGCCTGGCCGTGACTGCGGGTTGAGCCGGATCTGCACGCGCTTGCCGCATGCGTCAAGCTTGGCCTGGCTGGTGTTCATGTCGACGGTGAGCTTGCAGCCGACGAAGACATTGCCGCTTTCCTTCAGCACCACTTCATTGCCCTCCAGCACGAAATGCTGGGTGACCATGTCGAAATAGCCAGTGTCGCCGGTGGCCGTCTGCGTGTCTGTGAGAAGCTGCACCGACTGGCTGAGGTCGATTCGCTCGATATCGCCCTGTCCGGAGGCGATCCCGGTCGAGCCGCCGGCATAGCGCACGGTCATCTTGCCGGCCTTGACCTGGTTCTCGCCCTGGACGGCGACGACATTGCCGGAAAAGGTGATCAGCTTGGTCGCGTCATCCACTTCGAATTCGTCGGCGTCGATGTCGATCGGCTCGTCGCCGGAAAGCTGGAAGCCGCTGGTCTGGGTCGACTGGGCGAGGCTTTGGCCCGCCGGCAGCGCCAGCGCGCACAAAAGCGCCAGCGTTGCCGCGGTCGAGCGGCGCGGGGCGCAGAATTTCAAATTGCTCAGATCCATCCGAAACCTCATTGTCCGGTGCGGGCCAGTGCCGACGGCGACAGCGTGACGTGAACGCCGCCGCCAAAGCGGATTTTCTGACCGTTATCGATGATATTCACGTTTTCGGCAACCACTGATGCCTGCGGCGCAGTTACGGACACCGGCGTGTCGCTGGACAGCGTTCCGGCCTTGATGTCGATCTCGGCGGATGTGAAATCCGCATGCATGCCGTTCGAAAGCTCGATGGTGAAGGGGTCGTTTATCGTCAGCTTCTCGGTGGCGCGGTCGTAGAGCGTGCGCGCCGCATCGACCACGGCCGTCACATTATCCTCGACGGGAACCGTGGCAATGACGTTTTCGAGCAGCACGGTGCTGTCGTCGGGATTGGCGGCGGGCAACAGCGCGCGATCCGCCTTCAGCGAGTAGCGGATGCCGTCGGAATTGCGGCCCGACATGCCGGGATTGGTCATGACGATCATGCCGTTCTCGATCGATGCGGCATCGAGCGAGATGTTGTCGGGCACGATCGAGCGCAGAAAGGTTGCGGCAATCAGTCCGATCGTGATCACAACAGCGGCAAGCGGCAGGAGGAATTTGAGGCGACGCACATGGCCTGAATGCCGCCGCGCCTTGCGGAAGCCTTCCTCGATGGATGGCCCGGACAGACCCTTGTCGTCATGCGTTGTGGTTGCAATGCTCATCTTGTGTCGTCTCGTCGTCTTCGGACGGCCTGTCATTCCCGGCCGCCACGGGCCCTGCGACAGCCTGAGCCGTTGCCTCTCAGTGTTCATGGGTATTATGTTTTGCCGGCCATAACAAGTTGGCGACCGAAAAACGGGCCATGCGCGATTGACATCAGATGAGCGTCGCACGCACATTCGCCAAGCGCGGCAGCCATGCGCGCCGTTCAAAACACTGTGAGGGCGTTGATGAACCTATCGGATATCCTTGAGCGCAGGCGCCTCAGGCGGCGCGTTGGCTGGTGGCGTGCGGCGGCTCTCGCGGTCGCCGTCCTGCTCGTGGTCGCGCTCTACGAGGCCTATGGCGGGGCCGAGCCGGGGACCATGCTCGCCCGCCCGCACGTCGCGCAATTGTCGGTCTCGGGCGTCGTCGGCGACGATCCGGCGATGCTCGAGACGATCCGCGAGATCGGCGAGGATCCGGCGGCCAGGGCGCTGGTCGTGTCTCTTTCGACCGGCGGCGGCACGACATTCGGCGGCGAGGCGGTCTACAAGGCCTTGCGCAAGGTGGCAGAGACAAAGCCTGTCGTCAGCGAGATACGCACCCAGGCCGCCTCGGCGGGCTACATGATCGCGCTGGCCGGCGATCGCATCTTTGCCGGCGATACCTCGATCACCGGTTCGATCGGCGTCATCTTTCTCTATCCGCAGGCGAAGGAACTGCTCGACAAGATCGGCGTCTCCGTGGATTCGATCAAATCCGCGCCGATGAAGGCCGAGCCTTCGCCGTTCGACGATGCGAGCGCGGATGCGAAGGCCATGGTCCGCGCCTTGGTGATGGACAGCTATGACTGGTTCGTAGATCTTGTCGCCGAGCGTCGCGGCATGCCGCGCGATAAGGCGCTGGAGCTCGCCGACGGACGGATCCTGACCGGACGGCAGGCGGTTGGGGCCGGACTGGTCGACGAAATTGGCGGTCGCGAAGAAATTAAGGCCTATCTTGCCGCAAACGGCGTTTCGGACTCCCTTGAAATCCGGTCTTGGGATAACGTAAACAAAGACAGCTTCGGGGTCGGTTTAGCAAGAATGGGGGCCAAACTGCTCGAATCGCTCGGACTTGGCTGGTTTGTCAGCGAGGATATCCTTCGCCAGACCGGCCTTGTTGACGGGCTTGTGTCTGTCGGGCAGACTGATTGGCAATGAAAATCAGAGCGTTGAGGGGCTGGGTGTGATCAAGTCGGAATTGGTACAGATTGTTGCGGCGCGTAACCCGCATCTCTATCACCGCGATGTCGAAAATATCGTGAATGCAATTCTGGACGAGATCGCGGATGCGCTGGCGGCGGGCAACCGAGTCGAGTTGCGCGGCTTCGGTGCGTTTTCGGTCAAGAACCGCCCCTCGCGCTCGGGACGAAACCCGCGCACGGGCGACACCGTTTTCGTCGAAGAGAAATGGGTGCCGTTCTTCAAGACCGGCAAGGAATTGCGCGAACGCCTCAATCCCGACCAGAAAGACGACGACTAACGGCTGCGGGCCGGATCGCCGGCAATAAGGAAACGCGTTCGAGGCGCATCATGTCAAAGCTTGTCAATCTCATCATTCTTCTGCCCATCGGGGTGGTGCTGGTTCTGTTGTCGGTTGCCAACCGGCAGTCGGTGACCATGGCTCTGAACCCCTTCAATGCCAGCGACAACGTGCTCGCCGTCTCCGCTCCGTTCTTCGTCTACATCTTCATCGCCTTTATTCTCGGCATTTTGCTGGGCGCGCTGTTTACCTGGATCTCCCAGCGCAAGCACCGCAAGACCGCCAAATCCAGCAAGCGCGAGGCCGCACTCTGGCGCGCGGAGGCCGACAAGCAGAAGGCGCGGAGCACCGAAGTCTCGTCTGCCCGCCCGCTCGATCAACTGCCGTCCTCCTGAGACGATGCGAGAAGACTTGCCATTTTCGTAACAGGGCTGATAAACCGCAGCTTTCCAACACTCGCGGGATGATCGCCTTTCATGACGCCTTCCAGAGCCGACAAGACCCGCCGCAACAAGGCTGGCGGCAAGCCGCAGGCCAAGCCTGACCGGCAGCGCAAGGGCGCGCGGTCCGAAGGCCGTGTCGAACGGCGCAAGGCCGCGGCCCCGGCGGACAAGCAGACCGAGCGCCGCAGCCGCCAGCCCGAGCCGCAGTGGATCGCGATGCGGGAAGGCGAACGCCCGGCAGAACGCGTGCCGACCATTCTCCAGTCGGTCTCCGCCGACGGCTTTCACCTGATCGACAGCGGCCACGGGCTGAAACTCGAGCAATATGGCGATTATCGCATCGTTCGCCCCGAGGCGCAGGCGCTGTGGCCCCCGCTTCTCGATGAAAAGATCTGGGCCAATGCCGATGCGATTTTCACCGGCGATACGGACGAGGACGGCATGGGGCGCTGGCGCTTTCCCAAGGCCGCCCTTGGCGAAACATGGCCGCTGCGGATCATGGACGTCGATTTCCTCGGCCGCTTCACCGCCTTTCGCCATGTCGGCGTGTTTCCCGAACAGGTCGCCCACTGGCAATGGATGCGTGATGTGCTGCAGCAGGCCGCAGGCGGCAAGACCCCGCCTAAAGTGCTCAACCTCTTTGGCTATACCGGCGTTGCCTCGCTGGTCGCCGCTGCCGCCGGCGCGGAAGTGACCCATGTGGATGCGTCGAAGAAGGCGATCGGCTGGGCGCGCGAGAACCAGGCGCTCTCTGGCCTCAACGATCGTCCGATCCGCTGGATCTGCGATGATGCGATGAAGTTCATCGAGCGCGAGGAGCGACGCGGCAACCACTATGACATCATCCTCACCGATCCGCCGAAATTCGGACGCGGGCCGAATGGAGAGGTCTGGCAGCTTTTCGAGCATCTGCCTCGAATGTTGGACCTCTGCCGCGCGATCCTGAAACCGGATGCGCTCGGCTTCGTGCTGACGGCCTATTCGATCCGCGCCAGCTTCTATTCGGTTCACGAGCTGATGATGGAGACGATGCGCGGCTTCGGCGGCGTGGTCGAATCGGGCGAACTCGTCATTCGCGAGGCGGGGCTTTCCGGCGATCAGCCCGGCCGCGCCCTTTCAACATCCCTTTATGCGCGGTGGTTGCCCCAATGAGCTTCGAGCGAGACGACAGGCGCGCGCCGCGCGTCGGCACGGTGAAGGAAGTCACCTCCCTTACCAACCCGATCATCAAGGATATCCGCGCGCTGTCGCAGAAGAAGCACCGCGAGGAGACCGGAACCTTCATGGCCGAGGGGCTGAAGCTGGTCATCGATGCTCTGGAACTCAACTGGTCGATCCGCACGCTGATCTATGCCAAGGCGGCCAAGGGCAAGGCGCAGGTGGAAAAGGTCGCCGCCAAGACGATCGCATCCGGCGGCCTGGTGCTGGAGGTCTCCGAAAAGGTGCTTTCGGCGATCACGCGGCGCGACAATCCGCAAATGGTCGTCGGCGTGTTCGAAAGCCATTACCGGCCGCTTGCCGATATCCGCCCGGCGAATACCGAGACCTATGTGGCGCTCGATAGGGTGCGCGATCCCGGCAATCTCGGCACCATCATCCGCACCGCCGATGCGGCGGGCGCGGCGGGCGTCATCCTTGTCGGCGAGACCACCGATCCGTTTTCGCTGGAGACCGTGCGCGCCACCATGGGCTCGGTCTTCGCCCTTCCGGTCTCGCGCGCCGAGCCGCGCGCGTTCCTGGATTGGGCCGGAAAGAGCGGCGCCGAGATCGTCGCCACACATCTTGCCGGTTCCGTCGATTACCGGACCATCGACTATACGAAGAAGCCGGTCGTGCTTTTGATGGGCAATGAGCAGCAGGGCCTTCCTCCGGAACTCGCCGAAGGCGCGGGGCGGCTTGCCCGCATTCCGCAGCAGGGCAGGGCTGATTCGCTCAATCTCGCGGTCGCGACCGGTGTGATGCTCTATGAGGCGCGCCGCCATCTTCTGTCGCTCGACACACCGGAGAAAAGCCGATGAGATCGCCGCTTTCGCGCCCCGGCCCGGCCATCGCCTTCGTCGTCATCGCGCTGCTCATCGATGCGGTGGTCAAATATGCGGTCGAGCTCTATCTGCCGTTTCACCGGACAATCGACGTCCTGCCCTTCCTGGGCCTGTTCAAGACCTATAATCCCGGCATCGCCTTTTCGCTTCTGTCGGATACCAACGGCTGGGCGCTGGTCGGCATGCGGCTCGTCATCGTCGCGGTCGTCATCTATCTCTGGCGCAAGACCGCGCCGGGGCAGGCCTGGGCGCTGCTGGGCTTTGCGCTCGTCGTCGCTGGCGCGCTCGGCAATATTCTCGACCATTTCATCTACGGTCACGTGGTCGACTATATCCGCTTCCATGTCGGCGGCTGGACCTTCCCGATCTTCAACCTCGCAGACAGCTACATCACCGTCGGCGCAGTGATGATCTTTGTCCAGGAATTCCTGTTCAAAAGCCCCGGAGGCGACGACGCGTAAACCGGAAATACCGGCCGTCAATTTAGAAAGTGCTTGAACATCAAGGGATTGAAGGACCGTTGCTTCGGCCCTGAATTGTCCCCGGATGTTGACGAGGCGTCAAAACCTTCTGGACCTCGCATTCTCCATGTACTAGTCTTTTGGCATGAGGACGGTGCCCGGAAGGCACGTGAGAGGCGGCGGAGAATTGACGCGAGAGGACCTCTTTTTAACAATGTAACCTCCAGAACGGCGGGATGCGACTGTCACGAACGTGTCGCAGTTAGATGGTTTATGACATCCAAGATGAACGATCCGGAACACGCGATGACCATGGAAGCGCTCGATCTTCTTCAGGCAGCCGAACGCGCCGGCGCGGCCCCGGCCGTGAGCACGGCGCTTCTGCAGGAAGGCATTCTGGGCCGTATAGGCTCGCTTGAAACCCGCATTGCCCGCACGCCCGGCGAAATCGAGGCCGCGCAGGCGGTGCGCTATCGTGTCTTCGTCGACGAGATGCAGGCCCGTCTTCCGGCTGACGCCATGCGCGCCAAGCGCGATTTCGACCGGTGGGACGAAATCTGCGACCACCTGCTCGTACTCGACACCAAGCTCGACGGCGATGTCGAGGACCAGATCGTGGCAACCTACCGGCTTCTGCGCCACGAGGTGGCGATGGAGCATGGCGGGTTCTATTCCGATGCGGAATACCAGACCGACAAGCTCGTCGCCCGTCATCCCGATGTCCGCTTCATGGAGCTCGGCCGCTCCTGCGTGCTGCCGGATTACCGCAGCAAGCGCACCGTCGAACTGCTCTGGCAGGGCAACTGGGCCTATGCGCTGAAGCACAATATCGGCGTCATGTTCGGCTGCGCCTCCTTCCACGGCACGAACCCGGCCGAGCACGCCATGGCGCTCTCCTTTCTCTACCACAATGCCCGCGCCACCGGCGAATGGGCGGTCAACGCGCAGCCGGAACTTGCCGTCGACATGAACCTGATGAGCGCCGAAGATGTCTCCGGACGCCGGGCGCTGACCGGTCTGCCGCCGCTGATCAAGGGCTATCTGCGCCTCGGCGCGATGGTGGGCGATGGCGCGGTCATCGACCATGCCTTCAACACGACCGATGTGCTTGTGGTTCTGCCGATTTCTTCGATCTCCGACCGCTATCTCAACTATTACGGCGCCGACGCCGGCCGTTTCGCGAGCTGAAATTTCGGAGAGCGGCGCATAGCCCCCGACAATCTCCTCCCTTGGGGGGAGATGTCGCGAACGCGACAGAAAGGGGGAGGGGCATAAGCCGTGGGCTTCCGAATCTGCGGACAGGTTTTCACTCCTCTCTGCCCCTGTCGGGGCATCTCTCCCTCAAGGGAAGGGATTTTTGCTGCAAGGCGTCCGCGGGAATAGACAGCTATAAATCGGCTGAACTTTCAGCACGTCTGCTTCGGGCCGCTCGCAACCGGCCCGCCACCATCACGTTTTGCCCAGCTTTCTTGCCGCCGACACTTTCGAGCCGCGAAAATTCGTGACAGATGAAGAGGGCAATTCCCTTCATTTCGAGCGTGCGCCGTGGCAGACGATAATCGTATTCCGACCGAAGAACTGATTTCCGAGGAAAGCCGGGCATCGGCGACGCCGATGATGGAGCAGTATATCGAGATCAAGGCGGCCAATCCCGATCTCCTGCTGTTCTATCGCATGGGCGATTTTTACGAGTTGTTCTTCGACGACGCGGTGGAGGCGGCGCGGGCGCTGTCGATCACGCTGACCAAGCGCGGCCAGCATCTCGGCCGCGATATCCCGATGTGCGGCGTGCCGGTCCATGCGGCCGATGACTATCTGCAGAAGCTGATCGCCCTCGGCTTTCGCGTCGCCGTTTGCGAGCAGACGGAAGACCCCGCCGAGGCGAAGAAGCGCGGCGCGAAGTCTGTTGTCCGGCGCGACGTCACCCGGCTCGTGACCGCCGGTACGTTGACGGAAGAAAAATTGCTGGCGCCGGGCGAGAGCAATTTCCTGATGGCGCTTGCGCGGGTGAAGGGCGAGGGCGAGGCTGCCTACGGTCTCGCCTGGATCGATATTTCCACCGGCGTCTTCCGTCTGTGCGCCACCTCCGAAAGCCGGCTCGCCGCCGACATCATGCGGGTGGAACCGCGCGAACTGATCGTCTCCGACACGCTTTTCGCCGAGGCGAGGCTGCGGCCTGTCTTCGATCTTCTCGGCCGCGCGGTCGCGCCGCAACCGGCGGTTCTGTTCGACAGCGCCACGGCGAAGGACCGGCTGTCGCGCTTCTTCGGCGTGGCGACGCTGGATGGCTTCGGCCGGTTTTCGCGGCCCGAGCTTTCGGCCGCCGCCGCCGCCGTTGCCTATGTCGAGAAGACCCAGATCAACGAACGTCCGGCGCTCGGCATTCCAGAGCAGGACGGCGCTTCGGCGTCGATGTTCATCGATCCGGCGACCCGCACCAATCTGGAACTCGTTCGCACCATGAATGGCGGTCGCGACGGCTCGCTCTTGAAGGCCATCGACCGGACGGTCACCAGCGGCGGCGCGCGGCTTCTCAGCGAGCGGCTGATGTCGCCGCTGACCGATCCGGAGGACGTGCATGGGCGGCTCGATTCGGTCGGCTTCTTCCTTGATGAGGTCAGCCTGTCCTCGTCGCTTCGTGATGAACTGAAGCGATTGCCCGACATGCCGCGCGCGCTGTCGCGGCTGGCGCTCGATCGCGGCGGGCCGCGCGACCTCGGGGCGATCCTGAAAGGACTGGAAGCCGCCCGCGCCATCGCTGACATGCTGAAGCCGGCGACGCTGCCGGCGGAGCTCTCCGGCGCGCTTGACGCGCTTGAGGCCATGCCCGCCGATCTGGAGACGGCCCTTGCCGAAACGCTTGCCGAAGAACTGCCGCTCCTGAAACGCGACGGCGGTTTCGTCCGCGAAGGCGCCGATGAACGGCTCGACGAGGCGCGCGGCCTGCGCGACACGTCGCGGCGGGTGATCGCGGGTCTTCAGGCGCAATATGCCGAGGAGACCGGCGTCAAGGCGCTGAAGATCAAGCACAACAATATGCTTGGCTATTTCATCGAGGTGACCAGCGGCAATTCGAAGGCGCTGACGGAGGGCGACGCGGCCAAGGCCAAGTTCATCCACCGCCAGACCATGGCGAATGCGATGCGCTTCACCACCGCCGAGCTTGCCGATCTTGAAAGCCGGATCGCCAATGCGGCCGGCGAGGCGCTGGCAATCGAGCTTGAAACCTTCGAGGGACTGCGCCGGGCCGTCGTCGACAATGCCGAGCGGCTGAAGCAGGGCGCGCATGCATTGTCCGTGCTTGATGTTTCCGCCGGTTTCGCGGTTCTGGCGGAGGCGGAGGCTTATTGCCGGCCGATGGTCGACGACACGACGGCCTTCGAGATCAAGGGCGGACGCCACCCCGTGGTCGAACAGGCGCTCGCGCGCCAGTCGGCGGGGCCCTTCGTTGCCAATGACTGCACGCTCTCGCCCGAAAGCGGCGACAAGGGCCGGCTCTGGCTCCTGACGGGACCGAACATGGGCGGCAAGTCGACCTTCCTGCGGCAGAACGCGCTGATCGCGATCCTTGCCCAGACCGGCGCCTATGTGCCGGCGGCAAGCGCTCATATCGGCATTGTCGACCGGCTGTTTTCCCGCGTCGGCGCTTCCGATGACCTGGCGCGCGGGCGCTCGACCTTCATGGTCGAGATGGTGGAGACAGCGGCGATCCTCAATCAGGCGGGACCGCGCTCGCTGGTCATTCTCGACGAGATCGGACGCGGCACGGCGACCTTTGACGGCTTGTCGATTGCCTGGGCGACCGTGGAGCACCTGCATGACGTCAATGGCTGCCGCGGCCTGTTCGCCACCCATTTTCACGAGTTGACCGCGCTTTCGGAAAAGCTGCCGCGCCTCGTCAACGCCACGATGCGGGTGAAGGAATGGAAGGGCGAGGTCGTGTTCCTGCACGAGGTCGGGCCGGGGGCGGCGGATCGCTCCTACGGCATCCAGGTCGCGCGCCTTGCCGGCCTGCCCTCAGCCGTTGTCAAGCGGGCGAAGAATGTGCTGGCCCGGCTGGAGGACGCCGACCGCAAGAACCCGGCGGCAAGCCTGATCGATGACCTGCCGCTCTTCCAGGCGGCCATCCGCGCGCCCGAGCCCGAGGCGAAGCCCTCCGAAGTCGAGGCGATGCTGAGTGGCCTGAGGCCCGACGACATGACCCCCCGCGAGGCGCTGGAAGCGCTCTATGCGCTGAAGCGGAAAATTGAGGATGATGTTTCCCTTGAGGGGTGATTTGCTTTAAGACGACACCGGCGACAGGTAAGCCGCAGGTGTAAGGGCAAGTCCATGCAGAATTCCGCAAACGAACAGCGCGAACGCGCGTCAGAGCAGACCGTCAAGAGCAGCGCCCGCAAGGCGCAGCCTGATGCCTTTGCGATGACGGAGGCGCTCGATCCTGCAAAGCTGAAGGCGGAACTGCGTTCGATCGCAAAGAAAAACGGCGGAAATCCTGACAAGCTGCGTCAGGCCGTGCTTGCCCATCTGAAAGAGGTCAATGCCGCAGGCCGGAAGCGCGCTTACGAGATCCTCAAGGAAAACGGCGGCGGGCTGGAATGCGCCCGGCGGATTTCCTGGCTGCAGGACCAGATCCTGATCGCGTTGCATGGGCTCGTGGTTCAGTCGATCTATCCCGAAACCAACAGCGAATTCACGATCACCGCCGTCGGCGGCTATGGGCGCGGCACGCTTGCGCCCGGTTCCGATATCGACCTGTTGTTTCTGATCAACGGGGCCGACCGCGCCGAGACGTTGAAATCGATCGAATATGTGCTCTACATGCTCTGGGACATGGGGCTGAAGGTCGGTCACGCCACCCGCAGCGTCGCCGAGTGCATCAAGCTTTCCAAGTCCGACATGACGATCCGCACCTCGATCCTGGAGATGCGCTATATCGCCGGCCGCAAGTCGCTCGCCGATACGCTGGAACGCCGTTTCGACGAGGAAATCGTCGCCAATACCGCGCCGGAATTCATCGCCGCCAAGCTCGCCGAGCGCGACCAGCGTCACCAGAAATCCTTCGACACGCGCTATCTGGTGGTCCCCAATGTCAAGGAGGGCAAGGGTGGGCTTCGCGATCTCAACACGCTGTTCTGGATCGCCAAATATTTCTACCGGGTGCCTGAGCCGGCCGAACTTGTCGATCTCGGCGTGTTGTCGCGCCAGGAAATGAAGCTTTTCCTGCGCGCGGAGGATTTTCTCTGGGCCGTGCGCTGTCACATGCACTTCCTCACCGGCAAGGCGGAGGAGCGTCTGTCCTTCGATATCCAGAGCGAGATCGCCGAAGCGCTCGATTATCAGGACCGGCCCGGCCTTTCCGCCGTCGAGCGGTTCATGAAGCACTATTTTCTTGTCGCCAAGGATGTCGGCGATCTGACCCGCATCTTCTGCTCCGACCTTGAGGAGCAACAGGCCAAGGCCGCGCCGACGCTTCCCCGCGCCGTCTGGTCGAAATTCGCCAAGCGCCAGCGCAAGATCCCCGGCTCGCTCGAATTCGTCTCCGATAGCGGCCGCATCGCTCTTGCCGAACCGGACGTCTTCAGGAAGGACCCGGTGGCGATCATCCGCTTTTTCTATGTCGCCGTCATCAACGATCTCGAATTCCACCCCGACGCGCTGAAGGTCGTGACCCGCTCGCTGTCGCTGATCAATACGGAACTGCGCGAAAACGAGGAGGCGAACCGGCTGTTCCTGTCGATCCTGACCTCGCGCAACAAGCCGGCGCTCTATCTGAGGCGCATGAACGAGGCCGGCGTGCTCGGCCGTTTCCTGCCGGAATTCGGCCGCATCGTCTCGATGATGCAGTTCAACATGTATCACCACTTCACCGTGGACGAGCATCTGATCCGCGCCGTTGACGTCTTGTCCGAAATCGACAATGCCGGCGGCGAAAGCGAGATGCATCCGCTCGCCGCCCGTCTGATCACTTCGGTTGAGGATCGCACGGCGCTCTATGTGGCTGTACTGCTGCATGACGTCGCCAAGGGGCGCAAGGAGGATCACTCGATCGCCGGCGCCCGGCTTGCGCGCAAGATCTGCCCGCGCCTCGGCCTCAGCGTCAAGCAGACCGAGCTTGTCGCCTGGCTGATCGAGTTCCACCTTCTGATGTCGATGACCTCGCAGACCCGCGACCTCAACGACCGCAAGACGGTGGTCGACTTCGCCGACAAGGTCCAGTCGCTCGACCGCCTCAACATGCTGCTGATCCTGACGGTCTGCGATATCCGCGCCGTCGGTCCCGATGTGTGGAACGGCTGGAAGGGCCAGCTTCTGCGCACGCTCTATTACGAGACCGAAATCCTGCTTTCCGGCGGTTTCTCCGCCGTGTCCCGCAAGGCCCGCACGGAGCACGCGATCGAGCAACTCGACAATGCGCTCGAGGGCTGGGGCGACAATGAGCGGCACAAATACGCCAATCTGCACTATCAGAACTACATGCTCTCCGTGCCGCTGGAAGACCAGGTGCGCCATGCCCGCTTCATCCGCGATGCCGACAAGGAGCGCAAGCTCTTTGTCACCATGGTGCGCACCAACGCCTTCCACGACATCACCGAGATCACCCTTCTCGCGCCCGACCATCCGCGCCTTCTGTCGATCATTGCTGGCGCGTGCGCGGCGACCGGCGCCAATATCGCCGACGCCCAGATCTTCACCACTGCAGACGGTCGCGCGCTCGATACGATCCTGCTGAACCGCGCCTTCGACGACGACGCGGATGAACTGCGCCGCGCCAAGACGATCGGTCGGCTGATCGAGGACGTGCTGACCGGGCGCAAGCACCTGAACGACCTGATCGCCGCGCGCACGCGCGAGCGCCGCACGGTGCACGCCTTCTCGGTGCCGACCCATGTCTCGGTCACCAACAAGCTCTCCAACATCTTCACCGTGATCGAGATCGAGTGTCTGGACCGGACCGGCCTTCTCGCCGACGTCACCCAGACGCTTTCGGAACTCTCGCTCGATATCCAGACGGCACGGATCACGACCTTCGGCGAGAAGGTGATCGACAGTTTCTATGTGACCGATCTTGTCGGGGCCAAGATCACCAACGAGAACCGTCAGGCGGCGATCGTCGAGCGGATGAAGGCGGTGCTGGAAGACAAGGGCGATGCCTATCGCAAGGGCATGCCGCAGGGCATGCTGCTGCCGGCAGAGAACGGCCAGGAGGCCATTCCGGTCAAAGACGACGGAAACCGTCAATGAGCCTCGCCGGCAAGTTCGCCACCGTCGGCGGCGCCACATTCGCAAGCCGGTTGCTCGGTTTCGCCCGCGAGACGATGATGGCCGCCGCCCTCGGCAATGGCGCCATGGCCGACGTGTTCTACGCCGCTTTCCGCTTCCCGAACCTTTTCCGCCGACTTTTCGCCGAAGGCGCGTTCAACGCCGCCTTCGTGCCGCTGTTCTCCAAGGAGATCGAGGAAAACGGCGTTGACGGGGCCAAACGCTTTTCCGAGCAGGTGTTCGGCGTCCTGTTTTCCTTTCTCCTTGTCATCACCGTGGTGATGGAACTGGCGATGCCGCTTCTGGTGCGTTTCATCATCGCGCCGGGCTTTGCCGATGATGCGGAAAAGTTCGAGATGACCGTGCGGCTCGCCTCGGTCATGTTCCCCTATCTGATCTGCATGTCGCTGATGGCGATGATGAGCGGCATGCTGAACTCGCTGCACCGCTATTTCGCCGCCGCGATCGCGCCAGTGTTTCTCAACCTGGTTCTGATCGGGGTCCTGGCCTATGGCGTCTATGCGGGCGCCGATCCGGAACACATGGCGCGCAATCTCTCCTGGGGCGTGCTCGGGGCGGGCATCATCCAGCTTGGCGTCGTCTATATCGACGTCCGCCGGGCCGGCATGCGGCTCACCTTCCGTTTGCCCAAGGTCACGCCGAAGATCCGCCGTCTCGTCGCGCTCGCCGTGCCGGCGGCGGTGACCGGCGGCGTCATCCAGATCAACCAGATCATCGGCCAGGCGGTCGCCTCCGGCAAGGACGGGGCGATCTCGGCGCTGCAATATGCCGACCGGCTCTACCAGCTGCCGCTCGGCGTCGTCGGGGTTGCCGGCGGGGTCGTGCTGCTGCCGGAACTTTCGCGGGCGCTGAAGGCCGGCAACGCTTCCGAAGCCTCGCATATCCAGAACCGGACCATCGAATTCGTGCTGTTCCTCACCGTCCCGGCCGCCTTCGGGCTGATGGTGATCTCGCCGGAGATCACCCGCGTGCTTTACGAGCGCGGCGCCTTCGGGCCGGAAACGACGGCGCTGGTGGCGGCAATCATGACGGTCTATGCCTTCGGCCTTCCGGCCTTTGCGCTGACAAAGGCGCTGCAGCCGGCCTTCTATGCGCGCGAGAACACCAAACTGCCGATGCGCTTCACGCTGGTCGCTGTCGTGATCAACTCGATCCTGGCGATTTCGCTGTTTCCGATTCTCGCCGAACGCGGCATCGCGCTCGCCGAAGTGGTCTCGGGCTGGACCAATGTTCTGCTTCTGGCGACAACCCTCGTCATCACCGGCCATCTGCGCTTCGACAAGCTGCTGATGCGGCGCGGGCCGCTGATCATCGCAAGCGCCATTGCCATGGCTTTTTCCGTGCGGCTGGCGGCCGGGCGCATGTCCCAATGGTTTGCGCCGGAGGCGGCCTTCCTGCAGCAGCTTGGCGGGCTTTTGATCCTGCTGGGCTTGGCGGCGATCGTCTATTTCGGCCTGGTTCTGGCAACCGGCGGCGTCAACCGCGCGCTGCTCGGGCGGCTGGTGAGGCGCGGCCGCAAGAGTTAGCGCGCTTGCCCGTTTGACCTGCCGCCGCCTGCGGTGCATAAGCGCACTCGACATTCAACAGACCGGGCCTTCCACCCGTCCGAAAGAGACCAAGACATGAGCGAATTCAAGCCGCAAATCTTCTCCGGCGTGCAGCCGACCGGCAATCTTCATCTCGGCAATTATCTCGGCGCATTGCGCAAATTCGTCGCCCTGCAGGAGCAGATGGACTGCATCTACTGCGTCGTCGACCTGCATTCGATCACCGCGCAACTCGTCCATGACGACCTGAAAAGCCAGACGCGCTCGATCACGGCGGCTTATCTCGCCTCCGGTATCGATCCGGTGAAGCATATCGTCTTCAACCAGTCCGCCGTGCCGCAGCATGCCGAGCTTGCCTGGATCTTCAACTGTGTCGCCCGCATCGGCTGGATGAACCGGATGACCCAGTTCAAGGACAAGGCCGGCAAGGACCGCGAGAACGCCTCGCTCGGCCTTCTGGCCTATCCAAGCCTGATGGCGGCCGACATTCTCGTCTATCGCGCCACCCATGTGCCGGTCGGCGACGACCAGAAGCAGCATCTCGAGCTGACCCGCGACATCGCCATGAAGTTCAACCTCGATTTTGCCAAGAAGATCAAGGAGATCGGCAAGGGCGTTGACATCACAGTCGGCGACCAGCCTGTCCATGCCTTCTTCCCGATGGTCGAGCCGCTGATCGAGGGGCCTGCGCCGCGCGTGATGAGCCTGAAGGACGGTTCGAAGAAGATGTCGAAATCGGATCCCTCCGACCTGTCGCGCATCAACCTCACCGATGATGCCGAAACCGTCGCCCGCAAGATCCGCAAGGCGAAGACCGATCCGGATGCGTTGCCGAGCGAGGTCGACGGGCTGAAGGGCCGCCCCGAGGCCGACAATCTCGTCGGCATCTTCGCCGCCCTTTCCGATCGCACCAAGGCCGATGTGCTGACCGAGTATGGCGGGCAGCAGTTCTCGCAGTTCAAGCCGGCGCTGGCCGAGCTCGCTGTCAACGTCCTGTCGCCGGTCAATGCCGAGATGCGCCGGCTGATCGACGATCCGGCCCATATCGACGCCGTGCTGAAGGATGGTTCTGAGCGGGCCGGAGCCATTGCCGAGAAGACGATGAAGGACGTGCACGAGATCGTCGGCCTGCTCTGACGCTTGCTTTTGCGTCATCTATGCTATGATGCGGCGTTCGGATCGCCGGCATGACGTTGCCTGAGAAGGCCTTCTTCTTGCCGGCTCGGCCTTCTGTGCCGGGCCTTGCAGCGGTTCGTTGCCGGACAACACGGAGTTTCGCAAACATGGTTTCCAAACGACTTTCCGGCGAGGCCGGACATCGCCGTAAATTCATGGCCATTGTCGACGATACGCCGGAATGCAGCCGCGCCGTGCGCTATGCCGGTCGGCGCGCCAAGAACTCCAATGGCGGGCTGGTGCTCTGCTATGTGATCCCCGAACACGAGGTCCAGCAGTGGATCGGCGTGCAGGAATTCATGCGGGCGGAGGCCCGCGAAGAGGCCGAGGCGATCGTTAACAAGGTGGCCGAGGCCGCACGCGAAGGCATCGGTATCGAGCCCGAGATCGTCATCCGCGAGGGCGACAGGTCCGAGCAGATCAACGCCGTGGTCGAGGAAGACCGTGACATAGCCATCCTCGTGCTGGCCGCAGGTTCGGCCAAGGACGGGCCGGGCCCGCTGGTCTCGCTTTTGGCCGGCCGCGGCAAGGCCTTCACCATTCCCGTCACCGTTCTGCCCGACGGGCTGGAGGATGCCGATATCGACGCGCTCTGCTGATGCCCTTGCGGTTGAAGGCCAAAGCGCCGATATAGGGATAAAGCCTTGCCTGACGACAAGATTTGGAGATGAAGATGTTCATCCAGACCGAAACGACGCCGAACCCGGCGACCCTGAAATTCCTGCCCGGCAAGATCGTGATGGAAAGCGGCAATGCGGATTTCCGCTCGGCCGATGACGCGATCGTCTCGCCGCTCGCGACCCGGCTCTTTGCCGTGCCCGGCGTCACTGGCGTGATGTTCGGCTATGATTTCGTCGCCGTGACCAAGGGCGATCCCGAATGGCAGCACCTGAAGCCCGCAATCCTCGGCGCGATCATGGAGCATTTCATGTCCGGCGCGCCGGTGATGGCCGGCGAGGCTCCGCAGGTGGAAGACGACAGCGGCGAGGAATTCTTCGACGCCGGCGACGAAACCATCGTCGCCACCATCAAGGAACTGCTCGACACCCGCGTCCGCCCCGCCGTTGCCCAGGATGGCGGCGACATCACCTTCCGCGGCTATCGCGAGGGCACGGTGTTCCTCAACATGCGCGGCGCCTGCTCGGGCTGCCCCTCCTCGACGGCGACGCTGAAGCACGGCGTCCAGAACCTCCTGCATCACTTCGTTCCCGAAGTGGAGCATGTCGAGGCCGTCTGACAACCGTGGCGATACGGTTCTGAAAGGTCCGCAATGCTGATACTGGCGCTCGATACGGCGCAGGCCGATTGCGCGGCCTGCCTTTTCGATACGACAAGCGATGTCGTGCTTGCCCGCACGGTCGAGACTATCGGCAAGGGGCACGCCGAACGGCTGATGGCCGTGATTGATGAAACGCTGCAGCGTGCGGGCAGGGCGCCAGCCGGTTTCGACCGGATCGCGGTCAATGTCGGTCCGGGTTCGTTCACCGGCGTCAGGGTCGGGGTTTCGACGGCCCGCGCTCTGGCGCTTGCGACAAGGACGGAATGCGTCGGCGTTTCATCGCTTTCCGCGCTCGGCTTTCAGGCGCGGGAGCTTGCGCGGGGCCGCGCCGTCATGGCGACCATCGACGCGCGACGGGGCGAGGCCTATGCCCAGGTTTTCGGCGCTGACGGACAAGCGCTCACCGAGCCCTCTGCCTTTGCCTATGAAGCGCTGGACGGCCTGATGCGTCGCCACGATGCCCTCGCCTTTGGCACCGGGGCAAGCGTTGCCGGGCTGGAGGTCGCTGGCGACGTGACCCACATCGAGATCGAGACGATCGCACTGCTTGGCGTCGTTGCCCGTCCGCAAGGGCCGGTGAGCCCGCTTTATCTGCGCGCGCCAGACGCCAGGCCACAGGCGGGATATGCCGTCGCCCGCCGCTGACTGTTCCGGATTTGCCATGCTTCCCTTTTTCAGACGATCGCCGGAAATAGACCTGTTTCCCTTGGGGGACGAGCATCTGGGGCTGGCCGCCGATCTTCACCGCAAGCGTTTCTCCCATGCCTGGAGTGCCGGGGAACTGCGCAAGCTCCTGGGTCAGGCGCCGGTCTTCGGTCATATCGCGCGGCATGTGAACCGCATCGTCAGCCCGCCCGCGGCCGGTTTCGTGCTGGCGCGCAGCGTCGAGGAGGAAGCGGAGATCCTGACGATCTGCGTCGGTCCCGATTATGCCCGCAACGGCGTCGGCTGGCGGCTGATGGTGGCCGCCATGCAGGAAGCACGCATGCGCGGCGCGGCCTATATGCTGCTGGAGGTGGATGCCCAGAACCAGGCGGCGATCGGGCTTTACCGCAAGCTCGGCTTCTTCGAGGTCGGCCGCCGCAAGGCCTATTACGCGCACGACGACGGAACCCGCTCGACCGCGCTTGTCATGCGCCGCGATCTCGGCTAACCCCGAACGTCACGACGTTAATCGGGGAGGTGAGGGCGATGATCTGGCTGCGCTATGCCTATGTGGCGCTCGCCCTGTTTCTCGCAACCGTGATCCTCTCGCCATTGCAGATCATCGCGCTCTGGCGCGGATGGACGCTTGCCCGGAAAATGCCGCGCTACTGGCATATGGTCGCCTGCTTCGTGCTCGGCATCCGCATTCATGTCCATGGCGCAATCGAGACGCGGCGGCCGCTGATGCTCTCGGCCAATCATACGAGCTGGCTCGACATCATCGTCCTCGGCCGCGTTGCCGATGTTGCCTTCATCGCCAAGTCGGAAGTGCGCTCATGGCCGATTTTCGGTGTCTTTGCCCGACTGCAGAACTCCGTTTTCATCGAGCGCGCCGACAAGCGCGGGACCGGCCGGCAGGTCAATTCGATCGCCGAGCGCATGGCGGCGGGCGAGATCATCATTCTCTTTCCGGAAGGCACGACGTCTGACGGCAACCGGCTGCTGCCGCTCAAATATTCGCTTTTCGGCGCGGCCTCGAGCGCGGTGCCCTATTCGCCGGACGGCACGGTCCATGTCCAGCCGGTGGCCGTCGCCTATACCGGTATCCAGGGCATGCCGATGGGCCGGTTCATGCGCCCCGTCGTCGCCTGGCCGGGCGATGTCGGCATGCTGCCGTCGCTTGCCGGCGTCATCAGGGCCCGGGCGCTCGACGTCGATGTCTGTTTCGGCGAAAGCGTGACCTTTACGGCGGACACGAAGCGCAAGGAAGCGGCGGCGGAAGTCGAAGGCCGCATGCGCACGCTTCTTGCCGATCGCCTGAGCGGGCGCTGAAGCGCGCCGGACAAAGCGCGATACGGTCACCTATTTTTTCATTTTCTCGGAAGCCAAACCGCGTTAAAAGGCCCGCCATGACACAGGAAACGACGACAGTGATCCGGCAGGACGCCACCAACCAGCGCAAGGTCTTCATCAAGACCTATGGCTGTCAGATGAACGTCTATGACAGCGAGCGCATGGGCGAGGCGCTGGCCGCCGACGGCTATCAGCCGACCGAGGTCATCGAGGACGCCGATCTGATCCTGCTCAACACCTGCCATATCCGCGAGAAGGCGGCGGAGAAGGTCTATTCCGCGCTCGGCCGCTACCGCGATCTGAAAACCGCTCGCGCCAAAGAAGGCCGCGAAACGCTGATCGGCGTTGCCGGCTGCGTCGCCCAGGCGGAAGGCGAGGAAATCCTGCGCCGCGCGCCCGACGTCAGCGTCGTCATCGGCCCGCAGACCTATCACCGCCTGCCGGAGGCGTTGCGCCGCGCCAAGACCGGCGAGCGCGTGGTCGATACGGAATATGCGGTCGAGGACAAGTTCGACTATCTGCCGAAGAAGGAACGCGGCGTTCGCCCGAAGAACGTCTCGGCCTTTCTGACGGTGCAGGAAGGCTGCGACAAGTTCTGCACCTTCTGCGTGGTCCCCTATACGCGCGGCGCGGAAATCTCCCGCTCGCGCAAGCAGATCGTGGACGAGGCGAAGCGCCTTGCCGAAAACGGCGTGCGCGAGATCACGCTTCTCGGCCAGAACGTCAATGCCTGGCACGGCGAGGGACCGGACGGCGCCGAATGGGGGCTCGGCGAATTGCTGTTCGATCTGGCGAGGGTCGATGGCATCGACCGGCTGCGCTACACCACCAGCCATCCGCGCGACATGGATGAGAGGCTGATGGCCGCCCACCGGGAACTGCCGGAGTTGATGCCCTATCTGCACCTTCCTGTCCAGGCGGGATCCGACCGTATCCTGAAGGCGATGAACCGCCGTCACACTGCCGCCGAATATCTGGCGTTGATCGAGCGCATCCGCGCCGCGCGCCCCGATATCGCCATGTCCGGCGATTTCATCGTCGGCTTTCCCGGCGAGACGGAAGAGGATTTCCAGGCGACGCTGGATCTCGTTGAACAGGTGCGTTACGCGCAGGCCTTTTCGTTCAAATATTCACCGCGTCCGGGCACGCCCGGCGCCGAGCTTGGCGATCAGGTGCCGGAAGCCGAAAAGGCGGACCGGCTGCAGCGGCTGCAGGCGCTCTTGTCGCGCCATCAGCTCGAATTCGCACAGTCGCGGATCGGCATGGAGATGGACATCCTGCTGGAAAAACCCGGCCGCAATCCCGGTCAGCTCGTCGGCCGTTCGCCCTGGCTGCAATCGGTCGTCATCGATGCCGGCGACGCCGTGGTCGGCGACATGGTGCGGGTCCGGATAACGGATGCCTCCGCCAACAGTCTGGCGGCGGTTCGCCTCGATTGAGGCGCGGTTGGCGATCTGTGACGTGTCCGTGAAATCTTGGGGCGTGCCTGAAATTTGCTTCACAAACAGCAGAATCGCGTTTAGCCTTTCTTCATGAAGAGAGATTGGCGAATAAAGACTCACATTTCTGCCGCTTTGCCTCTGTCGTTGACTGAACGATTTCCTATGTATCGCACCAAGTATGCTGCGCCTGCCGGGCGTGAATCCGGCAGGCGATGTCATTTTCTTTTTTCAAGGAGCCGGACCGCTTGAACGCTACTGAAATGGTTGCAAAGCATGAAATCCAGGCGGGGCCGTCTGCGGACGCCAGCCATTTTGTCCTGACCTTCGAGAACAACCGCCACGCCAGCGAATTGTTCGGCCAGTTCGACGAGCACCTGAAATTGCTGGAAAAGCAGCTTTCCGTGACGGCGGTGCCGCGCGGCAATTCGGTCGCGCTTTCCGGCTCGACGCTGGCCACGCATCAGGCGCGCCGCGCGCTCGACTATCTCTATGACCAGCTTCAGAAAGGGTCATCCTTGGAAAAATCCGATGTCGAGGGGGCGATCCGCATGGCCCAGGCCGCCGACGACCAACTGACCCTGCCGACGCTGGAGAGGAAGGCCCGGCTTTCCATGTCGCAGATCTCGACGCGCAAGAAGTCGATTGCCGCCCGCACGCCGGCGCAGGATGCCTATATCCGCGCCATGGAGCGGAACGAACTGGTGTTCGGCGTTGGCCCGGCGGGAACCGGCAAGACCTACCTCGCCGTTGCCCATGCCGCGCAGCTTCTGGAACGCGGCGCGATCGAGAAGATCATCCTGTCGCGTCCGGCCGTGGAAGCGGGCGAGCGGCTCGGCTTCCTGCCGGGCGACATGAAGGAGAAGGTCGATCCCTATCTGAGGCCGCTCTATGACGCGCTCTACGACATGATCCCCGGTGAGCGGGTGGAACGGGCGATCGCGGCGGGCGTGATCGAGATCGCGCCGCTCGCCTTCATGCGCGGGCGCACGCTCACCAATGCCGCGGTCATTCTCGACGAGGCGCAGAACACGACGTCGATGCAGATGAAGATGTTTCTGACGCGGCTCGGCGAGAATTCGCGCATGGTGGTCACCGGCGATCCGAGCCAGGTCGACCTTCCGCGCGGCGTCAAGTCCGGCCTAGTCGAGGCGCTTTCGGTGCTTGACGGAGTGGAAGGCGTGTCGACCAACAGGTTTACCGACAAGGATGTCGTCCGCCATCCGCTCGTCGCCCGCATCGTCGCGGCCTATGAAGGGCGGCTGGTGCCGTCTTCGGGCGGCGCCAAAGACGACGACTGACCATGCCGGACTTCGACTATCAGGTCAGCCGCGAAGCCGACGGTTGGCCCGGGGAGGAGGCGCTGGAGGCCTTCGTCGCCCGCGTGATCGGTGCATCGTCCGCCTATCTGGAGGAGGCGGAAGGCCAGCCGTTTCCCGAAGATCCGCCGGAATTGTCGCTGGTCTTTGCCGATGACGCGATGATCCGGGAGATCAACGCGGAGTGGCGGAACAAGGACAGCGCGACGAATGTTCTCTCCTTTCCGGCCTTTCCGGTGACCCCCGGCGCGATGCCGGGACCGATGCTCGGCGATATCGTGATTGCCTATGAAACGGTCGCGCGCGAGGCCGAAACGCTCGAAAAGAGCTTCGACGATCATCTGACCCATCTTCTGGTGCATGGATTTCTGCATCTTTTGGGGTATGATCACATCGAAAACGAAGAGGCGGAGGTCATGGAAGGGCTGGAGACTCGCATTCTTGCCACACTTGACCTATCTGATCCCTATCAGGGCAGCGACCCTCTCTAACGCCTAAGGAACGATGAACCAGCAACAGATCGTACCGCTTGCAGAAAGCGGTCAGGATACCGAAGACGGATCCTCGCTCGACGAGCCTAACAGTCCGGTCTCGGACAGGAATTCCAACAAGCACACTGGCTCGCCGCTCAGAGGCCTTCTGCTGCGCTTCCGGCGCAACGGAAACGCTGCATCGCGCTTGCGCGAGGACCTTGAGGACGCGCTGTCGACGGACAATAGCGGCGACAGCGATTTCTCGCCCGAAGAGCGAGCCATGCTCAACAATATTCTCAGCTTCCGCGAGGTCCGGGTCGAGGATGTGATGGTGCCGCGCGCCGATATCGACGCGGTGGAGCAGAGCACGACGATCGGCGACCTCCTGCTGATCTTCGAGAATTGCGGCCATTCGCGCATGCCGGTCTTCTGCGAGACGCTGGATGACCCGCGCGGCATGGTGCATATCCGCGACCTGCTGGCCTATCTTTCCAAGCAGGCCCGCGGCCGCCGCCGCGCGCGCACCGCCAATGCGCGCGATGCCGCGAAGGCGAGCGCGACGAAGGGCGGCGAGGTCAAGCCGGCCGAGCGCCCGTCACGGACGCCGCAGAGCCCGCTCGACCTCGGCAAGGTCAATCTCGACAAGACGGTGGCCGAAGCCGGCATCATCCGCCCCGTGCTGTTCGTGCCGCCCTCCATGCTCGCCTCCGACCTGTTGCAGCGCATGCAGGCCGGCCGGACGCAGATGGCGCTCGTCATCGATGAATATGGCGGTACGGACGGTCTCGTTTCCCATGAGGACATCGTCGAGATGGTGATCGGCGAGATCGACGACGAGCACGACAGCGAGGAGGCGATGTTCACGCGCGTTTCCGAGGACGTGTTCCTGGCCGATGCCCGCGTCGAGCTCGAGGATATCGCCGAGGCCATCGGCCCGGATTTCGAGATCGGCGAGCATGCCGAGGATGTCGATACGCTCGGCGGCCTGATCTTCTCCGCCATCGGCCGGATTCCGGCGCGCGGCGAGGTGATCCAGGCCTTGCCCGGCTTCGAGGTGCATATTCTCGATGCCGATCCGCGCCGCATCCGCCGTGTCCGCATCCTGCGCAAGCGTGGGCCCGCGCGTCGGCGTTCGGCGGCTCAGGCCCGCACCGGCGTTCCCGCATTCGAGGAGTCGCGCGGGGCAGGGCAGGGCGAGGAGGCTTTATCCGGGCTTGCCGAAGAGCATGCCGAGACCGCAGACCGGCACTAGCGCATCGGCTCGAAAATCGGGATCGATTTTCGAAAAGAACGATGCGTAGATTCAATAAGTTAGAGCGTCCTTTGTGCGTCCTAAAGGACGCACGGCGCTCTAGCGCATCGGCCCGAAAGCCGGAACCGGCTTTCGGAAAGCACGATGCCTGGATTCAACAGGGTAGAGCTGCCTTTATGCGCCCCAATGGACGCATGGCGCTTTGGCGCCGCCAGGCGCAGACAGGGTGGAAGCGTATCTTGAAGCCAGCGCGTTTTCTTCGGGAACTTGGTCCCTGGCGAAGGCGGCTTGCGCTCTTTGCCTGCGGCGCAGTTTCGACCTTCGCGCTGGCGCCCTTCGGCGTCATGCCCGTCATGTTCATCGCCATGCCCGCCCTGGTGTGGCTGACGGACGGTGCGCTGGCCGGAAAAGCCGGTCGCGCGCGCTTGTTTTCCGGCTTTGGCGCGCTCTGGTGGTTCGGGTTCGGTTACTTTGTTTTCGGTCTCTGGTGGCTCGGCAACGCCCTGTTGAAGGACGCCGGGCTCTATGCCTGGGCGATTCCCCTGGCCGTTTTCGGCTTTCCAGCAATGCTTGCGCTTTTTTACGGCCTTGCCGGCGCGCTTGCGGCGCTCTTCTGGCGGCCGGGTCCAGTGCGTCTTGCGGCCCTCGCGGTCGCCATGGTTGCGGCCGAATGGTTGCGCGGCCATGTGGCAAGCGGCTTCCCGTGGAACGCAATCGCCTACACCGCCATGCCGACGCCGCTTTTCATGCAGTCGATCCGCCTCCTGGGGCTCTATGCAATGGGCGGTTTTGCCGTTTTCGTCTTCGCAAGCCCGGCGCTTCTTTCCGACCCGAGGGGACGACGCATCGGACTGGCCGCGGCGTTCGTGCTGGCGGCGGCCGATATCGGCTATGGAATATACCGGCTCAACACGGCGGCGCCGGCCGCCGAGCGGGTGGTCAATTTCCGTCTCGTGCAGCCGGCGATCGGCGATGCCGCGTGGCGATCGCCCGAGGGCCGCGCCGAGATCTTTGCCCGCCTGATCGCGCTTTCTGGCACACCGGGCGAACCGGGAGCGGCAGAGCCGGACGTGATCGTCTGGCCGGAAAGCACGCTGCCCTTCCTGCTTGAGGAACGGCCTGATGCGCGCACGGCCATCGGCGAAATGCTGAAGCCCGGACAGGTCTTGATCCTCGGCGCGGCCCGCTTTGCCGGCCGCAAGCCCGATGGCTGGCCGGAATTCTACAACGCCGTCTATGTGCTCGATGATGCCGGTCGGACGGTATCCGTCGCCGGGAAGACGCATCTGGTGCCCTTCGGCGAGTATCTGCCTTTCGAGGATTTTTTCCGTGCAATCGGGCTTCAGGCGCTGACGACGCTGCCCGGGAGCTATGTGCCTGTCGAAAACCGGCAGATGCTGCTTCTGCCCGACGGCCTGTCGCTCTTTCCGCTGGTCTGCTACGAGGCGATCTTCCCGCGCCTGGTCGACGGCAAGACCGGCGAGGCCTCGGCCATTTTGAACCTGACCTACGATGCCTGGTTCGGGCGCACGCCGGGGCCCTACCAGCATTTCGCACAGGCCCGCGCCCGCGCGGTCGAGACCGGGAAAACGCTGATTCGGGCCGGTGAAAATGGTGTTACCGCTGTCATTGATTCGCGTGGAAACGTCGTCGGGCGCTTGCCTTTTGATGAACCCGGAATTCTCGACGTGGCGGTTTCTCTTCCATAGGTTGCGTTGGGTGTGATAAGGTGAAAAATTAAATCATCGCGTGTGACAACAAATGCTTCATTAGGAGCCGTTTATTCATCCCATGGTTTTATATTTGGCGCAGAATTGACCGCAATACCCCAAAATTGCATAGTGAAACCGCTTGGTTTTCAACTAGGGCTTTTTGTCGCCCAACTCTGATGGTTGCAATAGCGCTGTCAGGCTTTGGCATCGGGGTCAGTTGTCAAGCTGGTTAAAGTAGGATGGAAAATGACAGAAAACAAAAAAAAGCCGAACCCCATCGACGTTCACGTCGGGAGTCGGATCAGGTTGCGCCGTACCATGTTGGGCATGAGCCAGGAAAAGCTTGGTGAAAGCCTTGGAATTACATTCCAGCAGATCCAGAAATACGAAAAGGGCACCAATCGCGTCGGTGCCAGTCGTCTTCAGAACATTTCGACGATCCTGAACGTTCCGGTATCCTTCTTCTTTGAGGATGCGCCCGGCGATCAGGGGACGAATGCGTCGGGGATGGCCGAAGCGTCGAGCTCCAGCTACGTGGTCGACTTTCTGTCTTCCTCGGAGGGACTCCAGCTCAACCGCGCTTTTGTCAAGATCGGGGACGCGAAAGTACGCCGCAAACTGGTAGACCTCGTCAAGTCGCTGGCCGAGGAAGCCGAGTAAGGCTTTCAGCGCGCAGACAAACCGTCCGGAAGGCTGGCCCAAGCCGTCTTCCGGGCCGTTTTTACGCGCTTTTTTCGGGGATCCGGGAGATATAAAGATATAGTTATATGGTTGTGCGCTTGTCATTTTGCGGCGAAGCGTCTAACAAATTCGGGCAAATTTCTATGTGGGGAATCCCGATGCGCACCAATTACTTCTTCACCAGCGAGTCCGTGTCCGAAGGACATCCCGACAAGGTCTGTGACCGGATTTCCGATGAGATCGTCGACCTGATCTACCGCGAGGCCGTCAAGACCGGCGTCGACCCGTGGTCGGTCCGTGTCGCGTGCGAGACGTTGGCGACGACCAACCGGGTCGTCATTGCCGGCGAGGTGCGGTTGCCGCCAAGCCTGATGAAGAAGGACAAGAACGGCAACGAAATCGTCAATCCCTCGCGCTTCAAATCCGCCGCCCGCCGCGCCATCCGTAATATCGGCTACGAGCAGGACGGTTTTCACTGGAAGACGGTGCGCATCGACGTGCTGCTGCACGCGCAGTCGGCGCACATCGCGCAAGGGGTCGACAATGCCTCCGACAGGCAGGGCGACGAGGGCGCGGGCGACCAGGGCATCATGTTCGGCTTTGCCTGCCGGGAGACGCCGGAACTGATGCCGGCGCCGATCTACTATGCCCACCGTATCCTTCAGACGCTTTCCGAGGCCCGCAAGGCCGGCGAAGGCGACGTTGCGCTTCTCGGGCCGGACGCCAAGAGCCAGGTGACGGTGCGCTACCACCACGGCAAGGCCGCCGAGGTGACCTCGATCGTGCTTTCGACCCAGCATCTCGATGAAAGCTGGGATTCCGAAAAAGTCCGCAGCGTCGTGGAACCCTATATCCGCGAAGCGCTGGGCGAGCTGCCGATCTCCGATGACTGCGCCTGGTATATCAACCCGACCGGCAAGTTCGTCATTGGCGGGCCGGACGGCGATGCGGGGCTGACCGGCCGCAAGATCATCGTCGATACCTATGGCGGGGCAGCGCCCCATGGCGGCGGCGCGTTTTCCGGCAAGGACACGACCAAGGTCGACCGTTCGGCCGCCTATGCCGCGCGCTATCTCGCCAAGAATGTGGTCGCCGCCAACCTTGCCGAGAAATGCACGATCCAGCTTGCCTACGCCATCGGCGTCTCTCAGCCGCTGTCGATCTATGTGGACCTGCACGGGACCGGCAAGATCAAGGAGGAAGAGGTGGAAAAGGCGATCCGCGCGACCATGGACCTTTCGCCGTCGGGCATCCGTCGCCACCTCAACCTCAACAAGCCGATCTACGCCAAGACTTCCGCCTACGGCCATTTCGGCCGCAAGGCCGGCCGTGACGGTTCGTTCTCCTGGGAGCGGCTCGATCTTGTGCGCCCGCTGAAACAAGCCCTGAAGAGCTGATCCGCCGCCGTGAGCGAGAATTCCCAACACGAGGCCGGGAAGGCCTTTTTCGGCCGTCGAAAAGGCAAGCCCTTGCGCGACCGGCAGGCGCGCAATCTCGAAGAGGTGCTGCCGGCGCTGGCGATCGACCCGTTTGGTCCGTCGCCCGATGACCTGCGCTCGCTCTTTGCCGCCGAGGTAAACACGCTTCGCCTGGAGATCGGTTTCGGCGGCGGCGAGCATCTGCTGCATCGCGTGCGCGAGGAGCCGGCGACCGGCTTTATCGGCATCGAGCCCTTCGTCAATTCCGTGGCCAAGCTTCTGGGCCAGGTCGAAGGCGCCGAACCGGACAATCTGCGGCTTTATGATGATGATGCGGTTGCCGTTCTCGACTGGCTGCCGGCAGCATCGCTTGACCAGATCGACCTGCTCTATCCCGATCCCTGGCCAAAACGCCGGCACTGGAAGCGCCGTTTCGTCTCGCAGGTCAATCTCGACCGGTTTCATCGCGTGCTGAAGCCGGGCGGCCGCTTTTGCTTTGCCTCGGACATCGATTCCTACATCAACTGGACATTGCTGCACTGCCGTCGGCACGGCGGGTTTTCATGGCAGGCAAAGACGGCCGGCGACTGGCTCACGCCCTACGACAACTGGCCGGGAACGCGCTATGAGGCAAAGGCGCGCCGCGAGGGACGCTCGAGCGCCTATCTGACGTTTCTGAAGATCTGAGAGGACAGGACGACCTCAGCTCAGAGCATTTCGCAGTCAGATGGAAACATCTGAAGTCCGCGAAAATACGTCAAAACAAATAGATAGAACGGTTGCGCGTTTCCAAGACAGGCGGAACAGCTCTAGCCTATTGAGGCCGCGCATCGTGCTTTCCGAAAATCGATTCCGATTTTCGGGCCGATGCGCTAGTGGAGCGTGACGGTCTTCAGTTCCTCTTCCATGGCCTTGAAGAAGATGCTGGTGCGGTTTTCCGTCAGAAGCAGCAGCGTGCCGTCGGCGCCGAACAGGGCCCACAGCTTCTCAGCGGTCTTGACCCCTTGCGCATCGGGAAAATGCTTGAGCGCCTCTTCCCGTTCGAAGGCGCGATAGTAGCCGAGGCGGCCTGCGCCGAAGGCGGCGAGCTGATCGGTTTCGAGGAAGGTTGCCGCGGACGGGAATTTCATGGGGTCAGGCTGCCTTTGTCTTGAGCATGGGTGAACACAGGCTTCGAAAACGACCTGCGCCAAGGTTCCGAAGCTCGTGATTTCAAAGGCTATTCTGAGACCGAAATCTTAATTTTTCGTACCTCCTGGGGACGCCGCGCGATGTCGATGGCAAGAAGACCACGATCGAGCGTCGCGCCCACAACCTCCATGCCGTCGGCAAGGGCGAATTGGCGGCGGAACTGGCGGCCGGCGATGCCGCGAAACAGGTATTCGCCGCTTTCGCGCTCTTCCCGATTGCCGCTGACGACCAGAATATTGTCCTCGGCCACGGCGTCGAGTTCGCTTTCATCGAAACCGGCGACGGCCAGCGTGATCCGCAAGAATACGCCAGAGGGCTCTTCGGGAAACCACTCCACGTCGAAGGGCGGATAGCCGGACGCGCCCTTGAAGGCGGCGTCTTCGGGGCGACTTTGCAGCATCCTCGGATTGATGCGCAGATCGATTCTCGGCATGGGGCGGCTCCGTTTCTCTTCTGCGATATGGGGCATGGTCGCACACCTGGCAAGGCTGCGCCTGCTTGACAAGCGCCGGGCCAGTCTCCATTCCGGACATCTCGGATTTCATGTAGGCAGAGACAAAGAAAATGTGCGCACGAAAAATCATCATCGATACCGATCCCGGTCAGGATGACGCGGCCGCGATCATGCTGGCGCTGGCGAGCCCCGAAGAGATCGATGTCCTCGGGATCACCGCCGTTGCCGGCAACGTGCCGCTGGCGCTGACGGAGCGCAATGCGCGCATCATCTGCGAGCTTTCGGGCCGGGCCGACATGAAAGTCTTCGCCGGCTGCGACCGACCGATGCATCGCCCGCTGGTGACCGCCGAACATGTCCACGGCAAGACCGGCCTTGACGGCCCGGAACTTGCCGAGCCGACAATGGCGCTGCAGGACATGCATGCGGTCGATTTCATCATCGAGACGCTGAGGGCCGAGCCGGAGAAGACCGTGACGCTCTGCACCCTCGGCCCGCTCACCAATGTCGCGACGGCTTTTGAAAAAGCGCCCGATATCGTCGGCCGCGTCCAGGAAATCGTGATGATGGGCGGCGGCTATTTCGAGGGCGGCAACATCACGCCGTCGGCCGAATTCAACATCTATGTCGACCCGGAAGCGGCGAAGGCCGTGTTCGCAGCCGGCATTCCGATCGTGATGATGCCGCTCGACGTCACACATCAGCTGCTCTGCCTGAAGGAACGCGTCGACCGGATCGACGCAATCGGCCGTCCGGCCGCACAGGCGATGGCGGCGATGCTGCGTTTCTACGAGCGGTTCGATGTGGAAAAATACGGCTCGGACGGCGGCCCGCTGCATGATCCCTCGGTGACCGCCTATCTGTTGAAGCCGGAACTCTTTTCGGGCCGCGAATGCAATGTCGAGATCGAGACCGGTTCCGAGCTGACGCTGGGTGAGACGGTGATCGACTGGTGGCACGTCACAGATCGCGAGAAGAATGCGCTGGTGATCGGCAAGGCCGACGCGGCGGGTTTCTTCGACCTGCTGACGGAACGCTTGGCGCGGCTCTGACGGACAGAACGCCGCCCTTCGGGGCGGCATCATGCCTTTGCCGGCCGTGCGGCGTCTACAGCCGCGCCTTCACCTCATCCGCCGTCGGGATCGAGGGCTGTGCGCCGGGCTTGAGGCAGGCAAGGGCGCCTGCGACCGAGGCGCGGTGCGCCGCGGCCTCGAAGGAGAGGCCCTGTTCCAGCCCGCTCGCCAGATAACCGCAAAAGGTATCGCCGGCGCCGACCGTGTCGACCGGATCGATCTTCAGCGCGTCGATCCGGAAAAACGCGCCTTCATGCATGGCAATCACGCCATCGCCGCCAAGGGTGATCACCATGGTCTGGCCGGTCTTGTCGTGGTGGGTCTTCAGCATCGCGATCCGACCCTCGCTGCCCAGTTCCTCGGCGCCGACGAGGCGTTCGAACTCGGTCTCGTTGGCAATCACGATGTCGGCGAGCGCGCCGAGCTCGGCGGCTTCCGGCGTCAGCGGCGCGGTGTTCAGGACCGAGGTTACGCCCTTCTTGCGCGCTGCATGAAGCGCCGCGCGGATGGCGGGGGCAGGGACCTCGAGCTGCAGCATCAGCAGGTCGCCGGGCGACATCCGCTCGACGGCCGCCAGCGCGTCGTCTTCCGTCAGCGTGCCATTGGCGGCGGCGTTGATGACAATCACGTTTTCGCCGTCGCCGCCGACGAGGATCATCGCCGTGCCGGTCGGCCCGTCCGTGGTCTTGAGACATGACAGGTCGACGCCGGCCTCTGCCAGAAGCGCCGTTGCCGGCGTGGCGAATTCGTCGCTGCCGACTGCCCCGACCATGGCCACCTCAGAGCCTGCGCGACGGGCGGCGAGCGTCTGGTTTGCGCCCTTGCCGCCCGGTGCGGTGGTGAAGGACGTGCCGGTCACGGTTTCGCCCGGTTCCGGCAGGCGTTCGGTGGTGGCGATGAGATCCATGTTGATGGACCCGAAAACCGTGATCATGGCGCTTTCTCCTCTGGCTTGGGCCGTCGCAAACGCGATGCTCCGGCCATGCTCTCAACGAGGGTTTTATGGCGAAGAGCAGGCCATGACAATCAGTCCTCGTCGACAACGCGCAGTTTCATGCGACCGACGCCGGAAAAGGCCGGGTCGTCATCGCCATGCGGGGCAAGCGGACGCTCCACACTTTCGGCCTGCCTTTCGCCGCGCGTCTCGAATTCCAGCGCGCCGATCCGCTCTCCGCGCCGGGCGATCTTGCCGGTGGAGACCCTGATCTGCTCGACATCCTGGCGTGCCTGCGAGAAATGGCTGTTGAGCTTCTCCACGCGTTCGTTCAATCGGCCGAGATCGCCGATCAGATGGGCGACTTCGCCCTGGATCAGATGCGCCTGTTCGCGCATGCGCTGGTCCTTCATGACGGCCTGCACCACCTGGATGGAGAGCAGCAGAAGCGTCGGCGAGACGATGACCACGCGGGCGGCATGGGCGCGCTGGATGCTGGCCTCGAAATGTTCGTGGATATCGGCGAAGATCGATTCGGACGGCACGAACAGGAAGGCCGTGTCCTGGGTTTCGCCCGGCAGAAGGTACTTGCCGGCAATGTCGCGGATATGGGTTTCCAGATCGCGTCGGAAGCGCTGGCCGGCGGCGCGCCTTGCGTCCTCCTCTTGCGCATCGCGCATCGTGTTCCACGATTCCAGCGGAAATTTCGCGTCGATGATCAGCGGCGGCGCGCCGTTCGGCATGTCGATCACGCAATCCGGCCGCGTGCCGTTGGAAAGCGTTGCCTGAAACCGGAAGGTGCCGGAGGGAAGCGCGTCGGCGATGATCGCCTCCATCCGCCCCTGGCCGAAAGCGCCGCGCGTCTGCTTGTTGGAGAGGATCGCCTGCAGGCCGACCACGTCCTTGGCCAGCGACTGGATATTGTTCTGCGCGGCGTCGATGACGGCGAGCCGTTCCTGCAGCCGCCGCAGGTTCTCATGCGTCGTCTGGTGCTGCTGGTGGAGCGTGGAGCCGATGCGCTGCGACAGCCCGTCGAGGCGCGAGCCGAGCGCGGCGTTGAGCTCCGACTGGCGGCTGCCGAAAAGCTCCGCCATCGTCGCCATACGCCCCTGCATCTCCGTCTGGGCGCGGACCAGATTGTGCAGTTCCCGTTCGAGCGCGGCCGAGCGGCGTCCGGAGGCGGTCCTGATTGCCAGCACGAGGATCGTCGCGGCAAGCAGCAGGGCCACCGACCCGGCCAGAACAATGACCGGGTCGGCCATCGCGATCGCATTCGTCAGTCTGTCCATCAGGCGGCCCTCTCTTGAAACGAGGCTAGCATAAAACCATCTGAAGAAAAGATCAAAACAAGAACATTTATCGGTTTAGCCGGAAAGCCCGATCGGCCGGCTTTTCAGCAAAACGAAACCGTTTCCTCTTTCGCCAACATGCGCTATCAGAGCCCCATGACAACGATGCCTTTGATAATTCTGCCGGACCCTCTGCTGCGCAAGGTCTCCGAACCGGTCGAGCGGATTGACGACGACCTGAAGAAACTCGCCGGCGACATGCTGGAAACCATGTATGAGGCGCCCGGCATCGGGCTTGCCGCGATACAGGTCGGCGTGCCGCGTCGCATGCTGGTGGTCGATGTCGCCAGCCGGGATGAGGAAGAGGGCGAGGAAGAAGGGGAGCGGAAGAAGAACCCGCTCGTGGTCATCAACCCGACCATTGTGACCTCCTCCGATGAACGCTCGGTCTATGAGGAAGGCTGCCTGTCGATCCCGGAATTCTTCGCCGAGGTCGAACGGCCGGCGCGCGTCAAGGTGCGCTATACCGATCTTAACGGCAAGGAACAGGAGATCGACGCCGACGGCCTGCTTTCCACCTGCCTGCAGCACGAGATCGACCATCTCGACGGCGCTTTGTTCATCGACTATCTCTCGCGGCTGAAGCGCGACCGGGTAATCAAGCGCTTCACCAAGGCGTCGCGCCAGCAGAAGATGTAGATCTCTGCCGGGTCAAAACGCGAAAGGACGGATCATGGCGCTCAAGCTCATCTTCATGGGAACGCCCGACTTCTCCGTGCCGACCCTGCGGGCGCTCGTCGAGGCCGGGCACGAGGTCGTCGCCGTCTACACCCAGCCGCCGCGCGCGGCCGGCCGGCGCGGGCTTTCCGAGGTCAAGTCGCCGGTGCATCAGGCGGCGGAGCTTCTGGGCCTTGAAGTGCGAACGCCCGTCAATTTCAGACAGGACGAGGACCGCGCGGCGTTTCGCGCGCTTGATGCCGATGTCGCCGTGGTGGTCGCCTACGGGCTGATCCTGCCGGAGGCCATTTTGAGCGGCACGCGGCTTGGCGCCTATAACGGCCATGCCTCGCTTCTGCCGCGCTGGCGCGGTGCCGCGCCAATCCAGCGCGCCATCATGGCCGGCGACGCCGAAACCGGCATGATGATCATGAAGATGGACAAGGGGCTTGATACCGGCCCGGTGGCGCTCACCAACAAGGTTTCGATCGGCGAGAATATGACCGCGGGCGAACTGCACGACCGGCTGATGCTGAAGGGCGCGAAGCTGATGGCGGAAGCCATGGCGAAGCTGGAAGGCGGCGATCTGCCGCTTGTCCAACAGGCCGAGGACGGCGTGACCTATGCGAGGAAGATCGAGAAGGCCGAGACCCGGATCGATTTTTCCAGACCGGCCGCCGAGGTTCATAATCACATTCGCGGGCTTGCGCCCTTTCCCGGCGCCTGGACCGAAATGCCGACGGAAAAGCGCGCCGAGCGGGTGAAGGTGCATGAAAGCCGCATCGGCGCGGGCGAGGGGCCTGTCGGCGCCGTGCTGGACGCAGAACCGCTCACCATTGCCTGCGGCGAGGGCGCGGTCCGGCTCACGAGGCTGCAGAAGGCCGGCGGCAAGGTGCTGGACGCGGAGGATTTTCTGCGCGGCAATGCTCTGCCGCCCGGCACGGTCCTTTTCTGATGCCGCGCTATCGCTGCACGGTCGAATATGACGGCACGGCCTATGTCGGCTGGCAGCGCCAGGCGACCGGCCGCTCCGTTCAGGGCGCGTTGGAAGAGGCCGTCAAGGGTTTCTCCGGCGAGGATGTGTCGATCCGCGGCGCGGGACGGACGGATTCCGGCGTGCACGCGCTTGGCCAGGTCACCCATTTCGACCTCGAGCGGACCTGGAGCGAGTTCACCCTGCTCAATGCGGTGAACGCCCATCTCCGCCTGGCGCGCGACGGTATTGCCGTGACCGAGGTCAGCGAGGTCGGCGATGATTTCGACGCGCGCTTTTCCGCCGTCAAGCGTCATTATCTTTATCGCATCATCAATCGCCGCGCTCACCTGGCGGTGGACTACAAGCGGGCCTGGTGGGTGCCGCGTCCACTTGACCACGCGCTGATGCACGAGGCGGCGCAGCGCCTCGTCGGACGGCATGATTTCACCACCTTCCGCTCGGTCCAGTGCCAGGCGAAGTCCCCGGTGCGCACGCTGGACCGGCTCGATGTCACCCGCGATGGCGATGTCATCGAGATCCGCGCATCGGCGCAGAGCTTCCTGCACAACCAGATCCGCTCCTTCGCCGGTACGCTGAAACTCGTCGGCGAGGGGAAAATGAGCGACGAGGACGTTCAGGCGGCGCTGGAAGCGCGCGACCGGCGGGCCTGCGGAACCGTCGCACCGCCCGAAGGGCTGTTTTTCATGCAGGTCGACTATCCTTGAGTGGGTAGCATGGTTGCATTCGCCGGCGGCCACATGTATCAATAAATCCAGATTTATGGATATATTGGAGGCCCTGATGCCGGTGACCATCTATCACAACCCCAATTGCGGCACCTCGCGCAACGTCCTGGCGATGATCCGCCAGTCGGGCGAGGAGCCGGAGATTATCGAATATCTGAAGACCCCGCCGACGCGCGCGCGTCTTGTCGCGCTGATCGGCGAGATGGGCATTCCGGTGCGCGATCTCCTGCGCCGCAAGGGCACGCCCTATGACGAGCTCGGCCTCGATGATCCGGCGCTTTCCGATGAGGCGCTGATCGATATGATGATGGCGCATCCGATCCTGATCAACCGGCCGATCGTGGTGACGGCGAAGGGGACGAAGCTCTGCCGCCCGTCGGAGACCGTCCTGGAGATCCTGGAAAATCCGGACATTGGCGGGTTCTCGAAGGAAGATGGCGAGGTCGTCATTCCGGGCAAGGGCAAGTCCGAATGAAGCTTCCCGACGATGACGACATGCCGGTTCTGGATCAGGAGGCGTTTCGGCCGATAGACCGCGCGCGCCTCTTTGCCGAGGACGATTTTTTGCATGCGCCCCGCATCCTGATGCTCTACGGCTCGCTGCGCGAGCGCTCCTATTCGCGGCTTTTGACGGAAGAGGCGGAAAGGCTCCTGAAAGCCTATGGCGCGGATGTCCGCATCTTCGATCCGCACGGCCTGCCGCTGGTCGGCAGCGTGCCGGACGATCATCCCAAGGTGCAGGAGCTCAGGGGCCTGTCCATCTGGTCGGAAGCGCAGGTCTGGTGCTCGCCGGAGCGCCACGGGGCGATGAGCTCGGTGATGAAGACGCAGATCGACTGGCTGCCGCTGTCGTCGGGTGCGGTCCGGCCCACCCAGGGCAGGGTGCTGGCGCTGATGCAGGTCTGCGGCGGCTCGCAGAGCTTTAACACGGTCAACCAGCTGCGCATTCTCGGACGCTGGATGCGGATGATCACCATTCCAAACCAGTCCTCGGTGCCGAAGGCCTTCACCGAATTCGACGAGGCCGGCCGGATGAAGCCGTCCGCCTATTATCGCCGCGTGGTCGATGTGATGGAAGAACTGATGAAGTTCACGCTGCTTCTGCGCGGACGCAGCGACTACCTGACCGAGCGTTATTCCGAGCGGGTGGAGAGTGCGGCGGAACTGTCAAAACGGGTCAATCAGCGGGCGATCTGAGGCGACGGCGAAGCCAAACCGTTCTGTCGTGGTCATTTCGGTAGTCGAACCGGCGGCTTTGTGTGTGCGTGCACTTGCCCGACCGCCTTCTCCCCGTCAAGCCCGAGGATGACGCCGGAGACGGACGAGGCCGAGCGGAGCCGGGCTTTCGCCTGCATCTTTCTAGTTCGGGTCGAAACTCTGTCCGGAAACGCAGGCGATCTGGGCGGCATTCGGCTGGGTCGGGAGCAGGGCATAGGCGGTGCGCTCGTCGCGGCTCTCGCAGATCGGCCGTTCGATGGTGGAAAAGCCCTTATCAGTCAGGCAGCGGTTGATGACGCGGTTTCGAAGCTTCTCATTGGTGTCGTAGCTGTAACTGGACACGGGCGTCGTGTACCCGCCGACCTCACCGCAGACGGTTGTGTTGCCATCGGTGTTGCAGTCGATGAAGCCGGGCACGCTGTAGCCGCCGGAAACCTCGGTCACCATGTTCTGCGGCACTTCCCTGAGCGCCTGGATGAAGCACTGGTCATAGGCCTGCTGGCGCTCGGCGCGGGTGCTGCCTTCCTTGTAGAGCACGTCGATCGGCCCGCTTTGGCAGCCGGCCAGCACCGCGAGCATGGCGAAAGACAAAAGCCCCTTTGTGTTCATACCCGTACCCTCCCGAAGTTTGTTCCACGCAAGATTGCGGCAGCCGGACACCCTGTCAAGGCGATAACCGCCTCAGCCGCCCATGATATAGCGCGTGCCGATATCGGTGATGAGAAGCGCTGTGATCGCCGAAGCGATGATGGCGGCGGCCGTCGGCAGTGCCTTCTCGTTCATCAGCAGATAGACGATACGGATCTCGACGAGAAAGGCGGCGAGCACAACGGCCTGGAAGACGAGCAGCAGCACGCTTGCAAGCGGCTGCAGGCCGGTTGCGATCAAAACGATCGACAGCGCGGCGAAGATATTGACCGGAAGGCTCATCCAGTTCGTGGCGACCACGATCTTCAGGAAGGAGCGGGGCATGCCGGAGACCATGCAGACGAGCCCGAGCACCACGATCGGCCCCATCCAGCCGAGCCCCTGGACAAGCGCGCTTCTCAGGATTTCCCTGGCGCCGACGGTAATGGTCTGGGGAACGAGAACGGAGAGGCTGACGATCTCGCTTCCGACCATGAAGGGGAAGGAAAAGGCAAGCGCCCAGAACGAACGCGCAAGCCCGCGTTCGGTAAAATCCAGATAGCGCGTATGGGCGGGGTTGCCCTTGATCAGCAGCCACAGGCCGCGCATGTAGAACAGGATTTCACCGGGCGTCGGCAAGGGCGAACCACCTTTCGATGAAATGGCTGTAGATTTCGGTCAGCTTTTCCAGGTCCGCGACCGGCACATGCTCGTCGACCTTGTGCATGGTCTGGCCGACAAGGCCGAACTCGACGACCGGGCAGTAATCCTTGATGAAGCGCGCGTCCGATGTGCCGCCGGTGGTTGAAAGTTTCGGCCGCCTGCCGGTCACCGCCTCGACGGCGGCGGCAAGGCTGCCGGAAAGACGCTCGTTACGGGTGAGAAACACAGGGCTGACGCGGCCCAGCCATTCGAGCGAAAACCGGGCGGGATCGCGTCCGGGCCTCAACTGCTCGTCCATGGCCGCGCGGTTCAGCCGGGCTTGAAGCTCGTTCTTCAGCGTCTCCTCGCTCCACAGGTCGTTGAAGCGGATGTTGAAGGTGGCCGAGGCGCTTTCGGGGATGACATTGGTGGCCGTGTTGCCGGTATCGACCGAGGTCACTTCCAGGTTGGATGGCGGAAAGAGGTCAGTGCCGTGGTCGAGCGGCTCGCCCATCAGGGCGTCCAGCATCGCCGTCATGGCGCGAAGCGGGTTGTCGGCGAGGTGCGGATAGGCGACGTGGCCCTGCGTGCCGGTCACCATCAGCCTGCCCGTCAGCGATCCCCGGCGACCGACCTTGATCATGTCGCCGAGCGTATCGGGATTGGTGGGCTCGCCGACGAGGGCGGCATCCCAGCGTTCGCCGCGCGACGTTGCCCATTCGAGCAGCTTTTCCGTGCCGTTGATGCCGGGGCCCTCCTCGTCGCCGGTGATCAGCAGCGAGACGGAACCGGGCAGCGTCCGGCCTTGTTCGAGGAGGCGGGCAAGGGCCGCGATGAAGCAGGCGATGCCGCCCTTCATGTCCACCGTTCCGCGCCCGAACAAAAGCCCGTCCGCGATTTCCGCAGCAAAGGGGGGATGGCGCCAGGAGGCCTCGTTGCCGGGCGGCACGACATCCGTGTGTCCGGCGAACATCAGATGCGGGCCGGTTGTCCCAAGCCGGGCATAAAGGTTCTCGACATCCGGCGTGCCGTCCGTATGGCCGGTCATCCGCTCGACCGCAAAGCCGAGCGGCGCAAGCATCACCTCCAGCGCCGACAACGCCCCGCCTTCTTCCGGCGTAACGGACGGGCAGCGGACAAGCGTTTGCAGCACGGAAACGGGATCGGTGACGGTCATAGGGAAATATCTAGATGTTTTTTCGGCCGTTGCGAGGGCTTGGGAAGCACCGCCGGGCAATTTCCGGCAGGGCTTCGTCCTTTTCTGCCGCTATCAGTCGCGCAGAAGCTCATTGATGCCGGTCTTGGAACGGGTGCGCTCGTCGACGCGCTTGACGATGACGGCGCAGTAGAGGCCCGGTCCCGGCGCGCCGTTGCCCATGGGCTTGGCGGCGGGCAGCGTGCCGGCGACGACGACCGAATAGGGCGGGATTTCGCCATAGGTGATCTCGCCGGTGGCGCGGTCGACGATCTTGGTCGACTTGCCGATATAAACGCCCATGCCGAGAACCGAGCCCTCGCGCACGATGCAGCCCTCGACCACTTCCGAGCGCGCGCCGATAAAGCAATTGTCCTCGATGATGGTCGGGCCGGCCTGCATCGGTTCCAGCACGCCGCCGATGCCGACGCCGCCGGAGAGGTGGACATTCTTGCCGATCTGGGCGCAGGAGCCGACGGTGGCCCAGGTGTCGACCATCGTGCCCTCATCGACATGGGCGCCGAGATTGACGAAGGAGGGCATCAGCACCACGCCGGGCGCAATATAGGCAGAGCGGCGCACCACGGCGTTGGGCACGGCGCGGAAACCGGCGGCGCGGAACTGGTTGTCGCCCCAGCCTTCGAATTTGGACGGCACCTTGTCCCACCAGGTGGCTTCGCCCGGGCCGCCCTTGACCACTTCCATGTCGTTGAGGCGGAAAGACAGGAGAACCGCCTTCTTCAGCCACTGGTTGACCTTCCAGGCGCCGTGTTCCTGGCGCTCGGCAACGCGTGCCTCACCGCTGTCCAGCAGGTTGAGCGCATCCTCGACCGCTTCGCGCACTTCGCCCTTGGTCGAAACGGAGATTTCGGCGCGGTTTTCAAATGCGGTCTCGATGGTTTTTTCAAGCGATGCGTGGTCGGTCATGTGGTCGTCCTTGTCAATGTCGCGTCTGATCGGCGCGGAAGAATCCGTCAAGCGTCTGGCTGTCCCTCTGCTCTAGGCGAGGCGGGCCAGTGCGTCAATCTTTGCCGACGGCTTTGAGGCGTATGAGCGAAAACGCAAATGCCCCCGCGAAAACGCGAGGGCATGCCGATGATGCGCATCGGACGCGACCGATGGAGACGGTCTGGAGAAGGGGGCCGGATGCCTACCAGCGCATCGGGCGATCCGGCAGGTCGTCCACGGTGATCACCATGTCGCCGTTGCGGTCCATGCGGGCAAACATCTTCGCCGACAAGGCGGCGAATTCCTCCTGCGAGATCTGGCCGCTGCGATCGCTGTCGGCGCGGATGAAGAAGACGCGCTGCATGTCGCCGCGATGATGGCCGTTCCATTCGCTCCGGCGACGTTCGCCATCGGGGCCCATCCGGCGGGACCCGTCGTCCCGCATCGCCATGCGCGGCTTATAGCCCTGGCGGCTGTCGTCATCTTGATCCCTGGCCATCGCGGCGCGCTTTTCTTGGCTCTCGGGGCGGGGATTGGTCTTTCGGAATTCGGCGATCTTCGCCTTGCGGTAATCGGCAAATTCGCCGGGCGTGATCACGCCGTCGCCATTGACGTCGATCGTCGCGAAGCGCCCGTCCTGGAAGGCGGCGACCTCCTCCTCGGTGATCTTTCCGTTCTTGTCGGCGTCGGCAGTCTTCAAGAGGAAGATATAGCCGCGTTCGACGGGGGCGGGCCCGCGCATATCGCGCGCAATGCTCGGCATGGCGGTTGCGCCGAAGGCCAGTGTCGTTGCGAGCGCGGTCAGGGTGAGATGCTTGACGGTCATGGCTCAAATCCTCGTTTTGCCGTGATGACAAGACGAAGGTAAGCGAGCGCCGCCGTCAGGACGACTTAATTATCCGCAAGGTAGCTGAATTATCGGTAATTCATATTCCGTTCACCAAAGACATCCAGCACGGCGCCGACAAAGCCGGCGAGATCCTCTGTGACGTAATCGATATGGGCGGTTTCATCGTCCAGGCGTTCGAAGGCCTCGGCGAAACCGTATTCGAGATTGGGCGGCACGATCAGCACGGTCCTCATGCCGAGCGTCTTCGGCTCCCGCAGATTGCGCGGCAGGTCCTCGAACATGGCGGCATGGTCCGTATCCACCCCGGAGCGGCGGAGGAATTTCGCATAGGCATCGGCCTCGGGCTTGGGCGTGAAGCCGGCCGCCACAATGTCGAAGATATCGTCGAAGTGGTCGAGGATGCCGAGCGCCTCGGCGGTTTTTTGGGCATGCGGCACGGAGCCGTTGGTGAAGATGAACTTGCGTCCCGGCAGCGCCTTGATCGCCGCACCCAGAACCGGGTTCGGCTCGAGCACGGAATAGTCGATCTCGTGCGCCTTTTCGAGAAAGTCGTTGGGGTCGATATCGTGATTGATCATCAGCCCCTGAAGCGTCGTGCCGTGGTCGCGGTAATAGCTCTTCTGCAGCACGCGCGCTTCGTCTTCCGGCAGTGACAGGAGGCTCGACACATAGGCCGTCATGTTGCGGTCGACCTGGGCAAAGAGGTCGACATGATGCGGGTAGAGCGTGTTGTCGAGGTCGAAGACCCAGTCACGGATCGTCTCGAAATCGGCGGCTTCGGGATGTGTTCTGGTCATGGACCTGCTTATGGCAGAGCCGGCGCGGGAAGGGAACTGATTTCCGTCAAGACCGGACCGGCCTGCTTCCGGGGCGGGCGAGACTGTGCTAAGCAGAAGCCATGAAAACCGGACCGATCAGCTTTTCGCCTTGCGGCGCGATCATCCTGCAGGACAGAAAGCGCCTGCCGGCCCGGTTTTTCGCGAATTTCTGCAAGACCGCCTGCGGCAGGCTTCCAGCGAGCGTGAACTGACCTCCACCCCTTCGGTTTCCCGCCTCGCAAGGTCTTACTCCCATGGAACTCTGGATCGGCATCACTTTCGCCGCCGCCTTTCTGCAGAACATGCGCTCCACGCTTCAGAAATACCTGAAGGGGCGCATGGCCACGCTCGGCTCCACCTTCACCCGTTTCGGCTTCGGCCTGCCCTTTGCCGCGCTCTATTTCGCCTTCCTGGCCTTCGGCCTCGACCGTCCGGTGCCGGCGGCCAACGCCGACTTCGCCTTCTGGGCGCTGATCGGCGCCGTCAGCCAGATCGGCGCCACCTTCCTGCTGGTCTATCTGTTTTCCTTCCGCAATTTCGTTGTGGGAACGGCCTATTCGCGCACCGAGCCGGCGCAGGCGGCCATCCTCGCCTTCATCTTCTTCGGCGCCACCATCTCTCTTGCCGCCGTCGCCGCCATTCTCATCTCGATTGCCGGCGTCATGCTGATCTCGCTGTCACGCAACGACATGGGCTTTGGCGGGCTTATTCGCGGGCTTTTGACCCGCACGGCGCTGGTCGGCATCGCATCCGGCACGCTGTTCGGGCTTTCGGCGGTTTCCTATCGCGCGGCATCTCTGGCGCTCGCGCCAAGCCTGCCGCACTCCGACGCGATCATGCAGGCCGCCTTCACCCTGGTTATCGTCATCGCGGTGCAGACGCTTGCCATGCTTGTCTACATGCTCGCCTTCGATCGCGCCGAACTGGTGAAGGTCGCAAGGGCCTGGCGGCCGGCGCTCGCCGTCGGTTTCGTCGGCGCAACCGCATCCTTCGGCTGGTTCATCGCCATGACCCTGCAGCAGGCGGCGATCGTCAAGGCGGTGGCGCAGGTGGAAATGCTGTTCTCCTTCGCCACATCGGTCATCGTCTTCAAGGAGAAGATGACCGGGGCCGAAGCGATTGGCTGCGCGCTCGTCGTCCTCGGCGTGCTGACGCTGCTTCTGGCATAGGTCTGATTGACTTGTCTGCGGCGAGCGGCAAAGGATGGGAGAGGGGACAACCAATCCGAACGGGGACGTGAATGACGCAAGCGCCTGAGACGGAAGCGCCGGCCTATCCGGGGCGATGGCTGGCGATGTCGGTGCTGATCGCCGCGGCCTTCATGAACCTTCTCGATGCCACCATCGTCAATGTGGCGCTGCCGGTCATCGGCAAGGATCTCGACGCCCACAGTTCGTCGCTGGAATGGGTCATCGCCGGCTATGTAATGGTCTTCGCGCTCGCTCTGATGCCCTGCGGGCGGCTTGGCGACATCATCGGCAAGAAGCGGATGTTCCTGTTCGGCGTGGGTTTCTTCACCCTGGCCTCGGCCTGTTCCGGCGCCGCGCCCAATATCACGACGCTGGTGGTCGCGCGGCTCTGCCAGGGGCTGGGGGCCGCGATCATGGCGCCGCAGGTTCTGGCGCTGGCGCAGGACATGTTTGCCTCCAAGGAGCGTTCCAGCGCCTTCTCGCTGTTCGGGATCGCGAGCGGCATCGCCATCGTTTCCGGCCCGCTGATCGGCGGCTGGCTGATCGCGATCGACCTTTTCGGGCTCGAATGGCGCTCGATCTTCTACATCAACGTGCCGGTCGGCATCGCCGCCGTGATCGCCGGTCGCATCCTCATTCCCGACATCGCGTCGAGCGAACGGTCTTCGCTGGACGTCATCGGGGTGCTGATCGTCGCCGCCGCCTTCGTGCTGCTGATCTTTCCGCTGGTCGAGGCGCGACGGTTCGGCTGGCCGCTCTGGTGCTTTGCGATGATCATCGCCGCCTTTCCGGCCTTTGCCGGCTTTTACGTCTTCGAGCGGCGGCGGGAGCGACAGGGACTTTCCCAGCTTCTGCCGGTCTCGCTGATGCGCAATCACGGCTATCGGCTCGGCGGCTTCGTCGCGCTGGTGTTTTACTCGACGCCGGCCGGCCTGTTCATGACCTTCGCGCTCTTCCTGCAGCAGGGTTTTGGCTTCACCCCGCTCGAGGCGGGGCTTTCCACCGTCCCCTTTCCGCTCGGCGCCTTCCTCTCCGCCTTCACCAACAGCCGTCTCTCCGACCGCTTCCTGAAGGGGCGGATCCTTGCGGCATCGGCGATGATGGCGGCCGGTTACGTGATGCTGTTCTTTGTCGTCCTCGGGGCCGACCGGCATCTGGCCATCCTCGATTTCGCCCCGCCTCTGTTCATCTGCGGCTTTTCGCTGGGCATGACGGCCTCGCCGCTGTTCCAGACGATCCTTGCCGATGTGCCGGGCCGCGACGCGGGTTCCGCTTCCGGCGCGCTGCAGGCCATCCAGCAGGCGGGCAGCGCGCTCGGCATCGCCATTGCCAGCGCCCTGTTCTTCTCCATCATCGCCGCGCGCCAGCAGGCGGGCGCAGCGACGGCGGATGCCTATGTCGCCGGCTTTTCCGCCAGCATCGGCTACATGATCCTTGCCATGGCGACCGTCTTCGTCGCCGCGCTTTTCATGCCCGCCGTCAAGCCGTCCGGAGAAAAGCCGGAAACCGAAGGCATGATGCTCGGCTGACCGGGCGAAAGGCTGTGAATTGACATTTCCGCCGTCCTCCCCCAAGTGGTGACGGCCCCTCAACCAAGATGCGGAGATCCCATTGGCTTCCAGTCAGACGGAAACCGCGCCGAACGGCGCGACGGCGGAGCAGAACCCGGGCCGCTGGACGGCGCTCGCCGTGCTGCTGTCTGCGGTGTTCATGAACATGCTCGACGTCACCATCGTCAATGTGGCGTTGCCGTCGATCCAGGAGGGGCTGAACGCCTCCAACTCCGCAATCGAATGGATCGTCGCCGGCTATGTGCTGATGTTCGCGCTCGCGCTGCTGCCCTTCGGGCGGCTTGGCGACATTCTCGGCAAGAAGACCATGTTCATTGCCGGCGTCGCCTGTTTCACGGTGGGGTCCGCCCTTTGCGGCCTTTCGCACACAACGCTGATGCTGGTGCTCGCCCGCCTGTTCCAGGGCTTTTCGGCGGCGATGATGACGCCGCAGGTACTGGCGCTGACGACGGTGATGTTTTCGGCAAACGAGCGCGCCCGGGCCTTCAGCTTCTTCGGCATGATGGCGGGGATCGCGACCGTCAGCGGCCCGATCATCGGCGGCTTTCTGGTCGAGCACAGCCTGTTCGGCCTCGGCTGGCGGGCGATCTTCCTGATCAATTTGCCGATCGGCCTGTTCGCCATCGTCGCCGGCGCAAAGCTCGTGCCGTCAACGCCGCGTCGGGCCGATATTCGCAACGACTATCTCGGCATTTTTCTGATCGCGGTCGCCATGTTCATGCTGATCTTCCCGCTGGTGGAGGGCCGCACCTTCGGCTGGCCGCTCTGGTGCTTTGCCATGATGGTCGCCGCCCTTCCGGTGCTGATTGCCTTCGTCATGTGGGAGCGGCGGCAGAACGCCCGCAAGAAGCCGCAGCTTCTCTCGTTCCAGCTGATGAAGAATCGCAACTTCATGGTCGGCGGCTCGATGGCGCTGTTCTTCTTCTCGACGCTGCCGGGCTTCTTCCTCTGCCTCGCTGTCTTCCTGCAGGTCGGCTTCGGTTTCTCGGCGCTGAAATCGGGCATGACCACCGTGCCATTCTCGCTCGGCGTGTTCACCGCCTCGCTGATCAGCGGGCGCATCGGCCATAGCTATCTGAAACCGCGGGTGATCTTCGGCATCGCGCTCCTCGGCGTCGGCATGTTCTGGCTGAGGCTCTACGTGCTCGGCGTCGGCGACGAGGTGTCGCGCTGGGCCTTGTTCGCGCCGCTGATCGTCTCGGGTCTTGGCCTCGGCATTGCCATCGCCTCCATCTTCCAGCTCGTGCTCTCCGGCGTGCCGCACGAGGAGGCGGGCTCGGCGTCCGGCGCGCTGCAGGCCGTGCAGCAACTCGGCGGAGCCTTCGGCATCGCCATCATCAGCGGCATCTTCTTTGCCCGCCTCTCCATGACGCTTGAGGCCGGCGCCGACAACCACCCGGCCTATGTCAGCGCCTTCGCCATGGCGCTGATCTACAATCTCGTCGCCTATGTCGGCGTGATCGCGCTTGCCCTGCTTCTGCCGGCCGACCGCAAGCCGAACGCCTCCGCACCCGCCGCAAAGGAAAACGCCCCGCACATTGCCTGAGGCAGGTTGAGCGGGGCGCTGAAAGAGACGGGGAATGGGGCCGGTTACGGCACGATCAGCGTGCCGGCGCCGCCCTTGGTCAGGATTTCGAGCAGGACCGAATGCTTGACCTTGCCGTTGAGGATGACGACGCCCTCGACGCCGGCCTCGATCGCCTCGATGCAGGTTTCGACCTTGGGGATCATGCCGCCGGAAATCGTCCCGTCGAGGATCAGCTTGCGCGCCTCGGCAACCGAAAGCTCCTTGATCAGCTCGCCGCTCTTGTCGAGCACGCCGGGCACATCCGTCAGGAACAGAAGGCGCGTCGCGCGAAGCGCGCCCGCGATCGCGCCGGCGAAGGTGTCGGCATTGATGTTGTAGGTATGGCCGTCATTGCCGGGGGCGACGGGGGCAATTACCGGGATCATCTCGGACTTGGCGAGAAGATCGAGCAGCGTGGTGTCCACCGTGTCGACCTCGCCGACGAAGCCCAGATCGAGAATGCGCTCGATGTTGGAATCGGGGTCGATGACGGTCTTCTTCGCCTTTTCGGCGAAGACCATATTGCCGTCCTTGCCGCAAAGGCCGATCGCCCATTCGCCGGTCTGGTTGATCAGCGCCACGATTTCCTTGTTGATCGAACCGGCCAGCACCATCTCGACGATCTCCACGGTCGCCTGGTCGGTGACGCGAAGCCCGCCCTCGAACTTCGATTCGATGCCCATGCGCTTCAGCATGTTGCCGATCTGCGGGCCGCCGCCATGCACGACGATCGGGTTGACGCCCGACTGTTTCAGAAGCGCGATGTCGCTGGCGAAGGCCTGGCCGAGTTCCGCATCGCCCATGGCGTGACCGCCATATTTCACGACGATGGTCTTGTTCTCGTATTTCTGCATATAGGGCAGCGCCTGCACCAGCAGACGTGCCTGAACTTCGCTTTCCGACAATGACATGGATTACCCCGGGTGCTTTGATCCTCGCGGCCTTTTAGCGCATCCGCGCGTCTTAGTGAATATTGCGCTGCCAAGTATTGCGCGGGGTCAGGTCGCCACTGTCTCCTGGATCGCCTGCCTGAGGTCGTCGAGCCCGGCATTCTTTTCGGAGGAGGTGGCGATCAGCCCGGGGAAGGCTGCGGGACGCTTGCGGATCTTCTCGGCTGTGGCGGCGAGGAGCTTCTCGACCGCCGGCGGCTTGATCTTGTCGGACTTGGTCAGCACGATCTGGTAGGAAACCGCGGCCTTGTCGAGCAGGTCGAGCACCTCCTCGTCATTCTTCTTGACGCCGTGGCGGGCGTCGATCAGCACATAGACGCGCTTCAGCGTGGCGCGGCCGCGCAGATAGTCGAAGACGAGCTTGGTCCACTGGTCGACCTGTTGCTTTGGCGCCTGGGCATAGCCATAGCCGGGCATGTCGACAAGCGCCATCGGCGGCAGGTCCTCGCCTGAACCGGAATAGCCGTCGGGAACGAAATAGTTGAGCTCCTGGGTGCGGCCCGGCGTGTTGGACGTCCGCGCCAGACCTTTCTGGGCGAGAAGCGCGTTGATCAGCGAGGACTTGCCGACATTGGAGCGCCCGGCAAAGGCGACTTCGGGCGGGCCTTCCGGCGGCAGGAACTTCATCGACGGCACGCCGCGGATGAAGATCCACGGACGGGCGAACAGGGCGGCGTCTTTGTCGATCGGCTGGTTCATAGCGTTTGTCTACCACGAAAGAAAAAGCCCGGCCAAGCGCCGGGCAGGAGCGTTGCCGGGGCTTTCCGGCAACGCGCTGTCTTGATTGTCATCCCCTGATGCGGGAACGAGCAGGTGACTATTCCGACGGGGCCGGCTTCTTCTTGCGGAACATGCCTTTCAGATTGTCGAACAGTTCGATCTTGACGCCGTGGCGCTTCATGATGATCGACTGCTGCAGGATCGAGAGCGAGTTGTTCCAGGCGTAGTAGATCACCAGACCGGCCGGGAATTTCGCCAGCATGAAGGTGAAGACCACCGGCATCCAGTTGAAGATCATCGCCTGCGTCTTGTCGGGCGGCGTCGGGTTCATGCGCATCTGCATCCACATGGTGATGCCCATGATGATTGGCCAGGCGCCGATATGCAGGACCGGCGGCACGGCGAAGGGCAGGAGCCCGAAGAGGTTGAAGATGCTGGTCGGGTCGGGCGCGGAAAGGTCCTGGATCCAGCCGAAGAACGGCGCGTGCCGCATTTCGATGGTGACGTAGAGCACCTTGTAGAGCGCGAAGAAGATCGGAATCTGCAACAGCACCGGCCAGCAGCCGGCCACCGGATTGATCTTCTCCTTCTTGTACAGCTCCATCATGGCCTTCTGCAGGCCCATGCGGTCGTCGCCATACTGCTCCTTCAGCTCGGTCATCTTCGGCTGCATGCGCTTCATGTTGGCCATGGAGGCATACTGCTTGGAGGCGAGCGGGAAGAACAGGAGCTTGATGATGACGGTCGTGATCAGGATCGCGACGCCGAAATTGCCGACCTGGTGATAGATGAAGTCCATCAGCTGGAACAGCGGCTTGGTGATGAACCACAGCCAGCCCCAGTCGATCATGCGGTCGAACAGGGGAATATTGTACTGCTTCTGGTACTGGGTCAGAATGTTGGTGACCTTGGCGCCGGCAAACACCATGGTCTTCAGTTCCGCGGTCTTGCCGGCGGCAATCGTCAGCGGCTGATTGTCGGAATAGTCCGCCTGGTAGCGCGCCCGGCCATCGTCGAAATGCGAGAAGCGGACATCGTAATTCATGTCGGACTGGGGGATGATCGCGGTGCCCCAGTACTTGTCGGTGACGCCGAACCAGCCGCCGTTCGAGCCGGTATAGGTCTCGTCTTCCTTGGCGACGTTCTTGTAGGTGTCCTCCGTGATGCCGGCATCCGGCGCCATGACGCCGAGGAAACCCTCGTGCAGCACCCAGGCGGACGGCTCGTCCGGCAGGTTGAAGCGGGTGATGCGGCCGTAGGGATTGACGGTCACCTGCTTGTCGGAGGCGTTGGTCACCGTGTCGTCCATCGTGATCATGTAATCGTCATCGATGGAGATCGTGCGGTGGAAGGTCAGGCCGGACTCATTGGTGTAGGACAGTTCGACCGGGGTCGTAGGCGTCAGCGTGTCGCCCTTTTCCAGCGTCCAGACAGTTTGGGGTCCCGGGACCGAACCGGAGTTTTCGCCCTGGACGAAGCCAAGTTCGGCGAAGTAGCCGTTTTCGGTATCGGCGGGGCTGAACAGGGTGACGATGGGGCTCGTCGGGTCTACGGTGACGTGGTAGTCCTTGAGCTTGATGTCGTCGATGCGCGCGCCGGCAAGGTTGATGGAGCCGGAGAGCGCGGGCGTCTCGATCTTGACGCGCGGGGCGGTCGTCTGCTGGGCGCCGGCCTGGGAGAACACCGCATCGCCGCTGGCTGTGGACGAGGCGCCTGAGGCCTGGGAACCGGCGGTATTGTTCGTTGTGGCGGTCTGTTCCTGTGTCGCCTGCTGCTGTGCCGCCTGTTCCTGCGCGGCGCGCTGCTCTTCAAGGCGCGGGCCCATATACAGGAATTGCCAGGCCAGTACGACCAGGACCGTGAGCGCGATCGCAATGATAGAATTGCGGTTGTTTTCCATCTTATCTTCCTGGTGCGGACGCCTTGCGGCTCCGTCCGGTTCGGGGCGATTTCGAAATCCGTGATTCCAGCTCATCTGCGAGCATCGCGAAAGAGACGCCGAGCACCTCCCGACGGCCCACAACGACATAATCGCAACCGGGTTGCATTGCAAATGCGCCTTTGAGACGCACAGCCTCTTTCAGCCGGCGGCGCATCCTGTTGCGCTCGACGGCGTTTCCCTGCCGTTTGGTCACAGTAAAACCGACGCGGGGCCCCTCAAGGGGTTCGCGCCGGTCAAGTACTTCCAGCAGAAACAGCGGGCCTTTCCGCCGTTCGCCTTTCTGGACGGCCAGAAATTGCGGGCGGGTCTTGAGCCGCCCGACAACCATCTCGGCATTGTCGTCCGGTCCGGCCATCAGGGCTATGGGCCCTTAAGCCGAAAGGCGCTTGCGGCCGCGCGCGCGGCGGGCCTGGAGGACCTTGCGGCCGCCCTTGGTGGCCATACGGGCACGGAAGCCGTGACGGCGTTTGCGAACAAGCTTGGAAGGCTGATAGGTACGCTTGGTAGACATTTGTTTAAATACCGCGGTGTGCGGCCCTTCTTGGTGAACTGCCGAGGCAGTTGAAGCGTGTGGATGATGTTGCCGGCATGATCGCCGCCTTGCGGGGCGGGCCAAAGCTGCCGGAAACTGCGCGGCTTATAAGGGAAAGGGTCGCAAATTGTCAATCATGCCGGGCGCGCGACTTTGCAAGTGCCTCAAATATGACGGTTTTGTCCTGTTGGGGATTGGGCTATGATCCCTCGACTTCTTGAACCGGAGAACAAGCGATGCGGTGGGTAAGACCCCGTGAGACTGAGGAGGCGCCTCACGGCAAGGTCGCCGTGCCCGGTTTCCTGTCGGGCCTGTCGGGGCGCATCCTGGCGCTCACCGTGGCGATCATCATGTCCGCCGAGATCGTCTTCTTCGTGCCCTCGCTGGCCAGCATGCGGCTGAGATGGCTCGATGACCGGCTGAGCACCGCCGCCGCCGCCGCCACCGTGATCGACGGGCTGCAGCCGCAGGTTCTGCCGCGCGCGCTGCAGGACGAGACGCTGATGGCGACCGGCACCAAGGCGATCGTGCTCAGGAAGGACGGCGCCTCGCAGCTTCTCGCCATCACCGACATGCCGCCGGAAATCGCCAAGACCTATGACCTGACCGATGTCGGCCCGGTCGAGGCCGTGGTCGATGCCTTCGACGAACTGCTGTTCGGCGGCGACCGCGCCATCCGCGTCTTCGGCCATATCGGCGACAGCGACGCGATCATCGAACTGGTGATCTCGGATGACGAGCTTCGCCATGCGCTTCTCGTCTATGCCCGCAACATCTTTCTTCTGAGCATTCTCCTGTCGACGTTCACGGCGATGCTGATCTTCTTCCGGCTGAACGCCATCTTGGTGCGGCCCCTGCGACGCCAGATTGCCAACATGCAGGCCTTTTCCGATCATCCGGATCTGCCGGAGAGCGTCTATCGCCCGGAAGAGACCACGGACGAGCTGGGCATTGCCGGAAGGCATCTCGCCTCGATGCAGAGCGAGCTGCAGAAAACGCTGCGTCAGCAGAAGCGCCTGGCCGAGCTCGGTCTTGCCGTCTCCAAGATCAACCACGACATGCGCAACATCCTGGCCTCCGCCCAGCTGATGTCCGACCGGATCGCGGGGACCGATGATCCGGTGGTCCGTCGCGTCGCGCCGAAGCTGCTGCGCGCGATCGACCGGGCGGCGGCCTATTCCCGCTCGGTTCTGAGCTATGGTCAGGTCTCCGAGGCGGAGCCCAGGCGCGAGATGGTGAGCCTTTTCGGGTTGATCAACGACGTGCATGACTATCTGGAGCTTTCCGCCGACCGACCGATCGACTGGATCAACCGGGTGCCGGAGGACCTGAAGGTCGACGCCGATCCCGAGCAGCTGTTCCGGGTGGTCTTCAATCTCTGTCGCAACAGCGTGCAGGCACTGACGCAGCAGGCCCACGAGAAGCGCGATTCGCTCAATTGCCTGATTGTCTCCGCCCAGCGTCACGGCAGCGTCGTCTCGCTCTCGGTCGACGATACCGGTCCCGGCATGCCGCAAAAGGCGCGCGAGAACCTGTTTGCCGCCTTCAGGGGCGGCGTGCGCAGCGGCGGCACGGGGCTGGGCCTGGCGATCGCCCGTGAACTGGTGCTCGCCCATGGCGGCACCATCGCGCTCGTGGAAAAGGCAGGGCAGGGCACGCTGTTCCGCATCGAGATTCCCGACCGCCCGGTGGCGCTTGAGAACTGGCGCAGCGAGACAGGCGCCTGAGCCGCCCGGCTTGCCGAAGGTGCGCTATGCCTGTTTTCCACTCAGTCTCACTGAGACTCCTATCTTATTGATTTGATAAGAATAATTTCGAGAATACGAGTGGCTTCAGCGGTCTTCTCACGGCAGCAGGCGACCGGAAACAGACGTGTTTCAGAAAAATGACAGGTTTTTTCCGGAAACCGCTTGCATTCCAAATCCGAAGGCTCTAGAAGCCCATTCGCACGCCGCAGACAAGACGCGGCGCATCGCAAAGGCAAGCGCTCGTAGCTCAGCTGGATAGAGCACCAGACTACGAATCTGGGGGTCGGGAGTTCGAATCTTCCCGAGCGCGCCACTTTTACCTCTTAAAATCAGCCTCTTGCTTTTTCTGCTTTCTCGTAGGTTATTAGTCCTATTTTTCAGATAAGCATGGGGTAAGCAGCAGGATCGGTTTCGACGCAGTTCCGTGGCGGCTTGCGTCGCCAAACCCTAAATTCCCTTTGATTCAGTAAAATTGGCGCTGTCATTGCCGTCATCACTGTCATTCCCTAATCTATTCAATAGGTTGAACATGACAGCCTCGCTCAGATCGCCGTCATGCGCCTGTCAGCCACTAGGCGGCGGCCTTCGAGGCTGTCTGGGCTGCGGCTTTTTTCCCATGGACGACACAACGCTGCCGGGCCAGTGTGGTGCTGATCCGGTCCCCGTGGTGCAGGCATAACGTGTGGAAAGAACTGGAGTTTAGCCGAAACGGCCCCGAGCGTTGAGACTTTAGGCTTTGTATCCGGTCTCAGGCTGGCCCGACCGCGCGGTGCCAAATACCCGCATGGCAAGGGGCCCCGTGAAGGACCCGCGCCCCTTCTGTCAGCCGCTGTCTGGTGCGGACGATCAAAAAAGGGGACGCGGGGGAAGGCCGCCTGCGGGCGGCTATGAGTGAAGCTGCAAAGCTGGCTTCAGACCCCGGTCTCTTCGTTTGGGTGCGCAGACGAAAGTGGCCGGGTGATGATCATGCGGCCTTCTGCCGTCCGGCTGTCAGTGACGGCATAGCCTTCGCTCCGGAGCAGCGGCGCGGCCCGACGGACGAGCGTGCCGAGCGTTGCCGCTGTCGATGGCCATACCCGCATGTTCTTGATCGCCGGCGCTGCATGCTCGTTGAGAACTTCCAGGAGATGCGTGGCTGTCCCGCTGAAGCCGGTCGCACGATGCCGCTTGATGATGCGGATCAGCTCGCTGCCGAAAGGATCGTTCTCAAGCGCGACCTTGGCGGCATCGGTCCTGCTTAGAGGATAGGCTTCCAGGAACTGGCCTGGCCCCCAGCCAAAGGCCGGAGAGCAGGCTTCGATCCACTCGGCGAAGTCGGCCATTTGGCGACGCTCGACATGTTGTCGAAGGCAAGCACATGGCCGTTCTTGGCAGCAATGACCAGGTCGCGCTCGTCCTTCGAGACGGTGCGCTTCCTGCCGATCTCGGCATCGATCAGGTTGGCAAGCAGGTCGGTGACCGAACTCTTGCCGCTGCCCTGTTCGCCGCTGACGCAGAGAATAGGGGAGGGGCCTTGGGTGGCAAGAGCATTCAGCCCATGCCGTGAACATGTGTGTGGCGCGGGTCATGTGGGAACGCATCGACCGCACCCGCGACCAGCCGGTGCAGCTTTAATCCAGCATGTCGGCGTCGCGCCGCGACGAGACGCGGAATTTATGGGTGAGCGTGTGCTGGCCTGCCGGCAACCGCACCAGCAGGAACGGCACCATGGTTCTCGGCGCGCTCAGGTTGGTATGGACCCTGCGGGCCACGCCTGCGAATTTCGGATAATCGTCGAGACTGCGGATCGCCGAAAGGCCGTTGGTGCCTCTGACCGCGATGACGGCTTCTGTCTTCATGATGTCGTCGCGATCGCGGTCCTGCATCAAAAGGCGGGGCTCGACAGCGCCCGCCTCCGGCACCAGAACCTCCGCTTCCTCATACCACTGGTCGACGGCAAAGCCGCTTTCGGCGACCAAGGCCGGCCGTTCGAGCGTGAACTGATGACGGCGGACAAAGCTGCGGTCCTCGGCGACGTCGATCGTGGTTTCCACCGCCTGCGCGCCGGTGCTCCAGCCAAGCGACAGCGTCCGGCCTTCAAGCCGGCTGAAACTGTTGCTCCGTCGCATCTGCCAGTTGATGCCGCGGTCGAAGCTGAAGGCGAGAATATTGTCGCCGAAGCGGAATTCCTCGGCATATTGCAGAGCGTTGATTTCCATGCCGAAATTGGTGGAGTAGGCGAATTTGTTGTACTTGTCCGGCTGCACGTCGGCCCGTACCGGCGCGCCATAATGGATCACGCTGTGCCCTTCGATCCGCTGCGCGATCGTATTGTTCGCCGGCATCGGATAGACCTTCTCGGGGCATGGCAGCGGCTCTTCCTCCGCCTGCCAGAACGCCGAATCCTCCGGCAGGGCGAGCGGCATGAACGCCTTCATGGCCCAGTAGGGCGAGGTCGGCGAGTTGTAGTCCTCGCACATGATGAGGTTCGGATAATAATAGCCGCGGGTCATGAGACCGTCGGCGGTGAAGATCGGCTTGTCGCGCCAGCTGCGGATCTGGCGCGCCCAGATGCCCTTGATCTGGCCGGTCGACATCCCGTCCAGTTCACAGACCGCCGCCATGCCCCAGAAGGCGGCCATGGCGAAGCGGTAGATGAGCGAACGGCCGACCATCAGGCCCTCGCCCGTTTCGGCAAACCAGTGGGAAAACGGGACCATGAAGGCCGACGCCCGTTCGCGAAAGGTCTTGACCAGCGCGGGCTTCGGGTCCTTGGCGAAATGGGCGTAGATGAGCGCGTAAAAATGAATGGCGAATGCGCCGTAATGGTCGACCGGCAATGTCGGCCCGTCGCCATACCAGCCATCGCCCAGATACCAGTCGCTGACGCGCTGGATGTAGCGCGCCTGCAGCGCCTCGTCGACCAGATCCGCGCGGCCGATCTTGCGCAGGCCTTCCTGAACCAGAACGGCAAAGAACAGCCAGTTGTTGTCGACGAGGGTGACATGCTGGATGTCTTCCAGCCACCGCAGCAGATTGTCCTTCTCGCGCTCGGAAAAGGGAGCCCAGGCGGTTTCCGGCACGGCCATCAGCATGACGCCGATGGCGGCCATTTCCACGCTGTGCTGCGACGGGCTTGCGGTCGGGCCCCAGTAATCGGGGTGGTCGGGATCCGTGCCCTCGGCAAGCACGCGGCGCATCAGAGGCCACAGGCCGTTGTCGTCGCCGGCGCCGACCGTCAGGGGAATGAGGCCCCAGAGGGGGCGGGCGACGCCTTCGAGCGCGCTCGACGCCATCGGGTAGACGGCGGCGCCGTCGTCAAAGTCGACGCGCGCGCCCTGTCGTTCGATATAGCCTGCGACCGGGGCGACGAGATCCCTGACGAGGGTCTGAAAATCGGCGCGCGTGCGCATCGGATTTTCGGAGAATTTGGAATAATACGCCATTGACCTGATATCCCTGATGATCGATTTGAAAGGCCCCTTAAGCGGGACCTTGATGATGGCAGCCGAGAGACGGTCCCGGATTACATTCCGAACAGCCGCGGCAGGAACAGGCTGAGTTCGGGGATGTAGGTGATCGCCAGCAGGCCGAGGATCTGCACGAGGAAGATCGGCAGCAGCGGCCGGACGACCCGCGTGATCGACTGGCCGGTAATGCCGCAGGACACGAAAAGAACGGTTCCGACCGGCGGGGTCACGACGCCCATGCACAGGTTATAGATCATCACCACGCCGAAATGCACCGGATCGACGCCCATCGCCGTGACGACGGGATAGAGGATCGGCGTGAAGATCAGCAGTGCGGCCGACATATCCATGAAGATGCCGCCAATCAGCAGGCTGATATTGATCAGCAGCAGGATGACATATTTGCTGTCGCTGATGCCGGTCAGGAACAAGCCGATGCTGTCGGGAATGCTGGCAAAGGTCATGCTCCAGCTCATCAGCCCCGAGGCGGCGATCAGAAGCAGGATCACGCCGGAGGTGATGACCGTCTGGAGGCTGGCGCGGATCAGCTGCGTCCAGGTCAGGCTGCGGTAGAGAATGGCGAGCAGCAGGCTGTAGAAGACGGCGATGCCGGACCCTTCCACGGCCGTGAACACGCCGCCGACAATGCCGCCGATGACCACGAGTACGAGCGTGAGGCTCGGCAGGGCTTTCCACAGCGTTACCATGACCTCGGAACCCTTGTAGGGCGACTTGTCCGTCGGGTATTTGTTGCGGCGGGCATAGATATAAGCCACGACCATGACCGATAGGCCCATGATGATGCCCGGAACATAGCCGGCGAGGAAAAGGGCCACGATCGATGCGGAACCGCCGCTGATCAGCGAATAGATGATGAACGGTCCCGATGGCGGAATCAGCATGCCGGCAGGCGCCGACGCCGCGTTTACGGCGGTCGTGAACGGCATGTCGTATTTCTTCTCTTCCGCCACAGGCGCGACCATGCTGCCGATCGCCGTCGCAGCCGCGATGCCGGAGCCGGAAAGGCAGCCGAACAGCATGTTGGCAATGACATTGGCATGCCACAGATTGCCGGGAATGCGCCGGCCGATCAGCATGGCGAGGTCGATCAGGCGCCGGGCGATGCCGGCCTGGGTCATGATATTGCCCGCCAGAACGAAGCAGGGCAGCGCCAGAAAGCCGAAATTGTCGAGGCTGTTGAACAGTTTCTCGCCGCTTGTCGTGAACATGATCGACGGATCAAGCTGCAGGCTGATGGTCAGGATGCCCGAAAGCGCCAGACCGACGGCGATGGGCGTGCCGATGATCAGAAGCAGGAAAAACATGCCGAAAAGCACGATGACCGAAAACAGTTCGAGCTTTTCATCGACGAGGTATTCGTAAACCCCGGTTCCGCGAAGCCACCAGATCAACGCAATGCCGAGGGCAATGACGATGGCCGATCCCAGGATAGCGGTCAAGGAGAGGTCTCCCGCGCGCCGCAGCCGGAAGATTTCGACACATTGCGAAACCACCGTCATGACGCCGCAGGCCAGCAGAACGCTTTGCAGCGTGCCGACCGAAATGTTGATGATCGGCGCCATCATGCGGGAATTTTCGAAAATCGCGTTATAGCCGGACCAGACGAGAATGGCCCCGAACAACAGGCACAGCCAGGCATTGATCGCCTTGAGAAAGGCCGCGCGCTTCTTCGGCAGCATTTCCAGGACCAGCGGCAGGTTCAGGTGCTGGCCGCTCATGAAGCAGTAGCCCGCGCCCAGAAGGCCGAGCCAGATCAGAGCATAGCGCAAAAGGCCTTCCGTCAATGTGCTTGGCGCATTGAAGAAATAGCGGGCGACGACCTGATAGGTGATCATCGCGCTCATCGCCAGGGTCAGGGCAATCAGGACAGCGCCAAGCAGCTTCCCGAAAAGCGCATAGGCGCGCGCGAACATATGGGGCAAGGTAGAATTCGGACGTTCGTTGGTTTGCTGCATAGGACCAGTTCCCGGAACAGACCGCAGAAAGCGCTGCGGACGCTTTTCGGCCGCGACCCGAAAGGCAGATACGGGTCGCGAGGGTATGGGGGAGGCCCTGCCGGCCTCAGGACCGGACGCGCGGTGGCGGGACACCAAAGCCCGGGCGACAGGACGCGGTCCGTCGCCGACCGGGCCCTGGCAGGACGGCAGGGCATCCGGCCGAAAGCAGGATCAGAGCTGACGGTCTTCGATGGCGAAAATCGCTTCGAGCAATTCGCGCTTCTTCGGATCCTGGGCCGCTTCCTCATACATCGGCTCGACGGCCTCCATGAACGGCGTCTTGTCGATCTCGACGATGGTGACCCCGAACTTTTCGGCACCCAGCTCGGCGGAGCGGGCAAATTCGCTGTCGATGACATCGAGCGACTTGAGGCTGACCTTCATCAGCTCTTCCTTGACGATCTCCATGTCTTCCGGGCTCAGGCTCTCACGGAAATCGTCACTCACGACGACGAAATCGGTCAGTCGCGTATGCTCTGTCAGTGCGGCATATTTGGCAGCCTGGCCGTAGTTGAGGTCGTAAAGGCCGCTCAGGGAGCCGCCGGCACCATCGATCACGCCCTGCTGCAGGGCAGGGAAGACATCGCCGAAGGCCATCGGCGTGGGCACCGCGCCGAATGCCTTGTACATGTCGACATAGGTCTGGCTGGAGAGCGTGCGGATCTTCATGCCCTTCAGGTCTGCCATCGTGTTGACGGGCTTGAGCAGCGTGAGACTGCGAAACCCGTTCGAGAAGAAGCCCAGCGGAACGAAATTGTGGCTTTCGGCCGATTCGAACAGCATGTCCTGAATTTCAGCATTGCTCATCACCTCGCCATATTCCTCAAGCGTCCGGAAGACGTAGGGGAGGTTGACGACGGAAAACTCCGGAATGATGTTTTCCAGCGTTGCGCTGTTGACGAGACCAAGGTCGACGACGCCTTTCTGGATCTGCTGCAGATAGTCTTCCTGGCTGCCCAGAACGCCGTTTGCGAACACCTTGATCTTGACCCGGCCGTCCGTTCTTTCCTGAACGGCTTCGGTGAACTCGCCGATCAGGGCACCGGGGCCGACATCGGCGGTGGTGTTGGTCGCGAATTTATAGGTCTTGGCCTGCGCGCCTGAGGCCAACAGGCTTGCCGTGCAGGCCAGCGCGATCATCAGTGGACGAAATTTCATATCTCTCTCCCGTTATTGTGTCGGTATAAACGTCTTCGCTGTCATCACCAGAAAAACTGGCGATATCCCAAGGCCCGCAAAACGGCCTCGAAATAGTAGTAATCTCCATAGGGAAGCATGGCGTTCGCCAGGTTCGGCCGATCCTGTGCCCTGGCGCCGTGAACGTGGGACGCGCCGGCCGACAAGAGACCCTGCGCATCCGGATTGTTTGTCAGGTCGTGCCTTTCGCGCAGGGCAAACAGCATTTTCAGGGCGGCGGTCCTGTAGCGCTCGCCGCGTTTGCGCTCGCCGATCCGGCAAAGGACATCGGCCAGAATGAAAAGACCGGACGATGTGACGGCGCCGGCGGAGCTGTCCTTGATCCGCTCTTCGCCGGCGGGAAGCAGATAGTCCCAGTCGGGAACGTAATCGTCGCCCATCTTGTCCAGGGCATAATCGGCGAGCTTCGCGCTCAGTTCGAGAAATTCGAGATTGCCGGTGGTTTCCGCCAGTTGCGCGAAGCCGTGAATGCCCCAGGCCTGCCCGCGGCTCCAGCACGATCCGTCCGCATAGCCCTGCGCCGTGTTGCCGCCGATCGGCTGCGCTGTGGACGTATCGAAATCGAACGTGTGGAAGGTGCTGTAGTCACTGCGCACGATGTGCTTCCTGAGCGTATCGGCATGCCGGAGGGCCACATCGCGATAGGAAACAATGCAGGTTTCCTGATAAGCCCAGAGCAGCAGCGACAGGTTCTGAATGGAATCGATGATCACCTTCCCCTGAACCTTGGCTGCGTGTTCCATATTCTCGCGGCTTGCCGTCCACGCCACCAGATAGTCGCCGGCCCAGTTGAAACGGGCCTTCAGGGCGTCGGCCGCGCGCAGGGCCAGCGTCCGCGCCTGCTGGTCGCCGGTGAGCCTGTAATCGGCAACGGCGGAAAGCGAAAACAGAAAGCCAAGGTCATGGCTCAGCCACAGCGGCGTGTCGAGAATGCGTTCGAGGTGCAGATTGCGCATCCGCGCCATGTTCTTGTAGCGCTGATCGCCCGTCAGCATATGCGCGAGCCAGAGTTCGCCCACCCAGAATGAATCCGTCCAGAAATAGCCGATTTCAGGGTAGACCCAGCGGTGATCGTCCGGGCCGGCGCCGATCATCGGATTGCGCGAACCGATCCGGGGCGCATTCCGCTCGATACTGCCAAGAATGTCGGTCTTGACCGCCTCGAGATCCTGCTGGGTCTCTGCCGCCATAGGCGGGATGATCCGTCCCTCGTCGTGAACAGGAAACAAATCGTTCATTGGGCAAACTCTCCTAGACAACGCAATGTGGCGCCCCACCACGTCGCGCGGCGATGCCCTTGCCTCCTTTTGAGAGACGCCCGACAGATCTCCGCCCGCCCGAAGGCTGCTCCACCCTTGGTTCCAGCCGACCTCTCCTACGCCCGAGGCGGACAGGTGCGACGGCCGACTGTTGGGCGAAGCATGATCCCCGACGTTTTCGCAGTCAATCATAATTTTCTAATTTTTCTATATTTTCCATATTTTCGATGTAAGGCTTTGATTTTTCCATGCGCTTGTGATCAACGCACTTTTGTGTATTTCTCGAAAATCAGGGGAACGGAAAACAATGAGTGAAGCGATGGAACCGGCGCAACCAGGCAAAAACCCGCCCATGGAGGACATGTCCGAGACCGGCAGCGCGAAACCGTCCCGTTCTTCCGCGAAGCTGACAGATGTTGCCGCCGCTGCCGGCGTTTCGGTGGCCACCGCCTCGAAAGCGCTCAACAACCGCCGGGGGGTGAGCCGGCGAAACCGCGACGCCGTTTTGCGCGCGGCGCAGATGGTGGGCTATCTGGAGTATGAAAATCAGCATCCGCAGACACTGCCCTCGACGGTCACGCTGCTGACCTATGGGCGGATGGTGGGCAATGATGCCTTTTACGGCGATATCATCGACGGGATCGTAGCCGAGGCCGCCGTTCAGGGCGTGACGGTCGAAGTCTCGATCCTAGACGAAGCGCTTTCCAAGCGCGGCGAACGCTCATGGAAAGCGCTTCCGAAAGCCGCCGTCCTGATGGGCATCGACGAACCCCAGTTGCTGGAAGCGATGCGGCAGAACGGCATACCGGGGGTTCTTGTCAACGGCATCGATCCCTCGATGAATTTTCCGAGCGTCGCGCCGGACTATTATTTCGGCGGCTGGGCGGCGACCCGGCATCTGCTCGAATTGGGACACACAGAGATTCTCCATGTGACCCATGTCTACCGGATATCCATTGCGCAGCGGGAGATCGGTTTTCGCGATGCGCTGGAAGGCGCCGGAATTACCTTCGACCCGGCACGCCATCTCCTCGACCTCGGCTCCACCGATATGATCAGCATGAATGCGGGTCCTGAGATCGCAAAACACATTGCCGGCATGGAAAAGCCGCCGACAGCGCTGTTCTGCGTCTCGGATGTCGTTGCCATGAGTGCGATCCAGGCGATCCGCGACATGGGCCTTTCCGTTCCAGGCGACATTTCCGTGATCGGCTTCGACGGCCTGCCGATCGGCGCCCATGCTATGCCGTCCCTGACGACGGTCGGAATCGACCGGCGGGAACTGGGCATAGCAGCGGTCAAGCTTCTCGCCGAGCGCGCCTCGTTTCCCAACAGTCCGGCAAAACGGATCAGCATCGGCGTCGATCTGCTGCCCCGGCAGTCAACGGCGCCTGTCCGGCAGGCAGATAGTGAGATCGGCGGTGCAGGAGTCGGCCACGGAAGGTGCTGAGCCGACCGTCCGCAGGTGAAGTAAAATCCGGCCATCTATTTTCCTTCTGCAAAGAGGGCAGAAGCGACATAGGATTTCCACTGTGGATCTTTAGGTACTAGGCTGTGTGGACGGATTTGATGAGGTTGAATGCTGCAGCGATTGACACGATGGCTGAAAAGTTGCGTTTGGTTTTCTCGCAGCGCAGAGCCACCCGTTTGAAGCGCTTGAGCTTTCCTA
>NZ_VCLB01000013.1 GCF_005924265.1 Martelella lutilitoris
CACCGCCTCAGCGCCGCCCCGTCGTTCGGTGAGGCGGCTTATAGACCCCATTCCGCCAAACCGTCAACAACCAATCCCAAAAAAAATGACATTTTTGTTAAGTGATTGGTTTTTATGGGTTTTGATCAGAACTCCGCGGCAAGCAGGCACGCGCGCCCTATATTGATATAGGTGGGGAATGAAGGTTCCGCCTTCAATAGGCCATTTTCGCCGTAAAAACATCAAACTGATGAGGCTCACGATGACGAGCTCTGCGACGGCGCGTCGGGGCCGGGCGGAAGATCGGCGGGGAATGGTGATTTGACACGCGCGGCGATTTTCGGCACATCAATCGGACCAGTTGCGACTTCGGCAAATCGAGCTAAAGATCACAGGCATATGAAAGAAAAGAAAAACCCTGCGCGCTCGTTCGGCAGAGGAACGCCAATTGTCGTGGACGGCAAGACGCCGCCCGCGCGGCGCGATGTCTCGATCCGTTGGCTCGCGGGCGCCTGCCTGACAGGATTGACCAGCACCGCTCTGATGGCGATCGCCCTTTCTGCCGCCGTTGACGGGCGCGAGCGTCTGGCCGCGCCGGCCTCGGCCTTTGCCAAGACGGCAGCCTCGGGTACCGATGACACGGCGGTCAGGGGCAACCGCCTGATACCCACCACGGTGATTGCCAAACCCTCCAACCGCCGCGTCCTGCAGGTGCCGACCGCCGTGCGTCAGGGCGATCGCGATGTCATTCACTACGAGCCCTTCTCCGAAGTCCGGATGGCGCTTGCGGCCAATTACGGCAAGACGCCGGACTATCCCGCCTTCGATCCCTTCGAAGTGTTTTCGACGACCGAACGCGCCGGGCCGCGCGCGCGCGCTGTCGACGTGATTTACGATACCGATGTCGAGGGCGAGGTCGAACTCAAGTTCACGCCATTCCCGGCCGCCAAGCCGCCCCTGCCCTTTGCCGCGGGCCTTTCCACCGACGAGATCGAAGAGACCATTCTCGCCAACGAGACCATGCTGCAGAACAGCGTCGGCGATCTATCCATGCTCAGCTATGTGGACCCGGACCGCTTCGAGCCCGAACAGATCATGCTGCCGCTCAAGCCCTCCATGGCGGCGCAGATCGTCGATGAGAATGTCTCCGTAAGCGCGCTGCAGTCCGTCTTCACCCAGGATTTCAACGATGACATCCTGCCGGTTCGCCAGCGGGTCGATGTCGAGGCCTTTCTTGTCGCCGCCGGGTACCCCGCGCCGCTTGCCGCCGAACTTGACCGCCTGATCGAGGAAGGATCGGGAAGCCCGATGCTGAAGGCCGGCGATATTCTGCGTATCGGCCTCATGCGCATGGGCCGCAATATGCGCGTGGTCCGGCTCAGCCTCTACCGCGACGGCGAACATGTGATGACCACGGCGCTCAACGACAAGGGCCGTTTCGTCGAGGGCGTCGAGCCGCCGATGAGCGAAGCGGTTGCCAATGCATCCGCCGACGAGACGGATCTCCTGCTCGGCACCACGCAGAAGCCGGTGCGGGTCTATGACGGCATTTTCCGCGCCATGCTGACCTACGGGCTGACCAAGGACATGGCCGGCCAGCTGATCAATCTTCTGGCGAGCAAGGTCGATCTGCAGTCCATGGCTTCGCCGGACGACCAGCTTGAGCTGTTCTTCTCCGATGCCGATCAGAATGGCAAAGCGACGGCGACGTCCGAGCTCTTCTACATCGACGCGAAAATCGGCGACGAGACCATCAGGCTCTACCGCTTTGCCAACCCGAAGACCGGCGCGGTCGACTTCTATGACGAGAACGGCCGCAGCATCCGCCGCTTCCTTCTGCGCAACCCCGTTCCGAACGGCCGGTTTACCTCCGGCTTCGGCATGCGCCGCCATCCCGTGCTTAAATATGCCCGGATGCATCCCGGCGTCGACTGGGCCGCGCCAACCGGAACGCCGATCATCGCAGCAGGCGATGGCGTGGTGGAATCGGCAGGCTGGAACAGTGGCGGCTACGGCAACCAGACCATCATCCGCCACGCCAACGGCTACGAGACTTCCTATAACCATCAGAGCAAGATCGCTTCGGGTGTAAAGGAGGGCGCGCGCGTCAAGCAGGGACAGGTCATCGGCTATGTCGGCGCCACCGGTCTCGTCACCGGCCCGCATCTGCATTACGAAGTCATGGTCAATGGCACGAAGGTTGATCCGATGAAGATCCGGTTCCCGAATTCGGACGCGCTTTCGGGCGACAATCTCGCGCGCTTCGATTCCGAGCGCAAGCGGATCGACGCCCTGCTCGGCAACGAGAACGCAACGCAAGTCGCTTCCAGCAAGCGCAACTGAAGCCAGGTTTTCTTCATCCGTTTCAGGCAAGCAGGATTGAGAGGAATCTCACCAGAGCTTGGGATTGCGTGCCTGGAGCATTTCGCAGTCAGACGGACACATCTGACGTCAAGCGAAAATGCGTCAAAACAAATAGAGAGACCGTGTCCGCGCTTCCATGAGAGCCGGAAGCGATCTGGGCGCGCTTTTGCGCGCACGCCTCAGCCCTGGCAAAATTGTCGATAGATCGACACCCGCGTCACCGTCACTGCTGATTGTCTGCTCTTCAGCCGACAGAAGGTTACGACAAGCTTGGGATCGAAGACATGGCTGATGCATGGCGCCCGTTCTCAGAACTGGCGTATCCAGCCGTTCAGCGCGGAAAAGCCTTCGGGATTGATGGCATAAAATCGCTTCGTGCCCACTGGCGTGACGCGCACGAGTTTACTGTCCAGCAAAGCCTTGAGGTGTTGGGAAACAGCCGGGCGGCTGATCGGTAACCCTTCCGAAAGCTCGGTCACTGTTTTCGGCTCGCGCCGCAGGGCCATCAGGAGATGGCGGCGATTGGGGTCTGCAATAGCGACAAAAGGGTCAGATGTGCTCATGCCGTCATATTACGTTAAAGTTACCCCCGCGACAAGTAGTTCGTTCGTTCAATAGTAGATACTAAAATCTTTCTCGATCAAAATAATCAACAATCGATCTTTGATCGGATTTACTACTATTTGTACTTACAAGACTTGCGGACTGATGCCCATTGGCCGAGCGATAACGATCGGCGCTCACGTCCGCAGTTGACCCGGCGTCCCTTGGCAGGACCGTGCCGGGACGCGCACCCTTTGTTGGCTCATCGGGTGCAGTCGCGTTGATTCGCGCAAGCGTCGGGCGGAACAGGGTGCGGAAATCATTGTCCTCGTTATAGGCGAGTTCGGTCGTATCGCCCATTGCCGCAAGCTTGCGGGCAAGCTCGCTCTGGGCCGTCTTGCGCGGGTTTTGAGCCGGCTCCGGAATGGCCGCCCTGGCGCGGCCCGCAGCCTGCAACTGCTCGGGCGTGATCGGCGCGCCCTGATCAAGCCCGGCATAACTCATGCGCGGGCTCGGCACGGGAACCTCGCCATTCATGAAGCCAAAACGATCCTCTTCGAAGGACGTCTCGCCGCCGAGGGACGCGACCTCGACCGGGGCAGGCTCGACGGGTGAAGCGGCCTCCGCCACCAGCACGTCGGAGACGGACATGCCCTCGGCATCCCCGAGCGAGGATGGTCGCGACTGCGGCACCGGAATATTGGCGGCAATCGCCAGTGCCGGTTCTGCCTCTGGCGGGTTGGGATCGACGAGCGCCGTGGCGAGCGGCGTCCCGAGATCCGCGTTGTCTGCTCCGGGACGCGACAGCGGCAACGGAATGTCAAGATTGTCGAAACTGACGGCCGCCGTCAGGATATCGACGGGGCGCTGCTGGGGTGCAGATTGCTGCGGCGCGCTCTGGCGCGAAGGCGTTGCGGCACGCTGCCGCTGGCTGCTTCCCGCATCATCGTCATTGCGGGAATTGCCGCGGTTGAACAGCATCGAAAGCAGGTTCGGACGTTCGTCCTCGTCGCCATCATCGTTGCTGGCGACGCGCACGGGCTCGGACCCGGAGACGCTGCCCTTGGCCTTGTATTCAGCCAGCGCGTCCTGATAGCCGGGAAGCGGCTTGCCGTCGGCCGGCAGATGCAGCGTATGACCTTCGGGAAAGAGCGCGACGAGCTGGCTGCGGCTCATGCGCGGCCAGGCGCGAACGCTCGCTACATCGAGATGGACGAAGGGCGAGCCGGAGCTCGGATAATAGCCGACGCCGCCGCGCTGCAACTTCATCGCCGTCGCCCGCAGCTTGGCGAGCGGCACGCCGGGAATGAAGAAGTCCATCGCGTTGCCGAGCATATGCTGCGATTTCTTGGCAACGCCTGAGGACGTCTTGCGCAGCATGGCGTTGGTCTCGGGCGAGCGATAGGCGGAGACAACGTTAATGTAATCCTTGGCGCCGACCTGCTGATAGACTTCCCAGACCAGGTCGAACAATTGCGGGTTCATATTGGTCGGTTCCTTGCGGCGCCAGTCGCGCAGGAACCAGTTGAGTTGCTCGAGCCCCTTCTTGTCATAGCGCCCGTTGCGCTTGAAGGTGATCTCGGCCTTTTCACCGGTATGAATGTAGTAGAGCTTCAGGGTTCGGGTTTCGGCCTGCGCCTCCGACACGCCAAAAAAGCAGAAAATGGCCGCAAGCAACGCCAGAACGGCAATTGTCCGTTGCAGGAATATGCTTGATGGACGGTCACTCAAACCGGACTCTCCCTGGGTACTCTGAATGTCGTGATCGGGCCCCCGCACCGTCAGCAGCCTCAGGGGCGACGGACGATGACCTTCTTGAAGGTCCAATGCGGCGCAAACGAGGCATTTTCCCGCCTGACGTTCAGCTTGCCATTTTATAGGCAACATTTGGTTAAATTCCTAGAGCCATCAATAACCGCTTAGCCTTTCACAAGCGTTAAGTCTTTGCCGCAAATCAACAACGGCAAGCGGGGAGGCCGTGCATTGGATCGGCATATTTTGACCTTTGCCGATTGCGGGGCTTGCAGGCGACACATATGTTGAGGCCCCGCGCCCCCGAGGCGGCGACCGAATAACAACAGGAAAGACAGACCCATGTTCAACGCTTCATTTCCGCGCAATCCGGCCGACGGCTCGGCTCAGGCGACGAAATCCGGCGACGAGGCCCTGGGCCGCCTGCCCGAATGGGATCTTACCCATCTTTATCCCGGCGCCTCCTCGCCCGAATTCAACAATGCCTTCGATGAAGCGGCCAAGAAGGCACGGTCGTTTTCGGCCCGCTGGAAAGGCAAACTCGAGGAAGCCTCCGGCAAGACAGGAGACGACGGGCTCGGCGCGGCCATCGAAACTTACGAGGCGCTTGGTGACACGCTCGGACGGCTCGGCTCGTTTGCCGGCCTCTCCTATTATGCCAACGCCGCCGACCCGACGCTGCGCAAGCTTTATGGCGACACCTCGGCGCGGATCACCGAAATCTACGCCGACCTCCTGTTCTTCGAGCTGGAGCTGAACCGACTGGACGAGGAAACGATCAACAGGGCGCTCGAGGCCGACGCCCGCTTTGCCCATTACCGTCCCTGGGTGCTGGATCTGAGGCTGGAAAAGCCGCACCAGCTGGATGACCGGATCGAACAATTGTTCATGGAGAAATCGACCACCGGCGGCCAGGCCTTCAACCGGCTCTTCGACCAGACCATGGACCGCATGCGCTTTGATGTCGACGGCGAGAAAATGCCGTTGGAAAAGGCCCTCAATCTCTTGAGCGATACGAAGGAACCGGTCCGCCGCAAGGCCGCGGAAGCGCTGGCTGCGACCTTCAAGGACAACCTGCCGACCTTCTCGCTGATCATGAACACGGTGGCCAAGGACACCGAGATCAACAGCCGCTGGCATGCCTTCGAGGATATCGCCGATAGCCGCCATCTTTCCAACCGGGTCGAGCGCGCGGTTGTCGATGCGCTGACCGAGGCGGTGCGCGAGGCCTATCCCCGCCTTTCCCACCGCTACTATGCGATGAAGGCGAAATGGCTCGGCATGGAGCAGATGAACTATTGGGATCGCAACGCCCCCCTGCCCGATGTCGCCGAACGCGTGATCCCCTGGGACGAGGCCCGCGACACGGTGCTTTCGGCCTATGGCGCGTTCTCGCCGGACATGGCCGATATTGCGCGACGCTTTTTCGATGAACAATGGATCGACGCACCGATCCGCCCGGGAAAACGCACCGGCGCGTTTGCGCACCCGACGGTGCCCTCCGCCCATCCTTACGTGCTGGTCAATTATCTTGGCAAGCCGCGCGATGTGATGACGCTTGCCCATGAACTCGGCCACGGCGTGCATCAGGTTCTGGCGGCGAAACAGGGCGCGCTGATGTGCTCGACCCCGCTGACGCTCGCCGAAACCGCCTCCGTCTTCGGCGAGATGCTGACCTTCCGCGCGCTGCTTTCCCAGACGGCCGACAAGGCAAAGCGCAAGGCGATGCTCGCCCAGAAGGTCGAGGACATGATCAACACGGTCGTGCGCCAGATCGCCTTCTATCAGTTCGAACGCAAGGTCCACACGGCCCGCCGCGAGGGCGAACTGACGGAAGACCAGATCAACGCGATGTGGATGTCGGTGCAGGCCGAAAGCCTCGGACCGGCGATCAAGCTTGCCGATGGCTACGAGACCTACTGGAGCTACGTGCCGCACTTCATCCATTCGCCCTTCTACGTCTACGCCTATGCCTTTGGCGATTGCCTGGTGAACTCGCTCTATGCGGTCTACCAGAACGCCGAGAGCGGCTTCCAGGACAAGTATTTCGAGATGCTGAAGGCCGGCGGAACGAAGCATCATTCCGAACTGCTGAAGCCCTTCGACCTTGATGCGTCCGACCCCGCCTTCTGGAGCAAGGGGCTTTCGATGATCGAGGGGCTGATCGACGAACTTGAAGCGCTCGACAACGAATAGCATGCCGCGCGCCGTCTTCCGGGACGACCTCGCCGGTCGCATGCTGACATTTTCCGATCCGCATGCGCTGATCGTGGCGGAACGCCCGGACGAGGTGCCGGAGGCTTTCGCACGAATGGAAGACGCGCGCGCATCCGGTCACTGGCTCGCCGGTTATGCAGCTTATGAGGCGGGGTTTCTGCTGGATCCCGCCTTCTCCGACCTTCCGTCGGGCAAGACCGAAACGCCCTATCTCTGCTTCGGCGTTTTCGACCCTCCGCAAGTGGCCGCTCTGCCGGAGATGAGCTCCGAAACGCCGTTTCTATTCGACCTCGAACCCGCCTGGGATTTTGCCGCCTATCGGAACCGTTTCGAGCCGTTGCACGCCCACCTGATGGCCGGCGACTGCTACCAGGGCAACCTCACCTTTCCCATCTATGCCCGCTGGCAGGGCGATCCGCTTGCCGCCTTTCACGCCTGTGCCGGACGCCAGCCGGTGCGCTACGGCGCCTATCTCGAACTTGCCGGGCCGTGCATCCTGTCGCGCTCGCCGGAGCTCTTCTTCAAGGTCGACGGGGATGGCTTTATCGAAACACATCCAATGAAAGGCACGGCCCAGCGCGGGGCGAGCGCCGCGGAAGACGAGGCGATCATCGCCGCCATGCTGGATGACGAAAAGACGCTTGCGGAAAACTGCATGATCGTCGACCTCCTGCGCAACGACATTTCGCGCATTGCCGAGCCCGGCAGCGTCCACGTGCCGAAGCTCTTCGAGATCGAGACCTACCCCACGCTCCACCAGATGGTGAGCCATGTCCGCGCGAAACTGAAAGCCGATGCCGGTATCGAGGCGATCTTCTCGGCGCTTTTTCCCTGCGGCTCGGTCACCGGTGCGCCGAAGATTTCGGCAATGAGGATCTTGCGCCGACTGGAGGACGGACCGCGCGGGGCCTATTGCGGGGCGATCGGCCATATCGCGCCCGGCGGCGCCATGCAGTTCAACGTCGCCATCCGCACGATCACGCTTTTTTCTGACGGCCGCGCCGTCTTCAATGTCGGCGGCGGCATCGTGCTTGATTCGACCGCACGCGCCGAATATGAAGAAGCTCTGCTGAAAGCCCGTTTTGCCGGCGACCTTTCCGCCTCGCCGGCTGGTTGAGGAGACCGCCTTGATCCTGATTTCGCTGACCTATGTCGCGCCGATGGAGGCCGTCGAAAAACATTTCGACGGGCATATCGCCTGGCTCAACCGTCATTATGCCGATGGCGTCTTTCTGGCCTCCGGGCGCAAGGTTCCGCGCACGGGCGGCGTGATCATCGCAAGCGGCAGCCTCGATCAGGTGCGCGCCATCTGCGAGACGGATCCTTTCGTCAGCGAAGGCGTCGCGCAATATGCACTGACGGAAGTGGATTTCTCGAAGACGGTCGACAGCGTTTCGGGGCTGAAACAGGCATGACCGATAGCGCAACCGCCGACCGCCCGCTTCGGCTCATGCCCTATGGCAGGGCCTACAAGCCCTTTTCCATCGGTCTATCGCAGATTGCGACAACGGACTGGCTGGAAGCGGAGCCCGACCTCGCTCGCTATCTCGACGAGAAGCAGCAGCTTCTCGAAGCGAAGCGTGACGCCGTCTTTCGGGCGACAGGCGATAGCCTTGATGCCCAAAACGAAGCCCTCGCAATGATCACCCGGCATCTCGCGGATCATCACGCCGACGTCTATCGCTTGTCCGGCGAGACGATGACCATGGCCGGCCGCAGCGTCGACCTTGCCGACGAGGCGATGCCGCCCCTGATGCGGGCCGGGCTGATGATCGCCGACGATCTTGCCGTCCTCGCAAAACATGACGGCCACTGGCATCTTGCGGCAGGCTTCATCGCCTTTCCCTCCTCCTGGTCGCTGGCCGAAAAGGCCGGCCGGCCGATGGACGAGGTGCATGCCGATGTGCCGGGCTTTCAGGGCGGCACGCGCAACGCCGCCATGGTCAGCCGCATATTCGACAATCTGAAGCCCGACCTGCCCGCCGAGCGGTTCAACTGGTCGTTCAAGGGGTCGGACGCGCTCGCCATGCCGGTTTCCAAGCATCTGCCCGAGGACCTGTTCCGCCCGGTCCGCCCGATTGGCGAGAATTTCCTGCGCGTCGAACGCCAGACGCTGCGCCGCCTGCCGGAAACCGGCGCCATCGTCTTCACGATAAAAATCTACGCCGACCCCCTGGCCATGATTGTGCGCCATCCGCAAGCCCGCGCAATCGCCTCGGCCATGCTGAAACAGCTTGACGGGTTGACGGCAGAGGAGCGCGCCTACAAGGGCATGAAAGACGCCGATATCGACGCGCTGTCGGCTTATCTGCGAGAAGTTTTGGACTGACTTCTGGAACGGCGGCGATAAATCCGCTTTACTGTTGCCTGCAGCTGTGGTCACGCTTTTTGCGCGACTGGCAGGTCACGGAACAAAATAGCCGTGTCATAATTTGCCTTTACGTTCGCGGCAATCGCCTTGCGCGCAGGTTCTAACCGAGAAGGAAACGGAAATGCTTCAGGAATACCCGATCCACGCCGAAATCACCGGACCCATTGTCATGATCGGTTTCGGGTCCATCGGGCGGGGCGCGCTGCCGCTGATCGAACGGCATTTCAATTTCGACAAGTCGCGCATGGTCATCATCGATCCGAATGACGCGCATGCCAATATCGCCGCCAATCACGGCGTCCGCTTCATCCACGCGGCGGTGACCAAGGACAATTACGAGGAACTTCTGGAGCCGCTCCTGACCGAGGGCGAGGGCCAGGGTTTCTGCGTCAACCTTTCTGTCGACACCTCCTCCCTCGACCTGATGAAGCTCTGCCGCTCGCTCGGCGTACTCTATATCGACACGGTGATCGAGCCCTGGCTCGGCTTCTACTTCGACAAGAATGCCGACAATGCATCGCGCACCAATTACGCGCTGCGCGAGACCGTGCGCAAGGAAAAGCGCAAGAACCCGGGCGGCACCACCGCCGTTTCCTGTTGCGGGGCGAACCCCGGCATGGTCTCCTGGTTCGTCAAGCAGGCGCTCGTCAACCTTGCCCGCGATACATCCATGAATTTCGTCGAGCCGATGGCGGACGACCGCGAAGGCTGGGCGCAGCTGATGCAGGATGCCGGCGTCAAGGGCATCCACATTGCCGAGCGCGACACCCAGCGCTCCAAGTTCCTGCGTCCGCAGGGAACCTTCTGGAACACATGGTCCGTCGAAGGCTTTGTCGCCGAGGGCATGCAGCCCGCCGAACTCGGCTGGGGCACCCACGAGAAATGGATGCCGAAGAACGCCAAGAAGCACAAGAAGGGCTGCAAGGCCTCGATCTATATCGAACAGCCGGGCGCCAACACCCGGGTGAGAAGCTGGTGCCCGACGCCCGGCCCCCAGTATGGCTTCCTCGTCACCCATAATGAATCGGTCTCGATTGCCGACTACTTCACCGTCAGGAACGACAACGACAAGGTCACCTACCGGCCGACCTGCCACTACGCCTATCATCCGGCCGACGTCGCGGTCCTGTCTCTGGACGAAATGTTCGGCAATGGCGGCAATCCGCAGGAAGAAAGCCTGGTTCTGGAAGAGGCCGACATCCTGACCGGCATCGACGAACTCGGCGTGCTGCTCTACGGCCACGACAAGAACGCCTATTGGTTCGGCTCGCGGCTCTCGGTCGAAGAAACCCGCGATCTCGTGCCCTACCAGAACGCAACCGCGCTTCAGGTCACCTCCGCCGTTCTCGCCGGCATGGTCTGGGCGCTGGAAAACCCGGAAGCCGGCATCGTCGAGGCCGACGAGATGGACTACCGCCGCTGCCTGGAAATCCAGATACCCTATCTCGGCCCCGTCGAAGGCCACTACACCGACTGGACGCCGCTCACCGGCCGCCAGACCTTCTTCGAGGAACGCAAGGACGAGAAGGATCCCTGGCAGTTCAAGAACATTCTGGTGCAGTTCTGAAGAAGCGGGGAAACTGACCGGCACTCACACTCATGCGTCATCCTCGGGCTTGACCCTAGGATGACGCGCGTGGAGGGGGCGCGTCTCCTCAAAAAAGCGCGATTGCGAGCCAAGCCTGCCGTTCGCCATTCTGCTTCCGAACGCCCCTTCTTCCAACTTCACCCAGCCCGAAAATGCTTCGACAGCTTCAGCCCCTGCGCCTGATAGTTCGACCCGAGCCCTGAACCGTAAAGCGCCGTCGGCGGGTCCATCATGTGCTCGTAGACGAGGCGACCAACGATCTGGCCGTGTTCGAGAATGAACGGCACTTCGTGGCTTCTGACCTCCAGCACGGCGCGCGCGCCCCTGCCGCCGGCGTCCGCATGGCCGAAACCCGGATCGAAAAAGCCCGCATAATGGACGCGGAACTCGCCGACCAGCGGGTCGAAGGGCGTCATTTCGGCGGCATAAAGCGGCGGCACATGCACGGCCTCGCGCGAGACGAGGATGTAGAATTCGTCCGGATCGAGGATCAGTTCGCCCTTGCCGCGTCCCTGGATCGGCTCCCAGTAGTCAAGAATGTCGTAACCCGCCTTGCGGTCGACATCGATGACGCCGGTGTGGTGCTTGCCGCGATAGCCGACCAACCCCTCGCCTTCCAGATCGATCGACAGCGCAATGCCGCCGTCTGAAATGTTGGGCATGTCACTGGCGACCAGCGTTTCGGCGCGATGCAGCACCATCAGCGCGTCCTCCGCCAGCACCGCATGGCCCGAGCGGAAGCGGATCTGCGACAGCCGTGAGCCCTGCCGTACGATGACCGGGAAGGTGCGCGGCGAGATTTCCAGATAGAGCGGTCCATCATAGCCCGACGGGATGATGTCGAATTCCTGCGCGAAATCCGGAATCACGCGGGTGAAGATATCCAGCCTGCCGGTCGAACTTTTCGGATTGGTCGAGGCGGAGAGATGCTCAGGAAGGTTGAGACCTTCCATCAGTTCGACGATATAGACGCAGCCCGTTTCCAGCACCGCGCCCTGGGACAGGTCGATCTCGTGCATGGAGAGCCGCGACAGCTTGTCGGCAACGCTGTGGCGCGGTCCCGGCAGGAAACTGGCGCGCACGCGGTAGGCCTTCGCGCCGAGCCTCAGATCGAGGCTTGCCGGCTGGATCTGGTCGTGATCGAGCGGCTTGATCGTGGTCAGTTTCTTCTGCTCGAGCAAGGCGGCAATGGCGTGATCGGGCAGAATTCCGGGCTTTTTGGACATGTTTTGCTCCTGTTGGCCGACAAAACCAATCTTTCAGAATTGACGCAAGCGCTTATAGGGATTATGCCGCCTTATCCCTGTGGTGATTTGGCCGGTCGGCTTGCAGCCACGTTAAACAAGTAGCTAAAAGGCCGGGTAACCGGTCCCTTCGCGACCGGTTTTTTTGTTTGGAGACATGAGAATGAAGAAGTCCTGGCGTCCGCAAACCAAGCTCGTCCATGCAGGAAGCCTGCGTTCGCAGTATGGCGAAATGTCCGAGGGAATCTTCATGACGCAGGGCTTCCTCTACGAGAATTCGGCCGCCGCCGAGGCCCGTTTCAAGGGCGAGGATGACGGCTTCATCTACGCCCGTTACGGCAGCCCGACAAACGCCATGTTCGAACAACGCATGTGTGCGCTGGAAGGCGCGGAAGATGCCCGCGCCACCGCCTCCGGCATGGCCGCCGTTTCCGCCGCTATCCTCTGCCAGCTGAAGGCCGGTGACCATATCGTCGCCGCGCGCGCCCTGTTCGGCTCCTGCCGCTGGGTGGTGGAGACGCTTGCGCCGAAATACGGCATTGACTGCACGCTGGTGGACGGGCGCGACATCGCCGCCTGGGAAGCCGCCATCCGCCCGAACACCAGGCTGTTCTTCCTCGAAAGCCCGACCAACCCGACGCTCGAGGTTGTCGACATCGCCGCCGTTGCCGAACTCGCCCACCAGGCCGGCGCCCGGCTGGTGGTCGACAATGTCTTCGCCACCGCGCTCTACCAGAAACCGCTCGAACTCGGCGCCGATGTCGTCGTCTATTCCGCGACCAAGCATATCGACGGACAGGGCCGTTGCCTTGGCGGCGTGATCCTGTCGTCGAAGGAATGGATCGAGGAGGAATTGCAGGATTATTTCCGCCACACCGGCCCTGCCCTTTCGCCCTTCAATGCCTGGCTTTTGATGAAGGGGCTGGAGACCTTCCCGCTGCGCGTGCGCCAGCAGACGGCAAGCGCGGGCAGGATCGCGGACTTCCTCGCCGACCAGAAGCAGATTGCCCGCGTGATTTATCCCGGTCGCGCCGATCATCCCCAGGCCGACATCATCAAGAAGCAGATGACGGCGGGCTCGACGCTGATCGCCTTTGAACTGAAGGGCGGCAAGGAGGCGGCCTTCGCGCTCCAGGACGCGCTCGAAATCGTTTCGATCTCCAACAATCTCGGCGATGCCAAGAGCCTGATCACCCACCCGGCGACGACCACGCACAAGAACCTCTCCGAAGAGGCGCGCGCCGAACTGGGCATTACCGGCGGCACGATCCGCTTCTCCGCCGGCATTGAGGACAGCGACGACCTGATCAACGATTTCGCCCAGGCTCTTGCAAAACTTCCGGCATAAGCGTCAGAATTGCAGACCGGCCGGAGACAGCACGTCCTGACCGCCAAGCAAACGCATTTCGTGGCCAGGTGAGCCCCAGTGGACGTCTGCGACAATGCGTCGATACGAGTGAATAGAGCAGTTCCGGCGATCCGTTTTCGCCGGGATGCGCTCTTGCGGAGCCGAGTGGTGCAAAGCGTAACGACAGACGAGATCGAGGTCAGGGTGGAAACCCGCTTTCTGGACGAGCATTCCGCGCCGGCGGAGAACCAGTTCGTCTGGGCCTATGACATCGAGATCGTCAACCACGGCGCGGTCGACGTCCAGATTGTCGCCCGCCACTGGACCATCACCAACGCCGACGGCGTCGTCGAAATCGTCAACGGCCCTGGCGTTGCCGGCAAGCAGCCGGTGCTGGCCAGCGGCGAGCGGTTTTCCTACCAGTCGGCAGCCCCGCTCGATACGTCCTCCGGCATTATGGTCGGCCATTATGTGGTCCGCACCGGAGACAATCGCCTGCTGCAGGTGAACATCCCGCCCTTTTCGCTCGATTCCCCCTATGAAGACCGCTCTCACCATTGAAGACAGCACGAAGAAGCCGCCCTTCCCGGTCAAGGAAAGGGCGGCAATCCAGATCACATAAGGAAGGTGCGGGTTACTCGCGCGTCATGACGTCCTCGACATCGGCGCCGCCATATTCCTGCAGCTCGATATCGTGCTGCTCGCGACGGAAACGATCGAAAATGTCCTGCGAGATACGGCCGCGCACCGCCATCAGGAAGACGGCAAGCGAGAACAGGGCCGCCAGCACCGAATCCACCGGATGGGGGATGACGCCGAGCCCGCCGCCATAGCCGCCGAGATAGGAGATGATGGCGACACCCGCCATATAGACCCCGAACCAGACGGCGCTCATGGGTTCCAGATCCTCGCGACCGATCACCGCCAGGCGCAGGAAGAACAGAACGGCGCCGACAACCAGCAGCACCAGCAGAACCCAGATCGTGCTCCAGCCCGACCAGTAGATCATCAGCGTCGCGATCATGAAGGCAAGCGCCCCGATCACGCCCGCTGCCGGCACCACGAAGGGACGACGCGCATTCGGCGCCAGATAGCGGAAGGCCACCATGGAGACCGGACCGGCGATGAAGGACAGCACCACCGCCGCGCTGTTGAGCGCCAGGATTTCCTGGAAGGGCAGGATGATCAGCATCAAAAGCGCGACGACGTAGTTGAGGATCAGACCCCAGAGCGGCACGCCGTATTCGTTCAGCTTGGCGAAGAGGCGCGGAAACACGCCGTTGTTCGACATGGCGAGCGCCAGACGGGCATTCGAGCTGACCGAGACGAGACCGCTGCCGGCCGGCGAAATCACGGCGGCGACATTCAGCATGCTCAACAACCACAAGACCCCGATCGATGTGGCGAGTGCCCCGAGCGGGCCGAGCTCATGGCTCGATTCGATCGTGTGCCAGCCGCCTGAAAGATCGGTCGGGTTGATGGCGCCGACAAAGGCGATCTGCAGGCCGACATAAATGGCAAGGCAGATCAGCACCGAGAGGATCAGCGCCAGCGGGATCACCCTCTGCGCGTTCTTCACCTCACCGGCAAGATCGATGGCGTGGCGGAAGCCGATGAAGGCGAAGACCACGCCGCCGGTCGAAACCGCCGCGAAGATGCCGGGAACGCCATAGGGCGCAAAGCCGCCGGCCGAGGTGAAGTTCGACGGCTCGAACCGCGATGCGACGACCACGACGATGAAGATCACCGGCACGATCAGCTTGAACCAGGTCATCGTGGTGTTGATGCGCGCGAACCAGGCGACGCCGAAGACGTTCACCACGGTCAGCACGGCAAGGAAGATCGCGGCCGCGATGTAGCCCGAGACGGTCAGGCCGCCGGTGGCATTGGTCAGCCACGGCAGATAGGACGAGGCATAACCGAGCGAGGCCTTCACCTCGATCGGCGCCGTGGTGCAGTAGCCAACCCACGCGCTCCAGCCCATGGCCAGCGCCAGAAGCCGACCGTGGGAAAATTGCGGAATACGGGCAATGCCGCCCGCGATGGGAAAGAGTGTGGAATTCTCTGCATAGGTCAGGGCGATCAGCAGCATCGCCACTGCCCCGATCAACCATGAGATAACCGAGGCCGGTCCCGCCAGTTGCGCCGTATCGAGCGGGGCGAAGAGCCACCCCGATCCCAGAACGCCGCCCACGGCGACAAACGTCAGGCCGATCAGGCCGATTTCGCGTCGCATTGCCATTTTTATGTTCCCCTAGCTAAACGCGCTTCACTGTATGCAGCCGGCCACCCCTGCTGGCTCACCGCAGCGACTGTCTATACTCACAATCTTAAGTATTCATGCGCACGCCGATTCAAGTCAATCGCTTTACGTGCCGTTCCGTCAGATTCTGACGCTGACGTGAAGGCGTCGATCGGCCTGAATGAAAAGAGAACTTGCTACCTCATTGCGATCAAAGAATGACCGATATTCTAGCCGTTATTTGCCCGGATGCGAACCAGATCCTCGACGGGGCGGAAGCTGTCGGAACTCGCCGCCCGCCACCAGTCGGCATAAATCGTGGAATCCGGGTCCGACAGCAAAATGCCTTCGGCGAGGAAGGGATGGAGCTTGTCGAGCGGCACGGAATCATGCGAGCCGACGCGATGCATGATGTGGTGCGGCTGCAGGTCCTGGGGATGGGCGAAGCCGCAGGCGGCAACAATATCGGCCAGCGCCTCGAGCGTCTTCTTGTGGAAGCGGGCGGCGTGATGTCCCTGTTCCTCGGGCACAAGCGCGCGCTGGCGCCACTTGTCCTGGGTGGTTACCCCGGTGGGACAGGTGCCGGTATGGCAGCGCTGCGCCTGAATGCAGCCGACGGACATCATGAAGGCGCGCGCGGCATTGCACCAGTCCGCGCCAAGGGCGAGGTTATGGGCGAGCCCCATGCCGGAGAACACCTTTCCGCTGGCGGCAAGCCGCACATGTTTCTTCACGCCCGCGCCGACGAGGGCGTTGCGCATCAGCACCAGCCCGTCCCACAGCGGCATGCCGACCCAGTCGGCAAGTTCCAGCGGCGCGGCGCCGGTCCCGCCTTCGGCGCCATCGATGACGATGAAATCAGGGTAGATGCCGGTCGTCAGCATCGCCTTGACAAGCGCGAAGGGCTCGTGCGGCTGGCCGACGCAGAACTTGATCCCGACCGGCTTCCCGCCCGAAAGCTCACGCATCGTGGCGGCGAAGTGAAGCATTTGCGCCGGCGTTGAAAAGGCGGAATGGCCGCGCGGCGAAAGACAGTTCTGATAGGCAGGAACGCCGCGCACCTCGGCGATCTCGGGCGTCACCTTGGAGCCGAGAAGCATGCCGCCATGGCCGGGCTTGGCGCCCTGGCTGACCTTGATTTCCGTCATCTTCACGGCGTCATTGGCGGCCTTGTCGCGGAACATGTCCGGATCGAACCGGCCGTCCTTGTCGCGCGCGCCGAAATAGCCGGAGCCGATCTCCCAGACGAGATCGCCGCCATGTTCGAGATGATGGCGGCTGAGCCCGCCCTCGCCCGTATCCTGATAAAAGCCACCGTCGCGCGCGCCAATATTCATCGCTTTCACGGCATTGGCCGACAGCGCCCCGAAACTCATTGCCGAGATATTGAGGATCGAGGCAGAATAGGGCTTCGACGTCTGCTCATTGCCGACCATGATGCGCGGAGAAAGGTCCGGATTGGCTTCCGGCGCCATCGAATGGGAAATCCAGTGATGCGGATCCTCGTAGAGTTCGAGCTCCGTGCCGAACGGGATCGTGTCGGGTTGCCCGTGCGAACGGGTCTTGATCAATTGCCGCGCGGCGTAGGAATAGGGCGTTCCGTGGGTATCATCCTCGACTGCATAGGCGCGGATGAAGGGGCGCAGCGAAAGCGCAAGCCAGCGAAAACGCCCCAGTACGGGATAATTGCGGGTAATGGTCCAGGAGGACTGAAACCAGTCATAGGCGGCGACCGCCAGAGCGGGAATGGTGAACAGCAGGATCCAGAACCATCCCGCCGCGATCGCCACAATCGTGAAGAAAGCGGCCGCGATCGGCACGATGCCCCGCAAAAGCATATCAACCATCGAGACCTCCCCTTTCATGTCCTTCATGCGCTAGCAGAACGCGCGCGCTCTGGCTAGCTGGTCTCTGCAATTTCAGGTGTTATTTCCGCAGACTGGATAAGCCCATAATGGGTGCGCTACCGTTCCCAGGGTTTCTTCCGGTGCGGCGCAAGAGGCTTCATCGGATGGCTCGCATAGCGGGTCGGCTTGCCAAGCGCCTGGGCCACGATGCGATAAGCGCGACGATAGTTCAAAAGACCGCCGATGAAGAACAGGCCGCTGCCGACGAGATATTGCCAGGCGAGAAAACCGTCGATCCGGACCTCGTCGGCGGGGCTTGAAACCTCCCAGAGATAGGGGATGGAGGCTACGGCGAAGAGCGTCGACCCGACCACGAAGGTCACCGCGGTCAGGTTCATCATCTGCAGGGTCACAAGGTCATCGGCCTGCACGATCTGGATGACGTTGATGACCGCGCCGACGACGAACAAAACGCTGCCGATGATGAAGCACCACGCCCCGGCCGTCTCCCAGCCGACGGCGGAAAGAAAGAAGATGCTGCCTGCAACGAACAGCAGCGTGCCGGCAACATAGGTCCAGGCGGCCCAGAATTCGAGCCTGTCCCACACCGTCGCCGCGCCCTTTCGCTCGCGGGCATGGACGAACACTTCGATCAGGTCATGACCGGTGACCAGCAGATAGAGCAGCGAGCCGAAGAAGAAGGTCCATGCGCCAATATCGGCAAGGAAGGAAAGGGTCGGGAAGAAGCAGATGCTGCCGAAGATGAACACCAGCCCGCCCAGCTGATAGGCGGCGGCATTGATGGTCTCCCAGCGGAAGTTCTTTCTGTTGTCCGGGTCGTCGGCGACAAAATCATGAATACGCGGTCGGTTGACGAACATATGCGGCATGGCGGATCGGGCTCCCTCTGTCGCCGCCGATAATGGCCTTTGGGAACCACATCAAACAACCCCCGCAAAGCCGAAACCTCGAAGAAGCGGCATTCCGGAAAGCCGCCACCAGACGAAATGGCGCTGCTCCGCTCCCGTTTCATCGAACCTGTCCTCTCTGGCGACACGCCCTTCCCTCTGCTACCGTCGCCGGAAAAGAACTGGGAGATATTCGATGCGCCAAATTGTTCTGCTGACAGGCTTTGCCGCGGTTCTCGCCGCCTGCACCCAATCGGCTCCGGCTCCGACAGGCCTCGCCAATCCGGCATCCGAATATTGCGCGAGCCTTGGCGGGCGCACCGAAATCCGCAACGAGGCCGGCGGTCAAGTGGGCTACTGCCAGTTGCCCGATGGCAGCATCACCGAGGAATGGGCGCTCTACCGCGCGCGCGTCGGCCAGCAGTAGAGCGCTGAGGAAGACAGGCCAACGCCCTGCCCGCGGCGCTTGCCGTCAAGGCTCCCGGGCGTTTCCCGTCAACCGCGCGTTCTCCTACTTTCCCGCCGTGAAATCGAACCGCATCAGGTGCCGGTAGGTTTCGCCGGGCCGCAGCACTACGGAGGGAAAGTTCTCGTGATGAGGGCTGTCGGGGTAGTGTTGGGTCTCCAGCGCGAAACCGGCGAATTCCCGGTAAAGCGCGCCATCTTTCCCTTCGGTGGGCTGGGCCTGATAATGGCCGGCGGTATAGAACTGAATACCGGGCTGGTTCGTGGAGAGCGTGAACCCGCGTCCGCTTGCCGGATCCTCGGCCTCAGCCACAACCCGCATCGATCCGTCGTAACCGGCCACGCAGAGATTGTGGTCATAGCCGACACCCGGCCATGTCTCGGATATCCTGTCGCCGATCGGGTGCATCTCGGTAAAGTCGTAGGGCGTGCCGGCGACCGCGACGATCTCGCCGCTCGGGATCTTGTCCTCGCTCACCACCGTATAACTGTCGCAGAGCAAGCGCAGGCGCTGGCTCTCGACGTTGCCGCTGGCGTGGCCGGCAAGGTTCCAGTAGCCGTGATAGATAATGTTGAGGATGGTCGCCCGATCCGTGACCGCCTCCATCTCGATCGCCAAGGCACCGTCTTCACATATCCGATAGGTGACCGTGGCATCAAGCGCGCCAGGATACCCCTGATCGCCATCCGGGCTTTCCATTCGGAAGGTGACGGCGTTGTTTTCCGGGGCGGGCTCGGCCTTCCAGAAACGCTTGCCGAAACCCGGCAACCCGCCATGCAGATGATGCGGGCCGGAATTGGTCGGAAGCTGATGGTCGACGCCATCAAGGGTGAACTTGCCGAGCGCAAGCCGGTTTGACAGCCTGCCGCATATCGCGCCCGCATTACCGGGCTTTGCCACGTAATCGGCCGGATCGTCATAGCCGATGACGATGTCCGCGATTCTGCCGTTGCGGTCTGAACGCATGACCCGGCGCAGGATCGCGCCATAGGTCATCACCTCGATTTCCGTGTCGCCGCCCCTCAGGCGATAGGCATCAACCGCCTGTCCGTCGATTTCGCCGATGACGGCATGTTCAATTGTGTGACCGGCCAAGGCCGTATCCTCCCGAAAATATTGGAAAATGCGTTCGCCTTCCTCAAAAGCGAAGACGTTCCCTTTCCTTGTGATGCAGCAAGCCCGGCGGCCAGCGCCGGCCATTATCCATTCAGTGCGCAAGCGCCGCCCACCCATGCCGGAGGGGCGGCGCTCTTCGATGACAGGCCCTCGCGACTAGCCGATCACCGATTTCACGGTCTTTGCGACCCCTTCGGCGGTAATGCCGAAGAGCTCGAACAGGACCGGCGGGGGAGCAGACTCGCCAAATGTGTCGATGCCGACGCAACCGCCTTCAAGACCGACATATTTGCGCCAGTACTCGGTTCCGGCGGCTTCGACGGAAACGCGCGGGATGCCGGCCGGCAGGACCTCGGCCTTGTAAGCCTTGTCCTGGCTGTCGAAGACGAAGGTCGACGGCATGGAGACAACGCGGACCTGAATGCCTTCCTTGGCAAGTGCTGCCCTGGCATCAAGTGCCTGGCGGGTTTCCGCACCCGTGGCGATGATGACGGCGGCAGGCGTTCCTTCGGCTTCCGCCAGAACATAACCGCCCCGGCGGATGGCGTCGGCCTGCGAAGCCGAGCGGGAAAGCGGCGGCAGGACCTGGCGGCTGAGCGACATCAGCGTCGGCGTGCCCGTGTGCTTCAGCGCCGTTTCCCAGGCGATTGCCGCTTCCACGGCATCGGCCGGACGCCAGACATCGAGGTTCGGCATCAGCCTGAGCGACCCCAGATGCTCGATCGGCTGGTGGGTCGGGCCGTCCTCGCCGACGGCAATCGAGTCATGCGACAGCGCATAGACGACGCCGAGCTTCATCAGGGCCGCCATGCGGATGGCGTTGCGCTGATAGTCAGAGAAGACCACATAGCCGCCGCCGAAGGGCCGGAAGCCGCCATGCAGGAAGATGCCGTTCATCATCGCGCCGAGGCCGAATTCGCGCACGCCGCAATAGATGTAATTGCCGCCCGTCTCCGCCGTCACCGGCTCGATCTTGTCCCAGATGGAAAGGCAGGAGCCGGCGAGGTCGGCGGAAAGGCCGACCAATTCCGGTAGTTCGTCGCCCAGCATCTGCAACACGTTCTGGCTGGCCTTGCGCATCGGGATCGTGTCCGTCAGCCCTTCGGCAGAGGCGATGAAGGCGCCCATTTCGGCATCGAAATCGGCAGGAAGCTCGCCGCTCATGCGACGCTGGAATTCGGAAGCCTCTGCCGGAAAAGCCTCTTCATAGGCCGCAAAGGCTTCTTCCCAGGCGCTTTCGGCTTGTTTGCCGGCCTCTTCTGCGTTGAACGTCTCATAGACATTGGCGGGCACTTCGAAGGGCGGAAGCGTCCAGCCTAGCGCCTCACGCACGCGGGCAATCTCTTCGTCGCCCAGAACATTGCCGTGGCAATGGGCGTCACCGGCATAAGAGGGCGAACCCTTGCCGATCGTGGTCTTGCAGCAGATCAGCGTCGGCTGTTTCGTGTTCTTCTTGGCTTCCGCGATCGCGGCATCGATCGCCTCGACATCATGGCCATCAACATTGCGGATCACCTGCCAGCCATAGGCTTCGAAACGCTTCGGCGTGTCATCGGTGAACCAGCCGCTGACATGGCCGTCGATGGAAATGCCGTTGTCATCGTAAAGCGCGATCAGCTTGCCGAGACCGAGCGTGCCGGCGAGCGAGCAGGCCTCATGCGAAACGCCTTCCATCAGGCAGCCATCGCCGAGAAAGACGAAGGTGTTGTGGTCGACGATCTTGTGGCGGGGCTTGTTGAAGCTTGCTGCCAGCATCTTCTCGGCAACGGCCATGCCGACGGCATTGGCAATGCCCTGGCCGAGCGGGCCGGTCGTGGTTTCAACACCGGGCGTCACGTCATGTTCGGGATGGCCCGGCGTTTTGGAATGCAGCTGGCGGAAATTGCGGATATCGTCCATCGACAGGTCGTATCCGGTCAGATGCAACAGGCTGTAGAGCAGCATCGAGCCGTGGCCGTTCGACAGCACGAAACGGTCGCGGTCAAGCCAGTCAGGATTCTTCGGATTGTGCTTCAGATGGCGGGTCCACAGCGCGACGGCGATTTCGGCCATGCCCATCGGCATGCCGGGATGGCCGGACACGGCCTTCTGCACGGCATCCATGGAGAGGACGCGGATGGTGTTTGCAAGCTCGATGGACGAGGCAGTGGCGGGGTTCTTGTTCAGCATTTTCTTGTCTCGAAAGGCTGGGGAAAGCATGAGGGGGCGCTTTGGAACGCGGGGCTCAAGGCTTCCCGGATCATTATTTGTAGGCGATCAGGGTGACTTCGATCAGGACGCCCGGGCCGAGGTCGCCGGGGCAGATGGTGGCGCGCGCCGGCAGGCTTTCGGCCGGTATCCACTCGGCCCAGACATCGCTCATGCCGGGTTTCAGGCTGAGATCGGAGAGATAGATCGTCGCGAACAGCAGTTTGGACTTGTCGGAGCCCGCAGCCTCAAGATAGGTTTCGAGCTTGGCGATGGTCTGGCGTGTCTGTCCGGCAATATCGAGACTTGTGTCGTCGCATGCGGTGCCACCGACAAAGACCAATCCGTCTTTTTCGACGACACGGTGCAGGACAGGGGTTGGAAGATATCTGTTTGTCACGGTGTTTCCTTTCCTTGTGAGGGGCTTGCCGCAATGCTTGTGGAAGGGCGCGGCAAGCCCCGTCTTCGTCTTCCGGCAGAAGCGCAATCTCCTGATCGCGTGTCGCCCGCCGGCGTGGTGTCTCCTCAGTCCGTCATTTCCGGCGTCTCCTGAGATCGTCGTCGATAAGGGCGGTCATGCGTTCAAGCGACGCCATGGCGCTCACTCCATCGGTGATATCGGGGGCAGTGTTGGCCTCGCCCCGGAAGGCTTTCGCCGCATCGGCCATCAAGGCGGCATAGCCCTTGTGGTCCTCATTGGCAGCGGCGGTGAAATTCGGCGTCCAGCTCAGCGTGTCGGCGCCGCCGGCAAGCGTTGCTGCCGGGTCCTCGGCCTTGAAGGGCGGATCGCGGAAATAGCGGACATTGATGACATTCTCGATCTCGAGGCGACGATGATCGCCCATGATCGTGATGTCTTCCGTCGGCGTGCCGCGCGACTGGATCGTGCCCATGACAATGGTGCCGATCGCGCCGTTTGCGCAGGTGAAATTGAGGTGCAGCAGCAGGTGGCCGGGCGCGGTCTCGAGCGTGCGCACCGCCATGTCCTCAAAAGCCGATCCTGCAAACCACGGGATCAGGTCCATGTAGTGGACGCAGTGGTGCAGATAGAAGCCGGAATAGTCCGGCACTCCGGCGAAATAGGCGGGACCTGACATATAGGAGCCTGTCACGCCGAGCACCTTGCCGAACCCCTCGCCGCGCAGGATGTTGCCGGCGATCCGGTTGCCCGTCGAATAGCGCTTCATGAAACCGACAATGACGGGCTTGCCCGCCTTCTCGGCGGCGGCGGCGATTTCCTGCGCACCGGCCGCGTCGCGTGCCGGCGGCTTTTCGAGAAACACCGGAAGACCCTTTTCCAGCGCCGCGATCGCTGCAACGCGGTGCAGGTCCGGCCCGACAGCCATGCAGATGGCATCAAGCCCCTTGTGGGAGAGCAGCTCCTGGTAGTCGCTGTAGATCGCCTCGGCGCCATATTGCCATGCGGCAGAGGCCGCTGCATCGCGGTTGAGGTCGCAGACGGCGGCAATGCGCATGTCATTGCGGCCGAGCTGCGGCATCAGCATGTGTGTTGCGTGGCGGCCGCAGCCGATCCAGCCGATATTCAGCGTCATGCCCGACCTCCCGTCTTCGCGAGGAGGTGACGAATGAAGGCGATGGCCGCTTTCAGCTTTTCACTCTCGTCCTCATGCGGCGCACGCCACTGGGCAATCGGCAGGCCGATGCGTTCATCGTCGTCGCGACGGAATGGCTCCAGTGTCAGCGGGCCCTGATAACCGACATCGGCGAGCGCCTGCATGGTTCCGGTCCAGTCGATATGGCCGGTGCCCGGATAGCCGCGATTGTTTTCATTCGCCTGGAAATAGACGATACGGTTCCCCGCAAGCCGGATCGCATCGGGAATGGACTTTTCCTCGATATTGGCGTGGAAGGTGTCGAAAAGGATGCCGAGGGCCGGATGGTTGACGGCATCGACAACGGTGACGGTCTGCGAGACCAGCGAGATGACGTCGGTTTCGTAACGGTTGAGCGGCTCCAGCGCGAGCCTGGTCCCGGCCGCCAGGGCTTCGGGCGCCAGAACGCCAAGCCCTTCGATCACCCGCGCGCCGCGGGCTTTCATTTCCTCTTCAGCGACAGGCGTGGGCGCGCGGCCGGCGAAGACCATGGGCGCGCCGTAGAGCGGGCCGCCGAGCGTCGAGGCGCCAAGCGCATGGGCGACCTCGAGGCAATAGCGGAGATAGCCCATGCCTCCTTCGCGGATGCCCCGGTCGGCATCGGATATCGAGCGCTGCAGATTGACGCGGGCGGCCAGCGCCACGCCAAGTCCGGCCTCGTCCAGCGCTGTCTTGAGCGCCTTGAGGTCAAGACCATCCTCGGGCTCGGGGACGAGCAGTTCGACAAGGTCGAAGCCGAGCGTCCGCATGTGCCTGAAGAGGTGCATGTGCTCCCGGCCGAAGGGCCGGGCAAACTGCATCGATATGATACCGATCGGGTTGGTCACGTTATGCTTTCTTTCTCTTTTCTACAGTTGGTGGTTAGCTATCAGCCCTTGACCGCGCCCTGGGTCATGCCGCTGATGAGACGTTTCTGGACAATCAGGAAGAGCACCGTTGCCGGCAGCGCGCCGACAATGCCGCCCGCCGTCAGCAGGCCCCACTGCACCTCGTATTCGCCGATAAGCGTCTGGATGGCGACCGTGATGGTGCGCACATTCTGGCCGCCGAGGGTGAGGGCGTAGAGGTACTCGTTCCATGAGGTGATGAAGATATAGATGCCGGTGGCCACGATGCCGGGCGTGCACAAGGGCAGGACGACGCGACGCAGCGCCCCCATCCTTGTGCAGCCATCGGTCATGGCGGCCTCGTCCAGCGATTTCGGGATACCGTTGATATAGCTCGTCATCATCCAGGTCGAGAACGGAATGGCGACCGTCGAATTGGCGATGATCAGCGCCAGATGCGTATCGAGCAGACCGAGCACGCGCATCAGAACGAAGAGCGGCAGGATCAGCAGAACGATCGGGAACATGTTGATGATCAGGAACTGGATCATCAGGTATTTCTTGCCGCGGAAGGAAAACCGCGAGAAGGCATAGGCCGCCGTGACGCTGAGCGACAGACCGACGATGACCGTGCCGACGGCAACGATCAGCGAGGCGATCATGTTGTTGAGAAAGCCGACCGTCTTGAACAGGCGAATATAGTTCTCGAAGGTGGCGCCGATAATGCTGGGACCTTCGGTAAACAGCCGGTTTTCGGCCGTCAGCGAGGTCAGCAGCATCCACAGATAGGGCCCCAGCGTGAACAACAGGATCAGCACCATCGGCAGTTCGACGAACAACAGGGTTCTGGTTCTGGACTTCTTTCCGGCGATCATTTGTTGTCACCTCCGACCTTGCGCAGATAAACGATGACAAGACCCAGAAGCATGATCGTGAAGAGCACGGCGAGTGCCGAGCCGTAGCCGAAATCGAGATTGGTGCGGGCCTTGATGAAGGCATAGAGCGGCAGCGTGTAGGTGGAGTATCCGGGGCCGCCGCCGGTCATGACGTAGATGACGTCGATCGAGTTCGCGACCCAGATGGTTCGCAGAAGCACGGCGGTGACGAGCACGCCGGAAATGCCGGGCAGCGTGATGTGCCAGAACTGTCGGAACTTGCTGGCGCCGTCAATGGAGGCAGCCTCGTAGTAGCTCTTCGGGATCGACTGAAGGCCGGCGAGGATCATCACCGCGAAGAAGGGGAACCCCTGCCATGTGAGCGTCAGGATGATGGCGTAAAGCGCGGTGTCCGGATCGGCAAGCCATGGGATCGACTGCTTGATGACGTCGATCCTGAGCAGGAAATCGTTCAGGACGCCGTAATTGCTGTCGTAGATCCACACCCACATCAGGCCGATGACGACGCTCGGCAGCGCCCAGGGAATGATAATCAGCGCGCGCGCCAGGGGCCGCCAGGAAAATTCCTGGTTCAAGAGCATGGCGGTCGCCAGGCCGAGCAGCATCTGGGCCGGGATGGTGATGCCGATCCAGATAACCGTGTGTTTCAGCGAGATCCAGAAGACCTCGTCCTGAAAGGCGGCAATGAAATTCTTCAGGCCGACGAAGGTGATCGCTTTGGGCTTCCACAACACGTAGTCGTGCAGTGACATCCAGGCCGCCTGGATCATGGGGAAGAAAACGATCGCCAGCGTCACCAGAACGGCGGGAGACAGCAGGGCATAGGGCAAGACGCGCTTGGCTAGCGCCACGCGCCCCGCCGGCATATCGGGGGCAGTCATGGTCATGGTCCGTTTTCGCCGGTTGATCCGGCGTCCTTATCGCTCCAACACCTCAGGGGCCGGCAAAAGGGTCAGTCTCGAAGGTGATACGGATGGGAGGAGCCCGGCCCGGGAAATTCGGGCCGGACGGTTTTTTACGCGGCTCTTACGGATTGAAGAGCTCTTCGATGTTCTGGTTCATCTTCTCGGCCGTGATTTCGCCGGTCAGCGCCCGCTGCATGTTGACGGGCCAGACCGTGTTGACGAAGTCCGAGGTCTCCGGCGTGTTCGGCAGCGTCACCGCGAAAGGCAGCGAGGCGACCGTGGCATCAACGAAGCGCTTGGGATGCAGGGTCCAGTTGGCCGAATCCGACTTGGTGACGGGCAGTTGGCCGGTCGCCTCGTTGAATTCCTTGTTGTTGCCGGTCGTCGACAGGAAGGAGATCCACTTCCAGGCGGCGTCCTTGCTTTCCGCGCTGGAGAAGATCGCCGTCGATTCATCGCCGAAGGTCGTCCAGTGGCCGCCGCCGCATTCCGGCACGGTGGTCGCGGAAATCTTGTCGCCAAGAGCCGCCACCATGTCATTGGCCGAGCCGATATGGTGGATGGTCATGGCCGTCTTGCCGGCCTTCAGCGCGCCCGTGACTTCTTTGAACCCGTCATTGGGGGCGGACGGCGGGAAGACATGGTCCTTCTCGAACAGGTCGACCACCCATTGCGTGCCCTCGATCGCGGTCGGATTGGTCAGGCCGCCGGGCTGATCAAGGCTGACGCCGTCACGCGAAAGCACGAGGGACCCCCAGTGTTCCTGGCCGCCCTTGGCGCCCCGGAAGCCGAAGCCGTAGATGTCGGGATTGCCGTCGCCATTGGTATCCTGGGTAAGCGCCTTTGCCGCTTCGCGGAACTCTTCGCAGGTCTTCGGCACCTCCATGCCGAGTTCAGCCAGCATATCGGCGCGGTAGTAGAGATAAAGCACCACATACTGGATCGGCAGGTAGTACTGGTTGCCGTCGGGACCCTTGGTCAGTTCCAGCAGGTCATCCTGGAGGTCAGCCTTGCCGTCCCAGCCGGCGATATAGTCGTCAATCGGCACCAGAGCGCCCATTTCGACCAGACGCGGCTGGGCGTACAGCTTGACCATGGCGGCGTCAGGCGCATTGCCGGCGATGATCGAGGTGTAGAGATTGTCGTAATAGCTGTTCCAGGGAACGTTTTCGGCCTCGATCGTGATGCCGGGGTTCTGCTCCTCGAATTTGGCGATCAGATCGGACATCGGATTGTCCGCATTGTCGAAATGATACCAGAAGCGCACGGTATCATCGGCATTCGCCGCAGCACCATACGCGATGACCGACGCTGAAAGCGCCGCAATCGTCAGTAATTTCCTCATTTGCTCCTCCGCTTTGTTCCGCCTTTTGAGCGGTTCAAGTGGTTTTCATTTTGCCCGCAACTTCCAAGAAGGCGCTCGCCGCCTCCTCTGCCGCCGTCCGGGCTTCGGCGAGAACGGGGTTCATCTGCATGAAGCCATGCACAACACCGGGATAGAGCCTGTACGTGTCCCGCCGCCCGAGCGCTTCGAGCCGGCGGGCAAGATTTGCAGTGTCAGAACGCAAGGGATCGATCGCCGCCGCATTCAGATAGAGCGGCGGCAGCTTCAAAAGCGCCGCGTCATCGGCCTTGAGCGGCGAGACGAACGGGTTTTTGCGAACGGATGTATCGGGCGTGTAGAAATCCCAGTAGCGCATCATCTTGGCACGCGTCAGACCGGGGCCCTCGGCGCTGTCGACATACGAACGAGAGGCGAAATCGTCGTCATAGACGCCATAGAAAAGAAGGCCTGCATCCGGCAGCGCCCCACCCTCATCGATCTGGCGCAGCATCAGGGCCAGGGCGAGATTGGCGCCGGCGCTGTCGCCCGACAGGGCGCGCGGCCCGTCGAGGCCTGCAAGCGGTGCCTTCCCTTCAAGCACGGCGCTCCACACCGCTGCGCAATCGTCCAGTCCGGCCGGATAAGGATGCTCCGGCGCGAGGCGATAATCGAAGGTGAGGACATGGGCGTTTGCCGCGACCGCAAGACGGCGAGCGGCATGTTCATGCGTTGCCATGCTGCAGAAGGCCCAGCCGCCGCCATGAACGAAGACGATCAGGCCATGGGCATTGGCCGAAGGGGTCATGAGACGACAGGCGACGGCATTGCCGGCAGGCCCTTCGATCGCAAAGTCGCTTGCGGCGAAAAGCGCCGGCATGTTCCGGTTCCAGCGCGCATTGACCGCCTCGGCCTGGGCGCGCCCGTCCCGGGGCCTCATCAGGGTCGGATCGCCAAGGGTTGCATCTTCTTCGGCAAGACGCGCCAGAATAGCTTCCATCTCCGGCGACAGGAGACGATCCCGCGCGTGCGCCTCGAAGCGATCGCCGCCGTTATCCCCCTGCCCGCGTCCTCCCGTCATGGCCTCATCTCCCCTCGGGCGCGTCTTCCGGCAGAATGCTGGGACCGAATTCGACGATCGTGGTGATATGATGGGACAGCGTTGCGACCGCGGCGTTGACGTCGCCGCTGTTGAGAGCCTCGACGATTGCCTCGTGCCGCTCGGCCGTCTCGACCAGATCCCGCCGATCCTTCGAGTTGAGGATCTTGAAGCGGTGATTGTGAATGAGGCAACGTCTGAGGATCGGCTGGACGGAGGGCAGGTTGGCCGCCTCGTAGAGCTTCAGATGAAATTCGCGGTCAAGCTGGGAGAGAAGATAGGCATCTTCGGCGCGCGCGGCGCGCATCATGGACATGATGATTTCGAGCAGGCTGTTGCGCAACAGCGAACCGTAGCGCTGCATGATGCGCGGCACGCCGCGGCATTCGATCTCGCGCCGGACCATGATCAACTCCCGGGCATCCTCCGCCCTGGAATCGGCGACGAACGTGCCGCGATGCGGCAGGCGGTCGACCAGACCATCATGATCAAGCGCGATCAGCGCCTCGCGCGCCGTGCTCTGGCTGCAGCCGAAACGCTCGGCGATATCAAGCTCCAGGATGGCGGTGAGCGGCGGAATGTCGCCGAGCATGATATCGCGCTGCAGGTCGCCATAGACCGTCAGGCTGCGCCGCCCGGCGCGCCGGGCGGTCGCAGCAGAAGATCCGGAGGCAGAACCACCCTGCGGTTTTCCGAAATTTTCGATCGCCATCATTCAATCCATTGCTTGCATATCGATAACGTTATCGATAATATAGCGATACCAACGGAGCTTGGCAAGACGGATTTTTCGTCAGGTTCGCCACCAGCCACCGCAAGCCCGATGACCGGTGACGACCACGCAAAACTATGAAATTAATCGAAATTCCGGGTAAACAGCATAGAGCCCGGTCACCCGGGAGGTACTGATGGCAAGCATCGAACTCGAAAAACTGGTCAAGGATTACGGCGCGTTCCGCGCGATCAAAGGTATCGACTTATCTATTGAGGATGGATCTTTTGTGACCTTTGTCGGCCCATCCGGCTGCGGCAAATCCACGCTTCTGCGCATGGTTGCCGGCCTGGAGGAAATCTCCGGCGGCAGGCTCAAGATCGACGGCAAGGTCGTCAATGACCTCGAGCCGCGCGAGCGCGACATCGCAATGGTGTTTCAGGACTATGCGCTCTATCCGCACATGTCGATTGCCGAAAACATCGGTTTCGGCCTGAAGATGCGCGGCGTGGCAAAGGCCGAGATCGAAAAGCAGGTGAAGGAAGCAGCCGACATCCTGCAGATCACCCAGTTGCTTGAGCGCAAGCCCGGTCAGCTCTCCGGCGGCCAGCGCCAGCGCGTGGCCATGGGCCGCGCCATCGTCCGCCGTCCGCAGGTCTATCTGTTCGATGAACCGCTTTCCAATCTTGATGCCAAGCTGCGCGTCGACATGCGCACGCAGATCAAACGCCTGCACACGCTGTTGAAGACCACGACCATCTACGTCACCCACGACCAGGTGGAGGCGATGACGCTGGCCGACCACATCGTCATCCTGAAAGACGGCGTGATCATGCAACAGGGCAAGCCGGTCAGCGTCTACGAGCGCCCGGTCAGCCGCTTCGTCGGCGAATTCATCGGCTCGCCGAAGATGAACATCATCGAATCCCGCCTGGCATCAGAGGGTGGAGCCGCCGAGCTGCGCTTCTACGAATTCTCCCTGCCGGTCGCAGGCGGAGACGAAAACGGCAAGGCGGTCGAGATCGGCATCCGGCCGGAGCACCTCATTCCCTGCGCGCCTGAGGAAGCACTGTTTTCGGCCCGGATCGACGTTCTTGAGCCGCTCGGCTCCGACACGCATGCCATCTGCCTGCTCGGCGATACGGAAATCACCGCGCGCCTTGCGCCCGACCCCTCCTATCACCCGGGCCAGATCCTGCATTTCACCGCGGATGCGGACAAGATCCACTTCTTCGACACGAAAACCGGCGCCCGCCTCGAGATGGCGGCCATGCCGCTTGCCGCGGGGACGACGGCCTGAGCGAGAAAACCGCCCGGCTTCCCGCCCAAACGGCGGGAAGTCGCCGACCGCCGCCGAGAAGCCAAAAACACTCAAGAAAATGGTGATCCCGACGCGATTCGAACGCGTGACCCCTCAGATTAGGAATCTGTTACTTATACATACCTACTATCGCCTTGATCTACGATCACATACCATATACTATTGATTTAACGTCATTAATTTTACGATTGAATACGATGAAGCACGCTCCGTTTCCATCCTCTCTGCTTACCCCATGCTTACCTGACGCTTACCCGAACAGGAAACAGATTTTGAGTCACGCCTTTTTCAGGCAGGTCAAAGCAAGCATCTCGCGGCAATGAAAGACAGTCGCCGTCACGGCTGTCATCGCCGTCATTGAGCTTTAAATTCAAAGAACTAAGAAAGCTGCAGTCGGCGTCAGAGGCCGTCATGCTGTCGCAGACGCCGACAGGAGCCACAATGGTCAAGCTGACGAAGCGTGTCGTCGACACACTGAAAGCAACCGATAAAGAACAGGTCATGTGGGACGACGAACTGCGGGGCTTCGGCATCCGCATCAAACCAACGGGCGTCAAGAGCTACATCGTGCAGTACCGCAATGCGGGCGGTCGATCAAAGCGCAAGACGCTTGGACGACATGGTGAAATCACCCCCGATCAAGCGCGTAAGCTCGCGGCCGACGTCCGCCACGAGGTATCGAAGGGAGGCGACCCGGTAGCGGCCCGCGCTGCATGGAAAGCCGCGCCGACTGTCGACGACCTCATGACGGAGTACGTCACGAGCCATGTCGAGATTCATAACAAGCCCACGACCCAGGCAGAGGTAAAACGCCTAGTAGATCGTCGCATCCGTCCAGCTCTGGGCAAACTCAAGGTCAAAGAGGTCACGCGGCAGGACATCGCCAAACTGCACAGGAACATGCGGGAAACACCCCGGCAGGCCAACTTTGTCCTTTCCGTGATATCAAAGGCTTTCAACCTTGCGGAGGTTTGGGGATATCGAAACGATGGCACAAACCCAGTCAACAAGCTGCAGCGCTACAAGGAAAACATCCGCAACCGACCTATCACCGATGCCGACTTGGAAAAGATCGGGGTGGCGTTTCGTGCCGCCGAACTAGACGGCTCAGTCTCGACCGGTTTGATCAACTTCTTTCGCCTGCTCGCGCTTACCGGTTGCCGCCTTTCAGAACTGCTCTCGTTGACTTGGGCAGAGATAGACTTCGAACGCGGCGTTCTTAACCTCAAAGACGCAAAGGCAGGCGCACGATCGCACGTCATCTCAACCATCGCCCTTGACCTATTCGCCTCCATGGAAAGGGTTCCGGGCAGCGAGTTTGTCTTCACCTCCGGATCGGGCACGGCACCTTTTGACAAATCCAATGCCGAACGGGCCTGGCGCAAGCTTCGTAAGAGAGCAGGCCTTGAAGACCTGAGAATACACGACCTCCGACACATGGTGGGAACCATGGCGGGCTCGAGCGGAGCGAATGCTTTTCAGATCCGCGATCTACTCGGACACAAGACACTTGCTGTTACCGGCCGCTATGTCGCACGTGATGATAATCCGATCAGGCAGATCCACGATCAGATATCAGCTCACGTCGAGCAAGGGCTATCGGGAAAAATACAATAGTAAAAGGTTGATGGACGTCCTGCAGGTATCGCCGTGAGCACGAGTCAGTAGAAAGCACAGATCATGTCGATGAGACATGCTCCGCTCCTCAGTTTGGCACGCTGTCCGCTTTGCGCCCCCATTTCGGACGTCCAGCAGACCAAAGGCACACCCGAGAAGCGGACATAGAGTCTTGCAGGGTAATGACGCATACCTTAAGCGAAGTTGTCTCCGGCAAACCCGGCGCGGTTCAGGTTTACAATTTCGCTTCGTCTCGAAGCCGGCCGTATGGACCAGCCACATGGATTTCACGATGTTTTATGCCTGTGCTTGAGGCGAACATTCGCTTGCCCGCCCCCGGATCGGACCCGTCTACTGCTTTGCCGCCCATGCCACCGCGTCCGGGCCCGCCGGCAGGACAGTGGGGCAGTCCGCCTCGGTCGCGGAACGGAAAATCGCCTCGGCAACATCGGACTCGTTGGTAATGTCCTCCGGGGGATGGGCCAGCAGGGCGGCAAGTGACTTCTGCGCGAATTCGGCATAGGCCGGCGGAAACCAGCCGCCCTTGGCGACGCGCTCTTGAATATTGGCCGCAAAATTTGTCGCGGGCGCGAGGCCGGGAACGACGACCCTTGCCCTGACATTGAACTGGGTCAGCTCACCGGCGGCAGATTCCGTCATTGCGACGACAGCGGCCTTGCTTGCACGATAAACCGCAAGCAACGGAAGTGGCGCGTAGATCGTGCTCGACGAAACATTGACGATTGTGCCGGACCGGCGTTCGCGCATGGCCGGTAGCACGGCCTGCATCATCGCAATCGTCCCGAACAGGTTGGTATCAAAGACCTCGCGCGCCGTATCGAGTGGCGTGCCCTCCAGGGCATTGAACCAGCCAATGCCGGCATTGTTGACGAGGACGTCGATCGGTCCGGCCTGCGCAATCGCGTCAGCAATGGAGTTTGCATCCGTCACGTCAAGCGGCACAACATGCAGACGCTCCGAGGCCGGCATTGTGTTGGCGGCGGGGTTGCGCATGCTGGCGAAGACGCTCCATCCCTTGTCAAGGAAATGTAGAGCGGTCGCGCGGCCGAACCCGGTCGAGCAACCGGTGATGAAAACAGTGGGCATCTGATTATCCTTGGTGTTGAAGGTTCCCTGTAATATATGAGGGTTTCCTCAGCTTTGGTAATCGCATTATGAATCGTCCGGACCCGTTGCTCCTCAAGCCCAGAAAAGCGCCGCAACAGACGCGTTCAGCCGCGACCCTGGAGGCCATCCACACGGCTACTACTCAGGTTTTGATTGCCGAAGGCGTCGCCCGGCTAACGACCGCGCGGGTTGCCGAACGCGCCGGCGTCTCTATCGGCACGATGTATCAATATTATCCGAACAAGCAGGCGCTGCTGTTTGCCATGGTCGAACAGCAGCTTGAAACCGTCACCAATTTCATGCTCGCGGCTGCCGAGCAGTTGCGCGGGCAGGACGCGGGAACGGTCGCGGAGGGTCTTGCCTTGGCCTGGCTCAATGCCAAGACCTCTGACTCCGAAGCGTTCCAGACGCTTTATGGCATTGCCGCCGAATTCGACTTGCAGGCCAGCATGGAGCGGGTGCTCGCGCAGATGAGTGAGGCGTTCTCGAGCCTTCTGGCGGCAGCACCGGACGCCCATTTTTCCGACCGCGATGCGGTCGCCTTCATGCTTGCGGTGCTGATCGGCGGGTCGGTGCGCATGGTCCTCGATGCCGCGGCCTCGCCGGACAATCTGGCCTGCCTGCGCCAAGAACTGCCGTGCGCCTGCCGCGCCTATATCGCCGCGGCGCAGCAATAACGGCCTTGCTTGATCGAGACAGTCGGCCTGTAGATCGATTTATGTTTCATGATTCCGGCGACGTACAGCTCAATGCGCATATAGAATTGAAGCCGGATTTCGGCAGTTTTCACAGAAACGGTACACTTCAATTGAGAATTTTCGATCGACATCTCAATTGAATTGAAAAAAATCTTGTATATTCTGTGCAATACTTGCCCGCCGGAAATGAGAAACCCAACAGACAATGACGGTTGTCTTTGTGACAGTGTTCTACGACACGAAATTTCACTCAGTTTTGCAGCCGCCAATACCCGCCCTTCACATCCATGAGCTGTTCATGCGTGCCGGTTTCGAGAACATTTCCGTTTTCCATGTAGACGATCATGTCCGCATCTCTGATGGTTGATAAGCGATGCGCGATGACGAAGCTCGTCCGCCCCTGGCGCAACTCCGCCATGGCTTCCTGAATCTGCATTTCCGTGCGTGTATCGACCGAGCTCGTGGCTTCGTCCAGGATGAGAATCGGCGCATCCAGCAGAAAAGCCCGCGCGATCGTCATGAGCTGGCGTTGCCCCTGCGACAGGCCGCCGCCGCCATTCTCAAGAACTGTGTCATAACCGTCTGAAAGCGTATGCACGAAATCGTCCACATGGCAGCGTCTGGCGGCGGCGATAACCTGCTCGCGGCTGGCATCGGCACGGCCGTAGGCAATATTGTCGTGAACCGTGCCGGTAAAAAGCCACGTATCCTGCAAAACCATGGCGATGGCGCGCCGCAATTCAGTGCGCGACAATAGCGCGATGTCCATGCCATCCAGGCTTATCGTCCCGCTGTCGATGTCGTAGAACCGCATCAACAGGTTGACGAGTGTGGTCTTGCCGGCGCCGGTCGGTCCAACGATTGCGAGCATCTGGCCGGGCTTTGCCTCAAGGCTGACATCCTCAAACAATGGCTGGTCCGGGAGATAACGAAAACTGACATGCTCAAAGCGAACATGTCCCGCGACCGAAGTTTCGAGCTGTTTTTCCTCTTTCGAGTCTGACGACATTTCAGGCGCATCCAGCAATTCGAAGACACGTTCCGCCGAAGCCAGGGCGGACTGCACCTGTGCGACCATGCTGCCAAGCTGTGAGATTGGCTGGCCGATCTGCCGGATATACTGAATGAACGCCTGCAGCACCCCAAGGCTCAGCCTGCCGGACAGCACCTGGAACGCTCCGAGAACGACCACCGCGATATAGGCAAGGTTGGTCACGAACATTGTGGTCGGCTGGATCAGGCTGGCGAGAATCTGTGCGCGCATGCTCACCGTGGTCAGGGTATCGTTCTTTTCCGAAAACACCTGATCGACGCGGTCGCGCGCGCCGTAGACGCGGATCAGCGCCTGGCCGGTGAAGGTCTCTTCCACCAAAGCGTTCAGATGCCCTGTTTCGCGCCACTGCTCCGTGTATTTCGGTTGCGCGGCACGGGTGATGACACGCGTTATGCCAAGCGATATCGCGATCGCGATCAACGCCACAGCCGCAAGCGGGACAGAGAGCAGGAGCATCATCGCCAAAACGCCAATGACCGTCATCAGCATCAGCATCGCCTGGCTTGCTACCTGTTGCAGGTTCTGAACCATGTTGTCGATATCGTTCGTGAAACGCGACAGAACCTCTCCGCGGGGCTGGGAGTCGAACCATCTGAGTGGAACACGGGTCAGCTTGGCCTGCGCGGCCTCACGCAGGTTCCGTCCCATGTTCTGCACCAGATCATTGATCAACCAAGCCTGCAGCAGGTTGAAACCGGAAGCGAGGATATAGATCACTGCCACGATGAGAAGCTGGCGAATGAGCGCCGGCAAGGTGTAGTCGTCGCTGATGAGAAGATTGGTCGCAAGGCCAAGCTGCCAGGGACCGATGGAGCTCCCAGCCACGCTGAAAACACCGAGGACAAACGTGAGGATCAGGGTCTTGCGGTTGCGGCCCAAAGCTGTCCATATCCGCCGCGCCGCATCCCGGGCATCTTTCGGCTTTGCTCCTCCGATAGAATCTGCGGGCGTTTTTGGATTGGAGCCGCTGTCCTGCGGTTTCGCGACGGCCTCAAGCTGGCGATCTTCCTTTCCGGTCATGCCGCGTCCTCTTCTGGCCGCGTTTGCGAGCGCACCGTTTCGGCATAGACCGGACACTCCAGCATCAAGGTCTCGTGGGCCCCAAGACCGACCATGCGCCCTTTCTCGATGACGAGAATCCGGTCTGCGTCCTGGATCGAGGCCACGCGCTGACTGACAATCACCGTGGCCGCATGGCTGACGGCCTGTCTCAGCGCAGAACGCAGCTTGCGGTCTGTCGTCTGGTCGAGGGCAGAGAAGCTGTCGTCAAACAGGTAGAGATCGGCGTCGCAGACAAGCGCCCGCGCGATTGCGAGCCTTTGGCGCTGACCGCCGGAGAAATTCGTTCCGCCCTGCGCCACCGGCGCCAAAAGACCGTCTGGAAGGGCGCGGACGAAATCGGCGGCTTGCGCAATCTCCAGTGCGGTCCAGAGCGCGTTATCGTCCGCTTCGGGATTCCCCAGGCGCAGGGTATCCGCAATGGTTCCGGAGAAAAGATAGCTTTTCTGCGGGACATAGCCGATACGCGATGACAGTTCTTTCGCAGCGATGTCACGAAGATCGACGCCGCCCAGAAAGACGTGCCCTATAACCGGATCGTTGAGGCGGGCGATCAGGTTGACAATGGTCGACTTACCTGAGCCCGTCGCCCCGATGATGCCCAGGACCTCCCCGGGCCCGAGATCGAAATTGATGTTTTCGATCACCATCGCTTCCGCACCGGGATACCCGAACCCCACCTCGTCGAAGCGCAGGTGCAGGCCGGAGCCGCGCGGCGGCAGTGGTTTGGGGGCCGATGGAGGTCCGACCTCGATAGGGGTCTGCAGCAGTGTGCCGATCCGCCTGGCGCTGACAAGGGCCCGCGGCAGCATGACAATCAGCATCCCCATCATCATCACGGCGATCAGGATCAGCGAAACATACGAGAGAAACGCAATGAGTGCGCCGATCTCGAGCTCTCCCGAGCGCACCCGGCTGGCGCCTGCCCAGATCAGGGCCACAGACGTCAGTTGCATAACCGCGCTCAGAGACGGCGTGATCATCGCCATCAACCGGCCCGAACTGACCGCTGTTTCGGTAAGTTCCGTATTCGCGGTTCCAAAACGCCGGCCTTCCCGCGCCTGTTGCAGGAAGGCGCGGATGACGCGGATGCCATCGATCTGTTCGCGCAGAATGCTGTTTACGCCATCGAGCTGCATCTGCATGCGCTGGAACAGCGGAACCGCCTTGAAAGTCAGAAAGGCGATGATGGCTGCCAGGATCGGAACCGAGATCAGCAGGAGTTGCGAAAGCCGCAGGTCCTGCTGCACCGCCATGATCGCGCCGCCGACACCCATGATGGGAGCGATCACGATCATCGTGAATGTCATGATCATCATCGTCTGAACCTGAAGGACGTCGTTGGTGCAGCGGGTGATGAGAGAGCCGACGGTAAAGCCCTGCACCTGCGACAATGCAAGGCTGTGCACCTTGTCAAACACATCGGCGCGAAGGCTTTGGCCGATGCGATACGCGACCCTGGTGCCGAAAATGACCGCAGAGGCGCTCAGCGCGAGCTGTACCAGGATTGCGATCCCCATTAGCCCGCCATAATGCCTGATGGCCGACGGATTTTCGGAAACGATCCCAGCGTCGATCACATTCGCGCTGAAACTCGGCAATAACAGCGCGGCCACAACCTGCCCCACCTGGCACAGCAAAAGTGCCAGCAGAACCCATTTGTATCGCAAAAACTTCTCGCGCCAGATTCCGGCATACGGTGTAGGTTTGTGGATACTCGCCAGCGTTTTCTCATTAAGCATGGAGATCTACGCTTCCGTTGATGGTTCTCTTCTCTAACTTCACGCGCGCTACAGATGTTGAAACGCATTGTGTCTGAGCGCTCGCGGCCGATGCAGTCGACGTTTTTCCATCCTCACCCGAGATAAGGGGCAGCACCTGGGTTGGCTTTCGCTCCCGCTGCTACAGATCTTGCCATCGCGGGATTTTGATATGTTGCCCACTCTTTCGCGAGCGCCGTTCGCGTTGACGCTGCGTCTGGCCTATTCGACCGCCGCCGCATCACTGTCCTTCCGCCGTTTTCCAAACAACCACTGGATACCGCGCACGACATCATCGATCAGCGTGTAGATCACCGGAATGACGAGCAGGCTGAGCATGGTCGAGGTGATCAGTCCGCCGATGACGACGACGGCCATGGGCTGGCGGAAGCTCGGATCACCCTCCACGAGGCTGAGCGCAGCCGGCAGCATGCCGGCCGACATGGCGACGGTGGTCATGATGATCGGCCGTGCCCGCTTGTGGCAGGCATCGACGATGGCTTCGAACCGCGCCATGCCATGACGCCGGGCCTCGATCGCGTATTCCACCAGCAGAATCGAGTTCTTCGAGACGATGCCCATCAGCAACAGGAGGCCGATCACCGCCGGCATCGAGAAGCTCGTCCCGGTGATCACCAGCGGGAACAGCGCGCCGCCGAGGGCGAGCGGCAGGGCCATCAGGATGGTGATCGGCTGGAGGAAGTCGTGGAACAGCAGGACAAGGACAGCATAGACGCAGAAAATGCCGATCGCCATCGCCGTGGCGAAGCTGTCGAACAGCTCCGTCTGACGCTTCAGGTCGCCCTGTTCGACGAATGTGATGCCGGCCGGAAGGTTCCGGTAGCTGTCGAGCTGCTGTGCTTCCCGGTTGACATCGGAGAGATTGCGGCCGTTGAGCTCGATCGTGACCGTCACGTTGCGCGAACGATCCAGCCGGTTGATTTCGCTGGGCGAGGCGCCGATGGAAATGTCGGCGATGGTTCCAAGCGTGACATTGCCGTCGGTTCCCGCCACGGGAATAAGCCCGATCTGGTCCAGCGACTGGCGCGCGCTCTGTGCCAGCAGAACGCGGATATCCAGTTGCCGCTCCGGCAGGTTGAGATGCGACAGCGCCGAATCGTAGGCCCCCGCGGTCGCCACCCGGATCGCGTCCGAAATCGCCCGGGAAGTCACCCCGTAGGAGGCGGCTTTCGCAAGATCGGGGGTGATGACGATTTCCGGCGACTGAAGCGCGGCTGACGAGGTTACATTGCCGATGCCCTTGATGTTGGCGCGGATATCCTCCTCCAGCCGGGCCGCCGCGGACTCCAGCGCCTCGGAGTTGTCGCCGGCCAGCGTCAGCTGCAATTCGGTTCCGTTTCCGCCGCCGCCAATCTCGATCCGGGCGCCGGGTATCCCGTCGACGGCCTTGCGTATCTCGCTTTCGATCTGGGTCTGGGTCACGTCGCGGTCGTCGATATTGGTCAGGTTGACGACCAGGGTCGCCGATGTGACCGAGTCGGAATTGTTGCTACTGCCGCCCATGCCGCCGGTTGACGCGCTGCCGGTCGCCTGGAAAATCCCGGTGACATGGTCGACGCCGGAGGCCAGTTCGGCGGCCTTCTTCGCAACCGCGTCGGTCTGTTCGATGGTCGAGCCGGGCGTCGTCGTGATCGATATCTGTGTCTGGCTGTCATCGGAAGCCGGGAAGAAGCCCGTGGACAGATTGCCCAAAAGCAGGACAGTCGCCGCGAAGAACACGATGACGCCAAGGACCGGAACCCAACGGCGCCTCAGTTCGCCCCGCACCACCGCGAGATAGTGGCGCATCATCCAGCCGTCCCCGGACTTCGTCTTCGCCGGTGTCTTCATCATATAGGCCGCCATCATCGGCGTCACGAAACGGGCCACGAGCAGGGAGCAGAGCACCGCGACCGAGGCGGTGATTCCGAACTGTTTGAAGACGATGCCGATGACGCCGCTCATGAAGGCGGTCGGCAGGAACACGGCGATCAGGGTGAAGCTTGTGGCGATCACCGCAAGGCCGATCTCGTCGGCAGCCTCCATCGAGGCATCATAGGCGTTCTTGCCCATATGCATGTGTCGCTCGATATTCTCCACCTCGACGATCGCGTCGTCGACGAGGATGCCCACGACCAGCGACAGGGCGAGCAGGGTCACCGTGTTCAGTGAATAGTTCAGGAGGTCCATGACAAGGAATGTCGGAATGATCGACAGCGGCAGGGCTACTGCCGACAGCAGGGTCGCCCGCCAGTTAAGCAGGAACAGAAACACCACGGCGACGGCGATCGCCGCGCCTTCATAGAGCATGTTCATCGATGCCTTGTAGTTCTGCTCCGTCGGCAAGACGGTGTTGTAGGCCTCCTCGAGCGTGACCTCGGGATGGGACGCCGCGAAACCTGTCATCGCCTCGCGGATAGCGTCGGTCACGGCAAGGTCGGAATATCCCTTGAGGCGTTTGATCTGGGCCGCGATCACAGGCTTGCCGTCAAGATAGGCGAGCGATGTCAGATCGGCATGGGTGTCGGTGACGGTTCCAAGCTCATCGAGGCGCACCCATCCGCCATTCGGTAGCGGGATCGGCATGCGGCGCAGTTCATCGACGCTCTCGGCTGCCGCGGCAACCCGCACGTTCTGCTTGTTGCCGCCGACCTCCGCCTCGCCTCCGGAGAGGTCGCGCTGAACCTGTTCCAGCCGCGTGTTGATGTCGCCCGCGGTCAGGCCCATGCCATCCAAAAGGGCGGGATCGAGTTCGACGCGGATTTCGCGGTCGATGCCGCCGAGCCGGCCGACTTCGCCGACGCCGTCCACCCGCATCATCGCCTTCTCGAGATCGTTGTCGATGAACCAGCTCAGTTCGGCATCGTCGAGCTTGTCCGAACTCACCACATAGGTGATCAGCGGCGACGACCCGATATCGCTTTTGGAGACGGTCGGCGTGTCCATGTCGGAGGGCAGGTCGCTCTGCGCCTGGTCGACGGCATTCTGAACCTCGTCCAGCGCGACCTGGGTGTCCTTGCCGACCTGGAAGGCGACCGAGATCGAGACCGATCCGTCGGTGATGGTTGTGGTCACCGAATCCAGCATCGGCAGGCCGGTAAGCTGGTCCTCGATCTTGCGCGCCACCTCGGTTTCAAGCTGTGCGGCGGCAGCGCCGTCCTGAGTTGCCGAGATGTTGATCGTCGGCAGGTCCATGTCCGGGAAATTCTGCACGTCCAGACGGTTGAAGGCCATCAGGCCCATGACCGTGAGCAGGAAGAAGGCGAGGATCGGCGGGACCGGATAGCGGATTGCCCATGCGGAGAAATTCATTGTGCAGTCTCCTGGCCGGCGGTCTCGGTCTCATCAGCGACCACGTTGACGGTCACGCCCTCGGAAAGGAACGCGCCCCCCGACTGGACCACCTCGGCATCGGCGGGAAAATCGCCGAGAAGCTCGACCCGGTCGTCCTGGCGGCGTCCGGTTTCGACCTTCACGCGCGTCACCTTGCTGCTGCCTTCATCGTCAAGGACGAAGACATAGGAAAAGCCGTCGGCCACGACGATCGCCGTCGAGGGGACGCTCAGCGCCTCGCTTTCGCCGAGCCTGAAGACACCACTCGCCATCATGCCGATCGTTGGCTGAGGGGCGTCTTTCGGCGGCGAGAGTTCGACATAGACGATCACGCGACCATTCTTTGAAGAGGCCGAAGGGGCGATCTGCCGCACCGTGCCGGAAACCGTTCCCCTGGGGGAAAAGATCTCGGCCGGGGTCCCGACCTCGATCTTCTCGAGTTGTTTCGCCGGCACTTCTGCCTGCCATTCGATCCTGTTGTCACGGATAAGCCGGAACAGTTCCTCGCCCTGGCTCACCACGTCGCCAAGTGCGGCGCTGCGGGAAGAAATGACGCCGTCGCTGACGGCAACGATCCGGGTCCGCTCAAGGTCGAGTTTCGAGGACGCCAGATCGGCCTTGGCGGAATCGAGATCGGCTTTTGCCTTGCGCTCGTTGACCAGGTATTCGACGATCTGCTGGTCGGAAACCGAGCCGGACCCCTTCAACTGGCGGGCCCGGTCGGCATCCGCCGTCGCCTTGTCGAGGGCGGCCTCTGCCGAATCCACCGAGGCCTGCAGGGCGGCGATGTCGTTCTTCAGGCGGTCCTGAGACAGTTCGGCGAGAACGTCGCCTTTGGAAACGCTGTCCCCGACATCCGCATTGACCGCCGTGACCCTGATCTGCCCGACCTCTGCCGAGATGATGGCTTCCTGCCACGCTTCAAGCCAGCCGCTCGCCGAAAGCTCCTCTGGCCATACCGCGCTCGTGGGCCTGGCGACCTTCACCGACAATGCGGCCGGCGACGATTGCGTCTGCTCGGCCCCGCTCGCTTGGCGTGCCGCGACCATGTATCCGAGTCCCAGGCTGCCCATCAGGCACAACATAACTGCGACAAGTCGAGAGAGGGTCGTCATCCGTGTTCCCTTTTGATCTGTACGAAGCGAATGGATGCCTCGCGCGATGTCGTTTTCCATGGAGGCCGCGCCGGCGTGGGGGAGCGGGGAGAGGCTCGGACAGCTGCCCGGCGCGTCATTTGCGTGCGATGACATGCGGGCCTTCCTGTGTGTCTTCTGCCAGCGGCTGCGACACGTCGATCATGCCGCTCCAGCCGCCGCCGAGCGCCTTGTTCAGAGCGACATAATACGTGGCGACATCGGCTCTCGACTGAATGAGGCTTTCCTCGGTGGAGTAGAGCGAACGTTCTGAATCGAGCGTATCGAACAAATCCGTCTCGCCCGCTTCATAGGCTTGTTTTGAAAGCCGCACGGCGGCGCGATATCCATTGACGGAGGAGGACAGGGAGCCGATCCGTGTCCGCGTCCGGTTCAGCGCGATGATCGCATTGTCGACCTCTTCCAGCGCGTTCAGGACCGACGACTGATAGTTGGCAAGGCTCTGGTCGCGCTGTGCCTTGGCGACGTCGACGGCGGCCTTCAACTGTCCGCCCTGGAAGATCGGTATGCTCAGTTGCGGTCCCCATGACCAGCCGATCGTCGACTTCTCGCCGAGTTCGCTGAGCGACGTCGCCGATGTGCTGATCGAGCCCGTCAGCGACAGCGAGGGATAGCGGTTCGCCTCGGCCTCACCGATTTTCGCCGTGGCCTCGGCAAGCTGACGCTCGGCCGAACGCACGTCGGGGCGCGTGACCAGGACTTCGGCTGGAATTCCGACGGCAGTCTTGCCGGGCGGGGCGGGAATTGTCTTTCCGGCGCCAAGCATCGCATCGATTTCGGAGGCGGGCCTCGCCACGAGAACGGCCAGCCTGTTCACCGACTGCGTGTACGAAATCTGGTAGGAGGGGACATCGGCTTCGGTCGAGGCTGCCTGTGCCTCTGCCTTGCGCAGGTCGAAATCGGAGACGAGGCCGACGTCGAGACGGGTCTTGGTGAGCTTGGCCGTCTGCCACTGGGAGGCGGCGGAACGTTGCGCCAGGCTTGCGAGTTGCTGATAGGCGCGTGCGTCGATGTAATAGGACGCGACATCGCCAATCACGGTCACCAGCGTGTCGCGCAGTTCCTCTTCCGTGGATTGCGCGGCATAGCGCTGAGCCTCGACGGCCCGTTTATTGCCGCCGAAAAGATCGAGTTCCCAACTGGAATCAAATCCGCCCTCGTACTGGGCATAGTCGCTCGAACCCGAAGCGTTCGACTGGGCGCGATTGTCTGTCGCCGAGGCGGAGCCGGACAGGGAGGGGAACAGGCTTCCCGACTGTTCACGCGCCGTGGCGCGCGCCTCGCGGACCGCTGCTTTGGCCTTCGCGATGTCGCGGTTCGACTGGATCGCCTGGTCCACGAGCTGGTCGAGAACGGGATCGTTGAAGCGCTTCCACCAGTCGGCAAGCACGGGCGCGGACTGGGCATCGGTCGCCGATCCGCTGGAGGCCCATTTGGCCGGAAGCGAAAGTGAAGGAGCGCGATAATCCGGTCCGACCACGCAACTGCTCAAGGCTACGGACAGCGCCGCGAGCGCAGAAAGACGAACGCCGTTCACCATTGGCGCACCTCCGGCGCCGCGATTGCAGGGCGGCCGTTCTGCCATGTATCGGCTATGTGATAGGAAAGGGTGGGACGCAAGGTACGATACTCCGGCTGGCGGTTATCGGACCTACATAAAGGCGGGGATGTGAAGCGCCGTTAAGACTGTGTAAAGATAGGTAAAACTTCTTCTGTGTGCTGCCGCCGAATGTATGACTGCCGGTGGAAGAGGCCAACGAACATGCCAAATGTACTTCTGATCGACGACGACACGGAATTTACAGCGCTGCTGGGAGAGTATCTGCGTGACGAGGGTTTTCAGGTCGAAAGCTCCGTCGACGCACGCGTCGGACTTTCTGCCGCCGAGGACGGTCACGTGGATATCATCGTGCTGGATATCATGATGCCGCATATCAACGGGATCGACGCCCTGCAGCGCATCCGCCGCAGAAGCGATATTCCGGTGATCATGCTGACGGCCAAGGGCGACGATGTGGACCGCATCGCGGGGCTCAATCTCGGCGCCGACGATTACATCGCCAAACCGTGCATGCCCGGTGAGCTGGTTGCCCGGATCCGCGCGGTCCTCAGGCGAACGGTAGCGAAGCCGGCGGGCGATGCCGATGGACTGGGGGCCGGCGCGCTGCTGCTCTATCCCGGCACGCGTACGGCGCAATGGCAGGGCGAACTGCTGGAGCTTACCGGCACGGAGTTCAGCATCCTTGAAATCCTCGCCCGCAACGGCGGCCAGCTTGTTTCCAAGCAGGACATCTCGCGCCGCGTCTTCGGGCGCAATCTCGCGCCGTTCGATCGCCGGATCGATGTGCATATCAGCAGTATCCGGCAGAAACTCGGCAACCGCGCCGACGGAACCACGTGGATCAAATCGGTTCGCGGCCAGGGGTACCAGCTTCTTCAGGAGACCTGATGCAGAAGCTCTTTCTAAATGCCTTCATCATGATCTGGCTGGCGATCGCCTGCTCGCTCGTCGGCGTTCTGCTCGTCGCCTATGTCAGCCGGGCGACGCCCTATGAAGAGGAGCTGCTGCAGCGGCAATCCGACTTCGCCCTGACGGCAGCGGCAGGCATGCTGGAGAATTCCGGCCCGGTGGCGGCACGCGAATTCATCGCCGTCGCCGGCAGCCCGCCACTCGATGTCGGGCTGGAACTCACGGAAGCTCCCGACCCGAACGCCTGTGTGGGAAGCGACAACACCGGGCGTGAACGGTTCATCGCCGTCGGCGCGACGTGCTACAGGCTTGCGGCAGACGATCTCGAGCAAAGCCTTTTTTCCCGGCTGCTTCCCCGCAGCATTCCCTGGGTTTCGGCCATCATCGCCGCAGCACTGGCGGCGTTCTGGCTCGCCCGGTATCTCACGCACCCTGTGCAGGAGATCAAGATCGGTCTGAGGGCGCTGGCCGAGGGCCGTTTCAGCACCCGCATCGGCGACCGTATCGACCGCAAGCGTGACGAGATCGCCGGCCTTGCCTATGATTTCGATCTAACCGCGGAGCGGCTGGAAGAATTCCAGGATGTCCAACGCCGGCTGTTTCACGATGTCTCCCACGAACTGCGCTCCCCGCTGGCGCGGTTGCAGGTTGCGATCAGCCTTTTGAAGAAGAATCCGGCGCGCATGGAAGCGATGGCGGACAGGCTGGAGCGTGAGATCACCCGGATCGACGATCTTGTCGAGGAGATCCTGACCCTAGCGAAACTCAATGCCTCGGAGCAGTTGCCACTGCAGCGGCAGACCGTCGACATCATCGATCTCATCGCGGATATCATCGATGATTGCCGGTTTGAAAGTCTCACGAAGAACGTGACGATCAGCTATGATGGGCTGTCATCCTCTGTCGCCACAGTCAACGGCGAACTGATCTACAGGGCGATCGAGAATGTCATCCGTAACGCGGTCAAATACTCTCCGCCAAGCTCCGAGGTCGCGGTCGCCGCGATCCGTCGCATCGACGGTCTGGAGATCAGGGTCCAGGATAGCGGGCCGGGCATACCACGCGAGCACCTGAAGAGCATTTTCCGGCCCTTCGAACGTGTCGATACGGGCGGCGAAAGCCAGCTCGGCTTCGGCCTCGGCCTCTCCATCGCCCAGAGAGCGCTTCACGTCCACGGCGGCGACATTCGCGCCGACCTCAACGACAATGGCGGTCTTTCGGTGGTCCTGCGCATTCCTTTGTGACTGAGGTGGGGCTTGGGGTCCTATCTACACAGTTCGGGAGCCAAATCTTTCGTTTAGGACGATAGTTCAGTTCTTTGCAGGCAATGGCTCGAGCTCCTGGCATTAAAATATCACTTTCTTGCCTTCGGGTATCGTCAGAAACTCCCCGTCCGAGATCCCTTTTTTGTTCAGGGCCACGCAGAGATCCCGCTCCGGTTGGTCAAAACCCTCGGATGAGAGTTGAAAAGTTCCGTAGTGCATACCGATGCTGAGCTCCGCCCCTAGATCCTTGTGCGCCTGGACGGCTTCGGCAGGGTCCATGTGGATAGGTTTCATGAAACTCCTCGGCTGATAGGCGCCAATGCCGAGGAGTGCGATGTCGGGCGCGCCAAGACGCTTGCGGATGTCCCCGAAATGCCTCGAATAGCCAGAATCCCCACCAAAATAAACCGACCAGTTTTCGTTTTGGATAAAGTAGCTCCCCCAGAGGCTTCTATCACGATCGAACAGACTTCTCGCGGAGGAATGCTGTGTCGGAGCAAACGTGATCATCGTTTCCGCATTGAACTTGACTTCGTCCCACCATTCGAGTTCCTGAACATCTTCGATACCGATGGACTCGATGAGTGGCTTGTCCCCGACAGGTACAAGTATCTTCGGACGATAGCGCGTGTTCAGTTGTTTCAATGTCGCGGTGTCGAGATGGTCATAGTGATTGTGACTGATCAGAATAAGATCGATTAGCGGCAAATCCTCAAGCCTCATGCCCGGCTCTCGCACACGCTTGGGGCCAAACCAGCGTATCGGGCTGACCCTGTTCGACCATATCGGGTCGGTCAGTATGTTCAAGCCAGCAAACTGGATCAGAAAAGTGGCATGATTGATGAAGGTGATGGCAACCTCGTCAGGACTTGGCGCCATGTCCTGAAAGGCTGGCTGAGCATTCTCAACGTGCGCGGGCCATTTAGCCCGACCCTGCCGCATCATATCGATGACATCAGAAAAACCGGGAGAAAATTGGTCTTCGAGCGTCGGATTGAAGAATTTGCTACCATCGAAATGATCAGACATCTTTTGCTCCGCGTATGTTTTCCACCTGATAAGGCCAACAAGAAAGGCGATCCCGCAGACACTCATCAGCAATACGAAAGAGCCGACAACTCCATTAAGTATTTTCCGGAAGTGCGGAGGATCGCGCGATGCGTGCAGAGGACACGCGGATCGTGGCCGTCAGTATCCGGTTGCTGGCCTCGACGCTATTCTCCGCGTGTTCACGGCACTCTCTTTACGGCTTTTGTGTTTGGATTCGGCTTGCTGCCAACGCGGGAAACGCTGACTATGGAAGCACAGTAGCGTTGTGGACGTTAACGACAGTCAAGACTTTGTAAAATTGTGTAAAATAAATCCAGATAAGAGAACGCAGGCATCCACAGAGACCCTATGCTGTAAGTCGGTATGGGCGTTCGACGCCGATCGGCGCGATAAATCTTTGGAAGATTTAAAGCCTGTGGGTCCCGATGCCACGCCGAGTGACACCAACGAAGTCAGTCGGGCGGCGTTTCACACCGCCCGACCAACTGCTAGCCGATCAAGCGCAGGCGCGCATTTTCGAAAGCGTAGCCATCATCATCAAGAGGACGGCGTGACAGCTCTCGAAACCCAAGCCCGATGTAGAAAGCTACTGCCTGCCGGTTGGCGGTGTATACCTCAAGCTCCAGCTTACCTTTGAGGCTCAGAGCGTGAGCGACAAGCTGGCGTCCGATGCCAAGCCCTTGCCGATCGGGAGCAACAAAAATTCCGCCAATGAAGGTGTCGAGCAGGCTGATGAAGCCGCACGGGTGACCACCCACGCATGCCACCCACGTCTCAGCACTAGGCAGATATCGATCTTCGATCAGCGCTCGTTGCGCAAGCAAGCGCTGTTCGCCGATGAAAGGATGAGCCAATAGAGATGCATCGAGCCAGATGCGTGACAGCTTTTCCAAATCGCCTTCCGGCGCATAGGGCCGGATTACGACGTCATGATTCTTCATGAGAACTCCGAAGAAGAAATATGCAAAAGGTTCCGGCAGCCAATTCTTGGTGCCAGGTGAAGCCGCTATTTGCGGTCGGAATCACAAGCCTCTGCGCATAAATCTCCTTCTGCTGTCCGCTCAGTTCTCAGCCGCAGCCGAAACGCGGTCAATCACCGAAATGGGGTCGGAAGCGGTCATGGTGTTGACCCGCGACCCATGGCTTATATGATGCCGCCAGCCCCCATTATCAGACATACCGTTTCCGGCCCCGTTTCTGCCGGTCTGGAAAGCGCCCCCGTTTCAGTGGTTCGAGATTTCCAGCCTAATCCTGATCGCTGACATTCGTTGACAATTGCTTGAACAATCTAAAAGAGCGAAAGTAGTCATTCGATGTTTTGTCTACGAGCTGGGCCGAAAATCAAGTGGCGGACCTTCGGCTCGACTCGACTCAGGCGTCTGGCCCAAAGTCACTGCACCCTTTACCCAGACGCCGTCTGGAGAATAGCTGAATGTTAAGAGTGAACAACAAGTCTTCCCCGTCCGACACTCGGCAAAAGGCTTATTGATGGCACCCACGCCGTGTTCGTTCTGTATATAATTCGCCTAATTATACCGGACAATTGTGGTTCAATGACTTCTGTCAAGAACGTGGAGGATCGCATGGCCGGTGGACGGCCATAGCAGCAAATGATGGAACATCATCGGTCTTGCTTGGTTTGCCAAAGGGAGTTCATTTCAAGGCAAGAGATTTATTTCGTGGGCAATGACGACCGGCAAAGCCAGTATGAAGAAGGTTCGATATCCCTAAGCGGCACTGTCGCCATGGGGACCGGCGTAATGATCGGTGCGGGCATTTTTGCGCTGACAGGCCAGATTGCCGAACTGGCCGGTCCACTTTTTCCGCTGGCGTTCATTGCCGGCGCAATCGTGACAGGCCTCAGCGCTCATAGCTATGTAAAAATGTCCAATGCCTGGCCGTCGTCCGGCGGTATCGCAATGATCCTGAACAAGTGTTACGGCCCGGGTGCCATCACCGGCGGTGCGGCCTTGCTGATGGCTTTGAGCATGGTGATTGCCGAAAGCCTGGTGGCCAGAACATTCGCCTCCTATCTGTTGCGGCCCTTCGACATTACAAGTGGCCTGCTCATCCCTGCACTTGCTGTCGCTGTGATCGTCTTCGCCTTCCTCATCAATATTTCCGGAAACCGCTCTGTCGGCACGTTTTCAATCATCATGGCGGTTGTGAAAATCGGCGGCATCGCCCTGTTCGGCATTGCTGCACTTTGGTCCAGCGGTTTTGCGTTTTCGAGCGCGTTTGAGGGCGGCGAAGATTTCGGGGTTATCGGCTTTGTTGCATCGGTGGCGCTTGCCATCCTGTCTTTCAAGGGGTTCACCACCATCACCAATAGCGGGGCGGAAGTCACTGATCCGCACCGCAATGTCGGACGGGCAATTGCAATTGCCATCACGCTATGCGTCGTCATCTATCTCCTGGTCGCCTTCGCTGTCGGCTCAAGCCTTTCAATCGAGGAGATTATTGCTGCCCGCGACTATTCGCTCGCACAGGCCGCCGAGCCGGCGCTTGGCCAGATCGGCTTTATCCTCACGGTGGTCCTGGCCGTCGTTGCAACGGCCTCAGCCGTGCTGGCAAGCGTCTTCGCCGTTTCTCGCATGCTGGCCATGCTTACCAACATGGAGCTGATTCCACACAGCCATTTCGGCATGCCAGGCCCCATCCAGAAGCACACGCTCGTTTATACGGTCGTTATCGCATCCGTGCTGTCGATCTTTTTCGACCTCAGCCGGATTGCCTCACTCGGCGTCTATTTCTACCTCATCATGGATATGATCATTCACTGGGGCGTATACCGTTATCGGCGCGAGGAAACCGGCGCCAACACGGCCGTTCTGTTTGCCGCGTTGATTGCGGATGCCGTCGTGCTGGCAGCATTCACGGCCATGAAGTTTCAATCAGACCCGCTCATCGTTGTAACCGGTTTCGGGAGTGTAATTGCAGTCATGGCGTTTGAGAGGTTCTATCTCGGAAAGTGGTTCGCGCCACTGGAGGAAGAACATTCGCATGACCAGTGACAGCCTTTTTGTATGCGTATTGCCTCTTTTTCGTAAGAGGCAATCCTGTATACTGGATATATGATTCGCACGTTTAGAATATTGGCTTGCCTCGCCGCACTTGTCCTTGCTTCTTCAGGCGGCATGTTTACGCACAATTCTGAAGCGTACGAAGACCATCACGCTGGCTTTACAGTCGTGAGCGCTGATTCCGGGCATCGACACGCCAGTTCATCGCCAGACCCAGCACAGGATCATGAGCTTCACTGCGGCGCGTTCATCTTAACGCTTCCTGCCGAACTCAGGCTTGCCGTGCTCCCATCGGTGGCTGTCGTACCCCGCCATATCGAACCTGCCTACCGGGCAGCCGAGTTGTTCTTCGATACTCCGCCACCTCGCCTTTTCTCTTGATCATGTGCTTGCGGGCCGAGCCCGCTTCAATCAACATATCAAGAGGCAATCCCATGAAAAAACAAACAATCCTTGCCGGTTGCGTGCTCGCAACATCCGGTCTCGCCACCCTTGCGCTCGCCCATGGTGGTGCAACAGGCATCGTGAAGGAGCGCATGGACGGCATGATGGCTATGTCCGAAGCGATTAAGTCGCTTTCCGCCATGATGCGCGGCGACACGGAATACGATGCGAATGCCGTAAGAGAAAGCGCCGATGTTATCAAATCGCATGCGGGCGAAGCACTGACAGCCCTTTTCCCCGAGGGAAGCGTCAGTGATGTATCGGAGGCAAAGTCGGACATCTGGTCTGAGTGGGAGACTTTTTCCGCTTATGCAAATCGGCTTGACGTTTACGCGGAAGGGCTTGCGGCTGCAGCCGATAACGGACTGATGCACGAGGATCGCCCGTCTGTGACGGGCGGCCAGTCGGATATGATGGGCAGCAGCGACAACATGATGGGCGGTTCCACCACGATGGGGGCCAGCATGATGGGTTCCGGCATGGGTGGCAATGGTATGATGGGCGATGCTGCAACCATGATGGATACGGATCAGCTCGCACAAATGCCAGCCGATGGTGTCTTCAACATGTTGACCCAGACATGCTCGGCCTGCCACACGCAATTCCGCGCTGAAAAGAACTGAGCATGAAGAAATTCGCGCTTTTGGCCTTGCTCGCTGTTGTCGTTGCGACGGCGGGCTGGGCCGCAGTCGTGCTTTGGCCAATTGGTCATTCAGAGGGCATTGGTGAGTTGGAAGGAGATCCTGACCACGGAGCTTACCTGGCTCGCATGTCAGGCTGTATTGCCTGTCATACAAATACGGGCACAAGGCGGCCCTCCGCTGGCGGGTGGCCTTGCGCTGAAGACCGATTTCGGCACGTTTTACACGCCGAACCTGACGACGGACAAGCAAGAAGGAATGGGTGACTGGACCGTTGATCAGTTCGCCAATGCCGTTCGGCGAGGCGTTTCTCCGGGGGGAGAGCCCTACTATCCGGCCTTTCCATATCCGTTCTATTCGAAATTCTCCGATCAGGATCTCGCCGACCTTTGGGCCGCGTTCCAAACAGTGCCCGCCGATGCGTCGCCATCCAGGGAACATGCGCTGGTATTTCCATTTAATATCAGGAGCGGGCAGAAGCTTTGGCGCGCCGCCTACCTAGATTTGGAACCTTTTGAACCCGACCCCTCACGGTCGGACCGATGGAACCGCGGCAAGTACATTACTCGGGGCGCGGCCCATTGCGGTGCCTGCCATACGCCACGCAACTTTGCCGGGGCCCGACAGGCTGCGCTTGCCCTACACGGTGCGGATAGTCTGCCAGACGGCGGAACGTCTCCGCCGATCACGGCAAAGGCCCTCATTGATGGCGGCTGGACTGTCAGCAATCTGACCTACGCCCTGCAAACCGGTGTAATGCCGGATGGTGATACCTTTGGCGGCTCCATGGGGGAAGTCGTCCGTGATGGAACCCAATATCTTACGAAACAGGACCGCGAAGCCATTGCGTCCTATCTCTTGAACAAGGACTGATCACAGATGTTCTGGACCAGACGTCATTTCCTGAAATCAGCTTCAGCGGTCACTTTCGCAACAGCATTCTCACAGTTCGGTAGACCGGCGATTGCAGAGGACGGTTTTCTCGAAATTTCGGCCGGTCCATCCAGACAGAAGCTCTATCGCAACGATGGCATGGCGTCGGACCTCTGGACCTATAATGGAACCTCGCCGGGACCTGAAATTCGTGTCCGGCGTGGTGAGCCTATCCGTGTGCGTTTCACCAACAATCTTCAGGAGCCAAGTTCCATCCACTGGCATGGCGTTCGCATCGCCAACCCCATGGACGGTGTTGCAGGTCTGACCCAGAAGGCCGTCGCGCCGGGAGAAACCTTCGAATATGACTTCGTGGCGCCGGATGCCGGCACATTCTGGTACCACGCACATAACAAAAGCTGGAACCAGGTCGGGCGTGGTCTCTATGGCCCCCTGATTGTTGAAGATGACGAGGCTTTCTTCGATCAGGTACATGACCTGACGTTGGTCATTGATGATTGGCAGCTTGGTGAAGGCGGCGTCCTGGATAACGCCAGCTTCGGTGGTCTGATGGAATGGGCCCATGGCGGACGCATGGGCAACTGGATTACGGTCAACGGCGAACCCTTGCCAGCTTTCGAACTGAACAAGGGAGAACCCTACCGGCTGCGGCTTATCAATGCCGCGAATGCCCGCATCTTTGCGCTGGACCCCAACAAGTTTGGCGCACGCATATTGGCCTATGACGGTCAGAGCTTGGGTCGGGCCGAAACCTTGACTTATGAACCGTTCCTGCTTGGGCCAGCACAAAGAGCGGATCTTTTGGTGATACCAGAGGACGGTTTCGCACTTGAGGACGTCTCCGGTGATCGGCCGTTCGCCTTCGCCACGTTCCAGGTCAGGGGCAACGGAAATATCCAGGATGATCCCAAATTGCCCAAACCCAACCCAATTCCCGAACCGGATCTGGAAAATGCAAGGCGCATCAAGCTCGACATGACGGGCGGCGCAATGGGTGACCTATCAAACATCATCTATCAGGGCAAAAAACAAAATGGGGACGATTTCCAGCGAACGGGCCAAGTATGGGCCTTCAACGGTATCGCCAACCTAGCTGAAAATCCGATGTTTTCCTCCAAGGCAGGCGAAACGATCATCGTGGAGATAAGCAACAACACACGCTGGCCGCACGCCATGCACGTCCATGGTCACCATTTTCGCGTGATTTCACGCAGTGCTTCGGAGATTGACGCTGGCAAGCCATGGCGCGATACGGCGCTCATTGGTCCCGAGCAAACAATTGAAATCGCATTTGTCGTCGACAACAGGGGTAAATGGCTTTTTCATTGCCACATGCTGGAACATGCCGCTGCAGGCATGACGACTTGTTTTGAAGTGTCTTAGGACGAGTCGACATCCATCGGTTCCAAATGGCGATTGCGAAAAGGTCGGCAAATCCCTCGAAGTGACGCCTTCGCCTGTCATATCGCATGGCGAGACGTCGGAGGTGCTTGAGCTGATTGAAGCAACGTTCGATGCGGTTGCGATGTCGGTAGGCTTCCGTGTCGTGGGGATGTCCGCTTCGGCCTTCATGACGGCAGTCCTCACATGTAGAGTATTGCTGCCATAGGTGTCAGTCGGCGTGGTGCAGCCCCCTGTTTTAAATATTCCAAAGGCCTATCGCGCCGATCGGCGTCGAGCGCTCATGCCAAATTAAAATGAGACAGAAACCGAGACCGCAGGAGACGGCCGAAAGGTTGGCGCAGGCGAGCCTCAGACTGGTTGCCCAAGAAAACCCGCCGGCGCAGTTTTTCCTTGGAAACAATGCGTCGAATTTGATGAACAACCGGCTCGAACGCATGAAGCAAGAAATCGCGGTTTGGGATGAACTGAACCGATCGGCAGGCGGCTGACTGTGCATTCAAGTCAGGCGTCAACGTCGCCTTGCGACCGAAAAAGAAAATAGGACCAATTCGGGATTTGGCGCTTGCGCGGGCATGCAGGCTCCATATTCTCGCTCGGTGTGCAGATGAAACGACACGAGAAGACAATCCATGACGGGCCAACTCGGTCTCCTGAAGACCGCCAAAACCGATATTCTGGAAATCGCATACTGCCAGAGCGGACCTGACGATGGCTGGCCCGTAGTGCTGTCCCATGGGTTTCCCTATGACGTTCACGCCTAATGCTGTACGACGCGCCGGACTATCCGCTTGCGCGCAGCGAAAAGTGATGGAAGCTCTCGCTCCCAAGGGGCTATCCCGGCACTGTCCGCACGCTCGTTCAGGTGTTGAATGACGATTTTTTCGGTGCGCCATCTCACCGTCTATCGCTATCGACGGCCGGTCGGTTTCGGGCGTCATCGATTGATGTTCCGGCCCCGCGACAGTTTCGACCAGACGCTTTTGAGCTGCACTCTGAACGTT
>NZ_VCLB01000014.1 GCF_005924265.1 Martelella lutilitoris
TCAATCCAAGCAGTTTCCTAAAACGTGACCGCTTACTTAAGTCTCTTTGGTGAACAATAAAGCTCACCGACAAAGCCGCTCGCCACGTTTCTCTTTCTTCAAATATGCAATTGTCCAAATAACCGATGCTAAGATCAGCGCATCCAAATACCATTCCGCGTGCCAAAACCCTGGAGTTCAAACACGTCAATCAGCGAAGCTAATCGGCGGAAGTGAGGTCAACATGGTTGGTCGCGAGAGCGACCGTCGACCCCGTCGGTGATGCGCATATAGGGTGAAGCGCCCTTCAAAGTCAACACGCATTTTTCAAAAATCTGAAAAAATCCGGCTTCCGCCGCTTTCCCGCACCCTGACGCCGATGTTTGCTGATATCAGTAAGGCACAAGACAGGGAGGCGGACATACACAATCTCATCACCGATATTGCCGGCATAGGCGTCGGCAACGCTGACGACCGCAGGCTTGCCTCCGGCGTGACGACAATCGTTTTCGACCGGCCCGTCATCGCGTCCGGACTTTCTCTTGGCGGAGCGCCGGGCAGCCGGGACCTGCTTCTGCTCGACCCCGGCCGCACGGTCCAGACTGTCGATGCCTTCGTGCTTGCCGGCGGTTCTGCCTTCGGCCTTGATGCCGCCGGCGGCGTTCAGTCCGGGCTGAGGGCCGATGGTCGCGGACTGGCGCTCGGGCCTGCCCGCATTCCGATCGTGCCAGGGGCAATCCTGATGGACTTGCTGAATGGCGGAGACAAGGATTGGGGCCTGCACGCCCCATACCGCGACCTTGGCTACGAGGCCTACCGGGCGGCGCGGCCCGGCGCCTTCGCCCTCGGCACGGTCGGCGCGGGGACCGGCGCGACAACCGTCAACCTCAAGGGCGGGCTCGGATCGGCGAGCTCTGAAACCGCTGCAGGCTTCCGGGTCGGCGCGCTTGTCGCCGTCAACGCCATGGGCAGCGTCACAGTCGGCGACAGCCCGCATTTCTGGGCCTCAGCGCTGGAGGATGCAGCAGAATTCGGCGGGTTGGGACTGCCGAGGCCCGTCTCGCGCGACGCATTGTCGCTTGCCATCAAAGGTGGAACAACCACGGCGACAACAATCGGCGTGATCGCCACGGATGCCACGCTCACCAAGCAGCAGGCCTATCGCCTGTCGATCATGGCTCATGACGGCTTTGCCCGCGCAATCCATCCGGCCCATCTTCCCTTTGACGGCGACACGGTGCTTTCCGCGGCGACGGGCGAAAAGCCGTCGCCCGATGACCTCGCCTTTGCCGAGATTTGCCTTGAGGCGATGCGGACCATGGCGCGGGCGATCGCGCGCGGGGTCTATGAAGCTGAAACGCTCCCGCAAAGGGGAGCGTTGCCAAGCTGGAAGGACAGATTTGCGAAAGGTCAAAGCATTTCGCAGTCAGATGGAAACCTCTGACGTCCGCGAAAATGCCTCAAAACAAATAGATAGAGCGATTGCGCGTTTCCAGGAAAGGCAGAACCGCTCTAGATCTTACTGCGCCGCATAACCACCGCCGATCGCGACATTGAGCGCGACGAAATCGCCCGCCTGCTGCGCGATCGCATCGGCAAGGCTCGCCTCGGCGTCGGACACGGCACGCTGGGCGTCAAGCACGTCGAGCAGCGAAGTCGCGCCGTCGCGGTAGCTCGAGGTCGACAGTGCGAGCGCATCGCGATAGGAAGCGACCGTCGCACGCAGGGCAGACACCGTTCGCCCGTCGCGGGTGACAACAGCGAGCGCCGTCTCGACTTCCTGCACGGCGTTGAGCACGGTCTGCTTCCAGGCGAGATAGGCCTGACGGGCCTGGGATTCGGAACTTGAAACATTGGCGCGCAGCGCGCCGCCGTCGAAAATCGGCAGGCTGAGGGTCGGGCCGAAGGACCAGGACGTCTGGCCGGCATTGCCGAGGGAATTGGCGGAAACGCTGGCCTGCAGCGTGCCGTTCAGCGAGATCATCGGATAGAGCTGGGCCTCGGCGACCCCGATCGCGGCTGTCGCGGCGGCAAGATTGCGCTCGGCTTCGCGAATATCCGGCCTGTTGCGGATCAGGTCCGCCGGAACGCCGGAGGCAAGACGCGCATGGGTGACCGGGATGGGCTTCACCTTGTTCATCTGGTCGATCAGGGTGGCCGCCGGCAGGCCCATCAGCGTCGACAGCGCGTAGACCTGCTGACGATAGGCGGCCTCGAGCTGCGGAATTGTGGAAAGCTGCGCGTTCACCAGACCTTCCGACTGAACGACATCAAGCCTCGAAGCCGCACCGGCATCCAGCTGGAACTGGGTCAGGCGCAGCGTCTCGCGTCGGCTCTTCAGGTTGGAGCGCGCGATCGCCAGGCGTTCCTGATAGAGCCGGGCATTGATGTAGGAGTCAATCAGGCTGGAAATCAGCGTCAGCTTGGCGACGTCGGCGCTCGCATAGGCGGCGTCCAACTGGGCCATGGCCGCCTCGCCGGCGCGCTGATAGAGACCGAAGAGGTCGAGAACCCAGGAGACCGGCACGGAACCGCCGAAAGTGTTGGAGGTCTTGCGCGCCTGCGCGGATGCGCCGTCGCCGCCTGCGCCAGCACCCGTGTCATAGGCCTGAAGGTTGACCTGCGGGAAGGCGCCAGCCGTCGAGGTGACGACATTGGCTTCCGCCTGAACGATCGCCTCCAGCGCCTGCAGCACAGACAGGTTCTGGGCCATGCCGGCTTCGACGTAGGAATTCAGCAGCGGGTCGTTGAAGCTCTTCCACCAGGCGACGTCGGTGACGTCGCCGACGCTCTGGCTGCTGCCTTCGGAGAATTTGTCCGGCAAGGCCGTTTCCGGCGCCACGTAATCCGGGCCGACGGCACAGCCGGCCAGAAGCAGCAACAATAGCGGGACGGGGGTAACGCGGCTCAACACCATGGTCTCAATCCTGTCATCTCGGCATGCCCGAACCCGGGCCGCCTACCCTTACTCTTTTAGACGCCGGCACGAGGCCGGCGCAATATTGTTAATTTTCTTTTAAACGATCTGTTGCTCTTCTGCCGATTTGTCTTCCTTCTTGCCGATGCCCATGACGCGGCAAACGGCGACGAAGAAGGACGGCACGAAGAAGATGCCCAGGGTCGTTGCGGCAATCATCCCGAAGAACACCGCGGTACCGATGGCGTTCTGGGCCGCGGAACCGGCGCCCGTGGCGCGCACCAGCGGAAGAACGCCAAGGATAAAGGCCAGCGATGTCATGATGATCGGCCGGAGCCGCATCCTAGCAGCATGAACCGCCGCGTCGAACAGGGAGTCGCCCTTCTCGCTCTGCTCGCGGGCAAACTCCACGATCAGGATCGCATTTTTCGCCGCAAGCCCCATTGTCGTCAACAGACCCACCTTGAAGTAGATGTCGTTGTCCTGACCGAGGAAATGCGCGCCCATGACAGCGCCGAGAATACCGACCGGCACCGCGAGGATGACCGAGAACGGAATAGCCCAGCTTTCATACAACGCGGCAAGGCAGAGGAAGACGAACACGATCGAAACGGCGTAGAGATAGGCCGCCTCATCGCCCGAGATCACTTCCTGCAGCGACATGTTGGTCCAGGCGACCGAGAAACCACCCGGCGTCTGGTTCACGAGATCGACCAATTGGTCCATCGCCTGTCCCGAGCTCGCGTCCGCGGTCGTCTCGCCCTGGATGTCGACCGCCGTGTTGCCGTTATAATGGGCGATCGTCGGCGCGCCGGTCGTCCAGGTGATATCTGTGAAGGCGGAGAACGGGACCATATCGCCCCTGCTGTTCTTCGCGTACCACTGATAAATGTCCTCGGGCTGCATGCGGTAGGGCGCATCGCCCTGAACATAGACCTGCTTGACCTTGTCGCTCAGGGTGAAGTTGTTGATGAAGGAACCGGCATAGATGGTCGACAGCATGCTGGTCGCCTGGGCGATGCTTACGCCGTAGGCGCCGGCTTTCTGTCCATCGATGTTCAGCATCATCTGCGTTTCGTCGCCCAGCGTGTCGGTGCGGACCTGCGCGGCAATGCCGCCTTGATTCATCTGCTGGATGATCCGGTTGGTATTGGTCAGCGTCGCAGTCTGCCCCTGGCCGCCGGTATCGACCACATAACCCGTCCAACCGGTCGAGTTGCCAAGGCCGGGGATGGCGGGCGGCGAGACCACATAAACCTGCGCATCGCGCACATGGGTGTAAAAATAGCCATTGGCGCGCTGTGCAAGCGCCTGCGCCGATTGAGACGGCTTGGTGCGATCCTCGAACGGCTTCATTTGCACGAAGCTCAGGCCGTAATTCTCACCCTGCCCGGCAAACGAGAAACCAAGAACGGCGAATACCGCCTCGACCGAATCAGATTCCTGATCGCGGAAGTAGCTCGTGACCACGTCGGAAACCGCCGACGTTCGCTCCGTCGTCGCGCCTGTCGGCAGGTTGATCAGCACGAACAGCGAGCCCTGGTCCTCATCCGGGAGGAAGGATTCGGGAAGCTTCATGAAGTAGTGATAGACGCCGAAGAGAACGACCGCGAAAACGGCGAACACGACAACAGGCCACTTCAAGAGAACGCTCACCGTATTGGTATAACCATGCGTCAATCCGTTGAAACCGCGATTGAACATGCCGGAAATGCCGCGATCCTTCTTGGTCGGATCGACCGGCTTGAGGATCGTCGCGCACAGCGCTGGCGTGAAAACCATGGCCACGAAGACCGAAAGGATCATGGCCGCCACGATGGTGACGGAAAACTGGCGGTAGATGATGCCGGTGGAGCCGCCGATGAACGCCATCGGAATGAACACGGCCGTCAGCACGATCACGATACCGACAAGCGCGCCCTGAATCTCGCCCATCGAATGAATCGTCGCTTCCTTGGGAGGCAGCCCGTCCTCATGCATGATTCGTTCGACGTTCTCGACCACGACGATGGCATCGTCGACGAGAAGACCGATGGCCAGCACCATGGCGAACATGGTTAGGGTATTGATCGAGAAACCCGCAAACGCCAGCACCCCGAAGGCGCCGAGCAGCACGACCGGCACCACGAGCGTCGCGATCAACGTCGCCCTGAGGTTCTGCAGGAAGATCAGCAGCACCAGGAAGACAAGCACGATCGCTTCGATAAGCGTGTGGACAACCTGCTCGATCGAGAGCTCCACGAACGGTGTCGTGTCATACGGATAGATCACATCGACGCCATCGGGCAGAGACGGCTTCACGGAATTCATGAAGTCGATTACCCGTTTGGACGTGTCGATCGCATTCGCGCCGTTGGCAAGCTCAACCGCGAAACCCGCTGCTGCCTGACCATTGAAATAGCTTGAGAACTGATAGTAGCGCTGACCAAGCTCGACCCTGCCGACATCGGAGATCGTGACCGTCGCCCCGTTTTCCGTCGTCTTCAGAATGATGTTCTCGAACTGCGGCGCGGTCTGCAACTGACTTGACGAAACAACCGTCAGATTGAGCTGCTGGCCGTCTGACGCAGGTTCGCTGCCGAGATCACCCGCGGCAACCTGATTGTTCTGCGCCTCGATCGCGTTGATGACGTCATTGGAGGTCAGCTTGTACTGGTTCAGCTTGAACGGATCGAGCCAGATGCGCATGGCATAGGGCGTGTAGAAGCCCTGAATGCTGCCCACGCCATCGATACGAGCAACGTTGTCGTTAATCTGGCTGTCGATCATGTTGCCGAGGTCGGCAGCGCTATACTGGCCGGTTTTGTCGGTCAACGCCACGACCATAAGGAAGCTCGCCGAAGAACGCGCCACGGTGATGCCGAGGCTTTGGACGATCTGCGGCAGCTGTGGCTGGACAAGCTGCAGCTTGTTTTGCACCTCGACCTGCGCGATCTCGGGATCGATCGACGGTCCGAAGATGACCTGGATCTGCGAGAAGCCGGGACTCGAGGTCGACGTCAGATAGAGCATATCATCGAAGCCGGTCAGCCCGTCCTCGATCACATTGGTCACAGTCGTTTCCACCGTTCGCGCACTCGCGCCCGGGAAACTTGCCGTGATCGAAACCGTGGTCGGGGCGATCTGCGGATACTGCGAGATTGGCAGCGTCGCGACCCCAAGACCGCCGATTAGCATGATCACGATAGCGACCACCCAGGCGAATACAGGCCGATTGATGAAGAAATTAGACATTAAGCATTCCTCGAGCGCGTGGTCGTGTCAGTTGAGTGCCCATACGCTCAGCCATTGCTGCCTGAAGCCTTGGTCGCATCGGACGAACTGCCCGAGGCATCGCCGTTGGATCCGGATGAAGACGTATCGTCGACAACAACGCCCTTGTCGTTGATCTTGGCAGGAACCGGCGTTACTTCGCTTACGCCGCCTGCAAGCCTCTGAAATCCATCCACGATCAGGCGATCACCGTCGGAAATGCCTTTGCTCACAATCCAGGAATTGTTGGAAACCTGAACTTGGTCGAACACGCGGGTCTCGACCTTGTTGTCCTTGGTCACGAACTGCGCCGTCACCTTGCCGCCGGGCTCGATCTGGGCCGCAAGCTGCGGAATCAGATAGCCGTTCTCCTCGGTGATGAGCAGGGTTGCACGCACGAACATGCCGGGAAGCAGCACATGGTCAGGATTGTCGAAGACGGCACGCAGATTGACCGTACCGGTCGATTCGTCAACCGTGCGGGCTGACACGTCAAGATTGCCGGTCACATCATAGGTGCTGCCGTCATCCAGCTGAACCGTCACTTTCACCTTGGAAAGATCGGTCTCCGTTTTGAAATCGGCATATTTGCCCGTCGCGGCGAGCACCTGACCGGCTGACTCGTACATGTCGACATAAATCGGATCGAGCTGATTGAGCTCGACGAGCGGCGACTGCGCCGAAGGGGAGGCGATATTGCCGACCGAAACGTTGGAAACACCGAGAACGCCAGCGAACGGCGCCGTGATTTCGGCATGATTGAGGTTGATTTGCGCGGACTTCACGGCGGCCTCGGCAGCGGTAACCTCGGCCAGCGCCGTGTCGTAGCGGGTCTTGGCGTCGGTGACCTGTATTTCGGTCGCCCCGGTGTTCACGATCCGCTGATACCGTTCGTAATTTTCCTTGGCGCCGGGAACCGCGGCATTGGCTTTCTCGAGATTGGCCTGCGCGGCGGCAAGAGAGGCCTGGTAGGTGTCCTTCTCGATGACGTAGAGCAGATCGCCCTCGTTGACGAGAGCACCGTCCTTGAACGCCTTCTCGGTGATGAGACCCGACACCTGCGGACGAATCTCCGCAAACTGATACGCAACAGCCCGGGCCGGCAGGGTTGTCGTCACCGGAACAGTCTGCTCCTTCATCGTAATGACGCCAACCTGGGGCGGCGGCATCTGCATGCCGCCCTGTTGTTTCTTACCATCATCACTGCAAGCGCTAAGCGCCATTGCAAGAACACTAAGAGCGGCAATTGGAAGCTTGCGCGACAGCATGGGCACCTATCCAGAATAGAAAATCAATCAATGGCCACTTTCTTAACACAATCCCGACAGCGCAGAAACTTAATATCTCGCGTATCGGCAATTGCGGCAGAAGTTCACCACAACGCACAAAACGAATCTCCTTGGTGACGTATCGTAGATAACGTCACTTTACAACGCGGTTTTTTAAACCGCCGTCGACAAGGGCGACGATCAGCTGCGTTTTGTCAGCCAGTGTTGCGGGATCGGCACATGCGATCATGCGGGGATTCAAAACGCAGCTCAGCATGTCGACGATGGCGGCGGCATCGCGTGCGGGATCGCCCGGACCGTAAATCCCCTCCTCCATGCCCTCGGCGATCAGCGAGCACAGTTTTTCCTCGACGAGCCGGCGATAGATGCGGCCGCCCTTGGCCGGATCCTCCAGCACCAGCGGGATCATCTCGAACAGGTACTGGTTCTCGCGCTTGTCGCGCACATGTTCGCGCGAAAGCCTCGACAGGAAGGTTGTCAGCCGCCGGTCCGGAGGGTCTGAAAGGTCCTCGATCGAGCAGCGTTCGGCAAGGTGGCGGGCATGACGATAGGCGATGGCCCGTCCCAGCGTCAGCTTGCTGCGGAAATGCTTGAAGACATTGGCCGGCGACATGCCGAGTTCGCCGGCAATATCGGCAATCGAGACCGCGGCATAGCCGCGCGCGCGAAACAGCCGTTCTGCCGTTTCGAGGATGGCCTCGCGTGTTTCCTCCGCCGATCGCCGCGGTCTGCGCATCACACCTCTCCCCACTCGGCCTCCGGATAATAGGCCGCGAGATTGGCGCGCACCCGGTCCTTGACGCTTGCGCCGCTTTCATCCGGGGCGAACGGCGTTCCCGTGATCATTTCGAAGGCCCGGGCATAGACGCCGGACGCCGCCTCGATCACATCGCGCGGGATCTCGGGGATCGGGTCCGAATAGGGATCGCAGCGCTCGACCACCCAGGAGCGGATGAAATCCTTGTCGAAGCTTTCCGGCCGCTCGCCGGCCGCAAAACGCGCCTTATAGCTGCCGGCCATCCAGTAGCGGCTCGAATCGGGCGTATGGATCTCGTCGGCGAGCAAAAGATTGCCGTCGGCATCGATGCCGAATTCGTATTTCGTGTCGGCAAGGATCAGCCCCTGGCGCGCAGCCATTTCCTGGCCGCGGGCAAAAAGCGCCAGCGCCTTTTCGCAGACCTCCTCCCAACGCGCCTTCGTCAGCAGGCCGCGTTCGATGATCTCGTCTGCCGTCAGCGGCTCATCATGACCGCCGTCAAAGGCCTTGCTTGTCGGCGTGATGATCGCTTCCGGCAATACTTCGTTGTCGCGCATCCCGTCCGGAAAGTCGAAGCCATAGAGCCTGCGATCGCCGCGCTTGTAGCGGGTCAGTACGGACGTGTCGGTGGTGCCGGCGAGATAGCCGCGCACGATGATTTCGACCGGCAGGATTTCAAGTCTCTTGCCGACGACGACATTCGGGTCCGGATAGGCGACGACATGGTTGTCGGCGATATCGGCGGTCGCGTCGAACCAGAAACGCGCGATCTGCGTCAGGATCGCGCCCTTGTGCGGAATGGAGGCCAGAACCCGGTCGAAGGCGCTGATTCGGTCGGTGGTGATGATGATCCGGCGCCCGTCCGGCAGGTCGTAGTTCTCCCTCACCTTGCCGCGATAATAATTCGGCAGTTCCGGGAAAAAGGCTTCATCGAGAATGCGCAAGAAAATCGTCCTTCAGTCCTGTCGGCGGCCCCTAGACCTCACTGCGGAATGTTGCCAAACCGCTCCGCTCTCATTACAGATTGTTAACCTTATCGGCAATCATCTTGAACGGTGAACGCGTCGCCGGCGTTCCAGGTTTCGACGGTTTCTCATGGATTTCATCCCCTCGCTCCCCGTGCTTCTCGCCTTTTCGGCGGCAACCCTGCTTCTGGCGCTGACCCCCGGCCCCGACATGACGCTGTCGATCAACAAGGCGCTGAAGGAGGGCCGGGCGGCAGGCCTTGCCGTGCTGATCGGCACCAATCTCGGCCTCTGCGTCCACACAATGCTGGTCGCCTTCGGCGTTTCCGCCCTGATCGTCGCCTCGCCGACGGCCTTCATGATCCTGAAGACAGGGGGCGCTGCCTATCTGTTCTGGATCGCGGTGATGGCGATCCGCAAGGGCAGCAATTTCGTGCTCGAAGCGGAAGCGAGAACCGAGCGCAGGCGCGGCCGCGTGCGGACGGCAATCGCAAGCGGATTCTGGGTCAATCTCTTGAACCCGAAAGTCATCATCTTTTTCATGACATTCCTGCCGCAGTTTGTGGAAGCCGGAGATCCGCACGTCACCGGAAAGCTGATCTTCCTCGGCTTCACCTTCATCGCCGTGGCGCTTCTGCCGACGGTCGCCATCGTCGTCGCCGCCGACCGTCTCTCCGGCTGGCTGATGGCCCACAAACGCGTGCTGCGCGCCATCGATTACCTGTTTGCAGGCGTGTTTTCGCTGTTTGCGGTGAAGATCCTGCTGACGCAGGGGCGGTGAATCAAAATCGACAGCCATGAAGGCACAAGACTTTGACAGGCGGTTTGTGGCAGGCGAGGAGTTGAGCGACGCTATCGACTGGCCGCGGGCTCGGAAGCCGAGCGCGCGGCCCGAGCACGACGGCGCCTCACCGCACAGCCCTCAAAACTTCCCGCCCCGGAGGGGAGAGATGTCGCGAAAGCGACAGTGAGGAAGGAGTCTGTTCCCGCGAACGCCGTCAAGATTTGAGATGCCGCGCCACCCTCACTGCCCCTGTCGGGGCATCTCTCCCGCAAGCGCGAAAGAGTGTTGGGAGCAAGCGGCAAACGCAGCGCCTCTCCTCAATCCCCGTGATTGGCGATCATCATCGCTTCATAGGCCAGACGTTCGGTCTTGCGCATGCGCTCCGATTCCGACTTGAGCTGGCCGCAGGCGGCGAGAATGTCGCGGCCGCGGGGGGTACGGATCGGCGAGGCGTAGCCGGCCTGATTGATGAAATCGGCGAAGCGCTCGATCGTCTCCCAGTCGGAACACTGATAGTTCGACCCCGGCCATGGGTTGAACGGGATCAGATTGATCTTGGCCGGCACGCCCTTCAACAGCTTCACCAGATCGCGCGCGTCCTCCAGACTGTCATTGACGTCCTTCAGCATCACATATTCAAACGTGATCCGGCGCGCGTTCGAGAGCCCCGGATAATCCCGACAGGCCTTGATCAGCTCTTCCAGCGGATACTTCTTGTTGATCGGCACCAGGATGTTGCGCAGGTCATCGCGCACCGCATGCAGAGAAATGGCCAGCATGCAGCCGATCTCGTCGCCGGTGCGGTAGATCTCCGGCACCACGCCGGAGGTCGACAGCGTGATGCGGCGCTTCGACAGCGACAACCCGTCTTCGGCGGAGGCGATCAGCAGCGCCTTCTTGACGGCCTCGAAATTGTAGAGCGGCTCGCCCATGCCCATCATCACGATATTGGTGACCTTGCGGTCGGACTCGGGAATGAAGGCGCCGTTCGGCGCGTCGCGGTTCGGGAAATCGCCGAGCGCGTCACGGGCGACGAGAAGCTGTGCGAGAATTTCCTCGGGCCTGAGATTGCGCACCAGGCGCTGCGTGCCGGTGTGACAGAAGGAACAGGTGAGCGTGCAGCCGACCTGGCTCGAAATGCAAAGCGTCCCGCGATCTTCCTCGGGAATATAGACCGTCTCGATTTCCACCGGACGGCCGGCGCCGTGCGCGGGAAAACGCATCAGCCATTTGCGCGTGCCATCGGTCGACATTTGCTCGGTGACGATCTCCGGGCGGGCAATATCGAAGGCCTCGGCCATCTTCGCCCGCAGGTCCTTCGCCATATTGGTCATCTCGGAAAAATCGGAGACGCCGCGCACATAGAGCCAGTTCCAGACCTGGTTGACGCGCATGCGGATCTGCTTGTCCGGCACGCCGATCGAAGACAGCGCCTCGGCCATTTCCGGCTTGGAGAGACCGATCAGCGGGCTCTTTTCCGCCTGCCTCGGGCGGGGCTTGGCGCGCTGAGCGTCAAGATCGATGGTTTCGACAGCGGACATTGTCGGGCTCCCGTAAAAACGCCGATTGCGGGTTATCGACGCATCTGCGCCGGGCCTTCATCCCGACAGCGCGCCACCCGCGAAAGATTAAAGGGGTTTGCTTTCAAGCTTCATCAGGCGCCGCACAAAAAAGGCGCGCCTGAGCATCTTCCGCGAGCCTATATCACGCCCGTCGCCCGTCGTCATCCCTTTCGCCACATGGCTCACCCGTACGCACTGCAGGGCCGGACGCAAGAAACCCGGCCGAAGCCGGGTCCTCGAAGCGCTGCTGCGGCCTACTTGCAGGCGCTGATCTTGTCGAGCGCGGCGGTGATGCCGATCAGCGAATAGGTGTGCGTGGTGTTGGTGCCGCGCGCAGACGTGGCCTTCACCTCCATGGTCCGGCCCGCCTTCATGGCCGCGACCAGCGCCGGTTCCTGCGCGGCATTCTCCAGCCAACCGCCCTGGCCCTTGTGGTACATCGGGAAGCTCTTGCCGTCGACGATGACATCGATGGTCGAGCCTTCGCGCAGATTGTAGCCCATCATGGCCTGCGGCTCGAGCGTGACGTTCTGGCCCGGATATTTGGTGACGACGAAGAAGTTGTCGCCATGGTCGACATTCGCCGGTTCCTTCTTGGCCGGAACCGAAAGGACATAGCAGACCTTGCCGGCATCGGAATTGTAGGAATAGGCGACCCAGGCGTCGAATTTCTGGATGGGCGTCGGCGTCTGCGCGGAAGCGATCGAGGCGCCGGTGAACAGAATGACCAGTACGAGGACGATTTTTCTTGCAAACATAAGATCCTGCCGATTTTCTCTGCTGCCGCCGGCCCCTGCCCTGTCAAAAAGCGGCAAGGCCGATACGTTTCGAATTCGTTCAATTCAATACGCATTCGAGGTTACCAAAACCTCAACATGACGTGGATTTTAGCGAAGGCCGGAAGCCTGGATGATGGTGCAACGACACATGCCGCCAATCAGGGCAAGATTGCGGCATGACCTGAAACTTAGTCGGTATCCAGCGTCGTCAGCGCCCGGTCCGCCCGGTCATAATGCTCTATTCTCATATTTCTGCGGATCATCGTCAACGCCGTGGTCAGCACGGCAAGATCGTCGGTAAAGCCGACAAACAGGAAGATGTCCGGAATGAGATCGGCCGGCATGATGAAATAGGCGAGCGCCGAATAGAGCACCACGCGGGCGCCAAGCGGCGTGTCGCGGTCCGTCGCGCAGTAATAGGCGGCCACGGCATCGCGAGCAAAGGGAATATGAGCGGCCGTCCTGCGCAGTTTCGCCCAGAATCCCTCGCGCACCGTGCGTTCGTTTTCAGCCTTTGTTTCCTCGTCGCCGGGTTCGAGGATGTCTCCATATTTGATGTCGCTCATGAATGGCTCCTTCGCCCCGGAATATAGGACGGCGCGACCTCGGTTCAAATGCCGAAACGGCTTGCCGCCCTGTCCATGATGCCGGCCATCTCGATGTCGCGGGCGCTGATTCCGCCGGAGGAATGCGTGGTCAGCGAAACGCCGACGCGGTTATAGACATTGCTCCATTCGGGATGGTGGTCAAGGCGTTCGGCGGCCAGCGCGCATTCGCTCATGAAGGCAAAGGCCTCGCGGAAATCGGTAAATCTGAAATCACGGGAGATCGCGGTGTCGTCTTCGCTGATCGCCCAGTTCCCAACCGATTGCATGGCCGTCCGCAGCGCTTCAGGTTCCAGTCGCGCATCATTCATGGCATTGTCTCCCCGATCATCGAAACTCCGATCCTCCAGACAATTGCGTAAACATCATGGCACAACCGGAAAAACGCTCAATCCTCTTCGTCTGCAGCGGCAATATCTGCCGTTCACCGCTCGCCGAAGGCGTGTTCACGCATCTTGCCGAGCAGGCCGGGCGCGACAACGAATTCAGCGCCGATTCCGCCGGCATCGGCAACTGGCACGAAGGCGAACTCCCCGACCCGCGCTCGCGCGCAACGGCCAGGCGCCATGGTTTCGACATCTCAGGCCAGCGCGCGCGGCAGATCAGACCTGTCGACTTCAGCCGGTTTTCGATCATTCTCGGCATGGACAGCGGCAACATGACCGCGCTGAAACGGCTTGCCAGCAACAGCGCCGCCACCGAAGTCGCATTGTTTTCGGAATATACGCTCGGCGAGCGCCGGGACGTACCGGACCCCTATTACGGCGGCGAAGACGGTTTCGAGACCGTCTACCACATGCTCTTGGCCGGCTGCCAGTCGCTCATGTCGAAGCTGTAGTCCTCGCTCGGATCATAAAGATCGAAGGCCTCTTCCACCTGGTAGGGACCGCCGCCGACGGAATCGCGCGACGACATCAGCACGAAGCGCGGTACCGTGAAGGGCAGCGTCTGGAAATTGCCGCGGGCGGAAAGATACTCCACCACGTCCTGCACCTTCGATCCGCGAAGCCGCGCCAGCGTCACATGCGGGGTAAACTTGCGCGGGTCGGCTCTGAGCCCCAGCCGCTGGCAGATACGGTCAATCTCGCCCTGGAGCGCAAAAAGCTCGGGCGCGGGCGAGACGCCGGCCCAGATTGCATGTGGCTTCTTGCTGCCGAAGGCGCCGGTTCCGGTCAGGCTCAACTGGAAGGAAGGACGCTCGATCCGGTCGAGCCAGTGCACGACCTCGTCGGCTGTGCGGAAGTCGACATCGCCGATGAACCGCAGGGTGATGTGATAATTCTCCACATCGATCCAGCGGGCCCCGGGCAGGCCGCCGCGCAACAGCGAAAGACTTAACGCCTGTTCGCGCGGGATTTCGAGGGCAGTGAAAATTCTCGGCATGGCGAGCTCCCCGAATCTGCTAGTCACCCCTCCAGCGAATCATCTAAGCCATGTTGACGCAAGCGTTAATTTGCTTGTCCCCCGATAGTGTCGACGAAGGCCTCGACCGCAGAAAGCGTCTTTTCCACCATCACCTCGACGCCTTTGGCGTTAGGATGCATGCCGTCTGAGAGCTGCAGATCGGCATTGGCGGCGACGCCATCGAGAAAGAACGGATAGAGCGGAACGCCGTATTGTTCGGCAAGCGCTTCGTAGATCGGATTGAAGGCGTCCGCATAGTCCGCGCCCATATTTGGCGGCGCCATCATCCCCATCAGCATCACGGGAATATCGCGGCCCTGGAGGCTCTCGATGATGGCGGCGAGGTTCTCCTTCGCCTTTTGCGGCGCGACGCCGCGCAGCGCGTCATTGGCGCCGAGTTCGAGGATCACCCCGTCCGTGCCGTCGGGCACCGACCAGTTGACCCGCGCCAGGCCGCCGCTCGTCGTATCGCCGGAAACGCCGGCATTGGCGACGGCGACCTGATAGCCGGCCTCGGTCAAGGCCGCTTCAAGCTGTGCCGGATAATCTTCAGCGGGGCCAAGCTCGTAGCCGGCGACCAGGCTATCACCCAGCACCACGAGATTGACCGGTTCACGCGCTTTTGATGGCAAGGCAGCCACAAGCGCCGCCAGAAACGCAAAAACAATCGGCACCGTCGCTTTCAATCGCATCATCTCGCTCCTAAATCCTTTTCATGCCCGTTTGCCGGTCCATCCGGCGTCAGGGCCCGTATTGTCTATATGTGTTTGCCCCGCCCGAAATTTCAAAGCAGGACTGTTCCTTGTCTGAAAATCTGATCACGCTCGACAATGCCCACCTCACCCTCGGCAAGGGTTCGGCCGCCGTCCACGTGCTGAAGGGCATGTCCGTTGACATTGGCCGCGGCGAATCCGTCGGCATTCTCGGTCCGTCGGGTTCGGGCAAATCGACGCTGCTGATGGTGATCGCGGGGCTCGAACGGCTCGACAGCGGCGAGATCACGATAGACGGTACGGCGCTTTCCGCCCTTTCGGAAGATGCGCTGGCAGCTTTTCGCGGCGAAAACATCGGCATCGTCTTCCAGTCCTTTCACCTGATCGCCAACATGACGGCGCTCGAAAACACCGCCATTCCGCTGGAGCTTGCCGGCCGCGCCGATGCCTTTGAGCGCGCCCGCGCGGCACTTGAGAGCGTCGGCCTCGGCCACCGGATGACACATTATCCGGGCCAGCTTTCCGGCGGCGAACAGCAGCGCGTGGCAATCGCCCGCGCGCTCGCCCCCGAACCATCCGTACTGATCGCCGACGAGCCGACCGGCAATCTCGACGGCGACACCGGCGCACAGATCGCCGACCTTCTGTTCGACCGCCAGCGCGACAGCGGCACGACGCTGGTGCTCGTCACCCACGACCCGTCACTGGCCGCGCGCTGTGACAGGCAGGTCCATGTCCGCTCCGGTGAAATCGTCGATCACGAGAACACCGGGGCAGCCGAGTGATGCAGGCAAACCGGATAAACCTTTCGCTCGCCATGAAATTTGCGCTGCGCGAAATGCGCGGCGGGCTTTCCGGCTTCTACATCTTCCTCGCCTGCATCGCACTGGGCGTTGCCGCGATCGCCGCCGTCAATTCGGTCTCTGACGCCGTCAATGCGGGCATTGCCGAACGCGGCCGCGAGATCCTTGCCGCCGATATCCGCTTCGAGCGCGACAACGAACCGCTCACGGGCGACGAACTCGCCTATGTCGAAGACCTCGGCACGATGTCGCAGTCGGTGACGATGCGCTCGATGACGCGGCTCCCCGACGGTTCCGACCAGTCTCTGGCGGAGGTGAAGGCCGTCGACGGTCTTTATCCGCTCTATGGCAGCGTGATTTCCGATCCTGCGATGCCGCTTGAAGATGCGCTGTCGGAAAGCGGGGACGGCCGCTTCGGCGTGCTCGTCGCGCCGCTTCTCTCCGACCGGCTCGGCCTCGCCGCCGGCGACACCTTGCTGCTCGGCAATGCGGAACTCCGGGTCTCAGGCACGCTCGAACAGGAGCCTGATTCGCTTTCGGAGGGCTTTGCCTTCGCGCCGCGCATCCTGATTTCCCGCGATGCACTTGGGGCATCCGGCCTCGTCCAGCTTGGAAGCCTCGCCGAATATGCCTACCGCGTCCGCCTGCCGGCCTCCTCACCGGATCCGAATGCGGTCAAGACAGCCGCCGAGGAGGCTTTCCCCGATGCCGGCTGGTCGGTGCGGATCAGCGATCGCGCCGCGCCGTCCTTGAGCGAAAATGTCGACCGCCTCTCGGAATTCCTGACGCTTGTCGGGCTTGCGACGCTGATTACCGGCGGCGTCGGCATCGCCAATGCGGTCAGCGCCTATCTGGAGAGCCGCAGGCGCGCGATTGCGGCCTTCAAATGCCTTGGCGCGCCGGCCAATATGGTCGTCGCGATCTATTTCCTGCAGATCATGCTGGTGGCGCTGATTGGCATTGCGGCCGGCCTCGTCTTCGGCGCGGTGATCCCGCTGATCGCGCTGCCGCTCCTCTCCTCGCTGCTCGAAATCGCCATCCCCGCAGCCGTCTTCCCGCTGGCGCTTTTGATCGCCGCGCTGTTCGGCCTTCTGACCGCGATCGCCTTCGCCATCCTGCCGCTGGCTGCCGCCCGCAACGTGCCGGCAACCGCGCTTCTGCGCGAACATGGCTTTGACGAGGGCGGACGGCCGGCATGGCCCTTTGTGGCGGCAGCAGCCATAGCGCTTGCCGCGCTGGCGGCGCTCGCCATCTTCACGGCGGACGAGCGTTTCGTTGCAAGCGTGTTTCTCGCCTCCGTCGCCGGCGCCTTTCTTGTGCTGCGGCTGGTCGCGATCGCCATCAAGTGGCTGGCCCGCCGTGCGCCGCATCCGCGCGCGCCTTCGTTACGCCTTGCCATCGGCAACATCCATCGCCCCGGCGCGCTCACCGGTTCGGTCGTGCTGTCGCTCGGCCTCGGGCTGACGCTGCTGGTGGCGCTGGCGCTGATCGACGGCAATCTGAACCGCGAGCTTTCCCGCACGCTTCCCGAACGCGCTCCCGACTTCTTCTTCGTCGACATTCAGGGCAGCGAGGTCGACGGGTTCCGTGATCTGATCAGCGAAGAGGCGCCCGAGGGCGAGCTTTCTCTGGTGCCCATGCTGCGCGGCCGCATCATGGCGCTGAACGACACAAGGGCTTCGGAGTGGGAAGCTCCGCCCGAAGCGCGCTGGGTGCTGCGCGGCGACCGCGGCATCACCTATGACGCGGACCTGCCGGAAAATTCGACGCTGGCCGAAGGCGAATGGTGGCCTGAGGACTATAGCGGCGAGCCGCTCGTCTCCTTTGCCGCCGAGGAAGGCCGGGAGCTTGGGCTGAAGCTCGGCGACACAGTAACCGTCAGCGTGCTCGGACGCGAGATCACCGCGCGGATCGCAAGCTTACGCTCGGTCGAGTGGGAATCGCTGTCGATCAATTTCGTCATGGTGTTTTCTCCCAACACCTTTGCCGGCGCGCCGCATGCCTGGCTGGCGACGCTGACCAATCCGGACGGCAATACGGAAAAGAACGCCGAAATCCTCGGCGCTGTGACCCGGACCTTCCCGACCGTCACCACGATCGAGGTCCGGGCAGCACTTGAGATCGCCGGCGAGCTCGTCGGCCAGCTTGCCACCGCCATCAGGGCGGCAGCCGCCATTGCGCTGATCGCCTCGGTCATGGTTTTGGCGGGTGCGCTTGCCGCCGGAAACCGCCGGCGCGGCCATGACGCGGTGATCATGAAGACGCTCGGCGCAACGCGCCCGGCATTGATCCGCGCCTTCGTCTATGAATATCTCATCCTCGGCGCGATGACTGGCCTTTTTGCCCTTGTCGCGGGATCGGCGGCGGCCTGGTACGCACTGACCCAGATCATGATGCTGCCCTTCGCGCTTCTGCCTTCGGTCGCGCTCGCGACCGTCTGCGGCGCGATCCTCGTCACCGTCGCCATCGGGCTTTTCGGCACCTGGCACCTCCTGGGTCAGAAACCCGCGCTCTACCTGCGCGAACTTTGAGGCCACAAAACTAAGCCGGCTGGGGGCACCCCTGCCGGCTGTCTGAAATCCTCTGGGATCGCTTGCGCGACTATCTGTCGCGCCGCAGCGTTTCCATCAGTTCCTCGTTGCGGCGGTCGGCGAAATAGTTCTGCACCGCGAACAGCGCCCAGAGTGCGGCGACCGGCCAGCCGATGAGCGTGAGCTGCAGGATCAGGCAGATGATGCCGGAAATCGGCTTGCCGATGGTGAAGAAGGAAAGCCAGGGCAGAATGACGGCGATGAAATAGCGCATGGGAGATATCCTCTCTTTCAGACTGTCCCGCGTGTCAAAGCCGGACGATTTCCTGCTAGATGGGGCGGTCCTTGTCCGTTTTTCAGGTCTGACGGGACGTTTCTTACGAAAATTTGAGAAAGCGCCGTCGCTTTTCATTCCTGAACGCCTTGTATCCCATTGCCGTTCCTATCATATTGAGATCAGGCTTGCTGGAGCCCCCCAGCGGCGCCTGGGTTCTGCGCATGCCGCATTTTCCCGACACCGTGATCAACGAGGGGCTTTTTAAGAGGAAATTGATGGCTGATCTTCGTAACTATCAGAACCGCGCGCAGGCGGGAGCGCACGCGAGTGCTGAAATCGATCAGGGTCTGCGCGCCTATATGCTGCGCATCTACAATCTCATGGCGCTTGGCCTGGTGATCACCGGCGTGATGGCCTTCGGCCTGAGCTCGCTCGCCACCACCACCGATCAGGCAGCCGCCGTCGCGCAACTGCCGAACGGCATCCTGCTGACGAGCGTCGGCGCCGCCGTCTACGGCTCGCCGCTGAAGTGGCTGGTCATGTTCGCGCCGCTGATCGCGTTCTTCTTCCTGGCCTTCAGGGTCAACAAGATGAGCGTGAGCGCCGCGCAAACCTCGTTCTGGGTCTATGCCGCGCTCACCGGCCTGTCGCTGTCGTCGATCTTCATCATGTACACGACGGCGAGCATCGTACAGACCTTCTTCATCACCGCGGCCTCGTTCGGCGCGCTGTCGCTTTATGGCTACACCACCAAGCGCGACCTGTCGGCCATGGGCTCCTTCATGGTGATCGGCCTGTTCGGCATCCTGATCGCCATGGTGGTCAACATCTTCCTGCAGTCGAGCGCGCTGTCCTTCGCCGTTTCGGTGATCGGCGTTCTGGTCTTTGCCGGCCTGACCGCCTGGGACACGCAGAAGCTCAAGGAAATGTACTATGAGGGCGACGGTCATGAAGTCGCCGGTCGCAAGGCTGTCATGGGCGCTCTGACGCTCTACCTCGACTTCATCAACATGTTCCTGTTCCTGCTGCGCCTGATGGGCAACCGGAACTGATTGAACGGAAAACGATCCGATCAAGGCGGCCTGCGGGCCGCCTTTTTCATGACCTGAACCAGCAAGAACCGCACTGTCATCATGTCCGTCACGATCCGCCCCGCCACCGCAGAAGACATCAACGCCATCACCGAAATCTACGCCGAGAGCGTTTTGAACGGCGTCGCCAGCTATGAGCTCGAGCCGCCGACCCGCGCCGAGATGACCTCGCGCATGGAAACGATCGCGGCCGGCGGCTTTCCCTATCTCGCTGCCGTCGAGAACGGCGCGCTGCTTGGCTATGCCTATGCCAGCGCTTTCCGCACCCGTCCGGCCTATCGTTGGCTTGTCGAGAATTCGGTCTATCTGGCGCCCCCGGCGCGCGGCCGCGGCATCGGCAGGCTGCTGCTCCTGCATCTGGTGGAGGAATGCGAAGCCCGCGGCTTCCGCCAGATGGTCGCCGTCATCGGCGGCGCGAGCCCGGCCTCGATCGCGCTTCACAGAGCCTGCGGCTTCGCCGATGCCGGCAGGCTGACAGGCACCGGGTTCAAACATGGCCGCTGGCTGGATACGGTGTTCATGCAGCGTCCGCTCGGCGCGGGCAATACCACCGACCCGCTGCCTCTGTCGCTCTGATACCGTAGCTTCCGCCTATTTTTCGACGAGCTTCAGCTTGCGGTCGAAGACCTTGAGCACCTGGCGCAGGTCGTGGCCGCGTTTCAGCACCATGCCATGGGTATTGGTGACGCTGAAGGCGCCCTGTTTCGACGCCAGCTTGGGGTTCTTCTCGATTCTGAACAGCGGCATTTCCCCGGACCGCTTGAACACGGAAAAGACCGCCTTGTCCTTCATGTGGTCGAGGGCGTAGTCGCGCCACTCGCCCTCGCCGACCATCCGTCCGTAAACCCAGAGGATTGCGTCGAGTTCGCGCCGGTGAAAGGTCACGGGCAGCGGCTCGGCCTTCTGCCCCGGCCTGAACTGGGAAAGCTCGACGACATTGTTGTCGTCGGCACCGTCCCTGCGTTGCGTATCCGGCTTTTGCGCCATGCTTTCCCGCCTCGCATGCGTGATGACATTTTGAAGACAGTCTGCCCGCTTCAGCCAGAATTGCAAGAGCCGTGCGGAACCCGCTCCACCGGTGCGGACCAATAATTTGTTAACCCAGACGGCTTATCACTTTGCCAAGGGTTCTCGATCAGTAGTGCGTATCCATGTGTTCAGTCCGCAAAAGACCGCTCGCCTCCGGCGCGTTTGAATGGCGCCCGGCAGCCGCACGCCGCCACGGCGGGCGAAAGGCGGCGCGCCGATGAGCATCATCCGCAAGGACCTCGGCCCCAGACCGCCTGCCCGGCTGAAATCGAAACTCTCGGTCGTGCGCCCCGGCAAGGCCGTTGCCGACCTTCGCCTGGAGCTGAGAAGCGGCGGCGAGTTTTCCATCTTTTCCGAAGCCCCGGACGATCTCGAGCCGTCCATCGATCGCCTCGCCAACCAGGCCATCGAAGCCAACCCGTTCCAGTCGGCCGCCTTCATCATGACTGCGCTTGGGCGAAACGACGCGCATCAGCGCCTCGCGCTCATCGAGGACACGGCGTCGGAAGCGGGATCGCTTGCAGCGCTCATGGGCTTTGCGGTGACCGATCGCGGCTCGCACATGGTCGCGGCGACGGCCGATGGCGGCTACCATGCGCCGCTGATCGCGCGCCATCGACCGATGGCAACCATCGACCAGCTGTTCGAGGCGCTTGCCGGCTCGCTGGCCAATCTTCCGGGCATCATTGCCTTTCCGGCGCTTCTGGCCGATGGCGCCTTCATGCGTTCCGCCCGCGCCGTGGCCGCTGCCCGCGGCCTTGCATTCCGCGTTGCCGGCGCCTTTCGCGGCCGCGCCCTATCGGGCAGGATCGAACCCACAGGCGCGCTTTCACAGGGAGAACGCGATGCCTGGCAGGACAATCTCGGCAAGTGGGAGACGCTGCGTAAGAAGGGCCGGGTTACATATCACGTCGCCCGCAACCCTCGCGAAATATCAGAGACGCTCGAGGATCTTTCGCTTTTGTGCGACACGCCCGAAAACGCCAACCGGTTCTCGGCCTTCGTACCGGTGGCCAGGCTTCTTTCCGAACAGGACCGGCTCAGAATTCATACGCTCTATCTTGGCGAACTGCTGATCGCGGCGGCCATTCAGCCGGTTCATCTGGGCGCGGCCTGGGTCTGGAAGGTGCTGGTGCGCCCCGACATGGAAGAGCTTGCCGTGGACGAACAGCTGATGATGCGGCTGACGGAGTTCAATCTTGGCGACGCCAATATCGCCGTCACCCGGGTTGCGCCCGGCACCGGCCCGTTTCTTGCCGAGCGGTTCTGGCCAGGCGAAGACGGCTATGCCAGCCTGCTCGTGGCGCTGCGTCCCGGCATGGAACGCGCGCTCGACAGCGTTGCAGCGTCATATGAAGAGAAAAGCGCCTGAGGGCGCTGGTTCAGACGTCTCGAGATCGCGATCTACCCCTCACGAGCAGGGTTTCAGCCGCGATTCCTCGGGACGGTTCATCAGCGCGAAAATGTCGATGTCTTGGAGCAGCGGGTGGAACCCCTCCTCCGTGCCGGCCTCGATCAGAACGTCGAGCGGCACGGCCGGCGCGACCATCGGTCCGTTCCAGCAGGTTGCATCGAGATCGACGGAGAAGCCCGGCTTGGCGCCGCCGGCCTCGCGGGCGGCAGCCATCTCCTGCTGCTGATCCCTGAGCGCCAGCGCATCGGCCGGCGACAGACGAAGCACGGTCAGCGTCTGTCCGGGCTTGCGGAATTCGGCCACGGCTGCGGCTTCCGCATCGGCATCCGCCGCCATCAGCGTATAATCCCGGCTGATCTCGCCGGCGCCGGATTTCTGGTAGACCGTCAACACGATCTCGTTCTTCGGCAAGCGGAATTCCTCCGGCGCCAGCACCGCGATCCTGAGCGAGGCCGGATTGGCCGCGATCGGCGACGGGATCGTCGGCTTGCTGCCCGGCAGGAAATTCAGGGAGCAGGCGGACAGAAGAACAAGACCGGAAGCAGCCATGAGCGTTTTGAAATCAGGCATGATCGGAAGCGTCGCAAATATGGTTAATAATTATTCATGCTATCGGAGATAGCTTAAGGCCAAGTAAAGACAAAGCGAGGTCCGTTCGCCCGCCGACCTCCTTCGAAAAGACCTCGCTACACACCGCCGCCCGCCCCCTTTCAGCAGTCGGGCAATCCATCTCCGCCGCGGCTTTGCAGCAACCTTCCGATGTTGGCGCCCCGCATCAGGTCGATCGGCGGCTGACCGGGTTGAAGGGTGAGCGTGACATCGACGGTCATGCCGGAAAGATCCGCGCCGCCCATAATACAGTGCGCTGTGAAAGACACCGAGAGCGCGCCCTTGCCGTCGACGCCTTCCTGCTTGTCAGTCCGGATCCGGGCGAGAAGTGCGCCCATGCGCGCAGCATCCTCCGGCGCGAGCACGAGAGCGACCGTGTTCTGCATCTTGCCGCCTCGGCGGGATGCCGCAGCCGGCGTCCGGCGCGCCACCCTCAGACCCGCCTCTTCCTCCAGGCGTTCCTGGCCCGGCACGTCCCATCGCAGCGCAAGCGCCAGATCATTGTCATCGACCGGCAGCGCCGCCGGCTTTGTCAATTCGATGACGAGCGTGCCTGGGTCGGCGTCGAGCGGCGAGGCTGCCTCAAGCGCATCCGGCGCAACCCCGCCAATTGTCGAACAGCCCGCAGGCAACACCAGACCCGCGAAAAGGCACGAGCAAATGAAAAATAAACGAACCATGACAAAACCTCGATTGACATCTATTTTTTATTGTTCTACGATAATTTTATATCGCAAAACAAGAGGCAATGAAAATGAATTCGAACAATGCGGTCGCGCTTTCCAGATTATGCGGCCAGATGAAGCTCCTGACGCGGATCATTCAGGCTGGACTTGCAGCGATCCTCGTCTATGCGGCATGGTCGGCCTTGGCCCAACCGGAGCGGGTCGCCATTTGGCTTGGCGATGCGCTCGACATTGCCGTCGCCGTGACGCTGACGCCGGCAACGGGGCTGGCGCTCCTCACCCTTTTCGCGCTTTTTGCCGGCCTGTTGTTCTACGGGTTGCAGACCGTCTGGTCGCTGTTCGACAAGCTCCAGCATGACAGCCCGTTTTCCCATGAGGTCGCAGCGCTTCTGCGCCGCGCGGGCCTGATCGCGCTGGCCGGGGCCGTTGCCGGTCTCGTGCTGCAACCCGTGGCAACGCTTCTGGCAACGTTCGCCAACCCGCCGGGCAGCCGGACCCTGGCGATCGGGCTCGGCAGCGATCAACTGATGCTGTTCCTGCTCGCAGGGCTTCTGTTCGTGATGGGTCACGTGATGGTGCTCGCGACCGCAATCAACGACGACTATCAGCGTTTCGTCTGACCATGCCCATCATTGTCAATCTCGATGTTATGCTCGCCCGCCGCAAGATGCGGGCGAAGGCCCTTGCCGAACATGTCGGCATTACCGAGCAGAACATTTCGCTGCTGCGCTCGGGCAAGGTCAAAGGCGTACGGTTTGAAACGCTGGAGAAGATTTGCGAGGCGCTCGAGTGCCAGCCGGGCGACATTCTCGAATATCAGCCGGAGGACACCGGCTGATCATATTTCATCAGAAAAGCGGAAAGCCGTGCGAAATGTCAGAGTCCGATTTCATGCGCATAGGGCGGGTTGGCCCCCGCGCGAGAGACGGTGACGGCGGCAGCCTTGGCGCCAAGCGCCAGCGCGGCGGCGATCGCTTCGGGAGCAAGCGTCCCGATCTTCTCCTTGGTCAGGAGACCGGCGATATCAAGCGAGGCCAGAATACCGGCATCGAACGTGTCGCCCGCCCCGACGGTATCGACCACCGCGACCTTTTCGCTCGGCACCTCGACCTTGTGCTCGGCGGTGTAACCGATCGCGCCATCCGCGCCACAGGTGATGACGACGAGGCTCGCGCCGGCCGTGATCCAGTGGCGGGCCTTCTCGTCAAGCGAACCCTCAAGGCCGAACCAGTCGAGATCTTCATCGGAGAACTTCACGATATCCGATTTCGCCGCCATCCGCTCGATCCGGGCCCGGTGGCTGTCGGGATCGGTGATGAAGGTCGGGCGGATATTGGGGTCGAGCGAGATCACGCGCTTGTCCGCTTCGCGCATCAGGAGCGCCTCATAGGTGGAGCCGCAGGGCTCGGGAATGAGGCTGATCGCGCCGAAATGCATCGCCGTGCAGTCATCGCCGATTTCGGGCAGGTCATCCTTTGTGATCATTCGCCCCGCCGTGTTCTCGTCGTAAAAGGCGTAGCTGGCCGAACCATTGACCAGCTTGACGAAGGCGAGCGTCGTCGGACGGTCCGACACGGCGACATAGCTGTGATCGACCTTCGACGCATCCAGCTTTTCACGGATGATATCGCCCATCAGGTCGGAGGAGATGCCGGAGAAGAAGCCCGTCTTGCGGTCGAGCCGCGCAAGCGCGACCGCCGTGTTACAGACCGCACCGCCCGCGTAAGGCGCAAAGGCGGGCTCGCCCTTGTCCGTCTGGCGCGGCAACATGTCGATCAGGGCTTCTCCGCAGCATAAAATCATCGTCTTCTCCCAATTCCTTTTGGCGTCCATGCGAGAGGACGCACCCCACCGGCTCTTGCGTCCTCAGACGATCAGTTCCTCAAGCCCGCCGCGCGCCCGCGACCAGTCCATCGGATGATCGAGAAAGGCGCCGACCGCATCGAGCGTCGCCTGATCGGCGAGCCCTTCCTTGCGCGCGATCGCAAGCACGTCCTTCCAGGTGGCGATATAATGAAGGTCAACGCCGCCCTCGCGGAAACGTTTCTCCGCTTCGCCGAAAATTCCATAGTAGAACAATGCCATGCCGTGTTCCACCACGCCGCCGGCCGCGCGGATGGCATTGATGAAGTTGAACATGGAACCGCCGGCCGTCGTCAGGTCCTCGATCACCAGAACCCGCGCGCCCTTGGGCAGGTGGCCTTCGATCTGCGCGTTCTTGCCGTAGCCCTTCGGCTTCTTGCGCACATAGATCATCGGCAGTTCCAAGCGATCCGCCAGGAAGGCGGCGAAGGGAATGCCGGCCGTCTCGCCGCCCGCCACACAATCGAATTTCTCAAAGCCGGCATCGGCGAGCACCCGGGCGGCGGCGAAATCCATCAGCGTGGAGCGGATGCGCGGATAGGAAATCAGCTGCCGGCAGTCGATATAGACGGGGCTGACCAGGCCGGAGGCAAGCTTGTAGGGCTCGTCAGGCGAGAAATGCACCGCGCCGATTTCCCACAGCATGCGCGCCATCAGATCGCCCATCACCGCGGGTTCCGCGAAACTTGCTCTGCTCATCTCAAAAATCCTCTTGTGCTGCGGCTTTTCGGGATGCGGGGAGGTGGCATCCCTGAAAAGCCCTCTTGCCGGCGCGCATATCGGCCGACGGCCGCCCTCAGTCCAATTGGACAATCGGGCGTGAAAAATCAATCGCCGCAGATCTGTTTCAACAGAGCCGAACGGCTGACCGGCACAGCATAGCGCAACCGGATAGACCCGCAATGACGGATATTAAATCGTTTAGAAAATCTTTTCGGCTGCTTCGTGGACGCAGCTAGACTTCCATCGAATAGCCCGCGCCGCGCACGGTGCGAATGACATCCGGCATCTGCGAGAAGTTGAGCGCCTTCCTGAGACGGCCGACATGCACGTCGACGGTGCGTTCATCCACATAGATGTCATGGCCCCAGACCCCATCGAGAAGCTGGGCGCGGGAGAACACCCGGCCGGGCGAGGTCATCAGGAATTCCAGAAGCCTGAACTCGGTCGGGCCGAGACGGACTTCGCGCGTCTTTCGATGCACCCGGTGGGTCTCGCGATCAAGCTCGATATCGCCGCATTTCAGCACGCTGGAAAGCACTTCCGGACGCGCACGCCGCAGGATGGCTTTCACCCGCGCCATCAGTTCCGGCGTGGAGAACGGCTTGACGACATAATCGTCGGCGCCGATCGCGAGACCCCGCACCCGCTCGCTCTCCTCGCCGCGCGCCGTCAGCATGATGATCGGCAGGCGTTCGGTCTCCGGCCGCATTCTCAGGCGGCGGCAAAGCTCGATGCCGGAAACGCCGGGCAGCATCCAGTCGAGGAGAAGCAGGTCGGGCACCCGCTCCTGAAGCCGGATTTCGGCCTCGTCGCCGCGCATGATGGTTTCGACCTCATAGCCTTCCGCTTCGAGATTGTAACGCAGCAGAACGCTGAGCGCTTCCTCGTCTTCAACAACTGCGATTTTCGGAACCATAGGACGTATGTCTCCCTTGTCTCAAAAGGCCTTTAAAGATCATCGGAACCGACGGCCGGGGAATTGTCGTCCTTGGGACGCTCTCCCTGCGGCTGGGAGCCGGTGGCGATGTAGTAGATCATTTCCGCGATATTGGTGGCGTGGTCGCCGATGCGCTCGATATTCTTGGCGCAGAACAGAAGATGCGTGCACGAGGTGATGTTGCGCGGATCCTCCATCATGTAGGTCAGGAGTTCGCGAAACAGCGAGGTGTAGATCGCGTCGATCTCGTCGTCGCGCTCGCGGATGGAGCTCGCCTTGTCGGCCTGGCGCGATGTATAGGCGTCCAGCACCTCCTTCAGCTGCAGGAGCGCCAGCTCGGACAGATGCTCGATGCCGTGGGCAAGCTTGCGCGGCACCCCGGAGCCCTGCACCGAGATCACCCGCTTGGCGGTGTTCTTGGCCATGTCGCCGACGCGCTCGAGATCGGATGCGATGCGGATCGCGCCCATGATTTCGCGCAGGTCAGCCGCCACCGGCTGACGGCGGGCGATGATGACGACGGCTTTCTCGCCGATCTCGCGCTCCGCCTCGTCAAGCACAAGATCGTCCTTGATCACCTTTTCGGCAAGCTCGGTGTCGGTGTTGACGAGTGCCGAAACCGACTCGCTCACCATCTCCTCCGCCAGGCCGCCCATTTCGGAAATGCGGCGCTGGAGATATTTCAGCTCGTCATCGAATGCCGTCAGAATATGCGAGGGGGCCATGTCTGTTCCTTCCTTGGCGTGAGCGTGCGGCAACCGCCCCTCAGCCGAAACGTCCCATGATGTAATCCTGGGTGCGCTGGTCCGCGGGATTGGTGAAAATCGTGTCGGTGCTGTTCTCCTCGACCATATGACCGAGATGGAACATGGCCGTGCGTTCGGAAACGCGCGCGGCCTGCTGCATGGAGTGGGTCACCATCACGATGGTGTAGTTTTCTTTCAGCTCAGAGATCAGTTCCTCGACGCGGGCGGTCGCGATCGGGTCGAGCGCCGAGCAAGGCTCATCCATGAGGATCACTTCCGGATTGACGGCAATGGCGCGGGCGATACACAGCCGCTGCTGCTGGCCGCCGGAAAGGCTGGTGCCCGGCTCGTGAAGCCGGTCCTTCACCTCGTTGAACAGGCCCGCCTTGACCAGGCTGGTCTCGACGATCTGGTCGAATTCGCTGCGGTGGCGGGCAAGCCCGTGGATGCGCGGCCCGTAGGCGACATTCTCGTAGATCGATTTCGGGAATGGGTTGGGGTTCTGGAACACCATGCCGACGCGCGCCCTGAGTTCCACCACATCGATCCCCGAGGCATAGATGTCCTCCCCGTCAAGCGTGATCGTGCCGGTGACGCGACAATTGTCGATCGTGTCGTTCATGCGGTTGAGCGTGCGCAGGAAGGTCGACTTGCCGCAGCCCGACGGACCGATCAGCGCAGTGACCGCGTTTTCGCGGATGTTCAGGCTGACATCGAACAGCGCGCGTTTCTGTCCGTAATAGACGGATACCGCCTGGCCGGCCATCTTGTAGGTCGTGTTGCTCATTGTCTGTTTCCAAGTCTTTTCGCGTTCGCCATGGCCTATCTGCGTCGCTCGAAACGTCGTCTCAGGATGACGGCCGAAATGTTCATCAGGATGAGGAACGCCAGAAGCACGATGATGGCGGCGGAGGTGCGTTCGACGAAGGCCCGCTCCGCCTCCCCCGCCCACATGTAGATCTGAACGGGCAGCGCCGTTGCCGGATCGAGCGGGCTTGCCGGATAATCGGCGACGAAGGCGACCATGCCGATCAGAAGCAGCGGCGCGGTTTCGCCGAGCGCCTGGGCAAGGCCGATGATCGTTCCCGTCAGGATGCCGGGCATGGCCTGCGGCAGGACGTGGTGGAACACCGCCTGCATTTTCGAGGCGCCGACACCAAGTGCCGCCGACCGGATGGAGGACGGCACGGCCTGCAGCGCCGCGCGTGTGGCGATGATGATCGTCGGCAGCGTCATCAGCGTCAGCACAAGGCCGCCGACGAGCGAGGCGGAGCGCGGCAGCCCCAGAAGCCCGATGAACACGGCAAGCCCCAAAAGGCCGAAAATGATCGAGGGAACGGCCGCCAGATTGTTGATGTTGATCTCGATGATATCCGTGAAGCGGTTCTTCGGCGCGAATTCTTCCAGGTAGATCGCCGAGGCAACGCCGATCGGCAATGCCAGAAGCAGAACCACGCCCATCATGTAGAGCGTGCCGACAAAGGCGACGCCGATGCCGGCCGATTCCGGGCGGCTCGACGCGCCGTGGGTGAAGAAGCCGGTGTTGAAGGACTTTTGCATGAGGCCGAGCGCCTCAAGCCTTTCCATCCATTCAAGCTGACGATCGGAAACGCGTCGACTTGTCTCCGGCACGGAAAGGTCGATCTGGCCCTTGTTGGCCGAGTCGATGTCGGCCGACGCCAGAAGCCGCACATTGACCGTTTCGCCGATTACCGCAGGGTCCTTCAACACGACGTCGCGCAATTCCACCCGGCTGGAGCGGGAGATCATCCGCATCGCCTCGCGCATTTCGGGACCGTTTGCCGGGCTGATTTCCAGCGTTTCGGCAAGCGCCGCCTCGACCAGTTCGGGATAGTCAGCCGTCAGCAGCAGGCGGGGATCGTCTTCCCGCGCGCCCTCGGGATCGATGACGGCGGCATCGAAGGTAATGGGCAGAGTGATGGTCGTCTGCTCGAAGGCGGTATAGCCCTTGCCGACAACGGAGAACAGAAGGGCAGCGAGGAAGAAGATTCCGGCCGAGATCGCGAACATGCCGTAAAGGCGGAAGCGGCGTTCGGCGGCATGGCGGCGCCTCAGCCCCTTGCGCCGCGTTTCCGCCGGTTGCCGACGGCTTTCCTCCCGCTCGGTCGCTGTGCTGAATGTCTCGGTCATTCATACTGCTCCCGGTATTTGCGCACGATGTAAAGCGCGTAGACATTGAGGCAGAGCGTGATCACGAACAGCGTCAGGCCGAGCGCAAAAGCGACCAGCGTCTGCGGCGTGTCGAACTGCAGGTCGCCCGTCAACTGGTTGACGATCTTGACCGTGACGGTCGTCATTGGCTCCAGCGGGTTCAACTGCAACTGCGCGGCAACGCCTGCGGCAAGCACCACGATCATCGTCTCTCCAATCGCGCGCGAGGCGGTCAGGAGAAGCGCGCCGACGACGCCGGGCAAAGCCGCCGGCAGGACCACGCGCTTGATCGTTTCCGAGCGCGTGGCGCCGAGAGCAAGCGAGCCCTTGCGCAGGCTGTCCGGCACCTGGCTGATGATATCGTCCGAAAGCGAGGAGACAAAGGGAATGAGCATGATGCCCATGACCACGCCGGCCGTCAGCACCGACTGCGCCTCGATGAAATTGCGGTAGCTGCCGGTGAAAAGCCCGTTCAGTTCCGCCGAGATGTCGCGCAGCAGCGGGCCGACAGTGACGAGCGCGAAAAAGCCGTAGACGATGGTGGGGATGCCCGCCAGCACCTCCAGCAGGGGCTTGGTGAGCGAACGCAGGCGCTGGCCTGCATATTCCGACATGTAGATCGCCGCATAAAGCCCGACCGGCACGGCAACCGCCATGGCGACGAGGGAGATGTAGAGCGTCCCGGCGAGAAGCGGGATCAAGCCGAACTGCCCGGACGAACCGGCCTCGCCGGCCGCGGCAAAGCGCGGATCCCAGACCGTGCCGAAGAAGAAATCCGCCGGCGGCACGGCGGAGAAGAAACGAAGCGTCTCCGTCAGCATCGACAAGACGATGCCGACGGTTGTGAGGATCGCGATGGTGGAGGCGAGCAGCAGCGCGGCAAGCACGGTCTGCTCGACGCGCCTGCGCGCTGCAAAGGCAGGCCGCACTGAACGGTAAGCAAGTCCCAGCGACACCAGGGCGAGCGCGAGAACCGCCGCCGCCATCGCCGCGTTCGACAGTGCCGAAAGCGCGTTCAGCCTTTCGGCGGACGTAAGGACGAAGGGACGCGGTGCGGCGGCAAGCGGAATGCCGCGCTCGGCCAGCACGGCGCGCAGCGCGCCGGCATCCTCGTCGACCCGAGCGCGCGCTTCTTCCGGCAATTGCCTGAGGCCATAGGCAACCGAGACGACGGTATTATAGACGAGGTTCTGCGCCGCCGCCGGCTGTTCCTTCACGCTTTCGGGGAAGCCGGTGCGGATTTCGGCGCCGATGATCAGCGGACTTGCCACCATCCAGGCCGCCATCAGCAGCAGCGCCGGGGCAACGGCGGCGATCGCCGCGAAGCTCGCGTGATGGGCGGGCCGTGAATTGAGGCGCGACAGGCTTTCGCCGGCGAGCGCATAGGCTTTCGCCCGCGCCGAGAAATAACCGGCAACGCCAAGCGCGATTACAAGCGCCAATATGATCAAAAAGACATGCGTCATATCGATCCAGACCGTCCGGGCAGTTCCGGACACTTGATTGCGGTCGCCTCAGACTTTCGGGCGGCGACCTTCATTTATTGCAGCGCGGCCTCGAAGACCGCCAGCATCTCGGCGCGCTGTTCTTGCGACGCCGGCACAAGGCCATATTCGGCAAGCGGGCCGTAGGGCCCTGCCATGCCGTCCGACAGGAAGAATTCAACATAGTCCTTCAGGCCCGGGATAGCTCCGACATGGGCCATCTTGACGTAGAAGAACAGAGGCCGCGACACCGGATATTCGCCGGTCCCCACCGTTTCGGCCGTCGGCGTCACGCCGGAAATCTTGGCAACGTTCAGCTTGTCGGCATTGTTGTCGTAAAAGGACAGGCCGAAAACGCCGAGGCTTTCCCGGTCGGAGACCACGCGCGCCAGCGTCTCGGTATAGTCACCGTCAATGCCCGGCGCCCGGCCATCCTTGCGAACGGCGATGCAGCGGCTCATGCCCTGCTTTGCGCCGAAGTTTTCCCTCAGATAAGGCAACGCGCCCGCCTGCTCGCAGCCGACGGCCAGAACCTTCTCCTCGAACACCTCGCGCGTGCCGTGCTTTTCACCGGGAATATAGGCCTTGATCTCTGTGTCGGGCAGCGCCGGATCGATCTCCGACCAGCGCGTATAGGGATTGTCCACGAGTGTGCCGTCGATCACGAGTTCGGCAGCGAGAGCGCGGTAAAGATCGAGCGGCGTCAGGTCCATGGCGGGCATGGAGGCATCGGTGGCGAAGACGATCCCGTCATAGCCGAAGGCGATTTCAGCGATCCCGGTCACGCCGTTCTTCGCGCAGGCCTCGATCTCGCCCGGGCGGATCGGCCGCGATGCGTTGGCGATATCGATGGTGCGCGGACCGACGCCCCGGCAGAACTCCTTCAGGCCGGCCGAAGAGCCGCCCGATTCCACGATCGGCGTCTTGAAGTCGGGAAAGATCTCGCCGAAAGTCTCGGCGACGATCTTGGCGTAGGGCAGAACGGTCGACGAACCGGCGATCTGGATCTGATCTCGCGCTTGCACCGGGCCGCAGGCAAGAAACGCGGCGAAAACCGCAGCGGCCGGCATTACGAATAGCTTCATGACGCGTCCCTTGCGGGTTACCTGTTTGCACCGTCTCGAGCGATGCCTGGTCCGTCTCCGCCGCGAACCGGCGAAACCGGACAGCCCGGTTTTATGTCATTTTTGATTCAGTTTTATGACAGTTCAGACCATTGTTTTTATGACGTTTTTAATAAGCGTCGACGGAGTCAGAATCGCACCGTGAATGTCGTGCCCTTGCCAACCGCGGACTTGACCACCAGCCGCGCGCGATGGCGGGTGAGGATATGCTTGACGATCGCAAGCCCCAGCCCAGTGCCCTTCTTCGAACGGCTGTCGGCAACCGAAACCCGATAGAAGCGCTCGGTCAGGCGCGGCACGTGTTCGGCGGGAATACCGGGGCCGTAATCGACGACGGAGACCTCCGTTCCGCCGTTTTCGAGCGGCTTCAGATAGACGTCGACCCTGCCGCCCTCAGCGCCGTATTTGCAGGCGTTCTCGATCAGGTTCTCGAACACTTCGACCAGTTCGTCATTGTCGCCGTTCACTATAACCGGTTCTTCCGGCAGGAACAGATTGATGGCGACGTCCAGTTCCTCGGCAAGCGGCAGAAGGCTGTCGCGCACATGTTCGAGCAGCGCGTTGAGCTTCACCTTCTGGTCCGGAGAAAGATGGGCCTTGGCCTCGAGGCGGGACAGCGACATCAGGTCGTCGACAAGCCGGCTCATGCGGGTCGCCTGGTCGAGCATGATCGGCAGGAACCGCTCCTGCGCCTTGGCATCGTTCTTGGCCGGGCCCTGCAGCGTTTCGATATAGCCACGCAGCGAGGCAAGCGGCGTTCTCAGTTCATGACTGGCATTGGCAACGAAATCGGAGCGCATCCGGTCGATCCGCCTGGCCTCGGAAATATCGCGCAGGATCAGCATGAAAACCGGCCTGCTTCCCTCTGTGTCGGCGACGGGGGCCACCCGGACGAGATAGACGCGTTCGGACGGCAGGCGCTCGGAATATTCAATCTGGTTGGAGCGGCCATTGGCGAGCGTATCGCGGATGATGTCGAGCACGCCCGGCGCGCGCATGCGGGCCGAGATGTGCGATCCGAGCGGGAAACTCCCAAAAGTGCTGCCGGCCGAGCGGTTCTGGAACAGCACGGTTCCGTCTGCGGCCAGAAGATAGATTGCCAGGTCAATTTCGTCGAGAAAACGCGGCAGGTCGCCGAAATCGATCCGTCCCTCGCCGGGTTCCGATACTTCGTCCGGCGTTTCTGTTTCATCCCCTGCGGGCACGGCGCCGATGAGGGCCGCGATCGAAACGGCAAGCCAGCCAACAGCCACAGCCGCTGGCGGGGCGAGGCCGAAAAAGAAGGCGGAAACGGCGACGACGGCGGCAACCACAAGGACAAGCCGCGCGGCCAGTGCCCGGGCCGCAATCGCCCTAACCGTCTCGTCCACCCTTTTCACCTGATTCCCTCGAATTCTCTGCAAGTAGCGTTGCATATACGTCTTTTGTGACAGGAATATTCAACGCTGCAAAACTCAGTCGGCGAACTGCGCACGGATTGCGAAGATGTCGAGCGGCGCGCCCCCGCCGCTGAGATCGCTCGAGATCATCAGCCGCGTCGGCACCACGCCGCCCCGGCTCGGATCGAGCAGGACCACGAGGCTTTCGCGATGGGCGCTCGGGGTGAACCGATGGCGCTGGCAGCCGTCGATCGTGCCGTCAGCGCAGTAGATGCCGACCTGCTGGCCGCCGCCGTCCGGCGCCAGCACGCTGACCTCGACCAGCACCGGCCCTTCCTCAAGCATGCCCCTGACCGCCGTCGGCAGGGCGACGGTTACCGCGCCGGCATCGCCCGTCGCCTGCGATGCGATCTCGACGGCCGGCAAACTATCGACCGTGACATTGGCCATGGCCGCAGCAGGCCCCGGAACGAGGCCGTTCGCACCGCCCGGCTGGAACACCGCGGTCCAGCTGGATGCGCCCTCGAAATCTTCCGCCTCGATCAGCGGCGCGGGATTGGGCACGGCGGTATCGAGCGTTTCCGGGTTGAGGGCGAAATTGGAGGTGACGACCCACCATCCGCCGAACAGCAGGAAGGCGAGGACGACGACGGCGATCAGCGCCCGGGCGAAAAACCCGCGTTTGCGCGGCGGGCGCTCCGTCCGTTCCGGGCGGCGAGCCTTTTGCTTTTTCTTCGGGCGCTTCGGCTTCGAAGCCTTCAGCGTCTTGCCGACCGGCCGGCGCTCCTCGGCTGCGGCCGTGATATCGTCGATCGCGGAAAACTCTCCGGCGTCGAGATGGCCGCTGTCCTTGCGATCCTCCGGAGAAACCGCGAAATCGGCCTCGGTGAAATCGGCGTCCCGTCTGCTATCGGGCTCCACGACCGGGCTTGCGGGATAATCGAAATGCGCCTGCGGTTCCGTATGAAACGCCATGTCTTCGATCTCGGGTTCGCCCGGCTGCTCCGGCTCGAAGGAAGGCTCCCGCTCTTCCGGCGGTTCGGCGGAGCTACGGCGGCTCGAACCTTCCGGCACACGACCGACGGCGAAGGGATCATCAAACACATCGGGACGCGGCTGGCGCGCGGCGCGCGCTTGCCGCGCGGCTTCCGCTTCCTCGCGCTCGATTGCGGTAATGATCTCGTCGAGCCGGCGACGCTGGCGGCCGATCGCCTTGGAATCCGTGATGCCCTGTTTGGCAAGGCCGCTTTCCAGCGCTTGGCGCGCGGACTGGTAAATCCGCGCACGTTGGTTGGCATCCTCCCTGTCGGTGCTTTCCAGCGCTTTCCTGATGGCTTGTTCCAGTCCGCTCACAATTTCATCCCGTCACGTTTCATGAGGCGCTCAAAACGCTATTGACAGTGTTTCCCCCGTCCGATCAAGGCAAAACAGCGAATGCCGCCTTTGGCGAGGCAATAGCCTCTTCGACCGGTGTTCAACGCCTGACAGCCTCAAAGCGTTGCAAAAGCGCGCGAAAAATGTCTCCCTTGCGGCCAATGTGCCCCATCATCGGCATGGGGACAAAGCCTGAGGAAACAATGTCGCAAACTTTTCGCCTCGACGACCTGATGCAGATGGCCCGCACCGAAGGCCGGATCGTGGCCGAGGACGCCGCAAAGCGCATGGGCGTTACGGTGCAGACGATAAGGCGCGATCTCCTGAAGCTTGCCGAGGCGGGCAAGCTCACCCGCGTCCATGGCGGCGCGGTTCTGGCGTCGGGCACCAGCAATATCGGCTATGCGGACCGGCGTGCGCTCAACACCGCGGAAAAGGCGGCGATCGCCGCCGCCTGCGCGGCCGAAATTCCCGACAATGCCGCGATCTTCATGAATATCGGCACGACCACCGAAGCCGTCGCCCAGGCCCTTCTCGGTCATCGCGGCATTCTGGTTGTCACCAACAATATCAATGTCGCCAATACGCTCGTCGCCAATCCGGACTGCGAGATCGTGGTCGCCGGCGGGCAGTTGCGGCGCACCGACGGCGGCTTGGTGGGAACGCTTGCCAACCGCATTGTCGATGAATTCAAGTTCGACCTCGCCATCATCGGCTGTTCGGCGATGGACGCGGACGGCGACCTTCTTGATTTCGACATGCTGGAGGTCGGCGTCAGTCAGACGGCCATCAGACGCGCGCGCAAAACCTTCCTCGTAGCAGACCACACCAAGTTCACCCGCTCCGCTCCGGCCCGGATCGCCTCGCTTGCCGACATAGACACATTCTTTACCGACCGGCCGCTCGATGCCGCGCTCACCGCGCGCTGCAAGGCCTGGAACACGCGGGTCGTCATTGCCGGTTGAGCCCTTCACGAAACCACCGGAATGTCCGCCCGAACGCCGGCGAGGGAACAAACCGGCCCCTGCCCGCTTTGATAGCGTAAGGAGCGGCCTGCCGCCCGCCAGAACGCATGCCTTTGGAAACCGACAGCTGTCGCGCCGCCCTTGAGCGCATCGGCCCGAAAACCGGAACCGGTTTTCGGAAAGCACGATGCGTCGATTGAAGAGGTTGGAGCAGTCGCACGGCCAAGACGCGGAGCGCGAGACTTGACAACAAAACTGAAGGGCCTGACCTGGAGCCACCCGCGCGGCTATGCGCCGCTGGAGGCCGCCGCCCGCAAATGGCAGGAAAAGACCGGCACCTGTATCGAATGGGGCAAGGGCAGCCTGCGGGATTTCAGCACCATTCCCGTCGATGAACTGGCGCGGGACTACGATCTCCTCGTCATCGGCCACACGCATCTGGGACGCCTGACGCGCGACGGCTCTTTGCTGCCGCTCGAGATCGAGGGCCGCGAAGGCGCGCGCCGCGAGATCGAGGCGGGCGCCATTGGCCGGACCTGGCGAGCCTATCATTACAGGGGCCGACAATGGGCCTTCCCGATCGATGCCTCCGCCGAGGTCATGGCCTTCCGCCCCGACCGTCTCAGCGAGCCGCCGGCCGACTGGCGTGCACTGATGGGTCTCGCCGAAGAAGGCAAGGTCCTGTTGCCGCTGCGGGCGCCGCATGCGCTGATGGTGTTCTTCACGCTTGCCGCCGCGCTCGGGACGCCCTGCCGGACGGAGGCCAACGGTCCGCTGATCGACGATGACGAAGGCATCACGGTCTATGAACACCTTGCCGAGCTGGCAGCCTTCGTGCCGGAAGACAATCTCGCGGCAGATCCCGTCGCCGTTCTAGAGATGCTGTCGGCTGGCGACACCGACGCCGTCGCGGCGCCGTTCATCACCGGCTATCAGAATTATGCGGTCGCGGGCTTTCGCGCCAACCGGCTTGCCTTCACGGACGTGCCCGTGATCAAGGGCGAAGGCCCTGCCGCTTCGGCGCTCGGGGGAACGGGAATCGCGATCTCGGCGCTCTGCCGCCATGCCGACGCGGCGCTCGATTTCTGCCAATGGGTCGCAAGCGGTCCGGTCCAGTCCTCGCTCTATGCCAAGGCCGGCGGCCAGCCCGCCCATGTCGCCGCCTGGGACGACGAGACCGTGAACGCGGCCTCCGGCAATTTCTACCGCGACATCCGCGCTGCCGTCGAGCGCGCCTTCTGCCAACCGCGTCACGACGGCTATGCCGGCTTCCAGCAGGAGGCCTCCGACGTCATCATAGAGGCGCTTCGCACCGATGCGCCGGCGATCGCCGTCATCGGCCGGCTCAACAAACTGTTCGAGGACAGTTTTCCAGGCGCGCGCTCCTCTGCTTTATGATCTATGCTGCGCCGAGGATCGCGCCGCAGCCTTTGCATGTGTCAATTATATGGCCTCGGCTTGCCCGGAAACTTCTGATTTCACGGGAATTTCATCAAATCGATGATTTTTGATTTACGTACATCATTCTTCGCGCTATAGTCCGCCCAACGATGGCCGCAAAGGTCTCGGGCGGAGCCGTTCGGCTCCGGTGAGGAGCGAAACAAACCAGGCGGACACGATGCGCCCCACCGTACATGATATCGCTGCAGAGGCAGGCGTGAGCCTTGCGACCGTCGATCGCGTGATGAACGCACGCCCCGGCGTCAGGGAAAAGACCAAGGCCAAGGTGGAGCAGGCGATTGAAAAGCTCGGTTATGTGCGCGATGTCGCGGCCGCCAACCTTGCCAAGGGGCGGACATACCCCTTCACTTTCATTCTGCCCTGCAACGAAAACGCCTTCATGGGCGAATTGCGCGACGCCGTGCTGCAGGCCAACGAGCGCGGCCGCATCGAGCGCACGCAGATCACCATTGTCGACGTGCCGGCCTTCGACGCCGAGGCGCTGGCCGAGGCCCTTGTCGCAGCGGGCGAGAGCAATCCGGCCGGCATCGCCGTCGTCGCCATTCAGGCCGATCCGGTGCGCGCGGCCGTGCGCAAGTTGACCGACCGGGGCATTCCCGTGGTCACCCTCGTTTCCGATCTGGAAGACAGCACCCGCGATCATTATGCCGGCGTCGACAACCCGGCGGCCGGTCGCACCGCGGCCACCCTGCTGGGGCGCTTTCTGTCCAGGCAGAAGGGCACGATCGGCGTGCTTGCCGGCTCGCTTTCGGTGCGCGACCACCAGAACCGCTTTTCGGGATTTTCCGAGATCATGGCGGCGCATTTTCCGGAGCTTTCCATCCTGCCGCCGATGGAAGGCCGGGATGATTCGGCGCTCGCCCGCAAACTGGTTTTTGAAGCGATCGAGGCCCATCCGGACATGATCGGCCTCTACAGCCTCGGCGCGGGGAATCGCGGCCTGATCGCGGCGCTGGAAGAGGCCCGGGCAAAAGGCCGCGAACTCGTCACCATCGCCCACGAGCTCTCCGCCCACTCGCGCGAGGCGCTCGAAACCGGCCTCTTCGACGTCGTCCTCAACCAGGATGCCGGCCACGAGGTCAGAAGCGCCATCCGCGTGCTGAAAGCCAAGGCCGACGGCCTTGAGGTGATCGCCGCCCAGGAACGCATCCGTATCGACATATTCATCAAGGACAATCTGCCGTGAACAGGCAGCAACAGAACACGACAATGGAGGAAAGACATGTATCTCGGGCTTGACCTCGGCACCTCCGGCCTCAAGGCGATGCTGATCGACGAGAACCAGAAGGTGATCGCCAGCGCCGACGCGCCGCTCACCGTCCAGCGCCTGCATCACGGCTGGTCGGAGCAGAACCCGGCTGACTGGATCGCCGCCTGCAAGATCGCCGTTGGCCGCCTTGCCGAACGCCATCCGGCGGAACTTTCCGCCGTCAAGGGCATCGGCCTGTCAGGCCACATGCACGGCGCGACGCTGGTCGATGCGACGGGCGAGGTTCTCAGGCCCTGCATCCTGTGGAACGATACCCGCTCCTATGTGGAAGCCGCGCAGCTCGACGATGATCCGCGCTTCCGCGCGATTACCGGCAATATCGTCTTTCCCGGCTTCACCGCGCCGAAGCTCGTCTGGGTGAAGAAGAACGAGCCGGAGACCTTCGCCAAGGTTGCCAAGGTCCTGCTGCCGAAGGACTATCTCCGCTTCTGGCTGAGCGGTGAATATATTTCCGAAATGTCGGATTCGGCCGGTACCGCCTGGCTCGATACGGCAAAGCGCGACTGGTCCGACGAATTGCTGGCAGCAACCGACCTGAAGCGCGAACAGATGCCCGCCCTTGTCGAGGGCTCCGAGGCCGGCGGCACGCTGAAACAGGCGCTCGCGTCGGAATGGGGCATGACCGGCCCGGTCGTGGTTGCCGGCGGCGCCGGCGACAATGCGGCATCGGCCTGCGGCATGGGCACGGTCGCCGATGGCGCGGCCTTCGTCTCGCTCGGCACGTCCGGCGTGCTGTTTGCCGCCAATGATCGCTACAGGCCGAAGCCCGAGAGCGCCGTGCATGCCTTCTGCCACGCCCTTCCCGGCACCTGGCACCAGATGGGCGTCATCCTCTCGGCCACCGACACGCTGAACTGGTACGCCAAGGTGACGGACAAGAGCCCGGCCCAGCTTGCGACAGAGGTCGGCGACACGCTTCAGGCCCCGGGCGACGTGACCTTCCTGCCCTATCTTTCCGGCGAGCGCACGCCGCACAATGACGCCGCCATTCGCGGCGCCTTCATCGGCCTTGCCCATGAAAGCGACCGAGCGGCGATGACCCGCGCGGTGATGGAGGGCGTCGCCTTCGCGCTGCGCGACAATCTCGAGGCTTTGCGGTCTGCCGGCACCGAGCTTTCGCGCATCACCGCCATCGGCGGCGGTTCGCGCTCGCGCTACTGGCTCAAAGCGGTGGCGACCGCGCTCAACCTGCCGATCGACATTCCCGCCGACGGCGATTTCGGCGCGGCCTTCGGCGCGGCCCGTCTCGGCCTTCTGGCCGCGACCGGGGCCGACCCGCTTGCCGTCTGCACCCCGCCGGAAACGGCGGAAACCGTTGACCCGGAGACGGCGCATACCGCCGCCTTCGAGGAGGCCTATCAGCGTTTCCGGGCGCTGTATCCGGCCATCAAGACCCTTTCCGGAGAATGACGCGAAGAGCGGGCGTCCGCCAGGACGGATCCCGCGCCTCCGCGGATAATGACAACCCCAACAGGGAGTATCCAAGATGAGCACCGGCTTTTTCGGCGACATCAGCAAGATCCAGTATGAAGGCCCCGAAAGCGAAAACCCGCTTGCCTTCAAGCATTACAATCCCGACGAAATCGTCATGGGCAAGCCGCTGAAGGAACATCTGCGCTTTGCCATCGCCTACTGGCATTCGCTGGCCTGGGAAGGCGGCGACCCCTTCGGCGGCCGCACCTTCGACCGCCCGTGGTATGACGGCGGCATCGAAAAGGCCAAGCTGAAGGCCGATGTCGGCTTCGAACTGTTCTCCCTGCTCGGCGCGCCCTACTACTGCTTCCACGACGTCGACGTCCGCCCGGAAGGCACGAGCTTCGCCGAAAACACCAAGAACCTGAACACGATCGTCGACTATCTCGGCGAAAAGCAGGAAGAAACCGGCGTCAAGCTGCTCTGGGGCACCGCCAACCTCTTCACCAACCGTCGCTTCATGTCGGGCGCTGCCACCAACCCGGATCCGGACGTCTTCGCCTTTTCGGCTGCAACCATCAAGACCTGCATGGATGCCACCGCAAAGCTCGGCGGCGAGAACTATGTCCTTTGGGGCGGTCGCGAAGGCTATGAAACCCTGCTCAACACCGACATGGGCCGCGAACTCGACCAGATGGCGCGCATGCTGCACATGGTTGTCGAGTACAAGCACAAGATCGGCTTCAAAGGCTCGATCCTCGTCGAACCGAAGCCGCAGGAACCGACCAAGCATCAGTATGATTACGATGTCGCCACGGTTTACGGCTTCCTGCAGAAGCATGGTCTCGAAAAGGAAGTGAAGGTCAACATCGAGCAGGGTCATGCCATCCTCGCCGGCCACACCTTCGAGCACGAGCTGGCGCTCGCCCGCACGCTCGGCGTCCTCGGTTCCATCGACATGAACCGCAACGACTACCAGTCCGGCTGGGACACCGACCAGTTCCCGAACAATGTTCCGGAAATGGCGCTGGCCTATTACCAGGTTCTGCTCAACGGCGGCCTTGGCACCGGCGGCACCAACTTCGACGCCAAGCTGCGCCGTCAGTCCATCGACCCGGCCGACCTGCTTTATGGTCACATCGGCGGCATGGACAGCTGCGCCCGCGGCCTGAAGGCTGCTGCAAAGATGGTTGAAGATGGTGCCCTGCAGAAGCCGCTCGACGAGCGTTATGCAGGCTGGGAAAGCGAAACCGCCAAGAAGATGCTCGCCGGCGAAATGACGCTGGAAGACATCGCCGCCATGGTCGAGAAGGACGGCATCAATCCCGAGCCAAAATCCGGCCGCCAGGAATATCTGGAAAACATCGTCAACAAATACGTCTGATCCAAAGTCGGATTTGAGCGAAAACGCTTAACCTCCGCCATAGGCGGAGGTCAGCCTGCCAAGGCCTGTTTTGAAAAGCAAAGAGCCTGCCCCATTCTCCGTCACCCCGGCTCCGGGCCGGGGTGACGGATGAGGGCGAAGCGAGTTTTGATTACACGGACCTCCGCCACAGGCGGGGTTTGAAACGACCTATACACCCGGTCAGGTATTATGTGTCTCTCTACGACGTGATGCACTATCGAGCCGCTTCGTCCGGTGCTTGCTGGTCCGAAAAACGTGACATTCGCGGCCGGGGTTAGTGTATGTTTTTCATTCATAGAGCTCCGATGCTGACGCATCTTGCCGTCATTTCAGACATGACGACCTCTCGCCCTTCATCCAGAACGCGTCCAGCCCTCGTCCAGGCAGAAACTCTTTTTGGAATTAGGCTGTGTGGACGGATTTGATGAGGTTGAATGCTGCAGCGATTGACACGATGGCTGAAAAGTTGCGTTTGGTTTTCTCGCAGCGCAGAGCCACCCGTTTGAAGCGCTTGAGCTTTCCTACA
>NZ_VCLB01000015.1 GCF_005924265.1 Martelella lutilitoris
TAGGAAAGCTCAAGCGCTTCAAACGGGTGGCTCTGCGCTGCGAGAAAACCAAACGCAACTTTTCAGCCATCGTGTCAATCGCTGCAGCATTCAACCTCATCAAATCCGTCCACACAGCCTAGGAAACCGAAAAGTCGGCCCGAAAGACCGAAATGGGGGCGCAAAGCCGCCGTCGTCAGTTGCCGAACCGGCGGGATCATGGAAATTTGGAAGAAGGTGAGCGCGCGGCTCCGTATTGCGGGCGGTGGCGCAGAGCTCAGATCACCAAAAAGCGCTGAACCAAAGTTACATCAAATAACTGAATAAATTATATTTTTTTTAAAAAAGGGCCGATCCAAAAGAATCTTCTTGACTCGGGTGTGCACGAGAAATGGCGATTTCGTGCATTCTTATGCTTCATTGGCACAGCAAGATCAAATTGGCTGGGGTGGCTGGATTCGAACCAGCGCATGCCGATACCAAAAACCGGTGCCTTACCGCTTGGCTACACCCCAGCATGTCCTCGCCGCATGCGAGCGGCGGAACGACAAGCCTCTTAGCAAAGCTCCGACCGGGCGACAACGGCTAAATCGGGAGATGGACAGTGTTTTTGCCGCCGGGGCAGGACGGAAGTCGGGCCCGGCGGCCTTGCAATTTGTCTTTGCGATGTCAGATAGAGTGGGTCGGCGCACAGGGATCGCGTCGGGCGGAGAATGACAATGCGCGAGCCTCGATCGGAACAGGACTTCGACCCGGCCTATGGCAGCGCCGTCAGGATCGCCAACGGCGTTTTCCGGCTGACGGCAGAAAACCCCTCCCCCTTCACAGCCGACGGCACGAACGGCTATCTCGTCGGCGAACGGTCTTTGACCATCATCGACCCCGGCCCGGATGTCGAGGGGCACTTCGACATATGGATGAGGGCGATCGACGGGCGGAAGGTCGACGGGATTGCCGTTACCCACACCCATCTCGACCACACGCCGATGGCCCACCGGCTGAAGGCCGCGACCGGCGCGCCGATCCTCGCCTTTTCGCATCACCGCGCCGCCCGCCCGCTGCATGACGGCGAGGAGAACCCCTTTGCCGAGAGTTCCGACATGGCGCTTTCGCCCGATATCACGCTTGCAGACGGCGAACGCATTGCCGCGGACGGCTTCGTGCTGCAGGCTGTCCACACGCCGGGCCATACCGCCAACCACCTCTCCTTCGCGCTGGAAGGCACGCCCTATCTTTTTTCCGGCGACCATGTGATGGCCTGGTCGACCACCATTGTCGCGCCGCCGGACGGCTCGATGAACGACTACATGGCCTCTCTCGAAAAGCTGCTTGCGAGGCCGGAAAGCATCTATCTCCCGGGTCACGGCGGCCCGGTCAACGCCGCCCACGGCTTCGTCCGCGGCATCCGCTCGCACCGGCTGATGCGCGAAAGGGCGATCCTGGAGCGTCTTGCCGCCGGCGACGAGACAATTGCCGATATGGTGAAGGTGATCTACCGCACCACAAAGCCGAGCCTGCATGGCGCGGCCGCATTGTCCGTGCTCGCGCATCTCGAGGCGCTGGTCGAGCGCGGCAGCGTTTCGACGGAGGGCCCGCCGCTGCTTGCCGGCCGCTACCGGCTAGCACGCTAGAGCGCCGTGCGTCCATTCGGACGCACAAAGGACGCTCTAACCTATTGAATCTACGCATCGTGCTTTCCGAAAATCGATTCCGATTTTCGGAAAGCACGATGCGCTAGGCCCTGCCTGCTTCCTCCGCCTGCCGAACGGTTGCCTGGGCGGCGGCAAGCCGCGCGGTCGGCACACGGAAGGGAGAGCAGGATACATAGTCGAGAGCCAGTCCCTCGCAGAAGCGAATCGACACCGGGTCGCCGCCATGTTCGCCGCAAATGCCGACCTGAAGGTTTGGCTTGGTCTGGCGTCCGCGCTCGGTGGCAAGGCGCATCAGTTCACCCACGCCGTCGAAATCAAGCGAAATGAACGGATCACGTTCGATGATGCCCTTCTTCTGGTAGGTGCCGAGAAAGCCCGGCGCATCGTCGCGCGAAAGGCCGAACGTCGTCTGCGTCAGATCGTTGGTGCCAAGCGAGAAGAAGGCCGCCGTCTCGGCAATTTCATGCGCTCTCAGGGCCGCGCGCGGTAGTTCCACCATGGTGCCGACCAGATAAGAGATCTCCATGCCGCTTTCTTCCATCACGGCATGGGCGACCGCATCAATCCGCCCCTTCACATATTCCAGTTCGGCGCGCAGGCTGACGAGCGGCACCATGATCTCCGGCACGATCGGCTCCCCGGTCGCGCGGGCAGCGGCAATCGCGGCCTCGAAGATCGCGCGGGCCTGCATCTCGGCAATCTCCGGATAGGAAATCGCCAACCGACAGCCGCGATGGCCGAGCATGGGGTTGAACTCATAAAGCGCATCGAGCCGATGGCGCAGCGCATCGGTTTCCATGCTGAGCGCCTCGGCCACATCCTCCACCTCGCCTGCCGTCTTGGGCAGGAACTCGTGCAATGGCGGGTCAAGCAGGCGGATCGTCACCGGCAGGCCGTGCATGATGGCAAAGAGTTCCTCGAAATCGGCCCGCTGCATCGGCAAAAGCTGGTCGAGCGCCTGCCGGCGCCCTTCTTCCGTTTCCGCCAGGATCATCCGGCGCATCATGCGGATACGGTCGCCCTCGAAAAACATGTGCTCCGTGCGGCAAAGCCCGATGCCCTCGGCGCCGAAGTCACGTGCCGCGCGCGCATCGCCCGGCGTATCGGCATTGGTCCTCACCTTCATGCGCCGCACATCATCGGCCCATTCCATCAGTCGCTGGAAATCGCCGGACAGGGCCGGCTTCTGCGTTGGCGCCGCCCCCTTCATCACCCGGCCCGTGGCGCCATCGATCGTCACCGTGTCGCCTGGATGCAGCATGGTTCCGTTCAGGCCGTGGAGGATGTTGGCGAAGCGGTCGACACGCATATTGCCCGCGCCCGTCACGCAGGGCACGCCCATGCCGCGCGCCACCACCGCCGCATGGCTGGTCATGCCGCCGCGCGTCGTCAAAACGCCGATCGCCGCCGTCATGCCATGGATATCCTCCGGGCTCGTCTCGGTGCGCACGAGAATGACCTTGCGCCCCTCCGCATGGGCGGAGATTGCCTCCTCGGCGGTAAACACGATCTCGCCGGTGACGGCACCGGGAGAGGCCGGCAGGCCGGAACCGATCTGGGTGCCCTTGTAGCCCGGCTTGATGGTCGGATGCAGCATCTGGTCGAGCGTCGCCGGATCGACGCGAACGATCGCCTCCTCGCGGGTGATCAGGCCCTCGTCGGCCATGTCCATGGCGATCTTCATCGCCGCGCCGGCCGCCCGCTTTCCGGAACGCGTCTGCAGCATGTAGAGCCTGCCGCGCTCGATGGTGAATTCCATGTCCTGCATATCGCCATAGTGGCGCTCAAGACGGGCGGAAACGGTATCGAGCTCCCGGAAGGCCTCAGGCATCAGCTTTTCCAGAGACGGTTTCTCGCCGCCGGAAGCGATCCGTCCCGGCTCCGTCACGCTTTGTGGCGTGCGAATGCCGGCGACGACATCTTCCCCTTGAGCATTGACCAGGAATTCGCCGTAAAGCGCCTTTTCGCCGGTCGAGGGATTGCGGGTGAAGGCGACGCCGGTCGCCGAATCATTGCCGAGATTGCCGAACACCATGGCCTGGATATTGACCGCCGTGCCCCATTCGAACGGGATATTGTGCAGCGCGCGATAGGTCGTCGCCCTGGCGCTGGTCCAGCTGGAAAAGACCGCCGAGATCGCGCCCCAGAGCTGCTCATAGGGGTCCTGCGGAAAGGCCTCGCCAAGTTCCTCTTCCAAAAGTTCCTTGTAGCTTGCCACAATGTCCTCAAGCTGCCCGGCCGTCAGCTGGGTTTCGTAGGCGTGACCCAGTTCGGAGAGCCGCTCCTCCAGCAGTTCCTCGAAGAATTCCTGGTCGAGCCCGAGCGCGACATCGGAATACATCTGGATGAAGCGACGATAGCTGTCCCAGGCAAAGCGGGCATCGCCCGTATCTTCGGCCAGAAGCTGGACCGTCTCGTCATTGAGACCGAGATTGAGGACCGTATCCATCATGCCGGGCATGGATACCCGTGAGCCAGACCGCACGGATAAAAGCAGAGGACGTTTGCTGAGACCGAAGAGCTTGCCGGTTGCCTGTTCGACCTTCTTCAGGCCCCGGGCCACCTCCTCCTTCAGGCCGTCCGGAAAGGTCTTGCCGTGTTCGTAGAAATAGAGACAGACATCGGAGACGACGGTCAGGCCGGGCGGCACGGGAAGCCCCATGCGCGCCATCTCGGCAAGACTTGCGCCCTTGCCGCCCAGTCGATTCCGGTCAATCTCGTGTTCTTCCGCCTCGCTGAAACCGAAACCGTAAACCCAGTTCGCCATTCGTCCGCCCGGTTGCCGGGCGCGATGCCCGTCTTCACTCTCTCTTTGCCGGACGTTAGAGCATCGCAACCGAAATGAGAATTGGACAAAAGAGAAAAATCCCGAAGACGGAGGCCGGCCGGCCCGCCGTCAGGCTTCCTCGACCAGTTTCTCGGCCGTCCTCAGGTCGACGGAGACCAGTTGCGAGACCCCCTGTTCAGCCATCGTCACCCCGAACAGCCGATCCATGCGGGCCATGGTGATCGGGTTGTGGGTGATCACGACGAAGCGGGTCTCGGTGGTCGCAGCCATTTCGTCGAGCAGGTTGCAGTAACGCTCGACATTGTGGTCGTCGAGCGGCGCATCGACCTCGTCCAGCACGCAGATCGGTGCAGGGTTGGTGAGGAATACGGCGAAGATCAGCGCCATCGCCGTCAGCGCCTGCTCGCCGCCCGAGAGCAGCGTCATGGTCTGCGGCTTCTTGCCGGGCGGGCGGGCGAGGATCTCAAGCCCTGCCTCCAGCGGATCATCCGATTCGATCAGCTGCAGTTCCGCCATGCCGCCGCCGAAGAGATGGACGAAGAGGCGCTGGAACTGGTCATTGACCTCGTCAAAGGCGGCGAGCAGCCGTTCGCGGCCCTCGCGGTTGAGGTTCTGGATGGCGCCGCGCAGCTTGCGGATGGCGTCGAGAATATCGTCGCGCTCGCGCACCAGTTCCTCCAGCTTGCCGGAAAGCTCCGCCTGCTCCTCCTCGGCGCGCAGATTGACCGCACCAAGCCGTTCGCGCTCGACCTTGAGCCGCTCCAGCGCGCGTTCCACGGCGATCGGGTCCGGCAAGTCGGCATCGGGCGCCAGTCCGGTCAGGCGGAAGGCTTCGTGCGGCGCGACTTCGAGCACCTCCCGGATGCGCGCTTCCGACGCCTCGCGCCGCTCGCGGGCGGAAACCAGACGCTCTTCGGCGCGGCCGCGCTTTTCGCGCGCTTCGGCAAGATCGGCGAGCGCCTTGGCGGCATGGCGGTCGGCCTCGCGCTGGGCCTCCTCGGCTTCGGCGAGGCGGTCTGCTGCCGACTTTCGCGCCTCTTCGGCGGCCTCGAGCTCGCGGATCAACTGACGGCGCTTGTCTTCGAGTTCTTCCGGCGCTTCTTCCAGTTCCTCCAGTTCGTCGCGGGCCTCGTCCTCGCGCGCCCGGAGCGTCGCGATCTGCGCTTCCGCGCCCTTTGCTCGGTTCTGCCAGCTTGCGCGCTCCTGGCCGATGGCGACGATACGGCGCTTGCGGGCCTCGTTCTCGCGCATCAGGCCGTCATGGCGGGCACGGGCTTCGGCAAGCGCGCCGCGCAGCCGGGCGACTTCCGCCCCCTGTGCGGCAAGACGTTGCTCTAGAGCGGAAAAATCAGGCGCTTCGGCAAGCTGCGCCTCCGCCTCTTCGGCGCGCGCTGCGACATCTTCCAGTTGGGCGGCAAGCTGGCTGCGGGTCTCGGCCACCACATCACGGCGGCGCACCAGCTCGCCCGATGCCCGCTCGGCTTCGGCGAGCGCGGAACGCGCATCGGCCACCATGCGTCCGGCCAGACGGAGCTTCTCGCGCGCGCCGGCAAGAAGGGCCTCGGCGGCGCGCACCGTTTCACCGGTCTGACGCTGGCGCTGCTCCGCATCCTCAAGCCGAACCTCCGCCTCACGGCGCTCGTCCTCAAGCGCTGCGAGCCGGTTCTTCTGGGAAAGGCGAAGGGCTGCGGCACTCGGCGCATCCGCGCCCTTCACATGCCCGTCCCAACGGAACACGGCGCCGGCGCGGGTGACCAGTTCCTGTCCGGGTGAAAGCGATGCCATCATCGCCTCGCCTTCGCCCTCCTCCACCAGGCCGACCTGCCGGAGACGCCGCATGATTTCAGCCGGCGCCTGGACCAGTTCGCTGATCGGCCGGCAACCGGAAGGCAGCGGCGGATCGCCAGCGCCAGCGCCATTGCCACGCCAATGGGCCGGCGCCTCGGCCTCCAGAGGCGTTTCCAGGTCATCGCCGAGCACCGCGCCGAGCGCCGTCTCATAGCCCTGCTCGATGCTCAGAAGATCGGCAAGCGGGGTGAAATCGCCGGCGGCGGCGCTTGCGGAGAGCATTTGCGCAATCGTGCGGGCCTCGGTCTCGATTTCGGAGAGCTTCGCTTTGGCAGCCTCCACCGGCTGGCGGGTCAGCGCCTCGTTGCGGCGCGCCTCGGCAAGGGCTTCTTCCGTCGATTCCTCGCCGCCATAGGCTTCCTCCTCGGCAATCTCCGCGGCCTCCAGCGCCTCGCGCTTTTCCAATGGGTCCGGCAGTGCCGAAATCCGGGCAGAGATGCCGTCAAGCTCGCTGTCGGCGTCGCTTACCTGTTTTTCCAGCCGCGCCCGCCTGCCGGCAAGATCGGCGATCGCGCGCTCAAGCTGAGCGCGCGTCGCCGCCGCCTCGGCCCGCTCGGCCGTCAGCGCGGTGAAGACGCTTTCGCTGTCTGAAAGCCTCGCCGCCGCCTCGTCCATTGTCTCGCGCGCCGCCGCCACGTCCTCGCCGGAAAAGTCGAGCAGCTCGGTCAACTCGGCTTCTTCGGCGCCAAGACGTTCCAGAATGGCGCTGTTGTCTTCGATCATCGCCTCTTCGCGGCGAATGTCTTCGGCAAGCTGCAGCAGTCGGCGGGAAAGCTCGTCGCGGCGACGCATCATCCGTGCGGCATCATCGTCGAGCTGGCGACGGGCAATCTGCAGGCGCTGCAACGTCGCCGCCGCCTTGACCTCGGCGTCGCGCAATTCCGGCGTCTTCAGGCCCGCCACGGCCTGGGTCTTGGCCGCCTCCATCTGCTGGTTGGCGCGCTCGGCGACGACGGAGGTCAATTGGTTCAGCGCGCTTGTCGCCTCCGCCTCGGCGTTTTTCGCCTCCACCCAGCGCAGATGCAGAAGGATGGCATCGTGGGCGCGGATATCGGCGGAGAGCGACTTGTAGCGCGTCGCCTGCCGCGTCTGGCGCTTCAGACTTTCGATCTGGCTCGACAGTTGCGCGGTGACGTCCTCAAGCCGTTCCAGATTGGTCTCGGCGGCGCGCAGCCTGAGTTCCGCCTCGTGGCGGCGCGAATAGAGCCCGGAAATACCGGCGGCCTCTTCCAGCAATTGCCGGCGGGCCTGCGGCTTTGCCTGGATCAGTTCGCCGATCCGCCCCTGCCCGACCATGGAGGGCGAACGCGCGCCGGTGGAGGCATCGGCGAAGAGAAGCTGCACATCCTTGGCGCGCGCCTCCTTGCCGTTGATGCGATAGAGCGATCCCTGCTCGCGGGTGATGCGCCGCGAGACCTGGATCTCGTCGCTGTCATTGAAGGCTGCGGGCGCGGACCGGTCGGCATTGTCTATGTGCAGGCCGACTTCCGCCGAGTTGCGGGCCGGACGGCTGCCGGAGCCGGAAAAGATCACGTCGTCCATGCCGGAGGCGCGCATGTTCTTGTAGGAATTTTCGCCCATCACCCAGCGCAGGGCCTCGACAAGGTTGGACTTGCCGCAGCCATTGGGGCCGACGACACCCGTCAACCCCGGCGCGATGACGAAATCGCTCGCCTCGACGAAGGACTTGAAGCCGACAAGACGCAGGCGCTCGAACTTCATCGGCCGACATCCCGCAAAGGACAGCCTGACACAAAAAAGCGCGCGCCCTCACAGGCGCGCGCCAAAATCTCAGCGAACGGTCTTTCAGAGCATGCTGTCGATAAGGGCCGACATAGTGTCAACCGACATGTCCCCCGCATATTTCTTGCCGTTGATGAAAAAGGTCGGCGTCGCGCTGACACCGAACTCTTCCGCCCCGCGTTCTCTTACCGAATTTATCTCATCGAGCAGCTTCTGGTCCGTCAAGCAGGCCTGGAAGCTTTCCTGTGTAAAACCGGCGAGTTTGGCCATCTGCAGCATCGCGGCGCTGCCATCTTCGGCGGTGGCCCAGGTTCTCAGCTGCGCCAGCATCATGTCCATGAAGGGCACATATTTGCCGTTCGGCGCACAACGCGCCAGCATGAAGGCGGCCATGGCGCGCGGATCGAAGGGAAACTCGCGGAAGATGTAATAGACCTTGCCCGTGTCGATATAGTTTTCCTTGATCGCCGGAAAGGTGTTTTCCTGATAGTTGGCGCAGTGCGGGCAGGTCATCGACAGATATTCGATGATCTTGACCGGCGCGTCCTCCTCGCCCAAAGCGATTTCCGGAAGCGGTCCGGGCTCCAGCGCCTTCTTCATGTCGACAGTGCCCTGGCTCTTCGGCAGCTCGCCGCTCTGGGCAAAGGCGGAAGGGGCAAGGGAAAGCCCCGCCACCGCGCTGCCGGCAGCAACGCCGCGCAAAAGGGTCCGCTTGGTGATCTCGAATTCAGCCATTTTCGCTTTCTCTCGTCTGGTTTCCCGTTTCATCTTCACTAGCGACCGGTGACAGGTTGTACAAGCCGGCAGCGCCTCCTTCAAACAGATGTGACCGTCGCGTGTATCATCAGGCCGGCCCGCGACCTCTTGCCCGTTCCTTTCTGCGTTTCTCGCTCATCACGCCCGCGCCAAGCCGCATGATCGCGGCCTTGAGCTTTTCCGATTCGATCCCCTGAAGGCGCGCCTCCAGGTCTCTCGCCTCGGCGGGTGAGAGTTCCGGCGGTCTTCTGCGGCGCCCGCCCGGCGGCTGCACCGGCTTTTGCACCACCTTGATGCGGTCGATCGCCGAGAAGCCGAAAAAGCCGTTGACCCGGTGAATAAGTTCGCCCTGCGCATGGGTCAGGAACAGAACGCGCGCGCCCTCGCAGGCAACCGTCAGGCAGCCGGGCCGGAAACCGCCATCCTCGCTCTCGGAGGCGCGTTTCGGCCAGGTGATCTTTTCCGGCCGCGAGAATTCGGCATAGGCCTCGCCGGCGATCTCCTCCCACGCGCTCAAGAGGGCGGTGGAAATGCCGGCGCGGCGCGCAAGGATCGGATCGATGAGGCTGTTGGCGACATCGGCAATCTGGCTGGCGTTTCTCGGACGGGACGGGCGCATGATTTCCAGACCTTCGCAAAACCGGCCGCTTCATGCGGCAGAAGGTGCGCCGACCATAGAGAATTTGTCCGGCCATGAACAGGGAGCATCAAAAAGCCGCGGGTTAAATTTGCCCCGGAACTTGCCCGCCATCGGCCTTCCGCGATATGCCGTGAGAAGACCGCATGCATGTTGATGTCAGGACCCATGGATCATTTCGCCCGCAAGCTTCTTGCCTGGTACGACCGCCACCACCGGGACCTTCCCTGGCGCGTCGGCCCTGCCGACAAGGCCGAGGGCACCCTGCCGGATCCCTACCACGTCTGGCTTTCCGAGATCATGCTGCAGCAGACCACGGTGCAGGCGGTGAAGCCCTATTTCGACAAGTTCCTTGCCCGCTGGCCGCGCGTGGACGACCTTGCCGCAGCCGATACGGACGCCGTCATGGCCGCATGGGCGGGGCTCGGCTATTACGCCCGCGCCCGCAATCTGAAGAAATGCGCCGAAGTGCTGGCGCGCGATCATGGCGGGCGGTTCCCCGACACATTTGACGACCTGAAGGCGCTGCCCGGCATCGGCGACTATACGGCGGCGGCCATTGCGGCCATCGCCTTTGACCGGCCGGAAGCCGTGGTCGACGGCAATGTGGAACGTGTGGTCACGCGGCTTTTTGCCATCGAGACGCCCCTGCCCTCGGCCAAGCCTGAAATCCGCGCCCGCACGAAGGAGATGACGCCGCAAGAACGGCCCGGCGATTTTGCCCAGGCGATGATGGATCTCGGCGCGACGCTCTGCACGCCGAAGCGGCCGGCCTGCGTTCTCTGTCCTCTGCGCGAGGAGTGCACCGCGCTCGCCGGTGACGACCCGCAGCGTTTTCCCCTGAAGATGCCGAAGGCGGCGCGGCCCGTACGCCGCGGCGCGGCCTTCGTCGCCGAGACCGCCGATCGCAAGATCCTGCTCAGAACCCGAACGGAGAAGGGCCTCCTCGGCGGCATGGCGGAGGTTCCGACGACCGGCTGGACCGCCAGGACCGACGGCGAGACCGGAACGGATGCCGCCCCCTTTGCCGCCGACTGGAGGTCAAAGGGCGAGGTGGTCCACGTTTTTACCCATTTCGAACTCAGGCTTGCCGTCTTTCACGCCGAACGTGCCGAAGGCCCGGTATCGGGAGGACGCTGGACGAAAATCGCAGCCCTTGGTGAGGAAGCGCTGCCCAGTGTAATGAAGAAGGCAATCACGCAGGCTATACCCGATGCATTCAAGGCCAGCAGGGAGAGACCATGACCACTGAAATCCGCCACATCGTTTACGACATCGGCCATGTGCTGGTGCATTACGATCCGCTCGTGCCGTTTTCGCGCATCATCCCGGACGCCGAAAAACGCGCCCGTTTCTTTGCCGAGGTTTGCACCGATGCGTGGAACCACGAGCAGGACCGCGGTCGCCCCTGGCCCGAGGCGGAAGCCGAAGCGATCGCCCGTCACCCGGAAGAGGCCGAGAATATCCGCGCCTTCCGCGCCCATTGGGACGAGATGATTCCTTACGCCTACGAGGATTCCGTCGCGCTCTACCAGGCGCTGATCGCCGCCGGCCATGACGTGACGCTTCTGACCAATTTCGCGCCCGATACGTTCCGCATCTGCCGCACGCGCTATCCGTTTCTGGATAAGGGACGCGGCATCACCGTCTCCGGCGAGGTCGGCATGGTCAAGCCCGACCGTGACATTTTCGAGCGCCATGTCGAGACGTTCGGCCTTGCGCCAGAGGCGACGCTGTTCATCGACGACAAGGCCGTCAATGTGGAAGGGGCGAAGGCCGCCGGCTGGAACGCGGTGCGCTTTACCGGCGCTGATGCGCTGAAGGCCGATCTCGCCAGTTTCGGCATTACCGTCTGAAGCCGCCGGAAACGCAACCGGGCCCGACGGATGCCAGGCCCGGAATTTTGCCGCGTGTCGTTCGGAGGTCGCCAACCGCTACGCCGCTGCAGGGAACAGCTCAACCATTAAACGAAATTCGTAAACAATCTCTATATATAGTTGACAAAATCCTAATATAAGGAGCGGCGCAATCAGGTGCTGGCCATGGCGGCGCGGATGCGCCCGCGCAGCCGGTCGATCGGATAGCGCTCGCCGCCTTCCTCATAATGCCAGAACGTCCAGCCATTGCAGGCCTCGGCGCCCTGGAGCCGCGCGCCAAGCCTATGGATCGAGCCGCTGTCGGCGCCGCTTGCCAGCGTGCCGTCGGCCCGCACATGGGCGGCAAGGTCGCCCTTGGGCGAGGTCAGCCTGTCTCCGGCCGCAAGAAGCCCGCTTTCGATCAGCGAGAGAAAAGCCACGCGCGGCAGCGATTTCTTGCTCGGCGTCGGCGCCAGCATCTCATCCGGGAGCGGTTCGACCTCCGCGATGCGCGCTGTCGCCGCGTCGATATAGGCCTGCTCGCGCTCGACGCCGACGAAATGACGGCCAAGGCGTTTGGCGACCGCGCCCGTGGTGCCGGAACCAAAGAACGGATCGAGCACGACATCGCCGGGTTTGGTCGAGGATAGGATGATGCGCGACAGAAGCGCCTCGGGCTTTTGCGTCGGATGCACCTTCTTGCCGTCCTCGCCCTTCAGACGCTCGCCGCCGGAGCAGATCGGAAACAGCCAGTCGGAGCGCATCTGCACATCGTCATTGGCCGCCTTCATGGCGTCGTAGTTGAAGGTGTAGCCGCGCGCATCGGCGTCCGGACTTGCCCAGATCATCGTCTCGTGCGCGTTTTGGAACCGCCTGCCCTTGAAGTTCGGCATCGGATTGGTCTTGCGCCAAACGATGTCGTTGAGGATCCAGAATCCGAGATCCTGCATCTTCGCGCCGACGCGGAAGATATTGTGATAGGAACCGATGACCCAGATCGTGCCGCTCGGCTTCAGCACGCGGCGGCAGGCGAGCAACCAGGCGGTGGTGAAGGCGTCATAGGCCTCGAAGGAGGCGAACCGGTCCCATTCATCATCGACGGCATCGACCTTCGACTGGTCCGGCCGGTGGAGAACGCCGCCAAGCTGGAGATTATAGGGCGGGTCGGCGAAGATCGCGTCGACAGAATGGTCCGGAAGCGCTTCGAGCGCCGCTACGCAATCGCCCTTGATGATGGTGTCAATCCATTCGGCGCGCTGAGGCGACGCCGCCTTCGTCTTAAGGGCAGAGACCGGGACCATGTGTTACTCGCTTTTACAGGTACTCAACGACTGGTGACTGACAGGATTCTCACCTGTTTTGGTTACCAAAGCGTTGAGGAGGACTGACAAAACGAACCTGGAGAAGGTCTTCAGCCCCGGCTGAACGCGCCGGCGCGGGCATACCATTCCTCCGCCTCGCCCGGATCGTAGGGCACGCAGAGCCCGTGCTCATACATGAAAGCGAGTTCGCCAAGCGCATTGCGGTCGTTCTGTTCGGCGGCAGCCTTCAGCCAGCGCACGGCCTCGCCGCAATCCTTCGTCACGCCCCTGCCGCTTCGATAGAACATGCCGGTCTCGAACTGGGCTTCCTTAAGGCCCGCCTTCGCCGCTCTCTGGTACCAGCGGAACGCCTTTCTGAGGTCCCTGTCCGTGCCCATCCCTTTTTCGTAGAGATAGCCGAAATTGAGCTGGGCGATCGGCAGGTCCTTGTAGGCGGCGCGCTCGAGCCATTGGAATGCCTTGTCGTCGTTCTGCTCGACATGAATGCCGTTCATGAAATAGATGCCGACGTTGAATTCCCCCAACGCCATGCCCTGCTGGGCTGCAAGGTGAAACTGGCTGAAGGCCTCCCCGTCATTCTGCTCGACGCCCCAACCCTGCTGGTACAGCACGCCGAGATTATACTGGGCATCCTTGTGCCCGCGCGCAGATGCAGGGCTCAGGTAACGGGCCGCCATCTCATAATCGATGGGAACGCCATCGCCGCGCATGTAGAGCGAGCCGAGATTAGACTGGGCCTCCAGGAAATTCTTGTCGGCCGATTTCCTGAACCAGACGGCGGCCTCCGCCGGATCGCGTTCTCGTCCGACCCCGGTCAGATACTGGACGCCGAGATTGTTCTGCGCCGCGCCATCGCCCATGAAGGCTGAGAGCATCAACTTGAAATCGCTATACCAGCCACGCAAAATGGCACGGCGCGCCTTTTCGTCCAGGTCGACGGCGAAGCCGGTATCGCCGATCACGGCCTGCCCGTCTTCGCTCGCGCGAGAGCCGCCGTCACAGGCGGCGACCAGCATGGCCAGCATCACAGCCAGAACCGGCACCAAAACTCTTTTCAACTCATCCCCTCGGCCACAAGGCCGCCCCCGGCATCCTGCAAAATGACGCGATCAGGCTAAATGCCGCACGTCAGAGATGCAACAAGGAGAACCAGCAAAGTGTCGCGCACGGGTGGCTCAATCGGCCAACTCGTTCTCCCAATAGGCATTGGCAACGCCCGGCCATTTGACCATGCCGGCGACGAGCGTGTCGATTTCGGCGTGGATGACGGCGGTGCGCACAAGGGTGGCGCCGATCTCGACCAGACCATCCTCGCGCTCCTCGATCTCGATGTCGCGCACCGGATAGCGCGCGCGGTCGAGTTCCTCGAAGAGCTGGCGGCGCACGGCGGAGATCCTGTCCTGGCTGGTGACGACGCGCACGACGAACATGGCTTCGCCGGCGTTCGGATTGAGCGGCAGGCGGTTGATGCGGTCGGCGACCGGGTGAAGCAGGGTATTGGCGGCGAGCACCACGATCGTGACGAGCACCGCTTCCGCCAGCATATCGGAGCCCGCACAGGCGCCGGCGGCGGCCGAGCACCAGAGCGTAGCGGCCGTGTTGAGACCGCGCACATTATAGCCCTCCTTCATGATCACGCCGGCGCCGAGAAAGCCGATGCCGGAGACCACATAAGAAATGACGCGAACCGCCTCCACGTCGCCGGCCACCCGCTGGCCGAGATCGACGAAGGCGGCCGCCCCGATGGCGACCAGCGCATTGGTGCGCACGCCGGCGCTGCGCTGGCGATACTGCCGTTCCGCGCCGATCGCCGTGCCGCAGATGAAGCCGACGATCAGGCTGAGTGCGCTGTCGAGGATGGGAAAGAGCTGGAAGGTATTGAGGAAGTTCATGCCGAGCTGGTCCTGCTGTTTTGTTGCCGGCGGGGGCCAGGCAAGGTTCCACCGCCGATAGCGCTTTGTCCAGCACGAACGTGACAAGCAAATTATGCCGCAAAAGCGCGGCGCCTAGTTCCAGAAGTCCGGCACGGTCTCGGAGAGCCTCGGCCCGAGGCGCAGCGGGGCGATCTTCTCGGCGAGGCCGGTCGTATCGGAAATCTCGACGCCGACGCCGCAGATGGTTGCAGGCCCCGTCGCGGCCTCGAAACGGGACTTGTTCATCTTGGAGACGAAGCGGGAGAGCGGCTCTTCCTTGTCCATGCCGAGCGAGGAATCGTAATCGCCGCACATCCCGGCATCCGACATATAGGCCGTGCCGCCGTTCAGGATCTGGCAGTCGGCGGTCGGCACATGGGTGTGGGTGCCGACAACGAGGCTGGCGCGGCCATCGACGAAATGGCCGAAGGCCTGCTTCTCGCTGGTGGCTTCCGCGTGGAAATCGAAGACGATGGCGTCCACCTGATCCTTCAGCTGGCAGGCTTCCAGAATGTCCTCGCCCGCCTTGAAGGGATCGTCGAGTTCGGGATGCATGAACACGCGTCCCATGATGTTGGCTACCAAAACGCGCGCGCCGTTCCTGGCATAATGAATGCTGGACCCCCTGCCCGGCGTGCCGGCCGGATAGTTCGCCGGCCTCAGGAACTGTTCATGCCGGTCGGCGAAGATGATCGCGTCCTTCTGGTCCCACACGTGATTGCCGGTGGTCACCACATCGGCGCCGGCATTGATGGTCTCCTGAAAGATGGTCTCGGTGATGCCGAAACCGCCGGCGGCGTTCTCGCCGTTGACGATGACGAAATCGAGCTTCAGATCGCTGATCAGGCCCGGCAGGCGATCCCACACCGCCTTGCGGCCCGTCTTACCGACCATGTCCCCGAGAAAAAGCAAACGCATGAGAAATCCAATCTGTCCCTGACGGCGCATGCCGGAACCGCACAGGCGCCGACCTTCGTGCAAACAGGCTCTAACGCCCCGCCGCCTTCATGCAAATGGTTTTTGTCGAAAACAGGTTGGAAAGCCCGCTTCAATCCCCGTTTTCGATCCGCCGGAAACCGCTTTCGGTGATGATCGCGTCGAGCGGCACGTCGTGGGGTTCGGCGGGAACGGACGGCACTTCCTGCAGGTCGAAGGCGATACCGACAAGAAAGGGCTTTCTGCCGCGCGCGGCAAGGCGCGCGATCGCCCGGTCGTAATGGCCGGCGCCATAGCCGATGCGGTTGCCGGCCTCGTCAAAGACCGAAAGCGGCATCAGCAGGATGTCGGGATCGACTTCGCCGGCGTCCTCGCCCGGCGCGCGCGTGCCGAAGCCGCCGGCGACGAGTTCCTCGCCCGACCGGAAAGGACGGAAGACGATGGTCTCGCGGTCGACAACGGCGGGCAGCGCAAGCTCAGCCCCCGCCTTCTCCAGCAGGGCCATCAGCAGGCCGACATCGGCCTCGGAGCGGATGGGGTGATAGCCGGCGACGCATTTTCCGGCAATTTGGGGGACAAGCGCCTCGGCCCCGTGCGTGGCAATCGCCAGGCTTTTCAGGCGGCGCTCATCGGTCGTCAGCGCATCCCGGCGTTTGAGACTGCGGTTGCGCATGTCCGGCTTGCTGTCTGGCACGTCGTTCACACGCATGTCCTGCCTGCGTCATAAGGAAGTGGCCGGTCCACGGCGACCGATGGAATCGGTTGGATCCTGGGCGCCTACAGAAGTAGGTGGGCGCCATATAACCAAGCCCACGAGCGAGGTCAGGGACAGCTCCCTTAGGATCGAGTAAGGCCCCGGGGATTCGTTGATTCCTGTCGAGAAGCGCAGACCGTAGTTCCTATATAAGGCTCTGGCCTTCCGCCCGCCAGAGGGAAAAGACGTCGCGAATATGATTTTTCCCTGGTCGCCCGAAGCGTCTTCGGCCCTGCGGAAATCCAGCTACTTGTCGGCGCCCGATACCTTCCTGGAAAGCGTCGAAAGCCGCCCGGCGAGGTTCTCCAGGACGGCCGCCACCTCATCGTCATGGGCCGCCCGCGCGCTGTCGGCATCGCCCGCCCTGGCGCGAAGATCGTTGAGTTCGGCGGCGTTGGCATCGACGAGCGTCTGCAGGTCGTGCAATTCGTCCATGATCATGATGCCCGCCATCACCGTCAGTCGCAGGTCGCCGATCTCGCCGAACTGGCCGCGCAGATTGCCGATATAGGAATCGAAACGGGCGGCAAGATCGACCAGGTGGTCTTCCTGCCCAGTCTCGCAGGCCATCCGGTAGGCCTTGCCATCAATATTGACGGTGACTTGCGCCATCTCTTCCTCTTTTGCGACCTATCTCTCGTGGTCGAGAACCGAGCGGATCGTCTCCATGGCCGTGACCAGCCTGCGGGAAACCTCGCGGTTGACTTCTTCCAGCCGGTTCGCCCGAAACTGCGCCTGGTCCAGTTCGCGCGCAAGGCCCGCGCGGTCCTCATGCACGATCCGCACCTCGTTTTCGAGGTCTTCCCGGTTCTGAAGCTTGTCCGTGCGGGCGTCGACGGCGTTTTCCAGGCCGGAAAGCGCCTTTTCCAGCGCCTCAAGCGCATTTTGCAGCCGACCCGTTTCCGCCACCATTGCCTTTCCTCTTCAAGAGAGAGACGCGCATTGCATGAACCGCCCCGAAAGCCGCCACTCTAGGGTGCGAAAATACACTTTCGAATCGCCAAGATACCCGAAATTTCATCGTGATCTTAGGGAGAGTTAACAGCCGAGGTCAACTGAGGCCCATGATTGTCAAGTGGAAACTTGATGCAACGCCGACCGCCCGCGCGCGCCGGCACACCTGAGGAGGAAGATGGCGCATTTGTGAGCGCATGACACGCCGACGATTTGTCATAAAGCAATGAAGCGCGGAGAAACTTCGCTTATCAATCGATTTAGAGGCAGGGAAACCGCTTAAAAGAGGCAGGTCATGCACCATATTGCAGCAAGGCTGGTTAAGCTGTGGCAGGCCCATATGAAATGGTGTAGTGTCCACGCGTTTTCGGGCTCGAGGTCCAGCGAGGCGCTTTCGGATTTGCCGCCTTGATTGGTTCGGGCAACACTGTAATTTAACCGGCAGCACTGCCGACCGGCCAGATGGCCGGTTTCCCAATGACCAACGCAATCTCTCAAGAATCAAGAAAAGCGAAGAACACATGACTTCTCTTGAAAAACATAACCGGATGGCCAACGCGATCCGTTTCCTCTCCATGGACGCCGTGCAGAAGGCCAATTCGGGACATCCCGGTCTGCCGATGGGCGCGGCCGATGTCGCGACGGTGCTGTTCACCAAGTTCATGCGGTTCGATCCCAAGAACCCGAACTGGCCGAACCGCGACCGCTTCGTGCTGTCCGCGGGCCATGGCTCCATGCTGCTCTATTCGCTGCTCTATCTCCTCGGCTACGAGGACATGACGCTCGAAGACCTGAAGAATTTCCGCCAGCTCGGCTCCAAGACCGCCGGCCACCCGGAATATGGCCATGCCTCAGGCATCGAAACGACCACCGGTCCGCTCGGCCAGGGCATTGCCAATGCCGTCGGCATGGCGATTGCGGAACGCAAGCTTGCCGATGAATTCGGCGAAGGTCTGATGGATCACTACACCTATGCGCTGTGTGGTGACGGTTGCCTGATGGAAGGCATCAGCCAGGAAGCGATCACGCTTGCCGGCCACCTGAAGCTTTCCAAGCTGATCCTCTTCTGGGACAACAACTCGATCACCATCGACGGCGCCGTTTCGCTTGCCGATTCGACCGACCAGCACGCCCGCTTCCGCGCGGCCAACTGGCACACGATCGACATTGACGGCCACAACCCGGACGAGGTTGCCGCGGCCATCGAGGAAGCGCAGAAGTCCGACAAGCCGACCATGATCGCCTGCAAGACGACCATCGGTTACGGCGCGCCGAAAAAGGCCGGCACTAACAAGGCCCACGGTTCCCCGCTCGGCGACGAGGAGATTGCCGAAACCCGCAAGGCCCTCGGCTGGGAATACGCCCCCTTCGAACTGCCGGAGGACATTCTCGACGCATGGCGCGTCGCCGGCCTGCGCTCGACCAAGTCGCGCGTGGAATGGGAAGAGCGGCTTGAGGGCACCAAGGCCGAGATCAAGGCCGAGTTCAACCGCCGCTTCTCCGGCGCGCTGCCCGGCTCCTTCGACCGCACGGTGCAGAAATACAAGCAGAAGCTTGCCGACGAGAAGCCGACGCTTGCCTCGCGCAAGTCCTCGCAAAACGCGCTGGAAGTCATCAACGGCGCCATTCCGGAAACGATCGGCGGCTCCGCCGACCTGACCGGCTCGAACAACACCAACACCAGCCAGACGCCGTCGATCACGCCCGACGACTTCTCCGGCCGCTTCATCCACTGGGGCATCCGCGAACATGCCATGGCGGCAGCCATGAACGGCATCGCGCTCCATGGCGGGCTGATCCCCTATTCCGGCGGCTTCCTGATCTTCTCGGATTATTGCCGCACCTCTGTGCGTCTGGCAGCGCTGATGGGCATCCGCGTCATTCATGTCTGGACGCATGACTCGATCGGCGTCGGCGAAGACGGCCCGACCCATGAGCCGGTCGAGCAGATGGCATCGCTGCGGGCGATCCCGAACCTCCTGATGTTCCGCCCGGCGGACGCCATGGAAACGGCGGAATGCTGGCAGCTCGCGCTGGAAAGCCAGCACGCGCCGTCCGGCATTGCGCTCACCCGCCAGAACCTGCCGGCCGTTCGCCTCGACTATTCGGAGAAGAACCTCTGCGCCACGGGCGCCTATGATCTGATCCCGGCCAATGAGGCCGAAGTGACGATCTTCGCCTCCGGCTCGGAAGTCGGCCTCGCCGTCGAAGCCCAGAAGGTTCTCGACGGCAAGGGCATTGCCACCCGCGTCGTTTCCGTGCCCTGCATGGAATTGTTCTTCGAACAGCCGGAAGACTACCAGAAGGCCATCATCGGCAATTCGCCGATCAAGGTCGGCGTCGAAGCCGCGATCCGCATGGGCTGGGACGCCTTCATCGGCACCGACGGCATCTTCATCGGCATGGACGGCTACGGCGCCTCCGGCAAGGGCTCCGACCTCTTCAAGCACTTCGGCATCACCGCCGAGGCGATTGTCGAGGCGGTCGAAAAGAAGCGCGCATAAGCGACTTCAAAGGATTGAATTGCACAGCCCGGTCCAAACCGGGCTGTGTCTTGCCGAAAATGACGTCACCCTGCCGGTTTAAGGCTGATTTTCCGGCAAATAACGCTTATATCGGGGCAGCCGGCTTGCCGGCGCGCGATGGCCGTTTTCGTTCCGGCGGTCTCATGAGAGAACGCCCGCCCCTCGGGGCGCCATCCGGCGGCTTTGAGCTTTGTAAAATATATCTACTCGCGAATAGGGAGTCCCTACCATGACAGTTAAAGTTGCCATCAACGGCTTCGGCCGCATCGGCCGCAACGTTCTGCGCGCCATCGTCGAATCGGGCCGCAAGGACATCGAAGTCGTCGCCATCAACGACCTGGGCCCGGTTGAAACCAACGCCCACCTGCTGAAATACGATTCGGTTCACGGCCGCTTCCCGCATGATGTTACCGTCGACGGCGACACGATCGACGCCGGCCTCGGCCCGATGCGCGTCACCGCGATCCGCGACCCGAAGGAACTGCCCTGGAGCGACGTCGACATCGCGCTGGAATGCACCGGCATCTTCACCGCCAAGGAAAAGGCCGAGATGCTGCTGGCATCCGGCGCCAAGCGCGTCCTGGTTTCCGCACCCTCCAAGGGCGCCGACAAGACCATCGTCTACGGCGTGAACCACGACACGCTGACCAAGGACGACATGATCGTTTCCAACGGTTCGTGCACCACCAACTGCCTGGCGCCGGTCGCCTATGTGCTCAACAAGGCCTTCGGCATCGAGCGCGGTTACATGACCACGATCCACTCCTATACGGGTGACCAGCCGACGCTGGACACCATGCACAAGGACCTCTACCGCGCCCGCGCGGCAGCGCTCTCCATGATCCCGACCTCCACCGGCGCCGCCAAGGCCGTCGGCCTCGTCCTTCCGGAACTCGCCGGCAAGCTCGACGGTTCGGCCATCCGCGTGCCGACCCCGAACGTCTCGGTCGTCGACCTGAAGTTCGTGCCGGCCAAGGATGTTACCGCCGAAGAGGTCAATGCCGCGATCAAGGCTGCCGCCGAAGGCGAACTGAAGGGCATCCTGGAATATAACGACGAGCCGCTCGTCTCGCGCGACTTCAACCACGACCCGGCCTCCTCGATTTTCGCTGCCCAGCAGACCAAGGTTCTGGAAGGCAAGCTCGTCCGGGTCCTGTCCTGGTACGACAATGAATGGGGCTTCTCCAACCGCATGGCCGACAACGCCGTCGTCATGGGCAAGCTTCTCTAAGCCTGCAAGGCTTCTCGCACCGTCTTCCGCTGCATGGCAGCGGGCGCGGCACAGACATCAAAAAGGCCCGCCGATCCGTTCGGCGGGCCTTTTTTTGGCAAAGTCCGTCAAAGACTGAAGGCACTTACCTACCCCTTCTTCGTCACCCCGGCCTTGAGCCGGGGTCCAGAGCCGCAAGACGCTTTCTTCCCAAGAGCTTGAACTCGAAAGTCCTTGATCCCTGGCCCTGGATACCGGCTCAGGGCCGGTATGACGGAAGTGAGAGGTGAACGCCTTTCCTATCTCACACGACCCGAGCGAGCGCCTGCGTCCGCCAAAAAAAAACCCGGCCACAAGGACCGGGTCTCGAAAATTCCGTGGTCTGATCGGAAATCAGATGCCGAGGCCGCCGAAGCGCTTGTTGAACTTGGAGACGCGACCGCCGCGGTCGAGCAGCTGCTGCGAACCGCCGGTCCATGCCGGGTGCGAGGTCGGGTCGATGTCGAGGTTCAGCACATCGCCTTCCTTGCCCCAGGTGGAGCGGGTCTCGTATTCCGTGCCGTCCGTCATGACGACCTTGATCATGTGATAGTCGGGATGAATATCAGCCTTCATAACTCTCGTTCCTGCAAGTTCGTTACCAGGCCGGCTGCCATTGCGCCCGCCGGGCCTATTGAATAAACAAAGCCGTGCGACCTTAAAAAAGCCCACGGCTGTCGATGAGGTTGCGGTCGCTATACAGGAACGTGGGCCGAATAACAAGAGCCGCCTGACGCAATATCGGGCGGGCGCAAGAGTGAAGGAAATTCCCGTGAGCATTAATGCCAAGACGAGCGGCGGCAGAGCCAAAGAGCTTCGGCCGCTGGCAGCGATCCTGCCCTATATTGCCGCCTATCGCGGCCTCGTTGCCGGCGCGCTGGTGTTCCTCCTCACGGCATCCTTGGTCACCCTCGCCCTGCCGATCGCCGTGCGCCGAGTGATCGACCATGGCTTTTCGGCCGATGACGCCCAGCTCATCAACAATTATTTCCTGGTGCTCGGACTGATGGCGCTGGCGCTCGGCGTGTCCAGCGCGCTGCGCTATTTCTTCGTGATGATCCTCGGTGAACGCGTCGTCACCGATCTGAGGCGCGATGTCTTCGCTCATGTCATCCGGCTGTCGCCCGCCTTCTTCGACATCAACCAGTCCGGCGAGATCGTATCCCGGCTGACGGCCGACACGGTACAGATCAAGTCGGCCTTCGGCGCGAGCGCCTCGATCGCGTTGCGCAACCTGATCATGGGGATCGGCGCACTGGCGATGATGATCTATACCTCACCACGCCTCTCCGTGCTGGTGATCGTGGCGATCCCGCTGGTGGTCCTGCCGCTGATTGCCGCAGGCCGCAATGTCCGCACGCGCTCGCGCGCCGCCCAGGACCAGCTTGCCGACGCCACCGCCTTTGCCGGCGAGGCGATCGGCGCAACCCGCACGCTGCAGGCCTTTACCGCGGAAAGCATGGCCGCCGAACGTTATGGCCGCGGCGTGGAGAATGCCTTCTCCGCCGTGCGCGCGGCGCTGCAGGCGCGTGCCGGACTGACGGCGGTGGCGATCTCCATGGTGTTCTGCTCGATCACGGCGATCCTCTGGTTCGGCGCGCAATCCGTGCTGTCCGGCGCAATGAGCGGCGGCACGCTTGGCCAGTTTCTCCTCTATTCGGTGCTCGCCGCTGGCGCTCTCGGGCAACTTTCGGAAGTCTGGGGCGAGCTGTCGCTGGCCGCCGGCGCCGCCGAGCGCCTGAGCGAGCTTCTCATCGAACCCTCCGCCATCAAGGCGCCGACCAATCCCGTCGTCTTGCCCCTGCCCTCGCGCGGGGCGCTTGACGTGGACGATGTCTCCTTCCGCTATCCGACCGGCGGCGCCAAGGCCGGCGCGCTCAACGGCCTGTCGCTTTCCGTGAAGGCCGGCGAGACAGTCGCCGTCGTCGGCCCTTCAGGCGCGGGCAAGAGCACGTTGTTTTCGCTTCTGCTGCGCTTCTACGACCCCGATGAGGGCGAAATCCGGCTGGACGGCGTCGACCTGCGCAAGGCCGATCCCGACGCCGTGCGCGCCCGCTTCGCCCTCGTACCGCAGGATGTCGCGATCTTCGCGGCCAGCATCCACGACAATATCGCGCTCGGCACACCGAACGCGACCCGCGACGAGGTCCGTGCCGCCGCCATTGCCGCCCAGGCCGACGGCTTCATCGAAAGGCTTGAGGATGGCTACGACACCATGGCGGGCGAACGCGGCATCACTCTTTCCGGCGGCCAGCGCCAGCGCATCGCCATTGCCCGCGCCGTGCTGCGCGACGCGCCGGTTCTGCTGCTGGACGAGGCGACCTCCGCGCTTGACGCGGAAAGCGAGACGCTGGTGCAGCAGGCGCTTGGCGGGCTGATGCAGGGCCGCACCACACTGGTGATCGCCCACCGCCTGGCGACGGTGCTTTCCGCCGACCGCATCCTGGTGATGGATGAGGGCCATATCGTCGAGGAGGGCACGCATGAGGCGCTCGTTGCCGAAAACGGGCTCTATGCCCGTCTGGCGCGGCTGCAGTTTTCCACCGAGGAAAGCGCCTGACCCATCAAGGCTTGGGCTTGCGCCCCGTCGGCATGAAGGTGGCGGCGAAGATCAGCGCGATGCCGGCCCAGACGATCGGCTGCGGCCATTCGCCGAAGACCACCAGCCCCATCATCACCGCCAGCGGCAGCGCCATGTGCAGGGCGGGCGTCAGCACCACCGCATCGGCCATGGAGAAGGCCCTCAGCATGCAGTAGTTGCTGGTATTGACCAGTAGCGCCGACAAGAGCAGCAGGCCCAGATCGCCAAGTCCGATCGGCGACCAGAAGAACATCGCCGGGATGGCCGCGATCGCCGCCATCAAGGCATACATCCAGAAAAGCGCCGGCAGGAAGGCCTCGTTCATCGCCAGCATTTTGAGGACGATGTTCTTCGCCGCGAGCGCGATCGCCGCCGCAATCGCCACAAGGCCGGCAAGCTGAAAGGCCTCGCTGCCCGGACGCAGGATCAGGAAGGCACCGGCAAGGCCGAGCGCCACGGCAAGCCAGCGACGCCAGTCCGCCTTTTCCTTCAAAAGCACGATCGCCAGCGGAATGACGAAGAAGGTTTCGAGCTGAAACAACGATGAGGCCACGGTGAAGGGCAGCAGCGACAGCGAGGTGAAGATCAGGAAGCTGACCAGAACGCCGAGCGCCGAGCGGATCAGCAGCAGGCGCGGCGACTTGATGGTAAAGCCCGCCCTGCCCTTGGAAGCCGCGATCGGCAGCACCATCGCCGCCGCCAGGCCCGACTGCACGAACACCAGCATGACCGGCTCATGGCGGGACGTGAGCATCTTGGTCAGCGTATCGACAAAAGTGAAGGCGGCAACGCCGCCGATCATCAGAAAGATCGCGACAAGGCGGCTATCGGGCCGCCAGCGCGCAGCCCGTGCGGGCAGGACGAAGGTCATTTCTCACTCCTGAACAAGCATCTGTTCGTCTTGGGATGCTTCCTGGAGGAACCCTCGTCCGCTTGTCAGGAAGAACAGCGCTTTAAAAAAGCGCGGCGGTTGGGCGCTGTTGCGCCATGCCGCCCTTGCGGAGCGCACAGGATAGGAAAGAGCGCGCCGGAAGGCAAGCCCGCCGCGCCAATGGCGCGGCGGCTGACTCAGCGCTCGGTCAGCTTGAACTCGATGCGGCGGTTCTGGGCGCGCGCTTCCGGCGTTTCGCCCGGCGCGATCGGCTGATATTCGGCAAAGCCCGCCGCCACGAGGCGCGTCGCCGGCACGCCCTGCGAGATCAGGTAGCGAACCACCGAATTCGCGCGCGCGGTGGAAAGCTCCCAGTTATCGGCAAACTGGCCGCCGGGCCGGATCGGCACGTCATCCGTATGACCATCGACGCGCAGCACCCAGTTGATGTCTTCCGGAATCTCCGGCGCGATCTCCAGCAACGCCGTTGCAAGCTTGGAAAGCTCGGCCCGGCCATCGTCATTCAGTTCGTCGGAACCGGAAGGAAACAGCACCTCCGACTGAAAGACGAAGCGGTCGCCGACGACGCGGATATTCTCGCGGTCGGAGAGGATCTGCCGCAGCCTGCCGAAGAAATCCGAGCGATAGCGGTTGAGCTCCTGCACCTTTTGCGCAAGCGCCGTATTCAGGCGGCGGCCGAGATCGGCAATGCGCGCCTGCGAGGCCTCGTCCTTGGCTTCGGAAATTTCCAGCGCCTCCTCGACGGCGGCAAGCTGGGCGCGAAGCGCGGAAATCTGCTGGTTGAGAAGCGCGAGCTGGCTTTGCGCCTTCGCCGTCAGCTGCCGCTCGGCCTCAAGGTCCTCGGAAAGCGAGGAAATGCGCGCGTCGGCGGCATCGCTGACGCCGGCGCCCTCATCCAGAAGCGACTGAAGGCGCGAGCGTTCGGCCTGAGCCGAGGCGAGCGATGCCTGCAGCGAGGCGATCGTATCGCTGGCATCCTGGTTGTTGCTTTTCTCCAGCGCCAGAAGCTGCGTCAGTTCGGCGATCTGGCTGTTCAACCGGTTCAGCACCTCGTCCTTGCCGGAGATCTCGCGGGTCAGGATAAACTGGCCGATGACGAAGACCGTGAGCAGGAACATGATCGCCAGAAGCAACGTCGACAGCGCATCGACGAAGCCAGGCCAGTAATCGACGCTGCGGTTGGATCGGCGGTTGCGGGCGAGCGCCATGGCTACCGGTCTCCAAGCTTGTCGGTGAGCCGCTGCAGCGTGCGCCGCATCTCCTGGGATTCCTCGTGCTGCGCCTCGATCCAGTCACGCAGCATCTGCTGTTCGTTGCGCATGTTCTTGACAACGCCCTGGATGCCTTCGGCCAACTGGGCCATGGCGGGGACGGAGCTGGCGCCCGCGCCATTCGCCTCGGCAATGCGGCGCAATTCTTCAGCAAGAACTTCGAACTGCTCGGACGAGCCACTGGCGGCGCCCTCGAGCACCGGCGCCAGATCCGAAGTGACGTCGGTCATGGTCGACAGCCAGTTCTCCAGTTCCATATAGAAACGGTTCTGGGCGCGGCCTGCCTGCAGGTCAAGGAAACCGAGCACCAGCGAACCGGAGAGACCGAGCAGCGAGGAGGAAAAGGCCGTGCCCATGCCCGAAAGCGGGCCGGAAAGACCGGATTTCAGAGCTTCGAGCACGTCCCCGGAATCGCCGGAGTTCGGATCGAGGCTCTGGATGATGTCGCCAATGGAACCGATCGTCCCGAGCAGGCCCCAGAAGGTTCCAAGCAGGCCGAGGAAGACGAGAAGCCCGACCAGATAGCGCGAGGTATCGCGCTGCTCGTCCAGCCGGGTGGCGATGGAATCGAGGATGGAGCGCAGCGACGAGGTCGACAGCGCCATCGTCTGGCGGCTGCCGATGAGCGCGCGCATGGGCGCTAGCAATTTGGGATCGCGGCCGACTCGGTCAGCGCTTCCCGCAGCGCGGAAGGAATTGAGCCAGGTGACTTCACGGCGGAGCGCCAGCACCTGCGAGAACACCATCAGAACGCCGATCAGCAGAACGCCAAGAATGAGGCCGTTCAGCCCCGGATTTGTCATGAAATAAGTGTGCGCCTGGCGATAGAGGATGGCAACGAGAAAACCGACCAGGATCAGGAAGATGACCATGGTCCAGACGAAGGTCATGGGGCTCGACATCTTCTGGGCGTAGCCGCGCGGGCGGGGCTGGCGCTGATCGTCCTGTTCGAGTTCGAAATCCGACATCTCGTCCTGTCCTCCGCTCAAAGCTGACACCGGCCGAAATTTGCTGCACGGCCGAACGGGTCCGAAGCATGCCTTCGAACCGGTATCAAAGCTCTATTCGAAAATGCGGGCGATTTGAAGAGCGTTGCGCCGAAAACCGGGCTCGCTCCACCGGAAGCGGCGCGGCCTATTTCTCGAGGCGACGCTGCAACTGGTCGTAGAGTGCAATGCGGATCATCTCGTTTCCGGCCACGACGCTGCCGGTTTCAAGGCATTGCTGACCGCCCTTGGCGTCGGAGACGAAGCCGCCCGCCTCGCGCACCAGGATCAGGCCGGCGGCCATGTCCCAGGCCGAAAGTCCCTCTTCCCAGTATCCGTCGAGACGGCCGGCCGCGACATAGGCAAGGTCAAGCGAGGCGGCGCCGAGACGGCGAATGCCGGCAACCTCGCCCATGACATGGCGAAGCTCGACCAGAAACTTGCCGTGCTGGCCGCGCCCGAGATGGGGAACGCCGCAGCCGATCACCGCATCGGCAAGGTTACGACGGGCCGAGACGCGGATGCGCCGGTCATTACAGAACGCGCCGCCGCCCTTTTCGGCCACATAAAGCTCGTCAAGGATCGGGTTGAAGATCACGCCTGCGACCACTTCGCCGGAGCGCTCGAGCGCGATCGAGACGGCGAACTGGGGAATGCCGTGCAGGAAGTTGGTGGTGCCGTCGAGCGGGTCGACGATCCAGCGGTGCTGGCCGTCGGTCCCTGTCTCCTCGCCCCCTTCCTCGCCAAGGAAGCCATAGGTCGGGCGGGCGCGCATCAGTTCTGTCCGGACGATCTTCTCGGCCTTGACATCCGCTTGGGAGACGAAATCGGCGGGTCCCTTGATGGAGACCTGAAGGTTCTGCACCTCGCCGAAATCGCGGGTCAGAGACCGGCCCGCTTTGAGCGCGGCCTGAACCATGACATTGAGAAGGGCTGAACGGGCCATGACCAGAAATCCTCGGTTATTGCGCCGGCGCGGGATCGCCTGCTGCCGGCAAACAGGCTGTTGGCGGGTTCATGATCACAGAACGGTGCGGAATTCAAGGCCTGTCAGGCATTTGCCCGCACGGGAGCCCGGCCGGGAACGGGTACGGACAGTATTTCGGTGCGGTTTCGGCCCGCATTCTTGGCCCGGTAGAGCGCGCGGTCGGCATAGTCGAACGCCTCTTCCAGCGGCGTCTCGCCCACCGTGAAGGCGGCGATCCCGGCACTGACGGTCACCGTGAACGTCTCGCCCTCATGGCTGAAAACCAGCTTCTCGACAAGTGCCCGGATGTGTTCGGCTATGCGGTAGGCATCATCGACGGAGGTCGAGAGCAGGACCACGGCGATCTCCTCTCCGCCGAAGCGGACCACGAGATCGGAACGGCGCATTCGGCTCGTCACCGTCGTCGCTACCCGCTGCAGCACTTCGTCGCCGCGCGCGTGGCCATAGCGGTCATTGACCGATTTGAACCGGTCAATGTCAAACAACACGACGCAGCCATAGCGCTTGTCAGGCGCAACCGACTGGCCGAGACTGCCTTCGAACTGCTCAAGCGCCCGACGGTTGTAAAGCCCGGTCAGCGGGTCGCGCTCGGCATTGAATTCCACGTCGCGCAGATAGTCTGCGCTGCGCTTGGTCGCCTCGAGCGCCGAGCCGAGAAGGACGATGCCGAGAATATTCACCAGGGTCAGGGTAAAGCCGATGCTTTCCATCAAGTTTAGCGCGGTGCGAAACTCGACCATGAACAGGGAGAGCACCATCAGCGCGGCAAGACAGCCGAGGATCAGGAACCCGCCCGGCGTGCGCTTGTTGGGAAAAAGCCACGTGAAGACGATCCCGGCCGCGGCGGCAATGATGATGCCGGCGACGCCTGCCATCATCCCGTCACCGCCGATCATGATCCGCGGCAAAGCGGTGCAAAGCGCAACCAGGATCGTGCCGCCCGGGCCGGCAAAGGGACCGGCAAGCGCGATGAACACGGCGCGCGCATCGAAAATATAGCCGGACTCGAGCACAATGGGGTTTGTCATCGCGGCCAGAGCGCCACAGGCAAAAACGACAGCGCTAGCATATTCCTCGTACCATTTCCCGCGGAAATGGCGAAGCACCATGCCATACCCCATGACAATCAAGGCGCCCAATCCGAGACTGCCAATCATCTGCCCGACAAAACTAAGATGCAACAAGCAGTCATTCCCCCACAAATCCCGCTATCGGAACGGGATATTCAAATTCCATGCCCGTGATTGGATATAACGTACACGTTAACCAAAGAAATTAATATATAAAACAAAATGAATTGTGCGATCTCCGCCCTGATTAGTATCGCCGCGCAATGGCGCGAGACCTGAGCATTGCCTGCTCAAGACTCTCCGGTGGAAGCGATGCCAGGAGCTTCTCCATCTCATCGTCCCTGAGCCCGACATTGCGGGCGCTCAGGTAAAAGACGGCAGCGGATTGCGCGTCAACGGGCGTGCCGATGCCGTTGAGATAGAGATAGGCAAGCCGGCTGGCGGCGGCGGGGTTTCCGTTGAGCGCCGCGCGGTGCATCCATTCGGCGCCCTCTTCAATATTGCGCGGCATGTCGGTTCCGTTGATCAGGTCGAGCGCCAGTTCGAGCTGGGCGGTGTCATGTTCGCCGTTGGCCGCGCGGCGCAGCCAGTAGCGCCAGAGATCGCGTTTTTCGGCAGGCAGGTTTTCAAGCGCGCGGTAAATTTGGGAAAGCGCATATTGCGCATCGGGCACATCAGCCTCGGCCGCCTGCTCAAACCACGGCAAGGCAAGCTTAAGCCCCTCCGCCCCCGGATTTTCCTGCACAAGGATGGTCGCATGGTTGAAAGCGGCAAGCGGATCGCCCGCCTCCGCCGCCTGCCGAACAAGGTCCCGCCCCTTGCCACGCTCTTCCTCGTCGTCCGAACCCAGCAGATACATGCCGTAACGATTGACGGCGAAGGGGGCCTTGCTTTCCGCGGCCATGCGGTACCACGCGCCGGGCTCGCCTGCGCGACCTTCGGCGATCAGCTTGCGCTCGATGAGTTCGGCAATCAGGGTTTCGGCACGCGGATCGCCCCGCCCGGCGCGCGCCATCGCCGCCTCATAGGCCGCATCGAACAGCCCGCGCTGATAGGCTCCATAGGCCTCGTCCACCGGCCCGTCATAGGGCGGCTGCGGCGGCGCGGGCGCCTCGCCTTCCATCGCCGGCGTCAGCTGGGCAAATTCGAAACTATAGGCGTTTGCCGGCTTGTCTGCCTCCATTCCGGGCGGCAGCAGCGTTCCGCCGAGCCGGGGATTGCCCGCGGCGCCGGCGACAAGATCCGCATCGGTCGCGAATTCGCGCGCCGAAATCGCAAGCGCCGTGCCTGGCAGCACGAGCGCGAGGATCAGGGCGGCAAGAGGGGTACGGCAGCGGACGGTCATGACCCCTTCAATAATCAAACCGTGGCGCTTTTTCGTCGAGCGCGGCATTGATCTGGGCAACCATGCCCGCCGGGCCGCCGGGCGCGGAAAAGACGGCCTTGCCAACGGCGACGAATTCCGCCCATGTGAGCGCGGCCTCGATCACGCTTGCCGGCTCGCTGCCGGCCATGACGACACAGGGGATTTCGACCATGGACGCCCACCATTCGCCAAGCTCGAGATTCTTCGGGTGCGTCTGGGGATGAGTGTCGCCGTCCAGCTTGCCGAAGAACACGTAGTCGGGGTTCAACTCGCCGAGCTCGAGCGCATGGTGGCGGTCCTTGGGTCCGCTGCCGCCGACGATCATGCGCGGCGAGAAGCGATCCATGGCGTCGGCAAGGACGCCGGTTCCGCCCTCGATATGAACGCCGTCAGCCTTGACCCGCCCGGCCACGCGCGTATCGCCGGCGATGATGGCGGCGGCCTCGTAGTTCTGGATCATCGGCACGATCAGTTCGGCGCGCTTCTGGAAAGCTTCCACCGCCTCGCCATATTGCGGGAGAATGACCGAGGCCACATCCCCGCCGCGCAGCGCATCGGCGATGGCTTTCTCCTGCAATTTCATGTCGGCGATCTCCGGCGCGATCAGCACCAGCCGGCAACGATCCTGTTCCGTATCCATATTCCTCAATCCCTTCCCGCGCGTCGGAGGCGGTGCGCCCCTCTCGCTATTTCCGGATAAATCCGTTAGAGCGGAGTTTCAACAGGTGCTTTGATTTCATGCTTCCCGATCCGATTTTTTATGCGGCGGCGATCCCCGCCGTTCTTCTCGTCGGCCTGACGAAAGGCGGCATGGGCGGCGCGCTGGCGCTGCTCGGCGTACCGATCCTGACCTTCGTCGTCGAGCCGGCGACGGCAGCGGCCATCATGCTGCCGATCCTGATCGTCATGGATGCGGTCGCGCTGTGGACATGGCGGCATCACGGACACTGGCCGACCCTTAAGGCGCTGCTTCCCGGCGCAATCATCGGCACGGCGCTCGGTTGGTATACGTTTTCGGCCGTCCCCTTCGAACTGACCCGCATGTTGGTCGGGCTTGCCACCGTCGTCTTCGCCGGCAAATATTTCTACGACCGCTGGAAGCCCGGCGAGAAGATCGAGAAGCCGGCGAAAGGCCAGAGGCCGGTCGCGGCCACTTTCTGGGGCGCCATCGCCGGCTATACCAGCTTCATCTCGCATTCGGGCGGGCCACCCTATCAGATCTACACGCTTCCGCTGAAGCTTGATCCGAAATCCTATACCGGCGCCAGCGTCCGCTTCTTCGCCATCGTCAACGTGATCAAGCTCGGCCCCTATTATGCGCTGGGCGAGCTCGGCGCGCCGAACCTTGCGGCATCGGCGAGCCTCCTGCCCTTCGCCGTCATCGCCACCATCGCCGGAGCCATGGTGGTCAAGCGCATGCGCATGGAGGTGTTCTACCCCTTCATGTACGCCATGGCCTTTCTCGCGGGTCTCAAGCTCGTGCTCGACGGGTTCTGAGACGATAGAGGCGGCCGCAAGCAGAGCGGCCGCGTCTTCGCGGCTGCGGACTATTCGTCCTCGGGCGCGCGAATCATGCCGAGCGCGATCATGTAGGTATCGAGCACGGCTTCTTCTTCCATGCGCTCCTGCTCGTCCTTCTTCCTGAGCGCAATGATCTTGCGCAGCGCCTTGGTATCGAAGCCCGTTCCCTTGGCCTCGGCGTAAACATCCTTGATATCGTCGGCGATCGTCTTCTTTTCTTCCTCGAGACGTTCGATACGTTCGATGATCGAGCGCAGCTGATCGCGCGCAATGCCGTGTGCGTCGTCGGCCATGGTCAACTCCTTGTGCCGCTGAAAATTCTGTCGCTGAAAAATGCGTGGGCACCTGCCTGCCGAAAACCGCCGGCAAGGTCAAGTTCGTTCTTCGCCGCCGGCGCTCATTCCTTTGGCCTGTTGCTTTCGAACGCCGCCTTCTGCTCGTCGCTTGCCGCGCGCTGGTTCAGAGCCTTCCACGCCTCATAGGGCATCCCGTAGATGATCTCGCGGGCCTCTTCCTTGGCGAGTTCGAGACCCTGCGCTTCCGCCGCCTCGCGATACCAGTTGGACAGGCAATTGCGGCAAAAACCGGCAAGGTTCATCAGATCGATGTTCTGCACGTCGGAGCGTTCCCTGAGATGGGCGAGGAGCCGGCGGAAGGCCGCGGCCTCGAGATCGCGTTGCTGTTCTTCGCTCAGTCCGGTCATGCAGGCCTCCCTTTCTTCGGTGTCAGGCGCGCGAGGGGAAACGCCGGCGCGCATGCAGTGTCTCGTCTTGTGCAAGGTTGGCCAGAATGGGCGCGAGACGGTCGGCCCACAAAGCCACGCCTGCATCGTCGGCGATCAGGTCCTGGCGGATCTCGATCAGGGCATGGGCGATGCCCGTTGTCATGCAGTGCCGGTTCATCGTATCGCCCTTCAGGGCGCCATCATAGGGCTCATTGTCGCCGACGGTCACGCCGTCGATCGCCTCAAGCGCAACCAACAGCGGACGGACGGCGCGCGGGTCGCCATCCCAGAGCACGCCCGCATGCCACGGTCTTGCCGTTTGCTTCCAGAACGGCGTGAAGGAATGAAGCGAGATCACCAATGGCGGCCTGCCTGTCGCCGTCTCGGCCTCGTCGATCATCTGGTCCACGGCTTGGTGATAAGGGCGATGGAAAAGCGCGAGCCGCTTTTCCCGTTCTTCCCGTTCAAGCGGATGATTGGCGGGAATGATCGCCCCGTCCGAGATCTTCATGATCAGCGTCGGATCGTCCTCGCCGCGATTGGGGTCGATCAACAGGCGGGAAAATGTCGACAGGACAGCCGGAGCCGAAAGCCGCGCCGCAAGGGCGCGCGTCAACGCCTCGATACCGATATCATAGGCCACGTGGCGGCTGAAAACGCTGCGGTCAAGGCCAAGATCGGCATAGTCTTCGGGAACGTCCGCCCTGGCATGATCGGCCAGAAGGACCAAACCGGTGTCATATTTTCCGGCTATTCTCTCACAGGCGTTGATCTTCGGCATGGATATCCGCTGCAGAATTAACAATAATGCGGGTGATGGCATAGAGTCGGCATATCGGCAAGCCGCAACCGCGCCATTTGCCTCGCTTGCTGCGGGGCTTTATGATAAGGGCTGCAAATCGATTGAATGCGCCTTCCGCACGGTGACGCAAAACGAGATCTGGCACATGCGACTGAAACCGAATCATCTCAACTTCGGCGCCGCACTCCATGCACCCAAGAGCATGACGCGGCCTTTATACCTCCTTGGCCTCTTTTTCGGCGGACTTTTCCTGGCAACGCTCTGGCCGAGCAACCAGGCCCATGCCGAGTTCAGGGTCTGCAACGACACCGCCAATCTCGTGGGCGTTGCAGTCGGCTATCGCGGGGAGGAAGGATGGATTTCGGAGGGATGGTGGCAACTCCCGGCCACCACCTGTGCAACCGTCGTGCCCGGCCCCTTGCAATCGCGCTATTACTATCTCTACGCCGAGGACGCGTCCGGCAGCGGACGTTGGACCGGCTATACCAACATGTGTGTCGCAGAAGAGGAGTTCGAGATTACCGGAGTCCAGGACTGTTTCACGCGCGGTTATCAGCAGATGGGATTTAGCGAATATGACACAGGGCGGGAGGAGAGCTGGACCGTTCAGCTTTCCTCAAGGCCCAGCACCCAAGAAAGTCAGAACTGATGAGACGAAACAGAAAAGTCAAGATCCTCGCCACGCTCGGCCCCGCCTCGTCTGAAGAAGAGCAGATCCAGAAACTCCACGAAGCAGGAGCAGATCTCTTCCGCATCAATATGAGCCATGCCAGCCATGACCTGATGCGCACGCTGATCAAGCGTATCCGCAATGTCGAAGCCCGCATCGGCCGTCCGATCGGCATTCTCTGCGACCTGCAGGGCCCGAAGCTGCGCGTCGGCAAGTTCCTTGACGGCAAGGTCGAGCTCGAGATCGGCCAGACTTTCACGCTTGATGACAAGGATGAGCCCGGCAACGAGAAGCGCGTCTTCCTGCCCCATCCGGAAATCCTCCAGTCCGTCGAGCCCGGCCATCGCCTGCTGATCGACGACGGCAAGCTGCAGCTGCGCGCCGAAAAATGCGACGGCAAGAGCATCGAGTGCACGGTGATCGCCGGCACCACGATTTCCGACCGCAAGGGCGTTTCCCTTCCCGATACGCTTCTGGGCGTCGGCGCCCTGACCGACAAGGACCGCGCCGACCTTGACGCCGTTCTGGAAACCGGTGACGCCGACTGGGTGGCGCTCTCCTTCGTGCAGCGTCCCGACGACCTTGCAGAAGTGCGCAAGATCGCCCGCGGTCAGGTTGGCCTGATGTCCAAGATCGAAAAGCCGCAGGCCATTGAGCGGATCGAAGAAATCATCGAAATGAGCGACGCGCTGATGGTGGCGCGCGGCGACCTCGGCGTGGAGATGCCGCTGGAGACCGTGCCCGGCCTGCAGAAAAAGCTCATCCGCCTCTGCCGCTCCGCCGGCAAGCCGGTGGTTGTCGCCACCCAGATGCTGGAATCGATGATCACTTCGCCGGTTCCGACCCGCGCCGAAGTCTCCGACGTCGCCACCGCCGTTTTCGAAGGCGCGGACGCCGTCATGCTGTCGGCTGAATCGGCTGCCGGCCAGTATCCGGTCGAAGCCGTGTCCACCATGGCCTCCGTGGCCCGCACCATCGAGCGCGAGCAGCTTTACCCGCAGATCCTCTACGCCCAGCGTCCGCAGCCGGAAGCCACCGGCGCCGATGCCATCTCGCTCGCCTCGCGCGAGATTGCCGAGACGCTGAAGCTGACGGCGATGGTCTGCTACACGGCGTCGGGCACAACCGGCCTGCGCGCCGCGCGCGAGCGGCCGAACGTGCCGATCATTGCGCTGTCGCCGGTGGTCAAGACCGCGCGCCGCCTGTCGGTTGTCTGGGGCCTGCATTGCGTCGTCGCCGACGAGCCGACCGATCTCGACACCATGGTCGATGGCGCCTGCCGCATCGTGGTTGACGAGGGCATCGGCAAGCCCGGCGACCGGATCATCATCTCCGCCGGCGTGCCGCTCGGCACCCCCGGCGCCACCAACATGCTGCGCATCGCCTATATCGGCATGGACGGACGCTCCGGCGTCTGATCTTGCGCCAATAGGCTGAGCAATGAGGAAGGCCGGGTGTGCGAGCGCCCGGCCTTCAGCTTTTGGCCAAGGCCCACACCAGCGCTTCCGTCATGCCGGCCCTGAGCCATTGGTGCCCGGTTTAGCCATCAGTCGGGTTTTCTTTTCGGTTTCCGCCCTCCACCTGCGTCATGCTCGGGCTTGTCCCGGTATGAATAAGGAGGGGCTTGTTCAACCAACGGCTCGGTGAGAAAAGCGATGTCCTGAAATCCGGGTAAGATACAATATTCAGCGATTTCAACGCTTTTCAGCGTCTCGTGATTTTAAACCGGAGACCAGTGGCCCTGGCCCCCCGGATCAAGTCCGGGGTGACGGACAGCGGGAAGGCAAGCGCCTTCTGTTTGTTTCGGGCTTTTCAGCGCCGAGAGACATGCGCCAGGATGCCTGAACTTCCCGCAAGCTCCCTCCCGGTGCTTCATTGCAGAACCGATCCTTCAGCCGAGCTTTGCAAATCAGATGATTAATTCCTAAGTGTGGGACAACGCTCATCTTCCGGAACAGGATTGTCCGATGACTGCATTTTCCATACTCGATCTCTGCCCCGTCGTTGAAGGCGGCACGGTTTCAGAAGCGCTCGATGCCACACGGCAGATGGCGCGACAGGCCGAGGCTTCCGGCTTCACCCGTTTCTGGCTTGCCGAGCACCACGGCATGACCGGCATCGCAAGTGCCGCGACCTCTCTGGTCATCTCCGAGGCGGCGCGGGCAACCGAAACGCTGCGCGTCGGCTCCGGCGGCATCATGCTGCCCAATCATTCGCCGCTGGTGATCGCCGAACAATTCGGCACGCTGGAAGCGCTCTATCCGGGCCGCATCGATCTCGGCCTTGGCCGCGCGCCGGGCACGGACATGAACACCGCCCGCGCCCTGCGCCGCAATCTGGAGGCCGGCGCCCAGACCTTTCCAAACGATATCGTCGAGCTGCAACAGCTGATGGACGATCCGCAAGAGGGCCAGCGGCTGATCGCCAATCCCGGCGCTGGCGCCAAGGCGCCGATCTATATTCTCGGCTCCTCGACCTACAGCGCGCATCTGGCGGCCGCCCTTGGCCTGCCTTATGCCTTCGCCTCGCATTTCGCGCCCGATATGCTGTTCGATGCGCTGCACATCTACCGCTCCAACTTCAAGCCCTCGGCCCAGCTCGACAAACCATACGTGATCGTCGGCGTGATGGGGGCGATGGCCGATACGGATGAGGAGGCCGACTACCACTTCACCTCCGCCCTGCAGAGCTTCGTCGCGCTGCGCAGGAATGCGCGCGGCAAGACCCCGCGCCCGGTGAAAAGCATGGATGGCCTGTGGACCGAAATGGAGAAATTCTCGATCGAGCACACCTTCCAGTTCGCCGTCGTCGGCGGGCCGGAAAAGGCGAAGGCGAAGATGCAAGGCTTCATCGCCGACACGAAAGCAGACGAGGTGATCATCTCCGTGCCGGTGCATTCGGTCGACGCGCGACTGAAATCGGTGGCGATGTTCGGTGAGCTGCGGGAGAGCCTGGCAAAGGCTGCGGCCTGAAAAAAAGCAGCCGGCGCTTGTCCCGGCGGCTACAGACTGCTGAGAAAGCCTGTTGCAGAACCAGAGAACCTGCTCCCATTCTCCGTCACCCCGGCCCTGAGCCGGGGTCCAGGGCCACAAAAACACCCTTCTTAACAGTGCCTTAATCGCGACGGCTCTCGCTGTTTGGATCTGGATGCCGGCTCAAGGCCGGCATGACGGATGAGGGGGGAACCAAACTATTTCAACACAAAAAGCCGCCGGACCTTGACCCGGCGGCTTTCTGCAAATTCAGTCTCGAAAACTCAGGCCGAAAGCTTGGCCATGACTTCGTCATCGACCTCGAAATTCGAATAGACGTTCTGGACGTCGTCATCGTCTTCGAGGTTCTCGATCAGGCGCATCAGCGACGTGGCGCGCTCTTCGTCCACCGGAATGGTGTTCTGCGGCTTCCAGATGGCTTTCACGCTGTCGGCCTCGCCCAGCGTTTCCTGAAGTGCGGAGGAGACCTCGTTGATGTCCTCGAAAGCGCAATAGATCGTGTGGCCGTCCTCATCGGACACGACGTCTTCGGCGCCGGCCTCGATCGCGGCTTCCATCATGGCATCCGCATCGCCGGCTTCGCTCTTGTAGACGATCTCGCCGACATGGTCGAAGGAGAAGGCGACCGAGCCGGTTTCGCCGAGCGCGCCGCCGGCCTTGGTGAAGATCGAGCGGACATTGGAGGCGGTGCGGTTGCGGTTATCCGAAAGCGCCTCGACGATCACGGCGACGCCGCCGGGGCCATAGCCCTCGTAGCGCACTTCGTCATAGTTCTCCGCATCGCCGCCGGCGGCCTTCTTGATCGCGCGTTCGATATTGTCCTTCGGCATGGACTGCGCCTTGGCGTTCTGGATCGCCAGCCGAAGACGCGGGTTCATGTCCGGATCGGGCGCGCCCATCTTGGCGGCGACGGTGATTTCGCGCGCCAGCTTGGAGAACATTTTCGAACGCACCGCATCCTGCCGGCCCTTGCGATGCATGATGTTTTTGAACTGTGAATGGCCCGCCATGAGCTCCGCCCTGTCTTTATCTTATAAACGATAGAATGGGCGCCTTATAAGGGCGCAGCGGTTTTGGTTCAAGCCCAAGCGCGCCTGCGGGACGAAGAGAGGCGCGGGTTGCGCTACCTACCACACGCCTTCCAGAAGGATGATCTTCGGCGGGCTGGAGAGCGTCCTGAGCGAGACCGTCAGCGAGCGGCTGTCGGAATAGACCACCTCGAAGCCCTCGCCCATCATCTCGGCGAAGCTCCTGACGCGCGGCCCCGTGCGGTGCATCGGCAGAACGATCGAGGAATAAAGCCGCTCGATGACATTGCGCATGCTTTCAGCCCCGAGCGTGAGCCCGCCGTCCACGGGCACCATGACCACATCGAGCCGGCCGATCTCCATGATATGGCTGTCGGTCAGTTCATGATGCAAATGGCCAAGGTGCCCGATGCACAGGCCCGCCACCTCGAAGATGAAGATGGAATTGCCGTCTTCCTCGAAACTGCCCCAGGCGCGGATATCGGTGGTGACGTTGCGAATATAGGTATCGCCGACGACAAGATCGTGATCGGCCGCCTCGCCGGGCACGTCGCCCCAGCCGTGCAGCACCATGCCGATGCCGGGATCGGGGCTCAGCGTGAAATGGCTCTCATGCGCCTTGTTCATCGTCGCCACATCCGGCGGACCACCGGGCAGCAGAAAGCCGGAATAATCGGTCGCGATCCGCACGCCTTCAGGCGTTTCGATCAGATAGGTGGAATGGCCGATGAAGGTGATCGTCACCTCCGGCGCCTCATAGGCAACAGGCATGAAGCTTGCGAATTTCACATCCGGCAGGCGCTCGGCAATCGCCTGGCACTGACTGACCGGCGGGCGCGATTGCGCGGCCGCGCTCGCTGCCCAGAGCGCCATAACTGCAGGAACGAGCATCGCAAATTGACGAAGCACTGCCATTCCCCCTTGTTTTGAGGATGGCAGCAGTGTGCGGGAGAATGGCGGAAAGGTCCACGTAAGCCCTGCGCAATGACGTTCACACATTCGTGATGGCGGTCGGCGCAAGGCCGAGCGCGCAGGGCCCGGGTGAGCCTTGCTTTGCCGCAAGTCTTCCCCCATCTCGATCGCCGAGGGCAAGACAATCGGAGATCGAAAAATCATGCGTGAAAAGGTGCTGGCTTTGACAACCTCCCGTAACTGGGAAGCCTTTATCCTGACAGTCATCATCATCAACGCAATCACGCTGGGTTTCGAGACCTCCGATACGGTGATGCAGAGCTTCGCCGGGCCGGTGCTCAGGTTTTTCGACCGCCTCGTCCTGATCATCTTCGTCATCGAAATCGCTTTGCGGCTTTATGCCCACCGCTTGCGCTTCTTCCGTGATCCGTGGAGCCTGTTCGATTTCACCATCGTGGTCATCAGCCTCCTGCCCGCAAGCGGCCCCCTCCAGGTGCTGCGCGCGCTGCGCATCCTGCGTGCACTGCGCCTTCTGTCGATGATCCCGTCGCTGAGGCGCGTGATCGGCGGTCTGGTGGCCGCCCTTCCCGGCATGGGTTCGATCATCGTCCTGATGGCGCTGGTCTTCTACATCTTCGCCGTGATCGCCACGAAGCTTTACGGCGAGACCTTTCCCGAATGGTTCGGCTCGCTCGGCGCCACGATCTATTCGCTGTTCCAGATCATGACGCTGGAAAGCTGGTCGATGGGCATCGTCCGCCCGGTCATGGAGGTCTATCCCAATGCCTGGCTTTTCTTCGTGCCCTTCATCCTCTCCACCGCCTTCACCGTGCTCAACCTCTTCATCGGCATCATCGTCTCGGCCATGCAGAAGGAACACGAACAGGAACTGCTGGAAGAAAACCGCCAGGCCCGCGAACCGGAAATGCAGATGATCTTGTCGGAGTTGAAGGCACTACGGCAGGAGGTGGCGGCGCTGAAGGTCGAAAGGACCCGGTAGAGTTTGGAGAACAAACTCAAACGTTCACTAGGCTGTGTGGACGGATTTGATGAGGTTGAATGCTGCAGCGATTGACACGATGGCTGAAAAGTTGCGTTTGGTTTTCTCGCAGCGCAGAGCCACCCGTTTGAAGCGCTTGAGCTTTCCTA
>NZ_VCLB01000016.1:2500-7142 GCF_005924265.1 Martelella lutilitoris
GTGATTGTGGTGAAGATCATGATCGTTCGGAGCTGTTCCCATTGACGGCGTTGAAGGTCTAGCCGGCCGGATACGAGAGAGGGGCAGTTTTGGAAGGAAGCTCTGTCGACAACGTCGATTGTTTGTTTGAGGCTTCGGCCTCATCTGAGCGATGCGACGGATTGATGCGCCTGACCGCACATCATCGGACATTATCTCGAGAAGCTGGTCTAAAAAGACATTCGTCTTTTTAGTTCTTTGAGCTCACGGATGAGCGGTCCTTCGGACCTATCCTCCGCTGGGGCGCCGGACTTCCGGCGACGCGCGGTCGCGCTAAGAAGAGCTGAAGATGGATAGTCTTACAAAATTAAGGCTGCCGACTTTGTTGGGTCGGTGGTCAGATCGTGTTGATGGCATCTGTCGGGGTTATACAAAAGGCCCGGTGGTTGTGCTCATAAAGCCTGCAAAAGACGTTGCGAGGAACTTCCCGTAGACCGAAAGGTCGTCGGCGACCGTTCGCCGCCCCGTCCGGAGCGAAACAAGCCGCAAGGCTTGTGGCAGCGTGAGGACATAAAAGATGAACATCAGCAATGAGAACGATCAAGTGTCTTAAGGGCATTTGGTGGATGCCTTGGTATGCACAGGCGATGAAGGACGTGATACGCTGCGAAAAGCCGTGGGGAGCTGCGAATAAGCTTTGATCCATGGATATCCGAATGGGGAAACCCACCTTAGATATCTAGAAAATCATTCCGGTTGGAATGATTTGTCTGGAATTATTTGATCTCACGCCCCGTACCGCAGGTCTTCGACCTGCTGGGGCTGCGATGGCGCGCCGCATCAGCGGCGACGGCCGGTCGGCCTTGCGGTGCTTAGCACCGAATTCTTTTTCCACGTTGGTTTGGGAAATGAAATCCGAAGGAGCCACGCTCCTGAGGCAAGCGCGACTGCGCGTCGGCCATTTTTGGCCGGCCCGTCCGGAGTGAAGCGATCGAAGATCGCGACAGCGTGAGGACAAAACAGATCAGTCGGGTTGCCGATAGGCAACCGGAATGGTTTCTAGATATCATTAAAAGGTATCTTAATCTGAATACATAGGGTTAAGAAGCGAACGCGGGGAACTGAAACATCTAAGTACCCGTAGGAAAGGACATCAATCGAGACTCCGCAAGTAGTGGCGAGCGAACGCGGATGAGGCCAGTGGCAATGATGAATAAAGCAGAACAGGTTGGGAAGCCTGGCGAGATGGGTGATAGCCCCGTATGCGTAGAATAGTCATTGTCCTTGAGTAGGGCGGGACACGTGAAATCCTGTTCGAACATGGGGCGACCACGCTCCAAGCCTAAGTACTCGTGCATAACCGATAGCGAACCAGTACCGTGAGGGAAAGGTGAAAAGCACCCCGACAAGGGGAGTGAAAGAGAACCTGAAACCGGATGCCTACAAACAGTCGAAGCCCGCAAGGGTGACGGCGTACCTTTTGTATAATGGGTCAACGACTTAGTGTATCTAGCAAGCTTAAGCCGATAGGTGTAGGCGCAGCGAAAGCGAGTCTTAATAGGGCGATTTAGTTAGATGCATTAGACCCGAAACCGAGTGATCTAGCCATGAGCAGGTTGAAGGTTGGGTAACACCAACTGGAGGACCGAACCCGCATCTGTTGCAATAGATTGGGATGACTTGTGGCTAGGGGTGAAAGGCCAATCAAACTCGGAGATAGCTGGTTCTCCGCGAAATCTATTTAGGTAGAGCGTTGAATGAATACCTTCGGGGGTAGAGCACTGGATGGGCTATGGGGACTCACCGTCTTACTGATCCTAACCAAACTGCGAATACCGAAGAGTACTGTTCAGCAGACACACGGCGGGTGCTAACGTCCGTCGTGAAAAGGGCAACAACCCTGACCTCCAGCTAAGGTCCCCAAGTCATGGCTAAGTGGGAAAGGATGTGAGGATCCCAAAACAACCAGGATGTTGGCTTAGAAGCAGCCATCATTTAAAGAAAGCGTAACAGCTCACTGGTCTAAATAAGGGTCTTTGCGCCGAAAATGTACCGGGGCTCAAGCCATGCACCGAAGCTGAGGATGTGGATTTATCCACGTGGTAGCGGAGCGTTCCGTAGGCTGATGAAGGGATACCCGTGAGGGGTCCTGGAGGTATCGGAAGTGCGAATGTTGACATGAGTAACGATAAAGAGGGTGAGAGACCCTCTCGCCGAAAGACCAAGGGTTCCTGCTTAAAGTTAATCTGAGCAGGGTTAGCCGGCCCCTAAGACGAGGCGGAAACGCGTAGTCGATGGGAACCACGTTAATATTCGTGGGCCAGGCGGTGGTGACGGATTGCACAAATCGTACATTCTTATTGGATTGAGTGTGCGGTGGAGCGGTTCCAGGAAATAGCCCCGTCGTGAGACCGTACCCGAAACCGACACAGGTGGTCAGGTAGAGTATACCAAGGCGCTTGAGAGAACTGCGTTGAAGGAACTCGGCAAATTGCACGCGTAACTTCGGAAGAAGCGTGACCTCTTTATACGCAAGTATTGAGAGGTGGCACAGACCAGGGGGTAGCGACTGTTTATCAAAAACACAGGGCTCTGCGAAGTCTTTAAGACGACGTATAGGGTCTGACGCCTGCCCGGTGCTGGAAGGTTAAAAGGAGATGTGCAAGCATTGAATTGAAGCCCCAGTAAACGGCGGCCGTAACTATAACGGTCCTAAGGTAGCGAAATTCCTTGTCGGGTAAGTTCCGACCTGCACGAATGGCGTAACGACTTCCCCGCTGTCTCCAACGCAGACTCAGTGAAATTGAATTCCCCGTGAAGATGCGGGGTTCCTGCGGTCAGACGGAAAGACCCCGTGCACCTTTACTATAGCTTTACACTGGCATTCGCCAAGGCATGTGTAGGATAGGTGGTAGGCTTTGAAGCAGGGACGCCAGTTCTTGTGGAGCCATCCTTGAAATACCACCCTTATCTTCGTGGATGTCTAACCGCGATCCGTGATCCGGATCCGGGACAGTGTATGGTGGGTAGTTTGACTGGGGCGGTCGCCTCCTAAAGAGTAACGGAGGCGCGCGATGGTGGGCTCAGACCGGTCGGAAATCGGTCGTCGAGTGCAATGGCATAAGCCCGCCTGACTGCGAGACTGACAAGTCGAGCAGAGACGAAAGTCGGTCATAGTGATCCGGTGGTCCCGCGTGGAAGGGCCATCGCTCAACGGATAAAAGGTACGCCGGGGATAACAGGCTGATGACCCCCAAGAGTCCATATCGACGGGGTTGTTTGGCACCTCGATGTCGGCTCATCGCATCCTGGGGCTGGAGCAGGTCCCAAGGGTTTGGCTGTTCGCCAATTAAAGCGGTACGTGAGCTGGGTTCAGAACGTCGTGAGACAGTTCGGTCCCTATCTGCCGTGGGTGTAGGAATATTGACAGGATCTGTCCCTAGTACGAGAGGACCGGGATGGACGTATCTCTGGTGGACCTGTTGTGGCGCCAGCCGCATAGCAGGGTAGCTATATACGGAATGGATAACCGCTGAAGGCATCTAAGCGGGAAACCAACCTGAAAACGAGTGTTCCCTATCAGAGCCGTTGTAGACGACAACGTTGATAGGCCGGGTGTGGAAGCGCAGCAATGTGTGAAGCTTACCGGTACTAATCGCTCGATTGGCTTGATCGTTCTCATTGTTCATGTTCATCGGCAAAGCCGATGAACACGATCTTTTTGTCCTCACGCTGTCGCGATCTTCGATCGCTGCGCTGCGGAAGGCGCTGCTCACGCGACGCAGGCAAGCTGCTGAGGGTCGTCCCTCGGCAGGCATTGCGACTGCTGACAGAAGAAGCGCATTACAACAACAGACCTCACGTTATTGTTCGTCCAAAACGCCTGCATTGCAGGGGAAAAGGACCGAAGCCCAGAGGGCTTCGCAAGCGCGACTGCGCGTCCGAGCTTATGCGAGGCGCCCGCGCAGGGCAGGCCCTGAAAGGGCCGGTACGCCCGCGAGCGAAAACAAACCTGAGGACAAAACAACTCTCTTCCAGCTTCTCGAAAAACATGCTGCATTTGGCCGACCTGGTGGCTATGGCGGGGTCCTTAACACCCGTTCCCATTCCGAACACGGCCGTGAAATGCCCCAGCGCTGATGGTACTTTGTCTTAAGGCACGGGAGAGTAAGTCGCTGCCAGGTCTGCCAAATGCAACATGAAATATCTTCTCGAAACAAACGGCGACTGCCGATCAAAGCCGCCGTAAAAGGCGGCTTTTTTGTTGCCGCATACAAAACCAATAACGCAGGGCAAGAGCAGCCCCCCCGCCGAACCGCAGGCCAAAGGCCGAGGACCGGCAAAATAAAAAATACCGGGCAAGGTGCAGGACCATCCGTCCAAACCATTACCCCGGAAGCTCAATACATAACGCGGGGCAAGAGCAGCCCCCGCCGAACCGCAGGCCAAAGGCCGAGGACCGGCAAAACAAAAAATACCGGGCAAGGCACAGGACCATCCGTCCAAACCATTACCCCGGAAGCTCAATACATAACGCGGGGTGGAGCAGCCCGGTAGCTCGTCAGGCTCATAACCTGAAGGCCGCAGGTTCAAATCCTGCCCCCGCAACCAACTTTACTTGCGAAAGCCCCGCCACACCGGCGGGGTTTTTGCTTTGCACCGA
>NZ_VCLB01000017.1 GCF_005924265.1 Martelella lutilitoris
CGCACGTACCGGAAGACCCGTTTTCTGTCGGGGACGGCGCTTGCGGTCTTTCTGGCGTCCGGCGCGGCCGGTCTTGTCGCGCCGGACATGGCCAGGGCGGAAACACTCTACTGGAACACCGGCCCCGGAGGCACAGGGCTGCCCGACGGTTCTGTCAGCGGGACCTGGTCGACTTCGGCGCTCAACTGGACAACCCTGTCCATCTCCCCGAACAGGAGCTGGCCCAATACCACTCCCGGCGATGTCGCTGCGTTCCAGCTGATCGATTTCGTCACCTCCGCACAAATAGAAGTGACGATCGATGAAGACCTGACGGTGGGCGGCATCATTATTGGCGGCAACTCCCAGACCAACCCGGGCGGATACCAGAATCTGCTTTTCGCCGGTAGCGGCTCGATCGCGATGTCTCCCACAGCAGGTCAGAACTTCACTATCAGCAGCACCCAGTCCGACCGAATCTATTTCAACACGATCATCATGGACGGCACCGTCTCTGACCTCCATATCACCGGCGGCGGCGGCGGCGCGGTCACCGTGATAGGCGACCAACAATATACGGGAACAACCTATATCGACAACGCCTCCAAATTCCGGCTTGGCGGTATTACCAGCCAATCCGGCAATAACCCGGAGAACAAACCAGCTACGGTTGTCGGCGATATCGTTGTGGGAGCAGGCAGTCACTTTCAAGTCGCCGCATATGAGCAAGACTACCAATTCACAAGAAACAATGTGACGAGCGTCGACCGTTCGGGCTATTTCGATATCTATATGGGGGGCGGCACGCGGGACAACATCGGCAATATCCTCACGCAAGGTTATGCCGTCTTTCTCGACAAAGACCTCTCCACAAGCTTTACCGGTACACTTGTCAACAACGGTATACTGGACGGGACGGGGGCGGTCGGCGGCAATGTCACGATCAGCAATGGCGGCGCGATCTTGAGGGGGACGCAGGGCACCACCCGTCTCGGGCTCGGCACATCCGTGACATTCCAGGCCGGCCGGCCGGCGGGCGCATATTTCCTCAACCCATCCAATCTCAACGTGACCCTAAATCAAGCCAACGCCCTGAGAACGATGTTCTCCACCGGAGATCTTGATACGCGCGGCGGTCTCCTGACCGTCACCGGTCCAGGCGGCGGCCCTGATGCCGAGGCCGGTGTCTACAACATCTTGCAATATACCGGCAACCTGCAGCAGGACCCGACCAACATCTTCTCCGCCGCGCCGACAATCAACGGCTTTTCCGGAAACTACAGACTGGATATCGTCACGCCCGGCGTACGAGGCGAGGAGCCCGGGATGCTCCGCATCGTCGCCTATGACAGCAATAACGAGGTGGCCCAATACTGGAACGGCGCGGCGCTGCCCGCTGACGACGGCACGTTGATCGGCGGAAGCGGCTCCTGGACAACCGCCTCCAACAAATGGTCGACCATCAACGGTGAGGGCAATGCTGCCTGGGCAGGCTCCGTCGGTATCTTCGCCGGTCAAAACGGCGGCCAGGTGACAGTCGG
>NZ_VCLB01000018.1 GCF_005924265.1 Martelella lutilitoris
CGCTGCGCGCGTGACGGTGTGGATATCGGTAAGACGCCCTGCGTCGTAAGTCATCGTTCCTGACATAGCCAGAATTCCCTTTTTGCCTTTTGGGTGTTCAACATCGGACGCAACCCCGGTATGTGAACATTCCTCACAAACATCGATAGATTACGGAAATAATAATTAACTAAAAATGTTAATTGTTTGTTAACATCAAATAATTAATAGGTTTTTTATTAGTAATATTAAATATATATAAATTATTTATATTTAATATAGCAATAAGAATCATATTTTTATTGTGCTGATGGTATCCATGAGGATTGATGGCCCTCTTTTTTTGCACGCGGCCGCTTTTACGCTCTGATGGCGTCAATGTCTGGCTCGAAGGGGGGCGGGTCGTTCGGTAGCAACAATGGTTCTTATGTTGGCCACGGCCGAACGTGACCCACGGAGTGGCATAGCATCCCGGATGTGGGTCGGTTTCACCTTTGACGGAAGCGCAGGCCCTCTCTCCATTTGTTGCGTCGGAGCCTCATGAACGTCAGGTGGTTGCATCCGGCTGTGAAGTATCTCGGGCCGGCCCATAACCTTCGGTGGACCATCAACCGAGCATGTCGAAGCGCCGTTGAGGGCGTCGGCCAGCGCTGGAAAACGAGTGTTTGCTCAGTCGCGCAGCTTGGCTCAGGAAAGTCTGCGAATTAACCGTCGGTCGGGACGCTTTGGAATATGCAACTCATCCGTAACCGTTCGTGTCGCGCTCGCGCTGGCCGCTAAGCTGAGTAGTAGTCGGCAAGGCGCTCACCTCAACCCGCCGCTGTCTTGGCACCAGCCGCCAAGACAGCAAGCTTCTCGGCGGCCAAGCCGATCATCTCGCGGAGCAAAACCGGCATCTGCGCTCTTCTTAACAAGCGAGCGCTGCGTGATCATATCGTCGCTCGTCTTCCAATGAGTCTGCGCTTCCAGTTTACATTTCTTAATTGCCATACAAGTAAATATAAATTCTTTTCAAACGAGAATAATTATGTATAATATGTTATCGTAAGATGAAATTAGGAATACATGTAAGTATAGCATGTAAGTAACTGATATTTAATATTATCGTGTTGGTTGCTCCAGAGTTCTATTTTGTGAATTCGGATCGCTGCAAAGGGGGGTGTCAATGACTATGTCGTCTTCTCATGGTTACGCAGCTCGAGCGTATTCTGGTGCGGGAAGTCCGGATCTGGTGAAAAAACGCGAGCTGGAGAAAAAACGCGAGCATGAATCGTCTGTC
>NZ_VCLB01000002.1 GCF_005924265.1 Martelella lutilitoris
CGGAAGCGGCTCCTGGACAACCGCCTCCAACAAATGGTCGACCATCAACGGTGAGGGCAATGCTGCCTGGGCAGGCTCCGTCGGTATCTTCGCCGGTCAAAACGGCGGCCAGGTGACAGTCGGTAGCACAATGGGATTCGACAGGCTGGAGTTCCAGGCTGTGACAGCAATGTCGCCTACGGGCTATGTGCTGCTCGGCGGGGCAGGAGGTCTGCTGACGCTGTCTCCCTATTCAAGTTCTTCCGGCACGCTGCAGGTCGACAATCTCGTGACGGCGACCATCGGCGTCAACATCCAGAACGGACAGAACAATGCCAACGCCGCCGTCAGCACGCTGGAGAAGACGGGCGGCGGCACGCTGGTCTTCACCGGAACAAAAACCTATACAGGTACGACCACCATTTCCGGTGGCACGCTTCAACTCGGCGACGGCACGACCAATGGCGGGGTTGATGGCAACATCAGTGTCGGAGCGAGTGGCACACTCGTCTTCAATGCCTCGCCGACGCTTGGATTCAGCACGATCGTCGACAGCAACGGCTCGACCACGGCGGCCATGCGCGTCATCGGCACGGGAACTGTGAACTTCCTAAGTCCGAGCACCAACTTCGCCGGCACGACGACTGTGGAAAGCGGCACGCTCAACGTTATGGGGACACTCGGCGGTAATGTCGACGTCACCGGTGGAACGCTCATGGGGACCGGCACGATCGGTGGCAATGTCAGCGTCACCGGCGGCACGCTTTCGGGCACTGTCGCCAACGCCACGCCACTTGCGATCAGCGGAACCCTGACGCTCAATCCCGGCTCCAGCTTGTCGGTGACGCTCAACGCCACGGCCAATACAGCTCCGCTGATCACGGTCGATACGCTGAACCTTCAGGGCGGAACGGTCATGTACATGCCGACGATGCTGACCGACATCGGTCAGCATTATAATCTGATCCGGTACACGACATTTGATCCGGCCGGAAGTCTTGGCAATCTCACGCTGCAGAATCCAATGGGGCAGAACTACAGTCTCGGAAACGACGGTACTTTCATCTATATCATACCAGAAAGCCCCGTCGGGCAGGGCGCATACTGGCATCCGCAAACGCCACCGGGTTCCGGCAATTTCGGCGGCCCCGGAAGCTGGACCGCGAGCGGTGGCCAGAACTGGTCCAACTCACAGGGCCAGTCTCCCGGTCCCTGGACCCAGAGCGCCAACGCCATTTTTCAGGGAGCCCTCTCCGCCGCCATCACCGTCGACAGCAGCGCGCCCATCCTTGTCAATGGCCTCACGTTCGATACCACCGGCTACAGCCTGATTTCGAGGACTGGTCAGGCGGATGTGCTCACGCTCAACGCCAATGGCGCGTCGGTGGATATCGCGGTCAACGCCGCAATGGCGACGATCGCCGTTGGAATGATAGATGATGGCATGACGGCTAGTCCGGTCACCAAGACCGGCGTGGGCACGCTCGTGCTGACGGCGGACAACCAGTATACCGGCGCCACGACGGTCTCGCAGGGCACGCTTCAGCTTGGTGACGGCACGACCAACGGTTCGATCAACCGCGCCTCAACCATCACGGTCAACCCAAATGCCACGCTTACGATTATGGCGGAGGGAACATCAACCGTTACAATCAACAACATGCTGGCCAGCGGCGCCGGCGGGGGGACCGCCCCCCAGTTCAATATCGGCGGCACCGGAACCGTCAGCCTTAACAGCCTTAACCGCGGCATTACTGGCTTTACGGGCCAGACGACCGTTCAAAGCGGGGCGACACTCACCGGAAACAACGGCAGTATCGGCGGAACGACGACGGTTTCCGACGGTGCGTTCCTTTCCGGAATTGCGAACCAGCCGTTCGGGATGGATAATCTTGTCCTGACCGATGGCATAGCCGGAAGCAGCGGCTCTGTCATTCGTGCTGCATTCCAGGCGCCGGCGGCGACGCCGCTGTTTGATGCTTCGGGAGACCTGACGCTTGGCGGTCTGGTCAACGTCACCAATGCGAATCCCGTCGGCGGCGAGCTCGGCGATGGCGCCTATTACCTGATCTCCTACGGGAATCTCACGAACAGTATCGATGATCTCAAGATCGACGTGAACTCGACGGGCATTGGCGTCAACAGCCAGGACGTGACCGTCTCGATGATGACCGTTGGCATGCGCAATATCGTCGCCATCGTGATCGGCGAAGGCGCCCAGAGCTACTGGAACGGAAGTAGAGACTCCGGACTGCAACCCGTTGTGGGTGGCAATGGCCGCTGGACGGCCAGCAGCACTGATCGCAACTGGACGGATAGCAGCGGGCATCCGCACGGACCGTGGAACCAGAAGACCGTCGCCGTCTTTGAGGGATCGGATTTGCCGCCGCCTGCCGTTGTCACGATCGACAGTTCGGCGGGCGCCGGCGGGGCGATCACGGTCGCCGGACTGTCTTTCGCCGTGGACGGCTACACGCTCAGCGGCCCCCAGCAAACGGACGCGTTGACGCTTTTCTCTGATTTCTCCGACAACCTTTCAAAAATCGAGGTTCGTCAGGATTTTACGGCCACGCTCGATGTCGATCTCACCGGTACAGCGGGCATTCGCAAGGCAGGAACAGGCACACTGATCCTGAATGGCGACAAAACCTTTTCCGGCGGCACGCGGGTCGCGCAGGGCATCCTGCAGATCGGCAGCACCGCCGGCGGCGGGGCGGTACTGAATGACATCAGCGTCGATTCGACTGCGACGCTGTCCCTCTTCGCTCAGAATATGAGCACGCTTGTGTTCACGAACGCGCTTTCGGGCGTCGCCGGCGCCAATCTTGCGATCGGCGGAACCGGAACGGTTGATTTCCAAAGTACCAGCGCGACGAATTTCACTGGGGCGACCACCGTTGCCACCGGGGCAACGCTCATGAGCACGAGCGGCGGCGGGATCGGCGGCGCGGTGACGGTTCAGGGCGGCGCCACGCTTTCCGGCGCGCAGGCCGATCCTACCTTCACCGTCGGAGCCGGAAGTCTGACGCTTACGGATTCGATGTCGATGATCATCGTCTCGCTGAACGCACAGGCACCGGGAAACACACCGCTCTTCAGCGTCGGAGACTTCCATTTCGACAATGGCGGCACGATCACGGTCGATGTCTTGAACGGGGCGGATCTGCCGCTCAACAATCACTACGTTCTGTTCCAGTACAGCGGGAGCCGTACGACGGATCTCACCCTTCTTGCTTTCGCGCCAGGAACCAATCCAAACTATCACCTGCAACAACAAGGCACGAACCAGATTGTCCTCGCCGTGACCGCGCCGGGCGACAACTTCTGGAACCCCGGACAGACAACGGTGCCGCAGAACCTCGGCGGCAGCGGCGGCTGGACCGCTGATCGTTTCTGGTCGGATAGTGACAGTAATCCTGTGCCAGCTCCTCATGATTGGACGCAGGGCGCGACTGCGATCTTCGAGAGGAACGATGGAACCGTGACCGTCGACAGCAGTGGGGCCGCGATCAATGTCGGCGGCATGACATTCACCGGCGTCAGCTACGACATCAATCCGAACGCCGCCGTGGACCAGCTCACACTTGCCCCCGCCGGCAGCAATGCGGTGACGGTAGATGTCGACACTTCGGGTCAAACCGCCACCATCAACACCATTCTGGCCGGGAACGCCGGCCTGACGAAAACCGGCGCGGGCACGCTCGTCCTGACGGCGGATAACCAGTATACGGGTGAAACGACGGTTTCGGCGGGGACGCTCGTGATTGGCGGCAGCAGATCGTTGCCTGCCGGCATCAATCTTGAGAATCCCGGAGCGACTCTGGAGGTCAACACGAACGGACCGGTGACCTTTGGAGCCGCCAACGTCATTTCGGGTACTGCGTCGAACGCCAATTTCAACATCGCCAGCGGCACAGTTGCTTTAAACAGCAACAGCGGCAATTTCGGTGGCACCACGACGGTGCAGGGCAACACCACGCTGACCGGGCATGGCACACTGGGCGGCTCCGTCTTCATCGAAGGCGGCGGCACGATCTCCGGCTCGGTCAATGGAGGCGCATTGACAGCCGGAACGCAGCTCACACTGGTGAAGACCGGCTCGACCGCATCGATCCTCGCGGTCGAACTGCATGAAACCGCCAATGCAAGCGCGGTCATTCAGACCGGGCAGCTGTTCATCAGCGGCGCGACGCTGCAGGTGACTATCGACAACGGACCAGCGCTGAATGACGGAACCTATCCGTTGATCGCCTATGCGACGCGGCGGCTTGGAGAATTGAGTTTGATTGCCGCGTCCGGCATCGCAACCGTCAATGACGTCTATTATCGGCTGAAGGCCAACGAAATGACCCCTAACGGTCCCGGCCAGATAGACCTTCTTGTCGGTGAAGACGCCTATCTCTACTGGAACGGCCTCACCGCCAATCCCGGCACGCCAATGGGCGCTGGCGGGCGAGGCACCTGGACCATGTCCAACCAGAACTGGACCGATGCCCAGGGATCGCCGCCGGGAGAATGGGGCAGCGGGGGGTACGGCGTGTTCGGCGGCAATGCCGGTGGCCCGGTCACCGTGGTCAGTCCGAACGCTCCGGACAATGTAATCGCAGTTTCCGGCATGCAGTTCACGGCGAATGGTTACACACTCGCCGCCAGTTCAACGCAGGATGTGCTCAACCTCGTGCCCCAGACTAGTGGCGCCGACGCCGAGATCGACGTCGTCAACCCGTCTGGCGGCGGGACGACGACGGCGACGATCGACGTTCCGCTCATCGGATCTTCCGGTCTGAACAAGAAAGGCGATGGTACGCTCATCCTTGCCGGGGACAATAACTATGATGGCGAGACCACGGTCTCCGCCGGCACGCTGACTTCGGTCAATGAAAACTCAGTTCCCCACGACATCTCGATTGCCAGCGCCGCGACGTGGAGCTGGAATGTCACAACCGATGCGACCTTTGGCGGCGTGATCTCCGATGCCGTGGCGCCCGGGGGAACCTTCGATATCAATGCCGGCTCAGGCAATACCCTCACGCTCACCGGCGCGAGCGATCAGTTCTCCGGCACGACCAACATCACTTCCGGCCTTCTGTTTGTTCCGGCAAACGCCGCGCTCGGCGGGACGATCAACGTCATGGGCGGCGCGCGGCTGACTGCCAAGGATTCTTCGCTCGGTTCGGTCCATGTCGCCGCAAACGGCAGCATGATCATCGGCAGCCAGACACCGGTGGCCTCGACGGGGACCGTCACGCTGGACATCCTCGACGTGGATTCGTCGGCAACGCTGACCTTTATCATGGATTACGCCGGGAACATGGCAAGCCAGATCGTGGCGTCAGGATCCGTGACCATCGCCACCGGCGCCAATGTTTCGGTCTCCCCGATCAGTGGACACCTTGAGCTCGGCGACGAGTTCGTTCTGATCCAGGCCACCGGCAATATCACCTGGACAGAGACGACCACCTTCTCCGACAATGGCGTCGGCGGCCTCATCCAGGTAAACCCCCTTAACAATCATCAGTTGATCGTGACGGCCACCACGTCGCGCAACCGCCTCGATTGCTCGGCGCACCATTCTGCCTGCCTTGTGCTCGACAATGTCGGCGGCGACCTGCGGACCCTTCTGCGGGAGCTGGAGGACGACGGTCCGACGCTTCTTGCGGCGCTCGACCAGCTTTCAGGCAGCATCTATGCCTCGAGCGACGCTGCCATGATCGCCAACAGCCGCTATCTCAGCGATACCACCGGTCGGCAGGTCCGTGCCGCGCTCGGCGGCATCGCCGACGGCCGGCAGGCCTCCGCGGTCTCCAACTATGCCGCAGCTCCCGCCGTCGAAACCCCCTTCGGAACCTTCGAGGAAACCAATAGCGGCATTGGCGTCTGGGCAACGGGCTACGGCTCGTGGTCAAAGCTTGACGGCACGGCCGGCAGCGCCGCCCTGACGGATTCCGTCGGCGGCACCTTCATCGGCGTCGATGTCGGCGCCTTTGGCTCGATGCGCTTCGGCGGCGTCTTCGGCTATGGTCAATCCACCTACGAGGTGGAGGGTCAGAATGCCAAAGGCTCCAGCGACGACTACACGCTCGGCCTTTACGGGGGCGGACAATGGGGCGGATGGGGAACCGATTTCGGCGCCGCCTATACATGGCACGACATCTCCACCAGCCGCAGCATCGATTTTTCGGCTTTCTCCGACAGGATATCGGGCAGCTACGATGCCGGCACCTTCCAGGTCTATGGAAGCTTCGGATATACATTCGACATGGGCGACAATTTCCGTCTCGAGCCCTATGCCGATGCGAGCTATATCCATCAGACGTCCGACGGCTTCACCGAAACCGGCGGTCCTGCAGCCTTCTCGCGCAGCGCTTCCGAGATGAATACCGGTTTCACCACGGTGGGCCTGCGCGGCGCCTGGGACATTCCCCTCGGCGATTATCGCAGCCAACTGACCGGTTCGGCCGGTTGGCGACACGCCTATGGCGACATCGATCCGACCGCCGCGCTGCGCTTTAACGGAGGGGATGTGTTCAACATGTCGGGCGCGCCGCTCGCCGAGGATCAGGCGGTCTTCTCCGTCGGCTGGACGACCGATTTCTCCGAAAATGTCAGCGTCGGCGTCAGCTATACCGGCCAGTTCGGCGGCGGCTACAAGAGCCAGAACCTCACCGGGCAGATCCAGATCAAGTTCTGACCAGTAAACCGGGGGCGTTCTCCGCAACGCCCCCGCTTCGACGGCAAAATGCGGGCGGGTACGAGAGGCCGCTGCCTCTCGGATCAGAAACAGGCCTAGGGAGCCGTGCGTCTGTGCGGACGCACAAAGGATGCGCTAACCTATTGTTTCTATGCATCGGCCCGAAACTCGATTCCGGTTTTCGGACCGATGCGCTGCGATCTTTTACAACTTTCTTGCGCGCGTATGGACAAATGTCGGAAAACGCGCAGCTGTTCTCAGAGCGTCACAGTGATATTGCCCTTGCCTTCGAGGATCACGCCTTCGGCGGTTTCCGCAATGCCGGCATCCCCGGCGCTGGCGACGGAAGTGACGTTCTGCAAACGCAGGCGCCACGGACGGTCCGCGTCCGATGCATTGACCGTCAGCGTGTTGCCATCGCGGGAAACGGCCAGCGCCTGCGTTTTCACGCCCTTGTCGGCGAAGATCGTGGCTTTTGCCGTCTTGCCGTCTTCGAGCGCGTAGAGAGCAAAGAGGGCGCCTTCCGCATAGTCATAGTCCGGCTTGTCGTCGACCGCGCCCCAGACGATGAGGCTTGAGGGGCGGACGTAGAGCGGCAGGCTCATGAAGTCGTGGTTTTCGACACGCCAGCTACCGCCTTCAACTTCCTCACCGGACAGGAGGTGCGTCCAGCGGCCCTTCGGCAGGTAGATTTCGGCATTGCCCGCTCTGTCGAGAACCGGCGCCACGAGAAGCTTCTCGCCGAGCATGTACTGGCGGTCGAGCGCGTCGCAGCTTCGGTCCTCCGGAAATTCCAGCATCATGGCGCGCATCACCGGCAGGCCGGTCTTGGGCGCTTCGCAGGCAGCTTCGTAGATTGTCGGCATCAGGCGCATCTTCAGCTTTGTGAAGAAGCGCAGGACATCGACGGCTTCCTCATCATAGAGCCACGGCACGCGGTAGGACTTGGAGCCGTGCAGGCGCGAGTGGCTGGAGAGCAGGCCGAAGGCGCACCAGCGCTTGTAGACATCGGCTTCGGCCGTTGCCTCAAAACCGCCGATATCATGGCTCCAGAAGCCGAAGCCGGAAAGGCCGAGCGACAGGCCGCCGCGCAGGGATTCGGCCATGGACTCATAGTCCGAATAGCAGTCGCCGCCCCAGTGAACCGGGAATTGCTGGCCGCCGGTGGTGGCCGAGCGTGCAAACAGCACCGCCTCGTCCTCGCCCTTCGTCTCCTGCAGGGCCTCATAGACGACCTTGTTGTAGAGGAAGGTATAGTAGTTGTGCATGGTCTCGGCGTCGGAGCCGTCATGATAGGCAACGTCGACCGGAATGCGCTCGCCGAAATCGGTCTTGAAGCAGTCGACGCCCTGGCCGACCAGATCCTTCAGATAACCGGCATACCAGTCGCAGGCTTGCCGGTTGGTGAAGTCGACCACGGCCTGGCCGGGCTGCCAGCGGTCCCACTGCCAGACGGAGCCGTCAGGACGTTTGATCAGGTAGCCGTTTTCCTTGCCCTCGTCGAAGAGCTTGGATTCCTGGGCGATATAGGGATTGATCCAGACGCAGATGTTAAGGCCGCGCTCCTTGTAGCGCTTCAGCATGGCTTCCGGTTCCGGGAAAGTTTCCGGGTCCCATTCGAAATCGCACCAGTGCAGGCCGCGCATCCAGAAGCAGTCGAAATGGAAGACGTGGAGCGGAATGTCGCGCTCGGCCATGCCGTCGAGGAAGCCGGTAACGGTCGCTTCGTCATATTCGGTGGTGAACGATGTCGTCAGCCACAGGCCGAAGGACCAGCGGGCCGGCAGCGCCGGGCGGCCGGTGAGTTTCGTATAGCGGTCGATGACGCCCTTGGGGTCCGGCCCGTCGATGACGTAATATTCGAGGCTTTCGCCCGGAACCGAAAACAGCGCCTTGTGAACCTTCTCCGAGCCGATTTCGAACTCGACGCGGCCCGGATTGTTGACGAACACGCCCCAGCCGCGATTGGTCAGGAAGAACGGAATGTTCTTGTAGGCCTGGTCGGTGTTGGCGCCGCCGTCGCGGTTCCAGATATCGACCATCTGGCCGTTTTTGACAAATTCGGTGAAGCGCTCGCCGAGACCGTAGACCTTGGTGCCGACACCGAGGCTCAAGCGCTCGAACATATGGGTGCGGTCATTGTCGTCATGGTCGATGGCATGGCCGCCGGCCTTGTAGTCGGATCCGGTGATCGGTTTTCCGTCGCGCAGGAATTCGAGGTTCCAGCGACCGTTCATGGCGACACGGGCGGTGAGGTTGCCGCTTTTCAGGGTGGCGAATTCGTCCGTGATCTCGATTTCCGGCGCAAAGCCTTCGTCCGGATAGAGGTCGAAATGCGGTCCCTTGTCGAGACCGCCGCGGAAGTGCTCGCTTTTCACCCCGATCATGCCTTCCATCGGTGCGGAGAAGGTGAGGATGATCAGGCGGGCATTGATCTGGTTGGCGCGATCGTTCATCGGCCAGGTGGTGGCGCGGATGACCAGATTGCCGTCCTTGACGCGGGCATCAAAGACCTCAAGCGGCTGGTTGAGGTCGAAATTCTGGCGCACATGCCAGTTGCCGTCCATGATTTTCATGTTGGTAAGTCCTTATGAATTCGGGCAGCGATGGCGGGGAGGCGCCATCGCTGCGCGCGGGACCGGTCAGAGCCGGATGCCGGTCTCGCGGTCGAAGATGTGGATGAGTTCGGGGGCGATCCGCATGTTCAGCGGCTCGCCGGGCGTCACGGCGGCGCGGTCGTTGATGACGACGGCGATCTCCGGGTCACTGGCGGTGAACAGGAAAGTCGTCGCGCCCGTCGCCTCGGCAATCCTGAGCGGCAGGCTGAACTGGGCTTCTTCCGCCGAAACCAGCTCGAGATGTTCAGGCCGTAAGCCCACGGTCACCTTGCGGCCGGCTTCCAGCTTGCCCGCATAGGGCAGAACGTCGCCGTCGCCGAGTTCTAGCTTCAGGCTGTGGCCATCCTCGCCCACAACTGCCGGCAGGAAATTCATCGCCGGAGAACCAATGAAGCCGGCGACAAACTGGTTCGCCGGGCTGTCATAGAGTTCGAGCGGCGCGCCTTGCTGCTCGATCCGGCCTTCCTTCATCAAAACGACGCGGTCGGCCATGGTCATGGCCTCGATCTGGTCATGGGTGACATAGACCGAGGTTGCGCCGAGGCGATCATGCAGCGTGCGGATTTCCTTGCGCATGTGAACGCGCAACGCCGCATCGAGGTTGGACAGCGGCTCGTCGAAGAGGAAGGCCTTCGGATCACGGATGATGGCGCGGCTCATGGCCACGCGCTGACGCTGACCGCCGGAGAGTTCGCGCGGATAGCGTTCCAGCAGGTTGGAAAGCCCCGTGGTCTCGGCCACTTCGCGGGCCTTCACCTGGGCATCCTTCTTCTTCATGCCGTGGGTGCGCAGGCTATATGTCAGGTTTTCCTCGACCGTCATATGCGGATAGAGCGCATAGGACTGGAACACCATGGCGATATCGCGCCGGCGCGGCGGCATGTCGTTCATCTTCTCGCCCGCGATCTTCACCTCGCCGCCGGAGATCTTTTCCAGACCGGCCAGCGTGCGCAGCAAAGTGGACTTGCCGCAGCCGGACGGGCCGACAAGCGCGACGAACTCGCCCTTTTCGATCGTGAGGTTGACGTTTTTGAGGGCGTGGTAGCGGCCGTAATACTTCTCGACCGCGTTGAATTCGATCTGGGTTGTCATTTCAAAGCTCCCGAGGTCAGGCCGGAGACGATCTTGCGCTGCAGCAGCACGAAGGCAGCGAGGATGGGGGTGACGTAGATCGAGGCGTAGGCCATGATCCGGTTCCAATCGACCGAGTTCGGACCCATGAAGGTGGAGAGACCGACGCTTGCCGGCTGCAGCTCGACATCCTGGATCAGCGACTTGGAGTAGACGAATTCGCCAAAGGCCTGCATGAAGATCAACAGCGCGCTGACGAGGATGCCGTTGCGGGCAAGCGGCAGCACGATGTGGATGAAGGCGCCGAAGCGGGAATTGCCGTCAACGAGGGCTGCCTCTTCCAGCTCTGCCGGCACGTTCATGAAGGTGGCGCGCACCAACACGACGAAGAACGGCATGGCCTTGGCGGTGATCGCCACGATGACGGCGATGCGCGGATAGTCGAGCAGGCCGATCTGCGAGAAACCGACAAAGATCGGCGTGACCATCAGGGATGCCGGCAGGACCTGCAGCATCAGCACCAGGAACAGGCCGACATCGACCCACACACTGCGGTAGCGGGCCAGGACATAGGCGCAGCCCGAGCCGAGTGTGGCGATGAACAGGACGGCGCAGCTTGCGATGATCAACGAGTTCTTCAGATAGGTCGCCATATGACGCTCGACCCAGACGCCGGAAAAGACGTCCCATTGCGGGTTCGGCGGTACGAAGCTCGGCGGTGCGGCAAACATCGCCGTGCTGGTTTTCAGCGCGGTCACATACATCCAGTAGAGCGGGAAGAGATAGATGGCTGCCAGGACCAGACCGCAGGCGATCAGCAGCGTGTTTCGGGTTGTCGGGGTCATCCGCGCACCTCATGGCGGGTCGAGCGCACATAGAAGACGGCCGCGATGATGACGAGTGTGATCATCAGCACCGAAACGGTCGCGCCGCGTGCGAAATCGTATTCACGGAAGGAAAGCTGCCAGGCCCAGTACTGGGCGACGTTCGACGAATTGTTCGGACCGCCATCGGTGATCGCGGCAAACAGGTCGAACTGCTGCAGGGTGAAGATCAGGCCGAGCGACAGGAGCGCGCCGATCGTCGGGCGCATCATCGGAAGGGTGATCGTGTGGAAGCGACGGAATGCGTTGGCGCCGTCAAGGCTTGCGGCTTCATAGAGATCCTTCGGGATGGCGGCGAGGCCGACCGAAAGCAGGATCATGTTGAAGGCGGTGCCGAACCAGATATTGGTGATGATCACGCTCCAGAGCGCAAAGTCCGGGGACGAGCGCCAGAAGATCGGGTCGTCAATGACGCCGATCGACTGCAGGAAGAAGTTGATCACGCCGAAATCGCCGGCCAGAAGCCAGTTCCAGATCGCGCCGGTGACAAGGCCGGGCATGACCCAGGAGACCAGAAACAGGCCGCGCAGATAGGTCGAACCCGGAAACTGCATATTGAAGAACAGCGCCAGGAAGAAGCCGAAGAGGAACTGTCCTCCAAGCGAGCAGAGCACGAAGATCAGCGTGTTGCCGAAGATCGGCCAGGCCTGCGGATCGGTCAGCACTGCGATGTAGTTGTCGAGGCCGACGAAGGGACGAAAGAAGGTGCCGAGACTGAAGATGTCCACTTCCTGAAAGCTCATGATCACGTTGTAGACCAGAGCCGAACCGGAAATCGCGATCAGAAAGATGAGCGGAATGCCCACCAGTATCAGATCGAAACCGCGTCCGTCCCAGAGCGTTGAGAGCGCCTTGCGCATTGTTGAAGCTCCCTTGGGCGATTAAACGGATGAAAACCGGGATATCAGGCAAGCCCTCCCCGTCCACGCCCTCTATGGGGGCGTGGCGGTAAATCCCGGCTTTCAGGAAAAGCAGATTACTTTCCGGTGATCTTGTCGATCTGCGCCTGAGCCTGGTCAAGCGCCTGCTGCGGCGTCTGCGAGCCGGCGAGTGCCGATTGCAGGGCCGTCTGGATGGCCTTGGAGATCTTCGGCCATTGCGGGTGCGGGCCGCGCGGCTGGGAGTACTGCATCTGCTCCAGGAAGACATGCAGCGCTTCGTCCTTGGCCTCGTTGCCGGTCGGCGGGATCTCGATATCGTTGCGGGCCGGGATCTGGCCGAAGCGTTCGAACAGATCCTTGTCCTGCTCGGCGAAGAACTCAAGCGCCTTGAAGGCTTCTTCCGGGTGCTTGGTGGAGGAGAAGATCACCCAGTTATAGTCGCCCATGGCGGACGAACGCGGGGAGCCTTCGGCAGGCGTCGGCAGAAGCGTAACGCCCCAGTCGAACTCGGCCTCATCGGCCATGCGGTTGATCTCCCAGGGGCCGGAGATCGCCATGGCGGCATTGCCGGCGTTGAAGGTTGCCGTCGATGCCCACTGCGTACGCGACACCGTATCAGGCGAAGCAAGGCCTTCGTCCAGCAGCGTCTTGAAGAAGGTCAGCGCTTCGACGCCGCCCTCGGAATTGATGTTGTCGTAGCTGCCGCCGGCCATCTGCACGAAAGGCAGGAACTGGAAGGTCCCTTCTTCGGAAGCCTTGGCCGAGAACGCTACGCCGTAAACATCATTTTCCGGATCGTTCAGGATCCGGGCATCCTCGATCAGTTCGTCCCAGGTCTTCGGCGGCTCTTCGATGCCGGCTTCCTCGAACATGTCCTTGTTGTAGTAAAGGGCGATCGTGTTGGTCGCCTTCGGTACGCCGTAGATGCGACCGTCCCAGGTGGCCGACGCCATCGGGCCTTCGAAATACTCATCGACATTGATGACATCGGACTGTTCGATCATGTCCGTCAGGTCCAACAGGGCGCCGTTGGCGGCCAGCATGGCCGTGTCGGGATTGTCGACGGCGAAGACGTCCGGCGCGCGACCGACCGAATAGGCGCGCATCGCCTCGCTCATCAGGTCGGCGAAGTTGACCTCGCGGTAGACGACGTCGATATTGGGTTCGCTTTCGTCAAATTCGCGAGCGAGATCCGGCGTCGGCTGGCCGGTCTTGTCGACGGTCCAGATATTCAGCGTAACCGGCTCCTGCGCAAGCGTCGGAACAGCCGTTCCAAGGCTCAGGGCAGCAGCGGATACACACAGCATGAGTTTGGCGCGATTCATAGTTACCTCCCGTATAGGTTTTCCGGCCGTTCCCGGCCGGCTTCGACGGATTTCGTTTTCTGGCGATCGGGAATGGTCCGATCCAGTTCCCGCAAGCGCGGACCCTTTCACGGTCATTGACTTTTCAGTCCCGAAATCGCTAAAACACGCTCCGTAAACGTTTACGACAATAGACACGGACCGGTTCTGCTGTCAATAGAGGTACGAACCTCAAAATTGGAGAAACCATGACGGGCATCCGCCAGCTCGCTGATCACCTGCAACTTTCGATTGGTACGGTGTCGCGTGCGCTGAACGGCAAGGCGGACGTGAATGCGCAGACGCGCGAGCGGGTTTTGAAGGCGGCGATGGAGCTCGGCTATGTGCCCAACCAGTCTGGCCGCAGCCTCAGGAAGGGGACAACGAGCACGGTCGGTCTGATCCTGACGCAAGGCAACAGCCTTGGCGAAAACAATGACAACTTCTTTTTTGGCGTGATTCATGGGCTGCAGACCGCATTGAAGAAACACAAGCTCGATCTTGTGCTTCTTCTGTGTTCGCGCGACGAGGATCCCGACAGTTTTCTCCAGCGCATGGTGGCGCAACGCATCGTTGACGCGGTGATCCTGACGGCGACCCGTACGCACGATGAACGCTTCGATATTCTGCGACGCGCGAACATGCCGTTCGTGACGCTCGGACGCAGTGAAAGCCTCGGCGACGCCTCCTGGATCGACCTTGATTTCGAGGGGATCGCCCGCAGTTCGGTGACCCGGCTTTTCGGCCGAGGGCACCGGCGCATCGCCGTGGCCGTGCCGAATGTGGATGCCAATCTCGGCCCGCTATTCCTCGAAGGCTACCGGCAGGGACTTGCCGATTGCGGCCTGCCCTTCGACGAAAACATCGTCTTTCATGCCGAGACCAGCGAGGAGGGCGGCTATGATGTCGCCGAAAAGGTGCTGGCGACCGAGGATCGACCGACCGCGATCCTTCTGATTGCCGAACTGATGTCGGTCGGCCTTTATCGCCGCCTGGGCGAGGCGGGGCTGACGCCCGGCCGCGACCTTGCCGTGATCGCCGAGCGCGAAAGCCCGGTGGGCCGCTTTCTGCTGCCGCGACTGACCTGTTTCCGCCTCGATCTCGATGCGCTGGGACGCATGCTCGGCGAAATGCTCCTTTCCAACCTGCCGACCTTTGCCGAGAACTACAAGGACGTGCCAAAGGGCAAGATCTGGCCACTGGAACTGGTCGAAGGCGAAAGCGATCCGCCGCTGGAGATGAAAGAAACGCTTCTGTCTGACGGTTGATTTCATTGTCGTTCGTGACGACAGGGGGGCGGCGAGAGATCATCGAGCTCAAGGGCGGTGAGACGCCCGCCGAAGAGGCCGTTACCAACTTTGTTCGCGACTGAACTCAGTCCGTCCTCGTCAGCGCCGTATAAAGCTCCGGCCGCCGGTGCAGGCGGAAGTTGAAGATGTTCTCGCGGATTTCCTTGCAGCGGTCGAGGTCGCAGTCATAGGTGATCAGCTCGTCGGACAGCGAGCCGGCCATGGCGACGATCTCGCCGGTGGGGGCGACGATGCAGCTCTGGCCGATCAGGTCGCAGCCTTCCTCCTTGCCCGCCTTGGCGATGCCGACGACCCACATGCCGTTCTGGTAGGCGCCGGCCTGCAGGCTGAGGTGATTGTGGAAATTCTGCAGGTGGTCATGCTCGGGGGCAAGCGGGTAGTGCACCGGCGTGTTGTAGCCGATCAGCACCATTTCCGCCCCGCGCAGCGCCAGTTCGCGGTAAGTCTCCGGCCAGCGGCGGTCGTTGCAGATCGCCTGGCCGAAGATGCCGCCGAAGGCCTCTGCCGTTGAAAACGGCTCGGGTCCCGGCTCGAAATAGCGTTTTTCCAGATGCTGGAACGGCCGCCAGGGTTCGTGTTCGGGGTGGCCGGGCAGGTGGATCTTGCGGTAGCGGTGCACGATCTCGCCGGTCTTTTCGACGATGATCGTCGTATTGTAGCGATGGGTGACGCCGTCGATCTCGGTCAGTTCGCCATAGCCGAGCGAAAAGCCGATCTTCAGTTCTTTCGCGCGGGCAAAAAGCGGCGCAACATCGTCATTTGGCATGGATTTTTCGAAGAAGGCATCGACTTCGGCCTGATCTTCCATGAACCAGCGCGGAAAAAAGGTCGTCAGCGCCAGTTCCGGAAAGGCAACGACATCGCACTGCCGGCTTGCAGCCTTTTCCATCAGCGCGATCATGCGCTCGACGACGCTGGCGCGGGTTTCCGAACGGGCGATCGGGCCGAGCTGGGCCGCGCCGACAACAACATATCTTGCCATCAGGCATTTTCTCCATTGGTTGGCATGGCCTTGTGAAGCGCTGCCTGCAGCAGCACGTTCGCGCCATTCTCGAGATCTGCCGGGGCCGTGAATTCCGTGACGTTGTGGCTGATGCCGTTGACGCTCGGAACGAACACCATGGCCGCCGGCGCAAGGCTCGCGATGATCTGGGCATCATGGCCGGCGCCGGAAAACATCCGCCGGGTCGAAAGGCCAAGGCCGAGGGCCGTCTGCTCCACGCAGTCGACAAGCGCCGGCGCAAAATCGGTCGGGGGAAAATCGGCAAGCGTGCGGGCGGTGATCTCGACGTCCTCCTTCAGCGCCACATCGCTGACAAGGCTGGCGAGCGACGCCCGGGCCCTTGCCAGGGTTTCGGCATCGGGATGGCGCAGGTCGACGGTGATCACGGCCTTTTCGGCAACGACATTGACGAGGTTGGGGGCAAGATTGATGGCGCCGACCGTGCCGACCATCTCGCCGCCGATCTCGCGCACCAGGTCGCCGACGCCGGCGGCAATGCGGGCCGCGGCAAGGCCCGCATCTCGGCGCAGGCGTATCGGCGTGGTCCCGGCATGGGCCGAGCGGCCGGCAATGGTGATCTCGGTCCAGCATATGCCCTGCACGCCGCGCACAACGCCAATCTGCAGGCCTTCGTCCTCAAGCACCGGACCCTGCTCGATATGCAGTTCGAAATAGGCGGCGATATCCTTCGGCCCGGCGTCTTTTCCGGCATAGCCGATCGCCGCGAGCTCGTCGCCAAGCCGTTTGCCATCGATGCTGACGATATCGAGCGCTTCTTCCAGCGACATATCGCCGGCAAAGACGACGCTGCCGAGCATGTCCGGCTGAAAACGCGCGCCCTCCTCATTGGTGAAGGCGGCCACCACGACCGTGTGTTCGGTCTCGATCCCGGCGTCATTCAGCGTGGCGACGACTTCGAGGCCGGCCAGAACGCCGAGCGCGCCATCGTAAAGTCCGCCGGTCGCAACCGTATCGATATGCGAGCCGAGCATGACGACCGGGCCGTCGGTGCGTCCCTTGCGGGTGCCGAAAATATTGCCGATCGGGTCAATACTCACCTCAAGGCCGAGCGCCTTCATTTCGCTGACCAGATGATCGCGGCCGCGTTTTTCATCCGCCGTCAGCGCCAGACGCGACACGCCACCGCCTTCAAGCGCGCCGATCGCGCCGAGCTTTTCGAGGCGGGTGACAAGGCGGGCGCCATTGATGCGCAGGTCATTGACCATCATCGGGCCTGCTCCACGTCGCTTGCGGGACGGCCGACGATTTCTTCGTAAAGCGCGGGATCGGTGTCGCCCTCGCTGCCGAAGCAGAGGATGACGGAGTCGGGGCTTAGCCCGAGCGTTTCTTTCCAGTCTGGTCGGGCGGCGGCGCAGAGGAAGCCGGAAAGCCCGGCAACGCCGCTTTCGCCGCTGGCAAGCGGTTTGCCGGCGTCGCCGGAGGCGAGAAGCCGCATGGTTTCGGCCGCAGCCTCGTCCTCGATCTCGATGAAATTCGAGACGCCTGCCTCAAGGATCGGCCAGGCGATGATCGATGGCTCGCCGCAGGCAAGGCCGGCCATAATGGTGTCCAGCGCGCCGCCGACCACGGTGGGCTTGCCGGCCGCGGCACTTTCGAGAAGACAGGCTGCGTTTTCCGGCTCGACGACGATGACGCGGGGCGCATCGGCGCCAAAGGTCTCCCAGAAATGCGCGGTGACGGCGGCTGCCAGCCCGCCGACGCCGCCCTGAATGAAGATATGGGTCGGCGGCTTGCGGTCCATCTGGCGGATCGCCTCCTCTGCCATCACGCTATAGCCCTGCATCACATTGCGGGGGATATCCGTATAGCCCGGATAGGAGGTATCGGAGACCACGAACCAGCCGTTTGCGTTGGCCTGGCGGGCTGCCTCGCGAATGCTGTCGTCGTAATTGCCTTTTGCGCGCACGACTTGTGCGCCGTAATGGGCGATCGCATCCTCGCGCGCCCTGGAAACGGTCTCGTGGATGAAGATCACCGCCTGGCAGCCAAAAAGGCTCGCGCCCCAGGCGACAGACCGCCCGTGATTGCCGTCGGTGGCGCAGGTGACGGTGATGCCGGACACGATGTCTGCATAGTCGCCATCGAGCAGGGCGGCGATCTCAACGGGCTTGCCCGTCTTCTCGGTAATCCTGGCCTCCAGCAAACGGAAAACCGCATAGGCCCCGCCAAGCGCCTTGAACGAGCCGAGGCCAAAGCGCCCGGCCTCGTGCTTGAAATGGATCGCGCCGACGCCAGTCTTTGCGGCAAGCGGCGCGAGCGCGACAAGCGGCGTCTCGGCATAGCCGGACCAGGCGGTCACGGTCTCAAAGGCGTGCTTTCCGGCAGCAAGGCTGAGTATTTCCTTGAACGCAGCAGGGTAGGGGCCTTTGCCCTGAGGGCGGCCGGAAACAAGGCGTATCCGGAAGGCGGAGAAGTCTTTGGTCATTGCGGAAACATTCCAAAAATCACGAAACTATGCGAAGGATAGCTCCGGCGATTGATCAGTCAACAAAAAATGAAAATATTTTTTCGTAAATTAAATATCATGAAAAGAGCGGGCCATGAGCGAGCAGGATGACAGCCGACCGATCGACGTGCGGATCATGGAGATCTATGACGAACTGACCGCATCGGAGCGACGCCTCGCGGCAGTGGTGATGGAATCGCAGAACAATCTGGCAAGCTTCACCGCCGGTGAACTGGCCGCGAAGGCCAGCATTTCCAACGCCACGGCGGCGCGCTTCTTCAAGCGGCTCGGCTATGCCAGCTACAACGAGGCGCGGGTGATGGCGCGCCAGAGCGAGGACTGGGGCTCGCCGCTTTACGAACTGACGGGCACGGGCGGCAAAAGGCTTTCGGCCGGCGATTTCGGCCTGCATATCGCCCAGGACCTGCAGAACCTGACGCGCACGGCGGAAATGCTGGGCGAAAACGAGATCGAGCGCGCGGTGGCCATGCTGGCCGGGGCAAAGCGCATCTGGATCCTCGGTTTCCGCAATTCCATGGCGCTTGCCACCTATGCGCGGGCGCTGCTGGTCAATCTGAAGCCTGATGTCCGGCTGATTCCCGCCGCCGGCATGTCCATGGGCGAGGAGCTTGCCGGCATGGGGCCGGAGGATCTTTTCCTGGTCTTCGGCTTTCGCCGCCGGCCGGCACAGTTGCGCGACATCATGGCCGCCGTGCAGAAGGCCGGCACGCCGATCCTGCTGATTGCCGATATGACGGCGGCGCGCACGGCGCAACTCGCCACGCTGACGCTGCGTTGCCACAATCGCGGCCATGCGCTGTTTGACAGCTATGTCGCGCCGATGAGCCTGATCAATTATCTCTGCTCGACAACCAGCCAGGTTCTGGGCGAGGCGGCGGTCGATCGTCTGGCGGAAATCGAGGAACTGCATTCGGCGCTTGATCAGCTCGGCGCGCCGCTTGTGACGCGCAAATTGCCCAAGGCTTAGTCAATTGCCGAAAAATGAAACACATTTTTCATGTTGATGATTTTATGAAAAAGGTTTTTACTTGATCCGGGTCGCGCGAAAACCGTCGGCCATCACCTCGAATGACAATGGGGAACCTTTGAAAAGGGATCGAGCAATGACTTTTGACATCAATCGCCGCGGACTTCTGAAAACGGCTGCTGCCGGTGCCGCGCTGAGCGCATTCTCACCGCTCGGCCGCGCCTTCGCCGCCACCGACATTGCCTGGATGACCTGGGAAAACCTGGCAAAGCCGGACTATCTCGCCGCTTTCCTCAACGAAAATCCCGGCATCGATATCACCAAGACCTTCATCGGTACGGATGACGAACAGTTCGCCAAGCTGCGCGCCGGCGGCGCGTCCTCGGTCGACCTGATCACGCCCGGCCTCGACAAGGTGGAATATTACGTCGCATCCGACCTGCTGCAGCCGATTGACTTTTCCAAGGTCACCAATGGCGACCTGCTTTACGACACCTTCAAGAACACCCATCTCGGCAAGAAGGACGGCAAGACCTATGGCATTCCTTTCTACTGGGGCATCAACCCGATCGTCTATCGCGCCGATCTGATGGACGCAGAGCCGGACTGGTCGGTCTTCTTCGAGGGCGACAAATATGCCGGCAAGCTCGCCATGCGCGATTATGCGCTGGAAGGCATCATGATCGCCGCCATGTATCTCGGCATTCCGCGCGACGAAATGTTCGTCATGGATGACAAGCAACTCGCCGAGGTCAAGAAGGCGTTGATGGCCCAGAAGAAGCTTCTGCGCACCTACTGGAATTCGATCGGCGACCTCACCAACCTCTTTGCCTCCGGGGAAGTCGTCTGCGCCTTCTCCTGGGTGCCGCCCTATTACGACCTGAAGGAACGCGGCCTGGACATGGGCATGGCCAAGCCGAAACAGGGCGTCATCGGCTGGTGCGATACGCTTGCCGTTCCCGCCGGCGTCGAAGGCGAGAAGCTCGATGCGGTCTTCAATCTCGTCAACTATCTGCTCGGCCCGCAATATGGCGAAAAGCTCGCTTTCGGCGGTCCTTATGCCCAGTCGACCTCTGCCGCGCGCGATCTGATTCCGGACGACCAGAAGGAAAAGATCTTCATCAGCGATCTCTCGGTGATGGACAGCTTCGTCTGGAAGCAGAACCCGCCGCGTTACAATGACTGGGTCGCCATCTGGAACGAAGTAAAGGCCAGCTAAGCATGCAGTCCGCATCCCCGACGAAACCGGTCGAGGCCGCAAAACCCGCCGCGCCCCTTTTGAAGGGCGTGGCTGTCCACAAGGAATATGGCAAGGTTCATGCCGTGCGCGGCATCGATTTTGCCATCGAGGCCAATTCCTATGTCACGCTTCTGGGCCCGTCGGGGTGCGGAAAAACCTCACTTTTGAGGATGATCGGCGGGTTCGAGGAAATCTCCTCGGGCCTGATCGAGCTTGACGGCCGCTCGCTTGCAGGCCTTGGCGCGGCGCAACGGCCGGTCAATACGGTCTTCCAGAACTATGCGCTGTTTCCGCATCTGAACGTGCGGGAAAATGTCGGCTTCGGGCTCGCCTATCGCAACCTTTCGAAATCCGAACTTTCGGCGAAGGTGGATGCGGCTCTTTCCATGGTGCAGATGGAGGCAATGGCCGATCGGCGCCCGCGGCAGTTGTCCGGCGGGCAGCAGCAGCGCGTGGCGCTGGCGCGCGCGATCGTCAACGAGCCGCGCATTCTTCTGCTCGATGAGCCGCTTTCCGCGCTCGACCGGCGCATGCGCAAGGACATGCAGATCGAACTGAAGGATCTGCAGCGCCGCCTGGGCATGACCTTCCTGCATGTCACCCACGACCAGGAAGAGGCCTTTGCCCTGTCGGACCGGATCATCGTGATGAATGACGGGCGGATCGAGCAGCAGGGCGCGCCGGCGGATATCTATCGCAAGCCGGCAACGGCCTATGTCGCGGATTTCATCGGCGGCGCCAATCTCGTCCCCGGCCGGATCGTCTCCGTGGCGGAAGACACGGCCACGATTGCCACATCTGCGGGCGAGTTTGCGTGTCCCGCCGTCAGCGGTCTTGGTGCAGGCGACGAGGCGGTTCTAACGCTGCGGGCCGAGCAGGTCGAACTCTCCGCGTCCTCCGGCATTCCGGCAAAGGTGACCCACACTGTGTTCAGGGGCTCGGAATGGCTGGTCGAAACCACGCTTGAGGATGGGACCGAGATTTCCCTGATTGCGCGTGACGAAGGGCCTCCTGAAGTCGGTGCGACGGTCGGCCTTTCCTTCGAAGCCGGGCGCGGCTGGATCGCGGCTGCGGGAAATGGGGGCTAGGCCGATGGAAAAAGCCCGTATCGGCGGATGGCTGGCCGCTCCGGTCTTTGTCGCGGTTCTGGCACTTTGCCTCGCGCCGCTGGCCATCCTCTTTGCCTATTCCTTCTTTCAGGTCGATTTCGTCGCCATCGTCACCGATCCTACGTTGAAGAACTATGCGCGCATTGCCGGAAGCGGCACCTATCGCTGGCTGATCGCCAAGGCCTTCCTCTCCGGCCTTGCAATCACCGCGCTGACGGCCGTCATCGGCTATCCGGTCGCCTGGTTTATCGCCAAGCGCGTGGTTCACTACAAGTCGGCGCTTTTGACCCTGCTTCTGGTGCCGCTTTATACCGGCGATATGGTGCGCATCTTCGCCTGGCGGGTGCTGCTGGGCGCGGAAGGCGTGCTGAACTCGCTGTTGATGTGGACAGGCGCAATTGCCCGCCCCCTCAGCAGCCTGCTGTTCTCCCCGCTCGCCACCCATATCGTGCTGACCTATAACTATCTGCCCTTCATGGTCATCGGCCTGTGGCTCGCCTTCGAGGCGCTGGACGACCGGCTGGTCGAAGCGGCGACCGATCTGGGCGCGGGGACATGGTCGGCCTTCCGGCGTGTGACGCTGCCGCTGACGGCCCCGGGCCTCATTGCCGGCGGGTTGATGGTGTTCGTCATGGTGGTCGGCGACTATCTCACGCCGCAGCTTGTCGGCGGCGCGTCCGGCGTCACCATCATCTCGGCAATCAATGATCTCTTCGGCACGGCGTTTGACTGGCCGCTTGGTTCCGCCATTGCCTGGACCATGCTGGCGATCCTGTTCTGTTTCTTCGCCGCCGCCGTCGTCGCCATTTCGCGCTCGTCGCTCGGCAGGGCCATGGTCGGGGGAGAAGCCTGATGAAAGGCCGTGCAACCAGCATCGCGACCGCCTGGGTCTGGCTTGTCTACATCTTCATGTACCTGCCGGTGGCGATGATCGCGATCTTCTCCTTCAACAATTCGGAGATCATCGCCTTCCCGCTGCAGGGGTTTACGCTTCAGTGGTATGACGAGACCTTCACCGATCTGAGGCTTCTCGGTGGACTGAAGCTCACCTTCCTGGTCGCCATTCCGACAGCGCTTTTTTCCACCGTTCTGGGGGCGATGGCCGCACTGGCGCTGACGCGCTTTCCGATCAAACGGCGCATGTTGCTGCTGGTCGTGATCCTGCTGCCTTTCCTGATCCCCAAGCTCATTCTGGCGGTGGCGCAGCTCATCCTGCTTTCCGATCTCGGCATTGACCGCTCGATCTGGACCATCATTGCCGGGCAGACGGTCATCATCTTGCCGTTTACGACGCTGGTGAATGCCTCGGTGCTGATGCGGATCGACAGCCGACTTGAGGAAGCGGCCTTCGATCTCGGCGCCAGCCATTTCTCCGCTTTTCGCCGGGTCACGCTGCCGCTGATGAAAAACGGTCTGATGGCCTCCTGGTTTATTGCATTTGTGCTCTCTTCGGCAGAATATGTGCTCACATCTTTCCTGAGCGGGCGGGCGCAGCCGCTATCCATCCTGGTGGCTTCGGACTTCCGCTTCAATATTTCCCCCGCGCTTGATGCGATCGCTTTGATGCTGGTGGTTGCCAATATCGCCCTGATCGGGCTTGGCGAGTTTATCCGGCTCAGGTCGCAGAAATGATTTGCGTACCAAGGAGCTTTTCATGGCTGATTTTGACCTTCTGATCCGCAACGGCACCTGTGTGACCGCAGCGGACACGTTCAATGCCGACATCGCTGTAAGAGGCGGCAAGATCGTCGCCGCCGGCACGGATCTCGGCACGGCGGACAGGGAGATCGACGCATCGGGCCTGCTGGTCATGCCCGGCGGCATCGACAGCCATGTGCATCTTGCCCAACCTTCCGCGCCGGGCAGTCCGCAGATGGCCGACGGTTTTGAAACCGGCACGCGCTCGGCGATCGCCGGCGGCACCACGACCGTCATTCCCTTCGCGCTTCAGTCGCGCGGCGAAAACCTGCGCGAGGCCGTTGCCGCCTATCACGAGAAGGCGCGCGGCCAGTCCTATTGCGATTACGGCTTCCACCTGATCATCACGGACCCGACGCCGCAGGCGCTCGGCCAGGACCTGCCGGGGCTGGTGGAAAGCGGCTACACCTCCTTCAAGGTGTTCATGACCTATGACGACATGGTGCTGAACGACCGCGAGCTTCTGGAGGTGTTCGATTGCGCGCGCGATTGCAAGGCCCTCGTCATGGTCCATTGCGAGGGCTATGACGCCATCCGCTTCATGACCGAAAAGCTGGAAAAGGCCGGCAAGACCGCGCCCTATTATCATGGCGTTTCCCGTCCGGAAGTGGTGGAGCGCGAGGCCGCCCACCGCGCCATCAGCCATGCGCAGCTTGTCGACGTGCCGATCATGATCGTTCATGTTTCCGGTCGCGAGACGATGGAGCAGATCCGTTGGGCGCAGCAGAAGGGGTTGAAGATCTATGGCGAGACCTGCACCCAGTATATCGCGCTCACGGCAGACGACATGAAGGGTTTCAACATGGACGAAACCGGCGGCAAATATGTCTGCTCGCCGCCGCCGCGCGATCGCGACAGCTGGGACGCCATCTGGGAAGGTATTCGCGGCGGCGTGTTTACGACCTTTTCCTCCGACCACTGCCCCTTCTTCTTCGACGGGCCGGACGGCAAGATGTCGGGCAAGGGCAAAACGTCCTTCCGCTGGGTGCCGAACGGCATTCCGGGCGTTGAAAACCGCATGCAGGTGTTCTTCTCCAAGGGCGTCAGCGAAGGGCGGATTTCATTGAACGAGTTCGTCGCGCTCACTTCGACCAATCACGCGAAGATGTACGGCCTCTACCCGAAGAAGGGTTCGATCGCGCCCGGCTTCGATGCCGATCTCGTGCTTTGGGATGCCAACCGCGAGGAAACCATCACGCAAACCGGCATGCACCACGGGGCCGATTATACGCCCTACGAGGGCCTGAAGGTGAAGGGCTGGCCGGTGATGACCATCCTGCGCGGCAAGACCGTGTGCGAGGACGGCAAGATCACGGGCGCGCTTGGGGATGGCGAATTCCTGCCGCGCGAAATTTCGCCCTATGCGGCGAAATAAAGCCTAGCGCATCGGCCCGAAAATCGGAATCGATTTTCGGAAAGCACGATGCGTAGATTCAATAGGTTAGAGCGTCCTTTGTGCGTCCGAATGGACGCACGGCGCTCTAACTTTCAAGATCGTTCAGCGTGTCATGCAATTGCTCGATGTCCGCCAGCCTTCGGCGGGCATCGGGGCCGAGCTTGCGCATGGTCTCCAGCGCCAGCAGTCTGAGCACGGCCATCGCGCCCGCGTATGAATCGAGCAGTTGTGGGGTTTCAACCGCGCAATAAAGCGTCCACGTCGCATGAGCCGGGGCCTCGCGAATGCTGCGGTCGGCAATCAGCACGATGCGGCAGCCGGAGGCGGCAAGCGTCTTCACAAGGTTGAGAAAACCGGCAGGACGCCGGCGGAGCGCCACGAGCACAACCACGTCCTCCTTGCCAAGACCGGCCGCCGTTTCCGCCAGCGTCTGCCCGGCACTGTTGAGCATGGACGCATCCGGTCGCATGGCGGACAACGTCGTGCAGAAATAGGCCGCCGGAAAATAGCTGTTGCGAAAACCCGCGACCCGCACCGTGCGGGCCTTGGCAATGGCTTCGCAGACCGCGCTGACGGTGAGCGGCGACTGCATGGCAAGCGATGCCTCGAGCCGCTGGATCTCGCCGGCAAGGGTTTGTGAAATCCCCTGGCCGCGCGGGCCGGCCTCCTTTTCCGCCAGATAGAAGGGCGATCCCTGTGCGCGCAATTCGCGCACCGCACGGCGGGCCTCGTCAAAACTCTGGTAGCCGAGCCGCTGGAAAAGCCGCGTCACCGTGGCATTGGAGACGCTGGTGCGTTCGGCCAACTCATTCGCATTGATCAGCGCCAGTTCTCCCGGGCTTTCGAGAATGAAATCGGCGATCTGGCGTTCGCGCGCCGGCAGGTCGGCGTAAAGCGCATGCAGGCGTTCCGTCAGCGGCGGGTTCTTGCTTTCTGCTGTCATTCGTCTCTCGATCTCTCCCATGTGTCAAAAACATTTATGAAAACAAATTTTCGTCGTTGCAAATGAAATGCAATTGAGTTTTCATACTCCCGTCGCCGCCGAATTTCCTTCCGCAGGACCCAATTGATGAGCGAATTTGCAGTCAAAGCCAAGCGCGCCAGTCACAGGCTCAATCGCGTCGTCGAGGTCGCCTGCGTCGTGCTGCTGGTCCTGCTGGTCTTCGATGTCTGGCTCGGCATTGTCTCGCGCTATCTCATTCCGCTGCCGCTGACCTTTACCGAGGAGCTGGCGCGCTATCTGATGATCTGGATGGCGCTCTTGGCCATTTCCTGCGGCATTGTCCATCGCGAGCATATCGGCGTCGAGTTTCTTTTCGTACGCATGCCGGCGTCAACGCGCCGCTTCCTGGCGATCGCCTTCGATGTGCTGAGCTTCGTCTTCTTCTTCATCCTGTTCTGGTACGGGCTCGGCTTTGCCGAGAAGGGCTTCTCGCGGGTCACGATGATCTACGCCATGCCCAAGGGCTATGCCTTCTCAGCGGTGCCGGCGGCTGCCGCCATCGCCGCAATCCAGATTGCATTGAACGGTATCAGTGATGCGCTTGCCGCACGCGCACCGCAATCGACCGGCGCGATGAGCGTTGGCGGGGAGCTTGACTGATGGCGATGATCCTTGTTCCCGTCGCGTTCTTCGGCCTTCTGGCGCTTGGGCTTCCGGTGGGCATCACCATCGGCGTTGCCGGCCTCATCGGCATGTTCGATATCGGCCCGCGCTTTCTCGCCATGGCGCCGGACCGGATGTTCGCCGGTCTCGACCTGTTTCCATTCCTTGCGATGCCCTTCTTCATCCTGGCGGGCGAGATCATGAACCGGTCCGGCATCACCCACGGGCTGGTGCGTCTGGCTGATGCGCTGGTCGGCTGGATGCGCGGCGGCATGGCCCATTCCAACATGGTGGCCTCCGTCATGTTTGCCGGCATCACCGGGTCTGCGACCGCCGATGCGGCCGCCTTTGGCAATACGCTGGTGCCGGCCATGGTCAAGGGCGGTTATTCAAGGCCCTATGCCTGCGCCGTGACGGCCGCCGGTTCGATCATCGGACCGACGATCCCGCCCTCGACGCTAGCGATCATATACGGATCAATCATGGGTGTGTCGATTGCCGGGCTTTTTGCCGCCGGCATCCTGCCCGGACTTCTCATTTGCGTCGTCTGCATGGGCGTGATCGCGCTGACGGCGCGGCGCAAGAACCTGCCGAAGGGGGAGGGCGGCCCCTCGTTCAAGGCCGTCATCAGCGCCTTCCGCGAAGGCTTTCTCGCGGCCCTCCTGCCGGTCTTCATCCTGGGCTCGATCCTCGGCGGTTTTGCCACGCCGACGGAAGCGGCCGCCGTTGCCGTTGCCTATGCGCTCTTCGTCGGCGGCGTGATCTACCGCTCTCTTTCATGGGCGGATCTCTATCAGATCGGCGTGCGCACCGCGCGCATCACCGGCGTCATCTTTCTGATCATCGCCTCGGCGACCATCCTCGGCTGGTGGATGACCTATAACCGCGTGCCGCAGGCGATCGCCGAGACGCTGCTGGCGGTCTCGGAAAACCGCTATGTCGTCATCGGGCTCATCGTTGCGCTGTTGCTGATGATCGGTCTGGTGATGGATATCAATGCCACGCTGATCATTCTGGCGCCTGTGCTCGCGCCGCTGATGGCCAAGCTCGGCATGGAGCCGGTGCATGCCGGCATCATGATCATCCTCGCCCTCAATATCTCGCTGATGACGCCGCCGGTGGGGGCCTGCCTCTTTGTCCTTGCCTCGGTGACGGGCGAGAAGGTCGAGGCCATTGCGCGCGAACTCTGGCCCTTCATTCTCGCCGAAGTGATCGTCCTTCTCGGCGTGGCCTACTGGGAAAAAATGACCTTGTTCGTGCCTCATCTTCTGGGGCTCTAGCAGAAATCAACCAAAAGAGTGGAACTGAAACAGGAGCAATACCGTGAAGCTTATCAAGACATTGACCCTCGGCGTCGCCGCTGCCTGCCTTGCGGGCCAGGCCTTTGCCGCAGACATCACCATCCGCCTTGCCCATCTCAACCCCGAAGACCCCTTCGAAAGTCATTCGGGCGCCATGGCCGCAGTGTTCAAGTCGCTGGTGGAAAGCAATTCCAATGGCGAGATCGAGGTCCAGCTCTTCCCCAACGGCCAGCTCGGCAAGGATTCGGAGGTCATCGACCAGGTGCGTTCCGGTCTCGTGGAAAGCACCATTTCGTCCGCCGGCGGCATGGCCGAGCACTATCCGCTGGTCGGCGTGTTCGATATTCCCTTTGCCTTCCCCAATATCGGCGTCGCCAGTCAGGTGATCGACAAGGACAGCGCCTTCGGCCAGGCCTTTTCCGAAGACCTTGAAGGCAAGACCGGACTGAAGGTTCTGGGCCTGCTCGATTCCGGCGGCTTTTTTGAATTCACCAATTCCGAGCGCCCGATCGCGACGGTAGAAGATATGGAAGGGCTGAAGATCCGCACCATGACGCTGCCGACCCATGAGGCGTTGATTGCCTCGCTCGGCGGCCAGCCGACGGCGCTGCCCTGGGCGGAAGTCTATACCGCGCTGCAGACCGGCGTTGCCGATGGCGAGATGAACCCGATCCCGATCATTGCCTTCGCCAAGTTCCAGGAAGTGCAGAAATACCTGTCGATCACCAACCACCTGATCACGCCCTATATCTGGACGATGAACCAGGAGTTCTTTGACGGCCTCAGCCCGGAAAACCAGTATCTGGTCTCCTGGGCCGCCGATGTCGCAACCGATGCCGGCCGCTCGATGAGCCGCGTGATCGAAGCCTCCGACAAGGGTCTGCCGACGCTCTCGGAAACCATGGAAGTCAATGTCGTCGCCCCGGAAGAGCTCGAGAAGTTCGCCGAAGCCTCGCAGCCGGCCGTGCGCGCCCTGATCGAGGAAAAATACGGTGAGGAAGGCATCGTCATGCTCGACCTGATGCTTGAAACCGCCGACGAGGCCGACGCCACTTACTGAGCCGGACTGGCAGGCAGAGAATTGCGCAGAGAGCGCCGGGCGACCGGCGCTTTTTTGCGTTCCCGGGCCGCAGGGTCTTGCGAAACGGCCGCAAATTGCGATGGTGTCGGCAGCATTCTGAAAAGACGAAAGGCAGGCGCAATGGCAGATGTTGCATTTCTCGGTCTCGGCGTGATGGGTTATCCGATGGCCGGTCATCTGGTGAAAAACGGACACACTGTCACGGTCTACAACCGCACGGCCTTAAAGGCTGAAAGGTGGACCGGGGATTACCAGGGACGCGCGGCTGATACCCCGGCCGCCGCGGCCTCCGGCAAGGAGATCGTGTTCTGCTGCGTCGGCAATGATGATGATCTGCGCGAAGTCGTTCTTGGCGAGAACGGCGCGTTTTCGACCATGAGGGAAGGCTCGGTCTTCGTCGATCACACCACTGCCTCGGCCGAAGTCGCGCGCGAGCTTTATGCGGCCGCGAAGGAAAAGGGCATCGCCTTTGTCGACGCTCCGGTCTCCGGCGGCGAATCCGGTGCGGTCAATGGCGTCCTGACCGTCATGTGCGGCGGCGACGAGGCCGATTTCGAGCGCGCGCGTCCGGTGATGGAAAGTTACGGACGCTCTGTCCGCCGCGTCGGCGAGGCCGGCAGCGGCCAGCTTGCCAAGATGGTCAACCAGATCTGCATCGGCGGGCTGGTGCAGGCGCTTTCCGAAGGCATTCACTTCGCCCAGAAGGCCGAAATCGATGTCGGCATCGTGCTCGACATCATCACCAAGGGCGCAGCCGGCTCCTGGCAGATGGAAAATCGCGGCGCAACGATGAATGAAGGCAAGTTCGACTTCGGCTTTGCCGTCGACCTGATGCGCAAGGACCTCGATATCTGCCTGACGGAGGCCCGCCGCAACGGCGCGTCCCTGCCGGTCACGGCCCTTGTCGATCAGTTCTATGCCGATATCCAGAAGGATGGCGGCGGCCGCTGGGATACGTCGAGCCTGATCAAGCGGCTGAAATAAGGGCGCATGGCAGGTCTGCCGCCGGAAGGGAAAGCCGCGATGTTGATTGCGCAGATCACCGATACGCATCTTGTTCTCGGCGGGCGAAAGCTTGCCGGGCGGTTCGATACCGAGGCCGCGTTCGACCGCCTGTTGCAAAGCCTTGCCGATCAGCCGGTAAAGCCCGACCTGATCCTGTTTTCGGGCGATCTGTGCGAAGACGCGGGGGAGGCGGAATGCCTTCATATCGGCCGGGCGCTCCGGTCACTCGGCGTTCCGGTGCTGGCGGTGCCGGGCAATCACGATGCCCGCGCGCCGATGCTGAAGGGTCTCGAAGGCATGGTGGGGGAGACAGGCTCCGGGCATCTCTGCATCGAGGATGCTGCTCATCCGGTCACCATTCTGGGCCTTGATACGCTGGTGGACCGCGCGCCGCAGGGCGCGCTGTGCGCCGCGCGGCTCGAATGGCTGGAAGATGCGTTGCAACGGCACAGCGGCGCGGAGGTTCTGATCTTCATGCATCACCCGCCGATCGCGACGGGCCAGCGCAATATGGATGCGATCGCGCTTGGCGAAGGGCGGGCGCGTTTCGAAGAACTCGTTGCCGGCCATGGCGGCATCAAGGGCATCCTCTGCGGTCACATGCACCGGGCGATCACCGGCAGCCTCGCCGGCGTGCCGGTCTTCATTGCGCCGTCGGCGTCCCACCAGCTGGCGCTGGACTTGCGCGAAGGCCAGCCCTACCGCTTTTCCACCGATCCGGCGCAATACGCGCTTCATCTCGTTGCGCCGGGAAAGCCGATCATCAGTCATCTCGTCACGGTATGAGCGGGAAAGTCAGGTCTTCGCGCGCGCCGCCCAAAGCGCTCCCCGACGGATGATCTCGGTCACCTGCGGCACCTGCAGGTCGGCAAGTTCATGGCCGATCGAGCAGTAGAACACGCGGCCCTTGTCCCAGCGGCGCTTCCACACGACGGGGATGACCGTGCCCTCGATCCACCAGAGATGGTCGCCGGAAAAGGTCGTGGTCGCGAGAACCTCGTTCGACGGGTCCGTCAGCATGTAATACTGCTCGGAGCGCAGCCGGAAGCTCCTGATGCCCGCGACGATCGGGTCGGACGGACGGCAGATGGTGACGTCGTAGTCGATATAGTCCTCGCGCGGCTGCAGGTTGTCGGGCCAGCCGGGCGGGTGGGCGACGAACTGGCCGCCGATGAGGAAGTGATAGGTCGGGCGGTCGCGGAAGGCGTCGCCCATATGCCCGTGCCAGCCGGCAATGCCGCAGCCATCGCCGATCAGCTTCAGCAGGCCATCTTCCTGCGGCTTGGTCATCGTGCCGAATTCCTCGCGGTGGCCGGAGCGGGCCGATGACCAGATCGGGGTAATGAGGTCGATGCCGGCCAGCTCCTCCGGGCGTTCCAGCGGCTCCATCGTGTCGTAGACATCGACGCTGAAGTCGTTCTCCTTCAGAAGGTCGGCGTACCAGCCGGAAAACGCACTCGGCGCGTGGCCTTCCCAGCCACCGACAAAAAGGACGGCTTTCATGTCTGTTCCTTTCGCATGAAATTCAGGATCGAGGCCATGTCGCGGGCGCCATAGCCGGCACGCTCGGCCTCTTTCAGCTTGTCGAGCGTCACAAGCCCCTGCGGCATCGCGGTGCCGAGTCGCTCGGCCAGCGCCGCCGTGACGGCCATGTCCTTGCGGGCAAGGGCAACCGTGAACGTCACGTCATGGGCGGTTTCATCGAGATAGAGCGGGCGGCGATATGTCAGCATTGGAGCCGCCGCCGCCGAGGCCTCGATCACGTCGAAGGCCGCTTCCGCCTGAATGCCGGCAGCCTCCGCAAGCGTCATGGCTTCGGCAAGCGTCTGGTTGATGCCGTGGATCAGGGCGTTGACGGAGAGCTTCATCACCGCGCCGCGGCCGCCTTCGCCGAGGAAAATGGTCCTCTTGCCGAGCGCATCGAACACGGGAAGAAGCGGCGTGCCGGTTTCCGCATCGCACCCGGCCATGATCAGCAAGGCAGAATCTTCGGCTGCCTTTGTCGCGCCGGAAACGGGTGCATCGATCACAGTCGCGCCGTCTGGAGCTCGGGTGGCAAGATTTGTGATATGGTCGGGGCTCATCGTGCCCATCTCGATGAACCAGCGCGCGCGCTTGCCGGCGAAAAGCCCGTCATCGCCGAAATGCGCCGTTTCGGAGGCGGCATCATCCGCCAGCATGGTGATGACGATGTCGGCCTTGTCTGCCAGTTCCCGCGGCGTTTCAGCGGTGCGTGCGCCGGTCTCCGCAGCAAAGCCCTTCGCCTTGCCGGCGGAGCGGTTCCAGACGATAACATCATGTCCGGCGCGCACCAGATTGCGCGCCATGGCCGCGCCCATGCGGCCAAGCCCGGCAAATCCGATCCGCATCAACTCGCCTTCTCGACCTCGAGGCCGGAAATGGCCTGGATCAGCTTGTCTTCTGAGACCTCTTCGGCGGTGAAGATCTCGGTGATCCGGCCGCTATACATGGCGACGATCCTGTCGGAGACATGCAGCACCTCCGGCATTTCCGAGCTGATGACGATCACGGCATAGCCCTGGCGGGCGAGCGCCCGGATGAGGTTATGGATCTCGGATTTCGAGCCGACGTCGATGCCGCGGGTCGGCTCGTCGACGATCAGGATATCGGGATGCATGGAGAGCCATTTGCCGATGACGATCTTCTGCTGGTTGCCGCCGGAGAGGTTGCCCGCCAGCTGCCGCCAGCCTGGCGTGCGGATATCGAGCTTGTCGCGATACTGGTCGAAGATCGCGATCTCCGCGCCATCGGAGACGAATGGCCCGGCGGTGAGATCACCGACCTGCGGTAATGTCATGTTGTCGCGGCAGTTCATGCCGAGCACCAGGCCCTGGCCCTTGCGGTCTTCCGGCACCAGCGAGATGCCGTTCCTGATCGCGTCGATCGGCGAATGCAGCTTCACCGGCTTGCCCTGCAGCAGAATGCGCCCGCCGCTCGGCTCGCGAAGGCCAAACAGCGTTTCGGCGATTTCCGTGCGGCCGGCGCCGACGAGGCCGTAAAAGCCGACGACCTCGCCCCTTCGGACATCGAAGCTGATATCGCGAAAAAGCCCGTTGCAGGAGAGGTTCTCGACGGCGAGAGCGACCTCGCCCAGCTGTACATGTTCGTGGTTTCGGGTGAGGTCGAGCGATCGGCCGATCATCAGCTGGGTGATCTCGTCTTCGTTCGTTTCCGCCGTCACCAGCGTGCCCCGGCACTCGCCGTCGCGCAGAACGGTGATGCGGTCGGTGATGTTGAAAATCTCCTCCATGCGGTGGGAGATATAGATGATGCCGACGCCCTGGGCCTTCAGGTCGGCGATCACGTCGAAGAGCACGACCTTTTCCGCATCGGTCAGCGAAGCCGTCGGCTCATCGAAGATCACGGCCTTGGCCTCGACCGTCAGGGCGCGGGCGATTTCCACCATCTGCTGGTTGGCAATGGAGAGGTCGCCGACGCGGGTTTCCGGCGTAAAGCCCGTCCTCAGCTTGTCGAGGATGCGCTGCGTGTCGTCATGCAATGTCTTCCAGTCGACAAGGCCGAAGCGCTTCAGCGGCAATTCGCCGAGGAAGATGTTTTCCGCCACCGTCAGCTCGGTTGCCAGGCTGAGCTCCTGGTGGATGAAGACGACGCCCTTCGATTTCGCCTGCAGCGGCGAGGTCATCACCACCGGCTGCTCGTCGATCAGGATGCGGCCCTCGTCTGGCTGGTGGATGCCGCCGAGCACCTTCATCAGCGTCGATTTGCCGGCGCCGTTCTCGCCGACAAGCGCGTGGACCTCGCCGGGACGGATGTCGAGCGAGACGCCGTCGAGCGCGCGCACGCCGGGAAAGGTCTTGACGATATTGTCGAGCCTCAGCGCCGGTTTGATGTCACTCATATCCTGAGCTCCCCTCTGCCTTTGCGGTTCAACTGCCGGTCCAGAAACAGGACGGCGATGAGAATGAGGCCGATCACGAGATTGACGGTTTCGGTGTCCGCGCCGATATAGCCGAGGCCCTTGCGCAGAAGCTGGATGGCGATGACGCCGCCGAAAGTGGAGAGGATCGAGCCCGAACCGCCGGCAAGCTTTGTGCCGCCGAGGACCACAGCCGTGATCGCCCACAATTCATAAAGCTCGCCGTCATTGGGGTTGACCGAGCCGCTTTCGGAGTAGAACACCACGGCGCTCAATGCCGCGAGAAAGCCGATCAGGATGAAATTGCGCAGGAAATGCGGGCCGACGCGAATGCCGGCATTGATCGCCGCCTCGCGGTTGTCGCCGATCGCATAGGCGTTTCGGCCATGCACCGTCTTCGTCATCACCAGCCAGATGATGGCGGTGACGGCGAGGAAGAACCAACTGGCGGTGTGAATGCCGAGAAACTGCGCTTCGGCGAAATCAACCAATGTCCAGTTCAGATGCGATGTCGGGTTCTCGCCATTATACATGAAGACGAGGCCGCGATAGCCGAGCATGGCGCCAAGCGTGACGATGAAGGCATCGACGCCGGTTTTCCAGACGATGAGGCCGTTGAGCCCGCCAAGAATGGCGCCGGTCAGAAGCGCCAGCGCCCAGGAGATCGGGATCACCCAGTCGCCGAGCCCGGCAAAGATCGGCCATGTCATCGAATCCAGCATGACGATCCCGGCGAGCGCGAAGGTCGCGCCGACGGACAGGTCGATATTGCCGTTGATCATGATCACCGTCATGCCGATGGCGATGATGCCGATCGGGACCGACTGCTTCAAGAGCAGAAGCATATTGTCGAAATCCATGAAGGCGGTGTCCGACAGCGACAGGAAGTGTCCGGCGACGGAGAAGAAGATCAGCTCGACGAGGATGAAGCCCCAGATCGCGCCCTGCTTGATATATTTGCTGTAGCTCTGGCTGGTCATGGTCATCTCCTCACGCGATCGGCGACCAGAGACGGCCGCGCTTGGCGGCGATATCGAGCCAGACCGCGAGAATGATGATCACCCAGGTGACCACATACTGAACGTAGAACTGCAGGCCGGCGAGCAGAAGTCCATTCTGGATAAAACCGAGGATCAGTACGCCGATGACGGTCTTGAACACGGTGCCGGATCCGCCGAGCAGCGACGCGCCGCCGAGGATGACGGCCGCCAGAACCTCCAGTTCCATGCCCTGGCCGACCGTGTTCTGGCTGCCGAGCGAGCGGCTGGCCTGGATGAGGCCGGCGGTCGCCACGCAGAAGGAGGAGATCAGATAGGTGAAGAACACGATGCGGGCGCGCGGAATGCCGGAAAAGGTCGCGGCGACCCCGTTGCCGCCGACGGCATAGACCTTGCGGCCAAAGGGCGTCTTGGCAAGCAGCAGGGCAAGAATGATGGCCAGACCCGCGAAGATGACGATCGGGGAGGGGATGCCGAGAATGTCGCCCTGGCCGAAGACGGAAAACCAGGTGCCTTCCTTGTCGGCGATATCCATGTTCTTGCCGCCGGAATAGGTCAGCGTCAGCCCGTAGATCGCCGACAGCATGCCGAGCGTGACGATCAGCGAGTTGAGCCGGAGGTAACCGATCAGGAAGCCGTTGAAGGCGCCGAGCGCCAGCGTCATCGCATACATCGCCGGAATGCCGAGAACCGGGCCGAGCCTGTCATGCAGGTCGAGCACGACAATGGTGGAAAAGGACATCATCGAGCCGACGGACAGGTCAAGATTACCGCCGATGACGACGAAGGTGACGCCGAGCGCGATGACGCCCAGAATGGCCGAGGAGCGGATCACGCCCAGAATATTGTCCGGCGCGACAAAGCGCTGGTTGATCAGGGCAAAGCCGACCATGAACACCACGAAGGCGATCAGGATCCCTTGCCGGGCCAGCAATGCGCCCACATCTTTTCGCGTAAAATTCGCCACAAGCTCCTCCCAAAGCTCCGGTTTTCAGGCCATCGCGGGCGCTATCCGCCCTTGTCTTCGCATGCGCCTCAAACGAGGGTCATGCCGCCGTCGATCATGACCACCTGCCCGGTCATATAATCGCTGTCGGGCGAGGCGAGAAAGGTGGTCGTGCCGGTAATGTCGTCGGGCCGGGCCACCTTGCCGCGCAGAATGTCGGCGGAAAATTCGGCCATGGCCTGGCCGGGCTTCTCCGCCGCGCCGATCTCCATCAGATCGCGGTCGACCTGTTCCCACATTTCCGTCGCCACCACGCCGGGCGCGAAGCCGGTCACGGTGATGTTGTGCCTGGCGAGATCGCGCGCGCCGGACTGGATCAGCGATATCACGCCCGCCTTCGATGCGCAGTAGGGCGCGACATTGTCGAAGCCCTGCCTGCCGGCGATCGAGGTCGTGTTGATGATCTTGCCGCCGGTCTTCTGGCTGATCATCTGCCGCGCCGCCTCCTGCATGCCGATCAGGCAACCGAGACCGTTGACGGACATGATGAAGTTCCAGTTCTCCTCGGTCACATCGAGAAAATTCATCGGCCGGTTGACGCCGGCATTGTTGAACTTGACGTCGAGCTTGCCGAAGACCGAAACCGCATGGGCGATCATGGCGCGCACCTGGTCGCGTTTCGTCACGTCGACGACGGCATGGGTGACCCGCCCGCCGTTTCGTTTCGCCCGCTCGCGATTGTCTTGCGCCACTGCGGCGATCTTCTCGGCGTTGATGTCGGCAAAGCAGACATCGGCGCCTTCGTCCAGCAGCGCTTCGCCGATTGCGCGGCCGATACCGCGCGCCGCTCCCGTCACGATGCAGGAACGTCCAGAGACACGACCCACTGAGCCTCTCCCGTCATTTCATGTTTGGTTTATTTGGAAAAGGCGGGGCGCGCCGACTTCGCGCCCCGCGCTGCCGCAATCAGGGATAAGGCTCAGAACACCGGCTTGGTGAACTGGTCCATATTGTCCTGGGTGATCTTCGGCGTGTCGAAATAGTTGAGGAACGGCACGTCCTTGCCGTCGAGCACGTCGATTGCGGTCTGAAGCGCGGCCTCGGCGTCATCGACCGGCGACTGGTAGATCGAGCCCCAGTAATCGCCGTTTTCCATGGCCTCGTAGCCGACGGAGAAGTTGGTCGCACCGACGAAGATGATGCCGTCTCGGCCTGCTGCCTTGGCGGCGTTGAGTGCGCCGACGCCCATATTGTCGTCGCCGGCATAGACGCCGTCGATATCGTCATATTTGACGAGGAAGGCTTCCATGACCTTCTGCGACTTTTCCCGGTTCCAATCGCCCGGCTGGGTCTCGACCAGATCGACATTCGGGCAGACCTCCGGAAGGCGATCCTCAAAGCCCTTGGCGCGCTCGATCGCGGTCGTATAGCCCGGCTGGCCGGAGATCTGCACGATCTTCGCCTCGTCGGCGATGCCCATGTCCTTGAACTTGTCGCACATGATTTCGGCCGAACGCGCGCCCTGGGTGATGTTGTCCGGACCGGAGAAGGAAGCGACGAAATCGAAGCCGGGTTCCGCGATGTTGGAATTGGTGACGATCACCGGAATGCCGGCCTTGTGGGCCTTGCGCACGGCCGGAATGACGGCCTCGCCATTGGTTGGCCAGATGATGATGGCGTCGACCTTCTGCTGGATCAGGTCTTCCACCTGGGCGATCTGGCGAGCGACGTCGCCGCCTGCGTCGAGGACAACGGTTTCGACATCGGGGTTGGCGTCGGCTGCGTTGATGAAGGCCTGCTCATACGTTGTCTGATAGCTGTCGACGCCGACATTGTTCTGCGTGATGCCGATCTTGTAGCTCTCGGCGGATGCAGCGCCGGCAAGGGCAAGCCCTGCAATCGCGGTCGTTGCGGCCAAGGTGAGCCTGACTGTAAATCTCATATTCCGTTCCTCCCAAACGATAAAATGGATGCATTGCCGCGGCCCTCCGGCAACCGGTCGGGCCTCTCCCGGGCAATGGGCTTTCATACACCACTAATTCGGCGGCAATGGACCTGCCTAAAATATCCAAAATGAATTTGCACTTATCCATATTGGATTTTTTAGCGATATTTCAGGATCGCTGTTTTGGACAAATAGGGAGGAGAGAAAATGGCATCGCCAACGAGGCGCAGACCGGAGCACGGTTTGCCGGGACAGATGAATCAGGATATCGCACAAAATATTCAAAATGGATATGGCGCTGCCGTTGCCGGCGGAGCGGAGGCAAAGTCTTCCGTTTCCGCCGAGCTGGAGGCCGTGGTGCGGTTCATGGAAGACGTGCTGGTCGAGGTCGACGACGCCACCACGCCGAATGCCCCCAACCCCTATCTCAACATGTGCCTGCATCTTCTGCGCCGCCATCTGGAAGGACGGATGGTGATCCCTTCGTCGATCATCGCCGCCTCCGGCGTGCCCTATGCGACGGCGACGCGCAAGCTCACCGAACTGCTGGAATCGGGCGCGGTCGAGCAGCGCCCGCGTTCGAAAACCGGCAAGAGCGTTTCCCTGCATCCAAGCCCGGAAATGCTGGACAACTGGTGCCAGCTTGCCCGCCGCATCCACCGCCTGGCGGCCGTGCGTTTCGGCGCCGACGGTTTCACCCAGGAAAATGCCGACTATTATTTCGGCGGCTCGTATCAGCCGGGCAAGATGCTGATCGGCCCGCCGCAGGCGCTGCCGACGCCGATGAAGCTGTCCGGCGGCCTGCGCATTCTCGTCCACGGCGACCCGACCTTCATGGTGATGAGCAATCTGAAGCGCCAGTTCGAACATCTGGTTGGCTGCAACATTCACCAGCGCGCCTTTTCGATCGACCGTCTGCGCGGCGAGGCGCTGCGCAACGCCGAGCGCGCCGTCAGCCGCTATGACCTGATCGCCGTCGACCTGCCCTGGCTCGGCGAGTTCGTCAAGAAGGGCGTGTTGCGGCCGCTGTCCTCGATCATGGATCTGGAACGGCTCGATCCCGGCGATTTTCACACCGCCGGCTGGCGGGCCGCGCACTGGGACGGCGTGGCCTATGGCGTGCCGAGCCAGACGACGCCGGAACTGTTCTTCTACCGCCGCGACCTGTTCGCGGAAGCCGCCCTTGAGCCGCCGGAAACGACGGAAGCCGTGCTGGAGGCCGCAGCTCAGCTGCACGAGCCGCGCATGGGCGTCTACGGCATTGCCTGGAACGCGGCGCGCGGCACGGCGCTCGGCCACACATTCATGATGGCCTGCGCCGATTTCGGCCAGCCGATCATCAACCTGAAAGAGATCGCCGGCGGCTTCGATGCCGATCATCTGGAGCGCGATGATCTTTACCCGACCATCGACACGCCGAAGGCGCTGGAAGCGGCGGAATATCTGCTGGCGTTGATGGAATTCTCGCCGCCCGATATCCTGTCCATGTCCTGGTACGAGCGCGTGCGGCCCTATGCCGAGGGCAAGGTGGCGATGGCCTATGGTTACACGCTTCTGGCACCCTATTTCGAGCTCGATCCGCAATCGCCCGCCTTCTGCAATACCGGTTATCTGCCGCATCCGCATGGACCCGGCGGCACGCCGATCGCGCCGGTCGGCGGCTATGTCTTCGGCGTTCCCGCCAACCTGCCGGCGGAGCGGGTGGACGAGGCGGTCGAGGCGCTCGTCGCCTTCACCTCGCCGGAGGCCCAGAAACTTTTCATCCAGAACGGCAGCCGTACCGCGCCGCGCTATTCGGTCGGTTCCGATCCGGAAGTGCGCCGCCTTTCACCGATCTTCGAAAGCGTCGACCAGATGTCCTGGCGCGACGAGCTGCAGTTCTGGCCGCGCCCGCCGGTCCCGGAAATTTCCGACATCATCCAGATCTGCGGCCACGAGCTGCACGACATGCTGCGCGGCATCGTCAGTCCGAAACAGGCCCTTTCGCGCGCTCAGTCGCGCGCGGAAGAGGCCATGCGAAAACGCGTCACATAGGCTCTTTGCATAGCAAAGGGCCGGTCAACACGGGAGGAGAGACCATGGACCCCAATCGCCTCAAAGGCAAAAACATCCTGATCACCGGCGGCGCCCAGGGCATGGGCGCGACCAATGCCGAGCATTTCGCCGAGCAGGGCGCCAATGTCTGCATCGGCGACCTTGACCTGGAACTGGGCAAGGCGCTCGCCGACAAGATCAACGCCGCCGGCAACGGCCGGGCGATTGCCGTGAAGATGGATGTGACGAGCCGCGATGACAACGAGGCAGCGGTTGCCGCCACGGTCGAGGCGTTCGGCATGATCAATGTCGGCCTGTTCAACGCCGGGGTCAACAAGCCGAAATTCTTCATGGATATCGATGAGGACAATTGGGACTTCATCATGAACGTCAACACCAAGGGCATGTGGCTCGGCATGCAGACCGTGGCCCGGCAGATGATCAAGCAGGGCAAGCAGGAGCATGTCTACAAGCTGATCAATGTCGGCTCGGTCGCCTCGCGCAAGCCGCTTTACGATGTGACGGTCTACTGCACCTCGAAATATGGCTGCCTGGCGCTCACCCATTGCGGCGCGGTCACGCTTGCCGAGCACAACATCACGGTCAACGGCTATGCGCCGGGCGTGGTGAAGACGCCGCTCTGGGCGCAGCTCGACAAGGATCTGGTCGAGATGGGCTTCAAGCAGAAGGAAGGCCAGGCTTTCGAAGACCTCGCGGAGAATGCTCTGGCGCTGAAAAAGGTCTCCTATCCCGACGACGTGAAGGGCACGGCCGCGTTCCTCGCCAGCCACGACAGCGACTACATGACCGGCCAGATGATCCATATCGATGGCGGCTGGGTGATCCAGTAGCGCCGCGACGCACCGATTTGCAGACGACACTTTCAACCGAGCAGGCAGGCGATCGCGCTGCCTGAGGGAGGATTTCATGAACCGCGCACTGACACCCAACGTGCTCACCCCGCAGGACCTTCAGCCCCACTGGAACTGGGAGGGGCGGCTTCCCGCATGGGGCCATACGTCCGTCGACTTCGAACGCCGCGTCGACCATGACCGGCTGAGGCGCTACCGCCTGTCGCGCACCCGCCAGGCGCTGAAGAACAGCGATGCCGGCTCGCTGCTGCTCTTCGACGTCAACAATATCCGCTATGTCTCCGCCACCAAGATCGGCGAGTGGGAACGCGACAAGATGTGCCGCTTCTGCCTGCTGACGGGCGATGACGCGCCTTATGTCTGGGATTTCGGCTCCGCAGCCGTGCATCACCGCAAGTTTTCCGACTGGCTGGTGCCGGATCATTGCCGGGCGGGCGTCGTCGGCATGCGCGGCACCATCCCGCCTTCCTTCGGGCTGATGAAAAAATATGCCGAGGAGATTGCCGGCCTCATCCGCGATGCGGGCATGGCCGATATGCCGGTCGGCGTCGACTATGCCGAAACCGCCATGTTCGAGGCGCTGAAGGCTGCAGGCATCAATGTCGTCGACGGCCAGCAGATCATGCTGTCGGCGCGCGAGATCAAGAACTGGGACGAGATCCAGCTTCTGACCCAGGCCGCCAGCATGGTCGATGGCGTCTATCACATGATCTACGAGGAACTGAAACCGGGCGTGCGCGAGAACGAGATCGTCGCGCTGTCCAACAAGATGCTCTACGAAATGGGCTCCGATGATGTGGAGGCGATCAACGCCATTTCCGGCGAGCGCTGCAATCCGCACCCCCACAATTTCACCGACCGGCTGTTCCGGCCCGGCGATCAGGCCTTCTTCGATATCCTGCAGAGCTATCAAGGCTACCGCACCTGCTATTACCGCACCTTCAATATCGGCCGCTCCACGCCCGCCCAGGTCGACGCCTATGTGAAGGCGCGCGAATGGATCGACGCCTCGATCGCGCTGATCAAGCCGGGCGTGACCACCGACGTGGTGGCCAAGGCGTGGCCCAAGGCGGAAGAATTCGGTTTTCCCGATGAACTGTCCGCTTTCGGCTTGCAATTCGGCCATGGTCTGGGTCTGGCATTGCACGAGCGCCCAATCATCTCGCGCGCGGTTTCGCTCGACAACCCCATGGAAATCCAGACCGGCATGGTCTTTGCGCTGGAAACCTATTGCCCGGCCGCTGACGGCTTTTCCGCCGCCCGCATCGAGGAGGAGGTCGTCGTCACCGACAAGGGGTGCGAGGTCATCTCGCTATTTCCGGCAGAGGAACTGCCGATTGCCAACCGGTATTGAGGCGGGATGTCATGAGCGCTTCAGACAACAAGCATAATCGCGAGGACTATCTGCGCATGTACCGGCAGATGGTCCGCATCCGCACCTTCGAGGATAATGCCAACCAGCTCTACCTTTCGGCCAAGATGCCGGGGCTGACGCATATGTATTCCGGCGAGGAGGCGGTGGCCGTCGGCATCTGCGAGGCACTGACCGACAGCGACCGGATCACGTCGACCCATCGTGGCCACGGTCATTGTGTGGCCAAGGGGGCGGAGTTTCAGGCGATGTTCTGCGAGCTTCTCGGCAAGGAAGAGGGCTATTGCCGGGGCAAGGGCGGGTCGATGCATATCGCCGACCAGAGCCATGGCAATCTCGGCGCCAACGCCATCGTCGGTGGCTCGATGGGCATTGCCACCGGCTCCGCGCTCCGCGCCAAACTGCAGCAATCCGACGATGTGACGGTCTGCTTCTTCGGCGACGGGGCTACGGCGCAGGGGCTCCTCTACGAGGTCATGAATATGGCAGCGCTCTGGAACCTGCCGGTGATCTATGCCTGCGAGAACAACGGCTATTCGGAATATACGAAAACAGCCGAGATCGCCGCCGGTTCGATCACCGACCGGGCACGGGCCTTCGGCATCCAGGCCTTCGATGTCGACGGGCAGGATGTGCTGGCGGTCAATGAACTGACGCGCGACCTGGTGCAACGCTGCCGCAGGGGTGAGGGGCCGTTCTTCATCGAACTCCGGACCTATCGCTATCACGGTCACCATGTCGGCGACATCAACCGCGAATACTACCGTTCCAAGGCCGAGGAGAAGGAATGGAAGGAAACACGCGACCCGATCGAGAAGTTTTCCAAATGGCTGACCGGCGAAGGGATTGCGTCGAAGGACGAGCTTGAAACCCTGAAGGCCGAGATCCGCGACGATGCGGCCGCCGCCGTCGACTATGCGCTGAAGGCGAAATATCCGGACACGCATGAAGTCGACATGCATGTCTTTGCGGACTGAGGAGGACATTCCATGCGAAAGATCACGTTATCCCAGGCCGTGAATGAGGCGTTGGCGGAGGAGTTGCGCCGCGATCCCACGACCTTCATCATCGGCGAGGATGTCGCCGAGGCCGGCACGCCGTTCAAGGTGCTGTCCGGCCTTGTGGAGGAGTTCGGGACCGAACGGATCATCGACACGCCGATCGCGGAGCCCGGCTTCATGGGCATTGCCGTCGGCGCGGCCATGACCGGCTCGCGGCCGATCGTCGATTTGATGTTCGGCGACTTCCTGTTCCTGATCATGGACCAGCTTTGCAACCAGGCGGCCAAGATCCACTACATGTCAGGCGGCAAGCTCAACGTGCCGCTGGTGGTGCGCACCAATCTGGGGGCGACGCGGCGTTCTGCCGCCCAGCATTCCCAGTCGCTGCATGCGCTTGTCGCCCATATTCCGGGCCTCAAGGTGGCGCTGCCATCGTCCGCCTATGAGGCCAAGGGGCTGATGAAGACGGCGATCCGCGACAACAATCCGGTCGTCATCTTCGAAGACAAGCTGATGTATAACGACAAGGCCGAGGTGCCGGAGGAGGAATATCTGATCCCCTTCGGCGAGGCCGCGATCCTGCGCGAGGGCCGGGACATCACGCTGGTTGCCACCTCCTCCATGGTGCAGGTGGCGCTGGCTGCGGCCGACCTCCTGGCAAAGGACGGGATTTCGGCGGAGGTCATCGACCCGCGCACCATCGTGCCGCTGGACGAGGAAACTATCCTCAAATCGGTGAAGAAGACGTCCCGGGCGATGGTGATCGACGAGGGTCACCAGAGCTACGGCATCACCGGCGAGATCGCCAGTCGGATCGCCGAAAAGGCCTTCTATCATCTGGATGCGCCGGTCTTGCGCATGGGGGCTATGGATGTGCCGGTGCCGTTCTCGCCGGCGCTTGAGGACATCACCGTGCCGACGCCGGAGCGGGTGGCGGAGAAGGCACGGCTTTCTGTCCGCGGGGAGCTTTTCCATGCCGCATGATGTGATAATGCCCGCGCTCGGCATGGCGCAGGACACCGGCAAGATCGTCCGCTGGCTGAAGAAGAGCGGCGATCCCGTTGCCGCCGGCGAGGCGATCATGGAGGTCGAGACCGACAAGGCGGTCATGGAGGTCGAGGCGGCTGCCGATGGCTTTCTGAGCGCCGTTTCGGCGGGCGACGGCGAGGATGTGCCGGTCGGCTCCGTGGTCGCCGTGATCGTCGAGAGCGAGGCCGACGTCCGGGAAGCCATGTCCGGTGAAGCGCCTGAAGCGCCTGAGGCGAATGCGGAGGAGCACGCCGGTGCAGACGATGAAGAGCCCCTGCCGGAGGGCGCGGAGATCATCATGCCCGCGCTCGGCATGGCGCAGGACACCGGGCTCATCGTCAACTGGTGCAAGGACGCAGGCGACAAGGTTTCGGCAAGCGACATTCTGCTGGAGGTCGAGACCGACAAGTCGGTCATGGAGGTCGAGGCCGGGCATGACGGCTATGTCGCCGCCATTCTTGCCGAAGCGAATGAGGCCGTCCCCGTCGGCTCGGTGATCGCGGTGATTTCGGCTGAGAAGGCGGAAAGGCCGGTGCGTCGCTCCGGTGGCACGAAGGTCGCGGCTTCAAAGCCGGAAACGACTTCAGAAGAAGCGCCGGTATCCAAGCCGGCGAAGAAGTCCGCGCCTAAGCCCGTCACCCCTGTCGAGGGCCGCGTCCTTGCTTCGCCGAAAGCGCGGCGGCTTGCGCAGGAGCAGGGCCTTGATCTGGCGCGGCTTGCCGGGGAGGGCGTGGCCCAGCCATATCATGTTTCCGACCTGGAAACCTTGCGCCGACTGGGCGCACAAGCGGACGCCCCGTCGGCTGTGGCCCCGGCAAGCGTGCCGCTGCATATCGAGGCGCGGGTTGCGGCTTCAGGCTTTATGGCCCTGCTGGACTGGCTGCGAAAAGAGACGACCGATGTGCCATCGTCGTCCCGGATCTGGCTCGGCTTCGCCTCGGCCGCCCTGCGCAGCGCCGATGCGAGGGACACGATCGTTGCCGACATCGAGACGCCGGGCGGGGCAACAATGCGCTTTGCCGATGCGGACCGCATGCGTCTTGGCGCGACACTTGAGGAAGCCGAAGGCGGTGATGCGGACATCATCCTGCGCGACCTAACGGGTTCTGCGGTGATCCGCGCCACGGCCCGGGCCGCAACAGCGCCGGTTTTGACTATCGGCCGCGACCGTGAGGATTTCATCATCGGGTTCGACTATCACGACGGCCAATTGAGCGAGGCGGCGGCCCTTGCTTTCGTGACAGGTTTTGCCGGTCGTCTTGAAGAACCGCTGCGCCATCTTCTTTGAAATTCGGAGCCATATCATGGACTTTACCAATCTCTATATCGACGGAAGCTGGCGCGAGGCCGCAAGCGGCGAGCGCTTCGACGTCATCAACCCGGCCACCGAAGAGGTCCTTGCCTCCGTCGCCTCTGCCGACACAGCCGATGCCGATCGGGCGCTTGATGCCGCCGAAAAGGCGATGGCCTTATGGCAGGCGAAAAAGCCGCGCGAGCGATCCGAAATCCTGCGCAAGGCGTGGGAGCTGATGACCGCGCGACTGGACGATTTCGCCCGCCTGATCACGCTGGAAAACGGCAAGGCGCGGGCCGATGCCATGGGCGAGGCGACCTATGCGGCCGAGTTCTTCCGCTGGTTCGCCGAAGAGGCGGTACGCGCCGACGGGCTGATCACCCATGCCCCGGCATCCGGCGCGCGCATCGTCGTGCAGCACAAGCCGGCCGGTATTTCGGTTCTGGTCACGCCGTGGAACTATCCGGCGGCCATGGGCACGCGCAAGATCGCGCCGGCGCTGGCGGCAGGCTGCGCGGTGATTATCAAGCCGGCGACGGAAACGCCGCTCACCATGCTGGCGCTGATGCCGCTTCTGGAAGAAGCCGGCGTGCCCAAGGGGCTGGTCAATGTCCTGCCGTCGAAACATTCCGGCCGGATTGTCGACCACATGCTGCATGATCCGCGCGTGCGCGTGGTCTCCTTCACCGGCTCGACCGGCGTCGGGCGCACCTTGCTCAAGTCGGCCGCCGATCAGGTGGTCAAGCCGGCGATGGAGCTCGGCGGAAACGCGCCGCTGCTGGTGTTCGAGGATGCCGATATCGACAAGGCGGTCGCAGGCGCCATGCTGGCGAAGATGCGCAATCTCGGCGAGGCCTGCACGGCGGCGAACCGGTTTTACATTCATGAAAAGGTCAGCGCGGAGTTCACGGGAAAATTCACCGCCGCCATGGCCGCGCTGAAACTCGGAAACGGGTTGGAAGATGGCATTGATGTCGGGCCGCTGGTCAACGCATCGACCCGGGACAAGGTCGCGGGCTTTGTCGAGGACGCCGTATCAAAAGGCGCGAAAATCGAGCTTGGCGGCACGCAGCCGAACGGCAAGGGTTTTTTCTATCCCCCGACCGTGCTGTCGAACGTGCCGGAAACCGCTGATTGCGTGCATGACGAGATTTTCGGCCCCGTCGCGGCGCTGCAGACCTTCAGTGACGAGGAAGACGTGATCCGGCGCGCCAATGACACCGAATACGGGCTGGTGGCCTATGTCTTCTCCCAGGACATGAAACGCGCCATGCGGGTCTGCGAACGGCTGGAATACGGCATGGTCGGCCTTAATCGCGGCCTCGTCTCCGATCCGGCAGCGCCCTTTGGCGGGGTCAAGCAGTCCGGATTGGGGCGCGAAGGCGGGCATGAGGGCATGCTCGAATTCATGGAAACCCAGTATATCTCGGCGGAATGGTGACATGAGCGACAAGGATTTCATCGCAAGCCCGGCCGTCGTGGCCTATGCCGGTCGCAAGGGCGTCGACCTTTCCGATGTGGCCCGAAAATCGGGCCGCACCAATCTGGCGCGTGAGGATGTCGACCAGCATCTGGACGGTTCCGCACCCATTGGCCCAAACGTCGGTGGGGGAGATCAGAGATACTGGGATGTCGACCACGCCGCCTTCGGCCCGGTTACCGAAGAGCCGGTGACGCGGATCGCGAGCCTAGCCGCCGACAATCTTTCAGCCGCCAACCGGATGATCCCGCAGGTCACCCACCACGATCGCGCCGACATGCGCGCGCTCGAAGCCTTTCGCAAAAGCCTCAAGGCGGAGGCTTCGGTCAAAGGTCTGAAGCTCACCGCGCTTGCCTTTCACATCAAGGCGCTGTCGCTGACGCTGCAGGCCTTTCCGCTGTTCAACTCCTCGCTTTCAGCCGACGGCACGACCCTGATCCGCAAGCAGTATTGCCATATCGGCGTCGCCGTCGACACGCCGCACGGGCTGATGGTGCCGGTGATCCGCGACGCGGACCGCAAGGGGCTGTGGCAGATCTCCGCCGAAATCGCAGATCTGGCGAAGAGGGCCGGCGAGCGCAAGCTTCGGCCTGACGAAATGGGCGGGGCGTCGATGTCCGTTTCCAATCTCGGCGGCATTGGCGGCACGGCGTTCACGCCGCTCGTCAACCCGCCGGAGGTCGCCATTCTCGGGATCACGCGGGCGGAAACCGTGCCGGTCTGGGAGAACGAGGCCTGGCAGCCGGTGCTGATGGCGCCGCTCGACCTTTCCTATGATCACCGGGTGATCAACGGCGCGGATGCCGCGCGTTTCCTCAGCCATTATGCCCGGTTGCTCGCCGATCCGCGGCGTATGCTGTTTGCCTGAGGCTTAGCGGATCTCAGATGTTTCCGTCCGGCCGCAAAACGCTCACGGGGCCTCGTCCGTCTCATCTGTTCTTTTCGCGCGCTCGGACAGCGTGTCGAGCACGAATTCGAGTTCGTTCAGGAGCGCCTGGATCCTGTCGCGACCGAGAAGCGCCTCGATCTCGTTATAGATCGCGACGCTGTCTTTCGAGGCGGTGCGGATCAGCGCCTTGCCCTCTTGCGAGAGCTGAACGATCGTGTGCCGCCGGTCGGCGGGATCCTTGCTCACGAGAATGAGATTGCGCGCCTCCAGCGCCTTCAAGATGCGCGTCAGGCTCGGCGGCAGCACGCAGGCCGCTCCGGCAAGCTTGGAGGCATCAAGGGAGCCTGCCTCGAACAGCACGCGGATGACCCGCCACTGCTGCTCCGTCACGTCGTATTTTCTGAGCATCGGCCGGAACAGTTCCATGACCGCCTCGCGGGAGCGCAGAAGCGCGATCGGCAGGGTTCGCCGCGTCTCGGCAAGCTGAAAGCCGTCCTTATAGACGGCCGTCTCCCGCTTTGCGCCTTCAGCCCGGTTTTCGTTCGCCACTTTGTCTCCCCTCTATTTTCATTCTCTTCCTCATGTTGAAAAAAAACCGGCTTGACAAGAGACTTAAAACTTAACACGTTAATTGTATGTCGGGTTCCGGCATGAATGACCATGGATCCCTCATGCGGAACTGCCGAGAAAGAGAGCGGTTCACGCCAGGCGTGAGAACGCTCCGGCCGGCGGAGGCGGGCTGGGAGGAGCAACGTGCCACATCTGAGACTTGACTATTCCGCGCCCCTGGCGCTGGAGACGGACATGGCTGGCCTGTGCGAGACCTTGCGCGCAGCCCGGATGTCGATGCCTCGGTTGCCTTCTACAACGAGATCGGTTTCCGCGTGACGGAATATACCGAGGACGAGGAGACCGGAAAGCTCTGGGCCGCCTGGACCCATCGCAAGGGCGGCGTGCACGATATCGCCTTTACCAATGGGCGCGGTCCGCGCCTGCACCACACCGCCTTCTGGGTGCCGCCGCCGCTCAACATTATCGACCTCTGTGACCTGATGGCGACGACCGGCTATGTCTCGAACATTGAGCGCGGGCCCGGCCGCCACGGCATCTCCAATGCCTTCTTCCTCTACATCCTCGATCCCGACGGACATCGCATCGAGATCTACTGTTCTGATTACCAGACGGTCGCCCCCGATCTCGAGCCGATCAAATGGGACCTGAAGGACCCGCAGCGCCAGACGCTCTGGGGCGCGCCGGCGCCGAAGAGCTGGTTCGAGCACGGCTCGCTGTTTGCCGATGTGGAGCCGGCGGAGCCGCTCCTGAAGGCTCAGCCGATCATCGCACCCTGATTGCTTCAGCGGCATTGCCCGAGGAGAAAATATGACCCGTCAAATCCCCGCCCGCATCGCAAGCTTCAGGGTGCATGGCCATATCGGTTGCGGCCTCGTCACCGATGAGGGCGTGATCGACCTGTCGAAGGATTTTCTGCCAAACTTTCCCGATCTGCGCGCGGTCATCGAAGCCGGCGCGCTTGCCCGCCTGGTGGCTGCCGGCGAAGGCCGGAAGCCTGACGTCCGGCTTGATGAGATCGAATATCTGATCCCGATTGCAAATCCGGAAAAGCTCATCTGCGTCGGCGTCAATTTTCCTGATCGCAACGAGGAATACAAGGACGGGCAGGCGGCACCTTCGAAGCCGTCATTGTTTATCCGGTTCCCGCGGTCCTTCACCGGCCACGAAAGACCGCTGATCCGGCCGCCGGAAAGCGAGCAGCTCGATTACGAAGGCGAGATTGTCATCGTCATCGGCAAGGGCGGGCGACGCATCGCCGAAGTCGATGCCTATGATCACATCGCCGCGTTGTCGCTCTGCAATGAAGGCACGATCCGCGACTGGGCGCGACACGCGAAGTTCAACGTCACCCAGGGCAAGAACTGGGACCGTTCCGGCTCCATCGGCCCCTGGCTTGTGCCCTTCACCGATGCCGCCCAACTCGACGACATCGAACTGACCACCCGCGTCAACGGCGAGGTGCGCCAGCACGACCGCACGAGCCGGATGATGTTCTCCTTCCGCTATATCCTCTCCTACATCTCCACTTTCGCCACGCTTGTGCCTGGCGATGTCATCGTCTGCGGCACGCCGACCGGGGCGGGGGCGCGCTTCGATCCACCGGTCTGGCTCAAGCCGGGCGACGTGATCGAGGTCGAGGCCGATGGCATCGGCGTGCTGCGCAACGGCGTGGAGGATGAGGGATGAGCCTTGATCGGGAAGATGTCCGCGCTGCCGCCGAACGGCTGTTCGATGCGGAGAAGATGGGAAAGCAGATCGGCTTGCTGAGCCTAGCCTATCCCGGCATGACCATGGACGACGCCTATGCGGTGCAAACCGAACTGATGCGGCTGAAAGCCGGGGGCGGACGAAAAGTCATCGGCTGGAAGATCGGGCTCACCTCGAAGGCGATGCAATATGCGCTCAATATTTCGACGCCCGATTCAGGCGTGCTGTTCGATGACATGGCCTTCGACAATGACGCGACGGTACCGAAGGGTCGTTTCATCCAGCCGCGCATCGAGGCCGAGATCGCCTTCGTCATGAAGGCCCCGCTTGCAGGCGGCGACGTAACGCGCGACGATGTGCTCGCTGCCACGGATCATGTCGCGCCGTCGATCGAGATCCTCGACACGCGCATCCTGCGCGCGGACCCCGAGACCGGCAAGACGCGCACGATCGTCGACACGATTTCCGACAACGCCGCCAACGCCGGGATCGTGCTCGGCAACAAACGCCACGCGGTCAATGCCTTCGACCTCAGATGGGTCGGCAGCATCGTCTCCCGCAACCGCGCTGTGGAGGAAACGGGGCTCGGCGCCGGCGTGCTGAATGATCCGGTCGAGGGGATTGTCTGGCTGGCCCGTCGTATGGCTCAATACGGCCAGCGGATCGAGGCGGGGCAGGTGATTCTGTCGGGCTCCTTTATCCGCCCCGTCGAATGTCCGGCAGGTTCCGTGATCGAGGCGGATTTCGGGGCTTTCGGCAGGGTCGGTTGCCGGTTCGAATAGGAGAGGCACAGATGCCTGTAGAGAAAAACGAATTCAAGGCCGCGCTGAAGCGCGGCGAACAGAAGATCGGCCTGTGGCTCGGTCTGGGCGAAGCGACGACGGCGGAGCTTTGCGCCCAGGCCGGTTTCGACTGGCTGCTGGTCGATGGCGAGCACGGGCCGAACGACCTTCGCTCGATCCTCGATCAGCTTCGTGCGCTGGCCGCCTTTGATCCGGCCGTCGTGGTGCGCCCGCCCTCTGATGACCGGGCGCTCATGAAGCAGTATCTGGATATCGGCGTGCGCAATTTCCTGGTGCCGATGATCGAGAGCGGCCTCCAGGCTTCGGAAGTCGTGCGCTCCGTCCGCTATCCGCCCGAAGGCGTGCGCGGCATCGGCGCCGCGCTTGCCCGCGCCTCGCTCTACAACACCGTCTCCGACTATCTTTCAACGGCGAACGGCGAGATTTGCGTGTTGCTCCAGGTCGAAAGCCGTGCGGGCATCGCCGCTCTTGACGATATTCTCGCCACAGAGGGCGTCGACGGCGTGTTCGTCGGTCCCTCCGATCTTGCCGCTGACATGGGCTTTCCCGGAGATGTCGGCGCGCCGGAGGTGCAGGAGACGGTCTTGGACGCGCTGGAACGCATCAAGGCATCGGACAAGGCCGCCGGCATTCTCATCGGCGATGCCGAGCTTACGAAGAAATACCAGCAGATGGGCGTCGAGTTTCTCGCCGTCGGCACGGATGTCGGCGTCTTCGTGAACGGGTTGAAGGCGCTGCGCCAGCAATTCTAGTCGCTGCCCGTTTCAGCTGGCAGTGTCCCGGTATTCGATCGCCTGGGCCGGCATGGCCGTGCCCGGGCCGGGCCTGAAACAGGACAGGCAGAAGGTGCGCAACCAAAATAGAGGCCGAAAAGTGCTGCCACTCGATGTTGCGCTCCGCGTCATGCGATTTTGCGTGCTACAAATCGAAAAACCGACTTTTGTCGCAAATTCGGCGTTTCCGTGTCGGACGACAGAAAGAAAAAATTAGAGTTTTTGGTGGGCCTGGAGGACTTCTGAAAGGCCCAGAAGAACAAAGCGTTAGGGTGGCGAACGCGGGAAGCCCGGCCACTGAAAACATTAGAAAAAATGCAGGCTTGGCGAACCAGTTTGACGCCGGTTCAAATGAAATCGCCGCCCGCGACGGCTATCGGGGCGGCGACAATAACGGCACGAATGCCGAAAACAGTGCACAACGTTTTTATCAGGCTCAAGCGGCTGATGCAATCGAGGCGTCCGCCCATCGAAACGCGGGGGTGTGACATGGCGCTCTTGCGAGAAAATGACGTCCTGTTTGCCTACAAGGCGCTGAACCTTATTCCGGGTCTGCCGGAAGCCTCACGGCGCGTTGCCGGTGCGATCCTCGATCACTTCAACAAGAAGGACGGGCAATGCGATCCGGGTATTGAACGGCTGTCGCGCATGCTCGGTTTGAACCGTTCAACCGTCATCCGTGCGACGGAGAAACTGGACGAACTCGGCCTGATCGAGAAGGACAGTCATGGCGGCAAAGCGCATCGTGCCAGCTACAAGCCGAACTGGGCGTATTTCAGGGCCATTGTCGAGGATTTCCAACTTGACGGCGGACCTGATTGCCGCGCTCGAACTGGACGACGTGACCGGCACCACGGCGTTTCTGACCAATCCCGGTGTCATGAACGCTTGCCGCAAGCTTAAGGATGGCGACGGCCACGGTTACACCATGGCCGAACTGTTCCACGGCAAGCCGGTGGAAGCCTCGACACAGGTTCCCGCCGATCTTGGGGCCGATGAAGACAAGTCGGCACTGATCTATGGCCAGTGGGGCGAACTCTACATGGGGTACTGGTCGGCGGTCGATATCCTGATCAATCCCTATCACCCCGACGTTGCCAGCAATGGCGGCGCGCTTCTGCATGCCTTCCTTGATGCCGACGTAACCGTTCGCCACGGCGAAGCCTTCGCGTTCGCGGAGGTTTGATCATGGTGACGCTTGCTGCCGCGAAGACGCATCTGAGCGTTGATTTTGATGATGATGAAGCCGCGATTGAACGTTTCATCGCGGCGGCAAGCGCGCATCTGGCATCCATCGGCGTTGATATGAACGCCGATCCTCTGCCCGAACCGCTTTCAATGGCCGTGCTGATGCTTGTCGGCCATTTCTACATGAACCGCGAAGCAACCGCCGATGCGCACCTGATCGAAACGCCGCTGGCCGTTGACCGCCTGATTGCTCCTTACCGGGAGAGCTTTGCATGACCACTTTCGAAAAGCGGGGCCTTGCCGCTGAAATCCGCGCCAAGGGGCGCAGGCTGGAAGGCTATGCCGCGACCTTCAACAACCCCGCCATGATCGGCGGCGCATTCAGCGAAACCATTGCGCCGGGGGCTTTCTCCGGCTCGATCCGTTCGAAGGGGGATATTCTCGCCCTTGTCGATCACGATCCTGGCCGCGTTCTGGCGCGCACCCGTTCCGGTTCCTTGCGCTTGTCAGAAGACGCGCACGGCCTTGCCTTCGACCTCGACATTCCCGACACGCAGGCGGGCCGCGATGTGCTGGCGCTGGCCGAACGCGGCGACCTTGGCGGCATGTCATTCGGCTTTGCCGCACTGGATGAAGGCCGCGACGGCAACCGCCGGGAGCTGCGCGCCGTGGATCTGTTCGAAATCTCTGTTGTGCTGGCGTGGCCCGCCTATGACGGCACGGTGATCAACGCACGGGCTCGCCAGTCCGGAAACGGTTTCAAAGCCTATACAGCGCGTTCGCTTCGTCTTCTGGAGCTTGGCCAATGAAACTTATTCCCAGCATTTTCAAACGCGAAACCCGCACGGCCACGATCAAGAGCGATGATCCCTACCTTGGCGAATTCTTTGGCCTGCGCGGCGGCATCGGCGGTTATGTCGATCCCGAACGCGCTTCCGGGCAGGCTGTCGCCCATGCCTGCATAGCCGTGATCACCCAGACGCTGGCAGCGATGCCGCTGAACCTTTACCGGCGCGCGGACAATGGCGGACGTGAACGCGCCAGCGAACACCCGCTTTATGGCGTTCTGCATGATCAGGCCAATGAAACTCAAACGGCCTTCGAGGCACGGGAATACATGATTGCCGCGCTTCTGATCCACGGCAACGCCTTTGCCCGGATTGCCCGCAACAATCGCGGACAGGTGACGGCACTTTACCCGCTCGATCCCGGCGCGGTGGCCGTTGAACAGCTTGAAAGCGGACGCCTGCGCTACCGCGTCACGGAACGCCGGGGCGTTCGGGTCTACCTTCAGGAAGAAATGCTGCATATACGCTACAGGCTTGGCCGTGACGGCGTTATGGGGCTTTCCCCGATCCAGATCACCCGCGAAGCCTTCAACCTCTCCCTGTCGCAGCAGGACGCAGCCGCCAAACAGGCGGCAAAGAGCTTTCGCATGGAGGGGTTGTTTACCTTTCCGAACCCGCTTCCGATGGACAAGAAAGTCGATGTTCTCGACAAGCTGCGCCAGAAGCTTGAAGCGAATAACACCACGTCCGGGGTCCATGTTCTCGACGGCGGCGCTGACTTCAAAGCGGTGTCCATGTCTGCAAAGGATGCCGAATTTATCGAGCGCATGAAGCTTTCGAACCTCGATATCTGCCGGGTCTACAACGTTCCGCCGTCCGTTGCCGGCATCACCGACAATGCGACCTATTCCAACATCGATCAGGAAAGCCGGGCTTTTGTCGTGCGCTGCCTCTCACCGCTGGCGCGCAGGCTGGAACAGGCGATGAACGCGGCTTTCCTGACAGCGACAAGCCGCAAGGCTTTGTTTGTGGAGCATGACCTTGCCGGGTTGCTGCGCGGCGACATGAAGGCCCGTTATGAGGCTTACCGCGTGGGCCGGGAATGGGGCTGGCTTTCTCCGAACGAAATCCGCGGGCTGGAAAACATGTCCGAAATCGAAGGCGGCAGCGAATACCTCTCGCCGCTCAACATGACCACGCTCGGCAACCGTGGGGAAGGTGGAGAAGGCTAATGGCAAACCGGGCTTTACCAATCAAGCAGGCAGAACTGACGCGTCTATTGAAAGGCGTTGTTGGCGCTGGTGTGGAGATTGGCCGGATTGAGGTCGATCCACGGACGGGGCATGTTGTCATCATTCCCGATAAGGCGACCGAGAAGGCAACGAACCCATGGGACGAAGAATGAAGCCCCTGAGAAAGAAATTTCCGGGCGCAACACCCTACTTTGACCGTCACGGGAAAAGGCGGTGGCGGTACAGGAAGGGTGGCCGCTCGGTCGAACTCGGCACTGAATATGGGTCGGATGATTTTGTAGAACGTTATGAGGCGGCGGTGAAGTCAATCCGTCGCCCTGTCGGCATTGATCGCACCATTCCCGGCAGCGTGAACGACCTTGTTGTTTCGTTCTACAAGTCCCCTGTATGGAAGGCGCTTTCTGATAGCACCAAGCGCACCTATCGCGGACACATAGAGCCTTTTCGCATGAAGCACGGCGACAAGCCTGTGAATCAGCTTGAACGGCGCCACGTCATGAAAATCCTGGCAGAGAAGGCGGATACTCCGGCAGCTGCAAACAACTTGCGGAAGCGCCTCATGCAGCTCTTGGACCATGCTATTGCCCTTGACTGGATTTCAACCAATCCCGCGCGGCTGGTCAAACCCTACAAGCTGGATGGTTCGGGTTTCCATACATGGGATGAGGGCGAGATAGCCCGGTTCTTCCAAGTGTATGAGCCGGGAACCATGGCGCATACGGCGGTCACGCTGATGCTCTACACAGGAGCCGCCCGCGTGGATGCGGTGAAGCTTGGCCCATGGAACCTCAAACAATCCGCCGATGGACCGCGTTTCGAATATCGCCGCCAGAAGACCCTCAAGAGCAATGGTGTTCTGATTTCCATTCCGCTTCATCCAGACTTGGCAGAGGTGCTTTCCGCAAGCGCTGACGACAGACCATTCCTTGCCACGGCATATAGAAAGGCAAGATCGGCTGAGGGTTTGGGCAATAAAATGCGCCAGTGGTGCGACAAGGCGGGACTTGATGCCTGTTCGGCGCACGGACTTCGCAAGGCTTGCGCTCGACGACTCGCTGAGGCCGGAGCGAGCGCCCATGAAATCATGTCCGTTACCGGACACAAAACACTAGCCGAAGTGCAACGGTATACCGATGCAGCGATGCGCGAGGGCTTAGCTGACTCGGCTTTCGAGAAGCTGATTTCTCGACCGAACCGGGAACAAACTGTGGTGAACCTTCAGTCAAGGTTCGCCAAAAATAACAGTAAGGTGCTGAAATGAAACACAAAATCAGAATTTTTGGTGGGCCTGGAGGGACTCGAACCCCCAACCAAGCGGTTATGAGCCGCCGGCTCTAACCATTGAGCTACAGGCCCGTCCGGCCATCAGATGGTCTGACCGGAGCCGCGTCGGCAATGGCTCCGGGCGCGGTTCTTCCGACTACCCCAAATTCAAAACCACGGCAAGTCTCGCCGGGCCTGCCGTCGAGCCTGCCGCATTGACTTCACAATTGCCGGACAAGAATATGCCAAGGCTTTTTCTCAAGGAAGGATTTCTCATGGCCAATCTTCCGGTTCGCATCGCCGCCGCCGGGCTTCTTCTCGCGCTTCCGCTTGCCGGTGGGGCAGCGCTTGCCCAGTCTGCCCCGGCGACGATCTCGGTCTCGGCGGAGGGCGACGCCAATCTGGTGCCCGACATGGCGACCGTCTCGCTCGCCGTCGTCACCGACGCCGATGACACGTCCACCGCCATGGCCGACAATGCCGGCGCCATGCAGAAGGTGATCGCCGCCCTGAAGGAAGACGGGATCGCGGAAAAGGATATCCAGACCGCCAATTTCTCCGTCAGCCCGCGCTACCAGCAGGTCAAGGCCTCCGACGGCTCGATGCAGAGCGAGATCGTCGGCTATGAGGTTCGCAATGCGCTGAGCGTGAAGGTGCGCGATCTTGCCAAGCTCGGCGCCGTTCTTGACCGGGCCGTCCAGCTCGGGGTCAATTCCGGCGGCGGCATCTCTCTGTCCAACAGCGATCCGTCTGCCGCCGAGGACGAGGCGCGACGCGAGGCGGTGGCCAATGCGCTCGCCAAGGCCGAGACCCTTGCCGAGGCCGCCGGCGTCTCGCTCGGCGATGTGCTCTCCATCTCCGAACAAAGCTCCATGCCGTCCCCGGTCATGTTCGCCCGCTCCGACATGATGATGGCCAAGGCCGAGGGCGCGCCGCCGATCGCCGCCGGCGAGAACACCTACACGATCACGGTCAACATGACGCTGGCGATCGAACAGGAATAGGCCTCACGACGACAGGTGCAGCACGATTTCGCGGCGATGCGGGCGGTCGCGGTGCTCGAACAGGTAAATGCCTTGCCAGGTTCCGAGCACCGGTCTGCCATCCGAAACGGGAATTGAAAGCGAAACCTGCGTCAGCGCCGTCTTGATATGGGCCGGCATGTCGTCCGGCCCTTCCAGCCGGTGGACGAGATAGTCCATTGCCGGGTCATCCGTGCGCGGCACCAGCCTTGCGAAATATTCCGAAAGATCACGCTTGACGTCGGGGTCGGCATTTTCCTGGATCAGCAGCGAGCAGGACGTATGGCGCACGAAGACGGTCAAAAGCCCGTCATCGTCGGTGTTGGCGCGCACGAAGCGGCAGGCCTCGTCGGTGAATTCATAAAGGCCCTGTCCGCGGGTCTGAACGCTCAGTCGGGTCTGGGGCATGTTTTTCCCTTTGTCGCGCCGGTCTTTTGAAAGACCGGCGCGAAACAGATCAGAGCGCCTTTTCGAGCTCGGGCAGGATCTCGAACAGGTCGCCGACAAGGCCGTAATCGGCCACCTGGAAGATCGGCGCTTCCTCGTCCTTGTTGATGGCGACGATGACCTTGGAATCCTTCATCCCCGCCAGATGCTGGATGGCGCCGGAAATGCCGCAGGCGATGTAGAGCTCGGGCGCGACGACCTTGCCGGTCTGGCCAACCTGCCAGTCATTCGGCGCGTAACCGGCGTCAACGGCCGCGCGCGAGGCGCCGACGGCGGCGCCCAGCTTGTCGGCGACGGGAAGGATCACCTCCCGGAATTTCTCCGACGAGCCGAGCGCGCGGCCGCCGGAGATGATGATCTTCGCCGAGGTGAGTTCCGGACGCTCGGACTTGGCGATCTCGTTCTTCACGAACGAGGACAGGCCGGGGTCTTCCGCCGCGCTGACGGTCTCCACCGGCGCAGAGCCGTTCATGCCGGCAGCGGCAAAGCCGGCGGTGCGCACGGAGATCACCTTCTTGGCGTCGAGCGATTTCACCGTCTCGATCGCGTTTCCGGCATAGGTCGGACGCTTGAACGTGTCCGGCGCAACCACCTCGATGATCTCGGAAACCTGCATCACGTCCAGAAGAGCGGCGACGCGCGGCAGCACGTTCTTGCCGGTGGTGGTGGCGGCCGCCATGATCACGTCATAGCCGTCGGCAAGAGCAAGGATGGTGGCGGAGAGCGGTTCGGCGAGGCTTTCGGCCAGCGCATCGCTTTCCGAAACCAGCACCTTGGAAACGCCGTCGATCTTCCCGGCCGCTTCGGCGGCTGCCGTGCAGCCCTTGCCGGCGACCAGGACATGGATGTCGCCGCCGATCGCGGCAGCGGCCGTTGCGGCCTTGGCGGTCTGTTCGGAGACGGTCGCTCCGTCGTGTTCTGCGATGAGAAGAATGGTCATGGTGGTTTCTCCCTACAGCAAGCCGGCTTCGTTCTTCAGCTTGTCGACCAGTTCGGCGGCATTCGCCACCTTGATGCCGGCCTTGCGGGCTTCCGGCTCCTCGGTCTTCAGCACCTCCAGACGGCGGGCAATGTCGACGCCGAAATCAGCCGGGGTCTTCTTGTCGACCGGCTTTTTCTTCGCCTTCATGATGTTCGGCAGCGAGGCGTAGCGCGGTTCGTTCAGGCGCAGATCCGTGGTGACAATCGCCGGCAGCTTGACGGTGATGGTCTGCAGGCCGCCGTCGATCTCGCGGGTCACGGTCGCTTCGCCGTCGCCGACTTCGAGCTTGGAGGCGTAGGTTGCCTGGCCCCAGCCAAGAAGGGCGGAAAGCATCTGGCCGGTCTGGTTGCTGTCATCGTCAATCGCCTGTTTGCCGAGAATGACGAGGCCGGGCTCTTCCGCCTCGGCCACCTGTTTCAGGAGCTTGGCGACGGCAAGCGGCTCGACGGTCTCGTCGGTGGCAATCAGGATGCCGCGATCGGCGCCCATGGCAAGGGCGGTCCGGATGGTTTCCTCGGCCTTGGCCGGGCCGATGGAGACGGCAACCACTTCCGTGGCAATGCCCGCTTCCTTCAGGCGGAGCGCCTCTTCCACCGCGATCTCGTCGAACGGGTTCATCGACATTTTCACATTGGCGAGTTCAACGCCGGAGCCATCGGGCTTCACGCGTATCTTGACGTTGTAATCGACAACCCGCTTTACCGGGACCAGAACCTTCATCTTTTTCCTCCTGGATCAGGGCCGAATGGCCTTAATCGAGACTTCAAGGGCCGGAAATAGCGTTCCGGCGTGGGGTGAGATTGCGGACTTTCGACCGCGCTCGCTTGCCAATGGGCGACATGAATAATTTCATTTGCCTGCTTTGACAAAGAATCATTGCCCAATCCCGGGCATTTTTCAGCAATTCAGCGGTTCTTGCCGGGCTCCCACAAAATGTCCGCGCCGCCGTCATCATTGGCATGGCGGGCGGCAACGAAGAGATAGTCGGAAAGCCGGTTGATATAGGAAAGGGCAGGAGCGCCGACCGCTTCGCGCTCGCCCAGCGCCACGATGGCGCGTTCGGCCCTGCGGCAGACGGTGCGGGCCATATGCAGGCCGCTTGCGAGCCGGCTGCCGCCGGGCAACACGAAGGAGGTGAGCGGCGCAAGGCGCGCGTTCAGCCGGTCGATCTCGGCTTCAAGCCACGCGACCTGGGCATCGACGATCCTCAGCGGTTCGTAGGAGAGCGCCTCGCCGGTCTCGGGCGTGGCCAGATCGGCTCCGAGATCGAAGAGGTCGTTCTGGATGCGCTTCAACGCCTCGGCCAGCGGGTTGCCGTCTTTCGCCTCGAGCCGCACAAGGCCGAGCGCCGCATTGGTTTCGTCCACATCGCCGATGGCGACAAGCCTTGCGTCGGACTTCCTGCGACGCGGGCCGCTCGCAAGTCCGGTCGTGCCGCCGTCGCCGGTGCGGGTATAAATCCTGTTGAGTTTGACCATGCTGTTCTTGAAATCAGTGTCCGGACTGGATGAGCCAGAGGGTGAACATGATGAGGACGATGGCGATTGCCTGGAAGGCGATGCGGCCTTGCATCATCTTGTTGGAGAATTCGCCGCTGCCGCCCTTCATCATGTTGATGAGGCCGCGCACGAGAAAGAACACGACCAGCATCATCGCAATGATTGTCACGAATATGAAAAAGCTGGACATGGTTCTCCTCCATTGTTCCCTGCCTGGCGGGGAGGGCGCATCAGACGACAAATTCACCGTGCATGCAAGGGCCTGACACTTGGCAAACTGCGTTCAAACGGTTCAAAGGGCGGCAACGGCCTTCTTCAGCTGCGTTTCTGTACCCTGATCGAAAGCGACCAGATAAACCGCCTCGATGACGGTATGTTCGGCGACCGTTTCGGCGATCGTGCTCGCGGCGATCGCGGCCGCCCTGTCGGCGGGAAAACCGTATATGCCGGTCGAGATCGCCGGGAATGCGATCGTACGACAGTCGTGCTCGATGGCAAGCCGCAGCGCGTTTCGGTAGCAGCTTTCCAGCAGTGCGGCCTCTCCGTTCGTGCCATCGCGCCAGACGGGTCCAACCGTGTGGATGACATGGCGGGCGGGCAGACCGTGACCGCCGGTAATGCGCGCTTCTCCGGTGGGGCATCCGCCGAGGCTGCGGCATTCGGCAAGAAGACCGGGGCCGGCCGCGCGGTGAATGGCGCCGTCGACACCGCCGCCGCCCAGAAGCGTGCTGTTGGCGGCGTTGACGACGGCGTCGACTTCCAGCCGCGTGATGTCGGCCCGGATCACGGAGATTCCATGCATTGCGTCGGCCTCCTTTAGCTCATGCGCCCCATCAGGCGGTAGAACCAGTCGGCCGGCATGACCCGTTTCAGGAAAGCGCCCTGTCTGGCGGGCGTGGTCACGAGGTAATGCGGTTTCGGCCGCTTCGCCGTCAGCGCCTTTAGCAAAACGGCATGCACCGCGTCCGGTTCCAGCTTGTGCCGGTTGGGCGGGCCGGAACCGTCCAGCCGGGCCAGTTGCTTGCGATAGTCCTCGGCATGGACCGAGCCTTCGATGTCGATGCTGGCCCTGATATGCTTCAGCGCGTTGGCGGTGAATTGCGAGGCGATCGGCCCCGGCTCGATCAGGCTGACGAAAATGCCGCTGCCCTCAAGCTCCATGCGCAAGGTGAGCGAGAGGGCTTCGAGCGCGTATTTGGACGCGGAATAGGGTCCGCGATAGCGATAGGGCAAGAGGCCGAGGATGGAGGAGCATTGCACGATGCGGCCATGTCCCTGCCTGCGCATCACCGGCACGATGCGGCGCGTAAGCGCGTGCCAGCCGAAGACATTTGCCTCGAACTGGGCGCGCAGCACATCGGTTGAAACATCTTCCACCGCGCCGGTCTGGCCGTAGGCGCCGTTGTTGAACAGCGCGTCGAGCCTGCCGCCGGTGCGTTCAAGCACGGCCTCGACAAGGGCGGCAATCGAGGCCTCGTCGGTGTAGTCGAGATAGAGCGCCTCCAGACCATCGGCCTCAAGCGCCGCCAGATCCTCTGCGCGCCTTGCGGTGGCGAAAACGCGCCAGCCGTCTTTCGCCAGCGCGCGGGCGCAATAGGCGCCGATGCCGCTGGAACAGCCGGTGACGATTATCGTGGATTCTTCAGTCAATTGACACTCTCCGGTACATGATGCCCTTCATCATCCTATATAAGGAAGCCAAGAGCGCCACAAATGCAGTTGAACCGCCATTGGGAGCCAGAATGAAGACAGCGATCCGGATGACGTGGAAGGTTGCCTATGATGCGCTCTATCACTTCAGCGAGGATGACGGGTGGGCAATGGCAAGCCATGTGGCGCTGTCCACGCTGCTGGCGCTGTTTCCCTTCCTGATCTTCGGCACGACGCTTGCCGGCTTTCTCGGCGCCGACGAATTTGCCAATGTGGCCATCAACTTCATCGTCGGCGCCTGGCCGGAGGCGATTGCAGAGCCGGTGTCGAACCAGATCCGCGAGGTGCTGACGGTGCCGCGCGGCGGGCTTCTGACGGTCTCGGTTCTGGCGGCGGCCTATTTCGCCTCGAACGGCGTCGAGGCGGTCCGCCTGTCGCTCAACCGCGCCTATCGCGTGGAGGAGACGCGCAGCTGGTGGTGGCTGCGCATCAGGAGCCTCGGCTTCGTGTTTCTGGCGTCGATCATCTTCGCATTCTTGAGCATCATGTTCGTGGTGGTGCCGATCGCGCTGCATTTCGCCGAGCGCTGGTTCCCCTGGCTCGAGGACGCGCTCAACCTTCTTTCCAACGCTCGCCTGCTCGGCACATTCCTGCTCTTGATGTTCGGCCTGGTGATCGCGCACCTCTTTCTGGCGGCCGGCAGAAGGCGGCTTGTCGATGTGCTGCCCGGCGTCATCCTGACGCTGGTCGTCTGGTCGGTCTTCGCGTCCGGCTTCGCCTACTATCTCGGCACCTTCGCCCAGTACAGCGCCACCTATGCCGGTCTCGCGACGCCGATGATCCTGCTGGTCTTCCTCTATTCGATCGGCGTGATCCTGCTCTTGGGCGCGGAGGTGAATGCGGCGCTCTTGAAATACAAGGTCATCAAGCACGCGCCATGGAGTCGCCATCACGCCCGCAAGGCAAGGCATTCAGAAACCGCACATGACCCTAATGGCAGCGGGTGAGGCGCCGTTTGCGCGCAGTTCGGAAAGCGCGGTGTCGCCGTTCGATTTCGAAAGCTTGCGGCCGTCCTCATCCAGCATCAGCCGGTGATGGTGGTAGATCGGGGCAGGCAGGCCGAGAAGCGCCTGCAGCAACCGGTGGACGGCGGTGGCGTGATAAAGGTCCATGCCGCGCACCACATGGGTTATGCCCTGTGCGGCGTCATCGGTGACGACGGAAAGGTGATAGCTCGAAGGCGCATCAGAGCGCGACAGCACGATATCGCCCCAGGCCGAAGGGTTTGCCGGTACTTCGACAATGCCGTCCGCCGTCTCCTCCATCCAGAAAAGCGGCGCTTCCAGCGTGTTGAGGGCCTCTTCCATATCGAGCCGGAACGCATGGCGCATGCCCGTGGCCAGAAGATCCTGTCGCTCTTGCCGGGAACGTCGGCGATCGCGGTCCGGATAAAGCGGCGCGCCATCGGGATCACGCGGCCAGGTTTTTCCGGAAGCCTCGCTCTCGCCGACCAGCCGTTTCACCTCGCCGCGCGTCATGAAGGCCGGATAGGCGAGCTTGCGGTCGATCAGCATTTGCAGCATGTTCTGGTAATCGGCGAAATGTTCGGACTGGCGGAAGACCGGCCCGTCAAAGCCGATCCCAAGCCAGCGCAGGTCTTCGATGACGCCCTTCTCCAGAGCCGGCGTGCAGCGGGCGCGGTCGATATCCTCGATCCTCAGCAGCAGCCTGCCGCCTGCCGCTTTCGCGCGCCGCTCGTTCTCGAGGGCGGAAAGCGCGTGGCCCAGGTGCAAGCGGCCGTTCGGGCTCGGCGCAAAGCGGAAAACGGGTCGATCGTGGTTCTGGTTCATGCGATGAGGCATTCGCTTTCACTGTTCGCCGGGAGGGACAAGACCGATGCAGCGCATCAGCAACAGAGCCGATCTTGATCGCGCCGTGGTCCGGTTATGCGAAAGCGCGCCGGCAATGGCAAGCATCGCGGCACAAAGCGGCGAAATCCCGCTCAGGCTGCGGCCCGGCGGTTTCGAGGGGCTTGCGGAGGTGGTCACCGGTCAGCTGATTTCCAAACAGGCGGCAGCTTCCATTTTTGCCCGTATCAAGGCGGCCTGTCATCCGCTGACGCCGGAGACCTTTCTTACGCTCTTACCCGAAACGCGCGCGGGCCTCGGCCTCACCCGCGCCAAGCAGGCAAGCCTTGAGGCGATTGCTCTGGCCATCCTTGACGGCCGTCTCGACCTTGCGCGCGTTGCCGACATGCCGAGCGAGGAGGCCATTGCCGCGCTCACGGTCCATCGCGGCATCGGGCCGTGGACGGCGGAGGTCTATCTGATGTTCTCCGCCGGACATATCGACATCTTTCCGGCCGGCGATCTGGCGTTGCGCGCCGCTGCCGCGCAGGCCTTCTCGCTTGGTCGCAGGCCCGACATCGACGCGCTGAGGACGCTTGCCGAGGACTGGCGTCCCTGCCGCGCCGTGGCGGCCCGAATCCTCTGGGCCTATTACGCCCGCGTCATGAAAAAAGACGTTCTTCCGGTGGGATAAAGAATTACCTGTCATTTACCCACTGCATTCGACGCCTCGATTTATCAGGCTTCACAATGCTGTAACAACAAGCCTAATATACAGGAGAAAGATGCCGAATCGATCAGGAGAGCAACTTGACGATTGCAGTCTCGCCTCAGGCCTTGCCGGCGCTTGTTCTGAACGCCGACTACAGGCCCCTGAGCTATTACCCCTTGTCGCTGTGGTCCTGGCAGGACGCGATCAAGGCTGTCTTTCTTGACCGCGTGAACATCATTGCCGAATATGATCAGGCCGTTTCGTCACCCAGCTTTTCCATGCGCCTGCCGAGCGTGGTCTGCCTGAAAACCTACATAAAACCTTCGCGCAATCCGGCCTTTACCCGCTTCAACGTGTTCCTGCGCGACCGGTTTCAGTGTCAGTATTGCGGAACCCGCGACGAACTGACCTTTGACCATGTTATCCCGCGCTGTCGCGGCGGACAGACCACCTGGGAAAACGTGGTCGCCGCCTGTTCGCCCTGCAATCTGAAGAAGGGTTCGCGCCTGCCCAAACAGGCCGGCATGATCCCCCACCAGAAGCCGTTCCAGCCAACGGTGCAGGACCTGCACAACAACGGCCGCCTGTTCCCGCCGAACTATCTGCACGAAAGCTGGCTCGACTATCTCTACTGGGACAGCGAACTGGAACCGTAAGCAGGGTTTCGGGTGGGATTGTAAATGCACCCATAAAAGTCACAAAAAAAGGTCGCGGCATTCGCGCCGCGACCAAGGTGGGTTACTTCGCCGCGGACGGGAAGATCGTTGACCAGTCATTCTTCATGCTGATCACGGTCCAGTCGCTGGCATCCGCCTCGTCGAGGGTCGACTGCGACATGTGACCAAAGGGAGAATCGGGTAGGCCGCCTGCGGGCCCATAGGCATATTCGCGGGTCCCGTCATCGTGATGGACCAGCATCATCAATGTGGCGGCAGGGCCAGCGGCGGTCCATTCCAGCATCTGGCGGTCGCCATCCGAATTGCCGAAGGCCGCGACGGGGCGCTTGCCGATGAAGGCGTTGATGCCGACGGGTTTGCCGTCCTTGTCATCGTCGAAGGCAAGTTCGGCAAGCCTGGTGAGTTGCGGTTCGCCGTCGATGATCTCGAACTTGGTCTTGACCGAAGAACCGACCACCTGCTCGGGCGGAATGCCGTAGACATCCTCGGTGATGACGCGCATGAACTCGATGCCGCCGCCGGAGACGATATAGGTCTTGAAGTCGTTGTCGCGCAAATAGTCCAGCACTTCCAGCATCGGCTGGTAGGCGAGCTCGGTATAGGGCCGGTCGAAACGCGGATGCTTTGCCGTCTTGAACCAATCGGCGACGATTTGCTCGAAGTCTGCCGTGCTCATACCGGTATGGGTCGCGGCAATCAGTTCGACCACGCCCTTCTTGCCGCTTTTTTCGAGCCCCTTCATGTCGCCGGCAAGCACGGATTTGAACGGCTCGGTCGTCTTCCATTCCGGATGCTGCGGCGCAAGCGCCTTGACGCGGTCGAGCGCGAAGGCAAGCTGGGTATACATGGGATGCTCGGTCCACAGCGTGCCGTCATTGTCGAAAACGGCGATCCGGTCCGCGGGCGCGACATAGTTGGGGCCGGTCTCGTCCGTCGCGCTTGCGACGAAATCGAGAATGGCCTGCTTGGTGTCTCCTGCGTTCCATGAGGGCAGCGGTTCGGTGTCCTGCGCCATCGCAGGAACCAGCAGACCGGCCATGAAGACCGGCGCAATCAGAGCCGCGCGTATCGGGCCAACAATGCTCATCTCATTCCTCCAGTTATGGTATGCGGGTGCAGATTTGCATAATGCAGGCAGCATAAGGCCCGGCAGACCCCCAGGCGCCAGGTCGCTTATGTGCCAACCGGGCCGGCCCCGAAAGGACCGGCCCGGCTCACTCAGTCTGGCTTAGTCATGCGCCGGATTGGCGGATTTGACCTGCTGCATGACCTGGTCGAGGTTGTAGCTGGCGGGGTTTTGAAGCGGCGGGAATTCCTTGTAGGTTTCCAGTTCCTGCAGCCACAGAGCCTGTCCGATCGGCAGCATGTTCCAATCGTAGATATAGGCTGTCAGCGGGCCGCCGAGTGCGCCACCGACACCGGTAAGCGTCTTGGTGAACGAGCCGATCGACTGCTCGAAGGGATCGCGCTTGATGTTGACCACCTGGGTCCAGCTGTACTGCTCGACGCCATTGAAGGTCTTGGTCGGATCCTGATCGACCATGGCGAAATACATCTTCCAGTTCTTGTAGCGCACCGCCGAAGGCGTCTGGCCGGAATAGTAGAAGAAGGTATCGCGCACCGGCGGGTTCTTGCCGGTCATGGCCCCGAACTGGTTCACGCCGTCGAGCCGGGTCTTGACGATGCCGGGATATTCGCCGGCCTGGATCTGCTTGTTCAGATCGTCGCCCTTCGGACCGCCGGCGATTTCGACCAGGGTCGGCAACCAGTCAAGCGCTGCGAAGATGTCGTTGTTGACGGTGCCAGGTTCGATGTGGCCGGGCCAGCGGACCACGAGCGGCACGCGCATGCCACCTTCCCAGGTGGACAGCTTGCCCGCGGCAAACGGTGTGACACCGCCATCGGGGAAGGTGATCGTTTCCGCGCCGTTATCGGTGGTGAAAACCAGGATTGTGTTGTCGAGCTCGCCCATGTCTTCGAGCTTCTGCATCACGAGACCGATATTGTCATCGAGCTGCTTCATCGCGGCTTCGTTGACGCCCCAGTCCTTGCCGCCCCTGGTGCCCAGCATGTTCTTGTACTTGTCCGACAGAACCGTCGTGACATGCATGCGGGCGGGGTTGTACCAGACGAAGAAGGGCTTGCCGGTCTTGTCCGGGTCCTTGCGGTCGAGGAAGTCGACAACCTTCGCCGAAATTTCCTCATCGACCGATGCCGAACGCTCCAGTGTCATCGGACCTTCATCCGTGCAGCTCTGGTTCGCCTCGGTACCGTCGGAGGATTTGCAGGAAATGATCGGACGCGGCGGCGTCATGCACAGACCGTCGGACGGATCAATGGCGCCGGGCGGATCGGACAGACCCGGAACCGGGGTGTTGGTGCACGGTGCAACGAGCGCCTGTTCGGTCGGGCTCGAGTTGATATCGGGGAAGCTGGCGGCCTGCATGGCGTCCAGATGGTAGAGATAGCCCCAATATTCTTCGAAACCGTGCGCGGTCGGCAGGGATTCGGCCGTGTCGCCGAGATGGTTCTTGCCGAACTCGCCGGTGGAATAGCCGAGATCCATCAGGAAGCGGGCCAGAGACGGAGTCCCCTTGCGCAGATAGGATTCAGAGCCCGGGATTTCCGGCAGCAGCATGCCTGCGCGCACCGGGTTCATGCCGGTGAAGAAGGCGGTGCGGCCAGCCGTGCAGCTCTGCTCGGCGTAATAATCGGTGAACATCGCGCCTTCATGGCCAATGCGGTCGATATTCGGCGTTTCGCCGACCATCAGTCCGCGGTGGTAGATGCCCGGCTGCATGTAGCCGACATCGTCTGCCATGATGAACATGATGTTGGGTTGGGACGGCTTGGTGCTAGCGCTGTCCTGCGCCAGGGCGCTAACCCCGGTCAGCGCCGATGCGCAAAGGGCAGCAGCCATCACGGCCCCCGTCCTTGCCAGGCGTCCAGGCTTGAAACTCAGTGTCATGGATAGTCCCTCCATCTTGCTCCGGCTTTGGTCCGGGCGTCGCTAGAATGATTGTGAATTCATTGACTGACGTGTCGGACAGTGCGCTTGCGCGCGGCCGAATTCGGTGTGATCCCTGAAGCGGATACTGATCCGCCCCCACCTGCCTGAACTTGTTTTTCCGTCATATGCGCGTTGAGGTTGACGCCGGGAATTGCTATGTCTTGCGAAAGCCCCAACAAATGCATCCCTTCTGCCGGAATGGTCATCGGCATCTGGACTTGTTCAGTTTAGATCGGTTCGCACCCGTCCCTTGGTGCTTGTTGAAACTATCGCCAATTGACAAAGGTCGCTTTTCATTTGACGTCACTTTGGAGTAGCCGATGCCGAAAAGTGGAAACCCGGTCGCGCTGGCGCGCTTGAGAGGGATCGGCCCGTTGCCGGCCATGATCGAGGATGCCGCTGGCGACCGCGGTCTGATCAGGACGTTTCGGGACGCCGGCCTTCCGCTTGAAGTGCTCGACCACAAGGATATGCCGATCCCGCTCAGTCTGATGAGCGCGCTTTTCGAGAACGGTGCCAGAACGCTTGGCGACCGGACCTTCGGATTGTCGGTCGGCAGGCGCATGTCCTACAGGGTCTACGGGCATTGGTCCGACTACAGCGGTCAGGCGGGCGACCTGGCGGGCGCCTTGCAACGCGCATGTGCAACCGTCGGCTCTCAGTTGCTCGGTTCAAAGATGGAATTCGGCCGGGAACACGATCGTTGGTTCTGGAGGGTCACGCCGCGGCTTGGCCGCGAAAACAGTGTTCAATATTCAGACCATATCATCTTTCCCATGCTGGCCTTTGCCCGGATTTATCTTGGCGCGGACTGGAGGCCGGATTATATCGAGGTCGGCTATCCGCGGGACAAGGCCGCCTTGAGCATCGAGACCGCGCTTCAGACCGGACTGCGGTGCGGCCGGCGCGGCGTTGCCATTCCCTTTTCCGAAGAAGAACTCGCGCGACCGCATCCTGCCATGGCTGCGATCTCGTTGCGGCCTTTGACGCTGAAGGCGGTGACGGATGACGTGTTGCTCAAGGACGCGCCGGAGCCGGCGCGTTCATTCTCAGCCATCGTGACCTTGCGTTTGCTGGCGGGCGAGAGCGATATAGAGGGCGCCGCCGAAATCGCCGGCTATGGCGTTCAGGGCCTTCAGCGTCGCCTGCGGATCACGGGTTATACCTATCGTGAAGTTCTTGAGACGGCCCGGTGCAAGCGGGCTCAGACGCTGTTGTCTGAGACTGACCTTTCCGTCTCGCAGATCGCGTTCGCGCTCGGTTACGAGGAGCACGCGAATTTCAGCCGCGCCTTCCAGCGGTGGATGGGGTGTTCGCCCTCCGCGTTCAGGGCGAGGGTCGCGAATACCAGTCGTCCGCGGGCATAGGCCGACATTTCAGACGGCAGCCATCACGCCGGCGCCCGCGGTCCATCGGGACCTGTGCGGCAACAGGCCTGTCTTTCTTTCGCTGCGTTTCTGCGGACCTGCCCTTTTCGTATGCCGCAAAAGCGGATAGGGCTCGGGAGATGGCTGAAAGGCCGAGCAATCTGACAGGTCAGGATGACGCGCGATGATGCCGAAGCAATATATCATTCCCGGGATGATGATCCGGGACATGCTGGTGCCGGTGCCGCTCGACTGGTCGAAACCGGACGGCGCTTTTATCCAGATTTTCGTGCGCGAGATCGTTGATCCGGTGAAACGGCGCGATGACCTGCCGACGCTCGCCTTCCTGCAGGGCGGGCCAGGCGGCAAGTCGCCACGGCCCATCGGCGGCGGGCCGTCCTGGCTTGCCGAGGCGCTGAAGACACATCGCGTTATTTTGATTGACCAGCGCGGCACAGGGCGCAGCAGCCGCATCGAGGCCGAAACCATGGCGCGCTTTGAGAGCGGCGAGGCGGCGGCCGACTATCTGATGCATTTTCGCGCCGACAGCATCGTTGCCGATTGCGAACATGTGCGCAAGAACCTGATGGGCGATCGCAAATGGGAGACGCTCGGCCAGAGTTTCGGCGGCTTCATCACGCTCACCTATCTGTCCCAGGCGCCGGAGGGGCTTTCCGCCTGCTATGTGACCGGCGGTCTTTCCGGCCTTTCTGCCTCGGCGGACGAGGTCTATCGCCGCACCTATCCGCGCGTTCTTGCCAAGAACCGGCACTATCACAAGCGCTATCCCCATGATTCAGGCCTGTTCTCGCGCATCGCCGATCACATCAAAGCCAATGACGTCCGCCTGCCGGACGGCGACCGGCTGACCGTGCGTCGGCTGCAGACGCTGGGGTTCGCCTTTGGCGGGGCGACCGGTTTCGAAAGCGTTCACTGGCTGATGGATGAAGCCTTTTCCGATCCCGATGAAACGAGGCTCTCCGACAGCTTCCTCTATTCCGTCATGGCGGCGACGGGTTTCGATGCCAATCCGCTCTACGCCGTTCTGCAGGAAAGCATTTACGGGCAGGGGAGCGCCCCGACGAACTGGGCCGCCGAACGCATCCGGGCCGAGTTTCCCCGCTTCCATCCCGATCAGCGACCGCTGATGATGACCGGCGAAATGGTCTATCCGTGGATGTTCGAGGAAATCCGGTCGCTGCGTCCGTTTCGGGATGCGGCGGAAGCGCTTGCCGCGCGGACCGACTATCCGCCGCTTTATGACGCGACCCGGCTCTTTGCCAATGACATTCCGGTTGCCGCTGCCGTCTACCACGACGACATGTATGTCGACGCCGGGCTTTCGCTGGAGACGGCCGGCCGTCTCGGCAATTGCCAGGCCTGGGTCACGAACGAATACGAGCATGACGGGCTGCGCCAGAGTCCGGATGTCTTCCGCCGCCTGCGCAAGCTCGTGCAGGAACGCGGCGGCCCGCTCTGATCCCTGGTATTACTTGCCGCGCCTTTCCACCAGATAGACATGGTCGCAGGCCATCACCACTTCCTGCCGCTGGTTCCAGACCCGGACCTCCTCGATCACCCGGCCATGGCCCGGCCGTTTCGGATCGTCCTCGCAGCGCGTGATCGTCAGGACTGTGTGGATCGTATCGCCGATGAAGACGGGCTTTGGAAAGCGCAGCCGCTCATAGCCATAGGTGAAGGAGAGGGGGTTGATCTCGGACGCCGACAGCCCGATGCCAATGGCGAAGGTCATGGTGCCATGGGCGATGCGCTGGCCGAAGGGATGATCCTTCATGAATTCCGCATCCATGTGGTGGGGAAAGAAATCGCCCGTATGACCCGCGTGGACGACGAAATCGGTCTCCGTGATCGTCCTTCCACAGGTGCGGCGCTCCTCGCCGACCTTGATATCCTCGAAATGGCGTGGCCGCTCCATCAGAAACTCTCCTCAAACAGTGTGTTGAACCGCGCGATGGCCGCATGGGCGGCGACCCCGTCTCTGAGCGCCTCGTTGAGCGCATCGGAGGCTTCTGCCTGAAAGCGCATGTAGCCGTTATGGCGCGGGCGCAGGAACGATGTCTCCAGCGTTTGCCGCGTGTTGCGGTAGAAGTCGTGGGTCTTCGCGTTGACGGCATCGTCGGTCCAGCCGGCGTCATGGCCGGGCTGGCCGCCGGCCTTGGGATAAAGCCCCGACTGCACCGTGCCGCCTGCCACCCAATAGGCGTAGTCGATGGCGGCTTGCCTGTTTTCGGAAAACGCCGAGACGGCAATGCCGGTGCCGCCCAGTGCGGAACCGCAGGGGCCGTTATCGCCAAGCGCCGGAATGTCTGTGAAGGTCAGCCGGTGCGGGCGGAAGCCGTCGATGGCGTAGTTCACATAGCCGTAGATATAGGGCGAAAGAGCGGCCTTCGGCTCGGGTTCCGCGAGTGCCTCAAGCACGGCGATCGGGTCCATGGCAAAATTTTCCGCAGGGACCATGCTGGCCAGTTCGGCGAGTTTTTCATAGACGGCGATGCCATCATCGACGCCGATCAGCGGGCCGGGGTGTTCCGTCTGGCAGGGCCTGCCGGTATTGGCGGCGAGCGTGTAAAAGGTCATCAGATTGTGCGGCGGGCGCAGCGGCAGCACGACGCGGCCCTCGCAGGCAAGCGCGATCAGGCTTTCCCAGTCTTGCGGCAGCGCCGAAATCAGGTCCGCCCGGTAGGCCATCACCTGGGCAGCGGCATCCAGAGGGAAGGCCCATTGATGGCCGTGATAGTGATAGCTCGGATAGGACGCGCCGACGGAGCCTCTTGCAATCGCCTCCCGTTCATCCCCGCGCCCGGGGACATCAAGCGGCGCAAGGCAGTTCTCCGCCGTGATCTGGCCCACATGCGGATGATCGATGACGATCATGTCATATTGCCGCGCCAGTTCCTCGACCGGAAAGCTCTCGAAATCCTGCAGGTTGCGCTTGTCCCATTCGATTGCAACGCCGGTCTTCCTCCGCCATTCGGCAGCGCTTGCCACCATCGGGTCGTAGCCGCGCGGATGGCTCCAGGTCATGCCTTTCAGTCTGATCGTCACAGGCCGAACTCCGCCCGAATTGCTGCCGTCTGCTCGCCGATCTTCGGTGCAGCGCGGTCGGTCTGCATGCGTTTGCCGTCGACCCTCAGCGGCGAGCGCGTGGTGCGGATCGAAACCCCGTCCTCGCGCGTCACCGTCTGCAGCATGTCGAGCACCTTGAAGCCGGCATGGTGCATCAACTCCGGCCAATCGAGCACCCTGGCGCACCAGACATCGGCCGGTTCCAGAATGGAGAGCCAGTGATCCGTGGTCTCGGTGGCAAGATGCCTGGCGATGATGCGCTTGATGTCGTCGCGCGCGGTAAACCAGAGGTCAGGCTTGCCGCGATAGGGCGCCAGATCTTCGAGCTTCAGCACATCGGCGAGCTGGTCGATCGGCATCATCGCAAGCGTCAGCCAGCCGTCGGCGGTCTGATAGACGCCGTAGGGGGCGGAGAGATAGGCATGGGCGGAGCGGAAGGACGAGCGCTTCGGCGGCCGCTCGCCATCATTCAGATGCGTGGTCAGCACCTCGAACTGGAAGTCGATCATCGCCTCCAGCAGGCTCGTTTCCACATGCGCGCCCTTTCCGGTGCGGCCCTGCCTCACCAGCGCCGCGAGAACGCCCTGCGCCAGTGCCGCGCCCGCCAGCATATCGGCAATGGCGAGGCCGAAGGGCACAGGACCCTGGTCGGCGTCGCCGTTCAGCCACATCACGCCGGAGCGCGCCTGCGCGAGAAGGTCCTGGCCCGGTCGGCTGACCCAGGGGCCTTCATCGCCATAGCCGGTGATCGAACCATAGACGAGGCCGGGAAAGTCCTTCTTCAGCGTCTCGTAATCGAGCCCGATCCGCTTGATCACGCCCGGACGGAAGTTCTGCAGCACCACATCCGCCTTGCCGATCAGCCTTTTCAGCGCGGCAAGGTCGTTCGGGTCCTTCATGTCCAGCGCCAGGCTTTCCTTGGAGCGGTTGATCGCGTGGAATATGGTCGAATCGCCGCCGATCTCGGTGTCGGACAGGTAAAGCCGGCGGGAAAGGTCGCCGAGGCCGGGCCGCTCGATCTTGATGACCCGCGCGCCGAGATCCTGCAGGCGCAGCGAACAATAGGGGCCGGAGAGAAACTGGCACATGTCGAGAACCAGCACGCCCGAAAGCGGCAGGTCAGTCTTGTCTGCGGTCATGGTTTTTCCTTGATCGGGGTCGCCGGCCGGGCGCTGCTCTCATAAGCGGCCTCGACCAGCGCCATGGTGTTCCAGGCGTCCTCGACGCTTGTCAGAAGGGTGTCGTCCTCACCGGCGATAAAACGCTGGAGATTGTTCATCACGCCGATGAAGGCGTGGGGGAACCAGGTGCCGGATAGCGGGATCTCTTCCCAGTCGCCGCCCTTTTCGCAGAACCAGAGTTCGTCCGGAACGCCCTTGGGGTAATCGAGATTAACGCCAAGCGTGGTGATGGCGACCCCCTTGGTGCCCTCGAAACGGAAATAGCAATCCTGGAATTTCGGACCGAAATCATGGTTGTGATTGACCGACATGACCGCGCGCACGGGCTCGGGATAGTCAAGGATCGCCGACGTGCGCGACTGCGAAACGGTCGTCTCCGGATGGCCGAGCGTTTTTGCGTGGATGCCGCGCGGATCGCCGAGGAAATGGCGCATCAGGTCCAGGTAGTGGATCGAGTGCAGCAGGATCTCGACGCGCTCCATGCCCTTCAGGAACGGCCAAAGGTGCCAGGGCGTCATGATGTTGGCGTGGAGCTCGACATCGACGATTTCGCCCAGCGCGCCGCTTGTGTAGAGGTCATGGATCGCCAGCATCATCGGCGAGAAGCGAAGCTGGAAATTGACGGCGGCCGTCAGCTTCTTCTCGCGTGCAGCCTTCAGGATCGCGGTCGCCTCGGCAAGGTCGCGGCCCATCGGCTTTTGCAGAAGGGCAGGCGCCCCTTCGGGCAGCTTCTCGATCACGCCTCGATGAGCGACCGGCGGCAGCGCCAGGTCGAAGACGGCGTTTTCCGTCGCGATCGCCTCGTCAAGGCTGGCGAACGGCGTGATGCCCCATTCGGCGGCAACCTTGGCGGTGCGTTCGGTATCGAGATCGAACAGGCCGACGACCGGCAGGCCGGCCATGCGATAGGCGGGAAGATGGGCATCGGCGACGATCGAGCCGCCGCCGATGATGACGATTGGGCGCGGCGACCCTGCCGCTGCCCAGCTTTGCGCCGGGCTGCGAGATATTTCTGACAACCTGCTCCTCCTTCAGGCGAGAGTGTCATTCTTATGTGAAGAGATTATTTAAATTTGGATGGAATTCAAGGGGGCGCATGTGGCTCCGTGTGTTTTCCTTCCGGTCGCTGTTCCCGATCGTGCTGCTGCAGAGCCACACGTCTGCACTCGACAGGTGTTCCTTTTCGCACTACGAAGCCTTGTTTTTTCGACCATCGCAATAAGCGCCGTGCAGTCTTCGTGGCGCCAATCCTGCTCGTCGCAGCGCCAACGATTAAGAGGATGATCATGAGCGAATTGCCACCCTGTCCCAAATGTCAGTCGGTTTACACCTATGAAGACGGCGCGCTGTTGATGTGCCCTGAATGCGGCAATGAATGGTCGCCTGGGGCGGACATGAGCGGCGAACCGGAATTCAAGGACGCCAATGGCAATCGACTGGCCGATGGCGATACGGTCACCGTCATCAAGGACCTGAAGCTCAAGGGTTCAAGTCAGGTTCTGAAGGTCGGCACCAAGGTGAAAAACATCCGTCTTGTGGAAGGTGATCACAATATCGACTGCAAGATAGACGGTTTCGGCGCCATGAAGCTGAAATCGGAGTTCGTGAAGAAGATCTGAGGTCCGCTCCGGCAAGGGCCTCAGTTTCTTGATGTCTTCGCCTCAGCCGCCACCGCTTCCGATGCGGCGATGCGACGGTTGGCTGCCGCTTGGAACGGACCAGGGCGTTGCCGCCTCAGGCGAGATGGAAAACGTCTTCCATTTCGATCCACCATTCGCCGTCCTTGGCGGTGTCGAGCGGTTTCTGGCAGGGCATGCAGACCGACCACCATTCCTGCGTCTTCGGATCGGCGGCCATCTTCGCCACGTCCGCCTTATAGTCGTTGCCGGTATATTCATAATAGGAAAACAGCAGGTTTTCCGGCTCGCGCAGAAAGATCGTGTAGTTCTGGATATTGCACGTCTTGATCATGTCCAGCACGTCCGGCCAGACATTGGCGTGCAGACGCTTGTATTCGTCAATCTTGTCGGCGTTGAGTTTGATCACCATTCCGATGCGCTGCATGGGTTCCTCCCTGTTTCAGCAAAATAAGATGAAGTGGCGTCCATGCCCTCTAAAGCCGGTAGACCTTTTCCGCATTGACGCTGAACAGTTTCTTCTGCTCGTCCGTGCTGGCATCGGCGACCAGTTCCTTCGAGGCCGCCACCCAGTCCTCAAGGCTTGCAAACAGCGTGCAGACCGGGAAATCCGAGCCCCAGACGACGCGGTCGAAAGTGAAGGTGTCGAGCACATGGCCGACATAGGGGCGCAGGCTTTCGACGCTCCAGTCCGCGCCGCCATAGGCAATGACGCCGGAGATTTTCGCCGTCACATTGGCAAGTTTCGCGATCTCGCCGATATGATCGCGCCAGGGGTCCAGTCCGTCATTCTCGATGTCCGGCACGCCGCAATGGTCGAGCACGAACTGCACTTCCGGACATTTCCGCGCCAGGTCTATGGCGAGCGGAAGCTGGCGGGCCAGCACGCAGAGATCGAATGTCATGTCATGGGCGGCAAGCCGACGGATATTCTCGACGAAAATCTCCGACTGCGAGAGTTCGTCGGGCATGATGTGCAGCACGCGACGCAGGCCCTTGACCCCGTCGATCGCGGCGATGCGCTCCAGATAGGCGGGAAAGTCCGGGCTTTCCGGCCGGCCGGCGGCAATCGCGCCGGCAATTCTCTCATGTGCGCCGACGATGAAGGCGCTCTCGGCCTCCATGTCGTTCTCCGCGACATCGACCTCCATGTGCAGCGCCTTTTCGATGCCGAGCTTTTCGGCACGGGCGAAGTAGTCTTCCGCCGTTGCCTGGCGGTCAAGGGCCGGGGCCTCCTTCAGCCAGGGATAGGAAAAGCGGTCCTTGTAGACGAGGTGGAGATGGGTATCGATGATGCGCATTTGGTCCTCCCTTGGCCCGCGGGCGGGCGTGTCTGCCTCGGTTCGCCCAACCTTATCGGGGCGGGCGGGCTTGATGTCAGTCCTCCGGCCGTCCCTTCGACAGGCTGGCGGCGGCCGCGCGCACCAGTTCCAGCGTATGGGCGCGGTCCTCGCGGCCTTCGCGGTCGAGCCGCTCGGTATAGGGAGAGGTGACGACCGCCATCACCGAGCCGAGCGGGCCGATGACAGGAGCCGACAGGTTGGTGACGCCGGCGATCTGTTCCGACGGCATCATCGTGTAGCCGTCCCTGCGAATGGTTTCGAGCAATGCCTCGACCTGCGGCGACATCGTCTCGCCCGCGCCCTTCAGCATCAGCGCCCGGTTCTCAGGCGAGGAGAAAGCCAGGAAGACGAGACCGGAACCGGTCGAGGTCAGCTTGAGCTGGGTGCCGACGCGTACGGCGAGAGACCAGTAGCTCGGCGCATCCACCTGGGCGACGACCACGGCGGCGTTGCGGTCGAAGACCACGAGGTGGCACGACTGGCCCGATTCCTGCGCGACCTGCTGAAGCAACGGCATCGCCTGGTTCACGAGCCGCCGCAGCGGCGGGCGGGCATGGACCAGTTCGAACATTTTCAGCGTGATTTCGTAACGGTCCTCCGGGGTGCGGCGGATATATTCGCGGCGCACCAGCCGGTCGAGCATGCGGTAGATCTCGTTCGGGGTGCGTTCGAGCGACTTGGCGATCTCCGCCTGGCTGAGCGCACCGTCCGTTTCCGCGAGCAGCTCGAAAATATCGAGTCCCTTGTCGAGCGCCGGAGCGCGGTAACGGTCGGATTCATCTGTTGCCATGGTCGATCCTCAAGCGGCGGGTGATCCTTTTCACCCTGAAATTGCTGCGAAATTGCCGGTGTTCCTGTCCAATATCAAGAGCGGCGTTGACGGCTTCGCCGAAATGATGCTTATATACAAATAGACTTTTCAAATATGGAGGATCAAGTCTTTTCTGGACTTGAAATTGAGGAGGACAAATATGCGACTGAAGTTATTGAAGGCGTCGCTCATTGCGTGCTGCGCGGCCGGCGGCCTTGCCGCATCGGCCCAGGCCGATGATTTCGACTATGGCAGCTTTCCGGACTATACGCTGAAGGTGAAGCTGATCGGCGGCACTCAGTATGAGAAGCTCTATACCCGTATCCCTGAATGGGAAGAAATGACGGGCGCCAAGGTCGAGATCGTTTCGTCCAAGAACCACTTCGATCTTGACCGCGAGATCAAGCAGGACATTGCCGCCGGTGGCATTTCCTGGTGCGTCGGCTCCAACCATACGAGCTTCGCCCCGCAATATGGCGATCTCTATATCGACCTTGCCGAACATATCCCCCAGTCCGAGCTCGACAAATATGTCCAGGGCACGCTGAAGGCTTCCACCGTCGATGGCCGTCTGGTGCAGCTGCCGCGCGTTACCGACGTTTCCAACATCTATTATCGCAAGAGCCTTTATGCCGATCCGGCAAACCAGGCCGCGTGGAAAGAGAAGTATGGCACCGAACTGGCGCCGCCGAAGACCTTCGACGAGTTCCGCGACCAGGTGATCTTCTTCGCCGATCCGCCGAACCTCTACGGCACGGCCTTTGCCGGCAAGGACGAGGGCATGTCGGGCCGCTTCATGGAAATTCTCCGCGCCAATGGCGGCGATATGTTTGATGAGGACATGAAGCCGGTGTTCAATTCCGAAGCCGGCGTTGAAGCGCTGCAGTGGTTCATCGACATCTACGAGGCCGGCGCGGTTCCTGCCGGTACGGTCAACTACACCTGGGACGATATCGGCCAGGCCATGGCCGCCGGTCAGCTTGCCGTCGACCTCGACTGGCCGGGCTGGGCCGCCTTCTTCGCTGATCCGGAAGCCTCCAAGATCGCCGATGATCTCGGCTATGCGGTCTCGCCCGTCGGTTCGTCGGGCAAGCGCGGCGGCTGGTCCGGCTCGCATTCCTTCTCGGTCACGCAGGATTGCGACAACAAGGACGCCGGCGTTTCCTTCGCCGTGTTCATGACCAATGACGAGAGCGAACTGATGGAAGCCATGGCCGGCAATCTGCCGACTCGCACGGCGACCTATGACGAAGTCGTCAAGTGGTTCAACGAAAACGGCAAGGAAAACCTCGCCGAGATGTTCACGGTGTGGAAGGGCTCGCTTGACGACGCCCGCACGCCGCCGCTCATTCCGGAGTGGATCCAGGTCTCCAATGTCCTGTGGCCCGAGCTGCAGGCCGCCATCGTCGGCGAGAAAACGGCGCAGGAAGCCCTCGACGATGCAGCCGAGGAAGCGACCTACATCATGGAAGACGCGGGCTACTACTGATCCCGCTCCCTTCCAAGGCATGACGTCGCCGGCCTTCGGGCCGGCGGCATTTGACCGGCCCCGGTGCCGGCACTCCTCCCATTCTTTTCAATTCTCGAAGGCGCGACATGAAGTTTTTCAGGTCTCCGCAGGCGACGCCCTATCTTCTGCTGCTGCCAGCCATCATCGTCATTCTGGCGGTCGTGCTGGTGCCGCTTCTCGTGTCGTTCTGGACGAGCTTCACCAGCTATAATCTGGTGCGTCCCCAAACGCTTTATAACTTTGTCGGCCTGCGCAATTACGAGCGGCTGATGGGCAATGACGATTTCTGGTGGGCCTTCGGGCGCACCGTCGTGTTCATCACCATTGCGCTCAATCTCGAAATGGTCATGGGGCTGGGGCTCGCGCTCCTGGTCAACCGCATCACTTGGGGCCAGCGGACGCTTAGAACCATCATGATGTTCCCGATGATGTTCTCGCCAATCCTTGTCGGCTTCCAGTTCAAATACCTGTTCAACGATTCCGTCGGCCTGGTGAACAATGCGCTGTTCGCGCTGAACCTGATCGAAAAACCGATCCCTTGGCTGGTCAATGGCTGGCTCGCCAATTTCTCCATCATCGTCGCCGAGATGTGGATGTCGACCTCGATCTTCGCCATCCTGCTGATGGCCGGCCTGCTGGCCATGCCGAAGGAGCCGATCGAAGCGGCCAAGGTAGACGGCTGCAACGCCATCCAGGTCTTTCGTCACATCACGCTGCCCTTCCTGATGCCGTTCATCTGGATTGCGATGACCATCCGCTCGCTCGACGTCGCGCGCGCCTATGACATGGTGAAGATCATGACCAATGGCGGGCCTGCGGGCCGCACGGAACTGATCTGGACGCTGATGACGCGCACCGGCTACCAGAACGCGCAGATGGGCATGGCGAATGCCATGGGCTACGTCTCCATTCTGCTGTCGATCGCCTTCACCATCATCTTCTACCGCAATCTCTCCAAATCGCGGCTGTTCATGGGAGGCGCACAATGAATAGCGCAATGACCATCGAGAGGCCCTGGCAGCGCTGGCTGCTCAGGATCACGCTGTTCATCGCCATGATGATCCTCGTCGTGCCCGGCGCATGGGTGGTGCTGACCGCTTTCCGGCCCAATGTCGAGGTCATGGCGCGGCCGCCGGTCTGGATCCCACAGCAGTGGACGCTCAACAATTTTCTCGGCATTTTCGGCTTTCTGCCAGATCGCCAGCAGGGGTTGCCGGTTCCAAGCTATTTCATCAACTCGCTGGTGATCTCGCTCACCTCCACCTTTGTCGCCATCCTGATCGGCATGATGGGCGGCTATGCATTCGCCCGCTATCGGTTCAAGGGCAAGGGCGCGCTGTTCCTCTCCTTCATGCTGTCGCGCACCGTGCCCGGCGTGGCGCTGTCGCTGCCGCTCTTCATTCTCTGGAGCAAGATCGGGCTGATCGATACCAAGTTCGGCCTGATCCTGGTCTATATGGCGATCAATATCCCCTTCACGATCTGGCTGACGGACGGCTTCTTCCGGCAGATCCCGGCGGATCTTTCCGAGGCTGCGCAGATCGACGGCTGCACGCGCTGGCAGGCCTTCTGGAAGGTCGAGTTTCCGCTTGCCCGTTCGGGGCTGGCGTCTGCCGGCATCTTCGCCTTTCTCACCGCCTGGAACGAGTTCGCGCTGGCAAGCCAGCTGACGCGCACCACCGCGTCGAAGACCATGCCGGTCGGGCTGATGGATTTCACCGCCCAGTTCACCGTTGACTGGACCGGGATGAGCGCCATGGCGGTGCTGATCATCATTCCCGCGCTCGTTCTCACCTTCATCGTACAAAAGCATCTGATTGCCGGACTGACGTTCGGTGGTGTGAAAGGATAATCCCGTGGCCGAAGTGCACCTTTCCAAAATCGTCAAGCGTTACGGATCGCTGGAAGTCGTTCACGGCATCGATCTTGAAGTCGCGCACAACGAATTCGTCGTTCTCGTCGGTCCGTCCGGCTGCGGCAAGTCGACGACGCTCAGGATGATCGCCGGTCTGGAGGAAATCTCCGGCGGCGAACTGAAGATCGGCGACCGCGTCGTCAATTCCCTGCCGCCCAGATCGCGCAACATCTCCATGGTGTTCCAGTCCTATGCGCTTTATCCGCATATGACCGTGCGCGAAAATCTCGGCTTCGGGCTGAAGATCGCCGGCATGACGCCGGAGGATATCAAGCCGCGCGTCGATGAGGCCGCCGCGATCCTCGGCCTCGAAAGCTTCATGGACCGGCTGCCAGCCAATCTCTCCGGCGGTCAGCGCCAGCGCGTGGCCATGGGCCGCGCCATTGTGCGCCATCCGGATGTCTTCCTGTTCGACGAGCCGCTCTCCAATCTGGATGCCAAGCTCAGAGGCCAGATGCGCGTCGAGATCAAGAAGCTGCATCAGCGGGTCAAGACAACGGTCATCTACGTCACCCACGATCAGGTGGAGGCGATGACGCTGGCCGACCGGATCGTGATCATGCGCGATGGCTATGTGGAGCAGGTCGGGACCCCGACGGAGGTGTTCGAGAACCCGGCCAACACCTTCGTTGCCGGCTTCATCGGCTCGCCGCCGATGAACCAGCTTGAGGGCGTGGTGGAAAAAAGTGCCGCGCGGCTTGACGATGGGGCTCTCGTGCCGTTGCCGGAGGATATTGCCGCGAAGCTTTCCGACGGTCAGAAGGTCGTGGTCGGTTTCCGCCCGGATGCCTTTGCGCCCAAGGGCCATTCACTGCATCCGGAAGACCGTTCGATCGCGGTCGAGGCGCCGGTCATCATTTCCGAACCGCTCGGAACCGAAACCATCATCTTCACCGAGTTCGGCGGCAAGGAAGTGCAGGCCAAGATGCTCGACCCGCGCCCGCTGAACGATGGCGAAACGTTGACCTTCACGCTCGACCTCGAACGTCTCCACGTCTTCGACGCCGAGAGCGGCAAGAGCCTGAGGGCCTGACAATGGCAAAGATCGTCCGCGCCGAGCTGGTGATGGTTGACCTCAGGCCGAAGGTAACGCGCGTCGACGCGATCCAGTCCTTCGTTTCCCAGGAAACCCCGATCGTGCGCCTCACCGATGCCGACGGGGTGACCGGCACCGGCTATTCCTACACGATCGGCACGGGCGGGCCCTCGGTGATGGCGCTTCTGGAGAAGACGCTGCTGCCGGCGATCATCGGTCGCGAGGCGTATGACATCGAGCGCATCTGGCGTGATCTTTCCTTCCTGACCCATGCCACAACGGTCGGCGCGATCACCGCGATCGCGCTTGCCGCCATCGACACAGCGCTCTGGGACCTGAAGGCGGTTAAACTTGGCCTGCCGCTCCACAGGTTGGCCGGCGGGGCGAAGGACGAAATACCGCTTTACACGACGGAAGGCGGCTGGTTGCATCTGGAAACCGAAGCGCTTGTCGCCGATGCGATTGAGGCCAAGGCCAACGGATTCTCCGGCTGCAAGCTCAAGGTCGGTCGTCCGCTGTCGGAAGACGTCGCGCGGATCTCTGCGGTGCGCGAGGCTGTCGGCCCGGCCTTCGAGATTTTCACCGATGCCAATCAGGCCTTTGCCTTGGACGAGGCCGTGCGCCGGGCCGCCGCCTATGAGCGGCTCGATATCGGCTGGCTGGAAGAGCCTTTGCCCGCCGATGATATCGAGGGGCATTCGGTGCTCTCACGCCACACCAGCGTGCCGGTGGCCGTCGGAGAAAGCCTTTATTCGGCGCTTCATTTCCGCGAATATCTGGAGCGGCGGGCCTGTTCCGTCATTCAGGTTGATGTCGGGCGCATCGGCGGCATCACGCCCTGGCTCAAGGTTGCGCATATGGCCGAATGCTTCAACGTCGCCGTGGCGCCACATTTCCTGATGGAACTGCATGTTTCGCTGTGCGCGGCGGTGCCCAATGCGCGCTGGGTGGAATATATTCCCCAACTCGATGCGATCACGCTTGGGGGCATGACCATTCGCGATGGTCGCGCCATTCCCTCTTCCGCGCCGGGCCTCGGCATCGCATGGGATTTCGAAGCCATCGGCCGCATGGCCGTAGAGGGCTCGCAAAAGACAATCAACTGACGTTCAAGGGAGCGATCATGACCGACCTTTCCGGAAAAACCTGTTTCATCACCGCCGCTGCGCAAGGCATCGGCGCGGCATCGGCCAAGGCGTTTGCCAGGGCCGGCGCGAAGGTGATCGCTACCGATGTCAACGCCGAGAAGCTGAAGGAGCTTGATGGCATCGAGAACATTTCGACACGGGTCCTGAACGTGCTGTCGGATGAGGCGGTCACCATCGCCGCGCAGGAAATCGGCGAGATCGATATCCTGTTCAACTGCGCCGGCATCGTCCACAACGGCTCGATTCTTGAGAGCAATGAAGGCGATCTCGACCTTGCCTATGACCTGAACGTCAAGGCCATGGTGCGCACCATCCGCGCCTTCCTGCCCGGCATGCTCGAGCGCGGCGACGGGGCGATCATCAACATGTCCTCTGTCGCCTCCAGCATGAAGGGCGTTCCCAACCGCTTTGCCTACACCACCACCAAGGCCGCCGTTCTCGGCCTGACCAAGTCGGTCGCCGCCGATTTTGTCTCCAAGGGCATTCGCTGCAACGCCATCTGCCCCGGCACGGTCGACAGCCCCTCGCTGCAGGAACGGCTGAAGGCGACCGGCGATTATGAAAAGGCGCGCGCCGATTTCATCGCCCGCCAGCCGATCGGCCGCATTGGCGCGCCGGAGGAGATCGCCGATCTCGCCGTCTACCTTGCCGGCGCAACCTATACCACCGGCCAGGCCTACGCCATTGACGGCGGCTGGACCTGCTGATCCGCACCGATAACAACCGAAGTTCAGACCATGACCGAAATCACCGGACTGTCCGTCCACGACCTGCGTTTCCCGACCTCCGCCAAGCTTGACGGTTCGGATGCCATGAACCCCGATCCCGATTACTCCGCTGCCTATGTCGCGCTGAAAACGGATGGCGAATTTGAAGGCCACGGCCTGACCTTCACCATCGGCCGGGGCAATGAAGTGGTCTGTGCCGCGATCGCCGCGCTTGAAAACCGCGTGAAGGGGCTGAGGCTCGACTGGATCGCCGAAAACCCGGGCCGTTTCTGGCGTCACGTCACCGGCGACAGCCAGTTGCGCTGGATCGGGCCGGACAAGGGCGCGATGCATCTGGCGACCGGCGCCGTCGTCAACGCCGTCTGGGACCTGATGGCAAAGGCTGAAGGCAAGCCGGTTTGGCAGCTTGTCGCCGAAATGACACCGGAACAACTCGTTTCTATTATCGATTTCCGCTACCTGACGGACGCGATCACGCCGGACGAGGCGCTTGAGATTTTCCGCAAGGCCGAGGCCGGCAAGGCGGAACGCATCGCTGAGCTGAAAAAGAACGGCTATCCCTGCTATACGACGTCCGCCGGCTGGCTCGGCTACAGCCACGACAAGCTGCGTCGTCTGGTGCAGGAGGCCGTCGACAGCGGCTTCACCTTCATCAAGATGAAGGTCGGGCAGGATCGTGACGAGGACATCGCCCGGCTGAAGATCGTGCGCGAGGTGATCGGCGAGGATCGCACGCTGATGATCGATGCCAATCAGGTCTGGGAGGTCGACCAGGCGATCGACTGGGTGAGGGCGCTTGCGCCGTTCCGGCCCTATTTCATCGAGGAGCCGACCAGCCCCGACGACGTCGCCGGCCACAGGAAGATCCGTGAGGCGGTGGTCCCGATCAAGGTCGCGACCGGCGAGATGTGCCAGAACCGCATCCTGTTCAAGCAGTTCATCGCCGGCGGCGCCATCGATATCGTCCAGATCGATGCCTGCCGCATTGGCGGGCTGAACGAGGTGCTTTCGGTTCTGGTGATGGCGGCGAAATACGGCCTGCCGGTCTGGCCGCATGCCGGCGGCGTCGGCCTTTGCGAATATGTCCAGCATCTGTCGATGATCGATTATCTGGTCGTCTCCGGCACAAAGGACGGCCGGGTCATCGAATATGTCGATCATCTGCACGAGCATTTCGTCGATCCCTGCCGGATTGAGGGCGCGGCCTATATGCCGCCGCAAATGCCGGGCTTTTCCATTGAGATGAAGCCGGAAACGCTTCATAACTACGCACACCCGACGCCCCGGGCGTCGTAACACGGGAGAATTGACATGAAACTGCTTCGCCTTGGCGCCAGGGGCGCCGAACGGCCCGCCATCCTGCATTCCGATGGCACTTACCGCGACATTTCCTCCGTCGTCGTCGACATTGCCGGCGACGCGCTGACGGCTGCCGGGCTGGCGCGCATTGCCGCTGCCGATATCTCCAGCCTGCCGGTCCTGCCGCAGTCGAGCCGGATCGGTCCCTGCGTCGGCAAGGTCGGAAAATTCATCTGCATCGGGCTCAACTATGCCGACCACGCGGCCGAAACCGGCGCCGACATTCCGAAGGAGCCGATCGTGTTCATGAAGGCGACCAGCGCCATCATCGGCCCCAATGACGATGTCCGCATTCCGAGGAACTCGAAGAAGACCGACTGGGAAGTCGAGCTCGGCGTCGTTATCGGCAAGGAGGCATCCTATGTGGATGAAGCCGATGCGATGGACCACGTCGCCGGATACTGCGTCGTCAACGATCTGTCCGAGCGCGAATTCCAGATCGAACGATCCGGCCAGTGGGTGAAGGGCAAGAGCGCCGACACTTTCGGCCCGATCGGTCCCTGGCTGGTGACGCGTGATGAGGTGGAAGACCCGCAGAGCCTCGCCATGTGGCTCGAGGTTGACGGACATCGTTATCAGGACGGCTCGACCAAGACGATGATCTTCGGCGTCTCGCACCTCGTCAGCTATCTGTCGCAGTTCATGAGCCTGCAGCCCGGCGACATCATCACCACCGGCACGCCGCCCGGCGTCGGCATGGGCATCAAGCCGGAACCGGTCTATCTGAAGGAAGGCCAGACGATGACGCTCGGCATCGAAGGCCTCGGCGAACAGAGCCAGAAGACCATCGCCTGGAACGCCTGACACTTTGCAAGGCGGCGCTGAGAGAAACTGCGCCGCCTGTCTTTCGCCGAAGCAGGTCAGGTGATCCTGTCGACGGCGAAGCGGACGAGCGAACGCAGGTGGAGCGCCATGGCCTCCCTGGCGCCGGGCCCGTCGCCCTTCTCGATCCTTCCCAGGATGTCCTCGTGCTGGCGGATATCGGGCTCCAGCCGTTCAGCGAGCCGGTCGACCTCGAACAGCTTGGTCGTGACCCTCAGCGAACGGATGATCCCGGCGACAACCTCATTGCCGCAGAAATCCGTGACCAGATCATGCACGACCTTGTCGGCCGCCCAGTGCTGTTCGGGACTATAGGCCTGATCGCCCTTCAGCGCCGCCGTCATGGCTTGCGCGACCGCTAGCCGCTCCTGCGGCACGCGGCCGGCGCACATGGCGGCAGCTTCGGACTCGATGATCTCGCGCGCTCTCAGGCTCTGCAGATACTCCTTCAGGTCGACCTTGCGCACCACGAAGGACTTGTTGTTCGCCTTGACCAGCAGGCCCTCGATCTCCAGGCGCTGCAAGGCCTGGCGCACCGGCGTGCGGGAAATGCCGAGATAGGCGGCGAGCGACTGCTCGACCAGGACCTCGCCGCTTTGAAGCACTTTCTGCTCGATCAGCCGCGCGATTTCCCCATAGGCGCGTGCTGCCCGGTTTTCTCTGGTCTTTGGCGCAAGCAGGGAGATCCTGTCCCCGTCGGCAGTCTGAAGATCGTTTTCAGGAACAGCGCTCATTTGCTCAGGTCCTCGTTGCGGACGCCCCCGCCCAGGTCGCGATGAACAGTGCCGTTGCGGCGATCATGTCGAGGAATTCGCTGCGGTCGACCCATTCGTCGGAGAAACCGTTCTGGGTGAGGTTGCCGCAAAGCGCGCCGAAACCGACGGCGGGGATCGCCTTCTGGACAAAGGGGTTGCGGATATCGCTGCCGGTATGAAGCGCATTGAGCGCGGGGCGCTCACCGGTGACGGAGGCCACGCAATCGGCAAGTCCGGAAAAGAGCGGCGCATCGGGATCGACCTCGCTCGGCGAGACGCCGGTCAGGAAGGTCAGTTCCGGCGCGTGGACCGCCAGCCACTCATCGCCTTCAGCTGCCGCTTTGATCGTTGTCTCGATCTCGGCGCAGACAGAGGCGAGCGTTTCGCCCGGCGGAAAGGAAAGCGCGGCTGAAAAGATTGCGCCTTGCGGATAGCGCGCGAGAGCCTTCGGTCTGCCCATCGCCATGTGCGAAATCATCAGGTTGGTGGAGCGCTGCACTGCCTGTTCCAGAACCGGGTGGCGGATCCGTTCTGCCCGCTCCCTGTCCATGCGCCTGAGCGCCGCGATCAGAGACTGGGCCTTCTCCAGCGGATCGATGCCGAGATGGGCAAGTGCGGTCTGCAGCGGCTCGGTGGTCGGCGGCTGGCGGCCGGCAACAGTGACTGAAAATTCGACATGGCCGGAAGAGAGCCCCTTGATCTCGCCAAGCCCCGCGCCGGATTCGGCCGGGTGCAGATAGACTGCGACGTCGGCGTCAACGCCGTGATCGCAGAGAAGCGCCGCCGTGCCGCGCGCGAGCGCCTTGCTGGGCGCCGAGGCGAAGATCACCTCGACATCGGAGGGCAGCGCGATTGCTTCGAGGACGGCCGGAAGGGCCGCCATGGCGGCTACGCCCGCGAGGTCGTCGGCAATGCCCCAGCCATGCATGCGCCCGTCTCTGATGTCGAGGGTGAAGGGATCGCGCGACCAGCTTTCAGGGGCATTCACCGTCTCGGCATCGGGATGGGCGAAGACGAGGATCCGGGTTTGGGCGTCTGGATTGCCGAGGCGGGCGACCACCGCCGTCTGCTCGTGGTCGGGGAGCAGGGAGGGGTGGGCGAATTCATCGACGAGGCTCACGTCTTCGGGGCGGTACCGGATGGTCTCGACCCTGCAGCCGCTTTCGGCGAAACGGCCGGCAAGACGGCTCTGGACATTGCCGCCGCCGGTCTTCTGGTCCGCAATCAGCGCGCCGAGAAGCGCGAGCGTCTCGTCCTGCCGGTTCTCGACCACATTCTTTGCCTTTAAAACGAGTTCTGTCGGCACGGGCATGGCGGCTCCTAAAAGATGATGGCATCGCTGCGGGCGGCAAGCATGGCGAGGATCGAATAGGCCGTGTGATCCGGACCTTCCGATGGCCTGTCGCGATAGGGGCCGATATCAAGCCGGATCGGCGCGCCGAGGCTTTCGATATCGAGCGCGTAGCGCATATTGCCGATGGCGGGATCGCCGACGAGCTCGATAGTCGTGTCATCGAGGCCGAGCCCCGCCAGCGCAACGCCGACGGCGGCGTTGAGATTGAAAGGAAAGCGGGACGCCGCGGCGCGCACCGAACCTTCGAAGAAGGACCCGGTAAACTGCAACGCATCCGTCTCGCCGGAGATCTTGGCCCAGTGGGAGGGCAGGTAGGTCTGGCGAAAGCGGACCTTTTCGATCCCGGCCTTGCGTGCGACGCGAAGCAGCGGCAGCGCGGCGGCAGCGCCCGATGGGATGGAAAGTCGGCCCGGCCCCGCGTCAGCGGCTTCGCGCAACCGTGCCTCGACGGCCGGATCGGCAAAGGCGGTGAGCGAGAGCGCCACGAGATCGACGCCTGCGACCAGGATATCCGAACCGGCGGCGGCGAGGGTTGCGGGCGAGGCGCATTCGACGATCAGATCCGGTGCGGTCGCGAGCGCTGCGTCAAGGTCGGCGAAGACCCGGACGGCGGGGTCGGCGGCGACCGCCTGAGCGTCGCGCGCCACGACGCCGGCGAGGACCGGGCCGTTGTCACCGGCAGCGAGCGCTCGGGCCACGCGGCGGCCGATGCGGCCATAGCCGAGGACCACGCAGGTCTCGCGGTGTTCGGAAAGGGGATCGGTCATGCGGGCGCCCGGGGTCCTTGTGGCGTGCCGGCTTGTCACGGCATCATTCAATGTATAACAATTGTATACCGTTAGTGTACCTTATGGCAAGCGCGCTCCGCCTTGCCCCTCCGGCCACCCGGAACCGAACAGGAATGACGGATGACGAAAGACAATCGGCAGAAAGGCTATGTGCAAACTGTAACGGGTCCGATCCGCCCGGATGCGCTCGGGCCCACGCTGATGCACGAGCATGTTCTCTGCGACCTGACTCCGCCTGCCCGGCGCGGCGGCAGGGAGGTCGAGATCACGTTTCAGAACGTGTTCGACGTGAACTGGCGGCCGAACGACTATCCGGGCAATCATCGCCTGCAGGATGAGGACGTAGCCATCCGCGAGGCCCGGTGGTTCGCAGAGGCGGGCGGCGGCACGATCGTCGACGTCACGACGGGCGGGATCGTGCCGGACCCTGCGGGCCTTGCGCGGGTGGCAAGGGCAAGCGGTGTCAATATCGTCATGGGTGCGGGCTTCTACACCGAACCCTTTCTGGATGCCGACACGCTGTCTTTATCGGAAGATGCGCTATTCGACATCATGCTGGCGCAGATGGTGGACGGCGAGACCGGCATCCGCTGCGGCATCATCGGCGAGATCGGCTGTTCATGGCCGCTGACGCCGTTCGAGGCCAGGAGCCTGGCAGCCGCCGCCCGCACCCAGCGCGAGACCGGAGCGACGATCACGGTCCATCCCGGCAGACACCCAGACGCCCCGCATGAAATTCTCGACATTCTGGAGAAAAACGGCGCCGATATCGCCCGGGTGATCATCGACCACATGGAGCGTACGCTGCTGGAACCCGAGGTGCTGGCACTGGCAAGGCGCGGCTGCGTGGTCGAATATGATTTCTTCGGCATCGAGCAATCGAATTACTGGCTCGGCATTCTCGATCTTCCGACCGACTGGATGCGGATCAGGACGATCGCCAAGCTTTTCGACGCCGGTCTCGGCGACAGGGTGACCCTGTCGCACGACATCTGCACGCGCGGCCGCCTGCAATCCCATGGCGGCCACGGCTACAGCCATCTCCTGCGCAATGTCGTGCCGCTGATGAAGGATCGCGGATTCGGACAGGCGGAAATCGATCAGTTGCTGGTCGAAACGCCCCGCCGCCTTCTGACCCTGCCGGGCTGAGAGGGCGCGCCGCTGGCGACGCCCGCCTTCTCTCAGTCTTCCGCCAGTTCGAAGCGGATGTCCTGCGCGCCTTCCCAGAGCGTCAGCCGGCCGATCTCGGACAGCTTGTCGAGGTTCGACGTAATCGTGATGAAGTGGTTGCCGGCAAGCTGGCCCATCTTGGACGAGAAATCGACGCCGCCATAGGCCAGCAGGATTTCCGTCTCGCTGATGCCGCCGGGATAAAGGATGATATGGCCGGGAGCGGGATGGCTGGTATGGTTCTCGTAGGAGACGCCGAAATCCTTGTCGCCGAGCGGGATCCAGACGCCTTCCCCGGACCAGCGGACATGCACGACCTGCCCTGTGAAGGGCATGTGCTTCAGGAAAGCCTCGACGGTTTTCGGAGCCTTCTCGGTTTCCAGGACGGCATCGAATGTGTGCGGGCCGGCGGTGATCTTCAGTTTCATGTCTTGCCTTGCTTTTTTTTCGGTTGGATCGGTTTTGCGCCTCAGTGCTGCAGGATCTTGCTCAGGAAAGCGCCGGTGCGCGGATTATGATTGCCGGAGAAGAAGTCTTCGCTCGGCCGGTCCTCGACGATCTCGCCCTGGTCGATGAACACGACGCGGGTGGAGACGCGGCGGGCGAAGCCCATCTCGTGGGTGACGACGATCATGGTCATGCCGTCCTTGGCCAGATCCGTCATCACGTCCAGCACCTCGGAGATCATTTCCGGATCAAGCGCCGAGGTCGGCTCGTCAAACAGCATGGCGATCGGGTCCATGGCAAGCGCACGGGCGATTGCGACGCGCTGCTGCTGGCCGCCCGAAAGCTGGCCCGGATATTTCTGCGCATGGTCAACAAGGCCGACGCGATCGAGAAGCTGCATCGCCTTGGTGTTGGCCGCGCCGTCGGAACGTCCGAGCACGATCTTCTGCGCCAACTTGATGTTCTCGATCACCGTGAGGTGCGGGAAAAGCTCGAAGTTCTGGAACACCATGCCCACCTGCGCGCGCAGTTCCGTCAGATCCGTCTTCGGATCGCCGACCTCAATGCCGTGGACCCGGATCGAGCCGCTGTCGAAGGGCTCAAGTCCGTTGATGCATTTGATCAGCGTCGATTTGCCGGACCCGGACGGTCCGCAGACGACGACGATCTCGCCGCGATCGACCTTGGTCGTGCAGCTCTTCAAGACGTCGAAATCGCCATAGGATTTGGTGAGGCCGTTGATCTCTATCATCTGGTGGTTCCCGTAAAGCGTTCGATTGAAAAGGGCGTCAGGTCGAACCCGGCATCCTCGCCGAGAATGCTGAGCGCCGTCGTTTTGCCGACCAGCGGGCCAAGCGTGTAGCCGTTCGAGGTGACGGCGTTGAAAAAACCGGGGCAGGCGGGATGTTCGCCCAGGATCGGCGCGCCGTCTATATTGATGTTCATCGCCGCCCAACTGCGGATCACATGCAGCTTGCGAAGACCCGGCACCACATGCTGGGCGACCCAGAGATTGCCCTCCAGGCTCTCCGGCAGCGGACGCGGGTGCTGGTGGACGGGATCGAGCCCCGCCGTCCAGCCACCGCCGATGATGAAATTGCCGTTTGCCGCCTGTTTCAGCGTCAGGTGCCGGTCTGCATGGGCGACAAGAGCGGTAATCGTCGGCTCCGCCGCCTCGGTGACGACCATCTGCAGCGGCGCGCCGAAGACCGGGATATCGAGCCCGAGCATGGCGCCGACCCTTGAGGCGAAGGCGCCCGCCGCATTGACGACGCGCTCCGCCTTGATGGGACCGCGTGAGGTGGCGAGGGTGAAGCCGTCATCGTCGCGCTCGATCGACAGAACCGAGCAGCGGTCGAAGAGCTGCGCGCCATGGCGTCTGGCTTCCCGCAGGACGCCGTCGGTCGCCACCAGCGGATTGATCTTGCCTTCCTGCGGACAGTAGGCCGCGCCGATGAAGCGGTCGGAAAGCGCGGGTTCGAGCCTGCGCAATTCGCCCTGTCCGATCACATGGCAGTCGATGCCCGCACGCCTTTCAACCTCGGTCTTTTCCTCGAGGAAACGGAGATGCGCCTCAGTCTCTGCAACCATCAGCCCGCCGGTGATCTTCATTTCGAAATCGCCGCCGGTCTCTTTTTGAAGCGCCTGCCACAGCGCAATCGACTCCCTCTGCAGAGGAAGGGTGCGCGCTGCCGGGCCGCCGCCGGCCTCGGCACGCGCGCCATGATCGAAGGAGAGAAGCTGGGCATGGAGACTGCCGGCATTGCCGCCGGAAGCGACTGCGTTCGGATAGGCATGCTCCAGTACAACGACATCCTCGCCGGCGCGCGCCAGGTAGAGCGCCGTCGAAATGCCGGCAATGCCGCCGCCAATGATGACGGTCGCGGCTTTTGAACGCGGCAATGGTTGGTCTGCCTGCAATGGCGGCCGGTCTGGCAACATCGCATGCTTGTGGCCGCCCCATTCGCCCTTTTCCACGGCGAGGGCCGCAAGGGGTATGGGTCTGAGCGGCATTTGCGGGGCGAGAAAGCCGTTCGTTTGTGAAGGAAGGGGCTTTCCGGCATTGGCGATTTCTGCGAGCGCTTTGCCGCAATAGCGCGACTGGCAGCGCCCCATGCCGGCGCGGGTCAGGCGCTTCAGGCTAGCGATATCCGAAACGCCGCGCTCAACGAGGTCGTTGAGCGCTTTGAGGCTGACGCCCTCGCACCGGCAGACGATCATGTCCTCATCGGGCGTTGCGTCATCCTCAATCGCAGGGGCGAAGAGCCGCCAGAGCGCCCTCTGGAAGCGGCGATGACGGGCAAGCATTCGGGTTTCCGCCGCTTGATCGATGACGGTCTTTCCGTTCAATCTTTCGATCAGCGCCGCTGCGGCCAGCCGGCCCTCGCTCATGGCCACGAAAGCGCCGCCGAAACGCGCCGCCTCGCCGATGACATGAATGTGGGGGAGCGAGGTCCTGCCGGTCGCATCGGTCAGGGTTTCAAGCGCGCCGTCCCGTGGTTCGTGGGCGCAGCCGAGCAGGCGCGGCAATTCGTTGGAAGCGGTAAAGTGGCCGCCGATCAGCACGGTGTCGGCGGCAATCGTCGTCCTGCCGCGCGCCGTCTCGATCGTGACGGTCTCCACCGCACCGCCGCCGTCAATACCTGCGAGACGGCTCTTCCAGTGGATCTTCACGCCGGCCGCGCGCAGCCGCGCCAGCTGGGTGGTGCCGGCAATGGCGAGCGCGCGATCGGATCGCATCAGCTCGAGCCCCGCCATCGGTCTCTTGAAGGGGGAGGCCGCCTCCTCGATGATGGCGGAGACCCTGCCGCCGGCGCGGACGATCTCCAGCGCGACCTGAAAATTCAGCGGGCCGTTGCCGGCAATGACGATTGAGCGCCCGGCCAATGTTCCGTAGCTACGCAACAGCGTTTGTGCCGCGCCGACCGTCATCGCGCCCGGCAGCGTCCAGCCCCTGACGGCGGGTGGGCGTTCATGCGCGCCGGTGGCAATGATGACCGCGCGCGCCCGGCAGTAAAACGCGCCGTCGGGCCCAAGACAGGAAAGGACGATGCGCCCGTCTTCCTCGTGAAATCCGCCCCAGACCAGCGTTTCATGGCGGATCATCACGCCTTTGGCTCGGACCCGGGCGATCAGATCGGCCCCGTCTGCGGCCTGGCGATCGGAGGAAAGCGCTGTCTTCGCGGCATCCGTGGCGGGTTGCTTGTAGAACTGGCCGCCGGCATCGTGGCGTTCGTCGATCATGACGACAGAAAGCCCGCTTGTCGCTGCCGTTTCCGCAGCCGCCAGCCCTCCGGGGCCCGCGCCAACGATCACCAGGTCCGTCTCGGTGGTCTCGATTGCCTCGGGCAGACGTGCGAGATCGGCGATCGCTGGGTTAGCGACCTGCGGTCGGGGCGCCTGCCGTCTCACGTCCATGCCGTCTTCGACGCGGCGCATGCAAGCGCGCTGGCTGACCTTGCCGTTGATGGTCACAAGACAATCATGGCAGGCGCCCATGCCGCAGAAGAGCCCTCGCTCTTCTCCCTTGACGTCGCGGGAAAAGCCATGGCAGCCCCAGGCCTCAAGCGCCGACGCCACCGAGCTTCCGGGTTCGACGGAAAGCGGTGTGCCTTCGAAGGTCATTCGGACCTTCGATTGGGCTCCTGTTTCGGCGTTCGCGTGCGGGGCCATGACATTACGGCTTTCAGTTCGTGAAGCTGAGGCCGAAGGCCTCGACAAGCGCCTTCATCTCGGCGTCGCGGTCGTCGGGCAGCGGCAGGCGCGGCGGACGGGGCGGGCCGGCCTGAAAGCCCATATGGTTGAGCAGGGATTTGGAGCCGGCGACATAAGCCTGGCCGCCCACGGCGTTGATGACCGGCAGCCATTTGAGATAAAGCGCGCGCGCCTCTTCATATTTCTTCTCGTCCGCCACCAGCTCGAAGATCCGCGCCATCGGGCCGGGCGCGACATTGGAGGCGACCGCGACCCAGCCTTTGGCACCCATGACGAAGGATTCATACCCCATGATGCCGCCGAAAACGGTCATGTTGTCTCCAACGCCGAGAATGATATCGCGAACGCGGAAGATTTCGAGCGTTGATTCCTTGATATAGTCGCAGCCGTCGATCTCGGCGATCCGGGCAACCAGATCGGGCTTCAGGTCGACATTGGCCGTTGCCGGGTTGTTGTAGACCATCACCGGGATATCGATCGCGCCTGCGATCCGGCGGTAGTGCTCGACCAGCTCGTCGTCGGTGGGCGTCGAATAGAAGGGCGGGATCACCATCACCCCGTCCGCGCCCATGGCTTCGGCCTCGCGGCTGAGGCGCACGGCCTCCCTTGTATCTTCCGCGCCCGTGCCGATGAGAACGGGGACGCGGCCGGCCGCCGTCTCGATCACGGTGCGGGCAACGCCGTCGCGCTCTTCCTGGCTCAGCGACAGGAATTCGCCGGTAGAGCCGAGCGGGATGAGCCCGTGTATGCCCTGATTGATCTGCCAGTCTGTAAATTCTGCAAGTGCTTCCAGATCGACGCTGCCGTCATCGGCGAGCGGCGTGATCATCACGGTGAAGACGCCGCGAAAAGTCTTGGTCATGTCAATAGTCCTGTCATTCAGCGCTTCTCAGAGAGCGTCAACCGCGAGTCCGACTGGCCGAAATGCCGTTCGATGCGAACCTGGATCAGATCCCATAGCGTTGTCAGTAAGAGGTAGTAGATTGCCGCAACGGCGAAGAGTTCGAGCACCATGAAGCGTTCCTGGATCAGGATTTGCGTGCGGCGCAGAAGCTCCTCCATCGAGATGACGGAGGTGACGGAAGTGGTTTTCAACAGCCCGTTCACGGAATTGCCGAGCGGCGGGATGATGATGCGGAAGGCCTGCGGCATGATGATCTTGCGCATGATCTGCCGTTCCGTCATGCCGAGCGCGCGGCCGGCGCGCGACTGACCCTCGGAAACCGCCTCGATGCCGGAGCGGATGATCTCGGCGAGATAGGCCGCCTCGTTCAGCGAAAGGCCGAGAAGGGCGGCTTCCGTCACCGAAAAACGGATGCCGATCACCGGCAGCGCCGTATAGATGACGATCAGCTGCACCAGCAGCGGTGTGCCGCGGAAAAGCCAGATATAGGCTTTCGCGATCATCTTGACGATGCGGATGTTCGACCGGCGCATCATGGCGATGCCAAAGCCGAGAACCAGGCCCGCGACCAGCGAAACCGCCGTCAGCCAGATCGTGGTGACCACGCCGCCAAGGAGAAACGGATTGAAGAGATAGCTGAAAAAACCGGACCAGTTCCAAAGCGACATTGGGGGAAACTCCGTTGGAAACGGACGCAGCCCGGGGAGGGCCGCGTCCGCGTTTTCATGCGTGCGAACCGGAAGCGATCAGCGGCCGGGGCCCTTGACGGAATAGTCGCCATCGACCATCGGCAGGCCGTATTCCTCAAACAGCGCGCCGAGCGTGCCGTCGGCCTTCATCTCGACCAGCGTTTCGGATACGGCATCGGCAAGCGCGGGGCTCTTCATCGCGACGGCGACCGGGGCAGGGTAGAGGCCGGAGAGCGCAGTCTTGAAGTCGCCGCGCGTGTCATATTCCTTGGCAACGGCGTCGATCGAAACCACGCCGTCGACCTGGCCGGCGCGCAACGCCTGGAAGGCCATGGCGAAATTGTCGAAGGTGCGGATGTCGATGCCCTTCATGTTTTCGCCCTTCAGCTCCTCGTCCATCAGGCGCAGCTTGCTTTCCTCGAAGCCGCCAATCTCGACGCCGATGGTCATGCCGTCGAGGTCTTCCTTGGTGGCATATTCGGCATCGCTGTCAGGGGCGACGGAGATGCTGATCGCCTGGTTTTCGTAAGGGATCATCTGCATCAGCCCGGCTCGCTCCTCGGTGTAGAAGATGCCGGTGTTGATAAGGTCCCAGCGACCGGACTGAAGGCCGGGAATCATCGCGGAAAACTCGATGCGGACATATTCCGGTTCCAGGCAGAGACGCTTGGCGATTTCCTTGCCGAGCTCGATACGCATGCCCTGAAGGTCGCCCTTGGAATCAACGAACTGCAGCGGCGGCAGCGTCGGGTTGGTCGACATGATGAGCGTGCCGGGCGTGATCAGTTCGCTGTCGGCGACCTCGGGCGTGCAGTCCTGTGCATTCGCGACGGAGGCAGCGCCGAGAAGAAGGGTTGCGGAAAGCAATTTCATCGAAAGTGTTCTGGACATCTGTGTTCTTCCTCTGGGGTTATGGTTCTCGTCACTCGATTATGTGCTCAAGTGGGATCCCACTATAGTGCATAAATCGCCGTCCGATGCAAGCGCCTTTGACGCCGTCCCGGTCAGTAGTTCCTGAGGACACCCTCCCGCACCATGTCCAGATGCCGGATCATGGCCTGGCGGGCGCGGTCTGCGTCTTCATCAGCCAGCGCCTCGATGATGGCGCGGTGTTCAGCCACGCCCGGCTTGGACCTGCCGGTCCTTGCCTGCCGCTCGAAGATCGTGGTGTAGCGACGCATGTCGGCGATGGTCGTTTCCATGAAGCCGTTGCCGCATTGTCGGGCGATGGTCAGATGCAGGTTGTCATCGAAGCGCCAGACATCCTCCGGGTCGGGGTCCGGCGAGCGGTCGATCGCATCGAGTTCCTCGGTGAGCGCGGCAAGCCTTTCGGCTTCGATATTGCCGCAGGCCTGGGAGGCCGCCGTCGGCTCAAGCAGCATGCGCATGGCGAGGCTGTCGAGATATTCCTTCAGCGTGACGACCCTGACGGCCAAGAGCCCCTTGCCGGTGCGCACCAGAAGCCCTTCGCCCTCCAGCCGGCTGATGGCGTGGCGCATGGGGGAGCGCGACACGGAATGCTCGGCCGCCAGCCGGCGCTGCTGGATGACCGTGCCGCCCGCAAGCCGCGCCGACAGGATCTCCGCCAGGAGCGCGCGATAGGCTTCCTCGGCGAGGCTGGTTTCGGGTGGGCTTTCGGGGTCCTGAAGCATCGGCGGCAGATGTCCTTTGGTAAATGACGAAGATTATGCAAGATATGTGATTCTTGAAAGGCGTCGGGCGTCCTGTCGGCGTCCGCACCGCGACAATTCCGGGAAGTGAACTGTGACTGGCTCCGTAGCGCAACATAAACCGAAGTTTGAGGGGAAAGGCCAGCACAACCTCGCCTCTCTGACCTACCGGGCCGTCTCCGACATGATCCGCCACCGGCGCCTGCGCGGCGGCTCCGTCATCGTCGAGGCAAAGCTTGCCGAAGCGCTCGGTATCTCGCGAACACCGCTTCGCGAGGCGCTGCAGCGGCTTGAGGGCGAGGGGCTGGTGCTGAAGGGCAACGGCCGCAACTACGTGGTGCGCCGGGTCGATATCGGCGAATATCTGCAAAGCCTGAAACTGCGCCTTCTGATCGAGCCGGAAGCCGCCGTGCTTGCCGTGCCGTCGATCCCCAAGACGAAGCTGATCGCGGTGCGCCGCGAGGTTCAGGAACTTTTTGAGGCCAGCAGCTACCACACCGACGAGCACTGGTTCTCCGACGATAATCTGCACAACATGATCATCGATTATTGCGGCAATCAGGTCATGGCCAAGGTTCTGCGCGAGCTGAGGGCGACCACGCGGCTGTTCGAGATCGACCAGCTGAAAGACCGGTTGACGCCGGATTCCGCCGAGCATCTGGAGATCATCGAGGCGATCGAGAAAAAGGACCTCGAGGCGACCCGCATTTCGGTTGCCAACCATGTGCAAAGCCTGATCGATTTTGCCCGCCGGAACCTTGTTCTGGGGACGGGCTGAGTGCTTTCAGCCTGCCGTCACGCGTGCGGCTGGTAGAGCGAGCGGAAGCGGGCATAGGCCTCGTCATAGACCGTCTTGTTCGCGGCATCCGGCGTAATCGTTGGCCCCTGGCCGACGAAGGCGGAAACGCCCGCCCAGTCATCGACAAGACCCGCCCCCATCGCCGCCGTCCAGGCAACGCCGAGGCAGGAGCCCGGATGACCGGTGAGGCAATGCACAGGCTGCTGCAGCACATCGGCCACGATCTGCATCCAGATGGCGCTTTGCGCACCGCCATCGGAAACCAGGAAACGCGTGGTCTCAAGACCCATGTCGTTGAGCACATCGATATGGTGCCTGAGCGCATAGGCATAGGATTCCAGCAGCGCCCGCCAGAGATGGCCGATATCGTGCGAGAGCGTCAGGCCGGAGATCAGCCCGCGGGCATCGGGATCGTGGATCGGCGTCTTCTCGCCCAGAAGATAAGGCAGGATGACCACGCCCTCCGCGCCTGCGGGGCGGTTTTCGGCCAGCCGGTCGAGATAGCGGTAGACGGAAATGTCCTCGGCTTCGGCGGCAAGCTGTTCCCTGCCGGCAAAACTGGCGATGAACCAGTTGAGCGCCGAGCCGCCGGTCGACATGCAGCCATTCGGCATGAAAAGGCCGGGGATCAGATGATAGTCGAGGAACAGGCGCGGGTCGGGGCGCACCTTGTCGGTCGCCGTCAGGATATCGACCGCGCCGCCGAATTTCAGCAGAACGTCGCCGGCCTCCTGCACGCCCGCGCCGAAGGCGGAAGCCACCATGTCGGCCGCGCCGCCGACAACCGGCGTGCCGGCCTGTAGCCCGGTGAGCGCTGCGGCCTCTTCGGTCAATCCGCCCAGCACCTCGTGGGAGGCGATCTTCGGCGGAATGGCGCCTGCCGGAAGATGTGCCCAACCGATCAGGTCGTCATCGAGCTCGCCGCGCGAAACATCGACGAAGCCTGCTTCCAGCGCCCAGTTCTGCTCCACCGCGCGCTTGCCGGTGAGCTTGAAATTGATAAAGTCGTAGGAGCCTAAAACCGTGGCAATGCGGGAGAAAACCTCCTGTTCGTGCTTTTCGATCCAGCGCAATTTGGCGGTGACAAGCTGCTGGTTGATTCCGTTTCCGGCCTTGGCGATGAATTCGGCTTCGTCACGCTCGCGGCGCATGGCCTCCACCTCGCGCCCCGAACGCCCGTCGCTCTGCTGGATGGAGGGGCGGAGTACATTGCCTTCCTCGTCGAGAAGCACGACCGCCGGCAGCATGCCGGTGACGCCGACAGCGCCGACATCGGCGGGGTCCGTTCCCTCGATCGCCAGAAGCTCCTGCGTGATCGCCTGCACATTTTCCCACCACTCGGCGGGGTCTTCCTCGGCCCAGCCGTGATGCGGCGAGGAAAGCGTGACCGGGCGGCTCGCAAGACCCACGACCCGCTCCGGCAGTTCGATGAGAATGCCGATCGTGGATGTCGTCCCGATATCGAGACCGATCACATAAGCCATGCGGAGCCTCCGGGCGCGGTCAGCGCAGCGTTGCGACCTTGTCCATGAAGCGGCTGACGCGGTCCTGATCGACCGGGTTCCAGGTGTCGCCGTCCACCTTGAAATGCGTGCCGATGATGCAGCCGTCGGCAACCGACATGACATCGGTGACGTTGTCGATATTGACGCCGGTATTGGCAAAGACCGGCACCTCCTCGATCGCCTCGCACACCGTCTTCAGGTCCGACTGGTCGGCGGGCTGGCCGGTGATCGGGCCGGAGACCAGAATGGCATCGGCCATGGAGGAGAAGACGGCGCTCTTGGCTCTGAGGGCAATCGGGCGCTGGTCCAGCGGATGGGCGAATTCGGCATTGATGTTGAACAGAAGCTTCATGTCCTTTGCGCCGAGATTGGCGCGAAGCCTTGCGGGCGTGGCGCAATCGGGTGCCCACACGCCCATGTCGGAGGCAAAAACGCCGGTGAAGATCTCGCGCACGAAGCTTGCGCCCGTCACAGAGCCGATCGCAACACTGGCTTCCGGGTCCCAGAGATAATTGACGCCGAAGGGCACCTTGATCTCGGGCTTCAGCGCCTGCACCACGGCGGTCATCGCGGCAATGCCCTCGACGGGGGCCTTCTTCACATAGGGACGGTCATTCTCGTTGCCGAACATGATGGCGTCGACGCCGCCGGCCTGCAGCTTCTCGATATCGGCGAGAACATCGGCGATCAGCTTGTCGAGCCCGCCATCCTTGTCATATTGCGGCGAGCCGGGCAGGGCGCCGATATGGGCCATGGCGATGACGGCCTTCTTCTTGGCGCCGAAGAACTCGAAAATCATTGAAAACTCCATTCAATAAAAAGTCCGGCATGACCCGGAAATTGCGGTCAGGAGGCCATCTTGCGGGCGGGACTGGCGATACGGACTTCGACCTCGGCCTTTGAGAGCGCCTTGGCGATATCCGCCGGCGGCTCGGCGTCGGTGATCAGCACATCGAACTGCTCGAGATCGGCGACATGCACGAGCGACATGCAGGAAAATTTCGAGGCATCGCAGAGAACCACCTTGCGGGTCGAGCGGGCGAGGAACACGCGCTTCATCTCCGCATCGTCGAAGGAATAATCATAGATGCCCTGTTCGGTCAGGCCGGAAATGCCGATGAAGGCGATGTCGAACCAGAGGGCCTCGAACTCGGCAATGGCCGATGGGCCGGAAATCGACATCTCGTCGCCGCGCATGCGCCCGCCGGGCAGGTAGACTTCCGCCAGCCCTTCGCCGAGGAAGAAGGCATTGCGCACCGAACTGGTGAAGATCTTGGTATGCTGGCGGTCCTGAAGCCTTCGGGCAAGCAGCAGCGTCGTCGTGCCGACATCAAGCGCGATCGTGCGGGCGCCGGCGGAAAGCGCTTCGGCTTCCGCCGCGATTGCCTGCTTGGCAAGGCCGTTCTTTACCGCTCTGAGCTGGAAGGAGGGTTCGCCGGGAAGAGCCGTGGCCGGCGGCACGGAGGCGGGTTCTGCCGCCTGTTCGGAGCGCACGGCGCCGCCATGGGTGCGGGCAAGCTTGCCTTCCTTTTCTAGTTCGGCGAGGTCGCGGCGAATGGTCATCTCGGAAACGTTGAGCTGCCCGGCAACATCGGAGACCGAAAGGGCGCCGAATTCGGCAAGAACATCAAGGATGCGCGCATGGCGCACCTGCGCGAGAACCTTGGTTTTTTCTCCCTGCCCACCCTGCAAGACGGATCCTTTCGGTACGCTAAAGGTTTCGGTCGAGCGTTTTCAGGACGCCACGACTTGAACAATTCTGATCTTCATGACTAGCAGCAGGTTCGAACAAATTCAAACATTATTTTCTCTTGTTGTGTATGTTTTTGTTGATATATGATCGAACAAAACAATAAGGGGAACGAAAAATGACTCACCCGATCTTTCCGGAGCTTGAGGGCCGCAAGGCGGTCGTCACCGGCGGCGCCGGCGGCATCGGCCGCGCCATTGTCGAGGCGTTGAGACGCCAGAAGGTCAGTGTCGCGCTGTGCGATATCAATCCTGACGCTGCCGGAAAGACGGCTGCCGAGACCGGCTCCGTCGCCCTCTCCATTGATGTGCGCAAGCGCGAGTCAGTCGAGCAAGCTTTCGCGGAGGCGGAAGATAAGCTTGGCGGCTTCGACATGCTGTTTGCCAATGCCGGCGTCTCGACCATGCGGGCCGCCCTGGAACTCACCGACGAGGAGTGGGACTTCAACTTCGACGTCAACACGCGGGGCATCTTCCTGACCAACCAGATCGCCGGACGACGGTTCAAGGCGAATGGCAAGGGCGTGATCGTCAACACCGCCTCGCTTGCCGCCAAGGTCGGCGCGCCGTTTCTTGCGCATTACTCGGCGAGCAAGTTCGCCGTTCTCGGCTGGACCCAGGCGCTGGCGAAGGAGCTTGCCGGCGACGGCATCCGCGTCAACGCCATCTGCCCGGGCCTCGTCAAGACCGCGATGCAGGATCGCGAGGTTACCTGGGAGGCGGAGCTGCGCGGCATGACGCCGGACGCGGTGATCGCCGACTATATTGCCCAGACGCCGCTTGGCCGGCTGGAAACGGCGGAAGACGTCGCCGACGTGGCCGTCTTCCTCGCAAGCAATTCCGCCCGCTTCATGACCGGACAGGGCGTGAACGTCACCGGCGGCATCTACATGACGTAATCCCGCTTTGCGGACAGGCCTGAACTGACGACGAAAGAGCGGAAAAGCGCATGGCAGACATCATTTTCGACGGCATCGGCAAGCGTTATCCGGACGGTTTCGCCGCAATTGCCAATCTCGACCTTCACATCAGGGACGGCGAGTTCCTGGTGCTTGTCGGCCCGTCCGGCTGCGGCAAGTCGACCGCGCTCCGGATGATCGCGGGCCTTGAGGAGATCACCGACGGGCGGCTGATCATAGACGGCGTGATCGCCAACAACCTCGCTCCGCGCGACCGCGACATCGCCATGGTGTTCCAGTCCTATGCGCTTTATCCGCATCTGAACGTCGAGGAGAATATCGGCTTTGGCCTCAGGGTGCGCGGCGCGGAAAAGAAGGCGCTGGCCGAGAAAGTGCGCCAGACGGCCGAACTGCTGGAGCTTTCCGAACATCTGAAGCGCAAGCCCGGCCAGCTCTCCGGCGGCCAGCGGCAACGCGTCGCCATGGGCCGGGCGCTGGTGCGCGACCCGAAGGCCTTCCTCATGGACGAGCCGCTCTCCAATCTCGATGCACGGCTGCGCGGGCAGATGCGCACCGAAATCGCCCGCCTGCAGAAGTTGACCGGCGTCACCACAGTCTATGTGACCCATGACCAGGTGGAGGCGATGACCATGGGCGACCGCGTCGCAGTCATGCGTCACGGCGTGCTGCAGCAGCTTGACACGCCGCGCGCGCTCTACGATACGCCTGCCAATCTCTTCGTTGCCGGGTTCATCGGCGCACCGTCGATGAATTTCATGGCCGCCGATCTGGTAAAGACGGAAGGCGGCATCGATGCGCGGGTCGGCCCGTTCGAGTTCCTGTTCGAGGCCGATGATCTTGCCGCAAGGCCGGGCCTCAACCGATCGGCCGGCGACCGGGTGATCCTCGGCATCCGCCCGGAAATGTTCACGCCCGTCGATAACCCGGACAGTGCGGTCAATACCGTGACCGGCGAGGTCATTTTCGTCGAGGATCTGGGCTCCACCCTGCTCGCCCATGTCGATATCGGCTCCGCCGACGGCAGCCTGCGCGAGATCGGCGATGACGGCGAGGATGACGGCGCGCTCTCCGCTCCGAGGCTGCGCGTTGTTCTTGACGGCCAGACGCGGGTCAAGGCCGGCGAGACGATCACACTCGCCGTCGATGCCGGCCACATCCATGTCTTCAATGCCCAGACGGAAGGCGCGATCCGGGACTGAGCGCGGTTTCGCGTCCCGCTGCAGTGGAATTGTCAGGCGCGCCGATCCATGGCGCGCGAGACCAGCAGGACGGGCACCAGACCGGCGAGGATGATGATCATCGCCGGCACGGAGGCGCTTTCGACCTGGGCGCGCGAGGCGTCCTCATAGACGAGGGTCGCCAGCGTGTTGAAGTTGAACGGGCGCAGCAGAATGGTCGCCGAAAGTTCCTTCAGCGTTTCGATGAACACCAGGAGCGCCGCCGTCCACAGCGCTGGCCGCATGTTCGGCAACAGCACGGAAAAGAGCGCCTTTGCCGGTGAGCGGCCGAGCGTGCGGGCTGCCATGTCGAGGCTCGGCGACAGTTTGTGGAAGCCGGCATCGACACTGCCTTCCGCCATGGCGAGAAAGCGGACGGTGCAGGCATAGACGATGGCAAAGCCGCTGCCGGAGAGAATGAGCCCGCTGGAAATGCCGAAATTGGCGCGCAAGGCTCCGTCCACGGCGTTGTCGAGCCCGGCAAGCGGGATCAGTACGCCGATGGCGAGCACCGTGCCGGGAATGCCGTAGCCGAGGGAGGCGATCCGCGTGACGGAGCGGATCCTCGCGCCGGGATGGGTCCTGACCGCATAGGAAAGCGTCAGGCCGAACAGGACGGCGATGGCGGCGGCAAGTCCGGCGACGGCAAGCGAGGTGAAGAGCGCCTGAAGCAGACGCTCGGAGAGGAAATCTCCCAGCCGTTTGAGGGCGAAATCGGCAAGCACCAACGCCGGAATGGCGAAGCCGACGATGACCGGCAGCAGGCAGGCGAGACTTGCCATGAAAGCGGGAAATCCCGACAGCCGCTGGCGTTCGCTCTGGCCGGTTACCGAGCGGGCGGCGCTGTAGCGCTGGTTGCGCCGGGCGATCCGTTCCAGAAGGATGAGCGCCAGCACGAAAACCAGCATGATCGCCGAAAGCTGCGCCGCGCCTGCAAGATTGCCGCGATTGAGCCATGTCTCGTATATCGAGAAGGTCAGGGTGTTGACGCCGAGATATTGCACCGCGCCGATATCGTTGAGGCTTTCCATCATCACCAGGGTGAGGCCGACGACGATCGCCGGCCGGGCCATCGGAAGTTGCACGGTGCGGAACACGCGAAACCGCCCGGCGCCGAGCGTGCGCGCCACCTCGGCTGCGTTGCGGCCCTGCATGGAAAACACCGAGCGCGCCGTCAGGTAGACATAAGGATAAAGCACGCTCGACATCACCAGCACCGCGCCGCCGAGCGACCTGATATCCGGAAAATAATAGTCCCGCGCCGACCGAAAGCCGAAGAGGGCGCGGTAGAGCGTCTGCACGGGGCCGGTGAAATCGAAGAATTCGCCGAAGGCATAGGCCGAAAGGTAGATCGGCATGGCAAGCGGCAGCACCAGCGCGACCGAGAGGAACCGCCTGAACGGAAAGTCGAAGGAGACGACCAGCCAGGCGGCGACGACGCCGATCGTCCCCGTGGCAAGCCCGTTGAGGACGAGAAGCCAGAATGTGCGGCCCGCAACCCGCGGCAGAACCGTTTCGGCAAGATGGGCGATGGCGGAAAAATCCGAGGACAAGGCCAGCCAGCCGATCGCCGCCAGCGGCAGCAGCATCAGCGCGCAGATGAGGCCGGCCGCCAGCGGCAAAGGGCGGAGCGCGCGTCGCCGTAAAGGGCGGGCTGGGGTCGCGCTTTCGGCGAGATCGAGGGCCATTCTATCCGGTCATCGCTGATTGACGCTCTCTCAAGCGCCAAAGTTGACAAGTTTCGGCCGGTTTTATTGCCTCTCGTCAAATTGCGCAATATGTCCGCTTGCCGCAGCTGGAACCTGAGAAGGCTCGCTTGCTAGATTTGCGCTTACAGGAGGTTGTCCATTCGGAGCGGATCTGGGAGACCGGAGTTACCGCGCCTCAGTTTTCCGGGAGCGCTCCGAATGCACGTTCAAAAGAACGCCCCACTGATGCCTTTTCATCGAGAGGAGATGTCCGTTGCCGTTCTCTCCGGCGTGCTCACGAAGGCGCAGGCTGCCCTGGTCGGGATGCGCGGGACCTAGTATTGAACGAAATCGTGGAGCAGAATAAACGCGCCCGGACAGCCAGGCCAATCAAGGAGGAGACCAAGATGACAGTTGCATTCGTTGTGAACAACTCAGACGCAGAAGCCTCGGACAAGGGCACTTTTGACCGTATAGACCCGGTAACCGGTGCGGTCGCGACCACTGCGGCGGCAGCCAAGGCGGCTGATGCCGCGATCGTGGCAAAGGCGGCAGGCGCGGCCTTTCCCGCATGGGCCGCCACCGGCCCGGGCGAGCGTCGCGCTCTGCTCAACAAGGCGGCGGACATCATGGAGGCGAAGTCCGACGCGTTCATCGCCGCCATGATCGCGGAGACCGGCGCGACCGGCCCTTGGGCGGGCTTCAATGTCATGCTCGCGGCGGGCGGGATTCGCGAGGCGGCCGCCATGACCACCCAGATCGGCGGCGAGGTCATCCCCTCGAACAAGCCCGGCACGCTGGCCATGGGCGTGGCCACGCCAAAGGGCGTCTGCCTTGGCATCGCGCCGTGGAACGCTCCGGTGATCCTTGGCGCCCGCGCGCTGGCCATGCCGCTTGCGTGCGGCAACACGGTGATCCTGAAAGGTTCTGAAGCCTGCCCCAGGACGCACCGCATGATCGTCGACTGCTTTGTCGAGGCGGGTTTTCCCGAGGGCGTCGTCAACTACATCTCGAATGCGCCTGCCGATGCCGCCGAAGTGGTCAAGGCGCTGATCGAGGCGCCCGAGGTCAAGCACGTGAACTTCACCGGCTCCTCTGCCGTGGGGCGCATCATCGGGCGGCTTGCCGGCGAGAACCTGAAGCCGTCGCTGCTGGAACTGGGGGGCAAGGCCCCGTTGGTGGTTCTGTCCGACGCCGACATCGACGGCGCGGTGAATGCCGCGATCTTTGGCGCCTTCATGAACCAGGGCCAGATCTGCATGTCGACCGAACGGATCATCGTCGATGAAGAGATCGCCGATATTTTCGCGCAGAAGCTGGCAGACCGGGCGTCGAAACTGCCCTATGGCGATCCGCGCGGGCAGGTCGTGCTGGGTTCGCTTGTGAACCCCGAGGCTGGCGAAAAGATGGATGCCCTGATCGCGGATGCAACGTCGAAAGGCGCGACTGTCATCGCTGGCGGCCAGCGCGATGGCGCGATCCATTCCGCAACCCTGCTGGATGGCGTGACCGCCGGCATGCGCATCTATAGTGAGGAGAGCTTTGGCCCGGTCAAGTCGATCATCCGCGTCAAGGGTGATGCCGAGGCGATCCGTGTGGCCAATGACAGCGAATACGGCCTGTCCGCCGCTGTCTTCAGCCAGAACATCCAGCGTGCGCTGTCGGCGGCGAAAGAGATCAAGAGCGGTATCTGCCACATCAATGGCCCGACCCTGTCCGACGAGCCGCAGATGCCCTTCGGCGGCGTGAACGATTCCGGATACGGCAGGTTCGGCGGCAAGGCGGCGATCGCCGAATTCACCGACCTGCGCTGGATCACGATCGAGGACCCGAACCAGCACTACCCGTTCTGATACGGCGCGAGACCAGCCCCAGCGCGTTCGCCCGGTGCGCTGGGGCTTTTCCGTTCGGCGGCGCGGCCGCCAACGGGGTATCGCGAGCCGGTTCTGTCGACTCGCCCTTTCGCCAGTCACTGCGCCCAACGAGGGGCTTCCTCGCTCCGGAGCAGGCCGAAGGGAGGTCAGCCACGGGCAACGATGTGGGCGGCCTCCGCATCGCCCAGCGCCTGTAAAAGCGCACTCGTGTTGGAGACGCCGAACTTCTTCAGCATCCGGGCGCGATAGACCTCCACCGTGCGGTGGGAAAGCTCGATCCGCTGGGCGATTTCCTTGCTGGTCAGCCCTTCCGAGAGAAGCGAGACGATCTCGCGCTCGCGCCGCGTCAGCGCAAGATAGGGGCGGGAGGCGGAAAGATCGGCAAAGCTCCACACCGCGCGCTGCAGAGGCTCGTCGGGGGTGAAGGAATGGCCCCGCACGCGGCACCAGAACAGCGTGCCGTCTTTTCGCGCCATGATCCGTTCATCCCAGTAGCCACCGCCCTGCTTGAGCTGTTCAACGCCGCGATCACGGATATTCTCGAATTCGGCCTCCGAGGGGTACAGCAGTGAAAACGTCTGCTCCTTCAGCGCCGCCCGCTCATAGCCGAACATGCGGGCAAAGGCGAGGTTGCAGTCGCGGATGACGCGGTTCTCGGTGACCACAAGCCCGACCGGGGCAAAGGTGAAGGCAAGCTCCGCGAAATCGCCCTCTGCAAAAGCATCCTCGATACGTATTCTCACGATATTCCCCAAACAGGCTGGTCTCATATAGGCTGTTCGCCAGAGGATATGTCAGGGGAAACCTGCCTACAACTGGCGGCGGCCCCTTCATGGAGGAGACAATGATGACCATTTTGTCGCGGTTCTTCGGACCGCTTGTTCTCGGTGTGGCGGTCGCGACTGGCGCCCATGCTGCGGATCCGATCAAGATCGCCCTTGTTCACGGGCTTTCCGGCAGCACCTTCGAGGCCTTTTCCAAGCAAAGCGAGACCGGGTTCGAGCTCGGGCTGGAATATGCGACCAACGGCACCAACGCGATCAACGGCCATCCGATCGAGATCATTCACAAGGATACGCAGTTCAAGCCGGATGTCGGTCGCGCCGTGCTGGCCGAGGCCTATGGCGATGACGATGTGCTTCTGGCCGTCGGGGCGACGTCGTCCGGCGTGACCGCGGCCATGCTGCCGGTGGCGGAGGAATACGAAAAACTGCTGATCGTCGAGCCGGCGGTCGCCGACAGCCTGACCGGACCCGACAGCAATCGCTATATCTTCAAGACCTCGCGCAATTCATCGATGGACATGCAGGCCCAGGCGCTGGCGCTGCAACCGGATGAGAACCTCTATGTAGCAACGCTCGCCGAGGATTATGCCTTCGGCCGCGACGGCATCATTGCCTTCAAGACCGCGCTGGAAGGATCAGGCGCCACCGTGGTGGGCGAGGAATATGTGCCGCAGGGGACCACCGACTTCACGGCCGCGACCGAGCGCATGTTCAACGCGCTGAAGGACCAGCCGGGTCGCAAGGTCATTCTCGTCTATGTCGCCGGCGGCGGCGATCCGATGGGCAAGATCCAGGCCATGGAGCCGGAGCGCTATGGCATCGAACTGTCGACCACCGGCAACATCCTGTCGGTGCTGCCGACCTACAAGCGCGTTCCCGGCATGGAAGGCGCCGTCTATTACTATTACGAAAGCTACGACAACCCGATCAATGACTGGTTGGTGAAGACCCACGAGGAACGTTTCGGCACGCCGCCCGACTTCTTCACCGCAGGCGGAATGTCGGCGGCGCTGGCCGTGGTCAAGGCGATCGAAACCGCCGAGACGCTTGATACGGACGGGCTGATCGAAGCGATGGAAGGCATGAGCTGGGATACGCCCAAGGGCGAGATGAAGTTCCGGCCGGAAGACCATCAGGCCATGCAGTCGATGGTTCATTTCAAGATCAGGGTCGATCCCGATGTCGACTGGGCGATCCCGGAACTCGTGCGCATCATCGAACCCGGCGAAATGACGATTCCCGTCGGCCGCAACAATCAGGAATAACGGTATCCTCGTGACAAACCCGACTCTCGTGACTGAGGGACTGACCATTCGGTTCGGCGGCCATGTGGCCGTCGACCGGGTGAACTGCGCCTTCAGGCCCGGCGAGCTGACCGTGATCGTCGGTCCCAATGGCGCCGGAAAGACCACCTACTTCAACCTGATCTCCGGCCAGCTGGCGGCGACCTCGGGCCGGGTGATGAAAGACGGCGTCGATATCACGCGTCTTTCCCCGTCCGCCCGCGCCCGCCATGGCGTCGGCCGCGCCTTTCAGTTGACCAATCTGTTTCCGGCGCTCTCCGTTCTGGAAAATATCCGCCTCGCGGTTCAGGCGCGCGCCGGGGCCGGCTGGCACATGTTCAGGGGCGTTGCCGCCTTTCATGAGATCAACGCGCGTGCGGAACGCTATCTCGAGGCCGTCAGGCTCTCAAACGTGGCCTACAAACCCGCCGCCTCGCTGCCCCATGGCGACCAGCGAAAGCTGGAGGTGGCGCTTTTGATGGCCATGGAACCGGATATCTACATGTTTGATGAACCGACGGCCGGCATGTCGCTCGACCATGCGCCGGATGTGCTCGATCTGATTGCTGAGATCAAGCATGACCATTCCAAGACCGTGCTTCTGGTGGAGCACAAGATGGAGGTGGTGCGTGCGCTCGCCGACCGTATCATCGTTCTGCACAATGGCGCGCTTCTGGCCGATGGGCCGCCGGCGGCAATCATGGCGAGCGACATCGTCCGCGACGTCTATCTCGGGAAATCCGGGGAGCATGCGGCATGAGCGCGCTTTTGACCATCGAGCACATGAAAACCGATATCGGCCAGTACAAGGTGTTGCACGATGTCTCCTTTTCCGTGCCGCAAGAGGGCGTCTTCGTGCTGCTCGGTCGTAATGGCGCCGGCAAGACCACGACCCTGCGTTCGATCATGGGGCTCTGGCGGCCCTCGCCGGGCTCGGTCCGTTTTCGCGAAGAGGATATCACCGGCCTGCACACCGCCGATATCGCCAGGCGCGGCATCGCCTATGTGCCGGAAGATATGGGCATCTTCGGCGGATTGACGGTGGCGGAAAACCTGGTGCTGGCAACGGCCGGCGGCACGCCCGAAGAGGGACGTCTTGCCCGCATTTTCGAACTTTTTCCAGCGATCGAGAAATTCTGGACCAAGCCGGCGCGCGCGCTTTCCGGCGGCCAGAAGCAGATGCTGGCCGTCGCCCGCGCGATAATCGAGCCGCGGGCGCTGATCCTGATCGACGAGCCGACCAAGGGACTGGCGCCCGCCATTATCGACGCGATGGCCGACGCCTTTGCGGAAGTGGCGAAAGCAACGCCGATCCTGCTGGTCGAACAGAATTTTCACTTCGCCAGTCGGCTCGGAACAAATGTGGCGGTGATCGAGGACGGCCATGTCGTCCATCAGGGCGCCATGGCGGATTTCGTTGCCGACCGCGCTCTGCAGGAACGGCTTTTGAGCCTGTCGGCCTGAGGAAGAAGAATGTCTGAACTCAATAAACTTCTCGATCGGGCTGGCGGGGTCAACCTGCTGCCGGTTCTGCTGGCGGTGATCGCCTTCGTGCTGATCGGCCAGCCATCCTCGTGGGCGACGCTCACGGTGGCAGGCCTTGCCATGGGCATGATGGTGTTTCTGATGGCCTCCGGCCTATCGCTGGTGTTCGGCATGATGGATGTGCTGAATTTCGGTCACGCCGCCTTCATCTCTTTCGGCGCCTTTGTCGCCGCAAGCGTTCTGGCGGCACTGAACGGCTGGCTCGGTTCCGACAGCGTCGTCCTGTCCGGCCTCGCTTTCGCGCTCGCCTTCATCGCGGCCATCACGTTCGGGCTGGCGGCGGGCTGGTTCTTCGAGACCGTCGTGATCAAGCCGGTCTATCGCGATCATCTGCGCCAGATCCTGATTACAATGGGAGCGATGATCGTCTCCGAGCAGATCATCCTGGCAATCTGGGGCGGCACGCCGATCGCCGTGCCGCGCCCGCATTTTCTTGAAGGCGCCTGGATCATCGGCGACGTGTCGATCGAGGTCTATCGCGTCTTTGCCTTCCTCCTCGGACTTGTCGCCTTTGTCGGGCTCCACATGGCGCTGAATCACACAAGGATCGGACTTCTGATCCGCGCCGGCGTGGAAAACCGCGAGATGGTCGAAACGCTCGGCTTCCGCGTCGACCGGCTGTTCATCGCCGTCTTCATGGTCGGCTCGGCGCTCGCCGCCCTCGGCGGCGCCATGTGGGGCGGCTACCAGACGCTGATCACGCCGGCGCTCGGCAACCAGATGATGATCATCGTATTCATCGTCGTTATCATCGGCGGGCTCGGCTCCATCGGCGGCACGCTGCTCGGCGCCATCACGGTCGGTCTCGTCACCAATTATGTCGGCTTCCTGGCGCCGAAGATGGCGCTCGCATCCAACATGATCCTGATGACCGCGATCCTTCTGTGGCGTCCCAACGGATTGAGGCCCGCCGTCAAATGATCAACCGGACCACTTACGGCGCCATCGGCGTCAAGACGGCAGCGCTCCTCATCTGGGCCGTCCTGCTTTTCGCGCCCTTCCTGTTTCAGGATGTGCGCTCGATCGAGGTCGCCGCCCGCGTGCTGATCTTCATTGCCCTGGTGGCAAGCTACGACCTCCTGATCGGCTACACCGGCATCGTGTCCTTCGCTCACACCATGTTTTTCGGCTTCGGGGCCTATGGCGTGGCGATCGCGCTCAAGCATTCCGGTCCCGGATGGGGCCAGATCGCGCTCGGCGCCTTTGCAGGTCTTGTTGTGTCGGTGATTGTCGCGGCCGCCATCGGCCTTCTCAGCCTGCGCGTCAAGGCCATCTTCTTCGCCATGATCACCCTTGCGGCCGGCTCGGTCGTGCTGGTGCTCGCCTCGCAGATGTCGCAGTTCACCGGCGGCGAGGATGGAATCACCTACAGCGTCCCCGCATTGTTCAAGCCGGCAACCAAGCTTCTGGTCGATGCCGACGGCAAGGTCGCAACCCTGTTCGGGGTCAGGCTCAACGGCAAGATCGCCGCCTATTATTTCGTCTTCCTGTTTTCCGGTCTGATCTTTGCCGCCATGTTGCGCCTTGTGGTGTCTCCGCTCGGCACGGTCTTGAAGGCGATCCGCGAAAACGAGGGGCGCGCGGAGGCGATCGGCTACCGGGTTGTGGCCTACCGGACCTTCGTCTTCTGCATATCCGCCGTCGCCGCCTCGCTCATCGGTTCGGTCTATGCCGTCTGGCTGAAATATACCGGGCCGGATACATCGCTCTCGTTTGCCATCATGATCGATATCCTGCTGATGGTCGTCATCGGCGGCATGGGCACGATGTGGGGCGCGGTGATCGGCGCTTCCCTGCTGGTCGTGGCGCAGTTCTATCTCCGCGATCTCATGGAGATGGCGGCGTCGGCGCTCTCCGCAATCCCGCCGGCGGCGGTGCTGATGGACCCGGATCGCTGGCTGCTCTGGCTCGGTCTGATCTTTATCCTGCTGGTCTATTTCTTCCCCAAAGGGATTGCCGGAACGGCGATGGAAAAGGGAAAACGATAATGCAACAGCCGCGCTTTGCCTTTGTGCCGGTCGGCCGCCATGAGCTCCACGTGACCGAGTGGGGCGATCCCGCCGCGCCGCCGATCGTCCTGTGGCACGGTCTGGCCCGCACGGGCCGCGATTTCGACGAGCTCGCCGAAGCGCTTTCCGCCGATCATTTCGTTCTCTGCCCGGATACGATCGGACGCGGCCTTTCGAGCTGGGCGCATGATCCCGCAACGGATTATTCGCTGGAATCCTATGCCGATCTCGCCATCGGCCTGCTCGACCATTACGGGATCGATCGGGCCGGCTGGCTCGGCACGTCCATGGGCGGACTGATCGGCATGCGGATCGCCTCGGGGGCCTGCGCAGACAGGCTTTCCTTCCTTGTGATCAACGATATCGGTCCGGAACTGCCGAAGCCGGCGGTCGAGCGGATCATCGCATATTCCGACAGCATGCCGCAATTCGACGGCCTCGCGAGGGCCGACAACTGGTTCCGCAGCACCTATCTCCCCTTTGGCCCCGCCCCGGAGGCCTTCTGGATCCGCATGACACGAAATTCCGTCCGAAGGCTCGCGGATGGCGGATTCACCGTCCATTACGATCCGAGGATCACCGTTCAGTTCACGGCCTCGTCCGACGAGCTTTTAAGCTGGGAACGCTACTCCCGCATCACGCTCCCGACCCATCTGGTCTGGGGCACGCAGTCCGACCTGCTGACAGAGCAGATCGTGGCGCGGATGAAGGCCGAGGGCCCGAAGCCGTTCGTCACCGCCTTCACCGATTGCGGTCACGCGCCGTCTCTGTCGTCGTCCGAGGCGATCACGGAGATGAAGGCACAGATCGTCCGTCTTGAGGCGGCAGCCGGAAGGGGGGCGACCGGTGCGTGAGGCGAAGCAGGTCTGATCCGGACGCTGTACCCCGTGATATCCGCAATGCTTTGCGCGTTCGTAGCCCGCCATCGGCATTGACGCTTGTTTCTCAAACCGGGACACGGACGGTTCTTGGTCAACGACAAGCTGCCACTCCGGCACAACGGAGCAGCGGTCGCATCCGGCAATGCCGCTCCTGCCCCGCTGCAATTTGCGGAAATGGGACCGAAGGAGGTCATGAAGGCTGTTCGCTGCGCCCTCGAAACCGCTTCGGCGCGGTTCCGCGATTCGGAGAAAGGCGGAAACGATCTAGGACATCAGCGCCGTGATGAATTGAGGACCTGGGGACGGGAATTTGTCGATCTGTTCGCGCGCGAGGCCTTCATCGGTGATGATAGTGTCAATCGCTTCAATCGAGGCGGTCTTGTGCAGGGCGCGTTCCATGAAGCGGCTGGAATCGGCCATCAGGATGACCTTGTTGGCGGCGGCGATCATGGCGCGCTTCAACTGGACCAGTTCCAGGAGGGTTTCCGATACGCATTGCTCGTCGATCGCGGCTGCGGACATGAAGAACAAGTCGCAGCGAATGTCGGCGAGGAAACTCAAGCCCGGTTCGCCGAGCAGGCTGAACGAGCCGAAGCGGCACGCCCCGCCGGGCACGATCAGCTTGATGTTTGGCTTGTAGGTCAGCACCTTGGCGACATGGAGATCGTTGGTGATGATGGTCAGGGGAATGTCGAGGCCGGCGATCTCTTCCGCCAGCAGGTGACAGATGACGGCGCCGGTGTCGATCAGCAGGGCCTGATCGGGCTCGATGAAGCGCATCGCCTCGCGCACGATCCCCTGCTTCTCCTCCAGCGCCGTGCGGCGCGCAAGGTCCGTGGAGGGCTCGTAGGTCGCGCGCGAACGGATGCTGACGGCGCCGCCATGGGTGCGTTTGACGAGCCCTTCGGAGGCCAGCAGGTCAAGGTCGCGACGGATTGTCGATACGGAGATGCCGAACATGCGGGCCAGGTCCTGGCTGGTGCCGGCCTGGTTGTTCTTGAACCAGTCCACCAGTTGCTGGCGGCGCTCGGCGGGCAGGAGTTCTTCGCTGTTGGTCTCTTCGTTCAATGTCCGGCCTTCGGGTCGTCGATAGTGGAGATGCGTGCAACGCCGCCATCAAAGGGCGTTGGGCAACCAAAGCACAATCTGCGGGAATATCGCAAGCAGGGCGGTACCGATACACAACAGCAGAAAGAACGGCAAGGCGGCGCGCACGGTCTTGCCGATGGTTTCGCCTGTCAGCGCCTGCAGGATGAACAGGTTGAGGCCGACCGGCGGCGTAAGCGCGCTCATCTCGATCATGATGACGAGGTAGACGCCGAACCAGAGCGGATCGAAGCCGGCATGCACGATCAGCGGAACCGCGATCGGCACGGTCATGACAGTCATCGAGGTGCCGTCGAGGAACATGCCGAGGACGATATAGAGAACCGCGAGGATCAGCAGAACGCCATAGGGCGAGAGGTTCATCGCGGCGATGCTTTCGGTGATCAACGACGGCAGATGCATATAGGCGATCGCCGAGGACAGGAAGGCCGAGGCCGCGATCAGCATCAAGATCATCGAGGAGACCCGGATCGTGCTCTTCAGGCTGTCAATCATCAGTTGCCACGCGAACTGTCGGGTGACGAGCGTGATCACGATTGCGCCGAAAACGCCGACCGCGGCCGCCTCGGAGGGCGTTGCAATGCCGGTATAGATCGCGCCCAGCACAATCGTCATCAGAACCAGGATGGGCACGAGATCGAGAAGCCCCCTCCAGATCACGCTCCACGATACCGGCTCTCCGTGAGGCGGCGCTACGGAAGGACGGATGAGCGAGACAATTCCGATATAGCCGGAATAGAGCGCTGCCATCATCAGGCCCGGCAGAAGTCCTGCGGCGAAAAGTTTTGCGATCGAGACCTGCGCCAGGACGCCATAGACGATCATGGCGATGGAGGGCGGAATGAGCAGGCCGAAACTGCCGGCGCCGGCAAGTGAGCCCGAGGCAAGCGAGAGGTCATAGCCGCGCGCCTTCAGTTCCGGAATGGTGATCTTGCCGACCGTGGCGGTTGTTGCCGTGGAGGAGCCTGAGATTGCGGCGAAGATGGTGCAGCCGATGACATTGGTGTGGAGCAGGCCGCCTGGAACGCGGGATACGAGCGGCGAAAGGCCACGGAACAGGCGATTGGAAATATCCGTGCGGAAAATGATGTCGCCCATCCAGATGAAGATCGGGATCGCGGCGAGTTCCCACGAGACGGCGGAAGACGAGATGACCTTGGTGGCGATCGAGCCGATCCGGACCCAGTTGAAATCGAGCGCGAAATACATCGCGCCGGCGCCGACCAGCATCAGGCCGGCAAAAATCCACGTGCCGGCGCCGAGGAAGAGCACGAGCAGCAGCAGCAGCGTCAGCACGGACATTGAAACGGACATGGCTTGCGTTCCTCAGCTAGAGCGTCAGCGCGCGTTCGTCGGCATGGCCGACGGCGAGAAGCCTGAGGATCCGCACGATTACCTGAAACGCCATCAGAGACAGGCCGATCAGGAAAAAGCTCTCGGGGATCCACATCGGGATGGGGAGGTAGGTTTCGGAGACGGTGCCCCGGCTCCAGTTCTTGAAAACGGACTTCCACTGGTACCAGGCCAGGAAAACCATCAGCGCCTCGACGGCGACGAGCGTGAAGAACTCGCACATCCAGGACAGTTTCGGCCCGGCTCGATCGGTCAGGACCTTGACGCGGATCATGAAGCCTTCTTCCAGAGCCCAGGCCGCCGACAGGAAACCCACGGCGGCAACGCCGTTGCCGACCAGCGAGTCGGCCATGAAGGTCGACTTGGAAAAAACGCGCAGGCAGATTTCCAGAAGCGTGAAGGCTGTCATCAGGACCAGGATGCAGGCGGCAATGAAGGCCGCAGTGCGATTGAGGATGGTCGAGGCATGGGCGATCAGCCGCAGCCATTGTGGGTCGTCCGTCGCCTCGGAGCGGTGATGTGAATGCGGTTCTTCAAGCGCCATGATCGTCTCCGCTACAGCGGGCGATCACGGCCTTCGTGCCACAGGCCCGCTGAATGAAATGATTCACGCGGCCCGCCATCTTTGAAAGGGCGAGCCGCGGGAGGAGAGATATCAGCCTGCCTTCAGCGCATCAAACTGCGCCAGCACGTCGCTGCCGCGCGAACCGGTCTTGGTCGCCCATTCCTCGCGCACGGCCGTGCCGGCGGCGTTCAGCGTTGCGAAGACGTCATCCGGCACATCGGCGGCGGTGGTTACGGTCATGCCGTGGTCGCGCAGGATCTTGTAGGACGCCTCGATGCTGTCGGTCATGATCTGCCAGTTATAGGCGTCGCAGGCATCCGTCAGGCCGAGCATGGCGTCCTGAACGTCCTTCGGCAGGGCGTCGAAGGCATCCCTGTTCACGTGGCACATGAACAGGCCCATGGCGTAGTTCAGTTCGGTGAAATCACTGAGATAGTCCCAGAGCGAAAGCTGCACGCCGCCATCGGCGGAGGTGAGCACCGCGTCGATTGCGCCGGTCGAAAGCTGGGGGATCAGGTCGGACCAGGCAATCTGCAGCGGCGCGGCGCCGGCTTTCATCAACGTCTGCGTGCCGTTGACGTCATAGGTGCGGATGCGCAGGCCGTTGAGCGCATCCATCGACGTGATCGCCCGGTCGGCGAAGATGCCGGAGGGCGGGTTCGGCATGGCCCAAAGCAGCACCATGTTGTTGTCCGCGAAGATCTTTTCATATTCCGGCCGGGCCGCCTGCCAGAGGAGATAGGCCTCTTTCGGCGTCTTCGCGATGAAGGGCAGGGAGGACAGGTTGAACAGCGGATCGATGCCGCCGAGCTGGGTCATCAGCGTCACGGCGGTCTGGACGGCGCCATCCTGTACGGCGTCGAACTGGTCCGCAGACTTGTAGCCGAGCGCGCCGCCGCCCTGATAAGTGATGGCGATCTGGTCGCCGACCTTCTTCTGCAGCTCGGTCAGGAAGTATTTCGACGCCTTGCCGGAGAGCGCGTCGGCATTGTACTCGTCCGCCATGTCCCAGCGAACTGCGGAGGCGGCAAAGGCACGATTGCCAAGGGCGCCGATCGCGCCGGCAAGGGCAGCATTGCGCATCAGCGCACGTCTTGTGATGGTCATTCTGTTCCCCTTTCGTAAGGCTTCGCGCCCGCCCGCTTTGGTCGGGCACCGAGACGTTTTCGTTTCTTCGGATTTGTCAAAGTAAGCAGCCTCATCCAAAGCTGTCAATTAAAAATGCATAAAAGATCACGCTTTTTGCTCAATATCATGGATTGCAACGCCAATTACTGCATTTTTTGATCAATTTTTTGGTTTCATGCCGATTGTCAACCGTCATTTTATGGCATATCAATCATAAAACATCATATAGACGCATAAAGCGGCGGTCGATTTCCGCATAACGTTGCAAGAGAATTTGATAAATGTACACTTCATCACAGAGCGCACCGGTCATCATGGTATCCGGCGCCAATCGCGGCATCGGCGCGGCGATCGTCCGGGACCTTCTTCAGCACGGCTACCGGCTTTCGCTCGGCGCGCGCGATGTTGCCAAGCTCGAGGCCGCGTTCGGCGCACCCGGAGAGATGCTGCGCTATCACCGCTTCGATGCCTTTGAGCCTGAGACGGCGAAAGCGTGGGTCGATGCCACGGCTGCGGATTTCGGCCGCATCGACGGCCTCGTCAACAATGCCGGAAGCGGCGAGCAGGTGCTGCTTACCGACGACAATGAAGAGGCGCTGGACCGGCTCTGGGCCGTCAACGTCAAGGCGCCGCTGCGGCTGACGCGCCTCTGCCTGCCGCATCTGGAAGAAACGGGTCGCGGGCGGATCGTCAACATCGTCTCGATGTCGGGAAAACGCGTGCGCAACGGCTTCGTCGGTTACAACATGACCAAGTTCGCGGTGATGGGCCTCACACACACGACCCGTCACGTCGCCTGGGAAAAGGGTGTGCGCGCCACTGCGATCTGCCCGAGCTTCGTGCGCACCGAGATGAGTTCCTACACCAGCAAGGTCAAGCCTGAGGACATGATCCAGCCGGAAACCATGGCCGAACTGGTGCGCACCGCAATCGAGCTTCCCAACAATGCGGCGATGGCGGAAATGCTGGTCAATTGTCGCCTTGAAGACATGCTCTGAGGATTGCGCCATGCCGGTTCCGAATTTGCAACGTCCGGGCTTTTCGTCTCCCCTGCCTGCAAGCGCCGATGTCGTCGTCATCGGCGGCGGCATTGCCGGGGTCACGACCGCCCTGTTCCTGGCCGAGGCCGGGGTCAATGTCGTTCTCTGCGAGAAGGGCACGGTTGCCGCCGAGCAGAGCTCGCGCAACTGGGGCTGGGTGCGGCAGATGGGACGCGACCCCGCCGAATTGCCGCTGACGATCGAGAGCCTCAATCTCTGGCGCGATATCGACCGTCGCTTCGGCATTAAGACCGGCTTCCGCGAAACCGGCATCACCTATGTCTGCCGCACCAAGGCGGAAATCGCCGAATTCACCGCCTGGGAGAAATATGGCCGCGAGGCCGGTATGCCCTCGACGCTTCTCGATTCCGCCGGCCTGCAGAAACTGCTGCCGGGCATTGCCGCGCAATACACGCTGGGGCTTCATACCGCCAATGACGGGCGCGCCGAGCCGGAACAGGCCGTACCGCAAATGGTATTCGCCGCCGTGCGCCTCGGCGCAACGATCATCGAAAGCTGTGCGGTGCGCGGGATCGAGACGGCCGGCGGGCGCACCAGCGGCGTTGTCACCGAAAAGGGCACGATCGCGACATCGAGCGTCGTCGTCGCGGCGGGCGCCTGGTCGCGTCTCTTCCTCGGCAATCTCGGGCTCGATTTCCCGCAGTTGAAGCTTCTCGGAACGGCCGCGCGGATCGAAAGCGAGGGCGCAGTGCCTGAGATGCCGGTCGGCGGCGGAAACTTCTCATTCCGCAGGCGTCTCGACGGCGGCTACACCATCGCCCAGCGCAATGCCAATGTCGCGCCGATCACGCCCGACAGTTTTCGCTTGTTTTTCGATTTCCTGCCGACGCTTCTGACGAGCTGGCGGGAGCTGAAGCTGCGCGTCAACGGCCAGACGATGAGCGAACTGAAGATGGCGCGCCGCTGGTCGCTCGATCAGGTCACACCGTTCGAAACGATCAGGACGCTTGATCCGCTTCCGCATGCGCCCTTCAACAACAATGCGGTCCGCAACCTGACACGCGCCTTTCCGGCCTTCGCCGATGCCCGCCTGACCCATAGCTGGGCCGGCATGATCGATGCGACGCCGGACGCGATCCCGGTGATCGGCCCGATTGCGGCCGTCCCTGGGCTCTATTTGTCATCGGGCTTTTCCGGCCATGGCTTCGGCAGCGGACCGGGCGCCGGCCGGCTGATGGCCGAGATCGTCCGCAATGAAAAAACCTGCGTTGATCCGGCGCCTTTCCGGTATGAACGCTTTTCGAAGACTGCCAAGGCCGCCTGAAGAGCGGCGCGACGGCAATAACCAAAGGGAACATGACATGGCCTGGAGAATCGGCGTCGATTCCGGCGGAACATTCACCGACGTCTGCCTCTTCAATGATGAGACCGGAGCAATCGAGATCTGGAAGGTTTCCTCCACCCCGGACGATCCGTCGCGGGCCATCGCCCAAGGTGTGGTGGAAGGACTGGAAAAGGTCGGCGCGAAAGCCGCCGATCTCGCCTTTCTCGGCCACGGCACGACCGTGGCGACCAACGCGCTGATCGAGCTGCGCGGCGTCAAGACCGGCCTCGTCGTCTCGGACGGGTTCCGTGACCTGCTTGAGATCGGCCGCCAGAAGCGTCCGAACCTCTACGACATGTTCGCCGAAAAGCCGGAACAGCTCGTCACCCGCGACCTGCGCCGGGAAGTGCCCGAACGGCTGAAGGCGGACGGCAGCGCTGCCCTGCCGCTGGATGAAGACGCGCTGCGCGAAGCCTTCCGCGCGCTTGCCGCCGAGGATATCAAGGCGCTGGCGATCTGCTTCCTCTATGGCTTCCTCAACACCGCGCATGAGGAGCGCGCGCTTGAGATCGCAGCGGAAGAACTGCCGGATGTCTTCGTCTCCGCCTCCCACGCCGTCGCGCCCGAATTCCGCGAATATGAGCGGCTCTCGACCACCGTGGTCAACGCCTATCTCGGCCCTGTGATGCAGCGCTATATCCGAAGGCTGAAGGATCGCCTCTCTGACATCGGCCTGAAGGTCGCGCCGCAACTGACCCAGTCGAATGGCGGCGTCATCGGTTTCGATCAGGCAAGCAACCTGCCGGTGCGCACCGTGCTCTCCGGTCCCTCGACCGGCGTCGTCGGCGCCCAGGCGATCGGCCGGATGGCCGGCTTTGCCAACATCATCACCTTCGATGTCGGCGGCACCTCGTCCGATGTGGCGCTGCTGCAGAACGGCGTCTGCCAGCTCACCGGCGAGGCCGATGTCCATGGCTATCCGATCAAGGCGCCGATGCTCGATATCCACACGGTCGGCGCAGGCGGCGGCTCGATCGCCCATGTGGATACCGGCGGCCTCCTGAAGGTCGGCCCGCGTTCGGCCGGCGCCCATCCGGGGCCGGTCTGCTACGGGCTCGGCAATGAGGAGCCGACGGTGACCGATGCCAATATCGTGCTGCAGACCCTGAACCCGGTCGAAATTCTCGGCGGCCGCATGAAGGTGCGGCACGATCTGGCGCTCGCTTCGATCCAGCGGCTCGCCGACCGGCTCGGCGTCGGCGTGATGGAAACCGCGCAGGGCATCATCTCGGTCGTCACCGCCAATATGGCGAAGGCGATCCGGGTGATCTCGGTCCAGCGCGGCCATGACCCGCGCGATTATGCGCTGATGGCCTTCGGCGGCGCGGGTCCGCTGCATGCCGCCCGTCTTGCGCGTGAACTGGACATGGCGAGAGTGATCGTGCCGCTGACGCCCGGAACGCTCTGCGCGCTTGGCCTTCTCCTTACCGACCTGCGCTCCGATTTCGCCCTGTCGCGGCTGATGGAGCTTTCCGACGCCGCCCGCCCCGCGCTGGAAGACGGTTTTGCCGCGCTTGCCGAACAGGCCGATGTCTGGTTCGCGGCGGAAAACATTGCCGCCGATCGCCGCGTGATCACCCGTACGGTGGACATGCGCTATGCCGGGCAGAATTACGAGCTTTCGGTCACGGTTCCGGCCGGACCAATCACGGCGGAGACCTTTGCGGCGCTTGAAAAGGGCTTCGAGGCGGCGCATCGCCAGCGCTTCGGCTTCATCGCCGAGGGCGAGCCGATCCAGCTCGTCACCCTGCGCGTCGAAGCCGCCGGCATCGTCGACAAGGCCGAGTTCCAGAAACAGGACGATCACGGCCCTGATGCCGCGGGCGCGAAGATCGGCGAGCGTGATGTATGGATGTCGGAAGCCGGCGGTTTCGTCACCTGCCCGGTCTATGAGCGCAGCCTGCTGAAGGCCGGCAATGTCATTGCCGGCCCGGCCATTGTCGAACAGATGGACACAACCACGGTGCTGCTGCCGGAGATGACCGGCACGGTTGACCCTTACCTCAATCTCATCCTGGAGGTTTGAACGATGACCACGATTGATCCCATCACGGTAGAAGTCATCGGCTCGGCGTTGCAGTCCATCGTCGAGGAGATGGGCGAGGCGCTGGTGCGCGCCTCCTATTCCACCAACATCAAGGAGCGCCGCGACTGCTCGACCGCCCTCTTCGACCGCCACGGCAACACGCTTTGCCAGGCCGAGCATATCCCGATGCATCTCGGCTCCTTCCTCGGCGTTATCGGCGCGATCTATGGCCGGTTCAAGCTGGACGACATCAAGCCGGGCGATGTGTTCATGGCCAACGACGCCTATGCCGGCGGCGCGACCCATCTGCCCGACATCGTGCTCGCCGAACCGATCTTCGTCGATGGCACGCTGGTGGCCTGGGCGGTCAACACCGCCCACCACTCGGATTTTGCCGATCGCGGCCACGAGCATATCTACCAGGAGGGGCTTCGCATCCCGCCGGTCCGGCTTTATCGCGAAGGCGTGCTGAACCAGGACCTGCAGGAAATGTTCCTGCTCAACTGCCAGGTCCCGCGCGAGCGGCTCTCCGACCTCAGGGCCCAGATGTCGGCCAACCGGCTCGCCGTTCAGCGGATGCAGGACCTCTGCGTCAAATACACGACCGAGAAGGTTCTGGCCGCCGGCGAGGCGCTTCAGGATTATGCCGAGCGCAAGATGCGCGCCGGCATTGCCGAAATTCCCGACGGCACCTACAGCTTCTCCGACCAGTTCGATTCGAACCAGCGCGCCGATCGGATCGAACTTTCGGTCGAGATCACCATTGCCGGCGAGGAGATGACGCTCGCCTTCGACGGTCCGCCGCAGCTTCGCGCCGGGCTGAACCTGATCTACACCTCGCTGCTGGCGGCGAGCTATTTCGCGGTGAAATCGGTGGTCGATCCGACGATCCTGCCCAATGCCGGCCTTGCCCGTCCGCTGACGGTGACCGCGCCGAAGGGCTCGATCCTCAACTGCGAACATCCGGCGGCCGTCGATGGCCGTATCGCCGCTGCGCAGCGGGTCTGCGACCTCGTCTATGGCGCGCTCGCCAAGGCGCTTCCGGGCAAGGTCATGGCGGCCGGAAACGGCTGCTGCACCGGCGCGATCTTCAACGGCACCCATGAGGACGGCTCGATCTGGGTCTATCTCGAAACCATCGGCGGCGGCGGCGGCGCGCGGCCGTCTTCCGACGGGCTTTCGGGCATCCATGTCAGCCTCACCAACACCTCCAACCTGCCGGTGGAATCGCTGGAGCTCGAATATCCTTTGACGCTGCTGCGCTACGAACTCGTGGATGATTCCGCCGGCGCCGGCACCTATCGCGGCGGCATGGGCGTGCGCCGGGTCTACCGGGCGGAAAAGGCCTGCCGTTTCACCGTCGAGGGCTCGCGCGTGGCCTCCGAGCCCTGGGGCCTTGATGGCGGCACCTCGGCGCGGGGCACCGTGCTCGACTTCGGCGACGGCCGCAGTGATTTCTCGGGCATGGTCGACCTGAAACCCGGCCAGATCGTCTCGATCACCACCCCCGGCGGCGGCGGCTACGGCGATCCGGCGGCGCGCGACCCGGCGGCCGTCCGGCGCGACCTCGCCGAAGGGCGCATCAGCGCAGAAGCGGCGGAGCGCTTCTACAAGCAGTAGCCGCCCCGCCGGCCTCTCATCCGATTTCTATCCTTACCGCAGGCAGCCTCGCCTGCGGACACTCTTCCTTTGTCCCTCTCAAACCGCAACAGAACAGGAAAAACCATGGTCAAGATCACCAAAGTCAAATCCGGCTCCATCTTCGAAACCAAGGAAAGCTATTCGCGCATCGTCTGCGTGGACGACTGGATCTTCGTGTCCAACACCGCCGGCCGCAACTACAAGACCCGCGAAATGTCGACCGATCCGGTGGAACAAGCCCGCCAGTGCTTCGACAATATCGAAGGCGCGCTGAAGTCGGTCGATTCCTGCCTCGCCGACGTCGTCCAGTCGAAGATCTTCATCCCTTACGTCGACGATGCCAAGGCGGTGATGGAATATGTCGGAGAGCGCTTCCGCGGCATCGACCCGCAGCGCACCGTCACCTGCTCGCCGCTCGGCGCGCCGGATTTCAAGGTCGAGATCGAAGTCACCGCCTATCGCGGCGCCTCGAAAGCCGAGGTTGAGGAAATCACTATCTCGCTCGGCTGAGCTGCCGCATATGTCTGGCCGGGCTGGCCTGGTCGACGCCAGGCCAGACGCTCCATCAACCTTTGCGCCATGAGCGTGAAGGTTGACAGGGTATAAGTCGCAGATAAGACCGCTCGGCGAAATCAGGCGGCGCGCCACTGCGGCGTACGCTTCCTTGACCAGAACGGCGAATGGCCGTCCGTTGTTTCGGCTGCATGATCCTTTGGCCAGGTCGCGGCCGGGCGGTCACGGGCCCCGATGGTCGGCTTTCTTTCCGTTCCGCCCCGGGCTATCGAAAAAAAACGGATTCCACTTCTCGTCCGCCGCGCGAGGATGTCACAGCACAAGCGGCGATTCATCGTCGGCGATCAGGGCGCGAAGCAGACCCCTTCGGGTGTTGTCCGTGTGCTGGATGATCGCCTCGCGGGTCGCATCGCCGTCGCGGGCGCGAAGGCCGGCGACGATGCGGGCGTGGTCGGCGGAGGTTTCCGGGTTTACGTCGCGGATGGTTGCACCCATGTGGAAGAGCCGGGTGGATTCCTCGAGATAGGAATCGATCAGCGTCGCAAGACGCGGCACGCGCGCGCCGGCGGCAATCGCGGCATGAAAATCATTGTTGGCCTTGATGAAGGCCGCGATGGTCGGTTCTTCGTCCGGCACGTATTGTGCGACCGATAGCGCCTCGATCCTGTCGAGTTCCTCGTCGGTCAGGCGGGCGGCCGCCAACTCTCCGGCCACGCCTTCAAGCGCCTTGCGCACCGTGAATACGTCGTTGACGCTCTTCACCGTGACGGCGGTCACTCGATAGCCGCGCCGGGGAAAGGCTTCCACCAGCCCTTCGAGCGTTAGGCGCGCCAACGCCTCGCGCACCGGCGTCTTGCTCATCGCGAGCCTTTCGGCCAGTTCCTGTTCACCGATTTCCGCTCCCGGTTGCAACCGGCAGGTAATGATCTCGGCGCGCAGCAGGTCATAGGCCTGCGCCGTCAGCGATTTCGACTTATCCTGCTGTGTGCCGTTCTTGCGAACGCCCGCCTTCGTTTCGCTCTTGCCGCGCGCCATTGCCACCCCCGGTTACCTCTGTTCCAGCGCCTTTGCCATACGCGCGAGCGCTTCGGCAAGGGTCTCTTTTGCACATGCGAAATTCAGGCGGACCCAGTTTTCAAGCCCCGGGCCGAAATCCGACCCGCCGCTGAGACCGACGCGGGCATGCGTGAGTAGCCAGTCCGCCGCCGGCGCATCAAGTGCATAAGCGGAAAGATCGACCCATGCGAGAAAGCTCGCTTCGGCCGGCAGAACCTTGGCCTTTGGCAGGGTGGCGGCAACAAAGGATTGCAGCATATCGCGATTTTCCGCAATCGTCGCCCGAACCCCATCGCGCCATTCGGCGCCATCGCGATAGGCCGCCTCCATGGCGGCAAGCCCGAGGATGTTGACGCTGTCGACCAGCCCCTTCTTCGCGCCCATGAAAGCGGCCCGAAGCTTTTCATCGGCGATCACGGCAAAGGCCGCCTTAAGCCCGGCGATGTTCCAGGTCTTGCTCGCAGCCATCAGGGTGATCGTGCGTGCCTCGATCGCCTTCGACAGCGATGCGACCGGAACATGCGCGCGGCCATCGAGCGTCAGGCCGCAATGGATCTCGTCCGACACCAGCACCATGTCGTGGCGGATGCAGAGTTCGGCCCTGAGCGCCAGTTCGTCGCGCGTATAAACGCGCCCGGTCGGGTTCTGCGGATTGCAGAGCAGCATCAGTCTCGAGCGCGCGGCGGCCTCTTCGAGGGCTTTCTCATTCGAGACCCACCGGCCATCGCCGGACGGGCTTTGCCAGACGGCGGCGGTCGTCAATCCCCAGGTGTCCGGTGCGGTCCTGAGCGGCTTGTAGACAGGATATTCCTGCATCACCGTGTCGCCGGGCGCGGTGAAGGCGTTGAGCGCCATGTTGAAGCCCGGCTCCACGCCCGGCAGGAACACCAGCCATTCGGGCGCGACATGCCAGCCATATTCGGCCGCAAGCGCCGCAACCAGCGTCTCGCGTAGGCTGTCGGTCGCAGCGCCGTAGCCGAGCACCGGATGGGCGAGGCGCCTTTCGATGGCGGCGATGATTTCCGGTGCAACGGCGAAATCCATGTCGGCGACCGGCAGCGGAATGACGTCGGGCCCGAAGGCCCGCCACTTGTTGGCATCGCTGCCGCGCCGGTCGACGGAGACGATCTGTGTCATCACAGGCTCCGGATCATGCCGCCATCGGCGCGGATCATCGAACCGGTGATGAAGCTGGCCTGCGCGGACGCGAGGAAGGCGACGATCGCGGCAAACTCCTCCGGCCGGCCGTAACGGCCCGCGGGGATGGTCTTGCGGGAGGCCTCGCGCACGGCTTCCACGCTCTCGCCGGTTTTGGCGGCCTTGCCGGCGTCGAGTTCGGCCACGCGGTCGGTCGCGATCCGGCCGGGCAGCACCATGTTGACGGTGATGCCCTTGTCGGCGACTTCGCCCGCAAGCGTCTTCGACCAGCCGGCCATGGCGCCGCGCACGCCGTTCGACAGCGCCAGATTGGGGATCGGTGCCTCGATGCCAGACGAACCGATGGTGATGACGCGGCCCCAGCCCTTGTCGCTCATGCTGGAAAGCGCCGCATCGGTCAGTTCGAAGACGGGCGTAGCCATGGCGGCAAAGGCCGCCTGCCATGCGGCGGCGGACTGACCGCGCGCAGGTCCGGCTTTGGGGCCACCGCAATTGTTGACGAGAATATCGACCGGCTCGCTGGCAAGACGGTCCTTCATTGCCGCAACCGATTGCGTGTCTTCGAGATCAAGCGTGACGGCCGTGATCCGCGCGGCAATCTCGGGAGAAAGCCCATCGGGCAGCGCGCCCGAGCGCGAGGCAGCGATCACGGTTGCGCCTTCTTCCGCGAGAAGGGCTGCACAGGCGGCGCCAAGACCGCGGCTTGCGCCGATCACCAGCGCGTGTTTTCCGGAAAGCTTGAAATCCATCAGCCGATCTCCTTCAGTCTTTTTGTCTGTCTTTCGATGAGGCGTTCAACCTCGGCAATCGCGGCCGGCGCCAGTCCGGCGCCGGGCTTGCGCAGGGCCGCGGAGGCAATCGCGCCGCGCTTGACGAGCGCATATTTGCGCACGGCGAGGCCGAGACCCGGCTGCTGCTCGTAGCGCACCAGCGGCAGATAGGCGTCGAAAATATCCTGAGCCCGGTCCATGTCGCCGGCGTCCGCAAGTGCCACGACATCCGCCATCATTTCCGGATAGCCGAAGCCGGTCATCGCGCCATCGGCGCCGCGCGCCATCTCTTCCGGCAGGAACACGCCGCCATTGCCGCAGAGGATCGAAATCCGGCGGCGGCCCTTGCTTTCGGCATCGCGCAGCGCCGAGATCTTGGCGAGGCCCGGCCAATCCTCATGCTTCAGCATGACGATCTGGTCGTTTTCCTCGATGATTCGGCCCATCAGCGGCACGGAGATCTGCACGCCCGTCGACAGCGGGAAATCCTGCAGCACGACCGGCACGCCATCGCCTGCGGCAGCGCAGGCCTGGCTGTAATAGGTTGTGATCTGCTCGTCGGTCCGGAGGCTTCCGGGCGGGGCGATCATCACACCCGCGGCACCCCTATCCATTACCGCCTTCGAAAGCTCGGAAATCGCGGCAAGGCCCGGGGCCGAGACGCCGGCGACCACCGGCGTCTTGCCGGCGCGGCTGATGACGCGCGCGACGATTTCGCGCGCTTCCGCCTGCGTCAGCTTCGGCGCCTCGCCCATCATGCCGAGTACGGTAATGCCGGTCGCGCCCTTTTCGAGATAGAAGTCGGTGACGCGGTCGAGACTGTCGAAATCGACATCGCCGTTGTCGTGAAACGGGGTGACCGAGATCACGTAGACGCCCTTGGCGTCGTTGGTCAGAAGGCTCATATCCGAGATCCTCAGTTGCCGAACCAGCAATCGGCGCCGCGGGCGACATAGCGCCCCGAGCCCTGCCGGCCGGTGATGGTGGTGCCATCAAAGCCGCATGCACCACGCAGATAGGTGGCCGCGACCTTGACCGTGAAGGTATCGCCATGGAAGGGCGACCAGTTCAGACCGTCATGGGCCTTTGCCTCATCCCAGATGAAGGCGCCCTGTTCCAGAATGGCGAAATCCGCATCCATGCCGACGCGGATCGCGCCCTTGCGGTCCGAGATGCCGAAGAAGGCGGCCGGACGCTCCGAGAGCTGCTCGGCGGCGAGCATGGCGGCATCGAGCCCGCGCGCTTCCGCGGCCGTGAAGAAGGCGGGAAGCAGGGTTTCGAGCCCCGGCACGCCGGCGCCGGCATCGAAGATCGAGGCCGTCAGCTTGCCGTCGATGGGCCAGCTCGAATGGTCCGACGAGGTGAAGGCCACAAGCCCGTCAACGATCGCATCCCAGAGATTGTCGACCTCGCCGGGGCGGATCGGCGGATTGACCTTCATGCGCGGGCCGAGCCTCATCCCATCGCGGGCGGCATCGAACCAGAGATAGTGCATGCAGGTTTCCCCCGTGGCGCGCACGCCGAGATCGGCGAAGGCGCCGACCTGCGAGAAGCCTTCGCCGCTCGACAGATGCACCGGATGGGCATGCGCCCCGGTTGCCTGGGCGAGTGCCAGGAACTGGGCGGTCGCCGAAAGCTCGGCGGCCACGGGCCGGGCGGTGGAATGGGCGTTGATGCCGTTTTCGCCGGCCGCCCGGGCGCGCGCCATGCGGGCGAGCACAATCTCCTGATCCTCGTTGTGGAGGCCGAGCGGCAGGTTGGTGGGCGCAAGCTTTTCCATGATGTCGAGCATCAACGCGGCATTGATCCTCGGAAACCGCGTCGGCGAACTCTCGAACGAGGAGATCTTGAAGGCGACAACGCCGCCCGCGATCAGCGCGTCGATATGGTTCGTGCCGGTCTCGGCGGTGACCGTTCCATAAAGCGCGATATCGGCGTGGCTGTACGCGGCGATCGCTTCGACCTTGGCCGCAAGCCGTTCGGGCCGGTCGAGCGGGAGCGGATTGTCGAACGGCATGTCGACCAGCGTGGTGACGCCGCCGGCAATCGCCGAGCGGGTGGTGTCGCCGATGCCCTCAAGCCCCTTGGCGCTGGTGGCGTGGGTCTGGCCGTCGATCACGCCAGGCATGATCAGGCGCTCGCCGTAATCGACGGTTTCAGCCGCCTCCGGTGGGGTGGTCGTGCTGTCGCCGATCGCCGCGATCTTGCCGTCACGCACGGCGATCCAGCCGCCTTCGATGGCGGCAAGCGGGGTGACGACGGTTCCGCGCAGTATGAGGTCCATTCTTAAGCCTTCGCAATATATTCGAGATTGAGAGCGGAGATGGCGGCGGCAATGGCTGCCTGCACCGGATCGATGACCGGCAGGCCGATCGCCTGCTGCAGGAACGGGCGCTGGTTGCCCATGCCGGCGCAGCCGAGCACGATGACATCGGCGCCATCCCGGCCCGCGAGCGCCTTGCCGGTCTCGATGACCTTGGCCCGCGACAAGCCCTCGTCGCCCGATTGCTCGACCGTGAGGTCTGCCGAGCGGTCACCGGCGAGCCGGGCAGTGATCCCGAGCCCCGCGATGCGCACCGCATGGCGCGCGATCGAAGCCGGGCCGAGCGAGACGACGCCGAAGCGCCTGCCGAACTGGAGTGCTGCATAATACCCGGCCTCGGCGATGCCGATTACCGGGATATCCGTCACGGACGCGCGGGTGTCCTCGACGCCGGGATCGGAAAAGCAGGCGATGACGAGCGCATCGGCATCGCCGGCGAGCGCCCGTTCGCGCACCATCGGGGCGACGGTCTCGACATCCTGATCGCTTTCGATGCCGAGCGGTGCTTCCGGCAGGCGCTCGAACACGAGCTGGTGGTTCGTTGTCGCGGCAAGGCCGGCAACGGAGCGACGGATGGAATTCGTCACCTTTTCGGAACTGTTGGGGTTCAGAACGAGAATACGCGCCATGTTGTTGTTACTCGATAGGCTCACGCGGCCTCTTGGCGCATGACGAAATGATCGTGGCCGACTGCGTCATAGACACGGCGCGGCGGTATGAAGTCGGCGGGGAAGATCGGGCTTTTCAGCTCCTGAAGCGGAATGTCGCGCCGCACCAGCCGGCGGGCGGGATCGGGTTCCGGCACGGCGGAGAGCAGGCGTCTTGTATAGGGGTGGGCGGGATTGGCGAAGATGGCGGCGCGCGGGCCGATCTCGACGATCTCGCCGAGCAGCATGACGGCGACCCGGTGGCTGATGCGCTCGACCACGGCCATGTCGTGGCTGATGAACAGATAGGAAAGTCCGAGTTCCTGCTGCAGCCGCATCATCAGGTTCACGACCTGCGCCTTGATGGTGACGTCGAGGGCGGAAACGGACTCGTCCGCGATGATCAGCTTCGGATCGAGTCCGAGCGCGCGGGCGATCGCGATGCGCTGGCGCTGCCCCCCGGAAAATTCATGCGGCCAGCGCGTGGCCATGTCCGGCGAGAGCCCGACATGATCGAGAAGACCCGCGACCCTGGCGCGCGCCTCTGCGGGCGTGGTGAGGCCATGGGCCAGCATTGGTTCAGCGATCGCCTCGCCGATCCGCATGCGCGGATTGAGGCTGGAGAACGGGTCCTGAAAGATCATCTGCATCGACTGGCGGAGCCGCATCAGCGCCTTGCGCTTCAGCAGCGAGACGTCCTGCCCCTCAAGCATGACCGAGCCGGAAACCGGTTCCGTGAGCCGAAGGATCGCGCGCCCGGTGGTCGACTTGCCGCAGCCCGATTCCCCGACAAGTGCCAGCGTTTCGCCCTTGCGCAGCGCAAACGAGACATTTTCCACGGCGTGGACGCGGGCATGAACCCGGCCGAGAACGCCCTTGCGCAGATCGAAGCGGGCGCAGAGGTTCTTCACCTCAAGAAGGGCATCGCCGCCGTGATCGACGGTGTCGACCGGATTGGCGAGCACCCCGTCGCGCCCCGGATAGGGGCGGGGCACGGCGCTGTCGCCGAGATCGCCGAGGCGAGGGGCGGCGGCGAGAAGGTCGCGGGTGTAATCGGTCTTCGGCCGGGCGAAGACATCCTCGGTGGCGCCCGCCTCCAGCATCTTCGAGCGGTACATCACCACCGTCTTTTCGGCGATCTCGGCAACCACGCCCATGTCGTGGGTGATGAACATCACCGCCATATGGTCTTCGGCCTGCAATTCCTTGATCAGTTCAAGGATCTGCGCCTGGATTGTCACGTCGAGCGCGGTGGTCGGCTCGTCGGCGATCAGAAGCTTCGGCGCGCAGGCAAGCGCGGTCGCGATCATCACGCGCTGAAGCATGCCGCCGGACATTTCATGCGGGTATTCCGAGGCCCGTCTGGCGGCGGCCGGGATGCGCACCCGGTCCATCAGCCGGATCGCCTCCCTCATCGCGTCCGCCTTCGGCAGGCCGCGATGGCGCCGCAAAGGCTCGGCAATCTGGGCGCCGACAGACATGACCGGGTTCAGCGAGGTCATCGGCTCCTGAAAGATCATCGCCGCCTCATTGCCGCGCACGGCCTGCATTTCTTCCTCGGAAAGCCTCAGCAGATCGCGTCCGCGGAAATGGATTTCGCCCGTCACCCGCGCCTTGCCCTTCGGCAGCAGGCCCATCACCGAAAGCGCGGTGACGCTCTTGCCGGAGCCCGACTCGCCGACGATCGCGACGGTTTCGCCCGCGTCCACATCAAAGCTTACGCCGTCAACGACATCGCGCCAGCCTTCGGCGGTCGAAAAGGCTGTGGTCAGATTGCGGACGGCAAGAATGGACATGACGGTGATTTCCGTGGAGAGGAAAGCGAAAGACTTTTTTGTTGCATCAATTTACACCGCATTGCAATCATTCTGTCAAATATAAAGTTTCTCGTGATATATCAGAAATACCAAAGTTGAGAGGTTTTGATGCTCAGGATCGATGACGAGACGCGCAACCGGTCGCTGGTGACCCCGCAGGCGCTTTTCGGGATGATGGAGGGCTGCGCCGCGCCGCATATTCTGGTGGTGCAGTCCACCAATCCCTATACCGGCGCCGATTCGCGCAATGGCGTCTTCATTCCGGGCGCGGTGGAGAGCGAGGCCTATCGCGACTTTCAGGGGGCGGCGAGCCCGGAGGCTGGCAACCGGCCGCTTCCTGCGATCACAGCTCTGGAGGCTGCGGCCAGAGGCTGGGGCCTGACCCGCGAGCGCCCCGTGGTTATTTATGACGCCGACCGGGCGATGACGGCGGCGCGGGCCTGGTGGGTGCTGAGATGGGCGGGACTGCCCGATGTTCGCGTGCTGGACGGCGGCCTGCCGGCCTGGATTGCTGCCGGCCTTCCGACCACAAGCAGGCCATTTACTCCTGAAAAATCAGATATTTGCCTGACGCCCGGTCATATGCCGCAATTCGATGCCGATCAGGCTTTGGTGCTCGCGGAAAAGGGCGTTCTGCTCGATGCCCGCATCCGACCGAACTATATTGGCGGGCCCGAAATTGGCGGGGATCCGACGCGCGGGCACATACCGGGCGCAATCAGCGCGCCGACGCTCGATACGCTAACCGACCCTGGTCCATTCGCCGACAGCGCCACGCTCCGAGAGCTTTTTTTCGGCCTTGGCGTCGATGGGTTGAAGCCGGTCGGGGTTTATTGCGGAGCCGGCATGTCGGCGGCGCATGAGGTGCTGGCACTTGCCGCGATCGGAGTCGAAGCGGCGATGTATCCCGGTTCCTGGTCGCAATATGCCAGTCGTGGCGACCGACCGGTGAAGCGTGGCCCGTTTCCGCGGTGATCAAGGCGTGTGCAGTGGCCCTGTGCAGATGCACAAACGATAGTCACCGGGTTCGATTTTCCGTGAAATCGGACACCGAACGGCAAAAGAATCTATTTTTGATATTGCAAAAGAAATATCACGAGTATTGAAATAATGACGACCGGAAAAATCCGGCACATCGAAAACAAGAGGAGTTCAGTATGAACCTGACCCGCAGATCATTCGGCGCGATGTCAGGTGCTGCATTGGCCATGGGCTTCGCCGCCCTCGTGTCCGCCGGTGCTGTCGCCAGCTTTGCCACTACCGCCACCGCGCAAGAGAGCGAAACGCTCGTGATCGCGGTCCCCTCCGATCCGGCCGGCCTCGAGCCCGGCACCAACAAGGCCGAACCCGTCGGCAGCGAGATTATCCTCAACGTGTTCGACACGCTGGTTGCCTGGAAGGCGCCGGACTTTGCCGAGCTCGAGGGGCGGCTTGCAAGTGGCTGGTCGATCTCCGAGGACGGCAAGACCTTCACCTTCGACCTGCAGGACGGCGTCGCGTTCCAGGACGGCACGCCGTTCAACGCCGAGGCCGTGAAGTTCTCGCTCGAGCGGACCAAGGAACTGAATCCTTACGTCAAGGCCTCGCTCGGCATGATCGACAGCATCGAGACGCCGACGGATGATGAGGTGGTGATCCACCTGAGCGAGCCCTATCCGGCCTTCATGTCGATCCTCGCGCAGCCGCAGGCCGCGATCGTTTCGCCGGCCGCCGTCGAGAAATATGGCGATGACTTCGCCAACCAACCGGTCGGCACGGGCCCGTTCGCGTTCCGCGCCTACCAACCCGATACCCGCGTGGTGCTCGACGCCAACCCGGATTATTTCCGCGGCGAACCCAAGCTGAAGCGCCTGATCTACCGGATCATTCCCGAAGCATCGACCCGCAGGCTGGAGCTGGAAAACGGCGGCATCGACGTCATCCAGCAGCAGAGCCAGCTTTCGGCCGTTCCGTCGGAGGAAATGAAGGCCTTCGCCAACAACCCGGACATTGCGATCATCGAAAAGCCCTCGCAGATCATCCGCCAGCTCGAGTTTAACAACTCGAAGACGGATTCGCCGGTCGCCGATATCAAGGTGCGTGAAGCGATTGCGCACGCGATCGACTACGACGGCCTGCTCTCCGGCGTCTTCGACGGCACGGCCGAGCGCGTCTACGGCCCGCTCACCTCCAACAGCTGGGCCTTCGACCCCAAGGTCAAGGATCTCGCACCGAAATACGACCCGGAACTTTCGAAGACGCTTCTCGCCGAAGCCGGCTATGAGCCGGGCGATCTGAACCTCAAGCTCTATTCCTTCCAGGGCTCGCTCTGGGGCGATGTCGCGACCTTCGTTCAGGCCAATCTCGCCGATGTCGGTATTAACACCGAGATCGCCCAGACGGAGTTCCCGTCCTACCGCGCGCTGCATGTCGCCGGCGACTGGGACATCGCGCTCGATGGCCGCCAGCCCTGGTACAACGACCCGGATGCGCACATCACCATCGGCTATCTTTCCGGCCTCAAAGACACGGCCATGACCTTCCGCATGCCGGAGAATCCGTCGCTCGACGCTCTGATCCTCAAGGCGCAGCAGGACCCCGACATGGAAGCCCGCAAGGCGCTCTATGGCGCGATCCAGGAAGAACTCGTGACGGGCATTCCCGGCGCCTACCTTTTCAGCCCGAAGCTGATTGTCTTCACCCGCTCGAATGTCGATGGCCTGGTCATCAATTCGGCCCCGCCGCTGACGGAATATTTCGGCGTTTCGAAGGAATAGACCCGCGCCTTACTGGCGCCCCGAAAAGGCTCGGCCCGCTTTTTCAAAAGCGGGCGTTTGCAAAAAAGATACAAAATGAGCTTTCCCGAATGGCCCAAGCCAGGTGAAAGCTCAGGACGGCTCGATGCCCCCCCATCGAGCCGTCTCCTTTGACAAGGTGATGGGATGTTTGCATTTCTCGTGCGGCGGTTGCTGGCGCTGATACCGGTGCTGCTGCTGGTTCTGGTGATCGTGTTTTCGCTGGTGCGCCTGATTCCTGGCGATCCGGCCGTCACGCTGCTCGGTCCCGGCGCCACTGAAAGCCAGATCGCCGCGCTGCGCGCCCAGCTCGATCTCGACCAGCCCGCGCTGGCGCAGTTCTGGAGCTATTTCACCGGGCTCCTGCATGGCGACATGGGCAATTCGCTGAAAAGCGGGCAGCCGGTTCTCAGCGAGATCCTGATCCGCCTGCCGGCAACGCTCGAAATCTCGATCACCGCGGTTCTGATCGCCATTCTCATCGGCATTCCGATCGGCGTCGTCTCCGCCACCCGCGCCAATTCGGGCTTCGACCATACCGTGCGCGTGATTTCGCTGACGGGCGTTTCGATGCCGGCCTTCCTGCTGGCGCTGCTGCTGCAGCTTGTGTTCGCCACCTGGCTCGGCTGGCTGCCGGTATCGGGTCGCATCTCGCCCTATTTCTTCGTTGATCGCGTCACCGGCTTTTCGATCATCGATGCCTGGCTTTCGGGCGAACCCGGCGCGGTCGCAAGCGCTCTCGCCCATATGGTGCTTCCGACCACCGTGCTCGCGGTGTTTCTGGCGGCGACGCTTGGCCGGTTCGTGCGCTCCACCATGCTGGAGGTGATGGACGAGGACTTCGTGCGCACCGCCCGCGCCAAAGGCTTAAGCCGCCACGATGTCGTCTATAACCACGCGCTGCGCAATTCGCTGCTACCCGCCATCACCGTGGTCGGCCTCAAATTCGCCGAGATGCTGGGCGGCGCGATCCTGACCGAGACAATATTTTCCTGGCCGGGGATCGGGCGCTACATGTACGAGGCGATCCGCAACCGCGATTATCCCGTCATCCAGGGTGCAACGCTGGTGTTCGCGCTGATGTTCATGCTGACCTCGCTGATCGTCGACATTCTCTATGCCGTGCTTGACCCGCGCGTGCGCCGCAAGATGCGCTGAGGAGACCATCATGTCCGACCTGAAACGCTTCCTCGCCAACAACACGCTCGCCCTCGTCGGCACGATCGTGCTGACCGTCCTGCTCCTCGCCGTCCTGGTCGGTCCCTTCTTCCTGCCGTCGCCGCTCGCCATCAACATGGCCGACAAGCTGCAGCCGCCGTCGCTCAGCCACTGGCTGGGGACCGACAATTTCGGCCGCGACATGCTGTCCCGCGTTTTGAACGGCGGGCGCTATACGCTGGCGATCGGCGTGTTCGTGGTCGCTGCCGCCTTCGTGGTCGGCGTGTTCTTCGGCCTCGTCGCCGGTTTTGCCGGTGGCATCGTCGATACCGTGATCATGCGCATCGTCGACGCAATCCTGTCGTTTCCAACCCTCGTGCTGGCGATCGCGCTTGCCGCCGCCTTCGGCCCGAGCCTGCAGAACGCCATGATCGCGGTGGCGATCACGCTCGCCCCGCAGTTTGCCCGCGTCGCCCGCGCCCAGTCGCTCGGCGTATCCTCCAGACTTTACGTCGAGGCAGCCTATGCGCTGGGCCTTCCAAGGGGCCGCATCCTCAACCACTATATTCTCGTCAATTCCATCGGGCCGCTGCTGGTGCAGGCCTCGCTCGCCTTCGGCAGCGCCATCCTGCAGACCTCGGCGCTCGGCTTTCTCGGCCTCGGCGCCCAGCCGCCCATGCCGGAATGGGGCGCGGATGTCTCGGCGAACCTGAGCTTCGTGCGGTCAAGCCCATGGACCGCGCTTGGGCCCGGTTTCGCGATCCTGATCACCGTGCTTTCCTTCAACCTGATCGGGGATAGCCTCGCCGACTGGTTCAATCCGCGCCGCAGGAGTGCTGCATGATCACGATCGCGCTCGAAAAGATCGACTTCCTGCCGCCTGACCGCGTCACCGACGATGCCAGCATCCTGACGCTGAAGAACCTGGTGCTGGAGCCGATGCTGCGCTGGGAAAACGGCGCGGCCCGGCCCGGCCTGTTCGACCGCTGGAGCCTTTCCGATGACGGCCGCCGCTGGACCCTGACGCTGCGCGACGGCGCGACCTATCACGACGGCACGCCGGTGACGGCCGAAGACGCCAGACGCTTTGTCGCGGCGATCTGCGATGCCCGCGACATGTTCGGCATGCCGTGGTCTTATGCCCGCTATCTCGAAGGCGCCGAGATCGCCGCCGAAGGCGCCGTGCTTTCGATTGCGACGCCGGACGCCTTTCCCGATCTGCCGGACATTCTTTCGGAATTCTACCTGCCGAAGATTGCGCCCGACGGAACGGCAACGATCGGAACGGGCCCTTGGCAGGTCGTCGCCTTTGAGCGCGGCGCATCCGTCACCGTGCGCCACAGCGACGGGCGGGAACTGCTTCTGGTAGCGATGCCGGACACCGAAGCGCGGCTTCAGGCGCTGAAATCCGGCGACATCGATATTGCAACCCATCTGGAGCGGCTCGAGCCCCCGCGGCGCAGCCTTGACGGCCATGTCTGGCACGAGCAGCCAACCACGCTTGCGGTGATCGCCTATATGAACGGCAGGGAAGGGGCCTTTGCCGACCCCGCCCTCAGGCTCGCCGCCAATCTTGCCATCGACCGAGAGAAGCTGGTGTCCGAAGTCATGGGCGGGCTCGGCGTGCCGGCGAAAACCATCGTCAGCCCGTTTCATAACGGCATGGATGATCAGATGCCCGATATCCCCTTCGATCCGGAAAGGGCCGCGGCACTTGTCGCTGCCTCCGACGCGCCCAAGACGCTCACCCTGCGCACCCCGCTCTATATGCCCGAACGCGCCCCGGAGATTGCCGGCTTTATCGCGAAGAGCCTTGAGGCCGTCGGTTTTGCCGTCACCATCGACACCGCCCGCGATCGTCCGGGCTATGCCCGCGAACTGGGGGCGAAGAGGACCGGCGATCTGGCGATCTTTGATTCCTCGCCCCACAGCACCTTCCGGGTGCTGGACGACAAGATCTCGTCGCGCTCCCGCGCGGTCTGGTGGCAGGGCGTCGAGGATCACGAGGCCGATCAGCTGTTCGAAACCGCCCGGCGCACGGTCGGGACAGGGTCGCGCACGGAGGCCTATGCCCGCGTGCTCGCCCATCTCGGGGCGCACCCGCATTGGCTCTACCTGTTCCACCCCATCGACTGCATGGCGCATGCCGCAGGGCTCGACGGCTTCAGCCTCGATCCCAAGGGCTATCTCAGCGTCGCCTGAATTGAAAGAGGACCATCATGACCACCGAAGGCCTGAAAGAATGCGCGATCACCTTCTATTATTACGAGGACATCCATGCGGTCGCACCGTTTTATGAGGACGTGCTCGGCTTCGAACTCGTGCTCGACCAGGGGCTCGCCCGGATCTACCGGATCGCCGGCAACGCCTATTTCGGCATCGTCGACGGCAACAGGGGCCATCTGAAGCATCAGCCGAAGAGCGCCGCGCTGCTGACAATCGTTTCCGAGGATGTGGCCGGCTGGCACGAGAAGCTTTCAAAGGCCGGCGTGACCGGCCTTTCCGATATGCTGCGCGGCAATTACTGCGAGCACTTTTTCTTCGAGGATCCAGCGGGCTACGCGGTCGAAATCCAGCGCTTTCACAATCCCGAAGTCGCCAAGCTTTTCAAATGACCACAGAAAAGACAGCCACCGGGGGTGGACCTCGCGACGCGGCGATCCTGCCGCTGCTTGCCCGCTTCACCCATGAGGACAAGGAGGCCAAGGGGCTGCGCGCCTTCAGCGGCGAGGCGGCCGGGCCGCGCCGGCCGGTGCATTTCACCGCCGCCGAAATGGTGTTCATGTTTCCCGCCCTCCTGCTGCACGCCCCCGATGGCGGCGGCAAGACGACCTTTGCCCGACTGCTGTCGGAAGCGCTCAACGGAGAGGGGACCGCCGCCCGTGACCATCTCTTCCGCCCGGCCCATCGCAACGCCGCGGGCGACCTCCTGGCGCATGACCTTCCCGACGTGTTGCCGGAAGTCGTTCTCTGCCGCCGTGACGATGATGCGGAGGCCATGCTTGCAGCGACCCTTGCCCGCGGTGACACGCCCGTACTCCTGATCATCGACGCGCTGGAAACCCGCGCCGATCCGGAAGCGCTGCTTGTCCGATCGGCGGCCGTCATCAAGGGCCAGCCCTCGCTCCGGCTTCTCGTTCTCTGCGAAAGCCGCGCGCTGGAGGGCATCCGCCGCCCTGCGAGCATTCCGGAATACGGACTTCTCGGGCTTGCGCGACCGGAACGCGCCGCCTTCGAGACCGAGAACGGTTTTTCCGGCGCCCACGACGAAAAGGACTTCGTGCTCCCCGGCCTCTGGCGGCTCTCGCTCGACATTGGCCGACCGGTGGCACCCCGTGACGTCGCCGCGCTCGCCCCGACCGATGCAGGCTGGGCTGAGAGCTATCGCGATGCCGCGGCGCTTGAGGCGATGAGCGACGAGGCGCTGCTTGCAGCCGTCAGCGCCCGGCCGGCCCGGTGGGCCGGCCCGTTCGACCTTCTCTGCGACTGGATCGGTCCCGATGCGCCACGGGCGGCGGCATTGGCGCGCGGCCTTGCGCGGTCTGAAGCCGATCTTCCCGTCCTGCTCTGCGCCGGAAAACTGGTCGCCACCGGCACGGCCGAAGCCAAGGCGCTGACCGCCGCACTGGTAGACGCGATCGCGACAGACGGCGCGCCGGCCGGCCTCAGGCGGCGCGCGGGCGAGGTTCTCGCCCGGCTCGGCGATCCGCGCGACCTCGAAGCGCTGGCGAGCGTTCCGGCAGGCCTTTACCCGATGGGCGGTGACATCCACCCGAATTCCGCGCCGGCGCACCACGCCCCGGTCGGCGATTTCAGGATCGGCGTCTACCCGGTCGTCAACGCCGCCTATCTCCGCTTCGTCACCGAAACCGACCGGCCATGGAAAAGCGTCAACGGCCGCAACCCGGAGCGCGCCTCCCATCCGGCAACCGATCTCACCTGGCATGACGCCCGCGCCTATTGCGCCTGGGCCACGGAGAAATGGCGCGCCGAGGGCCGCATTGGGCCGGACGAAATCGTCCGCCTGCCATGCGAGCGCGAATGGGAGGCGGCCGCGCGCGGGCCCTCCGGCCTTCTTTATCCGTGGGGCGAGGTGTGGGCGGCGGAGCACGCCAATGGCGAGGAAACCGGCTTCAACGACCTCTGCACCGTCGGCCTGTTTCCCGAAGGCCGGGCGCCATCGGGCTGTCTCGACATGGCAGGGCAGGCCTGGGAATGGTGCACGACGCTCTGGGGCCGCGACATGGGAACGCCGGCCTTCGCCTTTCCCTGGCAGTCGGACGGTCGCGAGGCGCTCGACGCTCCCGCCGATATTCGACGGGTGCTGCGCGGCGGCTGCTTCTCCAGCCCCGCATGGAAGGCAAACGGCGTTTATCGCGGCTCGCTGGAGCCCGCCGGCTCCTGGCGCGGCAACGGCTTTCGGGTCGTGGTGGCGAAAGGCTGAGGCGACGCCGGGTCCAGATATCCGCCAGACCCGGCCTTCGGGCCGGGCACGAAACGCCGCGCCGAAGGCCTATCGTTTGCGCGTGCTGCCGCGCTCGATGATGGTGGGCATGATCTCCACGTGTTTGGCGGCCTTGCGTCCGCCATGCCTTTCCATCAGCAGGTCGACTGCGGTCTCTCCGATGACGCCGGCTTCCAGACGCAGGGTAGAGAGCTTGGGCGCGAGCATGTGGGCGATCGAACTGTCGTTGAATGCGACGACCTGGACATCCCGGGGGATCGACAGTTTCGCCTTTTCAAGTCCGCGGTAGACCTCGACCGCCGTGCGGTCCGCATAGATCACCACGGCGTCGGGCAGCGGCTTGCCGGTTTCCGCAAGGCGTGAAAACAAGGCGCGTATCTGGTCTTGCCCGTCGTCGGAAGAGTCTCTTGCATAGGTGACATAGTCCGGGTCGAACAGGCCGGCCTCTGTCATCACCGACCGGAACGCGGCCAGCCGTCGCGACTGGGCGCCCTGAACGCCGACAAGGGCCGGCCGTCTGACCCCGCGTGTCAGCAGCCATTCGCAAAGCCGGGTGGATGCGCTCCACAGGTCTACATAGGCGACATCGACATCGACGGGTTTTTCCTGCGGATGGGCAAGGACGGTCGCAACGCCGAGCGCGCGGATCGCCTCCAGGTGGCCGTCGGGAAGATCGCCGACGGAGATGATGCCGACATTGCGCCCGCGGGTAAGCATTGCCGGATCGAATTCGCCGGCAAAGAGCCTTGTCGTCGCCATTCCATAGGCTTCCGCGCGTGCTTCGATGCCCTGGCGCAGGCCGACATAGAAGGGCTGGGAGAGTTCGGAAGCGCTGGAAAGAAAGTGCACGATCATCACCGACCGAAGGTCGCCGGGTCGGCGCAGCGCGACTGAGGCGTCTTCCTTACGGTTGCTGCGCGACCGTCGCATCACATATTGCAGCGCCTCGGCCGTCTCGACCACGCGGCGACGCTTTTCATCGGAGATCGAAAGGGTCGGATCGCGGTTGAGAATGCGCGAGATGGTTGATTCCGCGACCCCGGTCCGCTTGGCGATCTCCTTCAGCGTTACCATGCACCCGTACCTTTCTGCCCGTCAGTTCGCCGGAGCGATCTCCGCGGGCGCCTCGCCGGCGGCGATTATACGCGCGGCAAGGCGTTTTGCCAGTTCGCCGCGAACCTCAGCGTAGTCGGGCGCGGCGACGAGATTGTCAAGTTCGGCCGGGTCGCGCTCCAGATCGTAGAGATGCGTCTCGACGTAGCGCCGGCTGGCGCTGTCGTTCCAGCCGTCGGCGTCTGGATCGGCGACACAGTATTTCCATCGTCCGGTCCTGAGCGCGCGACCGACCTGGCTTTCGCTGATCTGGATGAACACCTCGTCCTCAGGCCGGTCGGTCGGCCTCAGGAGCGACCGCCCCTCCATCGCTGCCGGTATTTCAATACCGGCGGCGTCGAGCAAGGTCGGCGGCAGGTCGATCAGCGAGGCGGCGCGGGTTATATCCCCCTTGCCGTCGAGCCCGGGGCCTGCAAGCAGCGTCGGCACCCTGATCGAGGCCTCGTGACAGGAGCGCTTGTATTCCGCGTTGCGGGTCTTGAAATGGCAGCCATGATCGGAGGTGAACAGGATGATGGTATTGTCGAGTTCGCCGCGCGAGATCAGCGCATCGATGATCCGGCCGAAGGCTTCGTCGAGCCGCGCGACCATGCCCATATAGCCGTGATAGTGTTCCTTCGTCGTGCCGCCCAGCGTGTCGAGGTCGGAAGGGTAGGATGTGATCCGCCGCGCGATCCGCTCCGCGTAGCCAACAGGCGCCGGGTAGTTATCGTGCTGGTTTTGATGGTGCGGCTCCAGGAAGGAGAGGAACAGGAAGAAGGGGTTGTCGCGCGCCCGGTCGATATGGCGGATCGCCGCATCGGCCAGCGCATCGACCCGGTAGCCCGGCAGACGGTGGCGCTCGCCCTCGCGATCGAAGAGATCGGTTTGATACGGCCAGGACGTGAATTCCAGGATATTGGCAGCAAGCCACTCGTCATAGCCGCCCTGCTGGCCGCGGGGCACCGGGTCGGCCCCGGCAAGATGCCACTTGCCGATATAGCCGGTTTCGTAACCGGCCTCGCCGAAATAATGCGCAAGCGTCTTCTCGCCGGCGGGCAGCGGTATGTCGTTGCGGTAGCAACCGGTCGTCGTCGGATATTTGCCGGTTTGAAACACCGAGCGGGCGGGGCCGCAGACCGGCTGGCAGGTGAAGGAGTTGCGGATGAAGCGTCCCCTCTCGGCCATCATGTCGAAATTGGGGGTGAGATCCAGAGGGTTGCCATGGGCGCCAACCGTGTCCCAGCGCTGCTGGTCGGTGAAGAAGACCAGTACATTCGGGCGTTTCGTCTTTTTCGTCATGGCCTCGTCCTCATTTCATGCCGGAGAGCATGACGCTCTGCACGAAATAGCGTTGCATGATGACGAAGAGCAGGAAGCAGGGCAGGAACAGAAGCATGCCGCCCACGGCTGTGAGATTCCATTGGGTAAAGAATTCCTGGTTGAAAAGGGTAAGCCCGGTGGTGATCGGACGCATGCTCTCGGAAGAGACAGCCACCAGCGGCCAGATGAACTCGTTGAACTGGAAGACGAAGGTCAGGAGCGCCAGCGTCGCGATCGCGGGTTTGAGCTGCGGCAGAATGATATCGATGAAGATCCTGAATTCGCTCGCTCCGTCGAGCCGGCCGGCCGCCACCAGGTCGTCGGGTATCGGCATGATGAACTGACGCATCAGGAAAATGCCGAACGCGCTCATGGCAAAGGGCAGGATCAGGCCCGGATAGGTGTTGAGGAGGCCCATTTCGGCCGTCATCACGTAAAGCGGGATGAGCCGGATGAAGAACGGGATCATCAGCGTGGCCAGCAGCGAAACGAACATCAACCGCTTTCCCGGAAACTCCATCTTGGCAAAGACATAGCCGATCAGTGGATCGAACAGGACATGGAGCAGCGTGATCGTTCCCGCCACGATCAGGGAATTGAGCATGAAACGCGCAAACGGCGCCTTCTCCCAGATCGTCACATAGTTCGAGAATTGCAGGCTTTCGGGAATGACCACCACCTGACCGGAAAACATCTCCGCATCGCTCTGCAACGAAAGCGACACCATGTAGAGGAAGGGCAGCACCGCCATCAGGACGAAGAATGCCAGAAGCGGATAGATCAGCAGTTTTGATGCTGTTGTATGGGCGTCCTTGCGGGCCATGTCGTCCTCATACGTGCCTTATGTCGCGGTGAAGCAGTTTGAACTGGGCCCATGTGATCAACAGGATCAGCATGAACATGGCGAAGGAGAGTGCAGAGGCATAGCCGATGTTGAGCCCCTGGAAGGCGGTCTCGTAGACATGCAGCGAATAGAGCCGCGTGGCGTTCGCCGGTCCGCCCTGGGTCATCAGGTAGGGCAGCGCCATTTCCTGGAGCGAGGCGATCATTATGACCACGGCGAGAAACAGCGTGGTCGGCATCAACAGCGGCAGCGTGATGTCGCGGAAGAGATGGTGGCGCCTGGCGCCGTCCATGCGGGCTGCCTCGTAGAGATGGGCGGGAATGCCCTGGATCGCGGCGATGTAGATCAGCACCGCATAGCCGAGATCCTTCCAGACGGAGACGGCGATCAGCGTCCAGATCGCGGTATCGGGATCGACCAGCCAGAATTGCTGCGGAAGCCCGATTTTGGCAAGCGCGGCATTGAGAAGGCCGGTATAGGGATCGAGGATCGCCCGCCACATCAGCGCCGAGATCACGAAGGAGATGATGTAGGGGAAGAACAGGATTGCCCTTATGCCGTTGCGCGCCTTCACAGGGCCGACCAAAAGCGCCGAGAGCCCGAGCGCCAGAACCAGCGTGAAGACCACGCTGCCGATGGCGTAGATCAGCGTCGCCTTGATCGCCTTGATCGCCAGCCTGTCGTTCAGGATATGGGCATAGTTCTTCAGCCCGACGAAGGCGGAGTCGCCGATGAGCGGCTGTCCGCTTCTGAAGCTCGCCCATAACTCGATGGCGATCGGCCAGAAGAAGTAGATCAGGAAATAGACGATGGCCGGCGACAGAAAGGCATAGGCTGTCAATGTCCGCCTGGTTTTGTAGGTCATCCCGTCATTCCCCGCTGGAAAGCGGCATGCCCCGGCGCAACCGGCGACCGGGGCATGCTCCTCTTATTCGTTCGCAAGAATCGCGTTGGCTTCATCCTCGGCTGCGGCAAGCACCTCGGCTGCCGGTTCATTGGCAAACAGAACCTCGTCAATGGCGCCGTTGAGCACCTCATCGATGGCGGGATTGTACTTGCCGGCCTGGCGCAGTTCGAGCGTCACGTCGCGCGAATAGGGAAGGCAGGCGCCGAACTGGCCGAGAATTGGATCGGCCTGCACTTCAGGGTCCTTCAGCCAGGACTTGCGCGGCATGGTCATCGAATACTGCAGTGAGGTGGCGACCTCGACATCGACGGCCGTGAGGCGCTTGATCAGGTCCCAGGCCTGTTCGGGATATTGCGCATCCTTGGGGATCATCAGGCTGACGCCGCCCTGGATCGTTGCCTGCTCGACTTCCTTCAGCGACGGCGCAACCGCCCAGTTGAGGTCGGGATTGCCGGTGCGAATGGGGTTGATGTCCCAGGGGCCGGTGATGATCATCGCCGCGCGACCGGCGGTGAAGAGCCGCTGCGGGCCCTCGTAATCGGCGCCGGTGACTGGAACGGGAGCCGAGCGGTCCTCGTGGATCAGATCCGAAAGAAACTGCACGCCTTCTGCCGCCGCCTCGCTTCCGAAGGCGATCTTGCCGGTTTCGGGATCATAGTACCGACCGCCGTTCTGCATCACCCAAGGCATGGAATAGGCCCAGACCGCATTGGGCGCGAAGCCGAAGACGCCGTTCTTGGTGGTCGCCTTGGCGATCTCCCGAAACTCTGCCCAGTTCGTCGGCGGATTGTCGTAGCCCGCTTCCTTGAGCATGTCGACATTGTAGAGCAGGGTCGCGCAGGTCAGGTGGATCTGGACGCCGTAGAGCGAGCCGTCGACCGTGTTCTTTTCGACGGAAGCATCCTGCCAGTCGCCGGGATAATCGAATTCCGCCCGATCGCGCGCTGCAAGATCGTCGAGGTTGTAGAGCAGGCCCTGCTGGGCGAATTCCGGCACCCAGGCGCCGGGTTCGGCAACGAGGTCGGGCGGATTGCCGGCGGCGAAATCGGCCACCAGCTTGGTGCGCAGGTCCGGCCACTGGTAGCGCTCGAAGGCGACGGTCCAGCCGGGATTGTCGGCCTCGAACTCCTCGAAGACTTCAAGATAGGTGTCATATCCGTGGCCGGCATTGAAATAGATGCGGATTTCCTCGGCGCTCGCCGCGCCCGCCATGATGCCGGACACAATCAGTGTCGCGGCGCTGCCCTTGAGTATCGATTTCAGCATTTTGTCCTCCCGTGCTGAAAGTTAACGGAGCCTTCTCTCCGTTTTCTGGTCGAAGAAGAATGCCCGCTCCGTGGGGATGGCGAGCGCGACGCTGTCTCCGGCAGCCATTTTCCTGTGGTTCTGAAGGTCGATGCAGAGCTCGGTGCCGTCCGAAAGCGTCGCATAGCCGTAGGTGACGTCGCCCAGATGTTCGACGGCGCGCAGACGGACCTCCATTCCGCCCGGGTGCAGGCGCAGATGTTCGGGCCTGATGCCGAGCGGGCCGCGCCACGCGGCCGGGACAAAATCCGGCCGGGGCAAGGGCGGGCCATCAAGCCCGGTCAGTCGGATACCGTCAGCGATAGTCTCTGCCTTCAGTATGTTCATCGACGGTGATCCGATGAAGCGCGCGACAAACAGGTTTTCGGGGTTTTCATAAAGGTCGAGCGGGGAGCCGACCTGCTCGATCCGCCCAGAACGCAGCACCACGATACGGTCGGCAAGCGTCATCGCCTCGACCTGGTCGTGGGTGACGTAAACCATGGTGACTCCGAGCGAACGATGAAGGTCGGCAAGCTCAAGACGCATGCGCGTGCGCAGTTCCGCATCGAGATTGGAAAGCGGTTCGTCGAAAAGAAATACTTTCGGATCGCGCACGATCGCCCGCCCGATCGCCACGCGCTGCCGCTGGCCGCCGGAAAGTTCGGATGGCTTGCGCTCCAGCAGATCCTCAAGACCAAGGGTGCGGGCGGCGCGCTCGACCGTTGTCTTGATCTCTTCCTTCGGCTTTTTCGCGATCTTGAGCGCATAGCCCATGTTCTGGCGCACGGTCATGTGCGGGTAGAGCGCATAGTTCTGGAAAACCATCGCCGCGCCGCGCTCTCCCGGGTGGCGCCGGCTGACCTCTTCGCCGCCGATCAGGATCTCGCCGGCGCTTGCGTCCTCAAGGCCTGCGATTGTTCTGAGCAATGTGGATTTGCCGCAGCCGGATGGCCCGACGAATATGCAGAACTCGCCGTCTTCGATCGTGAGGTCGATGGCGGGAATGGCCTCGAAAGCCCCGTAGGATTTGCGTAATTGGCGGAGTTCGATCCCGGCCATTCTGTTTCCTCCCTCGCCGCCGGCAGCCCCTCCACGAACAGGCCGGCGCCCTCTCTAGTAAGCTTTAGTAAAGTTTTACTAGACGGAAGTCAAGAGTGCTTGCGGCCCATGGGCGATCGCGAATGATTGCGCCGGACACGGGAAACGACGCCCGAGCCGATAAGGGGCCTGCCGGCCGCGCGGCGGAAAACGACCGGCGGTCGCCGTGCATTGATCTGGCTCAGTAAAGCGTCCGCCTGGCGTACGGTTTGATGCTGCTCCTCCCTTTTTCGGAGTCTTGCTTCTAGAAGCTGAAACGGAGGAAGCGCTGCATCGACCGGGAGGAAGTATGCTGCATAGCGAACACGAAGCCCGCATTGTCATGCGGGGCAGGCACTGTCCTGATGCCGGCGAAAGGCGGCGATGATGGCTGAACGACGCAAGACAATCGTGTCGACGGTTCTTCTGGCGGCGGCGGCAGGATCGTTTTCTCGGTCATGGCGAAAGGCTCCGTCTGGTGGCCTAAAGGCCGGTCCGAAGCATTAATCGCTCTTTCCGCGCGGGAGTGACAGGCCCTTATTCGCCTTGTCCATTCGGCGGACATGCCGAAGAATGGCTCGTGCTCCCCACGATGACGATGGCGCTCTTGCGGAGACGAAGCGTGCCCGCCAACCGGCTGGGTCTACTCGGGCGGTTTCTCGCGCCGTTTCATCTGTGCGACGCGGAAGATCGATCGGGAATCCCCAGGCTATCTCGCCAACAAGCTGGTTGATGCCGCCCCCGGCGTTTCCCTTGGCTTCGAGCATGTCGTCCAAAGGCGCCGGATCATGGTCTGCTACTGCATATCTACAAGGACTGGCCGGTTCTTCCCGGTGCCTCGCCGCGCCCGCCGGGACGGCGCTGAAGCGCGTCAGGATGCGATAGGCCACTATAGGAATGCGAACGCGCTCCCGATTGCAAAACGTGGCCTCACCCAATACCGTAGTAAGGGCGGCAGTTTGAAAGTCTTATGGAGCCCGCGTTTCCAGGCCTTTTTCGCAAGGATCGCGGGCTTGACGTCAGAGCGTCAGCCGCTGAAGGGAAACGGCCCCCGCGGCCTGTTTCGACACATCAATCGGAAACGGATATGGAAACAGCCTTCTTTCAGTTCGAAACTGTCGCGGAGCTCGGTTCGATCAGGAAGGCATCGGAAAAGCTGCATATCTCGCCGTCTTCGGTCAGCCGGCAGATCCAGAAGCTGGAATATGCTTACGGAACCGAACTTCTCGTCCGCCAGTCCCAGGGCGTCCGGTTGACGCCGGCGGGTGAGCTGGTCCTGCGCTTCGTGAAGGGGCGCAACAAGGAACTGCAGCGGCTGCGCGCGGAGATCGATGCGCTGAAAAACCTCGAAAGTGGTCATGTCATCATCTATACGGTTGAGGGCATGATCGGCGGCCTTCTGCCGCGCGCGCTTGCCCGTTTCGGCAGGGACCACCCGAATATCACCTATCAGGTGCTGGTGGCCGGAACCGATGGCGTAATGCGGGCGGTCGCCGAGGATCGCTGCGATATCGGTATTTCCTTCCAGCCTTTTCCGCGCGATGAGATCGATACGCTGGTCAGCCTGCGCCAGCCGGTGATGGCGGTCATGTCGCGCCACCATCCGCTCGCCGGACGGCGGGAGCTCGACCTCGCAGAGGTTCGGCAACAGCCGGTTGGCCTGCCGGACCAGTCCTTCGGCATTCGTCAACTGGTCGACCATGTCGTCAGGTCCGAGCAGCTCGCGCTCAAGATCAGGTTGGAAACCAATTCCATCGACATGATGCGACAATTCGCGCTTCAGGATATGGGCATCGTCTTCTTGCCGGCTTTCTCCTTCGAGCGCGAACTGCAATCCGGTGAGCTGATCGGCGTCCCGATCGCGTCGAATGTCCTGTCGCTGTCGACCACCCAGGTGTGCAAACGCGCGGAGATCGAACTGAGCCCGGCTGCACGCCGACTGGTGGAATATATCCGCAAAGTGGCCGATGAATTCGTCGGCGTTGCGTAAAGTGCAACGCTGCGTGCCTCAATTACGACTTCCGTGAAGCACGCTTTTCCCCTTACCTTGTTGATATCCGGAGATCGCCAAATCTCACGGTGCATCAAAAAACAACGAGAACTGAGGGGTTCCGAAATGACGCATTCTACGAAGTCGTGGCTGCTCGCGCTTGCCGGCGCCACAATGCTGCTTTCTGGTCCGGCGATTGCCAATGAGACGATCCGGGTCGGCGCGCCGCTGCCGCTGACGGGGCCGCTCTCCCCGGAAGGCCTGAAGCAGCAGCGCGGTTATGACCTCTGGGCCGAAACCGTCAACGCGGCCGGCGGCATCACCGCCGGTGACACGACCTATGATGTCGAGATCGTCTATGTCGACTACGAGAGCCAGACGCCGCGCGCCGTACAGACCGCCGAGCGGCTGATCACGGCTGATGACGTCAATTTCCTGTTCGCGCCCTTCGGTTCGGGCGCTGCCAAGGCGGCAAGCTCCGTTGCCGAGCGCTACCAGATCCCGATGGTCGCGGCGACGGCTTCCTCTGTCGAGGTTTACGATCAGGGCTATCAATATCTGTTCGGCACGTTCACGCCCAACAATACGTTGACCGATCCACTTGCCAAGATCGTTGCCGAGTCCGGCGAGGATATCTCGACTGTCGCGATCTACGCCCGCAACGATCTGTTTCCGCTGGCAATCGCCAAGGAAATGGAAAAATCGGCCGGCGACAACGGCATCGAGGTCATCTCCTTTGACGAATACGCCATTGGCACGATGGATCATGCCTCGGCCATGACGCTGATGATGCGTTCCAAGCCGGACTGGATCTTTGCCACCGGTTACATCAATGACCTCATTCTCATCCGCCGCCAGATGGCCGATCTCGGCATCGAGCCGAAGGCGCTGACGATGCTGGCCGGTCCTGCCTACAAGGAATTCATCGAGGCGACGGGCGACCTCTCCAACAACGTCTCGAGCGCTGCCTGGTGGCATCCCGCTGTTGCCTATGATGGCGAGGGCATTTTCGGCGCGACTTCGGATTTCGTGACGGCCTTCGAAGCGAAGTATGACGCCACGCCCGACTATGCGGAAGCCTCCGCTGCCGCCGCCGGCGTCGTCCTGCAGCTTGCCATCGAGGATGCCGGCACGATTGAGCCGACCGCCGTGCGCGATGCGCTGGCCGCGATGGACGCCATGACCTTCTACGGCCCGGTGCATTTCGGCGAGAACGGGCAGATCGACTCGCTCGAGCCGCCGGTCTTCCAGATTCAGGATGGCGCCGCGAAGACGATCTATCCGGAAGAGATCAAGCAGGCCGATATGCGTTTCGGCGGTATCGAATAAGTCTCGGCTTTCCTCATTCAGCGCTTTAGCGGTCGGCCATGGCGGCCGGCCGCCCAGACAGCGGAAAACACAGCAATGCTATACGCACAGATCCTCCTCAACGGGCTGGTGCTGGGCGGGCTCTATGCCTGTATCTCGGTCGGCTTCTCACTGGTGTGGGGTGTCCTGAACGTCATCAACGTGCTGCACGGCTCGTTTGTCGTTCTTGGCTCATACATCGCCTATTTTGCCTATGTTCACCTCGGCATTCACCCGTTCGTTTCGGTCATCATCGCCGGCGCGCTTTTGTTCGCGCTCGGCTATGTGGTGCAACTCGGGCTGATCAACCGGGTGGTCGGCGCGCCGGTTTTGACGACGCTGGTGCTGACCTTCGGTCTCGACCTTCTGTTGAACAACGGCATGCTGCTGGCCTTCAGTGCTGACTATCGCTCGGTGCAGCTTGGCAATCCGCTTGGCAGCAAGGTGATTGCCGGACTGGTGTTTCCGCTCGACCGGCTGATGGCAATGCTGCTCGCAGGCGTCCTGACCGGGCTTTTATACCTGCTGCTGGTGCGCTCGAAGATCGGCCATGCCATCGTTGCCGTGCGCATGGACCGGGAGGCGGCAGCCCTGATGGGCGTCGACGTGAAGACGATCTACGCGATTACCTTCGGCATTGGTGCGCTGATGGCCGGTGCCGCGGGCAGTCTCTTGAGCCTCGTTTTCCCGATCTCGCCGCTGGCAAGCTCGGAATATCTGTCGATCGCCTTCATCGTCTGCGTTCTCGGCGGGCTCGGCAGCATTGCCGGCGCCATTGTGGGCGGGCTGGCGCTCGGCCTCATCCAGAGTTTCGGCGCGCTATTCATCGGCCCGGAACACGGGCTGACGATCGCCTTCGTCCTGCTCATCCTGCTCCTGATCTTCAAGCCGACCGGCATCATGGGCCGCAGGGGGTATGAATGAGAAATCCGCTGATTGCCCTCGGCTTCTTTGCCCTCATCGCCTTCCTGCCGGTCTTCGGAGATAATTACCTTCTGCGCCTTGGCACGATGTTCGCCATGTATGCGGTGCTGTCTCAATCCTGGAACATCATCGGCGGTTATGCCGGCTATCCGTCCTTTGCAACGGCCGCCTTCTTCGGACTTGGCGCCTATACGGGCGCCATCCTGCAGGGGCTCGGCCTTGCCATGCCGCTGGCCTGGGCGGCGGCCGGGGTGATGGCCGCAGCCTTCGCCGCCGCCATGGGCGCTGCCATCCTGCACCTCAAAGGGCATTACTTCGCCATTGCCAGCCTCGTCCTTGCCGAAGTGCTTCTGGAAGTCACCACCTCTTGGACCAGCCTGACGGGCGGCGGCATGGGGCTCAACCTGCCGATCATCCGCATGTCGGTCACCGCCCAGGCGCGCCTGTTCTTCTGGTCGATGCTCACCCTTGCCGTGCTCACCTTCCTGATGAGTTGGTATGTCTCGGCCGGACGCATCGGCTTTGCCCTTCGCTGCATCCGCCAGAACGAGGATGCCTCCTCCATGGTCGGCATCAACACCACGCTCTACAAGATCATCGCCTTTGTGCTTTCCGCCCTGTTCGTCGGCTCCGCCGGCGCGCTCTATGCTTCATGGGTGTTCTACATCGAACCGCCGGACGTCTATTCGGTGATGACCACGGTCCGCCCGATCGTGATGACCATGCTTGGCGGGCCCGGAACGCTCCTCGGACCGGTCATCGGGTCCGGCATCTTCCTCGTCATCGAGGAAGTGGTCTGGCGCAATTTCCTCTCCATCCACGCCGCCGTTCTCGGCATCCTCATTGTCGGACTGATCTTCTACCTGCCCAACGGCGTCGTCGGCGCCGCCATGCGCAAATGGCGCAAGCGCTCGACACACAAAACGGAGACCAAGCCATGAGTATCCTTGAACTCAAGGGCCTGACCCAGCGGTTCGGCGGGCTGACGGCGGTGAACGAAGTCGACCTTTCGGTGGAACCGGGCGAGATTGTCGGTCTGATCGGCCCCAACGGCGCGGGAAAGACCACGCTCGTCAATCTGGTAACGGGCGTCTTCAAGCCGTCTTCCGGCAGCGTCATCTATGACGGCCGGCGCATCGACGGCATGAAGCCCTATCAGATCAGCCGGCTCGGCGTTGCCCGAACCTATCAGGTGGTCCAGCCGTTTCCCGAAATGACCGTGCTGGAAAACGTCATGGCGCCGGCGGTCTTTGCCGCGGGGGCCGCCTCCACCACCGAGGCGATGCACGCCGCCGACGAGGCGATCGAATTCCTCGGGCTGAAACAGCATCGCGACACGCTGGCGGGCGAACTGACCCTTGCCGGCCGCAAGCGACTGGAGCTCGCCAAGAGCCTCGCCATGAAGCCGAAGGTGCTGCTGCTCGACGAGGTCAATGCCGGGCTCAACCCGGCGGAGATCGAGACGGCGCTCGAGATGATCCGGTCGATTGCGGCGCGCGGGGTCACCATCATCCTGATCGAGCATCTGATGAAGGTGGTGATGAGCCTCTGCACCCGCATTGTCGTCCTGCATCACGGCGCCAAGATCGCCGAAGGCCGGCCGGACGAGATCACGCGAAACGAGAAGGTGATCGAGGCCTATCTCGGCAATCGTTATGCGAAAGCCAATGCCGGGGAGAAAGCCGATGTCTGAACCATTCTTCCAGATCGACAAGCTTGAGGCCGGCTACGGCGAAATCCGGGTTCTCTGGGGCATCGATCTTGCCGTCAATGCCGGCGAGATCGTCTGCCTGATCGGCTCCAACGGCGCGGGCAAGACGACGCTGCTGCGCACGATCTCCGGCCTGCTTCCGCCAACGGCGGGCAGCATCCTGATCGATGGCCAGGACCTGGCAGGCGCCGACACGCGCCGGATCCTGACGGGCGGCATTGCTCATGTGCCCGAAGGCCGGCGTCTGTTTCGCACCATGTCGGTAAAGGACAATCTGATGATGGGCGCCTATCTCAGGAAAAGGGACGCCTCGGTCGAGGAAGACCTCGAACGGGTCATGACCATGTTCCCGCGCCTTGCCGAACGGGCGCATCAGGATGCCTCGACGCTGTCGGGCGGCGAGCAGCAGATGTGCGCGATCGGCCGCGGGATCATGAGTCGTCCGAAACTGCTGATGATCGACGAACTCTCGCTCGGTCTCGCCCCGCGCGCCGTCGAACTCCTGAGCGAATCCCTCATCGAAATCAACAAGACCGGCGTCGCCATCCTGCTTGTCGAGCAGGATGTGATGACCGCGCTCGACCTTGCCCATCGCGGCTATGTGATCGATCGCGGCCGGATTTCCCTTGCAGCCACTTCAGAAGAACTCCGTCAGGAGCCCACCGTGCGCGAAGCCTATATCGGCGCGGCCTGACATTTAAAGAAAACACAGAAAGCAACTCCAATGCACGCTTCCCAGAATCCCGATCCCCGCCAGGACGCCATTCTCTCGCCCTATGACGGCAGCCTCGTCGGGCATATGCCGGTTTCGGAAGAGGTCGATGTCGAACAGGCCATCCTGACGGCGCAAAAGGGCTTCGACATGATGCGCAAGCTTCCGCGTTTCGTGCGCGCCGATATTCTCGATCGCACCGCGGACCTGATCGAGGCGCGAAAGGACGAGTTCGTCCGCCTCATCGCGGCGGAAGCGGGAAAGCCGCTTTATGATGCGCGCGGCGAGATATCGCGTTCGCTTCTGAACCTGCGCGGTGCGGCCCGCGAGGCGCGCGCCTTCGGCGGCGAGGAAGTGCCGCTCGATATCGATGGCGCGGTCTTCGAATACCAGACGGCGTCTGCCGATGGCAGTCCGCTCGATCTGTCGAAGGCCGATCTGGCAACGCTCAACGGGCTTGGCCGGCGCATCGGCATCGCGCGAAGGTTCCCGATCGGTCCGATCCTCGCGATCACGCCGTTCAACTTTCCGCTGAACCTGGTGCTGCACAAGCTGGCGCCGGCCTTCGCCGTGGGCAATTCGGTCATCCTCAAGCCCGCGCCGCAGACCCCGCTCACCAGCCGGTTGCTCGCCGAGGTCATGGTTGAGGCCGGTCTGCCTGAGGAGGCGCTGACGGTGGTGCATTGCGATGTGCCGCTGGCCGAAAAGCTTGTGCGCGACGATCGCATCGCCATGGTCACCTTCACCGGCAGCGTGCCGGTCGGCTGGCATATCAAATCGCTGAGCGGCAAGAAGAAGGTTTCGCTCGAACTCGGCGGCAATGGCGCGGTGGTCGTCTCCGAGGATGCCGATATCGCCTTTGCAGCGGCGCGTTGCGTGCGCGGCGGCGTCGTCTATGGCGGCCAGTATTGCATCGGCGTCCAGCGCATTTTCGTGCATGAAGAGGTCTATGACGCCTTCGAGAAGGAACTGGTGGCCCGAGTGGAAGCCTGCAAGGTCGGCAATCCGATGGAGGAGGGGGTCGATGTCGGGCCGGTGATCGACGAGCGCTCGGCGATGCGCATCGAAAGCTGGATCAACGAGGCGGTCGAGCAGGGCGCGCGCGTTCTGACCGGCGGCACGCGCGAGAAAGCCGTCATTGCACCGACAGTGCTGACCGACACGAAGCCCGACATGAAGGTCGAGGCCGACGAGATTTTCGGCCCGGTGGTGACGCTGACCAAGGTGAAGGATGCCGATGAGGGCGTTCGCCGCGCCGCCGACAGCCGGTTCGGCCTGCAGGGCGGGTTCTTCACCAACGACATGAAGGCCGCCTTCCGCGCGCTGGAGGACTGGGATGTCGGGGCGCTGATGATCAATGACGTGCCGATCTACCGCATCGACACCATGCCCTTCGGGGGCTGGAAGGATTCCGGCCTCGGACGCGAGGGCACGCGCTATGCGATGGACAGCATGACCGACATCAAGCTCCTTGTGGTCAATTATGGCTGAACCGTTGAGGGTCGCAGTCGCCGGGCTGGGGTCGATCGGCATGCGTGTGGCGGCGGCGCTTGATCAGGGGATCGAGGGTCTTGAGCTGAAAGCCGTCGCCGTCCGTGACGCGGCAACTGCAGGCGCGCGACTTGCGGGCCTGCGATCATCCCCCGTTATCCTGCCGCTTGCCGACCTGCCGGAAGCCGCCGATATCGTGGTCGAATGTCTGCCGCCATCGGCCTTTTCGGTGCTCGCGAACGCGATGCTGAACCACGGCGGCAAAACTTTCGTTGTCGCAAGCGTCGGGCAATTGCTGTGCTCCGATGGCTTTCTCGATGCCGCACGCGCAGCAGACCTCGCCATCCTTGCGCCATCCGGTGCGATTGCCGGACTTGACGGGTTGCGGGCCGCGCGCGAGATCGGACTGGAGGCTGTGGCGTTGAAAACCCGCAAACCGCCGCTTTCCTTCGGTGACGGCGTCAGGATCGGCGACAAGACCGTCGCGGCGTCCGAGATCAAAGAGCCCACATGCCTCTTCTCCGGCAGTGCCCGGCAATCGATCGCGGCCTTCCCCAAAAACATCAATGTGGCGGCGACCGTCGCCCTTGCAGGGCTCGGTGCCGATCGGACGTCTGTCGAGATATGGGCCGATCCCGGCATCGCCATGAATACCCATGAAATCACCATCCGCTCCAAAGGCGGCACGATCACGGCCGTGTCGGAAAACCTGCCCGATGCGGACAATCCGAAGAGCAGCGCAATCACGGCCTACAGCATCATCGCTGCCCTGAGGCGCATGGAAAGTGTCGTTTCGGTCGGCTCGTGAGCCGCAGCACATATCAGACAGAAGGAATTGACTATGCAGACAAAAACCATGGCGGCCGGTGGTTACCACTATATTCCCGGCGTGATGCAGTATTCAGCCGGCGTTGCGGCCCTCGAGGGCTACCGCATCGTCCGCGCCCGCTTTTTCGATGTCGTGCCGATGAAAGAGGGCTTTGAGCGCATCGCCGCCCATCTCGCCGAAATCGGCCGGCCGCCGGAAGCCTTCTGCGCCTGTGAAATGCGCTCGCCCGGCCAGTTCAGCGAGGATGGGTTCGCCGCCTTCAATACGCTTTACGCGGAAACCTTGCGTGCCTGGAACATCATGGAAGGCGACGACAATCCGGTGGCGCGCTCCAATATCTGCCCCGAGATCGGCGCGCCGGAGGAGCCGGGCTTCCATGCCTTCTGCTACACGGTGAAGGATGGGGACGCACCGAAGACCTTCGCGATCGCCGGCTCCGGCGAGGTGCCTGAAGGCAAGGCCAATTACCGCGATCATATCGTCCGGCCGGGTGAAACCAGTCCCGAGGCCATTCGCGAGAAAGCGGCCTTTGTGCTTAACGAGATGGAGCGCCGCATGGGCTTTTTCGGCGGCAAGTGGGCGGATACCACAGCGGCGCAAATCTATTCGGTCCATGACATCCACCCGCTGATCGAGACGGAGCTTGCGCCGCGAGGCGTTCACCGCAACGGACTTGCCTGGCACTATAACCGGCCGCCGATCGTCGGTCTGGAATATGAGATGGACTGCCGGCGCGTGTTCGACGAAATCGTTCTTTGAAATGGCACGGGCGCGGCGTCTGGTGGAAACTCAGTCTGGCATGTCTTCGGGAAACAAGCGCTTAAAGACGTCGCTTTGCCCACGGCAGCCGTGATGAATTGACGGATGGTAGCGAGCAAAAAACAGTGTCCAGGTCCTGCCCCGGAAACCAAAATCATCCAAAGCCCTCGCAAAAAAAAACGCGGGGGCTTCTTATATAACTACGAAAGCGCAAGGGACGGCTTACTTGATAAGCGCCCTTGCTTCCTTCAAGGCCGCGATCACCCGGTTCTGGCCGCGCACGAGCTGGGTGCGGGCAAAGCCGAGCTTGGCCGGACCGAGCTTGTCGAGATCGGCTGCCGCCGAGAGGGCGGGCAGCGGCGGGATCGGCACGGCGGGGTCATGCCGGAAGCGCTGTTCACGAGTGAAATTCAGCGGGATCAGGATGCGCGCGAGTTTCCGGATCACGACATTGGCGGTGGCCGGCGTCACCGAACCATCCTCGATGCCTGCGTAGAAGGCTTCCAGAGAAGCCTTCAGGGCCTCGGCGGCTTGCATTGCTGGCGCCAGATCGAAGCGATCGCCAGCCTTTTTCTGATAGTCCGCGATCGTAGCGATGAACTCCCCGGCCGTCTTGCGCCAGTCAAACGGCAGGATTTCCGCGTTGGCATTGCGCAGCACGGCCAGAAGATAGACCTTGATGTCGCGCAGAAGAATATCCTTGTCGGCGATTTCGAGCGTGTCATTCTCGGTATGCCAGGCGATATTGCCGCCGCAGCCGCCGACCGTGTAATAGCCCTTCTCCTCCCGCGCGCGCTCGGCCATGGTCGATGACAGCATCAGATAGCTCGAAAGCCCGATATTGTTGAAGGAATAGTCGCCGGCGCGGTGCGGACGTTCGCCCTCGGCCTTCTTGCCGGCCACTTCCTCGATCACCTCGGAGAGGAAATCCTCGGTCTCGCTCATCATGCACAGATTGATGAATTCGGTTGCCCAGCGGCAGCCGGGGCTGTCGCAATTGACAGAGGCGATGCAGTTCTCGTCCAGATCGAGCGCGAAATTGTCGGAAAACCAGGTGGAGCCGGCATAACGCCCGGTCGAGTGGCCCGGCCACCAGCACACGCGCACGGAACGCTTCAGCTTGTCGCGGTTTTCGTAAAGAACCCGCGCCATTTCCAGAAGCGAGGCATCGCCTGTGGCGTTGTCGCCGACGCCGACATCCCAGCTGTCGAGATGGCCGTGCAGCAGGATGTACTTTTCGGGCTCTTCCGCGCCCTCGATGAAGACTTCCGGCAGTTTGGAGGAAAACCAGCCCTCTTCCATTTCGGCAAACACAGTAACTTGCGCGCCCGCCTTCGCCAGCTCGATCAGCTGATCGCCGCCTTCACGGTTGACGGCGACGGCCGGAATGCGCGGCTTGCGGGGCAGGTCATCGAGATCCGGCGTGCCCCAGACGGTGGTGCAGATGCCCCAGTGAATGTCGACGCCGGGGTTGATGGCGATCACGCCGATTGCGCCAAGCTCGGTAAACTGGGCGACCAGGCCCGGATTGGCGAAGCCCTCCGACAACACGATCTTGCCGGAAACGCGGGCGGCGAGATCGCTCGCATCCTCCACCGAGCGTTCGAACATGGTCGAAATCGCCTTCGGCTGGTTGCTCGGCACATAGACGAGTTCGCCGGAAAGGCCATCGCGCGCATCGACGCAATAGGCCGGCGGCTTGGCGCGGAAGGTCTTGCCGTCGGCCTCCACGCGGGCCTTGCCCGGCAGGCTCAAGAAGAGCTCCGGCTGGTGCATTGTCACCGGCACGCCGTATTTTTCAAGACGCGCCTTCACCTCGTCCATGCCGCGGTTCACATCGTCCGGATGCTCGCGCTTGTAGGTGGAAAAGCTCTCGACCAGCGCCCAGGGGGCATCAAGCGAAACGGCGCCGAGAATGGCGGATTCGATATCGTTCACAGCTGTTTTCCTCTGTCTGTTTTATTAGATAAAACGATGTTTTATTTTTTAGCGTAACAGAGGAGTTTGACCGCTGCAAGCGTTCCTGCATCGCGTCCTGGCGAATAGAAGGGAGAACCGTCAGCGGAGCGAGGCCGGCAATTCAGACGATGAAGGGCGAACGGGCATGCTGGCCACGGCAGGCAGGCTCAGCCCGCCTTCAGTACACCGCCCACGGCAAGCTTTTGCGAGATCCGGCGGCCGGCCTCAAGCGCTGCCTCCAGGTTTGCCGCGCGGCGTTCCTCGTCAAGGCGCATGACGGCCCCGGCGACCGAGATCGAGGCCGTCACTGACCCGTCTGCCCCCTTGATCGGTGCGGCCACGGAAAACGCACCCTCATCCAGATCATTGGTGACGATGTTGTAGCCGCTTGCGCGAATGCGCTCGAGCGTCTGGCGCAGCTTGTCGGGATCGGTGATGGTATAGGGCGTGAAGGTTTCAAGCGGTTTAGAAAGAACCTCTTCGATTACCCAAGGCTCCGCATAGGCGAGAAGCAGTTGCGAACTGCCGCCGGCATGAAGCGGCCCGAACCGGCCGGCCTGGGCGAAGAGACGCATCGAATGCCGTCCGGGACGCGTGGCAAGCACATAGCTCTGGGTTCCGTCGCGGATCACCAGATTGACGTTTTCGGAGGTCACATCGCGCAGCCAGTCCATGACGGGGCGCGCGGCAAACAACAGGCCGCCATCCTTGCCAAGGCACTCGCCCAGAACGCCGATCCGGTGGCCAAGGGCATATTCCGAACGCTCCGCATCCCGCGAAACAAAGCCGCGCTCCTCAAGCGTGAAGAGGATCCGGAAGACCAGGGATTTCGTCATGCCGAGCGATTTGGCGAGTTCTGTCAGGCCCTGATTGGGCCGCGCCGCCAGCGCCTCCAGCACCACCATGGCTCGGTCGACGGCGGCAATCGTGTAATCCTTCCCCTCACTCACGTTTTAAGTCCCCTGCTTTGTCATCTTTTTCGCGACTTGCAATCGCGCCAAAATCTGCTTTACTTAAAATTACGAAACGGCGTTTTACTGAATAAAACATCTGTAATTGTATTTCAAGCTCTCGTAGGCTTCCCCGTCGAAACAGCCGGCACGACCGGCAAGCGCCGTTTCCAAGATATAACCGGAAAAATCCGGACACGATAAAAAGAACCAAACCGTTCAGAGGAGAACGACCATGAGTTATATCGCGCGGGCTTCCCTTGCCGCGTTGCTGGCCTCCACGGCGGCCTTGCCCGCCTTTGCCGGCGACGAGATTCGCGAAATCGTGCTTTTCTCCCGGCCGCAGGCCGGTCAGCAGGCCGAATTCCAGTCCGTCCAGCTCATTGCCCAGGAATGGCGAAAGCTTGGTCTCGACGTCAAGGTCGAGGTCATGCCCTGGGAGCAGATGTCGAATGTCGTCTGGTACGACCGCGGCGCCTGGGACGCCACAGCCTGGCAGATGGTCGGGCGGCCGGAGCGCTCGGACCCGGATGAGCTTCTGTTCAACCTGTTCCACTCGACCACAGCCGAGTCTGGCTACAATTTCATCGGCTACAAGAACCCCGAATATGACTCGATCGTTGAAGCGCAGCGCCGCGAGGTCGATCAGGACAAGCGCCGGGAGATGGTGTTCGAAGCTCAGGACATCCTCAGCGCCGACCAGCCGAACATGATGCTGGTTCACCCCAAATCCACCTTTGCCTTCAACAAGGCGATCTTCGATCCGGAAACCGTCGTCAACCAGAGCGGCATCGGCATCAAGAACGCCTGGACCTTCATGGACATCACCCCGCTTGGCGAGGAAAAGGATATCGTCCTCAACTCCTCCGACAATGTGAAGTCGATCAACCCGCTCTATATTTCGGGCGGCGTCGACAGCTGGGTGACCGAGCTTGTCTATGACCGGCTTCTGCGCGTCGGCCCTGACGGCTTGCCCCAGCCCTGGGCGGCGGAAAGCTATGAATGGCTCGACGACGCCACGATCGCGCTGACCTTGCGCCCCGGCATGACGTGGCACGACGGCGAGCCGGTGACGGCGGAGGACGTGAAGTTCTCTTATGAGGCGGCCGCCAGCGAAGAAGCGCCGATGTACCAGCCCTTTGCCAAGAACATCGACAGCGTCGACGTCGAGGGCGATGTCGTCACCTTCCACCTGAAGACGCCGCTGGCCTCCTTCCTGACTTCGACGCTCGCCAAGATCAACATCATCCCCGAACATGTCTGGGGCCCGATCCTGGCGGATCTGAAGGACAAGCCGGAAAACGCCGAAAGCTATCAGGAAGAGACGCCGATCGGGTCCGGTCCCTACAAGTTCGCAAGCTGGACCAAGAACGAGGAAATCGTTCTGGAAGCCAATACCGATCACTTCCACGCGCCGAAGGCCGATCGCTGGATCCTGCGCATCGTGCCGAATGCGGAAGCAGCGCTTGGCATGCTGAAATCGGGCGAGCTCAACTTCATCGGCGAATTTCCGGGCGACCCGCAGGTTCTCGTCGACGCGGCAACGGAAAATCCCGATCTCGAAGCGGTTTCCACTGTCGATATCGGTTTCCGCTATATCGGCTTCAACAACCGCCGCGCCCCCTTTGACGACCCGGCCTTCCGCATGGCCTTGTCGCAGGCGGTCAATCGGCAGCTGATCGCCAAGGCCGCCTATCGTGGCTATGCTGTGCCCTCCAATTCCGTCGTCTCGCCGGCGCTTGCATTCTGGCACGACCCGGCGGTCGAGGATTTCGCCACCGGCACAGATCTCGCCAAGCAGACGCTGGAAGATGCCGGTTATACGCTTGAGGGCGGCAAGCTGCATTATCCGGGCGACATCAAGGAAACGCTCGGCAACTAGGCCGACGCAGCTCTTGAAAAGGCGGCGGGCGCTTGCCTGCCGCCCCCTTTTCGACCTTCATGCCTGATTGCGATTGACCTGAGAACGCAGCAGGAAGAGGACGGCGCTTCATGTCAACTTTAAAGCCGATCGGCAGCCGCGTGCTGCAGATGCTGCTGGTCCTGTGGACCGTGGTCACCATACTGTTCCTGATGTTCCGGCTGATGCCGGGCAACCCGATGGCGGCCTATATCGATCCGAATTTCACCCTGGAGCAGCAGGAAATCCTGATGGCCTCCTTTGGGCTCGACAAGCCCTTGTGGCAGCAATATCTGATCTATATCGGCAATCTTTTGCAGGGCAATCTCGGTGAGAGCTTCACCTATCGCAAGCCGGTGGCCGACATCATCTTTCCGCTTCTGCCGAACACGCTGATCCTCACCTTCACCTCGCTGATCGTTGCCTATGCCTTCGGCATTCTGGCAGGCGCCTACCTTGCCTGGAAGCGCGGCAACTGGGTCGAGCAGGCGGCCATTCCGGCGGTTCTCACCACTCGCGCCATGCCGGAATTCTGGCTCGGCATGGTGCTGCTTGCCGTCTTCTCCTTCTGGCTCGGCTGGTTTCCGGCAGGCGGCACGCGTACGGCCGGCGAAAGCTATGACGGCTATTTCGCGCTCTATACCTCGCGCGACTTCCTCGCTCATCTTGCGTTGCCGGCGCTGACGCTGGCCATCTACAGCCAGGGCCTGCCGCTGCTCCTGATGCGCTCCAACATGCTGGACGTGATGAAGGAGGATTTCGTCACCATGGCGCGCATCAAGGGGCTTTCGAGCTGGACCGTCGTCGTGCGCCATGCCGCCCGCAATGCGCTGTTACCGATCATGACCTCGTTTGCGATCGCCGTCGGTTACCAGCTTCAGGGCAATGTCGTGGTCGAGACCGTGTTTTCCTGGCCGGGACTTGGCCGCGAACTGGTGCGCGCGGTCTCGGCCTCCGACTATCCGCTGGCGCAGGGCGCCTTCCTGCTGATCGCGGTGGTGGTGATCCTGATGAACATGATCGCCGACCTGCTCTATGCCCTGCTTGACCCGAGGGTCGGCCATGCGTGAGATTGCCTCCTCCCTTTCCGGCGGGTTTGGCCGCTTCGCCCGCGCCCTGAAATTCCCGGTGCGCGATCCCTTCGCCATCGCCGGCGTCCTCATCTATGTTGTCTTCATCCTGGCGGCGATTTTCGCGCCCGATATCGCTACCCATGATCCGAACGAGATCCTCTATTCAGCGTCCTACGATCTCGCCGCCGATCTCCGGCCGGGACAGGACGGCTTCATTCTCGGTACCACGAGCCTTGGCCGCGATATCTTCTCCCAGCTTGTCTATGGCAGCCGTTCGGCGCTGGTGATTGGGCTGACGGCCGCCTTCATGGTGGTGCTGATCGGCTCGCTCGTCGGCATTCTCGCCGGCTATTTCGGCGGCTGGGTCGACACGATCCTGATGCGGCTTGCCGATATCGCCTTCGGCATTCCCTTCCTGCCCTTCGTCATTGTCATCGCCGCCTTCCTCGAACCCTCGATCTGGAATGTGGTGATCGCCATGGCGCTGGTGCTCTGGCGCGATACCGCGCGCGTCATCCGCAGCCAGGTGCTGACGCTGAGAACGCGCGGCTATGTCGAGGCGGCACGGATTTCCGGCTCTTCCAGCCTCAAGATCATCGCCCGTCATGTTGCGCCCAATGTGTTGCCGCTCTCCTTCCTTTACGGATCGATCGCGATCGGCTGGGCGATCCTGACGGAAGCCTCCATCAGCTTTCTCGGCTTCGGCGATCCGAACTCGATCAGCTGGGGCTACATGCTGCAGGATGCCTTTGCCAGCCAGGCGCTCGCAAAGCAGGCCTATTACTGGTTCATCCCCCCGGGCCTCTGCATCATCCTGGTCGTCAGCGCGGGCTTCTTCGTCACGCGCGGCTATGAAAACCTCCTGTTTCCGAAGTTGAGCCGATGAGCGAACCGCTTCTTTCCGTTGAGAACCTCACCGTATCCTACAAGGTCCCCGGCGGCCTCGTTCATGCCGTGGACGGTGCAAGCTTCGAGGTGCCCGAGGGCTCGATCACCGGCCTTGTCGGGGAATCCGGCTGCGGCAAGACCACCGCTGCGCGGGCGCTGACCCGGGTCATGGCCGACAACGCATCGATTTCGGGAGGCCGGATCATGTTTGCCGGGCAGGACCTCGCAAAATTGCCCGAACGGCGGATGAACGCGCTGCGCTGGCGCGATATCGCCTTCGTGCCGCAAAGCGCCATGAACTCGCTCGATCCGGTCTATACGGTCGAATACCAGCTTGCCGAAGTCTTGCGAAAGCGCGGCGGCATGGGACGCAGGGATGCCCGCCGCCGTTCGGAAGAGCTTTTCGACATGGTCGGCATCGATCCCGGTCGGCTGTCGGATTTTCCGCATCAGTTTTCAGGCGGCATGCGCCAGCGCGTCGCCATAGCCCTCGCTCTGGCGCTCGATCCGAAACTGGTGATCGCCGACGAGCCGGTGACGGCGCTCGACGTCATCGTCCAGCGGCAAATCCTCGACCAGTTGAAGGAACTGCAGCAACGGCTCGGCCTGTCCGTCATTCTGGTCACCCACGACATCTCGGTCGTCGCCTATATCTGCGACCGCACCGTGGTGATGTATGCCGGCAAGGTGGCCGAGGCCGGGACCACCAGGGCGACGCTCACCCAGCCATCGCATCCCTATACGATGGGCCTCAAGAACGCCTTTCCCGACCTGACGGGGGCTGAGACCGGCGAACTGACGCCGATCGAGGGCGCGCCGCCGAGCCTCGCCGACCCGCCGCAGGGTTGTCGTTTCGCCGAGCGCTGTCCCTTCGCCCTCGACATCTGCGCGTCCGAACCGCCGCTCGTCGCGCTAGACGCGGTCCACCAGGTGGCATGCCACCGCGCCGGCGAGGCCGGGAGGCTTCGGGTCGAAGCAGCGAAGACCGAAACCTGGGGGGTGGGCCTGTGATGATGTCGGGCAAAAAGAGCGACGTCCTAGTCTCGGTCTTCGAGGCGAAGCTGCATTACAGGGTCGGCAGCGCGCTGTCGGTCATGCGGGGCCATTCCTCGGTCGTGAAGGCCGTCGACGGTGTCAGTTTCGATATTCGTCGGGGCGAAAGCATCGGGCTTCTGGGTGAAAGCGGCTGCGGTAAAAGCTCCATGGGCCGGCTTCTCCTCAAACTGGAGGACGTGACCGGCGGAAACATCAATTTCGAGGGCTATGACCTTTCCGGAATGGGCCGGCTGCGGCTGAAAAAATTCCGTGCGCAGGCGCAGCTGATCTTCCAGAACCCCTTCGATGCGGTCAATCCGCGCTTTTCCATCCGCGCGGCGCTCGCCGAGCCGCTGGAAAATGCCGGAATTCCCAGGAAGGACCGCGAGGCGAAGATCATTGCGGCACTCGAACTGGTAAAGCTGCCCGATCCCAAACAGTTTCTCGACCGCTATCCGCACCAGCTTTCCGGCGGGCAATTGCAGCGTGTGGTGATGGCGCGGGCGCTGATCCTGGAACCGGAATTCGTCGTCGCCGACGAACCGGTCTCCATGCTCGATGTCTCGGTGCGCGCCGGCGTGCTCAACGTCTTCCGCGACGTCCGCGACCGGCTGGGGCTGACGGCGATCTATATCAGCCACGATCTGGCGCTGGTGCGTTATGTTTGCGAGCGCACCATCGTCATGTATCTCGGCCGGATCATGGAAGACGGGCCGACCGAGGATATCGTGCGCGAACCGCTGCACCCTTACACAAAGGCGCTCGTCTCCGCGGTTCCTGTGCCCCACCCGGACCAGAGCCATGAACCGCTGCCGATCGGACGCGGCGCGCCGGATCCGCGCAATCCGCCGTCCGGTTGCGTTTTTCGCGACCGGTGCCCGAAGGCCTTTGCGCGCTGCGCTTCGGACGCCCCGAAGCCGCAGACTGTCGGCACACGCCTTGTCGCCTGCCACCTCTATGACGGGGAGGCGGGTTGATGAAGACTGCCTGGTACGAAAAGACCGGCCCCGCGCGGGCCGTCCTGAAATTCGGCGATTTGACGGATCCCGTCCCCGGTCCCGGCGAGGTGCTGGTGGCCGTCCGGGCCTCCGGCATCAATCCGGCGGATGTCAAGCGCCGCGCGGGATGGCGCGGCGTGGGCATGGATCACCCCTTGATCATTCCCCACACCGATGGTGCGGGCGAGATTATCGCCGTCGGCCCGGGCGCCGATGCCGGCCGCATCGGCGAGCGCGTCTGGCTCTGGAATGCCCAGGGCGGCTACCGGGAAAGGGGCCGCGCCTATGGAACCGCTGCGGAGCTGATTGCTATCGATGCGCGTCAGGCGGTGCGGCTCTCCGATCATCTGACCTTTGCCGAAGGCGCCTGCCTCGGCGTGCCCGCCATGACGGCCCACCGCGCCGTCTTTGCCGATGGCGGCGTTGACGGCAAGACCGTGCTTGTCAGTGGCGCAGCCGGCGCGGTCGGTCATTTCGCCGTGCAATTGGCGGCCCTCGATGGAGCGCGCGTGATCGGGACTGTCGGCAATGATGCGTCCGCCCGTCACGCGAAGGATGCGGGGGCGGAGATCACCGTAAACCGCAGGCAAGAGGATGTGGCGGCTCGCATTCTGGATCTGACGGAAGGCGCCGGCGTCGACCGGATCATCGAGGTCGATTTCGCCGCCAATGCCGCGCTCGCCGCCGCCGTGCTGAAGCCCAACGGAACGATCGCCGCCTATTCCTCAAGCAGCAATCCGGAGCCGGTTCTCTCCTACTACGCCTTTGCCTCCATCGGCGCCAATCTGCGCTTCATCCAGGGCTTTGCCATACCCGAGGACGCCCGCCGCTCCGGCGAAACCAGGATAGATGCGCTTGCCGGCTCCGGCAGGCTGCACGTCGCCATCGGTGCAACCTTTCCCCTTTCCGACATCGCCCTTGCCCATGAACGCGTCGAAGCGGGCGGGCTTGGCAATGTCGTGGTCTTTCCCGGCGATCCGGCCTGAACGGGCGGCGGCGGTCAGTTTCAGAATGAAGGTCATAAAATGTCAGACACAGTGAACAAAAAAAGCGACGGCGTCCCGCCGCTCTGCGACCCGGTAACGCTCGAGATCATCCGCGGCGCGGTGGCTGCCGCGCAGGCAGAGATGGAAGCGCTGCTTGAGCGCACCGCGATTTCCGCCTTCATTCGCGAGAAGAAGGATTTCTATACCGCGCTGTTCGATGCAGACGGCGTGATGGCTGTCGGTTCCATGGTTCCGATCTTCGGCGATATGACCACGCCCGTGCTGGAGAAGTTCCCGGCCGAAACCATGCAGCCCGGCGATCTTTACTGGTATAATGACTGCTACGGCTCGCGCGGCGCGGTCTCCCATTCCAATGACCAGGTTCTGCTGGCGCCCGTCTTCAATGACGGCAGGCTTTGCGCTTTCGTGATGAGCTGGGCGCATTTCGCCGATATCGGCGGCATCCACCCGGGCTCGATCAGCCCGGATGCCACGGAGATCTTCCAGGAAGGCATCATCGTGCCGCCGACGAAGCTGATTTCGGCCGGCGTCACCAACGAGACCGCGCTTGAAATCTTCCACCGCAATTCGCGTTTCCCCGACCAGAGCATCGGCGATATGCGGGCGCTGATGGCGAGCGTTGACCTCGGCGTGCGCCGCATCGGCGAGATCGTCGATCGTTTCGGCGCGGATGTGCTCGCCGACGCGCTCTCCCAGCTTCTCGTGCGCACCCGCAAGCTGGTGCGTGAGAAATTGGCCGAGACCTTCGACTATGGCACCTATTCCTTCACCGATGCGATCGACACCGACGGGCATGGCAACGGTCCGTTCAAGATCCGCTTTTCTCTGACGCGGGAAGAGGCCGAGGACGGCGACGACCGCTTCATCTTCGATGCCACGGCCACAGACGATCAAGCTCCCGGTCCGGTCAATTTCTTGATGAACCGGGGGGTGCCCGGCATGGCGCTTGGCCTGTTCTATCTCGGCGGCGACCCGGCGCAGGTCTGCAATGCCGGCGGCCCGAACGCGATTGACGAGGTGAGACTGCGCGAGGGATCGTTGCTGAAGCCGACATTTCCCGCACCGCTCGGCATGCGCGGTCTGACGACGATGCGTGTGCTCTCGGCAATCAACGGCCTCGTGAATGTCGCAGGCGGCAAGGCGCCCGCCGCCAATTCGGCTTACGTGATCACCATCATGCGCGGCAATTTCCGCGATGAGGACGACGGCCGGCTGAAGCGCTTCCTGCTCGCCGACGGCATCGGCGTCGGCTATGGCGCGCGGCCGAATGCCGACGGCATCGATGCGGTCTATTTCGTCGCCCAGGAGAATTATCCCGTCGAATTTCTCGAGGTTGGCTATCCGGTGCGGCTCAGGCGCTACGGGATCGTCGAGAACTCCGGCGGCGCGGGCAAATATCGCGGCGGCTGCGGGATCGTCCGCGAATATGAGATCCTCGCCGAGGACATGATGCTGGCTGTCCGGATCGACAGCGTCAAGAACCCGCCCTGGGGCATTCACGGCGGCATGGGCGGCGGCAGCGGCCGCGTCACCGTCAATCCCGGACTCGCCAACGAAAAGATATTGAAACCGCTTTCGGACGGCAACCGGCTGGTCAAGGGCGACATCCTGCGTATGGAAACGGGCGGCGGCGGCGGTTACGGCCATCCCTTCGACCGGGCGGCGGACAAGGTGCTGGCCGATGTGCTCGGCGGCTTTGTCAGCACTGAAGCGGCAGAACGACTCTACGGCGTCGTCATCCGTGACAGCATTGTCGACCGCGCCGCAACGGCGGCACTGCGCGAAAACCGCCCCGAGACCAAAGCCTTCCATCGCCAGGAGTATGTCGATGTCCTCGCCTGAAACCGCCCTTTCGATCGCCGTCGATATCGGCGGAACCTTCACCGATATCTCGCTTCTGGACCGGGCAAGCGGCAAGGTGTGGCGCGCCAAGACGCCGAGCATCCCGGCGGACCCCTCGGAAGCCTTTCTCAACGGCATCCGTCTCGCCCTTGGCGATGCCGGCCTTGAGGCTTCGCGACTGTCGCAAGTGCTGCACGGAACGACCGTTGCCACCAACATGATCCTTGAGGACAAGGGCGCCAGAACCGCACTGATCACGACGCGCGGCTTCCGCCATGTGCTGGAAATCGGCCGGCAGGATATTCCGCGCAAGGCCAACCTCTACAATTGGGTCAAACCGGAGCGCCCCGTTCCCGCTGCCCGCATCATCGAGATCGACGGGCGCATTGGGCCCGGCGGCGCGGTTCTCGAGGCGCTCGACGAGGCAAGCGTGCGCAAGGCGGCGGTCGCGATCCGCGCCATGGATGTGACTTCCGTCGGCGTCTGCCTGCTGCATGCCTTTGCCAATGCCGCCCATGAAGAACGCGTTGTCGCCATCCTCGCCGAAGAGCTGCCGGACCATGCGATCACCTGCTCCACGGATGTTCTGCCGGTCGTGCGCGAATTCGAGCGCTCGCTGACCACGGTGCTGAACGCCACGGTCATGCCGGGCGTGACGTCCTATGTCGAAAGACTGGAACAGCGCCTTGCCGACGAGAAGGTCGATGCGCCGCTGCTGCTTATGCAATCGAACGGCGGGGTTGCCGGTGCTGCCGCCATTCGCAAGGCGCCTGCGCTTACGGCGCTTTCGGGACCGGCTGCCGGCGTGGTCGGGGCGCGGGCTGCGGCATCGGCCTGCGGCATCAAGGATATCATCACCGTCGATATCGGCGGCACCAGCGCCGATATCTGCCTGATCAAGGATGGCGAGATCGGGCTCACCCAGCATGGGCGCATCGGTGAATGGCCGCTGCCGCTTCCCATGGTCGACATGGTGACGATCGGCGCGGGCGGCGGTTCGATCGCCAAGGTTGCCGATGGCACGCTGACGGTCGGCCCGCAAAGCGCCGGCGCCATGCCCGGACCTGCCGCCTACGGAAATGGCGGCGGCGAAGCGACTGTGACCGATGCCCATGTCGCGCTCGGCCATCTGCCGGCAAAACTGCTTGGCGGGCGCATGGCGCTCGATGTCGAGGCCGCTCTTGGCGTGATCGACACTGCCGTCGCCAAGCCCCTGAAGCTGGGACGAGAGGCGGCGGCACGCGGCATTCTCGCCATTGTCGACAGCCACATGGTCGGCGCCGTGCGGGTGGTCTCCGTCGAACGCGGCCATGATCCGCGCGATTTCACCCTGGTGCCCTTCGGCGGCGCGGGGCCGCTGCATGGGTGCGCACTGGCCGAACTCCTGGGCATTCGCCAGGTTATGATCCCGGCCGCCCCCGGCGTGTTATGCGCCGACGGTCTTCTGGCCGCCGACCTCAAGGCCGAGTTCAGCCGAACCATGCCAAAAGCAGGCACGATCGATGTGGAAAGCGCCGGGGCGATACTCGCCGGGCTCGCCGAACAGGCCGATCAATGGTTCGACGAGGAAGGCGTGTCGCTTGAAGCGCGTGAAAAACAACCGGTCGCGCTGTTGCGCTATCACGGCCAGGGTGGAGAGCTCGCCGTCTCCTGGGCTGATGATGCCGCAGCGGTTGAAGCGCGTTTCGCCGAGGCCCATCAGGCGCTTTACGGCTTCACCCTTGACGCGGCGATCGAACTGGTGACGCTCAGGATCGAGGCGAAGGGCCGGGTCGATGCGCCCGAAATCGCCGCTCTGCCACCGCAGCACGGCGCGATCACGCCGTATGACACCGTTCCCTTGCATTTTGAAACCGGCACCCAAACCGTTCCCGTCATCGACCGGGCGACGCTTGGCGCGGGCGCGTCATTCGCCGGGCCGGCAATCCTCACCCAACTCGATACCACCACCGTCGTCAAACCCGGCTGGAGCGGTCGCGTCGATGCCTCGGGTGCCGTGATCCTGAACCGTGAGGAGGGCTGAAGCCATGACCGCAACCGGACTTGAAACCGCCTTCGCCCATATCGATGCCCATGCGGATGATTTCATCGCACGGGTGATGGAGTATGTCAGCCATCCCTCGATCAGCGCCCAGAACAAGGGGATCCGCGAGGTCGCCGGCATTCTGGTCGACAAGCTGACAGCCATGGGGTTTGAGGCGGAGACCATCGCGACGAAAAACCATCCGATGGTGCTTGGCCGGTGGGAGAAGAAGCCGGGCAAACCGACCGTGCTGCTCTACGGCCATTACGATGTACAGCCGCCGGAACCGCTTTCGGAATGGAAGAGCCCGCCCTTTGAACCGACCATCCGCGACGGCCGCATCTATGCCCGCGGCATTGGCGACAACAAGGGCCAGCACTTCGCCCAGTTGATGGCGATCGAAACCCTTCTGGAAACAGCGGGCGAACTGCCCTGCAACGTGCTCTTCCTGCTGGAGGGCGAGGAGGAGATCGGCTCGCCGCATATCGCCGAGTTCGTCGCCGAGCACGCCGACGAGCTAAAGGCCGATCTGGTGATCACCTCCGACGGCCCGCTGCATGAGAGCGGCCGACCGATCATTACCTTCGGCGTGCGCGGCGTTGCTTCCTTCGAGCTTCATTGCCGCACGGCAAGGCGTGATGCCCATTCCGGCAATTTCGGCGGCGTCATGCCGAACGCGATCTGGAAGCTCGTGCACCTCTTGTCAACGATGAAGAACGAGGCCGGCGAAATCACGATTGAAGGCCTGAACGAACCCGTCATTCCGCCGACCAATATGGAACGCGAGGCCGTCAGCAAACTGCCGCTCGACCTTGAGGCGATCAAGGCCGATCTCGGTATCGAAGAACTGGACGCGCCCGCCGACCGCGCCTATTACGACCGGCTGATGTTCCACCCGACGCTGACGATCAACGGTTTTCACGGCGGCTATGGCGGCGAAGGGACCAAAACGGTGCTGCCATGCGAGGCGATCGCGAAATGCGATATCCGTCTCGTCGAACCGCTGACGCCGGATTACGTCTTCGAGAAGGTGAAGGCGCATGTGGAGCGCCACGCGCCCGATGTCGAATTCATCCCGAGAAACGGCATGCTGCCGTCGAAGACGCCGATGGACAACCCGTTTGCCGCAACCATCGAACAGGCGATCATCGATGCACGCGGTGAGGCGCCTCTGCTCTACCCGACCGTCGGCGGAAGCCTGCCCGATTACGTCTTCACCAAGATCCTGAAGACGCCGGCCTTCGTCGTGCCCTATGCCAATGCCGACGAGGCGAACCACGCGCCGAACGAGAATCTGAAGATCGACCTTTTCATCAAGGGCATCAGGACCGGCGTGGCGCTTCTGACCCGGATCGGCGGCATGGACGATGCCCCGGTTTCATGAAGCGGCGGCTTTGGGAAGTTGACGAGAACGCATGGTATCAGCCGTTCCTGCAATAAATCTCCTGGGTATTGAGCGGCACCATGAGGGCCGTCATGTCCAGCGAGGACGGCGGGTCGGAAAGGTCGGGGGCATTGCTCATTTCGATCCTCGGCGCTGACTGGCTGTCATTCGCGAATATCGCGGGCATGACGACGATACCGTCGAACCCGCCGCCAATGGCATGGCGGGCTGGCAAAGCCTGCTCCTTGATGCCGGCCTGGCTCCCCGACGCGAAGGTGCGGCGCTCCCCGTGCCTCACACCACGTCCGAGGGGCGCAGCCTGCATTTCTCGGCCGTGTCTGCGGTTTCGATCTGCAGTGTGGTGTGGCCGATCTCGAAATCCTCGTGCAGTTCTTCTGGAAGCGAGGCGAGCAGGGAGCGGTGATAGCCCTCGGCGCAGACGATATGCGCCGTCAGCGCCGTTTCGGTGGTGCTGAGCGCCCAGATATGAAGGTCGTGGACTTCGTCGACGCCATCGGCCTCTTCCAGATGCGCGCGGACTTTTTCGATGTCGATGCCGGCGGGCACTGCGTCCATGGCAAGCCGGGTCGAATCGCGCAACAGGCCCCAGGTGCCGACCAGAATGACAATGCCGATGACGAGGCTGACGGCCGGGTCGATCCAATCCCAGCCAGTGAAGCTGATGACGATGGCCGCGATGATGACGCCGACGGTGACGCCGGCATCCGCGGCCATGTGAAGATAGGCGCCGCGAATGTTGATGTCCGATTTGCTGCCTGAGGCAAACAGGAAGGCGGTGAAGCCATTGACCAGCACGCCGGCCGCCGCGACCCAGATCACCGTGCCGGTCTCGATCGGCTCGGGCGTGAAGAACCGGCCGATCGCCTCCCAGCTTATGGCGCCGACGGCGACAATCAGGATGATGGCATTGGCGAGCGACGCCAGGATCGGCGCGCGCTTGAAGCCATAGGTGCGAATGCCGCCCGGCGGTTTGGCCGCAAGCCAGATCGCGCCCCAGGCCAGCACGAGGCCCAGAACGTCAGAGAGGTTGTGTCCGGCATCGGCCAGAAGCGCCAGCGAGCCGGTGATGATGCCGAACACCGCCTCCAGCGCCACATAGATGATGTTGAGGGAAATGCCGATGGCAAAGGCGCGGCCGAAGCTCTTGGGCGCGTGGGAATGCCCGTGCCCGCCATGACCGTGCCCGCCGTGACCGTGCCCGCCATGGCTGTGATCGTGATGATGCCCCGACATGCTTCGCCTCCGCGTTTGAGATTGAGAGGAATGTAGAAGCTATAGCGGGGTGAGGATCAAGGGGCCCGGGCGCGAAAAGTGTGCCCGGTGTTCTGCCATGATCCTACTTCTTCGGCGTGCCGGCGCCCCAGAGCGCGATCGCCGCGATGATGATGCTGACGACGACGTTCCAGCCGGCGAAGGAGAGGCCCAGCACGCGCAGCGCTGCCTCGTCGCATTTCGGACCGGTGACCCGATCGAGGTCGGCGAGAAGCGAGTTGGCATCCGTCGTCATGCCGGAAAGCGAACCCGAACAATCCGTCGGACCCGCCCACCAGTGCCATTCGACGCCGGAATGGTAGATGCCCATGATCATGCCCCAGATCATCAGCCCGGCGATGACGAGGAGCGCCAGCCTGCCGATAAGGCGCGGTATGAAGCCGAAGCGGATGGCAAGCAGCCCGACAATGCCGACGGGCACGCCGATGTAATAGGGTTTGCGCTCCAAAAGGCAGAGATGGCAGGGAATGTAACCGCCGATATGCTCGAAGCCGAGGGCCGAAAGTACCGAGACGGCCATGCCGAGCGTCACCAGAGCGAGGCTGATGACGAGACGATTGTCTGTGATGAAGCGGGGGAGCATGGGATGGACCTAAAAGACATATTTGACGAGGTAGAATCCGCCGAACAGCAGCACGACGAAAACGGTGAAGAGAATGCCAAGATATTTCTCGATGAAATCGCGGATCGGCACGCCGTAGCGGTTGAGCAGAAAGGCGATCAGGAAGAAGCGGAACGAGCGACCGATGACGCTCACCAGGAGGAAGATGCCGAAATTGAGCCCCGTCGCGCCGGAGAAGATCGTCAGCACCTTGTAGGGGAAGGGGGTAATGGCGGCAAAGAGAACCCCCCAGCCGCCCCAGGTATTGTACCACTCGGCGATCTGCTCGAAGGAGTGCTCCTTGCCGTAAAAGGCGAGGATCGGCTGGCCGACGGCCTCGAACAGGAACATGCCGATCAGGTAACCGCCGATCGCGCCGAGGATCGAGGCGAGCGTGCAGATGAGCGCGATACGCACCCATTTCAGCGGCTTGGCGATCACCATCGGGATCATCAGCACATCCGGCGGGATGGGAAAGAACGAACTTTCGGCAAAAGAAACGGCAAACAGCGCGCGTTCGGCGTGGCGCGTCGCGGCAAGGGAGAGTGTCCAGTTATAAAGGCGGCGCAACATGTGATGATCCGGAAAGAATTGGCGACAAGGATTTAGAATATTGCCGGAGGATGGTAAATCCTGCGCCGCTTGTCCATTCTTCACTACGGCGTGAAGCCGCCTTTTCGCATGATCGGGATCAAAATCCCGGTTGACGCAACGGCCGTACCCCGTATATTTCGCCCCAACCCGGTCGCCAAGTCGACCGGAGGGCCCCTTTGGCGGAACTGGTAGACGCGCCTGACTCAAAATCAGGTTCCGAAAGGAGTGCTGGTTCGATTCCGGCAAGGGGCACCACCTATCTTTTATTTTTTCAATATAAATAATGACTTAGGGGGCGCTTTCGTTCTCCCTGAATATCCCCCTCAAGGGCATGTGCTCGAAACTCCAATTCTCGCAAATCATGCGGTCGTGTCCCCGCACCGGTCCCCGTTAGCTCCTGAACGTTCCAGACAACCCTCGGCCCCGCGCATGGTGAATCTTCGGAAGCCGTAAAAAGGGCTTTGGAATCTGAAGGTTATAGAGGGCGTCAATTTCTGGACGCCCTAAAGTGAATAGCCCCGCGAATTGTAGAGACTTTCCCGCCCAAGATGAGAAAAGAAGGTGGCAATAGCAGAAGAAGGACCGTTCGATGGTTGCGGATCCGGCCCGATGCGGCGCGCACATTCTGCGAGCCTGCGCAGCTGGAGATCAAGGGCGGCACGCCAGTTACCTCGCTCGCGCTGCCGCCTCGAAATCAAATTTCCCGCTGTCACAGGTTCATCGGCTGATTTGCGGCTACCCCTGTCATCGACGCTTCATGCAATATCTCCTGCATCTATTCGTCTTTCACGCCTTTCAGAATTGCCGCCATCCGGTCGACCAGTTCTTCCGGCACGTCGGACATCGGGCTTTTCGAGAATCCGCAGTCGCGCCCGAGAAGCCGGGCTGCCGCCTTCATGCGGGCGGGAAATTGCGGTCCGCGTACGATCTTCCAGAGAGGATAGAGGCGGTTTTGAATCTTGAGCGCCTCGTCGTGTTTTCCGGCCCGCGTCAGGTCCCACATGCGCACCGAAAGCCGGGGGAAAAGTGCCAGAATGGCAGAGATCGCGCCGTCGGCGCCGAGCGCGAAACAGGAATGGAGCATTTCGTCGGTTGCGGCATAAACCATGCCGCGATCGCTGCAGGCGACCCGCATGTCATACATCGCCATGACGCCGCCGACGCTCTGCTTGACGCCGATCACGTGTTCGATGTCGAGCAGCTCGGAAAAGAGTTCGGACGAGATCTCGTTTTGCGGCACGACGTTGTAGATGATGATCGGCAGGCCGACCGCCTCGGAAATTGCGCCGTAAAAGCGCTTGTTTCCGGCAGCGTCCGGCACCAGGACATTGTAGAACGTCGGCGTGACCATAAGCGCATCCGCGCCGGCCGTCTTGGCCGCCATGGCGGTTTCGATCGCCGCAGCGGTGGAGCAGCGGGCGACGCCGGCGACAATGGGAACACCCTTCCGGTTTTCCGATTGGATGATCTCGATCATCTGCACCAGCTCGGCATTCGTCAGCGCCGCGCCCTCGCCGGTGCTTCCGCCGGGCGAAATGCCATGGACGCCCGCATCCAGCAGGTAGCGGACCTCTCGGCGATAAAGGGCCGCGTCGATCGCTTCGTCTTTGGTGAAGGTCGAGACGACGGGTGGAATGATCCCGTGGAATGATGTACCTTTTTTCATTGTCTGTGGTCCTGTGGCTATCAAGCGCGCTTGGTCGAAACGTTTGGGGCTCCAGAAGAGGACGCCCGCCAGCGTCCTCTCCCGGTGGTTGCGTCAGAGGATGCCGAAGTCGGAAAGGGCTTTTCGAACAGCTTCGACTTCTTCTGGCGTGCCGGGGGTCAGGGGCAGACGCGGCACGCCCGCATCCGTTCCAGTCAGGCGCAGAGCGTCCTTCCAGAGGCTTACGGGGTTCGTGCGACCGTTGATTCCCATGACCTTCAGCAACGGATAGAGCTTGCGCTGCATCGCCGCGGCCTCGGCAATATTGCCTGCCAGAAAAGTGTCGATCATCTTGCGGATATAGTCGCCGACCACGTGGGACGCGCCCGACACCACGCCGCCGATCCGTTTTTCGCCGCCTTGTGTGAAGGCTTCGAGAACCATGGTGTCGTCGCCATTATAGACGATGAAGTCTTCCGGCGTGGCGTTGAGGAAAGCGGTCATTTGCTTGGGATTGAGTTCTGCCTCCTCCTTGATGGCCACGATATTGTCAAGCGATGCAAGCTTTCCGACCGTAGCGGGGTCAATGTTGACGCCGGTGAAGATCGGAATGTTGTAGAGCATGATGTTGAGGTCCGGAAGCGCTTCGGAAACCTTGACGAAGTGGTTGTGGATCTCCTGCTGCGCCGGCTTGGTGTAGTAAGGCGCCACGACCATGACCGTCTCGAAACCCAGCTTCTTTGCTTCATTGCCAAGCGCGATCGTCTCGATCGTCGAGGTGCAGCCGACGCCGGCGATCAGCGGAACGCGGCCGTCCACTGCCTTTTTGACTGTTTCGAGAATGGCGACCCGTTCGGCGAATGTCTGAGTGTGAAACTCGCCGGTGGTGCCTGACAGGATGAGCGAGTCGGCAAAGCCGTTGTCGACCAGATGGGTTGCGAGGGCCGCGAGTTTGCCGTGATCGACGCTCTGGTCCTCGCCGTAAGGGGTGACGAGCGGGATGAGAACGCGGCCGTAAGTGTCCTTGTTATACATTTCAGTCTCTTTCTGGAGTTTTCCAAACGATGGTTGTCCCGGTACGGGGGTGTCGTCGATATTGCTTTTCCGTCATCTCCTTTCCTTTCGAGTCGCCGGTTCCTCGCGCCTTACTGCGGGCCCCGGTCGGTATTGGCGATCCCGCCGGTCGCGCCGGCAAGCTTGCGGGTTTGGCGGACCCCTCTGATGATCAAGGGCAGCACCCAGATGGCGATCGTGAAGAGGCCCAGTCCGGCGGCGATCGGGCGTTCGAAGAAGCCCAGAAAGTTTCCGTCGGCGATGATCATCGATGTGAGAAAGTTCTTCTCGACGAGCGGCCCGATCACGATGCCGAGGATGATCGGAGCGATCGGGAACCCCTTGCTCTCGAGAATGAAGGCGACCACGCCCATGGCCAGCATCACGCCGACGCCAAAGACCGAATTGTTGACCGCGTAGGAGCCGACGATGCAGAAGGCGAGAATGGAGGCGTTGAGATAGGTGCGCGACAGGCGGAAGATCGAGCGCGAAAAACGTACGGCAAGCCATCCGAGGGGGATGATCAGCAGGTTCGCCAGCGCAAAGACGATCATGACCGCGTAGAAGTTCTGGGGATTGTTGATGAAGATTGTCGGGCCGGGATTCATGCCCTTCATCACCAGGACGCCCACGGCAATGGCCGTGACAGCATCGCCGGGAATGCCGAAGACCATGGCCGGGATCCACGCCGAACTCAGCGCGGCATTGTTGGTCGCGGAGGCCTCCACCAGTCCTTCGGAATGTCCGGTCCCGAATTTTTCCGGCGTTTTCGAGAATTTCTTCGAGATGGCATAGGAAATCCAGGCGCCGAGATCGCCGCCGGCGCCGGGCAGAGCGCCGATCACCGTGCCGAACGCGCTGCCGCGCAGTACATTGAATTTATGACGCCAAAGCGTGCCCACCATACCGGCAAGCGGGTTGCCGATCTTCATGACCGGTTCGCGTTTGCCGGGCTCGCCGGCCTTGTGCCGGAGGATTTCGGACAGGGCGAACATGCCGATCATGGCCGGTATGAAGCTGATGCCGCCCATCAGTTCCGTCCAGCCGAAGGAAAAGCGGGGCGTGGCCGTCAGCGGGTCGAGGCCGACGGTCGCGATGAACAGGCCGAGAAGCAGCGAAAGCGTTCCCTTGACCTTGCTTCCCGAACTGATCAGCGCCGCGCATGACAGCCCCAGCATCGCCAGCCAGAAATATTCGAAACTCGAAAACTGCAGTGCGATCTTGCCGAGGGCCGGCGCGATGAAGAGCAGGGCGACAAAGCCGATCATACCGCCAACCGATGACGAGCAGACGGAAATGCCCAGCGCCTTTGCCGGCCGGCCGGCTTTGGTCATGGCATAGGCCTCGTCGACATAGGCTGCGGATGCCGGGGTGCCGGGAATGCGCATCAACGCTCCGGGAATGTCGCCTGCAATGATGGCCATCGTGGTGCAGGCCACGATGGCCGCGATGGCGGGAACCGGATCCATGTAGAACGAGAAAGGTACAAGCAGGGCCGTCGCCATCGTCGCGGTGAGGCCGGGAATGGCCCCGACGAAAAGGCCGAAAGTGGCCGCGGCGCAGATCACCAGTAATGTATAGGGCGTGATGACAAGTTCGATTGCTTCGAGAAAGACATGCATGGCCGTTTCTCCTCACCCGAGAATGCCGACCGGCAACGGAACGCGAAGTCCGTTGACGAAGAGGACGTAGATGAACACCGTCAGAAATGCTGCATAGAGGCTGCCGCGTACCAGGCCGCCGCCGCCGATGCGGATCATCAGCAGGATGAACAGAAAGGTAAGCGGCAGGAAGCCGACGGATTCCAGAAGCAGGGTATAGAGGCCAAGGCTCACCAGCACGGTGACCGGAAACCAGGTGAAATCCTCGCGTTTGAACAGCACGGCCGCATGACGACGCAGCATCGCGATTTCCACGCGTCCCTGAAATGCCAGGATGCCGCCCGCCAGAACGAAGGCGCAACCGATGATGATGGGTAGGGTGCCCCCGCCGATCGTCATGCCGCCGAGCCCTTCCATACGCGTTCCGGTGACAGCCAGAACCACGCCGCCGATCATGAAAAGCAATCCGAGGACGGTGTCCGGAACGCCGGTGGCGATGCGATCTGCATTGTCGTCTCTTGGTGAGGGGGCATTCATGGCCTCACTCCTTTCCATTGGTGTCGCGAGCAGACGGCCGAAGGCACTCCGGCCGGGATACGGCCGAAAAGAACGAGTTTCAGTTGTGGAATGGAGTGCCTTCGGCGACCGGTCCGGTCCGTCAGTCCTTGACGAGACCGGCGGCGTTCATGGCCTTGCCGAAGGCCTCGTCACGCTGGGCGAGGTAGTCGACGAAGGCGTCGCCGCCTTCCCACACGACGCCGTAGGAGCGTTTGGCCATCAGGTCAGCGAATGCGGGGCTGCTGACGACATCGGCCATGACCTCAATCAGCGTGGCGCTGACATCGCCGGGGAGGTCGCTTGGCCCGCCGAGGCCACGCCAGCCATTGATCGGAAAGTCGATCCCCGTGCTTTCCTTGATTGTCGGCAGGTTCGGGTGTGCCGGATCGCGCTCGGTGCCGAGGATTGTCAGCGCCTTGAGCTCGCCGGCATCGATCAATCCCTGAGCCTCGGGAAGCTGGACGACGCCGACATCGATCGCTCCGGATGCCAGCAATTGCAGGCCAGGAGCGGCGCCTTCGGTCGGTACCCAGAATGCCCTGTCGCCGTCAAGCTCGTTCACCAGCGTGACATAGGCCAGGTGATTGACGCCGCCCTGATTGGCGCCGCCCGCCCGGATCGCCGCGGCATTTTCCTCGATCGCCGCTGTAAGCGCGTCCATGCTGTCGAACGGGCCGTCGGTTCTGACGACCACGGCGGACGGGTCGGCGTTATAAAGGCCGAGAGGGGTGAAATCCTTGTAGGTCAGGTCGGATGTGCCGAGCCAATGGAACATCGACAATTCCGTGGTGATAATGCCCAGCGTGTAACCGTCGGGATCGGCATCGGCGATCGCCTTGTGGCCGATGACGCTGCCGCCCCCGGTGCGGTTGACGACGTTGATCGGCTGGCCCAGTTCTTCTTCCATCAGCGTTGCCAGAATCCGGCCGGTGGCATCCGTTCCGCCGCCCGCGCCCCAGGGCACGATCAGCGTGATCGGCCGTTCCGGGTATTCGGCGCACGCTGCCGAAATGCCGCCGACGACCACCACGGTCGTCGCCAGAAGCGTCTTCAGAATATTCATTGAATTCTCCTCCCAATCTTCCTTTTGGGTTCCGAAAAGAGCCGACAAGGCCCTGCGGTCCAGAATCCTCTTTGTTTGACGCGGGCAGCGAAGCCTGCGCCCTTCCACTCGGAAACGGCCCCGCCACATCGCAATTGTGCTGCACGTCAGATCTGACCTCCCTGACGCAATACCGCATAGCGGAATGCTGTACCGCGAATTGATACTCTCACCAGAGGTCAGATCTGTCAACATGAGTCCCAAAAAAAAGAATACTGTTCCGAATATCGGGATTTACGGAGTGGCAAAGATCGTTTATGGTGTCTTTCGGTGAATTTATTTCAGAGCCTAACTCGAATCTGAAACGATTTAGGCATTCCGTATAACAGGACGAAATTCCTTATTATGGCAAACGGATCCACGGAACGCTGTTGGGGGTAATCATGAATGACGATCAGACAACACGGATGAAAACCAAAGGCGATGAGGGATTGAAGTCGCTGTCGAAGGTGGTGCGCATCCTGGAGTGCTTTTCGGTCAATGACCGCGCATTGTCGCTAGCGACGATATGTCAGCGGACGGGGTTTCCGAAGAGCACGACGCACCGGCTTGTGGCTTCCATGCGAGAGGTCGGGTTCCTGGATCAGGACAGGGAGCGTGACAGCTATCGCCTGGGGCTCCGGCTGTTCGAGTTCGGCGATATCGTGCTCGCCAATCTCGATGTGCGCCGGGAAGCCCGGCCGATGATGGAATCTCTTCAGCACATGACCGGCCAGACCGTTCATCTGGCTGTTTTCGACGGGATGCAGGCTGTGGTCATCCATCGCGTCGGTTCCGGAACCGAGAGCCATACCAAAGCGGGCATGATCGAGAACGCGCCGGTGCATTGCACGAGCATCGGCAAGGCGATCCTCGCATTTCAGACGGAGGACGCCGTCGAACGGGTGATTTCGGCGGGCCTGTCGCGCTACACCGACCAGACAATGACAGAGCCCGATGATCTGCGCAGAGCCTTGGCCGAAATTCGCGAGAAGGGCTATGCCGTGGACAATGAGGAGCATCAACCGGGACTGCGATGTCTCGGCGCTCCGATCCACGATCAGAATGGCCGCGTATTCGCCGGCATCAGCGTCAACGGCCCGGCCTGGCAGATTCCCGAAAACGAAATTCCGGATCTGGCCAAGATCGTCGTCTATCAGGCGCGCGTGATCTCCCAGCGCCTTGGTTGGCACGAATGAGCGGCCGGCCGGTGCTTCGGCGCCTGCGGCTCGCCGGCATCGACGCTCACGGTCTTTGCCGTGTCAGAGCCTGGGGCTCGATCATCACCCGCTATTCAGAGCGAGCACGCTGGAGCGCGCTATCAGGCTCGGTTGAACAAAGGTACGAACGGGCCAAGGGCCCTTGCGGCCCGCGCCGATCTGTCGGATGAGCAATTCCGCTGCATGGCGGCCCATTTCTTCGACATGCTGGCTGACGGCGCTGATGGTCGGGGTCACCATCGTCATCCAGAGCGCGTCGTCATAGGCGACCACCGAGACATCGTCTGGAACGCGCACACCGTGCTTGCCAAGCGCCACGTAAAGGCGCTGCGAGACGACGCTGTTGGCCGAGAAGATTGCGGTGATTGATTTTGATTTCAGCGTGCCGACGAACCGGTCAAGACCGGAGGCGATTTCCGCATCCGAGGAGCCGAGCTTGAAAATGAGGTCTTCCGGCACGGCTAGGCCGCACTCGGTAAAGGCTTCGCGCCAGCCCTCGATGCGCGCGCGCCCTGTCGTCCACTGGTCGTGGTCGATGAGGAGGGCGATCCGTTCGTGGCCGAAGCCGATCAGATGTTCCGTTGCCATCTTGCCGCCGGCCCTGTTGTCACCTGCGACGAGCGAGTTGTCGTCTTTGACGGAACGGTCGATCTGAAGAATCGGTCGGCCGAAATCGCGCACGCTTGCCACCGCTTCTGCGGAGACCGGCGTGATCGCGATTGCCGAAACACCCATGGCGATCAGCGACTTCACTGCCGCCCTCTGCTCCTTCGGATCGGCCCGGTCGATGATCAGGATGACCTCATAGCCCTCCGATCGCGCGACCTCCTGAAAACCGGTGGCAAGTTCGGCATAGAAAGGGTCCAGAATGCTCGAGACCACGAGGCCGATCTGGGTGCTGGAGCCCTGCCTGAGATTGCGGGCATTGAGGTCGGGCACATAGCCGATCTTCTGCGCCGCCGCGACGACGCGCGCCTTGACGTCTGCCGCGACATAGCCCTTGCCGCTGAGCGCGCGCGAGACGGTCGATGTCGAAAGACCGACCGCCTCCGCGATATCGCCGATCGTGACGCGCTTATCTGCCATGGAGTACGTGCCTCATCAAAAATGCCCTTTTAACGCGTTTTCTGGTATCTGTTGAAGTATTCATCAAGAGCGAAAAGACCGGTGCAGTCGCTGCGCGTCGTCAGCCGCCCCAAAACGCGTGAGAAACTGGTCAGGCCGACCCCATAGTTTTCGCCGAGCAGGGCCTTGGCAGATCCGGGATAGCTCTGCTCCAGCGCCATATCACCGGCCGTCAGCAGCAGCGAGAGCGCGTCGGTCTCCTCGCTCGCCGCCCGCTCAAGCATGTCCGGAAAGACATTGGCCATGAGACCGCAGAATCCGTCTGCACCGGCCTCGAACGAGGCCCGAAATGTTGCCACCTCGGCGTTCATCAGCTTCAGCCGGCTGCCGCTGACAATGTCGATCCGGCGCTTGATTCGCGCAAGATCGCAGCATGTATCCTTCAAAAAGGTGAAGCGTCCGCTCTCAGCCGCACAGGCAAGAGCCTTGTCCGAGATCAGCCGCTTATAGGGACGGGGCGCCTCGTAGAGACCGAGATCGCCGCTGCTATCGGCGATGATCGCCTCAAGACATTGGAGAAAACGCTCGTCGCTTTCACCCTCTTCGACGAGGTGTCCGGTCAAAAGCACGGCGCAATCGACGCCGCCGATCGCCCTTAGGCGCGCAATTGCCTCAGGCCAGGCTTCGCCTTCCTTGCGAAACACCGAAGCGGCGATGGGGACGCGCCCCGCCACGGCGCGGACCGAAGCAGCGACGATCTCGGCGCGCTCGACATCGTTCATCGAAAGCGGCTCGGCGGAGAGACCAGTCACAAGCAGGCCGGAAACGCCGCGCGCGAGATAGAAGTCGACAAGACCCTGGATGGCCCCAAAGTCGACCTCTCCGTTTTCCAGAAACGGGGTGAGGAGGGGCGGCCAGATTTCGGGTTTGCGGGCCATGGTCAGATACCTTCGGACAGGAGGTGAAGTTTGCGGTCGGGCTCGAATTCGAGAAGATCGAGGGTGACGATCTTGCCTGAGGGCGTGATCGCCACCGTGCGGATCTCGAACGGTTTGAGGTCGAGCGAAAGCGGATGGCCGCCGGCAAAGTCAAGTTCAAGCCGGGCCGCAATCGGGCCGGACGTGTCGTTGACGAAGCGCATCACGGTCGCCGCAGGATCGTCTTCCCAGGGCTTCAGCGCCGTCAGCCGCAGGCCGGGCGTTTTTTCAAGGCCGGAAATCAGCCCGCGCGCTGCAGGCATGTCGCCAGGATGGAAGCTTTCCATCATAACGCGGGGCGGCATGACCATCATTTCGGCAAGCCGGGTTGCCTCGCCCATATCGTCGCCCGTCTGGGGCAAAAGCCGCACTCTGAAGCGCTGCAGGCCCTGATCCTGATAGTGATAATGCTCACTGTCGCGCAATTCGCGCGGATCGTGCCAGGCAAAGACAGGGCTTCTCGCGGCGGTGATGCCGATATCGCCATCGACGCAGTCATAGGCGTATTTGGCATTGTTGATCACGCTGATCCGCTTGCCATCCGAACCGGCGACGCTGACCCATCGCTGGCCGGGATATTCGAGACCGTCCGCAGGCCGCTCCACATAGCCATATTGCATCTGGTAGCGCGCCGTACTGGCCGATATCGCCGTCGGATAGCGCAGTTTCAGAAGGTGGAGTTCTTCATGCCAGTCGATCTCGGTGCGGATTTCGAGCGATCGGGCGTCGCTGTCGAGCACGAAGAGCTCGCTCAGGCGAGAGCGTCCGAGGCGGGCATTGACGCGGACGGCGGCGCGAACGGGGCCGGCATCCTCGATGTGGATGCTCTCGACTTCGAACTGGCGGCCCTGGCCCACATAGGTCTCGACCCGGTGTCCCCAGGTGTCGGAACCATCGGCCGATACGACGGTATGGATGGCGCCTTTGGCAGGGGCGAGATCCTGCCCGTCGGCAAGAGTGACGAATTCGTCAAGCCAGCCGGTCTGCGGGTTGATGGTCACCCGCAGATGCGCGTTCTCGATGGTGGTCGCGTGAGCGCGCGCCTGGACTTGCGGCGTGGTTTGCGGCGCATCGGTTCTACGCACGCGATAGAGCTTGTGGCCCAAGGCCGGGACCCTGACGGGAAAGGCAATGCGGGCGCGATAGCGGTCGCGGAAGATATCTTCCTCGCGGATGGTCGCATCGGCCCTGATCTTCTGCCAGGGCGTTTCCTCGCCATCCTCGGCGCTGACAATCCAGTTGCCCGGCAGGAAGGATAGTTCCAGTTCCGCCGTGATCTCGGCTTCGAACGGATGCGGGTTGAAGACGATGAGCGGCTGCGTTTCCTCGTCTGCCGGTATGGCGATGTCGCGGGCTGCGATCTGCAGGGCGCGGTTGGTGACCCTGTCTGCCGTCGCGATCACGCCGCCAAGAGCATGGACCGCGTCTTCGCAGGCGGGAAGGATCGAGCTTCCTGGCAGGATGTCGTGGAACTGGTTGAAGAGCAGCGTCTTCCATGCCTCGTCGAGCTTTTCGCGGGGGTACGGGACCCCCTGTGTGGCCGCGGAAAGCGTGGCATAGCGCTCCGCCTCCAGAAGGGCTGCTTCTGCCTTCAGATTCATCTGCTTGATCTTCCCAAAGGCCGCGTAGCACCCGGCGGCGTGGCGCTGAAGCTCGCCCTCGTGAACCGGCATGGGCGTGCCGTTCTTCCGGCGCGCCTCGAAATAGCGGTCGGGGCCGGACATGGCCAGGCTTCCGAACCGACCGTCTGCATCAAGCGCCTCGATGCTCTTCAGGTTTCGCCGGGTCGGGCCGCCGCCATGATTGCCGACGCCATAGAAGACCATGGCCTCGTCCTCAAGCGCCGCGCCGATCTTGCTGATGGCGGATTCCATATGCCGGTCGACGTTTTCCGCCGTCGTGCAGTATTCATGCGGGATCCGGTAGGCGGCAACCGAGGCGCCGCCCAGCCCTTGCCATTCAAAAAGCGTATGCGGCATGTCGATTTCGTGCGGGCCGGGGCGCAGGAAGCAGTAGGAGGCGATCCGGTGGCCGGCAAGCACCTGCGGCAGGGCCGCGGAGTGGCCGAAGGGGTCGGCATTGAGGCCGACATTGGCGATGCCGCCGAAATGCTCAAGCAGATAGCGCTGGCCGATCAGGCCCTGGCGCACAAAGGATTCGAGGTTCGGCAGATTGCAGTCCGGCTCGACCCACCAGCCGCCAACCATGGCGATGCGCCCGGACATGATGAGGTCGCGAAGTCGGGAGAAAAGCTTTGGGTCGCTCTCGCGGATCCAGTCGACGACGGCGACCTGTTCGAAGGTGAAGACGTAATCCTCGAACTCCTCCAGGAGGGCGACGGCTGCGGCAAGCGTCGCGCGGGCCTCCTGATAGCCTTCCGTCCAGCGCCACAGCCAGACGGGATCGAGATGGGCATGGCCGACCATGTGAATGGTGGCAAAACGCGATTTCTGCTCAGACATTTTCGCTCTCCGCGACGAGTGTTTCCAGACGGGCGCAGATCAGGTGCATGGCTAGCTGGTGCATTTCCTGAATGCGGGCGGTCATCGTGTGGGGTGAAATGAAGGCGAGGCTGCAATCCTTCGCGATTTCGGCGCCGTTCTGGCCGGTGAAGAGAACGGTTTTGGCGCCTTTTGCCCAGGCGGCGGCAATCCCGGAGCGGATATTCTCCGACCGTCCGCTCGTGGAAAAGGCAATGACGATATCCCGCGGTCCGGCAAGGGCCGTGACCTGACGGGCGAAAACGGCATCGAAGGAGAAGTCGTTGCCGATGCAGGTGAGCGCCGAGACATCGGCGGAGAGGCAGGTCGCGGGCAGGGGGCGCCGGTTGGATTTATAGCGGCCGATCAGCTCGCCGCTGAAATGCAACGCTTCCGCGGCCGAACCGCCATTGCCGAACACATAGACGCAACCGCCCGCACATACGCTCTGCCAGATTGCGTCAGCGATGGCGATGATATCGGGAAGGCGAGCCCGCATTTCCGCGTTCATGGCAAAATGGGCCGCCATCTCCTCTTCCAGGCTTGCCGTCATTCTCTGATCCTCACCTTGACGCCCGTGGCGCTGCCGATTTCGTTCCATGCGACGGAGGCCGCAGAGGCTACGCCCGAATTGCGGCCGAAGCCCGTCTTGCGCACCGTCAGGCGTTGACCGACGCCGGCGGCCATGCTGCTGCCGACGAGCGCCATCGCGGGCGCGAAGAGCTCTCCATCGGCCTCGGTCACGCCGCCGCCGAGCACCAGCAGGGCGGGATCGAACAGATCGGCGGCCGCGCGCACCGCACGGGCAAGCATGCCCATCGAACTGTGCCAGAAGGCAAGGGCCTCCTCGTCGCCGGCAAGCGCCGCCTCGGCGACGTCGCGCGCGGAATAGGACCGCGGCGTCGCCATGCACGTGGCCTTGGCTTCGGTGTAGCGCTTGCCGATCGATGTTCCCGAGACATAGGCTTCAAAACATCCCGTCAGGCCGCAGTTACAGGCGCGGCCATCGTAAATCAGCGGGATGTGGCCGAGCTCCGACCCGTTGCCGGTATGGCCGGTATAAAGAAAGCCATCGGTGATGACGCCGCAGCCAATCCCCGAAGAGACGGTGATATAGGTCACGTCCCTCACCGCGTCGGGATTGTCCCAAAGCGCCGTGGCGATTGCGCCCGCCGCCGCGTCATTCTGCAGATAGGCCTTCGCGCCGAAGCTGGTTTCCATCTGCTTTGTCAGCGGTATGCGATCCCAGTCCGGCAGGTTGGGCGGAGACAGGACCAGGCCTTTTTCGAGGTCGAGCGGACCGCCGCAGGCAATGCCCGTTCCCTCTATGGTGAGCCCGTTCTTTCTGGCGTGGGCCTCGGCTGCCCTGCCGAGCCGCTCGATCAGCGCCAGGCTCGGCTCCGCCCTGACGGGCGAGCGCTCGCGAGACTGAAAGGCGATTGCGCCATCGGCATGCACGAGGCCGACGGCGATCTTGGTGGCCCCGATATCCACCGCCAGGACGACGGGCGTCATAGTGTCTCTTTGTTCTGCCATATCACTTATCTGGTAACGTTTGCATGTCCGCATCATTGGCACGCGCCTTAAATTTAGTCAATACATCAAAGAGAAGTCCCGTAAAAGGCTAGTTTTAAGGCAGAAATCGCAGATAGAGCGTGAAATTTGGTGTGAAGCTTTGTTGACCAGCGAAAAATATGTGATATCGTTTGCAGGTCTTTTAGGGAGGAAACAACATGAATTTGCGTGCTCAATTGAAGCTGTCAACGCTGCTGGCCGCTGGCTTTGCCTGTGGTCTACCTGCCCTGGCGCAGGCGGAGGAATTGTCCGTTGTCTATCGCGAATCGCCCTATGTGTCGGCGGTCATGGAGGCGGCCAAGGCCGAATTCGAAGCCGAACACCCCGGCGACACGATCGAGCTCAACGCGATCAGTTCGTCGGCGCGCGACTACTACACCAAGGTTTCGCTGATGAACCAGTCGGCATCGACGGCGCCTGACATCATCTATGAGGATGGTTTCCAGATCACCGCGGATGCCGCCGCGGGCTATCTCGAGCCGCTGGACGAGCGGCTCTCCGGCTGGGACGAGTGGGATCAGTTCTCCCAGATCGCGGTCCAGAACGGAAAGTCTTTCGTCGACGGCAAGGTTTACGGCATTCCGCTCGGCACCGACACCCAGGCCATCTGGTACAACAAGGACCTTCTCGAAAAGGCCGGAGTGGGGGCTGACTGGCAGCCGAAGACCTGGCAGGACATTCTCGATGCCGCGGCCAAGGTGAAGGAAAACCTCCCCGGCGTCGATCCGATCAATATCTATGTGACGAAGGCCGGCAACGAGGCGAGCACGATGCGGGGTCTCATGAACCTGATCTCCGGCACGCCGGGCGGGCTCTCGGCAACGCTTTTCGATCCGGAAACGCAGAAATGGATCGTCGGATCCAAGGGCTTCCGCGATGCGCTGGCCTTCCTGAAAACCGCCTATGACAACGGCTATCTCGTGTCCGATACCGATCTTCAGGATTCGAGCTTCCAGAACGTTCTCGTCGAACAGCGCGTGCCCGAGGGCAAGGTTGCCATGTTCATCGACGGCAACTGGATCTGGGCGCGCTGGATCGAGGGCGGCACCGCGCCCTGGGCGGCGTGGAACGAGACGCTGGGCATGGCCAAGATCCCGACGCAGAATGGCCAGGGCAACGGCTTCACCTCCATGTCCGGCGGCTGGACCATCGCCATGAGCCCGAAGACCGAGGACAAGGATCTCGCCTTTGATTTCATGACCACGGTCGCCAATTTCGAAAACAGCCTGACCTATGCCATTCGCGCCGGATCGATCGGCGTGCGCAAGGACGTCATCGCGGACGAGACCTATCTCGAGACCAATCCGACCGCCGGTTTCTTCTCCTCACTGGTTGAGGTGACCAACTTCCGCCCGGCGCTGGAAATCTATCCGCAGGTCTCCTCCCTCATCCAGGAGACGATGGAGGCCGTAACGGTCGGCGGAGACAGCGTCGAAGACGCCGCCGGCCGCTTCGACCGCCAGCTCACCCGTCTTGCCGGCTCGTCGAACGTCGAAAAAGCGAACTGACATGGCGCAAGGGGCAAGCGGAACGGGCCAAGGGCCGGCAGCAGTGCTGATGCGCATTGTGCCGCTTGCCCCGGCCACCCTGATGATCGTCGCCTTCTTTCTGGTGCCGATCATCTGGGCCATCTACACATCCATGACCAATCTCGGATTGTCGGGCTACGCAGCACGCAATCCGGCCTTCATCGGCTTTGAGAATTACTACTATCTCTTTACCGATCCGCGCACATGGGCGGCGCTCGGACGGACGGCGGTGTTCGTCGGCCTCTCCGTTGCCGGGCAGAACATTGTCGGCTTTTGCATTGCCTATGTGCGGCAGATGGCGACGCCTGCCATCCAGAGCCTTGCCTCGGTCATCGTCATCACCGCCTGGGTGGTGCCGGAAGTCGTTGCGGGCTTTCTGTGGTACACATTCCTGCGCGGCGACGAATCCGGCATGAACCAGATTTTCGATATTTTCGGCTTTGCCCACCAGCAATGGCTTCTGACGGCGCCGCTTGCCGCGGTGATCGTCATCAACATCTGGCGCGGCTGTGCCTTTTCCATGCTCGTCTATTCCGCAGCTCTTCAGGATGTCTCGAGCGAAGTGCTTGAAGCCGCCGAGATCGACGGGGCAGGGCGCATGCAATCGATCTTCGGCGTCATCCTGCCGATCATCCGCCCGGTGATCGCCATCAATGTGGTGCTGACCACGCTCAACACGCTCGGTGTGTTCGGTATCATCTGGATCACCACGGCGGGCGGGCCCGGCACGCGCTCGGAAACGCTGCCGCTCCTGATGTACAATCAGGCCTATGATTTCGGCCTTATCGGCTACGGCTCGTCAATCGCCGTCCTGCTGCTTGGCTTCGGCGTCATCGCCTCCCTCATCTATGTCCGTCTGTTCAAAGTGGGAGAAGCGCGCAATGGCTAATCTTGCCAAGGCCAAGACCCGCGACCGGCTGGCCGCCGATATCGCGCTCACCTTCGTTGCCATCGCCTTCGTCGTGCCGATGGTGTGGATGGTGCTGGCCGCTTTCGATGCCGAGGCGACGCTTGCCATTCAACTGCCGGCCCGCTGGAGCCTGACGAATTTCGGCGCGATCCTGACGGAGGATGTCGCGATCCGGCCCTTCATGAACAGCGTCATCATTTCGGCCGGCACGTCCTGCCTGGTGGTCATCCTCGCGCTCTTTGCCGGCTATCCGTTGTCGCGCTACAGGCTGCGCTACGGAAAGCAGTATATCTACACCATCGTCTTTGCCAGCGCGCTGCCGATCACCGCCATCATGGTGCCGATCTATGTGATGTTCGTCCATATCGGCCTCGTCGATACGCTTGCGGGCGTCATCGTCTTCCGCACGGCGGCGGAGCTTCCCTTTGCGGTCTGGCTGATGAAGGGCTTCATGGATGCCATTCCGACCGATCTGGAAGAGGCGGCGTGGACGGAAGGGGCATCCCGCATGGAAGGCGTCGCCTATATCGTCGTGCCGCTCCTGGCGCCGGGGATCGCGACCATCTTCATCCTCTCCTTCATCGAGAACTGGGGCAATTTCTTCGTACCCTTCATCCTGCTGCAAAGCCGCGACAACTATCCGATGGCCGTCTCGCTCTACAGCTTCTTCGGAGAATATGGCGAGGCCATGTATGGCCAGCTTGCCGCCTTCGCGCTGCTGTACACAGCGCCCACGCTGCTTGTCTATTTCCTGATCCAGAAGCCGCTGCAGAAGGGTGGTCTTCGGCTTGGCGGCGCGGTCAAGGCCTGAGGAAGAGATCATGAAAAAGAAGCCTAATATTCTGTTCCTGTTTTCCGACCAGCACAGCGTGCGTGCGATGGGTAATTGTGCGGACACGCCGGTGGAAACGCCGTCGCTCGACCGCCTGGCCGCGGGCGGCATGCGTTTCGACAATGCCTATTGCCAGAACCCGCTTTGCGTGCCCAGCCGGGCGAGCCTTCTGACTGGAAAATACTGCCGCACGACCGGCATTTACGACAATCGCCACATCCTCCCCGCCAACGGCCCAACGCTGGCGCGCGCGATCGGCAGCGCCGGATACCGCACCGCGCTTGTGGGCAAGACGCATTTCAACGGCGAGCAGTTCCAGGGCTTTCAGGAACGCCCCTACGGCGATCTCTACGGCCAGGCGCACCAGCCGGATCCCGCCCGCCACGCCAACGAATCCGGCCTCGGCGATATCCTGGGCGATGCCGGCCCTTCAGGCATTCCCCTTGCCATGACGCAGACGGAGATCTGCGTCAGCGAGGCGGCCAAATGGCTGCAGGGCCATGCGGGCCGACCGGGAGATGCGCCGTTCTTTCTGGCCGTCCATTTCGACAAACCGCATTTTCCGATCAACCCGCCGCGTCGCTTCTTCGAGCGTTTCGCGGGCAGGGTGGAACTGCCGGACTATGATCCCGACTGGCTTTCCCATGCGCCCGCCTTTGTGCGGAAAGCGGCGGCGGCGAGCGGCACGGCGCATCACCGGGGCGATGATGCGGTGAATGCCCGGGCGCTGGCTGCCTATTACGGCTGCGTCGAATGGGTCGACGATGCCGTTGGCCGGCTTCTGGATGTGATCGACTATCTCGGTCTCTTCGAGGATACGATCGTCATCTACGCCTCCGATCACGGTGAGATGGCGGCGCGGCGGGGGCTCTGGCAGAAGACCGTCTTCTATGAGGATTCCGCCCGTGTTCCGCTGATCATCCGCTGGCCCGGCGTGGCAGAGGCCGGGTGCCGGACGAATGCGCTTGCCGGACTGATCGACCTTTACCCGACCCTTTGCGCCGCAGCGGGAGTTACTCCGTCCGACGGTTTGGAAGGGTGTGACCTCACGCCGGTGATCGCCGGAGGTGAGGCGCCGGACCGTGACCTCTTCTGCGAAAGTGCCGTGTTGAAGCAGCCGGACCACGCCGGTTGCATGCTGCGCCGCGGCGACTGGAAATACTGCCTCTACCTGGACGGCTGCGAGGAGCTCTACAACCTCGCCGATGATCCCGACGAGTGGAACGATCTCTCACGGGCGCCGGGAGAGGCGGCGCTGAAGGCGGATCTGCGGGCGGCGACCGAGGCCTTTTTCAGGCCGGAGGGCTTTGCTGCGCGCTATGCCGCCACTCCGCGCATGCCTTTCGAGAAGCATTTCTACCCCTATTCAAACCAGTTCATCACCGGCAATGGCGTTGTCTTCGACGCGCGGCCCTGACAGACGCGAAACAGCCGAGGAGGAAACCAATGGCCGGCTTTACCCTGAAAAATCTGAGCAAGTCCTACGGTGCGCTGGAAGTCATCAAGGGCATTGACCTCGAGGTGCGCGACGGCGAGTTCATCGTTTTTGTCGGCCCTTCCGGCTGCGGTAAATCCACGCTGCTGCGCATGATTGCCGGGCTGGAGGAGGTCAGCGGCGGCGATCTGTTGATCGGGGAGAAGCGCTGCAATGATATTCCGGCCAAAGCGCGCGGCATTGCCATGGTGTTTCAGTCCTATGCGCTCTATCCGCACAAAACCGTCTACGAAAACATGTCGTTCGGCCTCAAGCTCGCCAAACGTCCGAAGGATGAAATCGACCGCAAGGTGCGCGCGGCGGCCGGCATTCTGCACATCGAGCATCTGCTGGAGCGGCGCCCCAGTCAACTCTCGGGCGGTCAACGCCAGCGCGTCGCCATCGGTCGGGCGATCGTCCGCGACCCGCAGGTGTTCCTGTTCGACGAGCCGCTGTCGAACCTCGACGCGGCGCTGCGCGTCCACATGCGGCTCGAGCTGTCGAAACTGCATGACGACCTTGGCACCACCATGGCCTATGTGACCCACGACCAGATCGAGGCGATGACGCTTGCCGACCGGATCGTGGTGCTTGACCATGGCGATGTGCAGCAGGTGGGAACACCGCTGGAGCTCTATCACTTGCCGCAAAACCTGTTCGTTGCGGGCTTCATAGGTTCGCCGAAGATGAACTTTCTCGAAGGGACCATCGCCGCCGTGGAAGCCGACGCGATTATTGTGGAGGTTTCCGGGTTTGCCCGGGTTTCCGTGCCGGTTCGCCCTGCTTCTGATACGCGCAGCGGCGACACGGTGACGATCGGCATCCGCCCGGAACATATCGACCCCGCTGGCGATGCTGGTGGTTTTGCCTGCGCTATCGAGGTGGCCGAGAATATTGGCGATCATGCCATGCTGCAGTTGCAGGGGGCAGGGGGGCAGTCGCTGATGGTGAAAGCAAGCGGTGATACGTTCTGGAGCCGCGGGGGCGCATACCCTGTTACCTTTCAGCCGGACGCTTTGCATCTCTTTGATGATAGAGGTGCGGCGTTTTCCAGGATCAACCGTCCGAACGTGCTGGGCGGCGTGGATGGATTTCGGTCAGCTTGAACGCGAAGCCTCTATTGCGTTTGGCTGACGGGAGGTCTCTCTTACAGCGCGGTACGATCTTTTCAAAGCGCAGGAAAAGCGGTGCGATGGCGAAGTGGAAACCGCAAGGAACCAACGCCTACTGCTGTCGAGTGCTCATGCGCAACTCGCGGATCATCCGCGGGTGGCCCATGAAAAGAAGCTGTTCGCCTCCATCGTGTATAAGTGGGAAGCCTGCTCGGAGGCGACTAAGAACTCATTTTAGGCTCCGGCGTCCTGATGATACGCGGATTTCTGGGTGAAGGGCTTGCGGGGATAGTGGCGATCGCAGGTCGTCAAACCTTACCGGTGGATGTTCTGACAATCAGGTCGACGGGCCATATTTCCTGAAGTGCCGTCACGGCCTCACCTCCAATGCGGTCAAGCAGCATTTGGGCGATGCGCTTGCCGGCGGCTTGAACGGGAGAGAATGTCGTCGTCAGCGGAAGGCTCGACAGATCCGCGCGAACGGTGGATAGGCCATCATCATGTGCAACGATCGAGATATCTTTTCCGATATCGAGCCCGTTCTCCCGCAAAGCCTGCATGACCCCTATGGCAACAACGGTTGAGCCACAGACAATTGCCGTGGGTTTCACGGTTTGCGACAAAAACGCACGCGCAGCCTGATATCCTTTTTCCACCGTCATCGGCGCAGCAACCACAAGAGATGGCTCGAAATTCAGATGGCGGCCCTCCAAGGCCTTCCGGTAGCCAATAAGCCGGTCATCTGCATAATTTCGGTCGGGCTGTCCGTTGATCAGCCCGATCTTTTCGTGGCCAAGGTCAAGCAGAAGTTCCGTTGCCCGCCGAAATCCGCCTTCATTGTCTATGTCAAGATAAGCGTGCTCGCTTCCGCGCTTCGTTCGGCCATGCGTGACAAACGGGAAGTCAAGCTTGGCAAGGTGTTCGACCCGCTCGTCTTCGACCTTTGTGCCGACGATGATGATGCCGTCAACGGCGCCTTCACGAGCCAGACGGTCATAGGTGTCGATTTCGTGAGCCGCAATTGTCGGCGTCAGCAGAATGTCGGTTCCCACTTCACCCAGCGCTTCGCTCAACCCTGCGAGCACCTCGAGAAAGTGCGGATCGACGATCAAATTTCTCTCCATCGGGAAGACCACGCCGATAGAGCCCGCCTTTCCGGTGACAAGCCGGCGTGCTGACGAATTCGGGCGATAACCATGTTCCAGGGCCGTCTTAAGAACGAGCCGCTTCGTTTCTTCGCTCACGTCGGCATAGCCGGCAAGCGCGCGACTAACAGTGGTCTGGGAGAGATTGAGAAATGTCGCGAGTTCTTTCTGGTTCATGTCAAAAGGCACTTGGCGTAGAGGCTCGCGACAATGGCGAGCTGGTTAAATTCCAATTCGATTTGGAAACATAATTATATCAGACATATAGCAAAAAGAGTCATATTTCCAATTAAAACGTCAAAAAAATGTGTTTGACAACCGATGAATAGGGATTAGGTTACGACTCATCCAATACGAATTGGATAGCCAATTTGGGTCCTGTAGGCTGCAGTCGGGCTTCGCCGTCGCTGCAATCTCCCGTGTTTGAGGAAGCAGGATCTAGAACCTTGGGAGGACGAAAACCATGAAATCTCTATTGGCCGGTTGCACCATAAGCGGTGCGGCACTCGCCTTGTCGCTGCTCGCCTCGACCGCAGCCCGTGCCGACGAAATATCGATTGTGACCGGGCTTGTCGGGAACGATCTCGGGCTTCTTCAGGAGCAATTGAAGTCTTTCGAGGACAAGACCGGACATACGGTCAAGGTGGTTTCTCTGCCGCCCTCCTCAAGCGATCAATTCTCTCAGTACCGGCTTTGGCTTGCGGCTGGGAATCCCGACATCGACGTCTATCGCACCGATGTGGTTTGGGCGCCGCAACTTGCCGATCAGTTCATTGATCTGACGCCCTATACCGAAGATGTCATCGATGAGTATTTCCCGTCGACCATCCGCTCCCAGACCGTCGATGGCAAGCTCGTCGCCTTGCCCTGGTATGCAACCATCCCCGGACTTTACTACAGGACGGACCTGCTCGAGAAATACGGCAAGGATGTCCCAAAGACCTGGGATGAAATGACCACGACTGCTCGGGAAATCATGGACGCTGAAAGAGCGGACGGCAACGCCAGCATGTGGGGCTTTCTGTTTCAGGGGGCGCCCTATGAAGGGCTGACATGCGACGGGCTGGAATGGCTTGTCTCCAGCGGCGGCGGCAATATCGTCGAGGCTGATGGGGAAATCAGCGTCAACAACCCAGATGCCGCAGCAGCGCTTGAGCGCGCGAAATCATGGATCGGCACTATCTCTCCGCCAGGAACTCTTTCCTACAAGGAGGAGGATACGCGCGGAATCTGGCAACTTGGAAATGCTGTCTTCATGCGCAACTGGCCATATGCCTACGCTCTGGGTGAGCAGGACGATTCGGCCATTAAGGGCAAATTTGATGTTGCGCCGCTTCCCGCCGGCGAAAACGGCGAGTCCGCTGCGACCCTTGGCGGCTTCAACCTTGCGGTTTCCAAATATTCGGAGCACCCGGACGCGGCGGTTGAACTGGTGAAATACCTGACTTCTCCCGAAGCGCAGAAATATCGCGTGATGTATAACTCGAACGCGCCGACCGCTGTCGCATTGTATGAGGACCCGGAAGTGCAGGCCAAACAACCCTTCGCTTTGCGTTGGGAAGATTCGCTTGAGACCGCCGTTTCCAGACCATCGAACGTGACAAAGTCGAAATACAACGAAGTTTCGTCGCTGTTCTGGACTACCGCCTACAATACGCTTTCAGGCAATGGTTCTGCTCAGGACAATCTGGAAGAGCTTGAACTGAAGCTCTATCAGCTTCGCGGCAACGGCTGGTAATCGGCCATCAGCGCGGCGGTCAAGCCACCGCCGCGCCCTCCTTCTCCATATACATTGAAAAAATCAGACGGGATTGGCGGCGTGCCATGAATCAGAAGCTGCAGCTCTCAGCCAGCCGAAGACGCTGGGCGATACTTTTTGTGACCCCGATGTTGATCATCCTGGCATTCGTGGCGGGGTGGCCCCTTCTCCTGACCATCTACTACAGCTTTACGGACGCTTCGCTCAGCAACCTCGCTGCCGCAGAGTTTGTCGGTTTTTCAAACTATCTTTCATCCATAACGCTGCCCAACGGACGAACGCTCACCTTCGGATTGTTGGCCGATGCTGCGTGGTGGCAAGCGGTCTGGAACACGCTGCGCTTTGCTTTCGTGTCCGTCGCATTCGAAACCGTTTTCGGGACTGTTATCGCGCTTGTCCTGAACCGCAATTTTGCCGGGCGGGGCGTGGTGCGTGCGGCGGTGCTTATCCCCTGGGCAATCCCCACGGTGGTTTCAGCCAAGATGTGGGGCTGGATGCTGAACGACCAGTTCGGCATCATCAATGATGTACTGCTCAACCTTCACCTTATATCGACGCCCATCGCCTGGACGGCCTCTCCCGACACGGCCATGATTGCGGTGCTGATCGTTGATATCTGGAAAACAACGCCTTTCATGGCTCTGCTTGTTCTGGCCGGATTGCAGATGATTCCGGGCGACATTTATGAAGCTGCCTATATTGATGGCGTCTCGCCGCTCAAGGTTTTCTGGCGCATTACGCTGCCGCTGGTCCGGCCCGCATTGATGGTCGCCGTCATTTTCCGTCTGCTCGATGCGCTTCGTATTTTCGATCTGATCTACATCCTCACGCCGAACAACGAGCAGACGCAAACCATGTCGGTGTTCGCCCAGCAGAACCTGTTCGCTTTCGACAAGTTCGCCTACGGCTCGGCCGCATCGACACTGCTCTTTCTCGTCGTTGCGCTGATTACCATCGCTTACATCCGTATCGGACGGATCAATATCGGGAAAGGAGCCTGATATGCCGCGCCTGATCAAGCAAGTTGCATTCTATGCTCTGGTCGCATTCATTGTGCTGCAGTCGGTTTTCCCTTTTTACTACGCCGCCCTGACATCGATGAAGTCCGGCACGGCCCTGTTCCGGGTGAACTATCTGCCGGTTGATTTCAATCTCTCCAACTACATGGCTGTTCTCGGCAACGGGACCTTTCCGAGAAACATCCTGAATTCGGTCTTCGTAGCCACTGTCGTCGTTCTGATTTCGCTTCTTTTGGCAGTCACTGCGGCATATGCGTTGGCCCGCATTCAGTTCCGGGGCCGCGGATTGCTGCTTCTGACGATCCTGTCGGTATCCATGTTCCCGCAAATCGCAGTGCTGGCGGGGCTGTTTGAAGTCATTCGCGCGATCGGCCTTTATAATTCGCTCTGGTCGCTCGTCCTTGCCTATATGATCTTTACCCTGCCGTTTACGGTTTGGGTCCTGACCACATTCATGCGCGACCTGCCCGTCGAAATCGAGGAAGCGGCGATCGTTGACGGCGCTTCTCCGTGGACGATCGTGACCCGGGTGTTCCTGCCGCTGATGTGGCCGGCACTGGTCACGACCGGGCTGCTTGCCTTCATTCACGCGTGGAACGAGTTCCTGTTCGCGCTCACCTTTATTTCCAACGATGACCTCAGAACCGTTCCGGTGGCAATCGCGCTCCTGTCCGGCGCCACCGAGTTCGAGGTTCCGTGGGGCAACATCATGGCCGCCTCGGTGATTGTCACGGTTCCGCTGATCGCGCTGGTTCTCATTTTCCAACGAAAGATCATCTCTGGTCTGACTGCCGGAGGTGTCAAAGGATGACTTTCATTATGCCTTCCAAAGATATGAAGAATGGCTTCGCCACTATCTCCAGCGATGAAGACTGGTGGCGCGGCGCCGTCATCTATCAGATCTATCCCCGGTCTTTTCAGGATAGCAATGGCGACGGCGTTGGGGACCTCGCCGGAATAACCGCCCGGCTGGGCTATGTTGCGGCGCTCGGTGTCGACGCGATCTGGCTTTCGCCCTTTTTCGCCTCGCCACAAAAGGACTTCGGATATGACATTTCGGATTATTGCAATGTCGACCCGATGTTTGGCTCTCTTGACGATTTTGATGCCTTGATTGCCGAGGCGCATCGTCTCGGTCTTCGGGTCATGATTGACCAGGTTCTAAGCCACGCTTCGAGCCAGCACCCATGGTTCATCGAGAGCCGGTCAAGCCGAACCAACCCAAAGGCGGACTGGTTCGTCTGGGCTGACATGCAGCCTGACGGCTCGCCCCCGAACAACTGGCTTTCGGTCTTTGGCGGTTCATCCTGGCAATGGGACAGCACGCGTCGACAATACTACCTTCATAACTTCCTGGCCGAACAACCGGATGTGAATTTGCTCAATCCGGAAGCGCAGGACGCTATTCTGGATACGGTACGCTTCTGGCTGGAACGCGGCGTCGATGGTTTCCGGCTCGATACGACGAACTTTTACTGTCACGACGCGCGCCTTCGTTCCAATCCGCCGGCAGACTTTGTCGAGAAGTCCAAAGAGATCGAGCCGTATCACTACCAGAACCATCTGTTTGACAAGAATCGCCCCGAAACAGTGGATTTCTTGCGCCGTTTCCGGGCTTTGCTGAACGAATATCCGGGCTCTGCGAGCGTCGGCGAGATCGGCTATGGTCCTCAGTCGCTTGACCTGATGGCCGAATACACGTCGAACAACGACAAGCTCAACATGGCTTACACCTTCGACTTTCTGGGTGACGAGTACGATGCTGACATTTTCCGAAAGCGAATTGCCCGCTTTGAGGAAAAGGCAGCCGGCAGCTGGCCATGCTGGGCCTTTTCCAATCACGATGTTTCACGACACGTCAGCCGGTGGCATGAACATGCCGATGATGTCGGCCGGCTTGCCAAGCTTATGGGTTCGCTCCTGCTTTCGCTTCGCGGATCGGTCTGTTGTTATGAAGGTGAAGAGCTCGGGCTGACCGAGGCCGAACTGGCCTACGAGGATCTCGTCGATCCGTACGGCATTCGGCTGTGGCCCGAGTTCAAAGGTCGTGACGGTTGCCGCACCCCAATGCCCTGGGACAGCAGAGCGGATCATGCCGGTTTTTCGCCAGCCCGCCCCTGGTTGCCGGTCGATAGCAACCATCTGCCGCTGGCTGTGAACCGTCAGGAAACCGATCCGACCTCCGTCTTGTCGCATTACAGGGCTTTTCTCGCTTTCCGGCGTGCTCATCAGGCGATGATCAAAGGGGATATCGAATTGCTCCCGGCCAGCGTTGGCGGCGAGCCGATCCTGGCTTTCCGCCGCATGTATGCAGACGAGGAGGTCCTCTGTGTCTTCAATCTGGGGCGCTTGCCGGCGCGATATAAGCCGCCCTTCGATGTGAGCACGTTCAGCGCACTTGAGGTGCCAAGTTTCAGGAACAGCGTGTCAGATGGCGTCATCTCATTGGAAGGCACCAGCGCATTCTTCGGAAAAATCGAGAGGAAATGATCCATGTCCGGTGTAACCCTGTCCGGTGTCAAAAAGAGCTACGGCTCGGTCGAGGTGCTTCACGGCATTGACCTCGACATTCAGCCTGGCGAATTCGTCGTTTTCGTTGGACCGTCTGGCTGTGGAAAATCCACGCTTCTGCGCATGATTGCGGGGCTGGAGGAGATTACCGCCGGCACGCTGGAAATTGACGGGCGTGTAGTGAATTCCCTGACGCCGAAAGAACGCGGCATAGCCATGGTTTTCCAGTCCTATGCTCTCTATCCGCATATGACCGTTTACGAAAACATGGCCTTCGGTCTGTCTTTGGGACGCAACACGCCCAAGAGCGAGATCGACCGGCGTGTTCGGGAGGCTGCGGAAATCCTGCAGATTACTCCCTACCTCGACAGAAGGCCCAAGGAACTGTCGGGCGGCCAGCGCCAGCGCGTTGCCATCGGACGCGCCATTACCCGTGACCCGAGGGTTTTTCTCTTCGACGAACCATTGAGTAACCTCGATGCGGCCTTGAGAGTAGCGACGCGCCTCGAAATTGCCCGTCTTGCCGAGCGCATGAGCGATACGACAATGGTTTATGTGACCCATGATCAGGTCGAGGCGATGACGCTGGCCGACCGGATCGTGGTCCTCAATCAGGGCATGATCGAACAGTTCGGGACACCGATGGAGCTTTATCGCAATCCGGCAAACCTGTTTGTTGCCAGGTTCATCGGTTCGCCATCCATGAACATTGTTCCCGGCGTTTTTTCTCCGGAGGACAACGGCTTCGCGATCGCGTTGGAGGCGGGCGAGCGTATACATATTTCGCGACCTCTGCCGGGAACAGGCGGTCCGGGGTATATTGGATTAAGACCTGAAGACACGACACTGGTGGCGGAAGAAGGCGCATTGTTTGCCGGAAAGGTGATGATGACCGAACCTTTGGGGGAGGTCACGCTTGCCTATGTTGACATCGGTCGGGAGGAAACGCCCTTTGTGGTCAAACTTCCCGGTGAACCAAACATCAAGCGCGGAGACTTCGTCTTTCTCGGCGCAGAAGAAGACTGCCTTCATCTGTTCGATGCCGACGGGCGTCGCGTCAGAGAAATGGCTGTCTGATCGCCGTTTCGGAGATGCCCATTTCTCTCAGATGGTATTCCGTTGTTCGGACTTCACGTCCGGGGCGCAGCACCAGCGCTGAGCGGTCACGAGAGCTCTCGGTCGGTTTCTACAAAATCTCGATGGGGCTCACAGCCGTTCGCTTGGCTGTCTATGGCGCGCAAAATGGGTAACATTATGTGTATCACGAAATGCGTTAGTTGGAAAAAATAAAATAAAAACAATGATGCTATGGGTGCTATCAACCCGGCAAGAGGCACCAAAAAGCCTTCTTTCTAATTTCCGGTATTCTGGCATGGTCGTGTGCCGTGGTGTTCGCGGTGACCTCTTTCGGTTGACGGTCCCATCAGCAAGATGTTCGGCTATCCCTTTTCGGTTTCCACCGTTGCCACCACGGAGAGGCCGGGGATCAGCTTGTCCATGTCTTTCTGGTCGGGGTCGATCGCGATGCGGACCGGTACGCGCTGGGAGACTTTGGTGAAATTGCCTGTGGCATTGTCAGCCTTGATCACCGCGAACTCAGACCCGGCAGCGGGAGAGAAGCGTTCAATGTGTCCGCTGAAGCGCTCGCCATCCAGCGCATCCACGGTGAAGCTGACCTTTTGCCCTACCCGCATGCCGGGCAACTGCGTTTCCTTGTAGTTAGCAATCACCCAAACGTTTTGCGGGACAAGAGAGACGAGCTGGGAGCCTGCGGAGACATATTGTCCGCTGTGCACCTGCACCTGGCCAAGGGTTCCGTCGCGTGGCGCAATGATCCTGGTGTTTTCCAGATTGATCCTGGCAAGCGTGCGTGCGGCTTCGGCGGAAGCCAATCGCGCTTTGAGCGTTTCCCTGTCGATAATCGTGGATTTCAACGACTGTCGGGCGACATCGAGCGCCGCATTCGCCTTTGCGAGCGATGCCTTGGCCTGATCAAGCGTAGCTCTCGACGTCTCAAGGCTGCTTTCGGAGGCCACCTGCTTTTTACTGAGCTTGTGAATGCGCTCCCATTGTGAGGTAGCGTTGGCGAGCACGGCTTCAGCGCTTGCGACATCGGCGCTTGCGGCTTCGATCTGTGCCTTGGCCGTTTCCTGAGCCTGCATATTGCTTTCGAGCGCATTGCTGGCGACGCGCACCGCGGCGTCCGCCTCCGCAAGCTGGCGGGAATAGATCCGGTCGTCGAGCTGGACGAGAAGATCGCCTTTCTTGACTTTCTGAAAATCCTGCACCGGCACATCTGCAACGATGGCCGAAAGCTGCGGTGACAGTCGGGTGACCTGGCCTCTGATATAGGCGTCATCGGTGCGGGTGTCGGCAAAGTTGAACGGCGGGAAATTCCAGGCGAAGAGAAGCGCCAGAATGCCGAGAATGCCGACCGCAAAGACGACATAGGTTGCGAGCGAGCGAAGAGCACGTGTCATTTCTATAGTCCTTGAAATGGTCAGGCCGGAAGGCCTTCCGCCTTTGCGCGCAGTCGTGCACTCTCCCATTTCTCGAACAGGACATCGAGAATAAGGATAACGAGCGCGAGCAGTGCCAGCAGCGAAGTGAAACGAAAAGCATCATTATAAGCAAGCACATAGGCTTGTCGGGTGACTTGCTGGGCTAGCAGTGCAGCGCCTTCCGCCGAGCGGATCACGCTGTCGGTGATCGTCGGTGCATAGGCCCCGGCAAGCTGGCCGATCCGTTCTGAAACCAGCGGGCTGTCTGCCGGCAATGATTGCACCAGGGCTGCCGAATGAACCTGTTCGCGCCAGGTGACAAAACTGCCGAACAGAGCCGAGCCCAAAATGGCGCCGAGCCGTTGCGTGGTCAGAAATACGATGATGAAGCTCAAAATATAGTTCGGCCCGCGTTTCAATGCCGCGATGAAACCGATCATCATGGCCGGCGGCATGAACAGGCCGGAGGCAAACGCAATCAGCGTCTGGCTCAGGAACATATCACGCGGGCGGGTCAGGACCGTTGCCTGGCTGTCAAGCAAGCTGCCGATGATCAGAAGGACCAGCGCTGCACCATGCATATAGGCCACGCGTCCAGGCTTCAGCACCATGGCGCAGGTCATACCTGCTGCAAGTGTCGCGATCAGGATAATGCCGTAAAGCCCGACAAACTGCTCGTTTGAAAGGCCAAGCATGATGAAAAATGACCTGACGCCGGTGGATTGCTCGGCGAGGATGAGCCGGAAGATCATCAATGCGCCGGTAAAATGGATGATTTCCGCCGAGGTTAGCCAGCGGATGTCGAGCAGCGGATCGTCCCTGTTGAGCTCGATGATCGCCATGACCGTCAGCGACGCCACGCCGGCAATAAGCAGCGCGCCTGTCCAACTCACTTCCGTCCACCAATAGATGCGGCCAAGCGAGAGCACGACGGTTATCGCTCCCATGCCAAAGGCAAGAAAACCAAAGGAAATCAGGTCATATCGGCTGATCACTTTGACCCGTTCGCCCGAAACCAGGGGCAGGCGGAAAATCAATGCCAGCGACAGCATCGCCATGCCGATTTCGAAGATATAGAGAGACTTGAAGCCCCCATGATTGAAGAGATAGGGCGCGATGACACCGGCAAGCGGTGTCGATATCAGCATCACGGTCATGGCGCTGCTGAGCCCGATATTCATTTTCCGTTCGCGCGACAGGCCCTCCAGCATGTAGAGGATGGAAATCGACGACATCGGGGCTGCGGCAATGCCGGCAAAGAAGCGGACGATCAGCGCGGTCTGGAAACTATCGACCCATAGATGTGCGAGATTGATCAGGACGAAAAGCACAATCGAGACTTCCGCGAAACGGCGAATGCCGAACTGCTGGCGCATCTTGAACAGCATAAGCGTCAGGCAGGCATTGGGCGCCAGGTAGGCGGCCATGAGCCAGCTCGCTTCGGCCGTGGTCGCCTTGAGCGGCCCGGCGATCTGCTGGATCGTGACCGAAATGAAAGACATGCCGAGCCCCTGGGTCAGCCCGATGACCGCTGCCGCAAACATATAGGCCAGAAGCTGCGGGAGCGGTTTTGGCGGCTGCGGCGGCGCAGCGCCGGGATAAAGCGGGCGGGGCGCCGGTTCTGCCGCCGCCGGCCTCTCCTGAACGGCTTCATTCATCTTCCGGCACCTCCGAAAGCTGGTCGAGCCTCGCGATGATCGCCTCGAAGACACCGGTTGCGATATCGATATGGGCGGGATCCATGTCGGCAAAAATCGTACGGGCGATCTCGCCGCGCAGAACAGAAAGCTCGTCGGCCATTGCCGCGCCGTGCTTTGAAAGCACGATGAGTTTGGCGCGTCGGTCTGCGGGATCCGGGTGGCGCTCGATCAGGTCGTGCGCCTCCATGCGATCGAGAATGCGGACGACGGTCGGCTTTTCCAGCTCCAGCTCGCAGGCGAGCATGCTCTGGTTCATCGTCTCGTGCTTCGACAGGAGCTGGATGACCCGCGCCCGCGTGAAGGTTAGTCCGAAGCGGGCGACCTGAGCGTTGTAATTTGTGCGCATCTTGCGGCTCGCGACCGAAAGCGCTTCGACAAACGCGGCATATTGCTGGGTACTGACAGGCGGCATAATGATAGTGTTCTATTATTTAATGAGCTAATTGATAGCAAGCTACATAATATTTGATGAAACTAAAATCAAGGCCTTTTCAGAAGCCTCTTTGCGGCCCCGCCCAGCAGCGGCTGCGATCAAAAGGGCGCCTTTGTCTCCATGCTCAGAGGCCGATTTGTGCGCTGCGGAAATAACAGGCGCAAATCGGCAAAAGATTGAAAATGATTTTCTAGCCAGGTTGTGTTCAGGCGAATGGCTTTCTTGGATTGGGTGATCAACTTTTCTAGATTTCGCCACAGTTCGAAACACGAAAGAATGGTTTCCCAATGAGAAAAACACTCTTCGCCGCGCTTGGCGCCGCTCTCCTCCTGACCGCCGGTGCGCCCGCAAAGGCCGAGGAACAGGTGGAAATCCTGAACGTGTCCTATGATATCGCGCGTGAGCTTTACGCCACGATCAACCCGGCTTTCGCCGAGTACTGGAAAAACGAGAGCGGACAGGATGTGACCATCAAGCAGTCCCACGCCGGCTCCTCCAAACAGGCGCGCGCCATTCTGCAGGGGCTGAAGGCCGATCTGGTGACCTTCAACCAGGTGCTCGACGTGCAGATCCTCGCCGACAATGGTTTTGTCGCCGAGGACTGGCAGCAGGCCCTGCCGAACAATGCATCGCCCTATTACTCGCTGCCGGCCTTCCTGGTGCGCGAGGGCAATCCGAAGGATATCAAGGACTGGGACGATCTCGCCCGTGACGATGTCCAGCTCGTCTTCCCCAACCCGAAGACGTCGGGCAACGCCCGCTACACCTATCTGGCGGCCTATGCCTATGCACTTGAGAAGTTCGGCGGCGATGATGCCAAGGCGCGCGAATTTGTCGGCAAGGTTCTCGGCAATGTCGCCGTCTTCGATACCGGCGGCCGCGGCGCGACGACGACTTTCGTCGAGCGTGGCATCGGCGATGTTCTGATCACCTTCGAGGCCGAAGTCGAAAACATTCGGGCCCAGTACGGCGAAGATGAATACCAGCGCGTCGTCCCGTCGATCTCGCTGCTGGCCGAATTCCCGGTCGCGGTCGTCGAGAAGGTCGCCGAAGAGCGCGGCACGCTGGACGTTTCCACCGCCTATCTCGAATTCCTCTATACCAAGGAAGGTCAGGAGATTGTCGCTTCGTTCAACAACCGCGTCCACAATCCGGAAGTGAAGGCCGAATATGCCGACAAGTTCCCGGAGGTGAAGCTGGTGACGGTCGAAGAGGTGTTCGGCGGCTGGGAAGCGGCCAACGAAACCCATTTCAGCGACGGTGGCGTGCTGGACCAGATCCAGGCAGCGCGGTAAATCGAACTTTGTGAGGAGCGCCGTCTGATACACTTGCAGGGCGGCGCTTTTTTCTCGGGTTCAGTGGCATTTCGCACTCCGCTTCCGAAACGCGTCACCCTCGGGCTTGACCCGAGGGTCCTGGCGAGGCTTTCCGAGCGGCCTGGATGCTCGGGTCAAGCCCGAGCAAGACACGTCGATAGGTACGGGATCTGTCGAAAAGCTGATTGTCGGATGGCGGCTGATCTGCTCTACCGTCTTTGTCGCAAAGCCTTTCTCCTGACCTGTCAACAAATCCCGCGCACCGTCACACAGTCATTGCTAGAACCCTCGGCATCACCTTGCAAAGGCCATCATGACTCTCATCATGCCGACAGAGAACAGACGCGCGAACCGCAGCGTCATGCCCGGCTTCGGGCTGACGCTTGGCGTTACGCTGCTGTTTACCTGCCTGATCATCCTCTTGCCGCTGAGCGCCTTGTTCTTTCAACTGGGTCAGCTTGGGTTTGGCGATTACTGGCGCATCATCTCGTCGGATCGCACGCTCGCGGCCTTCCGGGTGACGATTTCGGCCGCGCTGATGGCGACAGTGTTTAATGCCTGCTTCGGTCTGTTGCTCGCCTGGGTGATCGTGCGCTACAAGTTTCCCGGCAAGCGCCTCCTGGATGCCCTGATAGACCTGCCCTTCGCACTGCCGACGGCCGTTGCCGGTATCGCGCTGGTCGCCCTTTACGACCGCAATGGCTGGATGGGTATGCTGCTGGCGGAGATGAACATCAAGGTCGCCTATACCTGGTGGGGGATCGCGATCGCCATGACGTTTACCTCCGTGCCCTTCGGGGTCAGAACCGTGCAGCCGGTGATGGAGAGCCTCCGAACGGATCTCGAAGAGGCCGCGCAGACGCTGGGCGCAAGCGATATCCAGGTATTCCGCCACATCATCTTTCCGCAGCTCTGGCCAAGCTTCATTATGGGCGCGTCCCTTGCCTTCGCCCGTTCGCTCGGCGAATTCGGCGCTGTCATCTTCATTGCCGGCAACATGCCCTACAAGACCGAGATCGCTTCGTTGCTGATCATGATCCGCCTCGATGAATATGATTTTCCCGCCGCAAGCGCGATTGCCGGAACGCTGCTGTTGCTGGCGCTGGTGGTGTTGATTGCGGCCAATATCGCGACCGGTCGCGCCGGACGCCACCTGAAGAGGGGAGGCTGAGCAATGGCGACTGAGACCATGCACCCGCAAGTACGCGCCCTGATGCGCCGCCGACGTGCCCGGCGTTTCGTGCTCGTTATCATTGCCGTGGCCTTCGCAGCTCTGGTGATGGGCATGCCGAGCCTTGCGATCTTCGTGCGTGCCTTTTCCGAAGGGATCGGCGCTTATGTGGCAAGCATCAACGAGCCGGAAACGCTGCATGCGATCACGCTGACGGTGATCACGGCGCTGATCGCGCTGCCGGTCAACATCGTGTTTGGCATTTGCGCGGCCTGGGCGGTCACGCGGTTCCGTTTTCCGGGCCGCCGCGCGCTCGTCACCATTATCGAACTGCCGTTCTCGATCTCGCCGATCGTTGCCGGTCTCTGCTACCTGCTCGTCTATGGATCCACCGGCCTTGTCGGCGGCTTCCTCGACCAGTGGAACATCCAGCTGATGTTCAACCTGACGGGGATTGTGCTGGTCTCGCTGTTCGTGACCTGCCCCTTCGTCGCTCGCGAACTGATCCCGCTGATGGAAATTGCCGGCCGCGATCAGGAAGAGGCCGCACTGACGCTCGGCGCCAATGGCTGGCAGACTTTCTTTTACGTCACGCTGCCGAACATCCGCTGGGCACTGCTCTATGGCGCGATCCTCGCCAATGCCCGCGTCATCGGCGAATTCGGCGCCGTCAGCGTCGTTTCCGGCAATATTCGCGGGGAAACCATGACGCTGCCGCTGCAGGTCCAGCTTCTCTATGATGATTACAACGTGACCGGCGCCTTCGCCGCAGCCACCATCCTTGCCGCGATCGCCGTCCTCACCCTGATCCTGCGATCGGTAATCGAGGCGCGGCATCCGAATGTGCACTGAGTTCAACCGGGAGACCGATCATGGGTCTTGAGATCGAAAATGTATCGAAATCCTATGGCAGCAACCTGGTGCTGGATGCCGTCAATCTGGATGTGGCGCCGGGCGAGTTTGTCGCGCTCCTGGGCCCGTCCGGCTCCGGCAAGACCACGCTTTTGCGGATCATCGCCGGCTTGCAGTTTGCCGACAGCGGCAGGCTGTTGATGGAGGGCGAGGACATTACCGGGCTGGAGGCGCGACTGCGCCGCTTCGGCATGGTTTTCCAGAGCTACGCGTTGTTCGAGCATATGAGCGTTGCCGACAACACGGCCTTCGGGCTGAAGATGCGCCCGCGCGGGCGTCGCCCATCGCGCTCCGAGATCGGCGAACGGGTGAAAACCCTGCTCGACATGGCCGAGATCGGCCATCTGGCGGACCGCTATCCCTCGCAGCTTTCCGGCGGTCAGCGCCAGCGTGTGGCCCTTGCCCGTGCGCTCGCCATCGAACCGCGCCTTCTGCTGCTGGACGAGCCGTTCTCCGCGCTCGACACGAAAATCCGGAAAGGCTTGCGCACCGCGCTGCGCGACCTGCAGAAACGGGTCGGCATTTCCGCCATTCTGGTCACCCACGACCAGGAAGAGGCCTTCGAGATCGCCGACCGCATCGCCGTCATGTCGGAGGGTCGAATCGAACAGTTTGGCACGGCTGAGGAGCTTGTGCGCTCGCCGGCAAGCCCCTTCGTCTCGGAGTTTCTGGAAGGCATGGCGAATTACGAAAACCAGGGCGCCGGCATCTGACCGGCCTTCGGGCTCCTCTCAGAGCCCCAGTTCATGCCACATCCGGTCGACGCTGTCCTTGACCGGTTCCGACATCGCCAGCACTGCGCCCCATTCGCGTTCCGTTTCCGGGCCGATCTTGTTGGTCGCGTCAAGGCCGAGCTTGCCGCCGAGCCCAGGTTTCGGCGAGGCAAAGTCGAGATAGTCGACCGGCGTGCGCTCAAGGATGAGCGTGTCGCGCGAGGCATCGAAACGCGTCGCAAGCGCCCACATCACATCGTCCCAGCGTCTGACATCGATATCGGGATCGACGATGATGATCAGCTTGGTCATGTTGAACTGCGACAGCATCGACCAGAGCCCCATCATCACCCGGCGCGCCTGTCCGGGATAGCGCTTATCGATCGAAGCGACGATGGCGCGGTAGGAGCAGGCCTCCGGCGGCAGGTAGATGTCTGTGATCTCGGGAAATTGCTGTTTCACCAGCGGAATGAACAGCTCCGTCATCGCCTCGCCCAAAACGGAGGGTTCGTCCGGCGGGCGTCCGGTATAGGTCGACAGATAGACCGGTTTCCTGCGCATGGTGATCGCCGTGATCGTGACCACCGGGAAGCGCTCGACGGCGTTGAAATAGCCTGTGTGGTCGCCGTAGGGGCCTTCATCGGCTTCCTCGGTCACTGAGACCGTGCCCTCCAGCACGATTTCCGCATTGGCGGGCACGGAAAGCGGCTGGGTGAGGGCAGGGGCGATGCGCGTCTTGCGGCCTCTGAGCACGCCGGCGAAATCAAGTTCGCTCATATCCTCCGGCAGCGGCATCACGGCCGACAGGATCGTGGCCGGATCGGATCCGATGGCGATGGCCACCGGCATGTCCTTGCCAGCCTTTTTCCACGAACGGAAATGTTTTGCGCCGCCGCGCTGCTCGAGCCAGCGCATGATCAGCCGGTTCTTTCCGAGCACCTGCATGCGGTAGACGCCGACATTGGCGGGGCCGGAGCCCCCGCAATCACGGGTGATCACCAGCGGCCAGGTGACAAGCGGGGCCGGCTCGCCCGGCCAGCACCACTGGATCGGCAGGCGGCCAAGATCGATATCCTCGCCGCGCCAGACGATCTCCTGGCAGGGGGGGCGGTTTTCTTCCTTCACGCCAAGCGAAAGCGCCGAGCGCAGAAGCGGAAGGCTTCCCATTGCATCCTTCAGGCTTGCCGGAGGATGGGGGGACTTCAGCTCGCTCAGGAGCGTGGCCAGTTCGCCGATTCCGCCTTCCGCCAGGCCGAAACCCCATTCGATCCGCTCGCGCGTTCCGAAGAGGTTGGCGACGAGCGGGATCGCGCTGATTCTTCCGCTATCATCTACCGGCTTTTCAAACATCAGCGCCGGGCCGCCCTTCGCGAGCACCCGCCTGTGGATCTCCGTGATCTCGTGTTTCAGCGCGACCGGTCTTGAAATCCGCTTCAGCCGGCCACGGCGTTCGAGCGTTTCAAGGAAGTCCTGGAGCCCGTCATAACGGTGCGGCGGCATGTCTTTTTTCATGTTGTTTCATTGACGTTCGCAAAAGCTCGGGTCTTTGCGCTAGCTCAAATCGGAGCGCTCCTACTGCCGATAGTTTGCAGCCATCACGGCTTAACAAAAGGCAGAACTGATGAGACTTCCGCCAGCACTCGCGATACCCTTTGATCTTGTGCCGGTTCCGATTGCCGAGCGCACCGCCAACATGCTGCTGCAGCGGCTGGTCCGCCGCCACCCCGGCCTGTTTGAACGGCTGGGCGAACATAAGGCCAAACGCTACTCATTTCGCCCGATCGACCTGCCTTTCGTCTTTGTCGTTTCTCCGGCTGACGAAGAGGTAACCGTGCTGCGCGGCGATGCTCCAGATGGTGCCGATGCGTCCGTCGAAGGGCCGTTCTTCATGCTGCTGGCGTTGATGGAAGGCCGGCTGGACGGCGATGCGCTGTTCTTCTCGCGCGATCTGGCGATCTCGGGCGACATGGAAGCCATGCTGGCGCTGAGAAACGCGCTTGACGATTGCGACATCGACCTGCCGAGCGATCTTTCGACGCTCGCGGGTCCCTTCGCTCCGGTCATTGCCCGTACGGCGGCGCGTATTCGCGGCAAAGTTCTGTTCGAGGAGCCGCGTTCATGGAGCTGATCTGCCCCGCCGGCACCCCCTCCGCCTTTCGCGCCGCCGTCGATGCCGGCGCGGACGCCGTCTATTGCGGCTTTCGCGATGAGACCAATGCCCGCAATTTTCCGGGCCTGAATTTTTCACGTGAGGAGCTTGGCGAGGCGATCGCCTATGCCCACCGGCACGGCGCCAAGGTGCTGGTCGCGCTCAACACCTTCATGCGCGCCGGAGCGGAAGAGATTTGGTACGAAGGCGCACGGGATGCTTCAAGGCTCGGCGCCGACGCCCTGATCCTGGCCGATATGGGGCTTATGGCCTATGTGGCGGAAAACCTGCCGGAGCAGCGTCTTCATGTCTCGGTTCAGGCCTCCGCCTCCAATGCGGATGCGATCAGCTTTCTGGTCGATGCCTTCGGCGCTAAACGCGTCGTCCTGCCGCGCACGCTGACGATTGCCGACATCGCCAGGATTTCCAAGGCCGTGAAATGCGAGATCGAGGTCTTCGTGTTCGGCGGGCTTTGCGTGATGGCCGAGGGGCGCTGCGCGCTGTCTTCCTACGCCACCGGCAAGTCGCCGAACATGAACGGCGTCTGTTCGCCTGCAAGCCATGTGCGCTACCGCCGCGAAGGCAATGAGATGGTTTCCGAGCTTGGCGGCTACACGATCAATCGCTTTGGCCAGGGCGAGCCCGCCGGTTATCCCACGCTCTGCAAGGGTCGCTTCGATATCGGCGAGGCCTGCGGCTATGCCTTCGAAGACCCGGTTTCGCTCGATGTGATGAGCGAGATCGACGCATTGCGCGCTGCGGGCGTTTCTGCGCTCAAGATCGAGGGTCGCCAGCGCGGCAAGGCTTATGTGGCCGAGGTCGTCTCAACGCTTAAGGCCGCGCTTGATGCCGAGCCGGAACGCCGGGCGGCGCTGCTCGCCGGGTTGCGCGGCCTGTCTGAAGGCCAGAAAACGACGTCTGGCGCCTATGAAAAGAAGTGGCGATAAGGAGGAGATCGCATGACCAGCACGCAACTCACGCTCGGCCCGGTCTATTATCTCTGGGACGGACCGAAATGGCGCGACTTCTATTTCCGCATCGCCGACGAAGCGCCGGTTTCGCGCGTCATTGTCGGCGAGACGGTCTGTTCCAAGCGGCAGCATTTCATCGACCCGCATATGGATGAAGTGATCGAACGGCTGGAGGCCGCCGGCAAGGAAGTGGTGATTTCCACCTATGCGCTGGTCACGCTGATGCGCGAGACCAAGACATTGCGGGCCATTGCCGAGGGAAACGACCGGCTGATCGAGGTCAACGATCTCTCCGCCTTCATGTATCTCGACAGCAGGCCGCATACGGTCGGCCCGCTCGTCAATGTCTATAACGCAGCAACAGCAAGGCTCTTGAAGACGCGGGGCGCGACCGCGCTCTGCCTTCCGCCCGAGCTGCCAATGGATTCGATTGCAGCAATTGCCGGAGACGAACCGGGCGTCGAGCTTGAGGTCTTTGCCTTTGGCCGGGTGCCGCTGGCAATCTCGGCGCGCTGCGCCCATGCGCGCTCGAAGGGCAAGATCAAGGATAATTGCCTGTTCGTCTGCGGTGAAGAGCCGGACGGGCTTGAGGTGCGCACGCTTGATCGCCAGCCGTTCCTGAGCCTCAACGGGGTTCAGACCATGTCGCACACCTGCCAGTCGCTCATCGGCGAACTGGACGAATTGAGGCGCGCGGGCATCAATCGCTTCCGCCTGTCGCCGCAGGATTGCGACATGGTGGCGGTAGCAGAGGTTTATCGCGATGTGCTTGAAGGTCGGCTCGACGCGCAGACTGGCAAGGCGCGGCTGAATGCGATCTATCCCGATGTTCCTCTGTCGAACGGCTTTCTCTATGGCAAGGAAGGTTCGGCCCTCGTCGCCTACTCCGCCGATGCGTGAACGGGACTAGCCAGCCATCGAGGCGGCAAAAAGGGTCAACCCCATCAGCATCACCAGCAGCGCGCCGCCGATCTCGATGACGCGGCCGATGGCCGTTGCACGTCCCGAGCCGGGGCCGGCGAGCCGGACGGCGAGCCCCTTGGCGGATACTGCGATGATGGCGAGCGCCGACACCGTGATCGCCGTGCCGATCGCCATGGCGAAGACCGAGGCAATGCCGCCGAGGATCAGGCCATTCAGCAGAGCGAAGGTCAGCACGATCAGCGCGCCCGAGCAGGGTCGCATGCCGATGGCAAGGATCGCGGCACTTGCGCCCTTCCAGTCAAAATCCTTGGCCCCAAGCATTGACGGTTCCGGCATGTGGGCGTGGCCGCAGCCGCAATCGGGGCCGTGGACATGGTCATGGTGATCATGTGCTGCGTGATGGTGGTCGTCATGATGATGGTGGTCGGCGTGCCCGTGCCCGTGCCCATGATTGTGTCCGTGATGATCGCCGCCCGCTCCGGCAAGGGCCATTGCATGGCCGCCATGTCCGGAGAACAGCGGGCGCGACTTGGCGAAGACAAGCCATGCGCCGAATCCGGCGATCAGAAGAAAGCTCGCCCGTTCCATGAGCAACGTCGCATCACCCATGGAAACGGCAGTCCCGCGCAGGACGAGATAGGCCGCGCCCACCAGCAACACGGCCGTCAGTCCCTGTGCCAGCGACGACAAAAGCGAGATCAGGATGCCGCGTTTCAGCTCCGTCTCGTTGGCAATCATGTAGGACGAGATCACCGCCTTGCCGTGACCCGGGCCGGCCGCGTGAAAGACGCCATAGGCGAAGGAGAGGCCGACGAGTCCCAGCACCTTGACCGGGTCGTCCTGCATGGCCTTCAGCGCGCCGGTGAGCGCCCGGTAGAATTGCTGCTGGTAGTGGTTGATGGCGATCAGAAGCCCCTGGAACGGGCCGAAGGAGGAGGAAAAGGACGGCTCCGACGCGCCGATGCCGAGCGGAGACTGGGCGGCGGCGAATTTCGCGCCGGCGACAAAGGCGAGGACCATCAGGACAACGGCGAGAAGAGGGCGGGCTAGTCGCATGTGATATCCAGCTTGGTGGCGAAAAGTTTGCTCATATCGGTCGGGTCATTGAAAAAGGCGGCGGTTAGGCTGTCGGCGTTTTCCGACAGGATCTGGTCTGCATCAGGCCGCAGGACATTCGTCTGGCACTGCTCAAAGGCAGCGCCCTCGGTCACCAGGTCGGTGTCGTTGCGAAAATCGATCGCCGTATACATCGTCGGATCGTAGACGCCGAAGGTCAGGTGGCCGGACAGCGGCAGCGGCTTCTTCGGCTTTGCCGCGAAAAACAGGAGCAACTGCCCGTCCACCATGTCGGCATGGATCACATCCGGCATGGCAAGCGCCACGTCCTCGCCATTGTCGCTGATCTGCGTGTAGTAATTATAGTCGGCGAGCGACTGGCGCACGGTCTCGCCGATCTCGGTCAGCTCGTCGCCGGTCAGTTGATTGTCCATGTTGGTGTCGTAGTCGAGAATGACGGAGGATGAAAAGAACTCGTCGAACCGCCAGACATTCTGCAATGCCGCCACATTGCCATTCGCGTCGGCGACCACCTCGAGGCGCGCGTCGACGAAGACATGCGGATGCGCGAATGCCTGTCCGGAAGCTCCGGCGGCGCAGAGCAGGCCAAAAAGCGCGGCTTTGATTTTCAAGTCATCATCCCCCGATGGCGGCGATCTGGCCGGATTGTGATCTCATGGACCAGAATTGAGTCAGAAACGTGCCGACTCATTGTTTTTCGCAGTCGTTTTCCCGGAACCACTTCGACAGGAAATCGACAAAGGAGCGGACCTTGACGGGCAGGTACCGCCGGTGCGGAAATACCGCATAAATGCCGGAGTGCTGCGGCAGGTATTCGTCGAACAGCGATACAAGTTCGCCGGAATCGATCGCCCGGCGGGCGACGAAATCGGGCAGAAGCGCGATGCCAAGGCCGGACAACGCGCCGCGCATGGTCACCATCGGCGAATTGACCTCGATCGGTCCGTGGATCGGCACGCTAAAGGTTGTGCCGTCTTCCGGGTTCACGAAACGCATCGTGTTGAAGGATTTCGGATTGGTGTCGACGATCACCGGGTGATGGGCAAGGTCCGCGGGCTTTTTGAGCGGCCTTTCGAGATTTGCCAGATAGGCGGGCGAGGCGCAGACCCGGTTGATCGAATCGGCGAGCTTGCGGGCGATCATCGTCGAATCCTCAAGCCGGGTAATCCTGACGGCGACGTCATAGCCCTCCTCGACGAGATCGACGAAACGGTCCTCGGCGACGATCTCGAGCGTCAGTTCGGCATGCGCCTTGGCAAAATCGATCAGCGACTGGCCCGCCGGCGCGTCGACAAAGGTGCGCGGAACCGAAATCCGCAGCCTGCCGCGCAGGTCGGTATTGTTGGCGCGCACGGCATCGGAGAGGTTGTCGACCTCCTGGATGATCTCGGCGGCGCGGCGGAAATAGATATGGCCCGCCTCCGTCAGCGAAAACTGCCGCGTGGTGCGGTTGAGCAGCAAGGCGCCGAGGTCATCCTCAAGCTCGCGCACATATTTGGAAAGCAGCGCCTTCGAGCGTCCGGTCTTGCGGGCGGCGGCGGAAAACCCTTCGGCTTCGACCACATCGATAAAGGCGCGCATCCGCGTCAGGGTGTCCATGGCCGCTCCTGTTGGCTGGCAGGGAAATTTGTTTGAGCTTTGTCAAACAGATAGCACGAATGCGATCTTGTATTAGAGGATTTTGGGGTTCACCCACTTGATTTTCAAGAGCGATTTTAATATCTCTCCGCTTGCCCAAAGTCGCGCGTGCCTGTGGGTGTCCGCCGATCTCTCGAATGGTGAGGAACTCGGTAAGGTACCTGGAATTAACCCCTCCAGTCGCTTCTCCGGCCAACCGGTCAAGCGAGGACATCTTGAAGCAACGACGGTGCGGGCCTTTCTGGTGTCTCCCGACTTTCCAACAGTCGGGGTACTAAAGAGGCACATACCATCATTGCCGGAAGTGCGGTTGGGATATCCCTCCAATCCAAGGCAGACAAAGCCGGATGAGCTGTAACAGGCTTGTTCAATCTTAAGCGGTCGCCGCAAACGGTCCCCGGGGTCTCCACCGGCCGGGTTCGTGCGCGGATCGATACGCCCTTTGTCGACCCTAGCTTCAGGGTCATTGCTTCGAAAGAAGGGGGTTACCATGACCACCGAACGTATCGCCGAATTCTTCAAGACCCGCCGTCCCGAAGGCCCCTGCCTGGTCGTCGATCGCGAAGTGGTGCGCGACAACTATACCGCCTTCCGCCGCGCGCTGCCCGACAGCGCCATCTATTATGCGGTGAAGGCCAATCCCGCGCCGCAAATCCTTGAGCTTCTCGCTAGCCTCGGATCCAATTTCGATTGCGCCTCCGTGGCCGAAATCGAAATGGTCCTGGAGGCCGGCGCCGGCGCCGACCGTATCTCCTTTGGCAACACCATCAAGAAAGAGCGCGATATCGCCCGCGCCCATGCGCTTGGCGTCAACCTCTTTGCCGTCGATTGCCATGAGGAAGTCGAGAAGATCGCCCGTGCCGCCCCCGGCGCCCGTGTGTTCTGCCGCGTCCTGACTGATGGCGAAGGCGCCGAATGGCCGCTGTCGCGCAAGTTCGGCTGCGTTCCGCCGATGGCTGTCGACGTGCTGGTCTATGCCCATCAGCTGGGTCTGGAAAGCTACGGCGTTTCCTTCCATGTCGGCTCGCAGATGACCAAGCTCGAAGCCTGGGATGCCGCGCTTGCAGATGCAAAGCGCGTGTTCGCCCAGCTTGCCAAGCAGGGCATCTACCTGCAGATGGTCAATATGGGCGGCGGTTTCCCGACCAAATATCTGCGCGACGTGCCGACGGCGGAAGCCTACGGCCAGGCGATCTTCGCAGCCCTTTCGCGTCACTTCGGCAACCAGTTGCCGAAGACGATCATCGAGCCGGGCCGCGGCATGGTCGGCAATGCCGGCGTGATCAAGTCGGAAGTTGTTCTGATCTCGAAGAAGTCCGACGATGACAAGCATCGCTGGGTGTTCCTCGACATCGGCAAGTTCGGCGGTCTCGCCGAAACCATGGACGAAGCCATCCGCTACCCGATCCGCACGGACCGCGACGGCGACGAGATGGAACCCTGCGTCCTGGCCGGTCCGACCTGCGACAGCGCCGACGTGATGTACGAGAAGAACATGTATCCGTTGCCGATCACGCTCACGATCGGCGACGAGGTTCTGATCGAGGGCACCGGCGCCTATACGACGACCTATGCCTCCGTCGCCTTCAACGGCTTCGAACCGCTCAAGTCCTACGTCATCTGAAGACCTCTTCGGATGACGGGTGTGAAGTGAGACTGCGGCCCTCCCTGCGGCCGCAGTCTCGGTAGCACGCCGGCGCGGCTGACGCTGCCGGTCTTTTGAGGCTGATTTTTCGGGGGATTGGTCTGATGGCCCCTTTCTTTCAGGACAATGTGATTTTCGCGGACGCTCCGGCCTTCACCATCGGCGAGGAAGCCGCGTTCGATGCCGTCGCGCGGGAAAACCTTCTCGATCGCGCCATGGGCCCGATGCGCAAGAAGAAATCGTCGGAAAAGCTCCGCCGCAACCGGCTGCCGGCCGAAGGCCTGGCGCTCGTCGCACGCGATGACAACGGCGTGCTGATCGGCACGGTCCGGCTCTGGCATGTCGATGCCGGCGTGGATGCCGCCGGTCGCGCCGTGCCCGCGCTTCTGCTCGGCCCGCTCGCCGTCGATCCTTCTGCCAACGGCAAGGGCGTCGGCTCGGCCTTGATGCGCGCGGCGATCGCTGCGGCCGAAGCCCGCGGTCACGGCGCGATCCTGCTGGTTGGCGACCCTGAATATTATCAGCGCTTCGGCTTTGTCGCCGAGAAGGCGGAGCATCTCGTCATGCCGGGACCGTTCGAGCGCCGCCGCTTCCTCGGTCTGGAACTGAGGGAGGGGTCTCTTTCCGGCGCGGCCGGCCTTCTCGTTGCCGCCGGCGTCAAGGCGCCATCGGCCCGCGCCAAGCCGCTGCGGCGCGCTGCCTGATCCGTCTTCATCCCGGATATGAAAAGACCCTCGCGGCCACGCTGCGAGGGTCTTTTTTTCGGCACCAGAAGCTCCGGATCAGCCAGCGCGGCGGCGATCGCTGGCGGGCTGGTAGGCGAGCTTTGCGTGGTATTTGCAATAGGGCGAATTTTCCGGCGATTCACAGCCGCAGAAGTAGAAATCCTCCTGGGTCGGGTCGCCGACCGGCCATTTGCAGGTCCGCTCCGTCAGGTCGGTCAGCGGAATCTTGCGCATGATCGGCACGACGTTGTTATCGGGTGCGGTCTTCTGTTCGGGCGCGGCCTCCGTCTCGGCGACGATCTCCTGTTTCAGCGCGGTGGCGCCGGCGGTACGCGGCGCGCTTGGCGCCGATGCCGGCGTATCCGACGGCTTGCGGCCGGCGGCGCGCGAAGCGAAGTTCGGCGCGCGCGGCGGCGCGGTGTTGCGGGCGGTCGCACGGGTAGCGGCGGACGGGGTCGCGCCGCCGCTCTTGGCGCGGCCCGGCAGCGCCAGACGGTGCACCTTGCCAATGACGGCGTTACGGCTCACGCCGCCGAGCTGATTGGCGATCTGACTCGCGCTCAGCCCTTCGGACCAGAGTTGTTTGAGTTTTTCAACACGCTCGTCTGTCCAGCTCATGTGTTATCTCCGGCTTATTTGCGGGCGGAATCGATCACCGTGCTCCGGAATGCCTCCGAAACAGGAAAGTGTCGCCAATCCGGGTAATCAGATCCGCCGCCTGCAGTTCTCTGTTGGGGTTTAAGTTAGGCCCATGGCACTATCGTGGCAAGGCGACAGCGAATCGCCGGAATCCTTTTTCGTGGTTTTCCCCAACTTGGTGTTTTTCGCATTCATCATGTGCCATGCGTGCGATCGCGTTGCGCCGCACCGCCTTTGTTGACATTGGGGTTGGAGATGACAATATATGCCGAGCCGCCGCCTGAGGCGGCATTTTTAATTTCTGCAACCGCCCCAGACTGAAACTGGCTGGCAATATTGTCCTTGCCGGGAGCTTGACCACCATGTCCGCATCATCGCCGCTTTTCAACACCTTCGCCAGAATACCGCTCCGGTTCGAGCGCGGCGAGGGCGTCTGGCTTGTGACGGACAAGGGCGAGCGATATCTCGATTTCGCCGCCGGCGTCGCGGTTAACTCCCTCGGCCACGCCCACCCGCATCTGGTCGAGGCCCTGAAGGATCAGGCGGAAAAACTCTGGCATGTCTCGAACCTCTACGAGGTCGCGGGCCAGGAGACGCTTGCCGAACGCCTGACGGCGGCGACCTTTGCCGACAAGGTGTTCTTCAACAATTCCGGCGCGGAAGCGCTCGAGACCGCGATCAAGACCGCGCGGCGCTATCATTTCGCCAAGGGTCATCCGGAAAGGATCGATATCATCACCTTCGAGGGCGCGTTCCACGGACGGACCCTCGCCACGATCGCGGCCGGCGGCCAGGCGAAATACATGGAGGGCTTCGGCCCCAAGGCGCCGGGCTTCGTCCAGATCCCTGCCGGCGATATCGACCTGCTGAAGGAGACGATCGGCGAGACGACGGCCGCGCTGATGATCGAGCCGATCCAGGGCGAGGGCGGCGTGCGCAGCGTCGACAAGGCCTTCCTGAAGGCTTTGCGCGAGATCTGCGATGAGCAAGGCCTGCTGCTGATCTTCGACGAGGTGCAGACCGGGGTCGGGCGGACGGGAACGCTGTTTGCCTACCAGCAAACCGGCGTTGCGCCCGATATCATGGCGATCGCCAAGGGGATTGGCGGCGGCTTTCCGGTTGGCGCCTGCCTTGCCAGCGACGAGGCGGCCTCCGGCATGGCGCCGGGCGTGCATGGCACGACATTCGGCGGCAACCCGCTGGCCATGGCCGTCGGCAACGCCGTTCTCGACGTGGTGCTGGAAGAGGGTTTTCTTGCTCATGTCCGCGAGATGGGCCTTCTGTTCCGCCAGGGGCTTGCCGAGCTGAAGGACCGCTATCCCGACGTGATCGAGGAAATCCGCGGCGCAGGCCTGATGGTCGGCGTCAAGGCCAAGGTGCCGGCCGGCGAGCTTGCGGCGGCGATGCGCGACGAGAAATTGTTGTCGGTGCCCGCCGGCGACAATGTCGTGCGCCTGTTGCCGCCGCTCACTGTCAGTGACGAGGACGTCCGGGAAGGGCTTGCGCGGCTTTCGCGCGCCGCAGCGACGCTCTCGTCCGCCCGCTCCGCCTGAAGCACTAGAAAGAGTAGTTCCATGCCCTCTCCGAGACATTTTCTCGATCTCTCCGCCGTTTCGGCAACCGCATTGCGGGACATTCTGGATGACGCGGCGACCCGGAAGGCTGCCCAGAAGGCGGGCTCCGCCGACAAACCGCTTGCCGGCAAGGTGCTGGCGATGATCTTCGAGAAGCCGTCGACGCGCACCCGCGTCTCCTTCGACATCGGCATGCGTCAGCTCGGCGGCGATACGCTGGTGCTTTCGGGCAAAGACATGCAGCTCGGCCGCGCCGAGACGATCGGCGACACGGCTCGCGTTCTGTCGCGCTATGTCGATGCGATCATGATCCGCACCACCGATCATTCGCGACTTCTGGAGCTTGCCGAATATGCCACCGTGCCGGTGATCAACGGGTTGACCGATGCCACCCATCCCTGCCAGATCATGGCCGATCTGCAGACCTTTGAGGAACATCTGGGGCCGGTGGCCGGCAAGACGATCGCCTGGACCGGCGACGGCAACAATGTGCTGCACTCCTTCCTCGAGGGTGCGGCGCGGTTCAGGTACCGCGTCAACATCGCCGTGCCGCCGGGATCCGAACCCGACAGCCGCTTTGTCGACTGGGCCCGCAAGGAAGGCGCCGAAGTGACCTTCTTCGAGGATGCCAAGTCAGCGGTTGAGGGCGTTGACTGCGTGGTGACCGATACCTGGGTCTCGATGAACCAGGAACACAAGGCGCGCGGACACAATGTGTTCCAGCCCTATCAGGTCAATGCCGAACTGATGGCGCGGGCTGCCGACAATGCGATCTTCATGCACTGCCTGCCGGCCCATCGCGGCGAGGAAGTGACAGACGAGGTGATGGACGGACCGCAATCGGTCGTGTTCGATGAGGCCGAGAACCGGCTTCACGCCCAGAAATCCGTAATGGCCTGGTGTCTCGGCGCCATCGACTGACGACGAGACCGGCCTTGCCCTCGAAAGGGGCGAAGGAGACGAAATTATGCAGGATTTGGAACAGCAACTCGGCGAACTCGGTTTCGCCGGAGACGACATGGTTGTGCCCTTCCAGGTGGATGCGCTCGATGTGCGCGGCCGCACGGTCCAGCTCGGGCCGCTGCTGGACGCCATCCTGTCGCGCCATGACTACCCCGAGCCCGTCGCCCGGCTTCTCGCCGAGATCGTGGTGCTGACGGCGCTGATCGGCACGTCGCTGAAATTCGAAGGAAAGTTCACCGTGCAGACCAAGAGCGACGGACCCGTCGATCTTCTGGTCGCCGACTTCTCGACGCCGGATGCGCTGCGCGGCTATGCCCGCTTCAGCGAAGAAGCGCTTAAGACGGCGGTTGATGCGGGCAAGGCCGCGCCGGAGGACCTTCTCGGTCGCGGCGTGCTTGCCTTTACCATCGACCAGGGCAGTTTCATGCAGCCCTATCAGGGGATCGTCGAGCTTGACGGTAGCTCTCTGGAGCAAATCGCCATGGGCTATTTCCGTCAGTCGGAGCAAATCCCGACCGCCGTCCGGCTCGGCGTTGCCAAGCTGCTTGACCGTGACGACAACGGCCAGCCGCGCGAGCGCTGGCGCGCTGGCGGCCTTGTCGCCCAGTTCCTGCCGGAGGAGGCGGGCCGCATGCGTCAGCCTGATCTCCATGGCGGCGACGGCGATGACGGCACGCTCTCCCATTCCCCCGATGACGCGTGGACGGAAGCCCAGGCGCTGGTCGAGACCATCGATCTCGACGAGATGACCGATCCGGAAGTCGGCGCCGAGCGCCTGCTCTACCGCCTGTTCCACGAACGCGGCGTGACGGTCTATCCCGCCCAGGGCGTCTACGACCGCTGCAGTTGCTCACGCGAGCGCATTCTCGGCGTTCTCAAGGGCTTCACCGCCGAAGAGGTCGATGACAGCGTCGAGGACGGAAAGATAACGGTGACCTGCGAGTTCTGCTCGACGCCGTATGTCTATACGCCGGATGAAGTCAGGGAAGACTGATCGAACCGATCAGTTCACTAAATCATTGAAATGCGCCGGGCCTCAGCGTATCCCTAGGAAAAACGCGAAAGGCTGACGGCGCATTTCTGATGTCGGGACATGCGCCGGCGAGTGAGACAAAATGGGTTTCGGGAAATCGAAAAGCAGGTTCTGTCGCCGCGATGAGCCGACACGGTGCGCACTAAAGCGCATGGGCCGGCATGCGGCGGGCGAAGATCCGGTCAAGCGCCGGCAGATCGTGGAAGGGGCGCGGGAAGTCTTCATGAATGTCGGTTTCGATGCCGCCAGCATGAACGACATCACCCGCGCCGCCGGCGTCTCCAAGGGCACGATCTACGTCTATTTCGAAAACAAGGGCGAATTGTTCCAGACGATCATCCTCGAGGCCAAGCAGCTCATTTTCGAGGATCTGAGAGCGACGTTGAATGCGGAAGGTCCGGCCGAGGATATTCTCAAGCGCTTCTCCGCGCGCCTCGCCACTGGCATGACTTGCGAGGAGACGGTGAAGGCGATGCGGATCGCCATCGGCGTTGCCGAGCGTTTCCCCGAGCTCGTACGTTCCTTTTTCGGCGGCCATCCCGAAAACCTGGTCGATACGGTAAGCAACTTCGTTGCTGCGCGTATCGAGACCGGCGAGCTTCAGGCCGAGAACCCGCGCCTTGCCGCCGTCCAGCTTCTCGAGCTTTCCACCGGGCATCTCTGGAAACAGCGCCTGTTTGGCCTGATGGATGCCCCGCCCAGCGAGGCGGAGATCTCGGAGATGGCGGAGAATGCCGTCACCCTGTTCCTCAGCCGCTATTCCGCCCGGACCTGAATTCCGGCACAGATCGTCAGTGACCCGCCCCGCCGCCTGCGCCATCCATCGGCTTGCGCACGAGGAAGCTGCAGAGGGTGAGGAAGGCAAACAGCGCCGTCAGCAGCACGAAGACGTCGATAAAGGCGAGCAGCCATGCCTGTTGCGAGACCATTTGGCCAAGCTGCAGCAGCGCCGCCTTTTCGCCGTCGAGGCCGTGACTGGAATAAAGCCCCTGAAGCGTTCCCACCCATTCCTGCGTCGTCCGACTCGCCGCATCGACGCTTGCCGCGAGGCGGTCATAGTGAAAATCGTCGCGCCGGCTCAAAAGCGTGTTGATGATGGCAAGGCCGACCGCGCCGCCGAGATTGCGCGTCAGGTTGAATAGGCCTGAGGCGTTCTTGACGTCCTGGGGCGGCAATGTGCCGAGCGCGATGTTGGAAACGGGGATCATCGAGATCATCAGCGCCACGCCCCGTCCGGCCTGCGGCCAGAACAGTTCCCAATAGTCCCATTCGGCGGTGATATGCGTCATCTGCCAGGTGCAGAGCGCGAAAAGGCCAAGCCCCGCGCCCATCATCACCCGCGGATCGAGCTTGTTCTGCAGGATGCCGGCGACGGGTGCGGTCGCCATCATGAAGGCGCCGGTGACGAACATCGTCTCACCGATCATCAGCGCGTCATAGCCGCGAATGCGGGCCATGTAGAGCGGGAAGAGGTAGACGAGGCCGTAAAGCCCGATGCCGAGCGAAAAGGAAAAGATCGAGCCGACGGCGAAGTTGAAATTGCCGAAGGCCCTGAGTTCGACCACCGGATAGCGGCTGGTGAAGGATCGGTAGAAGAAGGCGACGCCGGCGACGATCATCACCACGAAGGCATAGCGGATCACCTCGGCCTGGAACCAGCCCTCGATATTGCCCTCTTCGAGGAAATATTCCAGCGACCCCAGAAACAGCGCCATGGCGACCAGGCCGATCCAGTCGAAATGCTTCATGATCGAATAGTCGGGCCTGTCGAAATCGATCAGCAGCCAGGCGCCGATCGTGACCAGGATGCCGGGAACGACATTGATCAGGAACAGCCAGTGCCAGGAAAAGGCATCGACGAGATAGCCGCCCACCGTCGGACCGATGGTCGGCGCCATCGTTGCCACCAGGCCGACAACGGGAATGACGGTCGAGCGTTTGGACGGCGGAAAGGCGGTGAAGGCAACGGCAAAGACGGCCGGCACCAGACCGCCCGACATGAAGCCCTGCAGCGCCCGGTAGATGATCATCTGGTCGATCGAGGTGGCCGTGGCGCAGAGCGCGCTGCAGGCGGTAAAGGCTGCGGCGGAAACGGAAAACACCACGCGCGTGGAAAAGATCCGCGCCAGAATGCCCGACAGCGGGATCATGATCACTTCGGCGATCAGATAGGAGGTCTGCACCCAGGCGATCTCGTCCGCGCTTGCGGAAATGCCGGCCTGGATGTCGGTCAGCGCGGAGGCAACGATCTGGATGTCGAGGATCGCCATGAACATGCCGAAGGCCATGACGACGAAGGCCGCCCATGTGCGGGCGCTGACATGGTCAGACGGCACGCCTGCGGGGGCCGCAGACGCGTTTTCGCTTTGGTCTCTGCTTTGGGCAGTCTCAGTCATGCTTCACCTCGGCGGCGGGTTCCGCGCCTCATTCTCAGCGGCTGCCGGCAACGACCTTGCCGAGCGTGCCGTCGGGCGCGGTGCGGCTGTCGGCTTCGGCCGTCACCGAAAGCCCGGCCTTCAGGTAACCCCGGTCGAGCATGTCCTCAGGAATGGAAATATGGACCGGAATGCGCTGGACGACCTTGGTGAAATTGCCGGTCGCATTCTGCGGCGGGAGCAACGCGAAGACCGCGCCCGAGGCCGGCGAAAAGGAAACGACCTTGCCGGTGAAGTCATCCTCCTTGAAGGCGTCGACGCTGACATGGACCTCTTCGCCGATGCCCAGACGGTCGAGATCCGTCTCCTTGAAATTGGCGACGATATAAAGGTCCTCCGTCGGAACCAGTGCGCCGAGGCGGGCGCCGGAGGAAACGAGGTCCCCGACCTGGACATTGCGGTTGCCGAAGACGCCGTCAAACGGAGCCTTGATCTCGGTGAAGGAGAGATTGCGCCTCGCCATGTCGACGGCAAGCTGGCGCTCCTTCAGCGCAGCCTGTTGCTGCGCAAGCTGGGCCTTGGCCGTATTGATGTTCGACTTCGCGACCTCGATTGCGGCATTGGCTGCTTCGACCTGCGCTTTCAGCTGGTCGACCTGCGCCTTGGCATCGTCAAAGGCGGCGACGGTGGCAGCGCCCTTTTCCTTCAGGGTGTTGGCGCGCTGAAGCGCGCTCTTCGCATTCTCGATCTGCGGGTCGAGCGCGTCGCGATTGGCCTGCGCCTGATTGAGCTGGGCCTTGGCGCCGGCGATCTGCGCTTCGGTCGCCTTCAGCGCCACATTCTGCGCGTTGAGCTGCGCTTCGGCCTGGGCGAGCGCGTTCTGGTAGTCGCCGTCATCGATCTTGACCAGAAGGTCCCCCTTGTTGACCTTCTGGTTGTTCGTGACAGCGACGCTTTCGACATAGCCGGAAACCTTCGGCGAAATCGTCGCGATATCGCCTTCGATATAGGCATCATCCGTGGAAACGATGAAGCGGCCCTCGGTCCACCACTCATAGCCGAACCAGCCGGCGCCGGCGATGATGGCGAGGCCGAGAACGGCGAAGATGATTTTCCGCGCACCGCCGGACTTTTCCGCCGGAGCCTGTGCCTCAGCGGCGTGGTTGCCCTCGTGTTCGTTGCTCATCCTGAAAGGCCTTTCTGCGCCGGTCCCGGGAGGCGGACCGGCAAGTGAACTGGCAATTTTCATTTCGAACTGATGAGTTCGATTGTTGCGTTGCTAATGCGCCTCGCTTCGCGCGCTGTCAACCCGCGAGCCCTGATGGGAACCTCGTCCAGGCGAAGACGTTGATGGTGCAGCCGTCGATTTGCGGCTATAGATCAGCGACCGCATCGACCCCCATTTTCCGCCCGGCCGAGGAGACCGCATTGACCGATCTGATTGCCCTGACGGCCCAGCCCGAAGCCTGGGCGGCGCTTGTCACCCTGATCATCATGGAGGTCGTGCTCGGCATCGACAATCTGGTGTTCATCTCCATTCTCACCAACAAGCTGCCGGAGAAGAACCGTCAGACGGCGCGTCGCGTCGGTCTTGGCCTTGCTCTCATCATGCGCCTCGTGCTGCTCGGGACCGTCGCTTGGATCGTGCAGCTGACGACGCCTCTCTTCTCCGCCTTCGGCCACGGCTTTTCCTGGAAGGACATCATCCTGATTGCCGGCGGCCTCTTCCTGGTGTGGAAGGCGACCAAGGAGATCCATCACAATGTTGATCCGGAGGAAGAGCCTGGCGAACTGGTCGGTGGCGCGGTTAAGACCGGCTTTTCCGCGGCGATCTTCCAGATCCTGCTGCTCGACCTGGTCTTTTCGATCGACAGCATCATCACCGCCGTCGGCATGACAGAGCACCTGCCGATCATGGTGATTGCCGTGGTCGTCGCGGTGACGCTGATGCTGGTCGCCTCCGGCCCGCTTGCCCGTTTCATCGAAGCCAACCCCACCATCGTCATGCTGGCACTTGCCTTCCTGCTGATGATCGGCACGACCCTGATTGCCGACGGGCTCGGCTTCCATGTGCCCAAGGGCTATGTCTATGCGGCGATGGCCTTTTCCGGTCTCGTCGAAGGGCTCAACATGTTGGCGCGGCGCAAACGCAGGCTCGACCGCGCCGCTGGCGGCGAAAAGCCCGCCACGGAAGGCGGATCGGCCGGCCATTGAGCCTGACGGCTTGACGGAAAGGGTTGAATATGGCCTAAGGCAGGCCAGTTAAGAGCCGCCCTGACTGACGGGCTATCCATGCCTTGCGGCTTCGCTTATTCAGCACTGGAAAACTCTTTCGGCCGGATGTGTCCGTCTTCGGCCGGCAGCATGGACGAACACGATGAGCACAACCGGCCCCCGCCTGCGCATTGCGCCTTCCCCGACCGGCGAGCCGCATGTCGGCACAGCCTATACGGCGCTTTTCAACTATCTCTACGCCAAGAAGATGGGCGGCACCTTCATTCTGCGTATCGAGGACACGGACGCTTCGCGCTCGACGCCCGAATATGAGAAGAACGTGCTCGACGCGCTGAAATGGTGCGGGCTTGAATGGGATGAGGGCCCCGATGTCGGCGGCGACTATGGTCCCTATCGTCAGTCCGACCGCAAGGACATCTACAAACCCTTCGTCGACAGGCTGGTGGAAGAGGGCCATGCCTTTCACTGCTTCTGCACGCCCGAACGGCTGGAGCGCATGCGCGCCGGCCAGCGCGCCGAAGGTCGCGCCCCGAAATATGACGGGCTCTGCATGCATCTGAAGGCCGAAGAGGTGAAATCCCGCATCGAAGCGGGCGAGCCCAATGTCGTGCGCATGAAGATCCCGGAAGAGGGCGCGTGCAAGTTCACCGACGGCGTTTACGGCGATGTCGAAATCCCGTGGGATGCGGTCGACATGCAGGTTCTCTTGAAGGCCGACGGCATGCCGACCTATCACATGGCCAATGTCGTCGACGACCATCTGATGAAAATCACCCATGTGGCGCGCGGCGAGGAATGGTTGGCCTCGGTGCCGAAGCACATTCTGCTCTATACCTATCTGGGCCTCGAGCCGCCGCAGTTCTTCCATCTGCCGCTGATGCGCAATCCCGACAAGTCGAAACTGTCGAAGCGCAAGAACCCGACCTCGATCTCCTATTATTCGGCGCTTGGCTATCTGCCGGAAGCGCTGATGAACTTCCTCGGCCTGTTCTTCATCCAGATCGCCGAGGGCGAGGAGCTGATGACGATGGAAGAACTGATCGAGAAATTCGATCAGGACAATCTCAACAAGTCCGGCGCCGTCTTCGACACGCAGAAGCTTGAATGGCTGAACGGCCGGTTCCTGCGCGAAACGCTGTCGGAAGAAGAGTTCATCCTCCGTGTCGCCGCCTGGGCTTCGGAGAATGCAAGGCTGAAGGACGGGCTGAAGCTTTCCCAGAGCCGGATCACCAAGCTCGGCGAACTGCCGGCGCTGATGGGCTTCCTGCTGCAGTCGGACATGGTGCCGGCGCCGGAAGCGTTTTCGAAGATCAAGAAGACCAATCCGGAAGAAATTCTGGAAATCCTGAGAGCCGTTCAGCCCGTATTGGAAAAGCTGGCCGAATGGAATGCAACGACCGTCGAGGAAGCGCTGCGCCAGCTTGCGGATGACATGGGCAAGAAGCTGCGCATCGTCGTCGCGCCGCTGTTTGTCGCCATGTCCGGCTCGTCGCGTTCGCTGCCGCTGTTCGACAGTATGGCAATTCTCGGCCGTGCCGTGGTGCGCCAGCGCCTGAAGAATGCCGAGGCCGTGGTGGCAAAGATGGTAGAAGAAGAGACAGGCAAGTAAGATGAACAAGAAGACCGAAGAACAGGCACTGTCCTCTGACGCCACGGAAGTGCGCGCGCAGAAGCTCGAAATCCTGCGCGAGAAGATCGGCGACGTCTATCCGGCCCATTTCCATCGCACGATCACCAATGCGGAACTGGCGGAAAAATACGCCGATCTGCCAGACGACACGATGACCGAGGATGTCGTCACCGTTGCCGGCCGCGTCTATTCCATGCGCAATTCCGGCATGTTCGTCGACCTGCGCGATGCCTCGGGCAAGATCCAGATCTTTTCCCACAAGGACACGACGCCGGAAGACGTGCGCGAGATGTGGTCGTTGGTCGATCTCGCCGATATCGTCGGCGTCACCGGCGTCGTCCGCCGCACCAAGCGCGGCGAACTGACGATCAACGCGCAAGAGCTCACCATGCTGACCAAGGCATTGAAGCCGATGCCGGAGAAATATCATGGTCTCGCCGATATCGAGACGCGTTACCGCCAGCGCTATCTCGACATCATGAGCAATGACGACTCGAAGTTGCGCTTCATCCAGCGCTCGAAGATCCTCTCGGGCGTCCGCCGCTTCCTCGAAGGCGAAGGCTTCGTGGAAGTCGAGACGCCGATGCTGCAGTCGATCTATGGCGGCGCGTCGGCCGATCCGTTCAAGACGCACCACAACGCGCTCGACATGGACATGTATCTCCGCATAGCGCCGGAGCTTTACCTGAAGCGTATTCTGGTATCTGGGCTCACCGACAAGGTGTTCGAGGTCAACCGCAATTTCCGCAATGAGGGCGTTTCCACCCGGCACAATCCCGAATTCACGATGATGGAGTGCTACTGGGCCTATGCCGATTACGAGGACATGATGGGCATTGTCGAACGCATGTTCGAAACGCTTGCCATGACGCTCCATGACAGCACGACGGTCAAGTTCGGCGAGACCGAGCTGAACTTCAAGGGCCCGTTCAAGCGGGTGCCGATGCCGGATGCCGTGAAGGAGGCGACCGGCATCGACTTCCTTGCCATCGAAACGGATGAGGAAGCCCGCGAGGCGACCGAGGCCGCCGGGTTCGAAATCGAGAGCGACTGGACCTGGGGCGAGTGCCTGGCCTTCATCTTTGAGGAAAAGGTCGAGGCATCGCTGATCCAGCCCTCGCACGTCACCCATTTCCCGAAGGACATCTCGCCCTTTGCCAAGGAAGTGCCCGGCGAGCCGCGTCTGGTCGAACGCTTCGAGACCTATGTGAACGGCTGGGAACTCGGCAATGCGTTCTCCGAGCTCAACGATCCGGTCGAGCAGCGCCGCCGCATGGTCGAACAGCTTGAGCAGGCACATGCCCGTGGCGAGATGGAAAAAAGGCTGGACGACGATTTCCTCAACGCCATGGACCACGGCATGCCGCCGGCGGGCGGACTTGGCATCGGCATCGACCGTCTGATCATGCTTTTGACCGACGGTCCCTCGATCCGCGACGTCATCCTCTTTCCGGCCCGCCGCCACAAGGATTGAGGCTGAGATTGGCCCGAACGCCATCGTACCTTACTTCTGATGGCGTTCGGGCGCGGTTTCGCTTAAACGTTCAGCGAACGGTTTCCGCCAAGGTGCGCGCCAGTTCTTCCCTTGGCTTCAGATTGCAATAGGCCGGGCGGTCGCGCTCGAAGCGCCAGCTTTCCGAAAGCGTTCCGGCGTCGAGCGGGTCAAATCCGAATGCGTTGTAGAGCGCTGCCACTTCGGCTTTTGCCGCTTCGTCATCACCTGCAAGCGGCAAGGCGAGGCGATCCGGCGCGCCTTCGGGGCGTGAGGCGGGTTCAACATCGATCATGCGTATGGCGTTGAAGGCCTTGACGACGCGCGCGCCGGGAAGCCTGGCTGCCAGAAGTTCACTGGTCGTTGTCTCGCCTTTGTCGAGTGCGTCAATATGGCCGTCACGCTCGAAATAGTAGTTCACGGCGTCGATGACGATCTTTCCGGCGAGCCTTTCGGCGGGTAGCGTATCGATCGCCGAAAGCGGAATGGCGATGACGACGGCGTCCCCGAATGCGGCGGCGTCATCGACCGTGCCGGTCTCACATCCGATTGCGCCCTGCATGCTGAACAGGGTCTGCGGTCCTCTCGAATTGCTGATCATGACGGTATGTCCGGTTTCCACGGCCTTGGCGGCGATCGTGCGCCCCACATAGCCCGCGCCGATAATTCCAATCTTCATGGTTTTCTCCAATTGAGTTGGTGATACCTCCGTGTAATACGCTACCATTTGTTTTTAAATCGCGTTTATTATTGTTGAGAAACAACTAATAGGAGATAATGTTGGATCGGATCACCAGCATGGCCGTCTATGTCAGGGCGGCGAATCTTGGCTCGTTTGCAGCCGCTGCCGATGCTATGGGCATCTCGCCGCAAATGGTCTCCAAGCATATCCGTTTTCTGGAAGATCGTGTGGGCGCCACCCTCATTCATCGCACGACACGAAGACAGGACCTGACGGATACCGGGCGAGCCTTCTATGAACGGTGCAAGGTCATTCTGGCGGAGACGGAGGCAGCGGAAAATCTGGCCGTCGACATGCATCGCCATCCCAGTGGCTTGTTGCGGGTCAATGCGCCGAGGACGTTTGGCGGGTTGGCGTTGCCGCCTGTGGTCAGCGCGTTTCTGGACCGCTATCCCGACGTTCAGGTGGAACTGACGCTGGATGATCGTTTTGTTGACCCGGTCGAGGAAGGCTACGATGTGACGATCCGGATCGGTGCGCCCGCCAATGCAGGACTCAGTAGCGTGCCGCTCGGCTTCTACCATCTGGTCGTTTGTGCAGCTCCGGCTTATCTGGCCCGTCACGGCTACCCGGAAACGCCGGAAAAACTCAGCGAACATCAGTGTCTGATCTTCGGGCAACGGGCTGGCAATACACTCTGCCGCTGGACATTCGCGCGGGACGGCCGTAGCCATGAGGTGCGCGTCGACGGTCGCCTTTTCAGCAATGACTGGCGCGTGCTGATGCATGCCGCGCTTGAAGGAAGGGCCATCGCCTTCGGGGCCGAAGCGATTCTCAGAGAGGAACTGAAGGCGGGCCGGCTGGTTCGGCTGTTTGAAGACTACGAGACGCCGAAACGCCCCGTCCATGCGCTCTATCTGGCCAGCCGAAAACCGGCGGCGCGCGTGTTGCGCTTTGTCGAAAGTCTGGAAGCTGCGTTCGCCCCGAAAGCCTGACGGTTCGGGCTCATCGACGGTCTGAGTGGCGATGTTTCAGCATTGCAAATCCGTCATTGTTCTTGTCTGCGAACCATTCGCTTCCCACATCTATAGAAGACTATGATGGGAGGCTGAAATGGCTCAACTGAAGGACAAGGTGGCCATCATCACGGGCGGTTCCGGCGGGATCGGGATCGCCACGGCCAAGCGCATGACCGAAGAAGGCGCGAAGGTGTTGCTGGTCGACCTTGATGAGGATGCGCTGAAGGATGCAGTCGCTGAACTCGGGCACGACAAGGCCGCCTATGCGGTGGCCGATGTCACCGATCCCGATCAGACGCAGGCCTATGTCGCGGCCGCGGTCGAAAAGTTCGGCAAGATCGATATTCTCGTCGCCAATGCCGGCATCGAGGGGGTGGTCAAGCCGATTACAGACTATCCGGTCGAGATGTTCGACAAGGTGCTGGCGGTCAATGTCCGCGGCATCTTCCTCGGCCTGAAATATGCGATGCCCGAGCTGAAGAAGACGAAGGGCAATGTGGTGATCATGTCGTCTGTGGCGGGCCTTGGCGGAACGCCGGATGTCTCGGCATACATCACCTCCAAACACGCGCTGGTCGGCCTGATGCGCACGGCAGCCCTTGAGGGCGCGCGCGACGGCATCAGGGTCAATTCGATCCATCCCTCGCCGGTCGAAACGCGGATGATGCGTTCGCTGGAAGAAGGCTTTGCCCCCGGTCACGGCGGCGAGGCGAAAAAGGGGTTCGCCGCGAGCATTCCGCTGCAGCGCTATGCCGAACCCGACGAGATCGCCGATGCGGTCATCTATCTTTCCAGCGACCGGGCGAAATTCGTCACAGGCGTGCGCTTGCCGGTCGATGGCGGCATGACGGCCGTTTGAACAATCAAGAGCTCTCTCCCGCGGCTTTCGGGCTGTGAACAGGGCCCGGCCTGGACCAACAGGCCGGGCCTCTTCATGTCGACCGGCCAAGCCGCGCAAGCGTCGGCTCGGCGGCAAGCAGGCGGCGGGTATAGGCCTCGTGCGGATTGTCCAGCACGTCGCGCAAGGGGCCGGTCTCGACGACCCGCCCCGCACGCATCACCGCTACCCGGTCGCAGATCTCGTCGACGACGCCGATATCGTGGGTGATCAGCAGGATCGAGACGCCGTGGTCGGCGCGCATCCTGAGAAGGAGCGCCAGGATTTGTGCCTGGACCGTGACGTCGAGCGCGGAGGTCGGCTCGTCGGCCACCAGCAGCTTCGGCCGGGTAATCAGCGCCCGGGCGATGGCGATGCGCTGACGCTGCCCGCCGGAAAACTGGTGGGGGTAGCGGTCGATGTCGCTGGCACTCAGTCCGACCTCTTCCAGAAGAGCGCCGATCCGCTCCCGCCGCTTCGCCCCGCGCGGGGCGTTTTCCTCGAGGCCGAGCGGCTCGCCGATGATCCGCCCGATCGTGTGGCGCGGATCGAGCGAACCATAGGGGTCCTGAAACACCATCTGGAAATTTCGGCGCAGGGGCCGCAGTTTCCGATCGGAAAGCGCCGTGATCTGCCGGTTCTCGAGGAATACCGCGCCCGATGTCGGCCGGTCGAGCGCCATGACGAGCCGGGCAAGGGTGGACTTGCCGGATCCGCTTTCTCCGACGATGCCGAGGATTTCGCCGGCTTGGAGGCTGATTGAGACCTTATCAAGGGCCGCAGGGCCGTCGGCGCCATAGCGGCGGCAAAGGTTTTCGGTGCGCAGAAGCGGGGTCATGAGAGGTCTCCCAGTCCGGCGCGCACGCGTCTCGGCAGCGATGACAGGAGCGTCTTCGTGTAAGCGTGCTGTGGCCGGCGAATAACGCCTTCCGCCGTCCCGGTCTCCATCACGCGCCCGGCCCGCATCACCATCACCCGGTCCGCCATGCGGGCGATCACACCGAAATCATGGGAGATCAGCAACAGGCCGATGCCGAGCTCGCGCACCAGTTGGTCGAGAATGTCGAGGATTTCCGCCTGGACGGTGACGTCGAGCGCGGTGGTCGGCTCGTCGGCGATCAGCAGCGCGGGTTTCAGCGCGAGCGCGATGGCGATGCCGACGCGCTGTCGCTCGCCGCCGGAAAGCTCGTGCGGATAGGAGTTTATTCTGTCCGGTGCCCTGGCGATCCGCACCATTTCCATCAGCCGGAGCGCTTCGCGTCGGGCATCGCGGCGGGACATTTCGCGATGAAGACGCAAGGCTTCGGCGATCTGGCTGCCAACGGTCATGGCCGGGTTGAGCGCGGTCATCGGTTCCTGGAAGATCATGCCGATCCTTGCGCCCCGGATCGCGCTCATCTGCCGTTCGGAGAGCGAAAGCAGGTCATCGCCGAAAAGACGGATCGTCCCGGCAGCAGATGCGCCGCGCGGCAGTAGCCCGATCGTCGACAGCGCCAGCATGGATTTGCCCGAGCCGCTCTCCCCGATAATGCCCAGCGTCTCGCCCCGAGAAAGGGAAAGGTCGAGGCCGTGAAGCACGTCCTTTCTTCCCACGCGTGTCCGAAAGCCGACCGTCAGCCGTTCGATCTCCAGCATCATCGGCTGCTCCTCCGGCGTGGATCGGTCATCGCGCCGAGTCCGTCGCCCAGAAGATTGAGGCCGAGAACGGCAAGCGAGATGGCAAGCCCCGGGGCAAGCGCCATATGCGGCGCGGCGGCGAGATAGGTCTGCGCTTCCGCCAGCATCCGCCCCCAGGAGGGCGTTGGCGGCGAGACGCCGAGACCGAGAAAGGAAAGTCCGGCTTCCGTCAGGATCGCAAGCCCCGTCTGGATGGCGAACTGCACGATGATCTGCGCCGCAATGTTTGGAAGCACATGTTCGAGCGTGATGTGCAGGCCGGATTTTCCGGCCATGCGGGCGGCGAGGATATAGTCGCGCGCGGCAATCTGCAGGGCGGCACCGCGCGTGACCCGGGCGAAGACCGGCACCATGAAAAGGGCGATGGCGGTGATCGTCGTTGTCGGCCCGCCGCCGAGGACGGCCGCAAGCAGAAGTGCGGAGAGCACCGGCGGAAAGGCGAAGATCACGTCATTGACGCGCATGACCACGGCCTCGAAACGGCCGCGCAGGGCCGCTGCCGCGGTGCCGAGCGCGGTGCCGAAAACGCCGCCGATGAACACGCCGGAAAAGGCGATGCTGAGCGAAGTCCAGGCCCCTGCCATGATCATCGAGGCCTCGTCGCGGCCGAAGTGATCGGCGCCGAGAAGACCGCCCGGACCTGGCGGTTTCAGCCGGGCCGGTATGTTGATCGCGGTCGGGTCCACGGGCGTCCAGAAGCGGCTGAGGATTGCCGCCGCCACGAAGAGCGCGGTGATCGCGCCTCCGACGAGAAAGGAAAGGGGAAGACGTTTCATCGTCTCAGCCTCGGATCGATGACGGCATAGAGCGCGTCGACGGCGAAGTTCAGCCCCATGACGATCGCCGCGAAGAAGAGAGCGACATTCTGCACCACGATCAGGTCGCGCTGGGCCAGCGCCTGATAGGCAAGCGTGCCCATGCCCGGCAGGGCGAAGACATTTTCCACCAGCACCGTGCCGGCAATCAGCACGGAGATCTGCAGGCCGAGCATGGTGACGACGGGGATCAACGCATTGGGCAACACGTGACGCCAGAGCGCGTAAGCGGGCGTTGCGCCCTTGGCGCGGGCGGTGCGGACGAAATCCTCGCCGGTCAGTTCGATCACGGCGGTTCTGGTCACCCGTGTCAGCACCGCAGCCTGCGGGACGGCGAGCGCGATCGCCGGCAGTACAAGCGCGTTGAGAGCCGGCAGAACGCCTGCCTCCCAACCCGGGAAACCGCCCGCCGGAAACCAACCGAAGGTGAGCGCCACACCGAGGATGAGCAGGAGGCCGATCCAGAAATTCGGCACAGCAATGCCGATCTGAGCGAAGAGCGCGGCAAGCAGATCGACGGGTCCACTGGGCCGGGCGGCGGCCAGCACGCCGAGCGGCACGGAAATGGCGAGCGACAGCAGAATGGCAAGCGCCGCGAGCGGCAGCGTGACGGCAAGACGTTCGGCAATCAGTGCGTCGACCGGCGTGGAATAGGTGTAGGAGTTGCCGAGGTCGCCCGTCAGCACGCCGAAAAGCCAGTCGAGATAGCGAAGGAAAAACGGCTGGTCGAGGCCGAGCTGGTGGCGAAGCGCTGCAAGCGTGTCGGGTGCCGCGGATGTGCCAAGCATGATCTCCGCCGGATCGCCCGGAACGGCCGCCATCACCGCGAAGATGACGAAGGAGACGGCGAGAAGGCTTGCGAGCAGAAAGACGAATCGGCGCGCCAGCCGTGCCGGCGCGCCCTTGCTGCGTTTTGGACTTCCCGCGGCTTGCGCCAAGTCTATTCGCTCCAGTGGGCGTCTGTCACATCATTGGAGGGCACCGGCTCGTTTTCCCACATGCCTTCAAGTCCGGCTTTCCAGATGCCGATCTTGGGCCAGGCATAAAGGAAGAGCGCGGGCACGTCCTCGGCCAGGATTTCCTGGGCCTTGCGATAGCCTTCAAGCCGCGCATCCTCATCCGTCGCGTTGGCGATCTCGGCCATGGTCGCGTCGAACTCGGGATTGTCATAATTGAAGTAATAGGGGTGGCGGGCATAGATGCCGATATCGAGCGGTTCGGCATGGCCGATAATGGTCATGTCGTAATTCGTGTCCTTGAACACGTCCTTGATCCAGGTCGCCGGGAATTCCGAGGATTCGATCGTCATCGTCACGCCGCCCTGCGCGAAATAGGCCTGCATGATCTCTGCCGCGCGCTCTGCATAGGTGCGGTTCGGCACCTTCATGGTGAAGGAGAGCCCGTCGCCATAGCCGGCCTCGGTCAGAAGCGCCTTTGCCGTGTCCGGGTCGTAGGGCAGGACGCCGGTCAGGTCCTCATAGCCGGCATCGGACGGGGAGAAATGGCTGCCGATCGGCGTGCCGAAGCCGGAATTCGTGGCATCGACGATTGCCTGCCGATCGAGCATCATCATCAGCGCCCGGCGCACACGGGCATCGTCGAAGGGGGGCTCGGCATTGTTCATGCCGGCGACGACCTCCATGCCGGTGGCGCCGAGCACGACATCGAAATCGTCCTTGGTCTCGAACTGGCTGACGAGTTCCGGCGCCGTGAATTCCGGAATGGCGTCGACGCCGCCGGAATTCAGCGCTGCCGCCTGGGCCTGCGGATCGGCGATGAAGCGGAAGGTGACGTTCTCGAGCGCCGGCTTGTCGCCCCAATAATCGGGGTAAGCTTCAAGGCTCACCTCATTGCCCTTGCGCCATTCGGCAAAGGCGAAGGGGCCGGTGCCGACCGGATCGGTGGCGTTGGTCTCCGCGCTCGTCGGTTCCACCATAACGGCGGCGGGAAAGCCCAACCAATAGAGGAGGTCGAAGGCGGGCCGGGAGAGATGAACCACAAGCGTATCGGCGTCGGGCGCTTCCACGCTTTCAATCGCGCTGTAGAGCGCCTTTTGCGGATTGACGGAATTTTCGGCGATGATGCGTTCGATCGTGAACTTGGCCGTCTCGGCGTCGAAGGCCTTGCCATTGTGGAAGGTGACACCGTCCTCAAGATCGAACGTATAGGTCAGGCCGTCGTCGGAGACCGTCCAGGCGCTTGCGAGCTGCGGCACGATCGCGCCGTCCTCGTTGATGGCGACCAGTCCCTCGAAGACGTTCTGCCAGACGACCTGACCGATGGCGACGGGCGCTGCAGCCGTCGGATCGAGGCCCGTCGGTTCGGTGCTCATGGCGAGACCGAGGTCCGTCTTCGTCTCGGCGAAGGCCGGCGCGGCGGCAATGAGGCCGGTGAAGACGGAAGTTGCAAGAAGGGCGCGGGCGCCGAAACGTCTGTTCATGGTTGGAAATCCTCTCCCGTAGATCGAACTGGGAGGGTCTATATCGCGACCGCGGCCGATGTGTAAACAGTTAACGTATAAATTTTAAATAGTGTAACGGTAATCGTTTCACTGAAGTGTTCAGTCCCCCGGCTGAGCCAGTTCGTCATGAGCGGACAGGAATGTCATCAGAAAGTCCGCCAGGCGTTTCGCCGCAAAGGTCGGCGTCGGCCCCTCGGTCCGGATCAGCCTGATGTCGGTGGCGATTTCGGCGCGCTTTTCGAAGGGGCGGACGGTGAGCGCCTTTTCCCGGAGCTCGCGTGTCACGGTCATCGCCGGCAGGATGAGGATGGCGGCGCCACTGCGCGCCAGTTCCTTCTGCAGTTCAAGTGACGATGTCTCGAAGGTTGCGGTCATCGGCTCCAGCCCGGCGGCGCGCTGGCGGGCATCGAAATCGCGGCGGATGCTGAAGGCGCGATCCGGCATAGCCACGGCATGGTCGCGGATGGCCTCAAGCGTCACCGTCTCGTGAGCGGCGAGCGGATGGTCGGGCGCCATTACGGGCTGGTGTAGCACCGGCAACTCAAACAGCGTTTGCGTCTCGCTGTCCTTCGGCGAAAACATCGTCACCGCCAGATCGGTCTCGCCTGTGGCAACGGCGCGGATCGCGGCTTCGGCGGACGAGACGGTCACCGCAATCGAGATTGCCGGATAGAGCGCATAGAATTCGGCGAGCGCCGGAGCAAGGATCGCGCTGATCACCGCGCCGTTCACATGAAGCGAGACATGGCCGGCCTTCAGGTCGCGCAGGTCGTCGATCACCTGCCGGGCGCTTTCAAGGTCGCGGATCACGCCGAGCGTGCGTTCGGCCAAAAGCGCGCCGGCAGCCGTCAGCACGATCCCGCGCGCGCCGCGCTCCACCAGCGGCGCATCGAAATAGGCCTCGAGATTTTCCAGCTGGCGGCTGACGGCCATGGGCGAGACGCCAAGCGCCTCGGCGGCCTGGCGGATGGAGCGCGAGCGCACCAGTTCGTTGAAATAGATGATCGCCTGTAGCTGCATGCGTCCTTCCCGGTTCGGTTTTCCCATATGAGCCACAGGGCCGCCGGGCCGCAAGTCCCGGTTTCGGCTGATCGCGCGCATTCCGTCGTGGTATGGCTTGCATTTTGGTATTAGATTGGTATTATTTTAGCCGATGCTGGTGCAGGGGCGGGAAATGCAGGCGCTGTTCGACAATATCGACCTTGCGGGCGACGGCCCGCTCTATCGGCGGCTGAAGTCCGGTATCCAAGCGGCGATCGCCCGGGGCGCGCTTGCGGGCGGCACGGCGCTGCCGCCGGAGCGCGATCTTGCCGAGCGCATCGGCGTCAGCCGGGTCACGGTCCGCCGCGCGATCGCCGAACTGACGAGTGAAGGCATTCTCACGCGCCGCCACGGTGCGGGAACCTTCGTCGCCGCTCCCGCCGACCGCATCGAACAGAAGCTGAAGCGTCTGACATCCTTTACCGAGGACATGAAGGCGCGCGGCCTGGCGCCGCATTCGCGCTGGCTGGAACGCGGGCTGCAGCAGGCATCGGCGGAGGAGGCGGCGGTGCTCGCCATTGCGCCGGGCGGTCATGTCGCCCGCCTGAGCCGCATCCGCTTTGCCAACAACCGGCCGATGGCGCTCGAACACACCGCGCTTCCGGGCGACATCATGGATGCGCCGGCGTCCATCGGTCCCTCGCTCTATGCCGCGCTCGCCGAACGCGGCGTCCGTCTTCAACGGGCCACCGAGCGCATCACCGCGACCATCCTGACGGATGAGCAGGCGGAACTTCTGGAGGTTCCCACCTGCGCGCCGGCCCTGGCGATCGTTCGCACGGGATTTGATGCCGCAGGCCGCGCCATAGAATTTACCCGATCCTTCTACCGAAGCGATATCTACGACCTTGTCGCCGAGCTGACCTATTCCGAAGAGGGCTGAGGCGATGCAACAAAGAGAGCTTGTGATGACCGACGAAACCCATATGCGCCGTGAGATCAACGAAATTCCGGCTGCCGCCGCACGGCTGCTTGATGATGGCGGCAAGGCCTTTGCCGAGGCCGGCAGGGCGCTTGCGGCGAAAGATCCCGGCGTTGTCGTCACGGTCGCGCGCGGCTCCTCCGATCACGCGGCGTTGTTCCTCAAATACGCGATCGAACTGACGGTCGGTGTGCCCGTTGCCTCGCTCGGCCCGTCGCTCGCCTCGATTTACGACGCGCCGCTGAAGATGGGCTCGGCGGCGGCAATCTCCATTTCGCAATCGGGCAAGAGCCCGGATATCGTCTCGCTCGCAAAAGCCGCGCGGGCCGGCGGCGCGCTGACGCTTGCGCTGGTCAACACCATCGCCTCGCCGCTGGCAGACGCGGCCGATCAGCCGATCGATATCGCTGCCGGGCCGGAAAAGGCCGTTGCCGCCACCAAATCCTATGTCAATTCGATCATCGCCGGGCTCGGCGTTCTGGCGGAATGGGCCGATGACGCGGAGTTGAAGAAGGCGCTTGCCCGCTTGCCCGGGGATCTCGAAAAGGCGCTGGCCTGCGACTGGTCGCCGCTGACGGGTTCGCTGAAGGACGCGCAGTCGCTCTATGTCCTGGGTCGCGGCCCGAGCTTTGCCATCGCCAGCGAGGCGGCGCTCAAATGCAAGGAAACCTCGGAGCTTCACGCCGAGGCCTATTCTTCCGCCGAAGTCCTGCACGGCCCCGTCTCGCTGGTGGAGGCGCGTTTTCCTGTGATTGCCTTTGCCGCGCGCGACAAGGCGGAGGCGGCAATCGCCAGGACCGCATCCGTCATGGCGCAGAAAGGGGCGGATGTGTTCCTCTCCTCCGACATGGGCGAGGGCGGCGCCGTCCGGCTTCCCTTTGTGGCGACCGGCCATCCGCTGACCGATGCGCTCGCGCTTATCGTGCCCTATTACAGTTTCATAGAGCAGCTTTCGCGCGCCCGCGGCTTCAATCCCGACCAGCCGGTGGCGCTCAACAAGGTGACGGAGACCGAGTGAGATGAAAAAGGCGGTTTGCGGGGCGAGGATTTTCGACGGCGAGCGTTTTCACGATGGCCTCGCGCTGGTGTTTTCGGAGGATGGCGTCGAAGGACTTGCGGCAGAGCGTCGAGTGCCGCCGGATGCGGAAATCATCCGCGCCGACGGGCTGATTGTTGCGCCGGGCTTCGTCGATCTGCAGGTCAATGGCGGCGGCGGGGTGCTGTTCAACAACGATCCCAGCCTTTCCGGCATCGAGACCATCTGCAGGGCTCACCAGCAGTTTGGTACGACATCGCTTCTGCCGACGCTGATCACCGACACGCGCGAAACCGTGGAAAAGGCCGTTGCTGCCGGGCAGGCCGCGTATGAGGCAAGCGTGCCGGGCTATCTCGGCCTGCATCTGGAAGGCCCGCATCTCTCGCTCGCCAGGAAGGGCACGCATGATCCGGCGTTGATCCGATCCATGGAGGACGACGATTGCGATTTCCTCGTCGCACATGCAGGCGCCTTCGGCGTGTCCCTGACGACGGTCGCGCCCGAAAGCGTCAGGCGCCAGCAGGTTGCCCGGCTTGTCGAAGCCGGCTTCACCGTCAGTCTCGGTCACACGGCGACAGACTGTGCCACGGCGCGCGAGTACCGGATGGCGGGCGCTTCCATGGCGACCCATCTGTTCAACGCGATGAGCCCGCTCGGCCATCGGGAGCCGGGCTTGGTCGGCGCCGTTCTTTCCGATGGCGCATTCTCCTGCGGGCTGATCGCCGACGGCTTCCACGTCGACCCCGTCGCCATGGGTGTTGCGGTCAGGGCGAAGAAAGGGCCGGGGCGCATCTTTCTCGTGACCGACGCCATGTCGGTCACCGGAACGGATCTGGAGAGCTTCACCCTCAACGGCCGCACGATCTACCGGCGAGGCGGGCGGCTGACGCTTGAGGACGGCACGCTGGCCGGCGCGGATACCGACATGCTGACCTGTGTGCGGAACTGCCACCGGCTGCTCGGCGTGCCGCTGGAGGAAGCCTTGCGCATGGCCTCGCTCTACCCGGCCGACGCCGTGGGCGCGCGCCACAAGGGCCGGCTTGCCCAAGGGGCCGATGCCGATTTCGTCCTGCTTGGCGAAGACCTTTCGCTGAAGGCCACCTTTGTCGGCGGCGCCTGCGTCTACGCCGCCGAGTAAGGCCGGTTCAGTCGAACACGATCGCCGGGCCCTTGCTGGTTCTGGCGGCAAGGCCCGACCTGGTCGCAGCGGCAATGGCGCGATAGGCTTTTGCGTGCGGGCCATCGGGCTCGCCGGCCACGACCGGCGTTCCGGCATCCGACGTCGTGCGGATGTCCATGGCCAGCGGCACCTCGCCGAGGAAGGGGACGCCGATCTTCTCGGCCTCCGCCTTCGCGCCGCCATGGCCGAAGATATGATGCGTCTCGCCGCAACTGGGGCAGACGAAGGCGCTCATGTTCTCGACAATGCCGAGCACCGGCACGGAGACCTTGTTGAACATGGCGATCGCCTTGCGGGCATCGATCAGCGCCAGGTCCTGCGGCGTGGAGACGACCACGCTCCCGGCAAGCGGCACCTGCTGGGCCATGGTCAGCTGCGCATCGCCGGTGCCGGGCGGCATGTCGACCACCAGCACGTCGAGTTCGCCCCAGGCGACCTCGCGCAGCATCTGCATCAGCGCCGACTGCACCATCGGTCCGCGCCAGATCACGGCCGTGCCCTCGTCAACCAGAAAGCCGATCGACATTACCTTGAGGCCGTATTTTTCCATCGGCAGGATGGTGCGGCCGGGCCCCTGCATCGGCCGTCCGGAAAGGCCCAGCAGCCGGGGAATGGAGGGGCCGTAGATGTCGGCGTCCAGAAGCCCGACCTTCATGCCCTCGGCGGCCAGGCCAAGCGCAAGGTTGACCGAGGTGGTGGACTTGCCGACGCCGCCCTTGCCGGAGGCAACCGCGATGATGGAGCCGATGCCGGGTATGTCCGGCTTGGCCGGTCCCTTTCCGCCGGCATTGCCTTTCGGCGCCTCGGGTTTGGCCTCGGGGCGTTCGCGTGATTGCCCGGCAGGCTTGTCGGCCGTCAGCGTCACCAGCGCCTGACGCGCCCCGGGCAGGGCCTCGACCGCCCTTTGCGCGGCAAGGCGCAGCGGCTCGAAGGCTTCAACCTTGTCGGCGGGGACGCTGAGCGAGAAATAGACCTTGCCGTCAGCGATGAAGATGTCGGAGACGATGCCGCTGAAGGCGAGCGGCTTGCCGTCGGCAAGCGTTACGGTTTCGAGGCTTCTGAGAACCTGTTCCCTGCTGATATCGGTCATTGCGCCCTTCCTGTTCTGACTGTCTGCCTAGATAGTGAGGATTGCCCGAGACGCCAATGGCCGCGCGAGGCCCGTGTTCGAAAGGCGATCGATCGCTAAGCATGTCTTTCATGCGGGCGGAGAGGGCAGTAGAAAAAAATAGAAACGCCGGGGCGAAGATCAGGACTTTTGAAGTCCGTCGCGCCGGCGTTTCTATCGTTTTCAAGCCGCGCTCTTGGGCGCGTGTTTGTTTTCATCCCCTCTGGAACTGCCGAGAAGATGAACGATTACATGAACCAATGCAAGCGGCTTTTTTACGGGAAGAACAGTGATTTAGACTTGATCGACCGTCAATGGCGGGGTTGGTTGTCGTGCTGCAATGCACAAATTATTGACTCCGCTTATTTTTTGGGCCCGGGCCGGTCGTGACGGCGCGGATTTGAAATCGCCATATTTTTTCTTTGTGAGCCTGCCGGGAGGGTGCTTTTTCGAGCCTTTTTCTTGCCAGTCGTCGCCAGCGCGGCAAGATCGCTTGATTTATCGGCAATCGTTGGCTTTCCTCATTTGCACGACCGGGAAAGTCTGCGATTCTCGAGCGGGAGGCTCTCGCGAACGCAAAAGACGGCCACCACATGACAAGAGGAGCACCGGTAGCGATGACTGCAGAGACCGTATTCGAAGGCCGTATTCTGGTGAATGACCGGACGACGCTCGGCGAGGGGCCGGGCTATGACCCGAACTCAGACCAGATCTGGTGGTTCGACATTCTCAACAGCAAGCTTCACCTGCTCAATGCCTCGACCCGGGACCGCCGGATCGTGTCGCTGCCGGAAATGGCGAGCGCCATGGCCGTGGTCGACGAGCGACGCCACGTCATCGCCATGGAGACCGGACTTTACTTTCACGATGTCTCCACCGGTGCGCTCAGCCTGCATGCGGCCATCGAGCCGGACAACGCCGTCACCCGCTCCAATGACGCACGGGTGCATCAGTCCGGCGCCTTCTGGGTCGGCACCATGGGCAAGGAGGCCGAAGACGGGGCGGGGGCGATCTATCACGTGCTCGCCGGCAAGGTGACGAAGATCTTCGACAAGGTGACGATCCCCAATGCCATCTGCTTTTCGCCCGACGGCGCAACGGGTTATTATGTCGATAGCCGCATCAACAAGCTGATGCGCGTGCCCGTCGATGCCGAGACCGGTCTGCCTGACGGGCCGGAAGAGATGTTCATCGATACCTCGAAAAAGCCCGGCGCCATGGACGGGGCGATCTGCGACGGCGACGGACACATCTGGAACGCTCGTTTCGGCGCCGGGGTTCTCGACCGCTATGACGCCTCCGGAAAGCTCGTCGCCCGTTTCCAGCTTCCCGCTCGACAGCCGACCTGCCCGGCCTTTATCGGCCGCGACGGCGGCTGGATGATGGTGACGTCTGCTTCTCGCGATGCCGATGTCATCGAGGAGCCGAATGCCGGTTTCACCTTCGCCCTGGTGACCGGCGCCAAACCGCGCTTCGATCCGGCCTACCGGGCGTTTTGAGCGGCGGGAAACGTGCCGGCGGCATGGCGAAGGGGAAATGCCCGGCAACGATGCCTATCGCTGCCGGGGTTTGTCGTTTTTTCCGTCACCAGGTGATGCGGAAGCCGACATTGCCGCCGTAGTTGTAGGAACTGCTCTCGAAGCCCATGGAGGCGGTAATTTCGCCGTAGACCCCATAACTCAGCCTGTTCGTGCTTTCCCAGTCATAGGTACCGCCGAAGCCGATCTCGCCGGTCCAGTCATCAAAGGATGATTGTACCGGGTAGGCCTGTTCCACCGTTGCTTTCGTCTTGTTGTTGAAGTCGTGGTAGATGTTGGCGATGCCGTAGACATTGCCGCGGCGGGCGAGGCCGTTTTCGTCTTGCCAATGGGCCTCCCGCTCCAGAGCGAGGCCAAGCCGCGCCGTCAGGCTGTCGCCATAGTCGAAGTCGACCTCCTCGCTGTAAGCGCCGGTGAAGCTGTCGACATCGACCGATGACCACATCAGCTGTGCCTGCGGCGTCAGCACCATGTCGTTGTCGAGGCCGATCTGCTGGCCCGCTTCAAGCGACAGCGCATAGCCGAAGGCATCGGAGTTGTCGACGCCGCGCTGCAGGTCTTCGGCCTTCAGTTCGCTCGAATACCAGGTCGCCTGGGCCTGGGCATCGGTGTAGAAGCCGTTATCGCCGTACCAAGTCAGCGTCCCGCCAAGACCCCAGCCATCTGGGTTGATTTTGCTGTTGCCGAGTGAGGATTTGAACCTGGCCTCGCCGGTGCGGTAATGCCCGGTCAGGCCGCCGATCAGACGGCCATTCTCGTTGTCGAGGAACAGCCCGTCGACGCCGGCCTGCGCCTCGAATTGCGACAGGTCGTAGCGGTAGTCGAGCGTGGACGACGACGGGTCGACATGAGAAAAGCCGCCATCGATCCGACCCCAGACACTCTGCAGCGCCGGCGTTGACTGTTGAGTTCCGCCGGTGGTCGGCGATTGGTCAAAATAGCCCTCGTCCTTCGGCGTCAGGATCGGGGCAACCGCTACATCGTCATAGACCCAGTAGCGCTTGCCGACGCGCTGACGCAGCGTTGGCAGCTTGTTCATTTGCAGAAGCACCGACTGATAGCCTTCAAATAACGGGATATAGGGCTGAATCTCATCCGGATTCGCATAAAGATAGAGCCCCGGCGTTGAACCGATATTCGGGTCGCCGGTCAGGTTGTAATAGATCGAATAGGCAAAGAGCCCTGATGCCGTCGTGTTGCCCGTCTCAACCGTGAACTCGTTCTGGTCGATTGCCGTTGCATTGGTGGTGTCGGCCACGAGGATGGCGCCGAAGCGGGCGCGGTTTTCTCCGGTGACATCATTGATGGCGATATCGGTAGTCCCGTCAATAGCGCCGCCGAAGGTCAGAACATCGGACTGCAGATCGAAGAAATCGACATCGACGCCAAGCCGGCCGCCATTGCTCGCATAGTCGCCGGCGATGATGATATTCCCCCCATATGCACCGTCCTGCATGGAGAGCAGGCCGCTATTGGCAAGGTTGCCGTAAAGGGTGAATGTCTGGCCGGGCGCCGCGGCCGCTGTCAGGGTCGCGCCGCCCAGAATGCTGGCAAGTCCCATATCATTGACATTGCCGCTGTCGTAACCGTCGAGCGTCAGGCTGTTGTCGGCAAAGGCGATGCTGACATTCTCGTCGACGGTGAATTTTTCCCAATTGCTGATATTGGCGCCGATAACGGCATCATTGTCGGCGGCAAAGGTGATCTCGTCGATATCGGACGTGATCGGGCTTTCCGGCGCGCCGCCATCCTCGCCGCCATCGAAAATGGCGGCGGCGAAGGAGGCCGAGTTCGGCACGTGGATCGTGGCCGTATCATTGCCGCCCTGGCCATAAAAACCGCTGTTGAGCGTGCCGCCCGTCCAGATGAAATTGTCGGAGCCCTGGTTGACCGTCGGCGCGTCGGCCGGGTCGAAATCGCCATAGATATTGTCGGTCCAGGACCCGCCGGCAAGCGTGAAGGTCGAATTGCCGCCGCCCATCATTGCGTTGCCGGTTACCGTGCCGGATGTCACGACTTCGATGTTGGTTCCGGCCCGGTCGTCGTCGTTGTAGACTGCGTGGTTTCCGGTCGATCCGGAGGCGTCGACAATCATGTTCTGACCGATTGTCACCGCAGCATTTGTTGCCGCCCCATTTTCAACGAATTCGATTGTGGTGCTGTCAGCGAAGCCGATAGCCCCCAGTGCATCACCGGAAGCCGTCACGCGACCGCCCATCAGGTTGATTTCCGCCTGTGCGCCGCTTGCCGCATAGGAGGAAACGCCGATGCTGTCAGCACCTGAGACCGTGACAGTCCCGCCGTTCATGTTGACCTGGCCGCCGCCAGCGAGTCCGTTGACGGCGAAAAGCCCGAAAGCCCCGCTGCCGGTGCTGCTGATAGTTGCCGCGCCATCGCTCTCACTCACGTTGATGATCGCGTTGCCGACGCCAGACTGAGCGGCGAGGACAGCGAAGGCTGCATCGCCAGATGAATTCACGCTGCCCGAGGAGATGATCGTGCCTCCGCTGACATTTGCGACGGCATCGCCGGCGGCCTCGGGGCTGTTGGTGGTGAGGGCATTGAGTGCCCTGGAAGCATCGCCGCTCGCGGTGACTGTGCCACCCGAAAATAATATCGTCGTTGCTCCCTTGCCAAGACTACCTGCCTGAACGCCACGTCCGCCCTCTGCCGTCGTTGTTATGGTGCCGCCTGTCATGATCGCGGTGGCTGTCGACGTCGTCTCGCTGTTGTGCGTTGCGGCATTGAGACCAAAGCCATAGTCCGTTTCGATGATGCCGCCATGCATTTCGGCGACCGAGTCGCCGAAGCCGAAAGTCTCTGCGATCACACCACCGCCGCGTTCCGGGGTCGTGGTGCTGATGATCTTTCCGCCTTCCATGCGGGCCGTCGCGACTTGCGTGCTCGATGTATCGCGAACCAGTGAGGCCAGCCCCCAGTAATCGGTGTTGATGGTGCCGCCGAACATTTCGACGAGCGACGACGCAGAGCCAAATGCATCGGCTCGTGCGCCGACGGTATTGTTGGTGCCCGAGGCGCTTATGTCTGCGGACCCCGAGACCGTGATGTGGGACAGCCCCTGGGTTGCCGCTGTGTAAAGGGCAAACGTATCGCGTTCGTTGGTCGATACCGAACCGCCGGAGATATTTATGATCGCATCGCCTGAGCCCGTGTTCTCGGCAAAAAGCCCGTGGGACAGAAGCCCCGTGGTTTCGATGACCGGAGCGTTGCCGCCCGATGCGCCCATCGTGATGACCGCGTCACCGGAACCTGTATTGACCGCGTAGGCTCCGTAGGCGGAATATCCAGACGTCGTGATTTGCCCGCCCGTGATATTGATGGTTGTCTCGCCATTGCTGGCCAGACCGGCAAGGCCATGGCTGAATGTGAAGTCGGTGTCGATCGTCCCGCCCGAAAACGAAAGCCCGGTGTCACCCTGCCCGAAATTTTCGGCCAGGATTGCTTCCGACAGGCCGCGCGTTGTGGCAATGGCCCCGTCGTTCATCGAAATGATGATATCGCCGGAACTGCCCGCATCGGCGATGGTGGCGCGGATGCCGGGCGAGGTGCTCAGACCGGTCTGAAACGAGGTTGACGATCCGCCGATGCCGATGACGATATCGCCGTTGCTGCCGGCGTTTCTCAGGACCTCCAGAGCGGGGGTCATGTTAGTGTTGGAAGTCACCGCACCGATCGACTTGATGTCAATCTTGAGAGGCTGGCTCGATGTCGATGTCCCGGACGACAGAAGAATTCTTTCGTCGACATTGATCCCCGAATTGTCGAACAAAAGCGTCAGGCCGTCAGCGCCGGTATAGGTTATGCCATTCGAATAGGTTCCGGCCGCACAGGTTAGAGTCGCGCCTGCCGAAGGTGTTCCGCATTCGTCATCCGCACGCGCGTCCCCCGGAGCGCCAAGCGCAAGAATGCCCAGCAATGCCGGCACTGAAGCAGACGCAAGAAGCCTGCATTTTCTCGATTCCCTGCCTTGCGGAACTGATACGATTGACATGGCGATCCTCCGATTTCCTGGTTGGCTGGACTCGGAGTAAAGCAAGTAAATTTATTTTAAAACGAAAAATTTTGTATATTTTTACTTATAATAAAAATCTAAAATAGCAGTAATTAATAAACAATGTAATTATTTAATTATTTAATTATTTAATTATTTAATTATTTTTGAATTTGTTGGGTAATTCTGGAATTGTATAGTCAACCAATCAGGCTGCCACTTATAGGTGTCGATCGATATCGTAGACTTCCGCTTACATTGTAGCCCTCATGTCGTGTTGAGCCCTGTATCGGCTTCCGGTGGTTAAGGCTCGTTTTTGGTCTACTTGTTGTAGAATTGCAACGAGCCTTTTGCTCGAAAAAGAACCGCGATGCTCATGGGATGTCGAGATGAATCGCGCTCCGCCGGCCGGGCTGACTGGCATTCATGGTTGCTACCCTTGCTGGCGGCAAACGAAGGGAACGCGTGCAGGGTTGATGAAACCGAGGCGCGGCGTTCCAAAACGGCGCGAATCCCTTTAAGGATGCGTCATGAGCATCAGACAGCTTTCGGAAACCGTCATCAACCAGATTGCCGCCGGCGAGGTCATCGAGCGGCCGGCAAGCGCTGCCAAGGAACTGGTGGAAAACGCGCTTGATGCCGGGGCGACCCGCATCGAGATTGCGACGGCCGGCGGCGGCAAGGCATTGCTGCGCGTCACGGATAACGGCTCCGGCATGAGCCCGGACGACCTGTCGCTGGCCGTCAAGCGTCACTGCACCTCGAAGATTTCGGCCGACCTCACCGATATCCGCACGCTCGGCTTTCGCGGCGAGGCGCTGCCGTCGATCGGTTCGGTGGCGCGGCTTTCCGTTGCAAGCCGGACGAAGGGCGCTGCGGAGGGCTACCGGATCGAGCTTCACGGCGGAAAACTTGCCGAACCGCAACCCGCGCCGGTCAATCCGGGCACAATTGTCGAAGTGCGCGACCTGTTCTTTGCCACGCCCGCCCGGCTGAAGTTTCTCAAAAGCGAGCGGGCGGAATCCGGCGCGATCACCGAGGTGGTCAAGCGCATGGCGCTCGCCTTTCCCGCCGTGCGGTTCGTGCTTTCCGGCTCAGACCGCTCGACGCTGGAACTGCCGGCAACCGGCGATGATCGACTGGCCCGCATCGCCCAGGTACTGGGCAAGGATTTCCGGCCGAACGCGATAGAGATCGATGCCGTGCGCGAAGACGTCGGCCTTTCCGGTTTTGTCGGCGTGCCGACCTTCAATCGCGGCAATTCCGGTCATCTCTACGCCTTCGTCAACGGACGCCCGGTGCAGGACAAGCTTCTGATGGGCGCGATCCGCGCGGCCTACGCCGAGACAGTGCCGAAGGGGCGCTATCCGATGGCGGTTCTCTGGTTCTCGCTCGATCCGGCGCTGGTCGACGTCAATGTCCATCCGGCCAAGGCCGATGTCCGCTTTCGCGACCCGGGCCTCGTCCGCGGGCTGATCGTCGGGGCGATCCGCGAATCGTTGACGAAGAACGGCGACCGGGCGTCGTCCACCGGGGCGGATGCGATGTTGAGGGCTTTCAGGCCGGGCGTCGCGCCGCAAGGCGAACAGAAAGGCGGTTTCGGCGGTGGCTTCGGCCGTCGCGATATTCGCCCGTCGAACGTGAACTGGTCGCCCGAGCGCTCGCCTTATCGGCCGGAAGGCTTTGCCGAAGGGGCTGCGCCTGTTTTTGCCGGACCTGTGGAAGCCGCAAAGCCGCAAGAGGCCGGTCGCATGCTCGCCGGCTTCGACGCGCCGTCGGCCCGTTCGGAGGCTTTCGAGCCGCCGCGCGGCGAGGAGACGACGCTCAGCCATCCGCTGGGTGCCGCCCGCGCGCAGCTGCATGAAAACTATATCGTCGCCCAGTCTGAGACCGGATTGGTGATCGTCGATCAGCACGCCGCCCATGAACGTCTCGTCTATGAGGCGATGCGCAAGGCGCTTGTCGATCGCCGGCTGCCCTCGCAGGGCCTGCTGATCCCGGAAATCGTCGACATGCCGGAGGAGGATTGCGACCGGCTGATGCCCTTTGCCGAGGAGATGAGCCGTCTCGGCCTCGTTTATGAGCGCTTCGGCCCTGGCGCCATTGCGGTGCGCGAGACCCCTGCGATGCTGGGCGAGGTCAACGCCCCGGCGCTGATCCGCCAGCTCGCCGACGAGGCGGGCGAATGGGAAACGGCCGATGGCCTTCGGGCAAAGCTGGAAAGTGTTGCCGCCACCATGGCCTGCCACGGCTCGGTGCGCTCCGGTCGGCGCTTGCGCGTGGAGGAAATGAATGCTCTTCTCCGGCAGATGGAAGAAACGCCGGGTTCCGGCCAGTGCAACCACGGACGCCCGACCTATATTGAACTGAAGCTTTCCGATATCGAGCGCCTTTTCGGGCGTTGAGACCGACGAGTGAATTTCAGGAGATGACGTGTTGAATATCCTTGAAGGCAATGGCCGCGGCGAGGCGAAGATCCGGTATCTGGACGCCGATTTCGAAGTGATCGTTCCCGGAACGCATGTGACCTGCGCGGTCACCGGAAAGCGGATTCCGCTGGACGAATTGCGCTACTGGAGCGTTGCCCGCCAGGAGGCCTATATTGACGCGCCCGCCGCCTTCGAGGCGGAGAAAAAGGCCGGGGCGTTGCCGACCGACAAGGCGCGATAGCCGCCGAACGGAGCCTCGCGTGCCAACGCTGATCTCCTTTGCCGGGCTGCCGGGCGTCGGCAAGACCACCATCGCCCGGCTTCTTGCACGGAAATGTCCGGCTGTTTTCCTGCGCGTCGACGAGATCGAGGCCGTGCTGAGAGCCGGCGATCCGGGGCGCGAGATTGGCCCGCTGGGCTATGAAATCGCCGCCGCGCTCGCAACCTCGAACCTGAGGATCGGGCAAGACGTCATCATCGACTGCGTCAATCCCTGGCCGTTGACACGTGCCATGTTCGCAAGAGCGGCTTCGGCCGGCGGCGCCGGTTTCCTCGGCGTCGAGATCGTCTGCCGCGACAAAGCCCTGCATCGCGCCCGGCTTGAAGGCCGGGTGAGGGACATCGGCGAAGGGCATGTCGAACCGGACTGGCAGGCCGTGCTTCAGCGCGATTATGCGCCCTGGCCCGAGGCGGCACTCCATCTCGATACGGGCGAACTGACAGCGGAAAGGGCGGCTGTGCGCATACTGGCAGCGCTTGGCCCGGGTCCGGCAAAGGGGGCATAGATATCGCCCGCATAGCCGGCTGCCAGCCGTTCGCGCTGTGGCGGCGTGTTTACCCCGGTGCCCGACCGGTGGAAGCGCGAACGACCAGTTCCGGTCGCCACAATTCCTGGACATCGTCCTTTTCCAGCCCGTTGACGCGGTGGATCAGCCGCTCGGCGACGCGTTTTCCCGCCGTGCGCAGCGACGAGCGCGTGGTGGTCAGCGGCACGGAGAAGAGTTCGGGACGCAGCAGCGGCAGCACGTCGTCATAGGAAATCAGCGAAACGTCCTTGCCGAGCTGACGCCCCGACTGCGAGACGGCGCGCACAATGCCCAACGCCTGCACCATGCTGGAGCAGAGCATCGCCGTCGGGGTGTCGTCGCCGGAGAGGAAGCGTTCGGCCGCGCGCTGTCCGTCAGCTTCGGTCATCTGGACGGAGACGTGGAAGCGTTCATCGAGGCTGAGGCCGGCTTCCGCCAGCGCCTTGATGACGCCGTCGCGCCTGCGGATGGCAAAGCCGAATTTCTCGTCTCCGTTGATGAGGGCGATGCGGCGATGGCCAAGCTGGAGGAGGAGATGCGTGGCGTCGTAAAAGGCCGCCTCATTGTCGACATCCAGCGAGGGGTAGGGGTGCGGCGGATCGAAAAACCGGCCGTGAACGATGAAGGGCAGGCCGAAGGATTCCATCAGGTCGATCTTGCTGTCCTGCTCGCGAATATAGGCAAGGCAAAGACCGTCGACATAGCCGCTTGTCGCAAGGCTGCGAAGCGCGGAAACCTCGTCGGCGGGGTCGGACGGCATGACCACGAGATGAAAGTCCTCCGCCTGGGCCTTTTCGCCCAACCCGCTCAGGAACTCGCCGAAATGCAGGTCCGAAATCACTTGATCGCCGATCGGCATCAAAAGGCCGATCGAACCGGCCTTGCCGGTGGCCAAACGCTGGGCCGTGCGGTTCGGCCGGTAGCCGGTTTCGCGCGCCGCCTTCAGCACGCGCTCGCGCGTCGCGGCATTGACCTCGGGATATCCGTTCAGGGCCCGGCTGACAGTCGTCGGCGAAAGGCCGAGCCACGCCGACAATTGTTTCAGGTTCACTCCCGTTTCCTCCCCGGAGGCACGTAACACAAAAATAAGGTGTGAAACCTAGTGCGCTCCAAATCGTTAACCGGCAAGGATGGTTCCGCGGAAATCCGTTCGCCTCGCTTGCGCGCTCGCGCAAAAGAGCGTGTGTGGACTTCTTTGGCGTTTTCCAAAGCGGTTTGGCTTTTTTATCAAGCCTTGCCGGGGGAAGGGAAGACCTTTTCCGGATAGATTGTCAAGAAAACCTCGCTAAACGCGAAAAAACGGCAAAAATCGGACATGATTTGCGGAAAGGGGTTGACTCAGACCCGTCACACGAGAATTCTCTGGAGATGTCAAAGCGCTTTGGATAAGGTGCTGTCTGACAACCAAAACCCTCGAGAGGGTTGAATGTGATGGGAGGTAAATCACATGCATAAAGTTCTGTTGACGGGCGTAGCCTCGCTCGCCCTCTTTGCCGGTGCGGCCCAGGCGGCCGATCTCAAATTCGCCCCCGGCGAGGATTCCCGCTTCAACTGGGACAGCTTTACCCAGTTTTCCGATTCCCATGACCTGAGCGGCCAGACGCTGACGATCTTCGGCCCCTGGCTCGGTCCCGACAAGGATCTGATCGAGAGCGTTCTGGCCTATTTCGAAGAAGCCACCGGCGCCAATGTCGAATATTCCGGCTCCGACTCCTTCGAGCAGCAGATCGTCATCGACACACAGGCCGGCAGCCCGGCAAACATCGCCGTCTTCCCGCAGCCCGGCCTTGCGGCCGACCTCGCTGCCAAGGGCTTCCTGAGTGAGCTTCCGGCGTCTGCCGGCGAGTTTTTGTCGGAAAAATACGCTGCCGGTCAGTCCTGGGTCGATCTTTCGACCTATGACGGCCCCGACGGCAAGCCCGGCCTCTACGTCTTCCCCTACAAGGCCGACCTGAAGTCGCTCGTCTGGTATGTTCCGGACAATTTCGACGATGCCGGCTACGACGTGCCGGAAACCATGGAAGAGCTGAAGGCGCTGACCGAGCAGATCGTCGCCGATGGCGGCACGCCGTGGTGCATCGGTTTGGGCTCCGGCGGCGCAACCGGCTGGCCGGCCACCGACTGGGTCGAGGACATGATGCTGCGCACGCAGCCGCCGGAAGTCTATGACCAGTGGGTCACCAACGAAATTCCGTTCAACGATCCGCGCGTCGTCAACGCCATTGACGAGTTCGGCTGGTTTGCCAAGAACGACAAGTTCGTTGACGGCGGTGCCGCGGCCGTTGCCTCGACCGACTTCCGCGACAGCCCGAAGGGTCTCTTCGACAGCCCGCCGAAGTGCTATATGCACAAGATGGCCTCGTTCATCCCGTCCTTCTTCCCGGAAGGCACCGAGCTCGGCCTTGATGCCGACTTCTTCTACTTCCCGGCTTATGAAGGGGAAGACCTCGGCAGGCCCGTTCTCGGCGCCGGCACGCTCTTCGGCATCACCGAAGACAGCCCTGCCGCTCAGGCGTTCATCGAGTTTCTCGAAACGCCGATCGCGCATGAAGTCTGGATGGCCCAGTCCGGCTTCCTGACGCCCTTCAAGGACGTCAACCCGGAGGCCTACGCCAACGACACGCTGCGCGGCGAAGGCGAGATCCTGACCGAGGCCACGACGTTCCGCTTCGACGGTTCCGACCTGATGCCCGGTAAGATCGGCGCAGGCGCCTTCTGGACCGGCATGATCGACTATGTCGGCGGCCAGTCGGCGGAAGAGGCGGCGACCGAAATCCAGAACTCCTGGGATACGCTCAAGTAACGGTCGTCAAACCAGTTGTGTTTTGTCATAATGCACCGGGCCCTGATCGGCCCGGTGCGCTACTCCTCGAAAATGAGATGGCGCGGTAGCGCACTGTTCCGAAGACACGCATGGGAAAAAAACTTGCGCGTTTTGCGGCTGGGTTCGGCTCGCCTCCGGCGGGCGACGAAAAGCTGAGAAGACAAGAACAGAACGGTCCGGCGAACTCAGTTTCATATCCGTTCTAGGGAGTTAAACGGCGTGGAACAGATTTTAAAAGCCTTGTTGGCTGTGGTCATCGGCGTCGCTGCAGCGGTGCTCTATTTCTACGGGACCAACAAGATACTCGACCTGATTTTTCCGTCGCAAACGAAGGACCCGGCCGACGGTGCGCGCAATCTGCGCGTCTCCGGGATGATACGCCCCTGGCTGTTCCTCGGTCCGGCGCTTCTGTCGCTTGGCGTGTACCTTGTCTATCCGGTCGTTGCATCCGTGTGGTATTCGCTTCACGGTGCCTCCGGCGACACCTATGTCGGGCTTGCCAATTACCGCTGGATGTTCGGGGATTCCGAATTCCGCCAGTCGATGTTCAACAACATGCTCTGGCTGATCTTCGTGCCGGCGCTGTCGACCTTTTTCGGCCTGATCATCGCCTGGCTGACGGACCGCATCTGGTGGGGCTCCTTTGCCAAGATGATGATCTTCATGCCGATGGCGATCTCCTTTGTCGGCGCCTCGGTGATCTGGAAGTTCGTCTATGACTATCGCGGCGAAGGCAGCGAGCAGATCGGTATCCTGAACGCGATTGTCGTCGCCATGGGCGGCGAGCCGCATGTGTGGATCGCCATGCCCTTCTGGAACAATTTCTTCCTGATGGTCATCCTTTTGTGGATCCAGACCGGTTTTGCCATGGTGCTCCTGTCGGCGGCTCTGCGCGGCATTCCGGAAGAGACCATCGAAGCGGCCGTCATCGACGGCGCCAACGGCGTGCAGATCTTTTTCAAGATCATGATCCCGCAGATCTACAACACCATCGCGGTCGTCTGGACCACGATCACCATCATTGTCCTGAAGATCTTCGATATCGTTCTCGCGATGACCAACGGGCAATGGGATACGCAAGTGCTCGCCAATCTCATGTTCGACTGGATGTTCCGCGGCGGCGGCGATTTCGGCCGTGGCGCCACGATTGCCATCGTCATCATGGTTCTGGTTATCCCGATCATGATCTGGAACATCCGCAACGCGCGCAAAGAGATGGAGGGCCGGTAAATGTATTCGCACAAGAAATCGCCGCTTGTCTGGTTCTCGCATATCACCGTCCTTGTTCTCGTGGTGCTGTGGACCATCCCGACCTTCGGGCTGCTGGTCACGTCGCTGCGCGACAAGGACCAGATCGTCGCCTCCGGCTGGTGGACCTCGCTTGCGACCTCGACGCAGAACCTGATCTACCGCACGCCGGGCGAAGCCGGGCAGACGGAAGAGGGCGGCCTCTACATCAATGTCGGCAATGCGCTGGAAGACGGCGCCGGCAAGGTTTCGCGCTTCGGCACATCCTCGCTCAGGCCCGAGGAATTCGAGGTCGGCCAGACCGTCGATCTCGATGACGGGATGCAGCTTACCGTCGAGGAAAACGGCGACTATCGCCTGACGTCGCCGGAACCCTTCGGCAGGCGCGGCGAGCGGATCTTCGTGACCGCCGAGATTCCGCCGCGCTTCACGCTCGAAAACTATCGCAACGTGCTGACGGCGGAAGGCATCGGCCAGTCCTTCCTGAACTCGCTGACGGTTGCCATTCCCTCGACCATCATTCCGGTTCTGGTGGCGGCCTATGCGGCCTATGCGCTCTCGTGGATGAAGTTTCCCTTCCGCAACCTGCTTCTGGCGATCGTCGTCGGCCTGCTCGTCGTGCCGCTGCAGATGTCGCTGATCCCGCTCTTGAAGATGTACAATGCGATCGGTCAGACCTTCGGCGTGCCGGCCAAGACCTATGTGGGCATATGGCTCGCGCATATGGGCTTCGGTTTGCCGCTGGCGATCTATCTGTTGCGCAACTACATCGCGGGCCTGCCGCGCGAACTGATGGAATCGGCGCGCGTTGACGGCGCGAACGACTTCACCATCTTCAACAAGATCATCCTGCCGCTCTCCTATCCAGCGCTTGCCTCCTTCGCGATCTTCCAGTTCCTTTGGACCTGGAACGACCTTCTGGTGGCGACCGTCTTTCTCGGCAACTCCGAGCAGACGATCGTGCTGACGGCGCGGTTGCGGGAACTGCTTGGCTCGCGCGGCGGTAATTGGGAGATCCTCACGGCATCGGCCTTCGTGTCGATCATCGTGCCCCTGATCGTGTTCTTTGCCCTGCAGCGCTATCTCGTGCGCGGCCTTCTGGCCGGTTCGGTCAAGGGCGGCTGATCGCTGCCCCTCACCGAAAACCGTGATATCAGGATACAGAAAAGAAAAACAATGACCGAACCCAATATCAACCAAGCGGACAAGGACTGGTGGCGCGGCGCCGTCATCTATCAGGTCTACCCGCGCTCCTTCCAGGATTCCGACGGCGATGGCGTCGGCGATATCCGCGGCATTGCCGACCGGCTCGATTATATCGCCGGGCTCGGCGCCGACGCCGTTTGGATTTCGCCTTTCTTCACCTCCCCGATGAAGGATTTCGGCTATGACGTGTCGAACTACAAGGACATCGATCCGATGTTCGGCACGCTGGCAGATTTCGACGCAATGATCGAGAAGGCCCATGATCTTGGCCTCAAGATCATGATCGACCTCGTGCTTTCGCACACGTCAGACCAGCATCCCTGGTTTATGGAAAGCCGCGCCAGCCGCGACAATCCGAAGGCCGACTGGTATGTCTGGGCCGAGGCAAAGCCCGATGGTTCGCCTCCCAACAACTGGCTGTCGATCTTCGGCGGCTCGGCCTGGCAGTGGGACAGCCGCCGCCTGCAATATTACATGCACAATTTCCTGGTCTCGCAGCCGGACCTGAACTTCCACAATCCGGACGTTCAGGACGCGTTGCTCGACGCGGCGCGTTTCTGGCTGGAGCGCGGCGTCGATGGCTTCCGGCTCGATACGATCAATTTCTATTTCTGCGACAAGGAATTGCGCGACAATCCGGCGCTGGCGCCCGAATTCAGGAACGACAGCACAGCGCCGGCCGTCAATCCCTACAACTACCAGGAACATCTCTACGACAAGAGCCGGCCGGAGAACCTCGCATTCCTGAAGCGCCTTCGCGCGCTGATGGAAGAGTATCCGGCGATTGCCGCCGTCGGCGAGGTGGGCGACAGCCAGCGCGGGCTCGAGATCGTCGGCGAGTACACCTCCGGCGACGACAAGATGCAGATGTGCTACGCCTTCGAGTTCCTGGCACCGCAGAAGGTGACGCCGAAGCGCGTGATCGATTCGATCAATGCCTTCGATGCCGCGGCGCCCGAAGGTTGGGCTTGCTGGGCGTTTTCCAACCATGACGTGGTGCGCCATCTGACGCGCTGGGGCGCGGATGTCGCCGACCAGACGGCCTATGCCAAGATGCTCGGCGGCCTGTTGATGACGCTGAAGGGCTCGATCTGCCTCTATGAGGGCGAGGAGCTTGGTCTCACCGAAGCCGATATCGCCTTTGAGGACCTGCAGGACCCTTACGGCATCGAGTTCTGGCCGGAGTTCAAGGGGCGCGACGGTTGCCGCACGCCGATGGCGTGGCAGGCGGGCGCGGCCAATGCCGGCTTCTCGACGGCGGAGAAAACCTGGCTTCCGGTTTCTGCCGATCACGTGATGAAGGCGGTCGATGTGCAGGCCGGCAATCCGGCATCCGTTCTCGAGCAATACCGCCGCTTCCTCGCATTCCGCAAGGCCCATCCGGCCCTTGCCAAGGGCGCGATCCGTTTCCTCCCTTCCGGTGATGATGCCGTACTGGTCTTCACCCGCGAAGGGACGGAGGAGACGGTCCTTTGCGTGTTCAACATGTCGGCCGAGCCGGCAACGGTCCGCCTGCCCGAAGGCGCATGGACCGCGTTTTCAACCGGCGACCACGGTTTCTCCGCTGAGGAGGACGGGACCATGGTACAACTTCCTGCCTGGGGCGGTTATTTCGCCCGCCAAGGAGCATAGGGACAAAGGGGCGAAAGATGACTGGTGTTACCCTCAATAAGGTCAAGAAATCCTACGGCAATGTCGAGGTGCTTCACGGCGTCGACCTCGACATCAATCCCGGCGAGTTCGTCGTCTTTGTCGGTCCGTCCGGCTGCGGCAAGTCCACACTGTTGCGCATGATCGCGGGTCTGGAGGAAATCTCCGGCGGCGAAATCTCGATCGACGGGCAGGTGGTCAACCAGATCCCGCCGTCCAAGCGCGGCATTGCCATGGTGTTCCAGACCTACGCGCTTTACCCGCACATGTCCGTCTATGACAACATGGCCTTCGGCATGCGGATCGCCAAGGAAAGCAAGGAAGAGATCGACCGGCGCGTCAGAGCGGCAGCCGAAATGCTGCAGATCACGCCCTATCTGGATCGTCTGCCCAAGGCGCTTTCCGGCGGCCAGCGCCAGCGCGTGGCGATCGGCCGGGCGATTTGCCGCGATCCGAAGGTGTTCCTGTTCGACGAGCCGCTGTCGAACCTCGACGCGGCTCTGCGCGTTGCGACCCGCATCGAGATCGCCAAGCTCAACAGCAAGATGTCCGATACCACGATGATCTACGTGACCCACGACCAGGTGGAGGCAATGACGCTTGCCGACCGGATCGTGGTGCTTTCGGGCGGCTATATCGAGCAGGTCGGGCCGCCGCTCGAACTCTACGAGCGTCCGGCGAACCTGTTCGTCGCCCAGTTCATCGGCTCGCCGGCGATGAATATCATGCCGGCCAAGATTACCCGTACGGGCGAGACCACCGAAATCGAGCTCAAGGACGGCAAGCGCCTCGAAGTTCCTGTCAAGACGCCGGAAGGGGATCAGGGCAAGAGCGTCAGCTTCGGCGTGCGTCCGGAGGACGTGCGCGAGGCGGAAGAGGGCGAGGACTTCCTGTTTGAGGGCAAGGTCTCGATCATCGAGGCGCTCGGCGAGGTTACGCTCATCTATATCGAGGGCGAACTCATCGACGAGGATCCGATCATCGTCAAGCTTCCCGGCATTCACGAGGGCAGGCCCGGCGATACGATGCGGTTTGCCGCCGATCCGGAAAAGCGCCACCTCTTCGACGAGAAGGGCCACAGCTACCTCTATCGCTGATCGGCACGCCAAGACCTCGACAACAAAAAGCCCCGCCGGCAAAACCGGCGGGGCTTCTTCTTTTCGGCGCGGGAGGGGGAGACGCCGGAAAAGCGGAGCAGGGCGGGAGAGAGCCCTGCCTTCCTATCAGAACTTGTAACCGACGCGAGCCATTACGCGGTTCGACGTGTAGTCCTTGGCTTCAAAGCCGGCGAGCGCGCCGTCGAAGTCCTTCTTGCCGAAGTCGGTGTAACGATACTCGAGGCCACCGAAGAGGTTGTCGGTGAAGGCGTAGTCGAGACCGGCGCCGACCGTCCAGCCGTTGAAGGCCTGGTTCTGGGTTTCGCCATTGCCTTCGATATAGCCGTTGGCGATCGCCCAGCCGCCCGTGGCGTAGAGCAGGGCGTTGTCAAAGGCATAGCCGACGCGGCCGCGGACCGAGCCTTCCCAGTCGGAGCCGGCCTTCACGCTGTAGGGCAGGCCGACATTGTAGGACTGCTCATTCCAGTTGTAGTCAAGCTCGCCTTCGACACCCAGGACGATGTTGTTATCGAGCTGGAAGTTGTAGCCGGCAAAGCCGCCGAGCTTGCCGCCGTCGAAATCGTCATTGCCGACCTGCGGGCCGTTGTAGTGCAGGTTGGCGGTCGCCCAGTCGTAACCGGCAGTGCCGCCGAGGTAGAAACCCGACCAGTCGAAGGTCTGCGGGATGACCTGCGGGGCGATATAGGGCTCGGCCGGCGCCGGCGTGGCGACGACATCGGCAGCTTCTGCGGAGGCGGCCATTGCGACAATCGCGGCGGAAGCGAGAAGAAATTTCTTCATAACAGTCTCCATCTTGTCTTTCGATGAGGGAGAAATGGTTCAGGTGATCAATCGTTCAATTAAATTTCCCGCCTAGGCGATACATTGGCTGCTTCTGTTGCCGGAATGTAACACTGTCGGGCTTGTCCGATCGGTTCCATGTTCCCCAAACGAAAAGGGCCGGGAATTTGTTTCCCGTGGCCCCCGATTAGAGATTGCGTATGGTGATTTAGTGGCAGCAAAGCGCAGGGAATAAGGCAGCCGATCACGGATTGAATCAGCCTGTTAACGATCTCGGGAGCGTCGGCGTCAAAGGGCGGTCATGGAGCGGCTTTTCAGCCGGCAGATCGCCGCCATGAGGAGCCGTCAGCGTTTCGGTTCGTCGCGATCGCCATTGCGCGGAAGGCCGCTGCTGTGCAGTCCCTCGCCGCTGATCGTGGGCTTAACGGATGCGTAGTCGAGAAAATCCGGCGGTGGCCCCTTCCTGCCCTCGCGCATCCAGGTCATCTTGTCGGTGACATAGGCGGTCACGCCTTCGAGCGCCAATTTCTTGTCCTCAAGCTCCCGCAGGATTGAAGCCTGAATTTCTTCGGCGCGTTCCGGCGTGACGCCTGTTTTGCGCTCTTCCTCATTCAGGGCGACGATCTGGCTGTCTGCCAAAGGCGACGCTTGCCTCCTGATCGGCGGCGTCGACAGGGCGATTGAGGATCAATCGATCCATTCAGCTCCGTTCCTTCGGTGACCCCGATGGGGTGGCTGCAAGGAGTGATGGCCGGAACATTCGACTGTCCTCTCCGCTCTCCTTTTGACGGAAGAGGCCCGGAAATGCTTCCGGGCCCAGCGCATGAACAATCCGCTGTTTATTGGTCAGGAGGTTGTGTTCATTTCATCGCGGCAAGCGCCACGGTCTTCACCTGCAGATCGGGGATATCGGAGAAGACCAGATCTTCGCGGCCGAAATAGCTTTTGGCATTGGTCGCGGACCAGTCGTTGCAGACCAGAACGAAGCTTTCTTTCTTGCCGGCTTCCGGTGCGGCATAAAGATAATCGCCGGTGCGCCGGGCAAACGGGAAGTCGCCGAACTGGTTGCAGCGTTCAAGAATGGCCGCAAGCGTTGCCGCATCCACCTCTGCCTGTTTCAGCGTCCCGTCAAAGCGGATCGAAGAATTGAAGGCGTAGCGGCTGACCGGTCCCTTCGGCACGCCCGCGCCAAAGGTCGTGTGGCCGATGAAGCCGATATCCGCACCCGTCGCCGCGGCCATGGCGGCGGCCACGAAAAGGCCGGCCTCGTCGTTGGTGCGCGCCTTCGCCGTCTCCGCCACGACCGCGGTATCCTCGTCCGTCAGGTGGGCGGCCATCACGGCGGGAATGAGATCGGCAAGCTTCGCCGAAGCGGGGGCTTCCGGGTCAATGTCGATGCGGTTGAACGCAGCAGCCTGGCCGGGACCGGCCACGCGCGCGACGGTGCAGGCCGTTGACCAGCAGCCGGTGTGGAGATAGCGGGTGTTGCCCTCGGCGTATTCGATGTCGAGGTGGTCGTGGCCGCCGACCATCAGCGTCCCATCCGGCAGCATCGGCAGGATCGCCTTGTCCGCCACCACGCCGGCATGGCTCAAGACCACGTTGATCTGGCCTTTCTTCAACTGGCTGCCGAGATTGGCCTCGGCCCACTTGACGGGTTCGGGGATCGAAAGCTGTTCGCGGGTCGCCTTGGGATAGGTGAAAAGGTTATCGACGCCGATCGCCGCGAAGGTGACCTTTTGCGAACCGACATCAAGCGTGGCGGCGGCCGGCGCATAGAGCGCGCCCGTGCGCGTGTCGGTGATGTTGGAGAGCACGGTCACGCCGAGACCCTGAGCCTTTTCGACAAAATGGGCGAGGTCGTTGTCGATATCCGGCTCGTGATTGCCGATGTTGAAGACGACAGGCGCGGTCTCCGAAAGCGCCTTGAGAAAAGCCCAGTCGATCTCGCCTTCCGAGCGCATGGCGACGACGTTGCCGCTTTCGAACAGGTCACCATTGATGATGATGACGGAGGGCTGCGCGCTTGCCGCGACCTGCTCCTCGACGGCGGCCAGCAATTGCCCCGTGCGGTCATATGCCGAGTGCAGATCGGCCATGATGATGAAATTCACGCCGGCGGCATCCTCCGCGCCGACGGGCGCGGCAAGGCCTGCGAGGGGAACAAAGGCGGCGGAGGCCAGCAGCTTGAGCGCCGTACGGCGATGGATGGAAAGAAAGGTCATTCTGAAAAATCTCCGGCAATCGAAATCTGCACTGTCTATACGTCCGGTCAATGATGCGACGATGACAGTCTGCACGACAAAACGGCGCGAACCAGGTTCGCGCCGCATGCGTCAAACATCCCTATTGCGAGAGCGGCCCGATCAGCCGAAGACGACGCTTGCGCCTTCGTCGGCCGTGCCGACATGGTGACGGAAAGGAGCGAAGAGTTCGCGGCCCATGCCGAATTCATTGCCGGAAAGATCGGCGGTCGCGACGTCGCGGGCGTCGAATTCCTCGGCGGGAACGAGTGCTTCCAGCGTGCCGGTCTCGGCATCGAGTCGCAGCATGTCGCCGTTTCGAATTTTGGCGATCGGCCCGCCATCCTTGGCCTCGGGGGTGACGTGGATGGCAGCCGGAACCTTGCCGGAGGCGCCGGACATGCGGCCATCGGTGACGAGCGCCACCTTGTAGCCGCGGTCCTGCAGCACGCCGAGCGGCGGCGTCAGCCGGTGCAGTTCGGGCATGCCGTTTGACTTCGGGCCCTGGAAGCGCACCACAGCGATGAAGTCGCGATTGAGCTCGCCGGCCTTGAAGGCCGTCTGCAGTTCCTGCTGGTCGTGGAAGACGATAGCAGGCGCCTCGATGACGCGGCGTTCCGGCTTGACGGCGGAGATCTTGATCACGCCCTTGCCGATATTGCCCTTCAGCATCTTCAGCCCGCCATTGGGCTGGAACGGCTTGTCATGGGTGGTCAGGACCTTCGGATCGGCGCTCGGGCCGTTGCCGATCGGCTCGCGGCTGACGCTGCCGTTGTCGCCGAGCTTCACGTCGATCGCATAGGCTTCCATGCCTTCGCCGAAGACGGTGCGGACGTCATCGTGCAGGAAGCCGGCATTCAGCAACTGGCGGATGAGATAGCCCATGCCGCCCGCGGCGTGGAAGTGGTTCACATCGGCAAGGCCGTTGGGATAGACGCGGGCCAGAAGCGGCACGATGTCGGAAAGGTCGGAAATATCCTGCCAGGTGAGCTGGATGCCGCCGGCCCGGGCCACGGCGATCAGGTGCATGGTGTGGTTGGTCGACCCGCCCGTTGCATGCAGGCCGACGACGCCGTTGACGATCGAGCGCTCGTCGATCATCTGGCCGACGGGCGTGAACTCGTTGCCGTTGACGGTGATGGCGAAGGCGCGCTTGACCGCTTCCTTCGTCAGCGCCTCGCGCAGCGGCGTGTTCGGGTTGATAAAGGAGGCGCCCGGCATGTGCAGGCCCATCATCTCCATCAGCATCTGGTTGGAATTGGCCGTGCCGTAGAAGGTGCAGGTGCCGGGCCCGTGATAGGATTTCGATTCCGATTCCAGCAGTTCCTTGCGGCCGACCTTGCCTTCCGCATAGAGTTGGCGGATCTGCGACTTCTCGTCATTGCCCTGGCCGGTGGTCATCGGACCTGCGGGAATGAAGATCGTCGGCAGGTGGCCGAAGGTCAGCGCCGCCATGGCGAGGCCGGGCACGATCTTGTCGCAGACGCCGAGATAGACGGCGGCATCGAACATGTTGTGGGAAAGCCCGACGGCAGCCGCCATGGCGATCAGGTCGCGGGAGAAAAGCGACAGTTCCATGCCCGGCTGGCCCTGGGTCACGCCGTCGCACATGGCCGGCACGCCGCCGGCAACCTGGGCAACGCCGCCGGCTTCGCGCGCAGCCTCGCGGATGGTCTGCGGGAAGGTCTCGAACGGCTGATGCGCCGAGAGCATGTCGTTATAGGCGGTGATGATGCCGAGATTGGGCACGCTGTCACCCGACAGCGCCTCCTTCTCGGCGGGGGAACAGACGGCAAAGCCATGGGCAAGGTTGCCACAGGACAGAACCGAGCGGTGCACGCCTTTGGAAATGGCCTGGCTGACGCGATCGAGATAGACTTCGCGCGTGGGTTTGGACCGCTCGACGATGCGGGCGGTGATCTCTGCAATGCGGGGATCGGCGGTCATGGGCTTTTCCTGTTTTCTAAAGAAACGCGGAAGGCGCCCGGCAGAATTGTCAGGGCGCCCAGTAGATATTCACGGGGGAGGTGGCTCTTGAAAGAACGGCGCGGATGGGCATTTCCGTTTCGTCGTTGCCGGCAAGGGCCTTTTCCAGAACATCCATCTTTTCCCGGCCTTCGATGTGCAACACCAGAAGGCCGGCATTTTCGAGACTCGAGAAGGTGAAGGTGAGGCGGGCCTCGCCTGCGCCTTCGGCATGCATCGACATCACACCGGCCGGCGTCTTCATGTCGAGCGCGCGGCCAAGCGTGTCGCCTCCGGGAAAGAACGAGGCCGTATGGCCATCGGTTCCCATGCCGAGCACGACGACGTCAAAGGGCAGGCTCGTCGCCGACACCTTGTTGGTGACGATCTCGGCGGCTTCTTCCGCCGTTTCGACATTCTGGTAAAGCGGAATGAAGCGCGCATGCGCTGCGGGGCCCAGAAGCAGGTTCTCCTTGACCAGCTTGTGGTTCGAACGCGGGCTGTCTTCCGGCACGAACCGTTCGTCAACGAGCGTGATCGTCACCTTTTCCCAGTCGATGTCCGCCTTTGAAAGCATGCGGAAAAACGCCTTCGGCGTCGAACCGCCGGAAACGGCGATCGACGCCGTTCCCTTATCGTTGATGGCGGCGGCGAGCGTGTCGGCGACATCGACGGCGAGAGCTGCCGCCAGCTTGGCGCCATCCTCAAACTTTTTCATATTCCGAGTCATGATGCTCTCTTCCGGTTTGATTTTGCCTCAGAGAGGTTCGTGCCAGGTCCGGCCGTCGCGCTCGATCAGCGCGATCGACTTCGATGGCCCCCAGGTGCCGGCGGTATAGCCCTGAACCGGCTGGTTGGTCTCTTCCCAGGCCTTCAGGATCGGGTCGACCCAGCGCCAGGCGACCTCAACCTCGTCGCGGCGCATGAACAGCGTCTGGTTGGCGCGGATGACATCGAGCAGCAGCCGCTCATAGGCGTCCGGGTTGCGCACGTCGAAGGCTTGCGCGAAGCTCATGTCGAGCGCCACCTGGCGCAGGCGCATGCCGCCCGGGCCCGGATCCTTGATCATCAGCCACTGCTTCACGCCCTCATCGGGCTGCAGGCGCAGCACCAGCTGGTTGGAATTGATCCGGCCGGCATTCGGTCCGAAGATCGAGTGCGGGATCTGCTTGAAGGTGATGACGATTTCCGAAAGTCGGCTGGCAAGGCGCTTGCCTGTGCGCAGGTAGAAAGGCACGCCCGCCCAGCGCCAGTTGTCGATCTCGGCCTTGATGGCGACGAAGGTCTCGGTATTCGATTCGCCTTCCAGCTCTTCCAGATAGCCCTTGACCGGGCCGCCCTTCGATGCGCCGGCGCGGTACTGGCCGCGCACGGTCAGATAGCCGGCATTCTCGTCGGTGATCGGTTTCAGCGAGCGCAGGACCTTCAGCTTCTCGTCGCGCACGGCTTCGGCTTCCATGGAATGCGGCGTTTCCATCGCCACCATGCAGAGCACGTTGAGAATGTGGTTCTGCACCATGTCGCGCAGCGCGCCGGACTTGTCGTAATAGCCCGCCCGACCCTCAAGGCCGACTTCCTCGGCGACGGTGATCTGGACGTGGTCGATATGGTTGGCGTTCCACAGCGGCTCGTAGAGCGCATTGGCAAAGCGCAGCGCCATCAGGTTCTGCACCGTTTCCTTGCCCAGATAGTGGTCGATACGGAAGACCTGCTCTTCCTTGAACACCTTGCCGATCATGTCGTTGAGCTTGAGAGCGGAATCGAGGTCGCGCCCGAGCGGCTTTTCAACGACGATGCGGGTCTGCTTGGTGATCAGCTTGTGGTCGCGGATGCCATCGCAGATCGGCCCGAAAATGCTCGGCGCCACCGCCATGTAAAAGGCGCGGACCCGGTCCTTGCCGTCTTCCAGCATCTTCTTCAGCGCGTCCCAGCCCTTGTTGGTTGTCGCATCGACCGGCACATATTCGATGCGGGCCAGGAATTTGTTCACCTGCTCGTCATCATATTCGCCGCGCTTGAGGTGCTCCTTCAGCGCCTGCTGCGCGTGCTTGCGGAACTCGTCGGAGGTCAGCTCCGAGCGGGAGGCGCCGATGATGCGCGTCGGCTCGGTGAACTGGCCGGCAATCTGCCTGTGGTAGAGCGCAGGCAGAAGCTTGCGCTCCGTCAGGTCGCCGGTGGCGCCGAAGACGACATAGTCAAAGGGTTCAACGGGGATCATTTGACTGCTCATGGTCAGTCCTCTCAATCGTCAGCAGGGTTGATGTCGTTTTATCAAATCGATTTAAAAATGCCAGTCCCATTCCGAAAAATCGGATTTTTTTGTCTTTCCGGCCCTGCGACCGCTCCGCCTCCGGCTAAAAGCGGTCGCGCAGCGCAAACCAGGTCAGGGCGAGAAACAGCAGGGGCTTCCTGAGCGGTCCGCCGCCCGGAAAGGATGGTATATCCAAATCCCGGTAAAGTTCCAGATCAAGCGAGCGCCCCGCGATCTCGTCTGCATAAAGCTTGCCGCAATAGTTTGACAGCATCACCCCGTGGCCGGAAAACCCGCCGATCGAGGTGACGCCGGGCATGATGTCGTGGACCAGCGGCCGGCGTGGCATGGTAATGCCGACGGAACCGCCCCAGGCATGGGTGATCTCGACATCCTTCAATTGCGGATAGATTTCCGCGATCTGCCGCCTGAGATGCCGGGAAATATTCTTCGGATTGTCGGCGGAATAGACCTCGCGGCCGCCGAACAGCATTTCGCCCGTCGGCGCCTTGCGGAAATAGCGCACGACAAAGCGGCTGTCGTCGACGGATTCGCCGCCGGGCAGGATCTTGCGGTCCTTTTTCACGGGCGTCGTGGCCGCGATGAAAGAGCGGATCGGCATGATCTTCGCCGCCGTGGTCGGCTCCAGGTGGTCCTCGATATAGCCGTTGCAGGCAATTAGCACGCGTTCCGCCGTGATCTTGCCGCGGCCGGTATCAATGACGTTCTTGCCGTCGACGTGATCGATATTCTCCGCCTTGGTCATTTCATGCAGACGCGCGCCGGCAGCAGCCGCAGCCTTGGCAATGCCGACCAATAGTTTCAGCGGATGGATATGGCCGGTTCCGATATCACGAATGCCGCAGTAGAACCGGTCCGATCCGAGCCGCTCTGCCGTCTCAGCATCGCTCATGAAGGAGAGATGCGGATAGTCGTAACGCTCGGCCAGCGTGTCGACATGGCGGCGATAGGTGTATTCCATGCCGCGCTTGTGGGCGACGCTGAGCTGGCCCGGCTTGAAATCGATATCGATCTTGTGCTTGCGGGCAAAATCGAGGAGGTGGGACTTGGCGTCCTCGGCGACGCGGAAGAAGGCCTGGGAGCGTTCCGCACCGAGCTTTGTCTCAAGCTCCTCCGGCCACCAGTGCTGGCCGGTGCCGAGCTGTCCGCCGTTGCGCCCCGAGGCGCCGTCGCCGAAGCGGGCGGCATCGATCAGCACCACGTCGACGCCGTCCTGCGCCAGCTGGCAGGCGGCCTGCAGCCCGGTGAAGCCGCCGCCGATGACGGCGACGTCCGCCGTTGTCGAACCGTCAAGCGCCGGGTAGGTCGGGCGTTCGGGAAGCGTCGCCTGATACCATGAAATTCCCGGGGCAATCGGGCTTTGCCAAACCATTATCTCAATCGCTCCATGCTCTTAGTTAACGTCTTTGCCTGCCACATTATCACACGTGAAGCAGCAGGAATTCTCTCTCCCAGGGGCTGATCACCTGCATGAAGGTCTCGAACTCCCCGCGTTTGATGCCGCCGTAAAGATCGATGAACTCGCGTGAGAGAACCGGCCCGAGCGCCAGTTCGCCCTCCATCAGCGCCAGCGCCTCAAGCAGGCCGCGCGGCAGGTCGATCGCCCCCTCATTGGCGGTATCGCCGGTCGGGGCGGACGGGTCCACCAGATTTTCGATGCCGAGATAGCCGCAGGCAAGCGAGGCGGCAAGGGCGAGATAGGGATTGGCATCCGAGCTCGGCAGCCGGTTTTCCACACGTCTTGCCGCAGCATCGGAAACGGGAATACGGAAGGCCGTGGTGCGGTTGTCATAGCCCCAGGCCGTATTGACCGGGCAGGCCATGTCCGGCGTCAGCCGCCGATAGGAGTTCACATAGGGCGCCATCATCACCAGTGTGGCCGGCACATATTTCTGCATGCCGCCGATGAAGTGGAAGAATTCGGGCGAGGGCTCGCCGTTCTCGAGCGAGAACACGTTGCGGCCGGTCTCGATATCGACCACCGACTGATGGATGTGCATCGCCGAGCCCGGCTGGCCCTGCATGGGCTTGGCCATGAAGGTGGCGAAGGTGCCGTGCTTGGTCGCGGCCTCGCGAATGGTGCGCTTGAAGTAGAACACCTGGTCGGCAAGCTCCAGCGGATCGCCGTGCCTGAGGTTGATCTCGAGCTGGGCCGGTCCCTCCTCGTGGATCAGCGTGTCGATCTCCAGCCCCTGAGCCTCGCAGAAATGGTAGATGTCGTCGATCAGTTCGTCGAATTCGTTGATGCCGGCGATCGAATAGGCCTGGCCGGCGACGATCGGACGGCCCGAACGGCCGACGGGCGGGGTCAACGGCAGGTCCGGGTCGTCATTCTTGGCGACGAGATAGAACTCGATTTCAGGCGCCACCACCGGCCGCCAGCCGCGTTTCTCGTAAAGCTCGACCACGCGCTTGAGCACGTTGCGCGGGGTATAGGGCACTTCCTCGCCGTCGGCGCCGACGACATCGCAGATCACCTGCGCGGTGGGGTCGGTTTCCCACGGCACCGCCGTCAGCGTCGAGAGATCGGGCACCAGCTTGAGGTCGCTGTCGCGGGGTTCGTAACGGAAACTGCCGCTCTCGTCGGGATATTCGCCGGAGATCGTGTGGCGATAGAGCGCCGAGGGCAGGGCAAGCGAGGTGTTGGAGGTGAATTTCGAGGACGGCATCATCTTGCCGCGCGGCACGCCGGCGAGATCCGGTGTGATGCATTCGATATCCTCGATGCCGCGCTGCTTCAGCCATCGGGCTGCGGCTTTCCAGTCTTCCACGCCGCGCGGCGGCGAGGCGGCGGCGGGCGTCGCGGGCTTCTTGGCCCGCTTGGCCTTGCTGGTCGGTGTTCTGCTTGCGGCTTTGATGGTCGTTTTTTTTGCTGGCATTTCTCTGACCGGTTTGTCATTGCGCGTGAGCGTATCATAACCACGGCGTGCGTCTTGGCGAGGGGGCATGTTGACTTTCTCTTCGCCCTTGGGAACAGATTCACACAGCAACAGGCAGAAAGTCATGGGTGAATTCGATGTGATCATTGTCGGCGCAGGCGCTGCGGGCCTGATGTGCGCCGCACGCGCAGGACGGCGTGGCCGCAAGGTGCTTCTCGTCGATCACGCGAAAAAGCCTGGTGAAAAGATCCGCATCTCCGGCGGCGGACGCTGTAATTTCACCAATACCGGCGCCGGCCCGCAGAACTTCCTGAGCGAGAATCCGCATTTCGCCAAATCGGCGCTCGCGCGCTTCACGCCGGCCGATTTCATCGCGATGGTGGACCGCCACAAGATCGCCTGGCACGAGAAGACGCTCGGGCAGCTTTTCTGCGACGGCTCGGCGAGAGAGATCATCGCCATGCTGCTGGCCGAATGTCGGGCCGGCAATGTCGAGATCAGGCTGGAGACCTCCGTTGCCGGTCTCGAATATTCGGGCAGTCGCTTCCGGCTCTCGCTGGACGGAAAACCGGCCTCGGCGCGCGCGCTGGTGATCGCCACCGGCGGCAAGTCCATTCCGAAAATGGGGGCGACCGGCTTTGCCTACGAGATCGCCGAGCGCTTCGGCATCCGTGTGATCGAACCGCGACCGGGGCTTGTGCCCTTCACGCTCGATCCGGGCCTTCAAAGTGAGTTGCAGCCGCTTGCGGGCATCGGCGTTCCGGTGGAGATCATCAGCGGCAAGGGGCGTTTCAACGAGGCGATGCTGTTTACCCATCGCGGCCTTTCCGGTCCCGCCGTGCTGCAGGTTTCCTCCTACTGGTCGCCCGGCGATACGGTGACGGTGAAGATCAGGCCCGATCTCGCCCTCGACGATGTGCTGACGGCGGCAAAGCGCGAAAACGGAAGGCAGGGCGCCGCAAGCGCGCTTGCCACCCAGCTGCCGAAACGGCTGGCGCAGTATTTCGCCGATCGCGCCGGCATGACGGGCCACCTTGCCGATCTTTCGGACAAGGCGCTGGCACGTCTGGCGTCTTCGATTCAGGACTGGTGCTTCAAGCCTGCCGGAACCGAAGGCTACCGCACGGCGGAGGTCACGCTCGGCGGCATCGATACCAAGGCGCTGTCGTCAAAGACGATGGAAGCTCTGGCGGTGCCGGGCCTCTACTTCATCGGCGAATGCGTCGACGTCACCGGATGGCTGGGCGGCTACAATTTCCAGTGGGCCTGGGCCTCGGGCGTTGCGGCCGGTGATGCGATCTGAACAGCCCGGCAACACATTCGGCGAAATGCTTGATCCGTCGGCCCGACCTTCTCCAGGAAGCGGGAAGCGATTCGGAAAACTGTGCGTAGTATTCCTCTTCCGAAAGCGGCCTGGTTCCCAGCGAACAGTGAAGGCCGAGCAGCCTCATGGGTACAAATTTGCGTGTCATGGCAAGTCACTCCCGGCGGTCACATGAGGGCCGCTCAAGACCTGTCGGTGACCGCGCTCTCTTTGCGGTGGTGCCGGAAAAGAGGTTTTGCGGCCCGGCATCGCCCTCTTGAAATGCTGGAGACATACCAATCAAAATTGCCCTTTGATATCCGGTAGAATGCAGGGTATTTTTCACTGATGAAAAATATTCCCTGGTCCTACTATCAGCTTTTCATTGCCGTGACCCGCCATGGCGGATTGAGCGGCGCCGCGGCGGAGCACGGCGTTAGTCCCGCCACGGCCGGCCGGCACATGCTCGATCTCGAACACCGTCTCGGGCGTTCGCTCTTCGTGCGCAGCCAGCGCGGCTACAGCCTGACACCGGAAGGCGAGACCCTGAACGCCTTGCTGACGGGTGCGTTCGGCAGCTTCCGCAGGATTGATGACTGGCGCGGCGAGGCGGCGGCGCCTGAACTGGTCCGCCTGGCGTTCGGCACCTGGAACGCCTTTCTCATTTCCGCGCATATCGGCGAGATTTGTCGCGAGGACGACCCGTTCCGCCTGCAGCTGCTTGTCGGCGAAGCCCGCGCGAGCCTCGCACACAGGGAAAACGACATCGGCATCCGCTCCTTCGAACCCGAAGAGAGTAACCTAGCGGCCCAGAGGCTCGGCTCCGTCGCCTATGCGCCGTTCAGGTCAAGGAACGCGCCGCCCTTGGCGCGAGAGCGCTGGATCGCCGTCACCCGAGAGGAGGCGATTTCGCACTACCTCAGATGGCCGCACCTGGTCCGGCCGGCGGACATTGCTCTCACGGCAAGCCGTCCGCGGACGATGCTCGACCTTGTCGAGGCGGGCGCCGGCATCGCGGTCCTGCCCTGCTTCATCGGCGATACAAATCAGCGCCTCGTGCGGGCGGGCCCGATTATCGATGAACTGGAGCATCCGCAGTGGCTCGTGCTTCATGACGACGATCGGCATCGACGCGCCGTGCGGCGCGTGGCCGACCGTCTGGCGAAGTTCATGAAGGCGCGGGCGGCGCTTTATGCGGGCAAAAGGGCGGAGACGGACGGCTGGAGCAACACGGGATGACGTCGATCATCCGCGTTACAAAAATATCACATGGTCAGTGAAAACCGGTATTTTGCGGCCTACCGAGAATGTCAGCGTTGTCAAAGCTTGAACCCCGTAAATCTTACAAATTAGAAATACTTAATAAAATCGCTCTAAACCGGGCAAGGAATGGGTCAAAGCAGGGAATTGGAATGCTTCATACAAGAAACGGCGTGCGCAGAAATCTTCTCTCCATCATCGTCTCGACCGCGGTGCTATCCGCCGTCGCAGCCTCAGCCAATGCCCAGGAACTGGCCATCGAGCCGTCGGCGGGTACGCTCGGCGTCGGCCTCACGGGCATCTACAAGCTGAATGAGAGCGTCGGCTTCAGCGGCACGGTCGCGGGTTTCAGCTACGAACCTTCGGGCACCTATGAAGGCGCTCAATACGAAGGCACGTTCAAGGTGCTGACGGTCGGTGCAACGGTCGACTATTATGTCAACCAGTCGGATTTCCGTATTTCGGTCGGGGCGCGCTATACGGACGACAACGCCAAGGGCACGTTCTCGATGTACAATCCCTATCTCGGCATCGAGGAAACGGCCCAGGTGAAGGTAACGCCTGAATATGATTTCCAGCCTTATTTCGGCATCGGCTATGACGCCGACCTCAATGAACGGATCTCGCTGGATTTCTCGCTGGGCGCCTATTACATGGGCACACCCAACGTCCAGGAAAGCTGGTCGGGAACGGTCTACCAGCCGCTGCAGGACAGCATCAATGATTTCCGTGAAGCGGCGAAGGACTACAAGTTCTACCCGGTTGCCCAGGTCGGCCTTCGCTTCCGTTTCTGACGTGGCGGACAATCAGACATGAAGGCGCGGCTTGGCTTCGCCTTTTTTGTGTCAGGGCGGGCGGGTCTTGCTATTCGAGCAGATCAGCGGGCGTCTCGACCCGCCGCGCCAGCGCGGCCAGCGCATTGCCGCTGATCCTGACGGAGACCGGCTCCTCGTCGGCATTCCTGCTCCAGCGCGTCAGCATCGCCTCGATCTGTCCGGTGCCGATATCGACATCGCCCTCAAGCCGCACCCGGCCGTCTGCCGTTTCCATGACCATCCTGTCGAGGTGGACCGTGGTCCCGGATATGCTGCCAGCGCCCGAGACAGAGGCAAAGGCAAAGGGTTCGCGCTTCAGCGGCGAGAATGCGAAATTGTTGCTTGTCGCGGCGGATTGCAGAATGTCGCCGAGATCGAGCCAGGTGAGGCTTCCGCCGCGCCCGGAAAACCTGAACCGGCCGGTCAGCCCGTCCGTGACGCCCTTGCCCAGCGGCAGCCGGGCCTCATAGGACATTTCCAGGTCGAAATGATCGCTTTCGAGCGGTACGCTGAAACCCATCTGCTTGAAAAGCGGGGCCGAGCGCACGTTTTCCGCATTCATGCGGACCGTGGCAGCGCCGTCATTGCGCACGGCAAGGTGGGCAAACAGTGAGCCGTCATCAAGCTGGCTGTCCGCGATGTCGAAACTGGTCTGTGTGTCTGTGCGGATGATGCTGGCGGCGACATCGCGAAGGGTCACGTCCGACAGCCTGACGTTTCCCGCCGAAACGCGCAGGTCGAGGTCAGGCAGCGGCAGGCCATCGTCATCTACCCCGTCCTTGGGGGGAGCGACCGCATCGATCCAGCCCGCGAGCGAGGATTGCGCGTCACGCAGCGATATTTCCTGAAATGCCATGGTCGCGGAAATCCCGACCGGTCCGTCCGGCGAGGAGGGAACGATGTCGAGAACGCCGTTCCCCTTGGCGGCGCCGATCGTCAGGTCCACCGGGGAAAAGCGCAGCGAACCGCCGCTGCGTGAGACCTTGCCGTTCAGGGAAGCGTTGTCGACATTGCGCAACAGGCTCGATTCGACGCCCATCCTCGCCATCAATTCCTGCAGCGCACTCGTGGAGAGCGAGAATGTGCCGTCCAGCAGGTAGGGGCGGCTGCTGGAGGCCGTGCCGTCAAACCGGATATTCGCCGTCTGGCTGGTGATGGAGAGATTGACCGACGAGGCGTCGCCGGCGATGAGCGCCGCCGCCTTGCCGGCCTCAAGCGAAAATGTCGTGTCGCGCTCGGCGAGGATCGCCGATCCGGAAAGGCGGGCTCTGCCGGAAAGGGTCGGCCAGTCAAGCTCGGCGTTGACGCCCTTGACAACGCGTGTCTCGCCTTTGTCAGTAAAACCGAGCGTGCTGTTGGTCACCGAGAGCGCGCCGGGGCCTTGGCTGCTGCCGGACGCATCCTGCCCGTCGCGCAAGTCGGCGATCGTCCGGCCCAGTGCGTTTGCCGCCGGCCCTGTCGTCTCGTCCGGCTGTTCAAGAATGATCACCGCGCCGTCGAGCTTCAGGTCGGAGAAGGACGGATTGCCCGAAAGAGCGCCGATGAAGCCGAAATTGGCGACAAGCCGCGCGCTGTTGCCGTAGATCAGCGGACCGGCGCGGTCAGGCCGGACAACGGAAACGACCGATGCCGTTATTCTCGGGCGCGGCCAGTAGCTGATATCAAGATCGCCGCTGATGGTTGCCGGCGCGCCGAGCCAGCCGGAGAGTTCCTCTTCCAGACTGTCGGCCATGGCTTGCGGCGTGATGATGAAGGGGACCAGATGGTAGACCGCCACGCCGGATAGGAGCACGACCGCCAGGAGGATACGCAACGGACGCCCCATGCGCCTGTTCGAACGCTTGGATTTCCTGGGATTTTTCATTGGGGCGCGTCTTTACTTGCTGAGATCATTGTGGGGCGATAGCGGAAAATCGGGGTTGATACAATCACCAAGGTTTTTCGGCGCGAAGGAGCCGACCCCGAACCGGATGAATGTCAATAACACGGAAAGAATAACGTGCATCTGGAGTTCGCGACAATCAAAAGATGTTCTGGCGGCACGCGCGGCTATAAAAAAAGTCCTGCCATTGCCGTCTTGGACGGTGAAAGGGGTTAATTCCGGCCCTGCCATTGCAATCTGCCCGGCAAGCGCTTATATCTCCGTCATCGACCATTGCTTGCGACGTTGTCCGAGAGCCTTGTGGCTCCGTCTGATTTCCTCTCAAAATCGATCTAATTCCGCGAGGTATTGCGGAAATCACGACGATTGAAAGGAAATCGTTATGAATAATGGCACCGTTAAATGGTTCAATGCCACCAAGGGCTTTGGCTTTATCCAGCCTGACGATGGCAGCACGGACGTGTTTGTGCATATTTCTGCCGTGGAGCGCGCTGGTTTGCAGTCGCTGAATGACGGGCAGAAGCTTCGTTACGACATTGTCCGCGACAATCGCTCTGGAAAGAGCGCGGCCGACAACCTTCAGGCGGCTTGATGATTTGCTTTCCCGGTTGACCACGGATGTACTGGCAGCCGGATCGTGCAAGACGAAAATTCTTCGTCATTTCAAGCCCGACGTAATTTGTCATCGCTGTCGCTGACCACGGATGTACTGGCAGTGACAACAGAGGAGGTCGGGTCATTTCCCGGCCTTTTTGTTTTCGCCTCGCTCCTGCGCGCCCGGTTCCGGGCATGCGCGGGAACGGGCGAATGAAATGAAACAGGAACAAGGAGGTTTTCTTGCAGGTACTGGTAAGAGATAACAATGTCGATCAGGCGCTTCGCGTCCTGAAGAAGAAAATGCAGCGCGAAGGCATCTTTCGCGAGATGCGCGCGCGTCGTTCTTACGAGAAGCCTTCGGAAAAGCGTAACCGTGAAGCAGGCGAGGCCGTACGCCGCCTGCGCAAGTTGAAGCGCAAGCAGCTTCAGCGCGAAGGCCTCATCCCGTCGCGCAAAAAGCGGTAAGGGCTTGAAACGGGCAGCCGCCCAGGCTGCCGGCCCGCTATTTCTCCATGTGAAGGAGACCCGTGCATGACCGCAACCAAAGATGAATTCTTCAAGCCCGGCCGGTTGTCGGCTTCCGACAAGGCTTCGATTACCGATCGGACAGCGAGAGCGATCTTGGCGGAAGAGGCAACGCAATTGCAGTCCAAGACCGAGCGCCTCAGGCGCCTGCGACTTGAGCGCGAAGCGGCCGAGCCCGATCCCGCGCCGAAGAAGAAGAAGACAAAACGCACCGCCTGATGCGGTCGCTGCTGTCCCTCTCAAATGGCCCGCTTTCCGGCGGGCCGTTTTGCGTTTAAGGCCCGCTTTCACCTGGAAGACACAGTGTTCATCGCCTGACGAATTGAACGCGAACGTTGCCGGATGCACATAGAGCATCAACAGGCACCGTAACGGGTGCGCTCTCAATTGTCGGGTTCGCCCGCCCATGAAAGGTTCGCGTATCATGAAGAAAATCGGATTTCTGTCCTTCGGTCACTGGACCCCATCGCCGCAGTCGGGCACGCGTTCGGCGGAAGATGCGCTTCTCCAATCGATCGACCTTGCCGTGGCAGCCGAGGAACTGGGTGCGGACGGCGCCTATTTCCGCGTCCATCACTTCGCCCGCCAGCTCGCCTCGCCCTTTCCGTTGCTCGCCGCGATCGGCGCCAAGACCAGCCGGATCGAGATCGGCACGGGCGTGATCGACATGCGCTATGAAAACCCGGCCTATATGGTTGAGGATGCAGGCGCCGCCGACCTGATCGCAGGCGGACGCCTGCAGCTCGGCATCTCGCGCGGCTCGCCCGAACAGGTGATCGACGGCTGGCGGCATTTCGGACATATTCCGCAAGAGGGCGAGGATGATGCGGCAATGGCGCGCCGCCATACGGAGGTTTTCCTCGACCGGCTCAAGGGCAAGGGATTTGCTCAACCCAACCCGCGCCCGATGTTTCCCAATCCTCCCGGCCTTCTGCGCATCGAGCCGCATTCGCAAGGCCTCAGCAAGCGCATCTGGTGGGGCTCCGCCACCAACGCGACGGCGGAATGGGCTGCACGGCTCGGCATGAACCTGCAGAGCTCGACGCTGAAATTCGACGAGACGGGCGAACCGCTGCACAAGCAGCAGGCCGACCAGATTCGCGCCTTCCGGGCTGCCTGGAAAGAAGCCGGCCACGACTTCGAGCCGCGGGTTTCCGTCAGCCGTTCGATCTTCGCACTCGTCAGCGATATGGACCGCGCCTATTTCGGCCGGGGCGGCAACGAGCAGGACACGATCGGCTATCTCGACGAGAAGACCCGGGCCGTCTTCGGCCGCTCCTATGCCGCCGAGCCTGACCGGCTGATCGAGCAGTTGAAGGGCGACGAGGCGATTGCCGAGGCCGACACGCTGCTTCTGACCGTGCCGAACCAGTTGGGCGTTGCCTATAACGCCCATGTCATCGAGGCGATCCTGAAATATGTTGCTCCGGGTCTTGGCTGGCGCTGAGCAACCCGACAAAGCCCAGCAGAAGATGATGCCGGCGCATCGCGCATGAAAGCGCGGTGCGCCTTTGTCATGCATGCTAGGAGAAATAGCGAATCCTGACATTTCAATGCTTGCTGAAATGGCGGTTCGAAACTACGCTTCAGCTAAATAAGGCGAAAAAATGAATTTTTGCCTGTTTCCGGGTGGGGACTCGAGGAATAACGGACCGTGCGGGGGTCTGCATGGGCGTCGCTTCGCGAATGTCGGAAAACAAGGGGACTTGATTTGCAGTTCTTTGATTCGCTCTTCAATTACATCAATGACTTGACCTGGGGTTGGGCGCTTGTGCCCTTCCTCGTCGTGCTCGGCGTGTTTTTCACCATCGCCAGCGGCTTCGTGCAGTTCCGCTTCTTCAAGCGCATGTTTGGCGTGCTGTGGGGCGATGAGGATGGCGATCCATCGAAAATCAGCGCCCGCGAGGCGCTTTTCGTTTCCGTCGGCGGACGTGTCGGCGGCGGCAATATCGCCGGCGTGGCGGTTGCGATCACGGCCGGAGGACCTGGCGCGGTGTTCTGGATGTGGGCGATCGCGCTTGTCGGCATGTGTTCCGGCCTGATCGAGGCCACGCTCGCGCAGGCCTTCAAGCGCACGACCGCCGAAGGAGACTATCGCGGCGGTCCCGCGCGCGCCATCATCCACGGGCTCGGCGAAAACTATCGGTGGCTTGCTGTCATCTATGCCGTCTGCCTGATCGCCTCTTTTGCCATCGGTTTCAACGCTTTCCAGGGCAATACGGTGGCCGGCGCCGCCGCGGACAGTCTTGGCGTTCCGCGATATGCGACGGGGATCCTGCTGGCGGCGGCCACCGGCTTCATCGTCTACGGCGGTATCCATCGCATCGCCAAGGCGTCCGATGTCATCGTTCCGATCATGGCTTTCGGCTATATCGCCATGGCCGTGGTGATCATCCTGATGAACATCACCGCGCTTCCGGCCGTCATCTGGGATATCGTCGCCAATGCGCTCGGGTTCCGCGAGGCGGTTGCCGGCGGCGTCGGGGCAGCGGTTGCCAACGGCCTTCGCCGCGGACTGTTTTCCAACGAAGCCGGTCTCGGCTCCGCGCCGAACGTTGCCGCCACGGCCTATGTGCGCCATCCGGTCAGCCAGGGCATCACACAAAGCTTTTCGGTGTTCATTGACACGATGATCATCTGCTCGTGCACGGCCTTTGTCATCCTGCTCGGCGACGTCTACCAGCCGGGCCAGGCCGATGTCGACGGCGTTATCCTGACCCAGCAGAGCATGGTCGACCATGTCGGCAGCTGGGCGCAGTATTACCTGACTGCGGCCATCTTCCTGTTCTCCTTCTCGTCGATCATCTACAACTACTATCTCGGCGAGAACGCGCTCGCCTTCATGACGGAAAAGCCCAGCGCGCTGCATATCCTCAGGATCGCGATCATCGCGATCGTGTTTGTCGGCGCGGTGGCGCCCGGCGCCACGGCGGTCTTCAACTTCTCCGACCCGATGATGGGCATACTTGCGGTGGTCAACCTCCTGGCGATGATGATGCTGTTCCCGATCGCGCTTAGGTTGATCAACGATTTCCGTTCGCAGCTTTCAGCCGGAATCAAGCGACCAATCTTCGATCCGAAGAAGTTCCCGGACCTTGACACCGACGAGACGGCCTGGCCGGACGCGAAGTAATAACGGGTAAAGCCCGAACTTCAGAACGCGGCGGCGTAAGCTCGCCGCGTTTGTTTTCAATGAGGCGGAGGAAACTTCTCATGATGACACTGCCCTTTTTCATTTGCGCCGGCGCGCTCTTCAGCGCCTTGCGCGGGCACCGCGGCATTGCCGCGCTTTTGACGGTGATCGCCGTTCTGGTGCTCTTCGTTCTGTTCAGACTGCACGCGACAGACGTGCTCGACATCGACCTTTGAGGTGATCCATGCCTGTCCGTATTGCCCATCTTCTGAATGTGCTGGCGCTTCTCGCCATTTCCTTCGTTCTTCTGTTCGCCTTTTATGATCAGTTCGCAAACGGCGACCTGCCTTGCCCGCTCTGCCTGCTGCAGCGCGCCGGCTTCGTCATTGTCGGCACGGGGCTGGCGCTCAACGTGCTGCTCGGTGTTGATGCCCGTCACTATGGCCTGATGCTTCTGGGCGCGGTTGCCGGCGGAGAGGCCGCGCTGCGGCAGGTGGCGCTGCATGTCGTGCCGGGAACGGGCGGCTATGGCGCGCCCTTCCTCGGCATGCATTTCTATAGCTGGGCCTTCGTGCTGTTTGGCGTTGTCGTCCTCGGCACGGGCGTCATGCTGGTACTCGGGCCGTCGCGGGCTTCCGAGCGGGTGCGGCGCGGCGGGCTCGGGCTTCTGGCCGTCGCCCTGTTCGCCGTAATGACGCTCGGCAATGGCGTTTCCACGCTTGCCGAATGCGGCGTCGGGCTCTGCCCGGATAATCCGACAAGCTACGAGGCGCTGGATTCGCTCCTCGGTCGCTGAGCGGCATTGCGGGAAACGGCCGGTCCTGCCTCGTACCAGCTCTTCGTCCGGTTGACGATGGCGACGACGGAGAGCATGACCGGCACTTCGATCAGGACACCGACGACCGTTGCCAGCGCCGCCCCCGAGTTGAAGCCGAAGAGCGATATGGCGGCGGCGACGGCAAGTTCGAAGAAGTTCGACGCGCCGATGAGGGCCGAGGGACCCGCCACGCAATGCTCCTCGCCGGACGCCCGGTTGAGGAGATAGGCAAGGCCGGAATTGAAATAGACCTGGATCAGGATCGGAACCGCCAGAAGCGCGATGATCATCGGTTGCGCCAGGATCTGCTCGCCCTGGAAGGAGAACAGCAGGACGAGCGTTGCCAGGAGCGCCGCCAGCGAGGCGGGCTGGATCTTTGTCAGCAATGTATCGAGCCTTGCCGTCGAGCCGTTCCGGATCAGATTTTTGCGGATGATCTGCGAGATGATCACCGGAATGACGATGTAGAGTGCCACAGACAGCACCAGCGTCGACCACGGCACGGTGATGGCGGAAAGCCCGAGCAGCAGCGCGACGATCGGTGCGAAGGCGACAATCATGATTGCGTCATTCAGCGCCACCTGCGACAGGGTAAAATGCGGCTCGCCCTTCGTCAGGTTCGACCAGACGAACACCATGGCGGTGCAGGGGGCTGCGGCCAGAATGATCAACCCGGCGATATAGCTGTCGATCTGGTCTGCCGGCAGCAGCGGGCGGAACAGCCAGCCGATGAACAGCCAGCCGAGCAGGGCCATGGAAAACGGCTTCACCGCCCAGTTGACGAAGAGCGTGACCGAGATGCCGCGCCAGTGGCGGCCGACCTCCGCAAGCGCCGAGAAGTCGATCTTCAGCAGCATCGGGATGATCATCAGCCAGATCAGCACTGCGACGGGCAGGTTGACGCGGGCGATCTCGAGCGCGCCGATGGCGACGAAGACGGAGGGGAAGAAATGGCCGAGCGCAATGCCGACGACGATGCAGAGCGCGACCCAGAGGGTCAGGTAACGTTCGAATGTGGACATGTCAGTCGGCCTTCCGGGCTTTCTCGGTGGCGCCTTCCATGGCGCCGATTTCCTTCAGCTTGCTGTCGGAGACCTCAGTGTCGTCTCCATCCTTGTGAAGGTTGATGAAGGCCATGATCCGGCTCTTGAGATAGGTCGCGGTCTGGGCAAAAGCCCGCAGCTTCTCCTCGCGCGTGCCCTCCACATGGCTCGGATCCTCGACGCCCCAATGGGCGCGCCGGCCGGGGCCGCGCATGATCGGGCATGCCTCGCCGGCCGCGCTGTCGCAGACGGTGATGATGAAATCGATTTCCGGCGCGCCGGGCCGGGTGAACTCATCCCAGCTCTTCGAGCGGAAGCCCTCGGAGCGGTAGCCCATTGTCTTCAGGGTTTCCAGAGCCAGCGGGTTCGGCGCGTCCTTCGGATGGCTTCCGGCGGAAAAGGCGCGGAACCGGCCATTGCCTTCGCCGTTGAGGATCGATTCGGCCAGAATGGATCGCGCGGAATTGCCGGTGCAGAGAAAAAGCACGTTCAGGGTCTTCTCGGTCATGGCTTCATGCCTCCGTGGGGTGTGTTTCGCAGCAGGGCGCCAGATCCTCGATCAGCGGCGTGCAGAGATCCGGGTTGCCGCCGCAGCAATCGCGCAGCAGAAAAAGCATGGCCGCGCGCAGCCGTTCGAGGTTGGCGCGGTAGATGATGGACCGTCCCTGTCTCAGCCCGGTGACAATGCCCGCCTGGGTCAGCGTGTTGAGGTGGGCCGACATGGTGTTTTGCGGTATGTCCAGCCGGCGCGCGAGCTCGCCCGCGGCAATGCCCTCCGGCTCTGCTTCAACGAGCAGGCGGAAGGCCTGAAGCCGGGTCGGCTGGGCGAGGGCGGCGAGAACCGCGATTGTTTCTGTATTATCCATATATCCAGAATAATGGATATATTGTCGAAGTCAACCATCTTTCCGATGGTGGCCGGAAACCCGAGCGCCCTTTCCATCATCAGCGTGACGGGTTACCAAACGGGCGAGGATACCAAGGAGGACGGGATGAAACGCTGCCTGATGCTGGATGTGGACGGCGTGGTCGTGAACGGACGGCCCGGTGATCGCCAGTCATGGGCCGTTGAAATCGAGCGCGATCTCGGGATCGACCCTTTGCTGCTGGAGCATCATTTCTTTCGCCCGCACTGGCCGGATGTGGTCGCCGGGCGCAAGCAGCTTGTCGAGGTCCTCAATGACTGCCTGCCGGTGCTTCGCTCGCCGGTCACGGCGCAGGACTTCATCAACTACTGGTTTACGCGCGATTCCGACATCGATGCCGATGTGCTGGCTGCCTGCGACACCCTGCGGGCGCGCGGGATGACGATCTATCTCGCCACCAACCAGGAGCATCTGCGCGCGCAATATCTGATGAAAACGCTTGGTCTCGGCGATCATGTGGACGGCATCGTCTATTCGGCCGCCCTTGGGGTGAAAAAGCCCGATTCGGCATTTTTCGAGAAGGCGGCGCGGTTGAGTGGCTTTGCACCCGCAGACCACGTGCTTGTCGATGACCAGATGAAGAATGTCGAGGCCGCGCGACAGGTCGGCTGGGCCGCCTTTGCGTGGACGGGAGAGGAGAGCCTGAAGGCCCTGATGGAAAAGCTTGAAGGCTGAGACCTAAAGACTGGTGCGCGACCTGAGCGCCGCCACCAGCGTGCCCTCATCGAGATAGTCGAGCTCGCCGCCGACCGGCACGCCGTGGGCAAGCCGCGTCACCTTGATGTCCATGCCTTCGAGTTGGTCGGTGATGTAGTGGGCGGTTGCCTGACCTTCGACGGTGGCGTTGACGGCGATGATCAGTTCCTTGACCTCGCCGGTCTTCACCCGGTCGACAAGGGCTGCAATCGTCAGGTCGTCCGGCCCGATGCCGTCGAGCGGCGACAGCGTGCCGCCGAGCACGTGATAGGCGGCATTCAGCGCCGCCGCGCGTTCCAGCGCCCAGAGATCGCCGACGTCTTCCACGACGATGACCAGGCTCTGGTCACGGGTCGGATCGGTGCAGATCGTGCAGGGATCGGCGGTATCGACATTGCCGCAGGTCGAGCAGATCTTCACCTTGTCATAGGCATCCTGCATCGCGCCCGAAAGCGGGCCCATCAACTGGTCGCGTTTCTTGATCAGATGCAACGCCGCGCGCCGCGCAGAACGCGGCCCAAGCCCCGGCACTTTCGCCAGAAGCTGGATCAGTTTTTCGATTTCGGGACCGGTGACTCGTTTTGCCATGACTCTTCCTAGAGGGGGATAGCTGAAATTGGAAGATGGAAGTTGAGGCTGTAGAGGCTAGGAGATGCTGAACGAGATCGCAGCGAGAAAATTACCTGCTATATCCGTCCGGATCGGATTTTGGCCGTGATGTCGGCTTTTACGTCTCGCCAGACGAACAAAAGCTCAGGGGCGCCCGCAAGTAGCCGCTGTTTGAGGTATGGCATGTTCCAGTACAGATTGTGTGAAAAGGCCATAACCAATAACTGCGTATGCAAGAAACTTATCGGTCCGAGCGGTAGCAATACAATGAACAGGATACTGACTGTTTGGAAGGACGGTGCCATGGAGTTGGTACCGATAACATTCCAGTTCTCCAACGTCGGTAAAGCAATGATATAAACTAGAATACAGCCCTGAAGTGTGCAAGCAATCAGGCAAATACGCATCGTTACAAATCCGCGTTTAAACAAGTCAGAAATGCGCCGAAAAAGCTCTCTACCGGGCCAAAGTTCATAATCATCCATAGACTTAAACTAGAGAGTATCGCCGGTTTCGTCCAGCAAAACAGCCCTCCATCGCTCGTCTATCTTCGCATCATCGCGTCGCAATCGCCGCCGCCGCGCCGCCGATCATGCCGGCGGAGATGCGGTTGGCGATCTTCATGGCGCGCGGGCTCTTGAGGAAACGCCGCGCCTTGGCGGCCATGAAAACCCAGGAGAGGTCGACAATGGCGAGCACGATCAGCAGCGTGGCCGTCAGTTCGACCCAGCCCAAAAGCGTAACGCTGCCGAGATCGATGATGGTCGGCAACAGCGCGACATAGAACATCATGATCTTCGGATTGCCGAGCGTGACGCTCATGCCGGCGAGGAACATCTTCCAGCCGGAACCGGCGTTTGGCAGCTCCCCGCCATCGCCGGCCGGATCGGAAAACCACATCTTCCATGCCAGCCAGACGAGATAGGCAACGCCCGCCCATTTGATCGCGATAAACACTTCGTGGAAGGCAGACGCCACGGCGACCAGTCCGAAGACGGCAAGCGTCAGCCACAGCGCCTCGCCCAGCCACATCGCCGCCATGAAGGGCAGAACGTCGCGGTGTCCGCGCGACAGCACGCGGGCGACAAGGGCTGCCACGCTCGGCCCCGGGGAGCCTGCGGCAACGAAAAGCGTGATGGCGAAAAGGGCGAGCGCGCCGATGGTCATGGCCGAGACCCTAGAAGGGGAGCTTCATGCCGGGCGGGATCGGCAGGCCGGCGGTCAGTTCCTTGGTCATTTCCTCGGCCTTCTGCTCGGCGCGCTCCTTTGCGTCGCGATGGGCGGCGACGATCAGGTCCTCGAGCATTTCGGCGTCGTCTTCGGAGAGCAGCGTCGGGTCGATCTTGATGGAGATCATCTCGCCCTTGCCGGTCATCTTCACATTGACCATGCCGCCGCCGGAAACGCCGTCAACTTCAACTGCGGCAATGTCCTCCTGCAGTTGCTCCATCTTGGCCTGCATTTCCTTCATCTTGCCCATCATGCCCATCAGGTCGCGCATGGAATTCTCCTCATTTGCTGTTCAAATTCAAAAGGTTTGGTGTCAGTCGTCGAGATCGTCCTCGGGAAGGACGTCGCCATCCTCGTTGACGGCGGCATCGGGCAGGCCGTCAGCGCCGCCTTCCGCGGTCTCCGTTTCTTCCGCCCGCACGCGCACATCGGTGATCCTGGCGCCGGGAAAGAATTTCAGGATCGAGGCCACTTCCGGATCCTCGCGGGCATCGCGGAAAAGCTTGTCCCTCGCCGCCGTTTCCGCCTCGACCAGCGTTGCCTCGCCCTTCTCGCGGCTGAGGCTGACGAACCAGCTCTCCCCGGTCCATTCGCGCAGCTTCGCGCCGAGCTCGTTGAGGAAGGTCTGCGAAGCGCCGTCTTCCAGGCTGACCTCGAGCCGTCCGGGCTCGAGCCGCACGAGGCGGACGAAATTGCGGATCTGCGCGCGGATCAGCGGCGCGCGGTGTTTCGAGCAAAGGTCGGTAATGTCCGTGAGCGACTTGATCACCGAGGTCTTTTGCGGTTCCGGCGCGCTTGCCGCTGCCGGTTCGGGCGCCGGCTGCGGTTCTTCCTCGACCGGTGCGGCCTGTTGGGGCTCCGGCTGAGGCGTTTCGGAGGTCTGCGGTCGCAGCATGGTGACCGTCGCGGACGGCCGTGAAGGCTGTTCGCTCGTCGCGGAGGCAGAGACCGCGCGGGCGCTCGTTCCTCCTCCCTTTCCTTCGCCCTGGGGCGACGGCGCGGACGGACGCGACGGCGGGCTTTGCGCCTCGCCGCTTTCAAGCGCCAGAAGCCTGCGCGCGGCATCCTCGGGCGAGGGCAGGTGGGCGGCGTGCGTCAGGCGGATCAGCACCATCTCAGCCGCGCCATAGGGGCGGGCAGCGTTCTCCGTCTCGGGAATGCCCTTCAGCAGCATCTGCCAGATGCGCGACAGGGCGGAGACGGCAACGCTTTCGGCAAATTCACGGCCTCTTGTGCGTTCGATCTCGCTCAGCGAAACGTCATCGGCGCCTTCGGGCACATATTTGAGCCGCGTCACCAGATGGGTGAAATCGGCCAGGTCATTGAGCACGACCACGGGATTGGCGCCAGCCTCATATTGCGACAGAAATTCCTCAAGCGCCGCCTTCACGTCGCCGCTGACGACATGGCCGAACAGGTCGACGATGCGCGCGCGGTCGGCAAGACCGAGCATGGCCCGCACGGCCGACGCCTCGACAATGCCGTTGCCGTGCGAGATCGCCTGGTCAAGCAGCGAAAGCCCGTCGCGCGCCGACCCCTCGGCCGCGCGCGCGATCATCGACAGCGCCTCGTCCTCGATCGTCACGCCTTCCTTGGCGGAAATCGTGGAAAAAAGCCGCACCAGGTCAGCGGCGGGAATGCGGCGCAGGTCGAAGCGCTGGCAGCGCGACAATACCGTGATCGGAACCTTCCGGATTTCGGTGGTGGCGAAGATGAATTTCACATGTTCCGGCGGCTCTTCCAGCGTCTTCAACAGACCGTTGAAGGCCTGGGTGGAGAGCATGTGCACTTCGTCGATGATGTAGACCTTGTAGCGCGCCGTCGAGGGACGGTAGCGCACCTGGTCGATGATTTCGCGGATATCGTCGATGCCGGTATGGGAGGCGGCGTCCATCTCGATCACGTCGACATGGCGGCCGTCCATGATCGCCTGGCAGTGCTCGCCGAGTTCTTTCAGGTCGATCGTCGGCTTGTCGACCGTATCGGTCTTGTAGTTAAGGCCGCGCGCCAGAATGCGCGCCGTCGTGGTCTTGCCCACGCCGCGCACGCCGGTCAGCATGTAGGCCTGCGCGATCCGGCCGGTCTCGAACGCGTTGGTCAGCGTGCGTACCATCGGCTCCTGGCCGACCATCAGGTCGGAGAAGTCCTTCGGGCGGTATTTGCGCGCCAGAACGCGGTAGCCGCCGCCGTCGGAAGCGGTTTTGTTCGGTTCAATGTCGGATGCGTCGTCGGCCATTGCCACTCATATTGGTTGTTGTCCGGCCGGCTTCAACGGCCGGCAGGCGGCAAGCATAGTCGAGACCCGGCGCGGGTGTCACGAAAGCCGCGGCAGTTTGGCAGAGACGGCAGGAAAATGCACAGGAATTTTGGGTGCCGGTGGCAGGTTCGCCTCAAGGGGCGGGCTCCTGACACACATCGACCCACTCGGCGCCGGTAATCTCGGCGATGCGTTCGGGCGCAATGCGCACGGCGGCGTTTCGCGCGCCGGCGGCGGGATAGACCACATCGAAGGCCTTGAGGCTGATATCGCAATAAACGGCGATCGGTTCGGCCAGGCCGAAGGGGCAGACGCCGCCGACGGGATGGCCTGTAATCGCCTCGACGTCTTCGAGCGACAGCATGCGCACCTTGCCGCCGAAAGCCGCCTTGGCCTTCTTGTTGTCGATGCGGGCATCGCCGCGGGCAACCAGCAGGAAGCGTTCGTCCTTGATCGAAAAGGAGAGCGTCTTGGCGATCTGCGCGGGCGCGACGCCATGAGCGGCGGCGGCCTCTTCTACCGTGGCGCTGCTTTCCTCCGTCTCGATGATGGCGAGATCGGGGGCGGCGGCACCAAGGTGCGCACGAACGCTGTCGATACTCATGGAAACGTCTCCGCTTGGTAAAGGGGAGGGTGGGAGACCGGCACGATGACCCGTACACAACTCGTTGGGGCTGCTTCCTTCCGGACCTGACCCGGTTGGCGAGTGGCACGTCCACCACCAGCCTCCCGGCCGCACATATCGTCAATTTGCCGTTTGAATGCAAGCAGCGCGCGGAAAAAACTTTGCCGAAGCCTTGCCTGTCGCGTGCTGTTTTGCGGTTGTTGCCTTGCGTCGGTTTGATAGACATGTCTGGATAGGACGAAAACGAGAACCGGACCGGCTCCGGGGCGGGAATGAACAGGGACGACATGCAGGGATTCACACTTGATGAACGTTTGCAGCGGGACAGCGCGCTGATTGCCACTCTGGGGCTCTCGGAACTCCGGCTGATGCGCGACAAGCGCTGGCCCTGGCTGTTGCTGGTGCCGCAGCGCCCTGGCGTCAGCGAAGTCTTCGATCTGGCGCCGCTCGACCAGACCATGCTGACCTTCGAGATCAACGAGGTCGCCAGGGCCCTGAAGGAGGCGACCGGCGCCGAGAAGATCAACATCGCCGCCATCGGCAATATGGTGCGCCAGCTCCATGTCCATGTTATCGCCCGTTTCGAGGGCGATGCCAACTGGCCCGGCCCGGTCTGGGGCCATGGCACGGCGGAACCTTTCAACGAGGATGAGATGGCGGCATTGGCACATAAGATCACGGAGGCGATGGCCCGGTCATGAGGTCGATTTTCGAAAAGGCGGGTCCGCATGACGACCCGAGCGCGCTGACGGCCTTTGCAGGTTGCCGGATCATCCGCGATTCCGAGCATCGGGCCGATGACAGCCTCATCACCGCGGCCCGCACGCCGGGCGCTCGCTTCATCGCCTTTGCCGGCGGCAGGCCGATCGTCAAGCACGAGCGCCAGGTGCTCGATCCCTATTTCGCCCGCTACGAGATCCTCGACCTCTCGCCGGACCGGGAAAGCGCCGTGCTTCTCGGCCATGACGCCCATGGCGTGCCGCTGCTGTCGATCGAAGTCGGGCTGGATCCGGAAGCCCTGCCGGCGCATCTGAAAGCCACGAGCGCCCGGGCGGTCTATTCCGAGGGGCTTTTCGACGAGGAGACGCAAGGCGCTTTCGCGCTTGCCACGAGCCTCAATGTCTGGGCCCGCAACCACCGTTTCTGCGGGCGCTGCGGCGCGAAGGCGGAAGGGGCTGCCGGCGGGTTTCGCCGCCAGTGCACGGCCTGCGGCCACATGATGTTCCCGCGCACCGACCCGGTGGTGATCATGCTGATCGTCGACGAGGAGCGCGACCGGGTGCTTCTCGGGCGCAATCCGAATTTCCCGCAAGGCCGCTATTCGTGCCTCGCAGGCTTTCTCGAGCCGGGCGAGACGGTGGAGGATGCCGTCCGGCGGGAAACGCTCGAGGAGTCGGCGATCCGCATCGGCGCCGTGCGCTATCACGCCTCCCAGCCCTGGCCCATGCCCTATTCGCTGATGCTCGCCTGCTACGCCAAGGCTGAAACATTCGATGTCAGCCGGGATGACGAGGAGCTCGAGGACTGCCGCTGGTTCTCCCGCGGGGAACTTGAAGCGATCGTCGAGGGGCGACACGAGGGCGGCATCAACGCACCGCCCGAAGGCGCGATCGCCTTCCGGCTGATGCGTGACTTCCTCGACTGGCCTTAAGCCGTGGCAGGCTCGCGCTCCGAGCGGCTGCTGGCGCTTTTGCAGGCGCTCAGATCCAGACGCTACCCGGTTTCAGGCGATGAACTGGCGCGCGATCTCGGCGTCAGCCTGAGGACGCTTTACCGCGACATCGCCAGCCTCAGGGCGCAAGGGGCGGCAATCGAGGGCGAGGCGGGCGTCGGCTATGTGCTGCGGCCCGGCTTTCTGCTGCCGCCGATGATGTTTTCGCAAGAGGAGATCGAAGCGCTGGTGCTTGGCAGTCGATGGGTGGAAAAGGTCAGCGATCCTAAACTGTCCTCTGCCGCCAGCCAGGCGCTCGCAAAGATCGCAGCCGTTCTTCCGCAGTCGCTTTCCGAGACGATTGACGAGACGGCGCTGATTGTCGGCCCGCGCGCCGTGGCCGAGGAGACCGCCGATATCGCCGCGCTCAGAAGCGCGATCCGCGCCGAGAAAGTGCTTGAAATCGACTATCGCGACGAACGCGACCAAGTGACGACGCGCGCCGTGTGGCCGATCGGCCTCGCCTATTTCGAACGGGTGCGCATCGTTGTTGCCTGGTGCGAGATGCGGCGTGACTTCCGCCATTTCCGCACCGACCGGATCGCGGCTCTGAACGAAACCGGACGGCGCTATCCGCGGCGAAGGGCCGTGCTTCTCGACGAATGGCGCAGGCAATTGCCGGGCGCATGATACTGACGGAAACTGTCAGCGCCGCCGCTTAGGGTCTCCCTCGTTGAAACACAAAACGGAGACCAACATGTCGGCCATCAATCTTGTCGTGCTTTATGTCGAGGATACTGCAAAGAGCGGCGCCTTCTACGAACGCCTTCTCGGTCAGAAGGCGAATGCGCTTTCGCCGGGTTTCACCGCATTTCATATGCCGAATGGCCTGATGCTCGGGCTGTGGCGCAAATCCACGGCCAAGCCCGAGGCGGCGGGCGGCCCGGGGGCGATGGAAGTCGGGATCATGACATCGGAGCCGGGCGGCGTGGCGGCCTTTTTCGAGCGCGCGAAAGCCGAGGGTCATACGATCCTGCAGGAACTGGAAACGGCCGCTTTCGGCCCCACTTTTGTGATCGCCGATCCCGACGGCCACCGCATCCGCGTGTGCGAGCCCGACGCGTAAGCTCGTCCGCCAGATACGGAAGCCGCCGACAGCGCTGAACTGGCGGCGGCTTTTCTATGCCGCCTTATGAGGCGTTTCCGGACCGGATCCGGCATCCCGCATAGCCGCCTTGATAAAGGCGGCGGAATCGGCGAGCTTCTGCTTTTCCCATGCGTTCAGGTCGACCGGCAGCTTGGCAATAATGCCCTCGCGACCGATGATGCAGGGCATGGAAAGCGCCACATCCCCCTCAAATCCGTATTCGCCGCGAAGCGTCGTCGAGGCCGGATAGATGCTGCGCTCGTCAAGCAGCACGGCCTTGGCCATGGTGATCGCCGCCTGCGCCACGCCTGCGTTCGTCCAGCCCTTGCCGTTCAGCACTTCATAGGCGGAAGAGACGATCCGGGCCTTCACGGTGTCGGGGTTGCGGATGTCCTCTTTCGCGGCGAGATAGCGGTCGATGTCGCAAAAGGGAATGCCGCCGACGGTCAGATGGCTCAGGGCCGGAAAGGCGGTGCTGCCGTGCTCGCCCATCATGTAGCCGGAAACCGATTTCGGATCGACGTCATAGGTATCGGCGATCAGCTTCCGAAGTCGGGCGGAATCGAGCATGGTGCCGGTGCCGAACACGCGGCCCTCCGGATAGCCGAACTCGTTTTCGGCGATGTAGACCATGGTGTCGAGGGGATTGGTGATGAGAATGATGATGGCTTCGGTCGTGTGGCGGACAATTCCGGCCATGACCTCGCGGATCACCGCGCAATTTGTCTTTGTCAGCAGCGTGCGGTCCGGTTCACCCGTCGGGTCGTCTGGGTCGGGCATGACGCTCGGCCCGGCGGCAATGACGATCACATCGGCGTCCGCGCATTGCTCATAACCGCCGGACGTCACGTCGACATTGTTCATGTAGGTCAGCGCGGTCGCCTGCGCCTGGTCAAGCGCTTCGCCGAACGCGACGTTCTCGCGGATGTCGATCAGGCCGATCTCGGCGAAGAGGCCCGTCTTCATCGCGTCCGCCAGCACATAGGAGCCGACATGGCCGACGCCGACAACCACTAGCTTGTTCTTGTTCATGATGGTCTCTCAATCTGTTGAGGCAGGCATGCGGAGCGACATGCCGGAGCGCCTCCCGAGGCGTTTAGGCCTCGGGAGAAATGCCATCAATGCGTTTTGAAAGATAAGGCTTCACTTTCCGGAAAAAGACCGGCGGAAAGTCCGCACCTTTATTCTTCTTCCAGCATGGCCTGCAGATGCCGGCGCATGGGGTGGCCTTCATAGACGCCCAGAATGCGGACCTTCTCGGAGAAGAATTCCAGCTCCTCCAGCGCCCGGGCCACCGGCGGATCGTCGGGATGCCCCTCGATGTCGGCATAGAACTGCGTGGCGACGAACTTGCCGCCGATCTGGTAGCTCTCGAGCTTGGTCATATTGACGCCGTTGGTGGCGAAGCCGCCCATGGCCTTGTAGAGCGCTGCCGGAATGTTGCGCACATTGAAGACGAAGGTGGTGACGATGGTCTTGTCGGCTCCGTCGCGTTCGGCGCGCTTTTCCTTGTCGGAGAGAATGACGAAGCGGGTGATGTTGCTGTCGGAATCCTCGACATTCTCGGCCAGGATGTCGAGGCCGTAGAGCGTGGCGGCAAGGCGCGGCGCAAGCGCCGCCATCGTGCGGTCGCCCTTTTCCTTCACCAGCATTGCCGCACCCGCCGTGTCGCCGGCAATCACCGGGTTCCACTTGTTGCGGCGGATGATCTTGCGGCACTGGCCGAGCGCGTGGATATGGCTGTGGACGGTCTGGATCTCGTCAAGCGAGACGCCCGCAAGCGCCATGAGCTGAAACCGGATAGGCATGAAATATTCGCCGACGATCGAAAGCCGTGAGTCGGGCAACTGGTAATGGATGTCGGCGACCCGGCCGGCAAGCGTGTTCTCGATCGGGATCATCGCCAGATCGGCATCACCGTTTTCCACCGCGAGGAAGGCATCCTCGAAGGTCTTGCAGGGCAGTGGCTCCATATCGGGATACATGTCCCGGCAGGCCATGTCGGAATTGGCGCCGAACTCGCCCTGGAACGAGATGCGGTTGGTCTTCATGATCATGATGCGCCTCCCTTGCCTTCGAGGATCCTGCGCGCCTTCTCGAGGTCTTCCGGCGTGTCGACCCCGAGCGGCACGGTCTTCACGATCTCGACATCGATGCGCATGCCGTGTTCGAGCGCGCGGAGCTGTTCGAGCTTCTCCCGCTCCTCCAGGAACGAGCGCGGTAGCGAAACGAAACGCTCGAGCGCGGAGCGGCGATAGGTATAGAGCCCGATATGGTGATAAAGCGGTCCCTCGCCCCAGGGGGCGGTGGCGCGGGTGAAATACAGCGCCCGCAGCCGGTAGGCCCCGATCGGCGCGCCGACGACCTTGACCACCTGCGGGGCGGTTTTCTCGTAGTCATCGGTGATTTCCACCGCGAGCGTCGCGATATCGACATCGGGGTTTTCGAGCGGCCGGAGCGAGGCCTGAATGGTTGCCGGGTCCAGCGTCGGCAGGTCGCCCTGGACGTTGATCACGGTCTTTGCCGACTTCTCCGGATCGACCTTTTTCAAAGCTTCGAAAATCCGGTCGGAACCCGACTGGTGCTGGCGCCCGGTCATGACGACCTCGTAACCGGCCTTTTCCACGGCCGCGTACACGGCATCGTCATCGACGGCGATGACAACGCGGCCCATGCCCGATTCGCGGGCGCGGTCGGCAACATGGATGATCATCGGCTTGCCGTCGATCTCGGCCAGCGGTTTGCCGGGCAGGCGGGTTGAAGCCATGCGAGCCGGGATAAGGACGATCGTTTCGTCGGTTTTGTTCATCGCCACTTGCAAGCTCTTCGTTTATTTGCCACTCACAGATTGGAGGAGCGGGTTCATGTGCCGATGCAGCGTTGCATCGCGGCACCAAAAGACATAGGTTCTTCAAGATTGCAAGGTGATCCGGTAGAGAGGCCGGGTGAAGGGGAGCTGCAACGCAATGAAATTCAATCTCAATATGGTCCTGGCGGCCCTGTTGGGGACGATCTTCGTCCTGATGACGGTATCTTTCGTGTCCGAGGCGATTTTCGATCCGCGACCGCCGGAAAAAGAGGGCTATGTTATTGCAGTGCCCGAGACCGATGCGAGCGGCGCTCCGGCCAAGGTCGAGGAGACGCCGATCTCCGTGCTCCTGGCAAGCGCCAGCCCGGATGCGGGAGAGCGCGTTTTCAAACGCTGTCAGGCCTGTCACACCGACACCGAGGGTGGTCCCAACAAGGTTGGCCCCAATCTCTGGGATATCGTGAACCGTCCGATCGCCACCCATGAGGGCTTCTCCTATTCCGCCGCGATGAAGGACTTCTCCAACGGCGGCGAGAAGCTCTGGACCTACGAGAATCTTGATGTCTTCATCAAGGCGCCGAAGAAGGATGTGCCCGGGACGGCGATGGGCTTTGCGGGCCTGTCCGACGACCAGGACCGCGCCGACCTGATCGCCTATCTCAGCACGATGTCGAACGACCCCGTACCGTTCCCGGAGCCGCCGTCGGATGAAACGGCGGATGCCGGTTCGGCAACAGGCGAGGGCTCAGGCGAAGCGGCTGCGCCTGCCGAAGGCGGCGAGGCAGCGCCCGCGGCAACGGATGACGCTTCCGGCAATGCCGATGCCGGCCCTGCGAATGCGGAGAACACGACGGCCGAGCCCGCTGCGGGAGCCGAGGCGACGCCGCCCGGATCGGCGGGGAGCGAACAGCCGGCCAAGAGCGAATAGCGCGAACACGCGAACGGCAACAGCAGGCGGGGCTTCGGTCCCGCCTTTTCTTTGCTTGATTTCCGCTCAATAGCCGAGCAGCAGAACCCAGAAACTGACCGTCAGAACGCCGAGCGCCGTCGTCAGCGTGATCGTTGAGGCGGCGATGTTCTTGCCGGTTCCGAACTGGTTGGCGAGCACGAAGGCATTGACGCCGGAGGGGGCGGCGGCGGTCAGGACGATGCCGGCGATCGTCGAATGCGCCAGGCCCAGCGCCGTGGCAATGAGAAACACGGTGCCCGGCATCAGCACCAGCTTGATGAAGGTGATCGTCGAAAACAGGCCGACATTGCCGGCGACCTTGTATTGCGTCAGCGTCATGCCGATCGCAACCAGCGCGACGGGAGCGGCCATGCCGGCCAGCATGTTGATCACGGTTCCGACCGGGCCAGCGACCGGGATGGCAAAGAGATGCATCAGCGCGCCTGCCGCAAGGCCGATGACGATCGGGCTGGTGATCAGGTTGTAGCCGATCGTGGCGAAGACCTTCGCCGGATTGCTGATCGCCCCGCCCTCATGGGCTTTCGCCCGTTCCACCAGCACGGTCGCGGTCACCATCATCACCGGCATGTGGATGGCGAGCACCAGAGACAGCGCCACAAGCGCCGCGTCGCCCGCGACATGGCTGACGAGCGGTATCCCCAGAAGCGCGATGTTGGAGAAGGTGCCCGAAAGACCGATGATCACAGCGGATGCATGATCGCGATGAAAGACGATGCGGGCGATCAGGGCGGCGGCCGTCCAGGCGACGGCGACGCCGCCGAAATAGGCGATCCAGATCTTCACCGGTCCGGTATTGTGAAAATCGGCGCTGGCAATGGTGCGCAGGAGCAGAAGCGGCAGGCCGATCTTGAAGACGAAGCCGGTCAGCACGCCGGCATTGTCGGCGCTCATATAGCGCAGACGAACCGCCGCCCAGCCGATCAGGATCAGGGAAAAGATCGGGACGACATTATTGAAGATTTCATACATGGCAGGCTTTCGCGAGGAAGCGGCCGTGCGGGAGGAAGCAGGAGCGCCGCTCTGGCGAAAATGTTCCGCAATGCCGGGGGTGTCAAGCCTGAGGCCGCCGCCGGTTCTCCGCCGCCCCTCAGCCCTTTAGCGCTGAAGCCGGAGGCTGGCGATAGGCGAGCAAGGCCGGGAGCGCGGCAAGAAGAGCGGCGACAACCAGCAGTACAAGGGCGCTCGCGATATCGGAGCCGACAAAGCCGACCGGCATGTTGACGCCACGCTCTGCCATGATCGATTGCGAGATCATCCTCGCGGCGATGAAGCCGGCGCCATAGCCGATGGCAATGCCGAGACCGACGAGCGAGAACAGTTCGACCCAGACGATGGCAAAGACCGCGCCGCGCGGCGCGCCGAAGGCCCTCAGCGCCCCGATCTCGCGGCGCCGCTGGGAGACGTGGATGACGGTCACCAGCATCAGGGCGGCGGCGACCAGCACCTGCGCGCCGATGGCGATCGCCGTCAGCACCTGCCGTGCATCGCCAAGCGTGGCGTAAAGGCGCGTCAGCACCTCGGCCGGGAAGACCGCGACGGTGCCATCGGCCTCGCGGTATTCCTGGCGCAGCCGGTAGGCGTCGGCAATCGATTTCGGCTTCACCAGAATGGCGGGCAGTCCGGGCGTTTCGCCCCGGTGCCAGTGCTCGTCGATCGGCGCGGCGGCTTCGGCGCTTTCGTGATCATGCTCGTCGTGTTCGTCGGCTGCGTGGTCGTCGCCGTCATGGTGATGGATGTCTTCATGCGCATCCGCGTCGTCGTCGTGATGATCAGCCGGCGCGTCAGCGGCCGCCTCGTTCTGATGGTCGTCGCCGTGGGTCTCCTCCGCCTCATGATCATGGTCCTGACCAAGGCCGTGGATATGCCAGACCGCCTGGATCGGAACGAGGATCGCCCGATCCCATGGCGTCCCGGTGGGTTCGGCCTTGCCGGTAACGTGATAGGCAAGCTCGGTATGGGTGTGGCCGCCGGTTTCCGCCGTCCCGTGCATCGGCTTGATTTCAGAACCCACGGTCAGGTCAACGGCCGAGCCGATCACCGCGTCGCCCTCGTGGAGAAATATCCCGCCCTCGGCAAAGCCCGGCACGGTTGCCTCGATGAGGGCCGTGGTGGTGCCGACGATCGGGTATCCGGCATAGGAATCACCGAAACCGATCGGCGCCGCCCAGGCAACGCGCGGATCGGCGTTGAGTTCGGGCAGAAGGTCGCCGTCCATCAGCGGAAGGTCGGAAGGCTGCAGGAAGACGGAGGAGAGCACCAACTGCGTCTCGCTGCCGGGGGCGCCGATCACAAGGTCGAATTTCTCCGAAGCCCGGGCGGAGCCGAGCCGGAGTGCGCGCTCCTGCAGCGTGATGGTGACGCCGAGCGCGGTGGCAAGGGCGATCAAGAGCACGATGACGAAAGATCCGGCCCACAGGCGTTTCAGATCGGAGAAGATGAAGCGGAACATGGCTCAGTCCTTGCGTTCGTCAGAGGCGATCGCGCCGGCGAGGAGCGAGATCCTGCGATCCATCGGCGCCACAAGCCGCTCGTCATGGGAGACGACGATCAGCGTGCTGCCGAGGCTCGTCGCAAGCTCCAGAAGCAGTTCGCCGACAACCGCGCCAGCCTCGCTGTCGAGGCTCGCGGTCGGCTCGTCGGCGACGAGGATGGCGGGTTCGCGCAGCAATGCGCGGGCAACGGCGACGCGCTGCATCTCGCCGCGCGACATGGTCTCGATCTTCTGATCGTGACGGGCGATGCCGACGGTCTCAAGCAGCGCCTTCGCCCGCTCAAGACGCGACCGGTCGGCGGCGTGGGCGAGGCGGGCGGGCAGAAGCACGTTGTCAAAGGCGGAGAGGCCGGGAAAGAGATGAAAGTCCTGCATCACGAGGCCGATATTCTCGCCGCGCCAGCGGTCGCGCCTGCCTTCCGGAAGAGCTGCGAGATCGGTTTCGCCCCAGCTTGCATGGCCGGTCTTCAGCTTTTCCAGCCCGGTGATGATGTTGACGAAAGTGCTCTTGCCCGAGCCCGAGGGGCCGGTGACCGCCACGCGCTCGCCGGGGGCGATTTCGAGGACGGGAATACTGAGCACCGGCGCGGAGAGACCGGGAAATGTGACGGCGACATCTTCAAGACGAAGGGGCAGCATGGGCGGCGACTTTCGGATTTTGCGGCGGCGGGTCAGACGGTCTTGTAGCGCGCGTCCCTGAGACGCAGCTGGCTGACGAAACCGGTTTCGGGATCCACCCAGGAGCCGCGATCAAGCGTGCCTGTCACCTCGATCATCTGGTTCGGCTGGACGAAGGTCTGCTTCCTGTCGAGATAGACGACGACGATGTTTTCCGGCCAGTCGGCATCCGACGAGCAGAAGGGGCAGAGCGCCATCGGAATTTCGGAGAGGACGAAGAATTGCGCCTCGGCCTTGAGCGGGGGCGCCATGAAGCCTCGTATGGAGACCTTTTCGCCGGTGAGGTCCTTCACCTTGTCGGAGAATTCGAGGCCGAGCGGGCTGAAGGAGCCGTAGAGTTCGTCGAAACTCAGATCGGGGGCGGCAGCAAGAGCGGGGCGGAAGGCAAGGCCGAGGCCGAGCGCGCTTGCGGCGACAAGCAGTCTGCGACGGGAAAGGGGTAGAGTGATCATCGGATCCGTTCTCCTGAGAGAAAAGGACCGGGCGAAGCCCGCCCGGTCCCGCATTGAGGCAGTGCAGATTTACTGCTTCTGGCTGTTGCCGAGGGCGAAGGTATCGGCCAGCACTTCGTAGACGTCGGACTGTTCCATATAGCCCTTGAAGCCCTCGGCGCCGGGGCCGGTCGCCTGCAGGAGAACGTCATCGACGGCGTGAACGCCGGTCGAGGCGTTGTAGGGCAGGTTGCCGGTGCGCAGAACCGCGCCGGGAACATCCTTGTAGGCTTCGTTGGCGACGTAGCGGCCGTTTTCGTCCTTCACAGCCGGCTCGAACGGACCGTCCAGCTTCGGGCGGAAAGTCTCGTAATAGTCGGGGAAGTTGTTGGCGAACATGGCGAGGCGACGCGAAACGTCGACCTTGTCCGGATAGCCGTCGCCGTTTTCATCCGTGTAGTTGGGGAAGCCGGCGTCGTCATAGGTCATGACCTTGTTGCGCATCTCGTCGGCTTCGACCTCGTCGTCTATCGTGCCGATGACCGAGAAGCCGTGGGTGTGGTCGCCGGTGACGACGATCAACGTGTCCGGGTTGGAATTCATCCATTCCATGGCGGCGCCGATGGCCTGGTCGAATTCGATCATGTCAACGACGGCGCGGTCCCAGTCGAGCGGATGCGACATCTTGTCGACATTGGCGGCTTCGACCATCAGGAAGAAGCCTTCCGGGTTCTTGGAAAGCTGCTCGATTGCCGCCGTCGTCATGTCCACGAGGCCGGGCTGGTTCGGGAACTTCTCGACGCTGCCGGTCTTCAGGAACTTGCGGTCAAGCGTCGAATCCATGTTGCCGGTGTGGAACAGGCCGAGCAGCTTGCCGTCTTCCGTCTTTTCGGCGGAAGCCAGTTCGTCGGCGGAGGTGACGACCGTGTAGCCGGCATCCTGGAACATGGCGATATAGTCGTTGTCGTCCTTGCGCTTGGAGCCGGGGACATCCGACTTCAGGAAGTAGGCGGAACCGCCGCCGAGGACGACTTCCGGCTTCACGTCGTAGAACATGCCGACGATATCGGCCTTGTCTGCGCGAAGGCGGGTGTGGGCGACAACGGCGGCCGGCGTCGCGTCTTCGATTTCGGCGGTGGAGACGACGCCGATCGACTTGCCGGTCTGGCGGCGCAGCGCCTCGGCCATGGTCTCGACCTTGGGGTCGTCCTGGCTGTCGGGCGTGCGGTCGGCATAGACGCCGAGCGCGTTGACGCGGGTCTTGTGGCCGGTCATGTAGGCCGACATGGTGTTGGCAGAATCGGTCGCGACCGAATGGGTCGAGGATGTGCCGATCGTTGCCATGTGGTCGAGATCGTCCATGCTGAGGCGGCCGTCAGCCTTGCCCTCGGTCATGCCCTTGGACATGATGCGGGCTGCCGAGCGATGGCCCATGGACATGCCGTCAGCGACGAAGAAGATGATGTTCTTGGCCTTGGGCGTTTCCGGCGTGTCATAGACAGTCCAGGTGACTTCCTTCGTCTCGTCGCCGGCCTTGACGGCAACGGTGTAGTCGCCGGCTTCGCCGAGGGTCAGGTCACGCAGGATCAGAGCGGAGCCGAGGCTCGCGTCATCCTTGCCCTTTTCGTCGGAAACGAATTCGGCTTCATTGCCGAAGGCATCCGAATAGGCTTCGCCGTTGACGGTGACTTCGACGTCACCGGCGGCATAGACCGAATCAAGTTCGACCTTGAAGTCGAAGGGCGAGCCGACCAGGATGGTGGCGCGGTCGAGGGGATAGATCGTGGCGGCCTGGGCCGTGCCGGCAAGGCAGGTCGCGGCGGCGAGAAGTGCGAGACGTGCGCGCATGAAAACCTCTTGGTAAAAGAGTGTGTGAAGATAGCTGCGCATCCGCGATAGTCCCGCGGCATTACATCTCAATGACGTTTTGACTGCGTTTTGATGACGCTGTGACGTACTTCGGCAGAACTTTCCGCTTCAGTGCCGGTTGCGTCGGCCGCGCGGTTTGAGATAGCGCCGCCGACGCTTTTTCAAGGAGAAATGCAGCACGCGGGTCATGTACCAGAAGAGCGCCAGCGTCACCACGCCAGCCGCCAGGAAGCCGCTGGCATTGCCGACGATCTGGGCCACGGCGATGATGTTGTGGGAGAAGATCAGGCCGAGCAGCGTATAGATCAGCACATAGAGCATCTGCCCGGGAATGGCGGCGGCGATGAACAGTTTCCAGCGCATGCCGGCAGCGCCTGCGACCGGGTTCATATAGGGCCCGATCATTGCCAGAAGCCAGCGGGTGATGAAAATCGCGATGACGCCCCTGCGTTCCAGATAGTCGCGGGCGCGGTCGACGAGGCGCTGGCGTTTCGGTCCGCGCGCGGCGAAGCGCTCGACATAGCCGGTGCCGCCGAACCGCCCGGCCCAGTACCCGACCTGGTCACCGCCGCAGGCCGCCCCGACGCAGGCCGGATAGACCGCCCAGAAGGAAAGGTCGCCCGTTGCCACCAGCGAGCCGCCGAAAAGCATGATCACGGCCGTCGGCAGCGGGATGCCGCAACAGGCCAGAAAAACGGCAAAGCCGATCACGGGCACGCCGTAGACCGGCAGGAGCGCCAGTAGCTGCTCACTCATCGCGCTCGGCCTTTTCGTCCTCGTAGTCATCAAGCGCGTCGGCGATCTCGTCCTCCAGCTCCTCAAGCGAGATGCCCTTGATGCGGGCGATCTGGCGGAGCATCATCCGCCGGCTGCGGCTGTCGGGCCGGAGATCGAGCTCCTCGGCCAGTTCTTCGGCCGGGATGTCGTAGACGATGGCGACATGGCCGAGCGTCATCCAGCCCTTCAGTTCCAGGTTCCGGTTTTCCGGATTACGCCAGTAGAAGACGGACAGGATGAACTGCAGGGCGAAGACAAGCGTGATGAAGGCGGTTACGACAAAGGCAATGCAAAGGCCCCGGTGACGTTTCCAGAGCGCACAGACCGGCGCTATCATCCTTTTGCCTCTCATCGCCTCGCCTTTCGCTTTCCTCAAAACGTGTCTCCAGATAGCCATTCGGAGGCGCATGCACAACGCCTGCCGGCGCCGGCCAATCACGCCGGGCGCGGGCTTTTCTTCTATCGTCTTCTTCCATGATCCGCTATGACCCGGGAAGAACGAAGCAGGAAAGCCCACGGAGAAGAACGGATGAAAGACGAGATCCGCGTCCACAGAAACGACATTCCGGCCGAGGATGCCGCACGCTATACCGGCGCGATCGCCATCGACACCGAAACGCTCGGTCTGGTGCCGCGTCGCGACCGTCTCTGCGTGGTGCAGATCTCGCCGGGCGACGGGACGGCGGATGTCATCCAGATCGCGGCCGGGCAGAAGGAGGCGCCGAACCTTTGCGCCATGCTCGCCGATGCCTCGCGCCAGAAGATCTTTCACTTCGGCCGGTTCGATATCGCCGTTCTCTACTACACATTCGGCGTCACCACGGAGAACGTGTTCTGCACCAAGATCGCCTCGCGCCTGACCCGGACCTATACGGATCGCCACGGCCTGAAGGACAATCTGAAGGAAATGCTCGAGGTCGACGTTTCCAAGGCGCAGCAATCCTCCGACTGGGCGGCGGAAACGCTCTCCGAGGCGCAACTTGCCTATGCGGCTTCGGATGTCCTCTACCTCCACCGCCTGCGCGACAAGCTGATGGAACGGCTGATGCGCGAGGACCGGATGGCGCTGGCCGGCGCCTGCTTCGATTTCCTGCCGACCAGGGCCAAGCTCGACCTTCTCGGCTGGGAGGAAACCGACATTTTTGCCCATAGCTGAAGGGGTTAACCGGTGTTGCATATCAGCAACAAATTCTCCGGCGGTCCTCTTTAAAGCCCTCCTGTCTGCACCCATATCTGACCTTGAGCGGCGCTGACGCCGCGCTATCAAGACCCGCCTTTAAGAGGGGGTTTATCTAGGTCATCGTTCTGTCGCTTCAAAAAGGTCAGGACGAGGAATGGAGGCGAAGACATGAACATCGAAAAATACTCGGAACGCGTGCGCGGTTTCCTGCAGTCCGCCCAGACTTATGCTCTCGGCGAGGGGCACCAGCAGTTTGGCGCCGAGCACATGCTGAAGGTTCTGCTCGATGACGAGCAGGGCATGGCGGCCTCGCTGATCGAGCGGGCAGGGGGCGATGCCAAGAAGGCCCGGCTCGCCAATGACGCTGCACTTGCCAAGATCCCCAAGGTTTCCGGCGCCAACGGCCAGATTTATCTGTCGCAGCCGCTGGCAAAGGTTTTCAATACGGCGGAAGAGGCCGCGAAGAAGGCCGGTGACAGTTTCGTCACCGTCGAGCGATTGCTCCTGGCGCTGGCGATCGAAAAATCCGCTTCGACGGCGAAGACGCTTGAGGGCGCCGGCGTGACGCCGAACGGCCTGAACGAGGCCATTAACGAAATCCGCAAGGGCCGCACCGCCGACAGCGCCAGCGCCGAGGAAGGCTATGACGCGCTGAAGAAATATGCGCGCGACCTGACGGCGGACGCCCGTGACGGCAAGCTCGACCCTGTGATTGGCCGCGACGACGAAATCCGCCGCACCATTCAGGTTCTGTCGCGCCGGACCAAGAACAATCCGGTTCTGATCGGTGAGCCCGGCGTCGGCAAGACGGCGATCACCGAAGGCCTTGCCTTGCGCATCGTCGACGGCGACGTGCCGGAAAGCCTGAAGGACAAGAAGCTGATGGCGCTCGACATGGGCGCGCTGATTGCCGGTGCGAAATATCGCGGCGAGTTCGAGGAGCGGCTGAAGGCGGTGTTGAACGAGGTTCAGTCCGAAGCCGGCAACATCATCCTGTTCATCGACGAGATGCACACGCTGGTCGGCGCCGGCAAGGCCGATGGCGCGATGGACGCGTCGAACCTGCTGAAGCCGGCGCTGGCGCGCGGCGAGCTTCATTGCGTCGGCGCGACCACGCTCGATGAATATCGCCAGCATGTGGAGAAGGACGCGGCCCTTGCCCGACGATTCCAGCCGGTCATGGTTGACGAGCCGACGGTCGAGGACACGATCTCGATCCTGCGCGGCCTGAAGGAGAAATACGAGCAGCACCACCAGGTGCGCATCTCCGACAGCGCGCTGGTTGCCGCCGCGACGCTTTCGAACCGCTACATCACCGATCGCTTCCTGCCCGACAAGGCCATCGACCTGATGGACGAGGCGGCGAGCCGCGTGCGCATGCAGGTCGACAGCAAGCCGGAAGAGCTCGACGAGCTCGATCGCCGGATCATCCAGCTGAAGATCGAGCGCGAGGCGCTGAAGAAGGAAACGGACACGGCGTCGAAGGATCGACTCTCCAAGCTGGAAGGCGAACTCGCCTCTCTGGAAGAAGAGGCCGATACGCTGACGGCGCGCTGGCAGTCGGAAAAGAACAAGCTCAACAAGGCGGCCGATCTGAAGAAGCAGTTGGACGCGGCCCGCAACGAGCTTGCGATCGCCCAGCGCGGCGGCGAGTACCAGAAGGCCGGCGAGCTTGCCTATGGCACGATCCCGAAGCTGGAAAAGGAACTGGCGGAGGCCGAATCCGAGGACAATACGGTCACCGATTCCATCCTGCAGGAAGTCGTCACGCCGGACAATATCGCGCAGGTCGTTTCCCGCTGGACTGGTATTCCGGTCGACAAGATGCTGGAAGGCGAGCGCGAGAAGCTGCTCCGGATGGAAGACGAACTGGCCCGCTGGGTTGTCGGCCAAGGCGACGCCGTGCAGGCGGTCTCTCGCTCCGTTCGCCGTGCCCGTGCAGGCCTGCAGGACCCGAACCGCCCGATCGGCTCGTTCATGTTCTTAGGCCCCACCGGCGTCGGCAAGACGGAGCTGACGAAATCGCTCGCCCGCTTCCTCTTCGATGACGAGACGGCGATGGTGCGCATGGACATGTCGGAATATATGGAGAAACACTCCGTGGCCCGGCTGATCGGCGCCCCTCCCGGCTATGTCGGTTACGACGAGGGCGGCCTTCTGACGGAGGCCGTGCGGCGCAGACCCTATCAGGTGGTCCTGTTCGACGAGATCGAAAAGGCCCATCCGGATGTCTTCAACGTGCTGCTGCAGGTGCTCGATGACGGACGGCTGACCGACGGCCAGGGCCGCACGGTCGACTTCCGCAACACGATCATCATCATGACTTCCAATCTGGGTTCGGAATTCCTCACCCAGCTTGGCGAGAACGAGGATAGTTCGGCGGCGCGCGAGCAGGTGATGGAGGTTGTCCGGGCATCGTTCCGACCGGAATTCCTCAACCGCGTCGACGATATCATCCTGTTCCACAGGCTGCACCGCGAGGATATGGGCGCGATCGTCGATATCCAACTCGGCCGGCTCGAAAAGCTGTTGTCGGATCGCAAGATCGTCCTTGATCTGACGCCGGACGCCCGAAACTGGCTTGCCGAGAAAGGATATGATCCGGCCTATGGCGCGCGTCCCTTGAAGCGCGTGATCCAGACCGCGGTCCAGGATCCGCTGGCCGAGAAGATCCTCGCAGGCGAGATCGCCGACGGCGCTCACGTGAAGGTCGACGCCGGTTCCGACCGGCTGCTGTTTTCGCTGAGCGGGCGTCTGCAGGACGTCGCCTGATCACCAAGGCATGTGACAACAAACAAGAGGCCGCCTCCCGGGGCGGCCTTTTCGCGCTACTGCGTGCCCGGCAGGCCGAGCTGGCCGCGGACGAGGGCGAGGCCTTCCATGCCCTTGCGGTTGCCCATTTCGGTCAGCGCCTCGAAGACTTTCTGCGCGTCGAAATAACGACCGAGATTGTAGTAGGCGTAGCCCCTGATGACCATAAGGCCGGTCTCCTCGGGGGCAAGCTGGCTGCGCTGGTTGAGGATAAGCAGCGCGTCCTGATAGTGCCCGCCCTGATAAGCGGCGATCGCGCGTTTCGTCAAAATCTGGAGCTGCAGGTTGAGTTGGCGCTCCTGACTGATCGGCTCCTCGGCGGCGGCGACGGCAGCCTTGCTGGTCAGGCCCATGCGCAGATAGGCGAGCGACTGGCCGTAGGCGGCTTCTTCGCGGTTCTTCGCCGAGCTTGAGCCAAGCGCCGTCTCGAAGGCGCGCGCGGCTTCCATCGGCCGTTCCATGTCCATCAGACACCAGCCCTGCCTGAGGGCGGCGTCGGGCGAAAGCCCTACGGCGGACCGGCCGCTCCAGCAGCTTCCCCCGGACGAGGATGATGATGTGGTCGTGCGCCGCGTGGTCGTGGTCGCAGGCGATGTCGTGCGGGTCGTTGTTGTTGCGGGCGTGGTCGTCGCAACAGGTGTGCCTGCCGGCAATTGCGTGCCCGCCGGCAGCGTCGAGATCGTGACATTGTCGCCGGTGGCGTTTGCCTGATTGAGGTAGTAGGTGATCTCGAACTGCCTCAGATAGTCTCGGTTGATATAGGCCTGCTCGTCAAAGCGGTAGATAACTGTGTTTTCCGATGGCTGGCCTGTGGTGTAGAAGGCGGCCTGGACCTGGGCTGCGGACACGTTGTAGCGGGTCTGTTCCGGCTCGAGCGCGGAATTGAGGACCGTGACGGTCTGGACGCCGGTGATCGGATCGGTCTGGATCATGGAGCGCGGAATGGTCAGCCGCTCGATCGCACGCATGCGCGAGGCCACGGTCGAATCGGCCGCGATCGGGGGTGTGCCCGCGGCGGCATTGCCGTAATAGTATTCGTAATATTCCGGCACATAGTTGACCGGCGCAGTGCCTGCGGCATCACCCGTAAGCGGCTGTGTGCCCGGCGCGTAGAGCGGCGCCGTCAGCGAAACGCCGGTTCCGGTCTGGCCGGGCGCAGCGGTTGCAGGCGCGCCGCCGTCAAGCGGGGTCTGCTGGCCGGTGGAGAGGTCGATCTCGGCGATCGGTACGGCGACGGTGCGCGTGGTGCCGTCGGTCTGCTCAAGCGCGGTCAACTCGAACACGGTCGCCATTACGTTTTCGATTGTGGTGACCGGCGCGTTCGGGTCGTTAAGCCAGGCGATACGCTCGGAATAGGGCGCCCAGATCCGCTGCATCAGATAGACGCCGGGCCGATAGTTCAGCGTGTTGAGCATCAAGGTCACGCCATAGGCCGCCGGCTCGTAATCGGGCTGCCATGACAGGGCTGCCTCGAACCACTGCAGGGCCGCCAGCGGATCGCCGTAGTCGTTCGAATACCAGCCGAACTGCTGGGCGGCGGTCATGCTCTTGGCCTCGGTCACGACGTCCGCCATGCGCGAGAGCACTTCCTGGCTGTAGTCCTTGCGAGGAATGCGGCCGAGCATGTTGGTGACGGCGTTCAGATAGGTATCGAGTGCCTCGGCGGAATCATTGCGCCAGGGATACATCACCGATTCCGCTTCCTCGGCATTGTCCTGTTCGATCAGGATCAGGGCGAGGCCTTGCGAGATTTCCGCGGAATCGCCTTCGCTGCGCGCCTTGCGGAACCATTCCTCTGCGGCGGATTCGCTGCCGCGCACAAGGAAATACCAGGCCAGAAGCTCCGAATCCTTGGCATCCTGGCTGTCATTGGCAAGTTTTTCCATATGGGCGAGGTCATCGGGCGAAACCACGATCGTCTTGTCCTCGCCGGCCTGGGCGAAGCGGTCGCGCAGCAATGCGTCGCGGATTTCCTGGAATTCGCCCTTGCCGTCATCGTCCTGGCGCTCGTAGCCCAAAAGGGTCTTCATGTCGTCATAGGGCATGAAGGCCATGGCCTTTTGCATCGTGGCCAACCGCTCGTCCGGATTGTCGCAGTTTTTCAGGATGTAGGTATAGGCGTCCATGGCGCGCGAAAGCTTGTCGGTTTGCGCAAAGGCCTCGCCGACCTGCCAGAGGACGTTGATCTCCGCGCAGGTCAGAAGGCTCGGCGCCTGCGAGGCGTAATCGATGACGTCTTCCCAGTTCCCGTCCTCGGCTGCGGCGAGCAGCTTGGTCCGGGTCTCGGCAATGTGCAGGCGATTGAGGAGGTCTGCCGGCGGCGTCCAGTCCGGTTCCTCGGTCTTGCGGTCCTGGATCAGCTGGCGAACCTCGGAATAGTCGCCTTTGGCGTAGGCGGCCCACATGGCGTTCAGCTGCTCGTCCTCACCGTCCTCGACGGCCAGCGGGTTGGCCGGCGGCGTCCAGTTCGGGTAGAGCGAGCGCAGGCGGGAGATCTCGGCCTGCAGGCGCTGCAGGTCGCCCTGCTGGGCAAAATAGCGAAGCGCGCTTTCGTCAACCGCCGGCGTTGCCGGTTCCTGGGGCGGCGCGGTTTGGGTCTGGCCGCGGGTGATCTCGGTGACGGTATCGCTCTGCGGGGCCTGCGCGCTGCTGGAAAGGTTCCTGAGGTTATCGGAGGGTTCCTGGGCCTGTGCTTCTGTCACCGGGGCAAAGCGGGGCTCGGGCGCAGGGGCTGCAGCGGGCGTGTCGTTTTCGAGGATCTGGTCATAGGCCTGCTGGAACCCGTCCGTGGACTGGGCCTTGGCCCTGGTCAGAGGCAGTTCCCGGCCGGGACCGCTCATGCCGATTGCACCGATCAGGGCGATCGCGCCGGCGGTCAGTGCAATATAAGTCAGTTTCATAACATCCTTACTCCGGCCAAGCACACGGTCGCCAAGACCCGCAACCACGCCCGTTCATCATTACCCGCTGTTCTCGACCCCTTCCGGTACGACCGCTTTTGCCGGTCGCGCTCGAAAAACGCCTGCGGCATGAACGTCCGGCATAAAGCGTTCCCGCCAGAGAGCACAGCTTTGGACACTACAAATCCATATTGTCGTTAAGAAATATTAAAAATCGAGCCGCTTCACCGCATTCGGCCGGCAAAATGTGGTTTTTCATGCGTCAGCGCTCACTCAAGCTCAATCGGTTTGTTAGGCGTTTGTTTACCTAAATCTGAAAAACATTGTTGGGAAATCCTGCGTGACCGGGCTCAAGGACCGCCTGTCTTACGCCGAAGCCGAGGTGTGCCGTATCATGATGAACGCAATAGCCTATCAGATCAGGACCGGATGCCGTACGGCGCTGGCCCTCATTGGAGTAGGCTTGCTTGCGGGCTGCGCCGGCAATCTCATGCCCTACACCGCCAATGTGCGCAATCTCATGCCCGAGGAAGCGGTCGTCATGCCGCCGCCCGGCGGGCCGGCAATCATTTCCGTTCTGGAAACGCAGTATTCGAACGCCATCGACCAGCGCATCCTGTTGCGCACCGACGCGCGCACGCCCGGCCAGAACTACATCAACGCGGTCTTCTTCGGTACACGCAACTATTCTCCGATGAACGGCCGGACGCTCGACTATCGCTCGGTGACCGATCTGCGCGTCGATGAGGAGATGCGCGAGGAACTGCCCGGCGTGCAGATGGTGCAATCGCCCTATTACGTGCAGAACAATTACGGACCGTTCGGCTATGCCTTCGGATACGGTCGCGGCGACGACCTCTGCATTTACGGCTGGCAGCAGATCAGGCCCGGACGCGACACACGCGCCGCTTTCGGACAGGCCGGAACGATCCAGATCCGGCTTCGCTTCTGCGAAAGCGGCGCCAGCGAGGACGATCTGCTCGGCATCATGTATGGTTATACCGTCAATGCGGCCGTCGAAGCTTATGGATGGAACCCCTACGGCGAGCAGGCCTCCCCGCCGCCGCTGCTGGGCGAGACCGGCGCTCCGATCTATCCGCGTCGGGCCTATGACGACCGCTCCGAGCGCGTTGCCGACACCGAAAAGGTTCTACCCGGCTCGACCGCCCGTTCAACGACGACCAGAACCCGGACGACAACCACTGCGACCCGCGCGACCACTCCGGTCGCGACCGGGGACGAGATCAGCGTCGATGTCGTGCGTCTTCCCCCCGGAAGCCTGCCGTCCGGCGGCTATGTCAACGTACCGCCGGCGCCGGGACTTTCGCCCTCGTCCGTCACCGCGCGGCCAGGCGCCTTGCCGGCAACGGGCTCATCCCTGCCGACGCCCGGCCGCCAGACGCCCGCAGCTTCCGCAACGCCGGCCACGACAACGCCAGCGGCCGGGGCCGCTTCCACCGCGGCGCCCGCCTCTGCGCGATCCATTCCCGTGCCGGCGCGCCCGGCCGCATCCGCCACGTCCTCCGCGCCGGCTGCCGCCACGACGCGGGTTCCGACGACGACGACACGCTCCGTTCCATCGCCGCCGTGCCGCCTCCTGCCGGGCTCGACGACGGTGAGTTGTGAATAGGATGCGAGCCAAAGCCTGCCGTACGGGCGATCAAATTTCCGTGCGGGTTGGAGGGCGACAGCGTTCCGTGCATAGTGGCGCTTGAGAATAAAAACGGGTGCCTTCAGGGGATAACTTGCGCAGACAGCTTTCATTGAGGTACGGAGCCTTCTGGCTGGACCACATACAGTCATTTTCCGGGAAAATGGCGCGAAGGAAAACAATTCTTAGGTTTCTTTCCCTTAGGGTGGAAAGAAGTCCATGCCAGCCTTTAGGAAGGGTGTCGCCTGATGCGTAGGGCCGCAATCGTCATTGCCTGGATGATCACGTCGATCTTCGTCTTGGGTCTCGTCACCCTGCCGATCGACCTGCGCACCCAGATTGTCGTCAGCGTTGTCGCCGTTGCCGTCATGATGGTGCTGAAGCAGATGCATGCGGAAGGCAACTGGCGGCTGATCGCGCTCGCCTTCGGCACCTCGATTGTGTTGCGCTATGTTTTCTGGCGCACGACGAGCACCCTGCCGCCGATCACCGAGCTGCAAAATTTCATTCCGGGCGTCCTGCTTTACTGCGCGGAGATGTTCTCGGTCTGCATGCTGGCGCTCAGCCTGTTCGTGGTCTCCTTTCCGCTGCCGGTGCGTCCGCGCTGGGGCAAGCTTGAGGGCGACCTTCCCTATGTCGATGTCTACGTGCCTTCCTACAACGAGGACGCGACGCTGCTCTCCAACACGCTGGCAGCCGCCAAGGCGATGGATTATCCGCCGGAGAAGCTGAAGGTCTACCTGCTCGATGATGGCGGTTCGGAACAGAAGCGAAATTCGAAGAACCTGGTGGAGGCAAGCCTCGCCCAGACGCGCCACCGCGAGCTCCGGCAGATCTGCGCCGAACTCGGCGTCGGCTACATCACCCGGCCGCGCAACGAGCACGCCAAGGCCGGCAACATGAACCACGCGCTGCAATATACCACGGGCGACCTGATCGTGGTCTTCGACGCCGACCACGCGCCGACGAATGATTTCCTGCACGAGACGGTCGGATATTTCATGGAAGATCCCAAGCTCTTCCTCGTCCAGACCCCGCACTTCTTCATCAACCCCGATCCGCTGGAACGCAATCTGAGGACCTACGAGATCATGCCGAGCGAGAACGAGATGTTCTACGGCATCATCCAGCGCGGCCTCGACAAGTGGAACGCATCGTTCTTCTGCGGTTCCGCGGCCGTGCTGAGGCGCGAGGCGCTCAATTCCGTGAACGGCTTTTCCGGCGTCTCGATCACCGAGGACTGCGAAACCGCCGTGGAACTGCACTCCAACGGCTGGAACAGCGTCTATGTCGACCGGCCGCTGATTGCCGGCCTGCAGCCCGCAACCTTCTCGAGCTTCATTGGCCAGCGCAGCCGCTGGGCCCAGGGCATGATGCAGATCCTGCGCTTCAAGTTCCCGATCCTTCTGCGCGGGCTCACCCTGCCGCAGCGCCTCTGCTACATGTCCTCCAACCTTTTCTGGCTGTTTCCCTTCGCGCGCGCATCCTTCATGATCGCGCCCTTGTGCTATCTCTTCTTCGGCCTGCAGATCTTCGACGCGTCCGGCGGCGAGTTCCTCGCCTATACGCTCTCCTATCTGATCGTGAACATGCTGATCCAGAACTACCTGTTCGGCCAGTTCCGTTGGCCATGGATTTCAGAGCTCTACGAATATATCCAGACGATCCACCTGATGCCCGCCGTGGTCTCGGCGATCATCAATCCGAAGAAGCCGTCCTTCAAGGTGACCGCCAAGGACGAGTCGATCGAGCAGAGCCGGCTGTCCGAAATCAGCCGGCCGTTCTTCATCATCTTTTTCGTCTTCGTCGCCGCCATGGTGATGATGGCCTACAGGCTTTATGCGGAGCCCTATCTCGCCGGCGTCACCTGGGTTGTGGGCGGCTGGAACTTCCTCAATCTGTTCCTGACGGCCGCGGCCCTTGGCGTCGTTTCGGAGGTCGGTGAGCGGCAGAAGGCGCGCCGGGTGAAGATGTCGCGGCGCTGCGAACTGGTGATCGGCGACAGCGTCTATCGCGGCACCATCGAGGATGTCTCGACGGACGGCGCGGGCCTGCAGGTGCAGGTGCGCGATCTTGACAGGCTGCGTCCCGGCACACACGCTCTTCTGCGTGTCGAGCCGCACAAGGGTGGAGATCCGGGCGAGGTGCCGGTGATGATCCGCCATGCGCGTTCGCTGGGCGAGCTTGCCATGGTCGGCTGTCGCTACGCGCCGGTCTGCAGCCTGCACCATTCCGTGGTGTCGGACCTGATGTTCGCCAATTCGGAGCGCTGGCAGCAGCTTTTGCAGTCGCGCAAGAATGACCCGGGCACGCTTGGCGGCACGTTCTGGTTTATCAAGATGTCGATCCGGCAGATGGGGCGCGGCCTCAGCTACTTCATCGGCAAATACCAGCCCAATACCGGCGGTGTCGTGGTCAGGGGTAAGGGCAAGAGCTGATGAGACGGATCCTGCTTTTCGTTGTTTTCCTGCTATTGGGCCCGGTGGTTGCCGCGGCCCAGACGGCGCCCGGCGCGGCGGTGCCCTTCGACATGGGCTCCGACGGCTCCGGTCCGCCGCCGCAGGCGGTTGATCCCGCAACACCGCAGCCGACAACCGCGACGCCTGCAACGCCGCAGACCACAGAGCGGCTGCCCTTCTTCCGCTATGTCATCCCCGCCGACGAGATGCGCATCGAGGGGGAAAATGTCGAGCGGTCCTGGTCGATGTATCTGACCGAGGAACAGGCGCGATCCGCGGCCAAGTTCAACATCGGCTATCAGAACTCGATCTTCGTCGCACCGGAATATTCGAGGCTGACGATTTCCTTCAACAATGTTGAGGTGGCCACGCCGCCGCTGTCGTCGTCCGAGCGCAAGTCCGATATGCGTTTCGATGTGCCTGACGGCGTGCTCAAGCCCGGCTACAACATCGTATCGTTCAAGGTCAAGCAGCGCCACCGCACCGACTGCGACCTTGAATCCACCTACGACCTCTGGACCGATATCGATCCGGAGCGCACCTTCCTGATGTTCGACAACCCGGACGCCGGGTTGATGTCGACCACGGACGATATCCGTGCCGTCGGCGTTGATGCGCTGGGCCGCACGCAGTTTCATATCGTCGCGCCGGGGCTGTCCGACACGATCGCTGCCGATCCGCTGCTGGAACTGGCGCAGGGTTTGGCGCTTCTCGCCGACATGCCGAACACCTACTTCACCTATTCGAAGACCGAGCCGGTGAAGTTCGCCTCCGGCGTTCTGCCGGTCTATGTCGGAACGCCGGCCGAATTGCGGCCGCTGCTCGGCGATGCGCTTCCCGATATCGGCACCACCCAGTCGGCGCGCTTCGTCTCCACCAACGCGCTCGGCCAGAGCGTGCTCGTGCTGGTGGCGCCGTCATGGCAGCGCATCGGCCCGCTGATCGACGGGATCACCGCGCCCGCCGCCCGCTCCGCCGCGCAGAAGGACGAGGCCTATTCCACCCATTCCTGGCGCAAGCAGGACACCCAGCTTTTGACGGGGCATCGTACGCTGACCTTCGAACAGCTCGGCATTCCGACTCAGGAGTTTTCCGGCCGCGTCTTCCGCGCCGAATTCGCCATCGGCCTGCCGGCCGATTTCTATGCCGACGCCTATGGCGAGGCGCGGCTTCTGCTCGACGCCGCCTACGGCCCGATCGTGCTGCCCGGCAGCCGTCTGCACGTTTTCGTCAATGACCAGCTCGCCGCGACATGGCCGATCAGCACGGTCAACGGCGCCGTCCTGCGGCGCACGCCGGTCCGGTTCACCATGCGCCACATGCGACCGGGCGTGAACAAGATCGTTCTCGAGGCAGCGCTTCTCACCAAGGAAGACGCCGCCTGCCTGCCGGGCCAGACGGCTGACGACACGCCGCGCTTTGCCGTGTTCGATACAAGCGAGTTCGAAATGCCGAATTTCGGCCGGGTGGCGCAGGTGCCCAATCTCTGGGGCACGAGCGGCACCGGTTTCCCCTACTCGCGCCACGAGGACCGCATTCCTCTCTACATGGACAGCCTGAATAGCGACACGATGAGCGCTGCGTCGGATTTCGTCGCCAAGCTCACCAATGCCGCCCGTCACCAGATCCCGGTCGACGTGGTGCACTCCATCGATGACGTGGGCGACGGCGACGCGATTTTTCTCGGCGCGATCGGCACGTTGCCGGCACAGGCGCTGCGCGAGACCAAGGTTTCCCAGACAAGCCGAAGCGTCTGGACCCAGCAGGTCGGCGGCGAGGCCAATTACAACGAAGCGCCGGAGACGACGATCGAGGAATGGGACGAGGCGGTGACAGCCGGCTGGTACAACTGGATCTTCGAGGTGGAAAAATACCTGAAGCGCAATTACGACCTCTCCTTCGAGACGCTGCGCTTCCTTCCTCGGCCGGATACCGACTATCTGCCGCCGAACTCGATCTCGATGATCGTCGCCCAGGAGCCGAGCCCCAATGATGACGGGGCATGGACGATGATCGCCGCGCCGACGCACGAAAACCTTGAAAACGGCATGATGGCGCTGACCAAGCGTCAGCACTGGGATGCTGTACAAGGTCGGATCACCACCTATAACCGCAATACCGGCGTGATCGACAATATCGGCATCGGGGCAACGGTGTTCATCTTCGATACGCCGTTTTCGATCAACAATGTCCGGCTGGTGCTGACAAACTGGTTCTCGACCAACACCATGTCCTTCTCGCTCGCTTTGGTGATCGGCACCGTTCTGCTCGGCATCGCGACGAAGCAGATGATGACCCGCTTCGGCCGCTACGACGAATAGCGCTTCAAGCCCGATCCGCAGCGATCTCCAGCGTCTGGAAGCCGATGGCGGCGGCGCCGGCAAGGCCCGGTTCCTCGCCGCTTGTCGCCGGCACGACCAGCCGGTGCCGCGGCTTTGCCAGCGTGAGCGGCCGCACAACGTCATCGATCGCCGCCACAAGCGCATGATCGCGGGCAAGGCCGCCGCCGGCCGGCACGATGGTGGCTCCGGTCAGGTTGATGGCCATGGCAAGCGGCCCGGCAAGAAGCTGAAGGCAGGTCTCCACCGTCTGCGCGGCGCGCGCCTCGCCCGCATGCCAGCCCGAAAGAATGGCGGGCGCCCCCCTTGTCTCGCCATGAAGGAATGCGTGGAGGCGTTGAAGGCCGGGGCCGCCGGCAACGGTGTCGACGCAGCCCGACAGGCCACAGCCGCAGGCAAAATGCGGGATCGTCCTTTCGCCGACGACAAGCGGTACGACGGGCCCGTGGCCCCATTCGCCGGCAAAACCGCCGGCCCGGTTGATCAGGCGCTTGCCCGAAACGAGACCGCCGCCGACGCCGGTCCCGAAGATCACCCCGAAGACGATGTCATGATCCCGCCCGGCGCCGAACACGGCCTCGGAAACGGCAAAGCAGTCGGCGTCATTGGCTATGATCACCGGAAGCCCCGTCCTTTCCTCTAGGTCAGCCTTGAGGTCAGTGCCGTGGATTGCCGGAATATTGGCGACGACCAGTCTGCCCGTCTCCGGATTGACGATGCCTGCAAGAGAAATGGCAAGCGCCGCCGGGCGCTCGGGCAAGTCATCGATGATGGAGGAAATGAGGGCGAGGAAGGCGCCGTGATCGCCGGCGGGAGTGTCGAAACGCGCGACCTTGCCCGGCTGCGCGCCTTCCGTTGCGGTTGCCGTGCGGATCGTCGTGCCGCCAATATCAAAACATAGGATCGTGTCAGCCATCGCATGCTCCTCTCAGGGAAAGGGCATAGCGCATCGGCCCGAAAACCGGAATCGATTTTCGGAAAGCACGATGCGCTAGTAATGAAGCGGGCGTTCCGTCTTCACCGGCAGGAAGACCTCGACCAGCATGCCTTCGCTTGGAACGGCGTGAACCAGAAAGCGCGCGCCGAGACCTTCCGCCAACTGGCGGGCCTTCAGCAGGTGCTGGTTTTCCGCCTCCTTGCCGTCGCCGCGCGCGCCTGCGCTGCGTCGCCTGTTTGGTGCGATGCCGTTGTCGCGGAAGCGCAGCACGGTTTCACCGCTCGCCGACACCGCCGTGGAGACGACCACCTGGCCGCCTGCCGGCGTGAACTGCACGGCTCCTTGCAGGAGCTGGAAAGCCATCTCCTTCAACGCGTCTGTGTCGCAGGGCGTCTTGGCAAGCGTCGGTGAAAGGGCCGCGCGAATGATGATCCGCCTTGCATTGGCGCGCGGCTGCACCAGGCTCACGGCCTCGGCCACCGCCTCGTTGATCTGGGCGGTCTCGTGCGCGCTCGATTCCTTCAGCGGCGCGGGTTTGCGGGCCTCGTGTGCCGGCGGCGTTTCCGGCTCGGCCGGAGGCGGCGTGGTCTCTTCCGGTTCCGGCTCGCCGAGCAGCCGGCCGACGATGGTGCGCGCCTGGCGGCTCTTGGCGGCGATCTCGCGGGCAAGCGCATGGTAACGGTTGTCGCCGAGCGTGCCGAAAGGCTGGTGGTCCATGGTCTCCGACAGGGAGATGATGGCGTCGAGCGGCTGGCGCAGTTCGTAGCGCAGCGCCGAGCGTACGGTGTCGCGTTCCTCTTCCGCCTCGCGCGCCTCGCGCCGGGCCGCCCTCAGATCCTCTTCCCGCCGCTTCAGCGAGGTGACGTCGCGCAGGATGGCGCAGACGCCGCCCGACTGCGGCAGCCGCCCGAGCGTGATGAACAGCGGAATGAGCCCGCCGCCCGCTTCGCGCCCGATCACCTCGAGCCCCTCGGGCATCACATCGCCGCCGCGTCCTTCAAGAAGGCGATTGACCTGGGTTTCCAGGTCGCCATGGCTTTCCTCGGCGAACAGAATGCCGGCATCCTCGCCAATCACGTCCTGGCTTTCGACGCCGAAGAGCGCCGAGGCGGAACCGGAAATCGAGCGGATATGGCGCTTCTCGTCGAGGATCAGTATGCCGTCGGTTGACGTGTCGAGGATGGCGTGCAGCTCCGCGACATCGCCGTCGCTGGGAAGCTTCGACGGGGCGTCCTGCCAGGTGTTTTGCTCAAGCGTGACCGGCGCGTCGAGACCGTCGCCGTCGGCATGTTCGGGCCGAAGCGTCAGCGCAAGGGCGCGCGCTCCCTGCCAGGAAATGGCCTGCAGGTGGAAGGAGACCGGCAGGCGTCCGCCATCGGCGGTGCGCAGGAACAGCCGGTCGTCATCGCCGCGTTCGACAAAGGCATCGGGGCCTCCGGCATCGATCACCGCATCGAGCGATCCGTAGCCGGAGAGCGACAGGAAGGCGGGGTTGGCGTGCAGCACACGCTCGCCGGTCTGGACGACAATGGCATCCCGGCTGGCGTCGATCCTTGCCCCATCCGTCGCCGTGCTGCTATCCGGCTGCGGCGGCTGGGTCTTCCGCTTGATGACCGGCGATGGTTTGTGTTCGGCGACGACGGGCTCGATCGCCGTTTCCGGCGTCACGGTCCCTGCATCCGCGGAACGAAGCTGGCTGGCGATCTCGTCGAGCGCGTGACGCTCATCCTCCGTCAGTTTCGGCGCGGCCTTCGCTTGGCTTGCCGTCGGGCGGGCGGCGGGTGCTGCATCGGGATTGGCGCTTTCTTCGCCAAGCCGCACCAGACCAAAGCCGCGGAAACCATCGAACCGGCGCTCGCGCGTATAGGTCGGCAGCGCCGCCAGATCGACGGGGACGATCATATCCGTGTCGGAGACCGGCCATTCGACCGTGCGACCGGACCATGTGTCGGCGCTCTGGAGCAGCCGGGAGATGGCATCCGCGCCCTTGACGCCGAGCCGCGATTCGATTTCCGCAAAACGGAGACCGATGATCTCGGCCATCTGAGGGCCGACGGCCTCGGCAAGTTCACCGGAGACGTCGGTGATCCGGCCCGCGCCATCGGTGCGCCAGACGAAGCGCAGAGGACGACGGATGTCCGCCTCGGCCCGTTCGGTTTCCAGCGCTTGCGCGGGGTGGACCTCGGGTTGCGCCGGCTGCTTGCGCACGACCGGGCTTTGCCTGGGGGAGGTCTGTTCGGCCTGTTCTTGTCGGGCAACGAGCGCGCCGAGGCTCTCGTCGATGGCGGCAATCGCCTCGCGGGGCGAACGGCCGCTTTCGGGGGCCATCGGTGCTTCTTCCTCCACCGCATCGACAATCGCGTTAACCTCGTCGGCAAGCTCTTCGGAAACGAAAAGCAGGAAACGCGGTGGGTTCTTGGAAAGGCGGCCGAGCGCCAGCGGCCAGATGCCGGTCTCGGTGGCGGCAAGCCGCTCGGTATGGCTCTCCGGCCCCACCGTCAGGCTTTCGATGATCGGGCGAAGATCTTCCGGCTGAAGGCCTGTGCGGCTGAAACCGGAAGAGGCGGAAATGCATGCGCCTTCTTCATCGATAACGGCCAGGTGCGCCTCGCTTTCGCCAAAGCCGGAAACGAGATCGGTCGCCTTGTCGCTGTGGGAAGCGGCTTCGCATTCCATCAGCAGGTAACGGCGGCCATCAAGGACGAAAAGGCTCGCCGTCGCCGGTTTCGACACTCTGCGGAAGCGCTGCGTGACAGGGATTGCAAAATCCCGGCTGTCGCCGGGCGCAGAAAGAGGGTCGGCCGCTGCCATGAACTGGCGCAGGAGAATGGCGGCGTCGGCGCTGGTCCCGATCGCTTCGCTGATCTGTGCATGGCCGAGCAGTCCCGCCCCGGCCGCGTTGGCAAAGGCTACGGACCTCGTCTCGGGGTCAACGGCGAGCATTGCCCTGCCCTTGAGAAAACGCCCGCGCAGGGCGGGATGGGTGGCAAAAGCGAGGTAATGTGGAACTGCCGTGCTCATGGCTTATCGGTCCGCTCGGGTTCTTGTCGAAGCGATGCGTGCCTGACCGGCGTTTCGCGCATCCTTCGCTTAACGCTTTCTTAATAATAATAATGGCGATTGTGGTCCAGATCAGGTCCGGTCTTTTCATGACGCACGGTTAACGCCGCGACGGGCCACAGGATTTTCGCCGATCAGGCATCAAGGGGCTTGCAAATTCCTGTCAGGCCTTTTATGTGAGCCGCGATGCAAGATGCATCGTCCTTGTGCGGTTGTAGCTCAGTTGGTTAGAGCGCAGGTTTGTGGCACCTGAGGTCGGTGGTTCGACCCCACCCAACCGTACCATTCTTATTTCTCATCCATGGCAGGATCACGCCTGAGGATACTCGACCGCCTCCTTCTTCAACGCGGGCGGAACGGTTTCCGCATTCATGGTCATGATGCTGGCGGCGAGGCCGATCCTCCTGAATTCTGTCGGGCTGACGCGGAAATAGCGTCGGAACACCTTCGCGAAATAGTTCGGATCGGCAAAACCCGTCATGCCGGCAACCTCCTTGACGCTGTGATCGCCACCTGCCAGCAGGCGCGTCGATTGCTTCAAGCGTCTGAGCAATACATATTCGGCCGGCGGCATGCCTTCCGATTGCGCGAACAGCCGGGAGAAATGCGAGCGACTGAAGCCTGAGACTTCCGCCAGCCTGTCGACCGGAAGCGGCTTTTCCAGATTGGCATCGATAAATTGCGCGACCCGCTGCATCGCCCGGCTTTCCACCGGCGGCATGGCGTGGGCTCCGAAGACATCGTCATAAAGCAGCATGGTGACGTCATAGGCAACTGCGGACGCTCTTGCCGGCGTGTCGGTTTCCGGTGACAGCAGCCGGCCCAGACAGTCCGCCAGCCGATCGACCGTCTTGTCCTTCAGCTTCAGCACGGGTCCGGAGGTTGCCAGGATCGCGCGCTGGATGCGCATGGCCTCCTCGCCGTTGAGCGAGATCCAGAAAAATTCCCAGTAGCCGTCGTCTTCCACCCAGTAGCTGTGATTGTGCGGGATCAGGGTGAGCATCGTCTCTCCGGGCCTGATCCGGAAAGTCTGGTTCTCAAAGCGCAGATTTCCGGCGCCGGCAATGGTGTACTGGATCACCGAGAACGGGCTCTGGCCGCGCCGCCGCCCGTCCCACCGATAGTCGGAACGGGTGCGGATCTCGTATCCGGCGCTGACCGGCATGGCGTGCAGGTCCTGGTGGCCGCGCGGAAGCGAAATCAGCCGCCCGACGGGCGCTTTATTCCGCAGTTCCTGCAGCACAGAATTACCCATGAAAGCACAATCCCTCTCTTTGATCTCGCGCCGACTGTCGCATAATGCGGGCCGCGAGTCTGAAACACAAGTGTTACAGGCCGAGCCTGACCGTCAGGAAGCGTCTTTCGGCGCGCCCTGCCGGACAGCTCAATGACAATTTTTTGCGTTGGATTTTACCCTCTATGGCAAGACAGCCCAAGATTACCTTCATCGGCGCCGGTTCCACGGTTTTCATGAAAAACATCATCGGCGATGCCCTGCAGCGTCCCGCGCTGAAAAACGCGTCCATTGCCCTGATGGACATCAACCGGGAGCGCCTGGCCGAAAGCGAGATCGTCGCCCGAAAGCTCGCAAGGACGCTCGGCTCAAAGGCTGAGATCACCACCCACACTGACCAGCGCGCGGCTCTCGATGGTGCGGATTTCGTCGTCGTTGCCTTTCAGATCGGCGGCTACGAGCCCTGCACCATTACAGATTTCGAAGTGCCGAAGAAATATGGCCTGCGCCAGACCATTGCCGATACGCTCGGTATCGGCGGCATCATGCGGGGGCTTCGCACCGTGCCGCATCTCTGGTCGATCTGCGAGGACATGATGCAGGTCTGCCCCGAGGCCATCATGCTTCAGTACGTGAACCCGATGGCGATCAACACCTGGGCGATTGCCGAGAAATTTCCGAAGATCAGGCAGGTTGGGCTTTGCCATTCGGTGCAGGGCACGGCGGGAGAACTGGCGCGCGACCTCGACATCCCCGTCGAGGATATCCGTTACCGTTCGGCCGGGATCAACCACATGGCCTTTTTCCTGAAGTTCGAGCACCGGCAGAAGGACGGCAGCTACCGCGACCTCTATCCCGATCTGGTGCGCGGCTACCGCGACGGCCGCTTCCCCAAACCGTCTGCCTGGAACCCGCGCTGCCCCAACAAGGTGCGCTATGAGATGCTCACAAGGCTCGGCTATTTCGTCACCGAGAGCTCGGAACATTTTGCCGAATATACGCCCTATTTCATCAAGGAGGGCCGCGAGGATCTGATCGAGAAGTTCGGCATTCCGCTGGACGAGTATCCGGTGCGCTGCGTCGAGCAGATTGCCATGTGGAAGGATCAGGCGGAGGAATACAGGAAGGCCGACGAGATCAAGGTCGAGCAGAGCAAGGAATATGCCTCGTCCATCATGAATTCCGTATGGACCGGCGAGCCTTCCGTGATCTACGGCAATGTTCGCAACAACGGGTGCATCACTTCGCTTCCGGCGAATTGCGCGGCGGAAGTGCCCTGCCTTGTCGATGCCTCGGGCATTCAGCCGACCTATATCGGCGACCTTCCGCCGCAGCTGACCGCGCTGATCCGCACCAATGTCAATGTTCAGGAACTGACCGTCGCGGCCCTTGTCAACGAGAACCGCGAACATCTCTACCACGCCGCGATGATGGATCCGCACACGGCAGCCGAGCTCGATCTCGATCAGATATGGTCGCTCGTCGACGATCTGCTGATCGCCCATGACGACTGGATCCCCGAATGGGCGCGGACCGCGCGGTAGGCGCGTCCGGCCTGAGCGGGCAGCGGCAGGGGGCTCGCACCCGGCGTCGTCACCGTCTGCACCCGATCCGAAGGTCTTATCCGAGATAGACCGTGCCCGCCGGATAACCGATCCGGCTCGGCTTGCGGGTAGCGAGGAGGAAACCCAGCGTCATCGGGCCGACGCGGCCGATGAACATGACCGCCATGATCACGGCTCTTCCCGCATTGTCGAAATCGCCTGTAATGCCGCGCGACATGCCGACCGTGCCGAATGCCGAAACCGTTTCGAAGGCGATCGCGAGAAAATCACCCTCGTGAAACAGGAGCAGCACGAAGGTCGCGCAGAGAACGAGCAGGACGCTGATCGTCGTCAGGGCAAGGACCTTCATCACCTGTTCCAGCCCGAGCTCGCGGTTGAAGACATGGATATTGGCGCGGCTGCGGAAGAAGGCGACGGTGGCCAGCAAAAGGACGATGAAGGTCGTCACCTTGATACCGCCGCCGGTCGACGTACTGCCCGCGCCGACGAACATCAGGGTCATGAACATGAGCGCGGTGCCGTCGGAGAGATTGCCGATCTCCACGGTGTTGAAGCCGGCCGTGCGCGTCGTGGCGGCCTGGAACCAGCTCGCCCAGAGGCGATCGGGCCAGGAAAGCGCCCCGAGCGTTCCGGGGTTGGTCCATTCCATCAGGGCGAATGAGACGGTCGACCACAAAAGCAGCGCCGCCGTGCCGGCCAGCATCAGCTTGGTGTGCAGCGAGAAACGACGCCAGTTGCGCGTGCGCCAGATGTCGGAGGCGACGGTGAAGCCGAGCCCGCCCATGATGAAGAGCGCTGGAACGGTGAGGTTTATGACAGGGTTCCCGACCCAGCGGCTCAGGCTGTCGGGGAACAGGGCGAAGCCGGCATTGTTGAAGGCGGAGACCGCGTGAAAGACGGCTTGCCAGAGGCCCTCGCGCCAGCCCGCCTCAGGCACGAAAACCAGGGCGAGAAGCCCCGCGCCGATGAGTTCGCACAAAAGCACGACCTTGAGGATGATGCGCGTCAGCGCCAGAAGATCGGTCGCGGAGGTCTGGTTGAGGTCTTCTCTCAGGTAGAGACGATGGGTAAAGCCGACCGGCAGGCCGAACATGGACAGGATCAGGACGGCAAAGGTCATGAGGCCGAGCCCGCCGACCTGGATCAGCAGCATGATCACCGCCTGTCCGAAGACGGTGTATTGACTGCCGGTATCGGCGACGACCAGCCCTGTAACGGTCACCGCCGAAGTTGCCGTGAAGGCGGCATCGGACCAGGTGATCGGGCTGGTTGAGGCCAGCGGCAGCTTCAGCGCGAACGTGCCGAAGACGATGAAGCCGGCATAGATGAGGATCAGGAGGAACGGCGGGGCCAGACGAGGCTTTTGGCGTTTCGCGTAAATGCGGGCCATGTGTCAGTTCCCGTCACGCAGGTCGTCTCCGAAATGGCGCAGGTCTGCGCGCTTGCCGAGGAGCAACAGCTTGTCTTCCTCCTTGAGCATCAGGTCGCCGTCCTCGCAAGACAGGAACTCATTGCCGCGCATCGCGCCCAGGGCCCTGACATTGTACTTCTCGAAAATGGCGGCCCGTCCGACCATCTTGCCGTCGAGTTCGGCCGGCACCTTAAAATCGACCACATGATAGCCGTTGCCGAGGCTGACATAGTCGCGCACGAGCGGGTTGTGCAGCATCTGGGCGATGTGCTGGCCGATTTCCTGCTCGGGCAAAATCACGCGATCGGCGCCGAGCTTTGTCAGGATGCGGTGGTGCGTCCGGTTGAGGGCCTTGACCCAGATCGTCTCGACGCCGAGCATCTTGACGTTCATGGTGCACAGTACATTGGCTTCCAGATCTTCCCCGATCGCGACGACGGCGACGTCGTAGTCGCCGACGCCCGCCTCCTTGAGCGCGGCTTCGTCCTTTCCGTCCGCGATGACGGCCTCCGTCAGCGTTTCCGACAGCCGCGTGACATATTGTCCGTCGATATCGATGCCGAGCACCGGATTGCCGAACCGGGCCAGTTCGCTGGCAACCGTGCTGCCAAATGTTCCAAGGCCGATGACGGCGAAGCTGCGGGTTTTCATGGTTCCGGCCTTTCGGCTGTTGCAGGTGACGGCAGAAAGCGTCATCTACACGAAGAACGCAAGTTTTTACATCCCGTTGCTTCTGTTCTGTCCCATGCGGGCATGCCAACCCGATCGCGGGGCGGCCATCGGCATCATGCGGCGCCGGAACCGGCTGTCTTGACCGGTTCCGGCTTGCTTTCAGGCGGATACCGCGCCTTCGAGACCGGTGGAGCCGTAGAGCCAGGAAACGATGTCATACCAGTCATTTGGTGACTTGGAGCGCATGACAGCGTTGCGAAGCGCGGCATGCGCGCCGCCGGGATGGTAGACGTGCTGGCCGATTTCGCGCGACTGCAACTGCACGCGCGCGGTGCGCAAAGCGCGCAGTTGCTGGTAGCGGGCAAGGGCCTCGTCAAGCGGGCCGCTTTCCTCGCCGAGCACATGGGAAATCGCCACGGCATCTTCCATGGCCATGCACGCGCCCTGGGCAAAATATTGCATCATCGGATGGGCGGCATCGCCCAGCAGGACGACGCGGCCGTCGATCCAGTTTTCAACCGGGTCGCGGTCGCACAGCACCCAGCGCTTCCAATCCTGACCGCGCTCGATGATCTGGCGGGCGACCGGCGCCACATGTTCGAAGCCCTTGCGAACCTCTTCGTGGGAGACCGGCACGCCGGCTTCCGGCGAGGGCGCGTGATTGTGATAGGTCACGACGAGATTGAAGAGCTTCCAACCCCTGAGCGGATAGTGGACGATATGACATTTCGGCCCGGCCCAGAGGGTCGCGGCGTTCCAGCGCAGGTCTTCCGGCATGTCTTCCGTCGGGATGACCGAGCGATAGGTGGTGTGGCCGGAAACGCGCGGCGCGCCGTCGCCGACAACCTTCTTGCGGACATTGGACCACAACCCGTCTGCGCCGATCAGAAGAGACCCTTTCAGCCGTTCGCCGTCCTTCAGGATCGCGGTCACGCCGCTTCCGTCCTGGTCGTAGTCGACCACTTCGGCATTGGTGCGCAGGCTGACGAGCGGATGCTCCTCGCAAGCTTTCAGGAACACGCCGTGAAGGTCGCCGCGATGGATCACGGCATAGGGGTTCTTGAAGCGGGCGCGGAAGGCATCGTCCAGCGGAATGCGGGTGATTTCCTCGCCGTCGATCGCGTCCATCAGGCGCAGATTGTCGATATAGACGGCAATCGCCCGCGCAGCGTCTCCGACGCCCAGATAGTCGAAGGCATGAAAGGCGTTGGGCCCGAGCTGAATGCCGGCGCCGATCTCGCCGAGCTTCGGCGCGCGCTCCAGAACGAGCGACTTCAGCCCCTTGTTCGCCAGACCGATGGCGGCGGCAAGACCGCCGATGCCGCCGCCTGCAATCAGGATGGGACCGGCTTCATTTGCGACATTTGACATGACAAATCTCCTCTGTTTGCCCGCAAGTCAGACCTGGGGCATTGAACTCGGTTTCAGTTATCGGCTGCCGGCACCGGCGCCCCTTGCGGGGTCGTTTCCGCGAACCGGCGTTCTTCACGCGTTCGGCGCGCCCTCATCGGGGCGCCGGTGAACCCGTCCGTCAGAACGGGTGCACCATCCAGGGTATGAAGACCACTGCGAGGATGACGGCGAGCGTCGCCGCCACATAGGGCAGAACCAGTTTCGACAGTCGCATGACCGAGACTTTCGACAGTGCCGCCGCGATATAGAGCCCGGTGCCGACCGGAGGCGTGAGCAGGCCGAGAACCAGCGTCATGGCAAGGAGCAGCCCGAACTGGATCGGGTCGATGCCATACTGGCTGATGGCCACCGGCAGAAGGATCGGCGTCAGGATGATCAGTGCCGCAATGCCGTCGAGGAACATCCCGACGATGAACAGGAAGACCACGATCAGCAGGAGAAAGATCGTCGGATCATCCGTCAGCGAGACGATGAAGGCCGCGACATGCTGCGGCACCTGATTGAAGGTAAGGACCCAGCCGAAGATTTTCGCGGCAACGATCAGGAACAGCACGATCGCCGAGTTGGCGACGGTCCGGTCGATAATCGGGACGATGCGCCGGAATGTCTGCCCCTTGAATTCGAGAACGGCGAAGGCGAGCGCGACAACGATCGCCGCGGCGGCCGATTCCGTCGGCGTGAAGACGCCGAAGGAAATACCACCGACGATGACGAGCGGGATCAGCATCGCGGCGAGGCCGGGGATCGTTGCGGCGATCTTCTGCGAGAAGTTCAGGCGCTCGGTGCCGCCCTGCTGCTTGTGGTTGCGCGTCGCCTGCCAGAAGGCCAGCACCAGGATCAGGACGAAGAGCGCAATACCGGGGACGATGCCGCCCATGAACATCTCGGCAATCGAAACCTGGGCTATCACGCCGTAGATGATCAGCAGCATGGAGGGCGGAATAATCGGACCGAGAAGGCCGGCCGAGGCCGTCAGGCTGGCGGCATAGCCACGGTCATAGCCGTCGCGCTCCATTTCCGGAACGACCACACGGCTCATCACCGCCATCTGGGCCGTTGCCGAGCCCATGATCGCCGCAAGCGCCAGGTTGGAGATCAGGTTGACGATGACGAGATTGTGCGGCAGGCGCGCAATCCACACTCGGACGGATGTGATGATGCGCCGCGTCAGGCCGCTTTCATTCATGATCTCGCCGAGCAGGATGAACAGCGGAATGGCCAGAAGGTCGAAATTTTCCACGGATCCGAAGGAGATCTGCGGAATGGCGGCGATCAGCTGGTCGCGGCCCGACAGGAACACGAAGACGAGGGTGGCGCCGATCAGCACGAAGGCGACCGGCATTCCGGTCAGAAGCAGAACGAGAAAGGAAAGTCCGGTCATGCTGCTTTCCCCCTGATTTCGCCCGCGGCGCGCGCCACATGGGCCAGCGAATGGACGAGCGCGCAGGCACAGAAGATCGGGAAGATGGTGAAGAACGGGGCCTTGGCCCAGCCCGTGGTGATCACCTGTTCGAATTCGACCACGGGCGAACGAACCCATGTGATGCCGGCCTTCAGCAGGATGGAGAGCATGACCGTGATCAGCAGCCAGACCATAAGGTCGATGATCCTGCGCCAGGTGACGGAGAAATTGTCGATCAGCAGCGTCACGCCGATCTGGGCACGGGTGTGAATGGAGATCGACGTGGCGATGAAGGCGAGCCAGACCAGCATGATCGCTGCCAGTTCCTCGGCGAAGATGATCGGGCGGCCGACAAGGTATCGCATGCCGACATTGGCAACGATCAGCCCGACAAATCCGACCACGAGAAACCTGCTGGCCCAGCGTTCAAGCTGGACCAGCCCGGCAGATATCTTGCCCAAAGGGTTCACTGCGCCTGCTCCGCGACCTGGGCCTGGAACGCGCCGATCAGCGGATAGGCGGCGAAACTCGCGTCCACGGCTTCATTGGCGGTGGCGAAGGCTTCCTTTCCGTCCATCAGCCGTGTGACGTCCATTTCGCCTTCAAGCGTCGCCAGGTTGCTGGCCTCAGCTTCGATCTGCTGTTGCGAACCCCAGGCGAGGGCCTCGTCAACGACCGCCTGAAAGGCGTCCTGCTCCTCGTCCGTCAGGGTGGCCCAGGTCATGTCCGAGACCACCATCACGGCCGGAAAGGGCATGTGGCTGGTGAGCGTCAGGTTGTTGGCAACCTCCTGGAACTTCAATCCGACCAGCGCATCGAGATCGATATCAACGCCGTCGAGAAGGCCGGTCTGCAGCGCCTGGTAGACCTCGGTGAGGTTGACCGGCGTGGGAACCGCGCCCACGGCCTGCCACCAGACCTTCATGGCGGGGAAGGGGACGATCCGGATTTTCTTGTTCTGAAGTGCTGCGATATCTGTGGCCGGCTCGTCGCGCATCAGGATATGGCGCATGCCGGCGAATGTGTAGCCCATGCCGTGAAGGCCGGCGCGATTGAGCTCGTCGAGCATCTGTCCGGCAGCAGGCGTGTCGGCAGCGTCGATCGCGGCGGACACATCAGGGAAAAGGTAGGGCGTGAACCAACCCTGGAGCGAAGGTGCGCGCAACGAGGTAATCGCTGCCGTCATCAGCCCGGCGTCAAGCAGCCCGGCCGACATCTGCTGGAACATTTCCTGTTCCGTGCCGAGCTGGCCGGCGGGAAAGATTGCCAGCGTCAGCTCGCCTTCGGTTGCCTCGGGCAGCTTTTCGGCCATGCGCTCGGCAACCTTGGTCCAGACATGGCTCGGCGGGGTGATGAGACCCATGCGCAGTTCGCGCGCCTCGGCGGCGAAGGGCAGGGCGAGGATGGTTGCGGATGCAAGCAGGGCCTTCAGGCCGAATTTCTGAAACGACATGTTTTCTCCTCCTGGTGTAATAGGCAGTGTCTGACCGCCCTCCTCGGTGCGGCCCGATCGATGGTGGTTACTCCGCGTCGGGTTGATTGCGCGGATGGGCGTTGGCGAAGGCGGGAAGCGCGTTGGCTGTCTCGGCGATCGCGACAAGCCGCGGCATGGCGGAAAGGTCGACGCCGAACCGATGTGCGGAGAAAACCTGCGGGATGAGGCAGATATCTGCCAGCCCCGGCGTTTCTCCAAAGCAAAATGCGGATGCCGGCTCCTTTTCCAGAAGCGCCTCGCAGGCGGCGAGACCGTCGGAAATCCAGCGGCCGCACCAGCGGTCGAGCGCTGCCTGGTCGGCCCCGAATGCGGTCTTCAGATAGTCGAGAACGCGCAGGTTCTGCAGCGGGTGAATATCGCAGGCGATCGCCTGGGCGAAGGCGCGGACCTTCGCCCTTGTGTCCTTGTCATCCGGCAGCAAACGCGCCTTTTCGGGAAAGGTCTCGTCCAGCCATTCGATGATGGCGAGTGACTGGGTCAGGGTGAGATCGCCGTCCTCGAGCGCCGGGACCAGCGCCTGCGGGTTCTTCGCGCGATAGTCAGGCTGCTTCTGCTGCCCGCCATCTTTTCGCAGATGCACCGAAACGAAGTCGTAGTCGACGTCCTTCAGATTGAAGGCGATGCGACAGCGATAGGCCGAGGACGAGCGGAAATAGCCGTAAAAGCGGATCATTCCGCCGCTCCGATCGAAAGCTTCACAGGCTGAAGCCCCTCAATGCCGCCGGTGATGACATCGCCTGAAACGACGGGGCCGACGCCTGCCGGCGTGCCGGTCATGATCACGTCGCCGGGGGCGAGATGATAGAATTTCGACAGGTCGCTGACGATTTCGTCGACCTTCCAGATCAGGTCAGACAGATGCGCGTCCTGTTTGACCTCGCCGTTGACTTCAAGGTGGATGCGCTGCGGGCCGAGCGCGCCGAAGGCCTTCGCCTTGGTGATGCCGGCGATGACGGCCGACTGCTCGACGTCCTTGCCGAGATCCCAGGGGCGCTGTTTGGCGCGGGCGGCGAGCTGGAGGTCGCGCCGGGTCATGTCGAGGCCGCAGGCATAGCCGTAGATCGCTGCCTGTGCTGCCGTCCTGTCCGCGCGAAAGACCGGGCTGCCGATGACGATGACGAGTTCCATCTCATAGTGAAAATTCTCCGTGCCGGGCGGATAGGCGATCGTCGTGTCGCTTGGCTGGGCCATCAACGCCGACTTGGTGAAGTAGAACGGGGCCTCGCGGTCCACTTCGACGCCCATCTCGGCTGCATGGGCCGCGTAGTTCCGACCGACGCAGAAAATCCGATGGACCGGATATCCGGCGGATTCGCCTTCAACCGGAATGGTTGGCCATGCGGGGGAGGGGAAAAGAGCCTCTTTGGTCATCGGTAAAGTCCTTTCATCATGTCGGTATGCCGTTTGAAACGGCAAATTCACTGCATTTCGCGGCGGCGAGCGCGGCCGGAATGTCGCGTTTGCGCGCGCCGTTGTTGAGATCGAACGCGGCCGCCCAGATGAAGCAGGCCCGCATCCGGGCACTGTCTGAAAAGGGGCGCCATACGCCGTCTTCGCCGGGCGCTTCTGTCCGCCAGCCGTCGCCGGTGAGGTCCCGCCAGACCACGTTCAGGTGGACGGCGGTGTGGTCGAACAAGTGGCGAAGCGCGCGAGCCGGCAATGTGGCGCCGAGCTCGATCTTCACCCTGGTGTCGTCCTCGTTGTCATAGAGCGGCGGAACCGTGTTCCCCGCGGCGATCGCCTCGCCCTGACGCGCGATGCCGCGCGCCTGGTAGGAAACGGCGCAGATCACGTGAGCGGCCGTCTCGCCGGAAGGGCGCAACGCCGCATAAAGCTCCCGATCCGCAAGCCGGTTCAGGAAACGGGCGAAATAGGCCGTGCCGGTGCGCGCGAGATGCAGCATTTCGGCCGGGGCATCGGCTGCGTCATAGCGGGCGCCGGGGCCCTGGCGCGCCACAAGCGCGCGTCGGGCTTCGTCGAGGCTCATCATGCGTCCGCGTCTTCGACCAACGTACGGTTGAAGTTCAGCCGTTCCATGATCGGCGCGTCGGAGAAGCGGAAGAGGTCAAACTGTGTTTCGGCTTCCAGAGACCACGCAACCCATGACGGGATGACGAAGATGTCACCCTTTTCCAGCGTCTTGCGTTCGCCGTTCATCACCACAGCGCCGCGGCCCTCAAACACCTGGAACACGGTCGAGCCGACCTCGCGGCGCGTCGCCGTTTCCACGCCTTCGCGCAGGCGGTGGAACTCCGCCCGGATTGTCGGCATGACGTCGCCGCCCGTGGTTGGATTAATGTAGCGTACGCCCGCATGACCCTGGCCGAAGGTGGCAGGCTGGCCTTCCTCCTCAAGCAACAGCTGTTCGGTGAGCGCCCGGTCGGTATATTCCCAGCGATAGGCGCCGATCGGCGAAGAGACCGTGTTTTCAAGACCTGAAAGCGGGCGCAGGCCCGGATGGCACCACAGCCGTTCGCCGCGCGAATAGTCCGGCGTCGCATAATCCGTGACGCGGTCGGAACCGAATTCGAAGAAGCCGACGTCGTTTTGATAGGAGAAGGGAATGTCGAGGCCGTCGATCCAGGCCATGGGCTGGTCGGTCTCGTTGTGGTGGCCGTGAAAGTTCCAGCCGGGCGTCAGCAGAAAATCGCCGCGGCTCATGCGCACCGGATCGCCGTTGACGACCGTCCAGACGCCTTCGCCCTCGACGACAAAGCGGAAGGCGTTCTGCGAATGACGGTGTTCGGGCGCCGTTTCCTTCGGGCCGAGATACTGGATCGCGCACCACAGCGTCGGCGAGATATAGGCCTCACCGCCAAGACCGGGATTGGCAAGCCCGATGGCGCGGCGCTCGCCGCCGCGACCGACGGGCACCAGTTCGCCGGATTGCTGCGCCAGCGGATAAAGCTCGGACCACTTCCAGACATGCGCCTTGGCCCTGGGCTTGGGATGCTGCGGCATCAGGTCGCCGATCTGGGTCCAGAGCGGATTGAGGTGGTTTGTCTTGAAGGCCTCGTAAAGCGCGCGCAGTTCGGCGCTGTCTTCGGGCATCATCATGTTCATCGAACGCTCCTCCATGCTCAATTTAATAGGACGTGTACTTATTAAATTGACTGGCGTCAAGAATTAATGTGTATGCTTATTATATCCGAAGCCGATGCGCTGCCGACACCGTGCCGGCGAACCGCGGGCGGAGGAAGGATCAGTTGCCACGGCGACGATATTCTGTTTTGACAATGGATAGGTTTGGGGGAGACATGACGAATCTCGACGACTTGCCGGGGCACCTGATCCGCCGGCTGCAGCAAATCGCCGTATCGGCTTTCATGGCGGAGACTGGGGCGGCCGGGTTTGAACTGACGCCGGTGCAATTTGCCGTTCTGGCGCAGCTTTCGAACCATCCGGGCATCGACCAGGCTACGCTTGCCGGGCTGATTGCCTATGACCGCGTGACAATCGGCGGCGTCATTTCGCGTCTGGAAGCGCGCGGCCTCGTCGCGCGGCGCGTCAGTCCGTCTGACCGGCGGGCGCGGATATTGAAGCTGACCGATGAGGGCGCGCGCTATCTCGAAGCCGTTCGGCCGTCGGTGTTTGCGACGCAGGATGTCATCTTGAAAGAACTCACGCCGGAAGAGCGGGAAACGTTTCTCGTGCTTTTGCGCAAGTTGACCGATGCAAACAACGAATTGTCGCGGGCCCCGTTGCGCCGTGTCGTTGACGAGACGGCCAGCGATTAGGTGGATTACCCCTTGCAGGAAGGATCCATTGAAGGCCTCGGTTTTGCGAAAGGTCCGGCCCCGCCTGATGCGCAAAAGGGCTCCGCCTTGTCGGTGCGGACCGGAGCCTGCCCTGGCTTCCGCCCCGGGAGCCCTTCACAGATCACCTCTGGTTCATAGATGAGATGGTGTTTTCTCTCGCGGCACAGTTGCGTTTCTGCGTCATTGACGAATTATGGTTAAGGCGCTGCAAAAATATCACGTCGATCGCTGCGCAGCCCTTGCCAAGGCGCTTCTCTGGCGGCGACATCTCGACTAAAGGCTGTAGAAACCCACGCAACCAGAGGGTATACATGATCCGAGAATCATCTATAGCGGGTGATATGCCCGTGATTCGCTGCGTTTTATTCTACTCCTAGTTTATTGGTTGATCTTGTATGTCGTGCGGTTTCGGACGTCCGCTTGTTTAGGATTTGTTAATGAGCTATCGTCGCCTCGATTTTTTAGGATGTTTTGCGATCGGGAAGCGACGGTTTATGTCCAGAGTATCGAGCCTGGCCGGTCTCTTTCTTTTGCCCGTTTTTTGCGGTGTTTTGTTCGGATTGGCGACAACGCGACCTGCCGTCGCGCAGGTGCTTGAGGGCCCCGGCGCCCTGTTTCTCGATCAGACGCCGATCGAGATGATGGCCTCCAACTATTCGAGCTTCGAGACCGGCTATCTCCTGCCCAAGGGCGCGGTCTATCTGCAATTCGGGTCCGACCAGACGCTGGGCGGCGAGGCGACCGGTACGCAGGTCTATGAGGGACGGGCCGATTGGGCGATCACTGATCGTTTCCAGGTCAGCGCCTTCGGTCATGTCTTCGATGACCCGCCGCAATGCGGAACCGCGCTCTGCGATGAGAACCTCACCTTTCTTGCCGGCGGCGGCGGCGTCAAATACGGTTTGATCGACAGCTACGGCCTGAACATGGCCGTGTCCGGCTCGCTCGAAGGCGTCTTCTTGTCCGGCGATCTCTATCAAAATGACGCGAACGGGGAATGGGACCTTGCCGGGAGCCTTCAGCTACCGGTGAGCCTGACGGTGACCGATTCTCTGCGTTTCCATGTGACTCCGGGCGTCTCCTTCCTGCCCGACAGCATCAACGGTCAGCCCTATTTCGGAACCGTGCCCTATATCGGCGCCGGACTGACATGGCAGCCGATCACGGGTCTCCAATCCTATGCGACGGTGATGCTGCCCTATGCGACCGACGGCAACACGCTGTCGAGCAGTGGCGGTCTGGAAACGACGCCGGTGTGGATGGCCGGCATGAAACTGGCCGTGACGCCGAAGGCCGCCGTGGATATCTTTGCGACCAATGGCTGGGGCATGACGCCGGCAACGAGCATCATCGCCTTTCCCCCGAAATCCGATGACATCGCCTATGGCATTCGGCTGAGTTACACGCCCTTTGTCGGCGAGGCGACGCGCGATGTCTATTTCGACAGCTACCGGGCGGATATGCTCAGCCCCGTCACCGAGCTGGAACTCCAGCAGCAGATCGGTGGGATTACGCTCAACAGCGCCGATACGTTGACGCCCGGCCGCATTCTGGTTGAAGCCGGGATGGGCGACAGGGACTTCGCCGACATCCATCTCGCCTTCAGCCCGGATCAGGATCTGCAGCTCGATGCCTACTTCACGCAGTACCCTGCAGGCGGGGCGGCGGGAAGCGCGCAAAGCCCGTGGAATGATGAATGGTCCTATATGTTCGGCGGCAAGCTGCGGCTGATGGACCAGAAGTATGGCGATCTGTTCTCGCTTTCCGGCCAGGTTCTCGCCGGCCGCGATTTCAACAAGCCGACCGTTGGCGTTCTTTACGGCGCGTTGCCGGCCAGCCTCGCCCTGTCGGAAAAGGCCAGCGTGACGCTGGAATCGAAGTTCGCGGCCTATCACACCGAGCGTATATGGGGGATTGGCGGCGGGGTTTCCGTTCGTCCATTCCGCGACCTCGAATTGCTGGGCGAGGTCACGGCTGTCTCCGATGACGGCGATACGATCTGGTCTGCGGGCGCCCGGTATGATCTTCACGGAACGCCGTTCAGCGCCGATGTCTATGCCACAAATGCAACAGGTCTGCACGGACTCGGTACAATGCTTGCACAGGACGAGCCGCGCTATGGACTCACGTTGCGATTTGCTTATTAAGGAAATGAAAATTGATCTGGCTTTTGTATGCGTCCGGTGTCGCTGATCAGTCACAGTGCAAAGAAAAAGGGTTAGGTCCGGTCGTCCTGCCAGCCGTCAAGGAGTAGGGCCGGTTTTTGTTTAATAGTTTTTGAGTATCCATGTATTCTTGCCAGGCGCTTTGCTTGTCTCCTGCGGGGTGATACGTTTTGGGCTTTTATTCAAGGGGCAAGTGACAGCAATTCGGAGAGTTTCAATTGCGTGCCATTACCGTCATCCTCACCGCGATCATCATGACCGGGTGCAGCGCATTGTACAATGTCTCGGAGGTTCGCCCGGTTGTCGGTGAAACATCCGTGGTCAAGGTTGTGCCGGTGACGAGCCAGAATGTCATGATGGCCAATGCCATGACGCCCTATACGCCGCGCTCCCTGCCGCCCGTCTTTGACCAGACGGCGACGCTGCAGGGCGCCGCGGTGCCGCGCATCTCCGCCTACAGACCGCAGTCGCGGCCCGGTTCCGTCCAGACCAAGTTGCCGCCCTTCCAGCAGCCCAAGCCCTACAGGATCGGCGTCGGCGACGTGGTGCTTCTGGCAACCCCAACAGCCGAAACTTCCACGCTGAACCAGATCAACGGCCTTCTTGCCGCGCAGAATTCGCGACAGGGTTACACCGTTCAGGATGACGGCGCGATCGCGATCCCGACGGTCGGGCGCGTGACAATCGGCGGCATGACCATGGAGGAAGCTCAGTCCGTTCTGTTCCAGAGACTTGTCGAAAGCCAGATTGATCCGAACTTCAATCTGGAGATCACCGACTTCAACTCCCAGCGGGTTGCCGTCGGCGGCGCCGTGGCACAGCCGCAGCTTGAGCCGATCACGCTGACGCCGCTTTATCTCGACGAGGCGGTGACCGCCGCAGGCGGCGTCGTCGCCACCGATCCGGAATATGCGACGGTGCGCCTTTATCGCGATGACAAGACCTATCAGATCCCGGCGACCAAGCTTTTTGCCAAGAACGACATCCCGAAAGTGCTCCTGCAGAACGGGGACCGCGTTTTTGTCGACACCGAATATTCGGTCGAGCTGGCCGAAGGCTATCTGCGTCAGGAACTCGACCTCGCCAAATTCCAGCGCGACGTGCTGGAAGAGCAGCGGGACATCTTCGAAACACGCGTTCAGATGGATGCGATCGACAGGGACTACGTCTATGTCTTCGGCGAGGTCAAGCAGCAGGGCCGCTGGCCGCTTCCCTTCGACCGTTACGCCACGCTTGCCGATGCGATGTTCGAGCAGGGAGGCATCCAGCCCGTCACCGGCAACCCGCGGCGCATCTATGTTCTGCGCAAGAACCGGATTGCGGCAGGCGAGCCTCTCGGGATCACGGCTTGGGCGCTTGATGCGCAGAATACCGCGAACCTCCTTCTCGCAACCGAGCTGCAGCTTCGGCCGAACGATATCGTCTTCGTCGCCAGCCAGCCGATCACCAACTGGAACCGCCTGATCTCGCAGATCACGCCGTCGATCTCGATCCTCGGCACGGCCAACGGCATCCTCGATTGAGGCACAGGAGCCGCGTTCGACCTGAGCGCGGTTCTGTTCCCCTCTGCCGGTCTCGGATGGTGAATGCACCAGCGGCGTCTTCCACGGACGTCCCGAGAGAGCAGGAACGACGAAAAAAGGCCGGTCGCGCAAGCGGCCGGCCTGTTTATTTTTAAGCCTGGCGGTTCGGGTTGCCCGGAAGCGGTCAGTAGCCCGGGGGCAGGATCGAAAGTTCGTCGCAGGTCGCCTCGTTGCCGATCAGCGTGTCCCTGATCCCGGCCTGCTGGCGCGCGCGCAGGCGGGCGGCTTCGATATCGGCCTGATCGGCGCCCATGCTCCTTGCCTTGGCATAGATCGAGTCGGCGGCATCCTGCAGCTTCCTGTCGCCGCGCAGGCTGGTAAAGCTCTCGCAACGCTGGGCGGCGAGCTCGGCGCGGGCGCCCTGGTCCAGCAATTCCTCGAGCGGCGTTTCGGGCGGGGCCGTCTGGCAGCCGGCGACCGTTATCACAGCGGCAAAGGCGGCCGCCTTGATCAGATTGACCATTGTCTTTTCTCCCAACTGGTTGTGCTGCGCATCATAGCGGAATTCCGGCCTTTGTCTGCCGTCTTGCGCCATCATGGGTGCAGCGGACATGAAAAGGCCCGGCACATCGCGCCGGGCCTCGATATCATGTGGCTTTTGATCGGGGTCCGGCTTACGGTCCGTCGTTGAAGCCGACCTTGTCCACGAGTTCGGAGGCTTCGCGGCGATGATCGGCGATCTCGGCCAGCGACAGGTCGTCGGGATGGATGTCGCCGAAGGAGCGAACGATCTCGGAGGCTTCCGCGCCCGGCATGACCGGATATTCGAACACCTGTTCGGCATAGATCTCCTGGGCTTCCGGCGAAGCGAGGAATTCCATCAGTGTCAGCGCATTTTCCGGATGCGGCGCGTGTTTCGCCATGGCCATGCCGGAGACGTTGACGTGGGTTCCGCGCCCGTCGGCGTTGGGAAACAGGATGTCGATTGCCGCTGCCCAGTCCTTTTGCTCGGGTTCCTTGTCATTGGTCATCATCAGGCCGACATAATAGGTGTTGCCGAGCGCAATGTCGCATTCGCCGGACATGATTGCCTTGGCCTGGCTACGGTCGTTGCCGTTCGGGCGGCGGGCGAGATTTGCCTTGAGGCCCTTCAGCCATTCCTCGGTGTACTCTGCGCCGTGATGGGCGATCATCGAGGCGATCAGTGCAATGTTATAGGGATGCTGGCCGTCGCGGATGCAGATCGCGCCCTTCCATTTAGGGTCCGCCAGTTCCTCATAGGTGATCGGCACCTGGCCGACGCGGTCCTTGGAGGCATAGACGACGCGGCCGCGCTTGGTCAGCGCGAACCAGTCGCCGTCCGGGTCGCGGAACTGCGCGGGGATATCCGCGTTTATGGTTTCGCTTTCGACCGGCTGGGTGACGCCCGCCTCCTTGGCTTCGGTCAGGCGGCCAATGTCGACGGTGAGGATCACGTCGACCGGCGAGTTGGCGCCTTCCGCCTTCACCCGCTCGACAAGGCCCGTATCGAGAAACAGCACATTGGCGTTGATGCCGGTTTCGGCCTCGAAGGCTTCGAGCAGCGGCGCGATCAGCTCCGGCTGGCGATAGGAATAAATGTTGACGTCCTCGGCTGTCGCCGGGGCGGCCGCAACGACCGTCGCCAATGCCACGAAAGAACCGGCAAGCGCCTTGAGCCTTGTCATTGAATCCTCCTTGTGATCTTTTAAGTTGATTTATGTAATCAAGTATCCTGTGCGAGGTGTCAACCGACCGGGCTCCTAGACTTGAGTAAAAATTTCTTCTTTTGGAATTGTTCCAAACTGAGAAACGCGTTATAAAGATGGAAAGATTCTAAAAAGGAAATCGGTATGCGCCTGACCAAGCAGACGAATTACGCGGTACGGATGCTCATGTATTGCGCCGCCAACGACGGCAAGCTGAGCCGTGTGCCCGAGATCGCCAAGGCTTATGGCGTATCTGAGCTCTTCCTGTTCAAGATCATCCAGCCGCTGCACAAGGCCGGCATCATGGAAACGGTGCGGGGCCGCAATGGCGGTGTCCGCCTCGGTCGCCCGGCCTCCGAGATCACGCTTTTCGACGTTGTCAGCGTCACGGAAGAAAACTTCTCCATGGCCGAGTGTTTTGACGACGGCAATGAGACGGATTGCCCGCTGGTCGACAGCTGCGGCTTCAACGGGGCGCTTCGCGAGGCGTTGAACGCGTTCTTCTCTGTGCTCGCCGGCTACACCATTCATGATCTCGTGCGCCGTCGCACCGATATTTTCAAGTTGCTCAGCATTGAGGAAGACAGGAAGGTCGAGACCTCGGCCGCGTGACCCACTGCCGGTCATTCCAGTGTTTTTGAGGCGTCGGGGACATGCCCGGCGCCTTCTTCTTTGCCGAGGTCTCCCGATCTGCGCGGCAGAGCACGGTTGCGGCTTGAGCTTGCGTCCGGAACGATGTAGCAAGGAGACAGCTAACTCGTGACAGCATTCTCTGTTTTTGAAGGAAATGCTGTTTCTGGCGGTGCATCGGCGACAGGCGGCCGCCATGGCCGGAGAAGAAAACGGAGATGCTCCGCATGCCTGACGGAGCAGGGAGAGAAGCATGAGCAATCATTTCATCGGCATTGACGTCGGAACCGGCAGCGCCCGCGCGGGCGTCTTCAACGAGGAAGGGCGCCTTCTCGGCGCCGGCAAGAAGGATCTCACCCTCTGGCGGGAAGAAGGCGACATCGTCGAACAGTCGTCGAACGATATCTGGAACGCCATCTGCTTTTCGACGAAGACGGCGATTGCCGCGGCCGGCATCGCGCCCGACAGCGTCAAGGGGATCGGCTTCGACGCGACCTGTTCGCTTGTCGTCCTGGATAGCAATGGCAAGCCGCTTGCCGTCGGCCCGTCGGAGGATCCCGAGCGCAACATCATCGTGTGGATGGACCACCGGGCCATCGATCAGGCAGACCGCATCAATGCCGGCGGGCACGACGTGCTGCGCTATGTCGGCGGCCGTATCTCGCCGGAAATGGAGACGCCGAAACTGCTCTGGCTGAAGGAGAACCGGCCCGCGACCTTCGCCGCCGCCGGCCATTTCTTCGATCTCGCCGACTTTCTCTCCTGGCGCGCGACGGGGGCGACGGACCGTTCCGTCTGCACGGTAACCTGCAAATGGACCTATCTCGCCCATGAAAAGCGCTGGGATGCCGGCTATTTCAAGGCGGTTGGCCTCGAAGAACTCGCCGAGAACGACTTCGCGCGGATTGGCTCCAGCGTGGTTGATATCGCAACGCCGCTTGGCGATGGCCTCACTGAACAGGCCGCCGCCGAACTCGGCCTTGTGGCCGGAACGCCTGTCGGCGCGTCGCTGATCGATGCCCATTGCGGCGGCGTCGGCACCTTTGCCTGCGAAGGACCGGACGGCGAGAACCTGCCGCCGGAAACGCAGATGGCCCTGATCATGGGCACTTCGGCCTGCGCCATGACGCTGGCGAAGGATGCGAATTTCGTCGACGGCGTCTGGGGGCCCTATTTCGGCGCCATGGTGCCGGGCTTCTGGCTTCTGGAAGGCGGCCAGTCCGCCTATGGCGCGGCGCTCGATCATCTGGTCACGCTGCACCCCGCCTATTCCGCCATGCGCGAGAAGGCGGCGGCGGCGGGCCTGTCGCTTCCCGTCTATCTGGAAAAGCGTGCCGTCGAGAAAGCCGGCTCGCTTGAACAGGCGGCTTTTCTCGGGCGCGATCTCCAGGTGGTGCCGGAATTCCTCGGCAACCGCGCGCCCTATGCCGATCCGCAGGCAACTGGCGTCATCAGCGGCCTGAAGCTTGAGACGAGCGAGGAGAGCCTTGTTGCCCTCTATGTCGCCGGGCTCTGCGGCCTTTGCTACGGCACGCGGCAGATCATCGAGGCGGAAAGAGAAAAGGGGCTGCCGCTCGAGACCATCGTGGTCAGCGGCGGCGCGGCGCAGAGCGGGTTGTTGCGGCGCATCCTGGCGGATGCGACGGGGCTGAAGGTCGCGCTGCCGGATACGGCCGAACCGGTTCTGCTCGGCGGCGCCATTATCGGGGCAGTCGCGTCCGGCCATCATGAAGATCTGGAACAGGGCGCCCGGCAGATGTCTGCCATCAGGGAGATCATCGAACCGGTCGGCGGCCCGGTCGCGGCATTGCACGAGGCCAAGTTCGCGGCCTTCGCGCTGCTGCAGGAGGCCGACCGCAAGATCCGCGCGGCGATGCGGGCATAGCGCCTCCGTCGTCTGGCATCAGGGCTTGCCGGCGTAGGCCCGCGTTTTCCCGTGCGCTTGCGCAGCGGCAACGTTATGCTGGCCGCGGACGGCGCGGGCACACAGCACGAAAGACAGGTAATGGCGAAAACCATATCCGAGATCGCGGAGGAAACCGGCTATTCGAGGACCACGATCACCATGGTCCTGAGCGGCCGCGCCTCCGAATACCGAATCAGCGCGCGCACGCAGAAGATCATTCAGGATTATGTGGCCGAGCACGGCTATACGATCAACCAGACGGCGCGCAATCTGAAGACGCGGCGCAGCCACACCGTGGGGTTTGTCGCGCCGCAGATTGCCAACCCGTTCTTTGCCCGGTTCATGGCGAGCCTTGAAGCCTGTTGCCGGGCGGAAGGTCTGGTGCTGATCACGACTTCAAGCGGAGAGGATCCGGCGCTCGAGGCCCGCGCCCTGCAGAGCCTCATGGAACGCGGGGTCGATGGGCTGGTGCTCGCGCCCTGCGCGCCGCGTCCCGCGGCGGCGACCCGCAAACGTGGCCGGCGCACGCCGATGGTCCTGGTCGACCGGCACTATCCGGGCGATAGCGTCGAGGCGATCACCAGCGACCACAGGGAAAATGCGAGGCTGCTCACAGAGGCGGTGATGGCCTCCGGCGCGGAACGGATGGCGTTCTTTTGCGGCCACCCGGATAATCCTGCGATCGTCGAGCGTATCGCGGGTTTCCGCGAGGCGGCCGGTGATGGCGAGAATGCGCGGGTGCTGACGGCGGATGACGACAGCGCGGCAGCCGGAGAGACCATGATGCAGGTGCTTCTGGCGGACGGCGGAGAACTGCCCACGGCGCTTGTCTGTTCGTCGCTGCTTGTGCTTGAGGGCGCGCTGCAATGCCTGAAACAGGCCCGTTCCGTCGTGCCGCCTGAAATGATCATCGCCACATTCGACTATGACGGCTTCCTCGAGCTTTTGCCCAATACCGTCATCGTCATCCGTCAGGACGAGGCGGGGCTGGCGCGCGCCGCCTTCCGCTCCATTGCCGCCCAGATCGGCGGCAGGCCCGCCGCCGAGGGGACACGCACGATCGTGGATGCCGAACTGGTCCATCTCAACGCCACGGCGTGAAGATTGCCGGCGTCAACCGATCTCGGCGAAGACGGCGGCGAAAGTCTCTTCCAGAAGGTCGAACATGGTGTCGAGTTCTTCCCTTGTGATGATGAAGGGCGGGGCGAGCACGACGGAGGCGCCGAGCGGACGGCAGATCAGGCCCTTTTCCAGCGCCTTGTTGGCAATGCGCTCGGAAATGCGCAGCTTGCCGTCAAAGGATGTCTTCCTCTTCTTGTCGGCGACGATCTCGATCGCGCCCATGAAGCCGACTCCGCGCACTTCGCCGGCATGGGGGTGTTCGCCAAACCGGTAAAGTCGCTCGAGGAAGTAAGGCGTCAGCGCGCGGACATTGTCGATCAGCCCGTCATTCTCGATCACGTCCAGCGCCTTCAGCGCGACAGCGGAGCCGAGCGGGCTGCCGGCCGCGGTAAAGCCGTGGGGGAACTCTTCCGCCGCCTCGCAGGCCGTTTCCAGCGCGGCCGTCAGTTCTTCTCCCAGAATGACGGCGCCCATCGGATAATAGCCGGCGGTGATGCATTTCGAGGCGATGATCGCGTCCGGCTCAATGTCGTAATAGTCGCTGCCCCACATCTCTCCCAGTCGCCCGAAACCGCAGATGACTTCGTCGGCGACCAGCGGAATGTCATACTCACGGAGCACCGGGCGGATCGCCGCGAAATAGCCCTTCGACGGGGGAATGACGCCGCCGGCGCCCTGGACGGGTTCGGCAAACATGCCGGCGATCGTCTCCGGCCCCTCGCGCTCGATCAGGTCCTTCAGGTTGCGCGCCATGCGCTCGGTGAACGCCTCTTCGGTCTCGCCTTCCAGCGCGAAACGCCAGTAATGCGGGCAATCGGCATGGAGAAAGCCCGGCAGCGGCAGACCGAATTCGCTGTTATAGGGCTTCGCCGTCATCGAAGAGGTGGCAATCGTCACGCCGTGATAGGCGTTGATGCGGGTGATGATCTTGCGCCGTTCCGGCTGGCCCTTGCGGCGGTTGATCATCCACAGCATCTTGACCATGGTGTCGTTCGCTTCCGAACCGGAATTCGTGTAGTAGACCTTGCCGCTGTCAAAGGGCGAGAGCCCGATCAGTCGCTCGGAAAGCGCGACCGTGACATCGGCGATGCGGCCGAAGAACGAATGATAGCCGGGAAAGCGTTCGGCCTGGGCCGTAAGCGCTTCAATGATGCCCTTGTGATTGAAACCGGCGACGTTGTTCCACAGCCCGGAATTGGCATCGAGATAACGCTTGCCGTGGACATCGAAGACGTAGATGCCCTCGCCATGGGTGAGGATAACGGGTCCGTTTTCCTTCAGAGAGGGAAAATCGGTAAAGCCATGAAGGACATTGGCCCTGTCCTTTTCTTCCCACGAATTGCCTTTTGCGTCCGCCATGTCCGGTCTCCCTGTTTCCGGGCAGAGCTTTCCCGCGAATGGGGGGCGCCGTCAAGGCTGGCGGACGTTCATAGCGAAAGGCCGGCCTCGTTGAAGACATGGATGTGCCGGTCGCGGAAGGAAAGGCCGATTTCCTGGCTGCGGATATTGTCCTCAACCTCGTCCGCGCGCACGATCAGCCGTCCGGCATCGCCGCAATCGACATAGAGGAAGGTGTCGGAGCCGAGATATTCGACGATCTCCACCGTGCCGGAAATCTGTCCCTCGCCGGGCTTGACGATATCGATATGTTCCGGCCGTATGCCAAGCGTCGCCGGCGTTCCCTCGGTGCCTTCCGGCAGGGGGCCGCTGCCGTGTCCGGTAATCTCATATCTGCCGTCGGCACCCGTGCAGGGCAGGATGTTCATTTTCGGCGAGCCGATGAACTGGGCGACGAAGAGGTTGTCGGGCTTCTCGTAGAGCTCGCGTGGGCTACCGATCTGCATGATCCGGCCATCCTTCAGCACCACGATCCGATCTGCCAGCGTCATCGCCTCCACCTGGTCGTGGGTCACGTAGATCATCGTCGTGCCGAGGGTCTCGTGCAGGCGGGCGATTTCGAAGCGCATTTCAACGCGCAGCGCCGCGTCGAGATTGGAGAGTGGCTCATCAAAGAGAAAGCCCTTCGGCTCGCGCACGATCGCCCGGCCGATGGCGACGCGCTGGCGCTGGCCGCCGGAAAGCGCCTTCGGGCGGCGGTCGAGATAGTCCTCAAGCTTCAGGATTTCAGCCGCGCGCCCGACCTTCTCCTCGATTTCCTTCTTGGGACTGCCGGCGGTCTTCAGCGAAAAGCCCATATTGTCGCGCACATTCATATGGGGATAGAGCGCATAGGACTGGAACACCATAGAAAGACCGCGCTCGGATGGCAGCCGGTCGGTCACGTCGTCGCCATCAAGCAGGATGCGACCGCGGCTTGTCTCCTCGAGCCCGGAGATCATCCTGAGGAGAGTCGATTTTCCGCAGCCGGACGGGCCGACGAAGATGACGAATTCACCGTCCGCGATCTCGAGGTCGATCCCCTTGATGACCTGCAGGTCGCCGAACCATTTTTCCACGTTCTCGAGCTTGATCGCGCCCATGTCCTTCTCCCTCAGCCTGCCTGCAACATGTCGTCGCCCATTGCCCAGGCGAGATGGATGGCGGCTGTCCAGGTAAACAGCTTGCCGCCCAGACCCTCGCCGGTCAGCGGGTCGAAATATTCAAAGAAGCCGGATGTCTCGACGGCGCGGCGTGTATCGTTGCGCAACCGTTCGGCAAGCGCGGTTTCGCCTTTTTCCGAAAGCCCGATGCCGATCATGTAGTTGACAACGGACCAGATCGGACCGCGCCAGTAGCGTCGGCTCTCAAATTGCGCGTCGCGCGGATCCCAGCTCGGGAAGCCGAAGGAACAATGGTCGAGAATGGCCGCGATTTCCGCCGTCAGCCGCTTTTGCTGATCGGGCGAGCCGGCATCGGCATAAAGCGCCATGGCGGAGGCGTTGGTGAAGGCGGTTGAAAGCCCGCCGGTGCGAAGATCCTTGGCCACATGGCCGCCGACATCGTCGCTCCAGAAACTGTCGCAACCAGCCTTGGAATGCTTCAGCCAGGCCTCCGCCTCGTCACGGATGCCGGGTTCGCCGAATTCCGTTGCCAGTTCGGCAAGGTCCCGGTCGCCGCGCATCAGCGCGAATTGCACGCAGGGGTCGACCATGAAGAACGGGCCGTTGCGGGCGATCTCCAGATGGTCCCATTGGCACTCATGGCCGAATTTCACGATGGCGAGATAGCGGTTGTACTGTTCCGCCGTCGGCCGTTCGGACGGATCGACATGGGTGATGTCGCGGCGCGGCAGGTCGCCGAGATCGTCGGGTACAACGATCCGGCCCATGCCGATATCCCAGTCCGGGCAATTGTCGCGACCGGATTCCCATGGATGGATAATGCCGACCACGCCGGTGTTATCCGGGTCGCGATAGGTGTGGAACCAGCGGTGCCAGGCATAAAGCTTGTGGAACAGCGCCTTTGCCCGCTCTCTGTCCATATCCGTGCCGGTCTGCATCATCGTTAGCATCGCGCTTGCGGCCACCGGCGGCTGGGAATGGCCCGAGGAGGGCGGTACGGTATTGGATTTCCACATTTCCGGGCCGGGGAAATAGTCCGGGTCTGTCTTGTGGAAGATGATATGCGGCACCATGCCGTCATCCCATTGGCCGGAAAACAGTGTCTCGATCTCTTCCCATGCGCGGTCGCGGTCAAAGGTGGCAAAGCCGAGCGCGGCAAAGACGGAATCCCATTCCCACTGATAGGGGTAAAGCCTGGCCGTCGGCACGGTATAGCCGCCGCGATCGTTCATGCGCAGAATGTCGATAGCCTGTTGTTTCAGCGATTGATGCATTGTCAGCCTTTCACGCTGCCGGCGGTCAGACCCGCCACCAGGAAGCGTTCGAACCAGAGGAAGATGAACAGCACCGGCACGGTCGCGATCACGGCGCCGGCCATCAGATGCTGTCGCGGAACCTCGGACGAGTTCAGCGACACGACCCCGCGCGAGAGCGTGAACATGTTGACGTCATCGAGGAACATGAAGGCGAACAGGAACTCGTTCCAGGCGATCATGAAGACGTAGAGCGCGACCGAGGCGAGCGCGGGAAGCGCCAGCGGCAGCGTGATCTTGAGGATGACGCCGGGCCGTTTCAACCCGTCCATCAAGCCGGCTTCCTCCAGTTCGGAGGGCAGGCCGCGGAAGTAACCCTGCAGCATGTAGAGCGCAACCGGAATGGTGGTGGCCGGATAGACGATCATCAGCCCGACCAGCGAGTTTCTCAAACCCACCTGCGAGAACACAGAATAAAGCGGGATCACCAGCACGATCGCCGGCACCATGTAGATCAGCAGGATCGAGCGCGAAAGAAAGGCCTGCCCGGGAAAATTCAGCCGCGCCACCGCATAGGCGCCGGGCACGGCAAAGGCCAGCGTGATGATGACGGTGGCGACCGAAACGATTGCCGAATTCATCAGGAAGGTGCCGAAGGAATAGACGGTGAAGAGTTCGATATAGGAGCTGAACAGGCCGGACAGCCCCTGGCTGAGATCGATCGACAGGTCGAGCGGATTGGAGATCAGCGATTGCTGGCTTTTGAAGCTCGTCATCACCATGACGTAGAAGGGAAGCGCAACGACGATTGTGAAAATCGTCAGACCCAGCCCCTTCATGAAGCGCAGGAAGATCACTTCGAGATGATAGCGTGCCAGATTGCCGGAGGTCTGGTCATGAAGCGCGGCCACGATCGACCACCAGACGGCGACGAGGAAGGCGGCAAGGGCTGCCAGTTGCGGCACGGTCGTGTAGGCCAGCGAAAGGCCGAAGGGTTCGCCGAAGGTCAGAAGCATCAGCACAGCGAAGATGGCGATCACCATGGTCGCCTGCACGCGCGGGCCCCGGCTTTTCGGCCGGTCGCGCGTCTTGACCGGCGAAAGCGCATAGATCGCTGCGCCCACGGCCCCGGCCAGGGCCGCTATGGCAAGCGGCGGCGCTGTCGACTGCCCCGAAAACAGGGTGAAGACAAGGCCGACCACGATCATCCAGACGATGCCCCAGAAGGCGCCCAGGAGAATGGCGGCGATGAAACCGGTTCCGATGCGCATCATCCATCATCCTGCGGTGAGAATTTGAAGAAGATCAGCGAGAAGACCAGAAGCACGACGAAGACCACGACGGCGACCGCCGCGCCCGCGCCGAGATTGGAAACGGCAAAGGCCTGTTCATAGACATCGACCGTCAGCGTCCGCGTGCCGGCGGCCCCGCCGGTCAGAAGGAAGATGTCGTCGAACTTGTTGAAGGTCCAGATGAAGCGCAGCAGGAACAACACGGCGAGGATGCCGACAAGCTGCGGCAGCGAGATGTACCAGAACTGCTGCAGCGGCGTTGCGCCATCAATCTCGGCTGCCTCGTAGACATCGGTGGAAAGCGCCTGCATGCGCGCCAGGATGAACAGGAAGGACAGCGGGAAATAGCGCCAGGCCTCGAACGCGATCACCGTCGTCAGCGCCACCGGGAACTGGAAGGTGAGACCGAAGATCGAAATATCGACATCGCGCTGGCCGAAGAAATCGATCGGCGCGCCGATCATTCCGGAGCGCACCAGAAGGGCATTCAGCGTGCCGGAGTAAGGATCAAGCAGGATGATCCAGGTAAAGGCAACCGCAATCACCGGCGCCACATAGGGAAACAGGAAAAGTCCGCGCAGCACCGAGCGTCCCTTGAAGCTCTGGTTTAGGAGCTGGGCGGCGAAAAGTCCGAGCACCAGCGCGCTCGCCGTGCCGAACACCGTGTAATAGAAGGTGACGCGCAGCACTTTCCAGAAATCGGGCGAGGAGAAGATGCGCGAGAAATTGTCCAGCGTGAACTGGAAATTGGTGAGGATATTGTCTGATCTTCCGAAGGCCTCGGCCGGGTTGTCGCGCGGCTCGACAGGCGAGGTCAGGTAGGCGGTATCGGCAATCACCTGCAGGCGGATGCGGTCGCGGAATTTCTCCGGCAGGTCACCGAGCGTGCAGGTCAGTTCGCGGCCAGTGAGCGTGCAGCGCTGGTCCAGCCCGGTGACTTCGAGGCCGTCGGGGATGATATCGACAAAGCCCGCCTCGTAGATCGAGGCCTTTTGCGAGGTGTTGCGCAGCCTGTATTCAAGCTCTGCCGTGTCGCCAACCTGTTCAAGATCGCCGCGCAGGCGCTCGTTGATGTTGAGTTCCGGCGGTCGCAGGTCGGAAAGCGTGACCGGCTTGAACGAGATCCAGAAATTGGCGACCAGCGGCAGGAGCACGATCGCCAGCACGATCAGGAAGGTCGGCGCCAGCATCGAATAGGCAAAGCGCATCTCGCGCTTGGCCATGCGGCCATAGGTCTTTGGCGGCGTCGGCGTGATTTCAGCCTTGTCGGTCATGTCGGACATCTGAAAAGCCTTCGGAAAAGAACGGGCCGGGCGCTGACGAACAGCGCCCGGCGGTTTGTCCGGCCTTCGGGATCAGTTGATCCCGGAAAGCTCCGAATTCAGCTTCTCGACGGCTTCCTCTCCGGAGATTTCGCCGTCGATATACTCCCGCACGACCTGGTTGATGATCTGGCTGTTGATCATCTTGGAGGCAAGCGCCAGCTGGCCTTCCTTCACGCCCCAGCGGTTGGCGGTCTCAAGGCCGGTGACGATCTTCTGTACGGTTTCTTCCGGGTAGAGATCGGCAAGCGGGGCCTTGCGGTCGACGCCGACGGGAAGCGTCGCCCACTCGTCGACGAACTTGCTCGGCTCGTCCGCAGTTCCGCGACGGACCGGGAACTTGCCTTCCGGCGCCATGGAGAGCGTGTTCATATAGCCCTCGTCCATGGAGAACTTTATGAAGTCGGCGGCGACATCGAGATTGGTCGCATCCGCCGTCACGCCGAGATAGCGGATATCCGCCCATGCCGCGCCATCCGGGTTGGAGGGACCGGAGAAAGTGGTGACCACATCGGTCATCTGCGCCAGCTCCGTGGAAGTCGGATCGTCGTTGATCGTCGGCGGGGCGCTGTCGCGCAGACCGGCAAGCTCGTCAAGAATGAAGGGCGACCAGATGATCATCGCCGCCTTGCCGTCAAAATAGAGCGCGCGCGACTGCTGCCAGTAGAGTTCGCCCTCCGGCGACGCATCGGCTAGCGTCTTGTAGAAGTCGAGAACCTCGATCGTCTTGGCTTCATCCAGCGGCTTGAAGCCGTTCTCATCGACGGGCGTCACGCCATTGGCGAGGAAGACGTGCTCCAGAACCTGGCTCATGAAGTTCTCGTCGATCTTGGTCGCGGCAACGAAACCGTACATCTCCGGCGGATTGTGCAGCGCCTCGATGGCGGCGGCGATGTTTGCGTAGGAATCCGGCGGGGCAAGGCCTGCCTCGTCGAACAGGTCCTTGCGGTAGATGATCATCTGCGTCCAGCCATCGACCGGCACGGCCGCCGTCATGCCCTCGAACTGCGCCATCTCGATCGCACCGGGGGCAAAGGTGTCGATGCCAAGGTCGTTGACGATCTCGTCGTTGATTTCAGCGTCCAGAATGCCGGCTTCGGCCCAGGGCAGAACATATTGTACGGTGAGGTAGATGACGTCGGGCAGGTCGCCCGCGGCAAAGGCGGCGGTGGCGCGCGTGCCAAGTTCGGACTCCGTCACCGGAATGACCTGCACCTCATTGCCGGTCTGTTCCTTGAAGGCGTCGGCGATTTCCTGCTGCTTGGCCAGCCGCTCCGGCTGTTCTTCCGTCGTCCAGAAGCGGATCGTGTCGGCCTGCGCCATGGATGCCGCGCTTGCCGAGAGCAAGAGCGTCGCCGTCAGTGTCTTCAGTGTTTTCATCATGTCCTCCAAAAGCGTCCCATGGAAAACCGGAAATCGGCTTTCCTCCAAAGCCCTGCAGCAGGGCCTGTTCCCGTCAGTTCTCGTCCGCCAGATGGGCGAGACAGGCAGGTCGACAGTGCGGCCCGCCGCGCGTTCCCGGCGCATGGCGCCAAAAGCATCTGAAACCGATGGTTCTCCTCCCATCAGCCTGTCGTAGCGGTTTGAAAAGGCGCAAAGTTTGCGCCACCGCTTGAATAAACTTTAGCGCTTTGAGGGGATCGGTCAAGGCAAGCGGCCGCCTTTGATCCGCCGTCCCGTTCCACTTTGGTCGTATAGGGCTTACGAAAATGCAGCCGCACGCGCCTGTTCCGACAGGAACAATGGCCTAAACCGGGCGTTGCCTTGTTGAAGCGAAGCAAAGGGGACGCTCAATGAGAAAAGGCGCACGATGGATCAAGCACCTGGCCCGAACGGGCTATTTCGCCCGCGGCCTGGTCTATACGATCATCGGCCTGTTCGCGGTGCTCGCGGCGATCGGCGCGGCCGAAAGCAAGGACACCAAGGGCGCGCTGCAGACCCTTCTCGAGCAGCCCTTCGGTTCCGTCCTGATCGCAATCCTCATCATAGGCCTGATCAGTTACGGCGTCTGGCGCGTGTTCCAGTCGGTCATGGATCCGGATGATCACGGCACGGGCGCGAAGGGGCTCGCCGTTCGCGCCGGCCTGTTTTCCAGCGCGGTCACCTATGGCCTGCTTGCCCTTTACGCCCTCTCGCTGGTCGGCATTTCCAATGGCGGCGGGCGCGGCGGGGGGGCTTCGCCGGCCGAGATGCTGGCCGCCTTCGTCGGTTCGCGTCCGGTTTCGCTTGGTCTTGCCGCCATCTTCCTGGGCGTGGCGATCGCCCACTGGGTCAAGGCCTACAAACGCAAATATGCCGATCACCTGAAGGCGTCGGAAACGGTCATGGAATGGTTGCACCCCATCTCGATCACGGGCCTCACAGCGCGCGGCTGCGTCTTTGCCACCCTTGCGGTGATGCTGGTCCTGCGCGGACTTTCGAGCGGCGAGGGAGGGGAAACGCCGGGGCTCAAGGATGCGCTGGAATATATCCAGGACTTGCCGTTCGGCGCATTCCTGCTGGCGGCGCTCGGCATCGGCGTCGTGCTCTTCGCCGTCTATTCCTTTGCCGAGGCCATCTGGCGCGAGATCAATATCGAGGATGCCTAGGGCATCGGGCGAAAAAGTGGCGTCCGGTGTTCGACAAGCCGATGACTAAAACAAAGAGCTTGATCCCCGGGCCGTTCAGATTGACCGCCGCACGATCCAGCGTTCAGGACTTGCCGAATTCGTTCGGCGCGTTTTCATCCAGCAGGTCTCCGCGCCCCTGCTGATGGCGCTCCTCGGCTATCCGTCTCTGCAGATCGCTATCAATCGCCGTGTCCTGCGCCGTTTCGGGTTCGCTTGAAACCGCCGCCGCTTTGCGCTCCTCGCCGGTCGAAAGGCTCGCTGCGGGGAATGAAAGCGCACTCTGAATGTCGTCGTCAAGGCGCAGACGATAGGTCGGTTCTGGCAGCGAGAAACCGTTGGTCTCCAGCGCCCGTTTGACCAGCCGCATGGCCTCGGACCGCGCCTTCAGCAGATCGGTCGCCGCCTGGTTGACCCAGCCGACGAAGACGAGCACCACATTGGAATCGCCAAGCTCCCGGATCCAGGCGTCGGCTGCCGGCTCGTCGAGGATGAAGTCCTGGCGCGATACCGTCTCCAGCCCGATCTTCAGCGCGCGATCGAGATCGCTGTTGGCGTCGACGCCGACCTCGAAGGTGAAGCGGCGCTGCGGATTGACGGTGTAGTTGATGATCACACTCTTGAACACGGTGGCGTTCGGAATGCGGATATGATTGCCGTCAACCTCCATCAGGATGGTGGCGCGCGCCGTCAGGCTGATGACGAAACCCTCGTAATTGTCGATCCTGACGAAATCCTGCGGGCGGAAGGGCTGGCGGACGGAAAGAAGAATACTGGCGATGTAGTTTTCCACCGTGTCGCGCACGGCAAAGCCGACTGCGAGCCCGACAATACCGGCAGCGCCCAGCAGCGTGCCGAGCAGCGCGGTCGCGCCGAGGATATCAAGCGCCAGCACGCCGCCAATGATCATGAAGGCGATCCTCACCACCTGGCGCAAGAGATCGGCGATGAAGGTATTTGGTGCCACTTGTCGAAAAGGCCACCGGCGGTGCGCCAGAAAGGCGCCGAAAAACGCGACGACCGCCCAGCATAAAAGCGCAACGAGGATCAGCGGGACATAGCTCAAGGCCTGCAAGGCGCGCGCCTCGAGCCTTTCGAAAACCGGAACCAGCCTCTCGCCGACCGATGTTTCCTCGGCGATCTCGTTGTTGACGGCAACCACCCCGTTCACGCGTTCGGAAAGCTCGGCCGCTCGGGCTGCAAAGCGAGCCTCCTGCACCTTGCCGCGCAGCGTCACCACGCCGGAGCGTACGGTCGCATCGATATTCTCCAGTCCCTCGATCTGGTCGAAAATGCCTGAGAGACGCGCCTCGATCGCGGCATCGGAAGAGGCCGCAATATCCGTCTCGATGCCGGCATTCGTCGTCTGGGCAAAGGCAAAACCCGCCAACCCCGCCGGAAGGGCGAGAAGGCAGAAGATCAGGGCGAGTATGGTTTTCATGTCCGGCTGTCCCCTCCATCCATCCCTCTTGTAGCGCAAAGCGCGCGTCTGGTGACACGCGCATTGATCCGTTTGAGGGAACGGCAAAAGCGGGCCGCGTCAAGAGGCCCGCTTGAGATTTCGTTTTGTCGCGTTTTCGTCACGCCTTGCGACGCAGCGCCGATGGCACGAAACTGTGGATCGACAGGCCCTCATCGCGGTGCTTGCCGCCGGCAACGCCGGCAAACCAGGCCCCGGCCGCGCCGAGGACCGCCCCTGCGGCCGAACCGAATGCGGTGATGACGGAGGCATTCTGCGCCATGCGCATCATTTCATCCGTCATCTCGCCGCTTGCCGATGTCGCGCCGAGGCCGGAAATGGCGGAGACGAGGGCCGCGCCCGCGCCGAGCGCAAGCGTCGACAGCGCCCAGACGACGATGCCGTGGATGCCGTCGCGGAACTCGCTCTCGTCCGCGGTTCCGTCACCGAAATGCGAGCGCATGCGCCCCGCGACATAGCCGCCGGCGGATGCGCTGGCGAAGGCGACGAGAATAAGCCAGAGGCCGATCAGAAAGAGCGCCCAGCTGAGGCTGTCTTGCGTGGGTTGCGCGTCGCTTGCGGCAAGTCCGATGCCTGCGCCGAACTGGGAGAGAACGGTGGCGAGCGCGCCGGCAACGGCCGCGCCGCCGAAGATCGCGCCCCATTCGAGATAGGAGACGCCCGGCCTGGGCGCGGCGGTTTTGGGAATATGTTCCTGTTCTGCCATGGTGGAACCCTTATGCCAGGCCCAGGACGGACAGGATAAACATGACGACGACGACAAGGCCTACGAGGTAGATGATACCGTTCATAATGTCTGCTCCGTTTGAATTCGATGCCTGTTAAACGGGTACTGGCGGGGATCGTTCCGAGCGGTCGCCGTTTTTCCGCTGGCATGATGGTTTCTAAAAACCGTGCATCGTCCGCCGATTTCTGATCATATGCCGCCGGGCCTCCGGCGGTCGGCCGGCTTGCGGGTCCGAAAGGAATGGGAGAAGACACATGCCGCAGCGTCGCCTCAGGTCTCAGGACTGGTTCGACAATCCGGACCATGCGGATATGACGGCGCTCTATCTGGAGCGCTTCATGAATTACGGCACCACGCCGGAGGAGTTGCGCTCCGGCAAGCCGATCATCGGCATTGCCCAGAGCGGCAGCGACATCAACCCCTGCAACCGGCACCATCTCGATCTCGCCCGGCGTCTGCGCGACGGCATCCGCGATGCCGGCGGCATCCCGATCGAGTTTCCATCCCATCCGCTTTTTGAAAACTGCAAGCGCCCGACGGCGGCGCTTGATCGCAATCTCGCCTATCTCGGCCTGGTCGAGTTGCTCTATGGCTATCCCTTCGACGGCGTGGTGCTGACCACGGGCTGTGACAAGACCACGCCGTCCGCGCTGATGGCCGCCGCCACCGTCAACATTCCCGCGATCGTCTATTCCGGCGGGCCGATGCTCGACGGCTGGCACGAGGGCGAACTGGTCGGTTCCGGCACGGTAATCTGGCGTTCGCGCCGCAAACTCGCCGCCGGCGAGATCAGCCGCGAGGAATTTCTCGAGGCGGCGCTTGATTCCGCGCCCTCTGTTGGTCATTGCAACACGATGGGCACGGCCTCGACCATGAATGCCATGGCCGAGGCGCTCGGCATGTCGCTGACGGGCTGCGCCGCCATTCCCGCCGCCTATCGCGAGCGCGGACAGATGGGCTATCGCACCGGACGGCGCGCCGTCGAACTGGTCAACGAGAATATCCGCCCCCTCGATATCCTGACCCGCGAGGCCTTCCTCAATGCGATCCGGGTGAATTCGGCGATCGGCGGCTCGACCAACGCCCAGCCGCATCTTTCCGCCATTGCCCGCCATGCCGGGGTCGAGCTGAAGCCGTCCGACTGGCAGGAGCATGGCTTCGACATTCCGCTGCTTGCCAATGTCCAGCCGGCGGGCGAGTTCCTCGGCGAGCGCTTCCATCGCGCCGGCGGCGTGCCGGCCATCATGTGGGAACTCTTGCAGGCGGGACGGCTTGACGGTGGCTGCCCGACGGTCACCGGCAGGACCATGGCCGAAAACCTCGAAGGCAGGCAGGCAAGCGACCGGGCCGTGATCAGGCCGTTTTCCGAGCCGTTGCAGGAGCGCGCCGGCTTCCTGGTGCTGAAGGGAAACCTGTTCGATTTCGCCATCATGAAGATGAGCGTCGTCTCCGAGGATTTCCGCAAGCGGTATCTGTCGGTTCCGGGACGGGAAGGCATTTTCGAGGGCAAGGCGGTCGTCTTCGACGGATCGGAGGATTATCACGCCCGGATCAACGATCCGGCGCTCGATATCGACGATAACACCATCCTTGCCATTCGCGGGGCAGGGCCGCTGGGCTGGCCGGGCTCGGCCGAGGTGGTCAACATGCAGCCGCCGGATCGCCTCATCCAGAAAGGCATCAACAGCCTGCCGACGATCGGCGACGGTCGCCAGTCCGGCACGGCCGACAGTCCGTCGATCCTCCACGCCTCGCCGGAAAGTGCGGCCGGCGGTGGTCTTGCCTATCTTCGCACAGGCGATATCATCCGCATCGATTTCAATGCCGGCCACTGCGACATGCTGGTTGACGATGCCGAGATTGCGCGCCGAAAGGCGGAAGGCATTCCCGAAGTGCCGCCGGATGCGACACCATGGCAGCGCATCTATCGCAATTCTGTCACGCAGATCGACGAAGGTGCGACGCTTTCGGGGGCCGATACGTTTCGCGACATCGCTTCGCGGCCGCCCCGGCATAACCATTAGGCGCGCGCGGCTCTTGCTGCCGCATGCTCCTGACCGTGGCGCCCCGAAATGCCCGCTGAATACGATATGTTTAGGATTTCAGGCGATGTTCATGATTAATGGCGGCAGATGGACCGCCAGCCTGTGCCGCGACCGGCAGTCGCGCCCGCCCTTCTCAAGCGGGGAACTGATTCCGGCTCTGTGGTCGGCGAGATATGATAGCGCTCTCTTCGGAGAGGTTTTGAAGGTCCGGTGCGCGCGCCCGGATACAAGGGGGTAGAACGTGGCAAGAGTAAGTGTGTTCGGCATTGGTTATACGGGAACCGTGTCTGCCGCCTGTCTGGCCGAACAGGGCCATGAGGTGATTGCCGTCGATATCGATCCGGCCAAGGTCCAGGCGATCAGCGAGGGCAAGAGCCCGATCGTCGAGGAAGGGCTTGCCGAACTCGTCGCCGCCAACCAGAAGGCGGGCAGGCTATCGGCAACCACGGATATTCTCGCCGCCGTCGCATCGAGCGACGTTTCGATCGTCTGTGTGGGAACCCCGAGCGAGCCGAACGGCGCCATCGGCCTGTCGCAGGTCAAGGCGCTCTGCACGGCGATCGGCACGGCGATTGCCGAAAAGCCCGCGTTCCACAGCATCGTCATGCGCTCCACGCTGGTGCCGGGCACGATGGAAACCGTCTGCGTGCCGGAACTCGAGCGCGCCTCGGGGCTTGTCGCCGGAAAGACGTTCGGCGTCGGCTATTTTCCCGAGTTTCTCAGGGAGGGCTCGGCGATCAAGGATTATTTCGAGCCCTGCCTCGTCGTCTACGGTTCGATGGACGAGAAGACGCAGGCCATGCTCGCCGGCTTCAATGCTTCCTTTGCGGTGGAGCATCACGCCGTCGACATGAAGACCGCCGAGATGATCAAATACACCAGCAACAGCTGGCGCGCGGCCAAGATCACCTTCGCCAACGAGATCGGCAACATCGCCAAGAGCGTCGGCGTTGATGGCCAGACGGTGATGAAGATCCTCTGCTCCGACGACAAGATCTCGATGTCGCCCTATTTCCTGCGGCCGGGCTTCGCATTCGGCGGCTCCTGCCTGCCGAAGGATGTGCGGGCCCTGCGCTTCCTTGCCGATGAAAGGGGCGTCGGCGCGCCGCTTCTCGACGGCATCATGGCGGCGAACGAGAACCAGGTGGCCCGCGCCGAGGCTCTGGTCAGAAAGTTCGAGGGCAAGACCGTGGGCATGGTCGGGATCAGCTTCAAGCCGGCCACCGACGACCTGAGGGAAAGCCCGCTTGCCGCCCTTGCCAGGAGGCTGATTGACGCTGGCTATACGGTCAGGATCTATGACCCCTTTGTGAAATCGGCCTTTGATGACAGAATGGCCGGCGCCGGCCGCGGCAATGACAAGGTCGAGAACCTCGCGGAAAAGCTCGTCGGGGATATGTCAGACCTGATAGCGCTGTCAGATATCGTCGTCGTCGGCCATCGCTATGAAGAGGCCGTCGCCCCGCTTTCCGCGATTTTGGGGCAGAAGCCGATGGTGGATCTGACGCGCGTCGAGCCAGGCAAGGTCTCGGGCCCGGCCTATGAAGGAATCTGCTGGTAGGAAAGACTGTGTATCATCTTCTGTACCTGCTTGTGTGTTTGAATATCGGGCTGTTCGCGGCGCCTGAAGTCGTGGGCCAGTCAACGGGGCTGGCGCTCACCATTGGCACGCTCGGCATCTGGCGCTATTCCTGGGCGATCATCAATTTCATCAGGGCGAAGATCTATCTCCACATTGTCTTTCCGCGCCGGCGCAAGGCCGCGGAGAAGCGCTACCGGGAGCAGAAGTGGCGCGCGCACGCCTTCTTCCTGGTCACCACCTACAAGATCGACCCGTCGATCACGGGGCCGGTCTACCGTTCGATCTTCGATGCGGCAGCGCGTTCGGAAGGGGGCGCGACGATCGTCTCCTCGGTCGTCGATGCGAGCGACGTCCGGCTGATCAAGGCGATCTTCGCCTTGTCCGATGCGAGCAGGTCCGGCCTTGTCAGCCTGAAGTTCGACCGGATCCCCGGCACCGGCAAGCGGGATGCGCTGGCCACATCGATGCGCACCATCGCGCGGCTCAATCCCGGCTGGCAGGACGTCATCTTCCTGGTGGACGGCGACACTCGCGTGCCGCCGGACGTGGTGGCCCAGGCGGCCCCCTTCTTCACCGATCCGATCATGGGCGCGGTGACGACGGACGAGGTTTCGGAGGCCTCAGGCGGAAGGCTGTTCAAGGACTGGTTCGCGCTGCGCTTCTCCCAGCGGCAGATGATGATGTCCTCCATGGGCCTGAGCGAGCGCGTCCTGACGCTGACGGGGCGCATGTCCGCCTTTCGCGGCGATCTCGCCAGCGACCCGACCTTCATCGAAAGCGTCCAGCATGACTTCATCGACCACTGGCGCTTCGGGCGCATCGATTTTCTGACCGGCGACGATAAGTCGACCTGGTACTGGCTTTTGCAACGCGGCTACAAGATGGGCTACCTGCCGGACGTCAAGACGGTTTCCGTCGAGACGCAACCGCGCGAGGGCTTCATCGATTCCGCCATCGTGCTGATGCGGCGCTGGTTCGGCAATACGCTGCGCACCAGCAACCGCGCGCTGGCGCTGCCGGCAAGCCGGATCGGCTATTTCACCTGGTGGTCGATCCTTGACCAGCGCATGTCGATGTGGACGTCGCTTGCCGGACCGTGCGGCATGCTGATCGCGACGGTGGTGTTCAATCCGTTCGTGCTGCTGTTCTATATTTCATGGGTGATGCTGTCGCGCTATGTCACATGCGCGTTGATCTCGACCTTTCGGGCGAGCCGCTTTCCCATCACCTATCCCTTCATGCTTTATTTCGGCCAGCTTGTGGGCGCCATGGTCAAGACCTATGTGCTCTTCCGGCTCGACCGGCAGAAATGGACCCGACAGACCGGAGCCGCCACGACCGATACCAAAAGAGGTATTCTGGCGTCCGATCGCTTTTCTTTTTATATGCATGCCCTTGCTGTAGGATGGCTTGTGCTGGGCATGGTTTGGCTCGTTGATATCTCGGGCGCTTAGGAGCTTGGCAATGTTTGAGGAAAACCGCACTGACGATGCCGGCAACGAGCAGGAGATCCGTCTCCCGCCCGACCTGCCCGACAACGGCCATGACAGCGACCATCCCTCGATCTGGATGCCGTTTTCGGTCTTCATCGACGGCCAGGAGTTGGAGGGCGTGGGCATATCGCTTGTTGCCGCCTATGTCGGCGGCTGGGGCGGCGCCGATCTTGCCGGTCGCGATCTGATCGCCCGTTTCAGCTTCCAGTTCGACGGCTATTCGATCGTATTGCCGATCGAGGTGCGCGCCGGTCTCGAGGACCGCCGCAGCGGCGCCTACAAGCTCGTGTTTCTCGATCCGACCGGCCCGCATCTTGCGCATCTGCGCTATATGATGAACGCCTATCTGGCGGGCGACCTCATTGAGATCAACGAAGTGCTGCGCATCCCGCCTGAATACAAGAAAAAGTCGAAAGTCCTGGAGCCGCCGAAGCCGCCGACCGTCAAAGAGCGGCTTCGCAAGGTCTTCGGCCTGCTCTGGGTCGGCGCGCTTACCGTGGCCCTCATTGCGCTGACTGTCTGGACGATCCACTACCATATCTTCGTGCACAAGGTGCCCGGGCTTGCGACCGTGACGCCCGCCGGCCTGCCGTTGACGGCGCCGGAGGCAGGGCAGATCGCCTATGTCGACAGCCAGGCGCCGGAGGGCGGCGTGGTGTTCTCGCTGCAATCGGCGCGCGGCGGCGTGCTGAATTTCTCCAACCCCTGCAATTGCGACATCATGCTGACGTCGAACGGAACCGTCGGAGCGACCGTGCTTCCGGGCACCCCGATCGCCTATGTGAAAACCGGCGACGCCGGCCCGACGATCAAGGTGGTGATGCCGGACGATCTGTCGAAAATGTTGCTCTTCGGTGCCGAGGCGGAGGCCAGGTTGCCGGACGGACAGACGCTACCCTTGACGGTTGTCGACGTGAAGGCCGAAGAGGGCGGCTCCGGCTCGCGCAGCATCGTCAGCCTTTCGGCGCCGAGCGGCGCGCTGGGCGCGGGCGACATCGGCAAGACGGTGGCGCTTACCGTTACCAGCAAGCCCTACGCCAATCTGCTGACAAGGATCCGCGCCATGCTGCCTTTCTCGGGTCGGGCGCAATCGCTCTCGCAACGGGCCAATGACTGGCCGCTGATCGGCAATGCCTTTGCCGGAACGGTCGAGGAGCACGGGCAATGAGTGCGATCTATCCTCTCGTCATGTGCGGCGGCGTTGGCATGCGCCTCTGGCCGCTTTCGCGTCTCAACACGCCGAAGCAGTTTCACAGGATCGGCCCCGACAGTTCGCTCACCTTCTTCCAGGCGACGGTGGAGCGCCATAGCGGGGAAGGCTTTCATGCTCCCTATGTCAGCGTTGGCATGCGCTATGAGGATGTGGTGCGCGACCAGCTTGCGGCGATCGGCCGCTCGGGCGAGCTGATGATCGAGCCGACCGCCAGGCGGACGGGGCCCGCCGTGCTGGCGAGCGCCATCGCGATCAATGAGCGCGATCCCGGCGCGCTGATGGCCGTGCTGCCGTCCGATCACCTGATCGAGGGGGATTTCAGCAGCGTGCTTTTGAAGATGCGCGCGCCTGCCGCCGACGGACGGATCGTGCTGTTCGGCATCGAGCCTGCCTATCCGGAGGTCGGCTATGGCTATATCGTCGACAGCGGACCGAGCACGCGCTATCCAGGCGCGCACGATGTTTCCCATTTCATCGAGAAGCCGGCGCGACCGTTGGCCGAAAGGCTGATTGCCGGGGGCCATGCCTACTGGGCTTCGGGCGTCAGCCTGTTTCGCGCCGATGTGTTGATGGCGGAATATCAGCGGCTCGATCCGGAGACCTTCGCGGCGGTCAGCGAGGCGGTCCGCAATGCCGGCCGCAAGCCCGGCCGCACCGAGCTTTGCGACACACACTTCCGCCGCGCCCATGGTGAAGCGACCGAAAGTGTGGTGTTCGAACACAGCGACAAGGTGCTTCTGGCGCCTGCCGCCATTTCCTGGAGCGACGTCGGAAGCTGGCGATCGCTCTACGAGATCGGCGACAAGGACGGGGACGGCAATGTGCTTTCCGGCCATGTCGTGCCTGTCGATACCAGCAATTCCTATGTGCGGGCGTCCTCCGGGCGTCTGGTCGCGACCGTCGGCGTCGACAATCTCGCCATCGTCGATACCGAGGATGCTCTGCTCGTGACCTCGCTGGATCGCACCCAGGACGTGCGTATGGTGCTTGAAGCGCTGAAGTCGCGTGGGACCGCGGCCGGTGAAGTGGCTGAGCCGCTTGAACGGCCGGTTCGCTCCGGCGAAGGCTACGGCGTCTACGCGCTCGACATTCGCCCCGGCGAAGCCGTTTCTCTCGCCCCGCTCAAGGACGAACATCGCGTGCTGACGGTCTGTGCCGGGGCCGTTGAACTGGAGGGCGGCAGCGAGATCGGCCGGAAATGGCCGGGCGAGACCGTCAGGGTTGCTGCGGGCAGCGCCTGCCGGCTGCGAAACGGCGGCGGGGAGCCGGCCCGGCTGGTCGAGGTGCGCCACGCGGTCACGCCGGTCGTACCACTCGGCCTTCCGGTTCAGGCGCGCCCGCGCATGGTCTCGGGCGGAGAGGCAAAATGAGCGTGGTCGGCGGCCTTTGGAAGCGCAGCGTCCTGGCGCTGCTGCTGGTGCCGGCGCTTGTCGGCGCCGCAAAGGCCTTCGACCGCGAAGGCATCGAGACTATCAACCGCAACTATACCGCAATGATGGCGGCGCTGGAGGCCGATCCGGCGGACGGCGTTGACGCGCCGCTTGATGCCGCCTATCGGCTGCTGAACCACGGAGAGGACCGTCCCAAAGCGAACGAATCCGGCCCGGCGGGCTCGGACGCTGCGCCAACGGGCAGCACAAGACAGGGTGTGGTCGGAAAGGCGCTTGTCGCGCCGATCCTGCAGCAGGTCGCGCTCGAGGTCGGCAGCGCGGGGCACCGCGAACTGATGGAGGCGGCCGCGCCGTCGGGCGGCGAGGTGCTGGTGGTCAAAGCCGGGTCGCTGACACTCTCTGCCTTGCCCGATGCGCTCGAAAACAGCGGCTGGCAGGATTTTCTTATCGGCTCAGACGGAAACTACAGCCTCAATATTCCGCTGGTGATCATGGAAGACGGAACGCTCGTGATCCAACCCGGCGACAGGCTGGAATTGTCCGCCGACCGGGGCGCGTTTATCCTCAATCTCGGGGCTCTGACGGTGACCGACGCGACCGTCTCGGGCTCCGACGCGCAGCCGAGAGTTCCGGACTTCCACCCCTTCATCCTGACCGCGCGCGGCGGCCGCGCGATCATCACGGGGAGCCGGTTTTCAAATCTCGGTTTCGACACGCGGCCGCTGATGAGCGGCCTTGCTTTCGGCTCCAGCCCGTTTGCCTCGCTCAAGAGCCGGGGCACGGTCAGCGACACGGTTTTCGACAACGTCCGCTCGGTTGAAGTCACCGGCATCGAGGATTTCGTCTTTTCCCGCAACCGCATCCAGAAAGCCCGCGGGATCGGGCTCAGGCTGGAAAATCTGCAGGGCGGCGCAATCCGCGATAATGTGATTGTCAAGAGCGGCATGCATGGCATGCTGGCAATCGGAAGCACCGGCCTTGAGCTTTGGGGCAATATCTCCGCGGAGAATGCGGGGCGCGGTTTTTTCGCGCGCGACGGCGTGGGCCATCTCGTCGTCGCCGACAATGTCTTCGTCGCCAATCAGGATGAGGGGGTTGCGGTTGCCGGCGGGTCCTGTGTCGATATCCGCGGCAACGCCGTGCTGCGCAACCGCCGGGACGGCATTGCCGTTTCGCAAAGCCTTGGCGTCCGTCTTGCCGGCAATCTCCTGGTGCGCAATCAGGGGGCGGGCATCGCCATCAATGACAGTATCTCGCCGGCAGACAGCGTCGAGATCACGCAGAACCGGTTCATTGCCAACAATATCGGCATCACGGCCGAACGTTTCTCCGCGATCCGGCTGAGCGGCAACAATCTCTCCGACCAACTCCCGCTCCTTTTCGGCGGCGCGCTTCAATACGATACGCCGCGCTATCTCGGTTGGGCCCGCGCGCATGAGGATGATCCGGACGCCGTCTTCGAGATCTCGTCGGCGCGCGGCGGATCGCCGCTGATCTTCCAGGGCGACAGCAACGGCATGTTCCGCCTGTCCGACATGACCGGCTGCCATTTCGAGGAGCTGAAGTGAAATGGCGAGGCGTCGCACAAGCATCGGCCATTCGGCCGCCGTTCTGCTTTTTCTGCTCTTCATGAGCACGACACTTGCGGTTCCCCCGCCGGCGCAGGCGGGAATGTCGCTTCCGGCGTTCGCCTCAGCGCGTTTGTCGGAGCGGGAACTGCATGTCTTGCGGGTTGACTCGCGTTATGACCGGCAGCCGGGCCTCAAGGCGATCCGCGACAAGCTCGTCAATGACCAGCCGGTGACCACGGCGGAACTGCGGGTTCTGGCCAATGCCGGAGACGGGCTTGCCGCCTATGCGCTGGCGGAGCGCTACATCGACAGCGACCGGCCGGAACTGAGAGCGGATGCGGCGTTCTATTACGCAGTGGCGGTTGCCCGGGGACGCAGCTATGCGATCAATCCGCTTGTCGAAATCCTGAACGACGGGCAGACCGTCATTCCGCAGGCGCGTCTCGATAATATTGAAAGGGCGCTGTTGCTGCAGGCAAGCCAGGGCGACAGGGACGCGGTTGATGTCCTGTCGAAATTCTATCTCCAGGGCCGGCCTTTCGGCTACCGCCCCGACATGGCCGAAGCGTTGATGAAGGCCGGCGCTTCAGCCTCCAGAGACAGCCAACTGGCCCTGCGGACGGCGCTCTGGCTTGCTTCAAAGGAGCCCAACGATCCGGCGGAGATCATGGAAATCCGGCGATTTCTTGCGATCGCGCTTGAAAGCCCGGATCTGAGCGTGCGTACGGCTGCCGAAAATCTGATGCGTTCCTATCCGGACCCGGGGACGGCCATAGTGGAGGACGACGATGAATAAGGCCGGTTTGACGATTGCGGGCGTGATCGCCGCCCTTGCTGCGGCCGGCGGCACCCTGGCGCAGCAGGAGACAGGCCAGGCCGCGCCGAAACCGCCATTTCAGATGACCGAGACGCAGACGCCGCCGGCGGCCGCGCAATCCCCCGAGCAACCGGCAATGCAGCAACCGGCAACGCAGCAACCGGCAGCGCAGGAAGCGGCCTCTGACGACCAACCCGCGCCGGAACCGGAGGCGCCATCGACGCAGGAGACGCCAGCGCCCGAAGCTGCGGCATCCCCCCGACAGGCCGCTTCGGGCTCGCTTTATGGCTGCACCGGCCTCGAAAGCCTGGACCCGGCCGTGCTGGAAGGTGCCAACGGGTTCTTCTTCACGGTGAAGGACGATATCGCCATGCAGCAGGTCGCTGATCCTGCCCTCGTCGAGAGCATCAGCGATCTTGCGAAGCGTCTGCGCCAGCGCGGCACGGTTCTCGTCTACGCCCCCGTGCCCAGCAAGAGCCAGGCCATGCCCGATGACGTGCCCGATTCCGCATGGGTCTACGGCTACAACGAGACGGTCAATGAGGAGATCTATGCGCAGGCTCTGTCGCGGCTGAAGGCTGCGAGCGTCGTCGTTGTCGATCTGCAGTCGGCGCTCAGAAAGGCCGATCCGGCAACGCCGCCGTTCCAGAAGGCCGATCCTTTGTGGACGCCGGAGGGCGCGCGGCTTGCGGCGGAGGCCGTGGCGGCGGAGATCAAGGCGCTTCCGGCCTACCGCAAGGCGAACCTGATGACGTTCAAAACCACCGAACAGGACGAGATTTCGCGCCCCTCCGACCTGCGCACGGCGCTGCAGACCCATTGCAGCGCGCCGCTGCCGGCGGTCCGCGAGAAACGGTTCGAGACGACGGGCCAGGAGGCCTATGCCGCCGACAGGCCGTTCAACGTGCTGGGCTCCGACGCGCCCGCGCCTGCGGTTCTCGTCGGGTCGCGCTTTTCAGCCGGCGGCCAGAGCCATTTCGACGGGTTCCTGAGACAGGCGTCAGGTCTCGACGTGGCCAATCGCGCAAGCGCGGATGCCTATCCGTTCCAGTCGATCGACGCCTATCTGAAGTCGCAGGAGTTCCAGGACCATCCACCGCTGTTCCTGATCTGGGAAGTGCCGGCCGGCGCCAACCTGGCCCGGTTCGGCCCGCTGCCCTGGCTGACGCTCTCCGCCAACGCGGCCGGTGACTGCTCGGCCGAACACGCGACTTGCGGCAAAAGCGGAGCGGATGAATGACGGAGCATGCCAACACCGCCGGCAGCAGGATTTTCCGCGTCGCATTCGCCGTCCTTTTAAGCGCCGTCGTCTTCTCCGCAGGCGTCTCGACAGCCTATGCCGAAAAGCCGGCGATCGATTTTAGGCCGCCGGATATCCAGCCGGCCAAGGTCTGCGCGCAGCGCAAGTCCGACGACATGCTGAAACTGCAATGGTCCTCCTGGGACGGGGAGCGCCTGCCCCCGGGCATCGAATATCGCGATCTCGACACCGAACTGGCGCGGCTGCGCAATATCGACGCGAACAAGTATTTCGACACCATCAAGAAGGCCTATAACCTCCGGGCCAAGGTTGATCCCTATTACAACCGCACGGCCTATCTGCTCGACATGATCTCCCTCTATGTAAAGGCCGAGCGTTTCGCCGACCTGCGCGAGACCGGCTTTGTCGCCGAGCTGGAGGCAACCGGGCCGGCAGCTTCGGCGGCGACCGTCAATTTCCTCGGCGATCTCTATCTCGAAGGCCGCGCCGTGCCGCAAAACGAGCAGCGCGGCCTGCAGCGCAAGCTCCAGGCCGCCTATAACGGCAATCCGAACGCCGTTCTCGACCTTGCCGAGCGGACGGCCATGGGGCAGAGCGTGCCGGGTTGGGACATGCCGCCCAAGCTTGCCTTCACCCTCGGCTTTTCCTCGCTCCTCGGCAATCTCGATAGCGGCATATGCGAACGCGTGCGCCGTATCGCCCGGGCTTTCGAGACGGGCGAGGTCATTGCCCAGGATCATGCGCTGGCGGAGGAGTGGTACCGTTTCGCCGCCGAGCTCGGCGATCCGGAGGCGGCCTGGAAGGCCGCGCGCTATCAGCTTTCCGGCGACGGGCTCGCGCAGGACGATACGCTTTTAATGCGGTATCTGACCCAGGCTTACGAAGCCGGCATCGTTCCGGCGCGCCTTGCCATGGGATCGCTTTACGAACAGGGACGGCTGCTGACCCAGGATCCGGTCGCGGCGATGCGCATCTATGACGCGCTTGCCGCCGACGGCAGTGAGGACGGGCTGATCGCCGCGATCAGGCTGCAGGAAAGGCAGGGCATTGTCACGGAAGAGGACAAGCAGAAATATCGAGAGCGGCTGGTGACGCTGGCGCGCTTTCCCGATGCGCCCGGCTGGCCCTTCTCACGGCTCGGGACGATGCTGCAGGACGAATCCGGGCTGTTTGCCCAGGAAAGCGCGCGCGAAAACCTGTTTCAGGAGGCGGCGAAGCGCGATGATCCCGAGGGTAAGCTGCAACTCGGTCGCCTCTACCTTCAACGCGGCGATGAGGCCGACCGGCAGAAGGCGATCGCGCTGTTTGAAGATCTGGTGGCCGAGGACGGCAAGTCGCTCGCCATCGATGATCTGAGAAACGCGCTTCTGTGCCGTGCGCCGGACGGTCCCGAGACGGACCGGTGGGCGCCGTGGCAGGCGCTTGACCCCGACAATCTTCCGGAACTGCCGGACCATATCGAAGCCAAGGACCTGGCGAAACCCGAGATTGCCGACGCCCTGGCGCGTCTGCAGGCGGCAGCGCTCGGCGGCAGCGGCCAGGCGGCGGGCCGGCTGACGACGATCCTCTCCGATCTCAAGCCCACGCAATTCGAGGATATTGTCGCCCACTGGCGGGCGATGATGACGGGCAGGGCCGGCGGCGAGGCTTCCGTGCTTCAGGCGGCCTATGCGGCCGCACCCGATGATGCCAGCCGTACGGACGTCTTCGATGCGCTGAAGGCCCTTGCCGATGGCGGTGACCCCTACGCCAAGACCGCGCTTGCGGAAATCTACCTGGCCGACGTGCCGGCCGACGAAGTCATTGACGACGAGACGCTGGAAAAGGCGACGGACCTGATCGAGGCGGTCGGCGGCAGCGTCAAGGGATCAAGCCTCTGGCGGCTGGACGACGCCTATCGCGCGGCCGGCAAGAAACAGTTCCAGCCCTCCGACGCCATGTTGGCCGAGATCGCGACGGTCGGGGATTTCGAGGCGATGCTGTTTGCAGCCGCGCGTTCGGCGGACGAGGAAACGGCGGATTTCTACTATGACCGCGCTCTTTCCATCATGCCCTGCGACCTCAATGCGCTGGCGCGCAAGGCGCGCTACGCGCTCGATGCCGGAAGACCGGACGACGCGCTCAATGCGCTTGACGCGGCGCTGGCGCTCTCGCCGGAACAGGCCTGGCAGCAGGTCAAGCTTGCCGATATCTATCTGGCGCTCGGGTCAATCGATGACCGGAAAGAGGCCTATGATCTCTATGTCGCCGCCTTTCGCCAGGGTTACGAACCGGCGGTCTGGCGGTTGCTCGACTGGTTCTCGAGCGGCGACGGGCCGTTCTACGACGAGGCGCTACACGAGGAACTGCTGCTCCACCAGCTGAGAAATGCAAGTCCGGCCGCGCTCTACAGCGCTGTGGCAAAGCTCAGGAGCGCGCCGAAAAGCGTGTTCGACAATGTGCTGGCCCAATTCGATCTCAAGGATGCCTATCGGAGCGCGGCCAACGCCGGAGAACCGGTCGCCATGCGCGAGCTTTCCAAGCTCCTGCTGCAGGACGGTTCGACGCCGGACGATGTGAAGGAGGCGGCGAAGTGGCTCACCGGCGCGGCGAGTGCCGGCGATCCCGAAGCCATGATGATGCTGGCACAATCCTATGCTTTCGGGCTCGGCGTCGAGCCCTCGGCGGAAAAGGCGCGGCAATGGCTGCAGGCCGCAGCCAGCGCCGGAGACGAGACGGCGGGGACCTTGCTCTCCATCATGCGCGTACAGTAGACATCATTGAGCATTGGCACCGACCGAAAGGGAGCCCGATTTGGCCGAATTCAGCAGCGAGCGAGAGCAGTCCGGCTTTGGACGCCTCTCGAACCGGTTATATTCCGGTCCTTTCAGGTTCCGCCGCAACCTCTTTCTCGCAGGCGCCGCAGTGATCCTTGCCGCTGCCGCCGAGCCGCCCGCGCCCGATGCCGACAGCGATGCCTGTCCCGTCTTCCCCGCGCCGACCGTGACGCTCGATTATGGCAGCCGTTACGAGGAAAGCAGCAGCGACCGTTCCGAGCTCGATTCGGCGGGCAACGAGGAAGTGGATCTGGCGCTCAAGGATGCCGATGAATTCATCAGGCAGCTGGACGGGCTCGCCAATGACGCGCTGGTCAATCCGGTGCTAGCCAAGACAAGGGCGGATTGCGTCATCTCGGGCATCGCCGTCTGGGCCAATGCCGGCGCCTTCAGCGCGCTTGAGACGGAGAACGCGAAGATGACCTATGCCTCGCGGGTGGGCGGCATTGCCAGCGCCTACCGGCAGGTGCGCGACAAGACCGAGGACCTTTCCGAGGAGAAGACGGCGATCGAGGCCTGGTTGCGGAAGAATGCCGATTTCCTGACGGATTACTGGAGCAATGACGCGCCGCCCAAGGCGAAGATGGGCAACCTCAGACTCTGGGCCGCCTTTGCCGTGACGGAGGCGGCGCTGATCCTGCGCGAGCCCGAATATATCAACTGGGCGCTCGACAGCCAGCGCACCATTCTCGCGACGGTGGACGAAAACGGCAGCATGCCCTACGAGATGCGGCGCGGCGCCTATGCGCTCCACTACCAGCTTCACGCGCTGGCCCCGCTCACGGCTTCGGCGGCGCTGATCTGCCACAACGACTACACCTATTCCAAAGACGAGCAGGCGGCGATCGAAAGGGCCGTCGCCTTCGCGCTTGAGGGGATCGCGGAGCCGAGCGAGGTCGCGCTGGTTGCCGGCAAGCCGCAGACGGTCAAACAGGGGCTCAACAATCAGGAGCCGTTTTCGATCGCCTTCCTCGAGGCCTATCTCAGTCTGGAAAGCGATGCGGCGCTTGACCGCAAGCTCGCGCCTCTCCGGCCCCTGTCAAACTCCAAGCTGGGCGGAGACCTGACCTTGCTCTATCGCAACAACCCGGCCATGCAGCCAGGTTGTTTTGCGCCGAAAACAGCAAAGAGCGGTGATCAATAGAGGGCTGGCCGGCGCCGTCAGCGGCAGCGCTGCAGCTGCGCTTCGTAGATCTGCGTCATCTTCTGGGCGCGGGCGGCGGCGCTTTTTGCTACCGGTCGGCTTTTCCACACGCCGCGACTATAGCCGGCATGGCCGGAGTGATAGGCGAGGTAGAGATTGTAGGGGTCGTTGAGCGCGATGCCGTTCCTGATGTGGCTTTGGTTGTGATACCAGGCGATGAAATAGATCGCATCGCCGAAATCCGTGCGGCTGACGCCGCGCTGGCCGGTGCGGCTCTTGTATTCGGCCCAGGTGCCGTCAAGCGCCTGCGAATAGCCGAGCGCGCTGGAGGCGCGGGGACCGGGTATGAAGCCGAGGATTTTCTTGCGCGGCGGACGGGCATGGCTGTCGAAGGAAGACTCGACATAGATCGTCGCCATCAAAACGGAAACGGGAACGCCGTAGTCGCGCGAGGCCTTCTCGGCGTCGCGGCGCCAGTTTTCGAAGATCCCGTTCTTCTGGGCGAAAATCGCGCAGCTGTTACCGACATTGCTGACGGTCGTTGAGCAACCCGTCAGAACGGCCAGGCAGAACACTGCAAAGACAATCTTCAAGCGCGAAATAGACATGAGGCATGGTCTACGCGCGGGACCTTAAGGAAAGGTTTTTAAGAATGGTTAACGCCCGCATTGTTTTTCGCCGCTGCGGCCTGAAGGAGCGTCCGGCCGGCCTTTCCCGGCAATGCCGATTTCTTTCAACTTAATCTTTGACAGACGGGCGGCATGACGATAAGGGGACCGCCTGAAGATGAAGCGCAATGATCAGCGCATTTCGATCGGCGAAAGCCAGCCTTCAACCGCAACATGAGAGGGTTTGAACGTGGCGAAAGCGGAACTTGGCACAAAAAGAACATGCCCGGATACGGGCAAGAAATTCTACGACCTCAACAAGAATCCGGTGGTTTCGCCCTATTCGGGCAATTCCTGGCCGCTGAGCTATTTTGAGGATGAGGCTTCGATCGCCGTTGTCGAAAGCGAGGAAGAGGAAAACGAGGTTGCGGAAGTCGACGCCGAAAACGGCAACGGCGAGATGGGCGCGATCGCGGAATCAGACGATGACAGCCCCTCCGACAACATTCCCAATGTTGACGGCGACGATGATGACGACGTGGATGTCGATGACGACGACGACACCTTCCTTGAGACCGATGATGACGACGATGACGACGTCTCCGATATCATCGGCGTTTCGGACGACGACGACGACAACTGATCCTCTCGGTTGAGGGCTTTATCGCACTGACTTTGCAAGCCGTCGGATCGTCAGATCCGGCGGTTTTTTTCTTACAACGCGTCGGGCTGCATGGGCCATATCCTGCAGAAGCCGTCGCTTGAAATGTCTTCGGTTTTTGACATGACTGCCATTCGGAGCGACGTTCCGCGTTCTCTTGGGAGACGGTACGCACTTTTTTTCAGACATTGTTTTTTTATGGCTTGCATCCACTGAGAATCGACAGTAATAAGCCGCCACCCGACGCGATAAGCGTCGCTTCGAACCGCTAAGGCGGTCTGGAGGTTGGGGCTATAGCTCAGCTGGGAGAGCGCCTGCATGGCATGCAGGAGGTCAGCGGTTCGATCCCGCTTAGCTCCACCAAATTTTCCTTTTCCATCCGTTCTCTGCTTTCCGATGCGAATAGTGTCGGCTCGCCTCCTGCCGGCATCCGTCATGTACTTTCTGGCATCGACAGTATACTCGGTTAGCCTGGCATCACGTTGCGGGTCGCGCGCCCTGCGGGAGACTTCAAGTCGACCGCTTCGCGGGCAGGCAGTGACCGCGAAGCTCGTGAAGCCGCAACAGGAAAAGACGGAGCGGAAAGGCTTTTCCGCTCGCGGCAGTTGGAAGAGAGCATGAGCGAAGAAAACATTGAGAATGTCGCGGCCGCCTTTGTTGAAGCGCGCCGCGCAGCGACGCCCCTTGAGGCCTTCCCCGGCGATCTCCCGGAAACCCTTGAAGAGGCGTACCGGGTGCAGGACAGGGCGCTTCAGCTTGACGGCCGCCCGGTTGCCGGATGGAAGGTTGCCGGCGTGCATCCCGATCTTCAGCAGACGCTCGGCGCGACGCGCCTCGTCGGTCCGATCTTCGCCGATAATGTCCATCACCGGCCGGAAGGCGGCGTGGCCGAGGCTGCGGTCTTCGACGGCGGGTTCGCAGCGCTTGAGGCGGAATTCGCCGCCGTCTTCGCAAAGGATCTGGAGCCTGCCGAAGATGGTTTTTCCAATGCGGTCATCCTTTCCGCGCTTTCCGGCCTTCACGCCGGCGCGGAGATCGCCTCGTCGCCGCTGCCGAGCCTCAACGCTCTCGGCCCGTGCGCCGTCGTCAGTGACCACGGCAATAATGCCGGCGCGATTGTCGGTCCGGTGATCGCAGACTGGGAAGAGCTTGACCTTGAAGCAATGACCTCCCGCATGTTCGTCGATGGCGCGCTTGCGGGCGAAGGATCGGCCGCCAAGCCCGCCGGCGGGCCGTTCGAATCGATCCGCCAGCTTGCTGAAATCCTCCTGAGGCGCGGTCGCAAGATCAGGAAGGGCGATATCGTTCTGACTGGCATGACGACGGGCATTCACGCCGTGACACCAGGGGCAACCGCCCGCGTCGAATTCGCCGGCGCTGCTGTCTTCGAGATCGCGGTAAAAGCGGCTAAGCCGCGCTGACGCGACGGTTGCAAGCTGCCGGTCTGCGGGCAGCGCGCTTTACCGGCCGTCGCCCTGCTCCTCTTCCGACGCGCAAGGGTCGACCCTGCGCGACAAGGCGAACATCGCCGCAAAAACATCGGCCTTCAACGCGTTCCAACAGCTTTCCTCAACCTGTTTGCCTCCGTTCAGCCCGGCGCTTCCGTGTCGTCGCGGTTATGCATCATCCGCTTCAGGAAAGGCGCCAGGACGAGAAGGACGATGCCGGTGGCAATCGCCATAAGACCATAGACGAAGAAGCCGTGCTCGTAGATCGAGGCTTCCGCGGTGGGCGCTGCGCCCTTCGGCACGGCAGCATAATCGCCAATCACGCCGGCGACGAAATTGGCGGCGGCGGTGGCATAGAACCAGACGCCCATGGCATAACCGCCGAGCCGGCGCGGCGCGAGCTTGGTCGTCAGCGCCAGGCCGAGCGGCGACAGACAGATCTCGCCGATCTCGAAGACGATATAGAACAGCACGATCCACATCAGGCTCGCCTTGACCGTATCCCCGGTCTCGACGATGCCTACCGAGAGAACCCAGAAGGACAGGCCAAGGAAGATCGGGCCGAGGGCGTATTTGATCAGGTCGCTGACGGCATAGCCCTTGCGGGCAAGAAAGAGCCAGAGACGCGCGATGAAGGGCGAAAGGATGATCAGCACCAGCGCCGAGAAGGCCGTGCCCTCGCTTGCCGGCACGATCCAGCCGAAGACATTCCGGTTGATGTCGCGATCGGTGAACAGCGTGACCGAGATGCCCTGCTGCTGGTAGATCGCCCAAAAGGGGATCGAGAACAGGATCAGCACGAGCAGGATCAGCATGCGGCGGCGGCTTTCGGGGTCTTCCCTGGCCATGATGGCGAAGTAGGAAATCACCAGTGCCACACCAACGGCGAAAACGAACCACCCGGCCCATTCCGGCCGTGACAGAAGGATGGCCGACAGCCCGACCGCCAGCAGGATCGCAAGACCGACAATGGCATTCCAGCGGGCGCTGCCTGAGATCTCCGGCGGCCGGTCGCGCTTTTCCAGAAAGCGCCTGCCGGCCAGATAGGTGACAAGCGAGGCCATCTTGCCAAGACCCGCCAGCGCAAAGGCCATGGTGTAGCCGAACTTCGTGGCGATGATGCCGGCAAGAAGCGCGCCGGCAAAGGCGCCGATATTGATGCCCATGTAGAAGATGGTGAAGCCCGGCGCGCGGCGCGGATCGTCATCGGTGTAGAAATGGCCGAGAAGGGCGGAGATGTTCGGCTTGAACAGGCCGTTGCCGACGGCCATCAGCGCCAGCGCCAGGAACATCAGCTTCTCGCCGCCGAAGCCAAGCGTCAGATAGCCGAAGCCGACAATGATCGCCCCTGTGATGATGGCCCGGCCGAAGCCAAGCACCCGGTCGGCCGCAACGCCGCCGGCGACTGTGGTCAGATAGGCGAAAGAGGTATAGGCGCCGAAGATCAGGAAGGCCCGCGCATCGTCCATCTTCAGCACGTTGACGAGATAGAGCGTGAAGATCGAGACCATGGAATAATAGCCGAACCGCTCCCAGAATTCGGTCATGAACAACACGTAGAGGGCGCGGGGCTGCTTGGTATCGGGGGCAGGGGGCATGGCGGTCTCGCTTCACATTGCCTGCGGCCGGGCAAGGCGGGCCGCGCTTGACGTCAATCCGGCAGGCCGGACGGCATTCATCGGCGGCATTCGGCAAAGCGCGCGCTCACCGCGGTGGGCCTTGCCGGAAGCGATCGTTCCACGCCGGAAGCTCTCACGCAGGCGGCAGGCTAAAGAAGGCATTCCCGGCAGAATGCCGGGAATGACGAAATCAGCAAGGGCAAAATGCGTTTTCCGCGACGACGCGATCAGAAATCGCGTTCGAGGCGAACCCAGCCGAACCAGTTCTGCTGGTTCCAGCTGTCGTCGAGGAAGGCGTAGTTGATGTTCGTCCGCAGGTGGAAATCGTCGACGATCTCCCAGTCGGCGGTGGCGCCCGCCTCCCAGAACACCTTGTCGTTGCTGGCGACGTTATACTGCGTCTGCGGCGACAGGATGAAGTTCTCGGTGACGTTGAAATAGTAGTTGGCGGCCACCGCATATTTCAGATAGGTGCCGGCAATGGGGCTGTCATTCCAGTTGGCCGCGGTGAAGTCGGGGCCATAGGCAATGAAGCCGCTCTCATAGAGACCGGCGATTTCGAACGTGCCGGGACCGATGCCGACACCAGCCCAGGGGCGCAGCGCATAGGTCTCGTTATAGGTGTCCCAGGCGGCGTCGAACTTGAAGTAGTTGCTGTCGGAGACGATGTAGCCGAGGCGGGCGGCGAGGCCGAGCTTGGGATAGTTGGTGTCGCTGAGGCCGACGTTGCCCGGCGTCATTGCATCAAGCTCGAGGGCGGCCTGAAAATGGTCGGCGCCGTTATAGGCGATGCGGATCGCGTTGTAGCGGCTCACATTGTCGATATTGTCGAGTTCGCCCCAGAGGTCTTCGTTCCAGTAGCCCTTGATGTAACCGGCGCGCAGCGCGAGCGCATCGCCGATGTCGATATAGGCCTCGTCAAAAGCGAAGTCATCGCCGGTGCCGTTGGAGTAGAAATAGAGTTCCGGGACCATGCGCGATGTCAGCGTACCGAGTTCGGTATCGGACTTGGCGGTGATCTCCAGATTGGTCTTGACGTAGGGATACCAGTCGCCGTCAGCCGCCGAACCGGTCTGGATGCCGCCGAATTTCGTCTCGAAGCGGACATAGCCGCCAATATCAAGGCAGGTCTCCGTGCCCGGTATATAGAAATAGCCGCTGCCGAAGGCGTCACAGACTTCGACGTAATTGGCCGTGACCGGCTCGATCATCACGACCGGGTCGGCTGCCTTGGCGCCTGTTGCGGCTGCAAGCAGCGAGGCGGAGCCGATGAGAAAAAAATTGGTCTTCATGGTCAGTACTCTCCAGAGCCCTTGATAATCATCACACGAACGCAGGGACGCCATGACGCACTCGGTTGTTATTGTGTTCAATCGATTATTGGCGATTGCATTGACGACTATACGTTTACCTGTTTGAAACACAATTGCCGCCGTCGGATTCTTGTCATGTTCCGGCCGGATTCCGTTTCGATGGCGCGGGAGTGTTGTCGAACGGCAACTTTTTCGCGCGATCAAGAGGGGCGGAGCCGCCCGCGCCCGGTCGTCCGGCGTCAAAAAGAAACGACTAGAAAATAAAAAGAAAACATATTGTTATGCTGATATTCGGGAAGCGCATGGGTGTTTCCACGCGACTGTTGAAACGCGCAAAGGCTTGGCCGGGAGGACGCGCAGGGCGCAACCACGACGCAACCGCGGTCTGGCAGAAGCCAGCTTGTCTGCGCTCCGAAGGAGGCGAACGCCCGCCCCGCGACCGGCCGAGCTGCCTGCGGCAATCGGTCGTCGTTCCCTGAACCTCTCCGCCCGCAATTTTCGGTCTCTTGCCGCTTGCCCGCAAGGCCGGTTTGGAGTATCAGCGATTTCGGTGAAAGGGGCCGTAGCTCAGCTGGGAGAGCGCTGCAATCGCACTGCAGAGGTCGGCGGTTCGATCCCGCTCGGCTCCACCAACCACCTTCGACATTCGCTCCGGTCGTCCCTCAGTTCTTGTCTTCGGGCAGGACCGGCAGCGGCATGATCTCGATGCCCTCTTCCAGAAGATCGCGCACCTCGTCGGGCTTTGCCGCGCCGATGATGCCGCGTTCCTTCGCCTCGCCGTAGTGGATCTTGCGTGCTTCCTCGGGAAAGCGCTCGCCGACATCCTCTGAACTGGCGCGGATCTCGGCCACGGCCTGCCGCAGTTTCTCGACAGCCTCGCGCTGCGCCTTGTCGACAAGGGCGGCCTTGCGCTCATCCTTACTGCGCGCGGTGGAGACCTGCGGCGCCATCAACCCCTTGGTGATCTTCGCCGAATTGCAGACCGGGCAGGTGAGAAAACCGCTTTCAACCTGACGGTCGAAATCATCGCTGCCGGAAAACCAGCCTTCAAAGGCGTGGCCGTTGTCGCAGGAGAGGGAATAATGGATCACGGGGTCGGTCTTTCACTCAGGCCTTTTCGGCGCCGGCTTGCGTCGCCTGTCGCTCTTCAAGCGAAAAGGGACGGATATTCTTCAGGTTCGGCACCTTGCCGCGCGCTTCAGCCACCTGGTCGGTGTCGATCTCGGCGGTAATCACCGCCTCGCCGACATCGCCGGCCTCGGCAAGCACATGGCCCCAGGGATCAATGATGATCGAGTGGCCGAAGGTCTCGCGACCGTCCTCGTGGACGCCCGCCTGGGCGGCGGAAATCATGAAGGCGCCGTTCTCGATCGCGCGGGCGCGCTGCAGCACGTGCCAGTGGGCCTCGCCGGTCTGCTTCGTGAAGGCGGCGGGCGCCGTCAGCACCTCGGCGCCGGCAAGCGCATAGGAGCGGAAGAGGTCGGGAAAGCGCACATCGTAGCAGATCGCCATGCCGAGGCGCGCAAAGGGCAGGTTCGCCAGAAGAGCGGTCTCTCCGGGCCGGTAGACCGCGCTTTCGCGCCAGCTCTCGCCATTGTCGAGGTCGACGTCGAACATGTGGATCTTGTCGTAGCGCGCCGCGACAGTCCCGTCGGGCGCAAACAGGAGCGCGCGGTTGGCGACCATGTCGTCGCCGACGGCAATCGCCGTTGAGCCGATATGCAGGTAGACGCCATGCCTTTCGGCAAGCGATGACGCCGTGCGGACGACGATATCGTCGTCCTCGCCCTTCAGCACCGCCATCAGCGCCTTGCGGTTCTTCTGCACCGCGCCGGTCATTTCCGGCGTCTGGATATAGCCGGCACCCTTCGCGACAGCCTCTGCGACCAGTCGCGACAGGGTCTCGGCGTTTTCCTCGGGGTCGGTACCGGAACGCATCTGCAGGGCGGCGGCGGTAAAGCGGGTCATGTGGAGTTCCTCAGCGGGCAAGAAGCGGATCGAGCTGGCCCGCGCGGTCCAGGGCGAGAAGGTCGTCGCAGCCGCCGATATGACGGTCATCGATGAAGATCTGCGGGAAGGTCGAGCCGCCATTGGAGCGTTCGATCATCTTCGCCCTGACATCCGGGGTTTCGGTCGCGTTGTATTCGGTAAAGTCGACGCCCTTGTCGGCGAGGAGCTTTTTTGCGCGCGCGCAGAAACCACAGAATTCCCGTGTGTAGATCTCGACATTCGCCATGATGAACTGGGGTCCTTTCGTTGCTGGTGTCTCGCCCTCATATAGTTTCATCAAGGACCCGTGCAAAGGTCAAAACATTGATCTCGGCCGCGCCCTTGCGCTTCAGCACCCGCGCGACGGCCGAAACCGTGGCGCCCGTCGTATAGACATCGTCGATGATGAGGATCGACTTTCCGAAGACCATATCCTCGCTGTCGGGCGCAAGCGCAAAGGCGCCGCGCACATTGTCCTCGCGCGCCGTACGGGTAAGCCCCACCTGCCGGCTTGTGCGCCGCGTGCGCCGCACAAGCCCCGGCAGGAACGGCTTGTCCGTCAGCCGCGCCAGGTTGCGGGCCAGTTCCGCCGACTGGTTGAAACGGCGCGACATCAGCCGCGTTGCATGCAGCGGAACGGCGGCTATGCCGTCGGCGCGCGCGATCATGCCGTCATCGGCGCGCCGCATCCATTCGGCCATCATCACCGCAAGATGCGTGTTGTCGCGATATTTGAGCGCGTGGACGAGATTGCGCACGGTGCCTGTGTAATAGGCGGCGGAGCGCAGCCGGTCGAAATCCGGCGGATTGGCGATCGCCGCCGCGCTCAGGATGTCCGGCCCGAGGTCGTGGGAAAACGGCGTTCCGAGAACCGCGCAATAGGGGCGTTCGATGAAGCGGATATCGCTCCAGCAGGCGACGCAGAGCGCGCGATGGGTGCCGGTGGTTCTGCCGCAGGCCGCGCAGACCGGCGGAAAGAGGAGATTGCCGAACGCCGACAGCGCGCCGCGGGTCAAAGCCGCGGAGCGTTGCCCTGTTGTCTCGCCTCGCAAGGGGTCGATCTCGTCCATGGCCTTGAAGGTAGCGCGTTGACGGATGCTTTGCGACTCCCTAATTGGCGCACAGGCGTCAAGAAGAAAGGCCACGTGTCATGGAACAGGTTTTCGAAACGGAACGGGTGGCGAAAAACCGGCTGAAGGCCTGGCGCACGGCCAAACCCGGCGCGGATTTCCTGCTCAATATCGTTGCCGAAGAGATCGCCGACCGGCTGGCCGTTGTCGAGCGAACCTTCGATGTCGCCGCCGAGCTTCACGGAGTGACGGGCGTTGTCGCGAAGGCGGCGCTTGAAACGGGCAAGGTCGGCACAATGCGACGGGTGGAGAGCGATGCGGCCTTTGCGGCAGCGGGCGAGACGGTCGCCGTCGCGCCGCTCGAATGGCCGGGGCTTGAGGACCAGTCGCTCAATCTGGTGCTTTCCCCGCTTGCCGCTCATCTGACCAATGACACCCCCGGCTATTTCATCCAGGCGCGAAGGGCGCTGAAGCCCGACGGGCTGTTCCTTGCCGCCATTGCGGGGTCGGGAACGCTTGCCGAACTGCGCGATTGCCTGCTTGCGGCAGAGGCCGAGATCTACGGCGGGGTCAGCCCGCGCGTCATTCCCTTTGCCGATGTGCGCGATGTCGGTGGTCTTCTGCAGCGCGCCGGTTTCGCACTACCCGTCGTGGACCAGGAGAATTATACGGTTCGCTATGATACGCTGTTCGACCTGATGGCGGATCTCAGGGCCATGGGCATGGCTAATCCGCTGTCCGACCGATCGAGAAAACCCGTCAGCCGGGCCTTCTTCCTGCGGGCGGCCGAACTTTACGCCGAGCGCTACAGCGATCCGGACGGGCGCATCCGCGCGACTTTCTCGATCATCTATGTTTCCGGCTGGGCGCCGCATGAAAGCCAGCAGAAACCGCTGAAGCCCGGCTCAGCGAAGGCGCGCCTTGCCGACGCGCTCAACACCGAGGAATTCAAACTGAAGCGCTAGAAGTACCGGCGCCCGGGCAACGGAATCCTGCAGCTCGCCAGCAGGATGCCAAAGATCGCAATGGCGACGCCGCCGATCTGGAACAGGTCCGGCATCCGCCCGAAGAGCGACGCGACCACAAGGGCGGAGACCGGGACAAGGTTGAAGACCACCGACGTGGCGCCGGGCCCGCGCCGGGCTATGCCGATCTGCCAGAAGATATAGGCCAGCACCGAGCCGACGAGCGACATCCACAACACTGCGCCGAGCGCGGGAGCATTGGCATTTGCGAGCGCTGTGAACGGCGTTTCGAAAAAGAAAGCAGCCAGAAGGAGCGTGACGGCGCCTCCGGTCATTGTCCAGGCTGTGGTCTCCATCGGCGTCGCATCGCGCACGATCCGACGGCAACCGATTGTGTAGAGCGCCCAGGCGAGGCTTCCTGCCAGAATGAGGATGTCGCCCGATGTGAACCGGGCGCCGGAAAAGGCTCCGACCGTCAGCGCCACACCGAACAGGCTGATCGCCATGCCGAGGACCATGCCGGTCGAGGGCAGGCGGCGTTGAAGTATCGACTCGATCAGATTGGTGGTCAGTGGGGTCGTGCCCATGATCAGCGCCGCCGTGACAGGGCTTGACGTCCGCATCCCCAGAAACAGCGCGGCATTGAAGCCCGCGACGCCGACTATGCCGAGGCTCAAAAACGCCGGGAGGTTGCGCTTCAGAACCTTCAGCTCGAAAGTGCTGCTCAGCCGCAGCCAGAACAGGATTGCCACGGCGGCGATTGCAAACCGAAGTGCGGCGGCGGTCCAGGGCGGCAGGCCCGAAAGCGCGATGCGGGTCGCTTCGAAATTGGTTCCCCAGAAGACCGCGGAAAGGGCGCTGAGCCCGAGCGCCGCAGTGTCGGTGTTGGGAGCGCGAACGGACACAGTGTCGTTGGAGACGGACATGGCAACCTCGTCGATATGTATGAACTGCGAGGAATATGCCTTTCCGGTTTGATTTGTTATATAGCGGTTTTTGGCATCTTATTTTTCAAAAACGGAAAACCAATGGTTCAGTTCAACTGGGACGATAATCGCGTGTTTCTCGCTCTTGCGCGGGAGGGCACGTTATCCGGGGCGGCAGCGCAGTTGAAAAGCGGCGTCGCCACTGTCTCCCGGCGGATCGAGCGGATGGAAGACGCGTTGGGCGTTCCGCTGTTCCTCAGGCACCAGAGCGGATACAGTCTCACCGACCAGGGCGAAGCGCTGCTGCCGCGCGCCGAGGCGGTGGAGCTCGCCGTCAAGGACATGCATCGGCAGGCAAGTGATCATGTCGGCATCCGCGGGCAGGTGAGGCTGGCAAGCGTGGAAAGCCTCGTCGCCGCCTTCATCGTACCGGCGCTTGCGCCTTTGCTTGCCGACAATCCCGGTCTTGATGTCGAAATTGCGTTCTCCACGACGGCCGTCAATATGCATCGTCACGATGCGGATCTGGCGCTTCGCATGGTGCGGCCGGAGCGTGGCAACCTGGTGGTCCGCCAGCTTGCCACCATGGGTTTCGGGCTTTACGGGCCGGCGGATGGCGCTCAACCCTCGCGTATCGTCACCTGGCCGCAATCGGAAAGCCTCGCGGTTCCACTCGGCTGGTCATCTGCGTTTTCCCAGTCCGGCAGCGCGCGTTTTGCCGTCAACACGCTCGCGGGCCAGATTGAAGCGGTCCGGCGCGGCATCGGTAGGGCGGTTTTGCCGCATTTTCTGGCAGGCGAGGGGATGCGTCGCCTTGCCGACCGGCTGCCGGACGGAAGCGTGATGGAGCGGCCGATCATGCTCGTCACCCATGGCGATCTCGTCGGTTCGCAGCGGGTCGCAAGCGTGGCGGAAGCCGTCGCCGCCGAGATCATCGGCCGCAGGCGCGAACTTTCCGGGCGATAATCGCTATTACAGCAGATCCTGCAGGATCGGTATCAGCGGTTCGTCGGCCGGCGGCATCGGGTAGTCGCGCAGGTCACGGGCGCGCACCCATTTGATTGCCTGGCCTTCCCTGCCGGATGGAATGCCCTGATAGCGGCGGCAGACGAAGAGCGGCATCAGCAGATGGAATGTCTCATAGGTGTGGCTGGCGAAGGTCAGCGGGGCGAGGCAGTCAGGCTTGGTCGTGATGCCCAGTTCCTCTTCCATCTCGCGGATCAGGCATTGTTCCGGCGTCTCGCCGCTTTCGACCTTGCCGCCGGGGAATTCCCACAGGCCAGCCAGATTTTTTCCCTCGGGACGCTGCGCCAGAAGAATACGACCGTCCTGGTCGATCAGTGCGCAGGCGGCCACCAGCAGGAGTTTCTTTTCGCTCATTATTGTGCCTTTTCGCGCCAGTAGCGGTATCTGTAGGCCTCTTGAAAGCCGAGTGATCGGTAAAGGGAAAGCGCCGCTGTGTTGGTCTCGGTTACCTGCAGCCATGCGGTGCGTGCGCCGCGCCCTTTGAGCCAGCGCAGAATGCCTGTCGCCAGTTCGCGACCGTGCCCATTGCGCCGCGCTTCGGGCGCCACCGCAAAAGCCTCGATTCCAGCCATGTCGAAATCGTGCACGCAAAGGCCGGTGGCGACGGGTTCTCCCTGGTCCGTCTCGCGGATGAAAAAGCCGTGGGCGGGCTTGATGGCGGTGACGACTTCGGCAAGGCCGGCCCGCGTCAGGTCCGCGACCGGATTGACCTTCAGCGCCGCGCCGACGAAGCGACCGACATCCTGGCTTGGCAGAAGCTCGACGCCATCCTCCGGTTCGAAGCGGGAGAGGTCGAGCGTCATGACGATGCTCGCGTCAAACGGCTCAGCCGCTTCGCCCTCCAGAAACTCCACGAGCGCCGGCGGCGTCAGCGGCGTTTCGCGCACCAGAAGCGGCCGTCCGAAGGCCTCGTAATGGCGACGCGCCTTCTCGAACCTGATCTCGATATCGGAAATATCCGACTGATCGAGGACCGACAGGCTGTTGAGACGTTTGGACGGGTGACCCGCTGTCAGCCGAAGCTGCCAGGCGCCGTCATAATGCACGTTCTTTGCCGGCCATGCGCGCAGACCCATGGCTTCCAGCCGACGCACAAGAGGAAGATCCGCACTCACCTTTGTTCCGATCCTGTCGCGACGTTATTGTTTTTGTTCATCTAGTGCGCTTCAGACCGGACTGTAAACATGGCGCGCGCGCTTGAGGCGGCCGGTGTTGCGCGCAGGCAACGCGGCCCACCCGGCTCGGCTGAGCGGTATCAGCTGCGATAATCGCCGTTGATGGCGACATATTCCTTGGTCAGGTCGCAGGTATAGATCGTCGCCTGACCCTCGCCGAGGCCGATATCGGCCCGGATGGTGATCTCGTCCTCGCGCATGACGGCGGAGGCGAATTCTTCGGAATAGTCGGGATCGCGCTCGCCGTTGACGGCAACGCGGATATCGCCGAACCAGATGGCAAGACGGTCGCGGTCGGCCTTCTCGCCGGCCTTGCCGACGGCCATGACCACGCGGCCCCAATTGGCATCCTCGCCGGCAACGGCGGTCTTGACCAGCGGCGAGTTGGCGATCGAGCGGGCGATGACATCGGCGGCGCGATTGCTTTCTGCGCCCGTCACCCGCACCGTTACCATCTTGCGCGCGCCTTCGCCGTCGCGGACGATCTGCAGCGCCAGGTCCTGCATCAGCGCGTGAAGGGCGGCGCGGAAATCGTCAAGGCGCGGATCGGAACCGTCGGTGACCATGTCCTGTCCGGGCGCCGTGCCGGTGGCGAAGGCCAGAACCGTATCGGAGGTGGAGGTGTCGCTGTCGACGGTGACGGCATTGAAACTTGCGCCCACGCCCTCGGAAAGGAGCTGCTGCAGCGCCTCGGCCGAGATCGCCGCATCGGTGGCAATAAAGGAGAGCATGGTGGCCATGTCGGGCGCGATCATGCCGGCGCCCTTGGCAATGCCGTTCAGCGTCACCGAAACGCCGTCAATTTCGGCGCCTCTTGTCGCGACCTTCGGATAGGTGTCCGTGGTCATGATCGCCTTTGCCGCCTCAAGCCAGAGGTCCGGCTTCGCCTCGCCGGCCATGGTTGCGAGAACGCCTGCGAATTTGGAGGCGTCGAGCGGTTCGCCGATGACGCCTGTCGAGGCCAGGAACACGTCGCTTTCGGCGCAATCGGCGGCTTCTGCGGCTGTGCGCGCGGTCAGCGCCGCGGCTTCCGCGCCCTTCTTGCCGGTAAAGGCGTTGGCATTGCCGGAGTTGACCACCAGCACGCGCGCCTTGCCGCCAGCAAGATTGGCGCGGCAGAAATCGACGGGTGCGGAGGGGCATTTCGATCTGGTGAAGAGGCCGGCGACGCTCGCCTGATCATCGAAGATCATCATCATGACGTCCGTCCGTCCCTTGTACTTGATGCCGGCGGCTGCGGTCGCGATGCGCAGGCCGTCGATTGGCGGCATCGGCGGATAGGATTTGGGCGCGAGCGGAGATATGGCGGTCGTCATGGCAGGCCTCTCGAAAGTCCGGCCCGCGGGAAAAGCGCGGGCCGGTGGTTTGGATCACTGCATTTTATTGACGGCCTCGTAGGCCTGTTGCAAGTCCTTATCTTCGATGACGATCTTGTCGCCCGTCTTCAGCTTGGAGACCACTTCGTTGTATTTCTCGCTGGCAACGAGCTGACGAAGCTGCGGCTCGACCTGTTCGAACGGGATCGGCGTCTTCTCGCGCACGTCCTCGACCTCGATCACATGGTAGCCGAACTGGGTCTGCACCGGGGTCTCGGTGTATTCGCCGGGCTCGAGCGAGAAGGCGACCTCTTCGAATTCGGGAACCATCTGGCCCTTCGAAAAGTAGCCGAGATCGCCGCCGCTTTCGGCTGACGGGCCGGTCGAATGTTCCTTGGCGAGTTCGGCGAAATCGGCGCCGTTGTCGAGCTCCTTGATGATTTCCTTGGCCTCGTCCTCGGTGTCCACCAGAATGTGGCGGGCGTGAACCTCTTCCTGCTTCGGCGCATTGGCGATTTCCTCGTCATAGCGCGCCTTCAGCATTTCCGGCGTGATCTGGGCATTGATCTTCTCGTCGAAGAAGGTGTTGTAGAGCTCTTCCTGGCGCATCTGGTCCATGCGCGTCTTGAAGGCTTCGGTCTTGTCGAGACCTTCCTTCTCCGCCGCATCGGTGATGACCTTCATGTCGATCAGGCTTGAAAGGGCGACCGCGCGAAGCTGCTCCTCGGGCATCTGGCCGAACTGGCCCTTGAACTGGTCGAGCGTGGTCTGCAGTTCCGACTGGGTGATGGGGGCGCCGTCAACGGTGGCGACAACCGCGTCATCCGCTGTCGAACCGCTGTCCTGGGCGAAGGACGGGACCGCGAAGCTGACAGTTGTTGCCAGGAGTGCTGCGGCTGCCAGATGTCTTTTCTGCATGAGTTCACCTTTTTTCTGTTGTACGGCGAAACCTCCTGTTTCGCCCTTTCGCGCCGGTCGGGCCCGTCGCATGTGGTAGAAACCTTGTCACGCGTCAACGTGTGCGGCCGGAATGCGTTGCATCCTTACCGCGATTTAATGTGCGGCGGTCCGCGAGAAGACCGGCAACACAGGAATGTGGCGATTGTGGCGCGGCCTTTGACGTTGACATCCCCCGACCCCCCTCTTATCTGTCTGCCAAGCCCGCGTCCAGTGAAGCTCCGGACGGTGATATGGACCCCGCTTGTCAGGAATGCGTTTGTACGGCGCCACGTACAGGATAGATATGACAACTTTCAGAAAGAGCTATTGAAATGGTCTCACTCGGTGGCGTAGCCCGCAAATTGTTCGGTTCGGCCAATGATCGCCGGATCCGTTCCTACAAACCCCGTGTGGCTGCAATCAATGCGCTCGAAGAGCAGATGGCGGCGCTTTCGGATGACGACCTGAAGGCAAAGACCGAGGAATTCAAAAAGCAGCTCGCCGAAGGCAAGAGCCTGGACGATCTTCTTGTTGAAGCTTTCGCCGTTGCCCGGGAAGCCTCCAAGCGTGTGCTGGGCCTCAGACCTTTCGACGTTCAGCTCATCGGCGGCATGATCCTGCATGAAAACGCGATCGCCGAGATGAAGACGGGCGAAGGCAAGACGCTGGTCGCCACGCTTCCCGTCTATCTCAACGCCCTTGCCGGCAAGGGCGTCCACGTCGTTACCGTCAATGATTACCTGGCTCGCCGCGACAGCGAAAATATGGGGCGGCTCTACGGTTTCCTCGGGCTGACCACCGGCGTCATCCATCACGGTCTCGACGACCAGCAGCGCCGCGCGGCCTACAGCGCCGACATCACCTACGCGACCAATAATGAGCTCGGCTTCGATTATCTGCGCGACAACATGAAGATGCAGCGCGCCGAGATGGTCCAGCGCGGCCATAATTACGCGATCGTCGACGAGGTCGACTCGATCCTGGTGGACGAGGCGCGCACGCCGCTGATCATTTCCGGCCCGCTTGACGACCGTTCCGATCTCTACGTCACCATCGACAAGATCATTCCGATGCTGGACGACGGCGACTACGAGATCGACGAAAAGCAGCGCTCGGCCAACTTCTCCGAAGACGGCATGGAGAAGCTGGAAAAGATGCTGACCGAATCCGGTCTGATGAAGGGCGAGTCGCTTTATGACGTCGAGAATGTCGCGATCGTCCACCATCTCAACAATGCGCTGAAGGCGCACAAGATGTTCTCCCGCGACAAGGATTACATCGTCCGCGACGGCGAGGTCGTGATCATCGACGAGTTCACCGGTCGCATGATGCCAGGGCGTCGCTATTCGGAAGGCCAGCACCAGGCGCTTGAAGCCAAGGAAGGCGTCAAGATCCAACCGGAGAACCAGACGCTCGCCTCGATTACCTTCCAGAACTATTTCCGCATGTACGACAAGCTAGCCGGCATGACCGGCACGGCGGCGACCGAAGCGGAAGAATTCGGCAATATTTACGGCCTCGACGTCGTTGAAGTGCCGACCAACCTGCCGATCGTCCGTCTGGACGAGGACGACGAGGTCTATCTCACGGTCCAGGAAAAATACCAGGCGATCGTCGAGGAGATCAAGGCGGCCAAGGAAAAGGGCCAGCCGGTTCTCGTCGGCACCACCTCGATTGAAAAGTCCGAGATGCTGGCTGCGGCGCTCAAGCGCGACGGCATTACCGAGTTTGAGATCCTGAACGCCCGTTACCATGAAAACGAAGCCTTCATCATCGCCCAGGCCGGCGTGCCCGGCGCGCTGACGATCGCCACCAACATGGCCGGTCGCGGTACCGATATCCAGCTTGGCGGCAATCTGGAAATGCGTATCCAGGCCGAACTCGGCTATCTGGAACCGGGCACGGATATCGTCACCAACGAAGAGGGCGAGCGCGTCGAGGTCGAACGCAAGTTCACTCCGCCGGGACCCGAGCGCGAGGCGAAGGAACAGGCGATCCGCGAGGATGTCGCTCGCCTCAAGCAGGAGGCGCTGGCTGCCGGCGGTCTTTATGTGATCGCCACCGAGCGCCATGAAAGCCGGCGCATCGACAACCAGCTGCGCGGCCGTTCCGGCCGTCAGGGCGACCCGGGACGCTCGAAATTCTACCTCTCGCTTCAGGACGACCTGATGCGCATCTTCGGCTCCGACCGCATGGAAAGCATGCTGCAGAAGCTCGGCCTGAAGGAAGGCGAGGCGATCGTCCACCCGTGGATCAACAAGGCGCTCGAGCGCGCGCAGAAGAAGGTCGAAGCCCGCAACTTCGACATTCGCAAGAACCTGCTGAAATATGATGATGTGCTCAACGACCAGCGCAAGGTGGTCTTCGACCAGCGCAAGGAACTGATGGATTCCGAAGACATTACGGAGATCGTCGAGGACATGCGTCACGAAGTGATCGAGAACGCCGTTCATCGCCGCATTCCTGAACGCGCCTATGCCGAACAGTGGGATGTCGCGGGCCTGAAGGAAGACTGCCTGCGCATTCTCAGCCTCGACCTTCCGATCGAGGAATGGGCGGCCGAAGACGGGATTGCCGAGCCGGAAATTCTCGAGCGCATCAATGCCGCCGCCGATCAGGCCGAGGAAATGCGCGCCAAGCAGGCCGAGCAGTTTGGTCCGGACGTGATGAAATATGTCCAGCGTCAGGTGACGATGCAGTCGCTCGACCATCTCTGGCGCGAGCATATCGTCAATCTCGACCATTTGCGCTCGGTCATCGGCTTCCGCGGCTATGCCCAGCGCGATCCGCTGCAGGAATACAAGGCCGAGGCCTTCGAACTGTTCCAGGCGCTGCTCGGCAACATGCGCGAGCTTGCGGTTTCTCAGCTTTCGCGCGTCCAGTTGGTGCGTGAACAGCAGCCGCCCCAGCCGCAGCCCGAAGTCGATCCCGCGCAGCTGCGCGCCAGCCACCTTGACCCGGATACCGGCGAAGACGAGATGTCCGGCGAACAGGTTGGGGCCGGTGAAGCGGCAATGCCTGCCGGCGAACTGCCGGAAGAATACCGCAATGTCGGCCGCAACGACCCGTGCCCCTGCGGTTCGGGCCGCAAGTTCAAGCACTGCCACGGCCGGCTTGCCTGATAATATCGGCCAAGGCGTTGCCCTGATTTCTTTTGGCGCGCCTTGTCGCCACAAGAGTGTTTCTTCCGCCTGACACGAACCCGAGCGCACAATTGTCGCCAGAAATGTGAGCAGAACGTGGTGCTTGGCGTCTCCGCGCCTGCGGTCAGTGATGCTGATGATGCATGTGGTAGGGGCGGTTGAAGACCTCGTCGCGCGGCGGGATTGCCTGCCGCTCGATCATGCGGCGGACCTCCGGCTTGCCTTCGCCGCGATGCAGTTCGCGGATGCGGTCGAGGTTTTCGGCATCGGCCACCGTGCGGCGCTGGTTGTGGCGCACATAATCCACCCATGTCGGCGCGTGGTAGGTCTCGATCCAGACTTCCGGATCGGCGATATCACGCATCAGCGCCCATTTGCGCGCGCCATCGCGCTTGCGGATTCGGCGGCGTTCGATCATCAACCGCAGGAATTCTTCCGTATCGTCAGGGCTGATGATGAAACGGGTCTCGACCACGATCGGGCCGCTGCGGGCCAGCATGTCGACCTTGGTTTCCGGCGTCTGGAACCGGTTCAGCGGATCGAGGTTGAGGCTTTCGAGCGCCGGCATCTTCAGGAAGAGGCCGATGGCGGCGCCCAGCGCCATCACGGCGGCGGCGGCGACGAAAGCCAGCGTGATCGAGTAATTCTCCGCGACCTGACCCCAGAGCCAGCTGCCAAGCGCCATGCCGCCGAAGGAGGCCGTCTGGTAGAGCGACAGTGCCCGCCCGACCACCCAGCGCGGCGTGGTGAGCTGCACCACCGTGTTGAACAGCGAAAGCGTCAGCACCCAGCAGGCCCCGGCGAAGAGAAGCGCGAGACAATCGAGCACGAGCGAGGTTGAAAGCCCGATCGAGACGGCGCTTGCGGCGAAGATCAGGAAGGAGATGGCGACGATCGCCTCGTTGGAAAGCCGGGCGCGGGCATGCCCGTTGGCAAAGGCGCCGCCGATTGCGCCGATGCCGAAGGCGCCGAGCATGATGCCGAAGGTTTGCGGCCCGCCGGCAATCACGTCGCGGGCGACGACCGGCAGAAGCGCGAGCACCGAAACCGAGGCGAGGCCGAAGATGAAGGCGCGCAGGATGACCTTCAGAATGTTCGGCGACATGAAGACATAGCGCAGCCCCGCGCCGATGGCGGTTGTCATCTTCTCGCGCGGCAATGGGCTTTCCGGGCGGCGGAACTTCCAGCGATAGACGACCGTCAGAAGGCCGAGATAGGAGAAGGCGTTGACGGTGAAGGCGGCCGCCCCGCCGCCGATGGCGACGATCGTGCCACCGATGGCCGGGCCAAGGCTGCGGGTGATGTTGAAGCCGACGGAATTGAGCGTGACGGCGCCGGGCAGGTCCGAACGCGGCACCATGTCGCCGACGGAGGCCTGCCAGGACGGATTGTTGAGCGCATTTCCGCAGCCGATCAGGAAGGTGAAGGCGAGCAGAAGCCAGGGCGTGATCAGCCCCGCGATGGCGACCATCGCCAGTAGCACCGAAACCGTGAACATGAAGATCTGGGCGGAAAGGATCACCCGGCGACGGTCAAAGCCGTCGGCAATCGCGCCGGCCAGAAGCGCAAACAGCATCACCGGCAGCGTCGTTGAGGCCTGCACCAGCGCCACCATGCTTTCCGAATCGGAAATCGAGGTCATCATCCACGCCGCGCCGACATTCTGGATCATGCTGCCGAGATTTGAGGCGACCGAGGCAAGCCAGATATAGCGGAAGGTCGGGTGGGAGAAGGGCGCGAAGAGCGATTTCGGGACTGGCGCGGACTGCATCAATGCTCTCTGTTCTTAAAATGCCGGGAATTCGCCGGGCGTTCCGGCTGGACACTATAGGCCCTTGCGGCGTCGCTTGCCTATACGCAGTGCAGCGCTTGCGTTGGCGACAATGGCGATAAAACTTGCAATTTGCGCGGCAAGGGCTTATTTACGGCTCAAATTCTTGATCGTCAGATGAAGAGTGGGACCTCGCGGACCCGCTCTTTTTTATTTGGCGCGGGCGGCGGCATGGGCCGCCGGGAGCAAACCTTGGTAGATTTTGAACAGATGGCGGACAAAGCAAGAGAAGAACGGCTGATCGTGGAAACGGGCATCGACAAGAAGATCGCCGACATGATCGAACCCGTTCTGGAAGATATCGGCTTCAAACTGGTGCGCGTCAGGCTTTCCGGCCAGAACGGGCTGACGCTGCAGATCATGGCCGAACGTTTCGACGGCACGATGACGGTGGAAGACTGCGAGGAAGTCTCTCAGGCCGTTTCACCGGTGCTCGATGTGGAAGACCCGATCGACCGGGCCTATCACCTGGAAGTGTCCTCGCCGGGCATCGACCGGCCGATGGTGCGCAAATCCGACTTCTACCGCTGGAAGGGCCACTTGCTGAAATGCGAGACTTCGGTGCTCGTCAACGAACGCAAGCGCTTCCGCGGCCGAATCGTCGAGGCCGATGTCGACGGCATTACGCTGTTGCGTGACGGCGTGGCCTATGGCGAGCCTGCCGAGGTGACCATTCCCTTTACCGCGCTTTCCGATGCCAAACTGGTGCTGACGGACGAACTGATCCGCGAGGCGCTGAGGGCCGACAAGCTCGCCAAGCAGAAGGCGGCAAACGAGAATGACGACGAGGAAGACGTCGCCGACGGCGACGACAATTGAGACAAGAGCTGAGGCCCCGCTGACGGGCGGCCTTTCAATTTAGGATATTTTCGGAACCGGTGCGGTTCCGCTTGCAAGGACGGAGACCAGCAAAATGGCAGTAAGTGCGAACCGGCTTGAACTGTTGCAGATCGCCGATGCGGTGGCGCGCGAAAAATCCATCGATCGCGAGATCGTTCTGACCGCCATGGCCGACGCCATTCAGAAGGCGGCCAAGTCGCGCTACGGGTCGGAAACCAATATCCGCGCGGACATCAATCCGAAGACCGGCGAAATCCATCTTCAGCGCCTGCTCGAAGTGGTCGAGGAAGCCGAGGACTACAACACCCAGATCCCGTTGACGCTGGCGCTTGACCGCAACCCTGAGGCAAAGTTGGGCGATTTCATCGCCGACCCGCTGCCACCGATGGATTTCGGCCGCATTGCCGCCCAGTCGGCCAAGCAGGTCATCGTCCAGAAGGTGCGCGAAGCCGAGCGCGACCGCCAGTTCGACGAATACAAGGATCGCATCGGCGAGATCGTCAACGGCACGGTCAAGCGCGTCGAATACGGCAATGTCATCGTCGATCTCGGCCGTGGCGAGGCGATCATCCGCCGCGACGAGATGATCCCGCGCGAAGTGCCGCGTTACGGCGACCGCATCCGTGCCTATGTCTATGATGTGCGTCGCGAGCAGCGCGGACCGCAGATCTTCCTGTCGCGCACCCATCCGCAGTTCATGGTCAAGCTCTTCACCATGGAAGTGCCGGAAATCTATGACGGCATCATCACCATCAAGTCGGTGGCCCGTGATCCGGGTTCGCGCGCCAAGATCGCGGTGATCTCTTCCGATTCGTCGATCGACCCGGTCGGCGCCTGCGTCGGCATGCGCGGCAGCCGCGTTCAGGCCGTCGTCGGCGAGCTTCAGGGCGAGAAGATCGACATCATTCCGTGGTCGGAGGATCCGGCCTCCTTCATCGTCAACGCGCTGCAGCCGGCCGAAGTCGCCAAGGTGGTGCTGGACGAGGATGCCGAGCGCATCGACGTTGTCGTGCCGGACGACCAGCTTTCGCTGGCGATCGGCCGTCGCGGCCAGAATGTCCGTCTCGCCTCGCAGCTCACCGGCTGGGACATCGACATCATGACGGAAAACGAGGAATCGGAGCGCCGCCAGAAGGAGTTCAACGAGCGGTCGCAGCTGTTCATGGATGCGCTCGACGTTGACGAGATGGTCGGCCAGGTTCTGGCGTCCGAAGGCTTTGCCGCAATCGAGGAACTCGCCTATGTCGAGCTCGACGAAATTTCCTCCATCGAAGGTTTCGATGAGGAAACGGCGGAAGAAATCCAGATGCGCGCCAAGGAATTCCTCGAGCGCCAGGAAGCCGAACTCGATGAAAAGCGCCGCGAACTCGGCGTTTCCGACGACTTGCGCCAGATCGACGGCATGACGCTGGCGATGATGGTCGCGCTCGGCGAGGACGACATCAAGACGATGGAAGACTTCGCCGGTTGCGCCGCTGATGATCTTGTCGGCTGGACCGAGCGTCAGAACGGCCAGACCAAGCGCTTCGAGGGCACGCTTTCGGGCTTCGACCTGTCGCGGGTGGAAGCCGAGAACATGGTCGTGCAGGCGCGCCTGGCGGTCGGTTGGATCACCGAGGAAGATCTCGCGGTTGCCGAAGAGGTGAACGAGGACGAGGAAGCCCTGGCCGAGGAAGGCGCCGTCGAAGAACAGACTTCATCCGGCGACGAAGCCGGCAAGAGCGTGTAAGGACCGGTGACCACACCCCGCAAAGTGGCTGAAGAGGCGGCGATGAACGATCGGACCTGCATCGTGACCCGCAAAACCGGCGGGCCGGATGACCTGATCCGCTTCGTCGCCGGCCCCGACGGCCAGGTGGTTCCCGATCTCAAACGGGAACTGCCGGGCAGGGGATGCTGGGTGACGGCCGAACGCTGGGCGGTCGACAAGGCCGTGGCCAAGGGGCTTTATGCCCGGGCGCTGAAGCAGAAGGTCGTTGCGCCGCCCGATCTCGGCGCAACCGTCGACATGTTGATGGCGCGTCAGCTTGCGGGTATGATGAATATGGCCCGCAAGGCGGGCGAGTTCGTCGCCGGATCGGCCAAGGTCGATCTTGCGATCAGAAGCGGCGCGGCCCTTGCCACATTCCATGCCGCCGATGCCGCGGCCGATGGCAGGCGCAAGCTTGACCAGGCCCGCAAGGCCTTCTGGCTCCAGATGGAGACCGAAGGGCCGATTCCGGCATTTGTCCCTTTCGGGGCTGCGGAAATCGACACTCTTTTGCATGAGAATGCGTTTAAACATGCCGCGGCGCTTGCGGGAAAGGCCGGAGAGGGTGTAGTGAAGCGCGCGATGATGCTTCACAGGTACCGGGCCGCTCCCGGAACTGAAGGAAAAGCCGCGATGACGAACAAATGACGACGTCACGGATATTGGCCGTGCGCCAGAGCATGAATTTCAAGGCGGGAATTGCGTCTCACTGATGGTGATGGCGGTTCCCGCGCCAAGGAACGGGAACCGAATGACGGACAGTAAAGACGACAAGACATCCAACGACGCAGGCAAGAAGACACTGAAGCTTAAGCCGTCGGGTGTCAGCCAGGGCACCGTGCGCCAGGATATGGGCCGCGGTCGCAGCAAGGCGGTCGTGGTGGAAACACGCAAACGCCGGCTGCACAAGCCGAGCGAAGAGACAACCTCAACACCGGCAGCAACGACGAACCAGCGCAGTGCTGCGCCGGCGCAGCCGCGCGCGCCCGAAGGGCAGACGCGCCGTGCCGATGACGCCAGCCGCCAGCAGCGCCAGCCGAAAGGGCAGCCTTCGCGTCCGGGCGGCCAGAACCGCCAGCGCGGCAATCAGCAGTCTGATCGCGGCGGCAATGGCGGCCAGAACCGTCAGCGCGGCAATGTGCTTCACGATCTTTCGCAAGGTGAGATGGATGCCCGTCGCCGTGCGCTGGTGATGGCGCAGCAGCGCGAGGCTGAAGAGGCCGAACGTCGCAAGCGCGAGGAAGAAGAGCGCCGCGTGGCCGAAGAGGCCGCCAAACGCGAGGCCGAGGAAAAGGCCAGGCGCGAGGCCGAGGAAGCCAAGAAACAGCCGGTCAAGGAAGAACAGCCCGAGGTTCCGGAAACGCCTGCTGCCGCCGCTGAGGCACCCGCCGCTGCCGCGCTTCCCCCGGGCGATGATGCCAAGCCGAGCCGTGCCGCCCCGCGCCACCGCCCTCAGGCTCGCACAGAGACGGAAGACGAGAACGATGCAGGCCGCGGTCGCAAGCCGCGTCGCGAGAGCGAGGATGCCGGCGGACCGGCCCGCGGCAAGGCGCTGCGTCCGGAAGCGCCGGCCAAGCCCGCTTCGCGCCCGAAGGGCACGGGCGAGCGGCGTCGCGGCAAGCTGACGGTGACAGCCGTGACCGGCGATGACGAGGGCGGCAGCCAGCGCGGTCGTTCGCTCTCGGCCATGCGCCGCCGCCAGGAAAAGATGCGCCGCGCCCAGATGCAGGAGCCGCGCGAGAAGGTTCTGCGCGAGGTCATCCTGCCGGAGACCATCACCATTCAGGAACTGTCGCAACGCATGTCCGAACGGGCGGTCGACGTGATCAAGTACCTGATGAAGGAAGGGCAGATGATGAAGCCCGGCGACGTGATCGATGCCGATCTCGCCGAGCTGATCGCCACCGAATTTGGCCATACCGTAAAGCGGGTTGCTGAGTCGGATGTTGAAGAGGGCATCTTCGATGTCGGCGATGACGAGGCCGATCTTGAGCCGCGTGCACCCGTCGTGACCATCATGGGCCATGTCGACCACGGCAAGACCTCGCTGCTTGACGCGATCCGCCATGCCAATGTCGTTTCGGGCGAGGCCGGCGGCATCACCCAGCATATCGGCGCCTATCAGGTCGAGCAGGACGGTCAGAAGATCACCTTCATCGACACCCCCGGCCACGCCGCGTTTACCGCGATGCGTGCCCGTGGCGCCGAGGTGACCGATATCGCCATTCTGGTGGTCGCCGCTGACGACAGCGTCATGCCGCAGACGATCGAATCCATCAATCACGCCAAGGCTGCCGGCGTGCCGATCATTGTTGCCATCAACAAGATCGACAAGCCCGCCGCCGATGCCCAGAAGGTGCGCACCGAACTGCTTCAGCACGAAGTGTTCGTCGAAACCATGGGCGGCGAGACGCTGGAAGTCGAGGTCTCGGCCAAGACCGGCAAGAACCTCGACAAGCTGCTGGAAGCGATCCTGCTGCAGGCGGAAATTCTCGACCTCAAGGCCAATGCCGACCGCACGGCCGAGGGCGTCGTCATCGAAGCCCAGCTCGACCGCGGCCGCGGTTCGGTCGCAACCGTTCTGGTGCAGAAGGGCACGCTGAAGCCGGGCCAGGTTCTTGTTGCCGGCGACCAGTGGGGCCGCGTGCGCGCACTCATTGACGATCACGGCGAACATGTGAAGGAAGCCGGACCGTCCATGCCGGTGGAAATTCTCGGCCTTGGCGGCACGCCGTCGGCCGGTGACCGTTTTGCCGTCGTCGAAAACGAGGCGAAGGCCCGCGAGGTTTCCGAATATCGCCAGCGGCTTGCCCGCGACAAGGCGGCGGCCCGTCAGTCCGGTTCGCGCGGTTCGCTCGAGCAGATGATGAGCCAGCTTCAGGATACGGGCCTCAAGGAGTTCCCGCTCTTGATCAAGGGCGACGTTCAGGGCTCGGTCGAAGCCATCAACGCCGCGCTTGAAAAGCTCGGGACCGACGAAGTGCGCGCCCGCGTCGTTCACGCGGCCGCCGGCGGCATTACCGAATCGGATATCTCGCTTGCCGAGGCATCCGACGCGGCGATCATCGGCTTCAACGTGCGTGCGAACGCCCAGGCCCGCCGCGCCGCCGAACAGGCCGGCATCGAGATCCGCTATTACAACATCATCTACGATCTTGTGGATGACGTGAAAGCGGCGATGTCGGGTCTCCTGTCGCCGGAGCGTCGTGAGACCTTCCTCGGCAATGCCGAGATCCTGGAAGTGTTCAACATCTCCAAGGTCGGCAAGGTCGCGGGTTGCCGCGTCACCGAAGGCAAGATGGAGCGCGGCGCCGGCGTACGCCTGATCCGCGACAATGTGGTCATCCACGAAGGCAAGCTGAAGACGCTGAAGCGCTTCAAGGACGAAGTGTCCGAAGTGCCGGGCGGCCAGGAATGCGGCATGGCCTTCGAGAACTACGAGGACATCCGTGCCGGCGATGTCATCGAGGCCTTCCGCGTCGAGCATATCACCCGCACGCTCTGATTTGAGAGCGCGCAAACGAATTGGAAAAACCGGCTTCGGCCGGTTTTTTCATGCGCGGATTTTGCCGCGTCTCCAGAATCAGAAAGCCCGGCGAACAACTCTTGAGGAGCAGCGCGCCGGGCTTTTCCGGTTTGACCGGAACTGAAACGGATCGTTTGCGGCGATCCGTTCTTTTCCCGCAATTGAGAGGAGGGAGATTGGCCTGCGGGACGGCCTTACAAAGCGTTTCAGCTATTGAAGGAGGAGGAGATCGTGAAACGCCCTGATCTTTGAATTCCTTTCCGTGTGGTCGGCAGTTGCTTGCCTCATCGGTCTGGAACTGTTTCTAGCCGCTAATGCGTGTCAGCGATTTGCGCTGAATCAAATGATTGATCTTGGCCGACGGAAAAGTTTGATTTTCTGATGATCATCTGATTGATCAAAAAAATGAGGATCGGGCCAGCCGCGTCGAAACAGCGCGCGGCGATTGACGTTGCGCCGCCGAAGCGCTAAACGGGCCGCCAGTCATCGAACATGTCCGCGCGGGTTCGAACCCCGTCAAACGGTCGGGCACGAGACAAACACGAACGATCTAGACAAGGTTGATATGACGAGAGCTACCTCCTCGGCGCCCTCCCAGCGCATGCTTCGCGTTGGCGAACAGGTTCGCGCCGCCATTACCAAGGTTCTCCAGCGCGGCGAAGTGCTTGATCCGCTGCTGGAAACCACTGTCATCTCGATTTCCGAGGTGCGGATGTCGCCTGACCTGAAGGTCGCGACCGCCTATGTGACGCCGCTCGGCGACCGCGATCACGACGCGACGGTGCGCGCCCTGAACCATCATGCGAAGTTCATCCGCGGCCGCATCACGCGCGAGCTCCGGCAGATGAAATACATGCCCGAGCTGCGCTTCCGTGACGACACGAGCTTCGAGAATTTCCGCAAGATCGACGAGCTTCTGCATTCGCCGGAAGTGGCGCGCGATCTCGATCACGACGACGACAACGAAGACAAAGAATAAGACCGGATATGGCACGACAGAGAAAACCCAAGGGCCGTCCCGTTTCCGGTTGGCTGATCCTCGACAAGCCCGTCGATTTCGGCTCGACCGAGGCGGTCTCCAAGATCAAATGGCTGTTCAAGGCGCAGAAGGCGGGCCATGCCGGCACGCTCGACCCGCTGGCCTCCGGCATGTTGCCGATCGCGCTCGGCGACGCGACCAAGACCGTGCCCTATGTCATGGAAGGCCGCAAGATTTATGAATTCACCGTGACCTGGGGCGAGGAACGGGCGACGGACGACCTTGAGGGGGATGTCACCGAAAGCTCGGACAAGCGCCCGGCGCGGGCCGATATCGAGGCCTTGCTTGAAAAATACACCGGCGTGATCGAACAGGTGCCGCCGCAGTTCTCCGCCATCAAGATCGACGGCAACCGCGCCTATGACTTGGCGCGCGAGGGCGAGACGGTGGAAATCCCGACGCGTGAGGTCGAGATCCACCGGCTGACGCTGATCGGCTGCCCGGACGAGAATTCGGCGGATTTTGAAGTCGAGTGCGGCAAGGGCACCTATGTGCGCGCGCTCGCCCGTGACATGGGGCGCGACCTTGGCTGTTTCGGCCATATCTCGGCGCTGCGCCGCCCCTTCGTCGCGCCGTTCTCCGAGGACATGCTGGTTCCGCTCTCGGAACTGACGGCGCTGGAGGAAATCGAGGACGACGCCGAGCGCTTTGCCGCATTGGAAGAATTCCTCGTCGATACCTCGGAAGCGCTGACGAGCCTGCCGCATGTGCCGGTGACGGACGAACAGGCGCGCCGCCTCAAGCTCGGCAACCCGATCATCCTGCGCGGCGCCCACGCGCCGGTGGAGGAGCCGGAGGCCTATGCCTCTGTCGGCGGTCGTCTTGTGGCCATTGGCGAGATCGCGCAAGGCCAGTTCAAGCCGCGCCGGGTGTTCGGCTGATCACTTTCCTGATGTCGCCAGTTGATGCGCAAGTCGCGTGAACAGACCGGCCGCCTTCGTTTCATCGATGGCGGCCGTGTCATTTATGGTGACGGAGAGGCAGACCGTGCGTTTGTCCTTGCCCGTCAGTTGCGCCGTCAGGTTCAGCACGCCGGTCTCGCTGCCGCCCTTGAAGGCGACCGATTGCCAGTCGCCGGGGCGCACCGGTCCGGGATTGACGGAAAAGACGTCCGTCCCGGCGACCTCGCCCATCAGGGCGCAGAGTTTCGCGTTGGACAAAGACCACTCGATGCCTGCCGTCATTGGCCCGAGCACGGCGGAGACGGACGGAAGCGGGGCGGCCGCCGCCTTTTTAGCGATCGCCGCTTTGTCTTCGACCGGCGCAGCCTCGTATTGCCGGGCGAGTTCCGGATCGGCCTTCAGCGCGAAGGCCTGGCGGGTGGTGAGCACGCTTCGAAGACCGAGGGCGTCTGCGACCCGGTCGGCGCCGAGCACGCGCATCAGCATGTCGGTCGCGGTATTGTCGCTTTCGGCGATCATCAGCGTTGCCAGCGTATGCAACGTCAGCGGCGAGGCGTCCGGAAAAGTCTGCAGGCGACCGCTCGGCAGGGACCTGTCTTCCGGCTGAAGCGTGACGATGTCCTGCCAGTTTCGCGTCTGCGCCGCAATGTCGGAAAGCAACACCTTGAGAACGCCGAGCTTGAAGGCCGAGGCGACGGCAAGAGGGGTGTCGGCGTTTCGGTCAAAAAGCGTCTTGTCGTCGGAGCTCACCAGATAGGAAACCGTGCCCGGCAAGGCCTCGAAGGCCGCGAGCGTCGCGGCGGGCCCTTCGGTCAGGACCTCGGGCGGACTGAAGAACAGGCCCTGTATCCTGCCGTCACCATCCAGCGAGATTTCCACCGGGATCTCATGGGTTTCGGTCACGATCAGATACTCGCCCTTGTCCCCTTCAACCTTGATCGCCGGTCCGGTCTCCTTTTTCAGGCGATTGACGAGAGCGGTCAGTTGTTCGTCGGGCACCGCCCGGGCAAAGCTTTCCGATACCAGAGCACCGGGGTCCTGCGGGTTCTGCCAGAGCGTTTCGATCGCCTTGATCTCGGCGGGATTGGCGAGCGCCTGGGTGGCGGTCGCAAGCACCGCCATTGCGCCAGCCGCGATGATATTGCGATAAGCCATTGTGCGGCCTTTCCGTTCTGCTCTTTCAAACTATCGCATCGCGACTAGCGGACGGCAATGCTCCGGTCGGACCGGCGCTGTGCAGTCTTCAGGGATGCAGCATCACCTTGCCCTTGCGTCCGGGCTTCAATGCGGCACTGGCGGCGTCGGCTGCCTTTTGGAGCGGAAAGATTTCGTCCGTTTCAAGCTGCAGTTCGCCTTTCGCCGCCAACGCGACCAGCTCTCCGATCAGCGTTTTCCTCTTTTCATCATCCATCTCCTTGCTGACCCTGGAACCCCAGAAGCCGCGAACGGTGATATGCTTCATGATCAGCGTGCCGGAAGAAAGCGGCATGGGCGCACCGGTGGCCGTTCCGAAAACGACCAACTCGCCATCCACGCCCAGAAGATCGACAAGATCAGCCGCAGTGTCGCCGCCGACGGAATCGATCGCAGAGGTCGCGCCGTCCTCGCCGATCAGCGCGCGAACCTCATCCTTCCAGTCTTCATCTGCTGTGGAGAAGACATTGCCGATGCCGAGGTCGTGAAGTTCCTTCACAGCTTCTTTCCGACGCACAAGGCTGACGAGATTGATGCCGTGGCTTTTCGCCAATGTGGTCATAAGCTTGCCGACCGCGCCGTTGGCGGCTGTCTGGATGATCCAGTCGCCTTTCTTGGCGCGCAGCGTTTCCAGTAGCGAGATAGCGCTGAAGGGCATGGCGATCAACTGCGCGCCGTCCTCGTCGGAAATTTCGTCGGGCAATGGCAGTACGCTACCCGCAGGTGCGATGAAGAACTCGGCCCAGCTGCCATGGACGCCGGCCACGGCAACACGCTTGCCGACCATGGCTTGATCTACATCGGCGCCGACTTTCTCGATCACGCCGAGCGCTTCGCTACCGCCGATGGCGCCGGGCAGTTCCGGCTTGTAGCCATAATTGCCGCGAATGGTCCAGAGATCGTGATTGTGGATCGGGCTGAGTTTCATCCGTACCAGGACTTGGCCGGAACCAGGCACGGGCGTCGCCGTTTCCCTGGCGACGAGAACATCGGCAGGTTCGCCGAAGGTATCGTGTATGACTGCAAGCATGGTTGACGCTCCCTGTTCTGGCTCCGCGCGCCGGAGGACTATTCAGCCGGCATGTCACATCAAGAGTGTGGCGGAACGCCGGATTTCGTCTGGCAGGCAGGTGCGGAGTTTATGGTTCGTTAGTGGGAGTGATATAGGAGGGCACTGCGTTTCTCGCCAGAGGAGGACGACCGTCGTTTTCGCTGAAGCAGGAGAAGGTCGCTGCTCACGCCCCGGGAAATGCCGAAAGGCCGTGCCGCAGGCAGCCCCTACCATGACACTCGACAAACACGCGCTTTTGCCCTATATCGCGGCCAGCATTGAAATAAATGCGTTTAAACGGCCCTTGCTGGACGACATCCCGGCCCGGGCGACCCAAAAAACACCCTCATTTCGAAAGGATGACCCGATGTCGATTGCTGCTGAACGCAAGGCAGAGCTGATCAAGGAATTCGCAACGAAGGAAGGCGACACCGGTTCGCCGGAGGTTCAGGTTGCGATCCTCACCGAGCGGATCACCAACCTGACCGAGCACTTCAAGGACCACAAGAAGGACAACCATTCCCGCCGTGGTCTGCTGACGCTGGTTTCGACCCGCCGTTCGCTGCTCGACTATCTGAAGCGGATCGACGAAAGCCGTTACACGACCCTCATCGGTCGCCTGGGCATTCGCCGCTAAGCCGCATGACCGGCGGGCGCCTCGCGTCCGCCGCTTTTATTTCGCGCATCATGTGCGCCGGTTCCAAGCCGTGGCGGGCGAAGGGATCTGAAAGGCGAAGCCGGGATGATGGCATTCCGGTTCCGCGCAAGCCGTAACGGACCTGTCATGGGGCAGGATTGCTGGCCGCTTCGATATCGGAAGCGGCGCGCTGTCTTGCCCGTGACGCGTCGAATGTAACGTCGAGATCGCGTTGCGCCCTTTTCATGAGGAAAGGGCAGCGCGCGCACTTATTGAAGGACAAGACATGTTCAACACCCACACAGTGGAAATCGAGTGGGCGGGACGCACGCTCAAGCTGGAGACCGGCAAGGTTGCCCGTCAGGCAGACGGCGCCGTTCTCGCCACCTATGGCGAGACCGCCGTTCTCGCCACCGTCGTTTCCGCCAAGGAAGCCAAGCCCGGCCAGGACTTCTTCCCGCTCACCGTCAACTACCAGGAAAAAACCTATGCGGCCGGCCGCATTCCCGGCGGTTATTTCAAGCGCGAAGGTCGTCCGAGCGAAAACGAGACGCTGGTCTCTCGCCTGATCGACCGTCCGATCCGCCCGCTCTTTCCGGAAGGCTACAAGAACGACACGCAGGTCGTGATCACCGTTCTGCAGCACGACCTTGAAAACAATCCGGACGTTCTGGCCATGGTCGCAACGTCTGCAGCGCTGACTCTTTCCGGCGTTCCCTTCATGGGCCCGATCGGCGGCGCGCGCGTCGGCTACATCAACGGCGAATATGTGCTGAACCCGCATATCGACGAAATGCCGGAAACCGCGCTCGATCTCGTCGTCGCCGGTACGGGCGATGCCGTGCTGATGGTGGAATCGGAAGCCAAGGAACTTCCCGAGGACGTCATGCTCGGCGCTGTCATGTTCGGCCACAAGGGCTTCCAGCCGGTCATCGACGCGATCATCAAGCTCGCCGAAGTTGCCGCCAAGGAGCCGCGCGAATTCGAGCCGGAAGACCAGTCCGCCCTCGAAGCCGACATGCTTTCCTTCATCGAAGGCGAACTGCGCGACGCTTACAAGATCACCGACAAGGCCGCCCGCTACAATGCGGTTGATGCCTGCAAGGCCAAGGTCAAGGAGCGCTACGCGCCGGCCGAAGGCGAGGAAGCGAAGTACACGGCCGAGCAGATCGGCGCCGTGTTCAAGCACCTCCAGGCCAAGATCGTCCGCTGGAACATTCTCGACACCAAGAGCCGCATCGACGGCCGCGATCTCGAGACCGTCCGCCCGATCGTTTCCGAAGTCGGCCTTCTGCCGCGCACCCATGGTTCGGCGCTGTTCACCCGCGGCGAAACCCAGGCGCTGGTCGTTGCCACGCTCGGCACCGGCGAGGACGAGCAGTTCGTCGACGCGCTGACCGGCATGTACAAGGAACGCTTCCTGCTGCACTACAACTTCCCGCCCTATTCGGTCGGTGAGACGGGCCGCATGGGTTCCCCGGGCCGTCGCGAAATCGGTCACGGCAAGCTCGCGTGGCGCGCCATCCGTCCGATGCTGCCGGAAATCGAGCAGTTCCCCTACACGCTGCGCGTTGTCTCCGAGATCACCGAATCCAACGGTTCGTCCTCGATGGCAACCGTCTGCGGCACCTCGCTGGCGCTGATGGATGCCGGCGTTCCGCTGGCCAAGCCGGTTGCCGGCATCGCCATGGGCCTGATCCTCGAAGGCGAACGTTTCGCCGTGCTCTCCGACATTCTCGGTGACGAGGACCACCTCGGCGACATGGACTTCAAGGTTGCCGGCACGGAAGCCGGCGTCACCTCGCTGCAGATGGACATCAAGATCGCCGGTATCACCGAAGAGATCATGAACATCGCGCTGAACCAGGCCAAGGGCGGTCGCCTTCACATCCTGGGCGAAATGTCCAAGGCGCTTGCCGAAAGCCGCGAGCAGCTCGGCGAATACGCACCGCGCATCGAGATGATGTCGATTGCCGTCGACAAGATCCGCGACGTGATCGGCGCAGGCGGCAAGATCATCCGCGAGATCGTCGAGAAGACCGGCGCCAAGATCAACATTGACGATGACGGCACGATCAAGATCGCGTCTTCCTCGGGCAAGGAGATCGAGGCCGCCAAGAAGTGGATCCACTCCATCGTCGACGAGCCGGAGCTCAACGCCATCTACGAAGGCACGGTCGTCAAGACCGCCGACTTCGGCGCTTTCGTCAACTTCTTCGGCCCGCGCGACGGTCTGGTTCACATCTCGCAGCTGGCGCAGGAACGCGTTGCCAAGACCACCGACGTCGTCAAGGAAGGCGACAAGGTCTGGGTCAAGCTCATCGGCTTTGACGAGCGCGGCAAGGTCAAGCTGTCGATGAAGGTCGTTGACCAGGAAACCGGCAAGGAAATCGAGCGCAAGCCGAAATCCGACGCCGCCGAGTAAGGCTGGCTAACTGTCAGGTTTGGACCTGCGGAGCAGTGATGCTCCCTCCAATCTCCCCCTTGAGGGGGAGATGTCGCGAAAGCGACAGAGAGGGGTAATGGGCATAAGCCCGTTGCTCCGCATTTGCCGATAGCGTTCACCCCTCTCTGCCTCAAGGGAAGAGATTGTGAGAGGCGTGGCCCGGCAGACCGACAATTTCAGGCGTGAGCAATTGTGGCTCACGCCTTTTTCACAGGTGACATCATGGCTCGCGAGACGCTGAAAACACTCTTCCATCCCTTCGACAGCGGCACTGTCGAGCCGGTTGCCGGCCCCGTGCTGTTTCTCGGCGCTGAAGCCGGTTATCGCCTGCCGGAAGGCTTTTCCGGAGAACTCTCGGCCGTGCAGCCGTTTCGCTTGCATTATGCCGCGCTTGAGCGGGCAGGCGCTTCCGTCTCGCCGGAGGCGGGCGAGGGGCCCTATGCGGCGACGCTGATCCTTCTCACCAAGCATCGCGGCGAAAACGAAAATCGCGTGGCCGAAGCGCTGGCGAAAACCGTCCCCGGCGGCCTCATCGTCATTGCCGGCTCGAAGGAAGACGGCGTGCAGTCCATGCGCAAGCGCCTCGGCAAGATGTTTGCCGATCTGGAGGCCATGCCGAAATATCACGGCGTTGCGCTGTGGTTCACCCGTCCCGACGATGCGCGCGAGGCGGTTGCCGCATTCACGCACCCGACCGTCGAAATCGACGGCCGGTTCACCACCGTGCCGGGTCTTTTCTCGCATGACCGGGTGGATGAAGGTTCGCGCATTCTGGCCGAACGTCTGCCGGAAGATTTTGCCGGTCTCGCGGCCGATTTCGGCGCGGGCTGGGGGTATCTCTCGGCCATGCTGGCGGAAAGGGCGCCGGGTACGGTCGGCATCGATCTCTATGAGGCGGACTGGCGCGCGCTGGAGCGGGCGAAGGTCAACCTTGCGGCGGCGGCACCCGCAACCCGCTTCTTCTGGCAGGACCTGGCCTCCGAACCGGTCAAGATCCGCTATGACCTGATCATCATGAACCCGCCCTTCCATACCGGAAAGGCAGCCGAGCCGTCGCTTGGCAAGGCATTGGTCAAGGCTGCCGCGACCGCGCTGAAGCCCGGCGGTCGTCTGCTGCTGGTCGCCAATCGCGGCCTGCCATACGAGGACGTGCTCGCCGAAAACTGCAAGAAGAGCGGCGAGGAATACCGCAACGCACGCTTCAAGCTGCTCTGGGGCGCGAAGTAGGGCCTCGCGCCCTACTGTTCGCCAAGCTTGATCGACGGGTCATAGTCCTTGCCCTCGACCTCCTTCACCACGGCCTGGCCGCAATAGGTCTTGCCGAGAAGCGGGTCATAGGTGAGCGAGGGAGAACCGTGGAGCGCCCAGCCCTTGTTCAGCGCTGCGGTGACCTTATGGCAGAAGCTGGAGTCATCGGGGCCGGTGAGAAAGCGGTAGAGTTTCATTAGGGTTTCCTATGCTGATTGGCCGGCCTTGGCGAGGAGGGCTTCGGCCTGTTCAAGGTGCAGGCGTTCCACCATGCGGCCGTCAAGGTCGATGACGTTCAGCTCTTGCGCTTCCGGCTTTGCAAAGGCTTCGACAATGGCGCGGGCTTCGGCAAGGGCTGCTTCTGAAGGACTGAAATGCGCGTTTGCGGGCTCGATCTGGTTCGGATGGATCAGCATCTTGCCGTCAAAGCCCATGGCGCGAGCCTCTTCGCATTCTACCGCAAAGCCTTCGCTGTCGGCAAAGTCATTATAGACCCCGTCGATCACCGCGATGTCATAGGCGCGGGCGGCAAGCACCACCTGCATCAGCCAGGGCACCAGATAGGCACGGCCGGGCGCGGGGGCAACGCCGGTTGCCGATCTCAGATCGTTGACGCCGACGATCAGCGCCTCGAGCCTGCCGCCGGCCGATGCCTGCGAATAGGCCCCGGCAATGGCGGCGGCATTGACGATGCCCGCCGGCGTTTCCAGCATGGCCCAGAGGCGAATGCGCAGCGGTGCGCCGTTTCTGGTCAGCATGGCGCTGGCGGCGGCGACATTGGCGACGGTCTCAACCTTGGGAAGCAGGATCGCATCCGGCTGGCAGGCAAGCGCCGTCTTCATGTCTTCCTGGCCGGTTTCCGTGTCGAGCGGGTTGATGCGGATTGCCGTGGTGACGTTGGCGGGGCGGCTCTGGGTGAAGAACTGCTCCAGGTTTTCGCGCGCCTCCGCCTTGCGACCATGGGCAACGGAATCCTCAAGGTCGTAGATGACGGCGTCGGCGGCCAGTGTCTTCGATTTCTCCAGTGCGCGGCGGTTCACGGCGGGTACCGACAGGGCGGAGCGCCAAAGCTTGATCTCTTTCACGGCCTTATTCCTAACAATATCCGGACTCATTCTAATTTAAGTCACATCAAATTGAAGCTTTTCAAAATTCGTTCCGGCAATCAATGAGACAAAATGGCTTCGGCCCTCTTGCGAAAGCCCCGGCGAAGCGCCAGATTAGCAAATGTGAAAGGAATTTGACGATGGAAAAAATCCGCACCGTATTCATGGCAATTGTCGGTCTGGCCGCCGTGGCGTTCGTGACTGTGTTTGCTGCTTCCATTGGCCTTGCCCTGATTGCCGTGCTCGCCGTTCTCACGGTCGCGCGGATGATCGCCTTCAAACTCAACCATGCTCCCGTGCCGGTGAAGACCCGCGATTGCCGCAAGCGTGATGGCATGCGCGTTTGGGACGACGGTCGCGGCAAGATCATCGATCTGTAACGGTCGACGCTGATCGTGAAAATTCCGGGCGGCCTCGCGCCGCCTTTTGTGACATGCGTACCCCGAGGTACCGTTTTTCATTGAAATCGCCGGAAAAGCGCTTTAGATCAAAACGCGAAAACAAGCTTCAATCGCGCTGAGGGATCAATCATGGAAAAATTCGTCAAGCTGACCGGCGTCGCCGCGCCGCTGCCCGTGGTCAATGTCGACACCGACATGATCATTCCCAAGGATTACCTCAAGACGATCAAGCGCACCGGTCTCGGCAAGGGCCTGTTCGCCGAGGCGCGCTACAATCAGGACGGCACGGAAAATCCGGATTTTGTGCTGAACCAGCCGGCCTACCGGAATGCCAAGATCCTCGTTGCCGGCGACAATTTCGGCTGCGGCTCCTCGCGCGAGCATGCGCCGTGGGCGCTGGCCGACTTCGGTATCCGCTGCGTCATCTCCACGAGCTTTGCCGATATCTTCTACAACAACTGCTTCAAGAACGGCATCCTGCCGATCATCGTATCGCAGGCCGAACTCGACAAGCTGATGGACGACGCCGAGCGCGGATCCAATGCAGTTGTGACGGTTGATCTGGAGAACCAGGAAATCACCGGTCCGGACGGCGGTTCGGTCAAGTTCTCGATCGACGCCTTCCGCCGTCATTGCCTGCTGAACGGTCTCGATGACATTTCGCTGACGCTGGAAAAGGCCGACAGCATCGCAAGCTACGAAGACAAGCTGGCCGCCGAGCGCCCCTGGGCGTGATTGCCTGAGACATCAGTTTTCTCCTTCAAAAGGCCAGTCCAGCGACTGGCCTTTTTCAGTTACCGGACCTGCTCCAACTCAAAAATAAGCACAACCCTCAGAAATAAATTTACATGTAATCAATCTTTGGTAGCATTGTGTGGTGGTCTGCTTATGGGAGGGCAGGATGAAGTACCGCATGCTCATAATTCCGGTCGGTGTGATCGGGCTCATGTCGTTTGCGTCCACCGGTCCGTCGCAGCTTCAGGGTGCGCAGCCGACGCTCTCAGGTGCGCCGGACCTTTTGGCGGTGACGTGTTTTGGCAGGGGGCAAGAGGTCAGCGGTTTCAACAAAATTTGCTACTATGACTGTCTCGGAAGCCGAGCCACGATTACAATCAAATCCACCGAGCTCTGCCCATTGACCATCAAACAATAGGTTTTGGTCACGGCTGATGCGGCGCTCATCCGGCACCGCATCTTCTGTCAAATCGGCACGCCGAAGTGGCGAAGGCCCTCGATCACGCCGTCGGCGATCTCGCCTTTTGCCTCGTAGATATTGCCGCTGGCTCGGGCAATTTCGCGCAATTCGTCGAAGCCGTTGGCCGGGATGATGCCGCGCACGCCCGGAACCTCGAACATGGCGGCGTCATTGCCGGTATCGCCGGCAACCACGACCTCCTCATGGGCGATGCCGAGCCTGTCGCACAGCCATGACAGGCAGGCGCCCTTGTCGGCGGCGCGCGGCAGGACATCGAGGTCGCGGCCCGACGAATAGACAAGCTTCACATCCAGGCCCTCGGTCGCCAGCGTATCCCTGATCGCCGAAAGCCTGCTCTCCTTGGCATCGTTCAGATACCAGCTCGACTTGAAATCATGCTGATAGCGCTTCGGCTGGTAGTTGAGATCCGGCACATCGCCCAGGACCCGCGCGACCTTTGCCGCGTCGAAACCGGCGCGGATATGGTCATGGAAGCCATCGACGGGGCTGTCGGCCCTGTGGTCGTGCACCATGGTGCCGACGCCGCCGATGAGAAAATCGGGCTCCGGCAGCCCGACCGTGCCGATCAGCGCGCGGATATCGTCGACAAGCCGGCCGCTGTTATAAACGAGGATCGGCCGACGCTCCTCCGGGATGGCCTCGAAGGCCTCCCGGAAACGCGCCGTTGAACCATTGTCGCCGACAAGCGTGCCGTCGAGATCGGAGGAAAACAGTCTGATCGCCATCATCAGTCGCCGTCATTCCACGGTTCCGCCCAGTCACTGTCCGTCAGCGACTGGCGCATCGGTCGGCCCTCGACGAGCGAGATCAGCTGCTGGGCGATGCCGGTCCATGTGAACAGGCTGCGCGCCTTGTGGGCGCCCATGCGGGCCAGACGATTATAGAGCCGCTGGTGCTTGAACGGCTTCATCATCATGATGCCGAGGTCGTATTTGTCGAACGTATCGGCAAACAGCGCGTGGCGGCCGAAGGAAATGGCGCGGTAAAGCCCGCCATTGGTGGTCACGACCGTCGGCGTGCCCGAGGCCATCGCCTCGATCGCCGTCATGCCGAAGGGCTCGTAGCGGCTTGACAATACGAACATGTCGGCAGCGCGATAGATATCCGGCAGGGCCTCGTCCGAGACATAGCCGGAGAAGTGCACCTTGTCCTCAAGGCCAAGTCTTTTGACCTGGTCCTTCAACTCGTTGAGGATGCGGGTCTCAAGCTCGTCCATGTCCTCGCCGCCGACGGCCAGATGGAGTTCGGCATCCGGCACGCGTTCGGCCATGACGGAAAAGGCCTCGATCAGCAGGTCATAGCCCTTGTTGGTGGCAAGCCTGCCGAGCGAGAGCACGGTCTTGCCCTTGAAACCGAACTGTTCGCGCAGCATGTTTCGCGACGCGGCGGAGATCGGGTAGAACCGGTTGTCGTCGTAACCCGGCGGGATCATGTAGACGCGATCTTCGCGAATGCCGTAGTCTTCGACGAGCATGTCGACCTGGATCGGCGTGGTCGCGATCACGCTGTCGCAGGCGCGGTAGATCTTGTTTTCGTGCTTGATCCGTTCGGTGAAATTGAAGTCCTTCTCGAACTGCTCCTTCTGGTCCGGGTAATCGGTCTCCATGGTCCGCTTCTTCCACAGGCCCAGCGAATGCGGCGTGTGCAGATGGGGGATGGAGAGCGCCTCGGCGAGCCTCAGCCCGGCATAGCCGGCGTCCCAGTAGTGCGAGTTGATGAAATTATAGTTCAGATCATGCTCGCGCATGTAGCGCAGCGCGTTCTCGCTCCACTCCAGAAGATGCTTGTAGAGATATTCCTTGGGAATGAACTCCTTGCCGCCGCAAGGAATGCGCACGACGCGCACGCGTTCGTCGACCTCGTCGACCTCCGGCTGGTCCTCGAACCGGCGGGTGTAGATGTCGACAGAAAAGCCGAGCTGGGCAAGCTTTTTCGAAAGCTCCAGAATATAGACGACCTGGCCGCCGGTATCGGCGGCACCGAGCGGAGGATCGGCCGCAACATAGCCGTGAGTGGAAACAAGAGCGATACTGGGAAATTTATCGGACTCGTTTATGTGAGCCATAATGGATCCTTCCTTGCAATACGTCGGGCGACATCGCGCAGCGGTTGGTTTCTCTATCAAACATGATGGGCGACTGAAGCGAAACCTCCAGACTGAAGAAACTGCCGGGCGCACGCCCCGCGTTAATTTAACGCATCAGTCGCGCAATGGTTCCCAAGAAACTTGAGATGCCTCGATTTATGTGGAAGATGCGAACCACCGTCCATGCCCTACAGGAATAATCATGCAGTTCAATGACGATCCGGCAGGCTTTCTGCGTTCGCTTTTCGACGTGGCGGTGGCCGCCGCCGACCCGATGGAACAGGTATCCCGGTATCTGCCCGAACCGCCGAAAGGCCGCACCGTTGTCGTCGGCGCCGGCAAGGGGTCGGCGCGCATGGCCGAGGCGCTCGAAGCCTGCTGGGACGGTCCGCTCGAAGGCGTGGTCGTCACCCGCTACGGCCACGAGGCGCCGTGCGAGAAGATCGAAATTCTCTCCGCTTCCCATCCCGTGCCGGATGCCGCCGGAGAACGCGCGGCCAGGCGCATTCTGGAATTGGTTTCCGGCCTTACGGAGGACGACCTCGTCATCGTGCTGATCTCCGGCGGCGGCTCGGCGCTTCTGTCCCTGCCGCCGGACGGACTGACGCTCGAAGACAAGATTTCGGTGAACAAGGCGCTGCTCAGATGCGGGGCATCGATCGACGAGGTCAATTGCGTGCGCAAGCACCTCTCCGCCATCAAGGGCGGGCGGCTCGCCGCCGCCATCCATCCGGCGCGCTGCCACGCGCTGCTGATCTCCGACGTGCCGGGCGACGATCCGGCCATCATCGCCTCGGGTCCGACCGTTGGCGAGACCACGACGGCCGAGGATGCAAAGGCGATCATCAAGCGCTACCGCATCGAATTGCCGGATCATGTCGCGCAGCATCTTGATTCGCGGCTTGCCGAATGCGTGTCGCCCGACGACCCGCGCCTGGCAAGGACCGAGAACCATATCATCGCGACGCCGCTGATGTCGCTCGAAGCGGCGGCCGACAAGGCGCGGGCCGCCGGGCTCAACGTGCTTGTGCTCGGCGATACGATCGAGGGGGAGGCAAGCGAGGTCGGCATCGTCCATGCCGGCATCGCCGAGGCCATCCATCACCACGATATCCCGATTGCCCGCCCGGCGCTCGTCCTGTCGGGCGGGGAGACGAGCGTGACCGTGAAGGGCGACGGGCGCGGCGGACGCAATGTCGAGTTCCTGCTGTCGCTTGCGGTCCATCTCAACGGCCTTTCGGGCGTCCATGCGCTTTCCGGCGATACGGACGGCGTGGACGGGCGGGAGGAAGTTGCCGGCGCGGTGATCGACCCCGATACGCTGAAGCGGGCGCGCGAGGCCGGCATCGATGCGCGGGCGTCGCTGGAGAACAATGACGGCCACGGGTTCTTCGAGGCGCTCGGCGATCAGGTGATTACCGGCCCCACCCTGACCAATGTCAATGATTTCAGGGCAATCCTTGTCCTGTAGTCCGTCAGGGCCGTTTGCGAACGGAAAAATGCAACCATAGAGCGCCTATGCGCGCGGTACTTTACCGTTTGGTAACCATATTGCCACATTTTTTGACCAAGAGCCGGGCGGCGTGATGCGCCGTTCGCTTTCTCGAGTCACTGGCTGAACTGGATTACCAATGCACCGTTTGCTGAACGGCCTTTTCGGCCTTGGCGTTCTCGCGCTCGCCTCCTGCGCTTCCACCGGACAACGTGATACAACGACCCTTCAGACGGCGCTCGTGGCGACGGAGAGGCCGGCAGAGCGCGCTTCGGGCAGTCCCAAGGCCATCGAGGTGATGATGACGGGTTCAATCGAGAAGGCGACGGCGGCAGAAGAAGCCCCGCTCAAGATCAGCTCGATCCATTCGCGGATCGTAGAGGGCGCGGATGCGGTAGGCCCCATCCGCCCTATCCGCCTTGTCGCGAATAGTCCGGTGAGGGATTATCCGCTCGCCGGGCGCACCCTCTATCTTGACGAGACCCGAGACATCACGCTGGCTCCCAAGGAGGTCGTGTTGACCTTTGATGACGGTCCGGTGCCGTCAAAGACGCCGGCCGTGCTCCAGGCGCTTGCGGATCACGGGGTCAAGGGGCTGTTCTTCATGGTCGGCGAGATGGCGCACTACCATCCGGAAATCGCCGAACTGGTTGTCGAGAGCGATCAGACCATCGGCACGCATACCTATTCGCACCCGCATTTGCCGGGTCTGTCATATGCAGGCGCGGTCGCCAATATCGATCGCGGCATCGCCGCTGTCGAAAAGGCGACGGGCGTGAAGCCCCGCTTCTTCCGCTTCCCCTATCTGGCGGAGACCACAGCTCTTGATCGCGCGCTGCAGGAGCGCGGCATGATCCCGGTCGGCATCGACATCGATTCGCGCGACTATGAACAGGCCTCGACCGATGTTCTGGTCAACCGGATCATGACCGGCCTTGCCAGGCGCGGCGGCGGCATCGTTTTGATGCATGACCTCCAGGGGCGTACGGCGCGCGCGATCGGACCGCTCTTGAACCGGCTGGAAACCGAGGGCTACAAGGTGGTGACGGTCAAATACGGCAAGCCAGCCGACGAAGAGCCCGAAACGCTGATGGCGCGCCTTTCGCGCGCTCGCGAATAGGCCGCCTCCGGGCGTACCGCAAGCTGCCGAACCGGCTTGAAAACCGGGCATATGCGGTCTAGAACCGGCGCCAACACGGCGGTTGCGATCATGATCGGACAGCCATTGATGCGCTTCCCGGGGTTGAGCGGGCGCGCGGGTTTTCAGCAACACGGGAGGCCTCCTTGAGCCAGCGTAAACTCTTTCTTCTGCCCGGCGACGGCATCGGTCCGGAAATCACCGCGGAACTCGAAAAGATCATCGCCTTCATGAACGAGAAGGCCGGCGCGGGTTTTACGGTCGAAAAGGGCCTTGTCGGCGGGTCGGCCTATGACGCACACGGCGTGGCGATCTCCGATGACGACATGGCGCGTGCCATGGCGGCCGACGCGGTTATTCTCGCGGCCGTCGGCGGCCCGAAATGGGACAATGTACCGTATGACGTGCGCCCCGAAGCCGGCCTGCTGCGCCTGCGCAAGGACATGCAGCTCTTTGCCAATCTGCGTCCGGCCATCTGCTATTCGGCCCTTGCCGCCTCGTCCTCGCTAAAGCCGGAACTGGTCGAGGGGCTCGACATCCTGATCGTGCGCGAACTGACCGGCGGCGTCTATTTCGGCGAGCCGAAGGAGATCATCGATCTCGACAACGGCCAGCAGCGCGCCATCGACACGCAGGTCTATGACACCTACGAGATCGAGCGCATCGCCGCCGTCGCCTTCGAGCTTGCCCGCACCCGCGACAATCGTGTCTGCTCGATGGAAAAGCGCAATGTGATGAAGTCCGGCCTGTTCTGGAACCAGGTCGTCACCCGCGTTCACGACGAGAAGTTCCCCGATGTGAAGCTTTCCCACATGCTGGCCGATGCCGGCGGCATGCAGCTGGTGCGCGCGCCCAAGCAGTTCGACGTGATCGTCACCGACAATCTCTTCGGCGACATGCTTTCCGACGTCGCCGCCATGCTGACCGGTTCGCTCGGCATGCTGCCATCGGCCTCGCTCGGCGCGGAAGACCCGGCAACCGGCAAGCGCAAGGCGATGTATGAGCCCGTCCATGGCTCTGCGCCCGATATCGCCGGGCAGGGCATTGCCAATCCGCTGGCCATGATCGCCTCCTTCGCCATGTGCCTGCGCTATTCCTTCAACATGATCGCCGAGGCCGAAGCGCTGGAAGCGGCGATTGCCGACGTGCTGGAACAGGGCTACCGCACCGGCGACATCATGGCCGAAGGGTGCCGGAAGGTCGGCACCGCTGAAATGGGCGACGCCGTGCTTGCCGCCCTTGCGACGAAACTTGCCGCCTGATGCTTTCGGGCGCCGGCCTTTCACGGGTCGGCGCCGAACCTCTGCCGGCTGAACCGCTGCCGCGGAAAAACTATCCACTTTTCCGCATGACGCCCTAGATGGAAGCGGATGACAGACACACGCCCGCTCCCTCCTGCGCCAGGCCGATCCAGTTTACGCCTCTTCTGGAAACGAAAACCGGCGCGAAAACCGTTCTCGCTTTCCGCCACGCGCTGGCCATGGTTTCTTCTTCCGGCCGCGACCATGGCGCTTCTGTCTCTTGCGGCGCTTGACGGTCCGGTCGCCTCCGCCCGCGATGCGATGTCGGCGTCATTCCAGGACCTTGCCGCGCGATTGACGGATCTGACCACTTCGCCCTGGATCCTGGTGACCAGCGGGGCGGTGACGCTTGGCGCGCTTGCGGCTCTTGCCTTCGCTGACAGGACAGCGGTGAAATACCGTGCCGTTCATGTCGCCCATCAGGCATTCTATGTCTTCGCCAGCGTGGCGCTCGCCAGCGCCTCGGTCAATGTCGTGAAGCGGCTGATCGGCAGGGCGCGTCCGTCGCTGTTCGACAATGTCGGCGACTTCCATTTCCAGTTCGGCGGCTGGGCCTATGACTATGCGAGCTTTCCTTCCGGCCATGCCACGACATCCGGCGCCGTCTTTGCCGCGCTGGCATTGCTGTTTCCCCGCATGGGGCCGGTTTTTGCCAGCGTGGCCATCTTCTTCGCCTATGCCCGCGTCGCCGTCGGCGCACATTACCCGAGCGATATCTCGACCGGACTTTTCTACGGCGCATGGATCGCGGTGCTGGTGGCCGTGATCTTTGCCCGCTACCGCCTGCTGTTTGCCATTCCGGAAAAAGGGTTGCCCGCGCGCAGGTAAGGGCCGGACACGCTCATGCCGGTCCTGCGAGAGCGAACGGATGGCCAGCCTTATACGGGAGCTGTAACGATTTAGTTTTCTCGCGATCGTTACCTATTGGTGCATGCCGACACCGCTCTGCAGGCAAGACGAACCCGTCGAAAACCGCAATTCAGCTTTATGTTTAAGTTAATAAAACAAGTAGATACTTTTCAAGCAATATTCGAATTCAATGAAGATTGAACGCTGAAGTCGGAGATTCAACGTGTGGTAGCTACAAATTCGTGAATTTGGCGATACTCTTATTAGTAGAGGCTGATGTTAGACATCGACGACGCCACCAATGACGCGGAAACATGATATGCGAGGCACACTCCGGAGTTTCCTGGGCAGAATTGTACGCATGCCGACCATGGACGAATGGCGGCTCATGCTGGCGCTGTTTGCTGCCGCCTTCACGATCATTCTCCTCATCTGGTACGTTTCCTATTCAGTCGAGCAGCGCCTTCAGGAACAGCGCAGCCGGCTGCAGGCCGAAGGCGCCTTGCGTCTTGCAGATATCTGGGTCAGCGGCTTCATTGCCGACTATGCGCAGTTTCTCAACGTGATTGAAGACGGTTATGCCTTCAAGGGGCGCCTTGAAGGTGAAGTCGAAACCGCAGCGCTCGTCCAGGATTTTTCCGCCTGGGTGCGGGCGAAGCCCGATATCGCGCAATTGCGCTACATCGCCGCCGACGGCATGGAGCAGGTCCGCGTCGATCGCGTCGGAGATGCTATCGTCCCGGTCGGACAATCCGACCTGCAGGACAAATCCGCGCGCTATTACTTTCAGGCGGCCAATAGCCTGCCGGCCGGATCGCTCTATCTTTCGCCGCTGGATCTCAATGTCGAGGGGGGCATGATCGAGGAACCCTGGCAGCCGGTGCTTCGCCTGGCGGCGCCGGTTTTCACAGCGGACGGCGTTCGACGCGGCGTGCTCGTTGTCAATCTCGATGCGTCAAGCATCCTGGTGAAGCTCGATTTGCTCGCCTCTCCCTTCGTCAGACGGATCCAGCTTCTGAACGCGGATGGCTACTGGATGGGCGGGGTGGCGCGGCGCGATCGCTGGGGCTTCATGTTCGATAAGGAGACGACGCTCGCTGTACGCGCGCCAGAGCTCTTTACCGACATGAAGGCCGGCGTCGAGCACCAGGGCGGGGCGCAGCGCTATGTTTTCGCCGGCCTGCCGCTCGGCGAGACGATCGCCGAAGACGCCGGGTTTGAACGTGTGGAGACGGCGGATACGCCCTGGTATCTGCTGGTCGCCTATCCGCGCGCGCCGGCCTTTGTGTCATCGGAAAACCTGCCGGGCTTCGCCGTCCTCTTCCTCGCCTCGGCAGTGTTTGCCGCGCTCGCCAGCCGGCTGATTAACCATCGTCGGGCGGCTGAGGCGCGGGTCCGGGCGGCGGAAGAGCGCATGGTGCGCATTGACCGGCTCGCGGGCCTCGGCGGTCTGGTGGCCGGCGTGTCGCACGAGCTGAACACGCCCATCGGCAACGCCATGATGGTCGCGACAACGATTGACCGGCGTGCGGAAAGCCTTCAGGAGGCCCTGCAGGAGGGGCGGGTCGGTCGCAATGCCTTCGCCCGGGCGCTCGATGACATCCGTCACGGCACCCGGATGACCCGAGAGGCGCTTGAAGGCGCTTCGGAGATCATCGGCAATTTCAAGCAGATCGCCGTTGATCAGGCGAGCGACCGTCGTCGGCGTTTTTCGCTCGAGCGCTACCTGCTCGACACGATTTCGCTTCTCCAGCCGCAATTCTCAAAGGGCAATGTGCGGCTTGTGTCGGGGCCGATGGACGATGTGCGGATGCACAGCTGCCCGGGTCCGCTCGGCCAGGCGGTGACCAACCTCATCAACAATGCCCGCCTCCATGCTTTCCCCGACGGCGCTGCCGGCACCGTTACCGTGACGGCCGAGGGAAAGGACGGTGGCCGCGTGGCCATCACCGTTGCCGACGATGGTTGCGGTATCGCGCCGGAGCACCGGGACAGGATCTTCGATCCGTTTTTCTCCACCTCTTTTGGCAAGGGCGGCAGCGGGCTCGGCCTTGTCATTGTCCACAACATCGTCACCGGCGTGCTCGGCGGTGACATCACCGTCGACAGCGCGCCGGGCGCGGGGACGCGGATCACGCTCTTGATCCCGCTCGTCTCACCGCTTCGCGGTATCGACTCGAATGCCTATCAGACGAAGGAGCACGGCCCATGAACGATGATCTGGAGCTCGAACTCTTCGACGACACGATCGAAAGCGGTGCCGCGGTTGGCTGCCGTCCGTGGAAGGTGATGGTGGTCGACGACAACCCGGACGTTCATGCGGCAACAGACTATGCGCTGCAGGATGTCTCGATCTTCGGCCGACCGCTCGAAACCGTCTCGGCGCACTCCGTCGAAGAGGCGATGATGCGTGTCAGAGAGCACGAGGATATCGCGGTTTCGATGATCGATGTCGTGATGGAGACCGACGATGCCGGGATGAAGCTCGTCAAGGCGCTGAGAGACATGGGGTTTTCGGATATGCGCGTGGTGCTTCGCACCGGCTATCCCGGCTACGCGCCCGAGCTTTCAGTGGTGACCAATTACGAGATCGACGGTTATCACACCAAGGACGAACTGACGCGGACACGGCTGATCTCGCTTTTGACCACCTCCATTCGCGCTTTTGACAGCATTCGCGCCATGTCGCGCAGCCGCGAGGGCCTGGAGCTGATCGTCAAAAGCGCGCGGCAGCTTTTCCGGCGTAACGACCTTGAGATGTTCGCCGAGGGCGTTCTGATCCAGATTGCGGCGCTCCTCAGGGTGGAGGCCAACGGTCTGGTGAGCGCCCGGGAAAAATCATCCGGCGAGATGCGCGTGGTGGCCGGTACCGGTCGGTTCTCCAGCCTTGGCCAACTGCCGCTGACGGAGGCGGGGCGGGAAATGACAGACCTGTTCGAAAGGGCGCAGGCAAGCGAGGAGCCGGTCTTTGCCCGTGATTATCTCGGCCTGCGGATCGACAATGGTGATGACGGCGTCCTGTTCGCTGCGATGGAGACCGACCGCCCCGTGGGGCATCCCGAACTCGACCTTCTCAGGCTCTTTTCGAGCAATATCGCAGTCGGCTTTCGCAATCTCACCCTGATCGAGGCACTGGACCGCCTGGCGTTCCGTGATGCCTTTCTGGACCTTCCCAATCTCAATGCGTTCGAGCACGCGCTTGAGGCCGCCCTCGATCTTTCTCGTGACGGCCATATCGTCAAGGTGCATGTCTGCGATTACCAGAGCATGGTTGCGTCCTTCGGCAGCGCTGTCGCCAACAAGGTGATGCAGGAAGCCTATGCGCGTCTGGATCAGATCTGCCAGGGAAAATGCACGATCGCTCTGATCTCGGAAGGGGCATTCGGGATCGTTGATCCTGGGAGCGTACTTTCCACCCACGGTCTTTCTCGCGTGCTCGACGAGGCCTATCTCGTGGATGGCATCGAGCTCGCGCCGCGTCCGACGTCCGTAATGATCCCGATGGATGATCTGCCGGAAGACCGTTCGCGCGCCGTCAGCGTCGCAACAGCCGCGCTGATCCACATCAGAAGCGTCGAGGATGGCGCGCATGTGCGCTACGGCAAGGCGGAGCGTCGCGCCTGGGAAAGGCAAGGGCGGCTGGAGGAAGCGCTGAAGGTCAGCGTGGAAACCGGCAAGGGCTTTTCCGTCGCCCTTCAACCGAAGGTCTTTCTCGACACGGGCCGGGTGTATGGCGCGGAGGCGCTGTTGCGTTGGCAACTCGGTGACGAGGCGATCTCACCAGCCGAGTTCATTCCGATCGCCGAGCGCACCGGCATGACGCGGGCGTTGACCGGGTTTGTGCTGCGGCAGGTTGCCGACTGGTCCCGGACCCATATGCGTGAGGACGCGGAGCCGCTGCGCGTTGCCGTCAATCTGTCCATGGCCGATCTGAACGTGCCGGGCTTTGCCGCATGGCTCTGTCGCCGGACGGACGCACTGGGTCTTGATCCGCGAAGGCTGGAATTCGAGGTGACCGAGGCGATCGCCATGCACGGACGCGTCGCGATCCGCCAGGTCGCGCTCCTGTCTCGCCTCGGCTTTCACGTCTCGCTTGACGATTTCGGCACGGGCTATTCCTCCTTCGGTCACCTCAACACGCTGCCGATCAATGTGGTGAAGATCGACCGCAGCTTCGTCAGCCACCTGTCCGAAGAGACGGCGGCTCGCTCGCTTTGCTCGGTGATGGTCACCATGGCTGAAAAGCTTGGCCTCGAATGTCTCGCGGAGGGCGTGGAGACCGAGGCGCAGCGTCGCGTCCTTTTGGAAATGGGCTGCGGGAAAGGGCAGGGCTTTCTGTTCGGCCGGCCGGTACCGATGGACGAATTCACGGAACGCTTCAAGACGACCATCTGAAACGGGGCCGGATGAAAGGCTTCGGCGGCAAGAGGACGGTCGGCCGAGGAAAATTTTCCTTGCCCTCAAAAATAATGGCGGGGCGATAGCCTTGCGGCTATGGTGTGGTAAACACCCGCCTTTTCCATGTCAGAAGCAATAGATGAACCAACCAGACGAAGCCCGGATCGAACATGAAATCCATCGTGTTGCGGCCTCAAACGATCCTTTTGCTGCAGCCGTCCGCACCACTCGGATGCCGATGCTGATCACCGATCCGGCGCAGCCTGACAACCCGGTCGTTTTCGCCAACGACGCCTTTCTGCGGCTGACGGGCTATGGGCGGGATGAGATCCTGGGCCGGAATTGCCGGTTCCTGCAGGGCACGGGCACCAATTCCGATGATGTGACCAAAGTGCGCGACGCGATTGCGCGGCAGGAACCGATCGAGATCGACCTGCTCAACTATCGCAAGGATGGCACGAGTTTCTGGAACCGCGTGCTGATCTCGCCGGTCTTCGATGATGAAGGCGAGCTCACCTATTTCTTCGCCTCGCAGTTTGACGTTACGCCGGAGCGGCGGCGGATCGCCGAGATGCATGTCTCGCAGGAGGAGCTCGAAGAGCAGATCGAGCAGCGCATCCATGACCTGAGAGCCTCCGAAAACCGGCTGCGCTTCATTCTGGAGGCTGCCAAGATGGGGTCGTGGACGCTCGAGCTCGGGACAAAGCGGTTGATCACCTCTGCCCAGGCCAAGGCCAATTACGGCCTCGCGCCGGCCGACAGGTTGAACTTCGACGATGCCCGCAAGGCGGTCGATCCGGCGGATTTCGAAACCTGGAGCAAGGGGCTTGAACGCACGATCCGCGGCGAGGAGGATCTCCATCTGGTCTATCGGATCCGCACGCCGAAGGGGGAGTTGCGCTGGCTGGAGGCGCGCGGCCAACTCTCCGGCGCGCCCGGCGGCCACCAGTTCATCAGCGGCATCACCCAGGATATCACCGAGCGCAAGGAAGCGGAGGAGCACAGGAAGCTGCTTGCCCGCGAGCTCAATCACCGGGTCAAGAATTCGCTGGCGATCGCTCAGTCGATCTTTGCACAATCGCTGAAGTCAGCCAAATCACTTGAGGAGGCGCAAAGCATCGCGTTCGGCCGCATCCGGGCCATGTCGACGGCGCAGGACCTTTTGACCAAGGAGGGTTGGAACTCGGCCGAACTGAGGGCGCTTGTCGGCGACGTGATGGAGCCGTTCAGGGGCGCTGATATCAAGGTCGGCGGACCGCGCGTCATCCTCAACGAACAGGCGGTGTCCGCGTTATCGCTGGCGCTTTACGAACTGGCGACCAACGCCACCAAATACGGCGCGCTCTCAGTGCCCGGCGGTTCGGTGACGATCCATTGGGAAATCGTCAAGAACGGTCACCGCACGCTGCATTTTCACTGGAGCGAGATGGGCGGGCCGCCGGTCGAGCCACCGAAGAAACGCGGGTTCGGTTCCCGCATGATCGAGGAGATCGTCGCCCATTCCATGGATGGAACGGCCAGGATCGAATACCGTCCGACCGGCGTGATCTATACGATCGTGGCGGACCTGCCCGATGATCCCGAGAAGATCTTGCCGCGCAGCGGCAGGGACGACGCCGGCCGGGAACCTGCCTGAAACAGAGCGTCCCTTCCCACGGAAAAGGCCCCGAAACGGCAATGCATGCGCGTTGCGGGGCCAGTGGGGGAGGGAGACTTTTCTTATTCTGCCGGCCAGATGGCCTGCAGCTTTTCGCCCGCAAGAATGCGGTCGCGATTGGTTGCCTCTTCCTTGCCGAGTGCGTCTGCCTGATCGGCAACGGCCTTGACGTGTTCCTTCGGAATGACGACCACGCCGTCGATGTCGCCGAAGATCACGTCGCCGGGCTTGACGGTCGCCTTGCCGATCTTAAGCGGCACCTGGCTTTTTTTCGGTTCCTTCTTGCCGGTCACGCCGATCGGGCTCGGCATGGTGCCGAACAGCGGATAGCCGAGCGCGCGTACCTGTGCGAGGTCACGCACCGTGCCGTTGACGACGGTCGCAGCACAGCCGTGGGTCTTGGCGCCGGTGCTCATCAGTTCGCCCGAGCAGGAGCCCGGCGCGCAGGAGGCGTCGCAGACCATGATGCCGCCCTTGGGCGCATTGTCGATGGCGTTGTGATAGACGTCCTGTGGCTCGCCCTTGCGGTCGGACGGCTCGAACAGGACTGTGACGGCCGGGCCGCAGACCACGTCGCCCGGTTCCAGCGCGCCAAGCAGCGAGATGCCTTCCAGGCAGCCCCACAGTCCGAGCGCTTCCATGCTGTCATGGATATCGCCGGAATACCATTTCTTCAGACGTTCGATCGCCTCCCAGTCGGTGTCCGAATAATCGAAGTCGGCCATTTCATTCCTCTTTTCTGGCTTTTTTCTGGTTTGATTTCTCGATCGCCTGCCGCAGGTAGTCCGCGGAATTATCGATCTGCGCGCGCAGCAGCGCCTTGGATCCGGCCTTGTCGCGGGCCATGATCAGGTCGAAAATGCTGGCGTGTTCGGCATAGGCCTCGTCGAGTGATTTGGTCGGCACGCGGCTCGAGATGTGCATCACCTCGTTGATGAGGCCGGAAAGATTGTCATAGATGTGCTGAAGCACCTGGTTGTCGGTCGCGTGCACCAGCGCCAGGTGGAAGGCTGCGTCGGCATTGACGAAGCCGGAGAAATCGCCATCGTCGCGCGCGGTGCGCATGGCTTGAAGAGCGGCCTCGATCTCCGGCGTCACCGGGCTCTCAAGGTCCGTCAGGATTTCCAGAACCTCGGCCTCGATCATCCGGCGCACGGCCATGAGCTGGAGCAGATAGTCGGGATCGGTCGAAAAGCGCTGGCGCACGGTGACGGCCAGCGTCTCGAGATAGCCGTCGACGTCGTCACGCACCACTTCCGTGCGCTCGCCATGGCGGCGGCGCACCAGGCCCTTGGTCTCCAGCACCTGGATCGCCTCGCGCACGGACCGGGTGGAAACGCCGAACTCGTTGGCGATGGCGCTTTCGGAATCGAGCCGGTCGCCGACCTTGAGATCGCCGTTCAGGATGCGGCTCTCGAGAATGGACGATACTTCCGAATGCAGCCGCTCGCGTCGTTTCAGCAGTCCGCCATTCGCCTTTTCGGCTTCGGTTCTCATCATGCGTTCCGTTTCCTTTTCGCTCGGTTGACAATACTTATGTCATGAGTCATAAGTCAAGTGTTATGTCACTGCGGGGTCGCCCAAAAAAGCGGGTTCGAAGAAAGACTCACAACGGGAGGTAGATATGAAATCCACTCTGAAGACACTTGTCCACACAACGGTTGCCGCTGCGGCCCTTCTCGGGCTTGCGGGCGCGGCCCATGCCGAATGGCCGGAGCGCGCCGTGACCGTGATCGTGCCGTGGTCGGCCGGCGGCGGAACCGACGCCACCGCGCGCGCCGTTGCCGCCGACCTGGAAGAAAAGTTCGGCCAGCCCTTCAATGTCGTCAACCGCACCGGCGGCGGCGGCCTTGTCGGCCACTCGGCCATCGCCAACGCCAAGGCGGACGGCTACACGATCGGCGTCATCACTATCGAAAGCACGATGTACGAAACCCAGGGCCTGCCGGGCGTCAATCCGGACAGCTATGACTATATCGGGCGCTACAACGCCGATGCGATCGGCATCAACGTGCAGGCGGACGCCGGTTATGACGGCGTGCAGGCGCTGATCGATGACGTCAAGGCCAATCCTGGCACGATCACCGCGTCGGGCGCCAATCGCGGCGGTCTTTCGCATCTTGCCTGGGCCGGGCTTCTCAACAAGCTCGACATTGCGCCGGACGCGAGCCCCTGGGTTGCCTCCGACGGCTCGGCGCCCGCCCTGCAGCAACTCGCCGCCGGCGCCATCGACGTGGTCTCCACATCGCCTGCGGAAGCCCGTTCGCTGGTCGAGGCCGGCGAAGTGGCGACGCTGGCGCTGATCGCCGACGAACGCAGCCCGCTCTTCCCCGATATCCCGACCACGACGGAAGTGCTTGACGTCCAGTGGTCGCCGATGCCGTTCCGCGGACTTGCGGGGCCGGCCGGTCTTCCGGCCGAAACCGTCGAGAAGCTCGAAGCGGCGCTTCAGGAAATCTGCGATGACGCCGACTTCCAGACGTTCATGTCGTCGCGCGGCTTCTCGGTCGCCTACCAGGACGCCGCGACCTTCAAGCAGACGGTCTACAATGACTATGAAGGTCTCGCCGAGACCATGAAGGTTCTGGGTCTGGCGAAGTAACGCCGTCGGAGTGAACTGACATGAAAATCAGCGACCGGATTACCGGGCCCGCTTTGTCGCTCTTCGGAGCGGCCGTGATCGTGGGGGCAACGCAGCTCCCCACGGTTCCGGGCGTGCGCTTCGGTGCGGACCTCATGCCCATGCTCGTGGGCATCGGCTTTATCGGGCTGGGCATTGCCATCAGCATGGGCGCCTTCATCGCCGGCGGCGGGCAGAAGCTTGTCGACCTTTCCGAATGGCATGTGCCGACGCGCAAGAAGCTGGCTGCCTTCTGGACGCTTGCCGGCCTCGTGCTCGGCATCTTCCTGTTCGAAAGCGTCGGCTTTCCGCTCTACGCCTTCGTCTACATGGCCGTGTTGATGCTGCTGATGGGCGCACCCTGGCTGGTCACGGTGATCGTCAGCCCCACCGTCGTGCTTCTTCTCTATGTCGGCTTTTCGAAAGGCCTGCTTGTGCCGCTTCCCGCCGGCCTTCTGGGAGGGATATTATCATGAGCGTCGAAACTCTTCTTCAGGCCCTTTCGATCGTCTTCCAGGCGGAAGTGCTGCTCGCCATCCTGCTTGGCGCCGTCTACGGGCTGTTCATCGGCGCGTTGCCGGGGCTGACGGCGACCATGTCGACCGCACTTCTGGTGCCGGTCACCTTCTACATGGCGCCGGTGCCGGCAATCGCGCTGATCGTCTCTTCGACGGCCATGGCGATATCGGCCGGCGACATGCCGGGCACGCTCCTGCGCATTCCCGGAACGCCGGCTTCCGCCGCCTATACCGACGAATCCTATCAGATGACGCTGAAGGGCAAGGCTTCGACCGCGCTTTCCATCGGTTTCTTCTTTTCCGCCATGGGCGGCCTTGTCGGCGCCACCGTCCTGCTCGTCACCGGCCCGCTGCTGGCGAAGATCTCGCTCAATTTCTCCAGTTTCGAGTTCTTCTGGCTGGCCGTGCTCGGTCTTTTGACCTGCGCGCTGGTCTCCGGCAGCGATGCGACGCGTGGCTTCACCTCCCTGCTGATCGGATTGCTGATCTCCACGGTCGGGCTCGACATCACCACCGGCGCGCCGCGCTTCGTCTTTGGCCAGATGGAACTGATGGGCGGGGTCTCCTTCATCCCCGTCATGATCGGCATGTTCGCCTTTTCGGAAATCCTGCGCGGCTTCACCACCGGCCAGACCGGCAGCGGCGCGGAAATGCCGAAGCTTGGAAAGATCGTGCCGTTTCAGGGCATATTCGGCCTGTTCCGCAAATATCCGTTCTCCTTCGTGCGCGGCGCCTCGCTCGGCACGGCCGTCGGCGCGTTGCCGGGCATCGGCGGCGATCTGGCGGCCTGGATTGCCTATGGCATGTCCAAGCGCTTCTCCAAGACACCGGAGAAATACGGCACCGGTCATCCGGAGGGACTGATCGAGTCGACCTCGTCGAACAATGCCGGGCTTTCCAGCGCCTGGATCCCGGCGCTCGTCTTCGGCATCCCGGGCGACGCCGTCACCGCCATTGCCGTCGGCGTCCTGTTCATGAAGGGCGTCAATCCGGGGCCGAGGCTCTTTGTCGAAAACCCGTCAATGCCGACGGCGATCATCCTCTGCTTCTTTGTCGCGAACCTGCTTCTGTTTCCGCTCGGCTATGCCGCGATCAAGCTCGCCCGCCATGTTCTCTCGATCCCGCGCTCGGTGATCGTGCCGATCATTCTGGTGTGCTGCTTCCTCGGCTCCTATGCGGTCAACAACACGCTGTTCGGCGTCTGGGTCATGTTGATTGCCGGCGTCGTCGGCTATCTGATGGAGCGCAACGGCTTTCCGATCGCGCCGGTCATTCTCGGCCTTGTTCTGGGGCCAGTGCTGGAGCGCAATTTCATCATGTCGATGCAGATATCGGGCGGCAATCTTCTCGGCTTCTTCGAACGTCCCATCGCCGCCTTCCTCGGCGTGGTCGTCGGCCTCATCCTGGTTGCGACCGCCATCCGTTCGATCCTCTATTTCCGGCGCGGCGCGCCGGGCGAAGAAGACGCGGTGCAAAACCCGCAATAAATCCATCCCGGCGGGTGCGCCGCCAATTCAAACACCACCCTTCTGAAAGGACGAAAAACCATGGACAAGATGTTCTCCGTTGAAGGTCGTATCATCGTCGTCACCGGCGGACTGGGCCAGCTCGGCACCCAGTTTTCGAAATCGCTGGCAGAAGCCGGCGCCAAGGTTGCGATCTACTCCCGACGCCCGTTCTCGAAAGAACAGATCGCGGAAAAGTTCCCCGACCTTGAGGACCGGATCAGGGTCTACGAGGCCTCGGTCACCGACAAGGCGGCGCTTCAGGCCGCGACCGACCAGCTGATCGCCGACTGGGGCGTGCCGCATGTGCTCGTCAACAATGCCGGCATCGATTCCAAGCCCGATGGCGCCGCCGACCAGAATGCGCCTTTCGAGGAGTATCCGCAGAAATACTGGGACGAGATCATCGATACCAATCTCACCGGCGTGATGCTGACCAGCCAGGTCGTCGGCACCAAGATGGCTGAAAAGGAACGCGGTTCGATCATCAATGTCGGTTCGATGTACGGCATGGTCTCGCCCAACCAGGCGCTTTACGCCTACCGGCTGGAGCGCGACGGCGTGCCCTTCGTCAAGGCCGTTTCCTATGCGGCATCGAAATCGGGTCTTTTGAACCTGACGCGCTATCTTGCGACCTATTGGGCGCCCAAGAAGGTCCGTTGCAACATCATCTCGTTTGGCGGCGTGAAGACCGGTTCCTACGACAAGGAATTCATCGATGCCTTCCTGGAGCGCGTGCCGCTCGGTCGCCAGGCCGAGGTCGATGAATACAACGGCGTGATCCGCTTCCTCGCCTCCGATGCCTCGTCCTACATGACCGGCTCGAACGTCGTCGTCGACGGCGGCTTTACGGCCTGGTAGGCGCGGGTTCCATTCCGGCCCCAGCCCAAGAAGGGGCGACGACTGGTGAAGCGGTCGTCGCCCTTCTGTTTGTTGGAGGCCTATCCGAGCTCGAGGCTGGTGACGGCGAAGACGCCGGCCATGTGCAGCGCCGGGGCCGTTCCGCGATACATCCGCGCGGTCTCGAAGCCGCGGGCAAGGCCGGCAGCCTCCAGCCAGGCGATGAAGCCAAGCTGGATGAGCGGTACGTCGATATCGACCCGCCCGCTGCCGATATCGGCGACAAGCCCCGCCAGAAGCGCCTTGGCGGCCTGCGGTGTCTTGGCAAAGAGCGGGCCGATCTTCGAGCCGTCCCGGCAGGCTCGCGCAGCGCCATAGCCGAAGATTTCGCCGTCCTTCTCGATCAGCCGCGCGCTCGTCGCCGCCGCAAGCCAGGCGCCGAGAAAGGCCTTGCGGGGCGCGGGAAAGAAGGCCGCATCGAAAGCGGCGATGCGGTCCAGGTCCGTCTCGGTGGCCTTGCGGGTTTCGGCATGACCGGCGCAGTGCGCGGCATCGATCACGCCGCTCCAGCGCGCGGTGCCGTAGTCGGCGACAAACCCCATCCGGGCGTAGTTCGGTTGCTGCTCCGGCACGCCGTCAAGCCCGATCGTGCGGCCCCAGAGATAGGCGATTGCGCGTTCCCAGACGAGCCGCCCATAGCCTTTGCCGCGCACATCCTTTCGGGTGATGTAGAGGCCGATGAAGCCGAACGCGTCGCTATAGGCAATGGCTGAAATGCCGGAGACCATGGCCCCCTCGACAAAACAGCCGAAGAAACCCTCTGGGTCTGCCGCCTGGAACGGAGCCGCATCGCCGAGCCCGGGGTTCCAGCCTTCGGCGGCTGCCCAGTCAAGAAGCGTTTCGATTTCGGCAAGGTCCAGGACGCGAATTTCGGGCTGCATGGCGGTGGTGTCCTGTTCTGGGCCCGTCGTTCTCTCACGCCGGGTTTCCGGCAGGAGCATACGACCGGCGCGAGGGCATGGAAAGCCCGATGCGTAGATTCAAGAGGTTACGGCGTCCTTTGTGAGACCGAACGGGCGCTCGGCGTTCTCGCGCACGACATCGTTATCTCATTCGCCCCACCGTCGAACCAGATCGTTGTCGATGCCGAAGAGATCGAGCGCGCGGGCCACCGTCTGGGTCACCATGTCATCGAGGCTTTCCGGTCGGGCGTAGAAGGCGGGCACCGGCGGCATGATGATCGCGCCGGCCTCTGTCGCCTGGGTCATGGCGCGCAGATGGCCGAGGTGGAGCGGGGTCTCGCGCACCATCAGCACCAGCCGGCGGCGATCCTTCAGCATCACGTCGGCGGCGCGGCTCAGGAGCCCGGCCGTCACGCCCGTGGCGATCTCGGACAGGCTGCGGACCGAACATGGGGCGACCAGCATGCCCATCGTGCGGAAAGAGCCGCTGGCGATTGCCGCGCCGATATCATCCGGGGCGTAGACGACGTCGGCCATGGCATGGACGGCGTCGAGGCTCAGTTCGGTCTCGTGCCCGAGCGTGACCTTTGCCGATGCCGTCATCACGAGATGCGTCTCGATATCAAGCCCGCGCAAGATCTGAAGGGCGCGAAGCCCGTAGATGATGCCGGAAGCGCCGCTGATTCCAATGACAAGGCGTTTTTTCGGGGAGGCGTTCATGTTCTTGTTGCCTGACCAGAATAAAGAGACGACAGCGGCGCTGCCTGTTGCAAAGACCTATACCCGATCAGCGGTAGGTTCAGAATGGCGAATGACAGGATTTTCGTCGCATTCCACCCTTCCGGGAAAAAGCTCGCCTATCCGATTTAATCACGCATTTGTGAAGATCCCGATTCTGGGCGACGTGATCGCTCTTTTCGCAGCGCGGAAATTCGATAGACGTGCGGCGAGAGCAGCAATATTACAAAAAGCTATCGTTTATGTTTTATTAGTTGCGCGTGGTCAGGCATTCACGTTCGATCATGAAAGGCCGTGCATTCAATCTCCGGTGTGTATTTAGTATGCATTGCAGCAAGTGTGCGGAAGCGAAAATGAAGACTTACGTTCAGATGGCCTCTCGTTAGCGCTAACAAGGAAGCCTTTGTTGTCATACGATAATTTTTGCTTTTTTTCTGGGAACCAAACGTGGTAGGCGGGCGTTTCAGGTTTCGTTCATAAATGACCATTCAAAGTTGAGTAGTGCTGACAACAAACCGTGCGTATGAAAGCCATGTATTCAGCTAAGGGATGAAAATGCCGCCACCGTCTAAGGAAGGGTGAGGCAACAATTGGGTTTTGCAGACGTTGAAGAATCTTAGACTGTTCGAATGTGAATGCCATCATGAGTTGAGGTTCGGGACCAAGACTTGTTCCTACTGTTTCAGGCCTACGCCCATCTACAACCGCAAGCCATTCTGGATTGTAGTTGCCCTGGTCGTTGTTATCATTCTGCTGGGGCTTTTCGGCGTCGAGTTCGACCAGCTGCTGCTATCCGCTGCCGATAGCGCCGCGCCCCTGACGGCTGCGTCTGGGGCATAGCCTGGTTTCTCAGCCTGTCAGGCCGCGCCCGCGCAGCATGGCATCCGGGCTTGGCATTTTACCCCTGAAACCGCGATAGGCGTCTTCCGCGCGAACCGATCCGCCCTTGGAGAGGATCTCCTTTCTGAGGCGCTCGGCCTTCTGCGGATCAAAGACGTCGCCCGTCTCCTCGAACGCCTCGAAGGCATCGGCGTCGAGCACTTCCGACCACATGTAGGAATAGTAACCGGCCGCATAGCCGTCGCCGGCGAAGATATGCAGGAAGTGCGGTATGGCATGGCGCATGGCGATCGCCTTGGGCATGCCGATCGCGTTGAGCACGCCGTCCTGGAAGGCAACGGGGTCGGCCGGCGGCGTTGCAGCCGTGTGCAGATGCATGTCGACGAGGGCGCAGGCGGTGTATTCCACAGTCGCGAAGGCCTGATTGAAGTTGGCCGCCTTGAGCACCTTCTCCATCAGGGTGTCAGGCATGGCCTCACCCGTGCGGTAATTGAGGGCGTAGGCGCGCAGGATCTCGGGCACGGTCAGCCAGTGTTCGTAAAGCTGTGAAGGGAGTTCGACGAAATCCCGGTCGACGCCGGTGCCGGAGACGGATGGGTAGGTGACATCGGACAGCATGCCGTGCAGCGCGTGCCCGAATTCATGAAACAGCGTATGCGCGTCATCGAGGGACAACAGCGCCGGCTTGCCCTCGGCCGGCTTGGCGAAATTGCAGACATTGATGACGATCGGCAGTTCGCCCTTGTTACCGTTCGGAAGCATCAGCCTGTGCTGGCTCTGCAGCGCGTTCATCCAGGCGCCGGAGCGTTTGGTGGCGCGATTGAAATAGTCGCCCAGAAAGATCGCGAAAGCCTCGTCCTTGTCGTCGCGGATCTCATAAACGCGGACATCGGGGTGATAGGCGACGATATCCGGACGGTGGACGGCAGAGATGCCGAAGAGACGCCCGGCCACCGCGAAACAGGCATCAAGGATCTTTTCCAACTGCAGATAGGGCTTCACCTCGCTCTCGGAGAAGGCGAATTTTCGGGTCCTGAGCTTCTCGGCGTAATAGCGCCAGTCCCAGGCCTCAATCTCGTGGTTGGCGCCCTCTTCGGCGACCAGCGCCTGAAGCTCCTTCTCGTCTTCGCCCGCAGCGCCTACGGCCTTTTCCCAGACATCCATCAAAAGCGTGTCCACCGCGTCCGCCGTCTTCGCCATGGTGTTGTCGAGCTTCAGGGCCGCGAAATTCTCGTAGCCGAGCAGCTTCGCCTTTTCGGCCCGAAGCGCCAGCGTCTCCTTCATGACGGCGCGGTTGTCATGTTCGCCGCCGGAGAGGCCGCGCGCCGTCCAGGCGCGGAAGGCCTTTTCGCGCAGGTCCCGCCGTGATGAAAGGGTGAGAAACGGCTCGACGATCGAGCGCGACAACGTCACGGCATGGGCATCCGGTCGGCCGCGCTCGGCGGCGGCGCCCGCCATGGCGTCGGTGAGGAAATCGGGAAGGCCGGCAAGCTCGTCGTCCTCGGTCAGAAACATGGCCCATTCGCTCTCGTCGGCAAGCACGTTCTGGCCGAACCGGGTGCCGAGCTCGGCAAGGCGTCCGTTGATGGCGGCAAGTCGTTGCTGCTCGTCCCCGGCAAGCTGCGCGCCGCTGCGCACAAGCCCCTTCCAGTGGCGCTCCAGCACGATTGCCTGTTCTTCGGTCAGTCCAAGCGACTGCCGGTCCCGCCAGAGCGCGTCGATGCGGGAGAACAGCGCCTTGTTGGCGCCGATCCTCGAATAATGCGCGGAGAGCTTGGGCGCGATCTCGCGCTCCAGCGCCTGGATTGCCGGGTTGGTGTCGGCGCCGGCGCGGGTGAAGAAGATGGCCGCGACCCGCGAAAGCGCGTCGCCTGCGACTTCCAGGGCCTCCACCGTGTTGACGAAGCTCGGCGCCTCGGAATTGTCCGCGATCGCATCGATTTCGGCTAGATGGTCGGCCATGGCCCGCTCGAAGGCGGGCGCGAAGTCGTCGTCCGATATCCGGTCGAAATGCGGCAGGCCCAAAGCCCCGTCCCAGGTTGTCAGTGCCGGATTGCGTTCTTTTGCATCTGCCATAGCCGTCATTCCCGTTCTCATGCCTGTCCGCAAGCGCGGTTTTTCGATGTGTGAGCCATCGCCGGTCTTCTGACAAGGGGCTGTCTTGCCGCGACCGAAAAAAGCAGGGCTTGATGATCGTCAGAGGAAATAGTAAGCAAGACTTATTAAATTGCAATTGCCGGATTTTTGATGGACAACGAGCTCAACGCCGACCGCCTTGGCTTCCTCCTGACGGATGTCGCACGCCTGTTCCGCGCCGCCTTCGAGCGCAGGATCGGCGCCGCGGGCCTTGGCGTCACGCCGGGCGAGGCGCGGGCGCTGTCGCGCATTGCCGCGCGCAAGGGCGCCAGGCAAAGCGGGATCGCCGAGGAGCTTGGCATCGAGCCGATGACGCTCTCGCGTTACCTTGATCGGCTGGAAAAAGCGGGGCTGATCGAAAGGCGGTCCGATCCAAGCGACGGCCGGGCGAAATGCATTCACATCACCAGGCGCGCGGGCGCGGTCCTTTCCGCGATCCGGCGCCACTCCGATGAACTGATCGAAGAGGTTGAGGAGGGCCTTTCCGAGCAAGAAAAACAGATGCTGCGAACCGCGCTGAAGACCATGCGCGGCAATTTCTCGCGGCGCTTGCAGGAATGACCATGACCGACGGAATGACCCAACCAACGCCGAAGATGAGCGAGCGGCGCTCCAGCCTGATCGGCGCGATGATGACCATGCTCGGCCCGTTTTCGCTCGCCATCTATACCCCAGCCATGCCGACGCTTGCGATCGCTTTCGACACGACGGATGCCGCGATCAAGCTGTCGCTCTCCGTCTTCTTCGGCGGGTTCGCCTTCGCGATGCTGGTTGCCGGTCCGCTCGCCGACGCCTTCGGGCGCAGGAAGACGGCGATCGGTTTTCTGATGGTCTACATGATCGGCAGTCTCCTCGCCGTCTTCGCCTGGGACGTGAACTCGCTGCTTCTCGGAAGGCTGGTCCAGGGGATCGGCGCCTCGGCCGGGCTGACGGTCGGGCGCGCCATTGTCCGCGACCAGTTTACCGGCGAGCCCGCGGCCCGCATCATGAACATGATCGGCATCGTGCTCGCCGTGGGGCCTGCCATCGCGCCCACCGTTGGCGGCCTCATCCTGTCCGTCTTCGACTGGAAGGCGATCTTCTTGACAATGGCGGGTTTCGGCGCGGCCTCTACCGCCATCCTCGTCACCATGATGTCGGAAACCGTCGTGCCCGATCGAGAAAAGGCGCGGCCACTGCCTTTGCTCAAGGCCTATGGCCGCCTTCTCGCCAGCGGACGGTTCATGGCCGCATCGCTTCTGATTGCCTCATCGGCCGGCACGCTTTATGCGCTGGCCTCGATCCTGCCCTTTGTGCTGATCAAGGTTGCAGGCCTGACGCCGTCGCAATACGGCGTGGGCATGCTGCTGCAGACCGGATCCTATTTCGTCGGCTCCGTGGTGTTCCGCTTTGTCCTTGGCCGTTTTTCCTCCCGTTCCCTCGTCAGGGTCGGGCTGCTCTTCATCGCTCTCGGCGCTTCCGCAATTGCCGTGTCGGTCGAACTTCTGCCGATCAGCTATCTTTCGGTCATGCTTCCGGTCGCAAGCTTTGCCTTCGGCATCGCCTTCGTCATGCCCTATACGATGAACGCGGCATTGCTGCCGTTTCCGTCAATCGCCGGCTCGGCCTCCGCGCTGATGGGCTTCATGCAGATGGGCGCAGGCCTTGTCACCGGCATCATTGCCGCGGCCATCGGCTCGCCTGTCTTCGCCCTTCAGGTCATCGTTCCGACAATGGGCGCGATAGCGGTCTTGAGCTATGTCTCGCTCTGCATTGCCGAGCGTCCGCATCTTGCGGTCGAACACGAAGCTCCGAGAGGCGACATCCAGGCCTCCGAACCGCTTGCCTGAGATGGTTCTTCGCGTATAAGTTGTGATCCTGATCGGCGGGAGGATGACGATGTTTCGAAACACAATCAGTTTCATAGGCAACAATTTTGGTTTTTTTGCTTTTGTTGCGGTCGCCTATGCCGTTCTCGACTGGGCCGCCGATGCTTCGATCCCCTTTGCCCTTCTCGTCGGGCTCGTCCTCTTTGTTGCGGGGTCTGTTGTCGACTACCTCATTTACCGGCGTCTGCTGCGGCGCGGCGCGCTCAACCCCTTTCGCAAGGGGGAGGCGGTCGACATCCGTGAATGCATCGGGTTTTCGCTGAGAAGCATGGCACTCGGAACGATCTCCATTGCCGGTCCCACCCTTCTGGCCTTTCTGACGACGACATTTTCGGTAACCTCGGTCGAAGCCGGCATCGCCCTTATCATCACCAGTCTTTTGGCCGCGGCCGTATTCGAAGCCTTGACGTTTGCCTATCTCGGCACTTGGCTTCCGGCCTATCTCTATGGTCAAAACACGGAATTCTCGGCGGCGCTCAGGCGCGGACGAAACAGCTTCGGTTCGCTGTCTTTCCGTTTTCTCGTGCTCAATATTTCTATTGCCGCACTTGCCTTACTGCTTCCATGGCTGGCCGGCGCGCTCGCGCCAGACCACGTCGCCTGGCTCGACTGGTTGGCTTCCGGCCTGTTCGGAAACATTTTGGGGCTGGTCGCGGAGGTCTATTTCGCGATCGCGCTTTGCCAAGCTTACCTAACTTTGGAAGAGATCGTCTGATCATTGCGAAAAAAGCGGAGCCTATGGCCCCGCCTCTCTGACTTTCTGGCAATCCGGCTTTGCGATCAGCCGTTGTCGCGCTTGGCGAGCGTTCTGAGCCGCAGGGCGTTCAGCTTGATGAAGCCGGCGGCGTCCTTCTGGTCGTAAGCACCGTGGTCGTCCTCGAAGGTGACGAGCGCTTCGGAGTAGAGCGACTTGTCGCTCTCGCGGCCAGTGACGATGACATTGCCCTTGTAGAGCTTGAGCGTCACTTCGCCTTCCACATGTTCCTGGCTCCTGTCGATGGCGGCCTGCAGCATGTAGCGCTCGGGCGAGAACCAGAAGCCGTAATAGATCAACTCGGCATATTTCGGCATCAGCTCGTCCTTGAGGTGCGCGGCGCCCCGGTCCAGCGTGATGCTTTCCATGGCGCGATGCGCGGCCAGAAGAATCGTGCCGCCGGGGGTCTCGTAAACGCCGCGTGATTTCATGCCGACGAAGCGGTTTTCGACCAGATCGAGACGACCGATGCCGTTGTCGCGGCCGTAATCATTGAGCTTGGCGAGCAGCGTTGCCGGGCTCAGGCGCTCGCCATTGATGGAAACGGCGTCGCCCTTCTCAAAGCCGATCTTGATGATCGTCGCCTTGTCGGGGGCCGCTTCCGGCGAAACCGTGCGCATATGCACATATTCCGGCGCCTCGATGGCCGGATCTTCCAGCACGCGGCCTTCGGAAGACGAATGCAGCAGGTTGGCATCGACGGAGAAAGGCGCTTCGCCGCGCTTGTTCTTGGCGATCTGGATCTGGTGCCGTTCGGCAAATTCCAGAAGGTCGGTGCGGCTCTTGAACGTCCAGTCACGCCAGGGCGCGATGATCTTGATGTCCGGGTTCAGCGCATAGGCCGAAAGTTCGAAACGAACCTGGTCATTGCCCTTGCCGGTGGCGCCGTGGGCAATCGCGTCGGCGCCGGTTTCCCGGGCGATCTCGATCAGGCGCTTGGAGATCAGCGGACGGGCAATCGAGGTGCCGAGCAGGTAGACGCCTTCATAGACGGCATTGGCGCGGAACATCGGGAAGACGAAATCACGGACGAATTCCTCGCGCACGTCCTCGATGAAGATTTCCTTCACGCCGGCCTGTTCCGCCTTCAGGCGGGCCGGTTCCAGTTCCTCGCCCTGGCCGAGGTCGGCGGTGAAGGTCACGACCTCAGCGCCGAATTCGGTCTGGAGCCATTTGAGGATGATCGAGGTGTCGAGGCCGCCGGAATAGGCGAGCACGACCTTCTTGACGTCTTTGTGCGTAGCCATTGTCTTAATCAAGTCCATCTGCTGTTTGGCATGTTTCGAGCCGTTTTAGCGGCTTTCAAGCGCCACGCAAGGAAAACCCGTGCGGAAGGCGACTTTGCACTTGTCGTCTGGGCGAATTTGCAGATTGACAGTGCGGTTCATCTCGAAAACAGTTAGCCGAGAACCGACGCGTGTTTCGGCGAAGCCGGCGCGCGCAAAAAAGGACCGGGCCCTTGTTGATAGGGCGTCGGTTCGGGGGTGGCCAAAGGCTGCCTGACGACAATGGGAGGATGACCATGAGCCAGAAAAATGCGCAGCACCCCGCGCTGAAGGAGGGCAATTCCGCCGTCATCACCGGTGGAGCCTCGGGCATCGGGTTCGCCGCAGCCAAGGCTTTCATCGATCTCGGCATGAATGTGATGATCGCCGACATGAAGAGCGAGAAGCTGAAGGCAGCGGGCGCGGAACTGGCGGTCCTCGCCGAGAAGAAGGGCGTGAAAGCGTTGGCGCAGGCAGCAGACGTCTCCGACCTTTCTGCGCTGGAAGAGCTCGAATGCGCCGCCGTCCAGGCCTTCGGCAAGGTGCATGTGCTGATGAACAATGCCGGCATCCAGCCCGCAACCGATATTCTCGGCAAGCAGATGCCCTGGGACCGGATCATCGACGTCAATCTTCTGGGCGTCATCAACGGCACGCGTATCTTTACTCCCGGCATGATCGCGCATGGCGAACCGGCGCTGATCATCAATACCGGCTCGAAGCAGGGCATCACCACGCCGCCCGGCAATCCGGCCTACAATGTCTCGAAAGCCGGCGTGAAGGCGTTCACCGAAGCGCTGCAGCATGATCTGAGGAACCGGGAGAACTGCAAGGTCGAGGCGCATCTTTTGATCCCCGGCTTCGTCTTCACCCCGCTGACGGCGGGTGGACGCACCGAAAAGCCGGAAGGCGCATGGACGCCCGAGCAGACGGTCGATTTCATGCTGAAAAGCCTGGAGGCCGGCGATTTCTACATTCTCTGCCCGGATGGCGAGGTCGACAGGAAGACGGACGAAAAGCGTATGATGTGGGCGATGGGCGACATCGTTGAAAACCGACCGCCACTGTCGCGCTGGCATCCCGATTACCATCACGCCTTCATCGATTTTCTGTCCGGCACGCCGAAGGATTTGAAAGACTGAAGCCATGGCGATCGACGAGGAACTGACGGCCCGGCTGCGCCACAGGCTGGAGGGCCTTGAAGGTGTGAGCGAAAAGAAGATGTTCGGCGGGCTCTGCTTCCTCGTCAACGGCCACATGGTCGCTGCCGCCAGCCGCAGCAAGGCCGGCGAGGGGCGTTTTCTCTTTCGTATCGGCAAAAACAATGCTGACGCCGCCGTGCGGCTTGGACACCCGCAGCCGATGGTCCATGGCGGGCGGAAGATGACCGGCTTCTATTACCTTGATGCCGACGATCTGCCGGATCCGGTTTTCGACGAGTGGGTATCGATCGCGCTCGCAAACGCCTTCTCTTTGCCGCCAAAACCATAGGCCATTGGAGGTAGACAGTGTGTGTCCGGAGCGAGGCTTGTCTTCGTTGGCCCCGCCGACCATATTGCCGCCATCGCTGACGCCAATTGCTGACTGGAGGCTCCACCCATGTACACCGGCATCGTCCAGGCCGTCCGTCCGCTTGCGGATATCACTGCCTATCCGGGCGGCAAGACCTTTACCGTCAGGTTGACGGATGACCTGCTCGTCGACCTGAAGCTCGGCGCCAGCGTCAATATCGAGGGCACCTGCCTTTCGGTCACCGGGATTGATGGCAAGAACGTCACCTTCGACGCGATGAACGCCACGCTGGAGCGCACCAATCTTGGGGATCTTGAAGCGGGGCAGTCTGTCAATGTCGAGCGATCGGCCAAGATGACGGATGAGAACGGCGGCCACCCGATTGCCGGCCATGTGGCGACGACGGCGGTGCTGGAAGAGATTTCGACCGCCGAGGACAAGGCCTTCATTCGCTTCCGCGTGCCGGAGGAATGGGCAAAATACATCTTTCCGCGCGGTTTCCTGGCGGTCAACGGCTGCAGCCTGACGGTCGCGGATGTCGAAGACAACCTCTTCACCATCAACCTCATCCCCGAGACCCTGCGCCAGACGACCTTTTCCCGCTACAATGCCGGCGACCGGCTCAACATCGAGGTCGATCACCAGACGATGGTGATGGTCGACGTGATCGAACGCACCATGGCGCGGGTGCTGCCGGCGAAGGCTTGATGACGTGAGGCAGTGCGCTTTGCCGGGGCGGCGGCCTGCGATCTCTTCGGGCGCACGCCGCCGCTTTGCATCCTGCTTCTCCTGATGCGTCAGGAGGAGGGCTTCAGCACCACCGCTTCCCATGGCGAGAGCGCCAGTGTGTCCTCGGCCATCTTCGCGTCACGGGTCGGATCATTGCTGATGATAACCTCCGCGCCCTTGATCTCCGCCTGGCGCCATTCCACCGGCTCGCGCGAAAAGTTGATGACGATCACCAGGCGGGTGTCATCAAGCTTGCGCTCGAAGGCGAATACTGCGTCGTGGTCGGGCGCCAGATCCTCGTAAGTGCCGTAGACGAGGGCAGGCGTTTCATGGCGCAGCGCGATCAGCTTGCGATAGTGATGATAGACCGAGCCCTGGTCCGCCTGCGCTGCCTCGGCGTTGATCTCCGGATAGTTCGGGTTGACCGCAAGCCAGGGCTTTTCCGCCGTCGTGAAGCCGGCATTCGCCGACGCATCCCACTGCATCGGCGTGCGGGCGTGGTCGCGGCTCACCTTGTTGAGGTTCTCCAGAAGGTCCCCGGCGCTGACCTTTCCGGTCTCCACATAATCTTGGCGAAGGCCGCGCACCTCGATATCGTCGAACTGGTCGAGATCGGTGAAGGGGTAGTTCACCATGCCGATCTCCTCGCCCTGATAGATGAAGGGCGTGCCGCGCATGGTCAGCATCATCGTCGCCAGCGCCTTGGCCGAGAGCACGCGCCATTCGGGCGAAGGATCGCCGAAATGGCTGACGGTGCGCGGCTGGTCGTGATTGCCGAGGAAGACGGTGTTCCAGCCGGTCATGCCGACAGCCTTGTCGAGCCGGTCGAAGGTGGCCTTCATGTCGGTGAGCTTGCGCGGCTTCCAGCGCCAGCCGTCACGATCGAGCATGACCACGGCGAAGTTGAAAATCATGTTGAGTTCGTTGCGGGCCTCGTCGACGAAAAGCGGCGTCTGCGCATCCGAAACGCCGGCGGCCTCGCCGACCGTCATGCAGTCATAATGCGACAGCACCTCGCGGTTCATCTCCTGCAGATAGTCGTGCAGACGCGGCCCGGAGGCGTAGACCCGGCCCGGATCCTTCATCTCCTCCTCGGTCAGGTTCGGAAAGGCGAAATTCTTCGAGATGAACGGGATCACGTCCATGCGGAAACCCGACACGCCCTTGTCGAGCCAGAAGCGCATCAGATCATAGACCTCGGCGCGGACCTTCTCGTTGTCCCAGTTGAGGTCCGGCTGTTTCTTGGCGAAATAATGCAGGTAGTAGTCGCCGGTGGCATCGTCCTTCTCCCAGGCTGAACCGCCGAAATAGGAGACGAAATTGTTGGGAACGCCCTTCGAACCGTCGCGCCAGATGTAATAGTCGCGCTTGGCGCTGTCGCGTGAGGACCGGCTTTCCACGAACCACTCATGCTCATCACTGGTGTGATTGACCACGAGGTCGATGATCAGCCGCATGCCGCGTTTCTTTATTTCGGCAAGCAGGCGGTCGAAATCGGCCATGGTGCCAAATTCTTTCATGACCTTGCGGTAGTCGCGGATGTCATAGCCATTATCGGCATTCGGGCTGTCGAAATGCGGCGACAGCCAGATGACATCGATGCCAAGGTTCGCAATATGGTCGAGCCTTCCGATGATGCCGGGAATGTCGCCGATGCCGTCGCCATTGGAATCGGCGAAGGATCGCGGATAGATCTGGTAGGCGACGGCCTCTTTCCACCAATGCTTGCTTTGTGCGGGCTGCGGCATGTTTGCCTCCCTTGATGCTTGTTTTTCAATGCGTTTCTGCTCCCGGATTAAGTCCGCGCGGGCGCGAGGGCAAGCGTCGTCCGGTGAAAAGCGCTTTTCATCCATGGACGTATGGACACGCCTGGCGGAAGGCGTTGAACGGCGTTTTTCTTGCCGCTTGCCAGTCGGCCCAAGCTGGGGTAGAAAAAGCCCATGATGATCACGACGACGACCATTGCTAACTGGTGGTGGGCTCGCTAAAGGCGGCCACGATCACGCATGTCCGGATGATCTGACAAAGCCGCCCTCAAACCGAGGCGGCTTTTTTCGTATTGTCGCCGCCTTTGCGGGGCTCAACGAATGAGATTGCGAAACGCGCGGAGCGCCGTTTCGCGACACAAAAGGTGGAGCAGGGACAATGAGCCTTCATGAACGGCCGGATGGCGGGGAAAGCTACGAGACGAAGGGCGGCGTGACGATTACGCGCACCCGCCGTTTCGTGCCCTATGGCGATTCCGTATCGAGCTATATCGACAGGCTGGACGAGCGTCGCGGCGCGGTCTTTTCGTCCAACTACGAATATCCGGGCCGCTATACGCGCTGGGACACCGCCGTCATCGATCCGCCGGCCGCCATTTCCTGCAATGGCCGCACCATGTGGATCGAGGCCTTCAACGGACGCGGCGAGGCCCTGCTTGCGCTCATCCTCCCGGTCGTGGAAGCGCTGGAACCGGTGACGATAACCGGCCGCACGGCCCGCCGGATCGATCTTCAGGTGGCGGAACCCGACCGTCAGTTCACCGAGGAAGAGCGCTCCAAGGCCCCGACCGTCTTCACCGTGCTGCGCGCCATCGTCGATCTCTTCCATTCCGATGAGGATGCGAGCCTCGGGCTCTATGGCGCCTTCGGTTACGACCTTGCCTTCCAGTTCGACGCCGTGAAGCTGAAACTGGAGCGCCCGGCCGACCAGCGCGACATGGTGCTATTCCTGCCCGACGAGGTGCTGATGGTCGACAACCACGCCGCCAAGGCCTGGATCGACCGCTATGACTTTGAAAAGGACGGGATTGCAACGGAGGGCAAGGGCGAGGACATCGCGTCCGATCCGTTCCGCCCCTCCAACAGCCTGCCGCCCCGCAGCGACCACCACAAGGGCGAATATGCCGAACTCGTCACCAAGGCGAAGGAAAGCTTCGTGCGCGGCGACCTGTTCGAGGTCGTGCCCGGCCAGCAGTTCATGGAACGCTGCGCCAGCAAGCCCTCGGCGATCTCCAAGCGGCTGAAGACGACCAACCCGTCGCCCTATTCCTTCTTCATCAATCTCGGCAACCAGGAATATCTGATCGGCGCATCGCCGGAAATGTTCGTGCGCGTGACCGGCCGTCGGATCGAGACCTGCCCGATCTCCGGCACGATCAAGCGCGGCGAGGACCCGATTGCGGACAGCCAGCAGATACTCAAGCTGCTGAACTCGCAGAAGGACGAATCCGAACTGACCATGTGTTCCGATGTCGACCGTAACGACAAGAGCCGGGTCTGCGAGCCGGGCTCGGTCAAGGTCATCGGCCGCCGCCAGATCGAGATGTATTCGCGTCTTATCCACACGGTCGACCATATCGAGGGGCGTCTGCGCCCTGACATGGACGCCTTCGATGCGTTTCTCAGCCACGCCTGGGCGGTGACGGTGACCGGCGCGCCCAAGCTCTGGGCGATGCGCTTCATCGAGAACCATGAGAAGAGCCCGCGCGCCTGGTACGGCGGGGCCATCGGCATGGTCGGCTTCAATGGCGACATGAATACCGGTCTGACGCTGCGCACGATCCGGGTCAAGAACGGCACGGCGGAAGTGCGCGCCGGGGCGACCCTGCTTTACGATTCCGATCCCCATGAGGAAGAAGCGGAGACCGAATTGAAGGCTTCAGCCATGCTTGCGGCCATCCGCGAGGCGGATGCAGAAAAACTTGAACCTGCCGCGCGGTCGGTGTCGAAGATCGGCGCGGGGCTGAAGATCCTGCTTGTCGATCATGAAGACAGTTTCGTCCACACCCTCGCCAATTATTTCCGCCAGACCGGGGCGGAGGTTGCGACCGTGCGCTCGCCGGTGGCAGATGAAACCTTCGACCGGATCGCGCCGGACCTCGTTGTCCTGTCGCCGGGACCGGGCATGCCGAAAGATTTCGATTGCAAGGAGACGATCAAGAAGGCGCGCAGCCGCAACCTGCCGATCTTTGGCGTCTGCCTCGGCCTGCAGGCGCTGGCGGAAGCCTATGGCGGCACATTGCGGCAGCTTGCAGTGCCGATGCACGGCAAGCCGTCGCGGATCCGTATCCTCGAACCGGGGCGTCTTTTCGATGGCCTGCCGAAGGAGATCACCGTCGGCCGCTATCATTCGATCTTCGCCGATGCGGTGCAACTGCCGAGCGAATTCGCCATCTCGGCGGAGACCGATGACGGCATCGTCATGGGCATCGAGCACGCGCATGAGCCGGTTGCCGCCGTGCAGTTCCATCCCGAATCGATCATGACGCTTGGCGGCGATGCCGGCATGCGCATCATCGAGAACGTGGTGGGCAAGCTGGTAGACCGTTCCGGCGAAGCTCTGGGGAGCAAAAAGGCGGCAGGCTGAAGTCTGTCTTGCCATTGTCGCGTAGAGGGGGTAGCAGATCGACAGCGCCGGACGGCTGATCCGGCCTGTCGTTGAGCAAGACGGGAATTTCCGATGACTGGTGGGCAAGCAAAAGGCGGCGGCGCAGGTCGTACGCGGACACTGGCATTCTGGACGATACCGCTCTCTCTTCTCGTGCTCGGGATCAAGCTTCTCGCCTGGCATCTGACCGGCTCCGTGGCGCTTCTGTCGGACGCGCTGGAATCGATCGTCAATGTGGTGGCCGCAATCGCCGCCTTCGTTGCGATCGTCTATGCCGCCAAGCCCGCTGACCACGATCATCAATTCGGCCATCACAAGGCAGAATACATCTCCGCTGTCATCGAGGGCGTGGCGATTGTCGTTGCCGCGCTCCTGATCTTCAAGGAAGCCATCGGCGAACTCTTTGACCCGTCCATGCCGACTGATGTCGGCCTGGGCCTCGGCGTCAACATTTTCGCAAGCCTCGTCAACGGTGTCTGGGCCTATGTGCTGATTTCGGCCGGGCGGTCGATGCGCTCGCCGGCGCTGGTGGCCGACGGCAAGCACATCCGCACCGACGTCGTCACCTCGGTCGGCGTCGTCATTGGCCTTGGCATTGCGCTTGCGACAGGCTATCCGATCTTCGATCCGCTGATCGCGCTCGCCGTTGCCGCGCACATCCTCTTTGCCGGCTGGCAGCTGATTGCCGAATCCGTCGGCGGGCTGATGGATGCGGCCCTGACGGGCGACGAGGAGGACGCGATCCGCAAGGCGATCCTCGACAATGCCGATGGTTCATCCGACGTCCACGACCTGAAGACCCGCCGCGCGGGCTCCGCCGCCTTCATCGATTTTCACCTGGTGGTCAGCGAAGACATGACCGTCGGCGAGGCGCACGATATCTGCGACCGGCTGGAAGGGGCGATCAAGAAGGCAATCCCGGGTTCAACGCTTGCCATCCATGTGGAGCCGGAAGGCGTCAAGCCGCACGGGGTGCGGGTGCGGATCGACTGAACGCAAGACGGCCGGGAAAGACCCGGCCGCTCGGCATTCTGTCCAGCCACTTTGTCGTCTCAGCCGGCCATCATCGCAAGGCCGGCAAGAGCTGTGGCAGCACCGAGGAGGCGCGACAGCGTCATGCCGCCGAAACGGTTGAGACCGATGCCGAGGCCGACGCCTGCGGCATGCAGAAGCGCTGTGCCGGCCATGAAGCCGAGGCCGAAGGTCATGGCGCCGGCGCCGCCGAGTTCCGTGCCGTGGGCAAAGCCGTGAAACAGCGCGAACACGGCAACGACAGCGGCCGAAACCGGGGTCGGAACCTTGACCGCAAGCGCCACCAGCAGGCCGAGACCAACGACCGAGGCTAGAATGGCCGGCTCGACGAAGGGTAGCGACACGCCGGAAAGCGCCAGTGCAAAGCCGATGCTCATGGTGATGACGAAGGATGCCGGAACCACGAGCATCGCGCGTCCGCCGATCATCGCAGCCCAGATGCCGACTGCAACCATTGCCAGGATATGATCCGCGCCGAAAAGCGGATGCGAGAAACCGGCCATGAAGGAGCCGTGCTCGGCGGGATTGAGATGGGCAAAGGCCGGTGCTGCGGCTGCGAGAAGAAGACCGGCGGACAGGCCGGCGCTTTTGGCGATGCGCTTGAACATTGTTCCCTCTTTTGGTGAGTGCGCCAGAGGCGCTGCATGAAATCAACGGGTTCAGACTATCGCCGCCGATTGGCCGGTGTCCACACGGAAAATGACGTAGCAGGCCGATAACGGAAAGGCCGCCCGGCGAAAGCGGGGCGGCCTCAGGTTCAGGAAGGTCGGCGCGTCGCCTATTTCGGCACGCGCGGCGGCGAAACGGTCTCGCCGCCGGACTGACGCTCCAGCATCCAGCCGGGATATTCGCGCGGCAGTGCGGAAACGTCGTTGAGACGTTCCATCTCTTCCGCCGTCAGTTCCACGTCGGTCGCCTCGATATTGTCCTTTAACTGGTCCGTCCGCTTGGCGCCGACGATGACGCTGGTGACGGCGGGCTGGTAGAGCAGCCATGAAAGCGCGATCTGCGCCACCGAAACGCCCTTGGCTTCGGCGATTTCGCGCATCACGTCGATTGTTGCGAAACCGCGTTCCTTGTCGACCGGCGGGAAATCGAAATTGACCCGACGGCCCTCGCCGTCAGACTGGTTGTTGCGGTCATATTTGCCCGAGAGGAACCCGCCGGCAAGCGGAGACCAGACCATCAGCCCGACGCCTTCGGATTTCAGCATCGGTACGATCTCGCGTTCAAGATCCCGGCCGGCTATGGTGTAATAGGCCTGCAGCGACTGGAAGGAGGCGAGCCCCTTGCGCTCGGAGATGCCGAGCGCCTTGGCAATCTGCCAGGCCGCCCAGTTGGAGACGCCGACATAGCGCACATGGCCGTGGCGCACGAGCGTGTCGAGGGCCTCGAGCGTTTCCTCGATCGGCGTCGTGTTGTCGAAGCCGTGGAGCTGGTAGAGGTCTATATGGTCGGTCTGAAGCCGAGAAAGGCTGCCCTTCACCTGTTCCATGATGTGGTAACGCGACGAGCCGCGGCCGTTCGGCCCTTCACCCATGCCGCCGAACACCTTGGTGGCGATCACCACCTCGTCGCGCGGTATGCCGAGATTCTTGAGCGCCCGTCCGGTGATCTCCTCCGACAGGCCTTCCGAATAGACATTGGCGGTGTCGATGAAATTGATGCCCGAATCGATCGCGACCTTGACCAGTTCTTCCGAGGCTCCCTGATCGAGCTCTCCGATCGCGGTCCAGAAGCCCTTGCCGCCGAAGGTCATGGTGCCGAGACAGAGTTCGGACACTTTCAGGCCTGAATTCCCAAGTCGGTTGTAACGCATGGTCCTGCCTTTTCATTTGATGTGATTGACGGCTTTCCGGTTGCCGGCGTCCGGCTGCGCTTGGGAAAACCGAAGAGAAATGCGCCGGGCGCAGAGCCCGGATATCGAATTGACCGAACTGACGTGGTGACAGCCCGGCAGCCTTTCAAGGCGGCCGAAAGATTTGCGGGGCGACCGCAAGGGAAGGGGACATTGTATTGCCGCGACATTCGCATTAAGTCGGGTAGCAGAACATTTACCTCTGGAGATGCCGAATGAGCGACGAAGAAGACGACAAGAAGACCGAAATGCCCCTGGGCAAGGAAGCCGAAGCCAATCTGTTCAAGTCGCGGTCGATCTTCATCTACGGCCCGATCACGCAGGAACTCGCCCAGCGCGTCTGCTCGCAGCTCGTGGCCATGGCCGCTGTCTCCGACGAGGACATCCGCGTCTTCGTCAATTCGCCGGGCGGTCACGTGGAATCGGGCGATTCGATCCACGACATGATCAAGTTCATCAAGCCAAAGGTGGTCATGATCGGTTCGGGCTGGGTCGCCTCCGCCGGCGCGCTGATCTATGCCGCCGCGCCGAAGGAGCAGCGAATCTGCCTGCCGAACACGCGCTTCCTGCTGCACCAGCCCTCCGGCGGCACCCGCGGTCCGGCATCCGATATCGAGATCCAGGCCCGCGAGATCATCAAGATGAACGAGCGCCTGATCAAGATCTTCTCCGACGCCACTGGCCAGCCCTCGGAAAAGATCGCCAAGGATATCGACCGCGACTACTGGCTCTCCGCCCAGGAGGCGATCGAATACGGCCTCGTGTCGCGGATCGTGACCGCGCAGGACGAGATCTGAGCGAAAGGGACGCCATTCCGGCGTCGGGCTTTGGTCCGGCGCATGATGGACGCCAACCGCGCTCCCAATGCGTCATCCTCGGGCTTGACCCGAGGATCCATGCTGCACGGCAAATGGCAGCAGAATTCTTCCTGAATTCAGTGACTTGAATCGCCTGGATGCTCGGGTCAAGCCCGAGCATGACGCGGGTGGAGGGCAGAATGACCATCAGGGAAACGCGACTGATGGCTAAACCGGAACCCGAGGGTAACGCGCGGAGAGGGGAAAGGCGGCTGCCTGGAGGCCGGTCCCCTATATACTGCAATGGCTTTCGCAGGTCGGAGGGGACATGCTCAAGGATTTTTCGGCGCAAAGCCTGTTCATGGGGCTGCTGGTCGCCTTTGTTGGCTTTGCCAGTTCGTTTTCCGTCGTGCTGCAGGGACTTGAGGGCATCGGCGCAAGTCCGGCGCAATCGGCCTCCGGGCTCATGGCGCTGTCGATTGTCATGGGTATCGCCGGTATCGTCATCTCTGCCGTCACGCGCATGCCCGTCTCGATTGCCTGGTCGACGCCGGGGGCGGCGCTGCTTGCGACGGCCGGAACGCTGCCGGGCGGTTTTGCCGAAGCGGTCGGCGCCTTCATCGTCGCCAACCTCCTGATCATCGCCGCTGGCCTGCTGAAGCCGGTCGGCCGGGCGATTTCCGCCATTCCCGCGCCGCTCGCAAATGCCATGCTGGCCGGCGTCCTGCTGGCGCTCTGCTTTGCGCCGGTCGAGGCGGTGAAGTTCGATCCGCTGCTGGGCCTGCCGATCATCATCGCCTTCGTCGTTGCCGGCGCCTTCAACCGGCTTCTTGCCGTGCCGGCCGCCCTTGGCGCCTTGGTGCTGGTTCTGGTTTTGGGCGTCGATCTTCCTGCCGGCAGCTGGGGCAATGTCTGGCGCGAGGCGGCGCCGTTGCCGGTCTGGGTCACGCCCGCCTTCAGCCTGCAGGCGACGATCTCCGTGGCGCTTCCGCTGTTCATCGTCACCATGGCCTCGCAGAATATCCCCGGGGTCGCCATCCTTGCCATCAACGAATACCGTCCTTCGGCCGGCCGGATGTTCTCGCTGACCGGCCTGTTCTCGCTTGTTGCCGCCCCCTTCGGAGGGCACGGCGTCAATCTTGCCGCGATCACGGCGGCCATGTGCGCGGGGCCGGACGCCCATGCCGACCCGAAACGACGCTACTGGGCCGCGATCGTTGCCGGCATCGGCTATGTGGTCTTCGGACTGATGAGCGGGCTGGTCGTCGCGCTGGTTTCGCTTGCGCCGCCGATTCTGATCGAGGCGGTTGCGGGCCTTGCCCTGATCGGCGCTTTTGCCGCCGCCGCCCTTGCCGCCTTCAAGGAGCCGGACGCGCGCGAGGCAGCCGCGATCACCTTCCTGGTTGCCGCCTCCGGCGTCGGCTTTTTCGGCATTTCCGGCGCTTTCTGGGGGCTGGCGGCGGGGCTCGCCATCACCGGCATCAAAGGTCTGGCGAAGAGAAGGCATGCCGGCGGCTGACGCGTTTTTTTGAATTGCAATCGGCGGCTGTTGCCGCTATGGAAATCGGCATGATTACGTTGAACGCATTTCGGCAGGGCAGGTTTTCGGGTGGCGCAAGCGCCGCCGCCGCCGTCATGCGCGCGCCAAACTCGCTCCTTCTTCTCGGCCTTAACAGCGGTTGCCGGGTCCTTTGAGGAGCGCCCGGCGGCCGGAAAGCCGCTTGGCACCAAGCGCTCCTTCATTCCCGAACAGTTTAAGACAACGAGAATGGCCGAAGCCTGACTGCGCCTCAAAGGCGGCAGAAGGCGGGCCGGATATGAGGACCACAATGGACGCGAAACATTCCACCAATGCCAAGGGCATGCCGCTGGCCGCCACCAAGTACCAGCCCTATCCGCAGATCGATCTTTCCGACCGGCAGTGGCCGGGCAAGCGCATCGAAAAGGCGCCGATCTGGTGCTCCGTCGACCTGCGCGACGGCAACCAGGCGCTGGTCGATCCCATGGGTCACGACCGCAAGGCGCGCATGTTCCAGCTGTTGCTGGACATGGGCTTCAAGGAAATCGAGATCGGTTTCCCCTCGGCCTCGCAGACGGATTTCGATTTTGCCCGCTGGTGTGTTGAAAACGGCAATGTCGGCGAGGACGTCTCGTTGCAGGTGCTGGTGCAGTGCCGTCCGGAACTGATCACCCGCACTTTCGAGGCTTTGGAAGGCGCGCACCGGCCGATCGTGCATTTCTACAATTCAACGAGTGAGTTGCAGCGGCGCGTGGTGTTCGGCAAGGATGTCGCCGGCATCAAGCAGATCGCCGTCGATGCGGCCAAGATGATCACCGACATGGCGGCAAAGGCCGGCGGCGGCTATCGCTTCGAATATTCGCCGGAGAGTTTCACCGGTACGGAGCTGGACGTGGCGCTGGAGGTCTGCAACGCGGTGATCGCCGAGGTGAAGCCGACGCCGGACAACAAGCTGATCATCAACCTGCCGTCGACCGTCGAGATGTCGATGCCCAACATCTATGCCGACCAGATCGAATGGATGTGCCGCAATCTCGACAACCGCGAAAACCTGCTGATCTCGGTCCATCCGCATAATGACCGCGGCACGGGCATTGCCTCTGCCGAAATGGGCCTGCTCGCCGGCGCCGACCGCGTCGAGGGCACGCTGTTCGGCAATGGCGAGCGCACCGGCAATGTCGATATCGTCACCATGGCGCTGAACATGTTCACGCAAGGGGTTGATCCGGAACTCGATTGCTCGGAGATCGAACGGATCAAGGACGTCTACGAATATTCCAACCAGATGACGATCCCTGAGCGCCACCCCTATGTCGGCGAACTGGTCTACACCGCCTTCTCCGGCTCGCATCAGGATGCGATCAACAAGGGCATGAAGGCGATCCGCGTGGCGAACAAGCCGGTTTGGGAAGTGCCCTATCTGCCGATCGATCCGCAGGACGTGGGCCGCACCTATGAGGCGATCATCCGCATCAATTCTCAGTCGGGCAAGGGCGGCATCGCCTATATCATGCAGAGCGACTACGGCATCAACCTGCCGCGCGGCCTGCAGGTGGCCTTCCGCGAACTGATCCAGAAGATCACCGACGAGGAAGGACGCGAACTGCCGTCGAAGCGCATCTATGACGTGTTCATGGAGCACTATGTCGACCAGCCGGACGGCCGGATCAAGTTCGTCGATCACCACACCTATCCGCAAGGCGCGGAAAAGGGCGTGCGCGTTGTGACGGCCGAGATCACGGACAATGGCGAGAAAAAGCGGATCGACGCAAAGGGCAACGGCCCGGTCGACGGCTTCATCAACGCGCTGTCGGCCTATCTCGGCATCAAGCTGACGGTCGAGGAATATTCCGAACACTCGCTCCACCATGGCTCGGATGCCAAGGCGATTGCCTATGTCGAGGTGAAGTATGACGGCGGCCGCATGTTCGGCGCCGGCATCAACACCAATATCGTCGCGGCGTCGCTGGAGGCGATTGTCTCGGCGGCGAACCAAATCCTCGCCGAGCGCGCGTAACCGCATCATGGCGGCGCCGGCAGGGCTGGCGCCGTCCGTTCCCTCAATTGCAATCTTACAGTTTCAGATAGGCCGATTGTGCGAGCGCCGGCATATCGGTGTCCGATGACGGGCCGACGATGGCGACAAGCGCGCGTTCGCCCTGCCACCAGGCGACGGTGAGATTGTCGCGGATTGTCTCCTGAACATCGGTGATCTCGTTGTCGAGCGTCGCCGGGCGCGCGAGGATGAAAACCGAGAGCAGGTCGCCCGCGCTGTTGCGGTAGAACAGCTCCACCCCCGGCGTGCGATCGATCGCGACGATGCGGGCACCCTCGAATATCCGTGCGCCTTCCTCGAATGTCGGGACGTTCATGTCGAGGCCGGTCGTGCGCTGGACGAGATCGGTGACGGCTGCAGTGTCTTCCGGCCCGATATCCGTGATCGGCTGGTATTTCCGGCCGAAGATGCGGAAATTGGCGCAGACATCGTCGATCCAGTCGGTCGACTGTTCCAGTGACAGGTCGACCGTCTCCGCAGCGCCGGAGCTATCGCGCGACAGGGTCGCGCCGACGGCGATGCCGATGCCGAGAAAGCCGCAGCAGGCCAGGGCCGGAAGCCAGCGTTTTCTGCGCTTCTTGCCACCTATATTCCCGGACTTGTTGGTTCTGACGGAGATGTCCATCGCTTCCTTGAAAATGAGAATGGTTTGACCGGATCCGGTCCTTGACGTCTGACAGCGCGAAGTTCGCGCGGGATATTGCCCCTTGTAAGGGCCGGAAACAAGGGGTTGGGTTCACTTTGTCGAACCAAGACTGAACCGACTCCGAACCGGCTTATTCGGGCATGATCATGGTCGGATCGCATTCTGGTCTCGCTGAGGAGAAATTGGGGCAGAAATGTGGCTGGAGCAGAACGGGGCCTTGCGGAATGGATCAATCAAGTGAACAATAGCGTTGAAGAAGAATAACGAAAACCGGGCGGCTCACCGCCCAACCGAGGGCAAATCAAACAGGTCATGACTGATAATCTGCAGGGAGCCGCAGCCACGCGTCAGGCGATCATTTCGACCGCTTTGCGCCTGTTCGCTGAATTTGGTTACAATGCCGTCTCGACACGCAAGATCGCAGAGCGTTCCGGCGCCAATATCGGCAGCATCGCCTATCATTTCGGCGGCAAGCCTGGACTGCTGATCGCCTGCGCGCATTATGTGATCGAGGCGATTTCGGAGCGGCTCGGAAGCGATGTTCTCCAGCCGGTTCCTGATGAGGTTGCGCCCGAAGCCGCGCGCGAGGAACTTCTCGAGATCGCGCTTCGCATGGTGACGCCGATCAAGGGGCGAAGTGACGCCGATGCGATTTCCGCCTTCATGATGCGCTTTATCACCCAGCGCAGCGAAGCCTTCGACCTGCTCTACGCGCAGGTTACAGAGCCGCTGCACACCCATATCGCTCAGTTGCTCGGCCGCGCGAGCGGACGGGACCCGGACGCCGAGGAGACCAGGGTGCTCAGCTTCGCCATCATGGGGCAATCGATGTATTTCCGGATCTGTCCGGATGCCGTGAAGAATGCCATGGGCTGGAACGGTCTTGGCGGCGGCGAATGCGCGAAGGTGGGGACAGCGCTGTCCTTGAGCATCAACGGGTTGATTGACGCCTATTCCGCCGCAGGCTCGGCATAGGAATAGGCGAATTCGGCTTCGGGTTCGATCAAACCGCTTGCAGCATCAAGCGCGTGCCGTTGGCAGTGCATTTCCCATTTTCCCGGCTTGCCTCTGACCGTGATCATGTTGAACGCCGATGGCGGCTTCTTGCCACCGGTGCCCTGTCCGGCGGCGGCAATGCCGATCACCGGCGTCTTGCCGTAGGGCGTTTCGATAAAGCTGACCGTGTTGAGATGAGTGTGTCCGTGCAGCACGAGCTCGCAGCCGCCTGTCGAAAGGGCCGCACGGAAGCGCCTTATGCCGAGCAGCCTCTTGTGTCTGGCGGCGGCGTCGCGCACTGGCGGATGATGGATCATCACGATGCGGAACAACCCATCCTCGCCGGCCTGGCGCAATAGTTCGGCCGTGGCTCTCGCCTGCTTCTTTCCGAACGTGCCGATCGCCATGAAGGGCGGCGAGGCGATGGCCGATGAACATCCGATGATCGCCACCGGCCCGCGCCGCCGCAGATAGGGGAAGGTCAGCGCATCCGACGTCTCGCTGAGCGGCCGCTCCGCATCCCCTTGCATGTAATCGTGCCAGGCCTTGGAGACCTTGGCGTAAGCCCCGCCGACATAGGCATCATGATTGCCGGGCACCAGAGAAACGTCCTTAGCCGGGCCGACGCTCTTCAGCCATTCGGCGGCGTTCTCGATTTCCTTGGTCGTCGCAAGATTGACGAGGTCTCCGGTGATCGCAAGGTGGTCCGGCGCTTCGTCGGCTATCGCCAGAAGCAGGTTTTCAAGCGTGTTCTTGCCCAGATGCTTGCGGCGGTTGCGGTGCCAGTTCAGGAAACCGGTAATGCGCTTGGAGACCAGCTCGCGCGGCGAGAGCTGCGGCAGCGGACCAAGGTGAATGTCTGAAATATGTGCAAGCTTGAACATGGAAAACTCATAGACGGCGAGGGCGCGCGTCGCAAGCGGGCGCGCCCCTTTGTCTGCCGTCAGCCCCTGTCTCGTCCGTGCGGCGCGTCGAGATCGAGAATCGGCCCTTCGGGCACGATGCCCGTCGGATTGATGTTCTTGTGAGAGCCGTAATAGTGGCGCTTGATGTGGTCGAAATTGACCGTCTCGGCGATGCCCTCCATCTGGTAGAGTTCCCGCAGATAGCCTGACAGGTTGGGATAGTCAGCGATGCGCTTCAGGTTGCACTTGAAGTGACCGACATAGACCGGGTCGAAACGCACCATCGTGGTGAACAGGCGCCAGTCGGCTTCCGTCAGAGCGTCGCCGACGAGATAGCGGTTTTCGCCGAGCCGTTTCTCCAGCATTTCGAGCGTTTCGAACAGCTTCTGCACATGCTCCGAATAGGCCTCCTGCGTCGTGGCGAAGCCGGATTTGTAGACGCCGTTATTGACCGTGTCGTAGACGATGGCGTTGATGTCATCGATCTCGCCGCGGAGTTTGTCCGGGTAGAAATCGAGGTCGTTGCCGGTCAGGTGGTCGAAGGCGGAATTGAACATCCGGATGATTTCGGCGGACTCGTTGGAAACGATGGTCTCGCGCTTCTTGTCCCATACGACGGGAACGGTCACGCGGCCGGTATATTTCGGATCGGCCTTTGTATAGACCTGCCAGAGGTAGTCAGCGCCGTTGATCGGGTCATCGGTGCCGCCGTCGCGGTTTTTGAATTCCCAGCCGTTCTCCAGCATCAGGGGATCAACGACCGAGACGTCAATGAAATCCTCGAGCCCCTTGAGCTTGCGGAAGATCAGGGTGCGGTGCGCCCAGGGGCAGGCATAGGCGACGTAAAGGTGGTAGCGGCCTTTTTCGGCTTCAAAGCCGCCTTCGCCGTCCGGGCCGGCAGAGCCGTCGGCGGTGATCCAGTTTCTGAATTGCGAGCTTTCGCGCTTGAAATGGCCCTTGGATTTCTTCGTGTCGTACCAGACGTCCTTCCAGACGCCGTCTTCCAGCATGCCCATCGGATGCTCCTTTCATTCCTCTCTTTGTCCTTTACATACGGCCCGGATAAAGCTTTGCCAGTGCTGAAACGTTTGACACTGTGTTCCGGGTCAACGGAAATTTCGCTTTTGCGGTCCGCGTGCTGGACGGGGCTGCGTTTTCCTGCTAGTGGCGAACGACCCACAAACTGGAATTTGTCATGCGGATCCTGCGACGACGCTGATTGAAGATCGAGAACCGGAGAACCCCTCCGGCGGCTTTCATTTGCGTAATTCCGACAGGCTCAAAATCATGACAAGCGAACTGTGCTACCTCCCCGAAGAGGTTTCCCACGAAAACGCCATCGAAGAGATCAACGACGAGGCTTTCGGGCCCGGGCGTTTCGCGCGCACGGCAAGCCGCATCCGCGAGCAGGGCCCGCATGATCGCGCGCTGTCCTTCGTCTGCCTGGATGGACGCGCAGTGATTGCCTCGGTGCGGTTGACCCCGGTCTGGGCCGGCAAGGCCGCCGGCCACATGCTCGGCCCGCTCGCCGTCCGCCCCTCCCACAAGAACCGGGGCATCGGCCGCAATCTGGTGCGCATTGCCGTCGAAGCCGCCGCAGGGGCCGGCTCCGAGGTGGTGATCCTGATCGGCGATGCGCCTTATTACGGGCCGCTCGGCTTTCGTCCCATCGTGCCGCCGACCCTGCTTCTGCCTGGCCCGGTCGATCCGAAGCGCATCCTCGCCGATCCGCTGGTGGACGGCGTGGAGGCGCGGCTCGTCGGCATGATGCGGTTCAGGGCCGATTAGGGCGCCGGGCGAAAAAGTGGAATCCGGTTTTTAGATAACCCGATGCGTAAAGCAAAAAGCTCTATTACCGGGCGGTTCAGTTTGGCCGCCCGGTGGTCCAGTTCAGGGTTTTGTTCGCCCCTCGCGCCACCAGGTGGCCGAAATCAGCGCCAGCAACGCGGCAAGACCGAGCAGCCCGTTGAAGAGCGGCAGCGAACGGATGCTTTCAAGCCGCGTGTCAGACGTTGCGACGATCGGCATGAAACTGTCATTGCCGGCCCTGAGCGGCCCGGATGTCACCCTGACAGGCGGCATGCCGTCGGCGATCCGTTGCACCAGCCCGTGGCTTTCGTTGGCAAGCGGCTGAAGGCTCTCGGTGGTCGAGATCATTGCCTTGAACTCCGGCGCATCGGGATCGCCGATATTGACGAGCCGGGTGAGGTCGCCGTTTTCGATCGAAAACAGGCCCATTTCGTTCACCGACGCCGAGCCGCGGAAAAGGCCGGGCTCAACCTCATCAAGCGGAACGGTCAACGATCGCCCGGATGGCGTGCTGACGGTCGCTTCGCGCGGGGCGTCGCCCATGGTCTGGCGGGTAATCTCCAGCCGTTCGCCGTCGGTCGTCGCCGTCAGCGCCTCTTCCTCCAGCGCCGGTTCCTGCATCAGCCAGTGGGCGATGCGCCGGTAGAGCGGCACGTAAGGTCCGCCGCCTTCGAAGCCGCGCGCCCACAGCCAGCCCTGGTCGGAGAGGAATTCGGCGACCCGGCCCTGGCCTTCGCGCGAGAGCACCAGAAGCGGCGCGCCGTCTGCCGTCATCACCGTCTCGCCGCGCGCGTCGCCGACCGGGATGGAGCGGAACCAGCGGCCCCAGGCCGGCGGATCTTCCGTGCCGCCCGGCAGATCGCGGGTCACGGGATGCATCTCCCCCGTCGGCGAGATGTCCGGATAGAACCCGCCTTCTGACAGCTCGCCGGTCGGGATTGCCGGCAGCACGGCGGAAAGCGGCGTCACGGCGATCGATTCCGGACCAGCGATCTCAGGGCCCGCGGCCACCAGCAGCGCGCCGCCATTCAGCACATATTGCGCGATATTGTCATAATAGAGCAGCGGCAGGACGCCGCGGTTCTGGTAACGGTCGAAGATGATCAGGTCGAAATCGTCGATCTTGTCGATGAACAATTCCCGCGTCGGAAAGGCGATCAGCGACAATTCGTTGATCGGTGTGCCGTCCTGCTTTTCCGGCGGGCGCAGAATGGTGAAGTGGACGAGATCGACGGACGGATCGGATTTCAACAGGTTGCGCCAGGTTCGCTCGCCCGAATGCGGCGATCCGGAGACGAGCAGCACGCGCAGGTTCTCGCGAATCCCCTCGACAATCTGGACCGCGCGGTTGTTCACTTGCGTCAGTTCGCCGGGCACCGGATCGACGGATAGTTCGAGAATGTTCTCGCCGCCAGTGTCGAGGTCGAAGACGTAGCGGGTCGAGATGTCCGGCGCGACCATCATCTGCGCGACGATGGCGCCGTTGAGTCTTGCCGTCACCATCGCCGGTCCCGCGCCGCCCTCCGCCTCGCTGACCGGTCCGTCATTGACCACGGTGAACTCCACCGGCAGGCTTTCGCCGACAAGGCCGAAACGCGGCGCCTCGTTGATCTCGATCCGGCGGTCATATTCTTCCGCCGTCCCGGTCACCAGCGCATTGACGGGAATGCCGGCGGGAAGGGCGGAAGCATCCTCCGGAATGTCGTGGATCTGGCCGTCGGTGATGAAGAAGGCGGCACCCATCCGGCTCGGCGGCACGTCGCGCACGGCATCGGCAAGCGCCTGAAAAGCCAACGTCTCGGCGCGTCCGTTTTCATTCGCGGTCGCGACCTCAACGATGCGGGGTTCAAGCGTCGGGTCCTCGGCGAGCCGCGCTTGAAGCCGTTCGAGCGCGGCATCGGTCTGGCCGGCGCGGTCTTCGGAAAGCTGGCTCTGGGAGCGGTCGACCACGATCGGCACGATGGTGGAAAGCGGCGAGCGCTCCTCGCGGCTAATGGTCGGGTTGGCGATCGCCGCAAGCAGAAGGAGCCCGGCCGCCGCGCGCAGCGTCGTGCCGCGCATGCGGGTCAGGTAGCCGAGCGCCATCAGCGCGAGAATGGCGGCAAGGGCGGCGAAGAGCGCCGTCAGAGGCAAGAGCGGGGTGAAAGTCAGGTCCATTACTGTCCCAGCCTTTCCAGAAGTGCTGGAACATGAACCTGGTCGGCCTTGTAATTGCCGGTCAGCATGTACATCACGATGTTGACGCCGGTGCGATAGGCGAACTGGCGCTGTAGCGGGCTTTCGGGCACGGTCGGCAGCATCGGTGTCATATCCGGATTGGTGGCCCAGGCGCCGGCGAAATCATTGCCGGTGATAATGATCGGCGAGACGCCGTCACCGCCGCTCGTCACCATGTCGGCGCTCGCTCCCGAACGGGCCTCGACCCAGAGCGGCGAACCGTCATAACGGCCGGGGAAATCGGAAAGCAGATAGAAGGAGCGCGTCAGCACATGGCCCTCGGGCACGGGCTCCAGGGGCGGTACGTCGATATTGTCGAGGATCGCCCTCAGCCGCGCCGTATTGGCGCTAACGGCGGCCTGGCCGAGCGGCGAATACTGATCGCGCGTATCAAACAGCACCGTGCCGCCATTGCGCATATAGGCTTCGATGCCGGCAATCGTCTGCTGCGACGGCATCGGCGCGGAGGCCGAGATCGGCCAGTAGATCAAAGGATAGAAGGCCAGCTCGTCTTCCGCCGGGTCGACGCCGACCGGATCGCCCGGCTCCAGCGCGGTGCGGTATGAAATGTAGTCGGAAAGCCCCTTCAGCCCGCGCTCCGAGATGCGGTCGACCTCGTCCTCGCCGGTGACGACATAGGCGAGATGGGTCTCGTAGAGCAGATCGGTGATTTCCGCATCGCTCATCTGGGCGCGGGCCGTGCCGGCAAGGCCGGGCGCAAAGGGCATGGTTGCGGCAAGAAACACCGCGAGGACAAAGGGCAAGGCTGAGCGTCGTGCCTTCAGGTTTGAGAATGCGCCGTTCATCGCCAGCATGATGAAGCCGTCGGCGATCAGGAGCAACATGGCCGCCGCAAGCAGCCAGGGCTTGAGGCTAAAGGCGCGGGTCTCGCCGATCGGCTGCAGACGGCTCCCCTCAAGCGCCGAGACGTCAAGCGGAGACAGCGCGTCCTGCGGTCCGAAGAGATTGACAGCGGTGAAGCCATCGGACGATCCATAAAGGCCGGGCGGGTTTTCCGGCGTGGCGATCAACGGTCCGCCGGCATCGGCAAGCGGGCTTGCGCCGCTCACATCGGTGGAAAGCGTGCCGTTGGCGACAAGCAGGCGGTAGGGGGCGAGAAGGCGCGCCGCCCCGCCGTCGGCGTCAACGGCCTGGCTTGCCCGGGAGAGATTGACGATCCGCCGCAGCATTTCGACGAAATAGCCGGAAATCGGCAGGTTCGACCAGTTGGGATCGGCCGACGTATGGAACAGCACCAGCCGCCCTTCACCGGAGACGCTTTCGGTGACCAACGGCGTGCCGTCCTGGAGGCTCGCCCAGGTATGGTCGGACAGGTCCGGCGCCGGTTCGGCCAGAACCTGGCGGGATACGGTGATGTCGTCCGGCACGGGCAGGCCGTAGAACGGACTTTCCTGCGGGAAGGGCGCGAGGTTTTGCGGCTCGCTCCAGCTCATCGCCCCGCCAAAGGCGCGCGCGCCGGAGCGTAGCCGCACCGGCAGCAGCGTGTCATCCTCCTCCGAGGACGCAAGACGCGGTCCGGCAAAGCGAATCAGAGTGCCGCCGCCCTCCACCCACTGCTGAAGCAGCGCATGGACATCCTCGCCAAGCGTCCCGACATCGCTCAGGATCACCACGGAAGGATTCTGCTCGATCAGCGCGTCGAGCTGTTCGGGCAGCGTGGCGGCGTCGCTCGAAATCAGGTCGGCATAGGGTGACAGCGCCTGGCGCAGGTAATAGGCGGCCGATAGCAGCGGCTGTGCTTCGTTTGCCGGGCTTCCCGAGACCAGCGCCACGCGGCGGCGCTTGAACCCGTCATCGAGAAGATGAACCGCGCCGGCATTGGACGCGCCGTCGATCGCGATGCGGGCAAAGTCATTGCGCACCTCGAAGGGCGCGCGGATCTCGGCGGTCGCCGCCTTCGTCCCGGCTTCGAAGAGTAGCGGGCCGGTCGCGATCACGCGTCCCTGCAGGTCATAGGCATTGACGGAAAGTTCCGCGCGCGGCCCGGTCTCAGCGCGCACGGCCGTGATCCTGCTTGCTGCAGCGCCATTGTCGATCGCGGTGAGGGCGGCGGGAAGGGCGCGGTTTGCGCGCATCACCAGAAGGTCGTCCGCGCCGGTGCTGTTCAGCACGTCGAAAGCGGCCCGGTCATCCGGTCCCGACAATCCGTCGGCAAGGAAGGCAATGGTGCCGGGCGTCTTTCCGTCCAGAGCCTCGACAAGCGCCGTAGCTGCGGGCAGCCGGTCGGGGCGGGCGGCCTGCGGTTCGGCGGCGGCAAGCCTCTGGCGCGCTTCATTTGCCGAGACCGGTCGCGGATCGCCGGACTTGTCGGCGGTGAAGGCGAGAGCTACGGGCAGGTCTGCGCGGCCCGCAGCCTCGATCAGCGCATCGGCCGCCGCCGCGCGCGCCTCCCAGTCCTCGGCGCTTACCCAGCCATTGTCGATCAGGAGCGCCAGCGGTCCGCCGGCCGAAAGCGTGGTGCGATCCGGATTGATCACCGGATTGGCGATGGCGAGGATGACGAACGTGGCCAGAGCCATCCTCAGCAGCGTCAGCCACCACGGGCTCTTGGCCGGCGTCTCGTCGCGCCTTGCCAGTCTGAGCAGGATGGCGAGCGGCGGAAACACCTCGCGGCGCGGGCGCGGCGGCGTCAGCTTGAGGAGCCACCAGATCGCCGGCAGGACGACGAGGGCCGCAAGTACGAACGGGCTCAGGAATTCAAAGCCGCCCATCAGCGCTGTCCCCCGCTGATGCCGGAAAGGCGCATATGCAGCGCCGTCAACGCTTCGGAGGCAGGCCTGTCGGTATGGTGGGTGAAAAAGCTCCAGCCGGAACGCCGGGCCGTCTGCGAAATCAGGTCGCGGCGGGCGAGATACTGCTCCAGATAGGCCTCCCGCAGGCTCTCGGCTCGGCCGAGCGTGAGTTCCCGGCCCGTTTCCGGATCGGCAAAGGCGGTGCGACCGTTATAGGGAAAATTCTCCTCAGCCGGGTCGGCCACTTCCACAAGGTGCGCCTTCAGCCCGCGTTCGGAAAGCGGGGCGATCTTTGAAAACAGCGCTTCCGGATCATCGAGGAAATCGCCGATGACGATGAGTTCGGAGGGGCCGCGCATCATCTGCGTATCCGGAAGGACCGCAGGGATTTCGGTTGCCGCGGCCAGGTGATGGGCGAGTTTTTCGGCGCCGTTGCGGCTGGCCACCGGCTCCATCAGTCCGGGATAGCCGACCCGCTCGCCCGAGCGCAGCAGGGTTTCGGCAATGGCCAGCAGCAGCACGAGGGCGCGGTGTTCCTTGGAAACCGGGGCCGCTTCGGAGCGGAACTGCATGGACGGCGAAAGGTCGGCGAAGAGCCAGACGGTATGCGCCGCCTCCCATTCCATGTCCCGCACATAGGTGTGGTCGTCGCGGGCCGAACGTCGCCAGTCGATCCGCATCAGCGATTCGCCCGGCGCGTAGGGACGGAACTGCCAGAAATTCTCGCCCGGTCCCCGTCGTCTGCGTCCGTGCCAGCCGGCAATCACCGTGTTGGCGATCCGGCGCGCCTCGATCAGGCAGTCGGGCAGAAGGCTTGCGCGCCGCTTGCCTTCGGCGAGGGCAGAATTGCGGGCGGTTGGCGGTGTCGTTTGTCCGATCGGGGCCAAGGGCGGCTGCCTGTCAGTTGAAGTCGCGCTTTGCGATGGTGGCGATGACGTCGGTGACGGTGATGCCTTCGGCGCGGGCGGCAAAGGTCAGCGCCATGCGGTGCTGGAGCACCGGCGCGGCAAGCGCCTTCACGTCGTCCACCGAGGGCGCGAGCCGGCCCTGATAGAGTGCGCGGGCGCGCGCCGTCAGCATCAACGCCTGGCCGGCGCGGGGGCCCGGCCCCCAGGCCACATTGCGGTCGGTTTCCTCAAACCCTTCGCCGGGGCGGGCTGCGCGAACCAGGTCAAGAATGGCTTCGAGCACGCTCTCGCTGACCGGCATCTTGCGGATCAGCGACTGGATCTCCATCAGCCGTTCGCCGGTAATGACAGGGCTTGCGGTTTCCTCCGCGGCGCCCGTCGTCTCGAGCAGAATGCGCCGTTCCGAGGCGATGTCGGGATAGCCGACATTGACCTGCAGCAGGAAGCGGTCAAGCTGGGCTTCGGGCAGGGGGTAGGTGCCTTCCTGCTCCAGCGGGTTCTGGGTGGCGAGCACATGGAAGGGGCGCGGCAAGTCGTAATGCTGGCCGGCAATGGTGACGGAATATTCCTGCATGGATTGCAAAAGCGCCGACTGGGTGCGCGGCGAGGCGCGGTTGATCTCGTCGGCCATCAGCAATTGCGCGAAGACCGGGCCCTTGATGAAACGGAAGGAGCGGCGTCCGGTCTCGCTTTCCTCCAGCACTTCGGAGCCGAGAATATCCGACGGCATCAGGTCGGGCGTGAACTGGATGCGGTTGCCCGCAAGGCCGAGAACGGTGCCGAGCGTGGTCACCAGCTTGGTCTTGGCAAGCCCCGGCACGCCGACGAGCAGCGCATGCCCGCCGGAAAGCACGGCCAGAAGCACGCTTTCCACGACATTTTCCTGACCATAGATGACCTTGGAGACTTCGGCCTTCACCTTCTGGATGTCGTCAAGCGCCCTTTCGGCCTCTGCCACGATTGCTTCAGTCGTATTCGTGTCAGTCGCATCCATGCACATGTCTCCGCGGCCTCGGGCCAGTTCGGGGTTTCCGGGCGGTTGCCGGTTCGTCATTCGAAAAGGATAATCACCTGCTGGCGGCTGACAAGCCGGTTTGGAATGACTATTTCGAGAGCGAACAATATTCGACCCGAAACTGGGACGGAAAGATGACGGACGGGACACAACCATCGACGGGAGGCGCTTCGGGCCTGGCTTCGGCGATCGCGCGCCAGCTTGAGGGCGGGGGAAAGCGCGCGCCCGCGCCGGTGGAAAAATGGGATCCGCCATTTTGCGGCGACCTCGACATGGAAATCCGCCGCGACGGCACCTGGTTCTACCAAGGGACGCCGATCGGCCGGGCGGCGCTCGCGCATCTGTTCTCGACGGTCTTGCGCAAGGACGACGATGGCGAGACCTATCTGGTGACGCCGGTCGAGAAGGTTCGCATCCGCGTCGAGGACGCCCCCTTTGTCGCCGTCACGATGACGGTCTCGGGCAAGGGTGAGGAACAACTTCTGTCGGTGCGTACAAATATGGGCGATGTCGTGGAAATCGGCGCCGGGCACCCGCTGCGCTTCAACGTTTCCGGCGAGAATGCGGAGCTGAAGCCCTATGTCCGGGTCAGAGGGCGGTTGGAGGCGCTGTTTTCGCGCGCGCTCACCTATGACCTTGTGGCGCTTGGCGAGGAGGTCGAGATCGACGGTCGGGCGATGTTTGCGGTTCGCTCCGCGGGAGCGCTTTTCCCGGTGATGGAAATGGCGAAGCTGGAGAAGGCACTGTGAACGCATCAGCCCACCACTTCGCTGCGGCGAGCTTCCGCCAGCGTGCCCTCAGGCAGCGCGGCAAGCCCCTGGAACATGCCTGGCGCGATCATGGCGACCACGCGCTCAACCCGGATCTCTTCGCCTATTACGAAGATCTCGACATGCGTTCGGCTGCCGTGCTGGTTCCGGTTGTCGACTATGGCGACGAGGCGCGGGTGATCTTCACCCGCCGGACCACGAAGCTCAGAAAGCATTCCGGCCAGATCGCCTTCCCGGGCGGCTCGATCGATCCGGAAGACCGTTCGCCGGAGGATGCGGCGCTGCGCGAATGCGAGGAGGAAATCGGCCTTGACCGCCATTTCGTCCAGCCGGTCGCGCGCCTGCCGGATTACCTCGCCGGGACCGGTTTCAGGATCACGCCGATCCTGTCGGTCGTGCGGCCGGGTTTTTCGCTCACGGCCAACCCGGATGAGGTGGATCACATCTTCGAAGTGCCGCTCGGCTTCATCATGGACCCGGCCAATCACGAGCATCGCAGCGGCGTGCTCGGCGGCAGGACGCGGCACTACTACGAGATCAATTACGGCGATCACCGGATCTGGGGCATTACCGCCGGCATCGTCAGGACAATTTATGAAAGGCTTTATGCGTGAAGACGGTCAGCGACGATCCATGGTTTCAGGAACACCGGCTTCAGAAGGTTCTGGACGCGCTCAACGGCGATGGCGGCGAAACGCGCGTTGTCGGTGGCGCGGTGCGCAACGCGCTGATGGGCATGGCCGTCGGTGATATCGACATGGCGAGCACGCTTGTGCCGGAGGATGTGACCGCGCGGGCGAAGAAAGCCGGAATGAAGCCGGTGCCGACAGGTATCGACCATGGCACGGTGACGGTTGTGTGCGAGGGCAAGCCCTTCGAAGTCACGACGCTGCGCGCGGACGTTGAAACCTTCGGACGACATGCCACGGTGCGGTTCGGAACCGACTGGGCCGAGGATGCTGAACGCCGCGACCTGACGATCAACGCGCTTTATGCCGACAGGGACGGCAGTGTGATCGACCTCGTGGGAGGCCTTGCCGATATCGAGACCCGCACCGTCCGCTTCATCGGCGAGGCGGACACCCGGATCACCGAGGACTATCTCAGGATCCTGCGTTTCTTCCGTTTCTTTGCCTGGTATGGCGGCGGCAGGCCCGATGCGGCCGGGTTGAAGGCAAGCGTGCGCCACCGCGACGGGCTGAAGTCGCTTTCGGCCGAACGGGTGTGGGCGGAAACGAAGAAGCTGCTCGCCGCCGATGATCCCTCGCGCGCCTTGTTGTGGATGCGCCAGACGGGCGTTTTGACAATCGTCTTGCCGGAAACCGAGAAGTGGGGGATCGACGCGGTTGCGGGGTTGATCGACGCAGAGACGCATTTCGGCTGGACGCCGGATCCGCTCTTGAGGCTTGCCGCGATCGTGCCGCCTTATGACGTGCGGCTAAAGGAAATGGCCGAACGGCTGAAATTTTCCAATGCCGAACGTGACCTGATGCTCTCCTTCGCTTCTGCGCCCGTCATCACGGCCTCGACCTTGGCGGCGCAGTTGCGCCGGCTGATTTATACGCATGGAAAGCAGGGTCTTCTGATGCGACTGAAGCTCTCGCTTGCCGGTGCACGGACGAGGGCGGCAGGCGGCGATGCCGACGCAATCGCCGAGGCGGCGGGTTACGTGCGCCTGGTCGAAGTTGCCGAGAGCTGGGAAAAACCGGAGATGCCGGTTTCCGGCGGCGATATCGTCAAGGCCGGCGTTCCGGCGGGCCCCGAGGTGGGGCGAATTCTGGCAAGCCTGGAAAGGCAATGGGTGGAAAGCGATTTCGAACTGAACCGGGCAGCACTCGCCGCCCGGATTGATGCGTTGATGAAAGGTCAGGGCTGAGCCCTCAGGCCTTTTCCTCGTCCTTGATCCGCGCCTTGATGTTGTCGATCATGCTTTCGCGGATCGTGGTCTCGCCATGGGTCGTGCGCAGATGCTCGACGGAGCGGCGGACAACTTCGGCTTCGTCTTCTGCGCTGGTGTGCCAGGGGCAACCGGGCACGAGCGTTCCGCAATCAAAACGTTTCATGTTTTCCTCCTTTGTTTTCCGTCTTCAGGTCAAACGCCGGCAGGGATGATTTGTTCGCAATAAACCGGCGCGGGAGACGGCTTTTTTCAACTGGCTTTATCGCCAGAGACCGATTGCCGGCCCGGCGGCAGGACGCGCCGGGCGGTCGTGATCGGAGAAACCGGACCTGCCGACGCGGAAATGCTGTCCGCAGCCGGTCGAACAGAGCCTCGCCATGAGGGCGGGCCTGGTTTTGAACCTCAGTGCTGGGCCCAGGTTTCAAACACCGCAGAGGATTCGCACGGACGACCGTGCTGGTAAGCCATCTCGGCGGCGTATTTGCTGTCATCGGTGCCTGCGACCTTTTCGGGTCCGGGCTTGTAATCTTTCCGTGCAGCCTTGGATTCGGTGGTCTTGACTTTGTCTGCCATTTGCCCGCTCCTCTCGGACTGGTTTCAGGGGGGTAAAGTCTACTTCCGACTTGGTTAGTAGACCCCCTTTTTGCAATGCAAACAAGGCCGTTATTTGAATAAAAATTAACTATAACGATTTAGATTAAGGCCATCTTGTGACGGGCGGCAGTGACGACAGGATTGCCTCGATATTGCCGCCGGTTTTCAGCCCGAAAACGGTGCCTCTATCATAGAGCAGATTGAACTCCACATAGCGTCCGCGACGGATCAGCTGCTCGTCGCGGTCGGCTGATGTCCACTCATGGTTGAAATTGGAGCGCACCAGCCGCGGGTAGACAAGGTTGAAAGCGCGGCCGACATCCTGAACGAACCTGAAATCGGCATCCATGCCGCCCTTTTCGTCGGGCGAATGCTGCCAGTCGAAAAAGATGCCGCCCACTCCGCGCGGTTCCTTGCGGTGGGGCAGGTAGAAATAGTCATCGCACCATTTCTTCATCCTGTGGTAGTCGACGATGGCCTGGTGCCGGTTGCAGGCAATCTCCATGGCGCGGTGAAAGAGGATTGTGTCCGGGTCTTCCTGGCGGCGTCGCCGGCCGAGCACCGGTGTAAGGTCTGCGCCGCCGCCGAACCACCAGCTTCCGGTGACGATCATGCGCGTGTTCATGTGCACGGCCGGAACGTTCGGGTTGACGGGATGGGCGATCAGCGAGATGCCGCTTGCCCAGTAGCGTCCGTTCTCCTCCGCGCCCGGCATGTTCTTCGCCATCTCCTCGGAAAACTCGCCCTCGACCGTCGAGGTATGGACGCCGACCTTCTCGAACACGCGGCCGTGCATGACCGACATGCGACCGCCGCCCTCGCCGTTTTCACGGGTCCAGTCCTTGGCCTCGAACCGGCCGGGCTCTAGGTCGCTCAACGGCCCCGTCAGTTCCTTTTCCAGGGTCTCGAAGCTAGAACAGATCGTGTCGCGCAGGCTCTCGAACCAGGCCCGTGCCGTGCTTTTCCTGGCCTCGATATCCTCCGGCAGACCAACAGGCAGTTTCGGCCGTTCCATGTGATGCGCTCCGCTTGAAATGCATGCGCCCGGTTTGCCGGGCTTTTGATTTGACTCGCAAATTCGATGTGAAAACCTTATCTTCTTTACAAGGTGAAGGATAGCGGGATGCCCAATCTTCCAAAGCCGCCGTCCATGGACGGGCTGAAAAAGCGGATTAGGGAACACCGCCGCAATGACGGCGGGTTCGTGCGCGAGCGCTATTGCCTGTCGCGCGACGAGGCCCGCGCCAAGGCGCGCGAGTGGTTCGACAGCTACCCCAAGGCCGCCTACTGGACCGAGGTCGAAAGCTGGCGCGTCGTAAGCGGTGACCGGATCGAATTCACCATGCGCCGGCTGTCTTCCGCCGACTGAGCGAATTTACGAGAGATTGGCGAGCCCGCCTGTCTGCCGCAGCGCTTCCCCCGCCATCATGCCGACGGAGACGGCGAGATTGATCGAGCGCTCGCCCTTGACCATCGGGATGCGGACGCGATGGTCGGCGCTTTCGTGCACCAGGTCCGGAACGCCCGCGCTTTCGCGGCCGAACAGCAGGATGTCGTCTGCCTCAAACGAAAATGCGGTATAGGCGAGGCTCGCCTTGGTGGAGGCGAGCACCACGCGCCTGCCGCTTTCCTGCCGCCAGGCGTCGAAGGCCTCCCAGTCGACATGACGCGTCATCACCGCCTTGGCGATATAGTCCATGCCCGCCCGTTTCAGGTTCCTGTCGGACAGCGCAAAACCCGCCGGCTCGATGATGTCGACGGCCAGCCCGAGGCAGGCTGCAAGCCTGAGGATCGTGCCGGTATTGCCGGCGATATCCGGCTGGTAAAGGGCGATGCGCATGGTCATGGGCGCTCCATACGCTTTGATGCACCGCCGCTCAAGCCCCGGCGGCCGTCAGATGACGCCGAGGAGCCGCCACCAGAGGAAGTCGAGCGGTACGAGAATGAAGGCGGTGATCAGTGCCAGAGGAAACAGGATCTTCATCATGTTGCCGACCGGCTGTTCGGTGACCTGCATGCCGACCATCAGCGGCGCCGACTGATAGGGAAACAGGATGGTCGAGAAACCGATCACCTGCGTCATCAGCACGGCCGTCAGCGAAAGGCCGGTCAGCGCGGAGAGTTCCGAGGCCATCGGCGTCAGCACCGCCGGCACGCCCGACAGGATCGAGATGATGCCGACCACGAAGCCCATCAGTGAGAGTGACAGGAAATTGACGAAGTCGCGCCCGGGGCTGAGCGGCAGGACATGTTCCATGCCATGGGCAATGACGATGCCGAGACCGGTCGCGTTGACCACGGCGCCGACGGCGAGGAAGCCGGCGATGAACAGGAAGACGCCGAAATTGACGTTCTTGTCGAAGTCCTCCGGCCCCACGGGACCAAGGCCCGGCATCAAAAGCGCGATCGAGGCGCAGATGCCGATCCAGGCCGGGTTGATGCCGTGGAATGTATCCGTCATCCAGAAGGCGAGCGTGGCGACAAGCACCGCGATGACATACCACTGCCGCCAGACGAGCGGCGTGGCGAGCGCGCTTTCCTTCTCCTCGCTTGCGAGCGGACGGGGCGTGTCAGGGAAGAAACGCAGGATCAGGGCGATGATGATCAGGCCCTTGATCAGACCCAGGATCGGAAAATGCAGGGCCATGTACTGGGCGTAGGTAAGGTCGACGCCGTAGATCGTCTGCGCCGCGCCGGCGAGGACGAGATTGGGGATATTTGACGGCAGCAGGGCAAAGCCCGGCATATGGCAGGCGAACACCGTGGCGAGCGAAACCGCCGCCCGCCCGCTGGTGCCTTCGGAAAAACCGAGCTTTTCGGCAAGCGCCAGCGCGATCGGCCAGAGCAGGAAGAACCGTCCGAGCGAGGACGGCATGACGAAGACGAGGACGATGGCGACGGCGAAGATGCCGACGATCAGCAGGGTGAAACTGTGCGAGAGCCTGGCGGTGAGGGCCGAGCCGATGCGTTCGCTGAGCCCCGCCTTGCGCACGCCGGCGGCGATCAGAAAACCGGTGAATATCAGCCACATCGCAGAAGAGTGAAATCCGGAGAACACCACATCGGGCGGTGCCAGCCTCAGCAGCAGAGCCACGGCGATGAAGATCAGGCTGGCGAGATAGGCGGGCACCAGAGATGTCGCCCACAGGCTGAGCGTTACCAGCACGAGGCCGAGCGTGCGCGCCTGATCGTCTGTCATCATTGTCTGCGGATAAAGGGCGAGCACGAGCGCGAATGCGGCAAGGCCGGCGACGATGATCTTCTTGTATTTCAGCATGGAGTTCAATCAGCGGTGTTGGAAACTGGCAGTCGTCATATTAAGGGTAGGAAGATCATTACGGAACAGCTATATGATGCCAAACGATATCGAAATTACGCCATCCGTCATGCCGGAAGACGGGCCGGGCTGGATCATTGATGCCGAACGGCCGGTGACGGTGCGGGCGCAGCGCTGGCGGGCCGGCGAGGTTGGCCGCGCCGCCCATGCTCACCCGCGCGGCCAGCTCGTATGGGCGGAAGAGGGCATTCTCAGGGTGCATTCATGCGGCGCTCACTGGCTGGCGCCAACCAGCCATGCGGTCTGGATCCCCGGCGAAGTCGTCCATGCCGTGGTCATGGAAACCGATGTTTCGACCTGTTTCATCTATATCGACCCTTCGGTGACGGACCTTCGCGGCAGGCATTGCGAGGTGCTCTACATGACGCCGCTAATGCGCCAGCTTCTCCTCAGGTTCCGCGCGCTCGGCCTCTCGGGTAACAGGGACCGGCTTTCGCGGTTGTCCGGCGTCATCATCGACGAACTCGCCGTTCTGCCGACGGCGCCGCTCAGCCTGCCCGCGGGAAGCGACCCGCGCCTTGTGCGGGTGACGAACCGGCTTTTGGAGCAGCCCGACGACCGCGCCAAACTGGAGGAACTGGCGCGCTTTGCCGGTTCCGGCGCCCGGACGCTGGAGCGTCTCTTCAAGCGAGAAACGGGACTGAGCTTTTCCGAATGGCGCAACCGGCTGCGCCTGATGGAGGCCGTCAATCACCTCAGCCACGGCAAGAGCAGCGTCGAGATCGCCAGCCTGCTCGGCTATCGCAGCGCCAGCGCCTTTGTCGCCGCCTTCAGGCGCAATTTCGGCGTTCCGCCGCAATCCTATCTGAAGGCGGGTTCGGCCGATGGCGACTGAGCAGCCCTCCGTCCCGGACGTCGTTTGAGATAGGCTCGGATCCAGGCGATTTCGGCCTCGACATCGCCGAAGCGGTCATCCTTTTCGCGTCCGCCGGTTGCCGTCCCCGTCTGGATGCCGCCGGCGATGGCTGAGAGCGCCTGTTCAGCTCTGAGCGCGCGGTCCTGATCGGGCGGCGGATCCCCGAGCCTGCGGCCCTCGGCATAAACGGTGATGGCATCGGAAAGCCGTTCGGCACCGGCGACGGCGGGAAACCAGGCGGCCGCCTCGCGTCCGGCCGGCGGCGGCTCTGCTACGAGACGTCCGAGCACGGTGCGCAGGTCAGACAGCGCCCGCGAGGCGGAAAAGGCGCAATCGGTGAGCGTCTGACGCATCTTCGCAAGCCCGGCATCATCTTCGGGCTTCGCCGCGGTGGCCGCCGCAAGATAGGCCCCAACCTTCTCCATGGCTTGCGAGAACGCCTTTGCGAGGCTTTCCTCCTGCGAACGCGGCCAGATCAGGTAGCCGAACACGAGCGCGATGGCGGACCCTGCAAGCGTATCGGTGACGCGCTGGATGTCGTAGCTTGCGACCGGACCAGAGGCCACCATGTCGATCATCAGCAGGATGACGGGGGTCAGGAAGGTCACCATCACCGCGTAGCTTCGCAGGCCGGCAAAGGGAATGATGGCGCAAAGAAGCATGATGGCGGGAATGAAGGCGATGCCGCGCGGCAGAAGGGCGGCGACAGCAAGCGCTATGGCCACGCCGACGAGCGTGCCGAGGCTGCGGTGGATGGCGCGCAGGAAGACCGAGCCGAAATCCGGCTTGAGCACGATCGCCACGGTCATTGGCAGCCAGTAGGAATGATCGCCGGGGATCAAGCGGCCAACGGCGACGGCAAGCCCCATGCAAAGCGAAAGCTTCAGGGCGGAGATCACCACCTCTCGGCCAAGAACCAGTCGACGCGCGAGGCGCGTTGCAGGACTTGTCGAGAACACGGTTTCCTTCGCACCATTCGCCTGGCTGTCCTCGATCTGCTCCGGGCTTGCGGAGGAAGGCCACATGGCGGCGGCGAGGCGGTCTGCGATGCGCATGGCTTCGCCGGCTTCCTCTTCGGTTGCGCCCGCTTGCGGCGGTTCCTTCGCGCGCGTCATGTAGGCGCGGGCCAACGCATCGAGCTTCTGCGCCGCCGGCAGGAGCCGGGCGTCTCCGCGGGCGGCGACGATGGCCATGGATAGCTGATTGACCAGCGAAAGCACGGCCGCTGTCTTCAGCACGTAGCGGGTGCGGGCGCGCCCGTGGCTGCGCTTTTCGATCAGCGTCGCATAGGCGGTCTTCGTCGCATCCGCCAGCGCGCGGCGCGCGGTGATCATGCGCAGCCGGTTTTCATGCGTCGGCGTCTGGCCGACCGCCTGCGAGGCGCGGGCAAGGTCCGCTAGCATGCCGACAATATCGGACAGCATGCGCCGTTCGGGCCGGTCACGCTCGAACAGGGCGCCGATACCGAGCATCAGCGCCACAAATCCCGCGCCGGAGAGAAAACAGACAAACACCATCCATGACGGCACGGCCGATGGCGCATGGGCATTGACCACGGCCAGCACCAGCATGTTGAGCGCGCCGGTGGAAAAGGCCGCGCCATAACCGCTGATGAGGCCGGAGATCAGCCCGATCAGCATCAAAAGCGCGATCGTCGCCAGCCCATGGCCGCCGACCTCCGGCCCGATCAGGCAGCCGGTCGCGCCGATCAGCGCGGAAATCCCAAGCTGGCGGAACCGCTCGCGGTAAGGGTCGAGTCGCACGGTGACGGCAGCGAGGAAGCCGCCAAGCGCCATATAGAGCATCGGGCCCTGATGGCCAGTCAGTTCACCGATCAGCAGCGGCACGCCGGTGCCGAGTGACAGGCGAATCGCATGCCGCCACGGCCGGTAGGGCGTCGGCTTCAGCAGCGCGAGATTGTGAAGCCAGTCGTTTCTGCGCGACACCTGGTTCCTCTCCGAAGTCTGTTGCCCAGCCCTTCTAGCATGTCTTGCGCCAGGCAGCGCAAGGCTGCAATGCACCTGCAGAACGCTTCGGGCCGCGACCAAGCGTTGCCGAGAGGCAACATATTCGGGTGAAATGTCCTTTTTGCAGGCAATGTCTGTGGCCACGCCGAAGCGGAGGGGGTATAAGGCCTTCGTTTTCTCTAACTGGCGAAAGGAGCATGGCATGATGAACATCACTGGCTTTGTAATGCTCCGCGTTCCACCGCGCCTTTACGTGTGACCTTTCACACCTCCTTCTTCTTTCCTATTTAATCATCCGAATTAACGCGACCGCGCAGACCGGTCGCTGTTCCAGTCCCGGATCCGCCCATGCGGACATGTTGCGCCTTTGACAGGAACAACCGGGAGGCATTGGAGTCCGATCATGTTTCGCTGGTTTGAAAACCGCCTCAATCCCTATCCCGTGGAAGAGCCCACGGCGCCCCCCACGGGGCTGATTCCCTTCCTGTGGCACTATTCGAAGCCTGCCGCGCCCTATCTGGCGTTGATGGCCTTCATTGCGGCGCTGGTCGCCTTCGGGGAAGTCTATCTGTTCCGCTTCCTCGGCGATATCGTCGACTGGCTGTCGACGGCCAACCGCGAGACCTTCCTTGCGGACGAGGGCTGGCGGCTTGCCTTCATGGGCGCTTTGGTCCTGGTTCTGTTGCCCGGGCTGACGATCTTCTCCTCGCTGCTCATCCATCAGGTGCTTCTGGGCAACTTGCCGATGATCAGCCGCTGGCAGATGCATCGCTATGTGCTGCGCCACTCGATGAATTTCTTCGCCAATGAGTTTGCGGGCCGGGTCTCGCAGAAGGTCATGCAGACCTCGCTGGCGATCCGCGAGACGGTGATGAAGGCGCTGGACATGTTCGTCTACGTCATCACCTATTTCGTTTCGATGATCTTCATCGTCGCGGCGGCCGACAGGCGTCTCGTCATTCCGCTCCTGGTGTGGATCGTGGTTTATGCCGCGCTGCTCTGGTACTTCATTCCGCGTCTGCGCAAGATTTCGGCGGATCAGGCCGATGCGCGCTCGCTGATGACGGGCCGGGTGGTCGACAGCTACACCAATATCGCCACCGTCAAGCTGTTTTCGCACGCCGGCCGCGAGGAGCTGTTCGCGCGCGAGGGCATGGACGGCTTCCTGGAAACGGTCTACCGCCAGATGCGGCGGGTGACCCAGTTCCAGGCGCTGGTCTACATCAACAACGCGGTTGCGCTCTTCGCCGTGGCGGCGCTTGCAATCCGCTTCTGGCTGGAAAGCAGCATCACCGTCGGCGCGATTGCCCTGACCCTCGGTCTCGTCATGCGCATCGGCGGCATGTCGCAGTGGATCATGTGGGAGGTCACGGGCCTCTTCGAAAATATCGGCACGGTTTATGACGGCATGTCGATGATGGCGAAGAAGCACGAGCTGGTCGATGCCGATGACGCAAGGCCACTTGTCGTCAACAAGGGCGAGATCGTCTACGACGACATCTCCTTCCACTATGGCAAGGAGGGCGGCGTGATCTCCGGCCTGTCGCTGACCATCAGGCCTGGCGAAAAGGTCGGTCTGGTCGGCCGCTCCGGCGCCGGCAAGACGACGATGATGAACCTCCTGCTGCGCTTCTTCGATCTGGAAGGCGGCAGGATCACCATCGACGGCCAGGACGTCTCGAAGGTGACGCAGGACAGCCTGCGCTCGATGATCGGCGTGGTGACGCAAGATACCTCCCTGCTGCACCGTTCGATCCGCGACAACATCGCCTACAGCCGTCCGGGCGCGACCGACGAGGACGTGATTGCCGCGGCCAAGCGGGCGAACGCCTGGGACTTCATCGAGGGCCTTTCCGACATGCAGGGCCGCACCGGCCTTGACGCCCATGTCGGCGAGCGCGGGGTGAAGCTTTCCGGCGGTCAGCGCCAGCGCATCGCGATTGCCCGCGTGTTCCTGAAGGACGCGCCGATCCTGGTGCTGGACGAGGCGACCTCGGCGCTCGACTCCGAAGTCGAGGCGGCCATCCAGGAAAGCCTGTTCGGGCTGATGGAAGGCAAGACCGTGATCGCGATCGCCCACCGGCTTTCGACGCTGACCGAGATGGACCGCCTTGTCGTCCTCGACAGGGGCGAGATCATCGAGACGGGATCGCATCGCGAACTCGTCGAGACTGGCGGCGTCTATGCCGTTCTCTGGAAGCGCCAGTCCGGCGGTTTCCTTGCCGAAGACGACACGGTGGCCGGAGAGGCTGCTGAGTGAAAATGGACGGGCCCGCCGAAAGGTGGGCCCGTTTCGGCTTTGGGGCAGGTTTTGCGACGCTGTCTCTTGCCCGAGCCCGCAGGACAATGCTGGATGACGCAAGCGCTTTCCGTGTAGCCCTGGATCCCGGCTCAAGGCCGGGATGACGGAGGATCGGGAGAGAAAGCAACCAGACAGGCACGCTTTCTTTTTTCTCAGCCTCTCCTCTCCCGTCATCCCGGCCTTGAGCCGGGATCCAGGGCCATGCGGGGAAACCTCGCCGTGATCACAACAGATGGTCGGAAATGTCACGCCATTGGGGATTGCTCGTTTCGATCAGTTGCAGCTTCCATGCCCGGGGCCACTTCTTGATCGTTTTCTCGCTGCTGATTGCATCGGTCACGAGTTCATGCTCTTCGAACCAGACCAGCGTTTTGACGCCTTAACGCTGCGTGAAACCGGGCGTCAGGCCATGCTGATGCTCATCGAGGCGGCGCGCGAGGTCGCTGGTCACGCCGGTGTAGAGTGTGCCGTTCGGTTTGGAGGCGAGGATGTAGACATAGCCTTTCATGTCGGGATGTTCTGATGAGGAGTCCAAATAGGCAAGCGCTTTCCATGTGGCCCTGGATCCCGGCTCAAGGCCGGGATGACGGATAAGGTTGGTCGGTGAGTAAACGGATAACGCTCCTGTTCCTCTAATACCCTCTCCCGTCACCCCGGCCTTGAGGCGGGGTGCAGGTGCAGTGCGGGAAGACTTTGTTGCAGTTGAATCGGTCCCTGCCACGTGGAAAGGCGGCCAGGCTGTCCACTCTCTTTTGATCAAACGATAATTGGCGCGCCTGCCGAATCCCTGTATCTCTCTTCCCATCATGATATTTCAGCGCATTGCAGAATTGTTCGAGCGGTGGATTGATCCGCTGGCCGACCATACGCCTGAGCGGCCGCCGGAGAAGCTTGTACCGTTTCTCTGGTATTTCCTGCGTCAGGCGAAGTGGCCGTTCTTCGCCATGCTCATCGTCGGCGGTGGCGTGGCGATCATGGAATCGGCCGCCTTCTGGTTCATGGGCGTGCTGATCGACATTCTCGATGGCACCCCGCGTGAGGCGGGCTGGTCGGGGCTGATGGCCGAATATGGCTGGGTGCTGATCGGCATGGCCTTTGCCATGGTGGTCGTCCGCGTCGGGCTGACCACGCTGCAGATGTTGATCGAGGAACAGACGATCGTTCCCGGATTCAACAATCTGGTGCGCTGGCAGTCGTACCGCTATGTGGCGCGGCAATCGCTCGATTTCTTCCAGAACGATTTTGCCGGACGGATCGTCACCAAGGTGACGGCGGCCGGCCAGTCCATCGGCGACCTGATGTCGTCGCTCCTGCAGGTCGTCTGGTTCATGGCGATCTACGCGATCTCGACCATGGCGCTGGTTGCCGCCCTCGACTGGCGGCTTGCGGCGCTGATTGCGCTGTGGATCGCGATCTTCGCCGTCCTGGCGCGGTTTTTCGTGCCGCGCATCCGCGAAAACGCCCGGGAACTGGCGGAAGCCAATTCGATGATGTCGGGCCGGATGGTCGATTCGTTCTCGAATATCCTGACCCTCAAGCTTTTCGGCAGCGACGAGGGCAATGATGGCTATATGCGCGGCGGTTTCGAGCGGCTGATCGCGCGCGTTAAAGCCTTCACCCGGCTGATCACCGGGGTCAGGGCCTCTCTCAGCCTGTTATCGGGCGTGATGATCACGGCGATTGCAGCGCTTTCCGTGCATCTGTGGTTTTCAAGCGATATCTCCTCGGGCGATGTCGCCTTCACGCTCGGCCTGTCGCTTCGCCTTTCCATGCTGCTCGGCCGGCTGATGATGCAGCTAAACGGCATCATGCGGGCGATTGGCACCATCCAGAATTCCGCCGAACTGATCGCGCAGCCGATCGGCCTGGTCGACAAGCCGGACGCCGTGCCGCTCGTGCTGCGCAATCCGGCCATCCGCTTCGACAATGTCAGCTTCGGCTATGACGGCGGCAAGGGTGTGATCCGCGACTTTTCGCTTGATGTGCGCGCCGGCGAGAAGGTCGGCATTGTCGGGCGATCGGGCGCCGGAAAATCCACGCTCGTCAACCTGCTGTTGCGGTTTTATGATGTCGATGGCGGCCGTATCCTGATCGACGGCCAGAACATTGCCGATGTGACGCAGGAAAGCCTGCGGGCGGGGATCGGCATGGTCACCCAGGATACCGGCCTGCTGCATCGCCCGATCCGCGATAATATCCGTTTCGGCAATGAAGATGCCGGCGACGACATGTTGTGGGAGGCGGTCGAGCGGGCGGAAGCAGACAGTTTCATTGCCGATCTGGCCGATCTGCGCGGGCGCAAGGGACTGGACGCCTATGTCGGCGAGCGCGGGGTGAAGCTTTCCGGCGGCCAGCGCCAGCGCATCGCGATTTCGCGGGTGATGCTGAAGGACGCGCCGATCCTCGTACTCGACGAGGCGACCTCGGCGCTCGATTCGGAGGTCGAGGCCGCGATCCAGGCCAATCTGATGAAGCTGATGGAGGGCAAGACCGTGCTCGCCATCGCCCACCGCCTGTCGACAATCGCTGCACTGGACCGGCTGATCGTGATGGACAAGGGCCGGATCGTCGAGGAAGGCACCCATGAGGCGCTGATCGAAAAGGGCGGGCTCTACGCCTCGCTCTGGGCCCGACAGTCCGGTGGTTTCCTGCCCGAGCTCGACGACGGAGAGTAGGCGTTTTCCGGTTTCGCGGTTGCAGCACGGCAAGGGGGCGGGCCGGCCGTTTCCGCTCGGTTCATCGGCGATAACCATTGCCTGTGATTGAAATCGGTCAAACACTGGACATCCTGAATAATCATGCATAAAACTTGGCGATCATATGAACGTTGCCCAGGCGCTTTCGTTACGGCGAAGGAGGGACGTCACCGCAGGCAACGGCATCAGCTGATGGAGGGATAGCGGTGCAAGACGAGACTGTTTCGACGGATCATTCCGGCGAACCGACCCGGCGCGATTTTCTGTATCTGACAACCGGCGTGGCCGCTGCGGTGGGGGCGGCTGCGGTCGCCTGGCCGTTCATCGACCAGATGCGGCCGGATGCCTCGACGCTGGCCCTTTCGACCGTCGAAGTGGACGTTTCCAGCCTCGAGCCCGGAATGTCGCTGACGGTGAAGTGGCGCGGCAAGCCGGTTTTCATCCGCAACCGCACGGAGCGCGAGATCGAAGAGGCAAAGGAGGTGCCGCTCTCCGATCTCAAGGATCCGGAAGCGCGCAACGAGAACCTGCCGGCCGGATCTCCGGCGACGGACGTCGACCGGTCTGCGGGCGAATCCAAGGAAAACTGGATCGTGATGATCGGGTCATGCACCCATCTCGGCTGTATTCCGCTCGGCCAGGCCGGCGATTTCGGCGGGTGGTTCTGTCCCTGCCATGGTTCGCACTACGACACAGCGGGCCGCATTCGCAAGGGCCCCGCGCCGCAGAACCTTGCCATTCCGCTATACGAATTTACGTCCGACACTGTGATCAGGATCGGTTGAGGGGAGAGACTGAATCATGAGTGGACACTCGAGCTATGTGCCGAAGAATGGCGTGTCGAAATGGGTGGATGCGCGACTGCCGCTGCCCCGCATGCTTTATGACAGCTTCGTTTCCTATCCCGTACCGCGCAATCTGAACTACGCCTATACGTTCGGCGCCATGCTTTCGGTCATGCTGCTGGTGCAGATCGTGACCGGCATCGTGCTGGCCATGCACTATACGTCTTCCACTTCCGCCGCCTTCCTGTCGGTCGAGAAGATCATGCGGGATGTGAATTACGGCTGGATGCTGCGCTACATGCATGCAAACGGCGCGTCGTTCTTCTTCATCGCCGTCTATCTGCATATCGCCCGCGGGCTTTACTACGGTTCCTACAAGGCGCCGCGCGAAATCCTCTGGATGCTTGGCGTGGTCATCTACCTGTTGATGATGGCGACCGGCTTCATGGGCTATGTGCTTCCCTGGGGACAGATGTCGTTCTGGGGCGCAACGGTGATCACCGGCTTCTTCACCGCCTTTCCGCTGGTCGGCGACTGGGTCCAGCAGCTCCTCCTCGGCGGCTTTGCCGTCGGCGAGCCGACACTGCAGCGCTTCTTTGCGCTGCACTATCTGCTGCCCTTCATGATTGCCGGCGTCGTGGTTCTGCACATCTGGGCGCTGCATGTGACCGGGCAGACCAACCCGACGGGGGTCGAGGTCAAGCAGAAGAGCGACACCGTGCCCTTCACGCCCTATGCGACGCTGAAGGACGCCTTCGGGGTGACGATCTTCCTGATCGCCTATGTCTGGTTCATCTTCTACATGCCGAACTTCCTCGGCCATCCGGACAACTACATTCCGGCCGATTCGATGAAGACGCCGGCCCATATCGTGCCGGAATGGTATTACCTGCCCTTCTACGCGATGCTGAGGGCGATCACCTTCGACATCGGACCGATCGATTCGAAGCTCGGCGGCGTGCTGGTGATGTTCGGTTCGATCATCATCCTGTTCTTCCTGCCCTGGCTGGATACGTCCAAGGTCCGTTCGGCCGCCTACCGGCCCTGGTTCAAACTGTTCTTCTGGCTGTTCGTCGCCAATGCGGTGATGCTCGGCTGGCTGGGCTCTCAGCCCGCCGAAGGCACGTTCGTGGTCATGTCGCAGCTTGGAACGCTTTATTATTTCGGATTTTTCCTGGTGATCATGCCGGTTCTGGGACTGATCGAAACACCGAGCCGGGTACCGAATTCGATCACCGAAGCGGTTCTCGAGAAGGAGGCCCTTCGCAAGAAGCCGGCCGAGAGCAACGGTTGATGCGTGGCGAGAGGGGAAAAACCATGAAAAAGCTTATCGCCACGGTTCTGTTTTCGGCGCTTCTTTCGCCCTTCTGTCTTTCCGCTGCCGTCGCAGCGGAAGAGGGGGAGGGCGGTGGTACGCCGCATTATCCGCTGGAACATCCTGAGGAGATGGACTGGAGTTTCGCCGGTCCTCTCGGCACCTATGATCGCGGCCAGCTGCAGCGCGGGCTGAAGGTCTACAAACAAGTCTGCTCGGCCTGTCACTCGCTCGATCTGGTGGCGTTCCGCACGCTTTCCGACCTTGGCTATTCGGAGGAACAGGTGAAGGCCTTCGCCGCCGAATACGAGATCGAGGCCGGTCCCGACAATGACGGCAACATGTATATGCGGCCGGGCATTCCGTCGGACTATTTCCCGGCGCCGTTCGAAAATCCCGAACAGGCTGCGGCGTCCAACAATGGCGCGGCCCCGCCGGATCTGTCGCTGATGGCGAAAGCCCGCGGCATAACGCGCGGCTTCCCGACTTTCGTCTTCGACATCTTCACCCAGTATCAGGAAGGCGGGCCGGATTATATCCACGCGCTGCTTACCGGTTATGAAGAGCCGCCGGAAGGCGTCGAGATCCCGGCGGGCACATACTACAATCCCTATTTCGCCAACGCCGCCTCGCTCGCCATGGCGCCGCCGCTTTCCGACGGGATCGTCTCTTATGACGACGGTGCGCCGGAGACGGTAGACCAGTATTCGCGCGATATCGCCGCCTTCCTGATGTGGACGGCGGAACCGAAGCTCGAAGACCGAAAGCAGACCGGCCTCGTGGTCATGGTCTTCCTCGTGATTCTGGCGGTTCTGGTTTTCCTCACGAAAAAATCGGTCTATGCCCGTAAGCACGATTGATTTTTCACCTCGGGACGTGAACAAGGAAAGGCGGCCGAGGCCGCCTTTTTAGTGGGCGACCCGGGCGTATGCCTGGAATGAAGACCAAATGAAGGACGTCAAGAGATGAGTGCCAATCCTGAATTGCTCAATGCCATTCGCTCGATTCCGGATTATCCGAAGCCTGGCATCATCTTCCGCGACATCACCACGCTTCTGGGCGATGCGCGCGCCTTTCGTCGCGCCGTCGATGAACTGGTGCAGCCCTATGTCGGCATGAAGATCGACAAGATCGCCGGCATCGAGGCGCGCGGCTTTATTCTGGGCGGCGCATTGGCGCACCAGTTGTCCGCCGGCTTCGTGCCGATCCGCAAAAAGGGCAAGTTGCCCGACAAGACCGTCTCCATGACCTATTCGCTTGAATATGGCGAGGACGAGATGGAAATGCATGTCGACGCCGTCAAGCCGGGCGAGAAGGTCATTCTGGTCGACGACCTGATCGCCACCGGCGGCACGGCGGAAGGCGCGGTCAAGCTCTTGAGACAGATCGGCGCCGAGATCGTCTCGGCCTGTTTCATCATCGACCTGAAGGACCTGCCCGGCCGCAAGAAGCTCGAGGCCATGGGCGTCGAAGTTCGCTCGCTGGTGCAGTATGAGGGCCATTGAGGCCTCAGACTGCTGACGAACCCTTGAAAATGCAAGCTGATACCGGCGTAGGCCTTCCCAAGGGAGTCATGCTCGGACTTGATCCGAGCATCCTGGCGACTTGAGCCATTGAGTTGACAAAGACTTGTTGCGAGTTCTTGCCAGGCGGCCTGGATTCTCGGATCAAGTCCGAGCATGACGCCGAGTGTGAGGATAAATTTGTCAACACGCTGAGGCCATAGAGGCCTTCCTCCTGGAGCATTACTCTGCGCCAACAGCCAGCGCGTCGTTGATGTCGTCCTGAAGGTCCTCGGGCTTGATGGTTGGCGCGAACCGCCTGATCGGCTCGCCATCGCGGCCGACCAGGAATTTGGTGAAGTTCCACTTGATGATGCCGGAGCCGAGAAAGCCCGGTCGCTCCTTCTTCAGATATTTGAACAGCGGGTGGGCGTCGTCGCCGTTGACGTCAACCTTGGCGAACATCGGAAAGTCGATGTCGTACTGGGTCTTGCAGAAATAGTCGATTTCGTCCTCGTCCCCCGGCTCCTGCCCGCCGAACTGGTTGCAGGGAAAGCCGAGCACGGCAAAGGCCTGCTCGCGATATTTCCGGTAAAGGTCCTCCAGCCCCTCATATTGCGGCGTGAAACCGCACTGGCTCGCCGTGTTGACGATCAGGAGCACATGGCCCTTGTACCGGGAAAGATCGACGGTCGTGCCGTCGATGCTCTTGGCTGAGAAATCGTAGATGGTCATGTGCTGTTCGCCCGGCTGTTGCTATCGTTGAAGATAGGTGGGGCAGGGGAGCGCGCTCTTCAAGCAAAAAAGAAAGGCCGGTTCGCGAGCGACCGACCTTACCGATGGACTTGATGTCTTTTCGCCTACGTATTGAACCGGAAGTGGATGACGTCACCGTCCTGGACCACATATTCCTTGCCTTCGTCGCGGGCCTTGCCGGCTTCCTTGGCGCCGGTCTCGCCCTTGTAGGCGATGAAGTCGTCATAGGCGATGGTGAAGGCGCGGATGAAGCCGCGTTCGAAATCGGTATGGATCACGCCGGCCGCCGCAGGCGCCTTGGTGCCGCGGCGGATGGTCCAGGCGCGCGTCTCCTTCGGGCCGACGGTGAAATAGGTGATCAGGTCCAGAAGCTCGTAGCCGGCGCGGATCAGCCGGTCGAGGCCCGCTTCCTCAAGACCCATTTCGGAGAGGAACATTTCCGCTTCCTCGGCATCGAGCTGGGCGACTTCCGCCTCGATCGCCGCCGAGATGATGACCGTGCCGGCGGACTGCTCGGCGGCCATGGCCGCGACCTTTTCGGTCTCGGCATTGCCCTTCGATGCATCGCCCTCGGCGACATTGCAGACGTAAAGCACCGGCTTCGAGGTCAGAAGATTCAGGCCCTTGAGGATCTTGATGTCTTCCGGATCAAGCTCATTCAAGAGCGAGCGCACCGGCTTGCCGTCCTGAAGCAGTTTCAGCGAGGCTTCCATGACCGGCAGCAGGGTCTGCGCCTCCTTGTCCTTGCCGGTCGCGCGCTTGCGGGTCTGGTCGACGCGGCGCTCCAGGCTCTCCAGGTCGGCGAGCATCAGTTCGGTTTCGATCGTGTCGGCATCGGCCACCGGGTCGATCCGCCCCTCGACATGGGTGATGTCGTCATCCTCGAAGCAGCGCAGCACATGCACCACAGCGTCGACCTCGCGGATATTGGCGAGGAACTGGTTGCCGAGACCCTCGCCCTTGGAGGCGCCGCGCACCAGGCCCGCAATGTCGACGAAGGAGATGCGGGTCGGGATGATTTCCTTCGATCCGGCGATCCCGGCAAGTTCTGCCATGCGCGGGTCCGGCACGGCGACCTCGCCGGTATTGGGCTCGATCGTGCAGAAGGGATAATTAGCGGCCTGAGCTGCGGCGGTCTTGGTCAGCGCGTTGAAGAGGGTCGACTTGCCGACATTGGGCAGGCCGACAATTCCGCATTTGAAGCCCATGGGGATATCCTGCTTAAAAATTCGTTTCCTGGCCCGTGGCTATGGGCGATGAAGGCGTCTGAGGTCAAGGCCTCATCGCCAATGAGCGGCTTTTCTGGCGGGCGCTCTTGCGAAAAACGGGCCGAGGGCGCAAAATAGGCCTATTGCGGTTTGTCAGTTTCTGACGCAAACAGTGCGCCTTGCGCCGGCCGCGCATTCTTCATTTTCGAACGCTGAAAAGAAGGGACGGGTCGGCCATGAGCGACACGGGCTCGGATACGAAACGCAAGACATCGACCAGGCTGAAGGTGGCGAAGCCGCGCCTTTACAAGGTCATCCTCGTGAATGACGACTTCACCCCGCGCGAATTCGTGCTGGTCATCCTCAAGGCCGTCTTCCGCATGAGCGAGGAGCAGGGTTACAACGTGATGATGACCGCCCACCAGAAAGGCAAATGCGTCGTCGCGGTCTATAGCCGCGACATTGCCGAGACCAAGGCCCAGGAAGCGATCGATCTGGCGAAGCAGGCGGGCTTCCCGCTGATGTTCATCACCGAGCCGGAGAACTGAGCCGCCGGCGACTTGCCGGGTCAGTCCTTCTTCTGTCCGAACATCTTTTTCAGCATGTCCGCCATCGGGCCGCTTTCGGGCATTTTCTGCTGTCCGCGCTGGCGCGCCTTGTGGATGTGGGACTGGGCCTTGGGCTTGGTCGCAGGCTTCGGCGCGGGGTTTCCTGTGCCTCCGCCGGTGATCGCGATCTTGTTCATGAACTGCGAATCCTCGCCGCGCACCAGAAGTTCTGCGTTTTTGGCAATCCCTTCGAGAAGCGGCTCCAGCCACGCGCTGTCCGCCTTGGCGAAATTGCCGAGCACATGGCCGTGGACGCGGGCCTTGTCGCCTGGATGGCCGATCCCGAGGCGCAGGCGCCGGTAGTCCTTGCCGCAATGGGCGTCGATCGACTTGATGCCGTTATGCCCGCCCGAGCCGCCCCCGGTCTTGATCCTGGCCTTGCCGGGCATCAGGTCCAGTTCGTCGTAGATCACCAGAAGGTCGGCGACGGAAAGCTTGTAGAAGCGCAGCGCCTCGCCGACGCTCTCGCCGGACAGGTTCATGAAGGTCTGCGGCTTGATCAGCAACACCTTTTCGCCGGCAAGACTGCCCTCCGAAATCAGCCCCTTGAACTTTGCGGACCAGGGCGAGAACCCGTTCTTTTCGGCGATCGCATCAACGGCCATGAAGCCGATATTGTGGCGGTTGGCGGCATATTGCCCGCCCGGATTGCCGAGACCCGCGATGATGAACATGATCTGCCGTCCTTTTCGAAAATCGGCCCTGTTCCAACGTGTTTGCGTGCCGATGTCAATATGCGTGCGGAAGGCTCAGACGCGCTTTAGCGCCTCTTCGAGCGGAAGCGGTCGCGAGAACAGATAGCCCTGGCCATAGGCCACGCCGATGGCGCGCACCTGCTCGGCCTGCAGCGCGTCCTCCACCCCTTCGGCGACCATGGTGCAGTCCATGTTGCGGGCGATCGCGACGATGCCTTCGATCAGCCTGCGGCTGCGGGCGGCAAGGGCCGGATCGGCGTTGGTGAGCCCCTTGGTAAAGGTTTGGTCGATCTTGATCGTGTCCACATGGAAACGTGTGAGATAGGCAAGCGAGGAGTAGCCGGTACCGAAGTCATCTAGCGCGATCCTGCAACCCATCTCCTTCAGCATGCGCAGGCTGTCGGAGATCCGCTGGTTGTCCTCCATGAAGACGGCCTCGGTGATTTCGACGGTCAGGCGGTTGGCATTAATACCGTATGCTTTGAGCTCGTCGGCCATGAAGGCGACCTTCTCGGGCGTCATTTGCACCGGAGACAGGTTGACGGCGATGTGGAGCCGGTCGTCGCCGCGCGCTCGGCTGAGGGCGCAAAGCCCTGACAAGGCCTTGGAAAACAATTGCCGGCCGGCGTGATTGATCCATTTCGTCTCTTCGGCCACGGCAATGAATTCGCCGGGCGGGATCAGTCCCTTCTCGGGATGGTTCAGCCGCATCAGCGCCTCGAAGCCGATGATCTGGCCGCTTCGAAGACAGGTGATCGGCTGGAAGCTCGGTTCGAACAGGTTCTCCTCTATGCCGCGCAGGATGTCGGCTTCCGTTTCCGTCCGCTTCTTCCTGCTTGCAAGCATTTGCGGCTCGAATTGCCTTATGCCGTTGCCGCCTTCCGCCTTGCGCGAGGTTGCAGCGATGGCAGCGAAACGGATGAGGTCCTCGTTGTCGGCCGCATCATCCGGAAAACAGGCAATGCCGATACTGACCGTCACGGAAATGGCGGCCGGACCGATCTGGAATGGCTCGGCGGTGGCGCGCAGAAGCGTGCGGGCGATCGACCACGCCGCCGCCCTCGCATCCGTTCCGGCCACCGCAACCGCGAATTCATCGCCGCCGAGACGGGCGGAAATTGAAGCCTTGCTCAGCGCAGGTCCGCAGCGCTTGACGAAGGCACGCAGCAACTCCTCGGCGGCTGCGTAACCGTGGTGATCGCCGACAGCCTTGAAGCGGTCGAGATCGACGACCATGCAGGCGGTCCGGCTATCGGATCCGGCGTCGGCGATAAGATCAGCCAGCATTTTCTCAAAGCCGACCCGGTTTACGAGGCCGGTCAGATAGTCGGAAAATTCGGCCGCGATTTCCCCTCCGGCCCTGCCGGTCATTTCGGAAATATCCTGGATCAGCACAAGCGTGAACGCTTCCCCTTCCGGGGTGAAGACGGCGGTCGCTGCAAACCAGATATCGGAAACCGTGCCGTCGGCGAGCAGGAACCGAAGCGTTCCTCTCTGGGGTCTCTGCTCCTGGCGCATGTCCGCGAGGCGCTTGCCGATCATTTCCCGATCCGGGTCGGCGATGAGTTCAGCAACGTCCTTGCCGATCACCTCGTCGCGGCGATAGCCGCTCTTTGCGAGCCAGGCCTTGCTCACATCGACCAGTTGCCCCTCGTCGGAGATGAGGCTGGCCATCTGGGTTTCGCTCTCGAAGAGGTGGCCGAACGATTGAGATGTGTCCTGCGGCGTCGACCATGTGCTGCCTTGTCGCGACCTGTCGTTGGCGTTTCCCGGAGCGCTTTCCGGCTCTGCCTCCGGTTGCGCGGCGCCCGGCACCAGCGAGCGGCGAAGCCGCCAGATGCCCCACAGCGGAAAGCCGACGGCCAGCAGCGCTGCCAGAGACATCAACCAGAATCCGATGCCGTTTTCCGTCTTGTTTGCAAAATGGATACGGAAACGGCCGATCTGTTCGGCGCCGTCATCAAAGCCTGCGACAAGCGGACGGGTGAGGGATGCAAGGCGCGCGTCAAGCCGTCCGTCTTCCAGCGTCAGGTCGAGCGAACCTGCCCGATCGCTGATCACGAGCTTCTCGATTTCCGGCGTATTCTCGAGCGCGGTTGCAATTGTCTCGATCGTCGCATGGTCGGCGGCAACTATGGAAACGGCCGGCGCCGGCGCGCTGATCTCGGCAAGCTGGGCAATATGGCGGGTGACCCGCAGACGGTCCGTCTCGATGTTCCAAAGCGAATAAAGGGATACCGCCAGCAAGACCAAGCCGGAAAGGCAGGCGCCGGAAAGGGCGATCAGAAGGTCTTTGTGGGAGCGCAGTCTGACCATGTCTATGTACGTGGTCCCTTCTCCACGCTCAGTTTCGCTACTGTGAATGATCCCGCCAGGGTCGTGGAGAAGCGTAAGTTTCGGCTTTCGAATAGCATGCCCTCTTTTTAGCGGAGCTGCAATAAGAAACCCCTAACGAACCGGGTTCGGTGAACGGAATTGAACAGCAAGCGGCCGTTGATATTCCGCTCTGCAACTTCCGCTGGCCTTGTTGCAAACAACAAAGCCGCGGACAAATCCGCGGCTTCGGTATCTTTTGGCTTGGCCTGCCGGAAGCTTATTCTTCCGAAGCCTCGCCCTCGGTCTCGGCTGCCTCTTCCGCCTCGGCTTCGTCCTGTTCGGACTTCAGGCCGGCCGGCGCTGCAATCGTTGCGATGGTGAAGTCGCGGTCGGTGATGACCGGGGTAACCTTCGCGGGCAGGTCAACGGCGGAGATGTGGATCGACTCGCCGACATTGACGGACGAAAGATCAACCGTGATGCTGTCGGGGATGGCGTTTGCCGGGCAGTGGAACTCGACCTCGTGACGGACGATGTTCAGGACGCCGCCCTTCTTGATGCCGGGGCACTTGTCTTCATTGATGAAGTGAACCGGAACGGCAACGGTGACGGTGCTCTTTTCGGAGATCCGCAGGAAGTCGACATGCATGACGAAGTCGCGGACCGGGTCGAGCTGGTAGTCCTTCGGCAGGACCATGTACTTGTCCTTGCCGACTTCGATCGTGAAGGTCGTGGTCATGAAGCCACCGTCGAAGATGCGCTTGGTCACTTCCTTGCGGGAGACCGCGATCGATACCGGGGCTTTCTTGTCGCCGTAGATGACGGCGGGCACCAGACCGTTGCGGCGCAGTTCGCGGGAGGACCCCTTACCGACCCGTTCGCGCGCTTCGGCCGTGAGCAGAGAGCTTTTGTCGCTCATGGCATTTCCTTTCAGGTTATATGGAGCGTTGTGCCGGCAGCCTTTCTGCCGCCAAAACGGAGGGACAAACCCTCATTCGCGCTGCCTCCAAGGGTGTCTGCGCGAACGCGCTGGCTATATAGGAGGTGTCGCCAAAAGGCAAGTGCGGAGCGCGCCGGACCGAAGATTGGGCGCATGGGCTCGCTTTGGCCGGCGTTTTTTGCTGTTCCGGCCTAATCCAAAAGGTTACTAATACGCGTAGTGATGCTTTTTGCCAGGGAAACTCGCTCGAGAGGACCGTGTGGACGCGCTTATATCATGTCTTGCTGCCGGGCACACTAACCGCTCGATTGCGGCCGCTCTGTTCATCGCCATCGTGGGGTCCTATCTGGCGATAAGCATCGTCGGCCGCGTTCGCGCCCTGCCGCTGGCCCACTCCTGGATGTGGCTGATCCTGGCCGGCATCATCGGCGGTATGACCATCTGGTGCACGCATTTTGCCGCGATGCTCGGCTACAGGCTGGAGCTGCCGCACACCTTTGACCCGGTCCTGACCTTCCTTTCACTCGGATCTGCGATCGTCACCACGACGCTCGGCATGCTGATCGTCTGCAGCGGCGGCAAATCGCTGCTGGTTGAAGCCGGCGGCGTGGTCTTCGGGCTGGGCATCGTGCTGATGCATTTCATCGGCATGGCCGGCTTCAATGTCCCCGGACATTTCGTCTGGTCCACGGATTTTGTCGTGACCTCGCTCGTTCTGGGGGCGGTCATCGGCCTAATCTCCAGTTCCGCTGCCAACCGTATTCCCGGGCGGTGGAACATGGCGCTGGCCACCGTTCTGGTGGTTCTGGCGATTTTCGCCGTCCACATGGTCAGCCTTGCCGGCCTCACGGTCGTCCCCGACGGCACCATCCTGATGCCCGACAGCGGCTTGCAGCCGCAGACCATGACCTTCTTCACCGCGCAGGCGGCGGGCGTGGTGATCGTGCTCGGTCTCGGACTGCTGATGCTTGATGCAAAGAACCGCGAAATGGTCTCTTCGCAACTCCACCGCGCCAGCGCCCATGACGCGCTCACCGGGCTGCCGAACCGGCGTGCGCTGATCGAGGAATTGCAGCGGACGCTGGAGCAGGGCCGAAGCGATACGGCCTTTGCGCTCGGTTTCCTCGATATCAGTGGCTTCAAGGAAATCAATGTCGTGCACGGCAATGCCGCCGGCGACTATATTCTCGGAACCATCGCCCAGAAGATCATTGGAGTTCTGCCGGCCGATGCCTTCGTCGCGCGCGCCGGAAATGACGAGTTCGCGGTCCTGCTGCGCGGCTACCGGTATCGTCAGGATGTGTTGAAGATCTGCCGCCGGGTGATGAGCGAGATCGCGCAGCCCATCGAGTGGCAGGGCAAGAGGATCGAAATCGTCTTGCATGGCGGCTGCGCGCTCTCTCCGGGCGATGGCCGGATTGCCGATGAACTCGTGGCCAGGGTCGATGCCGCGCTCCAGCGGTCCAAGCGCGGCACGGCCGGGGCGCTTGCCTTCTACGATGAGGACCTGGACCATGGCGAGCGACAGATGAACGCCCTGGCGCTCGACATGCGTCGCGCGCTGGAGGACGGCGAGTTTCGGCTGTTCTACCAGCAGCAGCATCTGACGAATGATCGTTCGATCTTCGGTTTCGAGGTTCTGCTGCGCTGGTTTCACAAGGATCGCGGGCTGATCCCGCCTGACGATTTCATTCCTCTGGCCGAGAGGACCGGGTTCATCACCACGCTCGGAGAATGGGTGCTGCGCCAGGCCTGCGCGGACGCCGCCCGCTGGAAACAGCCTTACCAAGTCGGGGTCAATGTCGCCCCCCAGCAGCTCGCCGACCTGCATTTTCCCGAAAAGGTGGCCGATATCCTCCGCGAGACCGGATTTCCGGCAAACCGTCTGGAACTTGAATTTACCGAAAGCGGCATTGTCGAGAATGTCTATCGGGCCCACGAGACCTTCGCACGATTGAGGGCGCTTGGCGTCAAGATCGCCATGGATGATTTCGGTACGGGCTATTCGTCGCTGGCGACGCTGCAGCAGTTTCCCTTCAACAAGATCAAGATCGACCGGTCCTTCGTCTCCGGATTACCGGACGACGCGCTGTCAGCGGCGATCGTCCGCTCCACCGTCATCATCTCCAAAAGCCTTGGCTTGCGCGTGCTCGCCGAAGGGGTGGAAACCGAAGAACAGCTGGAATTCCTGCGGCGCGAAGGCTGTACGCGCGCCCAGGGGTACTACTTCGGCAAGCCGAAGCCGCGCGACGAGATCGAAATCATCGTCAATGACGACGGCGTCTTCGGCGCGCCGGAAACCGAAGCCGGGCAGGCAAAGGCGAAGAACACCATCTGACGGCGGTGAGCCCAAAAGCCTGCTCGGTTGCGGCGCCTGCTACGGTTGGCGGGAGGTGAGGCTTTCCTCAAGACATGCCCCTGCCTATGCTTGTTCCAACGGGATCGAAGGAGGGAACAATGACGCTCGGGGTCAAGGAGGCGCTGGATGCCTTTCAGGCGCAGAACAATGCTGCCGACAAGTTGTGGGCCTATTTTTCCGCCGTCAGCCTGGCCGTGGCTGGTTATGTCATCTCATACAGCAGCGGCGATGGCTTCAGCACGGCCCGTATTCTTGCCATTGCCGGCGCCTACGCAATCTTCTGCGTCAACAACAACATGGCGCTCGGCGCGGCGCAAAGCCTGCTGGTGAGCCTCGCCCAGGCGGCGCGCGACAGCGGCGGCGCCGGCGGGGTGCCGCTGGATATCAGGGTGCTGAGCTGCCGGGCCGTGCGTTGGGGGCAAGCCCTGATGGCCTGCGCCGTGATCATCGGCACACTGATCTTCGGTCGTGTCTTCGGCTAGAGCGCTTCAGACCGAAATGGAATCCGTTCTGTTTGCCCAAACCGGACATTCCACGCGAAGAAGCCCGCGCGGCATAGCCATAGCTATATCGAAGGGCTTCGACAAAGTGGAAGGCCGGTTTCGGCAAACCCGCAAGGGCGGCATGAATTTGCGCCATTACCGGCGACCTTCGGCTTGGACATAGCTACGGCTATGCCTTGCGCCAAAGCCCTTGGTTCTGGCGCAAATTCCTTGCCGCAGAACGATTCCATTTCGGTCTGAAGCGCTCTAGAGAATCGGGAGAACAAGTGGAACCCGGTTTTTCCATAACCCGATTGCGTAAAACAAAGAGATGAATCACCGCCCGGTGATCCAGAACGCTAGTCGAAAAGGCTCGAGACGGAGGATTCGTGGCTCGTCCTGTTGATCGCCTCGCCGATCAGCGCCGCCGTCGAAATCACGCGGATATTGCTGGCGGCAACCATTTCCCCGCGCGGCTGGATCGAGTCGGTGATCACCAGTTCCTCAAGCTTCGAGGAGCCGATGCGCTGGGCGGCGGCGCCGGAGAGGACGCCGTGGGTGATGTAGGCGGTCACCGAGAGCGCGCCATTGTTCAAAAGCGCTTCGGCGGCGTTGCAGAGCGTGCCGCCGGAATCGACGATATCGTCGATCAGGATGCACTCCTTGCCATCGACCTCGCCGATGATGTTCATCACCTCGGATTCGCCCGGACGTTCGCGCCGCTTGTCGACGATGGCGAGAAGACAGTCGAGCCGTTTGGCGAGCGCGCGGGCGCGCACAACGCCGCCGACATCGGGCGAAACCACCATGACGTTTTCGAGATTGCGCCGCGCCTTGATGTCGCGGGCCAGGATCGGCAGGGCATATAGATTGTCTGTCGGAATGTCGAAGAAGCCCTGGATCTGGCCGGCATGAAGATCAAGCGTCATCACGCGGTTGGCGCCGGCCTGGGTGATCAGGTTGGCGACGAGCTTGGCCGAGATCGGGGTGCGCGGGCCGGGCTTGCGGTCTTGCCTGGCATAGCCGAAATAGGGAAGGACCGCCGTGATGCGCCGCGCCGAGGAGCGCCGGAACGCATCGATCATGATCAGCAGTTCCATCAGGTGGTCATTGGTCGGAAAAGACGTCGACTGGACGACGAAAACGTCCTCGCCGCGCACGTTTTCCTGGATTTCCACGAAGATTTCCTGATCGGCGAACCGTCTGACGCTCGCCTTGCCCATCGGGACATTGAGATAATTGCAGATCGCTTCGGCAAGCTGTCGATTGGAATTGCCCGCGAAAACCTTCATGTCATACCGCCCGTTGCGTCTTCCTGCCCGCTTTTTAACCGGCTTGCCGGTGATTGCAAGGCGGTTGTTACGGTCTTGTGACGGTTTCAACCGACTTTCCCGTTTTTGCATCGGCCGCAGACCGGTGCGCCGATGGCCTTACCCCTGACTGTCGAGCCAGGCGAGGAGGCCCCCGACGGATTTCTGGCCGACATCGGCCATCATGTCAGGCGTCACCGCGTCCCAGGGATCGGCGCCGGAAAAGCCGCCTTTCGGCGCGGCTTCGCTGCCCTGGATGCGGTGCAGACGCAGGCCGTCCGTCCCGATGACGTCCCAGACATAGACGACGGAGACGTGTCCGTCCTCGTTGATGACCGAGAAATAGCCCTTGAGCGAGAGGTCGGCCGTCGTCTCGCCCGTCGGCACGATGGTGAGGCCTGCCGCCCGCACGCTGTCGCCGAGCCGGGCCGAAAGCGGCTCGAGCTTGTCGGACGGCGCGCCGATGATCGGCAGGAAGCGGACGGACTGGACGGCGGCCAGCGCTGCGGTCTGCTGCGGAGCGGCCGGTTCGGATGCCGCGGGGGCGGCGGCGGCCTGCCGCTGGGCGGCAGTAGCCGGGCTTTGGGCTGGTGCGGCCGTGATCTGGCGGGCAGCGCTTGCCGGTGCAGATGTCGCCTGTACCGGGGCCGTTGCGGCGGGCTGGTCAAGCTGTTCCGCCTGCTGGCCGAAAGTCGATGGCGCGCGGCCTCGTCCGGGCGTGGCGTCAAGCGTGGTGGCGGCGGCGGACGCTGTCGTCTGGCTGCCATAGGATGGCGCAGCCGGGGCGGCAAGATTTTGGCGGGCGACGTTTCCCTGCGGCGCGGCGGCGACCGGCGGCGGGGACTGCGTCGTCTGATAGGCTGGCGCGTTGACAGGCGCGGGCGGCGTTGACGACACCGTCATCACGTCGCTGGCGGAGCAGGCGGCAAGCAGGCCCGCAGCAATGAAAATGCTTGCCATCCGCATCATCTGACCACGCCCTTTCCGTTGAAAATACTTGCGATTTTCGGGAGAGGGCGCAGCCTTGTCAAACGCTCGCGGCGATCATGCTTTATTTTGTGTAAAGGTCGAGGCTGAGCCGGGAAAGCGGTTTGGGGTCGCCCTCGCCGGTCAGGTAGGTCCGGCCGAGGGTCATCGCCGTTCCGCTGTCTGAATCCATGATGATGATGTGCACGAACAGCGACATGGAGGGCAGGATCGGGTTCGGGTTTCCGGCATGGAACATCTGGTGCTCCATCCAGGACGGCGCGAACCGCGCGCCGAGCGAATAGCCGCAGGCATTCAGCCGATGGCGCGACAGGCCGCGGGCATCCATGATCTCCGCATGCTTGTCGAAGATATCGCCGAAACTGTGGCCCGGCCGCAGCAATTGTTCGATTGCCTCGAGCGCCGCTTTCGCCGCGCCGAACAGCGCGTGGTGGCGGTCGCTTGGCTCGCCGATCACCAGCGTGCGCATGGCCGCGACGTGATACTGTCCGGATACGCCGGCCCATTCGAGCGTCAACTGGTCGTTTTCCGAGAGCTTGCGCCGGCCCGATTTGGCGCGGCACAAAAGCGCGCTCTCGCCCGAGCCGATGACGAAGTTGTTGGCCGGATAGTCGCCGCCGCCGGCAAGCACCGCGCCCTGCATGGCCGCAAGGATTTCCGCCTCGTCGGCGCCGGGCTTGATCAGCGGCAGGGCCGCGTCAAAGGCATCGTCGCACAGCGTTGCGGCCTTCTCGATGAAGGTGATTTCGGCCGGGCTCTTGATCAGGCGCAGATTGGAGACGAGGTAGGAGGCATCTTCAAGCTGGCAGAAGGTCGAGAGCTGCTGGTCGAGCAGATGGGCGGAGCGCCCGGTCATGCCGTGGGTATCGTATTCGACGCCGATGCGGCAGCCGAGCAGGTCGAGATCGGCGAGCATTTCCTTCAGGTCGCGGCTCGGGTCCGTCTGACCGCGATCGACCCAGATGCGGATATCGGAGATATTGGAGGTCTGGCGCGCCTGGCGAACATCGGCCGAGCGGGTTAAAAGCGTCATCTTGCCGTCAGCCGTCACCGCAAGGCATTGGAAGAAGACGAAACCGAACGTGTCGTAGCCCGTCAGCCAGTACATGCTCTCCTGCGCGAACAGAAGCACGGCATCGAGCTTCTTGGCTGCCATCGCGCTCTTCAGCCGTGCCAGCCTGTCGGCATATTCCTCGTTGTCAAAGATCAGCGCCATATCTGTCTCCCCGGGCGTGCTGGGCACGCGATTGACGTTTCGGGCTTATGAAGCCGCTATCGAGATCGCCGAGATCTGGCGGCCGTAATCCGGCTCGCCGCGATGGGTTGAACGGCGATAGGAAAAGAAGTCCTGCTCGTTCTCATAGGTGCATTGGCCCATGATGTCGTGCGCAATACCCGCACGGTCAAGCCGGAGGCCGATGAAGCCAGCGAGATCGAACAGGGCGTGGCCTTCCTTTCCGGAAGGCGAAAAGAAGCGGGAAAAGACCTTGTCTTCCTCGGTGAAGCGAGCGACGAATTCCGGCCCGACCTCGTAGGCGCGCCTTCCGATTGACGGCCCAAGGCATGCGCCGATCGCCTCGCGGCGCGCGCCGAGCTTCATCATCGCCGCAAGGGTTGCCTCGAGAACGCCGCCGAGCGCGCCGCGCCAGCCCGCATGGGCGGCGCCGATGACGCCGGCAGTCGGATCGGCAAACAGAACCGGGCCGCAATCGGCAGTCAGCACGCCAAGGACGAGGCCCGGCGTTTTCGTCACCAGGGCGTCGGCGCGCGGCCGCTCGCCGGCAAACGGTGCGTCCACGGCAATCGCGTCGGCCGAATGGCACTGATGGAGATTGACGAGACGGGAGACGTCTTCACCGAACCAGCCGGCGACGCGCGCGCGGTTTTCCGCAACGTCTTCGGGCCGGTCGTCGGAGCCTGCACCGCAGTTAAGGCTCTCGTAAATGCCGGAGGAAACGCCGCCCCGGCGTGTGAAGAAGCCGTGACGTAACGCCGTTCCGGCAAGCCGCGCGGATAGCAGCGGGCTTTGGACCGGGGCAAGGGCGTCGTCGCTCTCGGCTCTCTGGCCGGACTGGGGCATGGTGTTATCCTGTCTCGCCTTTTGGCGGATGGTGGTGCGCGCGAAGCGTATTTGTCAATCCTCGCCGTCAAAGGGAGTGAGCGGCAAGGCTTGGTGAGTAATGCACAATACCTTGAAAAGGTTGCCCATTTCATTCTCCCCCTCGCCGGCAAGCCGGCGGGCGGCCGCGACGATCTGCTGCTGGGTGGCGAGATCCTTGCCCCGACCGAGGGCGGAGGCGCGGGGCCCGAGCCCGAGCCCGGCGAGAAAAGCGCCCTGCATCATCATCTTGTGGACATGAAGCCCTTCCTGAAGCGCGGCTGCGGCGAGAGCGGCAAAATCCACATGGCTCGTCAGGTCCGCCTCACCCGGATGAGCAAGCGGCGGATCGAAAGCGTGGTTGCGGATTGCCTGCAGCGTATCGCCGAAACCGCTTTCGAGGTGGCCGTAATCAATGATCAGCGCGCTGCCGCCGGTTCCCTTCAACCGCTCGGCGAGCCGCGCCATCAACGCTTCGCGCGCTGGCGCGGTCTCGAAGATTGCACCGTCGGGCTGTGCCTGCCAGGCCGGCGGAAGGGAGGCCGGATCGAGCTTTGCCGGCGATACGCCGAAGCAAAGTGCGCCGTCATCGTCGAGCGTGACCACGCGCTCGAACAGACCTGAATGCGCCTTGACGAACTGGCGCGTGGCGATGGCATCGAAAAGCTCATTGGCGACGAACAGGGTGAAGCCTTCCCGCGCTTCGGCAAGGTCATCGACCCAGCCGATCTTTCCGCAGTGCCGCGCAAGCGTCTCGGCCTGGCGCGCCCGCAGGGCAGGGCTCGTCTCCATGAGGACGACGGAAAGCCCGGAATAGAACTCCGGCGTGAGCTTCGAGATGACATTCAGGATGTCCGCCATCATCGTGCCGCGACCCGGTCCGCCCTCAATCAGCACTGTTTCCGGCGGGCAGCCGTGGCGCTGCCAGGCCTGGACCAGGAAAATGCCGATGAGTTCACCGAAGAGCTGGGAAATTTCCGGCGCCGTGGTGAAATCGCCGGCGCGCCCCAGCGGGTCGCGGGTGATGTAGTAGCCATGTTCGGGATCGGCCAGACACAGGTTGAAATAGGTGCTGACCGGCATCGGTCCGCCGGTCTCGATCATCGCCCGGATCTTTTCGCCAAGCGGGGTGGTCACGACGGTTTTTCCGCGCCGTTGCGCCTTGCCATGCGGCCGGAATTCCAGATGCCCCAGAGGCCGATGAGCAGCATCGGCGTGGACAGCACCATGCCCATGGTCAGCCAGCCGCCGAAAAGATAACCAAGCTGCGGGTCCGGCTCGCGGAAGAATTCGACGAAAATGCGGGACAAGGCGTAAAGGCAGATGAACAGGCTGGCCGTCAGGCCCGGACGTTTCAGCGTGCGGAAGGCCTGAGTCGCGACAAACAGGATGATGAGCGTCACAAGGCCTTCCAGGCCTGCCTCATAGAGCTGGCTCGGGTGGCGCGGCAGCGGGCCGGCGCCTGGGAAGACCATGGCCCAGGGCACGTCGCTTGCCCGTCCCCAGAGTTCGGCATTGATGAAATTGGCGATCCGGCCGAAAAACAGGCCGACCGGCGTTACCGTCGCGATCAGATCGAGCAGCGACCAGGTCCTGATGCCATGCTTGCGCGAGAAGGCGATCATCACCGCGATCATGCCGATCAGGCCGCCATGGAAGGACATACCGCCGTCCCAGACCTTGAAGATCGTCAGCGGATGGGAAAGGAAGAAGCCGGGGGCGTAAAACAGCGCATAGCCAAGCCTGCCGCCGATGATGATGCCCAGCACCGACCAGGTGATGAAGTCGTCGAGCCGCGTCAGCGTCATCGGCTGCCTGTCGCCGGGCCAGAGTTCCTCGTTCTTCAACAGCCAGCGGGCATAGAGCCAGCCGAGCAAGATGCCCGCGACATAGGCTAGTCCGTACCAGTGGACCTGCAGTGGGCCGAGGCGAACCGCCACCGGATCGATGGCGGGGAAGGGCATGGCGGCAAGCATGATATGGTCTGGCAGCAAGGCGTGGTTTCCTCTATGATCGGCGGGAAGATGGCGACATAATCCCGTCCGGTCAAGCTGGACCGGCTCGGGGGCGCGTGCACATTCGCAGCGATCGGACTTGCACCTTCGGGCGAGGCCCACTACTTCCAGGGGAAAGCACCGGCAGGCGGTGCGTTCCGGCATTTTCCAAGGAGATACCGACATGACATCCGGCACCACGCGCATCCTCGATGATCTGGCCAAACTGATGACCGATGCCGCGGGCTCGGTTCAAAGCGCCGGCAAGGATCTCGAAACGGCGGTCAAGGCGCAGGTCGAACGCTGGCTGAACAGCATGGACGTCGTGCAGCGCGAGGAGTTCGACGCTGTGCGCGACATGGCGATCAAGGCCCGCGACGAGAATGACGCGCTTCGCGCCCGCATTGACGCGCTCGAGGCAAAGCTGAACGAGAAGGCCGGGGAATAGCCAGGCTTTTCCACGCTCTCGACTGACAGAAAATCGGAAGAGCAGGCCCCGCGATGGCCTGCTTTTTTTGTGAATTAGGCCAGCGCTGTCATCTGCCCTGGTCGCGCCGATGTCCGAAAACGGTGTTTGCGCACCCTTCCTGCACGTTCCCCCCAAAAAAAATCCAGCCTGTGGACATGGTTAAAAAAGGCAATTCACTGAATCATTTAGGTCTTGCCCCTGAATCAAATTCACAACGCGAAAGCGGCGGATGACGGCAAAGCCGCGGTCTGGGGGCTGGCGTTGGCCAATGCGCGTTATACACTGATTTTAATAGATGATTCGAAATTAAACCCGGTGGGTGCATCGCGGGGAGGCTGGCCGAGTGATGGCCGGAACCGGAAGCGATCGACCGGAAAAGGTGGTTCATGGGTCTTGGTCTTTTGGAAATTGAACGTCTGAACAATCCGGTCGACATGATCGAATTCGTGGCCTCCACGAATGACTGGAGTTTCGAGCGTTCGGGCGAGGACGAGATCGCGATGACGGTCGGCGGCCGTTGGGCCGACTATCACGTCTCCTTCTCGTGGATGAGCCAGCATGAGGCGCTGCACCTTGCCTGCGCCTTCGACTTGCGCGTGCCCGACCACCGGGCAACGGAGCTCGTGCGCCTGCTCTCAAGGGTCAATTCCCAGGTTCTGATGGGCCATTTCGATTTCTGGCCGCATGAGAACGTGGTGGTCTTCCGCCATTCGCTGCTTCTGGCGGGCGGCGCGGAGCCGACCAACCAGCAGGTCGAGGGCACGCTTTCCAACGGGCTTGATGCGTGCGAGAATTACTTCCAGGCCTTCCAGTTCGTCGTCTGGTCCGGCATGTCTGCCGAAGACGCGATGAAGGCGGTGATGTTCGAAACGGTTGGAGAGGCCTGAAATGGCGGATCTCGGCGAGATCGAAGAACTGGTGCTGGTCGGCGCCGGCAATATGGGCGGGGCGATGCTGTCGGGCTGGGTCGCAGGCGGCGTGCGCCGCGAGGCGATCACGGTGATCGATCCAAACCCTTCCAACAGCATCAAAAGCCTTCTGGATCGCAGCGGCATCCGCCATCATGTGGCGCCGCCGGACAACATCAAGGCCAAAATACTGGTTCTCGCCGTCAAGCCGCAGGTCATGTATGCCGTGCTCGACACGCTGGCCCCGGTGATCGATGAGAACACGCTTGTCATCTCGGTCGCCGCCGGCAAGACGCTCACCTATTTCGAGGAGCGGCTCGGAAAGCTGGCGATGATCCGCACCATTCCCAACACGCCCTCCATGGTCGGTCGCGGCGTCATTGGCGCCTTTGCCAATGGCCTCGTCACCGAGGTCGGACGCGAAAAGGCGGACACGCTTCTTTCAGCCGTCGGTCAGGTCGAGTGGGTGGAAAAGGAAGCCGATATCGACGCCGTCACGGCGATTTCGGGCAGTGGTCCGGCCTATGCCTTCTATCTGGTCGAGTGCATGGCCGAGGCCGGCCGCAAGCTCGGGCTCGACGAAGAGCTTGCGATGCGGCTTGCGCGCGGAACGGTGATCGGCGCGGGTGCGCTGATGGACGGCTCGAAGGATGACGCCGGCACGTTGCGCAAGAATGTCACGTCGCCCGGCGGCACGACGGCGGCAGCGCTCGAACAGCTGATGGCCGAGGACGGCCTGCAGCCGGTCTTTGACCGGGCGCTGGAAGCCGCCTGCAACCGATCACGCGAACTGGCAGGCTGAATGACAGACGAGATTACCTTTGACGATTTCCTGAAGGTCGATATCCGTGCCGGAACGATCATCGAGGCGGAGACCTTTCCGCAGGCCCGCAAGCCGGCTTACAAGCTGAAGATCGATTTCGGCGCTGACATTGGCGTAAAAAAATCCTCCGCTCAGATCACCGTGCATTATACCCCGGAAAGCCTCGTCGGACGGCAGGTGATGGCGGTGGTCAATTTCCCGCCGCGTCAGATCGGGCCCTTCCGCTCGGAAGTGCTGACGCTGGGCATGGCCGACGCTAATGGCGACATCGTGCTGGCGGCAATCGACAAGCCGGTCGAAAACGGCGCGAAGCTTCACTGAACAATTCAGCACGGAATGTGGATGGTTGCCCTGAGCCCGCCGAGCGGGCTTTCCGAGAGCACCACATTGCCGCCGTGTCCGCGCGCGATGTCGCGGGCAATGGCAAGGCCAAGGCCGGTGCCGGAAGAATCGAGGTTGCGGGCATTGTCGAGCCTCAGGAACGGCTTGAACACTTCCTCGCGCATGTCCGGGGCAATGCCCGGCCCATCGTCGTCAAAGGAGATCGTCAGCCATTTATCGCCGTGCTCGGCGGTGATTTCGAGCCGGTTTGCGTGGCGCTTGGCGTTTGAAGCCAGGTTGGCGACGAGCCGCGCGAAAGCGTTGGGCCGCACGGTCACCGCATCATCGCCGACGATGACGTAGTCCAGCGACTTTCCGGACAGTTCGAAATCCTCCTGCTGGCGCTTGAACAGGGCAGTAAGGCTTGCCGTGCCGGTGGTTTCCTCGGCATCGCCGCGGGCAAAGTCGATATAGCCCTCCAGCATTTTCTGCATCTCCTCGATATCCTGGTTGAGCGCCTCGACCTCGGGACTGTCGCCGATCAGGGCAAGCTGCAGCTTGAACCGCGTCAGAATGGTGCGCAGGTCGTGGCTGACGCCGTTCAGCATGGTGGTGCGCTGCTCGATCTGCCGCTCAATGCGCTCGCGCATGAGGATGAAGGCAAGGCCGGCGCGGCGGATCTCGATGGCGCCGCGCGGGGTGAAGGGGCGCGAGGAACGGTGCCCCTTGCCGAAGTCATCCGCCGCCTGGGTGAGCCTGAGGATCGGCCGGATCTGGCCGCGCAGGAACAGCGTGGCAATGCCGATCAGCACCAGCGAGGTGCCGACCATCCACAGAATGAAGATATGCGTGTTCGACGCATAGGTCATCGAGCGGCGGGCGAAGATCCGCAATATGCCGTCATCGAGCTTGATGCGGATTTCGACGAAGCGCGAATCGCCGAGCGTGTCGATCCAGAAGGGGCGGCCGATCTTGGCCGAGATCAGCTCCGCCAGAACCTGGTCCAGAAGGCCGAAAAAGGGTTTCGGCAGGGGCGGCGGCAGCTTGCCGCCGGGCTCGATGGCGACCCTCAGCCCCATGTCGCGCGCGGCGATGGACACGATCTCGTCCTCATAGTCCGGATCTGTCGTGTCGATCAGGTCGATGATGGCGGCGATATCACCGGTCACCGCGTCGGCAAGGCGATGGGTGACCATCTGCCAGTGTCGCTCCATGAACACCGTCGCGACGACGGCCTGAAGCAGCAGCATCGGGATGATGATGATCAGCAGCGAGCGGGCAAAGAGCCCGCGGGGCAGGCGGTGATGCGTCCAGCGGGCCACGGTCTTGTAGGCGTAGTAGAGATGCCTGAGCCCCGGCAGCCGGACCACGGCGCGAAACGCAGCGTGCAGGCTGTCGGCCACTTTCTCACAGGCCTCTTTCAGGCTTTGGCTGAGCTGTCTCAAGGCCCGTTATTCCCGGTTCAGACGATAGCCGATGCCGCGCACCGTCTGCAGGTAGCGCGGGTTCGCCGGATCACTCTCGATCTTGCGCCGCAGTCGGTTGATCTGCACGTCGATCGTGCGCTCGTTGATCTCGGCGTCTGAGCTGACGAGATCATAGCGCGCGACGGTCTCGCCGGCCTTTTGCGCCAGCATCGACATGATGTCCTGCTCCCGCTCGGTGAGCCGGATCGGCGTTGCGCCCTTCTTCAACTCGCGGCGGGCGAGCGAGAACGTGTAGGGGCCGAACATGATCTGCTCGATCGCCGGCGTCTTCGGCGCCTGGGCGCGGCGCAGGATATTGCTGATCCTCAGCAGAAGCTCGCGCGGCTCGAAGGGCTTGGGGAGATAGTCGTCCGCGCCGGCCTCGAGGCCTTCGATGCGGGCGTCCGCCTCGGCCCTGGCGGTCAAGAGCAGTACCGGGATCGGGCGGACCTTGCTCAGGTCGCGGGTCAGCGACACGCCGTCCTCGCCCGGCATCATCACGTCGAGCACCAAAAGGTCGAAATCGAGGCCCTCGAGCTTGCGCCGCGCCTCGGCCGCATCTCCGGCAGTCGAGACCCGATAGCCCTGTTCGCCGAGATAGCGCTTCAGAAGCGTGCGGATGCGGGTGTCGTCGTCGACGATCAGAAGGTGGGGCGCGTCGTCTGCGATATCCCTGGTCATGGGTTTTCTCCGTCATGGGCGGAGAGCAGGGCGCCGCACAGCGCCGCGGGGTCGTCATTGCACATCCGCGCTAGGAAGGCCTTCACGCAACTGCGGGCGTTGCCGTCGAGGCCGCCAAAGGCTTTCTCGATGCGTTCGAGCTGTGGCGCGAGTAGTTCCTGGCGCAGGCTCTCGCCTTTCTCCGACAGGAACAGCCGGCGCTGGCGGCGATCGTCCGGCCCCGTCGTCTGGCGCACATAGCCGGCATCGATCAGTTGCTTGAGAACCCGGGCAAGGCTCTGTTTGGTAATGCTGAGCGTCTCCAGCAGGTCGGCAACGCTCATGCCCGGCCGGCTGCCGACGAAATGGACCACGCGGTGATGGGCCCGCCCAAAACCGATCTCGTCGAGAATTGCGTCCGGATCGGAGATGAAATCGCGGTAGGCGAAGAACAGGAGCTCGACAATCTCGAACGCCGCCTCGCCGTCATTGCGGGCGGGCTCGGCCGGATCCTCTCTTCTTATCGCTTCGCTCTTCGGCACGGAGCCTTGCGTCCTTTCGCCGTTTTGCATTTCCCGGCGGCTTGGGGTTTTGCAATCAAATCAAGTCTGACATAGGTGTTGCAATAGGTTTAGTGCGGTTCACCGCGAAATGGAAGACGCGGCGGACGATCGGCAAACGGGAGAGACATTCAGACCATGGCACAGCTTCAGGCCGGGATCATTCCCGTCACCCCCTTGCAGCAGAACTGCACCGTGCTGTTCGATCTGGAAAGCCGCGAAGGCGTGCTGGTCGATCCGGGCGGCGATGCGGAGGTGATCATCCAGACGGTCGAGGAAAACGGCATCAAGCTGCAGGCGATCTGGCTGACTCACGGCCATCTCGACCATGCCGGCGGTGCGATGGAGATGAAGGAACAGCTCGGGCTTGAGATCATCGGCCCACACGAAGACGACAAGCCGATCCTCGAGACGATCGAGCAGAGCGCGGAGCGTTTCGGCATGACCGGCATGGTCCGCAACGCCTATCCCGACCGGTTCCTGAGCGAGGGCGAGGTGCTCAGCTTCGGCGAGCATGAATTCGAGGTGTTCCACACGCCCGGCCATTCGCCGGGCCATGTGATCTTCTTCAACCGCCGCCAGAAATTCGCCCATGTCGGCGATGTGCTGTTTCACGGTTCGATCGGCCGCACCGACCTTCCGGGCGGCGATCATCAGACCCTCCTGAATTCAATCCGGAACAAGCTTCTGCCGCTCGGCGATGATGTCGGCTTCATCTGCGGCCACGGCCCCGGCGGGCGCATCGGCGAGGAACGGCGCACCAATCCGTTCATTCAGGGGCTTTGAGAGGGCCTGCTAGCCTGAAACGATCGTCTGATCCGTTTCGAAACCGGCGTCATCGGAAAAGACGGCTTCGCCCGCCTCCATCCGCACACCGCCTTCGGCGAGCCGACGCAGAGCCGCCGGATAAAGCCGATGCTCGACGGTCAGGATGCGGGCGGCGAGGCTTTCCGCGTCGTCTCCCGGCAGGACCGGGACGGCGGCCTGTCCGATGATCGGGCCTTCATCCATGCCTTCGGTGACGAAGTGGACCGTGCAGCCAGCAAGCCGCATGCCGGCGTCGATGGCGCGCTGGTGGGTGTTGAGGCCCGGAAAAAGCGGCAACAGCGAGGGGTGGATATTGATGATCCTGCCCTCATAGGCGCGGATGAAATCGGCCGAGAGCAACCGCATGAATCCGGCAAGGCAGATGAAATCCGGTTTCACCTCGGCGAGCAGGTCCAGCATGGCCCGCTCATGCGCGGCCTTGCTGTCGTAATCCTTGCGGGCGAGGGCATGGGCCGGAATGCCGAGCGTGCGGGCCTTTTCCAGCCCTTTCGCGTCCGGCTTGTCGGAGATCACGGCGACGATCTCGGCGGGAAAGTCATCCGCTTGCGCCGCCTCTGAGAGCCGCACCATGTTCGAGCCGCTTCCCGAGATGAAAACGGCGACGCGCTTCTTCGTCATAGGTTGATCATGCCCTGGTAGACCGTTCCCGCCATGTCTTCGCCGCGGGCAATGATGCGGCCGAGGGCAAAGGCTGTCTCGCCCTCGCGCGTCAGAACCTCGAGAACGGCATCCATATCCTCAGCCTTGCACACGCCGATCATGCCGACGCCGCAGTTGAAGGTGCGCATCATTTCCGCAGGCGCGACGCCGCCGGCGCGCGCCAGCCAGGAGAAGACGGACGGCACGGTGATTGCTTCGAGGTCGATCTCGGCCGACAAGGTTTTCGGCAGGACGCGCGGAATGTTTTCCGGGAAACCGCCGCCGGTGATATGGGCCAACGCCTTGACGGCGCCCGTCTCGCGGATGGCGGCGAGAAGCGGCTTTACATAGATGCGGGTCGGCTCAAGCAGCGCTTCGCCGAGCGTCTTGCCCGGCGCGAAGGGGGCCGGAGCCTGCCAGCCGAGACCGTTCATCTCTGCAACGCGGCGGACCAGTGAAAAACCGTTGGAATGCACGCCGGACGAGGCAAGGCCGAAGATCACATCGCCTTCCTCGAGGTTTGCCGCCGGCAGAAGCCCGCCGCGTTCGGCTGCCCCAACGGCGAAACCGGCGAGATCGTAGTCGCCCTTGGCATACATGCCCGGCATTTCCGCTGTCTCGCCGCCGATCAGCGCGCAGCCGGCCTGACGGCAGCCCTCGGCGATGCCCTCGACGATGGTGGCGCCCTCCTCCGGGTCGAGCGCGCCGGTGGCGAAATAATCGAGGAAGAACAGCGGCTCCGCGCCCTGGACCACCAGATCGTTGACGCACATGGCGACCAGATCGATGCCGACCGTGTCATGCTTGGCCGCCTCGATGGCGATCTTCAGCTTGGTGCCGACGCCGTCATTGGCGGCGACCAGAACGGGATCGGTAAAACCGGCGGCCTTCAGGTCGAACAACCCGCCAAAGCCGCCGATCTCGCTGTCGGCGCCGGGCCGGCGCGTCGATTTCACGGCTGGCTTGATCTTCTCGACCAGAAGATTGCCCGCATCGATATCGACGCCGGCATCGGAATAGGTCAGTCCGTTCTTGCGGGTTTCGCTCATCTTACGGGTGTCGCTCATGGGGCCAGTCCTCATGCCAATTCGAAACGAGGGCATTGCACGGGTCGTTGCCCGATGCAAGCGGCTAGGCCGGGCGCCCTTTGGGATATCGACAATAAAGCCAGTTGTTGAAGTCCGAAATCAAGCTTTTCGGGGCGTCTTGCCTCAGTGGATATCGGGGAGGGGACTGTTTCCCCCCATTCTTCGGCCTTGACGCTGCAGCCGCAATGCCCAACAAACAAAGCGCGCCGGTAATCCCTGAATTGTCCGAGACAGGGTTCCGGCCGGACGAGGTTTGATCAACAGGAACGGCAATCGCTTTTTCGACGACCGAGCATTGCCTGCGACGGAGTGTGGTGAATGACGAGACGCATCAGCGGCGCAGGCCTTCGAAGACAGGTCATTTTCTGGCTCCTGTTCGCCGCCTTCGTGGCGCTCTTTCTTTATGTGTTCCGCAGCATTCTCTTGCCCTTCGTGGCGGGCATGGCGCTTGCCTATTTCCTTGATCCGGTCGCCGACCGGCTGGAAAAGATCGGCATGAACCGGCTGTGGGCAACAACCACGATCATGCTGACCTTCCTGATCGTCGTCATCGCGGTCCTGCTGCTCATCATTCCGCTTCTGGTTTCGCAGGCCTCCGAGGTGGTCCAGCAATTCCCGAAATATATCGCTGCGCTGGAGCACTATGTACAGACGACGCAATTGAGCAAGCTGGTGGATTGGGCGAACGGCCAGCTGACCGATCTCAGCGAAAATGTCGGGAAGATGCTGTCAGGCGGCGCCTCCATCGCCGGCTCGCTGTTCGGCAGCATCTGGAGCTCGTCGATGGCCGTCGTCAACGTCGTCTCCTTCGTGGTGCTGGCGCCGGTGATCGCCTTTTACCTCCTGCTCGACTGGGACCGGATGGTCGCCAAGGTCGACCAGTGGATTCCGCGCGGCCAGGTCGACGACGTGCGCTATCTCGCCCGCGAGATCAACAGCGTGATTTCGGGCTTCGTGCGCGGGCAGGGCTCACTCTGCCTGATCCTCGGCGTCTATTATGCCGTGGCGCTCAGCCTTGCCGGGCTCAATTTTGGCGCGCTGATCGGGCTTTTCGCCGGTTTCGTCAGCTTCATTCCCTATCTTGGCTCCACATCCGGCCTCGTGTTGTCCATGGGGGTTGCCATGTTCCAGTTCTGGCCGGATTTCTGGATGATCGCGCTGGTCTTCGGCATCTATCTGTTCGGCCAGTTCCTGGAAGGCAACATCCTGCAGCCGAAACTTGTCGGCGGCAGCGTGCGGCTTCATCCGGTCTGGCTGATGTTTGCCCTGTTTGCCTTCAGCGTGCTGTTCGGCTTTGTCGGCCTGCTCGTTGCCGTGCCGGTGGCCGCCGCCGTCGGCGTGCTGGTGCGCTTTGCCATCGACCGCTATCTCACCAGCGATCTCTACTGGGACGGGATCGAGCACCACACCGACGAGCCAACGCCGGTGAAGGAAGAAGAAGGCTGAGCCGTGGCCAGGAAGACCGAAACCGTTCAGCTGCCGCTGGCCCTTGGCCATGATCCCGTCGCGGACCGGGAGCACCTTCTCGTCTCGGCCTCGATCGCGCCCGCCGTCGATCTCGTCGACCGCTGGCCGGACTGGCGCGGGCCGATGGTCGTGCTGGTCGGCCCGCCGGGTTCGGGAAAGAGCCACCTTGCCACCATCTGGAGGGGGATGAGCCAGGCGCGGGACGTGACCGACAATCTGCGCAACGGCCGGCCCGTGCCCTATCGTCAGGGCGCCTTCCTGTTCGAGGACGCCGACCGCGCGGGTTTTGACGAGACGGCGCTTTTTCATCTGATCAACACGGTGCGCCAGAACGGCGGTAGCCTGCTGATCACCGCGCGTGACCTACCCGGCCTCTGGCCCGTTGCGCTTGCCGATCTGCGCTCGCGGCTGCTGGCGGCGACCGTGGTCGAAATCGGCGCGCCGGACGATCAACTTCTCGAGCAGGTCATCTTCAAGCTGTTCGCCGACCGGCAACTTGAGGTGGATTCTCGCGTCGTGTCCTACCTTGTCTCGCGCATGGAGCGGTCGCTGGACAGCGCCTGCCAGATCGTCGATGAGATCGACCGGCTCGCGCTTTCGCGCGGGCGGCGGATTACGCGCGCACTGGCCGCCGAGGTTCTTGCCCGGCGCGAAAATGCAACAGTGTAAACGGCTCGTCATCGCACCTGCGAAAAACGCAAGCGCGTGCTTGCAAGCGCCTGTAAACTGCGCAACTCTGGCCGCCTGTCACAGTTTCGTTGCCAAATTCGGATAGTCCGGCAGGAAGAGCGGGCTCGCCGATGCGGCCCGCCGCAAATCGTGTCCAGGCCTATGAGAGGGAAGAGCTGAAATCATGGAAAATCTGTCGTCGCATATGGATGGTGCAAGCGATCTCAACGGTGCCGAGGACCTGAGCCGGAGCCCGGAGCGGTTCATCAACCGTGAGTTTTCCTGGCTTCAGTTCAACCGGCGGGTTCTGGAGGAAACGCTCAATCCGGCCCATCCGTTGTTAGAGCGCGTCCGATTCCTGTCGATTTCGGCGGCCAATCTCGACGAGTTCTTCATGGTGCGTGTCGCTGGTCTCGAGGGCCAGGTGCGCCAGGGCGTTACCATGCTGTCTGCCGACGGCAAGACGCCGGCCGAGCAGCTTTCCGATATCCTGCGCGAAATCGACAACCTTCAGATGGAGCAGCAGGCAGCCCTTGCCGTGCTGCAGCAATATATGGCGAATGAAGGCGTCATGATTATCAGGCCGACCGTGCTGACGGATGAGGACCGTGCCTGGCTGACCAATGAATTCGAGCAGGGCATCTTCCCGGTCCTGACGCCGCTCTCCATCGATCCGGCCCATCCCTTCCCCTTCATTCCCAATCTCGGCTTTTCCATGGGGCTGCAGCTTGTCAGCCGTCACGGTCGCGAGCCGATGAATGCGCTGCTGCGCCTGCCGCCCTCCATGAACCGGTTCGTGCGCATGCCGGATCTTGACGGCGCGATCCGCTACATCACGCTGGAAGATGTGATCGGCATGTTCATCCACCGGCTTTATCCGGGCTACGAAGTGCAGGGCCACGGCACCTTCCGCGTCATCCGCGACAGCGATATCGAGCTTGAGGAAGAGGCCGAAGATCTTGTGCGTTATTTTGAGACGGCGCTGAAGCAGCGTCGGCGCGGTTCGGTGATCCGCATCGAGACCGACTCGGAAATGCCGGCGTCGCTGCGCCATTTCGTCATCCACGAGCTCGGCGTGCCGGAAGATCGCGTTGCCGTTCTGCCGGGCCTTCTGGCGCTCAACACGCTGTCGGAAATTACCAAGGCGCCGCGTCCCGACCTTCTGTTCAAGTCCTTCAACCCGCGCTTCCCAGAGCGCGTGCGCGAGCATGTCGGCGACAGTTTCGCCGCGATCCGCGAGAAGGATTTCGTCGTTCACCACCCTTACGAATCCTTCGATGTGGTCGTCCAGTTCCTGATCCAGGCGGCCCGCGACCCGAATGTGCTCGCCATCAAGCAGACGCTTTACCGCACCTCGAACGACAGCCCGATCGTGCGCGCGCTGATCGATGCGGCGGAGGCCGGCAAGTCGGTGACCGCACTTGTGGAGCTGAAAGCGCGCTTCGACGAGGAAGCGAACATCCGTTGGGCGCGGGACCTTGAACGCGCAGGCGTTCAGGTTGTCTTCGGCTTCATCGAGCTGAAGACCCATGCAAAGCTGTCCATGGTGGTGCGCCGCGAGGATGGCAACCTCAGAACCTATTGCCATATGGGCACCGGCAACTACCATCCGATCACCGCCAAGATCTATACCGACCTGTCCTATTTCACCTGCGATCCGAAGATCGCCCATGACGTGGCGGAAGTGTTCAACTTCATCACCGGTTATGGCGAGCTCGAGCAGAACATGAAGCTGGCCGTTTCGCCGAAGACCATGCGCCCGCGCATCCTCCAGCATATCGAGGAGGAGATTGAGCACGTCAGGAACGGCCTGCCGGGCGCAATCTGGATGAAGATGAACTCGCTCGTCGACCCGAAGATCATCGATGCGCTCTACCGCGCCAGCGGCGAGGGCGTGCAGATCGATCTCGTGGTGCGCGGCATCTGCTGCCTGCGTCCGCAGGTGCCGGGACTTTCGGAAAATATCCGGGTCAAGTCGATCGTCGGTCGCTTCCTCGAACATTCCCGCATCTACTGCTTCGGCAACGGCCACGGCCTCCCGTCGGAAAACGCGCATGTCTATGTCGGCTCGGCCGATCTGATGCCGCGCAATCTCGACAGGCGCGTGGAAACCATCGTGCCGCTGACCAATCCGACTGTGCATGAGCAGGTGCTTTCGCAGATCATGCTGGGCAATATCATTGACAACCAGCAGAGCTACGAGATACTGCCCGACGGAACCTCGCGACGGGTGGAGCCGCGCGAGGGTGAGGAACCGTTCAACGCGCAGGAGTACTTCATGACCAATCCGAGCCTTTCCGGCCGTGGTGAAGCCCTGAAGTCGAGTGCGCCGAAGCTCATCGCCGGGCTGTTGTCCGGCCACAATAAATAAGCCGGTAATTTATGGTCGAATCAGAAGCACAGGGGCGCCTTCCGGGCATCAACCCTGTCTCCGTGGTCGATATCGGGTCAAACTCGGTTCGCATCGTCATCTATGAGGGCCTGTCGCGCGCGCCGACGGTGCTTTTCAACGAGAAGGTTCTCTGCGGCCTCGGGCGCGGCATCGCCGCTACCGGCAAGATGAACGAGGAAGGGGTCGAGCGCGCGCTCCGCGCGCTCAAGCGCTTCAAGGCCCTTGCCGTTCAGGCCCGTTCCGTCACCATGCACGTGCTTGCGACGGCGGCGGCCCGCGAGGCCGAGAACGGTCCGGCTTTCATCGCCGCTGCCGAAGAAATCCTCGGCCAGGAAATCCGCGTTCTGACGGGGCGCGAGGAGGCGCTTTATTCCGCCTACGGCATCATCAGCGGCTTCTATCAGCCCGACGGTATCGCCGGCGACCTCGGCGGCGGCTCACTCGAACTCATCGATATCAAGGACAAGACCTATGGCGACGGCATCACCCTGCCGCTCGGCGGTATCCGGTTGTCCGAATTGTCGGAAGGCTCGCTGACAAAGGCGCGCAATTTCGCCAAGAAACAGGTCAAGAAGGTGGGCTTCCTCGAAAAGGGACGCGGCCGCACCTTTTATGCCGTCGGCGGCACTTGGCGTAACATCGCCCGCCTGCACATGGAAATGACCGGCTATCCGCTGACCATGATGCAGGGCTACGAGATCGGCTATGAGGAGATGATGTCTTTCCTCGACCGGATCGGCGAGGACGAGGAACAGAAGGACCCGGCCTGGCAGGCCGTTTCCAAGAATCGCCGCATGCTTCTCCCCTTCGGCGCCATCGCCATGCGCGAGGTGCTGAGCATCATGGAACCGAAGTCGATCTGTTTTTCCGCGCAAGGGGTGCGCGAGGGGCTGCTGTATTCGCTGCTCAGCAGCGAGGATCAGCAGCAGGACCCGCTTCTGGTTGCGGCCCGGCAGCTGGCGCTGTTGCGCGCGCGTTCTCCCAAGCACGCCGCTGAGATTGCCGCCTGGACCGGTCTGATGCTGCGCCGTTTCGGCATCGAGGAAACGCCGGAGGAGGCGCGCTACCGGCAGGCCGCCTGTCTTCTGGCCGATATCAGCTGGCGCGCCCATCCCGATTTTCGCGGGCCGCAATCGCTGAACGTGATCGCGCATTCCTCGCTGACGGGCATTACCCATCCCGGCCGCGCCTTTATCGCGCTTGCGAACTACTACCGCTTCGAGGGCCTGCGCGACGACGACCACACCAATGGTCTCGGCACCATCGCCACGCCGGAGCTGATCGAACGCGCCAAACTGCTGGGCGGGCTGCTGCGCGTCGCCTATCTGTTCTCCGCCTCGATGCCGGGCATTGTCGGCGCGCTCGATTTCCTCCCCGGCAAGGACAGCAATGTCGACCTCGAACTGGTGGTGCCGGCCCAATATGCCGATTTCATCGGCGAACGCGTCGAAGGCCGCATGCAGCAGCTTTCCAAGCTCACCGGCAAGAATTTGGGCATCGCGACGGTGTGAGTTCTCTCTCGTCAGAACGGCCGCTCTCAAGGTGTCTTCATCAAGACCGGGTTGCTTTTTGCAGCGTCTTTGCCTCAGATCATAAGGGAAAATACATCTGAGGTTGTAGAGCGTTGGGCAAGGTATTCAGAAGGCTAGGATTCGCCGGTTTGATACTGCTTCCGGTATGGGGCATCAAAGACAATACGACCGCGCTGAGCATAACGGTCACTGTTTTCCTGGGCTTAGGAGTCATGATTGCTTCCGTTTTTCAGGCTGCGCGACCAGATGCAGAAAAGAAGGAAGCGGAACCGGGCGCCTACGTTAAGAAACAGGGAGCTCGAGCGGCGTCGCTTTTGCTGCTTTTTTGGTGGCCAGCAGTGACTATTGCCGTTGCGGCAACCCACACCACATTGCGTCTTCCATTTGTTAACAAGACAAAACAGGCCGTTGTCTACCTGGGTGAATTCCTCTTTCCATCAGTACGGCGGCTCGGAACTATCGACTATCCACCTGAAATTATTCTTCAAGGCCAAGTCGTCACTTCAGCGTTTTTGCTGGCTGCCTTGGCAAGCAGCGTGGTTGTGTTTTTCTATGTTCTATATTTGCCAGTTGACGAATTTGCTGCCAATGTAAATCACTATCGTCAACGCGGACGCAGTATGCGAAGCTGGCATGTTTTTTTTATACTGATCGTTCTTCTCTTAATGTCTGCCTCTGTCTATTTCGGCTGGGGCGGATTTGATCCAGACATAGTCGATGATCCGTATTTTAAATCCAGAAACTGCGTGTACGAGGCTTATTGCTACATTTGGGTTGGAGGTTTTACACTTTTTTATTCGGCGATGGCAAAGGCTGTTGTCTTTATGGGCGGCGTGGGAGTTATCCCATACTCAATAGTTTATTTTAAAGCGGCTCCCTTCCTCAAGGACTGACGTCGCTCTAGCCTCCGAGGCTTACGGTTTCTCATCGTCCTCTCGCCGCTTGCAATATAAACCCAACGGGATCGCCCGAATGGAGAATATGAAACATCGCCGGGCACACTAGGCGGTGTGGACGGATTGCCGCAGTTTGAAGAAATGGGATTCCCCGGCTGAGCGTTGTCTGATTCATGGGATGTCGACTGATTGGAGGTCGACATGAGCACGAAGATGACAGAGGACGAC
>NZ_VCLB01000003.1 GCF_005924265.1 Martelella lutilitoris
CGGAAGCGGCTCCTGGACAACCGCCTCCAACAAATGGTCGACCATCAACGGTGAGGGCAATGCTGCCTGGGCAGGCTCCGTCGGTATCTTCGCCGGTCAAAACGGCGGCCAGGTGACAGTCGGCAGCACAATGGGATTCGACAGGCTGGAATTTGCCGTGGATAACTACAGTATCGAAGGCGGGGCCGGCAACGCGCTCTCGCTCTCGCCCTATTCCGCCGGAAGCGGCCAGATTGCCGTCACCAATGGCGGACAGACCGCGACGATCGCTGTCGATATCGGCAACGGCAACAATTACAGCGCTTCAGGCCCAGGCGCCGTGGTCAGCACTCTGGAGAAAACCGGTGCCGGCACACTCGTCTTCACCGGCACCAAATCCTATACCGGGCTGACAACGGTGTCGGAAGGGACGCTGCGCCTCGGCAATGGCGGCCAGGCCGGCGGCCTGACCGGCGGCGCCACGGTCGCTTCATCCGCCCATTTCGGCGGCGCCGGCAGCGTCGGCGGCGATGTCGCCATCAATACGGGCGCGACGCTTTTCGGCGACCAGAACGGCGTTCTCGCCATTGCAGGCGATCTCGCCTTCCAGACGGGAACCACGCTCCAGGTCGGCCTCAACACCCCCTCGACCACGCCGATCTTCACCTCGAATACACTGACGCTCGGCGGAGTAGGCGCGACCACTATCAACGTCGATTCCGTTGGCGCGCCCGGCGGTCCTTATGCCCTGATCAATTCAGCGACCGCGCCTTCGGCCCCGAACCCGGCCAACCAGTTTGTGCTGGGCAGCAATATCCCGACCGGCAGTTACGTGACCTATACGCCGGTCGGCCATGTCTATCTGAACCTGGCGGGCAGCGGCCCTTCCGGCCCGCAATTTGTCTATTGGGACGGCCTGACCACAAGCGGCACCGCTCCCATCTCCGGCGGGAACGGCAATTGGAACACATTTGACGCGATCAACACAAACTGGGGCGATGCCGACCCGCCGACGGCACACGGCGACTGGAAACAGGGCGACATCGCGATCTTCACCGGCAATGCCGGCGTGGTCAACATCCAGACCCAAAACGGCGCAAACCCGGTTGAAGCCGGCGGTCTTCAATTCGCCAAACCCGGCTACGCGATTTCCGGCGACACGCTGACGCTCGTTTCCGCCAATGCCGACAATCTGGCGGAAATCGCGGTCGGCCCCGGCGCCGCGACGACGGCAACGATCAATTCTGTTCTCGACGGCACCGCCGGCATCAACAAGACCGGCGCGGGTGAACTCGTTCTTGCCGGCGACAACCTCTATTCGGGCGGAACCCGCCTGACGGGCGGCGTGCTGACGGTTTCGAAAGACGCCAATCTCGGCGCGTCCTCGGCAGGCATTGCCTTTGCAGGCGGTACGTTGAAGGCGACGACCGGCTTTTCCACCGGCCGGTCGATGACCGTCGACAAGCATGGCGGCACGATCGACGTCGAAAACGGCAGCGATACGCTGACGGCCACCGGCGTCATTTCCGATGAACCGGGCAATGGCGGCGGCGTTCTGGAAAAGACGGGCGCGGGAACCCTCGCGCTTGCCGGCAACAACACCTATTCCGGCGGCACGGCCATCCGCGAGGGCACGGTCTCCATCGGCAAGGACCAGAATCTCGGCGCGGCGACCGGCGGCGTGCTGCTCGACGGCGGCCGGCTCTCGACCGCATCGAGCTTTTCCACGGCACGCACATTCCAGCTCACCGGCAATGGCGGCACGATCGACATTGCCGCAGGCGCCGACACACTGACCGCAACCGGCCGTTTCGTCAACGCGACCGGCCAGACCGGCAGCCTGACGAAAACCGGCAGCGGCACGCTGGTGATGACCGATGACAACACCTATACCGGCAAGACGACCGTTGAAGACGGCACGCTGCAACTGGGCAATGGCGGAGCAACCGGCTCGCTTGTCGGCGACATCGCCATCAACACGAATGCCATTGTCGATGTCATGCGCTCCGCCAATTGGGTGTTTAACGGAGAACTCTCCGGCGCCGGTCGGTTCAACCAGATGGGCACGGGCACGACCACGCTGACCGCCGACAGCTCGGCTTTCTCCGGCACGACCACGGTCTCCAATGGCGGCCTCTCGGTCTCCGGCAAGCTCGGCGGGGAGACGACCGTCACTGGCAACGGGTTGCTGAGCGGCAACGGCCTGCTTGATCGCGTCGCGGCCATTAAGGGCGGCCGCATCACGGCCGGCACGACTGACAGCATCGACACGCTGTCGATGAATACGCTGAGCTTCGCGCCGGGGTCCGGTCTTTACGCCAATGTCGTCTCGAAAAATACCGCCGACGGCGTGGAAACCAAGGCCGACCTGCTCGATGCCAGCGGCGCTGTCACCGTTTCGGGCGGCCAGGTCACCGTCGCTGCCGAAGGCGGCTCGGTCGTTGACGGCACGACAGTCACAATCGTCTCCTCGGACGACAGCGTGACCCGGACAGATGCTGACGGGGACGGCACAGCAGGCTTCAATTCCGATGTTGCTTCAACCTCCGCCTTTGTCGGCGCGGATATCGGCTATACCGCCAACACTGTCTTCCTGACTTTGAAGGATCTGACCAATAACGGGACCACGCTGTGCATTCCCGGGCTGACCGCCAACCAGTGCAATACGGCGGGCGGCATCAATTCCCTTGGTCCCAATGATCCTCTGGTGAAGATCATCAAGGGCCTGCCCAAAGATCAACTCGGTCCGTCGCTCGACCAGCTTTCCGGCGAGGGCTACTCCTCGATCGCCTCAGCCATGGTCGATGACAGCCGCTATGTGCGCGATGCCACCAATACCCGGCTTCGCCAGACCTACCGCGATCCGCAGAAACCCGCCCCGTCCATGGCGAGCAACTATGCGGAGGTCGACGGCACGGGCCAGACGCTGGCTGAAGACGCGCCCGGCACCGGCGCCTGGATGACGGCCTATGGTTCCTGGAGCGACTACAAGGCCACAGGCGATACGGCGGAAATGAAGAACAATGTCGGCGGCGTCTTCATCGGCGCGGACATCCCGGTCTTCGACACGATGCGCTTCGGTGCGGTCGCAGGTTACGGCAGCAGCAGCTATGATATCAGCGCCCGCGGCACCTCGGCGACCAGCAACGACTGGACCTTCGGCCTTTACGGCGGCGGGGACTTCGACAACTGGGGCATCAATTTCGGCACGGCTTATACCTGGCATCGGGTCTCGGCCGATCGCCGGATCGTCATTCCCGGCCTGAGCGAACAGGAAAGCGCCGACTACGGCGCCGGCACCTATCAGGTCTACGGCGATGTCGACTACATGTTCGAACTCGCCTCGAACTTCGCCGCGGGTCCCTTCGCCGATGCTGCCTATGTCAACCAGCAGACCGACGGTTTCACCGAGACGGGCGGCATGGCGGCGCTCACCCGCGCCGGCTCGGATATGAACACCGGCTTTACCACGCTGGGCGTTCGCACCAGCTACGCGCTGGAGAGCGAAAGCTTCACCGGGCAGGTCGTGGCATCGGCTGGGTGGCGGCGCGGCTACGGCGATCTCGAAGGCGTCGGCTCGCTGGCCTTTGCCGGCGGCACGGCGTTCGAGATCACAGGCGCGCCGATCGCCAAGGATCAAGCGATCTTCAATGTCGGGCTGCAGACCTCGCTCAACGAAAGCCTGGACGTCGAGGTCAACTATATCGGCCTGTTCGCGTCCGACTATCAGAGCCAGAACGTGGTCGGACGCCTCAACCTGCGCTTCTGATCACGCCCGGTCTCAGGGATAACCAGACAGCAAAATGCCGGGCCTTGCGCCCGGCATCAGTTTGTTGGCGAACCGTACGTCACCCTCTTTGGTCATGTTCGGTCCTGTCCCGAGCAACTAATCACGCATCACCGCGACAAGCATGCCGGACGGAAAAATGTATTTAATACAATATTTTGCGGAACCCCAACGCCGTTCGCGCGGAACGGTGGTTAGATCGTCGGGACAGGCCCGAGGATGACGTCCGAGGCGACCGGGCATTTTCTCGATTCCGTTGCAACCAGGTTCACGCGGCATTCCGGCAAGGAGAGCAAACCGCCGGCCTTGGTCTTGTCATTGCTTGCCGCTTTGATCTCCGAGCAGCCAGATAATGTCACCTGGAACTATCAGAGAAGTGCACCAACCTACCCGGCTCAAGTGTGATGACTCAGTTGACCGGCGGAGCGGCCGACACGGCTGCGGAAAACCCCTTCATCGAAAGGGGCAGTGCGATTTGCTGACCGTTCATGATCTTGAAGGTAACCGAGGCGCTCTTTGTCTCCTTCAACTCCTTCAGTTGAGCGGCAGAAAGCTCCATATCCGCAGCGCAGACCTGACCACAGGTCACATAGGTCATCTTCAGTTCCTTGCCTGCGTCGGTAGAGCCGACAGCGCCACCTTTCACAGGTTGCCCGGCCGGTTCGCCGCCAACGGTGAAACTCACGCCGGCGCGCAGATCGACGTTTGAGGGCGTCTGCACCACAAGACGCGGTGCATCGACGCCTGGCAGCGACCCCACGGCAACCGTCAGGATGCGCTGAACCTGCCCACCATCCTGCTGCTGTACGTTCAGCGTCTGCGTTGCCTCGCAAACGCGCTGTGGCGGGCCGGGCTCTTTCTCATCGGCCTTCTGAATCTGCACAAGCATGCAGTGCTGCGACCAGTCACCGTAGGAAACGGTCGTATCGGAGGCCGCGACCGGCTCTGATTGCTGGGCTGAGGCAGCGGTGGTGATCAATAAGGCACCCGCGAGGGCGACAAAACCTGTGATCGTTTTCATATATTTCCCCTTGATTTCCCGGTTCATTCATATTCGATGATGATGAGGGTCGACCCCCGCTCCATTCGGTCAGGCCGCCTTGGCAGGCGCGGCCTTTTCATTGAGGTCGAGAAGCGTCTGCCAGTTCTGTGTCGAAGCCAGATGAAGCACGACTGCGTCGTTGAAACCTCTCTTGTGCCAATCGATCAGCACATCCTGCGGCAAGTCGCGGAACCGCTCTTCATCGACCACTAGCAGCCCATCGAGGCGGTAATGGCTTTTGTCGGCGAAGGACATGTTGACCTGTTTGTCGACCAGAAGGTTCTGTTCCGCCAGCGCCTTCGCGAAGTCATTGCCGCGCAGGCTGGATTGATGAAAGCTGTTGCAGAATTCCATCATCGGGGCCGTCGCCTCGCCGGCCTTGCCGTCTTCGGCAAAAAGGGCCGCACCGTCCTCGGCTTCGCTGGCCGACTTGATGCGGTCGCAACTCCCGTCAAAGCCGAGAACCGTTTGGCTCTTGTCCTCCGACTGGATCAGAATAAACGGGTAGCGGCGCACATAGGCGGGGATATAGGTCCCCTCACGCCATTTGCCGTCCGAGTCCACGAAAAGGTTCTGTCCCTCCTTCAGTCCGGTGACCGCAACTGCCGTCGGCAAAGAATCACCTTTGACGAACACGATCGGATAATGACGCGAAGCCGGAACGAATTCGACCGGCGACAGCGGTACCGCATTGGTCTTCGCCGCAAAGGAGAAGTCCTGTTTGCGTTCGAGAACAAGATCCTTGTGATCCTCGAAACGCAGAACCTGCGGCGTGCTATAAAAGAGCGGGAGTCCATTGTTCTTCATTGTCACCCTTCCTCCTGGGCTGAGCTTGCTGGTCATGCGGTTGCAGGATGCAACCTATACGGTATTATACTCAGCCTACAAGCAAAACAATCCTACATGTAGTAAAGATTTACCCGCTTTTTTTCTCACGGGTTGATGCATGGGACTCACTGTTGTGCGACCAAGACCGACAATCGGCGCACTGACCATGAACTCCTTTTCAGAGGAAAATCAGGCAGGAGGGGTACCTTTTCGCGGAGAAATGTCGGCTTCTCCCAGCATAATGCTTTGTCTCGCTCCACCACTGCGGCCTCAATAGGCATTAACACCCAGTCATGGGCTGCGAGACATCCGAGTCCTACTTGTCCAGCCAGGTATTACTTTGACGAAAGATCGCGGACCTTGTCTGGAACACCGAGGCAGGAAGCCCGCAGGTACCGGCGTTTCCTGTACCGCCCGGAGAGCCTTACGACTTCGCCAGTACGGGATCCCGCCTCAGGCCCGCGCGGTCGACGGCCTGGATGAAGGCTTTCAGCCGGTCCTTGCGGTAGGCGTCGACATCCATCTCGCCATAGTCGTAGAAGCCCTGGCCGGTTTTCATACCGATCCGGCCTTCTTCCATGTTGCGCTGAACGATCTCCGGCGCTTCGAAACGGTCGGTTTCAAGCGCGCCCTGCAGGTAGCGGCTGGCGTAATAGAGGATGTCGCCGCCGCCCCAGTCGACGAATTCCAGGAGGCCGAGCACGGCAAAGCGCAGGCCGAAGCCGTAAAGCACGGCCTTGTCCACATCCTCCGCGCTGGCGACGCCCTCTTCCACCAGTCGCGCCGCCTCATTCATCGCCAGCGCCTGAATGCGCGGCACGATATAGCCGGGCGAGGCACTGCAGACGACGGGCACCTTGCCGATGTCTTCGAGAAAGCGCTTCAGCGTTTGCGTCGTCTCCGGTGCCGTTTCACCGGCAGGCGAGAGCTCGACCAGCGGCACGAGAAAGGCGGGGTTCAGCCAGTGCGCGTTCAGGAAACGGGCCTTATTCTCGGTCAGCGCGACGAGGTCGGATGACAGCATGGTCGACGTGGTCGAGGCGAGGATCGCTTCCTCGCCGGCGAAGCGGTCAAACAGCGCGAAGGCCTGTTCCTTGGCCGCGCGCACTTCCGGCACGGCCTCGAACACGATCGAAGCCTCGCAAAGGGCTGCGCCGGCATCCTCATGCGCCACCACGCTGATGCGCGCCATGATGGCGGGCACGGCGGTCTTGTCAAAGGCGCCAAGCTCGGCCATCAGCGTCAGGTCGCGCTCGATCTCGGCAATGGCGCCTTCTTCGAGTTCCGCGAAGGCCTCGCCGGAGCGCGTCTTGGCATCGATCAGGCGCACATGGTGGCCGTGATAGGCGACGCACTGGGCAATGCCTCGGCCCATCCGCCCTGCCCCGATGGAGGCCAATGTCATGGCTTGGGTCATGGCTTGGGTCATGGGCTTCGTCATCAAATCCCGTCCTTCAGCATGGTCTGCACATCGCCCACGGTCATGCCCGCAAGGCCGAGCCGTTCAATTGTTCGGCCATCGGCGCGGAAATCGTCGCCGGCAACCGCGCCGGCAACCGATAACAGCCCGGCCGCGACCGGGCACGGCACGCCCGCCCATTCGCCGACGGAAACCAGAAAGGCAAGACCGAGCCCGGTATCTTCGCGCATATAGCGATGAGACTTAAGATCGAGGTGCTCATGCCAGTCGCCCGAGCCCACCAGCTTGTCATGGGCGAGATTGCCATACATCCAGTCGCTGGTCTCGTAGTGATCGGCAAGCGGAAAATGCGGCGCGCCGTAGCCGAGCGCCTCGCGGATCGCGATCCGCTCATTGTCGAGCGCGGTATGAACGCGGCGGATCGACGGCTGCGTACCCTCATTGTGGATGTCCCACTGATCGAAATGCTCGATCGGTCCGGCATTCATCAGGATCAGTGGCGGATGGATGATCGGCCCGGCATTCATCAGCGCGCCGGACAGCGCATCCTCGGACTTCTCGATGGCCCCGGGAAAGGCCGCGCCGATGACGGCGAGCGCACTCTCGGTGTTGCGCGCAGGGAAAACCCCGGTCGGCAGGCGCGAGGCGCGGGTGGTGATGCGCACTTCGGTTTCGCTCTGCTTGCGGGTCAGCCAGGGCAGCGTCCCGGTTTCGGCGATGGAGAAATCAGCGGTGCAGCCAGCATCACGCATGATCTTCGCCATGATATAGGAGCCGAACGTGCCCGGCGGCAGATAGATCACCTGCCCGTCGCGCATGTGCGGGGCAAGCCTTGCCGCCAGATCCTCCTGGGCGTTGGCGGGCGTCGGCGAAACGATCAGCTCGGCGCCGTCGAGCGCGGCTTCCAGATCATCGGTCGGCGCAATCGCAACCGGGCGCGTGCCGTTGAAGTCGGTGACCGTAATGCCGCCGGCCTCGGTGATTTCGGCAAAGCGCGCGCGGTCGCGCCGCCACCAGCGCACATCATGCCCCGCCTCGACAAAATCGGCCACCGCGGCATATGAACCATTGCCGCCGCCCAGAACCGTGATCTTCATTTCGCATTGTTCCCTTGTTTTTGTTCAATAAAGTGGTTGGCTCCCGATTTTTCCGGCGGGAACGCGATGCCTGCCGAAAGGCGACCTAAACCTTCTCCGGCATGCGCGCCGTCAGCGGATGGAAGCGCCGGTCGAACCAGACAAGCGCCTCTGCCGGCTCTGCGCCCAGCCGGGTTGCCTCGACCTGGGCGTAAAAGACCGAATGGGTGCCGATCACCTTGCGCTCCACGATCTTGCAGTCAAAGGCGACCACGGCGCTTTCCAGCACCGGCGCGCCGGTCGCAAGCCGGATCCAGCTGTCGACGGCAAAACGGTCCTCGCTGCCCCGACTGGCAAAGGCGGTGGCCAGCGCCTCGTGGCGGCCGGCCAGAACATTGACGCAGAGCTTGCCATTGGCGTTGAACCGGTCATGCGAGCGGTTCTGCCGGTTGACGCAGACCAGAAGCGTCGGTGGCTGATCGGTGATCGAGCAGACGGCAGACGCCGTCATGCCGTGGCGGCCTTCCGGCCCGTCGGTCGTGACCAGATTGACCGCGGCCCCAAGCCGGCTCATGCCCTCGCGGAAAATCATCGCGGTGTCGTTCATGGTGGTCTCCTTCACTCAGATATCGAGGACCAGCTTCTTGCCCTTGGCGCGCGAGCAGCAGAGCGCCATCTCGAAATTCTCCGCCTTTTCCTCGTCCGTCAGGAATTTGTCGCGATGATCGGCCTCGCCTTCCAGGATCTCGGTCATGCAGGTGCCGCAAATGCCCTCTTCGCATTTGACCTCGACATCGACGCCGGCGCTCTTCAGCGCCTTGGCGATGGTGTCGTCCGGCCCGACGGTGACGGTGACGCCGGAGGCGCGCGCCTCGACCTCGAAGCTTTCGCCGGAAACATCGACATCGACGGTGAAATATTCGCGGTGAATGCTGTCGGCGGGAAAGCCGGCCTTTGCGGCAAGGCCGATGATCCAGTCCATGAAGCCTTCCGGGCCGCAGACATAAAGATGCGTGCCCGCCTCATAGGCCGGAAAGTCCTCAGGCGACAGCGCCGTGCCGTCATCATCATGGTGAAAATGAACATGGCCGGCAAAGGCTGCCGTCTCGATCACATCGGCAAAGGCGGTCACAGATTTCGAGCGGGTGCAGTAGTGGATCTCATATTCACTACAACTGGCCTCCAGGGCATGCGCCATGGCGATCATCGGCGTGATGCCGATGCCGCCGCCAAAGAGGATCGAGCGTCTTGCACCATCCGCCAGCGGAAAGAGATTTGCCGGCGCATCCGAAACAAACACCGCACCGGGCCTTGCCTGCCTATGAATGGCGGCCGACCCGCCCCGGCTTGCCGCGTCCTTCAGAATGCCGAGCCGGTAACAACCGGTCTCCGATGGCGAACCACAGAGCGAGTACTGGCGATGAAACACCTTCTCGCCATCGCGAACCTCGATCGCAAGATGCGCTCCAGCCTCGAAGGATGGAAGCGGTTTGCCCTCGGCATCCTCCAGAACGAGCCGGATGATATCGCCCCGGTCATCGATCCGCTCGACGACCTTCAGGAAAAGCTTCTGGTCGGTCATGTTCCGTTCAATCCTTGTCAGCGGACATAGAGCCCGCCATTCACGTCCCAGCAGGCGCCGTTGACGAAGAAGGCCTTCGGCGAGGCCAGGAAGGCGGCCATCTCGCCGATGAAATCCGCATCGCCAAGCTTGCCGACGGGAATGTTCTTCAGGAACCCGGCAAGTGCCGCCTCCGGCACGATGTCGCGCACCATCGGCGTATCCATCGGCCCAGGCGAGATCGCGTTGACTGTGACCCCGAAGGGGGCGAGATCGCGGGCAAACACCTTGGTCAGCGTCAGGATCGCGCCCTTGGAGGCGGCATAATGCGCGCCCGTCGCCGTGCCGCCGTTCTGGCCCGCAAGCGAGGCCATATTGACGATCCGGCCATAGCCGCGTTCCTTGAAATGCCGGCCAAAGACCTTGCACCCGGTAAAGGTGCCGCCGGCATTGACGGCCATGATCGCGTTGAAGGTTTCGGTGTCGATATCGAGTACCGGCTCGGCACGGGTCACGGCGGCATTGTTGACCAGAACCTCGACGCTGCCCCAGCGGGCAACGCATTTTTCCAGGACATGCTCGAAATCCTCGGGCCGCGCGATGTCGAGCTTGGTCGTCAGAGCCGTTTCGGAGGCAAGGTCCAGTTCCTCGGCCAGCGCATCGCAGGCCTTCTCGTCGATATCGGCGAGGATCACCCGGTAGCCGGCCGCATGCAGCGCGCGGGCAATGGCGGCGCCGACGCCGCGGGCGGCACCGGTGACGACGGCCGTCTGGGTCTCTATCGGAAGCGGCGCCGGCATCAGAACAGATAGCTGATCGACGTCAGCACTCCCTCGGAATTGATCAGGCGAACGACCTTGTCGTGGATCAGCAACTGGCCGTCGCGGCGCACGAGATGATGCTCGACATCGGCAAGAAAAGTGCGCTGGCGGCCGAACTTGTCCTCGGTCAGATGCATGGCTGAGCGCACCTTCAGCGAGCCCGGCAACGTCTCGGTGACGACGAAGCGCGAGGAAAGGCGCACCGTGCGCGCCGCCGGCGTGGCCGAAATGGCGAAGCCGCCCTGCAGCCGCTCGACACGCATCTTCCGCATCTTGGCGTCATCGAAGACGATGTTGAGATTGTCGCGGAAATTCGTCGCGTCATGCTCGACCGGGATGACGTAGTGGCCATCCTCGGTCCAGAGCTTCAGCCAGGCGTCGTAGTCAGCGCGGTCGAGAATATCGGCCTCAAGCCAGATGAACTGCTGCGCTTCGGCAAGCGTGATCCCGGTCTCGGTGGTCATCATATCGCTCATCGGCTCATCATCCTTTTCCACATGTTGTAGGCGGCGCGCATGCCGGTCTCGGAGCTCACGGTCCCGCGCGGCAGGCCGTTCGGCCCGTCCTTTTCCAGCCCCTTGTCGCGGTTGACCATGATGTCGAGTTCGGGACCGCCGGCGGTTCCGCGCTGGACGCGTTCCCAGACCTCTGCGTCATCCGGGCTGCCGAAACCCATCGGCCCCTGGAAATGCTCATGCAGGCGTAGGCGCATGCGGTTGGCCTCCTCCGGCCCGCCATCCATGCCGATGGCGATGTGGCGGATATGGGTCTCGTCGACGGAGACCGGCCGCATGATGCGGAAGAAGGAGAGCGAGCAGGCCGCATTGGGGAAGAGATTGAGGTTGAAGCCCGTGCCGCCGACCGCCTTGACGATACGGCGCACCTGCTCCTCGCTGTAGCGGTCGCGCAGGCTCTCGGCGAGCTCGGCAAAGCGGGCGGGGATTTCCCAGCCATTGTCCTCGTCGAGGTCGATCAGCGACGGCATCATCACCATCACCGAATGGCCATTGCCGAGGTCTTCCACGAAGCCGTCGCCATCGAGGAAGGAAAACAGGTCCTCCGTCTCGGAATCGAGCGACTGCAGAAAGGGCTTGTGTACCACCGGGAAGTGATAGGCGTCGGTGGTGTTTTCGAGCTGGATCTTCCAGTTGCCAGGAAACGAGAACTGGTGCTCGCCCAGAACCTTTACCGGAAAGCCGCCGCCCTGCTTCATGAACAGGTCGATCCACGCTTTGGCATTGCCGAGGAAGTCCTCGATCGGCTCGACCTCGTCATTGAGCGAGGCGAAGATCATGCCGTTATAGATGCCGACCTTGAGCTTCGGAAGGCCGAATTCCTTCTTGTCGAAGCTCTCGTGATAACCCTCGGCATAGGGCAGGCCGCGCAGCGAGCCGTCGAGCGCGTAACCCCAGCCGTGATAGGGGCACTGGAAGGAACTGGTCTTGCCCTTGTTGTGCTCGCACACGGTTGCGGCGCGGTGGCGGCAGCGGTTGATCAGGACATGAATCTCGTTCTTCCGGTCGCGCGAGATGATGACGGGCTGACGGCCGACCCATGAGCGCTTGAAACTGCCCTTTTCCGGCACTTCCGAGGTATGGCCGACCCACACCCAGGTCTTGCCGAAAATCTCGTCCATCTCGATTTCGAAGAGGTCGGGGTCAGTGTACATCTGCGTGGCAACGCGATCGTCGCGCACAAGATCGGCATAGGCGGTCTTGGTCTTTGTTACTGCGACATCCATCTTTCTGTCTCCTGTCACAAAAGGCTTCTGGCGAGCGGGGCGACGCTCACGGATAGCCGGGCGGGGTCTGTTGCTCGAACATCGCGGCGCCCGCCGATGTCCATGTTCCAAGGCCGAGAAAGGCGTGCTGGGCAACGGCATTGGCATCGATCAGGCAACGGCCGAGAACGTGACCGCGGGCCAGCGCCCGCGTGCCGGCCATGCGGAAGGCCATATGCGCGACGGCTGCCCCTTCGCTTGCGGCATGGCTTGCCGCCATGCGCAATTCGATCACGCCCGCCTTATCGACGGCATCGCCGCTGACCACGGTCTCCCATGCCTTCTCGGTCGCCTCGTAGAAATAGGCGCGCGCGCTTTTCAGCCGCGCTTCCGCCTTGCCATATTCGGCCTGGATATAGGCGCGGGCGCCAAGCGTCGGCGCGCCGGTGATCGAGGGCGTCTCGAGCGCCTCGGCGCGGATCCAGTCGAGCGCCTCGCGCGCCGCGCCGAGGCCGACAACGGCCAGAACCTGCGCGGCGAGCGCCATGGGCGGATAGCGGAAGGCCGGCTCGTCGCGCTTGGCGGGCGAACCGCGCACGAAGGTCCATTCCTCGGGCACGATCACGTCCTCGGCGACGATGTCGTGGCTGCCGGTCGCCGTCAGGCCGAGCGTGTCCCAGCTATGCTTGATCGAAACGTCCTCGCGCTTCATCACCGCCATGCGCGGCAGGCCGCCCGTCCCCTTGTCGTCGACCTTGATGCCGGCGCCGATCAGGGACGCGCCCATGCAGCCGGAACAGTAGGGCCAGCGGCCCTTGACGGAAAAACCGCCCGGAACACGTTCAGCCGGCTGCGGCGGAAAGATCGCGCCGGCAAAGACGGTGTCGGGATCCTTGCCATAGATCGCCGCAAAGGTTTCCGGCGGAAGCGCCGCAAGATAGGTCGACGACACGCCGAAGCTTGCCACCCAGCCGGTCGAGGCATCGGCGGTCGAGAGCGTCTCGATCAGTTCGAGAAAGGCGGCCGGCGTGACTTCGTCGCCGCCGAGCGATTTCGGCACGAAGGCGCGATAGGCGCCGACAGCCTGCAGCTTCTCGACCATGTCGAGCGGCACATAGGTGAGTTTTTCAAACTCGGCGCGCCGGGTCCTTATTTCGTCGAGAACCGATGTGAGGGTCACCGCAGGCGCGGCGGCGGCCTGGCTTCTAGTGTCCATTGCGTTTGTCTCCGGCAAATGCTTCGGGATTGATGTCGATTGTGGCTGCTAGGCCCTCGGCGATGGCGCAGAGTGCCTCATCCCCGCCGATCCGGCCAACAAGCTGGACGCCCGCAGGCAGGCCGTCTTCTGTGAGGATGGGAATGGTGATCGCCGGGTGGCCGCTCAGGTTGAAGGGCCGCACCAGCGCGGTCAGCGGAATGAGCGCCCGCATGTCGACGGCATCGGCAAGAAGCGGCGGCACGACAGGCATGGTCGGCAGAACAAGGGCGTCGCAGTCTTCCAGTGCGTGGTCGACCTCGCTCCGGAACATTAGGCGGATCTCTTCCGCACGGCTGATGTCGGCATCCAACCGGCCGGCCTCGGCGGCAAGAATGCGCGCGCGCACCGTTTCATCCATGCCGTTGTCTTCATGTGCGAGCGCGGCAAAGGCGTCCGCCGCCTCGGCATTGATGATGACAAGGCCGGCCTCGTAGGCCGCTTCGAAATGCTCAAGCGTGATTTCCGCAGCGCGGACACCGGCAAGCGCCCGTTCAAAGGCAGCAACGATTTGCGGTTCGGCAGACACGGCAATCCTGCCGAGGCGGAATTCAGTGGCGGGCGGACGCGCGGCAAAGCTTGGGTCCATCAGGCTCATGGCCTTTGTCAGCATTTTGGCCGTGGCGGCAAAGGGGCCGATGCAATCCAGCGAACTTTCCGCCGGAATGGCGCCGGCGCGGGAGATGCGGCCATAGGTCGGCTTCATGCCGAAAACGCCGCAACAGCAGGCCGGCATGCGCACCGAGCCGCCCGTATCCGTGCCCACCGCGAAATCGCAGCGCCCGGCCGCCACCAGAGCCGCCGAACCGGAAGACGAGCCGCCGGGGATCCTGTCCGGCCATTTCGCGTTGACGGGCGTGCCGAGAAAGGCGTTGACGCCGGTGACGCCGAAGGCCAGTTCGTGCATGTTTGCCGTACCGATGATGTGGCAGCCCCTAGCGAGAAGAGCATCGACCACGGCGGCGTTCTCATCTGCGACGGGGCCTTCCGCGAGGGCGCGCGACCCGCAGCGGGTAACGATTCCCTTGATCGCCAGGCATTCCTTGATCGCCACTTCCGGGCCATCGCCACCCACAAAGAGAGGGCGCGACAACGCGGCATCGGCCGGTTGAGCTGAGTGCATCTTATTCCTGTTCCCTTGTCGCGAACCGGGCCTTCGGCCTTTTCTTGTCGTTCGCTATTACGGTAATATTACCGTTATTTTTCACATAAATCAAGAATGAACCCGTTGCTTTCGTTTTTTCCTGGGCAGACTTCCCGGTTGCTCCCGCCCTACATCGAGTAAGGCACCAGCAGAACGAGCGCGGGAAAGGCGATGAGCAGCAGCACCCTGATGACATCCATTAGCAGAAACGGCCCCAGCCCGCGGAAGATCGTCGCCAGATTGACGTCGCGCACCACGGCCCGGAGCACAAAGGCGTTCAGCCCGACCGGCGGCGTGATGTAGCTGATCTCGGTGACGACGACGACGAAAATGCCGAACCAGATCAGATCAATCCCGTTGGCCGCGACGACCGGATAGAACATCGGCACGGTCAGCGTGATCATCGCCATGCCTTCCAGAAGGCAGCCAAGCACCAGATAGATCGCCATGATCACCAGCAGGATGCTGATCCTCGAATCGCCGAAGACCGTCAGCAGCGACTGGATATCGGCCGACATGCCCGAGAGATTGACGTAATTTGTAAAGGTCAGCGCCCCGAACAGGATGAAGAACATCATCGCGCTGGTCTTGGCACTTTCAAACAGCGACATCAGCACGGCCTGGACGGAGAACCGCCGTTTGGCCAGGACCAGAAGAAAGGCGCCAAAGGCCCCCATCGCCGCGCTTTCGGTCGGGGTGAAGACGCCGAAATAGATGCCGCCCATGACGAAGATGAACAGCGCGCCCGCGCCGAGCGTCCCCTTCATCGCCGCAAACCGTTTTGCAAGCGGCAGACGATCCATCACGGGGAGCTTCTGGCCTGAGATCATCAGCGACAGCACCACCGCAAGACAGTAGCCGATGATGCCGATAATGCCGGGCACGATCCCCGCCAGGAACAATTTGCCGATATCGCTCTGCGTCATGATGCCGTAAAGCACCAGAATGATCGACGGCGGTATCAGAATCCCCAGCGTGCCGCCGGCGGCGATCGAGGCCGTGGACAGCGCATCAGAATAGCCGAAGCGGCGCATCGACGGCATGGAGATTTTCGCCATGGTGGCAGCGGTTGCCAGCGAGGAACCGCAGACGGAGGAGAAGCCGCCGCTCGCAACAACGGTGGCGATCGCAAGCCCGCCGCGGCGATGCCGCATCCAGGCATGGGCGGCCTCGTACATTTCCTGGGCCACGCCGGAGAGCACAACGAAATTGCCCATCATCAGGAACAGCGGCACGATCGAAAGCGAATAGCTCAGCGAATTGTCGAAGAAGGTCTGGCCAAGCAGCGACAATGCCGGCTGCCAGCCGATGATCGAGAGGGTTCCGACAAAGCCGACCAGCGTCAGCGAGAAGGCGATCGGCAACCCCGAAAGCAGCATCACGAGAAGGATAAAGACGCCAACAGGCCAGCTGATCATAATCCCGCCTCTCCGGTCTTGGCATCGCCACCGGTGATGCCGTTGACGACCGTGATCACGACGGAAACCGCGACGGCCACGGAGGTCAGATAGGCGAGCGGGGCAACCGGGATCTTCAGGGTGTTGGTGCTCTGGGCATAGCCTGCCAGATTGCCGGCATGGCCCCACAGCCGCCAGGCGATCAAACCGAGCACAATCGCGGAGAGCAGGCTCACGGCGATCTTGCGCAGCGGCTCCAATACAGGCGGGACGCGGGAAAGCAGGATGTCGACGCGGATATGGGCATCATCCAGACAGACGGCGGGCAGACCCAGGAAGATGACGGCGCACAGCAACAGTTCCGTCAGTTCGGTCGCGCCCATCAGCGGCGCATTCAGAATATAGCGGCCGATCACGTCGACAACGGTGATCATCATGATCGTGACCAGAAGCAGCGCGCAGACGACCGCCAGCGAGAGGCGGGCGTATTGGCGCGCGCCCGGTTTTCCATGACCTTCGACGACCCGGTTCATTATTTGGCCGCTGCTGCGATCTCGGCCTGCATCTCGGCAAAGGCCGCCTTGGCGTCAATGCCGGTCGCCTCAGAAATATCGGCGAGCTTCTTCTCGATCAGCGGATCAAGCCGTGAATGGAGGAACTCCATCTGCTCGGCGGTTGCCGCGCTGACGTCGATCTTGCCCTTCATCGCCTCGCGGGCCTGGTCGTCGACGCGTTCCCACATCTCGCCGGCGCGCGTGATCAGGTGCTCACCGGTGACGTTTTCGATCGCGGCCTGATCCTCAGGCGAAAGACGATCCCACTTGGCCTTGTTCATGACGATGAACATCGAAGTGCTGTACAGGCCGCCGGGAACGGTCATGCCCTTGTGCATCAGCGGCAGAAGCCCGAAGGACTCGACCGATTCGAACGGGAAGAACAGGCCGTCGGCAACGCCCTGCGACAGGAGTTCGTAGGCCTTGGAGGCCGGGCCTTCGATCGGAACCCCGCCGACGGCGACGGCAACATCATGGGCCATGCCGCCGCCGACGCGGATCTTCATGCCGTCGAAAGCGTCGCTTGCCGTCAGCGGCTTCTCCTTGGAGAAGGCTTCGCCCGGGCCATGGGTGAAGACGGCCAGAACCTTGACCCGTTCATACTCGTTCGCCTTGCTCAGCGTGTCGTTGAAGACCTTCCAATAGGCCAGCGAGCGGGCCACCGTATCATCGCCGAGAAACGGCATCTCGGCGAGTTCGGAGGTGCGGAACCGGCCGGCGGTATAGTTCTGGACGCCCATGACAATGTCGGCAACGCCGTTTGCAGCAAGGTCATAATGCGCGCCGGGCGGCCCGAGCGGCGCAGGCAGAACCTTGACAGTGACATCGCCATCCGTGGCCGTCTCGATCTCCTTGACCATCGGCATCAGCACGTCGCTGACCAGCGGATGCGCCGGAGGCAGCCAGACCGACATGGTCAGCGTCTCGGCGGCAAGGGCCGCAGACCCGGCCAGCGCCACGGCCGCGACCACGGCCCCACGACAGAATTTCAAAAGCGTTTTCACCTTCATTCCCCTTCTCGTTTGTCACGATCGTCATTCATTTCTTCGTCCGCCCGGCAAACCGGACGCATTTCAAGAGCGAAACCTGGTTCATCCGCTCTCATTCGGGCACAGCTTCACCGTCCCGCCCCAGCAATGCTGTGGTCGGTGAAGCCGGATCAGGTCTCCGGATCTTTCATCTGCGACTGTCTGTTGCGGACGTCTTTCGGCAAGAGTAGTCGAAGTCAGCGCGCACTGCCGGACAAGGCTCGCCTGTTCGCATCTACGAAGACGCAAGGCATCCTCATCCGCAAGCGCCGCCTGCGTCCGCTCCGGTGCCGTCATCCGGCCCTGTCGTTCAATGTCTGGAAGTGACGTCTCTCACGCCGGGAGGCAATTCCTTCTGCTGTTGCGATGCTGTTCCCGTGTTTTTGATTTAGATGAAAATTACCGTAAAATTGCAGGTTGTCAACTCTGCCAATGCAAGCATTCCGGCTTTCGCCTCAAATTTATGATATTTTTCACTTTATTTTTCATGTTTTTTCAGCCACCTTTCGCAAACGAACCGGCCATCAGCGACGTCGCGGGCAGCCTCGAAAGGGCTTTCGAAAGAGTCTCTCAGACCTTCGCGCGCCACGGTCGAAGGCCGTTCGGATCAACAGAAATGGGGAACTGAAATGAGTGAACAAAAGCCACTGAGAACGCTGTTTTGCATTGCAGTGCATCAAAACTTCTTCGACCTGCCCTTCAGCGATATCGGCCTGGTCTGGAAGGGTTTTTCGGCGTTCCTGCGCGGCGTCGCCGATCTTCCCGGCGTCACCGTGCTCGGCACGATGGATGACGACGAGACCATGGTCGGCACTTCGCCGGACGGCTTTCCGTGGACCTGCTATATCCTCGCCGACTGCCCGGATCGCGACAGCGTCAAGGCCGCCTGCAACCTGTTCCGTACGATCGAGGTCGGCGAGTACCGGTTGTGGCGCTACATGCGCATCGAGGCCCGGATGGGGCGCGCGCTGGAAATTCCCGCGCTTTGACGAAAAGCCAGAAGCATTCCGGCCGGCTTGTCGTTTGACAAGCCCGCTGGAGCGCCGCGCGGCTCAGGCAAGACGCTCGAAAATTTCTTCAAGAACCTGATTGACGCGGCGAAGGTCTTCCTCGCTGATATCCGTGAAGGTTCTTTCAAACACGCGGCTTGCCGTCTTCGCGGCCTTCAACCCGGCCTCGGCCCCAGCTTCCGTCAGGCTGACCTCGGTCACCCGGGCATCGCTGGGGGAGACGCGGGTCTTGACCAGACCCTCGGCGGCCATGCGCTGGACAATCTTGGTCGTCGTGTTGAGCTTGAGAATGCAGAATTCGGCGATCTCCGAAACGCTGAGGTTTCCATGCTCGCGCAACGAGGACAGGACGCGCCAGCGCGAGACATCGAGCCCCTGCTGCTTCAGCAGGCGGTCCATTTCGAACGTGTAGCGCGCGCTGACACGGGTAATCCAGTAAAACGGCCATTCCGCCTTCGATTGGAATGGAAGTGTCGGCTTATCTGAGTTTTCCATCTGGCTATCTTCAGTCAGTTGAGCGCTGCGGATCGGGAGGTTCGCACTGCATAATTGCAGCGGTGGCAGAAGGCAAACAGCTTATGAACGGAAATGACAGGAAAGCAACGATGAACACCCCGACGGATGCGGACAGGCTGGCCCTGCTGGCGGCCCGCGTCGAAAGGCTGGAGGCGGAAGCCGAAATCCGCCGCCTGCAGGCCCGCTACATGTTCCTGTGCGACACGCCCTGCCCTGAATATGCCGTCGCAAGCGACGCCGAACGCATCGACGCCATCCTCGCCCTTTACGCCGAAGATGCGATCTGGGAAGGCGTCGGAGAATATTATGACGGCCAGTTCGGCCGCTGTACCGGAAAGGACGAAATCCGCGCTCATTTCGAAAAATTCTGGAGCCCGGAGCGCAGACCGAAACTGGTGCTCAATGTCCACTATCTGACATCGGAGCAGATCCATGTGGACGGCGACCGTGCCGAAGGCCAGTGGGTCCACTGTCAGCCATGGCTCTACGCCGACGGCAGCGCGTTGTTGCGCTCCAGCCGGCTGAACAACGCCTTCGTCAGGATCGATGGCGCGTGGAAGATCAGCAGGACCCGCACCGAAAACGTGTTCATCGCGCCGCTGAAAGACAATTTCGCCAGCGATTTCCCGCTGAACTCGGTCCTGATGCGCCCATAGGCCGGGGACCCGTTACGGCTGCGCGCCGCTGATCCGCTTGAGAAAGGCGAGGCAGGCGACGAGCTGGTCGATGGCAATGGACTCGTCGGGCTGATGACCGTCATCCATCGTGCCCGGTCCGCAGACGACGGTCGGCAGGCCGAGGTGCGAGAAAAAGCCGGCTTCCGTGCCGAAGGCAAGTTTGAGCGGGACCGCCTCGTCAAGCGCCTCCATGACCGGGCGCAGCGCCGGGTCCTGCGGATCGGTATCAAGGCCCGGATAGGCGCCGGTCTCGGTGATCTCGATGCCGTCGGGCAGGCCGGCGCGGACACTTCCCAGAATATCGCCTGGTGTTTCGGCGGCAAGATGGCGGATTTCGAAATCGACATCGGCCCGGTCGGGGACGATGTTGAGCGCCTTGCCGCCTCGCAGGATACCGGCGTGGACCGTGGAACAGGGCGGGTCGCACTCTCTGTCGCGCGCACCCTCTGCCATGAGCCGCGCCTGTTCGGCCCTCAGCGCCATGATCAGGTCGGCGGCAAGGTGCAGCGCGTTCTGGAACTTCGGCGCCATGGCGCTGTGCCCCGGCGTGCCGTGGCAGACGGCATGGTAGCTTGCCTTGCCCTTGTGGCCGATGGCGGGGCGCATCAGTGTCGGTTCGCCGACAATGGCAAAATCCGGCCGGCCAAGCGTTGGAATGACATGGTCGATCATCTGCGGAATGCCCCGACAGCCGACTTCCTCGTCAAAGCTCAGGGCAATCATCACCGGACGCTTCGGCTGGCGTTCCCGAGAGGTTTCGGCAAGCGCCAGAACGCAGGCGATGAAGCCCTTCATATCGGTCGCACCGCGCCCGTAAAGCCTGCCGTTTTCCTCATGAAGCTTGAAAGGGTCGCGGCTCCAGGCCTGCCCTTCCACAGGCACGACATCGGTGTGGGCAGACAGCAGCGCCCCGCCCTCGCCTTCGCCGAAACGGGCCAGCAGCCCGGCCTTGTTGCCGCAGGCGGAGGGAATGCGGGTGACGCTGAAACCGGCCTCTTCAAGAAAGGCCTCGACCCAGGCGACGAGATCGAGATTGGAGGCTGACGAGATGGTTGGGAAGGCGATGAGCCTTTCCAGGATTTCGCAGACGCGGTCGATTGCCATGGCGGCCTCCTTGAAGACAGGAAGACGGGCCCGGCTTACGCATGCAAGCCGGGCCCGTCCTGATATTCCGGCGGATTACTGCAGCAGGTCGGTCCAGACCTTGGTGACGAGATCCTGCGCTTCCGGGCTGCAGGCTTCGGAAAATTTCACCGGCACGGTCGGGAACAGTTCCGGCGCGTTTTCCGGGGTGAAGACCGCCTTGCTTTCGTCCAGGGCAACCGGCGCGGAATGGCCGTAGTAATTGTACTGGATCGTGGCGTTATCGACGGTCGAGATGTAATCGATGAAGGCCTTGGCATTGTCGACGTTTTCAGCGCCCTTCGGCACGACGAAGCTGTCGATCCAGCCGACGAGGCCTTCCTTCGGCATGGCATATTCGAGATTGGCGCCGTCGCGGCGGGCACGGCCTTCATTGCCGTCCCACCAGAAGTGCATGGCAACCTCGCCGGAGCCGAGCCGGTTCTCGATATTGTCGGAGGAATAGGCCGCGACGAAAGGCTTCTGCGCCTGCAGCAGGTCATAGATCTTCTTCATCTCCGACTTGTCTTCCGAGCAGAAGGGAACGCCGAGATAGAGCTCGGCAGCGCCGACCACTTCATCGGGATAGGACAGTGAGGCGATCTTGCCTTTCAGCTCTTCCGACGGCTCGAAAAAGTAGGACCAGCTGTCGATCGGCCCCTTGTAGAGGTCGCGATTGACCGCATAGCCGGCCGTGCCATAGGCGAGCGGGATGGAATAGTCGTTTTCCGGATCCCACCATTCGCCCTTCCAGCGATCATCCACCTGGCCGAAGGCCGCCATGTCTTTCGCGTCGATATCCTCCAGAAGCCCCTGATCGACCATGATCTTCACGAAATGCTGCGACGGCGTCACGAGATCGTAGCCGGAGGCGCCGGCCTGCAGCTTGGTCAGAACGTCCTCGTTCGAGTTGAAGGCGTCGACATTGACGGTGATGCCGGTTTCCTTCGAGAAGTTCTCGATGACCTCAGGCGAGATGGAATCCGACCATGCGTAGATGTTGAGCGTGCCGTCCGCCAGGGCGGGGGTGGCGGCGGCGACGGAAATGACGGCTGTCGCCAAGAGGTATTTCTTCATGTTCACTCTCCTTCGTTTTACCTTGATTAGCGGCGCTTTTGCGCTTCTTGCGGCGGGCCAGGCCCGACCAGACTTTTCTGATGTCCTCATTCCCGTCGCATGGCGCGGGCGCTTGCAAGAAGCGCCACCGTCGCCAGAACCAGCGAGACGAGAATGATGAGGGTGGAAATCGCGTTCAGCTCCGGTGTCGTGCCCTGTTTCACGAGACCGAAGATGTAGACCGGCAGCGTCGTCGCGCCGCCGGAATTCAGCATGTTCGAAGTGATGAAATCATCCATCGACATGACGAAGGCGAGCATCATGCCGGCAAACAGTCCCGGCGCGATCAGCGGCAGCGTGACGCGGCGAAAGGCCATCATCGGCGTCGCATAGAGGTCGCGCGCCGCCTCGTCGTAATCCGGGCTCATGCCCTGGAGCCGGGCCCGGATGGGCAGGAAGGCAAAGGGCGTGCAGAAGGTGGTGTGGGCAATGGCGAGCTTGACCATGCCGTCGGAAATGCCGAGCTGGGAAAACAGGATCAGCACGGCGACCGCGACGACGATCTCCGGCAGAAGCAGCGGCAGGTTGACGATGGTTTCGGAGAGCCTCGCGAATTTCAGGCCGGGCGTTCGCGTCAGCACCAGCGCGGCGGCAAGGGCAATCAGCGTCGAACAGATGGTGGCGATGACGGCAACCGTCAGCGACACCTCGACCGCCGACAGCAGGGCGCGGTTCTCCAGCGCGCTCGCATACCATTTGGTCGAAAACCCGGTCCAGACCGAGACGATGCGGTTCTCGTTGAAGGAATACCAGATGACCACTGCGATCGGCAGGTAGAGCCAGATGAAGAAGACGGCGGTGAACAGCCGGCTTCCCGGATAATGGCGGATATTGGCTGTCTCGCTCATGAAAGCCCCTTCATCGCGTTCTTGCGCGCGCGCTGGGCGTTGATGGTGAGCACGATTGCGGCCATCGCCATCAGCACGACCGCCACCGCCGAGCCGAAGGGCCAGTTGCGCCCGCCGCCGAACTGGGTCTGGATCAGCGTGCCCATCATCATCTGCTTGCCGCCGCCAAGGATCATCGGCTCGAGCACCGTGCCGAGCGCGGGCACGAAGACGAGAATGGCGCCTGCGGCCAGCCCAGGCCATGAGAGCGGCAGGATGATGCGGCGAAGCGTTACCCAGCGATTGGCGTAGAGGTCGTGGCTTGCCTCCAGAAGCGCCCCGTCGAGCTTTTCCACCGTCGCATAGACCGGCAGCACCATCAGCGGGATATAGCTGTAGACCATCCCCGTCAGCATCGCCCCGGGGGTGAACAGAAGCGTGCCGATATCGCCACCGCCGAAGAGCTGCCAGGCCTTCTCGATGATGCCGTTATTGCCGAGAATGATCTGCCAGGCATAGACGCGCACGATCATGGAGACCCAGAAGGGCAGTGTGACCAAATAGAGCAGCAGCGTCTTGGTCTTCGGCCTGCAAAGCGAAATCACATAGGCGACGGGCAGCGCGATGACCATGCAGATCAGCATGGTCGCCACCGCCAGAAGCACGGTCCGCCCGATGATGATCAGATATTTCGGATCGAATTCGAGTTCGCCCGACCATCCTTCGGTGAACAGGATCTGGCGGTAGGCCTCAAAGGAAAAGCCCCATTCGAAGCCGCCATAGGCGCCGCGCTCGGCAAGACTGACGGCAATGACGATGCCGATCGGCACGACCAGCGTCAGCGCCATCACCAGCCAGGCGGGCAGAAGCCCGAAGAAGGCGCCCTTCCTCATCGGCCCAGTATCCTGATGCTGTCGCCGTTGAAGCCGACACGGACCTCCTGGCCGATCGCATAGCTTTCGGCGTGGGAGACGGCATTACGCCGGAAGACGCGCAAGGAGACGCCGCCGGTCTCGACCGTGTAATGGGTATAGCCGCCCATATAGTTTCGGGCGGCAACCGTGCCGGTCAGCATTTCGCCGACCGCCTGGTTTTCCATGCCGATCTTCTCCGGTCGCAGCGACATGGTTGCGCTACCGGCGCCTGAAACGCCTTTTTGCGGCGCGGTGAGTTCAAGGCCGAAGGGCGTCCTCACCCGGGCCTTGTCGCCGTCGACGCCCAGGACCTCGCATTGCATGAAGTTGGTCTCGCCCACGAAATCGGCGACGAAGGCATTTTCCGGCTCCTCATAGACCTCGTCGGGCGTGCCGATCTGCTGCACCCTGCCCTCGCCCATCACGCAGATGCGATCGGACATGTCGAGCGCTTCCTCCTGATCGTGGGTGACGAAGATGAAGGTGATGCCGGTTTTGCGCTGCAGGCTGCGCAACTCGTCGCGCATCGCCTGCCTCAGCTTCAGGTCGAGCGCGGACAGCGGTTCGTCGAGCAGCAGCACCTGCGGTGCGGGCGCCAATGCGCGGGCAAGGGCGATGCGCTGGCGCTGGCCGCCGGAAAGCTGGGCCGGACGGCGGGAGGCGAACGTCTCCATATGCACGAGCGACAGCATCTCTTCGACCCGCTGCTGCCGTCGCGTCTTCTCCCAGCCGAGATTTTCGAGGCCGAAGGCGATGTTCTGGGCCAGCGTCATGTGCGGAAACAGGGCGTAGCTCTGAAACACGGTATTGACCCGGCGCCTGTGCGCGGGGAGCGCGTCGATGACCTCGCCCATCAGCGCGATATCGCCGGAAGACGGCGTCTCGAAACCGGCGATCATGCGCAAAAGCGTGGTCTTGCCGCAGCCGGACGGGCCGAGCAGGGTGAAAAACTCGTTCTCGTGAATGGTGAAGCTGACATGGTCGAGCGCCTGATAGTCGCCGAAATGCTTCGACACTTCAAACACTTCTACAGCTCGGCCTCGCGCCATCAAGCAGCTCCGGACTTCCGCTGCCCGGCTTCTGCCTGGCCCGCCGGAAAGCGGACAAGAGCGCCGAAAGCAGCCAGTTTGACATTTGCAATGCAGTCAATTTGGCGGAACGCTGGATGAAGTAAATTATGGCTTGTGAAACTCTGGATTAGGCTATGCCTAATTGCATAAGGGGTAAGCAAAAGCCTCAGACTTGGGCAGCCCCAGCCCAGGAACCGGGCAATTTCGCAACTCCTCAGTCGTGATGAACCCACCGGGCGCGCGATTTCTAAAAGTCGCGTCGGAGCCCGTTTGGCCGGACATGCATGCCCGGCGCGCCCATATCGGTAATGCGGCTGCGGGCATGATCGACAAAGGCCCTGGTCGTCAGCGACTGATCCCAGCCTTCCGACATCAGCAGTCCGAGTTTCAACGCCCTGACAGGTCCGGTCAGCGGCACGAAGCGCAGCTTGCGGCCATCGGGCGCGAGATCGGTCCGCGGACGGATATTGGCAAGCGAATAGCCGAAGCCATTAGCCACCAGCGACCGCATCACCGCCATGTCGCGGGTCCGCTCGGAAATCTGCGGCGTGACGCCGACGGCGCTGAAGAAGGACAGGAAATATTCCGCGCTCATTGGCAGATCGAGCAGGACCATCGGATATTCGGCAAGCTCGGAGGGCGCCACGCTTTCGCGGTGGGCAAGATCATGCGTCTCGTTGATCAGCGCATAGGGCGGCAACTCGATCAGCGGCAGGAAGGTCAGGTCGGAAGGAATATTGAGATCATAGGTCAGCGCAAGGTCGATGCGGGCGGTGCGCAGCGCATCGAAAAGCTCGGCCTGGTCGCGCTCGAACTGGCGGACCTGAACTTCCGGGTTGAGGTCAACGAAGCTGCGCCTGATCTGCGGCAGAACGATCTGGGCGAAGGTGAGCAGGCAACCGATATTGAGCGGCCCGCGCACATTGCCGGTGATCTCGTTGGCAAGCGCATTGAGGCCGGCGGCCTGGCCGAGCAGGGCACGCACCTGTTCCATGAAGCGCTGGCCGCCCTGGGTCAGCGACAGTCCGTGCGCATGCCGGCGGACGAAAAGCTTCAGGCCGAATTCGGCTTCAAGCTGGGAGATCGCCGCCGAGATCGACGGCGAGGAGACGTTGATGCGCTCGGCGGCGAGCGCGATGGACCCGCATTCGCCGACGGCTAGAAAATACTCCAGTTGACGGAGCGTGAAGCGTAAGGCCATCTCTAATCCAGCTATAGTTCAGGTTCGCCCCTCCCTAAGCCAATAGCGCCCGCGCCCAGCCAATTGTCAATACTTGATCCAGACGGTCTTCAGCGCCGAATACTTGTCGAAGGAGTGCAGGGACAGGTCGCGACCGAAACCGGACTGTTTCATGCCGCCGAACGGCGTCATCGCCGACAGCGCGTCGACCGTGTTGACCGAGACCGTTCCGGCATGCAGCCGGTCCGACATCGAGACAGCGCGGGAAATGTCCCTGGTCCAGACGGAAGCGGCAAGGCCGTAGATCGTGTTGTTGGCGATCGCAACGGCCTCGTCCTCGTCGCGGAAGGTCTGGACGGAAAGGACCGGGCCGAAAATCTCCTCCGAGGCGATCTTCGCCTCCATCGGCACATCAGCGAAAATCGTCGGCGCGATGAAGGCGTCGGAGCCGCCAATGGTCAGCCGTTCGCCGCCGGTCACCAGCCGCGCGCTCTCGCGCCCCGCCTTGAGGAAACCTTCGACGCGGGTCGCATGGTTGGCGTCGACCATGGCGCCCATCGTCGTCTCCGGCGACAGCGGGTTACCAACCGTAATCGCCTCGGCGCGCGTCTTCATCCGCTCCAGCATGTCCTCGGCAATGCTCTCATGCACGAGCATGCGCGAATTGGCCGAGCAGACCTCGCCCTGATTGTAGAAAATGCCGAAGGCGGCCATGTCGGCTGCGGCATCGAGATCGGCGTCAGGGAAAATGATGTTCGGGCTCTTGCCGCCGGTCTCCAGCCACACCTGTTTCATGTTGCTCTCGCCGGCATAGCGCTGGAACAGCTTGCCGACGACGGTCGAGCCGGTGAAGACCAGACAATCCACGTCCGGATGCCGGCCGAGCGCCTGGCCGGCATCCTCGCCAAAGCCCGGAACCACATTCAGGACACCGTCCGGCAGGCCGGCTTCCGCCGCCAGTTCTCCGAGCCTCAGCGCCGAAAGCGGCGACTGTTCCGCCGGTTTCAGCACGACCGAATTGCCTGCCGCCAGCGCCGGCGCAAGCTTCCAGGTCGCCATGTCGAGCGGAAAGTTCCACGGCACGACGGCGCCGATGACGCCGAGCGGCACGCGCCGGATCAGCGCCAGATCGCGACCGCCCGTGGGGGCGACCTCGTCATAGAGTTTATCGATCGCCTCGCCATGCCACTGGAAGAAATGGGCGGCGCCGGGCACATCGCCGGTCATCGTCTCGGTGATCGGCTTTCCCATGTCGAGCGTGTCGAGCAGGGCAAATTCCTCGAGGTTCTCGCGCAGCAATGCGGCGAGCTTCAGCAGCGCCTCCTTGCGTTGCGCCGGCGTCTTGCCCGACCAGCGCCCATCGGCAAAAGCGGCGCGCGCGGCCTTGACTGCGCGGTCGATATCCTCGGCCCCGCCGCGCGCAACGTCGGTCAGCACCGCGCCCGTTGCCGGGTTGATGCTATCAAAACGCGCGCCGGAAACAGAGGCGACATATTTGCCATCGATCCAGCACTGGTTGCGCAACGAAAGCGTCGCGGCTTTTTCGGTGTAATGTTCAAGGCTTTGCATCATTCATCTCCGGGAACGCCATAGGAAGGGGCCGCGGCCGGGTTTAGCGCCCGCGTCACATAGTCGTCGGCCTGCGGTTGATACGTCTTCAATGCGGCTGCGATATTGGCGATCGGGCAGGCCTCGGCAAGCCAGTCGCAACGCAGTTCGATATAGGGCCAGTCTCGCTCATCCACGACCAGCAGCCCGGCGGAATGAACCGGCCCTGCCTCGCCGCCTGCGGCCAGCCCTGCCCGCATGGCGGAAATCAGTCGCTCGGCAAGCGTGCCGTCGGACGCATCGAAAGCTGTGACCATCTTTTGCGGAACGCTCTCCTCCGCCAGCAGATTGCCGCCCGCCGCGCAGTCCTCGCCCCTGGCTGACGACCAGACGCCGAGCGCGTTCGGACCGGAATGGATGGCGGGCGGGCCATCCCGGCCGATGGCGATGAGCTGCCGGTAAGCCGCAAATCCGTCGCCGGAAACCGCCTCTTCCACCGCCGTCTGCGCATCCTTTCCGGAAGCGAGACGATCAAGCATGGCCGGACCGAGAGCCGGGTTGGTGACATTTTGCGTGGCGGCCGCGCCGACGCCCGCACGCGCGAAGGCGCAACGCGCGGCAACGGCCGGCGACGAGGATGAAATGGCCATGCCGAACTGGCCTGTTTTCCGGCAACGGGCGACGATGGAAAAGGTCATGACATCTCCTGAGAGCGCCGTTCGTCCATTCGAACGCACAAAGAACGCTCTAACCTGTTGAAACTAAGCATCCGGAATAACGGCGGTGGCGTCGATCTCGACCAGCCAGTCGGGCCGGGCAAGCGCGGTGACGACGACGCCGGTCGAAACCGGGTGAACGCCTTTGATGTATTCGCCCATGGTGCGGTAGACCGCCTCGCGGTGGCGCACGTCTGTGAGATAGACCACCACCTTGCACAAGTGCTCCATGCTGCCGCCGGCTTCCTCGATCAGCTGGCGGATATTCTGCATCACCTTGTGGGTCTGCTCCACCGGGTCATGGCTTTCAATGTTCTTCGCGGTATCGAGATCCTGCGGGCACTGGCCGCGCAGGAAAATCGTCGTGCCGCGCGCGACGACGGCTTGGCAGAGGTCGTTGTCGAGCTTCTGCTCGGGATAGGTGTCCTTTGTGTTGAACTTGCGGATACGGGTATGGGCCATCCGGCACTCCATCGGTCAAAAAAACGGTTAAACGGTTTCGGCTTTCGCGGTCACCGGCCCTTCATAGGCAAGATAGCCGCGCTGCTTGCAGATATGGTCGGCGATGTATTTCGCGTCGTGCCAGACGCCCCAGATGAAGGACGAGCCGCGCCGCGTCTGCCATGGCAGGCCGAGGAAATAGACCCCCGGTTCGGCGGAAATGCCGCGATGATGGGCAGGCCTGCCGTTTTCGTCCAGCGCATCGACCTTCAGCCAGCCATAATCGACGCCGAAGCCAGTTGCCCAGATGACCGTGGCGATGCCGGCCTCGGCAAGGTCGAGCGTCTGCAAGGGATTGGCAATGCAGTCCGGGTCCGGGCCGATCACGTGGGCCTCCGGTTCTTCCGGCAGATCGAGCCCGTTGCGAACCACATAGGCATCGGCTTCCTCCAGAAGCGAAAGATAATTGGCGTCGCCCGCCTCGACATTCTTCCTGAGATCGTCGGCAAAACGCAGCTTGCCGTCCTCACACGCCTCGGTCCTTCCAAGCAGCACCATGCCCCGTTCCGCCAGTTTGCGGAAATCCACCGTCTTGCCGCCATGCGCGCCGGAGACGGCGATTGTCGTATGCTCGACACCGGGAACGGCCTCCATGTCCCACTTGTTGAGCACGCCGAGCCACCAGACGAAATCGCGGCCGCGATAACGGCGCGGCGGACGGTCATGCGGGCCGACAGAAAGAAAAACCTCGCGGCCGTTTTCCAGAAGCTCCTCGGCAATCTGTACGCCGGAGGAGCCCGCGCCGACGATGAGGATTGCGCCGTCTTCAAGCTGGCCGGGATGCCGGTAGGAAGCAGAATGGATCTGGGTGACGCCGGCACTTTCCGGAATGACCGGCGGGATCACCGGCGTCTGGAACGCGCCGGTTGCCGCGACCACGTAATCGGCCTCGATCACGCCCTCGGATGTTTCGGCGCGAAAGCCAGGACGGCCCTGGTTGCGCCGCACCTCCGTCACCTCGACGCCGCAGCGCACCGGCGCGCCGATCTTCTGCACATAGTCGACAAAGTAGTCGGCGATCTCGTCCTTGGCCACGAAACTGTCGGGATCGGCGCTTTCGAAGGCGAGGCCCGGGAACCGGTCATGCCATGCCGGGCCGTTGGCCACCAGCGAATCCCAGCGGGCCGTGCGCCAGCGCTCGGCGATCCGGTCACGCTCCAGCACAAGATGCGACACGCCGCATTTCGACAGGTGTTCGCTCATCGCGATGCCGGCCTGACCGCCGCCGACAACGAGCACTTCTGTTTTTTCAACCGACATTTCCCAGTCCTTTCCGGCATTTCTGAAATTCTTGTGCAAGGTGCAAATTCTGGTTCCGGCTCATTCCGCTGCGTCCCTGCCGTCGCCCGCCAGACGGGTGGAAAACCACGCCGACAGGGATGAGGAAGCGTCAGCGCCCGCCTTCTCGTCCATCACCTCGTCCGAAAGGCCCGCCGCATGCCTGACGAAGGCAAGCGGACCGTCAAAATCGAAATTCCGGTAGACGGCGGCAAGGTGGGTGAAGGGCGGCGCCTGGCCGAAGAGCTGGAAGGTCAAACGGTGGCCGGCATAGTCCGAATTCAGGAGGTCGCGCGCAAAGGCCAGAAGCTTTCGGCGATCCTCGGCGCCCCATTCGGCGCTCACCGAATAATATTTCTGAAGAAAATCCGCCGTTTCCGGTGCGGAAAAGGCGGCAGCGTCCGGCGTCAGGGCGATCTGGCCGCCGCAGAGTTCGCGGGCGATATGCATCATCTCGTTGAGCTTCGAGCAGGCAAGCACCCGCCCCGCATAGACGAGCGACTGGTTCGGCATCATCAGCCCGGCAGGGCTGCGTTCGGCAAGCGCGATGGCCGACGTCAGATGCGCATTGATGCCCTCGCGGTAGCAGGCGAGCATCGCCAGCTTTTCCTGAACCGCCTGCTCCCGCTCAAGTCCGGTCTGTCGCACGTTATAAAGCGCCGCGCCGATCAGCATGTCGGCCAGCTTCAGGTTGCGCTGGATATAGGGGAAGGCAGAGTAGCGGTGCAGCGTGGCGCGCACGAGCTTTGCCGCCCTCGTGTGCCTGTAGAAAAGGACATTTTCCCAGGGAACCAGGACCTGATCGAAGACGACGAGCGTATCAACTTCATCAAACCGGTTGGAAAGCGGATAATCCGCTGCCGGCGCGCGCCCGGCAAACCCGGTGCGACAGATGAACTTCAATCCCGGCGCATCGAGATCCGAGATGAAGCCGATCACATAGTCGGACTGGTCGACGTCCCCCCAATTGGCGATCGTCGGCTTGGTGAAGGACTGGTTGGCATAGGCGGCAGCCGTCTCGAACTTGGCGCCGCTGACGATGACGCCGGCATCCGTTTCCCTGACGACGTGCAGCAGCATGTCGGGATCCTGCGCCACGGGCGGCAGCGAACGGTTTCCCTTCGGATCGGCATTGGCGGAGATATGGAAGACATCGTCATTGACGACGCGCGCGACATGGCGCGCGATGTTCGCCGAAAAACGCGGATCGATCTCGTCCAGCGCCTCGGCCGCGTCATGCAGCGACCACATTTCGCCGACGGTCTCGTCTCCGACGCGGGTGACGACGCCGCCGATCGTCTCCATCACCAGGTCGGCGGCGCGGCGCTTGGCCCACCAGTCGCCCTGGCTGAAGGGCATGGCGTTGCCCACGGCCTGCAGCGCCTCGTCGCGCCGCACGGTCATTGCCTCGGCGGTCTCCGGCTCGTGCGCCATATCGTAGATGCGGGCGCGGATATCCACGAGCGGACGGAACATCGGATGCGCGGCAACATCCCTGACCCGTTCGCCATTGACGTGAATGTCGCGCCCGGCGCGAATGCTGTCCCGGTATTGAGCGCCCGTGCGGATCATGGCCAGCCCCTTGTCAACCGTCGGTCCTGCATGCTGTGGCTCCCACCCCCCTCGTTGTCAGGCGGACAGGACCATGCGGGCGCAACGCTCGCCGATCATCATGGTGGGCACATTGGTATTGCCGCCGATCAAGGTCGGCATGACCGAGGCATCGGCAACGCGCAGCCCCTCTACGCCATTGACCTTCAGGCTCTTCGGGTCGCAGACGGCCATGGCATCCGTGCCCATCCTGGCCGTGCCGACCGGGTGATAGACGGTCAGCGCCTCGGCCCTGAGATAGGCGCGGATCTCGTCATCGCTGACGACATCGGGGCCCGGCAGCATTTCCTTGCCGCGAATGGGCTCGAACACCGGATCGGCCATGATCGCGCGGGCAACCTTGATGCCCTCGACCAGCGTCTCGAGATCCTGCGGGTCGGAGAAGAACCGGTGATCGATCTCCACAGCGCCGTCACCCGTCAGCCGCAGCTCGCCGTTCGATTTCGGCCGCAGGACGCAGGTGTGGATGGCATAGCCGTGACCATATTCGATCAGCCTGCCGCGATGGCTGCGATAACCGGGGACGAAATGGAACTGGATGTCCGGTTCCGCGCCCGCATATTTCGTTCTCGCAAACCCGCCCGCCTCGACATAATTGGTTGTCAGCATGCCCTTGCGGGCGAAAAGGTATTGAAACGGCGCGGCAATCATCGCCGGCAGGTTGGCGACGGAAAGGCCGAGCGTCTTGGTGGATGCCGAACGCGTGGTGATCATCCCGTCGACATGGTCGCGCAGGTTCTGGCCGACGCCCGGAAGGTCATGCACGACCGCCACCCCGGCCTCCTTCAGCATCGCCCCCGGCCCGATGCCGGAGCGCATCAGGATTGCCGGCGAACCGATCGAGCCGGCCGACAGGATGACCTCACGGCCTGCCTTCAGCACCTTGACGCCATCCGCGCCGGAAATCTCGATACCGGTAACCCGTCTGCCGTCCATCACCAGACGGCGGGTTTCGACGCCGGTCATGACGGTGAGGTTCGGCCTATCCTGCACCGGCTTCAGAAAGGCGCGATAGGACGACCAGCGCTTGCCGTCCTTCTGGGTGACATCGTAAATGCCGACGCCTTCCATCGTGCCGTCGTTGAAATCGGTCTTTTCGGCAAGGCCGACGGCGCGGCCGGCGGCGATGAACATCTTCGAGACGATATTGGGATCGCGCGCGCGGTTGACGAAAAGCTCGCCGTCAAAACCGTGCCAGTCGGGCGACTGGCCGTTCATGTTGCGCTCGAGGCTCTTGAACACCGGCAGCACGTCGTCCCAGCGCCAGCCGTCGCAGCCGAGGTTTGCCCATTCGTCATAATCTGAACATGCGCCGCGGATGAACACCATGGAATTGATGGTGGAGGAACCGCCAAGCGCCTTGCCGCGATTGACCGGAATGCGGCGGTTGTTCATTTCCTTCTGCGGCACGCCGACATAGGCATAGTCATATTTGGGGTTGCCATAGAGCGACAGGATGCCGGCGGGCACCGAGACGTTGACGGCATTTTCCTGCCCGCCGCCCTCGACAATCAGCACGCGATTGGCGCTGTCGGCCGAAAGCCTGTTTGCAAGAACGCAGCCGGCCGAACCCGCGCCGACAATGATGAAATCGAATTCCTGATTATCCATTCAAAATCCCCAAATCTTATGGGGGAATGTTCCATCGCCCGGGAGTTAAAGTCGATTAAAGTCTTTCTTCCCGGGACTTAGGATTTTCTGAATTCAATCAGCCGTGCGGGCCCTCAGCCCCGCACCTCGGCCATCACGTCCAGAATGCTCTCGCGCAGTATGTCGCCGATGCGGGCGATCTCGGCCTCGGACAGGATGAGCGTCGGCGAGAGAATGAGGATATGGCCGAGCGGACGGGCGATCAGCCCCCTGGCCTGCGCCCGTCGCGCAACCTTCATGCCGATATTCATCGCCTCGGGGAAAAGCGCCTTGGATTGCTTGTCGGAGACGAATTCGATGCCCGCCATGAAATGGCTGCCGCGCACCTCCCCGACGATCTCGATGTCTTCCAGCGCCTTCAGCGTCTTTTCGAACAGCTTACCGGTAGTGCGCACGCGTTCGGGGATCTGCTCTTGTTCCATCAATGCAATATTGGCAAGTGCCGCGGCCGAGGCCGCCGGATGACCGGAATAGGTCATGCCGTGCAGGAACACGCCGTCCGGCCCGGATATCACCTCATGGATCTCGTCGCTCATGATCGTCGCAGAGAGCGGCTGGTATCCGGAGGTCAGCCCCTTGGCGGTGTTGATGATGTCTGGCGTGGTGCCGAAAACATCCTGCGATGCGAAGAAATGTCCGAGCCTGCCGAAGGCGGTGACGACCTCATCAGCGACGAACTTGATGTCATAGGCCCGGCAGATGTCCCCGGCCCGGCGGTGGTAGCCCTCGGGCGGCACGATGACCCCGCCAGCTCCCATGATCGGCTCGGCGATGAAGCAGGCGATGTTTTCCGCGCCGATCCGCTCGATCGAGGCGCGCATGTCCTCCATCAGCATGTCGAGGAATTCGGCTTCGCTCATGCCGTCGCCCTCGCGCCAGTAATGCGGCTTCTTCAGATGATGGACCATGTTGTCCGCCTTGTCCCAGCCCTTGGAGTATTCCGGCGTGGTCATGGCGATGGCAAGGAAGGTGGAGCCGTGATAGGCGCCGTTGCGGCTGAGGACCAGACGCTTTTCCGGGCGGCCGAGGCGCCGGTAATAATGCTGCAGGATGCGCACGGCCGAATCATTGGCGACCGAACCGGAATTGCCGAAATAGACCTTGTTGAGGTTACCGGGGGCAAGCTGACCGAGTTTTTGCGCCAGCGCGGCGGCCGCCGGATGGGTGAAGGTGTAGAAAGTCGAATAGAAGTCGAGCGTTTCAAGCTGATCACGGATGGCATCGATGATCTCGCGCCGCCCGTGGCCGACATTGACGCACCACAGCCCGCCGATGCCATCAATCAGTTCATTGCCGTCGCTGTCGGTTACCATCGTACCCTTGGCGCTGACGATGGCCGTGCGCGCGCCCTGCTGTTTCAGCGCGTTGAGATCGGCGAACGACTGGACGAGATGGTCGTCGCTCTTGAGAATGTCGCGTGTAAGCACCGGAAGGTCGATTGCCATGCTGTTCTCCACTGTTCCGCTTTTTGGTCATAACGTTGAGGCGGACAGGGACCGCCTGGCTGCCCTATACCACCTGATATTGAAGCAGAGGCTAATCATGGATAAATGAGGAGTATATAACCCCATGGAGGTAGTATGCGCGTCCCGCCGGGTCAGGCCGAAATATTGCTGGGCGATGCCATTGCCGCGCTTCACAGCGAAGGGTTTGCGCCGTCGCTTGCGGCCTGGCTGCGCCTGGCGCTTGCCTTCGACAACATCACCATTCTGGCCTATGCGGACGGAAGTCCGCCGACGGGGCTCTATACGGAAGCCCGGGAGAAATCGGTGCATGCCGGCTTCGATACGGTTTACCGCGCCGGCTCGTACCTGCTCGACCCCTTCTACGCGCTCCATGCCCGGCGCGCGCCAGACGGTCTTTATCGGTTGAGCGACATCGCGCCGGACCAGTTCAGCCGGTCGGACTACTACATGACCTATTACCGGGCGACGACGCTGGTGGACGAAATCGCCTTTGTCGCCGCGCCGGCGAGCGATGTTTCGCTCCACATCTGCCTCGGGCGCGATGCCACCTCCGGACGGCGGTTCTCAACTGCCACGCTTGCCCGCGCCCGACAGGTCGCGCCGGTCGTCAACGCCCTTTCGACTCGGAACTGGAGCGAAATCCGCGCCGCCGGCAGCGCGCCGAGCGAGGAGGATGTGCTTGCGGCGCTTTTCTGCGGCATGCAGGAGAGCCACGGCGTCACGCTGACGCGGCGGCAGACCGAAGTCGCCCTTCTGATCCTCAAGGGACACTCCTCGCTCTCCATTGCCGCAAGGCTCGGGCTCAGCACCCACACGGTGAAGGTCTTCAGAAGGCAGCTTTACCAGCGCTGCGGGATATCGTCCCAGGCGGAACTCTTTGCCCTGATGATGCCGATCCTCGCGGCCCTGCCAAACCCTGAACGCCTTCGTGCAAGGATAGACGGCTGAGGGTGCCGCGCTGCCGTTCGCCTGACGCACGCTGAAGCTCGTCATACGAACAAAATTCGCCATGTGAACTTTCAAACTGACTTTCGTCCGACTTGCCCCTAAAGTCCGGGTCGTCGGTAGGAGGTCGACATCATGGACAAGACAATTTCCTCGATTGAAGCAGCCGTTCAGCCCATCTTCGACGGCGCCACCGTCATGATCGGCGGTTTCGGCGGATCGGGCGCGCCGATCGAGCTCATTCATGCATTGATTGACCAGGGCGCAAAGGACCTCACGGTCATCAACAACAATGCCGGCAACGGTCATGTCGGGCTTGCGGCCCTGATCGAGCAGAACCGCGTGCGCCGGATGATCTGCTCCTTTCCGCGCTCCTCAAACGCCACGGTGTTCAACGAACGCTATCTTGCCGGAAAGATCGAGCTGGAGTTGGTGCCGCAAGGCACGCTCGCCGAGCGGATCCGCGCCGGCGGCGCCGGCATACCCGCCTTCTATACGCCGACCGGTTACGGCACCGAACTTGCCGACGGCAAGCCGGTCGCCGAATTCGACGGACGGCCCTACGTGCAGGAGCGCTGGCTGAAAGCCGATTTCGCGCTGATCAAGGCGGAAACGGCCGACACCCACGGCAACCTCACCTACCGCATGGCGGCGCGCAACTTCAATCCGCTGATGGCGATGGCCGCGACAACCACCATCGTCCAGGCGAGCCGCGTTGTCGCGCCCGGCGGCATCGACCCCGAGCAGGTAATCACGCCCGGCATCTTCGTCTCCTCCGTCGTCGAGGTCGCCGCGCCCGCGCAGGAGGAACTCCTCACCCGGCAGGAGGCCGTCTACCCATGATTTCCGTCGACGACATCAAGCTTTCCAATGCCCAGATCGCCTGGCGCGCCGCCCAGGACATCGAGGACGGCGCCTATGTCAATCTCGGTATCGGCTTTCCCGAAATGGTGGCGAAATTCCAACCCGAGGGCCGGCAGGCGATCTTCCACACCGAAAACGGCGTGCTCGATTTCGGGCCCGCGCCGGAACCGGGCGAGGAGGACTGGGACCTCATCAATGCCGGCAAGAAGGCGATCACGCTGCGCCCCGGTACGGCCTTCTTCCACCACGCCGACAGTTTCGCCATGGTGCGCGGCGGCCATCTGGATGTCGCCATCCTTGGCGCCTACGAAGTGGCCGAGAACGGAGACCTTGCCAACTGGTCGACCGGCAAGGGCGGCGTTCCCGCCGTCGGCGGGGCGATGGACCTCGTCCATGGCGCAAGGCGCGTCGCCGTCGTCACCGACCACGTGACCAAGAAGGGTGCGCCAAAGCTGGTGAGAAGCTGCTCGCTGCCGCTCACGGGCGTGGCCTGCGTCACGCGGGTCTACACCTCGCTTGCCGTCATCGATATCACCGACGGCCATTTCGTTCTCCGCGAGAAACTTGCCGCCCTGTCCTTCGACGAACTGCAGGCGCTGACCGGCGCGCCCCTTCACATCGAGGGCGACGTGGCGGAGCTCACCGTACCGGAAATGTGATCCATGAAAGACGTCTATATCTGCGACTATATCCGCACCCCGATCGGCCGTTTCGGCGGCGCGCTTTCCGCCGTCAGGGCCGATGATCTTGCCGCGATCCCGATCCGCGCGCTGATGGAGCGCCACTCGAAGACCGACTGGTCGGGCGTCGACGAGGTGATCCTCGGCTGCGCCAACCAGGCAGGCGAGGACAACCGCAATGTGGCGCGCATGGCCGCACTGCTTGCCGGCCTGCCGGTCGAAGTGCCGGGCACGACCATGAACCGGCTCTGCGGCTCCGGCATGGACGCCGTCATCACCGCCGCGCGCGCCATTCGCGCCGAGGAGGCGGAACTGATCATTGCCGGCGGCGTGGAATCCATGTCCCGCGCGCCCTTTGTAATGCCGAAGGCCGAAACGGCCTTTTCGCGCAACGCGGAAATCTACGACACGACTATTGGCTGGCGTTTCGTGAACCCCGAGATGAAGGCGCGCTACGGCGTCGACTCCATGCCGGAGACCGGCGAGAACGTAGCGGACGACTTTTCCATCAGCCGGGAAGACCAGGACGCCTTTGCCTGCGCCTCGCAGCAAAAGGCAGCGCGCGCGCTGGACAACGGCCGACTGGCGCAGGAGATCACGCCGGTCTCCGTCCCCCAGCGCAAGGGCGAGCCGAGGATCGTCGCGAGCGACGAACAGCCCCGCCCGGAAACGACCGTCGAGGTGCTCTCCCGTCTCCCCACGCCTTTCCGCGCCGGCGGCACGGTGACGGCCGGCAACGCGTCGGGCGTCAATGACGGCGCGGCCGCGCTCGTTCTGGCGAGCGAAGCGGCCGCCGTACGGCACGGCCTCAACCCGATCGCACGCGTGCTTGGCGGCGCAACCGCCGGGGTCGCGCCGCGCATCATGGGCTTCGGCCCGGCGATTGCGGCGCGCAAGCTGATGCGCCGGCTCGGGCTTCAGACCGGCGATTTCTCGGTGGTAGAGCTCAACGAGGCCTTTGCCTCGCAGGCGCTTGCGACATTGCGCGACCTCGGCATTGCCGATGACGATCCGCGCGTCAACCCGAACGGCGGGGCGATCGCGCTTGGCCATCCCCTCGGCATGTCCGGCGCGCGCATCACCGGTACGGCCATGCTGGAACTGAAGCCGGGCGAAAAGGCGCTGTCCGCCATGTGCATCGGCGTTGGTCAGGGCATTGCCGTCGCGGTCGAGCGGCTTTGACGCACTGCATGTGAATATCGGCCCGGCTCCCCTTGAAGAAGGGCCGGGTCATCAGGGACAAGGCGCCTCAGTAAGGCAGACCGATGTAATTTTCGGCCAATTCCCGTCGCGCGGTCTCCGATTGCGACAGGTGCAAGAGGCTCGCCTTGCGCATCTCGGCGGCAAAACTGTCCTCGTCATCGAAGCGATGCAACAGCATGGTCATCTGCCAACTGAAGCGCATCGCCTTCCAGATGCGTTGCAGCGCCCGGCCGGAATAGGCGTCGATGCCCGCCGAAGAGCCGGAACCGAACCGCTCGACGAGCGCATGGAAGAGATACCAGACATCGGAGGCGGCGAGATTGAGCCCCTTGGCGCCGGTCGGCGGCACGATGTGCGCGGCATCGCCGACGAGGAAGAGATTGCCCCAGCGAAGCGGCTCGGAAACGAAGGAGCGCAACGGCGCGATGCTCTTCTCGATCGAATCTCCTGTCACCAATCGTGCAGAGACTTCGCTCGGTAGGCGACGTTTCAACTCGTCCCAGAAGGCAGCGTCCGACCAGTCCTCGGCCTTATCGGAAAGCGGCACCTGCACATAATAGCGGCTCAGCGTCTTGCTGCGCATGGAGGCGAGCGCGAAACCGCGGTCGGAATTGGCGTAGATCAGTTCGTCATGCACCGGCGGCGTGCGCGACAGGATGCCGAGCCAGCCGAAGGGATAGACGCGCTCGAATTCCCGGCGCTTCTCCGCGGGAATGGTCCGGCGGGACACGCCGTGAAAGCCGTCGCAACCGGCGACATAGGAACAGGCGATCGTCTTGCGCCCCCCCTCATGGGTGAAGCTCACGCTCGACTGCTCCTGATCGAGGTCACCGATCACCACGTCCTCGACGCCATGAAATACTGGAGTTCCCATGGCGTCCTGAGCCGCGTAGAGGTCGGCAGTCACCTCGGTCTGGCCGTAGACCATGACCTTGCGACCGGTAAGCCCGGTAAAATCGATGCGCACCTGAAGATCATTGTCGGAGAGCACACATCCGTCGTGAGCGATGCCTTCGGCATCCATGCGCTGGCCGACGCCGGCCTCGCGCAACAGTTCGACCGCGCCCCATTCGAGAATGCCGGCACGGATGCGCGACAGAACGTGATCGCGGCTGGACCGCTCGAGAATAACGGTTTCGATGCCCTGCCGGTTCAAAAGCTGGGACAGAAGCAGGCCGGACGGCCCGCCCCCGATAATGGCGACTTGCGTTTTCATGAAAGACCTCCTCCGTCCTTGCGGCTTGACGTTAACGCCGCGCCGAGCCGCAGGAAATGCACGAAAACGGCAATGAATGGCACTAATCGTGCATTCCTGTGGTTTATCAAAAATTATGAGATTATAAAAACTGTTCATTGACAAAACAATTTAAAGCTGGCTCTAATCACGATCGGGAGTTGAGGAGATTGCATGAAGATCGAAGGTGAAGTGGCGCTGGTCACGGGGGCCGCGAGTGGCCTCGGAGAGGCAACGGCGAGAAGGCTTTCCGCTCGCGGCGCGAAGGTCGTCGTCCTCGACCTGTCGGCGGAGGCCGCCGAGAAAACGGCAGCGGAAATCGGCGGCGTCGGTTATGGCGCCGACGTCTCCGACGCCTCGGCCGTCGAGGCTATTTTCACGGACGTGACGCGTGAACACGGCGCGCCGCGCATCGTGGTCTCCTGCGCCGGGATCGGAACGGCATCGCGCATCCTGCCGCGCGACGGGTCGCTGACCATCGACCTCTTCGAACGCACGCTCCGGATCAACCTTCTGGGCACCTACACAGTGATGAATATCGCTGCGCGCGTCATGGCCGCGGCCGCGCCGCTTGACGAGGACGGCGCGCGCGGCGTGATCGTCAACACCGCCTCCGTCGCCTATGAAGACGGGCAGATCGGCCAGGCAGCCTATTCCGCCTCCAAGGGCGGGGTCACCGCGATGACGCTGCCGGCCGCCCGCGAGCTCGCCCGTTTCGGTATCCGCGTCATGACCATCGCGCCCGGACTCTTCGAGACAGGCATGAGCGCCGGCCTGCCGGATGACATTCGCGCCGAAATCCTCGCCAACGTGCCCTTTCCGAGCCGGATGGGCCTGCCTGATGAATATGCCCGGCTGGCGGAGCAGATCGTCGAGAACCCGATGCTGAACGGTTCGGTGATCAGGCTCGACGCCGCGGCGCGGATGCCGCCGAAATAGAAGCCGGCGAGACGAATTCGAGAAAGAACAGAACGCATGACCAAGACCCACTTTGACAGCGCCGATATCCTGACGGTCGAGATCGACGGCCCGGTCGCGACCTTGACCATGAACCGGCCCGAAAAGCGCAATGCCATGTGCGATGCCCTGCTGGACGCGCTGGATGCCTTCTTCAGCAAGCCGCCGCAGGACATCCGCGTCATCATCCTGACCGGCGCCGGCGGGCACTACTGCTCCGGTCTCGACCTTGCAGAACATGTCGCCCGCGACGCGGAGGGCACGATGTATCATTCGCGCAACTGGCACCGGGTGATGGAACGCATCCAGTTTTCCGGCCTGCCGGTCGTCTCCGCCATGTTCGGCGCGGTGATCGGCGGCGGGCTGGAGCTTGCATCCGCCACCCATGTGCGCATCGCCGAGCCCTCGACGATCTTCCAGCTGCCGGAAGGCATGCGCGGCATCTTCGTCGGCGGCGGCGCGACCGTCGGCGTCGGCCGCATCCTCGGCCCCGACCGGATGCGCGAGATGATGCTGACGGGGCGCAAATACAATGCCGAGGAAGGCCTGATGCTGGGCCTCACCCATTACAGCGTCGGCGACGGCGAGGCGCTGCCCATGGCCCGCGAGCTGGCGGCCAGGATCGCGAAGAACGCCCAGCTTTCGAATTACATGATGATCCAGGCGATCAGCCGGATCGCAGACATGCCGCGCGCGGACGGGCTCTTTGCCGAAAGCCTGTGCGCGGCCGTATCGCAGACGAGCGCGGATGCCGAAGAAGGCCTCAATGCTTTTCTGCAAAAGCGCGCGCCGGTCTTTCGTTAGACCGGCTTTTGCTTCCGCCGAGAGAGAGGCGGGCGAAAAACCACGCGTATATCGTCCAGTCAGTCTTAAGGGAGGAGAACCGTCATGACTGATCGTTTGAAAATGACCCGCCGCACGGCGCTTGCCGCATTGGGCACGGCGCTGGCCGCCCCCGTATTCCTGCGCCAGGCGCATGCGGCCGAGGTGACGCTGAAACTGCACCACTTCCTGCCGGCCATGGCGCCGGTGCAAAGACAAGTGTTCGAGCCTTGGGCCAAGGAACTCGCCGAGGCCTCCAACGGGGCGATCGAGGTGCAGATTTTCCCGGCCATGCAGCTTGGCGGCAAGGCGCCGCAGCTCGCCGATCAGGCCCGCCAGGGGATCGTCGATATCGCCTGGACGCTGCCGGTCTACACACCGGACCGTTTTCCGGTTGCCGAGACCATGGCGCTGCCCTTCATGGTCACGGACGCGGAAAAGACCTCCGTGGCGATGGATACGCTGATGCGCGAATTCGGTCAGGACGAATACAAGGGCATGAAGCCGCTTGCCTTCCATACCCATGCCGGCGGCAAGCTGCACACCCGCGACAAGGGGATCACCTCAACCGCCGACATGAGCGGCATGCGGCTTCGCGCGCCCAACCAGTCGACGGGCGAACTGCTGACGAACCTCGGCGCGGAAGTCGTGTTCTTCCCGGTTACCGAGATGGTCGTCGGCCTTTCCAACGGCGTGATCGACGGTTGCTGCCTGCCCTTCGAGGTGGTGCCGGCCTTCAAACTGCAGGAACTGACGCGCTATTCCGCCATGCCCGCCCCCGGCGCGCGCGGCATCTACACCAACACCTTCTCGCTGGTGATGAACGAACGCGCCTATGAGGCCATGCCCGAGGACGCCCGCAAGGCACTCGACGCCCATTCCGGCCCCGAACTGTCGAAGCGTCTCGGCATCTCCTTCGACCAGGCCGAGGCCGCCGGCGAAAAGGTTGTCCGAGAACATGGCAACGAGATCGTCGAGATCCCGGCCAACGTGATCGCCGAATGGCGCAAGGTCTCCGAACCGGTCGTCGCCAACTGGCAGAAGAAGCTCGATGACAAGGGCTATGACGGCGCGGCAATCCTCAAGCGCGCCAACGAACTGCTGGATCAGGGCTGATTGATGGCGGAGAAAACCCCATCCAGCCTTCAGAAGCGGGGGGCGTCGCGCCCCCGCTTCGTCTGGCTCTACCGGCTTTGCCTCGTCGCAGCCGGCGCGGGCGGGCTTGCCGCCTTCGCCGCCGCGCTGATGGTCACGCTTTCCGTGCTGATGCGCATTTTCGGCTTTGGCGGCATCCGCGGCGATTTCGAAGCGGTTGAACTCGTCTGTGCGGCCTGCGCCTCGCTTTTTCTGCCCTACTGCCAGTTCACCAAGGGCCACGTCATGGTCGATCTCTTCACCAACTGGCTTCCCGCCGCCGGCCAGCGCCGTCTCGATGGTTTCTGGACAGTGCTGTTCGGCCTTGGTTGGACGGTGATCTGCTGGCGGCTGACCCATGGCCTCGAGACGATCTACGGCTATGGCGACCGCACTATGCTGCTCGGCTTTCCCCTGTGGCTGATCTATCTGCCGGCGGTTGCCGGAACCGGGCTTTCGGCGCTCGTCGCCTTCATCACCGGCATCGACGATCTGGTCAATGCCCGCGCAAGCAATCCCATGACGGAGGGCGCGTAATGGAACCGATGGCCATTGCGCTTGGCATGATCGTCATCCTGCTGGCGCTGATCTTTCTCAGAATGCCGATCGCCCTTGCCATGGGCGCCGTCGGCGCGGCGGGCTATATCCTGCTCGGCGGCGCCTCGAGCCTGATCTTCTATCTCGACACCGCCTGGGTCGACAAGTTCATGTCGTATGAGCTGGCGATCGTGCCGCTCTTCATCCTGATGGGTCACATCGCCACCCGCAGCGGCATTTCCGCGAAACTCTTCGGCGCATCGAACGCCTGGATCGGGCATTTTCGCGGGGGGCTCGCCATGGCGGCCGTTGCCGGTTGCGCCATGTTCGGTTCGATCTCGGGCTCCTCGCTCGCCACGGCCTCCACCATGGCCCGCGTAGCCCTGCCGGAAATGCGCAAGCACGGCTATTCCGGCGCGCTGTCGGCCGGATCGCTGGCAGCCGGCGGCACGCTTGGTATCCTCATTCCGCCCTCGGTGGTGCTGATCATCTATGCACTCCTGACAGAGCAGAACATCGTCAAACTGTTCCTGGCGGCAACCATTCCGGCGACGATCGCCGTCATCGGCTTCTTCATCGCCATTGCCATCGTGGTGCGGCTGTTTCCCGAACAGGGACCGAACCACGACCCCGTGCCCTATCGCGAACGCTTCCGCGCCGTGCTCGGCATCTGGCACATCGTCGGCATCTTCGTCGTCGTGCTCGGCGGCATCTATGGCGGCTTCTTCACGCCCGCCGAGGGCGCATCGGTGGGCGTGGTTCTGACATTGCTGGTCGGCGTCCTGACGGGAGGCCTCACAGTCCGCGACCTGATCGGCTCGCTGATCGACACCGCAGCCGCCTCGGCAATGATCTTCGCCATCGTCTTCGGCGCGGACATCTTCAACGTGGCGCTGGCATTGAGCCGCATGCCGACGGACATCGCCGCATGGTTCGCGCAGTCGGGCCTGCCGCCGATGACGGTGATGCTCGCAATCGTGGTTTTCTATCTGATCATGGGTTGCGTCATGGACAGCCTTTCGATGATCCTGCTCACCGTGCCGGTGTTCTTCCCGACCGTGATGGCACTCGACTTCGGGCTCACGCCCGAGCACACAGCATTGTGGTTCGGCATCATCACGCTTGTGGTGGTCGAGGTCGGCATGATCACGCCGCCGGTCGGCATGAATCTCTTTGTCATCTCGTCCATGGCAAAACACATACCGCTCAAGACCATCTTCGGCGGGACCATCCCCTTCATCCTGTCGGAACTCCTGCGCATCATCCTGCTGATCGCGTTTCCGGCGCTCAGCTTCTGGCTCGTGGATCTCGTCGCGGGCTGAGAGAAAGGTTAAGACATGGCCAGACCCGAAAAAAACGAACCCGCAGACGCCGACCGCAACGCGCCAACCGCGACCGACGACATGCTGCGCGCGTTCATCGGCTACAACATGAAGCGGAGCTTCATCGTCGTGCGCGAGGACCTGCAGCGCGTGCTCGACCCGCTCGGCCTCAAGGTCGCGACATTCTCGGCCCTCTCGGTCGTCGTCGAGAACCCGGATATCTCCCAGTCGCAGCTTGCCCAGGTCCTGAAGCTGGAGCGCTCCGGCATGGTGGTTCTGGTTGACGCGCTGGAAGGCGACGACCTCATTTCACGCAACCGCGTGCCCGGCGACCGGCGCACCTATGCACTGCGGGCGACGCCGAAAGGACGGCGGCTGTGGGAGAAGGCGCGCGCGGTGGTGGACGCCCATGAGACAGCGCTTTTCGGCCCCATCCTGGATGCGGGGGAGCGGGCGCTTCTCCTGAGCCTGCTCCAGCGGGTGAGCAGCGCGCTCTGAAGACGAGAGGCGGAGGAGGTTTCTCGCCGTCAGCGAAGATTTTTTGAGAGGAGAGGTCTTTCGCGGCGCTTGCGGCCCGAAAGCCTCGGGAGGATGAGACATGGAAGTCCGCGCAAAGGAACTGACGCTCGTCGCGCATTCGGTGAATATCGAAAAACGCGCTGACGGCACGCTTTTGGCCACGTCCAACGTGCCGCTTGACCCGGTTGTCCGCCACACCGGCGAATGGCTGGAGAAATGGGCGCGGCAAGCGCCGAACCGCACATTCCTTGCCGAACGCGCCGGGGCAGGCTGGCGCGAACACGGCTACGCCGAGGTGCTGGAGATGGTGCGCGCCCTCGCCGCAGGCCTTATCGCACGTGGTTTCGGGCCCGAGCGGCCGATCCTGATCATGTCCGGAAACGGCGTTGATCACGCGCTGCTTTCCTTCGCCGCACAATATGCCGGCATACCGACTGCGCCGCTCGCCGAACAATATTCGCTGATAGAGGAGGCCCACGGACGGCTCGCCTACGCGATCTCGAAAATCAATCCGGGGCTCGCCTTTGTCGACGACGCGGGAAAGTTCGCGGCCGCCCTTTCGCGGCCGGAGTTCGATCATATTCCCGTTGTCGCTGTAAAAACCGAAGGTGCACCACGCCCCGTCATTGCCTTTTCGGACCTGTTGAAAGGCGATCCAGCGGTTGATCTCGCCGCCGCCCATGCGAAGGTCGGACCCGACACGCTGGCGAAACTGCTGTTTACCTCCGGCTCGACCTCCAACCCCAAGGCGGTGATGACGACCCAGCGGATGATGTGCGCCAACCAGAGCCAGATGGCCTCGGTCCTGCCCTTCATCAAGGAGCGTCCGCCGGTGATCTGCGACTGGCTGCCGTGGAACCATGTCTTTGGCGGCTCGCACAATGTCAACATGATGCTGGCCCATGGCGGCAGCCTCTATATCGACCACGGCAAACCAACGGCGCGGGACATTTCAACGAGCATCGAGAACATCAAGATGCACCCGGGAAACCTCGCCTTCAACGTGCCGGTCGGCTTTTCCATGCTGGTCCACGCCATGGAGAAGGACCTTCACCTGCGCGAAGCCTTCTTCGGCGACCTTGACATGCTGTTTTACGCCGGCGCTTCGCTGCCGCAGGATATCTGGACGAGGCTCGAGGAGATGGCGATGGAGGTGCAGGGCCGGCTGCCGCTGATGATCGCCTCCTGGGGCATGACGGAGACCGCGCCGGCAACAATCATGCTGCACGAGCAGATTGGCCGATCCGGCGTGATTGGCGTGCCGCTTCCCGGCACCGAGGTCAAGCTCATGCCCGACGCGGAGATGCGTTGTGAAGTGAGGGTCAAGGGCATCAACGTCATGCCCGGCTATTTTGGCGACCAAGAAAAGACCGCCGAAAGCTTCGACGAGGAAGGCTTTCTCATCACCGGCGATGCGCTGCGCTTCGTCGACCCCGAGGACTACGACCGGGGGCTTTATTTCGACGGCCGCGTCTCTGAGGATTTCAAGCTGATGACGGGCACCTGGGTGCAGGCCGGCCGCCTGAGACTTGAAGCGCTGGAAGCGCTGAAAGGCCAGGTGCGCGATGTCGTCGTCTGCGGCCATGACCGCGGCGAGATCGGCCTCTTCATCTTCCCGCACCCGAACGCCGTGCATGACGGCAACACCTCGGAGGGCGCGGTGATCGACGCGCATCTCCAGGCGGCGATCCACTGGGAGCTTCGGCTTCTGGCGCGCAAGGCCACCGGCTCTGCCCGACGCATCGCCCGCGCCATCATTCTCGCCGAGCCCCCGAGCCTGAAGGATGGCGAGGTCACCGACAAGGGCTCGCTCAACACCCGCAAGATCATCACCCGCCGTGCCGAGCTGCTCGAACGGCTCTATGATAACCAGGATCCGGCCCTGATCCGGGTCTGAAGGACAAAGACATGGTTGATTTCTCCAAGGTTCGCGCCATCGATTTTCATACACACGCCGAGGAAAGCTGCGGCTGCCACGCAGATGACGGCTATGACGAGCTGCAGTCGGCGATGGCGAAATATTTCAACGCGCCCTGGTCACACCCGCCAACCATTCCGGAAACGGCCGCGCATTATCGCAAAATGAACATCGCCGCCGTGATCTTCCCCGTCGATGCCGAACGCGAGACCGGATATCGCCGATACAACAATTACGAGGTGGCCGAGGCCTGCGCCAAGGAAAGCGATATCCTCATTCCCTTCGCCTCCATCGACCCGGCCAAGGGCAAGCTCGGCGCGCGGGAGGTCCGCGATCTGGTCGAGAACCACGGCGTCCAGGGGTTCAAGTTCCACCCAACCATGCAGGGTTTTTATCCGAACGACCGGATGGCCTATCCGCTTTATGAAGCAATTGCAGAGACCGGCAAGCCGGCCCTGTTTCACACCGGTCAAACGGGCGTCGGTTCCGGCATGAAAGGCGGCAACGGCATGCGGCTGAAATACTCCGATCCGATGTATATCGACGATGTCGCGGTCGATTTTCCCGACATGCCGATCATTCTCGCTCACCCCTCCTTCCCCTGGCAGGAGGAGAGCCTGTCGGTCGCCCAGCACAAGCCGAATGTCTATATCGATCTCTCCGGCTGGAGCCCGAAATATTTCCCGGACATTCTGGTGCGCTACGCCAACACGCTTCTGAAGAAGAAAATGCTGTTCGGCTCCGACTGGCCGATGATCGCGCCGGAGAAATGGCTCGACGCCTTCGACAAGGCGGCCTTCCGCGACGAGGTGCGGCCGCTGATCCTGAAGGAAAACGCCATGCGGCTTTTGGGCGTGGAGGCCTGAGATGATCCCGTTTTCTGCTCCCGTTGACGATATCCTGTTCTCGCTGCGCGATGTCGCCCGCGCCGACCGTCTGCCCGACTGGGACGAGGCGCTCGCCTCCGAGATCATCGGTCATTTTGCCGATTTTGCCGAAGGGGTGATCGCCCCCATCAACGCCACGGGCGATGCCGAGGGCTGTCGCCTGGAAGATGGCCGGGTTAAGATGCCGGAAGGCTTCGCCGATGCCTTTCGCCAGTTGGCGGACGGCGGCTGGCAGGGGTTGACCGCGCCGGAAGATTTCGGCGGCATGGGGCTTTCGCCGGTCATCGCGTCTGCGGTCTCCGAAATCTTTTCCGGGGCCAATCATGCGCTGCAAATGGTCTCGAGCCTGGTGCCGGCGGCGGTCGAGACGCTGTTGCGCTTCGGAACCGAGAAGCAGCAACAGGACTGGATCCCGTCAATGATTTCGGGAGAGACGCTGTCGACCATGTGTCTGACCGAGCCCGGCGCCGGCTCCGATCTCGGCCGCATCCGCACCACGGGCCGCAGGGACGGCGAAGTATGGCGGCTGAACGGCGAGAAGATCTTCATCTCCGGCGGCGATCAGGACATCTCCGACAATATCCTGCATCTGGTGCTTGCCCGCACGGGCGCGGCCGAGGACGGGGTGAAGGGCCTTTCGCTTTTCCTCTGCGACAAGAACAGCGCCGGCGACGCGCTCAAAATCACCCGCATTGAGGAAAAGCTCGGCCTCCATGCCTCGCCCACCTGCCAGATGGCGTTCGACGATACACCGGCCGAACTGATCGGCGTCGAGGGCGAGGGCCTGAAGGCGATGTTCACCGTGATGAACCACGCCCGCATCGATGTTTCGCTGCAGGGCGTGGCCCATGCCGCACGCGCATCCGCGATCGCAACGGCCTATGCCGGCGAGCGCCAGCAGGGCCGCAAGGCGGACGGCAACCCGGCCATGCTCTCGGACCATGCCGATGTGCGGCGCATGCTCGACGAACAAAGGGCGCTTGCGCTTGGCGCCCGCGCCATGTGCCATGTGGCGCTGGTGGAAATGGCGCTTGGAGACCGCCCGGCGCTCGTCGATTTCCTCACCCCCGTCTGCAAGCTGTTTGCCTCCGAGGCCGGCATCCGCGCCGCCGATCTCGGCATTCAGGTGCTCGGCGGCTATGGCTATCTGACCGAATACGGCCTGTCGCAGGTCTGGCGCGACGCGCGCATCACCGCCATCTATGAAGGCGCAAACGGCATCCACGCGCTGACGACGGCAACGCGCGGCCTGCGCTTTGCCGGTGGCGCGGGGGCCGATGCCTTTGCCGTCTTGATCGGTGAGCTTGGCGGCGATGAAGCCGATGTGACGTCGCTCCTGTCCGCCTGGCAGGACTGGCGCGCGCGGCTTGTCGTAGCCGGTGATCCGTCGCAGGAAGCGCATGATTTTGCATTGCTGACCGCGAACCTCTTCTACAGGGCCGCCTGGTGCCGCATCGCAGCCGCCGCTCCCGAAGATGCCGCCGTGTCCACGCTGAAACCCCGCGTCCTGGCAGCCCCCCTGCCCGTTCGACTTTAGCGCGGTTTCGCTTGCCGGGAATGGCTGCACCATGCACAATGCGGCCATTGTTCGCATTATGCACACAGGACCGACCATGGACAGGCCGACCGATACCATCGCCTCCTTCGCCAAGGGCCTGCGCGTCATCACCTGTTTCGGCGCCGATACGCCCCGGCTTTCCATTGCCGAAGTGTCAGCGGCAACCGGGCTTGACCGGGCCACCGCACGGCGCTGCCTGCTGACGCTGCATGCCGAGGGCTATGCCAGCTATGACGGCAAGTATTTCGCGCTGACGCCGCAGGCCTTGCGGCTCGGCATGAGCGCGCTCAACGCACTGCCGCTGCCGCAGCTTGTCCAGCCCTGGCTCGACCAGCTGTCCGAGCGGATCGGCCAGTCCTGCTCGGTCGCGATCCTCGACAGCACCGAGATCGTCTACATCGCGCGCGCGGCGCAGCGGCGGGTGATGTCGATCGGGCTGATGCCGGGTTCCAGGCTTCCCGCCCATTGCACCTCCATGGGCCGCGTGCTGCTTGCCGCCCTGCCCGAGGCCGAGGCGCGGACGCGGATCGAAAGCGCGGACCTTTCCCCGCGCACGCCGGCAAGCCTCTCCTCGCCCGACGAGATCATGGAGAAGATCGCCGCGGCGCGGCGCGACGGCTTCGCCCTGATCGACCAGGAAGTGGAGACCGGCCTGCGCTCAATCGCCGTTCCCATCATCGACGGTCGCGGCCAGACGCTCGCCGCGCTCAACACCGGCATGGCGGCGACCGCAGAGCCGGCCGAAACGCTGGTCGAGACCTATCTTCCGCAGCTTGTGAAAATGCAGCAGAACCTTCGCCGGATTGTCTGATGCTCAGTCCGCCGCCGTGGAGAAGCGTTCGCGGTATTCGCTGGGCGTTACGTCTTTCAGCGCTCTGAACCGGCGCGAGAAATAGGAGGGATCGCGATAGCCGAGCCTGTAGCCGATCTCGGCCACGGGTTCGCGCGTAAAGGCGAGCAGACGGCACGCTTCAGCGAGAACGGCGTTTTCGATATAATCCGTGGCGCTTTGTCCGACGGTCTCCCGGCAGACCCGGCTCAGATGACCGGTGGTAATGGAAAGGGCGCGGGCATAATCCTTCGGTCGCCAGCGATCACCGAGATGTTCCGCCATCAATGCATCCAGGCGGCGGCGCTGGCGTTCATAGCCCGAAGCGGCCGGATCAGGCGCATCGGCCTGCCCCGCCGCGATCGCGGCAAGAAAGGCCTGAGTGAGGCCGACCAGCACCATATTGCGATAGGGCCGGGCGGAGCGAAAGCACTCGGTCAACTCGCCGAGAATTCCAAGCATTGCCGGATCGGCGGCGCCGCAAAAGGGACGGGCGAGACGCTCGCCGAGCTCGGCGGAGGATGAGGCGATGCCTGAAAGCACGAAGGCCGGGATGGAGATTACATGGCCGTCGGAGCCGCCGGCAATGGTGAGCGCGTGCACCACCTGCGGCGCGACATAGTGAAACCGCCCGTCGCCGAGCAGGCTCGTCCCTTCGTCGATCCGGATCATCGCCTCGCCGCGATGCATGATGAAGACCTGCGCCATCTGCCCGTGACGATGGGCGCCGATATGCCAGTCATGCTGCGGCGCGCGGTCGCGAAAGCGCTCGCAGTGAACGACGTCCGGAAACGGCGTCGTCTCTCCGAAAAGGCTGAAAACCGGTATGTCGCGTGTCTTCTCCATGCACGCTTTCTACCAGTTCGCAACGCTCCTGTCGCCTTTGTCAGAGCGCCGCATGGGCGAAGGACTGCCGGGCGAAACCGCCCGGCTCTGCTTTAGGCCGGCGCTAAAGCGCCTCCGCCTTGACCAGCGAATGGACGTCCTCGACGCGGGCCGAATCAAGATCGCTCTCGTCGATGCCGAAGCTTTCGCCGACGAGGTCCTCGACGCCGCGCACCAGCGCCAGTGCATCGAGGCCATAGTGGCGCATCAGATAGGCGCGCGAGCCGCCATGGGCATAGGTGTCCTTGAGGCCAAGGCGGATCAACCGCTTGCCGACGCCGGCGTCCGCCATGGTTTCGGCGACAAGCGAGCCGATGCCGCCTTCGGTCACATGGTTTTCCAGCGTGATCACCCCGTGGCGCACCGAACCGACATGATCGAGCAGCGCCTTGGCGTCAAACGGCTTGATCGTGTGGAGATGAAGATGGCGGATCGAAAGACCGGCATTCTTCAACGCCGAGCGCGCCCGCATCGCCTCTTCCGTGGTAATGCCTGCGGTGACCACCAGAACGTCGTCGCCGCCGCTCAGTTCGCGCATCTCGCCGACCTTGATCGGCGTGTCGAACAAGCGCGGCACGGAGCCCCGCAGCACCCGGCACCAGACCGGCCCGTCAATGCTGTCGGCGGCCTCGCAGATGCTTTCCACCTCGGTCGCATCGCCGGTTTCGAGGATGGTCATGTTCGGGATCGACCGCATCACCGCAATGTCCTCGATCGACTGATGGGTCATGCCGCCGGGCGTAGTGACACCGGGAAGGAAGCCCATCAGCCGCACCTTGCGACGCGGATAGGCAATCGAGGCCATCAACTGGTCATAGGGCCGGCGATACATGAAGACGCCGAATGTGTGGATGAACGGCCGGAAGCCGGCAAGCCCCAGCCCGCCGGCGAAACTCATCATGTTCTGCTCCGCCATGCCGAGCGAGAGGAACTGATCGGGATGCCGGTCGCGAAACCCGTCCACTTCGCAAGATGAGGTCAGATCCGCCGAAAGGCAGAGAATATCGGGATTGCCTGCGGCAAATTTCTCGAACGCCGTTGCATAGGGGCGTGACACCATTTCTACCATTTCCCGTCTCCTCAGTGTGCGTAGTCGATCGGCTCGATGCCGAGATCCCTGGCGATCGACACATTCATGCGCTGGCGCTCGTCTTCCGACTTGAAGCGGACGTAATGAAGCCGCGGGAACCGCTCCTCCAGGATCGGCATGGCGTTGAACGGGTTTGTCCGCGCCAGGATGATCAGCGGCTTGCCCGCATGCGGCTCCTTCACCGCCTCGCGCATCGCGTCGACATCGTGCCCGTCGATCTCCACGCAGACGGCGCCGAAATTGTTGAACTTGGTGCGGATATCGCCGACCTCCATGACCGAGCTCATCGCCCCGTCGCATTGCTGGTCGTTGACGTCCATGATCGCATAGAGATTGTCGATGCCGTGATAGGCCGCCGCCTGAACCGCCTCCCAGGTCTGCCCTTCCTGCACTTCGCCGTCGGACATGAACACCCAGGTCCGGCCGGTATCGCCGCGCCTTCTGCGACCGTAAGCCAGCCCCGCCGCCGTTGAAAGACCGATGCCGAGCGTGCCGTTATGCACCTCCATGCCCGGCGAATGCTCCGCGCCGATCATCTCGACGGAGGAACCATCCTTGTTGAACATGGCAAGCCCCTCCGGCGCCATGCGGCCGACCTCGATCAGCGTCGCATAGGCCACCAGCGCATAATGGGCAGGCGCGATGAACAGCCGGTCGAATTCCGGGGTCGCGGGGCCGTTATAGCCCGCGCCCGTATGATAGTCGGGATTCTGCGCCGAGGGCACGCCCTCAAACGGCTTCGGCACCATCGGCAGCGTCGGCGCGCCGAGAGTGAGCTCCTCATTGTAAAGCCAGGCAAGCTGCTCGCCGGCCGAACAGGCCTGGCTGAGATAGCCGCCATTATTGCGGATCGAATGCTCGAAAACGCGGCGGCGAATGCCGAGAGCGACCTCTTCGGTGGTCTTGGAATTTCTCACTGGGCTCCTCCTTCAAACTTTACAAAAGTCATTAATTCAGTCAAATGTAAAAATCAAGCGGTTTATGTCGACGGGCTTTGCCACTACATTCGCCGCCGCGCGGCTTGGGAGAAGCCGCCTGCAGAAAGGGAGGATGGAATGACGACAATGAAGGCCGTGCGGTGCCTCGGCTTTGGCTATCAGCATCGTTTGGAGACGGGCATCGAAGTGCCGAAGCCGAAGCCGGGAGAGGTTCTGGTCAGGGTCGATGCAAGCGGCATCTGCGCCGCAGACCGGGCCATGTGGGACGGTTCCGGCCCCTGGTCGCTGCCCTTCCCCTTCACGCCCGGCCATGAGTTTACGGGGACGGTGGTCGAGCTGGGAGACGGCGCCGGCGCGCGGCATGGCGTTAAGGCCGGCGACCGGGCCGTGGCAGAACTCAACATCACCTACGGCAATGACTTCTTCCGCCAGCGCGGCCTCTACCACCTCGCCGACAGGATGGACGTGATCGGCGCGACGCTCGACGGCGGCTGGGCGCAATACATGATCTATCCGGCCGACGCCGTGATCCACAAGGTGCCGGAAAACCTCTCCAACGCGGCGGCCTGTTACACCGAACCGCTGGCCAATGCCATTCACGGAGTCGAGCGCGCCGATATCGGCTTCGAGGACGTGGTCGTCGTCTCCGGCGCCGGCCCGATCGGCATGGGGATGCTGCAGGCGGCCCGGCTGAAGACGCCGCGCAAGCTCATCCTCGTCAATCCCGGCGCCGCAAAACGCAGGCTTGCCCTGAGGCTTGGCGCCGACATGGCCTTCCACCCGGACGATCCCGAACTGAAGACGGCTTTGGCGGACCTGACGGATGGACGCGGCGCGGATGTTTTTCTCGAAGCCTCCGGCCAGACACAGGCCTTCACGCTGGGCCTGGAACTCCTGCGCAAAGCGGGCCGGCTTGTCGTCTTCGGCGTCTACAAGAAGCCGGTCGCCGTCGACCTCAACATTTTCGGGGAGTTCAAGGAACTCGACATCCGTGGCGGGCATCTGGCCCCCTTTACCTATCGCACGGCGCTGGACTTGATGAGCCGCGGGCTTATAGATGGGGATGCCTGCGTCACGCACACCTATCCGCTGGAAGCGTTCGAGGAAGCACTCGAACGACGTCCCGAGCCGGACGAGGTGCAGATCAAGATCATTCTCGACCCGCAAATGTGAGGTTCACATGCCCTATACGGCCGCCCATTGGGGAAGCTACCGCATCGACCGCGACACCGGCACGCTTTTGCCTGTCGAGGGTGATCCGCAACCCTCGCGGATCGGCAAGGGTTGGACCAGCGCCTCACGCGACCGTAACAGCCGCATCATGCGACCTGCCATCCGCAAGGGCTGGCTTGAAGGGGATGGCGGTGCAGGGCGCTCGGGCGACCGTTATCTCGAAGTCAGTTGGGACGAGGCGCTTGAGCATTGCGCGTCGGAACTGACAAGGGTGCGCGAGACCCATGGCAATGGCGCGATTTTCGGCGGCTCCTATGGCTGGTCGAGCGCCGGACGCTTTCACCATGCCCAAAGCCAGATGCGCCGCTTTCTCAATCTGGCCGGTGGTTTTGTCGGGGCGCGCGAAACCTATTCGCACGCCGCCGCCGAAGTGCTGTTTCCCCACATTCTGGGGCTCTCCAACCGGGCCTTTCAGGATGAGGTCACGGCCATGCCTTCCGTCAGCGGGGCCTGCGAACTGATGCTCGCCTTTGGCGGCATTTCGCCCAGAACCGCGCAGGTCGCTTCCTCCGGCACGTCCCGGCACGAGGTTGCGCCCTGGCTTGAAAACCTCGCCAATGGAAAGACGCGGCTGATCTCGGTCTCGCCGCGTCGCGGCGACCTTGAAAAGGCCGAATGGTGGGCGATCCGGCCCGGCACGGATACCGCGCTCCTACTGGCGCTCTGCCAGGAGATCATCGCCACCGGACGGGCGAATGACGATTTCCTCAAGCGCTGCACCAGCGGCTATGACACATTCCGCGATTATCTCGCGGGCAAGACAGACGGTACGGCGAAGTCAGCCGAATGGGCTGCGGATATCTGCGATATTCCGGCCGATACGATCCGCGAGACCGCGCTGGAACTGACTGAAAAACGCAGCCTGATCTCGATGACATGGTCGATGCAGCGCGGCGACCATGGCGAACAGCCGATCTGGGCCGGGCTCGCCCTTGCCGCCATCATCGGCCAGATCGGCCTGCCGGGCGGCGGCTATGCCTTTGGCTACGGCTGCACCACGCCGGTCGGCCGCCCGACGCGGCTGATCCCCTGGCCATCCCTGCCGCAGGGTATCAATCCGGTCAGCGATTTCATTCCCGTTGCCCGCATCGCCGATATGCTGCTCAATCCGGGATCGCAATACGCCTATAATGGCGAGACCCGCACCTATGCGGATATCCGCCTCATCTGGTGGACCGGCGGTAATCCGTTTCACCATCATCAGGACCTTCACCGGCTGGAGAAAGCCTGGCAGCGCCCCGAAACGGTAATCGTCAACGAGCACAGCTGGACGGCAACGGCGCGCCGGGCCGATATCGTGCTGCCGGCGACGACGCCGCTGGAGCGCGAAGACATCATGATGAACCGGCGCGATCCGGCCCTGATCTACATGTCAGCGCTCGATGCGCCGATGGGCGAGGCGCTGGACGACCACGAGATCTTCGCCCGCCTTGCCGGGCGGATGGGTTTTGGCGAGTCCTTCACCAAGGGCAAGAGCGCTGCCGAATGGCTGGAGCATCTCTGGGAGCGCGCCGAAAAGGTGGCCGAGGCCCATGGCTTTGCCCTGCCTGATTTCGAAACCTTCAAGGCCGAGGGCCGGTTCGATATTCCTGACGAGGAGGAGGTGCGCCTCGCGCTGTCCGCCTTTGCCGCCGATCCGGAAGGTTCACCGCTTGCCACCGAAAGCGGCCGGATCACCCTTTTCAACGAAAAGATTGCCGCCATGGGGCTTGCCGACTGCCCCGGCCACCCGACCTGGATGCCGCCGGTCGAATGGCTCGGCGCAGCAAAAGACGGCATGCTGCAGCTGATCTCCGGCCAGCCGGACACCCGGCTGCACTCGCAGAACGATCGCGGCTCGGAATCGCTTGCCGACAAGGTGAAGTGCCGCGAGGCCGCCTACCTGCATCCCGAAACGGCGCGCGCCAACGGACTGGCCGAACGCGATATTATCCGCCTCTCCAACCAACGCGGCGCCTGCCTTGCCGGGCTTCGGTTCGATGAGGGGCTGAGGCCCGACTGCATCTTCCTGCCGACGGGCGCGTGGTACGATCCGCAGATCGTCGACGGCGCTTTGCTGGAAGTCCATGGCAATCCAAATGCGCTCACCATCGACAAGGGCTGCTCGGGCCTGTCGCAGGGCAATATCGCCCACACCTGCCTTGTGCGGGTGGAAAAATGGGACCGCCCCCTGCCCGCGCTTTCCATCGACCGTCCGCCGATCGCATGAACGTTCAGCCCCGCCTGAGCGGGGCCGCTGTGGTCTCAGCTCTTGCGCATGTTGCGCTGGGCGACGGCCAGCGCAAGGGCGGCAACGAGGATGATGCCGGAAAGCGCGTCCTTGGTGTTGAAGTTCAGCCCCATCAGGTTAAGCCCGTTGGTGACCACGCCGAGGAACAGAACGCCCGCCACCGTGCCCGGAATATTGGGCCGCCCGCGCGGATGAAGCGCTGCGCCGATGAAGACGGCGGCAATGGCATCCAGCAGATAGGCAAAGCCTGAAAGCGGGGTGAACATGCGGATATTGGCAGCGGCAATCAGCCCGCCGAAAGCGCAGGTCGCCGACGCCATGACAAAGCATAAGAACAGGATCCGGTTGACCTTGATGCCGGCAACGACAGCCGCCGAACGCTGCATGCCCATGGCATGAATGCGCCGGCCCCAGACGGAGCGTTCCAGCACGAAGAAATAGATCGCGGCCAGCACGAGCGCGATGATGACTTCGGAGGGAATGCCGAACAAGTCGCCAAGGGCAAGGCTGCGGAACTCATCCGGCATCTGTCGATAGGAAATCGGCCCGCCGCCATTGGTGAAGATGCGCTGCACGGAGGAGCCGATGAAGAAGGTGCCGAGCGTCGCCAGAAACGGGCTGATGCGCAGGCCGACCACCAGCGCCGCGTTCAACAACCCGACCAGTGCGCCGCCGGCAATGCCGATACAGGCCGCGCCGAACCAGTGAATGCCAAAGCTCTTCATGGCGACAATCGCGAAGGCGGCGCCGAAATCGAGCGCGATGCCCACGGACAGATCGATGCCGCCGGTCGCCACGATCAGCGTCATGCCGAGCGCGATGATCATCAGGATCGCGGACCCTTCAACGATGTTCATCAGGTTCTGGCCCTGGACGAAAACCGGGTTCCAGGCGGCGAAGAACACGACGAAGAGGGCAAAGACGATGAGGAATCCGAACCGGACGACGATATCGCGCCAGAGCGGCGTGCTTGCGGTTTCACTTGCCATTACTGCACCCTTTGCGAAATTGCCGACAGGGCCACGACCACAAGGATCAGCGCGCCCTTGACGAGGTCGGTCCAGAAGACATTGACGCCGATGGTCTTCAGCCCGATCGAGATGGCGGCGACCAGAACCGCGCCCAGCACGGCCCCCCACATGGTCACCACCCGGCGGGGCGAAAAGGCGGCCCCCAGGAAGTTCGCCAGCACCATTTCCAGCATGAGATTGTTTTCAACGCCCGGCGAATAGCCATTGCCGCGCGCCAGCACGAAAAAGCCCGTCAGGAAGCCCATGAAGGCGGCGAGCAGATAGGACTGGGCAACCAGCCGGTCGACCTTGAGTCCTGAAATTTCCGCCGCATCGCGGCTGCCGCCGGCTGCCTGGAGGTTGAGCCCCCAGCGCGTGCGATGCAGGAGGTGATAGGCGACGATCACGACGAGGGCGACGATCACGATGCCGAGCGGAATGCCGAAGACAAAGTCCTCGCGCAAGAGCCCGATATGACCATCGGTCAGGTTAATGCGCCGCCGCGACGTCACCATGTTGTTGATGCCGACCAGCGCCACGAACATGGCAAGCGTGGTCAGAAGCGGCGTCATCCTGAGACGCGTGATCAAGACGGCATTGACCGCGCCGGCGGCAAGCGCTGCGGCAAGGGCGGCGAGCGACGCTACGAAAAGCGACAGGCCCGAAGCCAGAAGGACTGCCGTGATGCCGGCGCAAAGCACGGCCGTTGCCGGGATCGAAAGATCGATGCCGCCGGAGACCACATCATCGCCGCCGGCCATGACAACGGCCGACAGGCCGGTCACCAGCAGGACCACCGGCAGGCTCTGCATCAGGACGAGCTTCAGGTTGAACAGCGTCATGAAATTGGGCGCGTTGAGCCCGACATAGGTCAGAAGCGCCAGAAAGATGATCAGCGGCAGGAAGCCGACAAGCTCCGCCATCAGCCGATGGCGGGCGATGGATCTGCTAAGCATGGGCCGCCTCCCGTCTTTCGTCCGCGCCCGTGGTTGCCGCAACGAGGCGGTCGACCTGCAGCGCCTCGCGATCGATCGTCCGGCTGACGGCGCCGCGCATCATCACCGCAACGCGGTCGCAGACGCCGACAAGCTCGACCGGGTCTGATGATGAAATCAGAACAACCGCGCCGGCCTCGGCGAGCCGTTCGATCAGCTGGTAGATTTCCGCCTTCGCGCCGACATCGACGCCGACCGTGGGCTCGTCGAAAATGAAGACCCGCGCATCCTTGGCGAGCCAGCGGGCCAGAACCACCTTCTGCTGGTTGCCGCCGCTTAAGAAACGGGTGACGGCGGCGGGATTGGCCGGGCGGATATCGAGTTCGCCGATCAGTTCCTCGGTCTTCGCCCGCGCCTTCTTCCTGTCGACAAGACCGAAAGCGGCATTTTCGTCGAGCGTCGACAGCGTCGCGTTTTCCTCAACCGTCATCGACAGCACCAGCCCGTCATGGCGACGGTCGCGCGGTACCAGCACGAAGCCCTGCTCGACCGCCCGCGCCGCCGTTTTCAGCTGTATCGGCTTTCCGTCGAGCGAGACCGAGCCGGCCTCGGCGCGGCGAAGCCCGTAAAGCGTGTCGACCAGTTCCTCGCGCCCCGAGCCGATCAGCCCGGCTATGCCGAAGATTTCGCCGCGACGGACGGAAAGGTCGATGCCCTCGAACGCATGGCCGTCGCCGAGACCTTCGATACGAAGCGCGATTTCGCCCGGGGTGCGGCGATTATCCGGGAAGAAGGCGGAGAGCTCTCGCCCGATCATGGCGGAGACGAGCGCCGGCGCGATATCGTCCGTCACCGTCTCGAACAGGCTGACATCCCGCCCCTGGCGGAAGACCGTCACCCGGTCGCAGATTTCGGTGATCTCGTTCAGATAATGCGAAACGTAAAGGATCGCGATTCCCTGGCGCTTAAGCCTGGCAATCGCATGCATCACCTTCAACACCTCCTCGCTCGCAAGCGGGGCCGTCGGTTCGTCAAAGACGACGACCTTCGCGTGACCGTCGATCAGCGCGCGGGCGACCTGCACGAGCTTGCGCTCTGCAGGGCCGATATCGCGGATCAGCCGGTTTCCGGGCAGTTCGATGCCCAGCGTATCGCGCAGAAAGGTCTCCGCCTTGCGCCGCATGGCGCGCCGTGCAAGGCCGAGCGGGCCGGCGATCTCCTGCCCCATGAACACCGATTCGGTCACCGTGAAATGGGGAACCAGATGCAATTCCTGGTGGATGAACCGCACACCGGCGGCATGCACATTGTCCGGCGTCGCCGGATCGAGTGCGTCTCCGCCGATCTCGATTGTGCCGCCTTCGGGCTGGTAGATGCCCGCCAGAACCTTGATGATCGTCGATTTTCCCGCGCCGTTCTCGCCGACAAGGCCGTGCACCTCGCCAGGCCGAACGTCAAGACTGGCGCCGTCGAGCGCCTTGACGCCGGGAAAAACCTTGACGATGTCCTTCAGCCGAAACGCAGTATCGGACATTTCGCCTCGCATATTATTGTTCTTTGCGCTGCCTTTTCAGGGGGCGGCCGCCATGCGTTTGCGGGCGGCCGCACTGATCGGAAGGGCAGTCTAGTTCAGGCTGCCGTAGCCCAGGTCCTCATAGGCCTGGCGGGCCTCTTCCGGACCGTTTACCGGCATGACATCCACATAGGTCTGCGGCAGAAGCTCCTCGCCGGCAAAATAGCGCGCGACGTTTTCAGCCGATGTCGCCCCGATCAGATAGGGCTGCTGGGCCACATTGGCGACGAAGGGGCTTCCCTCCTCGGCCATGATTTCCAGCGTCTCGGGTCCGCCGTCAAGCGCGGTGACCTTGATCTCCGTGCGGCCGGTTTCCTCCAGCGCCTGCACGATGCCGATGGCGGGCTGGTCCCAGCAACCGACATGGATCGCATCGATCGTACCCTCCGGATACTGGCTTAAGAGATCGAGCGTCTGACGACGGGCATCTTCCGGCGCATTGGCGAATTCCTCGGCCAGTTCCGGCTGGATGATCTCGATTTCCGGATAGTCCTGCAGCACGTATTTCCAAAGCCCGGTGCGGATGCCGCAAATGCGCAGCGATTCCTCGAAGGCGTTGAAGACCGCGACCTTGCCCTTGCCGCCGATAGCGTCCGCCATGTAGCGGCCGATGGTCGTGCCCATCGTGTAATTGTCGGACGTCGTGTTATTGGTCGAATAGGGCGAGGGATGATCGACGGTGAAGACCGGAATGCCGGCATTCTTCAGCGCCTCGAATTTCGGCTCGACGGCGCCGTCGCCAAGGATCGAGATTACGGCGTCGACCCCACGGTTCAAGAGCACATCGTGGTTGTCGGCGTGGACCTGGTTGTCGCGACCGCCATCGACCGGGACGACCGTGCCGCCAAGTTCCTCAACCGTGGTGGTGGCGCCGTTGAAGGCTTCGCGGTCCCAGAAATGCTGGGTTCCGACGACGGCGACGCCGATGGTCTTGCCCTCAAGCGACAGACCGTCTTCCTGGGCCGCAGCCGGAATGGCGTACAGGCCTGCAGCAGCGGCCATGAAGGCCGCAGCGACGAATTTTTTCATGTTCTCCTCCCTTAGAACTTCGTGACACCGCAGTGTCCCCAGAACAAGAACAATTCGCTTTACAAAAGTCAAGAAATATTTCAATTGTAGAAATCCATGGAGGAGCATGCGTGACTGAACTGAGAATAGGACTGGATGTCGGCACGACCGCAATTAAGGTCGCTGCCTACACGCCGGAGGGCGAATGCATGGCCAGTGCTGCCCGCGTCAACAAGGTATCGCGCCCCGCGCCGGGCCATGCCGAACAGGATATGGACACGATCTGGACGCTGACGGCCGAATGCCTCAGCGAATTGTCGGCGAAATGCGAAGGCGCGTCCTTTGCCGCGCTCGGGGTCTGCGCTCAGGGCGATGGCCTGTGGCTGATGGATGAAGCCGGCAAGCCCTGCGGCAACGCCATGCTGTGGAACGATACCCGCGCCTCCGCCGATCTTGAGACCCTGGCGCAAAGAGGCGCAACGGGCGCCGTGGGGCTTGGCTGCCACACTGACCTGTGGCCCGGAACCTCGGCCATGCTGTGGCGCTGGCTGCGCAGGAACCGTCCCGAAGCCGCCGCATGCGCCAGGGCATCCTTTACCTGCGCCGACTGGATCGGCTTCCGGCTCACCGGCAAGATCGCGACCGATTTCTCCAATGCCTCCATCCCTCTCATCGATTTTGAAACCCGCAGCTATGGCCCGCGCCAGCTCGACCTGCTTGAATGCAATGATCTTGGCGCGATTCTCGCAGCCCCCAAACGGGCTTCGGAAAAACTCGGCGCATTGTCGCCGGACGCCGCAAGAAAGACCGGGCTTCCTGCCGGGCTGCCGGTCTCCGTCGGCACGCTCGACCTTGCAGCGATGATCGTCGGCATGGGGCTCGATCGCCCGGGCCAGACGATGATGATCCTCGGCACGACGGCCGTTGTAAATATCCTGACCGATCATGTGACGCCCACAGAAAAGCCGGTCGGCGCATCGGCGCTGCATCCGACAAGCGAGGCGATCATCCGTATTCTTGCGCCCTCAACCGGTGCTGCCGCGTTCGACTGGTTCACCGCCCTTCACCCGAAAAGCCTCGGCGGCGAATCGACCGAAGAGATTGCCGGCAAGCTCAATGCGCTGGTCGAGGACGTGCCGCCGGGCGCCAACGGCGTGACCTTCCTGCCCTATCTGAACGGCGAGCGCGCGCCCTTCGTCTCCCCCGATATCCGCGCCCAGTTCCACGGGCTGAGGGCAGACACGACCAAGGCGGAGATGGGCCGCGCCGTCATGGAAGGCACGGCGATGAGCCTGCGCCATTGTTTCGAGGCGGAAGACGGCCTGCCCCCGGCGCCGGTGCAACTGACCGGCGGCGGATCGAAAAATCCGGTCTGGTGCCAGATCATCGCCGATGTGATCGGCCAGGACATCGAGGTGTCGCCGGCCTCCGACCAGGGCTTGTGGGGCGCTGCCTGCCTGGGCGCCGCGGCTGCCGGCCTCGGCGACGCGATTGCCCTTTCGAAGCGCGAGGAGACCCCCACAGTCTATCGCGCCCGGCCCGAAATCCACGAACAATATTGCGCGGTCTATCGCCGCTACGCGCTGATCTCTTCAGCCATGCGCACCCTTCAGACCGCCCTCAACAGCCTGAAGGAGGAGAACCCATGAACGCAATGATGAGAGCGGCCGTCTACCACGCCCTTGACGATATCCGGCTGGAAGACAGGCCCGTTCCCGAGATCGGCCCCGGCGAGGTTCTCCTGAAGACGCTGGCCTGCGGCTTGTGCGGTGGCGAGACCATGGCATGGTACAAGAAGGCGCAGCCCAAGGTGCTCGGCCACGAGCCCGTCGGCGAAGTGGTGAAGGTCGGCGAAGGCGTCACCGACTACAAACCCGGCGACCGTCTGTTCGTCAATCATCATGTCGGTCGGGTGAATTCCCACTGGTCGCTGCGCGGCCACTTCACCCGCGACCCGTTCTACTCGTCGATGAAACTCGATCCGGGCGGGGTCTGCGAATATTACCGCGTCACCGCCCAGCATCTGGCCATGGATGCTCATAAACTCCCCGACAGCATTTCCAACGAGGCGGCGACGACGATCGAGCCCTGGTCCTGCGTGCTTTCCGGGCTGAAGGTTTGCAATATCCAGCCGGGCGATACGGTCGCCGTCGTCGGGGCCGGTTTCATGGGCCAGGGCTTCGTGCATCTGGCGCCGCTTTTCGGCGCCGGCAAGGTCGTCTCGCTCGATTTTTCCGAGTGGCGGCTGGAAAAGGCGCGGTTCTTCGGCGCGACCCACACGATCAACCCGAAGACCGCCGATGCGGTTGCCGAAATGCGCGCGCTCAACAATGGGCGGCTCGCGGACACCGTGATCGTCATTGCCCCCTTCCCGTCAGCCTGGGAACAGGCGATGGCGTTGGTCGAGCCGGGCGGCTGCCTGCATCTCGGCGCGCCGCTGCCACCGGGAACAGACTGGGTCCAGGACGGCCACAAGGCCTATTTCGACCAGATCACCGTCACCTCGCGCTACTCGTCCGACCACCGCGACACCTACAGTTATATCCGCCTCTTGGAAGCCGGACGGATCAGGGCGGAAGACGCCATTTCGCACCGTTTTGGCATTGAAGACAGCGCCGAGGCATTCCGCATGCTGGTCGAGGCGGAAAAATCGCTGAAGATCGTCGTCTACCCCCACGGCATACCGGGCAAGGAGGCAGCCTGATGCTGGAAGAACTCAAGGAAATCGTCTGCGAACAGAACCACGAGCTGCCGGCGGCCGGCCTTGTCGTCGGCTCAGGCGGAAATGTCTCGGGACGCGACCCGGAAACCGGCCTCGTCGTGATAAAACCATCGGGCGTCAAATTCGCCAAGCTGACGCCGGAGACCATGGTGGTGGTCGATCTCGATGGCAATATCGTCGAAGGCCAAATGAAACCCTCGGTCGACACCGGAGTCCATCTTTATATCTACCGCCATCGCGACGATGTCTTCGGCATCGCCCACACCCATTCGCCCTATGCAACGAGCTTTGCCGCGCGTGGCGAGCGGATCCCCGCCGTGCTCACGCCGATCACCCACATGATCGGCCGCGACGTGCCCTGCTCGCGCTATGCGACGCCGGGCGAGGTCGATACCGGCCGTGCTGTGGTTGAAGCGGCGGACGGCGGCTGGGCGGCACTCGTCAAGGCGCATGGCGTGTTCACCATGGGAACCTCTGCAAAAGAGGCCACGTCCATTGCCATGTACCTGGAGGAGGCGGCAAAAACCACGCATTTTGCCCTGCTGCGCGGAGACGTTGAAGAATTGTCTGCCGAAGAGCAGGCCCGCTGCTATAACTGGTTCCGCAAGAACTACGGACAATCGGGAAACAAGGACGTCAGCAGCTAGCTCATGAAACACGCGCAGCGTCACACCTCGGCAGGCGGGGAAAAGGATGCGCTCCTTTCCAATGTCGCCCTCCTTTATTACGGCGAGGGCCTGACGCAGGGCGAGATCGCCCGGCGGTTCAAGATCTCGCGGGCAACCGTCGTCAACATGCTGCGCGAGTGCCGCGAAAAGGGCATTGTCGAAATCCAGGTCGACGGCGCGCTCCTTGCCGCCTCCAGCTTGTCGCGTGACCTTTGCGCGCGCTACGGCCTTGAGGATGTCTATGTGGCAAGCGGCGAAGCCGCGCCGTCTGCCGGCGGCAGGGCCGAGAACCTGCCTCTGGTCGCCCGGGTCGCGGCCATGGCGGTGCTCGATATCGCAGAAGCCGGCGACAGGATCGGCGTCGCCTGGGGCGAGACGATTGCCGCCATGGCGAAGGCCATGCCGCGCGCCCCGATGAGCGATATCGAGGTGTGCCAGTTGATCGGTTCCAAGGATTCCGATCGCGTTCCGGCGTCCGAGATCTGCGCCATCGAGGTCGCCAACAAGCTCGGCGCCGACTGTTTCACCCTGCATGCGCCGGGAATTGTCTCGACCGTGGCGCTGGCCGAGGCCTTTCGCAGCGAACCCACGATCAGGACGCAGCTTGCCCGCCTCGCCGACCTCGACCTCACGATCGCCTCCGTCGGCAATGTCGCCGACGACACCCATCTGGTCACCGCCGGCATGGCGACGCCTGCGGCGTTGCACACTGCCCGGCAGGCGGGTTGCGTCGGCATCTACTGCTGCCGCTATATCGACGCCGACGGCAACGACATGCCGCTCGAACCCCAGGAGCGGATCATCGCCGCAAGCATCGACAACCTGAAGACGGCGCGAAAACGCCTCCTCGTCGTTTGCGGCGCCGACCGCCTGCAGGCGACCCGCGCGGCAATCAATGGAAGCCTCGTGACGCACCTCGTCGTCGACGAGCCGCTGGCAAGCGCGCTGCTTGCGATGGAATGAAATCGAGCCTTCACCCGGAGAGCGGCGGGTTCGAGAAAACGATTCTCGAAAAGTGGGTACGCTTTAGGTTGGAGGGTGGCGAAGCGCAAGCAGAGATGGCGGACAGAGAGGGATTCGAACCCTCGATACGGTTGCCCGTATACACGCGTTCCAGGCGTGCGCCTTCGACCACTCGGCCACCTGTCCGTCCCGGTGCCGGCCTCGGTAAAACCGAAGGGTGGGACCGGCGCGATATATACCGATGCCGTGGCGATGATCAACCCGAATCTGACAGATTTTTGAATTGTTTCGAAAGCGCATAAGGCACCGCAACAAAGTGCGGCGGGACCGAAGCGCAGCGGGTACGGCGCGAAGCGCCGCGAAGGGCAGGCAGCAGGCGGCCTTGCGCAAAGACCGTCTTGTTGCGGCGCATTTCGCTTCTTATCTGAGAAGAAAGAGACGTCGCCCGCCGGCCTTCAATTGCTTTTGAGGCGGGGGAACCGGAAGCTCTATCTATTCGTTCCACCGGATCGGCGCAGAAAAGCGCATTTTCGCTGAAAGGCCCTTTCGCTCCGTTCTTTGATTGTTTTGATGCATGTTCGCCAAAGCCGGGAAGGCCATCTGTCGGCGAAATGCTCCAGGGAGACCATCATGTTTCTTTCCGCCTTCAACAGGCAAAAGACAGTCATGCCGTCGCCGGACACCGCTCTGCCCGGCCGATCGGACCCCATCCCCACGGCAGAGCGCCATTTCGTCAACGGCCGCGCGCTTGCGCCGCCTTATCCGGACGGCATGAAAGAGGTGCAGTTGGGCATGGGCTGCTTCTGGGGGGCGGAGCGGCTTTTGTGGCAGACGCCGGGCGTCTACGTCACCGCTGCCGGTTATGCGGGCGGGATAACGCCCAACCCCACCTATGAGGAAACCTGTACCGGGCTGACCGGTCATGCCGAGGTGGTGCGGGTCATCTATGATCCTGCCGAAGTCGGTCTCGAGCGCCTTCTCAGGCTGTTCTTCGAAGCCCATGACCCAACCCAGGGCATGCGCCAGGGCAATGATATCGGCACCACCTATCGTTCGGCGATCTATCTTGAGAACGCGGACGACCTGAGGCTTGCCGAAACGATGCGCGACCGTTTTCAGCAGGCGCTGCAGGATAATGGCCGCAATGATGTGATCACGACGGAAATTGCCCCCGCCGGCGCATTCTACATGGCCGAGGATTATCACCAGCAATATCTCGCCAAGAACCCCGCCGGCTATTGCGGTCTGAAGGGCACCGGCGTCTCCTGCCCGGCCGGCTGAGACGCACCGGCAAGAGAAGGACGAAACCGAGGGAGCGCCGCCGCGCTCCCTTTTTCATGCGCCGCCGACGCGCTTTCGCACTGTGCACGCCATTTTTGCCCAAGGGGTAAATTTTGTGATGAAATTTTGTCGAAGCCGTGCAACGATAAGCTCCAATCCGGCCGGTTGCGGCCGGTCGTGTTCAGGAGGGGGCATCGCGCCTGCCGCCGAACAGGGTCCATGAGCACACTCAAAGGGAACAGAGCAGCGTTATGAAAAAAACTATCCTGAGCCTTATCGCGCTTACCGCCATGTCAACGACCGCACTGGCCGATTTCAAGCCGGCGCTTGTCTACGGAACCGGCGGCAAGTTCGACAAATCCTTCAACGAGTCGGCCTATAACGGCGCGGAAAAATTCAAGGCCGACACCGGCGTCGAATATCGCGACTTCGAGCCGACCGGCGACGCCCAGGGCGAACAGGCGATCCTCAACTTCGCCTCCATGGGCTTCAACCCCGTCGTGGCCCTTTCCTTCGCCTGGAAATCCGCTGTCGAGAAGATTGCGCCGCAGTTCCCCGATACCGAATTCTACATCGTCGATGACGTGATCGAGGCGCCGAATGTCCAGTCCGTCGTCTTCAAGGAAGAACAGGGTTCCTATCTCGTCGGCCTTCTGGCGGCGATGAAGTCGGAAACCGGCACGGTCGGCTTTGTCGGCGGCATGGACATTCCGCTGATCCACAAATTCGGCTGCGGCTATGCCCAGGGCGCCAAGGCGGCAAACAGCGACGCCACCATCCTGCGCAATTTCGTCGGCACCACGGGTGCGGCCTGGAACGACCCGGTCACCGCCGGTGAGCTGACCAAGAACCAGATGGACCAGGGCGCCGACGTGATCTACGCGGCGGCCGGCGCCTCGGGCCTCGGCGTGCTGCAGGCCGCAGCCGATGCCGAGAAATATTCGATCGGCGTCGACAGCAACCAGAACTATGTTCACCCGGGCTCGGTCCTGACCTCGATGGTCAAGCGCGTCGACAACGCCGTCTATGACGCCTTCAAGGCGAGCCAGGACGGCAAGTTCGAAGCCGGGATCAACTCCCTCGGCGTTGCCGACAATGGTGTTGGCTGGGCCTATGACGAGTACAACAAGCCGCTGATCACCGAAGACATGCTCGCCGCCGTCGAAAAGGCCAAGGAAGGTATCGTCTCGGGCGAGATCGAGGTGCACGACTACTCCGTCGACAACACCTGCCCCTACTGATCCGGCTCAAGCTTCGCACGGGCGCGCTTCTGCGTGCCCGTGCGCGCCGGAAACCCGTTTCGCCTGCCCTGAGCAGGGCCTCCTGAGCGCCGTCAACGGCGCGCGATCCTCGTTTGGGAGTTTTTAAGCTTTTGAGCACACCGCCCGCAATCGAACTTATCGGTATCGACAAGAGCTTCGGGCCCGTTCACGCCAACAAGAATATCAATCTGAAGGTTGAGAAGGGCTCCATCCACGGCATTATCGGTGAAAACGGGGCCGGGAAATCGACCCTGATGTCGATCCTCTACGGCTTCTACCAGGCCGATCGCGGCGAAATCCGCGTCAACGGCAAAGCGCTTGAAATCGCCGACAGCGACGACGCCATTGCCGCCGGAATCGGCATGGTCCATCAGCATTTCATGCTGGTGGAGGATTTTACCGTACTGGAGAACGTCATGCTCGGCGCCGAGGGCGGCTCGCTCCTCAACAAGGGCGAAAGCAAGGCCCGCAAGGAGCTGAAGCGACTGGAAAGCGAATACGGCCTCGAGGTCGATCCCGACGCGATCATCGAGCAATTGCCCGTCGGCCTTCAGCAGCGCGTCGAAATCCTCAAGGCCATGTTTCGCGGCGCGGAGATCCTGATCCTCGACGAACCGACGGGCGTGCTGACGCCCTCGGAAGCCGATCACCTGTTCCGCATTCTCGGCATGCTGCGCGACCAGGGCCATACGATCATCCTCATTACACACAAGTTGCGCGAGATCATGGCGATCACGGACGAGGTCTCCGTCATGCGCCGCGGCGAGATGGTCGCGACCCGCAAGACCGCCGAGACGACGGTGGAGGAACTGGCAGAACTGATGGTCGGCCGCCGCGTGCTGCTGCGCGTCGAAAAGGGCGAGGCTAATCCAGGCGATGTCGCCCTTTCGGTGCGCAATCTGACCGTCCACGACAATCGCGGCGTGCCGATGGTCAAGAACGTCTCCTTCGACGTGCGCGCCGGCGAGATCGTCGGCATTGCCGGCGTTGCCGGCAACGGCCAGTCGGAGCTTCTGGAGGCGCTCTCCGGCATCCGCAAACCGCATTCGGGCGAGATCTATGTACACGGCAAGAAGATCGTCAACGCCAATCCCGCCACATATCGCAAGATCGGCGTCGCCCATATTCCCGAAGACCGGCACCATATGGGCCTGATCCTGCCCTTCGAGGAGCGCGAGAACAGTATTCTCGGCTATCACCAGCGCGAGGAATATGGCCGCGGCGGCGTACTGAACCGCCAGGCGATCCTCGATGACGCGCGCGAGAAGATCGAGAAATACGATATCCGCCCGCCGAACCCGCTGCTGAAGACCGCCAATTTCTCCGGCGGCAACCAGCAGAAGATTGTAGTGGCCCGCGAAATCGAGCGCGATCCGGATATCCTGCTCGTCGGCCAGCCGACGCGCGGCGTCGATATCGGCGCGATCGAGTTCATCCACCGGCGCATCATCGACATGCGCGACAGCGGCAAGGCCGTGCTTCTGGTCTCCGTCGAGCTCGACGAGATCCGCGCCCTTGCCGACCGCATTCTGGTAATGTTCGCCGGCGAGAATGTCGGCGAGGCAAAGCCCGATGCAGGCGAACAGCAACTCGGCCTGATGATGGCCGGCATAGCGTCTTGAGGTCGAAATGAGCGCTGCCAACACGCCCCTGCCCGGCTGGGTCACATTCTTCCTGATGCCGCTCTTGAACCTTGTCACCGCTCTGGTCATTTCGGGACTGGTGATCTGGATGATCGGCCAGAACCCCTTCGAGGCCCTGGGCTACCTCCTCAACGGCGCGCTTGGCAACGGCATGGGGATCGGCTTCACCCTTTATTACGCCACCAACTTCATCTTCACCGGGCTTTCCGTGGCGATGGCCTATCATGCGGGTCTCTTCAACATCGGCTCGGAAGGTCAGGCCTATGTCGGCGGGCTTGGCTGCGCGCTCGTGGCGCTGGCGCTCGACCAGTATGTGCCGTGGTATGTGACCATGCCCTTTGCCATTCTCGGCGCCGGCATCTTCGGCGCCGCCTGGGCCTTCATCCCCGCATGGCTGCAGGCCAAGCGCGGCAGCCACATCGTCATCACCACGATCATGTTCAACTTCATCGGCGCGGCTCTGATGGTCTATCTCCTGGTGCATGTGCTGAAGCCCGCCGGGGCCATGTCGCCTGAAACCCGCGGCTTTGCGCCCGGCGGACAACTGCCGGATCTCGACTGGCTGATGGCGATGTTTGGCTCAAGGCTCGGCCCTGCGCCGCTCAACGTCTCCTTCATCATCGGCCTGGTCATGTGCGTTGCCGTGTGGTTCCTGATCTGGCGCACCAAATTCGGCTATTCGGTGCGCGCGCTGGGCATGAGCAAGACGGCCGCCACCTATGCCGGCATTCCCTATGCCCGCACGGTTATCGTCACCATGCTGCTTTCCGGCGGGCTTGCCGGCATGATGGCGCTCAATGTAGTGATGGGGTCGGCAGACCGGCTGCAGGTAGAATTCGTCGGCGGCGCGGGCTTTGTCGGCATCGCCGTGTCGCTGATGGGCCGCAACCATCCGCTCGGCATTCTGCTGGCGGCGATCCTGTTCGGCATTCTCTATCAGGGCGGCGCCCAGCTTTCCTTCATGATGCCGCAGATCACCCGCGACATGATCGTGATGATCCAGGGTCTCGTCATCCTGTTCGCCGGCGCGCTTGAGTTCCTCTACCGACCGGCCCTTGCCAGGGTGTTTTCCAGACGACAGATGTTGGCGGAGGCCTGAGCCATGCAAACGATTGATATCATTGTCGGCATGCTCGGCTCGACCATCCGTCTTTCCATCCCGCTGATCTTCACGGCGCTGGCCGGTCTTTTTTCGGAACGCTCCGGCATTTTCGACATCGGCCTTGAGGGCAAGATGCTGGCGTCGGCCTTCGCCTCCGCCGTGGTTGCCTATTATACCGGCTCCCCCTGGCTGGGACTTCTGGGCGGCATCCTCGTCTCCATCCTCTTCAGCCTCGTTCACGGCTATGCGTCGATCACCGCGCGCGGCAACCAGATTGTCTCCGGCGTGGCGCTCAATTTCGTCGCCGCCGGTCTGACCGTCGTGCTCGGCAATGCCTGGTTCCGCCAGGGCGGACGCACGCCGCAGCTTGCGAACACCGCTCGCTTTACCGAGATCGAATTTCCAGGCGCGGAGGCGGTAAGAGATACGGGCTTTCTCGGCAAATTCTATGCCGATGTGATCTCGGGTCAGAACATCCTCGTCTACCTCGCTTTCATCACCGTTCCGATCGTCTGGTGGGTGGTCTACAAGACCCGCTTCGGCCTGAGATTGCGGGCCGTCGGCGAGAACCCGGGCGCGGTCGATACCGCCGGCATCTCGGTCGTCTGGCTGCGCTACCGCGCCGTTATCATCGCCGGCTTCCTCTGCGGCTTCTCCGGCACCTATCTCGCGATCGCCCAGTCCGCCTCCTTCATCAACAACATGTCGGCCGGCAAGGGCTATATTGCGCTGGCGGCGCTGATCTTCGCCAAGTGGAAACCGATTCCGGTGATGTTTGCCTGCCTGCTGTTCGGTTTCCTCGGTGCGTTTTCGAACTTCATGCAGGGCAAATCCATGCCGCTGATCGGCGAAGTTCCGGTTCAGTTCTATCAGGCCCTGCCCTATATCCTCACCTGCGTGCTTCTGGCCGGCTTCATCGGCACCGCGCGTCCGCCCAAGGCCGGCGGCATTCCCTACACCAAGGAGCGGTGAGACGATGGCAACGGCTGAGGAGCTTTTCGAGACGGCCCGCGCGGCCAGCGCCAGGGCCTATGCGCCCTATTCGAAGTTTCCGGTGGGCGCTGCCCTTCTGACGGATGACGGCCAGGTCTTCGCCGGCGCCAATGTCGAGAACCTCGCCTTTCCCGAGGGCATCTGCGCGGAAGGCGTCGCGATCGGCCATATGGTGATGGGCGGCGCGCTGAAGATAAAGGCTGCGGCCGTCTATGCGCCGCGCCTCGCACTCTGCCCGCCCTGCGGCGGCTGCCGGCAGAAGCTTGCCGAGTTTTCCGACCCCGACACCAAGGTCTACCTTTGTGACGATGGCGGCGTTCGCGAAACGGTGACCGTGGCCGAACTGCTGCCGCACGCCTTTGCCACCGGTGAGATCGGATGAGCGACGCTGCCCTTCTGCTGCGCGAGGCGCTTGGCGACCTGAAACCCCGCACCGCCATGGTCCTCGGCTCCGGCCTTGGCGGGCTGACGGAAGCGCTTTCCGACAAACAGTATTTCGCCTTTTCCGAACTGCCGGGCTTTCCCTTAAGCGCCGTCAGCGGCCACGAAGGCTCGGTCGTGATCGGCAGGCTTGCCGGCACGCCGGTGATCATGCTGTCGGGCCGGGTGCATTATTATGAACAGGGCGACGCTGCGGCGATGCGCGTTCCGCTCGAGGCGCTCGCCGCTCTCGGGATCGAGGAACTCCTGCTGACCAACGCCGCCGGATCGCTGAGAGAGGACATGCCGCCGGGCTCGGTGATGCTGATTACCGACCATATCAACTATTCCGGCATGAACCCGCTGATCGGCGAGAAATCCGACCGGCGCTTCACCGGCATGAGCCAGGCCTATGATGCCGGTTTGGCGGACGCGATGCGGCAGGCGTCCCGCGATTTGGATATTCAGCTTGCCGAAGGCGTCTATATGTGGTTTTCAGGACCGAGTTTCGAAACACCGGCGGAAATCCGCATGGCCCGGACGCTGGGCGCCGACGCTGTCGGCATGTCCACGGTGCCCGAGGTCATTCTGGCGCGCTTTCTGGGTCTGAAGGTCGCCGCGGCTTCCGTCATCACGAATTTCGGCGCGGGCATGAGCCAGGGTGAACTCGGCCATGAGGAAACCAAGGAGATGGCGCCGATCGGCGGCCGCAAGCTGGCCGCCATTGTCAAACGCCTGATTGGCGAGGGGTAAGCCATGAAACATCATACAGAGCAGGAAGCCGCCTCGGTTTCGCTCTCGCTTCTGGACCTGACGAACCTTTCCGACGATTGCACCGAAAAGGATATCGAGGCGCTGATCGCGCGCGCCTACACGCCCTACGGCACGCCGGCGGCGATCTGCATCTGGCCGCGCTTTGTGAGCCTCGCCCGGCAGATGCTCGGAACCGATCACATGATCAAGATCGCCACCGTGGTCAATTTCCCCTCGGGCGACATGTCGATCAGCGCGGTGGAAGAAGAGACCGAACAGGCGATCCGCGATGGGGCGGACGAGATCGATCTCGTGATCCCCTACAACAAGCTGAAGGCCGGCAATGAATGGGCCGTCAGCGAGATGGTCCGCGCCATCCGCTTTCTCTGCCGCGAACCGGTTACGCTCAAGGTGATCCTCGAAACGGGCGAACTGGCCGATGCGGCCCTCATCCGCAAGGCGGCCACGATCGCCATTGCCGAGGGCGCCGATTTCATCAAGACCTCGACCGGCAAGGTCAAGGTGAATGCCACGCTGGAAGCCGCCGACATCATGCTCGGCGTCATCCGCGAGGCCGGTCGCAAGGTCGGCTTCAAGCCCGCCGGCGGCATCTCCTCGGTGCGCGACGCGCAGCTTTACCTGAGCCTCGCCGAAACGGTGATGGGCGAGGGCTGGGTGATGCCGACAACCTTCCGCTTCGGCGCTTCCGGACTTCTCGATGATATCCAGGGCGTGCTCGCGGGCAGGCACTCGACCGTGACCGGCGGCGGCTACTAGGCGGCCGATGCTGGCGCAGGAGACGATCCGAAGGAAACGGGACGGCTTCGCGCTTGCGGCGGCCGAGATTTCCGAATTCGTCCGCGCGCTTTCCAACGAAACGCTGTCCGAAGCGCAGGCCGCCGCCTTCGCCATGGCCGTCTATTTCCAGGGCATGGACGAGGCGGAGACCGTGGCGCTGACCCTCGCCATGCGCGACAGCGGCACGGTTCTCGCCTGGCCCGACATTGACCGCCCGGTGGCCGACAAGCACTCGACCGGCGGGATCGGCGACAATGTCTCGTTGATGCTGGCGCCGATCGCCGCGGCAGCCGGCCTTGCCGTGCCGATGATCTCCGGTCGCGGTCTCGGTCCCACCGGCGGCACGCTCGACAAGCTGGAATCGATCCCCGGCTATGACGTGAGCCCGGACGCGGCAAGCCTGCGCCGCGCAATTGCCGAGGCCGGCTGCGCCATTGTCGGCCAGACCGGCGCGCTGGCGCCTGCCGACAAACGGCTTTACGCGATCCGCGACGTTACGGCGACGGTGGAATCCATGCCGCTGATCGTTTCCTCCATTCTGTCGAAGAAACTGGCCGCCGGTCTCCAGTCGCTGGTGCTCGACGTCAAGTTCGGCAGCGGCGCCTTCATGACGAGCGCCGCCGACGCTGCGGATCTCGCGCGACGCCTTGTCACGGTCGCCAATGGCGCCGGCCTGCCAACGAGCGCGCTGGTGACCGACATGAACGAGCCGCTTGCCGATGCGGTCGGCAATGCCGTCGAGATCGAAAACGCGCTTTCCTTTCTCAGGGGCGAGAAGACGGGCACACGGCTTGAGACGGTCGTCATGGAACTTGCCGCCGAGATGATTGTCGGCGCGGGTCTCGCCGAGGATCGGGCATCTGCCCAAGCCATTGCCGCGAATGCGCTCTCAAGCGGCCGCGCGATGGAAACCTTCTCGAAGATGGTCGCGGCACTCGGCGGACCGTCCGATTTCATCGAGAAATCCGAAACCTATCTGCCGGCAGCACCCGTCATCCGCCCCGTCGCGGCGGGACGATCGGGCTATCTCGTCGCATCGGACGCACGGGCGCTGGGCATTGGCGTGGTCACGCTTGGCGGCGGGCGCAGCAAGCCCGGCGAGCGCATCGACCATCGCGTCGGCTTTTCCGGGCTCCTGCCGCTCGGCGCGTTTGTCGAGGCAGGCGCGCCGCTGGGTCTCGTCCACGCGGCAACGGCGGGCGATTGCGAGGCCGCAATGCAGACGCTGCGCGACGCCTATATAGTCGGGGATGAAGCGCCCGCCGACCGCCCGCTGGTGATCAAGCGGATCGGCGAAGCCTGAGCGCGATCAGTGCAGCGTGATCTCGCCGGAGACCTGACGCCATTCATTCGGGCCGATCAGCCGCTTGTGGGCATAGCGGACCGAATGCAGCGGACCGTCGAGGTTCTGCTTCCAGAAATCGAGAAATTTGTGCATTTGCGGAAAATCGGGCGCGAGATCGTAGTCCTGCCAGAGATAGGTCTGCAGGAGGCTGTCGAAGTCGGGGAGACGATAGAAAATATGGGCCGTGGTCAGCCCGTAGCCGGCAAGCTGCATTTCAAGTTCCGAAGCAAATCGCATGTTCCACCTCATTGTCGTTGACAATTTCAAAGGCTGACGTATTTTCGCGACGGCTTCAATCCGAAATTTGATTTTTGCGATATTTTTCAAAGGCTTGGCAGCACTCCTCCGCAAGTGCTGCCAAGCGTGTTGTCGCTCAGTCCCAGTCCGGCGCCCATTCCGGGTCGATCAGCCGTTCGCCCTTGTCGAGGGCTCTCAAACGTCCGATTTCATCCTGCGAGAGTTCGATATCGGCTGCCGCGAGGTTCGACTTCACCCGTTGCGGCTTGCTCGAGGTCGGGATCACCACATGGCCTTCCGCCATCAGGAAAGCGAGTGCAATCTCGCCTTCGGACACGCCATGGGCCGCGCCGATTGCCTTAAGTGTCGGTTCTCCCGCAATCTTGCCCTGCGCCAGAGGAGAATAGGCGGTGAAGGCGATGCCATGGCTGTCGCAATAATCGGCAACCAGCCGGTTCTGGTGGAAGACATGGCATTCGACCTGATTGGCTGCGATCTTCCGATCGCCGAGCAACCCGGCAGCCCTGTCCATAAGCCCGCGGGTGAAATTGGAAACGCCGATCCGTTTGGCAAGGCCGGCATCATGCACGTCGGCCAGTCGGCCGATATAGTCCTCGAATGCCGGCCCGTCGGCGCGACCCGGCCAGTGCAACAGAAGGAGATCAATTTCCGCGCCGCCGAGCTTTTCGAAGCTCTCCTCGACGCTCTTTCGGAAAGCATCCTCGCCGTAATTGTCGATCCACACCTTGGTCGTCACGAAAATCTCGTCCCGGCTCAGACCGCAATCGGCAAGCGCGCGGCCAACCTCGGCCTCATTGCCATAGGCCTGGGCCGTATCGATATGGCGATAGCCCGCCTCCAGGGCTGCAAGCACCGTCCTGTAGGCCTCGTCGCCGCGTCTCTTCCATGTGCCGAAGCCAATCTGGGGAATGCCGTTGATGGTTTTCATGTTTTCGTCTCCAGACTTCTGTGCGTCGCGGCGGCTCAGGGGCGTTTGGGCCCGCTGCCGGCGCCGGTCTTCTCGATCGCAGCGGCGATCGCGTCGAGGTCGTCATCATCAAGTTCCAGGCTGGCGGCGGCAACCCAGCCATCGATCTGCTCGGGCTTGCGCGCGCCGACAATCGCCCCGGTCAAACCTGGCCAGGCCAGAACCCAGGCAATGGCAATGGCCGCCTGGCTGACGCCGTGGCGCTCGGCCGCCGGCTTCAGCGCTTCGGCCAGCGCCAGATTGGCCTCAAGCGCCTCGCCATTGAAATTTCCGCTGTTCTTGCGCCAGTCGTCATCGGGCAGCGCGGCAGCACGCTCCTTGGAGAAGCGCCCCGTCAAAAGGCCGGCCTGCATCGGGCTGTAGCAGATCACGCCGGTGTCGTTGGCGCGCGCCCAGGGCAGAAGCTCCGCCGCCGTATCACGGCGGATCGCCGAAAAGGGCGGCTGCAGCGTATCGACATGACCGATCGCCTCGGCCTCTTCGAGCTGGTCTATGCCGTGGTTGGAAAGGCCGATTGCCCGCACCTTGCCTTCTGCCTTCAGCTCGCACATCGCGCCCCAGTATTCGGCAAGCGGCACATCGTTCGACGGCCAGTGGATCTGCATCAGGTCGATGACCTCGACGCCGAGCCGCTTCAGCGAGGCTTCCGTCTGCGCCCTCAGGCTGTCCGGATTGCCGATCCGTTTCGGCGTTTCCATCGGGTCGTCATCGTTCCAGACCATACCGCATTTCGTGAAAATATAGGGCCGTTGCGACGGCGCCATGTCGGCAATCGCCCTGCCGACGACCTCTTCCGAATGGCCGAGACCGTAAACGGACGCCGTGTCGATCCAATTTATCCCGGCATCGATCGCCCTTCGAATGGCGGCAATGGAATCGCTGTCGTCCTGCGCGCCCCATCCGGCTGCCCATCCGCCGCCTCCGACGGCCCAGGCGCCGAAACCGGCGCGGGTAATCATCATGTCGGTGGCGCCGAGTTGGCGTTTCGGCAAATCTTTTGGTGCAATTGTCATGAAAGCTCCCCCGAGAAAACCATGTCCGTTCGACGGACGCTGACGCGACCTCCCGGCGCGTTTGCCGGGAGCATCAAAAAGGCGGCCTCGCGCCGCCCGGTCCGGCCAAAGCCGGCGCTATTTCTTCTGGAAGGCCCGCGCCAGAACGAAGGCGAGCCCCGCGACCGCAGTCAGTCCGGAGATCGGCTTCTGCTTCATCATCACGGGAACAACGCCGAGGACGCCTTCAAGCATTTCCTCGGTCGCGTACTTTGCAGCGCGGTAACGCCGCCGCTCCGCGCGGTTCATCAGCATCGCATAGGCAAGCACCAAGATCGCGAGCGTCAGCGAGGCGATTGCCACGGTCAGCGCCGCGCCCAACGGGCCAAAAATCTCCGCCAGATAGATGGCGAGCGCTATCACGCCGCTCACATAGGCGGACATGAACAGAAACAGCAGGACGACGACCAGAACCGCATTCCGCTTGGCTGAACGCACGACCATGCGGCCATCAATTGCCATGATGGCCGCCGCCAGGGAGATGAACCGATCCATGCCTTAACGCCGCGTCAGCAGCGCGGCCAGGAAGCCGAAACCGGCAGCCATCAGGATGGACTGCAGCGGACGGCTGCGGATGTGATCCTCGATATCTTCTTCGATCGACATCGCTTCCTCGCGCGCCCGGTCGTAGGCCTCCTGGCCTTTCTTGGTCGCGTCATCGCGGAATTTTTCGGCGCGTGCCCGTGCGTCGGAGGCCTTTTCATTGCCAAGTGAGCCGATCAGCTTCGTCAGGCCGGCAATATCCTCGCGCAGTTGGTCGATCTGCGCCTGGATGTCGGCCTCGGTCGTCTTGCCAGCCTGTCCACCGGTGCTTTTGCTTTCTGCCATATTGGATCTCCCAAATTTGAGTTCGGCCACTGCACTCACCAACGCGCAAGCGTCCTGTTTGTTCCGGCATGCCGACGCCGATTTTCCGGCGCGAAACCGAAATGAATGCCGCGTGCCGACAGGCGAAGTTTACGCCCGGCATGAGGCCGGCACAATAGATATCAAGGCGCGGGACGCAAGCCGCGCGACCGATTAGCCGGCAGCAGCCACCCGGGCAGGATCATCGCCCGACCAGCGCGAGAGATGCTCCCGGATTGCGGCGCGCAATTCTTCCATTGTGGCATAAAGACCGCCATCCAGCGCGTGGACGTGAAACTTGACGGCGACAAACCTCAGCCGTCCGTTTTCGGGAACAACGATCCCGACCGGCTGACCACCGAATTCAACCATCTGCTTTTTCATGATCATCAACTCCGGCCTGCAAATGACCGGCCAATTTGTTTCAACCCTGATGTGCGACCCGAATGGCCCTGGCGCTCGTGCGACAGCATCGGAGTACACCCGTCGCGTATCCGGCTTCGTTCATGTTTGTTGTTTTCAGCGCCTCGAAAGACATTGAACGCTCCCGCATTGCGAAGGGTTGGACAAGATTGCGATGGAACAGGTTTTACCCGAAAACCCGAATCAAAACCAAGCTTATATTTTGTTCATATCGTCGAAATTCTTCAAAAACATGTCAAAACGCTGGCGATGACGAAAAATGAATGCTCTTCCGTCGGGACCGCGGCAGGCAGCTTTCCTCTAGATAGAGAGGTCGGCGCAACAGACAAGAGGGGCGGCCCGAAAATTCGAGCGCCCCTCAAGAATACAACCTTTGACTGCAGAAAACAGACGGAAAGGACTGTGATCAGCCCATCCGTTCCGACGCGTAGGAGCCGGCTGACGGCGGAAAGACAACCGTGCGGTTGCCGTTGACGAATACGCGGTGGTGAATATGGGCATGGATGGCGCGCGCCAGCACCAGCGCCTCGACATCGCGGCCGAGCGCGACATAGTCCTGCGGGCTTTGCGCGTGGGTGATGCGCACCGTCTCCTGCTCGATGATCGGGCCTTCGTCGAGATCGGCTGTGACATAATGCGCCGTCGCCCCGATCAGCTTCACGCCGCGCTGATAGGCCTGCTTGTAGGGGTTCGCGCCCTTGAAGCTTGGCAGGAAGGAATGATGGATATTGATCACCTGCCCGGCCATCTTGCGGCACAGATCGTCGGAGAGGACCTGCATGTAGCGCGCCAGCACCACCAATTCGGCCTCCGTCTGGTCGATGAGTTCGAAAAGCCGCGCCTCGGCGGCGGGCTTCGTCTCCTTCGTCACCGGAATGTGGTAGAAGGGGATGTCATGATTGACGACGAGCTTCTGGTAGTCGAGGTGGTTCGACACCACGCCGACAATGTCGATCGGCAGTGCGCCGATGCGCCAGCGGTAGAGAAGGTCGTTGAGGCAATGGCCGAAGCGCGAGACCATGATCAGCGTCTTCAACCGGTATTCGCCGTCATGGAAATTGTAGTCCATGTCGAAGGGCGCGGCGATCGCGGCAAAACCGTCCCTCAACGCTTCAAGCCCGGTTCCGGTCTCGGAGATGAAGCTGATCCTGATGAAGAAGCGACCGGTCTCCAGATCATCGAACTGGGAACTGTCGATGATGTTGCAGCCCTCCGCCGCCAGATAGCCGGAAATCGCCGCGACAATGCCGCGCGTTGAAGGGCATGTTACCGTGAGCACGAAGTCTTTCATTGTCGTTTCCCGTTCAGTGAGCGCCGGCCGCCGCCCGTTCAGGCAGCCGACCGGTCATAAAGGCTGGCGGGTGCGCTTTCAACCGCCCGATGAGCCATCAGACTATGTCGCGGCGGTCTCTGCTGTAGCATCCACGACTCAAAGATGCGGATTGCCGCCAATCGCGCCTCTCCGTTTGTTTTCATCCGCCGGACCGCACACTATCGTTACCGGCAAAGAGGGCGGCTTGACTTCAGCGGGCCCACACGCGCTATAGTCCGATAATAGCTGTCATAACAGGGGCCGACCCGCCCGAAGGCGGAATGGATGATTGGAGTATCAGTATATGCGTCGCTTGAGGGGATCCGCGCCATGCCAGTCTTTTATGACAAAGTTCAAGTCGCGGCTGTCGACCGCAGCCATCGCAGCGACGGCCTTGTCCCTGGCAATGTCATCAACTGCCCTTGCCGCGCAGAACTGTGAAATGACGCTGCACGGGATCAACGTCGCCGGCGCCGAATTCGGCAAGCCCGGAGACCCTTACGGCCAGGGCTATATCTACCCTTCCGAGGACACGATCGACTCGCTTGCCAAGGACAAGTTCAATGCCATCCGCCTGCCCTTTCTCTGGGAAAGGCTCCAGCCCTCTTTGAACGGGGTTTTCGACCCGGCGGAAATGGCGCGTATCCAGGCAACGGTCTCCGACGCCCGCGACAACAACATGGTCGTCATCCTCGATCCGCACAATTATGCGCGCTATCGCGGCCAGGTGATCGGAAGCCCGGATGTTCCGGTCGACGCCTTCGCAGATTTCTGGAAGCGGCTCTCGGCCGTCTTCGCCAATGACGATGATATCATCTTCGGCCTGATGAACGAGCCGCACGACATCGAGGCGCCGGAATGGCTGACCGCCGCCAACGCGGCGATCGCGGCGATCCGCAATATCGGAGCCGGCAACCTGATCCTCGTTCCGGGCACGGCCTGGACCGGCGCCCATAGCTGGGAACAGACCTTCTACGGCCCATCCAATGCCTCGGTGATGACCGGCGTGGTTGACCCTCAGGACTTTTTTGCCTTCGAGGTGCATCAGTATTCCGACGCCGACTATTCCGGAAAGGCGGATGACTGCAGCCATATCGACGGTGCGGTCGATGCCATCAAGAGCTTCACCGACTGGCTGAACGCCAACGACTACCAGGGATTCCTCGGCGAGTTCGGCACGTCCGACCAGATCGAATGCCTGCGCGGCCTGAAGCAGATCGTGGACATTATCCAGAACGATCAGAAGGCCTGGATCGGCTGGGCCTATTGGGCAAGCGGCGACTGGTGGCCGAAAAACGCGCCGATGATCATCCAGCCGGATCTTCGAAACGGCGGCAGCGCCCAGTTGCGCACGCTTCAGCCCGTGCTCGCCGGCAATGACATGACCCGCCATGCCTGCAACGGCGAAGGCGACTGAGCGTCACCCGGCAACAGGCGCCCAGAGCACATCCTCGATCCGGCGCGCGCCGGTTGCGAGCATCACCAGCCGGTCGAAGCCGAGCGCGATGCCGCTTGCCGGCGGCATATGTTCGAGGGCTGAGAGAAAATCCTCGTCGATCGGATAGGTCTCGTCGTAGATGCGCGCTTTCTCCGCCATATCCGCCTCGAAGCGGCGGCGCTGCTCCTTGGCGTCCGTCAGCTCGCCGAAGCCGTTGGCAAGCTCGACGCCGCAGACATAGAGCTCGAAGCGTTCGCTGACGCGCGGCTCCTCTTCGCTCTTGCGGGCGAGGGCGGCCTCCGGCGCGGGATAGGCATCGAGCAGCGTGGCGCGGCCATGGCCGAGCCTTGGTTCGATCTTTTCGACAAGCACGCGCGAAAAAAGGTCCGACCAGCTGTCATCATCGCCATATCGAAGCCCCTTGCCGCTCATCTGCCCGGCAAGGCCGTCGCGGTCGGTATCGCCATCTGCACCGATCGTGGCGAGTAGATCAATCCCGGCAAAACGCGCGAAGGCCTCGGCAACGCTCAGCCGCTCGATTTCGGCGAAGGGATCGCAATCACTCCCCCGCCAGGCGAAGCGCTCGGTTCCCGCGGCCCGTGCGGCAAGCGCCAGCAGGGCGGCGCAGTCGGTAAACAGGCGCGCATAGGGCGCGCGCGCGCGATACCATTCCACCATTGTGAATTCCGGATGATGCAGTGGACCGCGCTCGCGGTTGCGATAGACATGGGAAAAAGTGACCAGCCGTTCCTCGCCCGCCGTCAGCAGTTTCTTGGCTGCAAATTCCGGCGAGGTGTGCAGGTACATTGGCTTCGCCGCGCCGTCATTGCCGATCATTGCCGTGGAAAAACCGTGGAGATGGGTTTCGTTGCCGGGCGAGACCTGAAGCGCCGGCAGATCGGCCTCGATGAAACCCTCATCCGCAAACCAGGCCCGCATCGCACCCATGATCCGGCTGCGCGCCAGAAGCGCCGGCCGCCGGTCGCGGTGCCTGTCGGGCAGCCACCAGGGCGATGACGGAGCAGCGGCGTTTTCGTCCGGCATATTTCCTGAAGCCTTTCCTTCCCGTTCGGTGCAATCCGGCGTTTGGCACTGGAATTCAGGGCGGATTTGCGTTAGTCCCGCTCTCACGAATTCAATGGGAATGCGCGGTCTATAGATAGTCCCGGCCGCCAAAGCAAGGAAGTCTCATGGTCAAGGTCATTGCCTCATCGCTGCGCAAGGGCAATGTCGTCGATGTCGACGGCAAGCTCTATGTCGTTCTTACCGCCCAGAATTTTCACCCCGGCAAGGGCACGCCCGTGACCCAGGTGGACATGCGCCGCATTGCCGACGGCACCAAGGTTTCGGAACGCTGGAAGACGACCGAGCAGGTGGAGCGGGCCTTCGTCGAGGACACCGACCACACCTTCCTCTATAACGACGCCGAAGGGTTCCATTTCATGAACCCTCAGACCTACGACCAGCTCACCATGAGCCCGGACGATGTGGGCGATGCCGCCAACTACCTGTCGGAAGGCATGACGGTGATCCTGTCGATCCATGAGGGCGTCGCCATCGCGCTGGAGCTGCCGCGCCATGTCACGCTGGAAATCACCGAGACGGAGCCCGTGGTCAAAGGCCAGACGGCCTCGTCATCTTACAAGCCCGCGATGCTGTCAAACGGCGTGCGCACCATGGTGCCGCCGCATATCGACGCCGGCACCCGCGTGGTGATCCTCACCGAAGACGGCTCCTATGTGGAGCGCGCCAAGGACTGATGTCCCCTTGTTGCCGATATGAGAAAGGCGGGCACAAAGCCCGCCTTTTTTTGTTTTCGCTACGCGATGCCGCCGAGGCAGATATATTTCAGCTCGGTATAGTCATCGAGGCCATATTTGGAGCCTTCGCGGCCGAGGCCTGACTGCTTGACGCCGCCGAAGGGCGCCACCTCGGTGGAGATGAGACCCGTGTTGACGCCGACAATGCCGTATTCCAGAGCCTCGGCCACGCGGAAGATCTTCGCCACGTCCGAGGAGAAGAAGTAGGAGGCAAGGCCAAATTCGGTGTCATTCGCCATGTGGATCACATCCTCCTCGGTCTCGAACCGGAACAACGGCGCGACCGGCCCGAAGGTCTCTTCGCGCGCGCATTTCATCTCCGGCGTCACGCCGGTCAGCACCGTCGGCTGGAAGAACAGGCCGCCCTTTTCGTGACGCCCGCCGCCGAGCGTGATCTCAGCGCCCTTCGAAACGGCGTCCTGAATGTGATCCTGCACCTTCTCGACGGCATTCTCGTCGATCATCGGGCCGATATCCATGCCTTCGGCCATGCCGTCTCCGACCTTCAGACCCGCCACCCGTTTGGCCAGCTTTTCAGCGAAGGCGTCATAAACGCCGGACTGCACATAAAGACGGTTGGCGCACACGCAGGTCTGCCCGGCATTGCGGTATTTGGAGGCAATCGCGCCTTCGACGGCGGCATCGAGATCGGCGTCGTCGAACACCATGAAGGGGGCATTGCCGCCAAGCTCCAGCCCGAGCTTCTTGATCTGGTCGGCGCCCTGGCGCATCAGGATCCGCCCGACCTCGGTCGAGCCGGTGAAGGTCACCTTGCGCACGCGGTCATCCTCGCTAAAGGCCTTGCCGACCATCGAGGAAGAGGTGGCCGTGACCACTGAGAACAGGCCCGCCGGCAGCCCGGCCTGCTCGGCAAGATAGGCCAAAGCGAGAGCGGAAAGCGGCGTCAGCTGCGCCGGCTTGGAAATGATCGAGCAGCCAGCGGCGAGCGCCGGGGCCATCTTGCGCGCAAGCATCGCATTCGGAAAATTCCACGGCGTGATCGCGCCCACGACGCCGACCGGCTGGCGGATGACCATGATGCGCTTGTCGGCCTGGTGGCCGGGAATGATATCGCCATAGGCGCGCTTGGCCTCCTCGCCGAACCACTCGACATAGGCCGCGCCATAGAGGATCTCGCCGCGCGCCTCAGCCCAGGGCTTGCCCATCTCGACGGTGAGGATCGTTGCCAGGTCATCGGCATTGGCGACCATCAGGTCGTAGAGCTTGCGCAGCATCGCCGCGCGCTCCTTGCCGGTCTTTTTCGCCCAGCTCTTCTGCGCCTCGTGCGCGGCTGTGATTGCCCTGTCGACATCCTCCCTGCCGCAATCCGGAAGGGTCGCGATCACCTCCCCAGTTGCCGGATTGGTGACGTTGAAGGTCTTGCCGCCGGTTGCGGCCTCCGTCCATTTTCCGGCGATGAAAGCGCCGGAACGGGCAAGCGTCTTGTCCGTGAGGCGGCTGGTAAGCAGTTCCGATATGGCCATGGGTCGTCTCCCTGTTTTCTCTTTTCCTCAACGCCGAACCCGGCGGTCATTGTTCCGGCTCTTCCGGCAAAAGCTCTTGCTTCGACATCTTAACCGAAACAGATGCCTCCGCCTTCCTGTAATGCGTAGAACAGTTATTTAATTATATATATCGGAATATTGTATCAACATAGTAAATTTATAGATGTTGATCATTTGCGGAGCCTTCAAATTTCCGCTAGATGACATCTGTTTCAACAGCCGCGGTCGTGGCTTCTTGCCGCCCGTGCGGGTGACCCCTGTCAGGATAAACCATGCAGACCATTTTCGTGCAGTTCAAATGCCATCCCGGCCAGGCCTATGACGTTGCCGACGTTGTCGTGCGCACGCTTGAGGAGACCTCGGAAATCTACTCGACCTCCGGCCACTACGACCTCCTCGCCAAGTTCTACCTTCCGGCCGAGGTCGATATCGGGCACTTTGTGACGAACCAGCTGCAAACGATCGACGGGGTAAAGGACACTTTCACCCTCGTCACCTTCAAGGCGTTCAGCTAAAAATCAGCGCCAGGCCTCTTCCGGCCTCCGCCGGAAAGCCTTCAAAAACGCGGCGCCTCAAGACCGGCCGCGCGATAGGCGGCGATCACGGTATTGGCCATCAACATGGTGATCGTCATCGGCCCGACGCCGCCGGGAACGGGCGTGATCGCGCCGGCGACGGGTTCGCAGGCGGCGAAATCGACATCGCCGAGGAGGCGTGTCTTGCCCTCGCCGCGCTCGGGCGCCGGGACGCGGGTGATGCCGACATCGATAACCGTGGCACCGGGCTTCACCCAATCGGCCTTGACCATTTCCGCCCTGCCCGTGGCCGCCACCAGAATATCGGCGCTGCGGCAAACGGTCGCCAGATCGGCGGTGCGGGAATGGGCCATGGTGACGGTGGCGTTCGCCTGCAGCAAAAGCCTCCCCATGGGCTTGCCGAACAGGTTCGAGCGGCCGACGACGACGGCATTTAGGCCAGAGAGGTCATCGCCGTGGATCGAGCGTACGAGGATCATAGCCCCGGCGGGCGTGCAGGAAATCAGGCCGGTCTTCAGATCGCCCACGGCAAGCTTGCCGGCATTGACGATCGATAGCCCGTCGACGTCCTTTTCCGGGCGGATCATCTGGATCACCGGAAACTCGTCAAGATGGCCGGGCAACGGAAGCTGCACGAGAATGCCGTGGATCGCAGGATCGGCATTGAGTTCGCCGACGACCCTTTCAAGCTCTTCCTGGCTGGTATCGGCATCAAGCGTCACCTGTACCGAATGAAAGCCGCATTCCTTGGCGCGCTTGCCCTTGGCCGTCACATAGGTATGGCTGGCCGCATCATCGCCGACGATCACGACCGCCAGCCCCGGCACCACGCCCTTGGCGCGTTTCAGTTCGGCCGTGGCCGTCTTGACCGTCTCGATCACCCCTGCGGCAATCGCCTTGCCGTCAATGCGTTCTGCCATTTGTTCACTCCCGGAAAGTCAATGCCAACGCCCTCGTCTGGGCCCTGAAAACAAAAACGGCAAGCGCCGCAGCGCTTGCCGATATTCTTCTTCAAAAAGGCATCTGCGCCCTCAGTTGAGCCGTGTCTTGACCGAATCGACGGACTTCGAAAACAGCTTCGACTGAACGGCAGGCGTTGCCTTCTTTTCCAGAACGATGCGGGCCGCTTCAACGGCAACATCGACTGCAGCGCCACGCACGGCCTCGATGGCATCATGCTCGGCCTGGCGGATCTTCTGCTCGGAAAAGGCGGTGCGGCGCTCGACATATTCTTCCGTCTTGCGGCGCGCCTCTTCCTTGATCGCCTGGGCTTCGCGTTCGGCAGCGGCGACGATATCCTTGGCTTCTTCCTCGGCCTCGCGGCGCTTGCGCTGGTAGTCGGCCAAGACGTGCTGGGCCTCCTCGCGCAGACGCTTGGCTTCCGCCAGTTCGTCGCGAATCTCATCCGCGCGCGAATCGAGCGAGCGCAGCATGATGCCGGGGACCTTGAAATAGGCCACGACGATGAAGAACAGGATCAGGCCGACAAAGGCATAAAATGTCGCGTCAAGTGCCATGATCAGCCCTCCTTGGCCGATGAAACGGCCGCTTCCACGTCGCCCTTGGCCACGCGCCCGCCAATGAGGTGGGTCACGATCTGGGCGGCGGTGTCTTCGGCAATGGTCCCGACCTCGGCCAGAGCTTCGGAGCGAACCTTCTCGATCCGGGCATTGGCTTCGGAAAGCTTCTTGCCAAGCTCGGCTTCAAGCTCGGCCCGTTCGGCCTCGGCTTCGGCGCGCGCCTTTTCGGCGGCAGCCGCCGAAATCGAACGCGCTTCATCACGCGCCCGGGCCAATTCCTTTTCATAAGCGGCAATCGCGGCATCGGCCTCGTTGCGCAGCCTTTCGGCTTCGTCCAGGTCCTGGGCGATCCGGTCATGCCGATCTTCCAGGATGGAGCCGACGCGCGGAACGATCACCCTCTTCATCACCAGATAGAAGATGCCGAACGTAATGGCCAGCCACAGGATCTGCGACGGAAAGGTCACAAAATCAAATGGCGGGAACACCTGTTCTTCGTGATGCTCGAGTTCGGCCAGCGTGGTCTCGGTATGCGCTTCCGCGCCTTCCGATGTCTGCGCCAGAGCCGGTGTCACAATCATGCTCGCCTCCAGAGGTCTTCGATAACGATGTCACGGCGTTCTAACCAAACGCCGTGACCAAAACGTCAGACCGTTTAAACTTAAACGGCGAAGAGCAGGAGAAGAGCGACGAGCAGCGAGAAGATGCCGAGCGCTTCGGTCACGGCGAAGCCGAAGACCAGGCGGCCGAACTGGCTGTCGGCTGCAGAGGGGTTACGCAGGGCGCCGGTGAGGTAGTCACCGAAGATGCGGCCCAGACCCATGGAGGTTGCACCCATGCCGAGGCATGCAATACCGGCACCAATGAACTTTGCTGCTTCCGCTTCCATAAAAGAACTCCTTCGAAAGAATGGGTTGTTGCGGCTTAATAGCGATGCCGGTCCGCGCTGTCCAGCCGGACCGACAGAGTTTATTCCCTAGTGATCGCCTGCGTTGACGGCATCGTTAAGATACATGCAGGTCAGGACTGCAAACACATAGGCCTGCAGGAAGGCCACCAGGAATTCCAGCGCCGTCAGAGCGACGGTCATGGCCAGAGGCAGGATAGCGCCCCCGGTTCCGATCGTGCCGATCGCGCTCAGCGAGACGACGAAGCCGGCAAAAACCTTGAGCGTGATGTGGCCGGCCAGCATATTGGCAAAAAGACGAACCGACAGGCTGATGGGTCGCGAGAGAAACGAAACGATCTCGATCATCGTCACCAGCGGCAGCAGGGCAGCGGGCACACCGGACGGCACAAACACCTTGAAGAAGCCGAAGCCGTGCTTGTAGACGCCGTAGCCGACCACCACGCTCATCACCAGAATGGCAAGGGCGAAGGTCACCACGATCTGGCTGGTCACGGAGAAGAAATAGGGGAACATGCCGATCAGATTGGCCGTCAGCAGGAACAGGAAGAGCGTCAGTACGAAGGGGAAGAACACCATGCCCTTCGTTCCAGCCCCCTCCCTCAGCATCGAGGCCACGAATTCGTAGAGCAGTTCCGCGATCGACTGGGTGCGCGAGGGAATCAGACCGCGCTTGGACGTCGCCAGATACATGAATCCGGCGGCAGCGGCCACCGTGACCGCCATGAACAGCGATGCATTGGTGAAGGAAAAGTCCAGTCCGCCGACATTGATCGGTACGATGTTGTGGATCTGAAACTGATGGGTCGGATCGTTTGACACCTGTGCTCTCTCTTCTCACCTTGCGCGCGCCCGCTTGGGGCGGCCATGCGCGCAGAACCAAACTCTATTTCCCGTCTTTCTTAAGACGGTCTTCCGGCTCAGCCACATAACCGACGGAGCGCAACACATTCAAGACCCCGGCGCCAAAACCGAGAAGCAGAAAGCCGATCATGCCCCAGGGGCCGGTTCCGGCAAACTTGTCGAGGAGAAAACCGATCATGAAACCGACGAAAATGGCGGCCATGAATTCGCTCGAAAGCTTCAGGCCCTTCGACATCTCGCGACGGTCATTGGCGGATGTCTCCGCCTTCTTCCCGTTTTCTCCACCCTGCCCTTTCCGCAGCGCGCCAAGTTCATTGGCCAACCGCTTGCGGCGTTCTTCCAAGTCCTCCTGCCCGTCCTCAGCCATCAAATCCGCTTTCCTGGAAAATCTGCCCTGGCCGAAATGGCCTCGGCGGACGTTTCAGCAATGCGATAAAGCCTTTGGGACCCCCCGGTCAAGTCGCGCGCACCATAGTTTTCACGGCCATGCTAGTCAAGCTTCCACGCAACCGCAATCGCGCAACAGGATTTGTTCGACCAAAGCCCTAGAACCAGCCGCGCGAGCGCAGCCAGTAGATGGCGAGAATGCCGGTCATGAGCATGGCCACGATGGCGGCCGGATAGCCGTATGCCCAATGCAATTCGGGCATGCGGTCAAAGTTCATGCCGTAAATGCCGGCAATCAGCATCGGTGGCGCGAAGACCACGGAAACCACGGAGAACAGCTTCATGATGTTGTTCTGTTCGAGGTTGACGAGACCGAGCGACGAATCGAGCAGGAAGGAAATGTTGGAAGAGACGAAACTCGCATGTTCCGACAAGGACTGGATGTCGTGGGCGACGATGCGGCAGAGGTCCTTGGTCGGCTTGTCGTCACGCACGCGGCCGAGCGCCTGCACATAGGTGGAAAGCCGCGCCAGCGTGATCAGGCTGTCGCGCGTCTTGCTGACAAGCCGGTGATAGGTCGAAATCTCGATCAGCCGCTCCTCGAGCTCGGCCGGCGGGCGGCGGCGTCCGCGCACCCCCTCGCCGAAGACGGCAATCGAGATATTGTCGATCTTTGCGACCGCCAGTTCCAGTATCTCGGCCGTGCGGTCGACAATGGTGTCGAGCAGGTGGGCCAGAACCCGCGCGCCCTGCCCTGGCCCGATATCGAGCCGCTTCAGATCGGCGGCGAAGAGAAAGAACGGCTTCGGCTCGGCATGACGGATGGTCACGAGCCGGCCTTCAGCAAGGATGAAGCCGACATCGGTGAGCTGCGCCAGGCCGAAATCCACGTTCATCACGATCGAGGCGGTCATGTAGACGGCATTGCCCTCGGTGTAATAGCGGCTTGAGGGCTCGATGTTCTTCAGCGTCTCGCGGGTCGGCAGCATCACGCCCAGAAGCGTTTCCATGTGCTGCATGTCGGCCTCGGTCGGATCGAGCATGTCGATCCAAATCACGTCTTCGCCAAGCGGCTCCGCCGCGCCCGACGACGGCAAGGCCGTCTTGACACCGCCGACCCTGTAGAGATGGATCATATGAACCCCGCCTTTTGCCCTCGCGCTTGCCTCTACTGGCTACCCAAGCATAAAAGGCAGGGCAAGTGTGTTTTTTGACGCCGCGCCGCCAGGCGGCATCTTTGCCATGGCCGCAAGGGGGAAAACACGGACCGACATGACCAGGACATGCCCAGATGCAACCTTATGATTTCTGGCAGGAATTCCTGCCCCCACAGACGCACGACCCGCATGCGCCGCTTGCCACCGCCTATCCGGCGACCCTTGCCGACGGCCGGCAATTGCTGCTGCCGATCCGCACGGTGGATGAGGGCGGGCTCGCCTCGCTGATCATCAACCAGGCCTCCTTTTCCGTCTGCGACACGCTGGCCGAAGACCTTGCCAAACGGCTGGCGGTAGCCAACCCCGATATCGTCGTCGGCCTGCCCACGCTCGGATTGACGCTTGCCGCCGGCGTTGCCAGGGCGCTCGGCCACGCCCGCTTCGTTCCCCTCGGCAATTCCCGCAAGTTCTGGTACGAGGACGCGCTGTCGATGCCGATGAACTCGGTGACCACGCCGGACCAAGACAAGCGCCTGTTCATCGATCCGCGCATGCTGCCGCTTATGACCGGCAAGCGCGTGGCGCTTGTCGACGACGTGATCTCGTCGGGGCGCTCGATCATCGCCGGTCTGTCTCTTCTGGAAAAATGCGGCATCCGCCCGGTCGCAGTCGGCGCGGCGATGCTGCAGACAATGAAACACCGCGCCCTGCTTGAAGACTTCGAACCCGGCCTTGCGGCAAACATCCATGCCTGTTTCTCAACGCCGTTTCTTCAGCGCGGCGAAGGCGGCAAATGGCATGAAAAGCCGGGCGTCTGATCTTTCTCCGGCCAAAGAAAAACCCGCGATCCGAAGATCGCGGGCCTTCCGCAACGAACGGCTCCCGGAGTTATCAGTTCAGAAGAACGGCATCCGGATTTTCATTCAGAGCCTGTTCGGAGAACTCCGGCTGGTTTTCCAGCGTCTCGCGATCGTAGCTGGTCTGGACGATGTAATCGTCGCCATCGCTCATGACCCGGACCGAATCGGCCGAGATCGCGACCGGCTTTTCGCCGATGCCGAGGAAACCGCCGACATCCACCACGAGAATGATCTCGCTCTGGTCGCCATGGGTCATGACGTCGGAGACTTCGCCGACACTGTCGCCATCGGCGCTCAGCACGGCGGCATCCTCAAGCGCGTCGAAGGAAATCGACGCCATGTCGACTTCTGACATGCCCTCCAGCCGCGGGTTGTCGACGTTCATGCTCTCCGCCGCATTCTCACCCATCTTGTTCACGCCGGCGACCATGTCGTTCATCGCATTGCCGGCAGCTTCGCCGGCCTGGTTCATGGCGTTGCCGGCCGTGTTGGCGAGATCCTGCGTCTCATCGGCGACATTGCTGGCCGCGTCATTGGTTGCCGTGCGAAGCTGGTCAGCCTCCTCACGCATTGCGGCCGTGCCGTTCTCCAAGAGATTCGGGTCGTCATATTCGAAGGACGGCGCATTCTCCAGCTCCTCGCCGGTGGCATCAATCGTCAGCCAGTTGCCGTTCTCGCCCTGCTGCCAGCCGAGCCGGTCGAAGGAAACGGCGACATCCTTTTCGCCGATGCCGAGGAAGCCGCCGACGCCGATCACGGCAGCGGTTGCATTGCCGTTGGAATCCATCACGATGTCATTGATATCACCGACCTGTTCGCGGCCCTGATCATCGGCATCCTGACCATAGACCGGCCAGCCGAGGAGCGAGCTTGCGAGAACCTGCTGGTCGGTGGCGCCGAAGAAGCTCTTTGCGTCTTCGGAAGCAGCCTGACGCTCGGGAAAGACCGGCGTCGCGCCCGTTTCCATCCCGGCTTCCATGCCGGTTGTCGCGGCGGGCTTCTTGTCCATCGTATCGGTATTGGAGGCATCCTGCGCGTAAGCTGCGCCGGTGGAAACAACTGCTACCAGTGCCGTAGTCGAAAGAATCTTGCGAAGCATAAAAATACTCCTCTTTTCTGGGGTGTTTCTTTGCGAGCGCATTTTTATTATTTTTTTTACTCTCGTTTTTATTACTCGCTGCACACCAACAAAACGTACCGCCAGACGCCTTGTTCCGGCTTCGATACGTTTTTTTTGCTGCCGGGGGTCAAAAAAACCCGCCGAGGCATCTGACCCGGCGGGAGGGGTGCGCCCGAAGGCGGCAATGAGGAAAGAACTCAGCAGAAGCGGAGCGGCATACGGATATGCACCCTGAGGCCCGTATCGGCAAAATCGACATCGACCTTGCTGCCGATGATCTTATCGAGGCTGCGTTCGATCAGCACGCTGCCGAAGCCGCGCTGTTCGGGCGGGGCGACTGGCGGGCCGCCAACTTCCACCCAGTCGAGCTCCAGGCGGGAGGCGCCGTTTTCATCGTCGCCGCAGGCGACCGTGATATCGACAACGCCGGCGCGCGTGGAAAGCGCGCCGAACTTCGCCGCATTGCTTGCCAGTTCGTGGATGACAAGGCCGAGCGCCAGCGCCTCATCGGGGTCGAGGAAGACAGCGCTACCGTGAATATCGATCTGCCTGCTGTTGCTGTCGATGTAAGGCGCCACCTGGGACCTGAGCAGCCGGTCAAGCGCTATTGCGCCCCATTGTTCGTCTGAAAGCAGGGTGTGAGCGGCAGACAAGGCCTGCAGCCGGCCGGAAAAGGCCATGTTGAATTCGGCCGAAGTGCGCGAGCGCCGCAACGTCTGGCCGGCAATCGACTGAACGATGGCGAGCGTGTTCTTGACCCGGTGGTTCAGCTCACGCAGTAATAGCCGCGTCTTTTGTTCGGACTCCTTGGTGGTCGAGATATCGACCACGACGCCGAAGACCGACCCGTTCTGATCGGCGGCGAGAACGCTCTCATACGCGCCGCCCAGCGACAGCAACCATTTTCCGGTCTTGGCGGCCTTGAACTCGCACTGATACTCCTCGCCGCGATCGAGCGCCGCCTTGAACCGGCGCATGAGCGGAAAGCGGGTTTCGGGCGCGATCGCGGAAAGCAGGCTGCGGCATGTGACCGGCTCTCCGGCCGGAAGCCCGAGCATTTCCCTCAGCGCATTGTCGCACTCCACCGTGCTGCTTTTCCGGTCCCAGCTCCAGGCGGCGATATTGCCCGCGCGCAGCGCCATGGAGTGGCGCTTCTGGGCGCGAGACAGGGCGAGGTCGGCAGACGCCTTGCCGCGCGCAGCATCCTTCAGCTCGTAAAGCGAGCCGGCGAGATTGGCGAGGCGACGAAGCGCCTCGGCATCTTCATCGGAAATGTCGCGATGGTTCTTGCCGTCGATGACGCACAGCGAGCCGGCATTGACCCCGTGCACCTTGATCGGCGCGCCGGCGAAGAATTTTACGGGCCTGCCTTCATAGTTCGGCACGGACGGCGCGATATCTTCCTGCTCGTCCGGATTGTTGAGGATCAGAGCCGGGTCCCGCTTGAGCGCGATCGGATAGACGAAGAGGCCCGATCGCGTCGGAACCGTCTCCGGCTTTATGCCGTGGACCGCCTGCACCCAATTCTCGTCATAGTCTGCAATGAGGATGAGCGCCGCCGGACATGAAAAGCGAAGTGCTGCCGATTCGACGATCGCGACGAAATCCTCGTCAACCTCGGCGGCACGCATGATTGTCTGCGATAGCGTGTCCAACCTCTCCCGATCCTTGATCGCATCGACAATATCGCTCGGCAAATGTTCCACTGGCTATTAGGCTCTTCATGCTGGAGCGGAAGAAAGTGCTTCTCCCGTCATATTTCGGGTGACCGTGTTGATGCGCGGAATTTCAATCACGCTCAACAACGCCTAACCAGTGCTCAGGTTCCCTACCGCCGCGAAATTAATTCCGAGGACGCGGAAAACGCCGTGCGCCGGGGTCGTCCCCCTGAATGCACGGCGTTTCTTCGTTTCATGACGGGACGGTCGCGGCTGATCCTCATGCCGGACGTGTAACAAAGGCGCTGCTGACGACGGCAGCGGAATTCGAATCCGGACCGAAGTCGATCTCGCCCTGGATATCGAGAAGCTCCTGCAGCTTGCCGCGCGCACGCGCGATGCGGCTCTTGATCGTGCCGATGGCGCATTCACAGATTGCGGCCGCTTCCTCATAAGAGAAACCGGAGGCCCCGACCAGAATGATCGCCTCGCGCTGATCATCGGGAAGCTTGTTCAGCGCCTTGCGGAAATCGCGAAGGTCCATCGCGCCGTATTGGGCGGGATGCGTCGACAGCCTTTCGGTGAAGACATTGTCGGAATCCTGGATCTCGCGACCGCTCTTGCGCATCTGACTGTAGAATTCGTTGCGCAGGATCGTGAACAGCCAGGCCTTGATATTCGTACCCTCGGCAAAGCTTTCCTGCTTGGCCCATGCTTTCATGATCGTGTCCTGGACGAGATCGTCCGCCAGGTCCTGATGCCCGCACAGAGACACCGCAAAGGCGCGCAGGCTCGGCACCGTCTTCAGCATGTCGCGCTTGAAGGTCGTATCGTCTTCCCTGACCAAGGCCGTCACCCTTTTGCTTTGCGCGTCGAAGCGCTTTCGGCCGCGTCGAGACGTTCGAGCAGGTCGAGAAACCGATCCGGTATCTCCTCCTGTTCGACGGCATTGTAGAGGGCCTTGAGACGGCGACTGATCGCTTCTTCCGGGCTTCTTGCCGTGCCCGGCTGCGCCTCTCCTTTCCCCAGACTGCTATTGCTTTTCACCAGTTTTATCCCGTTGATACTCGATTTCATGTTCAAGCCGAAAACGCCGGCGGTGATAAAAAGTTCCGTCGATGTCGGAACTTTTTTTTCGCTCATGCATTTGATCCCATTGAAAGTGCTCTTTGAGCCTTCCCAACAGTTCTACAGAGGCAGGAGACTATAAAATATGTCGCTTTCAACCCGTATCGCTGCCCATTTGCCATATCTCAGGCGGTACGCCCGTGCCGTGACCGGTTCGCAAACCTCCGGCGATGCTTATGTTGCCGCCGTTCTCGAAACGCTGATCGAGGATGTCTCTCTTTTTCCAGAGGACGGAGACGACAAGGTTTCACTCTATAAACTCTTTTCACGCCTGTTCAGTTCCACGACGATCGAGATCGAAGACATTGAATCGCCGTACTCATGGGAAAAGCGCGCCGCCGCCAATCTGATGGCGCTGCCGGCGAAGCCCCGACAGGCCTTTCTGCTGATCTCGCTTGAAAACTTCTCGCATGAGGAAACGGCGGCGATCCTCGAGGTCGAGCCCGACGAGATTCCCGGCCTCGTCGATGAGGCGTCGGCGGAGATTGCCCGCCAGGTTGCCACCGACATCATGATTATCGAGGACGAACCGCTGATCGCCATGGATATCGAGCAGATGGTCGAAAGCCTCGGCCACCGGGTCACCGGTATCGCGCGCACCCACAAGGAGGCAGTGGAGCTCTACAACACGTCCAAGCCCGGCATGGTGCTCGCCGATATCCAGCTTGCCGACGGCAGCTCCGGCATCGATGCCGTCAACGACATTCTCGAGCACGATTCCATTCCGGTGATCTTCATCACCGCCTTCCCCGAGCGCCTTCTGACCGGCGAGCGGCCCGAGCCGACATTCCTCGTCACCAAGCCGTTCAACCCGGATATGGTCAAGGCGCTGATCAGCCAGGCCCTGTTCTTCCAGGAAAGGCAGCAAGAGGCGGCCTGACAAGGCCGGTTTATAATGCTTAAACCGTAAAAGGTGGCTTCGGCCGCCTTTTTGCGTTTCATGGGAACCGGGCCGGCGACAAGGCGTTCTACTTTCACGAAACACAAGGAGAGTATCATGCTTTACTATGCCGTTGTCTTTCTCGTCATTGCCCTTGTCGCCGCCGCACTCGGCTTCGGTGGTATCGCCGGCGCATCCGCGGGTATTGCCCAGATTCTTTTCTTCCTGTTCCTGCTGTTCTTTGCGGTCGCGGTGATCGTCAATTTCGCGCGCAGCCGGTAGACCTTTCTTCACAGCTTAAATTTGCAGGCGGACCCTCTGCGGACGGTCCGCCTTTTTCATGTCGGGACACCTTGAGCAGAAACGCGTACAAAAAAGGCAGCGGTGTTGCCACCACTGCCTTTGACTTGACTGCCACTGTCGCGATCAGTTCATGCGCGACATCCAGTTGTCGACGTCGCGCTCGGCTTCATCGCGTTCCTTGCCATAGCGCTCCTGAATCTTGCCGATGAGTTTTTCACGCTTGCCGGCGACGACATCCAGATCATCATTGGTCAATTTGCCCCACTGGGCCTGGGCTTCGCCCGTAAATTGCTTCCAGTTGCCTTCGATACGGTCCCAATTCATAAGCCTGCTCCTTTCAGCTTGCTTTGTCGTTCTGTGGTTTAAACGCGCGACGGATCGCTAGGGTTCCGTGACGACGGCTGGTTTAGACGGCGGTTCGAAGGCGGCGTCAGGTTGATTGACAACATCCGAAAAACAGGGAATGTACGTCAAAGCGCTTTGTTTTTCAGTTCGGCAGGCGCTTACCCGCCGCCTTGGCCGGACGTTTGCCATCAAAGCGTTTATTCGGCGAAACATCATTGAAAACAGACATTTCACCGTCCGGGCGAAATGAAACGGCAACGGCATTAAAGCCTTGCAATTTTGGGTCAGTCGCGAAGAAGCATGCGAAAGATTTTCGATAGACTTGGAGCGGGTAGCCTTCCTTCGCTGAACCGGTTTTTACCGGCTCTGGTGTTTGTCGTCGTGACCGCGATCGGCCTCGGCATGTCGTTTTCGATCTACCGCGCCTCGGAAGTCGAGCGCCGTGCCAAGTTCGAAATCGTTGCCGGCGATGCCGTCGACCGCATCGTCTCGCGCTTCTACCAGCACATGTCGCTGCTGGAGGCCACCAAGGCCTTCTTCGAGGCGACCAACGGCATGGTCGACCGGGAGGCCTTCCGGACCTATGTCGCGGGGCTCGATACCGAAGGTCGCTATGACGGCATTCAGGGCATCGGCTTTGCCCGCATGGTCTACACCGGGAACGAGGCAAAGGCCGAGGATATGATCGCGCGCTTCTACGGCGAGGATGTCGCGATCTGGCCGGAGACCGATCAGGACTACCGCGCCGCTATCGTCCTGCTCGAGCCGGAGGACGAGCGCAACAGCGCGGCCATCGGCTTCGACATGTACAGTGATCCGGTGCGCCGGGAGGCGATGGCCGATGCCTTCGCCACGGACACGCCCCGCGCCAGCGGCCCGGTCGAGCTTGTCCAGGAGATCACAACCGAAAAGCAGGTGGGTTTCCTGCTTTACCTGCCCTTCAAGATGGATGAAGGGCCGAATTCCGCCGACGGCAATCTGCCTCTCTCCGGCTTCATCTACGCGCCGTTTCGCGCCGGCGACCTTTACCAGGCCGTGATGGGCGACGTGCCGGCCGCGCCGGTCGCGATCGAGGCCTACGACAAGCAAGCGCCCGAAACCCCGCTTTTCAAATCTTCGAATTTCGCGGCTGCGACTGAACGCGGCACCCCCGAAGTCACCCGCGAAGTCGACATTGCAGGGCGGACCTGGGTCCTGCAAATAGCGCCGAGCGCGGCGTTCGAGAAGGCCGAATTCGACATTACCCCCTTCGTCATCGGCTCCGTCGCCCTGCTTCTGGCGGTGGCGCTCGCGCTTGCCGCCCAGTGGCAGATCAAGGCGCTGGCGGCGGCAAGGGAAGTCCAGCGCGTCACCCAGAAATCGCTGCAGGAACGCGAGCTGATGCTTCAGGAGATGAAGCACCGGATCAAGAACTCGATCGCCCGCATGCTCGCCATTGCCCGCCAGACCGCCTATCACGCCGAAAGCCTCGAGCAGTTCATGGAATCCTACGCCGCCCGGCTGCAGGCCATGTCCACGGCGCAGGATGTGCTGACCCGCTCGCGCTGGCAGCGCGCCGACTTGAAGGAATTGCTCTCCAAGGAACTTGAACAGGTCTTCGGCGACGCAGATGCCCATTACGAGGTTTCCGGCCCGTCCGCGGAACTCGACGAGAAGGCGACCCAGGCCTTCAGCCTGACCTTCCATGAACTTGCGACCAACGCGCTGAAATATGGCGGCATGTCGAGCGACGGCGGCAGCCTGGACGTGTCATGGTCCTACGAGGGAAGCGGCGCGACACGCAAGCTGAGGGTTTTCTGGCAGGAAAGCGGCAGCGGCCCCGTCTCCAAGCCCGAACGCAAGGGTTTCGGCACCCGCCTGATCGACGCCAACATCATCGGTGAGTTGCAAGGCACGATCGAGCGGCACTACCGCGACGACGGGTTGACCGTCGAGATTGCCTTTCCCAATCCGGCCGAGACCACCGGGCGCCGCTCGCGCTGGCGCCGCCGCCGCGCGCGAAAATCCGCCGAACGCTAGACGTCGCGCTTGCGAAGCCCGCATTTTTGCTTAAGAACTGTCAAACCGCAAGGGAGGAGAGACCGGCGCCGCCGGTCCTTAAAAAAGAACGCGTGAACGGCAATTGGCGAAAGATCTGGGTTGAGCTTGCGGCAGGCCTTGCGGCCATTGCCTGCTTTGCCCTGGTGTTTGTCTATCAGCCCGCGGGAGCCGCCCTCGCCCATCCGGCTCCTGTTCTGACGAATGCCGATTTCAGCTTCTGCGGCGGCGCGCCTGACGACGATCAGAGCGCGCACGGCCCCTGCCATGCCTGCCGACTGAAAGCCGCGATCCTGCCGCCCCCGCCGCAAGAGGCGCTACCCGCCTATCTGCCGCTCGTCGCGAAGACCTTCGGCGGCAACGACAGCCCTTGTGCCGTCAGGCCGGCGCAAAGCTCCTATCATCCGCGCGGCCCTCCGGCTCCTGTCTTCTGATCCCGACGCGCCTTCTGCGGCGCGAAATCCGATGACAATTATGGAGATGACGATGAAAACCGTTCTGACGCGCCTTGCCATTGCCGGCGCCCTTTCGCTCGCCCTTGCCCCGGCCGCCTTCGCCGAAACCACTTCAGATCAGACCGCCCCGATGCACCGGATGAATGATGCGGTGACGGTCGGCGATCTTGTGATCACCGGCGCCTTTGCCCGCGCGACACTGCCGGGCGCACCCGTCGGCGGCGCCTTCCTGTCCATCGAGAACCGGGGTGACAGCGATGACCGGCTGGTCTCGGCCAAGGCCGATTTTGCCGGCATGACGCAGTTGCACAACATGCGCATGGAAGGCGAGGTGATGAAGATGTACCAGATGGAGAACGGCATTCCCCTGCCCGCCCATGAGACTGTGCAACTCGCCCCCGGCGGCCTGCATGTGATGTTCATGAAGCTCAAGGCCCCGCTCATCGAAGGCGACACGGTCAAGGTCGAACTCACCTTCGAAAAGGCCGGCTCCGCGACAGTCGATCTGCCGGTCGAAAGCTTCGCGGCGAAAACGATGGACGGCATGGGAGACGACAAGTAGAACCGCGAAAACCCTCCGCAATGCGACCGGGCGGCGGAAGGTTGCCCGGTCCGGGTATGGGCGGCAACACGATCTCGCGGCCTCGTTTCGTCCGACAAGCGGCGCTCCACATTGATCCTGCCTTTGAACCGCTTTAGATCGTATCCGTGATTTCCCCAGTTTGTGACAACGATCCGAAAGGCCTGAACAACAATGAATGCAAAAGATGAAGGCGCAAGGTCGGTTCCTGTCGAGATCATGCAGGATATCGAATACTGGCGGGACCTGCGTCACGATCTTCATGCACATCCCGAGCTTGGCTTCGAGGAGACGCGGACCAGCGAGATCGTGGCAAAGCTCCTCGGCGATGAAGGCATCGAGGTCCACCGCGGTCTTGGCGGCACCGGGGTTGTCGGCACGCTGAAAGCTGGCGACGGCAACCGGGCCATCGGTCTGCGCGCGGATATGGATGCGCTTGCCATGCCGGAGACCGCCGAACGACCCTATAAAAGCCTGGTCGACGGCAAGATGCATGCCTGCGGCCATGACGGACACACGGTGATGCTTTTGGCCGCAGCCCGCTATCTTGCGCGTTCGAGAGAGTTTTCCGGCACGGTTCACTTCATCTTTCAGCCCGCCGAAGAAGGTCGCGGCGGCGCGAAGAAGATGGTCGAGGACGGGCTGTTTGAGCTGTTTCCCTGCGATGCGGTTTACGGACTGCACAATATGCCGGGCCTCGATGTCGATGAAATGGCCGTGGTCGAGGGGCCGCAGCTTGCCTCCTCCGACAGCTGGCGGGTCACCTTCAGGGGCACCGGCACCCATGGCGCAAAGCCGCATCTCGGCCGCGACCCGGTGACGGCTTCGGGACATTTCATTGCCGCGTTGCAGACGATCGTCGGGCGCGTGGTTGATCCGCTTCAGCCCGCCGTGATCTCGGCCTGCTCCGTTGCGGCCGGCGATCCGAATGCGCTCAACGTGATCCCCGACTTCGTGAAGATCGGCGGCACGGCGCGGGCCTATTCGCCTGAAACCCGCGATCAGCTGGAAGAGGAAATCGGACGGCTGGCCCATGGCATGGCAGCCTCATTCGGCGTTGAAGCGGATTATCAGTTCATTCGCCGCATTCCGCCGGTCGTCAATGCCGCCGAACCGACGCAGACGGCGTTCAAGGCGGCCGAATCCGTCTTCGGCGAGAAGGCGCGCACGACCTTTCCACCGTCAACGGCAGGCGACGACTTCGCCTTTTTCGGAAATGAAGTGCCGGGCTGCTATGTCTGGCTTGGCAATGGCCCTGCCGTCGACGGCGCCCTGCACCACAATACGGGCTATGACTTCAATGACGACGCGATCGGCTATGGCGCGGCCTACTGGGTGCGGCTGACCGAGACGGAACTGCCAAACAAGGCCGGCTAGAAAACCTGCCGCAGCACAGGGCTTTCCAGCACGGTTCCGGTTTCAACATCGGCGATGCCCAGATCGGTCTGGTGCGGGCCGGCATTGCAGGCAAGCGTTGCGCCCACCAGCGCCTTGAAGGTGAGATAGGGCGGCTCCCAGTCGACGATTGTGCCGGCGGCATTGCGCACGGCCTCGAAATTCCGGGCGACCTCTTCAAGCGGCGCATCGGAGATCAACCCCAACAGCGGCAGGGCAAGCAGTGCTTCCACCTTGCCGTCAGCAACCACAACCATGCCGCCACCGCTTTCAATCAGCGCATTGGCGGCGGTTGCCATGTCTTCCGGGTTCCGGCCGAACACCGTCAGGTTATGACTATCGTGCGAAACCGTGGTCGCGAATGCGCCGCGCCACTTGCCCCAGCCGCGCAGGAAGCCGGTTTTCGGTCTTGCTTCAGCTTTGCCATGGCGATGGACGACGCTGATCAGCGTAACATCGTCCGGCGCGACGACGAAGCCGTTTTCCACCTCCGTCTCCGTCCTGCCCCAGCGGGTAAAGCGCGGCTGGTCGATGGTGGCGATTTCAACACGCGTACCTTCGGTCTGGACCCTGAAATCATCCGGTGAAAGCGGCTCGACCTTCATGGAGCCCTTGAGCATGCCGGAAGGATGATCGGACACAGCAGCATTGAGGCGCCCGTCAGAGGCGATGACCTTGCCATCCACGATGACATGACGCGTTGAAAACGTATCAAGATCCTCGAAGATCGCGATATTGGCGCGCCTGCCGGCCGCGATGAGCCCGAGATCGGTTCGGTTCAGACGCCGCGCCGCATTCAGCGTTGCCGCCTGCAGGGCCTGAACGGCAGGTAAACCGCGCTCGACCAGCGCCCGGATGAGAGCAACCATACCGCCTCCGGTCATCAGATCATCGGGAAAGACGTCGTCGGTGCACAGCGTCAGTGTCTGCGGCCAGACGGGCAGTTGGTTCAGCGCTTCGACAAAGTCATCGAAGAGATAAGGATGAGAGCCGCGCAACTCGACCGTCAAGCCGGCGCGCAGCTTCTCGAGCAGATCATCGCCCGATGTCAGCTCATGATCGGATGAAACGCCGGCACTGATGAAGGCGGAAAGCCTGTCGCCGGATAATCCGCGCGCGTGACCGAACACCGGCTTCCCGGCGTCAAGTCCGGCATTGACGATGCCACTCATGCGCGGGCTGCCGGAAATGACCCCCTCCATATTCATCACTTCGGCAATGCCACCGATTTCCGGTCTTGCCAGAAGGCCGGCGATTGTTTCCGGCCCGAAATCCGCGCCAGCGCGTTCAAGCCCCGGCGCTGACGGCACGCAGGAAGGCGCCAGAAGGGTGGTATCGAGCGGCAGGCGACGGCTCGCCTCAATCGCCCAGTCGACCGCCGGAACGCCGGCGACATTGGCCAGTTCATGCGGATCCCAGACAATGGTCGTCACGCCGCGCGGCAGAACGGCTTTGGCATAGGTCGCAGGCGTCACCATCGAGCTTTCGACATGCATGTGCATGTCGATCAGACCGGGCGAGACGAAGGCCCCGCCTGCATCAATGATTTCCACGGCGTCACGGCGCGCGCCCGGCGGCATAACCGCCGCAATCAGCCCGCCGGAAAGGCCGACATCGGCCTGCCTCAGCTCGCCGGTCGCAACATCCACGACTGTGCCGCCGGAAATCAGCAGGTCGAATGGCCGCTCACCACGGGCAGCTTCAACCGCTGCGGCACGCATGGCGGGATCGTCAATGCTTTTCATCGCCGTGCCTCCGCCAGCAATGCGCCCATGATCGTGTCATGCGCGGCATTGGCATCAACCTCGGTGATGATCGAGGCGTTGAAGCTTGTCTCCGGCGCCAGCTTGTGGGCGCGGGTTTCGACAACACTGCGTCCGCGTGTGATGTGTCCGGCCGTTTCAAAGGCCAGATGCACCGGCTGCAAGGAAACAAGCGACGGGTGACAAAAAGCCACTGCCGCCGCAGGATCAAAAAACGCCATTTCGGTGCCACCGCGCTTTGCGGCTATGTTGAGAAAACCTTCCGTCAGATCGGCCAGAAGCGGTGCGTTCCTGCCGTTTTCAGCGCGCAGCGCCGCCACATCGTCCGCATTGATCGTAACCTTGCGGCAGAAATCGAGGTCCGCCATGACAAAGGGGATGCCGCGCGACAGGATGATGGCGGCGGCCTCGGGATCTGCCAGTGCGTTGAACTCGGCGGAAGCGGTGTGGTTGCCGCTGGTGACACCGCCGCCCATCCAGACAATCTCGCTGATCCGGCTGGCAAGGTCGGGGCGCGCCAGACAAAGGGCTGCGATATTGGTCAAAGGCCCAAGTGCCAGAAGGCGCTTCGGCCCGTCACCCTTCGAAAGCCAGTTGCAAAGCGCAGCGAAGGCCGGATCGGATGGCGGAAGTGCCGCTTCCGGCAGGCTGAGCCCCGCAGTCGGCATGCCGGCATCGCTCAGGATCGAGGCGGCCGTTTCAACGCCCCCCATCACCGCGCGGTCAGCCCCGGCATGGATCGTGAAGGCCCAGTCGAAAACCTTTGCCGCCGAGGCGGCATTGCTGCAGACTTTCGCCAATGTCGTATTGCCGAAGGTCAGCGACAGACCATCAATCGCCCTGCCGCTTGCCTGAACGGTGAGGATCGCGGCAATGTCGTCAAACCCCATATCCGTGTCGATCCAGACGCCCATGATCAATGCCTATCGTTTCAGGACAACGGCGTCTTCGACCCGAAGATCAAAGGCGAGTTCCTTGCCGAGGCTGTGCGCCGGGTCGCCGGCGTCGACATCGACCTTGATCTGGCCAAGCGGCGTTTCCAGCACGTATTCGCGCATCTGACCGACAAAGGCAGCGCCGATCACAGTGCCGGAGAAGGCCCCTTCGCCAAGGCGCACGAAACGCGGTCGCCATGCCAGACCTTTTGCATCCGCAGGAAGCGCCTCGGGAAGCATAAAGGCCTCGCCCTTGCCCCTCAGCATGCCCGCCTCGGCGGCAAAGATGTTCTCAAAACCGACGAAATCGGCAACGAAGGCGGATTCCGGACGGTTATAGATATCTTCCGGCGTGCCAAGCTGCTCGATAGCACCATCCTGCATCACCACGATCCGGTCGGCGAGCGACAGGGCCTCGGACTGGTCGTGGGTCACGAACACCATGGTCAGGTCATTGGCCCTTTGCACGCGCTGAAGCTCGGTGCGCATTTCAAGTCTGAGGCGCGCATCGAGGTTTGAAAGCGGCTCGTCCAGCAGCAGCACCTTCGGGTCCATGACCAGCGAGCGGGCGAGCGCCACGCGCTGCTGCTGACCGCCGGAAAGATCGGCGGGGCGCCGGTCGGAATAGCCGCCAAGCCCCACGGCACGAAGCCCCTCATTCACGCGTTCGGATAATGCGACGCCGCGCATTCCCTTCAGCTTCAGGCCGAAGGCGACATTTTCAAAGACAGAGAGATGCGGAAACAAGGCGTAGGACTGAAACATCAGCCCGACCTCGCGCCTGTTCGGCGGAACGCGGGTGATGTCGCGGCCATCCAGAACAATTTTCCCGCCGGAGGGCGTCATGAGGCCGGCAATGGCGCGCATGGTCGTGGTCTTGCCGCAGCCCGAAGGCCCGAGAAGCGCAATCAGTTCGCCCTTTTCGATCTCAAGATTCAAACGGTCAACGACTGTGTTCTTGCCATAGGAAAGCGAAAGGTCGGTCAGGGAAAGCAGAGTGTGTTCAGACATAGCGGGTAAAGCCCAGGAAACGCTCGGCGACAAAGACAATGCCGATCGAGAGGAAAGCAAGAAGCGCGGCAAGTGCGGCAACGGATGGATCGTAAGTGGTTTCCATATAGCCGATCATGTCGATAGGCAGGGTGCGAACACCTGGCCCCGACAGGAACAGCGAGACCGGCACCTGGTTGAAACTCGTCACGAAACCGAGAATGAAGGCAGAAAGCACGCCGCCCCGGATATTGGGCAGCACCACGCGGAAAAACGCCCCTGCCCGGCTGGCGCCCAGCAGGATCGCCGCCTCTTCGATATCGGAGCGCAGATTGTTGAGGCTCGCCGAAACGACGCGCACCGCATAGGGCAGGATCAGCGCGGTATGGGCGACGAACAGCGCCAGCGTGATCGACAGCGACAGCGGCACGACGAAATAGCGCAACAGAGCCAGACCGACGATGATGCCCGGCACGATGATCGGCGACGACACGATCAGCCGCACGGTTTCCGCGCCCGGCACCTTGTAGCGCGACATGGCATAGGACGCCGGAATGCCGAGGATCAGCGCGGCCAGCGTGCCGAAGATCGCCAGAAACATCGACATGGCAAAACTGTCGCGGAAGCTTTCGATGGAGAAGACCTTGATCACCCATTTAAGCGAAAGCCCCGGCGGCGGAAAGGCAAGATTATTGCCCGAGGAAAGCCCCGCCATGACGATAACGATGAACGGGCCGATCAGAAAGACCAGCGTCAGCGCGAGCGGCAGGAAGACGAAGATCTTGGACTTCATTTGCCACCTCGCGCGGATGCGATTTTCTTGAGCAGGAAATTGGCGGAAAAGGCCATGGCCATCAGGATGAAGGCAATCACGCTGGCGGAGACCAGATCATTGGCAACGGTCACGCGCTGATAAAGCAGGGTTTCCAGCATGAGCACCTTGGAGCCGCCGAGAATGGCCGGCGTGATATAGGCGGTCATGGAGCCGGTGAAGACCAGCGTTCCGCCGATGATCAGCCCCTCGCGGGTGAGCGGCAGGATCACCTTCCAGAACACCTGGAACCAGTTGGCGCCGAGAACGCGTGCGGCCGGCACGGCATCGCGCGGCATGTTTTCAAGCGCGGAGATCAGGGAAATGATCATCAGCGGCAGGAAGAGTTGCAACAGGCCGATGGTGACGGCCGTTTCGGTGAAGAGAAAGCGGATCGGCTCGTCCGATAACCCGACTGCGACCAGCGCCTTGTTGATGATGCCGGTGCGGCCCAGAAGCACGATCCAGGCATAGGTGCGCGCCACGGGTGAAATCATCAGCGGCAGCACGATCAGCCCGACCATCCGTCCCTTGCTCTTCTCCGGCAGGCTGACGGTGGCGTAAGCCGCGGCATAACCGACAATGGCGGCAATGACGGTCACCAGTGCGGCCAGCCTCAATGTGCGGAAGAACACCGTGCGATTGAGCGATTTCGAGAAGAAATCGGCATAGGCCGAAAGCGTCCACTGGCCATCAATGTGCACGCCCTGAGCCAGCAGCACCACGACCGGAAGCAGGAACACCACTCCGGCGAAGAGGGCGGCTGGCAGAACAAGCGCCATGGCCTCAACGCGGCTTTGAAACATGGAGGTAACTTTCTGTTCTCAAGCAGCACGGCGACCTTGCTGCCGCCGTGCATATGACAAACCGGGATGGATGAAGGTCTGCCGGGTCTGGTCGGCCCTACTGGCCGACCTGTTCATTCCACTGCTCAAGCCACATGTCGCGGTTATCGAGCAGAACTTCGGAAGGCAGAAGGTGGAGATTGTCTGCCGTTTCCGCGCCATAGGTCAAATTGTTGGCGACCTCGTCGGAAACCACGACCTCCTTGTTGGCCGGGCTGTCCACCAGCGCCTCGGCCAGCTTGGTCTGGATATCGGTGGAAAGCCAGAAATCCATGAACTGCATGGCAAGCTCTTCATTGCCGCTGTCCTTGGTCATGACCATGACGTTCAGACCGCCGGTCTGGCCTTCCTTCGGCGTCGCCCATTCAATGGGAAAGCCCATATCAGTGAACCGGCCCCAGGCGAAACGGCCGATCGGCGCGGCCCAGATTTCCTCCTGCTGCATCAACTGCGCCAGCTGCGAGGAGCGAACGTAGAAGGTGACGAAATCATCGCGATGTTCCGCAACGGCTTCGATCGGCGCCTTCAGATCGTAATCGTCATTGCCGATGGCCTTGCCGAGCATGTAGAGCGACGGCGGCCCCTGATTGGTGGTGACATTGGCAAAGGCAACGCGGCCCGCCAACTCCGGGCTGAGGAGATCTTCCCAACTGTCGATCGAGACCCTGTCGGAGCGGTAGGCGATCGATGTGGCGTAAAAAGTGTAGCCGACGCTCTTGCCATCGCCGTTCGGATCCTTGGCGATATCGTAAAGCTTGTCGTAGCTGGAGAGTTTCGCATAGTCGATATCGGCGATCAGCCCCGCGCGCGCGGCCGAAAGCGCATCAGCCATCGACATGACGGCCATATCGACGACGGGGCTCTGCTTGTTGGCCTCCATCTTGGCCAGGCGCTCAACGCTGTTGCCGGTTTCAACGACGATGTCGCAGCTGCAGATTTCCTCGAAGGGATCGTAGACGATCTCCTTGAACGCGTCCTGCGCGAAAGCATAAACGGAAATCGTCAGCGTCTTGTCGGCGGCATTGGCCGCGCCGGCCGAAAGCGCCAGGGCCGCGATAGCGGCGGATGTGAGAAAGGTCTTCATGGGTTCAGTTCTCCTTCTGAGGTTCTGGTGAAAGTGATTTTCTCACTTTCTTCTTGTTGGGCCGGTCCGGTGGAACGGCGGATCACGAGGGTCATCGCAACGCGGTCCTGTGCGGCCTGCACGGTATCCGCGTCGGCTCTGGTTTCGATCGCCTGTTTGAGAGCCCCGATCGCGATGGCGGCAACGGCGGGCATATCCATGCGCACGGTTGTCAGCGCGGGCGTTACGGCACTGGCAAACATCAGGTCATCAAAGCCTGAAACAGAGGCCATGGCCGGAACGCTGACGCCGGCGTCCTGCAAATGGGTCAGCACCTTCAATGCCTGAAGGTCGGAAACCGTGACGAAGGCCGTGAAGCCTCTGGCATACCATCGGGTCGCATCGAAGCCGGCGCCGTCCGCAAGAGAGACGCTGTCCAGCCAGACCGTCTCCGTCGTCCCGGATGAAAGCGCAGCGCGCACGCCACCGAGCCGGTCGTTCTGAACGATGGAATCGTGGTTATTGCCAATCAGCAGAACCTTGCGATGACCGAGGGCGGCCAGATGCTCGCCCAGCAGGAAACCGCCGCCCCAATGATCGGCCGACACCGTATTTCCGGGCGTCGAGGGGGAATCGATCATCGCAACCGGACAACCGATATTGGCAACCCGCGTGCCGCGGCGCGGCACGACGATCATCCCATCGACGCCGTGATCCTTCAGATGCCGGATCGCCTCGGTCTGGGCCTTGATACTGCCGCGGGAATCCGCGATCAGAACGCCAAGCCCTGCATCCGTGGCCGCGTTTTCGATGGCCTGCGCGATCTGCGGAAAAAGCGGATTGCCGATATCGGGCAGAACAAGCCCGATCACGCCCGTAAGGCCGGTGCGCAGCGCGCGGGCCGAAAGGCTTGGAACATAGCCAAGATCGTCGGCCACCTGACGGATGCGTCTCGCCAGATCCGCTGAAACCCGCCCCTTGCCTGAAAGCGCATTGGAGACGGTCGCGGCGGAAATATCCAGCCGTTCAGCGATCTCGGACAATTTGGGCGGGCGCTGCTGCATTCAGGCCATGATTTGCTTAATCGTTTAAGCAAGCATGTCGAAAACCCGACGCAATGTCGAGTCCTCATTGCACTTTTTACCATGGGTTTCGTGACCGAGCGGGCCGACAGTTTCGGCCTGATGGACGTGGAGCGACAGCCCTGCCCGATCAGACCGAAACGCGCGCTATGCGTATCCAAACAGGCGCGGGAAATACATGGTCAACGCCGGCAGGTAGGTGATCAGCAGCAGCACCACGAGTTCCGCGGCGATAAAAGGCAGGATGGCCCGACTTATGCGTGACAGACTGACCTTTGACACCCCGCAGGCCGCGAACAGCACAAGTCCGAAGGGCGGCGTTGCCAATCCTATCGTCAAATTGGTGCAGGTGATCAGGCCGAAATGGATCGGGTCGACGCCGTATTTGTAGGCGATCGGCGCGAGCAGCGGCCCCAGCACGATGATGGCGAAGCCCATGTCGAGGAACATGCCGATGACCAGGTAGATGACATTGACCAGCAGCAGGAAGACTAGCTTGTTCTCCGTCAGCGACACGAAGGCGATGGTGACGTGTTCCACGAGATTGAAATAGGTCACCAGCCAGCTGAAGGTCTTGGCGCATGCCATCAGGAACATGATCATCGCCGTCGCCTTGACGGTATGGGAGAGGATCGGGACCAGGTCCGACAATTTGAGCTTGCGGTAAAACAGGAAACCGATGGCCAGGCCATACATGACCGCCACGGCGGATGCCTGCGTCGGGCTGAAGAAGCCGCCGAGAATGCCGCCCATGATGATGACCGGCAGCAATAGCGCGGGAGCGCCGTGAATGAAGGCAACGATCAGGCGGACGACGCCGACGAAGGGGGCGCGCTCGCCATAGCCCTTGCGCACGGCAACGATATAGGCCGTCACCATCAGCGCCAGCGCGACGAGAACCCCCGGAACCATGCCGCCGAGGAACAGGCCGGCAATCGACACATTCATGACCGAGGCATAGATCAGCATCGGGATGCTCGGAGGAATGATCGGACCGATGACCGAACTCGCGGCCGTCACGGCGGCGCTGTAGTCCTCGCCATAACCGTTCTTCTTCATGGCCGGCACCATGATGCTGCCGACAGCGACCGTATCGGAGACGGCCGACCCGGTAATCCCGGCAAAGAACATGCTGGAAACGATATTGGTGTGGGCAAGGCCGCCACGAATCCAGCCCACCAGCGATGACGACAGCGTCATCAGCCGGTCGGTAATCCCGGCCCGGTTCATGATCTCGCCCGCCATGATGAAGAACGGAATCGCCAACAGAAGCATGTTCTCCGTACTGGTGAACATGCGTTGCGGGATCTGCAGGAAAAGCCGCGGATCGCCGATATCGACATAGACGAAAATCGTCATCAGCACGAGGCAGAGCGCAATCGGAACCCCAAGCAGAAGCATCGGGATGAAGCTGCCAAAAATGATAGCAATCAAGGTTCAAACTCCGGCGGTTTGCGTGAGGTCTGCCTGCTCGCGCGGATCGGGGAGCGCGGCGGCGACACTGAAAAGCCCCAGCAGGACACCGCCGACCGGAACCGAAAGGTAATAGTAGAAGAGCGAGATATCGAGGTAGAGCGAGGTCTGGTACTTGCCCACGAAGAGCGCCATCTTCCAGCCGAAATAGACCATGACGAAGACGACGACGAGCGTCAGTAGCGTGTACCCGGCCTTTAGAGCGGACTGCAGGGACGGGCCCACCATCTCGTAGAGGAGTTCAACACCGATATGCCCGCCATGCCGCGCGATCACGCCGGCGCCGATGAAAACCGCCCAGGCGAAGAACAGGTTGCTGACCTCTTCCACCCAGACCGGCGAGTTTCCCACGACCTGGTTGGCAATGATCTCGTAGGCCGAGACGAGGAACAACAGCCCGGTCAGGACGATTGCGACGGCCATACAGGCCTTTTCCAGGCCATCGACGGCGGTCTGGTATCCGATAAGAAGCTTTTTCATTGTGTAATTCTCCCTGCCGCCAGAGGCGCGCGCGGACTGCGGAAACCGACAAACACCCGGTTCCCGCATTTCCGTACGCAGGGCAAACGGCACCGCTATCGATCAATCGACCGTTATCGCGGCGCCGCCAACCCCGTTCTTGCCAGCAAACTCAGCGCTGGCTTTCAGCCTCCTCGGTCGCGGCAAAGATGCGGTCGACCCACTCCTGGCCGTCATCGCCCATCTTGCGCAGCACCATGTCGATGTAAGGTTGCTGGGCGAGCTCGCGGAACTCCTTGAGTTCGGCGGCAGTTGGGTAATAGAAGGTCGCACCTTCGGCTTCCATTGCTTCCTGGATCACCAGCGAGCTGAGATAGGACTGGGCGTTGCCCATGCGCGAGCAGAGATCGCCGGCCCTCAGCATCAAGGTCTGGTTTTCCGGTGACAGCGACTGGAAGAACTCCTCATTGATGAGGATGGGATGCAGGTTGTAGCTGTGCCGGGTCATGGTGACGTAGGGGTTCACCTCATAGAGCTTCTGCGAATACATCGAATAAAGCTCGGTATCGTGACCTTCCGCCATGCCTGATTGCAGCGCGGTATAGAGCTCGCTCCAGCTGATCGTCACCGTGTTGGCGCCCCAGGAGCGGAACATGGCCAGAAGCCCGGGATTCTCGGGCACGCGCATTTTCATGCCATTCATATCGGCAACGCTGTGGATCGGCTTTTCGGAGTAGATGTTGCGGAAACCCGCCCCTTCCGGCCAGGCCAGAACCCGAAGGCCGGTTTTCTCAAGGAAAGCATCGGCCAGCTCATCGCCCAGCGGCCCTTCCATCACCTGCCAGGCGGTCAGGCTGTCGGGGAAGACATAGGGTATCTGCGTGATCGCCATTTCCGGCAAGAAGGGAACCATGATCGAGGTATAGGTGCCGACCATCTGGATCACGCCGGCCTGCGCCGATTCGATCATCGCGCGGGCGCCGCCAAGCGAACTGTCGGGATAAACATCAAGCTCGATCTGGCCGTCGGAAGACGTGCTCAGATAGTCCTTCATTGCCGCGACACAGGCCGTGCGACCGGCGCCCGGCAGGTGCAGATCACCCTCCGAACCGTGTCCGATCTTGATGACGATCGGCTCGGCGCTCGCAGCGGCGGCGAATGTGCTGACGGCCATCGACAGACCGACGGCAAAAGCTGCAAATTTCTTCATAAATTCCTCCCAGCCCCGTTTCCTCCTCCTGGGAAGCGATCAAGCCGGCTCTCCTCACCGTGTGATCAACAACCCGTGGCCTGGGACAACAGCCACTTTTGAAATTCTATTTCAAAAACGCGGATATGTCGACAGGACTTGCCAGCATAAATTGCTCAAACCGCCGCGATTCTCCCCTTTTTGACTCTTTTTTGACTTCGGGAACGGTCGGCAACATGCGCGGCGCCTCCCCCTCTGCTCCATGCGCGAGAATGTGCAGACGCGCGTCATCGGCCTGTCGAGCAAAGGCTCGCCGGGTCTGCCGCGAAGGCATAAGGAGAAGAGCCCGGCGTTTGCCCAAACCGGCCTGCTCAGAGTATGCCGCGGGCGACGTGCTCTATCTCACGGGCCACGTCCAGAAGCCTGGGACCAAGGTCGCGTTCCAGCCGCTCATTGGTAACGATCGAACGCAGCCCGCCGACATTGATGCCGTAGACCGGATACCCATCTGGCCGACGCACCACGGCGCCCGCCGAATTGGCTTCAACGATCCAGTCGCCATCGCTCAGCGCGAAACCGTGCTCCTGAGCGAAGGCGATTTGCGCCCGCGCCTTGGCTTCCACGGCAGGCCAGTTGTCGCCGAAATTTCCGGAGACCGCGCTGATCTGCGCCTCCCGTTCCTTTTCCGGCAGAGCCGCAAGATAGGCCCTGCCCATGCCGGTGCAGATCAGCGGAATACGCGAGCCGACGCCAAGCCGGATGGCCATCGACGCCTTGGTGCGGCAGGCCTCGATATAGATGATCTCATTGCCATCGGCCGTGCCGAGATAGACGCTGGCATTGGCATATTCGGCAAGCGACTGCATGTAGGGCCGCGCGATGTCGCGGATTTCCATCTGCGCCATCACGTCATAACCGAGCGTGAGAACGGCCGGCCCCAGGGAATAGCGCCCCACTTCCTCGTCGTAGTTGAGATAGCCGAGTTCCGTTAGCGTAAAGGTGAGTCGCGAGACGGTTGCCTTGGACAGCCCCACGCGCGCGGCAATTTCGGCATTGCCGATCGGCCTGTTGTCAGGGCCGAACGCCTTGAGAACCGCCAGGCCGCGCGCAAGGCCGGAATTGATCCTGTAGTCTTTTGTGCTGCTGGACGCAGGCGGCGCTTGTCTTCTTCTGACCAAGGCAGGTTCCATCCCGGAAATGTTGGGAAAATGTTGCCAAAGTGGAGACATAACCAGAAGAAAGTCCAAATGCAAACGCCGAGAACGCGCCGGCGGCTCCGCTTTCATGCCGCCCACCGACGTCTCCCCCTTCGCATCCTGCAACATCATCATCTCAGACCGCAACCGGCGACCAGGCCTCAGGCGCACGCGGATGGATATCCGTCACGACGTCAATCAGCGCGGGCTTGCGCGCTGCAATCGCGGCCTTGAGCACCGGCCCGAGATCCTCGGCGCGCTCCACGCGATAACCGTCGACCCCGAAGGTTTTGGCGAGCGCGCAGAAATCCGTCGGGCCGAAGCGGTTGATCTCTTCCGGCGACCCTGAACGCCCGTCGTAAAAGGAGGCCACCTTGGGCGTGCCCTGCCCGAAACCGGAATTGTTGTTGATCACGGTCACGACCGGAATATTCCAGCGCCGCTGGGTTTCGAGTTCGCTCAGGTGATAATAGAACGCCCCGTCTCCCGAAAAGCAGACAACAGGTCGCTCCGGCGCACCGCATTGCGCGCCAAGCGCTGCGGGAAAGGCCCAGCCGAGCGAGCCGGCCGCCCTCAAATAGCTCTGCCCGGGATGCGGCAGGTCCACCATCGTCGCGGTCCAGATGCCGGAATAGCCGGTATCGGCCACCAGAACCGCGTTTTCCGGCAGGGCTTCGGAGATTTCGCGGCAGAGCCGCTCCACCCTGAGCGGAGCCGCGTCCGAATGCATCGCGGGCTCCACGCGGCGCCACCATTCGGCGACCGCAGCCGTCGCGTGCGCGGCAAAATCCGCCCATGCCGTCTGCGGCGTCACATGCGCGGCAAGATCGGCCACAGCCTGGCGCGGACATCCCCATACCGCGGTGACGCCGGGATAGTTGCGGCCGATCTCCTGACCGTCGAGATCGATCTGGATGATCGCCGTCCCTTGCGCGGGCACGGTATAGTTATTGGTGGGCTGATCGCCTGCATGGCAGCCGATATAGATGACCAGATCGGCCTCGTGGACAAGCCGGTTTGCGGGCGGCGCGGAATAGGTGCCGACCGTGCCGATATGCAGCGGATGCGTCGTCGGCACGATGGTGCGCCCGCCAAGCGAGGTCGCCACCGGAATCTTGCAGGCTTCGGCGAAGGCGCGGATTTCGGCATGGGCCTCGACCTGGATCGCCCCGGCGCCGACGACCATCACCGGTCGTTTCGCCTGCGCAAGCCGCGCCGCGGCCGCCTCGATCATCGCCCTGGAGGCAATCGGGCGATCGGCGGGCAGCCGGCCGAGCGCCGGATCGGGCAGAACGGGTGACGGCACCGTGCCCTTTTCGATGATTTCGCCCCCAAGCCCGTTCAGATCCAGATGCACCGGGCGCGGCGAGCCGTCCGTTGCCATGCGGAAGGCCTGCGGCAGAAGATGGGGCAGTTCGCGCGCCTCGGCCACATCCATGCTGGCCTTGGTGACGGACTGGAACGGGGGCGCATGCGGCACCTCCTGATAGGCGTTGCGATAGCGCAGCATCGGCTCCTTGCGCCCGGTCAGGGCCACGACCGGCGCGCGGTGCAGATAGGCATCCTGGAGGCCGGCGGCCAGGTTCGCAGCCCCCACCGACTGCGACATGCAGACGCCGACGCGATTGCTCGCCCGCGCATAGCCATCGGCCATATAGACGGCGGACTTTTCCGAATGCGCCAGAATGCGTTTGATGCCGAGCTCCTCCATCTCGACCAGCGTTGGGCGCAAGATCGCGTCCATGAAGAAGACATGGGTGACACCGAGCGCCTCAAAGGATTCCGCGATATAGCGCGCGCCGTTCATGGCGGCCTGACCGTTTTCCGACATATCGCTTTTCTCCTCCCAATTTGAAAGCGCTTTCAAAAATGAGTGATTCCATATTAATTGTTTTATTTCAATACAAATTATCTAGAGATATCGAATAAGGGCATAGAAATGAATTCGTTTGCAATTGATGCGGCCGTCGCTAAGATCGCCGTTGACGAAGAGATTCGAACCGAGAGTACAGAGCCGTGCCGCGAAAGGATGACATGCAGCTCGCCGCCAGGCGGGTAAGGATGGAAGAGGTTGCGCGGGTCGCGGGCGTCTCGCTTGCCACCGTGTCGCGCGCGCTCAAGGCGCCCGAAACCGTCTCGAAAAAACGCCTCGCCCTCGTTCGGGAGGCGGCGGAACGTCTGGGCTATGCGCCGAACCGGATTGCCGGCAGCCTGGCGGGCACAAGCTCGCCGCTGATCGGCGTGATCGTTCCGAGCCTGACCAACGCGTTCTTCGCCGCAACGCTCGACCGGATGTCGGCGATTCTCGAGGAGGCCGGCTATCAGATGATGATCGGCCAGCATGACTATGACATCGAGCGCGAGGAACGGATCGTGACCGCCTTTGCCAGCTGGAACCCGGCAGCGCTCGTGGTCACCGGCCGCGATCACACGCGCGGCACCCTTGCCTTGCTGACCGCGGCCACCTGCCCGGTGGTGGAAATGTGGGACCATGACGAGCGCCCGATCGACAGCGCGATCGGTTTTTCCAACCGCAGGGCCGGACAACTGGCGGGGCGCTATTTTGCAGAAGGCGGGTTTGAAAGGGTCGCCTTTGTCGGCGCGATCCTGTCGAGCGACCCTCGCGCGGCAGCCCGCGCCGAAGGCTTTGCGGAACGTTTCACCGAAGGCGGCAGACAAGCGCCCCTCATCATGACAGCGGCCGGGCGCGATATCGCCGAAGGCGGCATCGCCCTCAGGCAGGTTCTGCAACAACAGCCCGACACCCGGGCCATCGCCTTTTCCGGCGATATGCTCGCTGTCGGCGCGATGTTCGAGGCGGCGCGATTGGGACTTAGCATCCCCGAGGACATAGCCATCATGGGCTATGGCGATCTCGATATCGCCGCCTGCACCAATCCGCCGCTGACAACAATCCGGCCGCCGCACGAAAAGATCGGCAAGGCCGTGGCGAAGCATCTTCTGGACCGGATCGGACATGACGACGCGGGGCGGGAGAACCTCGACCTCGGCGTCGAACTGGTCGTGCGCGCGACGGCCTGACGAGTGACGAGGCAAAAGGGAGGGGAGGCCCGATGTCGATAAAGGAAGTAGCCGTGATCGGCGCCGGCACCATGGGCCATGCGCTGGCGCTGGTGCATGCGCTCGGCGGATGCCGCGTGATGCTGCATGATGCGGCCGCCGAGGTGCTGGCGCGCGCGCCGACCCTGATCGCCGCGGCCAGCCACACGCTTTGCGAGGCCGGCACGATCTCAACAGACGAAGCCGAAGCCGCGCGCAACCGCGTGCTCCTCGCAGACACGATCGAACAGGCTGTCGCGAATGCCGATCTGATCGTCGAGGCCGTGGTGGAAAAGGCCGAGGTGAAACGCACCGTGTTCGGGCACATCGACCGCTTCGCCCCGGCTTCGGCCATCCTTGCCTCCAATACATCCTATCTCGATATCTTTCCGCTGATCCCGGCGGCGAGGCAGAAAAACGCGGCAATCGCGCACTGGTATTCGCCCCCCTATATCGTCGATCTGGTGGATATCGCGCCGGGTCCGTCGACCGCGCGAGAAGTGATCGCGACATTGCACGCGCTCTATGAGGGTTTCGGCAAGGCGCCGCTGGTGTTTGACCGGCTGGTGCCCGGCTACGTCGCGAACCGGCTGCAGGCAGCCCTCAATCTCGAATGCCTGCGGATGATCGACGAGGGGTGGGCGAGCGCGGAAGATATCGATTTTTCGATCCGGCACGGACTGGTCGATCGCCTGGCGCTTCTCGGCCATATGCGCAAGATGGACTACACCGGCCTTGAAATGATCAGCAACGGTCTTGCCGCGCGCACCTATCAGCCGCCGGAAAACGCCGGATACAGCGCCGTCCTCGCCCGCCTCATTGAGGAGGGACGAACCGGCGTGCGCGCCGGCAAGGGTTTCTACGATTACGGCGACGAACCGGTGGAGGATCTGCTGCACCGGCGCGATCTGGGCCTTCTGCAGCTGAAGAAAATGCTTTCAAAGACAACGGGAGGACAGGGATGATCAGGGCTGATCTGACGGGAAAACGCGCGCTGGTGACGGGCGGCGCTTCGGGCATCGGGCTGGCAACGGTGACGATGCTGGCGGAAATGGGCGCAAAGGTGGCGATCAACCATCTGGAAGGCGATCCGGCCGGCCCGGAGAAGGTGACCGAACTTGCGGCGCAGGGGCTGGACGTGATCGCAGCGCCCGGCAACATCTCGATCCCCGGCAATGCCGAAGCCATGGTCGACACCGCCATCGAGGCCATGGGCGGGCTCGACTATCTCGTCAACAATGCCGGCACATCCGGCACCAAGGACAAGATCCCGCCCTCCGATCTGGACAAGATGACGGAGGATTTCTGGCAGCTTCTCATCGGCACCAATCTGATCGGCCCGTTTCGCTGCGCCCATGCGGCCGCCCCCGCCCTGAAGCAGAGCCGCGGCGCGATCGTCAACATGGCCTCGATCGCCGGCATCGGCCAGCAGGGCAGCTCGATCGCCTATGCCGCCAGCAAATCCGGGCTCGTCAGCCTGACGCGGAGCCTGGCGCGCGGCCTTGCGCCGGAAGTGCGGGTGAACGCGGTCGCCCCCGGCCAGACGCGCACGCCCTGGACCGACAGCTGGCCGGAGGAGCGCAAGCAATGGGCCCGCGATCTCGCCGTCTTGAAACGCCGCTCGGAACCGGAAGACATCGCCGAAGCCGTGCTCTATCTCTGCGCCGGCGCCAGCATGGTGACCGGCCACGTCTTGGTGGTCGACGGCGGCATGACGCTGTGACGACCATCGGGCTCCGGCCGTTCCACCCGACCCGGTATGTCCCGATCAGCCTTTCTCCCCGCAACCGCCGCAAGACCTGACCTTCAGGCCGCGATTGCCGTCATAGACGCAGGAACAGGCGGAGGCTCGTCAGAACTTTGAGCCGCGGGCGGACGTTCGGGAAGAGGCCCCTTAAGCCTCCACCTCGACATCCGACAACGGGCGCGAGCAGCAGGCGAGGATGTAGCCCTCCTCGATCTCGTCATCGAGAATGCCGCCATTGTGCTGCATGTCGACCTTGCCGGACCTGCACATGGTGCGGCAGGTGCCGCAGATGCCGCTCTCGCAGGCTGCCGGGATCCGCACGCCGGCATTGCGCGCCGTCTGCAGGATGGTGAAGCCGGGCTGCACTTCCGCCGTTACGCCGGAATCGGCGAATTCGACGGTGAACAGCTTTTCCTCGTCGCCGCTCTCGCCGATAAACACGGCCGGCGGCGGCACCTCGGGCTTGAAGGTCTCCTGGAAATAATTGTTTTCCATGTCGAAATTGGAGCTTTCGAGCGAATCCCTCACCGTTGCCATGAACGGGTCCGGCCCGCAGCAGAAGACGCGCCGCTCCAGGAAATCCGGCACCAGAAGCGCGATCTTGGCGCGGTCGATAAACCCTCTGAGCCCCGACCACAGCTGGGTGCGCTCAAGCTCGGAGACGATGAAGCCGAGATTGAAGAACGGCATATAGCGCGCCTTGTACTCCAGTTCCCAGCGGAAGATGATGTCGCTCGGCGAGCGGGCGCAATGGATGAAGGCGATGTCGGTGTCAGGGTCGCGGTCGCCCAGATCACGGGTCATCGACATCATCGGCGTGATTCCCGAGCCGGCGGAGATGAACAGGTATTTCTCCGCCGGATGCTCGACGTAGGAGAAATCGCCGAGCGGACCGATCGCCTTCAGCTTCATGCCCGGATGCAGGTTCTCGAACATCCAGCGCGTGCCGATACTGTCCTTCTGCGCCTTCACCGTCACGGCGATGGTGAAGGGCCGGGTCGGACTGGAGGAGATCGTGTAGGTGCGCATGATCGGTTCCGGACCGACCGGCAGTTCCAGCGTGATGTACTGGCCCGGCAGGTAGCGAAACCAGATGTTTTCCTCCTCCGCCTTGAAGGTGAAGGTCATCACGTCCGGGGCTTCCGGGGTCCAGGCGACGCATTCGAGCATGTGCTCGCGGCCATTCCACGGCACCATTTCATCGATATGTTTGAACGGCTTCGACTTCAGCATATCAGGCGACGATGGAAAGAGGCGCGTTTTCGTCGGACAGGCGTTCGAGCGAGTGATTGGCGTACCATTCGACAAACTGCATCACGCCGCCTTCGTCCTCGGGTGAATAAGGGCCGGGCTCATAGGCGGGCGAGCGGATGCCACGGGCGTTTTCCTCGACGATCTGGCGGTCCTGGTCATTGGTGAAGGTCCACACATGGGTGAGCTCGTCGAGATCGTAGTCGATGCCCTCGACCGCATCCTTCGGCACCAGCCAGGTGGTGGTGACCTCCGTCTCTTCGGGTCCGATCGGCAGGACGCGGAAGGAGATCGCGTGATCGCCTAGAAAGTGGTTCCAGGTGGTCGGATAATGAAACAGAACCAGCGCGCCAATGCCGGCGGCGGCCGTCTTCTCGCCCATCGGCTTGCGCACGGCCCGCTTGCCCGACATGGTGTAGCTTTCCGCGCCTGCAATCAGCGGCATGCGGGCGATGCGGAACTGGCCGTCCGGATTGATGAAGAACCTGGCCTCAAGCCCGGCCGCCTCGCAATGGGCCCAGTGCGCCTGGATTTCGGGATCGTCCATCATGCCCTGAACCCCGGTCACCGAGGCGGCTTCGGGATAGGTGCGGCAAAGCTCAGGATGATTGGCAGCGCAGTGGTAGCACTCGCGGTTGTTTTCCCAGACCAGCTTCCAGTTGCCCTTCTCGACGATCGTGCTCTTGAAGGCGACCTTGGTGTCGCGGATGTTATGGGGCGCGATATAGGGCGAAATCGCCTCGCGCAGCGGCGCAATATCCGGCGCCGCGTCTGCCAGACAGATGAAGACATAGCCCTCGATGCTCTCGCAATGGACAGGCTTCAGACCGAATTTCGACTTGTCGAAATCCTCGCCCATATGGCGCACATATTGCAGCGTCCCGTCGAGATCATAGGTCCACTGGTGATAGGGGCAGACGAGTTTGGCCGTGGTGCCCTTGTCGGCCGAGCAGACGCGCGAGCCGCGATGGCGACAGGAATTGTGCAGCGCCCGGATAACCTTGTCGCGCCCGCGCGTGAGGATGACGGAATAGTCGCCAACCTGGATCGTCAGGTAATTGCCCGGCCGAGCGAGTTCGCAATCATGGGCGACGAACAGCCAGTCGCGGTAATAGAAATTCTCCATATCGACCCGGAAATAATCGGGATCGGTGTAGAAGGCGCGGGACAGGGTAAAACCGTCCTGACGGCTCTTCAGTTCGTCGAGCATTTTCTGGCGTATGGTCATGGGCAGCCTCCGCGGCGAAGACGGACAATAAGGCGCATTAAACCATCGCCGGTTGCGCCTTCGCGTCCCAATCACGACATGACTTTCGGAAATGACGACACGGGAAAATTCGCACCGGCCGCCGGCATCAGCGCGGCAAAAGCGCTATCACCTCGATCTCAATCCGGTATTTCGGCTCGATCAGGCCGCATTCCAGCATGGTCGCCGCCGGCGGATTATCGCCGAAGGTTTCGGCGAGAAGCGGCCAACAGGCCGAAAAATCAGCGGCATCCGGCAGGTAGTAGGTCACCCGCACGACATCTTCAAAACCGCAGCCGGCTTCGCAAAGCGCGCTTCCGATCGCCGCAAGCGCCGAACGGCACTGGCCGACGATATCCTCCGGAATATCCTCCCCCTGCGCCGTCGTGCCTGCGACATGGACAAAGCCGCCGGCCACCACCGCGCGGCAATAGCCGATCTTCTTCTCGTAAATGCCGCCGGAGGCAATCCGTCTGATCGTCATCAGAAAATCCTTTGTTGTGCCGGGCCTTTGTTTTAAACGGGAAACACTCATACAGGAACGGGTTTAACATGGCGCGCATCATCGACATCGCGGTTGAGGAAGACATGGCGCTGGCTGAAGGCAGCGCGCTTCTCTTGGCCGGCGAACTGGTCGCCATGCCGACGGAAACCGTCTATGGCCTTGCCGCCGATGCGACGAACCCCCAGGCAATCGCGAAAATCTATGCCGCCAAGGGCCGGCCTGCCTTCAACCCGTTGATCTGCCACATGTCCGGGCTTGAAATGGCCGAGGATTATGCCGTCTTTTCGCCTCTGGCACGCACGCTCGCGCAAGCCTTCTGGCCCGGCCCGCTGACCCTCGTTCTGCCGCTGAAACAGGGGGCTGCGATCGCGCCTGCGGCAACGGCAAACCTGCCAACCATCGGCGTGCGCGTGCCCCAGGGCTTTGCCGGGCGGCTGATCGCGGAAACCGGACGGCCGCTGGCTGCCCCCAGCGCCAACACATCCGGCAGGATCAGCCCGACAACGGCTGCTCATGTGGAGGCTGATCTTGGTGAAAAGCTGCGGCTTATTCTCGATGCCGGACCGGCGGAGGTCGGCGTGGAATCGACGATCCTGAAGGTCGAGGACGAGACGATCACCCTGCTCCGGCCGGGCGGCATTTCCGCGGCCGAGGTCGAGGCGCTGACCGACAGGCGGGTAGCAAGACTGCAGCAAAAGACCGCCATTGTCGCTCCGGGCATGATGGTTTCGCATTATGCGCCGAAGGCCGCCGTCCGCCTCGACGCGACGCGGGTGGAAGACGGCGAGGCGCTGGTGCTGTTCGGGCCTTGCCAGGTCGAAAACGCCTCTGCCGCGCACGCCACCTTCCAACTGAGCGCCAAGGGCGATCTTGCGGAAGCGGCAAGCCGGTTATACGACACGATGATAGAGGCCGATCTGAGCGGCGCGACCGCCATTGTCTTCGCCCCGATCCCGAAAGAGGGTATCGGCGAGGCGATCAATGACAGGCTTTCCCGCGCCGCCGCACCCCGGAAGGATGACTGACTGCATGACCACGCCCGCCCCCGAGCTCATCGCCCGCTTTTCCGAGATTGTCGGCACGCCTCACGCGCTGACCGAAGCCGCCGATATCGAGCCCTACCTCACCGAAAACCGGGGGCTTTACCGAGGCAAGACCGTGCTCGTCCTCAAACCCGGCTCGACGGAAGAGGTCTCTGCCATCCTGAGGCTTGCCAGCGAGACGAAGACCCCGGTGGTTCCCGCCGGCGGCCGCACCGGCCATGTCGGCGGCCATGTGCCACGCGAAGAAGGCACGGACATCGTGCTGTCGCTGGAACGCATGGGCAAGATCCGCAAGATCGACACCTCGGCCAATGTCGTCATCGCCGATGGCGGCGCGATCCTCGCCGATGTGCAGAAGGCGGCGCGCGACAATGACCGGCTGTTTCCGCTCTCGCTCGGCTCGGAAGGCTCGGCGATGATCGGCGGCAACCTTTCCACCAATGCCGGCGGCACGGCGGTGCTCGCCTATGGCAATATGCGCGCGCTCTGCCTCGGCCTTGAGGTGGTGCTGCCGACTGGCGAGATCTGGAACGGGCTCAGAAGCCTGAAGAAGGACAATACCGGCTATGACCTGCGCGACCTCTTCATCGGCGCGGAAGGCACGCTCGGCATCATCACTGGCGCGGTGCTGAAGCTTTTCCCGAAACCGCGCGGCCATCAGGTTGCCTTTGCCGCCGTCGCAAGCCCGGAAAAGGCGCTCGACCTTTTCAATATGGCGTCGAACCGCTGCGCCTCGGCGCTGACCGGGTTTGAATTCATGGCCCGCATGGCCTTCGATTTCACCGTCAAGCATACCGACGGCGCGCGCGATCCGCTTGCGGCAAAATACCCCTGGTACACGTTGATCGACATTTCCACCTCCGACAGCCAGCAATCCGCCGACCGGATGATGGAGGCCCTGCTGGAGGAAGCCTTCGAGGCAGGACTTGTGGAAGACGCGGTGATTGCCAAGTCGCAAGGCGAGATCGACGAATTATGGCACATGCGCAACACCATGTCGGAGGCGCAGAAGCCCGAGGGCGGCTCGATCAAGCACGACGTCTCCGTGCCGGTCTCCGCCATTCCGGCCTTCCTGCACGAGGCCGATGCGGCCGTCATGGAAGCAATTCCCGGCGCGCGCATCTGCGCCTTCGGCCATCTCGGCGACGGCAATATCCATTACAACATCTCCCAGCCGGAAGGTGCCGACAAGGCGGAATTCGTTGCCCGCTGGGGGGAAATCAACACAATCGTCCACGCCATCGTGCTTTCCCATGGCGGCTCGATCTCCGCCGAACACGGCATCGGCCGGCTGAAGCGCGACGAACTGGCCGAGATCCGCGAACCGATCGAGATCGACCTGATGCATCGCATCAAGCAGGTCTTCGACCCTGCCGGGATCATGAATCCCGACAAGGTGCTGAAGGTCTGAGTGGCGCTGGCGCAAAAGACGCCTCGTCAATTCCCGAGTCTCACAACCCCGTCATGCCGGCCTTGAGCCGGCATCCAGGGCCGCACGAGAAAACCTACCTGTTTCATATTACCGCTGACCTACCAGCTCTGCGCCAAGTTTCGCCGAAAGTGCCGACGCTTCCCGGGTCGCCCTGGACCCCGGCTCAAGGCCGGGGTAACGGCGTGGTGTGGGCGGGCAGCCAGGAGCACCTAGCAGACCCGGCAGGCTGTCCGGCATGCTAAACTGCCGCTTCCTCACGGTGAAATACGCCCCATCTCGCGCCGGTCCGTCTGCCGTGAAACCACAGCACCACCGCCACGAGGACAAGCATAGCAAGGTCGCTTGAGGGTGCGGCCATCCAGATGCCCTGCTCGCCGAAGATAAGCGGCAGCAGGAAGATCAGCGGAATATTGAAGAAATAGGTCCGCCCGAGGCTCATCACCCCCGCGCTCACGGCCTTGCCAATGGCCTGGAAATAACCGGCGAGCACCATCACGGGCGCAACGACGACATAGGCGGCGGTAATGATGCGCACGATGTGGGCCGTTGCGGCAATGGTCTCGGCATCGTCGACGAACAGCGCGGCAAGCGGGCCCGCGGCCAACAGGAAAACGCTTTGGACGGCCAGCCCGTAGCCAAGACCGGTCAGAAGCCCGACGACGAGCGTGCGGTTGGACCGCTCATAGATCGCGGCGCCGTAATTATTGCCGACGATCGACTGGCAGGCGAAGTTCAGGCCCATCAGCGGCAGGAAGACGAAGGTCAATAGCCTGGAGGCAATGCCGTAGGCGGCGATCGTCAGGTCGTAATTCGTGCCGAACCAGGCCTTGACCGAGACCAGGATACAGGCCGTCGAAAGGCTGATCCCGATCAGTGACAGCGAAGATGGTAGGCCGAGCGCAAGCGTCCGCCCCCAGGCCTCCGTCAGCGGCTTGCCGGTGCGCTCCCAGAGCCGGATCGGCGTGCGGCCGGAAAGCCTGAGAACGACCACGGCGACAAGCGCCAGAAGCTGTGCTGCAAGCGTGCCGATGGCAGACCCCGCCACGCCCCAGCCCAAAAGAGCGATGAAGACGAAATTGAAGCCGATATTGGCGAGCGTCACCAGAACGCCGATCAGCGCCATCGTGCCGGGCCGGCCCTCCGAGCGCAGCGTGTCGCCCTGGGTGCTGATCAGGAATTGCAGCGGACTGCCGAAGAACAGAAGCGCGATATAGGTCGAAGCCATTGCCGCAAGCGCCGCGTCGCCGCCCGACAGCCAGCCAATGAGCGGCCTGCCTGCTGCGAGGTAGAACGCCATCAGCCCCAGCGCGGCGAGCATGGCAAGCGCCGTCGCCGACTGCATGGCCGATTGCGCGCCCGCGTGATCGCCGGCGCCGAGCCGCCGTGCCAGGATCGACGCCATGCCGGAGGAAACGAGCGTCGCCAGCGCGTTGAGCGCCATGAACAGAGGAAAGACCAGGGTGACGGCGGCAAGCGCGCGCGGCCCGACATAAACGCCGAGAAAGATGGCGTCGACCACGGTAAAGAGGCCGCTCACCAGCATCAAAAGCACGATCGGGGCAGCGGTCTTGAAGAAAAGCGGGGCAATCGGCCCCGAAAGATAGGGGTTTGACCCCGGGTTCGAAGAGGTATCCATGTCGTTGTCCCTCGGGACACTCGAGCCGCGCACAGCGACCGGTTATGGGGCCCGCATTGCCACAGAGTGTCGTTCGGAAAAAACAACGGACGACGGATCAAACGACTTCACCAAAACCTGACAGGCAGGCGCGCGGGCGGCAGGCGTCGCGAGGCCGCGCGCACTTAGCGCCGGCCCGAGGGGCAAGTCAAGCGCGTTTGCCTGGGTACCCGGAATCGGAAGGCGAATTAGCCCTCCTCGCGCGCCACTGCCCGCCAGCCGATGTCGCGGCGGCAGAAGCCGTCAGCCCAGTCGATATCCTCGATCAGCGCATAGGCACGGGTCTGGGCCTCGGTGACGTTGTGGCCGAGCGCCGTGACATTGAGGACGCGACCGCCGCTGGCGACAAGCCTGCCGTCGCGTATCGCCGTGCCGGCGTGGAAGGTGCGCGCCTCGGGACCGTCGACGGGCAAAGCGCGGATCTCGCCGCCCTTCTTGTAGGCGCCCGGATAGCCCTTGGTCGCCATGACGACGGTGAGCGCGGTATCCCCGCTCCAATCGGCGGAAACCTTGTCCAGCGTGCCATCGGCGGCGGCTTCCAGAATATCCAAAAGATCGCTTTGCAGCCGCATCATCAGCACCTGGCACTCCGGATCGCCGAAGCGGACATTGTATTCGATCAGTTCCGGGCCCTTTTCCGTGATCATCAGCCCGGCATAGAGCACGCCCTTGAAAGGATGGCCCATTTCCGCCATGCCGCGGATCGTCGGCTCGATGATTTCCTTCATGGTGCGGGCAATCATCGCCTCATCCATCACCGGGGCCGGCGAATAGGCGCCCATGCCGCCGGTATTCGGCCCGGTATCGCCGTCGCCGACGGCCTTGTGGTCCTGCGCGGTGGCAAGCGGCAGCGCGTTCTTGCCGTCGGAGAGGCAGAAGAAGCTCGCCTCCTCGCCCACCAGAAATTCCTCGACCACGACCTCGGCCCCGGCGGCGCCGAACGTGCCGGAAAAACAGTCATCAATGGCGGCCAGCGCTTCGGCATTGGTGCGGGCAACAGTCACGCCCTTGCCGGCGGCGAGACCATCGGCCTTGATCACGATCGGCGCGCCGATCTCGCCGACATAGGCCTTCGCCTCTTCTCCGTTGGTGAAGCGGCGATAGGCGCCGGTTGGAATATCGTATCGGGCGCAGAGGTCCTTGGTGAACCCCTTCGAACCCTCAAGCTGGGCGGCGGCCTGTGTCGGGCCGAACACCTTGATGCCGGCTTTACTCAGAGCATCGGCAAGACCGTCCACCAGCGGCGCTTCGGGGCCGACGACGACGAGGCCGATTTCCTTCTCGCCGCAAAAGGCGATGACCGCCGCGTGATCGGCCGGATCAAGCTTCACGCATTCGGCATGGGCGGCAATGCCCGGATTGCCGGGCGCGGCATAAAGCACGCCGAGACGCGGCGATTGCGAGAGTTTCCAGGCCAGCGCGTGTTCACGCCCGCCCGAGCCGATCAGAAGGACATTCATGGGGTCCGCTCCAGTTGTCACCTGCTGGCGGTTGGGTAAGCAGACGCGCGGCAAAGGTCAAGGCCGCGTTGCACGCAGACTTCGCCGCGCGCCATGTTGCAGCAACGGTTTTTCACGATATTCTTTGACCTCGAAGCCGCCTGACGCTAACGATGCGGTCGGTTTTACCCCACACACCTGAAGACAAAAGCGACGATCCCATGAAATTTCTCGATGAGGCAAAAGTCTATATCCGCTCCGGCGACGGCGGGGCCGGGTCTGTCTCGTTCCACCGCGAGAAATATATCGAGTTCGGCGGCCCGGACGGCGGCGACGGCGGACGCGGCGGCGATGTGTGGGTGGAAGCGGTCGAAGGGCTGAACACGCTGATCGATTTCCGCTACCAGCAGCATTTCAAGGGCGAGACCGGCGGGCATGGCATGGGCCGCAACCGCACCGGCGCCAACGGCAAGAGCGTGACCCTGAAAGTGCCGGTCGGCACGCAGATCTTCGAGGAGGACCGCGAGACGCTGATCTGCGACCTCACCGAGATCGGCGAGCGCTACCGGCTGGCCTCCGGCGGCAATGGCGGCTTCGGCAACGCCCATTTCAAGACAGCGACCAACCAGGCCCCGCGCTGGGCCAATCCCGGCCTCGAAGGCCAGGAAAAGACGATCTGGCTTCGCCTTAAGCTGATCGCCGATGCCGGGCTCGTCGGCCTGCCCAATGCCGGCAAGTCGACCTTTCTCGCGACCGTGACCCGCGCCCGGCCGAAGATCGCCAATTACCCGTTCACGACGTTGCATCCAAACCTTGGCGTCGCCAGCATCCATGGGCGCGAGTTCATTCTCGCCGACATTCCCGGCCTGATCGAAGGCGCGCATGAAGGGATCGGCATCGGCGACCGGTTCTTAGGCCATGTGGAGCGCACCCGCGTGCTGCTGCACCTGGTCTCCTCGCAGGAAGAGGATGTCGCCGCCGTCTACCGCACGGTGCGTCATGAGCTTCAGGCCTATGGCCACGAACTCGCTGACAAGCACGAGCTCGTCGCGCTGTCACAGATCGACATCCTTGACGACGAGACGCTTGCGGCAAAGAAAAAGGCGCTGGAAGAGGCATCCGGCGGCAAGGTCTTCGCGATCTCGGCCGTTGCCCAGAAGGGCATGACCGAAGTGCTGTCGGCTCTTGCCGAGATCATCCGCGCCGAAGATGCACGCCTTGGCATTGCCGCGCCCGAACGGGGCATCGACAAGGGCCGGCACGACAAGTGGGAGCCCTGACAATGAACGGCATGCACCGTTCGCTGACGCATTATCGGCGGATCGTGATCAAGATCGGCTCGGCACTGCTCGTCGACCGCGCGCGCGGGCTCAAACATGACTGGCTGAACCGGCTGTGCGACGATATTGCCGCGCTGAAGGCGGCAGGCGTCGAGGTTCTGGTCGTCTCCTCCGGCGCGGTCGCGCTGGGGCGGACCGTGCTGCACAGCCATTCCGGCACGCTGAAGCTGGAAGAGGCGCAGGCGGCCGCCGCCGTCGGTCAGATCGGCCTTGCCGGTGCCTGGACCGAGAGCCTGCGCCACCACGACATTCTTGCCGGCCAGATCCTGCTGACGCTGCAGAACACCGAGGAGCGGCGGCATTACCTCAACGCCCGTGCCACGATCCTGCAGCTCCTGAAAGCCGGCGCCGTTCCGATCATCAACGAGAACGACACGATCGCCACCTCGGAGATCCGCTACGGCGACAATGACCGGCTGGCCGCCCGCGTGGCGACCATGATCGGGGCGGAGCTTCTGGTGCTGCTCTCCGACATTGACGGGCTATACACCGCCCCGCCGCATCTCGATCCCCATGCCCATTTTCTCGCCGAGATCGAGGCGATCACGCCCGAGATCGAGGCGATGGCGGGCGGCGCGGCATCGGAATTGTCGCGCGGCGGCATGCATACCAAGATCGAGGCCGGCAAGATCGCGACCGCCGCCGGCTGCGCCATGGTGATTGCCTCCGGCAAGATCGACCACCCGCTGAAGGCGATCGAGGACGGCGCGCGCCATTCCATGTTCCACGCGTCGCACACGCCGGTGAACGCCCGCAAGACCTGGATTGCCGGCCAGCTTCTGCCCGCCGGCACGATCCATATCGACGATGGCGCCGTGGCGGCGCTCAAACGCGGCAACAGCCTTCTGCCGGCCGGCGTGACGGCGGTTGACGGCCATTTTTCCCGCGGCGACACTGTGGCGATCGTCAACTTGAAAGGCGGCGAGGTTGCGCGCGGGCTGTCAGGCTATGACAGCGACGAAGCGCGCATGATCGCTGGCCAGAAGACCGTCAATATCGAGGCAACCCTCGGCTATCCCGCCCGCGCGGCCATGGTCCACCGCGATGACCTGGTGATGGCCGCCGTCGGCAAGAAGAAACAGAACGAAGGTTCGACCCATGCTTGATCAGGTTCACAAAGACGATATCGCCGCCGTGATGCGGGAGCTTGGAACGCGTGCGCGCGCCGCCGCCCACAAGCTGGCGATCGCCCCGACCGAGACCAAGAACCGGGCGCTTCTCGCCATGGCCCGCGAGATCGAGGCGCGCGCGCCGGAAATCCTCGCCGAGAACGAGAAGGATGTGGCTGCCGCGCGCGACAACGGCATCACCGGCTCCTTCATCGACCGGCTGGAACTTAATGACGCACGCATCGCCGCCATCGCCGACGGAATCCGCGCCATTGCCGCGCTGGACGATCCGGTCGGCAAGCTGATCGCCGAATGGGACCGGCCGAACGGGCTGACGATCTCGCGCGTGCGCACGCCGCTCGGCGTCATCGGCGTCATCTATGAGAGCCGCCCCAACGTGACGGCGGATGCCGGCGCGCTCTGCCTGAAGGCCGGCAATGCCGTGATCCTGCGCGGCGGTTCGGATTCCGCCCATTCGGCGCGCGCGATCCACGGCGCGCTGAAGGCGGGGCTTGCGGAAGCCGGCCTGCCGGAAGACGCGATCCAGATCGTGCCGACCACCGACCGCGCCGCTGTCGGCGAGATGCTGTCAGGCCTTACCGGCAATATCGACGTGATCGTGCCGCGCGGCGGCAAAAGCCTCGTCGCTCGCGTGCAGACGGAAGCGCGGGTGCCGGTCTTCGCCCATCTGGAAGGCCTCTGCCACATCTATGTCGACAAGTCCGCCGATCTCGACATGGCGCGCGACATCGTCGTCAACGCCAAGATGCGTCGCACCGGCATTTGCGGCGCGGCCGAAACGCTGCTGATTGACCGGGCCGCCGCCGACACCTTCGCGACCCCGCTGATCGAGGCGCTGGAAGCGAAGGGCTGCCTGGTCCGCGTCGATCACGACATGATCGACTATGCCCGCGGCCGTGCGGAGGCGAGTGATGCCGACTGGACGACGGAATATCTCGACGCGATCATTTCGGTGAAGCTCGTCGACGGCATTTCCGGCGCGATCGAGCACATCGAAAAATATTCCTCGCACCACACCGAGGCGGTGATTGCCGAGGACCCGGACGTGGTCGCCCGTTTCTTCAACGAGATCGATTCCGCCATCCTGCTGCACAATGCCTCGACGCAATTTGCCGATGGCGGCGAGTTCGGCATGGGCGCGGAAATCGGCATTGCGACCGGCAAGATGCATGCGCGCGGACCGGTCGGCGTCGAACAGCTCACCTCGTTCAAATACCTTGTGCGCGGCACGGGACAGACGCGGGCCTGACAGTTTGACCGAGAAGACGATCGACAGACGCTATCTTGCCATGCCCTATTGCGAGCCGGGCATGACGGTCGGCCTGTTCGGCGGATCGTTCAACCCGCCGCATGAGGGGCATTTCCTGGTGGCGAGTCTCGCGATCCAGCGCCTCGGCCTCGACCAGCTCTGGTGGCTCGTCACGCCCGGCAATCCGCTGAAAAGCGGCAATGGTCTTGCGCCGCTTGCCGACCGTCTGGCTATGAGCGAGAGACTGGCGCGCGATCCGCGCATCCGCGTCTCGGCACTCGAAAAGACGATCGGCACGGCCTATACGGCCCGCACCATCCGGCATATCGTCCGTCGAAACCGAGGCGTCCATTTCGTCTGGATCATGGGCGCCGACAATCTCGGCGATTTTCACCGCTGGCAGGAATGGCGCACGATTGCCCGCACCGTGCCGCTTGCCGTCATCGACCGGCCCGGCTCGACCCTGACCTTCCTCTCCTCCAAGGCCGCGCGCACGCTTCACAAGGCCCGTATCCCCGAACGCGATGCGAGGGCGCTGGCGCGAATGACGCCGCCGGCCTGGACCTTCATCCACGGGCCCCGCTCCAATGTCAGTTCAACGGCGCTCAGGCGTGGAAGCAATCATGCGGATTGAGATCGTCGACAGGCTGAACGATCCGGGAAAGCCCGGCGGCCACAGCGAGGACCGCGCGGGCGCAAATGAACACAGCGCCTTCGTCATCGACGGCGCGACCGGCATTGCCGACCGGCAGGTGATGACGGACTTTCCGAGCGACGCCGCCTGGTTGGCCGACCGCGCGGCAGCCGCCTTTTCCAGGGCGGGCAGCCCTGAGAGCGTTGCCGACATCGTATCACGGCTCAACGCTGAAGCGCGCGCGGCCTATTTAGCCGCTGCCGGGACCGGCGACCTGCCGCGCTACATGTGGCCGGCCGCCGCCTTCCAGATGCTCAGGATCGAGGGCGACCGGCTTGTCTCCTACGGGCTCGGCGACTGCCGCCTGTTCCTGCAATCCGAAGTGAATGGGCGGGTATTCGAGACCACGGCGCTGAAGGGCAACAGGACGAGGGAGATCGCCGCCGCCCGCGCGCATCTCGCCCGAACCGGCGGCTTTGGCGGCAAGAACGACATCGGCGGCGACGAGAAGACCCGCGCGGCCCTGCGCGAAAGCCGCTCGAAACACAACATGCCGGGCGGGCGGATTTTCACCCTCGGCCTGGTGCCGGAGGCGGCAGACGCAATCGTGCGCGAGGAAACCGGCATTGCAGCCCCTGCCCGCGGCCTGCTCTCATCCGACGGATTTGCCGCGCTCAGCGACAATTACGATGCTTTCAGCCCTTCGGGCTTGATCGATGCGGCCTTTGACGAAGGCCTGCCGGTCCTTCTCAAGCGCCTGCGCGAAATCGAGCGGATCGAGGATCCGGAAGGCGAGCGCTTTCCGCGCTACAAGGTCTCTGACGACGCCACCTGCCTCGCCTTCCGTATCTTCTGAAGGCTGCGCGCGTCATCGATTTCAAGGAAAACCTTGCGCGACACCCCCATTGGCTCCTATCTTCAGGGGGACTTGTGCGCGTCACGAGTCGTAATCGTGCTTGTTCCGGTCCATGAAGAAAGGAAGACCCCTGACAACATTGCACGCGAAGGGTGCCGCAGACGATGCTGCACCGAAGAGCAGGAAAAGCGGCGTCCATGCCGCGGATCAGGCTTTGTCCACCGTCCTCGCCAGCCTCGAGGATTCGAAGGCTGAAGATATTGTAACCATCGACATCAAGGGCAAATCGGCGCTCGGCGACCACATGGTGGTTGTGTCCGGACGCTCGAACCGTCATGTCGTGGCGATTTGCGACCATCTGGTCAAGGACATCAAGCAATCGGGTGCTGGCACGCCCAAGGTTGAGGGCCAGGAGGCCGGAGACTGGGTGCTGATCGACACCGGTGACGTGATCGTCCATGTGTTCCGGCCAGAAGTCCGCGAGTTCTACAATATCGAGAAGATGTGGTCCGCGCCTGAAATGAACGAGGGACGGCTGCACTAGCGCTTGGCATCGAGGCGCCTGTGACTGCCGTTTGCCGCGCCAAAGCGCGCGGGCATGATCTTTGTGGCCTTGTGCTGGCCCGAAAGTTCCGCTTTGGTCCAAACCAGACGGATCTTGCGGGCACTGTAAGCTTTAGCCTGAAGTACTGTTCGTCTGACCGGACGCACCAAGGAAAAAACAATGCAGATCGGCATTTTCGCCGTCGGGCGACTGAAATCCGGTCCCGAGAAGGACCTGGTTGCCCGCTATCTCGATCGGCTGAAAAAGACCGGGAAGGCGCAGGGCATCGATTTCACCCGTGTCCACGAAGTCAATGAAAGCCGCGCCGGCAATGCCGCGACCCGCAAGCGCGAGGAGGCGCAGGCGCTGGAGGCGGTCCTCTCCCCCGAGACCGTTCTCGTGCTGCTGGACGAAAACGGCAAGTCCTTCGACAGCCCTGCCTTTTCCGGGAAGATCGCCGGTTTTCGCGATCAGGGCAAGCGCGAGATGATCTTCGCCATCGGCGGCGCCGACGGGCTTGATCCGGCCCTGGTCGAACGCGCCGACCTGACCATCAATTTCGGCGCCATGACATGGCCGCACCAGATCGTGCGCATCCTGCTTGCCGAACAGCTCTACCGCGCCGTGACGCTCATGGCCGGCCACCCCTATCATCGGGTATGACTGCTTCAAAACTTTGTGTCTTATAAAGATGTTCGGCTTTCGTTAACCTGTCGGCGTTCTATATCGGCTGCGCTTGAGCTCCAACCGAAAGTCAGGACGAATGGGCTTTGCAAGGGTCAATACCGTGCGTCTCCTTTCCGCATGCAGCCTGATGCTGCTTGCGGCTGCGGCATGGACTGCGCCCGGCACGAGCCTAGCCCAGACCGATCCCGCGCCGCAGACCGATTCCCGCGAACTGGTGGACAGGCTTTCCGAAAGGCGCAGCGAAACCGAGATCGAGCTCGACACAATCCGCAGTTCCATCACCGTTTCTGAAGAGAAGATTGCCGGCCTGCAGAGCGAGATCGACAAGCTTGCCGGCGACACCGCAAGCCTGAAACAGGCGCTGGTGGATTCCGCCGACCGAAGGCGCGCGCTGGAGGAACAGATCGGCGAGAGCGAGGCGCGCATTGCCGAACTCTCCGGGGAGGAAGCCGTCCTCAAGGCCTCTCTGAACGAGGAGCGCGACGTGCTGGCCGATGTTCTGGCTGCCCTGCAGCGCATGGGCCGCGACCCGCCGCCTGCCCTGCTGGTCGCTCCCGGCGATGCGCTCGATTCCGTCCGCAGCGCTATCCTGCTCGACGGCGTGGTGCCCGAGATGCGCGCGCGCATGGAAAGCGTGCTTGGCGATCTCAGATCGCTGCAGGCGGTCAAGCAGGAACGCGAGAACGCGCGCGACGCGCTTGCCGCCGACCTCGACAGCCTGGCCGAGGAAACCAGGCGCATGGACATGCTGATTGCCGAAAACGAGAAGGCGAGCGCAGAAAGCGCCGAGGCGCTTGCCGAGGAACGGCGCCAGGCCGAGGCGCTTGCCGCGCGCGCCACCGACCTCAACGGCCTGATCGCCTCGCTCGAGACCGAAATCACCTCCGCGCGCAACGCGGCGCTGCTTGCCCGACAGGAGGAAGAGCGCCGCCGGCAGATGAGCGAAGCGCAACGGGAAGAGGCGCGCAGCCGCGCGCTCACATCTTCGCCCGATAAAAACCGCATTACGCCCGCATATCCGTTTTCTGACCTCAAGAACCGGTTGGTTTTGCCGGTGGCCGGCGATATTCTGCGCCGCTTCGGCGATCCGGACGGAACGGGCCATGAGGCGACCGGCATCACCGTCGCGGCGCGCCCGGGCGCTCTGGTGACGGCGCCGGCGGACGGAACGGTGGTTTACGCCGGACGCTTCAGAAGCTACGGAGAGATGATCATTCTCAATGTCGGCGACGGCTATCATCTGGTGATGACGGGCATGGAGGGTTTGAAGGTGCGCCAGGGCGATTTCGTATTCTCCGGCGAACCCCTTGCGCAGATGGGCGCCAGACGCATTGCAAGCGCTGCGACGCTGGCGCTGGAAACAGACAGGCCGACGCTCTACATTGAGCTTCGGCAAAACGGCAAGCCGGTCGATTCCGGACCTTGGTGGGCGGACAAAAATGATGGAAAGGCACGCAATGATACGTAGGGCAACGCTTCTGCTGGCAGGCGCAGTGATCGGCGCCTCGGCGACCGGCATTCTGGTTTCCGCCGACATACCGGCGCGCGCGGCAAGTGACGACAGCACCTATCGCGAAATGTCGCTGTTCGGCGACGTGTTCGAGCGCGTGCGCAGCCAGTATGTCTCGCCGCCTGACGAAGAAAAGATGATCCAGGATGCGATCAACGGCATGCTGAGCGGGCTCGATCCGCATTCAAGCTACATGACGGCCGAAGAATCCGAAGAGATGCGCGACCAGTCGAAGGGCGAGTTCGGCGGCCTCGGCATCGAGGTGACAATGGAAGACGAAGTCGTCAAGGTCGTCGCTCCGATCGATGACACGCCCGCCGCCAATGCCGGCGTTCTTGCCGGCGACAGCATTGTCGAGATCGACGGCGAAAGCGTGCGCGGCATGTCGCTCAACGATGCGGTGGACCGCATGCGCGGCGAGGTCGGCGAGCCGATCGACATCACCATCATCCGCGATGGCGTTGCCAAGCCGATCGAGATGACCATCGTGCGCGGCGTCATTCCGGTGCAGTCGGTCAAATGGCGGATCGAGAACGACAATATCGGCTATATCCGGCTTTCGACTTTCATGAACGAGAAGCTGGACGAAAGCCTGAACGAGGCGATCGAGGAAATCCGCGCCGAAGTACCGGATGACCAGCTCAAGGGCTATATCCTCGACCTGCGCCTCAACCCCGGCGGCTTCCTCAACCAGGCCGTTGCCGTGGCCGATACCTTCCTCGACGAAGGCGAGGTGGTCTCCACCCGTGGCCGCAATGCCAGCGAAACCCGCCGCTTCGATGCGGGGCCCGGCGACCTCACCAACGGCAAGCCGCTGATCGTGCTCGTCAATGGCGGCTCGGCCTCGGCCTCCGAAATCGTCGCCGGCGCGCTGCAGGACCTGAAGCGGGCGACGCTGGTCGGGACCCGCACCTTCGGCAAGGGCTCGGTGCAGACCATCGTGCCGCTCGGCGTCGAAGGTTCACTCAGGCTGACAACGGCACTCTATTACACGCCGTCCGGCACCTCGATCCAGGGCACCGGCATCAACCCGGACATCATCGTCGAGCAGGTGCTGCCGGAAGACCTCGAAGGCGTGATCCGTCCGGAAGGCGAAAGCGCGCTGCGCGGTCATATCCAGGGCGATGAGGAAACCGACGCGGGTTCGGGTTCGGTGGCCTATGTGCCGCGCGAGACCGAGGACGATGTCCAGCTGAAATACGCGATCGACCTTCTGGAAGGCAACATCACCGACGCCGCCTTTCCCGCGGACCCGGCCAAGGCGGTCGAGGAATTGCAGGCGGCAAAGGCCGATGCTGAGGTCCAGCAACCGGAAATGGAGGACGCCCATTAAGGGCGCACCAGCAAAACTTATTTGTTTGCAAGAAGGCCGGGTTCGCCCGGCCTTTTTCGTTTCGCGTCCCGGACAATCCGTAACGAGCGAAAATGCCTTTCAGACGGAACTACCGCTCAACCTCCCAGAAAAGCGGGAACTTGGGATCGAACACCGTCACCGGACCGGCGCCGGTTTCCCGCTTTTTCGGATAGTCGACCGCTTCGTCGCGCTTGACGAGCGTCACCCTCTCCTCGTTCGGGGAAAGCCCGTACCATGCCGGACCGTTGAGCGAGGCGAAGGCTTCGAGACGGTCGAGGGCGTCTTCGTTCTCGAACACATGGGCAAGGCAGCTCATCGTGTTCGGCGCGGTATAGATGCCGGCGCAGCCGCAGCCGCATTCCTTGGCCGGGTCTACATGCGGAGCGGAATCGGTCCCGAGGAAGAAACGGGCATCGCCCGAGGTCGCGGCCGCGACCAGCGCCTTGCGGTGCGCCTCGCGCTTTGCCACGGGCAGGCAATAGTAATGCGGGCGAATGCCGCCGACGAGAATGTCGTTGCGATTGATGATCAGGTGGTGTGTGGTGATCGAACCGGCGAGATTGCCCTCGGCAGCCGCGATATAATCGATCCCGTCCTTCGTCGTCACGTGCTCCATGGTGATCTTCAGCTCCGGCAGACGCTTGCGCAGCGGATCGAGCACGGTGTCTATGAAGACGGCCTCACGGTCGAAGATATCGACGTCGGCGCTCGTGACCTCGCCATGGACGCAGAGATTGAGCCCGATCTCCGCCATCTTCTCCAGCACCGGCATGGCGTTGTCGAAATTGCGCACGCCGCTTGCCGAATTGGTTGTGGCACCAGCGGGATAAAGTTTGACGGCGGTCACAAGGCCGCTTTCGTGAGCGCGCGCGACGTCATCCGGGTCGGTCGTCTCGGTGAGGTAGAGCGTCATCAACGGGGTGAAGACCGCGCCTTGCGGCAGCGCCGCCATGATCCGCTCGCGATAGGCGGCAGCATCGGCGGCCGTCACCACCGGCGGCACCAGATTGGGCATGATGATGGCGCGGGCAAAGTCTCGGGCCGTGTCGCCGATCACGCCCTCCATCATCGCGCCGTCGCGCAAATGCAGGTGCCAGTCATCGGGGCGGCGGATCGTCAGTCTGTTCATCATCTCACTCCATGGGCTCGACCTGATCCGGCAATAGAGAATTTCAGGTCGGAAGGAAAGGCGGGGACGCCCCCGCAACAGGCGGAACCAACCTCTGAAGATATGCATTTTCGCATAGACAGCATGAGAAAAACGCAAACCAAACCATGAAAAATCCATTGTTTGCCCGTCCCCCAAGCCCCTACATTGGCAAGACAACGTTCTGGAACCACAGGGAGGCGAGACCGTGACGCGCCAGAGGATCGACATCAATTGCGACATGGGGGAAAGCTTCGGCGCCTGGGAGAAGGGCGACGACGCGGCGATGCTGAAGATCGTCTCTTCCGCCAATATCGCCTGCGGCTTCCATGCCGGCGATCCCGATATCATGGCCAGGACCTTTGCCCTTGCGCGCGAGCGCAACGTCGCCGTCGGGGCGCATCCGGGCTTTCCTGATCTGATGGGCTTCGGCCGCCGGCAGATCCCCTATTCGGTCGGCGAGATCGAGCGGCTCGTCGCCTACCAGATCGGCGCCGCCCAGGCGGTCTCGCAATATGTCGGTCACCCGATCACCCATGTGAAGCCCCATGGCGCGCTCGGCAATCTCGCACAGCATGACGAGGCCGTCGCCCGCGCCATCTGCAACGCGATCAAGGCGGTCGATTCCTCGCTGATCTGCCTGGCTATCGCGCTCGGTCAGCAGCACCGGATCGCCGAGGAGATGGGTCTGACCGTCGTCTCGGAGATCTTCGCCGACCGCGCCTATACCGACGAGGGCATTCTGGTGCCGCGCGGCATGAAGGGGGCGGTGATCCGCGATCCGGATGCGGCGGCCTGGCGGGTTGTCGAGATGGTCAGCGAAGGCGCGATCGTCACCGTTTCCGGCAAGCGGCTTGAGACGCCGATGGGCTCGATCTGCGTTCACGGCGATGCGCCCGAGGCGCTCGCGATCGCCCAGGCCGTGCGCAGCGGGCTGGAAAAGCAGGGCTTCGCCATTGCCAACTTCATCCACTAGGCTGTAACAGAGACAGATTGACCTTTTTGGCCGCCGCGGGACCGGGCGGGTTTCGATCTTGACTTCTCTAGAAAAAATCGTATATACGAAATTATGAAGATTGAATCCGAAAACATGGTCGAATCCGCGGATGAAGCCTGCGAGCTGTTGAAGGCGCTGGGCAATCGTCACCGGCTTCTCATTCTCTGCCAGCTCATCGACGGAGAGCGATCCGTCGGCGAGCTTGCGGATTTTCTCGGCATCCGGGATTCCACCGTTTCCCAGCATCTGGCGCTGTTGCGGCGCGAGAAGTTGATCGCCGGCCGGCGCGAGGGACAAACGATCTGGTACCGGATCGAAAGCGAACCCGCCCGGCAGATCCTGACGACGCTTTATGACGCCTATTGCGTGAAAGACGGCAATCGGGCTAGCTAGAGCGCCACACACCATATGGGCGTGAGCCCGGAGCCCCTACCTGCCGATGACCACCGCCGACAGCCCGGACACCGCGCGCCGCAATATCCGCATTCTCACCCTGTCTCAGGCCGTGGGCGGCGCTGCCCCGCCGATCGTCATCTCGCTTGGCGGCATCGTCGGGCAGCTTCTGTCGCCCGATCCGGCCTTCGCCACGGTTCCCGTCAGCCTCTATAATCTCGGCGTTGCCGCCGGCACGCTGCCGGCCGCCTTCATCATGCGCCGGGTCGGGCGCCGGCTCGGCTATATCTTCGGCGCGCTGATCGGGATTTGCGGCGGGCTTGTGGCGGCGACAGGCGTTGCCGCCTCCACCTTCCTCATCTTCTGCATAGGCACGATCCTGATCGGGCTTTACGGCGCCTACCTGCAGAGTTTCCGCTTTGCCGCGGCCGATTCGGTCTCCGGCGACATGAAGGCGCTCGCGATCTCGCGGGTGATGATCGGCGGACTGGCTGCGGCCATCATCGGCCCGCAGGTGGTGATCTGGACCAGCGACGCCGTGCCGAACCTGCCCTATGTGGCAAGCTTCGTCAGCCTTTCGGTCCTTGCCCTTCTCACATTGCTTCTGGTTTCGCAACTGAAGGTGCCGCGCGCCGACAAGGCAGCCGCCGTCGATCTTTCCGGCGGGCGGCGCCTGTCGGAAATCGCGCGCTCGCCCCGCTTCATCCTTGCCGCCGGCACAGGCGTCATTTCCTACGCGTTGATGGCCTTCATCATGACGGCGACGCCGCTGGCCATGGTCGCCTGCGGGCACACGGTCGGCGAGGCGACGCTCGGCATCCAGTGGCATGTGCTCGCCATGTTCGGGCCCAGTTTCTTCACCGGCCGGCTGATCGCCCGTTTCGGCAAGGAGACCATCGCCGCCACGGGCCTTGTCCTGATCGCGGCCTGCGCGGCGATCGCGCTTTCCGGTCTCGGCCTCACCCATTTCTGGGCTGCCCTCATCCTGCTCGGCGTCGGCTGGAATTTCGGCTTCATCGGCGCCACCGCGATGATCACCGACTGCCATACGGCGGAAGAACGCGGCAAGGTTCAGGGGCTGAACGATTTCCTGGTTTTCGGCTCGGTGGCTTCCGCCTCCTTCCTCGCCGGCGCCCTGGTCAATACCGAAAACGGCTGGAGCCTGATGAACTGGCTGGTCTTTCCTGCCGTTCTGGTTGTCCTTATACCGCTTCTATTCGGTCGCCTCTTCAGCGCCTCGCGCGCCTGACCGGCGCGCATATCTTCTCCCGTCTCGACTCAATTCCGGTTAATTCGGCAACACCCGAATTTTCGAGATACAACCTTTGGACGCATTCTGCTTTTTTCGTTCTGCATGACATAAATCAAATTGCCCGAAGGCCCTCTCGGCTAAACCCGTTGAATTAGAAGGGGGTTCGGTTGCGCATTTCGATGTCGGACAAGGATGACCTTGCACGATATCAGATATCGCGTTACACAGTTTTCAGAAAAAACTGAAAATACAGACCGATCAGGACAGCCGATGACAATGTCGCCCATCGTACAGGATTTCGTTCTCCATTTCGGCGAGATGGGCAGCCGTTGGGGCATCAACCGGTCGGTGGGACAGATTTACGCTCTTCTCTATGCCTCGCGCGAGCCGCTTTGCGCCGACGACATGGTGAACGAGTTGAAGATTTCGCGGTCCAATGTGGCCGCCGGGCTGAAGGAACTGCAGTCGTGGGGACTGGTTCTCCTGCGGCACAGGCCGGGCGACCGGCGCGACTACTACACGACGCCGGAGGATGTCTGGTCCATTCTGCGGACACTGGCCGAGGAGCGGAAGAAGCGGGAGGTCGACCCGACACTTGCCCTTCTTGCCGAAGTGACCACGCGCACGCCGCGCGACGAGGATGAGGAATACGCCCAGAAGCGCATGGGCGAAATGCATGACCTGATCGCAAGGCTCTCGTCCTGGTACGACGATGTGAAGGGCCTGGAGACGGAAAGGCTGCTGATGCTGCTCGGAATGGGCGCGCGGGTGACGCGACTGCTCGAGACGGCAGACAAGATGACATCGTTCGGCCGCAAGGCCGGGCGCGACCAGGAAGAGAAGGTTTGAGGCATGAGCGAGCTTGTCTTTGAAAAAGCCGCCGATGAACGGAAGGACGCGCCGCGCGGGCAAACCCGCGCGGAACGCGCTACCGTGCGCCCTGCCTCGGCCGCGCAGAAGAGCCAGCGGCGCGCCCGGGCGCCCAAACCGCGCGGGCTGAAAATTGCCGCATGGCTGCAGACCTTCGCCGAACTGATGTGGCTGCCGCAGGCGGCCTGTCTCGCCCATGGCATCGGCCTGATCGCACGCGGCGAGGGCGTTTCGGCCGTGCTGCCGCTTGCAGCCGCCGTTCTCGCCCTCGGTTTTCTGAAGGCGATCGCCGAACGTGCGGGCAGCCGCCTTGCCTACAGGACCGCCCGTGCGATCCTCAGCGAAAAGCGCGAGGCCGCCCTTGCGGCCCTCAGCCGCCGTTCGCCGCTCGACACCAGCCGCGTGGCCTCCGGCGAGGCAGCCAGCGTGATCGCCGAACAGGCCGAGCATATCGTGCCTTATCTGGCGCGGTTCCAGACGGCCCGGTTCAAGGCCACGGTCGTGCCGCTTGCCATTCTCGCCGTCATCTTTCCGTTTTCGTGGATCGCCGGTCTCGTTCTATTGATTGCCGCCCCGCTGATTCCCGTCTTCATGGCGCTGATCGGCTGGAGCGCGCAGTCGGCGAGCGAAAAGCACCTCGCCGACATGGGCACGCTCAATGCCTTCCTTCTCGACAGGCTGCGCGGCCTTTCAACGATCCGCGCCTTTGATGCCGTCGATCTCGTCTCCCGTCGCCTCACGCTCCGCGCGGAAAACCTTCGCCGTCGCACCATGTCGGTGCTGCGCATCGCCTTCATGACCTCTGCCGTGCTCGAACTCTTCTCCGCGCTCGGCGTCGCCATGGCAGCGGCCTATATCGGCTTTCACCTTCTCGGCCAGATTGGCTTCGGTGCCTGGGGCGGCACGCTGACGCTGTCCGAAGGCCTGTTCATCCTGTTGCTGGCCCCCGCCTTCTTCGATCCGCTGCGCATGCTCTCGTCCGTCTGGCACGACCGCGCGGCGGGCGAGGCAGCGCTTTCCGCCCTCGACAAACTGGCCGAGGATGGCCTGTCGATGGTCGGCGCCGAGAAGGAAGACATCGCACCTGCAAAAGCATCGGATCGGGTTCGTCCCGTCAGCGTCGAGTTCCGCGATCTCGGCTTTGTCCATCAAGGCTCGCGCGATCCGGTGTTCGAGGGATTCAATCTCCACGTTGCCCCCGGCGAACATGTCGCTCTGCTCGGTCCGTCCGGCAGCGGCAAGTCGACGCTTCTGGCCCTGCTGGCGGGCCTTGCCGAACTTCGCCACGGCCGCATCCTCATCGACGACGTGACGCTGGATGATGCCAATGCCGCGCGGCTTCGCACCCGCATGGCCTGGATCGGCCAGAACCCGCATCTTTTCGCCGGTTCGATTGCCGGCAATATCCGCCTGCACCGCGATGACATTTCCCGCGGCGCCGTGGCCGATGCGCTGAAGCTTGCCTCGCTCGACCATGTCGCCGAGGCGCATGGCAATGCCATGGTCGGCGAGAACGGCGCGGGACTTTCCGGCGGCGAGGCCTTGCGGCTGACGCTGGCGCGCGCTGCCGCCAATCGTGCCGCCGGGCTGATCATCGCCGATGAACCCACTGCCCATCTCGATCACCGCACCGCAAGCGATATTGCCGAGGCGCTGCTGACTCTCGCCAGCGGGCGTACGCTGATCGTCGCCACCCATGATCCGATCCTTGCCGAGCGCATGGACCGTACTATTCGTCTCAACGCGGATTTCAGGGAGGTGGCGCAATGAGAGCCGGCAAGTTCACAAGCCTCGGTCCGATCATCCGGCTTTTCTGGCGCGAACGGCGCGGCGGGCTGATGGCGGGCGCCGCTCTTTCGGCCGCCACCGTGCTTGCCGGCATTGCCCTTCTCGGCGTTTCCGGCTGGTTTGTCACCGCCGCGGCCATTGCCGGGCTGACGACCGCCAGCGCGCTTGCCTTCGACGTCTTCGCCCCATCGGCGGCCATACGCTTTCTGGCTCTGTCGCGCACGGCGGCGCGCTATTTCGAGCGGCTGCAGACCCATGATGCGACGCTCAGGGTGCTCGCCGGTCTGCGTGTGCGCCTGTTTCAGGGCTTTGCCGCACCGGGCGCCGCGAAGGCGCTTGCGCTGCGCCCCGCCCGCCTGCTGTTCCGCCTGACGGCCGATGTCGATGCACTGGATTCGCTTTATCTCAGAGTTCTGGTGCCGGGCTTCGTCGCAATCATTGCCGGCCTCGTCACCATCGCGGCCCTTGGCGCGCTGTCCTGGCCGCTTGCCTTTGCCGTTGGCGCCGCAATCGTCATTCCGGGCCTGATGATCCCTGCCCTGTCAGCCCGTTTTGCCGAAAAGCCAGCACGAAGGCGCGCCCATGCGCAGGAAGCGCTCAGGGCCCGCGCGGTTGATCTGGTTGCGGGCCAGAGCGAGCTTGCCTTTGCCGGCGGTCTTCAGGACCAGCGCGCCCGCGTTGCAGCGGCCGACGCCCGCGAATATGCCTCGGATCTGGCGCTGAACCGGATCGAGACCAATGCCGGTTTCGGCTTCGACATCGTCACCGCCCTCATCCTGTCCGGCGTGCTGCTGGCCGGCGCGGCACTGGCATCCGCCGGCACGGTGACGGCGCCGCTGGCCGCCCTCGCCCTGCTGATCGCCTTCGCCGCGCTGGAACCCTTCGCCGGCCTGCGCCGCGGCGCGATGGAGCTCGGCCGGACGCTTCTGGCCGCGCGCCGGCTCTCGCCGCGCCTAGATGCAACGCCTGGCAGCCGCTTCCGGCCGGAAGCGCCGACGCCCGGCAACGCCCTTGAACTCAAAGACGTGACCATGCGCTACGAGGGCCGCGCCCGCGCCGCGGTCTCAAACCTCTCGCTTTCAGTGAAGACCGGCGAGAAGGTCGCGCTGATCGGCGCCAGCGGAGCGGGAAAATCCTCGATCATGGCGCTTCTTGTCGGCGAGGCCGTACCCATGACCGGTACCGTCGCAGCCCTTGACGCGACGATCCTCAGCCAGCGCACGGAGCTCTTTCAGGATTCGCTGCGCGCCAACCTGAAGATCGCAGCCCCTGCCGCAGATGACGACGCCATGATGGCAGCCCTTGATGCGGCCGGACTCGGTGAAACCGTTCGCGCCCTGCCGGAAGGCCTTGATACCGATCTCGGCGAACAGGGCATCGGCCTTTCCGGCGGCCAGTCGCGTCGCCTGGCGCTTGCCCGCCTGCTTCTGCGCGACACGCCAGTGTTCCTGCTCGACGAGCCGACCGAAGGCCTCGACGGCAAAACGGCGCGCGATGTCATGTCACGGATCAATGCGCGTGCTAGCGAAGGCCGTACGCTTCTCGTCGCGACGCATATCCGCAGGGAGGCGGAAATCGCCGACCGACTGCTTGTTATCGATTCGGGACGGATCATTTCCGCCCCCAAACGAGGCGAACACGGCTTTGATGCCGCGCTCGCCGCCTTGAGGCCGGACTAGACCCCGGCCTCCAATAACGAAATGCGGTGCTGCCGTTGGTCCGGCAGAACCGATGAAACTTGAGACCCGGTTTGAACGCGGGAGAGACGCAATGGAACTGGACATCGTGGCGCTATCGCGCCTTCAATTTGCTATGACGGCGCTATACCACTTTTTGTTTGTGCCGTTGACGCTGGGCCTTTCCATGATCGTTGCGATCATGGAGACGACCTACGTCATGACAGGCCGCAAGATTTGGCGGCAAATGACTAAATTCTGGGGGACGCTGTTCGGCATCAATTTCGTGCTCGGCGTATCGACCGGCATCGTGATGGAATTCCAGTTCGGCATGAACTGGAGCTATTACAGCCACTATGTCGGCGACATCTTCGGCGCGCCTCTCGCGATTGAAGGCCTGATGGCCTTCTTCCTCGAAGCAACCTTTGTGGGCCTGTTCTTCTTCGGCTGGGACCGCATGTCGCGGGTTGCCCATCTGATCACCACCTGGTGCGTGGCCATCGGCTCGAACCTCTCGGCTCTGTGGATCCTGATCGCCAATGGCTGGATGCAGAACCCGGTCGGCTCGACCTTCAACCCGGTCACGATGCGCATGGAGGTTTCGAACTTCTTCGCCGTTCTGACCAATCCGGTCGCCCAGGCCAAGTTCGTCCACACCGTTTCGGCCGGTTATGTCACCGCTTCGGTCTTCGTGCTCGGCGTTTCAGCCTGGTACGTGCTGAAGGGCCGGCATTCCGAGCTTGCCAAGCGGTCGATGACGGTAGCCTGTTCCTTCGGCCTGGCCGCTGCCCTTTCGGTGGTCGTGCTGGGTGACGAAAGCGGCTATCTGACAACCGAACACCAGAAGATGAAGCTGGCGGCAATCGAATCCATGTGGGAAACCGAGCCGGCGCCCGCCTCCTTCACCCTGTTCGGCATACCCGACACGCAGGACCGCGAGACGCATTACGCCGTCAGGATCCCGTGGGTCATGGGCCTGATCGGCACGCGATCGCTCGACACGCCGATCGAGGGCATCAACGAACTGGTGGAAAGCGGCAAGACCCGCATCGAAAACGGCATCCAGGCCTATACCGCGCTCACCAATATGCGTCAGGCAATGGGATCCGGCACGCCGGATACGGCTGATCAGGCCGCCTTCGAACAGTATGGCAACGACCTCGGCTACGCCTATCTTCTGAAGCGTTTCGTCGATGATCCGAGCCAGGCGACGCCCGCCCAGATCGAACAGGCCGCAAACAGCCTCGTTCCGCCGGTCGGCACGCTGTTCTGGTCGTTCCGCATCATGGTCGGCTGTGGCTTCCTGTTCATCGCGGTCATGGCGACCTTCTTCTACCTGTCGGCCCGCCGTCGCCTCGATGCACATCGCTGGCTGCTGCATGTCGCGGTCTGGATCATTCCGCTGCCGTGGATTGCCGCAGAAGCGGGCTGGATCGTCGCCGAACTCGGCCGTCAGCCGTGGATCATCGAGGGCATCCTGCCGACGGCGCTTGCCGTCTCCAGCCTCGGTGCGGGCACGCTGCTTCTGACGCTCGCCGGCTTCGTCGCCATCTATACGGTGCTGTTCATCATCGAAATGGGCCTGATGCTCGCCGCGATCCGCAAGGGACCGCAGCCGGACAACGGACCCGAGATGCCTGTGCTCGGCTTCCGCCGCGTCCAGGGCACCATGACACCCGCGGAGTAAATCATCATGGTACTACACGATCTCATCTCCTACGAAGTCCTCCGCGTGATCTGGTGGCTGCTGCTCGGCGTTCTGCTGATCGGCTTCGCCATCATGGACGGCTTCGACCTCGGCACGGCAACGCTTCTGCCTTTCGTTGCCAAGGGTGACACCGAACGCCGCATCGTCGTCAACACGGTCGGCCCGGTCTGGGAAGGCAACCAGGTCTGGCTCATCCTCGGCGGCGGCGCCATCTTCGCCGCATGGCCGGCGATCTACGCCGTGTCCTTCTCGGGCTTCTATCTTGCGATGTTCGCGATCCTCTTCGCGCTCATCCTGCGCCCGGTCGGCTTCAAGTATCGCTCCAAGCGCGAAAGCGCCACATGGCGCAATACCTGGGACTGGATGCTGTTCATCGGCGGCTTCGTGCCGACGCTGATCTTCGGCGTGGCGCTCGGCAATGTGTTGCAGGGCGTTCCCTTCCGGCTCGATGACGACCTTCGCATCTTCTACGACGGTTCGTTCTTCGGTCTTTTGAACCCCTTCGCGCTGCTGGCAGGCCTCGTCTGCGTCGCCATGCTTGTCATGCACGGCGCGGCCTACCTGTCGACCAAGACGGAAGGCCCGATCAACGACCGCGCCCGCGCCTATGGCTCGGTCTCCGCGCTCGCGCTGATCGTGCTGTTCGCGCTCGCCGGCGTCTGGCTCTATTACGGCATTGACGGCTACGCCTATACCGGCGCCGTTGACGCCGCAGGACCTTCGAACCCGCTCCTGAACGACGTTGCCCGTGAACAGGGCGCCTGGTTCATCAACTACGGTCGCTATCCGTGGATGATGCTTGCGCCGGCGCTCGGCTTCCTCGGTGCGATCGGCGCCTTCATCGGGCTGAAGGGCTCCAAACCGGCGCTTGCCATGCTGTCGTCCTCGGCTGCCGTGTTCGGCGTCGTCGCTACGCCCGGCGTGGCGATGTTCCCCTTCATCCTGCCGTCGTCGGAGCAGCCCGCTGCAAGCCTGACGGCCTGGGATTCATCGTCGAGCCACCTGACGCTGTTCATCATGCTGGTCTGCGCCCTCATCTTCGTGCCGATCATCCTCGCCTACACGTCGTGGGTCTTCCACATCATGTGGGGCAAGGTGACCGACAAGGACATCAACGGCGGCGGACACGCCTATTGATCACCGAGGCAGGGCCGCGCCTCCCAAAGGAGCGGCCCGCCCCGACCGAAACACAAGGAGTTTCAAATGTGGTATTTCGCATGGATCCTCGGCCTGCCGCTCGCCGCTCTTTTCGCGGTGCTCAACGCGATGTGGTACGAGTTGATGGATGACCGCGCCAAGGAGCGCCAGAGCCAGAAGCAGGGCTGATACATCCCTGTCGCACTGAAAAAAAGCCCGGGTCTGCCAAGCGCAGGCCCGGGCTTTTGGTTTCGTCGGGTTTGGTATCAGTTCATCAGCCGCGAGGCCGGGCCGATCGAGCGATTGATCACGGGAAGGATTTCCCGTTCATAGGAAACGGCATCGATCGGACCGACCTTCTTGAAGATGATCGTACCGTCCGGCCCGACGACGAAAGTCTCGGGAATGCCGTATACGCCCCAGTCGATCGCGGCCGCGCCGCGCCGGTCGACGCCGATCGCGGCATAGGGATTGCCGAGCTCGCCCAGGAACCGCAGGGCGTTATCGGGATTGTCCTTGTAGTTGATGCCGACGACATTGATCTCGGGATCCTCCGAGAGCTCCATCAGAAACGGATGCTCTTGCCGGCAGGGCACGCACCAGGAGGCAAACACATTGACCAGGGTGAACTTGCCGGCGATCTCGGCATCGGTCAGCGCCGGCAGACCGCTGCCTTCAAGCGGCGGCAGATCAAGCGTGGGGGCCATCTTGCCAATGAGCACGGACGGGATCTCCTGAGGATCGCGACCGGACAGGATCTGCCAGCCGAAGACGGCGAACAGCGCGGCGACCACGATCAGCGGCACGGCCGCCATCAGATAGCGCCTGTTGCCCCTTCCCTGTCCCGCATTCTCTTCTTCGCTCATGCGCCCTTGCCTGCGCTGCGGCGCCGCGCGCCGGCCTTTTCAAGGGCAGCGAGTTCGCGCCGGCGGGCGCGGCCGTCCAGCACCAGCCAGGCGACAAGCCCGGCAAAGACCAGCGCCGTCGCGCCATAGGCGGCGGAAATAAAGAAGGCGTGGCTCATTCCTGCTCCCTCGGTTGCGGGCGCATCGCGTCCTCCACACGGCTCGCCGCGATCCTGCGCATGGCCGCGACCCGGCGGCGGTAGATCTCGTTGCGCATGGCGGCAAGATGCATGGTGAAAAAGGCAAAACTATAGGCAAGCGCCATGACAGCGAGCGGCCACAGGAAAACAGGATCGATGGTCGGCCCGTCGAGCCGGATCACGCTTGCCGGCTGGTGCAGCGTGTTCCACCAGTCGACGGAAAACTTGATGATCGGGATGTTGATGACGCCGATGAGGATCAGGATCGCCGAAAGCCGGGCCGCGCGCTGCGGCTCGTCGACGGCGCGGTTGAGCGCGATGATGCCGAGATACATCAAAAACAGGATGAAGACCGAGGTGAGCCGTGCGTCCCACACCCACCATGCGCCCCACATCGGCTTGCCCCAGAGCGAGCCGGTCAGAAGCGCCAGGAAGGTGAAGGCCGCGCCGATGGGGGCTGCCGCCTTGTGGGCGACATCGGCCAGCGGATGACGCCAGACCAGCGTGCCGAGCGCTGCCGCCGCCATCACCATGTAGCACATCATCGAAAGCCAGGCGGCGGGCACATGGATATACATGATCCGCACCGTATTGCCCTGCTGGTAATCCCCTTCCGACGTCAGGGAAAGATAAAGCCCGACGGCAAAGAGGATGAGCGTGATCGCGATCATGAACGGCATGACGCGGCCGACGAGCGTGAGGAAACGCGTCGGGTTCGCAAGACCCGCAATCATTCCCGTCTTTGGCTTCATCTCGTTCAAATCCGACCTCCAGGCTCTCAATCGGGTTTCGCTCAATCATCGCCCTGACGCAAGGCCAGGCTTGCGGCAAGGGGCCCGACAACCGCAAAAAACAGCGTGAGCGCGATGAGGATCAGGAAGGGCGGCAAAAATGCCTCGATCTCGGAGGTCGCCGCATAGCTTGCCCCGACCCCGAAGATCAGCACGGGGATCGACAGCGGCAGGATCAGGATCGGCACCAGAAGCCCGCCGCGCGGCAGCGACACCGCAATCGCCGCACCGGCCGCGCCGATGAAGGTGATGGCGGGCGATCCGACAAGCAGCGTGATAAAGGCCGCGCCAAGGCCCGCCGGGCCGACATTCATCAAAAGCCCCATGATCGGCGACAGGACAACGAGCGGCAGCACATAGGCCGTCCAGTGCGCCAGGCATTTGACCAGAACGATTAGCACCAGCGGCTCGTCCTGCATTTTCAGAAGGTCGAGCGAGCCATCGTCCCGTTCGGCGCGAAACAGCCGGTCGAGCCCGATCAGAGTCGACAGCAGCACCGCGATCCAGACGATTGCCGGGCCGATGCGCGCAAGCAAGGCCAGATCGGGGCCGACGCCGAAGGGCACGGTGGCGACCACGCAGAGGAAGAACAACAGCCCGACCAGCGCTCCGCCGCCGGCGCGCAAGGCAAGGATCACATCGCGGCGGTAAAGCGCGCCCATGGTCTAGAACGCCTCCGCCATGAAAGGGTCTGCAACAAGGCGCGTGGGGCCGGTGAACGCCATCGCCTCAGCGGCCTCAAGGCCGAGCGGCTCATGGGTCGCGGCAATGATGATGCCACCCTTGCCAAGGTGGCTGTTCATCAGCGTGGCGACCGTCTCCCTGGCGGCCTTGTCGAGGGCTGCCGTCGGCTCGTCCAGCAGCCAGACCGGGCGCCAGGCAACCAGAAGACGGGCGAAGGCGATGCGGCGTTTCTGCCCTGCCGAAAGGTAGGCAAAGGGAAGATCGAGCACGCCTTCCAGACCGACAGCGTCGGCGGCCTCTTCCGGGTCCAAGCCCGCGCCCCCTTCAAAATCCCCCAGGATCCGTTTCCAGACGGCCAGATTTTCACGCGCGGTCAGCTCCGGCTTCATGGCGTTCTGGTGCGCGAGATAATGGGCGGCAAAGGCGAGCGGCAATGCGGTTTCGTTCTCGCCGATGAAATGGGCATGGCCGCCAGTCTTTCCGACAAGCCCCAGAAGCGCGCGCAACGCCGTCGATTTGCCCGCGCCGTTTGGCCCGGTGAAGACCATGCTCTGACCTGCGGATAGCGTAAGCGACAAATTGCTGAAAATCAGCATGTCGCCCCGGCTGACCGAAAGGCCTGCAGCCTCTATGCGCAAAGCCATTTGCTCCCCTTCGCCGGACACGACAGCCCGCAGAACTTGCCGGTTGCTAAAAAAAATTTAAATTTCAACCATTGTTTATCTGGCACCTTTCTTAGAAATTATCTATACAATGCGCAACCACGCCAGCGGCCGGCGTGAAACACATCCTTGTGCCGAACTTGAGGTCTTTCGGCCTCACGTGCGGACAGCGGAAATGGTCGCACCCGCATCCTGATGTCGTAAGTACATAGGCGTTCGCACGGCTAGTCTTGGCCAATCAGAATGAGCGGGGTTTTATCCGTGGCTAAATCACTCGACAGTTTTGAATGTCGCTCCACACTCGATGTGGACGGCAAAGAGTATGTTTACTACAGCCTGCCAAAGGCTGAAGCGAACGGGCTCGAAGGCATCTCGAAGCTTCCCTTCTCCATGAAGGTGCTTCTGGAAAATCTTCTTCGCAACGAAGACGGCCGTTCGGTTACCAAAGACGACATCATCGCTGTCGCCAAGTGGCTCAATGACAAGGGCACGGCCGGCGCCGAAATCGCCTACCGCCCGGCCCGCGTCCTGATGCAGGACTTCACCGGCGTTCCCGCCGTCGTCGACCTTGCCGCCATGCGCGACGGCATCGTCAATCTCGGCGGCGACCCGGAAAAGATCAATCCGCTGGTTCCCGTCGACCTCGTCATCGACCACTCGGTCATCGTTGACGAATTCGGCACGCCGCAAGCCTTCGCCCACAACGTCGAATATGAGTACAAGCGCAACGGCGAACGCTACCGCTTCCTGAAATGGGGCCAGCAGGCGTTCAAGAACTTCCGCGTCGTGCCCCCCGGCACCGGCATCTGTCACCAGGTGAACCTCGAATATCTCGGCCAGACCGTCTGGACCAAGGAAGAGGACGGTTCCGAGATCGCCTATCCCGACACCTGCGTCGGCACCGACAGCCACACCACGATGATCAACGGTCTCGGCGTTCTCGGCTGGGGCGTTGGCGGTATCGAAGCCGAAGCCGCCATGCTCGGCCAGCCGGTCTCGATGTTGCTGCCGGAAGTCATCGGCTTCAAGCTGACGGGCGAGCTGAAGGAAGGCGTGACCGCGACCGACCTCGTGCTGACCGTGGTCCAGATGCTGCGCAAGAAGGGCGTTGTCTCCAAATTTGTCGAATTCTACGGCGCCGGCCTTGATTCCATGTCGCTCGCCGACCGCGCCACGATCGGCAATATGGGTCCGGAATACGGCGCCACCTGCGGCTTCTTCCCCGTCGACTTCGAAACCCTGCGCTACCTTGATATGTCGGGACGCACGAAGGAGCGCATCGCGCTGGTCGACGCCTATTCCAAGGCGCAGGGCATGTACCGCGAATCGGGCGGCGAGGATCCGGTCTTCACCGACACGCTGGAACTCGACCTCGGCGATGTGGTCCCCTCCATGGCCGGCCCGAAGCGTCCGGAAGGCCGCATCGCGCTGGAAAACATCGCCTCCGGCTTCGCCGACGCGATGGTCAACATGTACAACAAGGATGAGGGCGAGCTTGAGAAGCGCTACGCCGTCGAGGGCACGGATTACGACCTCGGCCACGGCGATGTCGCCATTGCCGCCATCACCTCGTGCACCAACACCTCGAACCCGTCCGTGCTGATCGCAGCCGGCCTTCTCGCCCGCAACGCTGTTGCCAAGGGGCTGAAGACCAAGCCGTGGGTCAAGACCTCGCTCGCGCCCGGATCCCAGGTCGTTGCCGAGTATCTGGAAAAGGCTGGCCTTCAGAAGGATCTCGACGCGCTCGGCTTCAATCTCGTCGGCTTCGGCTGCACCACCTGCATCGGCAATTCCGGCCCGCTTCCGGCCCCGGTCTCCAAGACCATCAACGACAAGGGCCTGATCGCCGCCGGCGTTCTCTCCGGCAACCGCAACTTCGAGGGCCGCATCTCCCCGGACGTTCAGGCGAACTACCTGGCTTCCCCGCCGCTGGTCGTCGCCCATGCGCTGGCCGGCACCGTGACCAAGGACCTGACCACCGAACCGCTCGGCGAGGACAAGGACGGCAACCCGGTCTATCTCAAGGACATCTGGCCGTCCTCTAAGGAAGTGCAGGAGACGATCGAGAAATACGTCACCCGCGAGCTTTACGAAAGCAAGTATGCGGACGTCTTCAAGGGCGATGAAAACTGGCAGGCGGTCAAGATTCCCGACGGCCAGACCTATGCCTGGGACGACAATTCGACCTATGTCCAGAACCCGCCTTACTTCGTTGGCATGGGCAAGACGCCAACCACCGTTTCCGACATCAAGGACGCCCGCATCCTCGGTCTCTTCGGCGACAAGATCACCACCGACCACATCTCGCCGGCCGGTTCGATCAAGGCGCAGTCGCCTGCTGGCGAATATCTGATGAGCCACGATGTGGCGGTTGCCGACTTCAACCAGTACGGCACGCGGCGCGGCAATCACGAAGTGATGATGCGCGGCACCTTCGCCAATATCCGTATCCGCAACCACATGCTTGGGCCGAACGGCAAGGAAGGCGGCTACACCATCCACTATCCGTCCAAGGAAGAGATGTCGATCTTCGACGCGGCCATGGAATACAAGAAGGAAGGCGTTCCGCTGGTCATCTTCGCCGGCGGCGAATATGGCAACGGCTCCTCGCGCGACTGGGCGGCCAAGGGCACCAACCTCTTGGGCGTGCGCGCCGTGATCGCCGAGAGCTACGAGCGTATCCACCGCTCGAATCTCGTCGGCATGGGCGTCATCCCGTTCACGCTGGAAGACGGCGCGAGCTGGGAAAGCCTCGGCCTGAAGGGCGACGAGACCGTCTCGATCGAAGGCCTCGCCGACATCAAGCCGCGCGAGAAGAAGGTCGCCAAGGTGACCTTTGCCGACGGCACGGTCAAGGACGTCCCGATCCTCTGCCGCATCGATACGCTCGACGAACTCACCTACGTCAACAATGGCGGCATCCTGCAGACGGTGCTGCGCGATCTGGCCGCCTGATAAGGCCGCAGCCATTGATGTGAAATGAAGACCGGGCGGCGCAAGCTGCCCGGTTTTGTGTCTGACCTTCCCTCCTCTTTGTGTCTTCCTCTTGCTTGACACGAGGATCCAGGCGGTATGGGCAGGTTGTGTTGGGGCCATACGCCCTGTAACCCACGCCTCAAGCGCATTTTCAGGGAACCATCGAACATGTCCCCCATACCCTTTGCAGTCATCGGATCGGGATGGCGGGCGTCCTTCTTTCTGAAGGTCGCCAGCGTATTACCCGAGCATTTTCGCGCGGTCGGCATTGTCACGGGGCGGTCGGAGACCGAGCGCAAGGCGCTGGCAGAGCACTGGAACGTCCCGACATTTGGTTCTGTCGACGCGCTTGTCGCAGCGGCCCGGCCGGAATTCGCCGTTGTTTCAGTCCGAACGGACGAGATCGTCGCTCGCATCAGCGAACTTGCCGCGCGTGGCCTTCCGATCCTCGCCGAAACACCGGTCGCGCCCGATCATGAGGGCCTGCTCGCACTGCACAGGTTGGTCGAAGCGGGCGCGAAGATCGAGGTCGCCGAACAGTATTTCCTGCACCCGGTCATTTCGGCCATGCGATCCATGATCGCTGACGGGCTGATCGGCACGCCGAACTACGCCCATGTCTCGGTCATTCAGACCTATCATAACATTTCACTGATGCGGAAGCTGCTGGGCATCGGCTTCGAAAACGCCACCGTCACCGCAAACAGTTTCGCCCTGCCCGTGGTCAAGGGGCCGGGACGCTACGACCAGCCCGAGCGCATGGACGTCGTCGCGGCGTGCCAGACCATTGCGACCTTCGATTTCAACGGCAAGGTCGGCGTCTACGACTTTGCCGAGGCCCAGCACAGAAGCCGTATCCGGGCACCGCGCATCACCGTGCGCGGCGAACGCGGCGAGATCACGCCGGAGCGCGCGGACTATCTGATCGATGCCCGCAGGCCGGTTACCGTCGAGCTTGCCCGCGTGGACAAGGGGCATTTCATGAATTTCGAGGGCTATCACCACCACGCCATCATGGCCGGCGGTCGCTATGTCTACGAAAATCCCTTCCCCGGCCCCCACCTGACGGATGACGAGATCGCGGTCGCGACCTGCCTGCAGAACATGGGGCGTTTCGTCGAAAAGGGCATTTCATCCTACAGCTTCGCCGGGGCCGCTCAGGATTGCTATCTCGCCGAGGTGATGCGAAAGGCCGCCGCGGACAAGGCGCCGGTGACGAGCGAGACGCAAGCCTGGCGCCGCGCCACCTGCTGAACCCGCCGGACCGGGTTGCAAATCCTTCACACTTGAAATCGGAACGATGCATCCGCCTTCGCGTTTTGCCGCTAAGGGACACACTGAGCGGAGCAAAGCGTGAGCAGCAACCAGGACGACGACGAAAACGCGCTTACCGGGATCACCCGCGAGGCGCTCGATCACTCCGAAGGCGAGCGGGTTTCGGTGGATGACATGCTTTCGACCTTCGGTTCGGCCTCCTTCGTGCCGCTGCTGATCCTGCCGTCGCTTCTGGTGATGTCGCCGCTGGGCGGCGTGCCAGGGCTGTCCTCGCTCTTCGGCATCATGATCGTGCTGATCGCCGGCCAGCGGCTGATCGGGCGCAAAAGCATCTGGCTGCCGGGCTTCATCCGCAACCGCTCGATCGAAAGCGACAAGGCGGCCAGGGCGATGGAGAAGATGCTGCCCGCGACCCGTTTCATCGACCGGCATTCGCACAGGCGGCTTGCCTTCCTCTTCCGTGATCCCCTCGCGCTCATCCTGCCGCTGGCCTGCGTGCTGGCCGGCGCCTTCATGCCGGTTCTCGAACTCGTCCCCTTCGCCTCGGCCTTTCTCGGTCTTGCCGTCATGCTCATCGCCTATTCGATGCTGAGCCGCGACGGCCTCTTCGCGCTCCTGGCGATGGTCCCGATCGCAGCGGCTCTCTGGACGGGGAAGACCGTCATCTTCTGATCACATGTTTTTTCACCCCATCGTGACTTTCGGTTGAAGGACGATGAGGCTAGATTGACCCCATGCTTGATAAGCGTCGGCTGTTGATGGCCGCGCTCCCTTAAAACCGGTGAAGGTTTCTTCCGTGCTGAAGCAGACGATCATATCGGCCGCCTTTCTTGCGGCCTTGGCCTTCTCCACGGCTCAGGCGGGCGATATCCGCAACCCGCTCGGCGTTCTCGAGCTGTTTACCTCACAGGGCTGCTCCTCCTGCCCGCCCGCCGACAGGGCCGCAGCGGAAATCGCCGAACAGGGCGACATCATCGTCCTGAGCTTTCACGTCGACTATTGGAACTATCTCGGCTGGACAGACACGATGAGCAGCCGCGAGAACACCGAACGGCAATATGCCTATGGCGAGGCCATGGGCCGCAGCGGCGTCTACACCCCGCAGGCGATCCTCAACGGCCGCGAGCAAATGATCGGCACCAGCAGAGCCGACCTCAACGACAGCCTCGAGACGCTTGCCGCCAAGGGAGACGGCCTCAACGTGCCGGTTTCCACGCAGATGCACGGCGACGAGGTGCTGATCGATATCGGCGCGGGCGCCGGCAAGGCGGATGTCCTCGTGGTCTATTTCAAGGGCGCGGAGAAGGTCGCCATCAAGGAAGGCGAGAACAAGGGCAAGACGATTACCTACCGCAACATCGTCACCGACGTGCAGACGGTCGGCATGTGGCATGGCGAGCCAACCCGGATCACCCTTCCCGCCCGCGTGCTCGACCCGCGCGAGAGCGATGGCTGCGCCATTCTCCTGCAGCAGACCGACAAGGCGGGAAATCCCGGCCCGATCCTCGGCGCCACGGTGATCACGACGCACTGAAGCGCCCGCCTGAGCGGGATTTTCGGCACCCCCGCGCCCGGATTGCCCGAAGAATTAACAACTTCTTTACCATGTTCGGCGAAAGCTAGATGCCAAGACCTTTGATGCGGTCTTGCGTGCGTGAAGGGGACAGCTTGCTTGATGCGCCGCAGGAACCGCCAACCGGAGCGGGCAAGAACCATGGCGCAAACGCGGATGACACAGGACGCAACGGGCGGCAGGCCCTCCCTCGATGCGCTCAACCGCACGATCGAGGGGCTGGAATCGCGCCTCAGCGACCTGATGGAGAACCGTCCCTCGCCGCAGCGCCCCGCCCCGCGCCGCTTACCCGAACCCCAGCAGGACCGCTTCCCGCGCGAGCGCTCAGCAATGCCCAATCCCGGCTCCGCCCGCGTCGACGCCGAACTGCGCGAGATCGGCCGGACGCTGAAGGACCTGCGCGCCAGCGTGCGCGAGGATTTTTCCGCGAGCCTGCGCGACGAACTTGCCGGGCTGCACACCATGCTCAGCCATCTCGACCGGCAGACCGACACGCGGGACCTCGACGAGGAGACCCGGAGCGAATTGATCCGGATTTCCGAGGCCGTGGACTGGCTGGTAGCCAATGCGGAGGCCGACGACGACAGCCGGCTGATGGCCGAATTCGACCATCTGCAGTCGCTTCTGCGTGGCCTTGCCGATGCCAAGAGCATCACGCGGCTGGAAAACCGGTTCGAAAATATCGAGCGGCAGCTGGCTCCCTTTGATGCAAGCCGGCTCGATGCCGAGCTGACGGCGCTTGCGCGCGGCATCGACGAGCTTCGCCGCCAGGCCGATGACAGCGACAGCGCCCGCAGCCTTGAGGATATCGAGCAGCGCCTCTCCTCGCTCGCCCAGGCCATGGAGATGCTGTGCACCCGCTTTCCCGCCGTCGGCAAGAAACTCGACGGGCAGATCGGCGCGATCGAGCGGCGCATCGACGATATCAACCGCAATCTCGAACATCTCGGCCGCCGCCAGGGCGAGCCGGTGCGCGATGCCGCGATCGAGCGGCTGGAGGGCAGGCTTTCCGAACTCGCGAGCGCCGTCACCGCCGTTGACTGGCAGATGCGCGACCAAAGCGCAAAACAGGCGACGCTGCTGGAAAGCCTTGACGGCATGGCCCGCCGCATCGAAGGCCATCGCGGCGATGACGGACACCTGAAGCTCGAGGCGCGGATCGAAAAACTTGCAACCGCCGTCGAGCGGATCGGCCCCGGCATCGATCGCCAGGCCCTCGGCAAGGCGGTTTCCGAGCTTTCCGACAAGATCGGCCGGATCGACATGGACGGCGCCGAACGCAGGCTTTCCGAGAAGATCGACGCCAGCGCGACAGCCGGCTTCAGCGAAGAGGACCGGCGCGAACTGAAGGACCAACTCGACCGGCTGGCGGGGCTTGTCGGCAATAGAGGCCTGGAGCCGCGCGCGCTCGACGACGTCGTCAGCCGCATCAACGACCGGATCGGGCGCATCGACGTTCAGGGCAGCGAGCGCCGCCTTGCCGCCAAGCTGGATTCGCTCAGCCTGTCCGCTTCCGCCGAAGGTGACCGCGGGGCGCTGCGCGACGAGATCAGGCGGCTTGCCGGCCTCATCGAGAACGGACGGCGCGGCATCGAGCCGGCGGCCCTTGACGCGGCCGTCTCCCGCATCAATGACAGCATTTCCCGTCTCGATCTTGCCGGCGCCGAGCGCAGGCTCTCCTCGCAGATCGCCGCCATGCCGGCGCGCGGCGGCGAGGCCTTCGGCAAGGCCGCGTCGCTCGACACGGACGCCTTCGAAAAGCGCCTTGCCGCCCGCATCGACGCGCTGGACCTTTCCGGCACGGAAGAGCGGATCACGCGCCGGATCGCCGCGCTGGAGAACGATGGCGCGGAGGAACGCCTCAGCGCCCAGCTTTCCGCCCTTGCCAACCGTTTCGAGGAAAGCCGGCGCGACACCAGCGCGCCCGCGCTCTCCAAACTGGAACGCCAGATCGCCGAACTGACCACGCTCGTCAGCCGTCCCGATCCGAAACTGCCGCTGGCCGAACTTGAAGACCGCATCGGCGCGCGCATCGAAAGCCTGACGGCCAGCAATGACGACTATCTGATCGAGGCAGCCCAGCATGCCGCCGAGGAAGCGCTGAAGAATTTCGAGGCGCGCCGCAAGGGCGAGGCCGACGAGCATATCGCCGTCATCAAGGCGCTGGCCGCCGACATGAAGAACCTCCACAAGGCCGGCCGCGACAGCGAGGGGGCCGCCTCTCTGCACGAGACGCTGAAGACGATCGCAGGCAGGCTCGACACGCTGAACACCGGTGATGACGATAAGGCGACACCCCTTGAGGGGAGGCGCGCGGAGCCCGGCCCTTTCGTCGCGACCTCGGCCGCCGCGCAGCAGGCGAAGCGCAGCGCTGAGGAAACGGTCCGGGAGGACCGCCAGCCGCCGCGCTTCGAAACCAGGTTTGCCGCGCCGGCCGCACGCCCCGCCCCTGAAAAAAGCCCCGTCGTCGAAAAAAAGGGCGATGACGCAGCGAGCGACGATGTGCTCGACATCCTCTCGCGCGTGCGCGCAGGGCAGAAGCCGGAAGGCCCGGTGCTTCCGGTTCATGACCGACCCGTGGCCAAGACGGAATACAAGAAGCGCGATCCCGGCAAGCCCGCAGGTCCGCGCAACCAGCGCTTTTCCGCCGCCGGACCGCAGGGCGACCTGATTGCCGCCGCCCGCCGCGCCGCGCGCTCGGCGCTTGCCAATGCCGAGGACATGACGCCATCGGTCTCGACGAACGAGGACAAGGACGCCAAGGACGGCAACAAGGCCGTCGGCGACGGCTTCTCGCGCAGGCCCGTCTACCTTGCCGCCGGCGCCATTCTGCTGGCCATCGTCGCCTACCCCTTCCTCACCGATTTCGGGCGCGATCGGGAAACCATCATGGAGGCCGTCAAGACCTTCGAGAATACGCCGCCGAGCCTCACCGCGCCGGCCCGCACAACGGCAAGCCAGGCGATGCCACAGACCTCGGCGACGCGCAATGTCGCCGCCGCGCCGTCGCTGCGCGCGCCCGAACGCGGCGTGGTCAAGTCCAATTTCGCCGCCGAGGCCCGCGAGATTGCCGCCGCGCCCGCCGCCGGCGCTTTCCGCATGATCGAGGCCGATAATTCGCTCGTGACCGGCAGCATCAAGCCGGATGCGCCCGTCGCCGCGGCAACCGGCGGTTCGAGACCGGCGCCGGACGGAACGCCCGTGGAAACGCCCGTTGCCACCGCGCCGCCGGCTGCCAAGCCGCGCGAGATGGAGGCCCCCGTCGAAACCGCCTCGGTCACCACCGAGGATGTGCTGGACATGCTGGCCGCGCCATCGGCCGCACGCGAGGCGTCGGCCGCGCCCTCGACGCCGGTCCGCAAAGACCCGCAGGCAGCAGCACGGAAGACGCCGGCCGCTGCCGTCAGCAATTCGCCGCCGCCCGAGGCAAGCGGAAAGAGCGAGGCGCTGACCGCGCAACGGCCGAAGGAAGCCGCTCCGCTCGACATCGCCGTTCCGAAGGCAATCAAGCCGGCAGCCCTTGCCGATGCAGCGCGCGACGGCAATCCGGATGCCCTTTATGAGATCGGCGTGCGCTACCAGGAAGGGCTCGGCCTGAAGCGCGATCCGGCCGAAGCGGCCGTCTGGTTCGACGAAGCCGCCGAGCGCGGTTCCGCGCCGGCCGCCTTCCAGCTCGGCAGCCTTTATGAAAAGGGCATCGGCGTCGATCAGGATGCGGCGAAAGCGATAACTCTCTACCGCTCGGCCGCGCGCGCCGGCAATATCAGCGCCATGCACAATCTCGCCGTCATGCTCGCCAACGGCGCCGGCAGCGGCAAACCCGACTTCGCCGAGGCGGCGAAATGGTTCAGGGAAGCCGCCGAGCACGGCGTTGCCGACAGCCAGTTCAATCTTGCCATCCTCCATGCGCGCGGCGCCGGCGTCGATGCCGATCTCGCCCAGTCCTACAAATGGTTTGCGATTGCCGCGATGAACGGCGACGAGGAAGCCGCCAAGCGGCGCAATGAGGTGGCCGAGGCGCTTTCCGACGCCGATCTCAACCGCGGCCGCAAGCTTGCTGCCGACTGGGAAGCCAGGGAAGCCCTGCCCGCCGCCAATATCGTGACCGCGCCGCCCGAATGGCTGCCGCAGGAAAAGGTCGCAAGCGCGCCCGACAAGCAGGCGATCGTCCGCGACATTCAGTCGATCCTCAACGAGCGCGGCTATGACGCAGGTCCCGAGGACGGGCTTCTGGGCGCGAAGACCGATGCCGCGATCAAGGCCTTCCAGACGAAGAACGGCCTCGAGCCCGACGGGGCGATCACGCCCGCGCTGGTCGAGACATTGCTCAACAGCAACAGCGTCTGAGAAGAATAGGCCGTTCGCAACCGTTTGAATTGACAGAAGCGACATCAGGTCGCAGAAAGAGACTGGATTTTCATAAGGCTGGACGCGACCCGTCCGGCCCTGTCGCTATTGGGGAAACGCGTGTCGATTTACCTGCCGATTGCCGAACTTTCGGTGAATATCTTCGTCATTCTCGGCATGGGTGCGGCAGTCGGTTTTCTCTCAGGCATGTTCGGCGTCGGCGGCGGATTCCTGATCACGCCACTTCTGATCTTCTACCATATCCCCCCGGTCGTCGCCGTTGCCACCGGGGCAAGCCAGGTGGTCGCCTCGTCTGTCTCTGGCACGCTCACCCATTTCCGCCGCGGCACGCTCGACATGAAGCTCGGGACGGTGCTTCTGACCGGCGGTCTCGTGGGCGCGACGATCGGCGTCTGGCTGTTCTCGCTTCTGCGCGATCTCGGCCAGCTCGATCTGGTGATCTCGATCCTCTATGTGGTGCTGTTGAGCTCGATCGGCACCCTGATGCTGGTGGAAAGCATCAGGGCGATCCGCCGCAGCGCCAGCCAGAAACCGGTTTCCTTCCGCAAGCCCGGCCAGCACAACTGGATCCATCGCCTGCCCTTCAAGATGCGCTTCAAGAAATCGAAGCTCTATCTGAGTGTCATTCCGGTGTTCCTGCTCGGCGGCTCGATCGGCGTGCTCACCTCCTCGCTCGGTATCGGCGGCGGCTTCATCATGGTGCCGGCGATGATCTACCTGTTGCGCATTCCGACCAATATCGTCGTCGGCACATCTCTGTTCCAGATCATCTTCGTTTCCGCCTACACCACCGTGGTACAGGCCGTGACCAACTATGCGGTCGACATCGTGCTTGCCACGATCCTGATGTTGTCGAGCGTGATCGGCGCGCAATACGGCGTGCGCGTCGGCCAGAAGCTGAAGGGCGAGCAGTTGCGCGCGCTTCTGGCGCTGCTTATTCTTGCCGTCGGCGTGCGCCTCGCCATCGGCCTGGTGGCAACCCCGACCGATCTTTTCTCCGTCGTCTTCGAGGGAGCGCCGGAATGATGAAACTCCTTCTGTCGCTCCTCGCCTTCCTCCTTGCGCCCGCCCTTTCCCTGGCGCAGGAACAGGCGCCGGTCATCCAGCAGGAAACGCTTGAGATCGGCACCTCGACCAACGAGATCGCCATCACCTCGGATTTCTCCGGCGCCGACCTCACCGTCTTCGGCGCGATCAACGATGCCGATCCGATCCTGCTGTCGAAAGGCGGCTATGACATCGTCGTGATCCTCGAAGGCCCGAAGGCGGAGGCCGATGTGCGCCGCAAGGAGCGGGTCTTCGGCATCTGGATCAACCGCCAGACCATTTCCTTCGAACATGTCCCGCGCTCCTATTCGATCTCCAGCACGCGCCCGCTGGAAGACGTCACCTCGCCGCAGGAACTGAATTCCGGCGGCATTGGCGTCGCCCATCTGCGCATTTCGCCGGTCGGCTATTTCGGCGATGCCAGCGATGTCGCCACCTTCCGCCAGGCGATGCTCCGGCTGAACGCGGCCGACGGACTTTACGATACGGAAGATGACGGCGTGAAATTCGTCTCCAACAGCCTGTTTCGCGCGAGCCTCAGACTGCCGGTGAACATTCCCGAAGGCACCCACACGGTGCAGGCCTATCTGTTCAAGGAAGGCCGGCAGATCTCGACCCAGAACCTGCCGCTGAATGTGGTCAAGACCGGGCTCGAGGCCCAGCTGACCACCGCCGCCCACGAATACCCGCTGTTCTACGGCCTCGGCGCGGTGTTCATCGCGCTGTTCTCCGGCTGGTTCGCCAGCGTCGTCTTCAGGAAGAACTGAGATCCTCTAGCAGCCGCCCGAGCGTGCTTTCGCCGAGCGTCGCCATGGCTGGCGCGGTGCGGCGGTAATACCAGACAAGCCCCATTGCCTGCTGGAATGCCCAGGCCGCCCCGCGTTGCCATTCGGCATCGTCGCATCCCAGATGGCGGCGCAACAGCATCCGCCGTTCACGATCGAGCATATGCCAGCCTGCCACGAGATCGAGCGCGGGATCGGCCGGACCAAACCCGCCGCCGTCGAGCACCCCGGCAAGCCGGCCATACTCGACCAGTAGATTGCCCGGTATCAGATCCTTGTGGTTCATGACCAGCGTGCCGGGCGGCGGCAAGAGCCGAAACCGGTCCCAAAGGGCTCTCAGGCGTGCGACATCAAGCAGGCCATCGCTCTTTTCAAAACAGACAGCCATCCAGTCATCATGGTCGGCAAGTCGTCCGCCCCTGCCTTTCCCGCCGAAAGGCCTGCCGCGGGTATCCGCCCGGCGGAAACCGGCGATCAACCGCGCGATATCCCGCGCGAATTCATCCGATGCGGCAAGTCCGTCAGGCGTCGCGACATCCCCCGCAATCCATGTCTGCACCGAAAATGGCAGCGGATAGCTCAGACCGGGACGGCCAAGACCGAGCGGTCGCGGTGACGGGACGGAGCAGTTTTCGGCGAGCTCACTCATCGCCTCGGCTTCGGCCAAAAGCAGAGCAGAACATTCTGCGGGGTCCATCGCGCGCCGGCGAAACCGCGCCGCCGCCTCGTCGCCGATGCGAAAGATCACGTTGTCGGTACCGGCCCCGGCAAGCGCCGCAACGGTCAGACCGCGAAAACGCGGGAACTGCGTTTCGATCAAGCTCTTTGCAAGCGCTTCGTCGATGGGGACTTCATCGTCATGCATCATCGTGCGAGCGCCACAAAGGGCAGCGCATAGACGCGGTCCGGCCCCAGCATGTGGACGGTGAGCGTCGTGCGGTCGAACAGGCCGGAAAAGGCCTTGTGGCGAAGGTCAAGGCCACCGCGCGTCGTGGCAAAGGCCGGCAGGATCAGCCGGTTCTCGTCCGTCGCGAAACAGGGTCGCCGGACGGACTTGCCCGGACGGCTGAGCGTGGCGGAGGGGTGAAGGTGACCGCAAACTTCCGCTTTTCCCCCTCGCGACGGCTCATGACGGAAGGTGAGCCCTTCGCATGTCCATTCATCAAAGACGCGGCCCGGCAGGCCAAAAACGCCGTCGGGATCGTGATTGCCGTTGATCCACACCCAATCAAGGCCTGTGGCAAGCGCCGAGAGCGCCGCGCGGTGATCGTCCGCCATCTCGCGCGCGCCGACGCGGTCGTGAAAACTGTCGCCGAGCGAGACGACGCGGGCCGGGCGATAGCGGGCGATAACGGCCGAAAGGCACGCAAGCTGACGCGTGGTATCATAGGGCGGCACGAAAAAGCCGCGCCGGGCATGCGCCGCGCCGCGTTCCAGATGCAGGTCGGAGACGACGAGCAGCGAGAGCGCCGGGAAGACCAGCGCGCCGGAGTAATCGAACACGACCGGATGGCCGGCAAAACGCGGCCCGGCGTCATCGAAACGCTCGCTTTTGAGTGATGCTGTGCCCAAGTTCATACGCCGGTTTCGTCCTGCCCTTGTGGGTGTGCGTCTTCGCTTTCCGCCGCCTCGAGAGCTGCCGCCAGTTCGTCGACAGCCTCGCGCAGCACCGCCTCGCCGGTCCCGCCATTGACGCTTTCGCGACCGATTTCCAGAAGCACGGGGACGGCGAGCGGCGAGACGCGCTTCAGACGGTAATGCGTCAGATGCCCCTTGATTCGTTGAAGCATTGTGCCAAGGCGGGCAATATCCAGCAAGCCGGAAGCCGCGTCCGCGCGGGTCGCCTGCAACAGGATATGATCCGGCTCGTGGCTTCTCAGCACGTCATAGATCAGGTCGGCAGACACCGTCATCTGACGGCCGGTCTTCTCCTTGCCCGGATAGCGCCGCTCGATCAGCCCGGCGATCGTGGCGCAGGCCCGGAAGGTGCGCTTGAGCATGTAGCTTTCATCGAGCCAGGCTTCGAGATCATCGCCCAGCATGTCCTCGTCAAACAGCGCCTTCAGGTCGAGCGCGCCCGAGGCGAGCATCGCGCCGATATCCTTCAGCCCCCAGATGGCGAGCGAGTAATCCGTGGACACGAAGCCGGTCGGTTGCGCGCCCGCCCGCTCCAGCCGGCGGGTCAGGAGCATGCCCAAAGTCTGGTGCGCAAGCCTGCCCTCGAAGGGATAGGCGACCATGTAGAAGCGGTTTTCCAGAGGGAAAGTTTCGACCAGAAGTTCGCCGCGTTTCGGCAGGTGCGAGTGCGTCGCCTGCAGCGAAAGCCATTCGCGCACGGAGGCGGGCAGCGCCTTGCGCCGCCCTTCATCATCCAGCATGGCCCGCACGCCGTCTGCCAGAAAGGTCGACAGCGGAAACTTGCCGCCGGCATAGGCCGGAATTTTCGGGTCGCTGTCTAAGGCGGCGGACGCCATGCATTCGTTTTCCCTGATGCCCTCGAAGCGCAGCACCTTGCCGGCGAACAGGAAGGTGTCGCCGGGGCGCAGCATCTCGATGAAATATTCCTCGACCTCCCCCAGCACCGCGCCGCCGCGCAAGGGTCCGCCGCGTTTGCCCGGCCGCACAAGCCTGATCTTCAGCATCGGCATCTCGACGATCGTGCCGAGGTTCAGCCGGTACTGGCGGGCGAAATCCGGGTGGGTCAGGCGGTAGAGGCCGTCGGCGGTCTTTCTGATCTTGGCATAGCGTTCATAGGTGCGAAGCGCGTAGCCGCCGGTGGCGACGTAATCGACCACGCGGAAAAAGGTCTCACGGGAAAGCCCATTATAGGGTAGCGCCGAGCGCACCTCGTCAAACAACAGGTCGGGATCGAAGGGGCCGGCACAGGCCATGCCGAGCACGTGCTGGGCCAGTACATCGAGCGCGCCGTCGCCAATCGGCGGGCTATCCTGCGCGCCGACATAATTGGCATCAAGCGCGGCCTGGCACTCCATAACCTCGAACCGGTTGGCGGGAACGAGAATGGCGCGGCTCGGCTCGTCCATGCGGTGATTGGCGCGGCCGATGCGCTGGGCAAGCCGGCTTGCGCCCTTCGGCGCGCCGATATGCATCACAAGGTCGATATCGCCCCAGTCGATGCCGAGGTCGAGCGTCGATGTGGCGACAACGGCGCAGAGCCTGCCGGCCGCCATCGCCGCCTCCACCTTGCGGCGCTGGCCGACATCAAGCGAGCCGTGATGCAGCGCAATCGGCAGATTGTCGTCATTGATCGACCAGAGTTCCTGAAACACGATCTCCGCCTGCGAGCGGGTGTTGACGAAGATCAGCGTCATCTTGCGCCGTTTCAGTTCCTCGTAGATGTCGGGCGCGGCATAGCGCGCCGAATGACCGGACCAGGGGATGCGTTGTGACGCCCTCAAAATGGTGATTTCCGGCCGCGCGCCGCCGGCAACGGTGATCAGCCCGGCATGGGGCGGGTCCACCTCGCCGGTCTGGGCCACCAGCCAGCGCTGCAACTCCATCGGGTCGGAGACCGTGGCCGAGAGGCCGATCGCCGTCAGTTCCGGGCGCAGCCGCCTCAACCGCGCAAGGCCAAGCGACAGGAGATGGCCGCGCTTGGAGGTGACCAGCGAATGCAGTTCGTCGAAGATCACGAAGCGCAGATCCTCGAAGAAGCGGTCAGCGTCCTTTCCGGCCAGCAAAAGCGCGAGCTGTTCCGGCGTGGTCAGCAGGATATCCGGCGGCTTCAGGCGCTGACGCTGGCGCTTGGCCTGCGGCGTGTCGCCGGTCCGGGTCTCCATGGTGATGGCAAGGCCGCTTTCAGTGACGGGTTGTTCCAGATTGCGGGCGATATCGACGGCCAGCGCCTTCAGCGGCGAGATATAGAGGGTATGGACCCCGCGCGGCCGCGTTCCGGGCGTCTGCGGGCCTCGGGCGTCGAGATCGGCAAGGGATGGCAGGAAGCCGGCGAGCGTCTTGCCTGCGCCGGTGGGCGCGATCAGCAGCATATCCTCGCCGCCGCCGGCGCGCTTGAGCAGGTCCAGCTGGTGCGGGCGCGGCTTCCAGCCCTTTGCCGCAAACCAGCGACGAAAGCGCTCCGGCAATGTTTCCGTTTCGTTCATGAGGCTACGATTACAGGAAACAACGCCACGGGAAAGGCTTTTCTACATTGCGATATAGCGGTCGCGGCGATGGTTGAAGGCGAGGATGAGGTTGATGACCAGCGCACCGGCAATCGAGCAGGCGATGATGAAAGGCGTTGCCACGAAGAAGGACAGCACCAGCACCATGCCGTCGAGGCCAAGCTGGACATAGCCTGCCTTGAAGCCGAACCGGTCTTGCAGGAACAGCGCCAATATGCCGAAACCGCCGAGACTGGCGCTGTGGCGAAAGAAGATCAGAAGCGCGGTTCCGACCAGCGCGCCGCCGAAGAGGCCGGCAGCCAGCGGATGGGTCTCGCCGATCGTCAGGAATTGCGGGATGATGCCGGTCAGCACGGAGGTGAGGCCGACGGCGATGAAGGTCTTCAGCGTGAAGGCGAGGCCGAGCCGTTTCCAGGCAAAATAATAGAACGGCAGGTTGACCGCAAAGAAGGCAAGCCCGAAGCCGATGCCGGTCGAATAGACCAGAAGAAAGGCAAGGCCCGCCGTGCCGCCGGTCAGAAGCCCGCCGGCCTTCAGCACCAGAACGCCGAGCGAGGCGAGCATCGCGCCGGTAACGATGCCCTGGACATCCTCCAGCACCGAATGGCTTTCGGAGGTTGAATTGAGGATGTTTCTGAGAAACCTGTTTTCTGACACGTGACCATCGTCCGGCTGGAACAGGAGCCCCGACAAAGGGCGCCCCCTGAATGACATGACCGGGACGCTGGCGCGCATCCCGGCCTCTTCTTCAACCAAAACGGGGCCTTCGTCAAATCCTCAGACGACGTCGTCCTGGTTGACGCGACCGCCCTCGCCTTCCCAGTTGAGGATGCGGCGGGTTTCGCTCTCGGTGAACTTCAGGCGAATGCCAACGCCGCCTTCCTTTTCTTCCGGCAGGAAAACGACGCCGAGCGCCTCGAGCGTCGCCTTCAGCTTGTCGCGGCTGGCTTCGCCGAATTCCGCCGTGCCGTTTTCGAATTCGGCGATCTTGTCTTCGGCGAGGCCGCTTTCATGGGCAAGCGCCTCGCGGTCGATATGGGCGAGGATGCGAGCGGCGTGACAGAGTTCCGGTGTCAGGGTCATGACTGGCCTCCTTGGTGAGGTTTTCCAAAATACCTCTTCTCGAACGCCTCACGACGGCATGATGTTCCGCCCGGCCAGAAACAGGATGCCGGGCACAGGTTCGCCTGCATCCTTGCGCAAGACCGTGCTGCGCTCCGCCTTCAAAGACAGGCCGGCCTGCGCAAGCTGCTTCCTGACATAGGCCGCGGAATGCGCGTAGCGCAGCGAGGGCAGCAGGGTGAAATCGCTTTCCGGCTCTCCGGCCTCCACAGAAAACAGGAAGAGCCCGTTTGGTGCAATCAGCGCCCTGACATTCGCCATCAGGCTTTCAAGGCCGCCGAGATACATCAGCACGTCTGCCGCGACCACCAGATCGGCGCGCTGCCATGACATGCCTTCGGCGAAGAGGCCGCTTTCTTCCGGCGCCAGCAACAGGTCGGCCTGTCCCAGATCATCATAAAGCCCCTTCTCCTCCGCCTTCTGCAACATGTTCTGCGACAGATCGAAACCCTCAAGCCGGGTGACGCGGTCTGAAAACGCCTCGCCGGAAAGCCCCGTGCCGCAACCAAGGTCGACAGCCAGTTCGAACCGACGGTCAGGGCCCTCCGTTTCGGCAAGGAGGGCTGCGAGACGCTGAGGCGCGCTGTAATCCAGCCGCTCCGTCAGCGCCTCGTCGAAATGCTCGGCATAGGAATCAAAAAGCGCCTCGACATAGCGACCGGGCGGATGAGCGGGCGGGCGCGCAGCACCCAACACAGCGAGTTTCAGCCGTGCGGCGAAAATGTCCCCGTCATCGAGCCTTTCGAGGATTTCCAGCGCCTCGATCGCCCGATCGGTCTCGCCGGCATGTTCGAGATAGGCTGAGAGCATGGCAAGGCCTGCCGGCCAGTCGGGCGCAAGGTCGAGCGCCTGTTCCATCAGTTCGGCGGCGGCAGAGAATTCGCCGGCCTCATCCAGCATCCGCGCATAGTCGGCGCGGCGATCGGCGATCAGATCGCCGGAGGAGAAGAATAAGATGTTCAAATGGGTCGGGACCGGACAGTTGGACTGATCGCCAATGTCGCTTTTCAGGACGAAAAGCAAGCGGAATTGCGCGGCGGGTCTTGCCTTTCCCGGGAGCGGTTTCCATCTTGATTGCGCCCCAATGTCGCCTTAAGGACGGGTCGGAAAAAGGACGCGCGCAATGAGCAATGAAGTCAATCGATTTTTGGGCGGCACCGTTATCGGCACGATCGTCAGGTTGCTGGTGGTCTCGCTGATCGTCGGCTTCATCCTGTCCGCGCTCAACATCTACCCGCTCGACCTCTGGTATGGCGTCATCGATTTCTTCGGCAATCTCTGGCGGCGCGGCTTTGCAGCGCTCGGCGAGATCGGCCATTATTTCGTGCTCGGCGCCATCATCGTCGTGCCCGTCTTCATCATCATCCGCATATTGAGCTATCGCCGTTGACCCTATCCACGACCAGCCGCCGAACCTTTGCTCTTTCCGTCCTCGCAATCGGGCTTTCGGCCTGCAGCCTCTTTTCCGGCAGCGGCCTGCCGCGCGGCGAGGTCAGCGCCACGACGATGACATCGACCTTCCTGCCCTGGGTCAATGATCTGCGGGAAAGCCGCGGCCTTGCCCCGGTCAGCGCGTCCAGGGCCTGCAACGCGGTTGCGGACGATCAGGCAAGCCGCATGGCCCTTGCCGACAGGATGAACCACATCACCGGCCCGGAAAGCGTTGCCGCCCGCTTCAAGCGCAACGACCTGCCGCTACCGGCCGCCGAAAACATCGCCATGCATCAGAAAACGCCCGAGCGGGCATTTCAGGCCTGGGTCAATTCGCCCAAGCATCTGGAGAACATGCTGGGAAATTATTCCCATCTTGGCGTAGCCAAGGCGACGAGCCCGAAGTCCGGCAACACGCCTTTCTGGTCCATGTGCCTCAGCAGTTAAGCCTTAAACGGTTTTTCGGCCCATTCATCGACGGCCGTATCGCGCAGTTCGCGAAGCGATGACGCACCCTCCCTGTCGAGCGCTTCCAGCATGGCGGCAAGACTGTCGGCGATCAGTTGCGGACCTTCATAGACCATGCCGGAATAGATCTGCACCAGATCGGCGCCGGCGCGGATCTTTTCCAACGCGCGGGCGCCGGTCGAAACGCCGCCGACGCCGATGATCGCCTTTTCCGGCCCGAGACGCTGCCTGACGCGCGCCAGAAGCGCCGTCGAGCGCTCAAACAGCGGCGCGCCGGAAAGGCCGCCGCTTTCGCCCGCCAGCCTTGCGTCCGTCAGGCCGTCCCGCGCAAGCGTGGTGTTGGAAACGATCACGCCGTCGAGCGTGCTTGCCGCGACCTCGGCAATGATATCGTCAAGCCCCGCCTCGGTGAGGTCCGGCGCAATCTTCAGGAACACCGGCAAACGGGTTTCCGCCTTCTCCCGCGCTCCGGCGACCGCATCGAGCAACTGCCTGAGCTGTTCGCGCGCCTGCAGGTCTCTGAGGCCCGGCGTATTCGGCGAGGAAATGTTGACGGTGAGATAGTCGGCAAGCGAGGCGAAACGGGCGATGCCCGCGACATAGTCGGCAATCCGGTCTTCGGACGTCTTGTTCGCTCCGATATTGACGCCGATGATCCCGCGCCTCTTTCGGGCCGCGAGCCTGGCTGCGAGCGCCTCATGGCCGTCATTGTTGAAGCCCATGCGGTTGATCACCGCCTCGTCCTTCACCAGCCGGAAAAGCCGGGGCTTCGGATTGCCCGGCTGCGGGCGCGGCGTGACCGTGCCGACCTCCACATGGCCGAAGCCGAGCTTGACCAGACCGTCGATCGCCTCGCCGTTCTTGTCGAGGCCGGCGGCGACGCCGAGCGGATTGGCAAAGGACAGGCCGGCGGCGGAAACGGCAAGGCGCGGATCGGCGGCGTGGCGCGCGCGCGGCAGAAGGCCGGAGGCGATGCCCTTGACGGTGAGGCTGTGGGCCACTTCCGGATCGAGCATGAAAACGGCGTTGCGCGCGCCGCATTTGAACAGGTTGATCATGACAATAGCCCGCTGAAATCATGGCCGCCGTCCCGATTTTCGGGGATCAGCCTTTCCCAGAGCACGGCGGAAAGGGGAAGGGCCGCGTAGAGATGGGGAAAGAGCGCGCCGCCGCGCGACGGCTCGTATTTGAGCGCGGGTCCGAGCGCCTCGGGGTCGACGGCGACCAGCAACAGATCGCGCTTGCCGGCAAAATGGCGGGCCGCGGTCTCCGCCACCTGGCTTGCCGTCGAAAAATGGATGAACCCGTCGGCAAGGTCGACGGCAGCGCCCTGATAGACGCCGGCGGCGCGTGCGGCCTGCCATTCTGGGCGCGCGACGATCTTGAATATCGGTTGCGACATGGGCATCGACTCCCGTGGCCTGGTTGCGGCACGGTTTGAACCAGTAAGGGGCAAAAGTCCATGACAATTGAGACCCGCCGCGCGAAAGCAACAGCAAATGCCGGCTTTTCCGTGCCGATCCGGTTTTTTTTATTGATATCCCGCTCAAACACGCGATCATGGAAGAAATTTTCGCCGATTTGTTGCAGCATTGACGCGTTGCCTCTATCACGTGACAAATGGCCGAGGTTGTGACATTGCCTTTGGGAGGAGGCAGGAAATGACCGGACAGACAATTCTGATCGCCGACGATCATCCCTTGTTCCGCAGTGCCCTGAAACAGGCCATCAGCGGCATGGCGACCTATTACGCCGTTGTTGAGGCCGGCGATTTCGACGGCGTGCAGCAGGCCGCCCGTGAAAACCCCGAAGCGGACCTGTTGCTTCTTGATCTGGCCATGCCAGGGGTCAGCGGGCTTTCCGGCCTGATCACGCTCAAGGCGGAATTTTCCAGCCTGCCGATCGTGGTGATCTCTGCAAGCGACGACGAGGACACGATCCGCCGCTCGCTGGCGCTCGGCGCTTCCGGCTTCATATCCAAATCCGCGGGCATCGACGAACTGCGCAACGGCATTCGCACCGTTCTGTCCGGCGAAATATACACGCCCGAGGATTTCGAGGGCGGCGAGGAGACCGATCCCGACATCGCCGACATGCTGGAACGGCTGCAGACGCTCACGCCGCAGCAATCGCGCGTGCTGCGCATGTTGTGCGAAGGCCTTCTCAACAAACAGATCGCCTATGAGCTCGGCGTGTCCGAGGCGACCGTCAAGGCGCATGTTTCCGCGATCCTGCTGAAGCTCAATGTCGACAGCCGCACCCAGGCGGTGATCCAGCTCGGCAAGGTCAACATGGCCATGGTTGCCTGAAGACCGACAAAGGATTTTATTCCTGTCATGGCTTTACGCGGCGACAAGCCATGCGGTATAGTCCGGTCGTTATCAACGCGCCATCGCGGCCGGAGTGAACAGCCATGTCCAGCAGGCTTCGCCACAGCGCCATCTGGGACGCGATCGATGATCTGGCCGCGCGCCACAAGCTGACCCCTTCGGGTCTGGCGCGCCGGGCAGGCCTTGATCCGACCGCTTTCAACAAATCCAAACGGCTCGGCAAGGACGGGCGCGAACGCTGGCCCTCGATGGAATCCATCGCCAAGGTTCTGGATGCGACCGGCAGCGACCTTTCCGCCTTTCTCCGCGCGGAAGCCGGCGGTCGTGCGGCAGAGCGAGGCGCGCCGCCTTCAGGCGTATTCCCGCCGCAGCCCTCCACCATTCCCCTGCTCGGCCTTGCCCGCGCCGGGACCGGTGGTTTTTTCGACGATGGCGGCTTTCCCGTCGGCCAGGGCTGGGACGAGGTCGACTTTCCCGCACCCGCGCGCGGCAGCCACAGCGTCTACGCGCTCGAGGTGCAGGGCGACAGCATGCTGCCGCTCTACCGCGACGGCGACGTGCTGATCGTCGAGGCCAATGCCGAGACCCGCAAGGGCGACCGCGTTGTGGTCAAGACCCATGAGGGCGAAGTCATGGCCAAGGTTCTGGTGCGCCGCACCAGCCGCCAGATCGAACTCATGTCGATCAATCCCGCCCATGAAAACCTGACCTTCGATCTTGCAGCGGTGGAATGGATTGCCCGCATCATCTGGGCAAGCCAGTAGCAGATCGAACCAGCATCCAATCGCCCGCATTCAATCGCCCGCATTCAATCGCCCGCATTCAATCGAAAGACATGCCCATGAACCGGACACCGCTTAACCATTATGATGCCCTGATCTATGTGATGGTCATGGCTTCAGCCGTCGACAGCGCCATGAGCGACAGCGAACTTTCCCGCATCGGCCATATCACCCGCTCTCTTCCAGTTTTCAAAGGGTTCGACGAGGACCGCATCACCGATGTGGCCCATGCCTGCGCCGACATCCTGTCCGGCAGCGAAGGCATGGATATCGCCCTCGAAATCATCCGCGACACGCTGCCGGCACGGCTTTACGACACCGCCTATGCGCTTGCGGTGGAGATCATGTCGGTGGACCAGGCGATCCGTCCGGAGGAGATCCGCCTGCTGCAACTGCTGCGTGATCGGTTGAATCTCGACAAGCTGACCTGCTCGGCAATCGAGCGCGGCGCAATTGCGCGCTACCGCGCGCTTTGAGTGCATTTTCGGAATTTAAGACCGTTTTCGTTTCTTCAGGTTGAAATATTCAGGAATCTTTGCGTGTATAAAGATTCCTTACTATTACATGTTGTGATTTTTCAAAATTCGGCCTTTACTTGAAACCTGCGAGGTTACGCGCATAGCGGGTTAAAAGGAGGGCTCGATGAAGGCTTCGCCCTTGTTCGCATCATCGCGCCCAAGCCCGAAGTCATCGACCCGGCAACACGGATCCGTCGACGATCCGTTTGCCGGCGAACGGCGCATGCTGCGCCGGCTCGGCTTTGATGACGCGCTGATCGAACCGGCCGAGACATCCGCCCGGCGGAACGGCACCGCCATCGAGGACGAACTTCTCGCAGCGGGCGCTGTTGCGCCGGAGGCCTATTATCGCCGGCTCGCCTTTTATCTCGGCCTCCCCTTCCTCGCCTCAATCGATGCCGGTTCGGTCGCCGACCGGCGGAAGATCGACCGCCTGCTCGCCTCCCCCTCGGGCCTGCGCCTGGAAAGCGGCGAGGGCGGCGCCACATTCGCGATCATCCCGCGCGCGCGCGACCTGGCCGATCTGCACGACCGCCTTTCCTTCCGCCCCGCGATCCGCCGCGCCGTGGTGGTGACCATGCCGTCGTCGATCCGCGAGACCGTCTGGCAGGTGGGAGCCCAGCGCCGGCTCGCCAACACCATTCACCGGTTGATGATCTGGGAGCCACGCTTCTCGGCAAGGATCGTCTTCTGGGGCAAGCAGGGATTTCTGCTTGGCGGCGGCGTTGCCACCCTACTTACAGGCCTCGTGCTATTCACCGCCGAGACATTGCTCGTGACGCATATCCTGTTTTTAATGCTTTACGCGCTCTCCCTCATCATCCGGTTAGCGGCGGTGAGGAGCGGGCACAGACGGAAAGCCGAGCCCGCGGCGGCGGGAGAAGACGGTCCCATGCCCGTCTATTCCGTGCTGATCGCCCTTTACCGCGAAGCCAACATGATCCCGCAACTGGTCGACAATATGAAAGCCTTGAACTGGCCGGCCTCACGGCTCGACATCAAGCTTGTCTGCGAAGCAGATGACAGCGCCACCATTGCCGCCATAAGGGCTGAGAACCTGCCGCCGCATTTCGAACTGGTCTGCGTCCCGCCAGCCTTGCCCCGCACCAAGCCGAAGGCACTGAACTACGCGCTGTCCGGCGCACGCGGCTCTTTGCTGACAATCTATGACGCAGAGGACCGCCCGCATCCCGACCAGTTGCGCGAAGCCTGGCGGGCATTTCGCAAGGGGCCGGCCTCGCTCGGTTGCCTTCAGGCGCCACTCATCGTCGACAATATCGGGCAAAACTGGATCGCAGCGCTGTTTGCCTGCGAATATTCCGGACTTTTTCGCGGGATCCTGCCGTTTTTGGCGCGACACCGCTTTCCCCTGCCGCTTGGCGGAACGTCCAACCATTTCCGTACCGAAGTCTTGCGCAAATGTCGCGCCTGGGACCCCTACAATGTGGCCGAGGATGCCGATCTCGGGCTGCGACTTCATCGGCTCGGCTATCATTGCGGCGTGATCGGCAGGCCGACGCTTGAAGAAGCGCCGGTTTCGGCCGGAACATGGATCCCCCAGCGCTCGCGCTGGATCAAGGGCTGGCTGCAGACACTGTTGGTGGCCCTGCGCGAGCCATCCCGGCTCTTTTCGGAACTGGGCACGCTCGGCGCATTGGTTTTCCTCGCCAATGGCGCGGGCGTCATCCTTTCATCGCTTCTGCATCCGCTTCTTTTCGTCGCGCTGTTCATGACGGCTGCGACGATCGTCCATCCGAACTATGATCCCGGACCGTTCCATCAACTGCTGTCTGGGATCGACATTGCCAATATTCTGGCAAGCTACTGGGTGTTCATGAGGCTCGGCCTGTCACGGATGGAACCGCAAGAGGCGCGGCAGATGCGCGCCGATGCGCTCTACCTGCCGCTCTACTGGCTGATGCTCTCCTTCGCCGCATGGAAAGCACTGGCCGAGCTCTATCACGCCCCGTTTCTGTGGCGGAAGACAGCCCACAGACCGAGCGGGACGAACGACGCTTGTTCAGAAGAAAAAAGCAGCGGGAGCAAAGGCCAGGGAGAAGGGTAAAACGCGCCCCGGCTTCGGTTCAGCAAGCCGGATCCATTGGAGCGGGTAACGGGAATCGAACCCGTGCGTTCAGCTTGGGAAGCTGACAGGCTACCATTACATCATACCCGCGCATGGCCTGATGGCGATCATTACCACCGCCGCAGGCTTTCCGGCAAGCTGAAAAACAGGTCGGCGACCCGCAGCGCCGGAGCCGACAGTCCATAATCAGAGGCAGCAACGCCGGAGGGGTTGACGGCGCGCGCGGCGTGGCTAAATCTGTGAGCGCCGATCGCAACAAGGCAGACCCGCAGGGGCCGGCCATTTTTTCGCGCTACGGGGCCATCCCCCAAAATCCGCGCACGACGGCAAACCCGGTGCCGGGCCCCTCTGGCGAGAGTTTGACGGCGCTCTCGTGATGTCGGCACCGCCCGCAAATTAGCCGGCGGACATGTTTATCATGCCTCACAACCATCGCGTCGGATCGCGTGCGCAAGGCGCATGCGCGTCCAACGACATCGCCGCACCATCGAAGGTGCTGCCATGACCTCCACCCTTTCCTATTTCAAATGGGCCTTCATCGTCACGGCGGTCGGCCTTCTGGCCAGCGGCGCCTACGGCTATTTCAGCTTCGGGACGAGCGGCGCCGTAACCTTCCTGTTCATCACCGCCGTGCTTGCGGTGCTCGAAATCTCGCTCTCCTTCGACAATGCCGTCGTCAACGCCAACAAGCTGAAAGCGATGAGCCATGCCTGGCAGCGGCGCTTTCTGACCTGGGGCATTCTGATCGCCGTTTTCGGCATGCGGCTCATCTTTCCGCTGGTCATCGTGGCGCTTGCCGCGAAGATCGGTCCGATGGACGCGGTTCACCTCGCCTTTGCCGAGCCGCGCGCCTATGCCGACATCATGCATCATGCGCATCTGTCGATCGCGGCCTTCGGCGGCACCTTCCTGCTGATGGTCGGCCTCACCTATTTCTTCGACCGTGACAAGGATGTGCACTGGCTGCCCTGGCTGGAGGAGCCGATGGCGCGCTCGGCCTCGATCAAGGGCATCGAGATCGGCGTCGCGCTCATCCTCGTGCTGATCTTTTCCGGGTTTGTGGCGGAGGAGCGCTCGGAGGATTTTCTCTATCCCGCGCTTTACGGGCTGATCACCTTTCTCGGCGTCGAGATCCTCAGCGGCTTTCTCGATGCCAGCCAGGCCAAGGCGGCAAAGACGGCGGCGCAGGGCGGCCTTGGCGCCTTCATCTATCTGGAGGTTCTGGATGCGAGCTTTTCCTTCGACGGCGTGGTCGGCGCCTTCGCGCTGACGAAAAACCTGCTGGTGATCGCGATCGGGCTCGGCATCGGCGCCATGTATGTGCGCTCGCTGACGATCCTGCTGGTCGACCGAAAGACGCTGTCGCATTTCCGCTTTCTCGAACACGGCGCCTTCTATGCCATCCTGGTGCTGGCAGTGATCATGTTCGCCCAGACCCTCGTCCATATTCCCGAAGCCGTCACCGGCCTGATCGGCGCCGGGCTGATCGGGCTCTCGCTCTGGTCGTCACTGCGCTGGCGCCGGCAGAAGCAGGCAGGACAGACAGGCTAGAGCGCCGTGCGTCCATTCGGACGCACAAAGGACGCACTAACCTATTGAATCTACGCATCGTGCTTTCCGAAAATCGATTCCGATTTTCGGGCCGATGCGCTAGAGCATCAGGCGAAAAAGTGGCTACCGGTTTTTCGATCACCCGACGCGTAAAGCAAGAAACCAGATCACCGGGCGGTTCAGATTAACCGCCCGGTGATCCAGCGGCTCACTCGGCCGCTGCCTTGTGGAAGATCGCGATCTGGTTGAGGAAAGCGCGCAGCAGAGCCGGTTTCAGCGGCTTGTGCTGGACCACGATATCCTCCTCCGCCGCCAGATCGCGGACATCCTGGGTACGGTCTGCTGTCAAAAGCAGGGCCGGGATATGGCGCTGGTAATGCTCGCGCAGGGCAACGACCGCACGCACGCCGCTTCCGCCGTTGTCGAGATGATAATCGGCGATGATGACGTCAGGCATGATATCGAGCGCACCGGCGGCCTCGGCGCTGCGGGCGACATGAACGTCCGCGCCCCAGCCGCCGAGCAGAACCCGCATGCCCTCCAGAATGGCCTCCTCATTGTCGATGCAGAGCACCTTGAGGCCGGCAATGGCATGACCGGGCAGTCGGCTCGCCGGCTTCGCCGCCTGCGGCGCGGTCTCGCTGGCGGCGTCTGCCAGCGGCACGGTCAGCCGGAAAACGGTCCCCTCGCCCGGCGCGGAGGACAGCGCGACGGGATGTTCCAGCATGCGGGCCAGCCGGTCGACGATCGAAAGGCCGAGACCGAGCCCTTGGGCAGCGCGGGCGCCCTCATCCAGCCGGGTGAATTCCTTGAAAACGCTTTCCGCCTTGGAGGCAGGAATGCCGATCCCGGTATCATGCACCTCGATGATCGCCTGGTCGCCATGGCGGCGCACGCCGACCAGCACCTTGCCGGTGATCGTGTACTTGATCGCGTTCGACACCAGGTTCTGCACCAGACGCCTGAGGGCGTGGGCGTCCGAGCGCACCTTGAGCGACGACTTGACCACGGTGAAATCCAGCCCGCGCTCATCGGCAAGCGGACGGAAATCGGTTTCGACCCGCTTCAACATTTCGCCGAGGTTCACCGCGGCAAAATGCGGCTTCATCGCCCCTGCATCAAGTCTGGAGATATCGAGCACGGCGCCGAGAATATCCTCGACCGATTGCAGCGCGGAATCGATCTTCTCGGCAAAGGCGCGCTCCTCGCCATCGGCCGGCATGCGCTCACCGAGCGCCGTCGCGTAAAGCCGCGCAGCATTGAGCGGCTGCAGGATGTCGTGGCCTGCGGCGGCGAAGAACCGCGTCTTGCCGATATTGGCCTCGTCGGCAGCCGCGCGCGCAACACGCAGCGCCTTGTTAACCTCGGTCAGTTCAGCCGTGCGCGCGGCAACGCGCTGCTCCAGCGTCTCGTTGGCCTGCTTGAGCGCGAGATCGGCCTCCACCCGCCGCGTGATGTCTGTGAAGGTGACGACCATGCCGGCTTCGGGCATGGCGCGCGACTGTACCTCGATGATCCGCCGCCCCTTGTCGAGCACCATCGGAAAGGCGCTTTCATGCGCTCTCAAACGTCTGAGCGCCTCGCGCGCCTCATCGCCGGTGAGATCGCCGCGCGAGGAAAGCCGGCCCATGATGTTGATCAGCGGATAGCCCACCTGGCCGACCTCTTCCGGCAGGTCGAGCAGCGCGCGGAAACGCTTGTTCCAGACGGTGAGCCGGTTGGAGGCATCAAAAACCGCAATGCCCTGATCGATCTGGGCGAGAGCGGTCTGCAACAGGCCCTGATTATATTGCAGCGCCTCGCTTGCCTGGTCGAGCAGGAAGGCGGCATCGCCGGAGGCCGCTTCGGCGCGCTGCAGCACCAGCGACAGGACGAGGCGCGCCGAGGACGAGCCGATGGCGCTGCCGAGCAATTGCTCGGAAAAATGAATGAGCGCCATGTCGGCCTGCTCGTCATCGCCCATGCGTCTGCCGGCATTGCGCTCGAAGGTGGCAAACGAGCGCGCCGTGCGTTCCGTGCCGAGATAGCCATTCAGCGTCTCGCGCAGCATGCCGACGGAAACGCCCGTGCCGATGCCGCGCGCGGACGACTGCCAGCGGGCCTGGCGCTTGACGAAGATGCCGGACTGGATGCGCTCCAGCGGACGGGCCTGGCGGCTGAGCGAACCGAGAACGAGGCCGGCGACATTGATCAGCAGCGACAGACAGGTGACGTTGAGAAGAATATCGGCATCCGGGCCGACGAAAAGTCCGGTGCCCGGAATGATGAAGTTCATTACTTCGCCGGCAATCGCCGAATGGTCCGGCCCGCCAAGGCTCGGCACGAACAGCAGATAGACCCAGGTGAGAAAGCCGAGCGACAGGCCGAGAATGGCGCCGCGTGCGTTGGCCGTGCGCCAGACAAGGCCGATGAAGAGCGCCGGCGCCACCTGCGCGATCGCTGCGAAGGCCAGAAGGCCGATGGAGAACAGGCCGCGATCGCTGTCGATATGGCGGTAATAGGCATAGCCGAGCAGCATGACGCCGAGAATCGAGGCGCGGCGGATGTTGAGGAGAAGCGAATAGAAATCCTGGCGGTGGGCGCCGCCGGCAATCATGCGCCGCCTCAGCAGAATGGGGTTGACGATATCGTTCGAAAGCATGATGGCAAGCGCCACCGAGGCGACGATCACCATCGCGGTTGCCGCCGAAAAGCCGCCAAGGAAAGTGACCAGCGAGATCAGGGGTTGCCCCATGGTCAAAGGCAGCTGCAGCACATAGAGATCGGGATCCACGCCCGGGTCGAGCGTCATCGCGCCGCCGATGGCGACCGGCAGGACCAGAAGGTTGATGGCGATCAGGTAGGCCGGAAACAGGAAACGGGCGAGGCTGAGCTCGCCTTCCGTGCGGTTTTCAACGACGGTGACGTGAAACTGGCGCGGCAGAAGCAGGATGGCAAAGGCCGACAGCACGGTGAGCAGCACCCAGCGGCTGATTGGCGTCTCATAGGTGAGTGCTGCTGCGGCGGCGGCATTTTCCCGAGCTGCGGCCAGAAGATCGGCAGGTCCGTTGTAGAGAACGAACAGCACGAACAGGCCGACGGAGCCGAAGGCCACCAGCTTGACCACCGATTCCATGGCAATCGCCAGGATCAGGCCGTCCTGGTGCTCGGTCGCGTCCGTGTGGCGCGTGCCGAAGACGATGGCAAAGCTTGCGAGCGCCAATGTGACGGCAAGCGGCAGGCCGACGCCGAAGGCCGCGCCGACGGAGGGCGGATCAACCGTGCCGCCGACCATGACGGCAACCGAATCCGAAACAGCCTTCAATTGCAGCGCGATATAGGGAATGGCCGCAGCCAGCGAAATCAACGCCACGAGCCCCGCAACCATCGGGTTCTTGCCATAGCGGGCGGCGAGGAAATCGGCCGCCGAGGTCAGCTTTTCCGATTTCGCCAGCGAAACGATGCGCCGGACCACCGGCATGCCGATGGTGAAGACCAGAATGGGCCCGATATAGATGCCGAGGAACTCGAGCCCGCGCGTTGCGGCGAGGCCGACGCCGCCGAAATAGGTCCAGGAAGTGCAGTAGACGGCAAGCGACAGCGCATAGACGAAATTGCGACCCGACCGCGGCGCGAGTTCACGCTTTGCCCGCCGGTCGCCGTAGCTCGCCACGGCAAACAGGAGCATGATATAGAGCAGCGCCGCCAACAAGATCAGCCAGCCCGGCAGCATGAAACGCCTCCCTTCGGGACCTTCTCCACCATAGGCTATCGGCGTCCGGTTTCAAATGCGACTGTCGCAGCAGATACCATCACAAAAAACAATGATTTCGTTCCTGAATTTGATGGAATGCAGGCCGTTCTCCGCATTAAAACGGATTGAGCACGGAGAACCGCATGTCACTCACGAAAAGCCTCAGCCTCAGGGCACAGGACGCGCCGGAAAGCGGCATTGTCGAAATCATCAATTACGGTCGCGACCGCGACAGGCTTCTGCCGCTCTGGGCGGGCGAGGGCGACCTGCCGACCCCGCAGTTCATCCGTGATGCGGCCAAGGCGGCGCTCGACAATGGCGAGACCTTCTATACCCATCAGCGCGGCATCCCGCCGCTGCGCGCCGCGATCGCCGATTACTACGCCCGCCATTTCGGCGCGAAGCTTGCGCCGGAACATGTCTATGTCACCGGCTCCGGCATGCATGCGATCAAGATCATGGTCGAGGCGATGACGGAGCCCGGCGACGAGGCGATCTACTTCACCCCCGCCTGGCCGAATATCGCCGCAGCGCTCGGCGTTTCCGGGGCGCAGAAGGTCGGCGTGCCGCTGGAATTCGCCGATGGTCGCTGGAACCTCGATCCGGCCCGCGTCGAAGCCGCAATCACAGACAAGACGCGGATGATCTTCGTCAACACGCCGGCCAATCCGACCGGCTGGACGGCAAGCCTTGAGGACCTGTCGGCGCTGCTTGATATCGCGCGCCGCCACGGCATCTGGATCCTCGCCGACGAGATCTACGCGCTCTATCACTTCGCCGGCGGCCGCGCGCCCTCCTTCCTCGATATCAAGGAAGACGGCGACCGGATCGTGTTCATCAATTCCTTCTCCAAGAACTGGTCGATGACCGGCTGGCGCATCGGATGGCTGGTCGCCCCGCCGGAACTCGGCGACACGATCGAGAACCTTGTTCAGTACACGACCTCGGGCGTTGCCCAGTTTATGCAGCAGGGCGCGCTCGCCGCAATCCGAGACGGGGACGCTGTGATTGCGGAAAATTACGAGCGGGCGCGGGCCGGACGCGACATTTTCTGCGACCGGCTGTTGACCACCAATCGGGTGGAGACGCTGAAGCCCGACGGCGCGCTCTATGCCTTTCTCAAGGTCGACGGGCTGACTGACAGCCGAAGGGCCGCGCTCGACATCGTCGACAAAACCGGCGTCGGCCTTGCACCCGGCTCTGCCTTCGGTCCCGGCGGCGAGCCCTTTCTCCGGGCCTGTTTCCTGCGCAATGCCGGCCAGTTGGAAGACGCGGCCGAGCGTCTGGCGGATTATATCGGCAGGCTTTAGGGGCGTTGCCGGCCGGAAAGGCCCTGATAGCCTTGCCGTCTCCCCAACATTCTCCCCCCTTGAGGGGGAGATGAATTGGAGCGGAAGCATGGAATACAAAACCCATGCCCTTCGTCGCCAGTCGCATCCTCACCGCTCTCCCCGATACCCGACCAGCGGCAGGAAAATCTCGTCCACGATCTCTGAGACCGCCCGCTCACTGGCGGGTTCAAGCGTCATCATCATCTCATTGCGCAGAAGATCGACCGGCAGCGAGATGACGCGTGGGCGAAAGGCCCGGTCCTCGATCTCGCCGCGCGCGATCGCCCGGCTGAGCAACACTTCCATGACGTGCTGTTCGCGCGAGACGATCTGAGTTTTCAGCTTGGCCGGACTTGAATTTGTCTCGCGAAAGAAATCGCTGAGCTCCACCGAGATCAGCGCGCCGAGCCGCGTGCGCCTTTCGACGATATGGCGAAGCAGACCCATCACGTCATCGCGCAGATTGCCGGTATCCGGGATTTCCAGCGGATGGGCGGCGAGGTGATGGCGCATCGCCGCGACCGTCAGCTCCGCCGCATTGGGCCAGCGCCGGTAGAGAACAGGACGGCTGGTGCCGGCGCGCTTGGCAACGGCCTCCATGGTCATTCCCCCATAGCCGGCCTCCACCAGCATATCGAAGGCCGCCTCGAGGATCGCTGTTTCCAGCGCCTCGCCACGCCTGCGTTCGGACTTGGGACCTGTCATCTTCACCTCTATAAGAAACACGCGTGGATCCTGTTGACAGGGTGCGTTTGATACATTAGATACATCAATGTATCCTAATTGACAATGTCGCCCAAGAGACATTTCAGCGGGAACACAATTCTCAGCCGCCGCGACGGCTCTTATTATCAGGAAAAAACCATGAGTCGTTCAACCGATCAGGATGTTTCGGTCGAGCCGTCCCCGGTGATCGCCGAAAATGATGTCACCATTGTTCCCCCGACGCGCCGCCGGCCGGGCCGGTTTGCGCTGATGGCCTCCCTGCCAGTGCTGCTTGCCGCCGTCGGCGGCTATGTCTATGTCACCGGAGGCCGGGTTGTTTCCACCGAAAACGCCTATATCAGCCAGGATCAGGTCCGGATCGTGCCGCAGGTCAGCGGCGAAATCACTGCGGTCGGCGCCGACGAGAACGACCGGATTGCCAGGGGCAGCCTACTCTTTGCCATCGATGACACGACCTATGTGAATGCCGTCGACCAGGCGAAGGCAGCCGTCGCCTCGGCAAGGCTTGGCGTGGAAAAGCTGAAATCCGACTATCTGAAGGCCGAGGCCCAGCTTGATACCGCAAGAGAGGCGCTCGAGATCGCACGCACGCGCGAGACCCGCCAGAAGACGCTTCTCGACCAGGGCGCCGTCAGCCAGACCGCGCTTGATGAAGCCGACCTGACGCTGAAGACCGCCGAGGGCGCCGTTGTCAGCGCCCGGCAGGATGTCGCCAGCGCCAAGGCTGCGCTTGGCGGCGATCCCGACATCGAAACCGACAGGCACCCGGATGTGATGGCGGCTCTTGCCCGCCTTTCGGCAGCGGAAATCAACCTCAAGCGAACAAAAGTCACCGCACCCGCCGATGGGATCGTCACCCAGACGACCTCGCTGAGGCCGGGCCAGTATGTCTCCACCGCGTCCAGCGTGCTCACCCTCGTCGAAACCGGATCGACGGTGATCGAGGCGAATTTCAAGGAAACCGACCTTGCCCATATGCGGGCCGGACAGCCGGTCGCAATCACGATCGACGCCTATCCCGACGCGCCCATCAAGGGCACGGTCGAAAGCATTGGCGCGGGCACCGGCTCGGCCTTCTCGTTGATCCCGGCGCAGAATGCCAGCGGCAACTGGGTCAAGGTCGTCCAGCGCGTGCCCGTGCGCATCGCGCTCGCTATCAACGACCGGACGCCGCCGCTGCGCATCGGCATGAGCGCGACCGTCGGCGTTGACACCGGACACGCCCGCGGCCTGCCGCGCATCGTTTCAAACGGGCTGGCCGCCATCGGCTTTGGACAGACGGCCATCGCCGCAGACGGTGAGAAAAATGAGTGAGGCCACCGCCGAACCGGTGGATATGCTCAACATTCCCTACAAGGGGTTGTTGTCGATCTCCATCATGCTGGCGACCATCATGCAGGTGCTGGACACCACGATTGCCAATGTGGCGCTGCCTTCCATGCGCGGCTCGCTTGGCGCCAGCCAGGACCAGATCACCTGGGTCCTGACCTCCTATATCGTCGCCTCGGCGATCATCACCCCGGTCACCGGCTGGCTCTCCGACCGTTTCGGCCTGAGGCAGATTTTCATCGTCTCGGCGGCGGGTTTCGTCGTTGCCTCCATGGCCTGCGGCATGGCCTCCAGCCTGAACGAGATGGTCGCCTTCCGCGTGTTGCAGGGCCTCTTCGGCGCCTGCCTCGTGCCACTGTCGCAAACCGTGTTGCTCGACATCAACCCGCGCGAACGCCACGGCCAGGCCATGGCCATCTGGGGCATGGGCGTCATGCTCGGCCCGATCATTGGCCCGACGCTCGGCGGCTGGCTGACGGAAAACTGGGGCTGGCGCTATGTCTTCTACGTCAACTTGCCGGTCGGCATTCTCGCCATCGCCGGCATGCTTCTGTTCCTGCCCAAGACGCCGCCAAAGGTCCGCCGGTTCGACTTTTTCGGCTTTGCCATGCTGGCGATCGCCATCGGCGCGCTTCAGATGGTGCTTGACCGCGGTCAGGCGGAGGATTGGTTCCAGTCGACGGAAATCTGGATCGAGACCGGCCTGTTCATCTCCGGCCTCTGGGTGTTCGGCATCCATATCCGCAACGCCCGCGACCCGTTCATCTCGCTTCATGTGCTGAAGGACAAAAACCTTCTGACGGCGCTTGCCCTAAGCGCACTTGTCGGCGCCATGGTGCTTGGCGGATCGGCGCTCCTGCCGGCGATGCTGCAGGACGTGCTCGGCTATACCGCCAGCCGCTCCGGCCTGATCATGGCCCCGCGCGGCTTCGGTACGATGATTGCGATGATGATCTATGGCCGGCTTTCAAACCGGATCGACAGCCGCATCGCCATCCTCCTCGGCCTCGCGCTCACCGCCTGGTCGATGCACATGATGACGGGCTTTTCCGTCGATATGGGCGAGCAGCCGATCATCATGACCGGCGTGATCCAGGGTTTCGGCCTCGGCCTGGTCTTCGTGCCGCTGTCGACGCTCGCCTATGCGACGCTCGAATCGCGCTTTCGCGCGGAAGCCGCCGGCGTCTTCAACCTGGTGCGCAATATCGGCTCCAGCGTCGGCATCTCGCTGCTTTCCACGGTGCTGGCCTGGAACATCGCCACCAACCGCACGGAGATGACGGCGAAACTCGTCGAGGACGGGCCCCGCCTTGCCGACATCGCGGAGAAGACAGGCTTCGGCCATCAGATCCTTGTCTTCCTGGTCAATTCGGAGATCAGCCTGCAGGCTGCGATGATCGCCTATCTCGACGATTTCAAGCTGATGATGATCGTGACCTTCGCGCTGATGCCGCTGGTTCTCCTGTTACGCAAGCCTGGCGCCCTGAAGGTCTCTCCGAACCCCGCCGACGCCGGACACTGAGGTCCGGCGCATAGCCGGATCCTAAAGCTTCACCCGTCCCTTCACGAGCTGGTCTTCCCAGGCGAGCGCATGACGCACGATGGTTTCGAGATCATCATATTTCGGCTCCCAGCCGAGGATTTCGCGCACGCGGGCGGAATCGGCGACCAGTGCGGGCGGATCGCCCGGGCGGCGCTCGGCCATGTCGACGCGGAAATCGACGCCGGAGACCCGTTTGATCGCATCGACCACCTGAAGAACCGAAAAACCGTGACCATAGCCGCAATTGGCGACGAAATTCTCGCCGCCATTCAGAAGATGCATCAGCGCCTTCACATGGGCATCGATCAGGTCGGTAACGTGGATATAGTCCCTGAGGCAGGTGCCGTCCGGCGTCGGATAGTCCGTTCCGAAGATCTGCATGCGGTTGCGCCGTCCGGTCGCGGCCTGGGCGGCAATCTCGATCAGGTGGGTGGCATGTTCGCGGGTCTCGCCGGTGCGGCCTTCAGGATCGGCGCCTGCGACGTTGAAATAGCGGAGCGCTGCATATTTCAGGCCATAGGCGGCAGCACTGTCACGCAGCATCACCTCGGTCATCAGCTTCGACCAGCCATAGGGCGAGACCGGCTGCAGGTTTTGCTCCTCATCCAACAAATCGACGCCGGGTTCGCCGTAGACGGCAGCCGTCGAGGAAAACAGGAAGGCCTCGATCGAGGAGGCGACCGCCGTCTCGATCAGCGCCCGCGACTTGACCGTGTTGTTTTCGTAGTAGGTCAGCGGATCGGACACTGAATCGGAAACCACGATGGAGCCGGCGAAATGGGCAATGGCGTTGATCCTCTCATCGGCGATCAGCTTGGAGACCAGCTTCTTGTCGGCGATATCGCCTTCGACCAGCTTGGCCTTTTCCGGGATCAGTTCACGGTGGCCGGTCGAAAGATCATCGATGACCACGACATCTTCGCCGCGATCGACAAGCGCATGGGCCATGTGGCTTCCGACATAGCCGGCGCCGCCTGTTACGAGTATTGCCATTTCATCAATCTCCTTGTCAGCACCCATGGGTGCCCTCAAATCATCCTCGCCCTGTCAGCCGATCGGCGCGACAGAGAATGCAAGAGAAAGCGGCTGATGGGAAGCGATGCGATAGGGTTCGTGCACCGGCGCCCCCCAACTGTCATCCCCGCCAACGCCCATTTGCCGCGCCGCAATCGTCACCACCGTCTTGGTCACCGGCGGCAGATGCTCCGGCCGCTCGGCTGTTTCAAGCTCCATCGTGCCATAGGGCAGCGCATTGAACTCGAACGGCGCGCCTTCGGCGACAAACCGCAGGCCCCTGCCCTTGTCGTCCGTCACCTCGGCAAAGCGCGTGCCCATCCGGTTTCCGCATTCCTGCGGCACGGAATAGGGCGACAGATTGCCGATGACCGAGCGCTCGAAAATGCCGAGGCGGGCGCCGCGGCACCGGTCGGTATAATTTTCCTCCGGCCCGAGCCCGTAGTAGCGAAAGCGATCGAAGGCCGGCGGAAGCGTGAACTGGAGGCCAAAGATCGGCAGGTCCGGCAATCCCTCGCCGCCGGGGAAATCGGCTTTCACATGAATCAAGCCATCGCGCCCGACCCGGTACGCTACTTCGGGTACGACCGGGACACCCGGAAGCGGAAAGCGATACCGCACCACCGGCTCGTCGCCATTCATATCAAAATCGACAGGCCCGCGTTTCGCATGGAGGTTCGCCATTTGCCAGATGGCATGGTCAAAGCCGTGATTGCGGCCGCGATCATTGTCGGTCATCGCACGCCAGAAAGTGAGGCGCGGCGGGCGATGCATGAATTCGATGCCGCCGGCCTTCAGCGACGTCATGCCGCCGAAGACGTCTGAAAACAGCGCAAAATAACCCGGCGTCTCGACGCCAAGATGAAGATCGCCGCGAACCAGTTCCAGCGACACCGGTTCGGGCATGACCGGCGCGCCTTCGACGGTGAAGACATGCTCGCCGAAGGCTATTTCATGGCCGGCATCGGCCCATGCATTCTTCTGCCTCAGGCAAAGCGAAGCCTGCAGGGCATATTCGCCCGCAGCCAGGTCACCGGGCAGTTCGAGCGGCAGCGTGGCCGTTTCGCCGGCTGCAATCTCCTGATCCAGAGCCGTTGAGAAAACCGCGACGCCATCCTTCAGCAGCCGGATCTTGAGCAGAAGAGTGGCGGAGGAAACGAACAGGTTCCTGTTGCGGATGGTGATCGCATCGCGCTTGGGCGTAATGTCGAAGGGCTGGTAAAGCGCCCGCACCTCCTGCACTTTCGGCGTCTCCTGCCGCCATGCCGTGACGATACCATCGGTGCAGAACGTATAGTCGGAGGGCCGGTCATCGAAATCGCCGCCAAGGCCGAGCCGGCGATCGCTCACGCCGTCGCCGAGCGCCAGCGCCTGGTCGATATAGTCCCAGATGAAGCCGCCCTGATACTGCGGATAGCGGTCGACGAGATCGGTATAGAGATGCATGCCGCCGCAGGAATTGCCCATGGCGTGGGTGTATTCGCAGAGAATGAACGGCTTTTGCGGATCATCCTTCAGCCAGGCCTCGACATCCTGCGGCCTCGCATACATGCGGCTTTCCATGTCCGATGTGCCGTCGAAACGCCGGTCGTGGAAAATGCCTTCATAGTGCACGAGCCGCGAGGGATCGCGGTCGCGAAACCAGTTCGACATGTCAAAAATGACGCTGCCGCCGAAGCTTTCATTGCCGCAGGACCAGATCAGGATCGAGGCATGGTTCTTGTCGCGCTCCAGCATGGAACGGGCGCGGTCGATGACGGCCGCGCGCCACTCCGCCCGGTCGCCGGGCACCACCCAGCTTGGTTCGACAGCGCCGTCCTTCTGCCACGAGCCGTGGCTCTCCAGATTGGCCTCGTCGATAACGTAAAGCCCGTATTCGTCACACAGCCGGTAGAAGGCCGACTGGTTGGGGTAATGGCTGGTGCGCACGGCATTGATATTGTTACGCTTGAAGAAGCGAACGTCGAAGAGCATGTCGTCATAGGTCACCGCCCGGCCCCGCACCGGGTTGAATTCGTGCCGGTTGACGCCGTTGAAGACGATGCGCTTGCCGTTCAGATGCATGACGCGGTCGATGATCTCGAAGCGGCGGAAGCCGACGCGCTCGGGAACAAATTCGACGGTCTGGCCATCTGCACCGATCAATGTGATCGAGAGATCATAGAGGTTCGGCGCTTCCGCGCTCCAGAGATGCGGCGCGGCAATGTCGAAGACAAGGTCCATTTCCGGCGCGGCATCGAAACGACGCGGCGCGACAACCGCTTCGCCATTCCTGCCGGAAAGCGCCACCTCGATCGAAGCGCCTTCTCCCTGAACGGCAAGCTTCAGCCGCAGCCTGAGTTTCGCCGCAGAAAAATCCTCGGCGAGATCGGTGGTGACGAAAAGGTCTTCCAGATGGAGACCGGGCTGCTGTTCCAGCCAGACATCGCGGAAAATGCCGGTCAGGCGCCAAAAATCCTGGTCCTCGATCCAGCTGGCCGAGGAGCGCTGGAACACCTGCACCGCCAGCCGGTTTTCACCCTCCTCCAGAAGGTCGGTAATGTCGAAGCGCGCGGGCGTGAAACTGTCTTCGCTGTAGCCGAGGAACGCTCCGTTGAGCCAGGCGAAGAAGGCGGTCTCGACCCCGTCGAAAGTGAGGACCACCCGGCCGGTTCCGGCGCGTTTTTCGAAGGTGAAATCCCGCAGATAGGAGCCGACCAGATTGGCCTCCGGCACTTGCGGCGGACGCAGCGCCTCGATCCCGTCCCAGGGATATTGGGTGTTCACATACTGGTTCTCGCCGAAGCCTTGAAGCTGCATGTAGCCGGGTACGTCAATGCTTTCCCAGCCCGAACAGTCAAAGTCGCGCGCGTGGAAGCCGGCCGGTCGGTCGGCGACGCACCTTGCCAGCCTGAACGCCCAGCGGCCGGAAAGGCTCTGGCGAAACGGGTTTTCTTCGCCCTTCGCCGCAACCTCGGCGGACGGCCAGGCGATGTGATCGGAAACGGGATCAAGGCGGTTGACCGCGAAGATTTCAGGATCGGAAAGCCAATCGATATGCGGCTTCAGTGGCATTTTCTATCTTTCTGGGTCTTCACGCGTCGTGGCCGGCGGCAACAGCCGCCGGTTTCAATATCCTGGCTCTCCGGCCAATCAGTCTGCGAGATAGTGGATCTCGGGAAGCGCGCGCAGCCGGTCGGCCGCCTGCTCCGGCGTCAGGTCGCGCTGCGGCGAGCCGAGCAGTTCGAAGCCGACCATGAATTTCTTCACCGTGGCCGAACGCAAGAGCGGCGGCAGGAAATGGGCATGCAGCACCCATTCATCATGATCATCGCCGTCGGTCGGGCGCTGGTGGAAGCCCATGGAATAGGGAAAGGACGTCTTGAACAGATTGTCGTAGCGCACAGTGACCTTCGACAGCGCCTCGGCGAGCTCGTCGCGTTCCTTCTCCGTCATCTCCTCCATGGAGCGGATATGGCGCTTCGGCAGAACCATGGTCTCGAACGGCCAGACCGCCCAATAGGGCACCAACACCACGAAGCCCTCGTTTTCGAACAGGATGCGCTCCCCGAGCGCCAGTTCCTGCTCGAGATAGGCCATCAGAAGCGGCTTTCCATGCTTCTCGTAATAGGCGCGCTGGTTTTCCGTTTCCTTCGCCGCTTCATTCGGCAGGCTGCGGCTTGCCCAGATCTGGCCGTGCGGATGGGGATTGGAGCAGCCCATCATCGCACCGCGATTCTCGAAGATCTGGACGTGATTGATATCAGGGTGGACGCCGAGCTCCTCATATTGTGCCACCCAGGCATCGACCACCCTGGCGATATCGGCGACCGCCATGCGAGCCAGCGTCAGGTCGTGACGCGGCGAGAAGCAGATGACGCGACAGATGCCGCATTCACCCTCGGCGAGCAGAAGCCCCTCTTCGAAACGTTCTTTTGGCGCGTGCTCCGTCAGCGCGGCGAAATCATTGTCGAAGACGAAAGTGCCCGTGTAGTCCGGGTTGGTTTCGCCGTTCACTCGGGTATTGCCCGGGCAAAGATAGCACTCGGGATCATGGGCCGGCATCTCTTCGGTCACCGCATCCTCGACCTGGCCCTGCCACGGGCGCTTGGAGCGATGCGGCGAGACCAGAACCCATTCGCCGGAAAGCGGATTGTAGCGGCGATGCGGGTGATCGGAAAACGCATTCATCGGTTCAACTCCTCTCATTCATCCGGCCTCTCATTCATCCGACAAGGGGACCGGCGCCATCCTGCGGTGCGCAGGCAAAGATGTCGGAGGTATGGCCGGTGGCCTCGGAATAGGCCGCACGCACACTTTCGACAAAGTCATCGACCGCCTCGGCGGCAACCAGGCTGACCACGCAGCCGCCGAAGCCGCCGCCGGTCATGCGCGCGCCGAAAACGCCTGGCTGCGACTGGGCGATCTCAACCAGCGTGTCGACCTCGGCGCAGGAAATCTCGTAATCATCGCGCATCGAGGCATGCGAGGCGTTCATCAACTGCCCGAAAGCCTCCAGATCGCCGCGCTCCAGCACATCGGCAGCGGCCAGAACGCGTTCGTTTTCGGTGACGATATGGCGGCAGCGGCGATAGGTCAGCTCCGGCAGGAAGTCGCGGTTTTCTTCCAGCGCATCGAAGCTCACATCGCGCAGCGCCGTGATCTCGCCAAGTGCAGGCTGAAGCAGGCGCACGCCCTCCTCGCAGGAATTGCGGCGCTTGTTGTATTCGCCATCGGCCAGCGCATGGTGCACCATGGAGTTGGCCACAACGATACGCGCTCTGGGGTCGATCGGCACCGGTGTGCGCTCAAGCGTGCGGCAGTCGATCATCAGCGCGTGATCGTGAACGCCGTTGCTGGAAATGAACTGGTCCATGATGCCGCAGCGCATGCCGACATACTCGTTCTCCGCCTTCTGGCAGAGTTTGGCGAGCGCGACCGTATCGACTTCATGGCCGGAAAGCGAAAGCAGCGCATAGCCGACGACAACTTCAAGCGCGGCGGAAGAGGACAGGCCGGAGCCGACGGGCACGCTCGATGACACCAGAATATCGGCGCCCTTGAGCGTCGTGCCGGCCTTTTCGATCATGACGGCGACGCCGAAGGCATAGTCCGTCCAGTCGCCGCGCGGCGCGTTCGCCTCCGAGTCGAGATCGATTTCGGCGCTCTTGCCGTTGTTGAGGGAATGGATGCGGACGATGCGATCGTCGCGCGCGGCGGCTGCCGCCTGCGCCTCGAATTCGAGCGCGGCCGGCATGACGAAACCGTCATTGTAATCGGTATGCTCGCCGATCAGGTTGACACGTCCCGGCGCGCGGAAAAGCTGAGGGGTTCCGTCGAAACGCTCGGCGAAGGCCTCGCGCAGAAAAACGGTGTCGGACATTTTCCCTCCCTGAAAATAAGACGGGCGCATGTGATGCTGAATGCGGTTTGGCGTCAACCAGACTTGTCAAGAAGACTGGCTTTTTCCGGGCGGAAAACCAAAAAAAAGCAAGTCTGGCATGAAAGCGCGCCCCGACGGCTTTGCCGGGACGCGCTCTCGGTGCTCGGGACTTAGTTGTTCAGGATCTGCTGAACGCCTTCATCCATGTTCTTCAGGCCATCCTCGACCGAGATGTTGTCGGTCATGATGTTGTCGTGAGCTCGGTTAAGCACAACCTCGATATCGGCAGCCTTCAGGTTGACCGGCATTTCGAGATAGCTCTGGACCGTCTTCAACGCGCCCTTGCTGGTCTCGTCCGTCGGGAAGCCTTCCTTGGAGGTGATCGTGGCGAGCACCTCATCCGTCATCAGCGCCGGGAAGGTGCCGGTTTCGGCGATCACCTTGGCGCCTTCGGGACCGGCGATGAAGTTGGCGAACTTCATGGCGGCATCCTTGTGTTCGGAATTGGCGGCAACACCGATCGAGGTCACCGTGGCAGCCGTCGTGCCGGCCTCAACGCCTTCCATGTGCGGATAGCGGGCAATGCCCCAGTTGGTGGCCAGAGACTCACCCGAATCGACCTTCTGGATCTGGGTGCCGATGAACCAGCTGCCCATCGGCAGCATGCCGATCGTGCCGTTGTAGAACGGACCGGAATAATGCGTACCGGAAGTCTTCAACTGGGCGTAGGACGGCACGGCGCCGTCTTCCTGAAGGCTGAGAACGCGCTCATAGCAGGACTGCAGGAATTCGTAAGAACCGCCATCGAGCGTATGTTCGCCATCCATGATGCAGGGAAGCTGCACCGTGGAACGCCAGGTGTGAAACAGGCCACCATATTTCTTGTTGGCACCGAAGCCGGACGTCAGGGCACGGGCCTTGTCGGCAAACGCGTCCCAGGTCATGTCATTGGTCGGGTACTCCACGCCGGCCTCGTCGAAGATGTCCTTGTTGTAGTAGAGGATCCAGACATCGGAACGGAACGGCAGGGCATAGACATTGCCATCGACCGTCAGGGCCTCGATCAGACCGCCATAGGCTTTTGTGTCGATGCCGTTTTCGGCGATGTCTTCATTGAGCGGGGCCAGGAGATTGGCCTTGACCAGATTGGCATAGCCCGGAATGTCCTTGACCTGAACAACGTCGAGATCGGAGCCGCCGCCGGAAAGCTGGGTCATCAGCATGGTGGAAAAATCGGCCGAGCCGAGATCGGTATGTTCGACCGTGATGTCGGGATACTTGGCCTCGAAGGCGTCGATGATCGGCTGGTAGTAGGCCGTTGCATCCCAGTCCCAGAGCGCCCAGTTGATGGTCGTCTTGTCCTGTGCCTGGGCTGCGAGCGGCATCAGGCCGACTGTTGCCAGAAGGGTCAGTTTGAGCAGGTTCTTCATAGTCACTCCTCCGTTTAGACGCGCTTTTGCGCCGTTGCCATGGTTTGCGCGTCCGGACTATCCACCCCCAATATGCGGGAAAACGCGAAACCGGTTGCCTTGTGCGCCCCAAATGCCAGTGCGAGCGCGCCAAGGGAAAAGTTGAAGACCACCGGGGTGAACACGGTGACCGGATAAAAGATGATATGGACGAGCCAAAGCGCGGCGACGAAGGCGATCCCGGCAAGCACCGGCAGCGGCCGCGCGATCGCCGCGAGAAGCGCCGTCTGCAGCAGCCGCGCGCCGGAAAGCTCGAACCGCGTCATCGCCGAAAACAGGCAGACGGCCACGATCGCGACAAAGGCGATGACGCAGACGCCGATCGCCGTCGGCAGCACATAGACGAGCGCGTGGCGGGCAAGCTGGCCATAGATATAGACCGCATAGCCGGCAAGGCCGAGGACGAGCGCCGCGGCGAGCCCCCATGCCGTTGCCTGCAGGAAATGGCGGGCAAAGGCGCGGCGGAAGTCCCGCCAGAGCCAGACGTTTTCGTCCTCGATCATCACATTGGCGATGTTCATGCCGGCGGCGAGTGCCGCAGGCGCCGTGACCACGGGAATGGAGCAGACCAGCATCAGGATATTGAGCTTGAACAGGTCCCAGGCCTCGCGGACGAGAATGAAGGCGAAGAGGGCAAGCCCCTTCTTCTTCGGCGCATTCTTGGGAATGCCCGGCCCTTCACGCATCATCCAGTTGGTCAGCCAGTTCATGTCAGAACGCCTCCCGCGCCCCTCAAATCCGAATTGCTAAAAGAGGATGGATTGCTCCGTTTCCTTGTCGAAGAGATGCGGATTGACGAGATCGGCAATCAGATCGATGGTCTCGCCGTCCTTTGCCGTGCAGCGTGGGGAAACGCGCGCGATCATGTCGTGTCCATGGGCCGTCATGTTGAGATGGATCTCGGCGCCCATCGGCTCGGCCAGATCGACCAGCGCGGTAAACGGGCAGGTCAGTTCCGGCGCGATGTCATAAGGCTGGGATTCGTGGAAATTCTCCGGCCGAAGCCCGAGTATGATTTCCTTGCCCTCATAGGGTGCCAACCTGTCCGCCTTGTCGCCAACGATCAGCGGGAAGGCCGTTTCGTGGAACCGGCCGACCCAGTTGTCGCCGTCGCGCTCGACGGTCACCGTCATCATGTTCATCTGCGGCGCGCCGATGAAGCCGGCGACGAACATGTTGACCGGATTGTCGTAAAGCATCTGCGGCGTGTCGACCTGCTGGATATGGCCATCCTTCATGACCACGATCCGGTCGGCCATGGTCATGGCCTCAACCTGGTCGTGGGTCACATAAATGAAGGTGCTGTCGAGCTGGCGGTGCAGCTTGGTGATCGCCGTGCGCATCGAACCACGCAGCTTGGCATCGAGGTTCGACAGCGGCTCGTCGAGGAGGAACACCTCCGGATTGCGCACCATGGCGCGGCCGAGCGCCACGCGCTGGCGCTGGCCGCCGGAAAGCGCCTTCGGCTTGCGGTTTAGAAGATGTTCGATATCGAGGATCTTGGCCGTTTCGCGGACCTTCTGTTCGATCTCGGCTTCCGGCGCCTTTCTCAGCTGCAGGCCGAAGGCCATGTTCTTGTAGACCGTCATATGCGGATAGAGCGCATAGTTCTGGAACACCATGGCGATATCGCGTTCCTTCGACGGCACGTCGTTGACGAGTTCGTCGCCGATATAGAGCTCGCCCGCCGAAACCTCTTCCAGCCCCGCGATCATGCGCAGCGTCGTCGACTTGCCGCAGCCGGAGGGGCCCACCAGAATGATGAATTCCTTGTCGGCGATTTCCAGATCGATGTCGTGAACGACCGTCAGCGCGCCGTATGTTTTTCTCAATTTTCTCAGCGAGATACCGGACATAATCCTATCCTCTCAAAGCCGCCGCGGGCGTTACCAGTAGGAGGACCAGTTGCGCGAAAGCCGCGTCAACGCCTCGAGATAATAATAATCGCCCCAGGACACGCACTCGTCGACGCCTTCCGGCGTGCAGGTGTTGTAGGGGGTCTTCTTCGAATAGGTGCCGTGGAGCACGAGCCCGTTGGAAACCGCCGGATCCTTCACCGCGTATTTGTCAGCAAGGCTTTTCACGAAACGCCGGGCGATATCGCGGTATTCGCCGGCCTCGTCGCCGCCGACGATATCGGCCATTTCGAGCAGGCCGCAGGCGACGATCGAAGCGGACGAACTGTCGCGCGGCTCGTCATCGCCGTCGGAAAAGATCATGTCCCAATAAGGCACCATGTCGGCGGGAAGCCGCGTCATAAAGAAATCGAGCGCCTTCTTGAACATCGCTGCATATTCCGGCTTCGGGTCGTAGCGATAGGAGAGCGCGAGACCGTAGACCGACCAGGCTTGGCCGCGCGCCCAGTCGCTGTCATCGCGGTAGCCCTGCACGGTGACGCCCTTCACCGGGCCGCCGGTTTCCGGATCCATGAAGAAGGTGTGGTAGGTCGAGCCGTCCTCGCGGAAGGAATTGGCCAACGTGGTCGCCGCGTGAATGCGGGCGATGTCGCGGTACTTCTCGTCGCCTGTCTCGCGGCTTGCCCAATAGAGCAGCGGCAGGTTCAACAGGCAGTCGATGATGTAGCGATAATTCTCCCGCGCCCCCATTTCACCCCAGGCCTGGATGAAGCCGCCGACTTCGTGAAAACGCGCGATCAACTGATCGGCGGCAAGGATCGCGGCCTTTCGCCCGTCCTCGTCGCCCACCAGTTTCCAGGCGGCGACGCAGGTCGGCGAATAGAGGAAGCCCATATCATGATGGTCGACTTCTATTTTGTTTTCGATTCGGTGCAGAAAACTCTGCACCTGGATCTGTGCGGCGTGCCGAAACACCTTGTCGCCGGAAAGCTCATAGGCGAGCCAGATCTCGCCCGGCCAGAAGCCGCAGGTCCACTGGTCGTTGTCGATCGCCGGATAGAAATTGTCGACGCTCGAATGGTTCTGCTGGCGATAGGTGAAGGCCGGCAGATTGCGGCGCACCTGCGCGACGGCCACGGCGATCGCGTCGGCAATCTCGGCCTCGGAAATCGGCTGAACGGCGAAGTCTTTCTGATATATGGTCATGGTCTACCCCTTGATCCCGGCATTGGCGACGCCTTCGACGAAGAAGCGCTGCAGCGCCAGGAAGACGGCGAGGACGGGAATGATGGCAACAACCGAGGCGGCCATGATCAGGCCGTATTCCGCCGAATATTGCGAGATGAACATGCGAAGGCCGATCTGGATGGTCTTCAGGTCGGTCTTGGTCAGGTAGATCATCGGGCCGAGGAAGTCGTTCCAGGCGAAGACGAAGGTGAAGATCGTCAGCGTCGACAGCGCCGGCTTAGACAAGGGCAGCATGATCTTCCACCAGATCTGGTACTCGTTCATGCCGTCAACGCGGGCGGCCTCGCAGAGCTCGTCCGGGATCGACATGTAGAACTGCTTCATCAGGAACACGCCGAAGGCGGTGAAGGCCTGAAGCGCGATCAGCGCCCAGTGGGTGTTATAAAGCCCGAATTCCCGCATCAGGATGAACTGCGGCACCATGTAGACCTGCCAGGGCATGGCGATGGTGGCGATGTAGCCGAGGAACAGCACGTCGCGATAGGGGAATTTCAGCTTGGCGAAGGCATAGGCTGCAAAGGACGAGGTGAAGAGCTGCAGCAGCGTCACCATGATCGTGATCTTCGCCGTATTGAAGACGAAGAGACCGAGCGGAATCTTGGTCCAGATCTGCACGTAGTTTTCCCAGCGCGGATTTTCCGGGATCCAGTGGATCGGGAATTCGAACACCTCGCGGTTGAACTTCAGCGACGCCGAGAGCATCCACGCGAACGGCAGCAGCATGATGATGGTGATGACGATGATCAGCGCGTAGAGGGCGATCGTGGACAGCTTGATCTTGCGACCGAAAATTTGCATCTGACCCTCTCCCTTAATCAAGACTGCGCGAATAACGGAACTGGATCAGCGTGACAGCCAGAACCAGGACGAAGAGGACAAGGGCGACCATGCTCGAATAGCCGAGATCCCAGGAGATGAAGGCCTCGTTGTAGATGTGATAGACCAGCACCAGCGTCGAGGTTCCGGGTCCGCCCTGCGTGATCATGTAGACCTGGTCGAACACCTTGAAGGAGTTGATCGTCAGCATCACCGAGACGAAGAAGGTGGTCGGCGCCAGTTGCGGCAGCGTCACGTTCCAGAACTTCTGCCACGCATTGGCGCCATCCAGATCGGCCGCCTCGTAGAGTTCGCGGTTCACGCCCTGAAGGCCGGCCAGATAGATCACCATGAAATAGCCGGCCTGCTTCCAGATGCCGAACAGGATGATGGTGACCATCGCCCAGTCCTTGTCGGCGGCCCAGCCGGGCAGGTTCTTCGGATCAACGCCCATCGTGTAGAGGATCATGTTGACCGGACCCATTTCCGGGTTGAACAGCATGTTCCAGACGACGGCTGCGGCCACCAGCGAGGCGACATAGGGAAAGAACATCGCCGCGCGGAAGAAATCGCGCCCGAAGATCTTCTTGTTCAAGAGCATAGCCAGGCCGAGCGAGCAGGCCATGGTCAGCGGCACGGAAAACACCGTGTAGATGATCGTGTTCCAGAAGGCAGCCTGAAAGGCCCTGTCGCGGAAAAGCTCGAAGAAATTGGCAAGTCCGGCGAACTCGATCGGATTGGAGCCGTCCCAGTGCATGAAAGCAAGGGCGAAGGCGAAGATGATCGGGCCGAGGGTAAAGACGGCAAAACCGAGGAAGTTCGGCGCAATGAAGGAGAAGGCGACGAGGTTTGCCCGCCGCTTCTGCTGACGCTTTGTCAGCACACGGCGTTTCTTCCTCTTCTCCCCGGTCGCTAATCCTAAGCCGGTGGCAGCCACGTGATCCTCCCATCCTGCGGCCCGCCGCAAGCGACAGACCGGGAAAGCCTTTTACAGACGCCATGGCGGGCATCCGTGATTTTGGCTCATCCTATCGTCGGAAAAGATATAATACAAGTAGCCAAAAATGTATTTTTCTGACTAAAACTTATCCGACATATGTGCTAGAGCATAGCGAAACCCATGCCTCCCTCCGTTGACAGAGGGCCTCGCGGCCAGAGGACAGGCACGGAAAAAGAACAAGTTCATGCCGCGCCGTCGCCCGTCCGCAAACGGGTCCGGCCGGATACGGGAGGACGGAATGTTTCGCGAGCGCCTTGAGGCCCTGCCGGATGCCTTCGAGCCTTTCTCGCCGGGCTGGCCTGCCGCCGACCGCGACAAATGGTCATCCCTGCCGGAGGAATACGCCGCCCGGCTGACCGAGGCCGCCGAAAACTGTCCCGCCGCGTGGCCGGCGCTTTCCGCGAGCGGCTATCTCGCCTTTTCCCGCAATGGCGACCGCATCGGCTACGAGACGCCCTACATGCAGCGCCGGCGCATGCTGAACGCACTGGCGCTCGGCGAATGCATTGCCGGCGACGGGCGTTATCTCGACCGGATCATCGACGGCGCGCTGCTGATCGCCGAGGAAAGCGGCTGGCAGTTGCCGGCCCACAATGTCTATATCCGCGATGCCAAGGTATTGCCGCTACCCGATCCGCGCCGCCCGGTCGTCGACCTGTTCGCGGCGGAAACCGGCGCCGAGCTTGCCGTGCTTGCGCCCCTGTTCGAAGCGGAATTGAACGCGGTGACGCCGATGATCGTGGCCCGGCTTGACTGCGAGATCAGCCGCCGCGTCATCCGCCCCTATCTGGAAGAGCATTTCTGGTGGATGGGGCGGGGCGACGAACCGATGAACAACTGGACGGCCTGGTGCACGCAGAATGTGTTGCTGGCCGCCTTCTCCCGTCCCTTCGATCATCAAACGCGCCTGAGCGTTGTCCAGAAAGCTGCCGCAAGCCTCGATTTCTTCCTCAAGGATTACGGTGATGACGGCGCCTGCGAGGAGGGCGTGCTCTACTATCGCCATGCCGGGCTCTGCCTGTTCAACGCCCTCAATATCCTTGCTACGGTCGCGCCCGACGCCTTTGCCCCGCTCTTTCGCGAACAGAAGATCCGCAACATGGCGGAGTTCATCGCGTCCATGCATGTCGGCGGCGACCGCTATTTCAATTTCGCCGATTCGTCCGCGCGGGCAGGCTTTTGCGGCGCGCGCGAATATCTCTTCGGCAAGGCCGTCGGTTCGACCATGCTTGCCGATTTCGCCGCCGCCGACTGGAAGACTTCGCCCGAACCCGACGCCCCGGAAGAGATCAACCTGTTCTACCGCCTGCAGGGCGCCATGACCGCCTCGGAACTGGCGGCGCATCAGGCGCCGCGCCCGACGCCCGAAGACTGCTTCTTCCCGAGCATCGGGCTGATGGTGGCGCGTGATGATTGCTATGCGCTTGCGGTAAAGGCCGGCGACAACGGCGACAGCCACAATCACAACGACACCGGTAGCTTCACCCTCTACAAGGACGAAAAGCCCTTCCTCATCGATGTCGGCGTGGAGACCTATACCGCCAGGACCTTCTCCCCCCGGCGCTATGAAATCTGGACCATGCAGTCGGCCTATCACAACCTGCCGAGCTTCGGCGGGGTGATGCAGCAGGACGGAGAAGCCTTTGCTGCACGTGACGTCGCTGTCACGCTCGATACCGATGCCGCTCGCATCTCCATGGAACTGGCCGGGGCCTATCCGAGGGAGGCGGGCGTCAAAAGCTACCGTCGCACGGTGACCTTCACCAAGGGACGGGGCATCGACATCACGGACATATGCGACGCCGAAAGGCCCGCCATACTCTCGCTGATGGTCGCGACCAAACCCGAGGTCACCGAGAGACGGATCACCCTCGCCGGTCTCGGAGAGATCGCCGTCGAAGGCGGCGGCATGCCTGAAGTCGAGGCGATCGCCATCACCGATCAGCGCCTGAGAGCCGCCTGGCCCGACACGCTCTATCGCATACAAATCCCCCTGGGCGGCAAGACGCTCAGGCTTCTCATCAACTGACGGGAGACACCCATGGAGATCACGCTTTCCGTTCTGGACAAGGCCGGCAAGGTGCGCGCCCGCAAGACCGGAACCGAGGCCGTTTCACTGTTTTTCAGGGAGATTTACGAAGCCGGCGACCGCATCACCGTCGAAACCGACAGCCTCGGACGCTTCGTGACGCTTGCAATCGACAACGCACTCGCGCCGGCGATCATGCTGCTGAAGGAAGGGAGCTTCAGCTTTCCCGTCCCCTTCGGCGACGCGAAAACCATCTACGCGCCGACGGCCTTCTCGGGCGGCAACCACAGGATTGCGGCGCATGCGACCGGCGCGGACGCGCTTTCCGGCATTCGCAACCTGGCCCTCAACCCGGCAGATCACGGGGGAAACCGCGCCGCCTACCCGCATGCCTCCGCCAGCGTCGAGACGCGTGGTGAGGCCGCCTTTGCCGCGCGCAATGCCATCGACGGCGAGATCGCCAGCGACGACCACGGCTTCTGGCCCTATACAAGCTGGGGCATCAATTGCGACCCGGAAGCGACGATGACGGTCGATTTTGGCCGCAAGGTCATCGCCCAATCGGTCGTGCTCTATACCCGCGCCGATTTCCCGCATGACGCCTGGTGGACCTCGGCCCGCGTCACCTTCAGCGACGGCCACTCCATCGATGTGCCGCTTGAAAAAACCGGCGCCGGCCAGCGCTTCGCCTTCCCCGAACGCGAAACGGAATGGGTGCGGCTCGAGCGGCTGATCAAGGCCGACGACCCCTCCCCCTTCCCGGCGCTGACCCAGATCGAGGTCTGGGGGCGGGAAACCCCGGCGTGACCACTCATCTCGGGTGAAGACAATGTTGTATTGCATTTTCTGCCAACTTATCATACAATTTTGGGCGAGGAGACGTTTCGCGTCCGGCTCGACCTGAACGGTCCGATCACACAGGGGGATGAAACTTGGCAACGCAAACCGCCGCCCGTAACGGCACCCTGGTCCACAAGGTCAGTGAAGCCTTGCGGAAATCCATTCTGGACGGCGTGTTCATGCCCGGCGAGAAACTGCCGAGCGAGGCCCAGCTGACGCAGGAGCACGGTGTTTCGCGCACCGTGGTGCGCGAGGCTGTCGCCGCGTTGCGCTCCGATGGCCTTGTCGAACCGCGCCAGGGCGCCGGCGTCTTCGTTCTCGACCCGATCTCATTCGCCTTCAGGCGCACCAATCCGATGGTCGATTCGGATCGGATTTATACATCGCTGGAGATTCTCGAGGCACGAACGCCATTGGAGATCGAGGCTGCTGGCCTTGCCGCCCTCAGGCGTTCGCCGGCGCAGGAAGAAGAGATCTTCGAGCAGCATGCCGCCGGCATTGCCGGACGCAATGACGGCAAGGCGTGGAGCGAGGCGGATATCGGACTGCACCTCGCCATTGCCAAGGCCACCAATAATCCGCTTTTCGCCACCTTCCTGGAAATGCAGGGCAAGGCGATCATTCCCCAGACAGGCCAGGTGATAGAAACCGATGACGGCGGCGAGGTCGCCTATCGCAACCTGTTGATCAAGGAACACGAACGGATCATCTTCGCCATTTCCAACGGCGACGAACAGGGCGCGCGCGATGCGATGCGCGAGCACCTGAAAGGCAGCCTCGGGCGCTACCGCAACCTTCTGCGCGAGGAGCGCGTGCGCCATATGGCAAGGCTTCAGCAAGACAGCGAAGCTTGACACGCACGGCTGCGTGACCGGCTTCCGGCCCGCCCCGGCTGCCCACGTTTCTCAGATCGTCACGCCATTCTCGGCGCAGAACGCCTTGACCGCTTCCGGAAGGTCGACCGGCGGCAACGCCTCCATCGACTTTGTCACACCAAAGACCGCCGTTGCGAGAAAATGCTCGCCGGCCGGAAGCTCGCCGAAAAGGCGGGGGAAGAGCGTGCGCGGAAAACGGATATTCGTGTTGGGCGCCGCCCGGATGATCTCGCCGGCGCGCGTTCCGGAAAGATCGACGATCGCGGTGGTATGGGTCGGCGTCGCGATGCGCGCGCGGCCGGCAGCAGCGGAGAGACCTCCGGCAAAGGCCGGCTCACGCTCGCCGGTGCGATCAACGGCAAAGCCGCTTTCGCTGACGAACAGCCGGTCCTCCGTTCTGATGCGATGCACGCGGACATGCCACCCCTCGCCGGCGAAATCCAGCCAGCTATCGATCCGCAATCTGTCGTCCGGTTGCCATGCGCCCCAGACCATGCCGCGGTCGACGCCCTCTTCGGTGATCACCGCGCGCGAAAGATAGCTCAGCCCGTCGCGCGAGACGGCAAGACCGCAATCGACGGCGCTGCGATCGGGGTGATCCGGCAGGGTGACATCGGCCTTCACCGAGAAACCAAAGGCGGAAGAATAGGCGAAACGGGCATATTTGGCGTCATGGGCGCGGTGCTCGCGCCCGTCCTGCCCGCCGGTCAGCATTACCGCATCACCGGGCGCACGCCTGAGGATAAAGCTTGCCGCCGGCGAGAAGACCCGGCCGCCGGGCAGCGCCTCCGGCGGCTCTTCCTCCGCCGTCCAGAAGGGATGGTCGTCTTCAAGCGCCAGGACGAGAAAGGATTTCAGCGCCCAGTAGGGCGAGCCCGGCGCATTGTAGGATTCTGACATCAACAGGTTCGGATAGGCATAGCCGATCGTCAGCACGCCATCCCTGTCGGCGATCGGCATTTTCGACCACCAGCGCAGATGTCTGAGAAGAAGACCCTTGATCCGCCCCCAGGGCAATACTTCCTCATCGGCAAAGGCGCAGGCCGCCCAGAACGCGCCCTCGGCAAAGCGATAGGTCAGCGACCGGCCATGCGGCACCGCCGCGCCGTCATCGGCAAACCAGTGCTGAAAATCCTGGGCATAAATGCGGGCGCGCTCCCGGTAGCGCGCGGCATGCTCGGGGAAGACGTCCCCGGCGTATTTGGCGACGACCAGCCCGTAGAAGTGCAGCGCCATCGGCAGGTAGTAGTCGCGGTGGCCCCATTTGCCATCGCGATAATAGCCGTCGCCGAGATAATAGGTCTCGATGCGCTCGAGTGCGGCGCGCACGGCCTCCTCCGACCATTGGCGTCCGACATTTCTCAGGCCGAGATTGACCAGCACGCGGAAGAACAGCCAGTTATTGTCGGGCACCTCGCGCTCGTTGATCATCAGGAGCCAGCGTTCGGCCTTGTCCTTGGCGGGCTCGGACATCGGCCGCCAGAAACATTCCGGCGCGAGGAGAAGCGCAAGGGCAATGCCCGCGGTCTCGACCAGCCGCTGGTCGAAATCACCGGGTTCGCCCCAGAATTCCTCATGGTTGACGTCCATGCCGTGAGAGAAGCCCTCGACGAAGCGCCGGCAATCCTCGAAATTGAACCCGCCGGCAACCAGCGGTACGATGCCCCAGAGCGGACGGACAAAGGCCTCCATCTCGGCCGCGTCGTCGTCATAATGGGCGGAGCCCGCCGAAAGCCGGAGCCGCGCATTGCCGGGGGAATACCAGGGCACGAGCGGCGCATGGAAAACGGTGACGGCAGCCTGCAGGTCCTCCTTGGTCTTGAGCGGGTTGCCGGCCATGGGATTGCAGTCCGCCATGCGCCGCACAAGCGGCTGGCGGTCCCATTGCGAAAATGACTGTCCGGAAACCATGCCTTCAAACTCCTCTTGTGCGTCCTGCCTCGATCCTCTGCGGCAGGTCTACCGCGATGCAGCGTCAAATGAAAGGTCGGCACCTGAAAGCGGCCGGCGCTATCCGGTGCGGGGCGGCCCTGCTGACGACAGGAACAGCACCTCCCGGCCATGCACGGTAGCCAATTTCATCAATGTAAGAAATAACTAACTTTGAAGTTTCGAATATTCCTGAACGCAGGAGCCGGCACAGGTGCATTGCTGCCCGTACTGTCGTTCCCTAAGCCCGTGAAGCGGCTGGGAGACAGGCATTCTGGTTACCAGAGGGTTACCCCGCCCTTAGGCAAATTTTAAAAGTACCGCGCTAGCTTGACGCCATAGGTTGTGAGTTTGTGTAGAGAGTACGATGACCGAATTAGCCCGCGTTCGCGCAAAATACGTCATAGGCCCGGACGGCAGTCCGTTGACCGTGGCAGACCTGCCGCCCTCCAACACAAGACGCTGGGTGATCCGGCGCAAGGCCGAAGTGGTCGCTGCCGTGCGCGGCGGACTCTTAAGCCTGGAGGAGGCCTGTGAGCGCTATTGCCTGACGGTCGAGGAATTCCTCTCCTGGCAGTCGTCAATTGATGATCACGGCCTTGCCGGCCTCCGGACCACCCGCATCCAGCAATACCGCAACTGAGGCGACGCGGAGGACCCTCCCCCTGGGCGCGGTTCAACCAACGAGAAAACGGCGCCCTCGTCCGCAAGGACGGCGGCGCTTTTTTCGTCTCCCACAGACCTCAAAATGAAAGGCCGCACCCTTCTGGATGCGGCCTTGATGCGTTCATGGCGACAGCGGAGGCTCAAGCGCGTTTGCGGTTCGGCCCTTCGCGCATTTCCAGCGCCGCAGCGCGCTCGTAATCGACTTCCATCTGGGCAAGCTCGGCTTCTGCGACCGCCTGCTGCTGGCGCAGGTCTGCCACGGAAACGGCCAGATTGTCTGCCCGCTGGCGGGCGGACTTGGCGAATGTGGAATAGGCGAAATGGGCGGGATCGGAAATCCCGGAACGCTTTTCTTCCGCCGCGATCTGCTGCATGAGTTCGTCCGACATGCGCGCGAACTCATCCATCATAAGCTGCAGTTGCTGTAACTGCCGCTTTTTTTCCTTTACCTGAAACGCCTTCAGACGCAACAGACTGTTTCGTGCCTTCATACGCAAAACTCCCCGGCTGACGAACGCATTGCCGAAAGGCGCCCCCCTTCATGATTTCTGATTCGTTCTCCAGTCCCTGGGAATTGATTAACGAATTCGAAATCCCGGTAACCTTTCATTTACAGTCATCAATGATCATAGGACGCATCACTTAAGGGTCGGTAAACCGAAAGCGGCAAAAAACCAAAACTTGCGAGTCGAATGAATCACTTAGGCAGTTTGGTTAATCTTTTTTGTCGGACCTGATGACCGAAAAAACATAATGATTTCAATGATATTGAAATGTTCATTAATGAATTATGTTCGTATTGCCAAAATGAATCAGAATTTGTTAACCATTCAATGGCAGCTTCTAAATCAGGTCATCACTGAGTCCGTATCGCGTCGGGGCGACACCAGACCTTTCAATTGCGGCGGTTCAAGGGGAAAGACATGCGGGTTCTTTTAATCGAAGACGACAGCGCCACGGCTCAGAGCATCGAGCTGATGCTGAAGAGCGAGAATTTCAACGTCTATACGACGGATCTCGGGGAAGAAGGCGTCGACCTCGGCAAAATCTACGACTACGACATCATCCTTCTCGATCTCAACCTTCCCGATATGTCGGGCTATGAAGTGCTGAAGGCGCTTCGGGTTTCGAAGATCGCCACGCCGATCCTCATCCTCTCCGGCATGTCCGGCACCGACGACAAGGTGCGCGGCTTCGGCTCCGGCGCGGATGACTACCTGACCAAGCCGTTCCACAAGGAAGAGCTGGTCGCGCGCATTCACGCCATCGTCCGCCGTTCCAAGGGCCACGCCCAGTCGATCATCACCACCGGCGATCTGTCCGTGAACGTCGATGCCAAGACCGTCGAGGTCGACGGCCAGCGCGTCCATCTGACGGGCAAGGAATACCAGATGCTCGAGCTTCTTTCGCTCCGGAAAGGCACGACGCTGACCAAGGAAATGTTCCTCAACCACCTTTACGGCGGCATGGACGAACCGGAGCTGAAGATCATCGACGTGTTCATCTGCAAGCTCCGGAAGAAGCTCGCAAATGCCGCCGGCGGCACCAATTTCATCGAAACCGTCTGGGGACGCGGCTATGTGCTGCGCGATCCCGACCAGCAGGAAATGCAGAAGCGGGCCTGAGCCTGCCGCGTCTCCTCCCGAAAAATGCGGCGCCCGGCGCCGCTTTTTTTATGCGCCCTTCCCGTCCGGCCTATTGCGTCGCGGCGCCCGCCACATCGTCCGTTTTCTCGGCCGGCGGCGCGCAAAGTAGCCTGAGATCGGCCTTCAGCCGCTCGATCTTGTAGCGGGCCGCGCGAACGTCGGCGCGGGCCTTTTGCACGTCATTTGCCGCCGTGCAGCGCTCCGCCGGATCGGCGCTTTCCAGCAATGTTTCGGCGCGGGCCAGGACGGAGCTCGCCGCAGCCAGTTCGCTCTCGGCCCCCGCGATCCCCAGCTTCAGCGAGTCGAAATCGCTCATGAAGGCGCGTCGGTTGTCACGCGCCGTCAGGATCGTGTCGAGCAGCGTCAGCCGCGCCTCCTGGGTCATGCGCAGCGCGTCGCCCTCGTCGATGATCGGCAGCACGTAGGAGATCAGGAACTGAAGATTGAAGCCCCCGGTCTGGGTCATGAAGCTTGGGATGGAGGTCGTCAGCCGGGTGAAACGCGACTGGCGTGCGATCTCGAGCTGGGCGGCGGCGGCCTCGACCAGCAGGTCCTCCAGCCGCTTCTTGCCGGAGCGGGCAAAACAGGCCTCGGCATTTTCGCTGGTCGCCTTCGGGTAACCGGCGAGCGCCGCCGTCAGGGAACGGCCGGGGGCGACCGCGTAGCCCCCCTCAGCAAGTCCTGAAAGGCCGAGCAACTCGTCCCGCTTCGAGGCCAGCGACCGGGAGACCGCCATCGCCTCGCGGCGGGCGGTGTCAATCTCGTCCTTCAGCGTTTCGAGCTCCATGGCGCTCGAGTTCCCGAGCGCGACTTCAACCTCCAGATCATCCACCCGGCATTGCAGTGCCTTACGCTTGAGCGCGACGGTCTCGCGCTGGAAGTCGAGCGCGGTGTAGTCGTTATAGGTGTCGAGCAGTTCGCGTGTGGCATTGCGCTGGGCCACCTGGTATTGCACCGGAATGAGGCGGCCGGCGACCTTCACGGTCTTGCGGTCGAGCCTCAGAAGGGCACGCGAGATATCCCAGTTCACCCCGAGCACGATGTTGGAAACGCTGTCAGTCGCCTCGAAATCGCTGTTGAAGGTCGAGATCTGCCGCGCCTCGGCGCTGACGCGCGGATAGCGGGCCGATTTCACCTTGTCGAGATCGAGCACGGCGCGGGCACGGGCGATGCGCGCGCGCATGAAGTCCTTGCCCCTGGCATTCGCGCTCGTCAGAAGTTCAGACGGGCCAAGCGCCTTGCCGTCATCGGGCGGATCTGGCGGCGGGGCGTTGAGTTCCGCCTCCATCACATCGATCCGCTGCACGGTTTCCTTCAGCTGGCTCGAGGCGCAGCCGGAAAGGGCAGCGGCCCCCAACAGGGCGGCGCCGGCAAGAGCGGTTCGGCGACGGCTGCGACTTCTCGCAAGCTCCCGTCTCGAAAAAACGTCGGCAGTTCTAGTCAAGGACGAAATCACCCGGATTGAGCCCCGAAAGCACGCGGATATAGTCGTCGGAGATATCGCCAAGCTCGACCCTGATCAGTTCCGGCTCCTCACCCTCGTCCTTGCGCACGAAGGTCTGGTCATCCTTGATCACCACGGCGGAGACCGGCACTGCGGGCTCCTCACGCACGCTCGGTTTGGTAAAGCGGCAGGTTGCCGTCTGGTTCAAAAGCGCGGGCCCGGCCGGATCGCGAAAGGCCACCTCCACCTCGGTCGAAAGCGCGCCTCTTGCGCGCTCCGCCGGGGTTTCCAGCGCACGAAAGGCGGAGATTTCGGCGGCACGGGGCTTGCCGTCGACCTGCGGGGCGACGGTAACGTCGGCGTTGCGCACCAGACGCATCTCGGCATCGTTGAACTGAAGCCGCGCGCCGAGTTGCCCCGGGTCGACCAGAAGGGCAAGCCGGTCGCCTTCATCCACAGTCAGCTTGCCGTCGGCAGCCGTCGTGGTTTCGACATCGACCAACCGGCCTGCGGCCGGCGCTCTGACAACCGCGTTTTCGAGTTTTGCCTCCGCCTCGGCGAGGGCGTTCTCGCGTTTCCTGACATCATGGGTCAGGCGGATAACCTCGAGGCCTGATTCCTGGCGCGCAAGGGCGGTCTCCCGCCGCTCCCGTTCAAGCGCGGCATCGGCCTCGTGCAGCTTGCGCTGGGCTTCCTGATAGCGGCCAAGCGCCAGCCGGCCCTGGCCATAAAGCCGCTTCATTTCGGCAAACTGGGCGGCAAGATAGTCGCGCGTCGCCACCTTCTCCGCTTCGTCTAGGCTCTGGATGGCGCGGGTGTTTTCCTGATAGGCGCCCGTCCGGTAATCGAGCCGCGCCCGCACATAATCCAGATCGAGGCGGATCTCCTCGGCCCGCCGCTTCAGCGCGTCCGTATCGTAACGCGCGATCACATCGCCCGCCTTCACGGAACGCCCGTCGGCAACGTCAAGCGCCAGACGTCCGGAGACCGGCGCGACCACCGCCATCGGCCGTCCATAGCCGATTTTGCAGGCGCGAAGGATCTCCTCCGGAAAGGGTCGCATCTCGACTGGCACGCGCCGCGCCTTTCGGGCCGGATCGGCGACGGCGATCTGATAGGTCTGGTCCGCCAGGGCAAGGCCCGGCAGGACAACAAACAGCGCGCCCGCTGAGATGTTCAGCGCGGCTTTGACGAAAGACACGGCAGGCTCCCTCAGAAACTGACGGGAAATGGGTGATCTCGATTTCCTTCGAAACGCCGAACCGACGATTTTGTTTCGGCGTTTCCCTTGCCCGAAAGAGGATGAGGACAAAGCGTGACGAAAATGGGATGGCCCCACGCTGCAGCGCGAAATTTTCGTGCGTTCGAAGCGCTCAGACCGCCGGCTTCGCCTCGAACACCACTTCGCCCTCATTGACGACAAACTCGACGGACATGCCGGATTCCTCGGCGAGAAGGGCTGTGTAATAGGGCTGGACATTGTGCGAGGTGATCGGGTCTTCCATCACCCCGCCATAGATGCGGGCGAAGTCGGTCGGCACCTGCACATAAGGGCCTCGAGCGCGGATGATGAAGGCGAAGATGTCGCCGGCCGAGTCAAGCCCGACATCGATCGTGCCGCCGCGCGGAATGGTCGACTGGGCGACGAGAAACAGGTTGAGGAGCAGTTTGACCCGGTCCTTGGGCGCATTGAGGCGCGGGCCGGTCCAGTTCAGCGTCACCCGCTTTCCGAGCCCGATCAGGTCGCGTGCCGCCGTTTCGGCCTCGCCGGTATCCAGCGGGGATTGCAGCGTGCCCGATGCGCCGAAGGCGATCCGGGCGAATTTCAGGTGCACGGTGGCGCTCAACGTGCTCTGGCGGATGAGGTGCAGCGCCTCCTCGTCCATGCCGCCCTCATCCAGCAGTTCCAGCCCGTTTCCGGCTGCCCCGATGGGGTTGACCACATCATGGCAGATGCGGCTTGCCAGAAGCGCGGCGAGGTCGGCGCCGCTCAGCGTCAGATTGGGATTTTTCATCGGTTCAGACTTCCTTCCGATTGGACCGGGCGCCAGGCCATTGACCCTTCAAAGAGGCATTCAGGGAAAATCGCCACATTTGGTAAATCCATTGTTAAGAGGTCATGCTCACAATGGCGGCGGGCTCCACGCTTGCCACATTCACAGAAAAAGGCAATGGCAGAGCGCCCCGGTCATGCCAGAAAGCAACAGGAATGGAACCGCCATGCTCGCTCGAACAGTTCTGAGGCCCGTCTCGGCCCTCCTTTTTGCCCTGCTTCTGCTGACGGCGTTTGGCACGCTTGAAACGCAGGCCCAGACACAGCCGCAGCAACCGCCGGCCGTCGTCCAGCCGCAGCAGAATGGCGGTTTCACCGCCGACGAGGTGCTTGATGCCGGCAATAATTTCTTCGGCTCAGCCAGTTCCGGCCTTGCCTCCGCCCTGCAGAACGCCTTCTCGAAATACGGCCTGCCGAATGGCTATATTTTAGGTTCGGAAGGCTCCGGCGCCTTCATCGCCGGTCTGACCTATGGCGAGGGCCAGCTCAACACGAAGAATGCCGGCATGCACAAGGTCTTCTGGCAGGGACCCTCGCTCGGCATCGATTATGGCGGCGACGGCTCGCGGGTGATGATGCTGGTCTATAACCTGCCGTCAGTCCCCGATCTTTATCGCCGCTATGGCGGCGTCTCGGGCTCGGCCTATGTGATTGCCGGTTTTTCCATGCAGGTCTATACCAACCGCAACATCGTCATCGTGCCCGTGCGCTCCGGCGTCGGCGCCCGTCTCGGCGTCAATGTCGGCTATTTGAAACTGACCCCGAGACCCACCTGGAACCCCTTCTGAGCGGAGATGCTGCTTGGCGGTCGAGCCTGAAACACGAAAGCGCGAAATCGAGGCGCGCTACGCCGCGCTTTGCGCGCGGGTGGAAGCGTCCGCCGGCGCGCCGCAAGAGGATGCGGCGCTGAGAGAAGCCTTTGCCGAACTCGCGGCGATGATGATTGCCTATGCCCACGATACCGGCGCGCAGAAGGCGATCCTGGAAGCCCTTTCGCGCGACGGGGAGCGCAGCGGCAGCGACCGGCTGAGCCTTGCCGCCCGAGCGCTGCAACTGATTGCAAAGAACGACTGACGCCGATCAGCCGATGCGGCCGGTCGACAGCGCGAGCTGATAGAGCGCGATACCGGCAGCCGTCGCGACATTGAGGCTGTCGAGCCCCGGCGATTGCGGGATGCGCACCGGCCGGAACGCCTCGAGGATCGCCGCCGGCAGCCCCTCCCCTTCCGTGCCCAGCACCAGCGCCGTGCGCCGTGCCGGCGGCAGCGCGTTAAGCGCCGTGTCGCCGGATGGCGAAAGGGTGACCACCTGGAAACCGGCCGCATCCAGCGCAGTCAAAAGGTCTTCGGCGCTTCCGCCCCGGCTCCAGGGCAACTTCAGAACCGAACCGACCGAGACCCTGAGCGCCTTTCTGTAGAGCGGATCACAAGAGGTCGCATCAAGCAGCACGGCATCTGCGGCAAAGGCCGTGGCGTTGCGGAAGAGCGCGCCGACATTGTCATGATTGGACAGGCCGATGGCGACGGCGACGAGCGCCGTTTCGCCAAGTTTCGCGATGACCTCCGCGGCCGTCGGAGGTTCACTTACGCGGCCAAGCGCCAGCACGCCGCGATGCATGTCGAAACCGGCGATCGCATTCATCACCCCGGCACTGCAGACATAGACCGGAATATCGTCAGGGAAGGCCGACAGCATATCGGCAATGCCAGCGAGCCGATTTTCGAGCACCAGAATGCGATCAGCGAGGAAACGCCCCTTGGCATGCGCTTCGGCCAGCACCCGCAGCACCACCGTGCCCTCGGCGATGAACAACCCGCGACGGCCGACCAGATCCTTCTCCCTTATGGCGCGGAAGGGCGCGATGCGCGCATCTTCCGGCTCCAGAATCGTGATCGGGCTTGCCGCCATCAGTCGAAGCGGATCTCGACATCGGCGGCCATGCGGCCGGAATTGAGATCGAAAAGATAGAAGGTCTGCTCGCCGTTTTCCTTCTGGCCGTAGATCAGCGCCTGGCCGTTGCCATAGCTGATGTCGGCGATCGTAAAACCGCGCGGCAGCGTTGCGGTCAGCGCGCGCGGCGCATCCGCCGGCACGATCGCGCCCGACGATGCCGCTGCGGTCTGCTCGTCCGGAGCCTCTCCGAAGACCTTGTAGAGCACGGCGCCGAAAACGGCCATCAGCGAGACGATCATGATCAGGGCGGAAATGATCTGCAGCCGCAGCATGCGCCGGCGCACCAGTTCGACGGCCGGATCAAGCGGCTGTTCTTCTTCCTGGTCTTCGTTACGGTGTTGCGACATTGTCCATTGCTCCGCAGGATGGTTTGGCATAAAAGCGCCACTCTCGCACCTGTGCTCTCAAAAAAACATCCAGATGACAGACGACCCCTTTAAACAAACCGAGGCCAATAGAAAAGTCCTTCTCGTTCCCGATGGCACGAAAGAACGCCTCGATGCCTTTGTCGCTCGGCAGATGGGCGATGGCGTGTCGCGCACGCGCATCAAGGCGCTGATCGGCAAGGGGGCCGTCACCATCGACGGAGAACCGGCGACCGAGCCAAGCCGTAAGGTGACGCCCGGGACAAAAATCACCGTCATCGTGCCGGAAGCCGAAGAGGCCGAGCCGGAAGGCGAGGACATTCCGCTCGACATCCTCTTCGAGGATGATGACATCATCGTCATCAACAAGCAGGCCGGTCTCGTCGTGCATCCGGGCGCCGGCAACTGGACCGGAACGCTGGTCAATGCGCTGATCTATCACTGCGGCGACACGCTGTCCGGCATTGGCGGGGTCAAGCGGCCGGGCATCGTCCACCGGCTCGACAAGGATACGACCGGCGTGATGATCGTGGCGAAGAACGATGCCGCCCATCAGGCGCTCGCTCAGCAATTTGCCGATCACGGCCGCACAGGGCCGTTGCAGCGCGCCTACAAGGCGCTGATCTGGGGCCGGCCGCGCAATCTGCACGGCACGATCGACGCGCCGCTCGGCCGCGCCTCCGACCGCATTCGCCGCGCCGTCAAGTCGAGGGACAGCGCCGATGCCGATTTCGCCATCACCCATTATAATGTCGAGCAGCGCTTCGGCGAACGCCCCGACGGAACGGCGCTGGCAAGCCTTGTGGAATGCCGTCTGGAGACCGGACGCACGCACCAGATCCGCGTCCACATGGCCCATATCGGCCACCCGTTGATCGGCGACAATCTCTACGGTTCCGGCTTCAAGACCAAGGCCAATCTTCTCGAGGAACCGGCGCAATCGCTGGTGCGCGGCTTTCCCCGCCAGGCCTTGCACGCAGCGCTTCTCGTCATCGAGCACCCGGCAACGGGCGCCGAGATGCGGTTCGAAGCGGCCCTCCCCGCCGACATGAGCGAACTCAGCGCGGCATTCGACCGATAACCGGAACATTCCAGTGAATGGAGTGTTTACCGTTCGAATACCTTGAAACACGAGATTGCCATAATTAAATCCCGGTTTCCCTTCATGACATCATTGTCCGGTTTGCGGGGTGAAAACCTCGCCCGTACGGCATGTCTCTTCAGGGAAGGGTCTGTTACCTAAGGGGGTAGAGCAGTGGCCAATACATTACCCAGCATTCGCGCCGGAGAAAACGGTCTCAACCGGTATCTTGAGGAAATCCGCAAGTTCCCGATGCTGGAGCCGCAGGAAGAATACATGCTCGCCAAGCGCTATCAGGAGCATGACGACCGCAATGCCGCCCACAAGCTGGTGACGAGCCATCTTCGCCTCGTCGCCAAGATTGCCATGGGCTATCGCGGCTACGGCCTGCCGATCGGCGAAGTTGTCTCGGAAGGCAATGTCGGCCTGATGCAGGCAGTGAAGAAATTCGATCCCGAACGCGGGTTCCGGCTCGCAACCTACGCCATGTGGTGGATCAAGGCCTCGATCCAGGAATATATCCTGCGTTCGTGGTCGCTCGTCAAAATGGGCACGACCGCCAACCAGAAACGGCTGTTCTTCAACCTGCGCCGGCTCAAGGGCAAGATCCAGGCGATCGAGGACGGTGATCTCAATCCCGATCAGGTGAGCGAGATCGCGACCAAGCTGAATGTCAGCGAGGAAGAGGTCGTCTCGATGAACCGCCGGCTTTCCGGCGACGCATCGCTCAATGCGCCGATCCGCGCGACGGAAGGCGAGAGCGGACAGTGGCAGGACTGGCTTGTCGACGAGAACGACAGCCAGGAAGACATCCTGATGAACCAGGATGAGCTGGAAAACCGTCGCGACATGCTGGCTTCGGCGATGAACGTGCTGAACGACCGCGAAAAGCGCATCTTCGTCGCCCGCAGACTTTCCGAAGACCCGGAAACGCTGGAATCCCTTTCCGGCGAGTTCAACATCTCGCGAGAGCGCGTGCGCCAGATCGAGGTTCGCGCCTTCGAAAAGGTGCAGGACGCCGTGCAGAAACAGGTGGCAGCCGACGCCCGCGCGGTGCGTGCGGTTCGCGATGGCAACGACGCCTCGGAATAAGGGCATTGCCCCGGTCCCGAGCGCCGCGCCAGCCGTGAACACGTAGCCTGAACATCGAAACGCCTCCGCCCATAACTGCACGGAGGCGTTCTTGTATCACGAAGTTGGGGGCATCGAGCTGGCAAGGATTGATCAGCTTTCCGGGGCCGCAACCCCGAGGCACATCAGCGCGATAGGCGCGATTGGTGACGAGAGCCCGAGAACACTGGCCGTGGCCTCATCATCGAAACCACCGACCAAAACGCTTCCCAATCCCTCTGCCACAGCCTGTAGCTGGATGTTTTGCGCCGCGGCGCCAGCCTCCAAATAGACATACCGCTCGCCGCGCGCGCCATAGGGCGACTGCTCGATAAACGTTCGCGCCGGGGTCAGCATGTCGGCACATATGGCGATAATGCACGACGCGTTGGCAATCCATTCAGGATTGCCAATTGCCGCCTTGCACAAAGCCGGCCGCAAATCGGCATGACTGATCTTCTTCAGTTCGAGCCCAGCCGGTTCAGCGGCGTACAAACCGCCCTCAAGATCGTCGACCCTGCTTGCCACCACATGGAGGCGAAGCGGGTAAAGCGCGTGCGCGGACGGAGCAGTCCTTTTATCGCCTTCGCCGGTTTTGCCCTGGCCGGCCCGCAGGAGTTTTTTGAGGGACTCCAGTGGTATAGGATGCTCTGCAAACGCGCGGACCGACCGCCGCCGCGAGAGTGCCTGCGCAAGCGCTATATCCATCTGTCAGGCTCCATTCCGCATCTTCATGCGACTTGCGTTTGAGCGAAAATCGCCTCAATTGCCGCTGTTGATGTCGCCGAGCGCCTGCCATTCCTGGATGGCACGGTCGAAGATCGCCATGCCGGTCGTGCCCTTTTCAAGCGTCAGCAGCGCCCGGCGGCCGTTGCGATAGGTGACCGGAATATCGATCCAGTTGCGGTCGCCCAAAAGAGCGAGGTTCTGCGCGCGCGCCTGATCGAAATCATTGAGCGCCAGCATGTAGAGGTCATCGGTGATCTTGGCCGAGACCGCAATCAGCGGATCGCCGCGCGCCGCTTCCGTGCCCTTCATCGAGATCCGCTGGACATTGTCGATGCCGCCGCCCTCGAAACTCTCGTCGAGCGTGAAGGCGATATCGATGAGATGGCTTGCCGGCAGCGACGGATCGTCATTGCGACGGAAGGTCAGCACGCCGGTAAGGCCGGCATCAGGCACGTTCATCACGCCCTCGACCACCGGTTCGGAGACGGCCGTGCCGGTATTCTCCTGCTTGAGCTCCCATTCGACGGTGCCCTGATAGGCAGACGGCACCGACTGGCCGAGTTGCTCCTCGTAGAGATACATTTTCTGGGCAGCCCCCACCGGCGGCGCCGGCTCGGCCGTCTGTGTGGCCGATGCCGTCTCGGCGGGCGTCGAGGACGACGTCTGGTTGGCGACCGAACGGGCGGGACCGGACGCGGCGCTTGCCGCAGGCAGGCCCTCGTCGACCTCCGTCCCGTCAGGCAGAAGTCGCTGGGTATAGGGCTTGGCGTTCTCCGCCGTTTCGGTTTCTTGCGGTTCCGGCGCAGGCGTTTCCGGCGTTTCGGCAGGCGTCGTCTCGGCCGTCTGCTGCTGGTCGGCCGGCGAAATCGCGGCGATGATGCGCTCGCGATTGACCCAGGAGAAATAACCGCCGACGACCAGGATCAGCGCGACGATGACCGCGCCGGCGATCAGAACGACCTTGCGCCGTCCGCCCGTTTCGGCCTCATCGTCACCACGGTGTTCGGCGGGGCCGCCTGCCATCTCGTCAAAGTCATCGAAACCGTCGCCCGGCTCCTCCGGCTCCAGTCCGAGAAGGCTGTCGACATGCGCCCAGTCCTTTTCCGGCACGGAGCGACGCGGCGGCGGGGGAGCGGGATCGAACGTCGCGGCCTTCGCCGTCGTCGCCTCGAAGTCCCAGTCATCGACCGGCTCGGGCCGCGCGTCGTCCTCCCACGCTTCGGGGTCTTCGTCGGGCTCGACGATGACCGTCCCGGCGTCGGTCTCGACCGGCTCGTCGGTCACATCATAGCTGTAGGCCTCTTCGTCCTCTTCCCTGTCCTCATAGTCGACCCGATCCGGCGTATGAACAAGTTCAAAGGTCGCGCCATGCAGCATGCCTCGGCGGCCGGACGGCTGCGGCTCATCGGCCTGCCCTGCGTCCTGTGTTTCAGCGGCAACGTCGACAACATGCTCTTCAGGCGCGTCCGTCTGGGCGGGCACGTGCTCATAAAGGTCTTCCTGCGCGGTCCGGCGATCGTCGTCCGCGTCATAGGACTGCTCTTCGGGATAGGAGGCGTTGGAGGTCGCCGGCTCATCGACGAATTCTACAGGCTCTTGCCCTTCGCGAGCCTCGTCTTCGGCGGTCTGCCATGCCGGCGGCGCATCATCAGGCGCGCCGACCGGCTCATCCTCGGGTTCATGACCAGGCTCTTCCGCAGGAACATCTTCCGGCAGGTCCTCATAGCGGTCCTCGGAAACAGGTTCTTCGCCGGGCGCATCATCAGCCGGCGGCAGGGCTTCGGCGAATTCGCTCTCGACCTCGGCGATGGCCGCGTCGATCTTGTCGATCTGCCGCTTGACCAAGGCCTCCGGCGGGGGCGGAGACATGTTCTCCATCTGCCGGATGACGGCGGAGCGCGCCTTCTCGTAAACGCGCGCGCGCAACTCCGGAGACTGTTCCGGAAGGCCCTCGACGGCACGTCGAATGACTGCTGTGAAATCCGCCATTTATTACCCCTATTGTGCGGGCTATTGCCGCAACAATACTATGATTTTTGCTTAATCCTCAAACGGATCGGTCACAAGAATGGTGTCTTCGCGCTCAGGACTTGTGGATAGAAGCGCGATTGGTGCGCCAATCAGCTCTTCAACCTGGCGTACATATTTGACGGCCTGCGCTGGAAGGTCGGCCCATTTGCGCGCGCCGACGGTTGATTCCTTCCAGCCTTCGAGCGTGATGTAGACCGGCTTGACGCGCGCCTGCGCGCCCTGGCTGGCCGGCAAGGCTTCGATCCGCTCGCCGTCGAGTTCGTAGGCGACGCAGATCTTCAACTCGTCGAGTCCGTCAAGAACATCGAGCTTGGTCAGCGCGATACCGGTGATGCCGTTGGTGGCAACAGCCTGGCGCACCAGCACCGCGTCAAACCAGCCGCAGCGGCGCTGACGCCCGGTGACCGTGCCGAATTCGTGGCCGCGTTCGCCGAGGAACTGTCCGACATCGTCCTTCAGTTCAGTCGGGAAAGGCCCCTCGCCAACGCGCGTGGTGTAGGCCTTGGTGATGCCGAGCACATATTCGAGCGCGCCCGGCCCCATGCCGGACCCGGCAGCCGCCTGGCCGGCGACCGTGTTGGACGAGGTGACGAAAGGATAGGTGCCGTGGTCAATGTCGAGCAGCGTTCCCTGCGCGCCCTCGAACAGGATGCGCGCGCCGGCGCGGCGCTTCTTGTCCAGGAGCAGCCAGACGGTCTCGCGGAAGGGCAGCACCTTGTCGGCGATCGAGGTCAGTTCGTCCATGATTGCCGCATGCTCGATTTCGGCCACGCCGAAGCCGCGCCTCAGCGCGTTGTGATGGGTGAGAAGACGGTCGACCTTGGCCGGCAGGGTTTCGAGATTGGCCAGATCCATCAGGCGGATCGCGCGGCGACCGACCTTGTCCTCATAGGCCGGGCCGATGCCGCGCCGCGTGGTGCCGATCTTGGTGCCGGAATTGGAGGCAGCATCTTCGCGCATGCCGTCAAGCTCGCGGTGCAGCGAAAGAATGAGCGTCGCATTGTCGGCAATGCGCAGATTCTCGGGTGAGATCGCAACGCCCTGCGCTTCCAGACGGCCGATCTCGGCGATCAGCGCATGCGGGTCGACGACGACGCCGTTGCCGATGACGGCGAGCTTGCCTTCGCGCACCACGCCTGACGGCAGAAGCGACAGCTTGTAGCTGACGCCGTCAATCACAAGGGTGTGGCCGGCATTGTGGCCGCCCTGATAGCGCACCACGATATCCGCGCGCTCGGAAAGCCAGTCGACGATCTTGCCCTTGCCTTCATCGCCCCATTGCGAGCCGACCACTACAACATTTGTCATTTTACCTACCTAGAAACGAAGCCTTGCCTGCGGCTGAACCGCAGCATCTATAACCACCCACGACCTATATTGCGATCCCTTCGGCCCGCAAGCCCGCAAAATTTTCACGTGACAGCAACGGCGACGACGCTTTAAGGCGGGAGCGCCTCAAAACACCATCCCATCTTCGTGAAACATGAACCAGGGATGAGCCAATAACAGGGACTGTGGCCATGCAATGGCGAGCCTATATGCTTTTGACGATTACCACGCTTTTTTGGGGCGGAAACCTGACCGTGGGCAAGCTCGCGGTCGGCCATGTCTCGCCGATGGTGATGAATTCGCTGCGATGGGGCATCGCGTTTCTGGTGATCTCCGCCTTTTCCATGCCGCAGTTCCGGCGCGACTGGCCGGTGATCCGGAAAAACTGGCCTCTGCTCTTTGCCTATGGAGCGGTCGGCTTTGCCGGCTTCAACGCCTTTCTCTATTCCGGCCTCCGCTTCACCTCCGCCATCAACAGCGCCATCGACCAGGCAGCCATTCCGCTGTTGATCTTCGTACTGAACTTCCTGTTCTTCCGCGTGCGCGCCTCGACGGCCCAGCTTGCGGGTTTCGCACTCACGCTTGCCGGCGTCGCCGTTACGGTTTCCCACGGCGAGCTGTCGCGCCTGCTCGCGCTTGAGATCAATTTCGGTGATTTTCTCGTGCTGATGGCGGTGCTTTGCTATTCGCTCTATACCGTCAGCCTGCGCTACAAGCCCGCGCTCGACTGGCGAGCCATGGCCATGGCCTGTTTCTTCGGCGCCTTCCTCGCCTCCCTGCCGATGGTTGCGACAGAGGCGGCGCTCGGCCTTGCCATGCTGCCGCATGACCTGACCGGTTTCGGCGTCATCGTCTTCATCGGCCTTTTTCCTTCGCTCGTCTCCCAGGTCATGTTCATCCGCGGCGTGGAGCTGATCGGCCCCAACCGTGCGGGCCTGTTCATCAACCTCATTCCGGTCTTCGGCACGATCCTCGCCGTCGCCATCCTCGGCGAAAGTCCGGAAGGCTTCCATGCCGTTGCCTTTGCGCTTGCCATCGGCGGCATTGCGCTTGCGGAATGGGGAAAACCGAAGGAGGCCTGAGAGCGCGCGCAAAAAGGCAGCGGACGGAACACAAAACGATGCTTTTGTCCGCATGACGTTTTTCCTACACCTGTGTTGAAGCCGCCCGAAGGGATGCGGCGGGGAACAACAAGACAGGTTGATCGACATGGCCAAGCGCTTCTACTGGAATGAACTGACAAGCCCGGAATTCAGCGCTCTGGACCCGGCGACCACCGTCGCCATCCTGCCGCTTGCCTCCACCGAGCAGCACGGCCCGCATCTGCCGGTCGCAACCGATGTGGCAATCGCCCAGGGCATGCTCGACACGCTCAAGGAAAACCTGCCCGAAAACCTCAACGTGCTGGTGCTGCCCGTTCAGGAAATCGGCAAGGCCAACGAGCATATCCACGGGCCCGGCACGCTCTCCTTCGGCGCGGACCTCTTGATCCCCGCTTGGACGACGATCGGCGAGAAGGTCGCCGCCGCAGGTCTCCGCAAGATCATCATGGTCAACAGCCATGGCGGCAATCTCGACATCATGAGCATCGTCTCGCGTGAGATGCGCGTGCGCTTCAATATGGTTGCTGTCGCCACGCAGTGGGCCCGCTTCGGTTCGCCGGAAGGCATGATCAGCGAGGAGGAGCGCACCTACGGCATTCACGGCGGCGAGGTCGAGACCTCGCTGATGCTGCACTTCCGCCCGGAACTGGTGAAGATGGAAAATGCCGAGAACTTCGTGTCGCTGGCCAAATGGCAGAAGGAAAACACCCGCCGCCTGCAGCCGACGCCGCCCAATGCGCTGGCCTGGATCGCCCATGACCTCAACCCCAAGGGCGCGCTCGGCAACGCGGCGATCGCAACGGCCGAAAAGGGCGCGGCAATCGCGCAACACCAGATTGCGGGCTTCATCGAACTGATCGAGGATGTGGTCGCCTATCCGCTCGACAAGCTTTACACGCCGGCCTGATCAGCCCTGCGCGGGCGGCAGGTGGTGCTTTTCCTGCAGCGTGTTGATGATGGCGGAGAGTTCCTTCAGCAGGTAGTCGACGAACAGGCTGCTTGCCGCATCGAGCGGCGCGCGGGCCCGCGAAAACAGCTTCATCGGCTGGTGGCGCACATGCGGATCGGCGAGCGGGCGGAAGGCCAGCTCGCCTTTCTGGCATTCGACATAGACGTCGAGCGGATTGAGAAAAGTCAGCCCCGTACCCCGCTTGACCAGAGCTTTGAGCATTTCCGACGAGTTCGTCTCGACCACGGGCTCGATCGGCAGCGACAGCGGTGACAGCGCAAGGTTGATGACATGGCGCAGGCTGGTGCCGGGCTGGGCGAGCACCAGCGGCTCCTGCACCATATCGGACACATTGACGCGCTCTTCTTCTGCGAGGCGATGATCAGGCGGCATCACTGCCCCGATCGGCACATCGAAGGAGGCGAGAGTGCGGATGCCCGGCGTCGGCGGAATGTTGAAGCCAAGGCCGAGATCGACATCGCCGGTCAGCACATTGGCGATCGTGGTGGTGCCGCCATCGGATCTGAGATGGATGCGGATTCTTGGATTTTCGTCAACAAAACGGGCGATGATATCCGGCAGCGGCCCGGCGGCGAGGCCTACGGTTGCCACCAGCGTCACTTTTCCCGCCTGCGGCATTTTCAGCGCGCGGATACGGGTTTCCAGCTTCTCGTAGCTCTTCAGAACCTCGCGGATATGCTCCACGCACATCTCGCCGGCCGCCGTCAGGCGCAGGCCGCGCGGCAGGCGCTCGAACAGCGGCGCGCCGAATTCCTCTTCCAGAGCAAGGATTTGCCGGTTGACGGCGGATGAGGCGACATTCAGTCGCTGCGCCGCCTTGCGGATCGAGCCGCAACGGGCGATCTCATCGATGTATTGCAGTTTCCTCGAATGAAGCATGGGCGTAGACTCGATGGGTCGGAACCGGCGCTGACCAAATTTTGCGCAGTTCGATTACATTTATAACAATCGTGCCGGTTGTGCAAAAAAAGCATCAATGCGGACGAAAATTGATGCTTCTCAAACAGCGGTGAAGCCGCTCAAATGCAAAAATCGGAAAATTTAACGACGAAAAGCGAAGGGGAATAGCTTATGTCGACTACCTCAAAGACCGCCGCGCTCGCCGGTGCTGCCCTCATGGCAGCGGCCGCAACGCCTGCCTTTGCGCTGGACGAGGTTTCCTACGGCACCAACTGGCTCGCACAGGCCGAGCATGGCGGCTTCTATCAGGCCGTTGCCGATGGCACCTATGAAAAATACGGCCTCGACGTCACCATCGTCCAGGGCGGCCCGCAAGCCGCCAACCGCGCGCTCCTGATCGCCGGCAAGGTCGATTTCTACATGGGTTCGCCGCAGGGCGAGCTGGACGCCGTGGTCGAGGACATTCCGCTGATCGATGTCGCCGCCATGTTCCAGAAGGACCCGCAGATCCTGATGGCCCATCCCGACCAGGGCATCGAGGAATTCGCCGATCTGGCGAAATTGCCGACTATCTTCATGGGCAAAGACGGCTTCCTCTCCTACTTCCAGTGGATGAAGGCCAATTTCGACGGCTTCGACGATGCCCAGTACAAGCCCTACACCTTCAACCCGGCGCCCTTTATCGCCGATCCGCAGTCGGCCCAGCAGGGCTACCTCACCTCCGAGCCCTATTCGGTCGAGAAGGAAGCCGGCTGGTCGCCTAAGGTTTTCCTGCTCGCCGACAGCGGCTATTCGCCCTATTCGACGATGATCACCGCCCAGAAGAAGCTGGTCGAGGAAAACCCGGACCTGGTTCAGCGCTTCGTCGATGCCTCGATCGAAGGCTGGTACAACTATCTCTACGGCGACAATGCAGCGGCCAACGAGCTGATCAAGGCCGATAATCCGGAAATGACGGACGAGCAGATCGCCTATTCCATCGAGAAGATGAAGGAATACGGCATCGTTGTTTCCGGCGATGCCGATGAAGGCGGCATCGGCTGCATCACCGATGCCCACTACAAGACCTTCTTCGACGACATGGTCGACATCGGCCTGTTCACGTCTGACGTCGATTACACCAAGGCCTTCACGACCCAGTTCGTCTGCAAGGGCGTTGGCAAGGACCTGATGAAGTAAGGCGAAACCACGCCGACACTCCGTTTCGCGTCACCCGGCGCGAAACGGCACCTTGAATTGAATGCAGGATAGCCGCATGCCGAACGCTCATGCCGAAACCCCGGCATCGCTACAAAAGCCGCTGGTGAAGATGGAGCATGTCACCAAGATCTTCTCCAACGGGACCATTGCGCTCAACGATATGTCCCTGACGGTGCGCCAGGGCGAGTTTGTCAGCCTGCTCGGGCCTTCCGGCTGCGGCAAGTCGACCGCGCTCAGGATCATCGCCGCGCTCGGCGATGTCAGCCGCGGCACGATCGACTGGCCAAGCTCGCGCATTTCCGCCAAGGGCCGCCCGGAAGGCGATATCAGCTTCGTTTTTCAGGAGCCGACGCTGATGCCCTGGGCGACCGTATTCGGCAATGTCTATCTTCCGCTGAAACTGCGCGGCCAGTCGAAATCCGGCACGCGCGATCAGATCATGGATGTCCTCAAGACCGTCGGCCTTCAGGATTTCGCCGATGCCTATCCGCGCGAACTCTCCGGCGGCATGAAGATGCGCGTCTCGATTGCCCGGGCGCTGGTGACCAAGCCGAAGCTTCTCCTGATGGACGAGCCCTTCGCGGCGCTTGACGAGATCACCCGCCAGCGGCTGAACGACGATGTTCTGCGGCTCTGGCACGAGACGGGCATCACCGTCATCTTCGTCACCCATTCCGTTTTCGAATCCGCCTATCTTTCCAACCGCATCGTGGTCATGCGCGCCCGCCCCGGACAGGTCTTCGACGATTTTCCGCTCGATACCAGCCAGGTCCGCGACGAGGACTATCGCTCCTCCGACGAATATCACCAGGCCTGCGCGAAAGTGTCCCACGCGCTGCAGGGCGCGATCCACGCCGCAGGAGGAGAACACTGATGAGCGACAAGGTGAGCGCCATGCAGCACGACGATGCGGCTTACGCCAAACCCGGTTTCTGGTCCCGCCATGGCGAGACCATCATGAAAATCGCGATCCCGATTGCCGTGCTCGCCTTTCTGGTGTTCGTCTGGCAGGCGATCGTGGTCATCTACCAGACCCCGCATTACATCCTCCCCGGCCCCGCGCTGGTGGTCGAAGCCTTTTTCGAGGACTGGGGCACGCTCGCGCCGGCGCTGTGGGTGACGACCAAGATCACCTTCATCTCGCTCGGCCTTGCCCTTGTCGGCGGCGTTGGCCTTGCCGTCATCATGGTCCAGTCGCGCTGGATCGAGACCGCGCTTTATCCGATCACCGTCATCCTTCAGGTGACCCCGATCGTCGCCATCGCGCCGCTGATCCTGATCTACACGCCGACAACGCAGGTGGCGCTCCTAATCTGCGCCTTCCTCGTCGCCTTCTTTCCGATCCTGTCCAACATGGCGCAGGGCCTGAAGAGCGTCGACCATAACCTTCTGAACCTGTTCGAGCTTTACGGCGCCTCGCGCTGGCAGACGCTCATCCACCTGAAACTGCCCGCATCGCTCCCCTATTTCATGACCGGGCTCAGGATCGGCGGCGGCCTGGCGCTGATTGCCGCCGTGGTTGCCGAATTCGCCGCGGGCTCTGCGGGCGCCGGCTCCGGCCTTGCCTTCCGCCTGCTGGAATCGCAGTACCGGCTCAACATTCCGCGCCTCTTCGCAGCACTCTTCATGCTCGCCTGCCTCGGCGTGGCGATCTTCGCGCTCACCTCCTTCATTGCCTGGCTGTTCCTGCACCGCTGGCACGAAAGCAGCCTCAAGAGGGAAAACTGATGCCGGATTTCATGACACTGCCGGAAGCGCCGACATTCGCGCTTCTAAGGGCAACCGTTCCGGCCGTCTGCCTTGCCGATGCGAGCAGCTTCGAGGCGAAGGAAGGCCTCATTTCGGTCGATATCGTGGTTGCCGAGGGCAAGATCGACGCCATTCTACCCGCCGGCACCGCGCCGGCCGCGCTTCCTGCCGCCGACCTGCGCGACGGCATGGCCTGGCCGACCTTTACCGATATGCACACCCATATCGACAAGGGCCACATCTGGGAGCGCCGCCGCAACCCTGACGGCACCTTCATGGGTGCGCTGGAAAACGTGATGGCCGATCGGCAGGCCAACTGGTCGGCCGATGACGTCGCCGCCCGCATGGAATTCTCGCTGAAATCGGCCTATGCCCACGGCACCGGCCTTTTGCGCACCCATCTCGACAGCTTGCCGCCGCAGCACGAAATCTCCTTCGAGGTGTTTTCTCACATGCGGGAAAAATGGGCGGACCGGCTCGAACTGCAGGCCGTCGCCCTCTTTTCCATCGACATGATCTTCGAGCCCTTCTTCGACGATCTGACGAAGCTCCTGAAACGCCACAACGGCCTGATCGGCGGCGTCACGCAAATGCTGCCGGACCTTGACGCGCGGCTGGACCGCATGTTCCGCGCGGCGGCCGACAACGGTCTCGATATCGACCTGCATGTGGACGAAACCGAGGACCGCGAGGTTCTGACCCTTGGCCGCATCGCGGAAGCCACGCTTCGCAACGGCTTCGAGGGGTCCGTCACCGTCGGCCATTGCTGTTCGCTGGCACGCCAGGATGCGGAAACGGCGAAACGCACGATTGACCTCGTGGCCAGGGCCGGGCTTTCCGTCGTCTCCCTGCCGATGTGCAACATGTATCTGCAGGACCGTCACGAAGGCCGCACGCCGCGCTGGCGGGGCGTAACGCTGTTCAAGGAATTGGCGGCCGCCGGGGTGAAGACGGCGGTCTCCTCCGACAATACCCGCGATCCGTTTTACGCCTATGGCGACCTCGATCCCGTCGAGGTCATCCGCGAGGCCGTGCGCATTCTCCAGCTCGACCATCCGCTGGACGAAACCGCCCGCATCATCACGAAGACGCCCGCCGAGATTCTCGGTCGGGCCGAACGCGGGGTGATTGCCGAAGGCGGACCCGCCGATCTCGTCCTCTTCAGCGCGCGCCGCTGGAGCGAATTCCTCTCCCGTCCGCAGGCTGACCGCATCGTGATGCGGAATGGCATGGGCATCGACCGCAGCCTGCCGGATTACCGCGAACTTGACCCGCTGATGGATAAGTGAACATGCCGGACTATCAACAGATCAAGGCCGAACTCGAAGGCATCGCCATCGAGGACAATCCCAACATGGTTCTGCGCAAGAGCCGGGATTTCTACTGGTATTCGCCCATTCTGAAGGAACAGCTTGAGAGTGTGACCGGCGATCTGGTCGTCTCGCCGAAGAACGAGGACGAACTGATCCGGATCCTGAAGGTCGCTTTCAAGAACGATGTTCCCGTCACCGCACGCGGCGGCGGCACCGGAAATTATGGCCAGTGCATGCCGCTTTCCGGCGGCATCGTGCTCGACATGACCAGGATGAACGCGATCAAGGAGATCCATCCCGGCCGCGTCGTCGTCGAAGCCGGCATCATCTGCGCCCAGCTCGACAGGGAGCTGAAGGAAAAGTCCGGGCAGGAACTGCGCTTCCACCCGTCGACCACCGGTCAGGCCACGCTCGGCGGCTTCATCGCCGGCGGTTCGGGCGGCGTCGGCTCGGTCCACTGGGGCGGGCTTCGCGATCTCGGCAATGTGCTGCGTTTGCGGATCGTGACGCTGGAGGAAGAGCCGCGGGTGATGGAACTGACGGCACGCGACCTGCTGAAGGTCAGCCACGCCTACGGCACCAACGGCATCATCACAGAGGTCGAGATGCCGCTGGCGCCCGCCTATGACTGGGTGGACGTGATGGTTGGCCACGAGACCTTCATGGACGCGGTGCGCTTTTCCGACAGGCTGGCGAAATCCTCCGGCATCCTGGTCAAGGAAATCGCTCCGATCGCAGCGCCCGTGCCCTATTCCTACTTCAACCGCCACAAGCCTTTCCTCAAGGAGGGCGAGAGCGTTTCCGTCGTCATGGTCGCGCCGCACTCCATGGAGCCCTTCGAGGCGCTGGTGAACCTCTACAAGGGCGAGATCCGCTTCCGCTCCGACAAGGCGGAAAGCCTGCGCGGCCTGCCGCGCGCCTATGAGCTCGGCTGGAATCATACGACCCTCAGGGCGCTGAAGACTGAGCCGGATGCCTTTACCTATCTGCAGGTGCAATATCCCGGCCCCGACCATGTGGCCAAGGTTCAGGAAATGTCCGAGCTCTTCGGCGATGAGGTGATCGGCCATCTGGAGTTCCTGCGCTTTGACGGCGCGATCCAGTGTTCCGGCCTGCCGCTGGTGCGCTACACGACCGCCGAACGGCTGGAAGAGATCATCCGCATTCACGAGGAGCACGGCTGCCCGATCTTCAACCCGCACCGCTATACGCTGGAAGAGGGCGGCATGAAGCAGACCGACGAATTGCAGCTGGCCTTCAAGAAGGAAACGGATCCCAAGGGCCTGTTGAACCCCGGCAAGATGATCGCCTGGGAAAACCCGGATTTCGATTTCAAGGCCGGCAAGAACTTCCTGTTCAAGGGCCTTTCCGAGACGGGAGCCGAATAGGATGCGCGTTCTCGTTCTCTTCAGCCATCCGGTGGAAACCAGCTTCGGCGCGGCGCTGCATGCCCAGGTCGTCGAAAGCCTGACGAAGGCCGGACACGAAGTCGATGATTGCGATCTATACGCCGAGGGCTTCCAGCCGGTCCTGACCCGCGAGGAGCGCATCGGCTATCACGACTATCCGGAAAACACCGCGCCGGTTGCCGGCTATGTCGAGCGGCTGCGGCAGGCCGAAGCCCTCGTCATCGTCACGCCGGTGTGGAATTTCGGCTTTCCGGCGATGCTGAAAGGCTATTTCGACCGGGTCTGGCTGCCCGGCGTTTCCTTCGCGCTCGAGGACGGCAAGCTGACGCCGACGCTGCGCCATATCAGAAAGCTTGCCGCCGTCTTCACCTACGGCGCGACGCCGATGCGGGCATTTCTCGCCGGCAATCCGCCGAAAAAGATCGTCAAGCGCGTGCTGCGCGCCCAGATCAAGCTCGGCGCGCCGGTCTCCTTCATGGCGCATTACGACATGAACAACTGCACCGACAAGACAAGGGCCGATTTCCTGGCAAAGGTGAAAGCCGAGATGGAGGCTTTCTGACGCTTCCGGCGTCCACCCCCTTTACATCACCGCTCAGACCACTAGGTCTATGACTAACCCGCAAGCGCTCCCCTTAGGCGCTTGCGGGCTCTTTTGAGCGAGGCCGCAAGCCCCGTCGCACTCTGTTGCGCGGATTGGCTGCGGCTTTCAGGAAATACCGCATGGTTCAGGGGGCATTGCCCCGCCATGCGAAAGCAGCGGGGAATAGGGCCGAATGTCCATGCCAGAGCAGAAAACCGCCGATGAGACCCGCCTGCGCAAATTGCGCGGCACCGTCCCGGTCAATGCCGTGCTTCATGTCTGGCTGAAAGCCATTCACCCGCATGCGCCTGCAGAAATACAGCTTTCGCTCAACGGCCAATTATTCGGCAATATCTTCGCCCAGAACGCGGAAGAGTATGAATTCCGCATGTTCTTCGTGCCCCATGGCGGCGAACTGGAATGTTCCTACGATCCCGAGACAACGACGATCTCGGTCGCCTACTGGTTTACCGATGCCAAGGTGCTGGAAGAAGGCATTACCGTGCTGCGCACCCATGCGGCCAATGCCCCGGCGCCTGCCCCCGGCAGCTATCACTTCCGCCCGCCCTTCGGCTGGATGAATGATCCGAATGGCTTCGGCCGCTTCAACGGCTCGGCGCATCTCTTCTACCAGCACTATTCACACGGGCTGACGTGGAACACCATGCACTGGGGCCATGCGGTTTCGGAGGATTTCCTGCACTGGCGGCATCTGCCGATCTTCCTGTTTCCCTCCGAGGACCTGACCCACCGCCCGGACAAGCGCGGCGGCGCCTTTTCCGGCTCGGCGATCCCGCTGGAAAACTCCGCCGGTATTCGGGTATTCTTCACCGAAAGCGTGGTCGAGCGCGATCCCGAGCGCGAAATCCAGATGGTCGCGACGTCGCAATCGCTGATCTTCGCCGGCGCGGCAAAACCGCTGATCGACGAACGGCCGGAGCTTGAGGGCCTGACGCTCGATTTCCGCGACCCTTACGTCTTCCGTGGGCCCGATGGCTACTGGAAGATGCTGCTCGGCAGCCGCCAGGGCGAGGAAGGCGTGGTCCTACTCTATCAGACCGCAGATCTGACGGCGGCAAGCGGCTGGGAATTCGTCGAAATCCTGCACCGCGAAGGGCGCTTCAATACCCAGGTGGTCGAATGTCCCTGCCTGCTGCCCCTCGACGGCCCGGCCGGTGATCCGCAGACCCATTGGGTTCTGGTCTGCGGCCTGATGCACAGCCACCACGAGGAGACCGGCCGCAAGAACCTGACCATGGCCACCGTGGGCCATTTCGACGGCAAGCATTTCACGCCCCAATTCGAGCAGGAGCTCGATTTCGCCACGGACAATTACGCTTTCCAGGCCTTCCTCGACCAGGGCCGCCCGGTCGGCATCGGCTGGCTCGCCAACTGGGCCGATGCCGCGCCGGAGATCGACTTTCCAACGGCGATGACCCTGCCGCGCAACCTTGTCTATGACGCTGCCGACAACACGCTTCTGACGCCGCCGATCGAGGGCGTGGAAGTGCTGCGGGACGCGTTGATCGACGAGACCGCCCTAGCCGCCGGCGAGCCGGTGATGCTGGAGAAAGGCCAAGCCGAGATCGTCATCGAGCTTGACCGCAATGACGGGCCGTTCGAAATTGATCTCTACCACAACAATATCGAGATCACGGTGAAGATCGATGCCGAGGGGATGAGACTTCTCTACATGGACGACAGCAAGTCGCCGACGCCCGATTATTTCGCCCCTGGCGCCAATCCGAGCCATTTGCGGCTATTCCTCGATATCGGCTCCGTCGAGGTCTTCGCCGACAACGGTCGCTGGGCCGGCACCAAACGCATCGCCGGCTTCGACCCGATCCACTCGCTGAGAATTCGCGAAGGCGCGATCAAGTCGGCCAGGGTCTGGTCGCTGGCGCTTTGAGGCAGATGGGGCTTACGGCAGCTTGGCTAACGCCCGACTGTTGTCAAACGTCTCCCCACACGCCGGGTCATCCTCGGGAAGGCGAAAGGAGGTCATGACCATTGCGTCATAGGCTTTGGCGGCAGCCTTACGGCACCTTGGCCGCCGTAACCTCGACCTCGACCAGGAACTCCGCGCGGGTGAAGCCCGAGACGATCAGCAGGGTCGAGACCGGCATCGGATCGGAGATAAAACGGTCGCGGACATCCATATAGGCCGGGAAATCCTCGCGCGTTGTCACGTAGCCGGTGATGCGGATCACATCCTCGAACCCCATGTCCGCTTCAGCGAGGATCTTGCCGATGGTCGAAAAACAGAGTTCGGCCTGGGCGCTGACGGAACGCGGAATGACCTCGTCCGGCCCGATCCCGAGCTGGCCGGAGGTGACAAGAAGGCCGGCCCCCGGCGGCACGTACAGACCGTGGCTGTAATTGCCGAAAGGCTTGCGAACGCCGACTGGGTTGATGCTCTTCTTCATGTGAAACCGCCTCGTGAAAAACTGTCAAACCGCATGGCCGCATCGGGGCCCGGCTGTCAAGCGGCCATCAACCCGGACCGAACGATAATGTAGAGGCCGCGACGGAAATTATAAGGCGTCGCGGCGCTTAATCCCCGACATTCCGAAGTCAATTCCTATTCTTCCGAAGGGTCGTCAGGCAATTGCCAGTCCACCGGCTCCAGGCCCTTTTCAAGGAGAAACTGATTGGCCCTGGAAAAATGCCGGCAGCCGAAGAAACCGTTATGGGCGGACAGCGGCGAGGGATGCGGGGCCTTGAGCACAAGATGCCGGGACCTGTCCACAAAGGAGGCCTTTTTCTGCGCATAGGCGCCCCACAGCATGAACACGACATGCGGACATTCGTCATTGACCACGCGGATAACGGCATCGGTGAAGTTTTCCCAACCCTTGCCGCGGTGGGAGGCGGCGGCCGCCTGGCGCACCGTAAGCACCGAGTTCAGCAACAACACGCCCTGGCGGGCCCAGTGCTCCAGAAAGCCGTGATTGACCTTCTGGAACCCGACATCGGTGGCCAGTTCCTTGTAGATATTGACGAGTGACGGCGGCACGCGCACGCCGGGCTGAACGGAAAAGCAGAGGCCATGCGCCTGCCCCGGCCCGTGATAGGGGTCCTGGCCGAGGATGACGACGCGCACGCTCTCAAGCGGCGTCAGGTCGAGCGCGCGGAAATATTCGCTGCCCTTCGGAAAGACCGTCTGGCCGGCGCGCTTTTCCTCCACCAGAAAGGCGCGGAGCTCGGCCATATAGGCGCTTTGGAATTCCGGTTTGAGTTTTTCCCGCCAACCGTCCTCAAGCCTGATCTCGCTCTCTGCCATCGCACCCTTTCCCTTCTCAGATGCTCCCCTTGTTATCCCCGCCGCCGCGACGATGCAATTCTCTGCGAATATGTCACACTTGCACGCACATTGCCGCGTATTAGGTTTTGAACGACAAAGGAGGACCTCAAAATGCAGCCAACAGCTTTCGTTTCAACGCTCTTCGACGGCAAATCCAATCCCAACAAGGTCACGGTCGCCTTCACCATGGCGGTCAATGCCCTTGCCAAGGGGCACAGCGCCACCATGATCCTGATGGCCGAAGCCGTGGAACTCGGCCGCCCCGGCGCCACCGACGGCATGGCGATCGGCGCGCCGTTCGACCCCGTTCCCGATCTTCTGGCGCGCTTCCGCGAGGCTGGCGGCAGGATCGCCATCTGCGGCGCCTGCATGAAGCATAACGGCTTCACGGCGGAAGACATGGACCCGGAATTCGAGATCATCACCGCACCCGACGTGATCGATCTTCTTATGAATGCGGAAGGCTCGCTTCAGATCACCTGACGCCTTACCCCGAATGGCGGGATCCCTTTCTCCGCAGCCTCTCCGGCGAGCGGGCCAATCGTCATGGCTGCGTCAAATAAAGTCGCCGACGGCATGGTTCCGGCGTTGACCGGCGCTTTGCGCCGGGCCAAACTGCCGCGCGTGATCCGAGCGCGCGAAAAGCCGCGCGAGAACAATCCTGACAGGGGGTTTCGAAATGCTCAACTTCAAGAAGGCGGTGCTGGCAACCGCCGCCGTGGCCACGATTGCGGGTTTTACCGCACCGGCGCTGGCGCAGGATGCGACCGAGAAGACGGTCGCCATCACCTATATCGTCGAACATCCTGCCCTTGACGCTGTGCGCGAGGGCATTATCGAAAGCCTCGCCGAAAAAGGCTATACCGAAGGCGACAACCTCACCGTGGTTGCCCGCTCCGCCCAGGGCAACATGACGACGCAGACCCAGATCGCCTCCGAATTTGCTGGCCTGAAGCCCGATGTCGCCGTCGGCATCTCCACGCCATCGGCCCAGGCGCTGAAGAATTCGATGGGTGATGCCCCGGTCGTCTTCGCCGCCGTCACCGATCCGGTCGCCGCCGGCCTCGTTGAGAATCCGGAAGCCCCGGAAGCAAACATCACCGGCACCTCCGACAAGCAGCCGCCGAAGCCGGCGCTGGAACTGATCCAGACGCTGGTGCCCGGCGTCAAGACCATCGGCGTGATCTACAATCCGGGCGAGGCAAACTCGGTCGTTCAGGTCGACGAGATCAAGGCGGCCGCCGGCGAACTCGGCCTCGAAGTTGTCGACAGCCCCGCCGCCCAGTCGACCATGGTGCCGGATGCGGCGCGCAACCTCGTCGGCAAGGCCGATGCGATCCTGCTGCCGACCGACAATTCGGTAATCTCGGTGCTTGAGGCCATCATCACCGTCGGCGAGCGCGCCAAACTCCCGGTCTTCACCACGGATACGGATTCCGTCGAGCGCGGCGCGGTTGCAGCCCTTGGCTTCAACTATGCCGAAATGGGCAAGGTCACCGGCGACATGGTTGCCGAAATCCTCGCCGGAAAGTCGCCGTCGGAAATCGCCGTCGTCGTGCCCGGCAATCAGGACCTGTTCCTCAACATGAAGGCTGCCGAAGCCATGGGCATCACGGTTCCCGACAGCGTCAAGAACAGCGCCAAGAAGGTCATCGAATAATATGACGCTTTTTGCTCTCGCCGGGGCCTTTGAGACCGGCTTGCTCTTCGCCCTCGTGGCGTTGAGCATCTTTATGTCCTTTCGGGTTCTCGACTTTCCCGATCTGACGGTGGACGGGAGTTTCCCCTTGGGCGCGGCGGTTTCGGCCGCCGCCATCGTCGGCGGTTTCGATCCTTTCATCGCAACATTCTTCGGCATGCTCGCAGGCGCCGCCGCCGGTTTCGTCACCGGGCTTTTGAACGTGCGCTTCGGGATCATGAACCTGCTCGCCGGCATCCTGTCGATGGTGGCGCTCTTTTCCGTAAACCTGCGCATCATGGGACGGCCGAACCTGCCGGTCTACGGTCAGGACACCGTGTTCTCCCGCTTTGAAAGCGTGGTCGATGCCGGGCTTTGGAGCAATACGATCCTGCTTTTGATCATCGCCATCGGCGCCAAGCTGATCGTCGACTGGTTCCTCAAGACCGAAATCGGCCTCGGGCTCAGGGCATCCGGCGAAAATCCCGCCATGGCCGAGGCCCAGGGCATCCGCAACGGCGCAATGACGCTGCTCGGCATGTCGATCGCCAATGCGCTTTGCGCGCTCGGCGGTTCCCTCTTTGCCCAGATGCAGGGCGTGGCGGACGTGACCATGGGCGTCGGCACGATCGTCACCGGGCTTGCCGCGTTGATCATCGGCGAGGCGATCCTCGGCCGGCGCACGGTGTTTCTGGCCACGCTCGGCTGCGTCATCGGCGCGGTCGTCTATCGTCTGTTCATTGCGCTTGCGCTTTCCGCCGGCTTCATCGGCATCCGCCCTCAGGACCTCAACCTGATCACCGCCGTGGTGGTCGCCGTTGCCGTGGTTCTCTCCCAGAGGCGGGGCAAGCGCGGCCGCAAGCAGCTCTTCAATTTCAAACTGGTGCGCGGCGCCCAGCAAAACGACGAGGGACAGGACTGATGCTTTCCCTTTCCGATATCCGCCTCACCTTCAATCCGGGCACCGCAACCGAGGTCAAGGCGTTGCGCGACGTCTCGATGCAGATCGACGAGGGCGAGTTCGTCACCGTGATCGGCTCCAACGGCGCCGGCAAGTCGACGCTTCTGTCCACCGTCGTCGGCACGGTGAAGCCGGATGAGGGCACTGTGAAGCTCGATGGGCTTGATGTGACCGACTGGCCGGCCGCCAAGCGCGCGCGCTATGTCGGCCGGGTGTTCCAGGAACCGCGTCTCGGCACCTGCTCGTCGCTGTCGATCGAGGAGAACCTGGCGTTAGCCGCTGCCCGCGGCAAGAAGCGCGGTCTGGGGCTCGCCCTCGGCAAAAAGGGCCAGAAGGCGATGTTCGCCGAACATCTGGAAAAGCTCGGCCTCGGGCTTGAACACCGCATGGGCACGCCGATCGGCGCGCTGTCCGGTGGCCAGCGACAGGCTGTCAGCCTGTTGATGGCAACACTGCTGCCGATGAAGATCCTCGTGCTCGACGAACACACGGCAGCGCTCGATCCGTCCGCCGCCCACAAGGTGTTGACGCTTTCGGCCGAAATCGCCGAGGAGCGTAAGCTGACGACGCTGATGGTGACCCATTCGATGCGTGACGCGCTCGCCTATGGCAGCCGCACGCTGATGATGAATGCGGGCCGGATCGTTCTCGACATCAAGGGCGAGGAGCGCTCGAAGCTCAAGGTCTCCGACCTTCTGGAGCGCTTCGGCCGCGCCGCCGGCACCGAGATCGACGACGACCAGCTGGTGCTGGCGTAGGGCGCGAAAAATGGCGGCTGACCTTTCGGCCAGCCGCCCGCCTTGGGAGGAAGGCGTGACTGAGATCAGGACCGGGCGAGCAGTTCGGCAAATCCCATCATGAACGGACCGACGCCCTTGATATCGTCGGGATTGATCGTCTCGGTCAGGTAATAGCCCGGCGTGCCGTCGCGATAATGACCGTTGAAACCGCCGAGACCGGCCACGCAAACGATGGCGCCGAGCACGCGGCGGCCACCGGCATCAACCTCGAAAGCATGTCTGTAGAGCGCTTCGAAGGCCTTCTGCCCGATGGCGGCAGCGTCGCCGAAGCGAAGCCTGTCGGCCTTCAGATAGGCATAGGCGAACATCGCGGTTGCCGAGCTTTCAGCGTAATTGCCGCCGAGATCCGGGCGATCCGGCACCTGCAGCCAGCGACCGTCGGCTGTCCTCAGCGCGGAAAGCCGTTCGGCAAGCGCGGCCCAGCGGGCAATGATGGCATCGCGCGCCTCGCCATCCGGCAGATATTCGATGAGATCGACCATGGCCATGGCCGCCCAGCCGATGGCGCGCGACCAGTGGGCCGGTGACTGTCCGGTATCCTTGTCTGCCCAGGGCTGGGCTTTGGCGGAATCATAGGCATGGCGGTAAAGCCGGCTGTCGGCATCATAGGTGAGTTCGAGCCCGGCCAGCAGTTCATCCGCGGCTTCCGCAACCAGGTCCGGCCTGTCGAAGGCGAGACCGTATTCCGCCTTGAACGGCAGACCCATATAGAGGCCGTCGAGCCAGACCTGCTCGGGATAGCGATGCTTGTGCCAGTGCGGGCCTTCCTTGACGCGCGGATGATCGGCGAGTTGGGCGACCAGCTGATCGGCGGCCTTGCGATAGCGCGGATCGTCGGAATGTCGCGCCAGCCAGACCAGCGCGCGACCGGAGAGGATATTATCGATGTTGAAATCCTCGGCGACATAGCCGCTCATCCGGCCGTCCTCATCGACCTGCGCGTTGACATGGCGCACAAGGTGATCGAACCAGCGCGCTTCGCCGGTCGCCTCATAAAGCGCGATCAGACCGCGATAGAGGCAGCCATCCTCATAGCAGAGCGCGCCACCCTTATAGGCCCGGTAGTCGGCAGCATATTCGTCGCAATAGCGCAGAAGCGCCTGACGGTAAAAGGGTGCTTCCGCGCCTTCTCGGACGAAGACGACATTCCTGGCGGTAATCGCCGCGTTCTCGGCAATGATGCCGCCATGGCGCACGGGGTCGATCCGGCATGCCATCACGGGCGGTTGCGCCTCGGCATCGCTCGCATAGGAAACGGTATAATCCTCGATCGTTACATTCTCGATCGGCATTTCCGGCAGGCCGTAAAAGGCCGCAGCGGCGGTATGGACATTGCGCGCGACGATGCGGCGGAAGGTGATATCCGACATGCGCGGCGTCACCGCGCTGACGGGGTGTGGATCGCGCGACTGGACATAGTCCGACTTGCCGTCGGCGTCGCAAAAATAGAAGGCATTCATCACAAAGGGGCTGACGACATTGTCCATGTCGCAATCCTCGACGAGAATGCGGGAAACGAAGCCGCCGCGCCCGCGCCGGGTCTTGACCCTGAGGCCGCGATCGGTATCGCGCATCTCGCAGCGCGCCACCGTGACGCCGGAAACCGTGCCGCTCATTTCCGAACCGATGACGACGCCGCCATGACCGCGTTCCATGAAGCAGTTTTCGATGCGGATATTGCGCGTCGGGCCATCCAGACCGCCCTTGGGATCGCGCTTGCCCGCCTTGATGGCGATGCAGTCATCACCGACGGAAAAATGAATGCCGCGCATGCGGACATCTTCGCAGCATTCCGGATCGAAGCCGTCAGTGTTGGGAGAATCCGGATCGCTCTCGATCTTCACATCGGCAACCAGCATGTCTTTGGTAAAGACGGGATGCACCATCCAGGCCGGGGAATTGCGGACCGTGACGCCGGTGACGGTGACATGTTCGCAGCGGTTGAAGAACAGGCTGCGCGGACGACGCGCGCCATTGCGGGTTTCCTTGTGCCAGCTCCACCAGTCGCCGCGATCGCCGCCGGCATCAATGACGCCGCCGCCGGCGATGGCGATGTCCGAGGCATTGATGGCTGTCAGCAGGCTCGCATAGCAGGCTTCCGCCACGCCCTCCCAGGTGCCGAGCACCCGGCCCTCTTCGTCGCGGGCCGGCAGGATCGGGTATTGATCGCGATCGGCAATGCCATAAAGCACGGCATCGGCATCGAGCATCAGCGTCAGGCCGGATTTCAGGAACAGCGGTCCGGTTTTCCAGACACCGGGGCCGAAATAAAGCGTTGCGCCCTCAGGCAGTTGGTCGATTGCCGTCTGGATCGCCGCGGCGTTGTTTTCTGATTCTGGGTTTGCGCCATGAGCGGAAACATCGGCAAAGGCGCTCTCGGTTCTCGTGACGAAATCGAACACCTCCGTGCCCGCGACCAATCGGTAGGCGGTGTGCGGCTCAAGGCCATTGATCGAGAAGACGGTGCGCTCGCTCGCGCCTTCGGCCACCGTCTCACCGGTGCTCTCCGTGGCAAGCCGCCAGGAAACGGGCGCCTTCAGGAAATATTTATTTTCGCCGGAAAAGACAGCAAAGGTCACCGTCCTCGCCGAAACGGCGAGCAGCTCAATGGCAGACATCACAATCGTCCAAAAAAGGATTTGGGAAAGAGGGGGGCGGCGGCATGCGCCGCCCCCGGCAAGGCTTAGTTGCGGACGCGGTCCAGCACCTCATCGACATTGTAGATGATGTCATCGGCGGCCGTTTCGGCGTCGATCTGGCCGTAGGCGAACTCTTCAAGCGTGTCGCCGATGGCCGAAGCGATCTGCGGATGCTCGAAATAGGGCGAAATCGTCGGGCCTGTCGCATCCAGGATGATCTGGTGGGCGTCGATCTGTTCCTGCTCGATGGCGCCTTCAGCGGTCAACTGATCGAACGCCTTCTTCGAGGCCGGGATACCGCGGGTCGTGCCGAGGATGTCGATCGCGCCCCCGTCGTTCAGCAGGCAATTGACCACTTCGGCGGCGGCTTCCTGATTGTCGGAGTTGCGCGAGATCGAGAACAGCATGGACGGCTTGCGGTAGACGCCGTCATTGGTCGCGCCTTCGGCCAGCAGGATCTTCGAGGGAACCAGAACCTGGCCTTCCTGCAGCGGATCGGAAATCTTGAAATAGACCGTATCCCACTGGTAGGTGCCGGCGATATGGCCATCGGCCCAGGCCGGGTTTTCATGCAGAACCAGATTGCCGCCGGCTGCGACCTTCGGCCAGGGGATGATCACGCCTTCGTCGGTGTAGCGCTTGTACATTTCCAGCGCATCGACCAACTCGTCCATCGTGTAGTTGAATTCCAGCGTCTCCGGATCGATCATCGTCTTTCCGGTCTTCTGGGTGAGGTAGGCCGTCATCAGAAGACGCGCGTCGAGGCCGTCCGTGCCGGTTGCCTCGTAGGGATAGTAGTCGTCGCCGAGCTTTTCCTTGAAGACCTTGCCGGCTTCTTCGAGCTCGTCCCAGGTGGTCGGGATCGAAAGACCTGCCTTTTCGAAGGTCGTCTGGTTGAACCAGGGCAGGCGGCCGGTGATCGACAGCGGCAGACCCTGAAGGTGACCGTTCACCGTCGGGGTGGCGAGTTCCGTATCGGTCCACTGCGAAAGGTCGATGATGTCGGCGAACTCGTTGAGATCGGCGAAGCCTTCGCCGGTCGGGGTGAACAGCGGCAGCCAGGGCCAGTTGATCTGCATGATGTCGGCTTCGGTTCCGCCGGCAAGCTGCGTGGTGATCTTCTCCTGATGGCCGGACCAGCCGGTGAACTCCGGAGAAATGCTGTGGCCGAGCTTTTCGCCGCAATATTTCAGCGCTTCCTGGGTTGCAAGGTGACGGCTGTCGCCGCCCCACCAGGACATGCGAAGATCGGCGGCATTGGCGACCGAAAGCGATGTTGCGGCCATGAGGCCGGCGAGGATTGTCAATTTCATGGTCATATTTTCCTCCCTTTGAAAAAGACGGTTTCGAAGACTTATGCCGACAGCGAGATGTTCTCGCCGGTGCGGCGGTGGAAGATGTGCAGGGCGTCCTCCTGCGGCATGATGCGAATGGCATCGTCACGCAGATATTGACGCTCGATGCCCGTTGCCGGGACGACGACGATGAAGGACTGGTCCTCCACCGTGATATAGAGGTAGACCTCGTGGCCCATGAACTCGACATGGGAGATGCGGCCGAGAAGCCCTTCTTCGGCATTCTGGTCCACCACCGTGAAGTGCTGCGGACGAACACCGAAGGTGACCTCGCTCGGCGCATCCTTGTCGATGCGGGCGCGGGCCTTGTCGTCGATGGTAAAGGTCTGCGTGCCGATCCTGAGCTTGTTGCCGTCGACCAGCGTCGCATCGCCAATATTCATCTCCGGCGAGCCGATGAAGCCCGCAACGAAGGCGTTCGCCGGCTTGCGATAGAGGGTGAAGGGATCGGCGACCTGCATGATCCGGCCTTCCTTCATCACGCAGATGCGGTTGCCCATGGTCATGGCTTCCGTCTGGTCATGGGTGACGTAGACGACGGTCGAGTGCATGCCTTCCGCCAGCAGCTGCTTGTGCAGGTCGGTGATGCGCACGCGCATCGAGGCGCGCAGCTTTGCATCAAGGTTCGACAGCGGTTCGTCGAACAGGAAGACCTGCGGCTTCTTGATCAGCGCGCGACCGACGGCGACGCGCTGGGCCTGGCCGCCCGAAAGCTGCTTGGGCAGGCGCTCCAGATAGTCCTCGATTTCGAGGATGTGCGAGACTTCCTCGGTCGAGGCGGCAATCTCCGCCTTCGGCGCATGCTTGAGGCGCAGGCCGAAGGAGAGGTTGTTCTTCACCTTCATATGCGGATAGAGCGCATAGTTCTGGAACACCATCGCGATGCCGCGCTGGCCCGGGGGCTTGTCGTTGACGAGATCGTCGCCGATGCGGATCTCGCCGCCGGAGATGCGCTCCAGACCGGCAATCATCCTGAGCGTTGTCGACTTGGCGCAGCCGGACGGGCCGACCAGCACCATGAACTCACCATCCTCGATTTCCAGGTCGATGCCGTGGACGGCCTTGAACTTGCCGTAGACCTTTTCGAGACTTTTCAGCTGAACTCTGGCCATGGTTTTTATCCTTTGACTCCGCCAGCGGAGATACCTTCGATGAAATATTTCTGTGCCATGAAGAACACGACGAGGGCGGGCGTGATCGCGAGCACCGACATGGACAGGATCTTGTTCCAGGCAAATGCTTCGGTGGTATCGATCGACAGTTTGAGGGCCAGGGAGACCGGGTATTTGTCGACCGAGGACAGATAGATCAACGGCCCGAGGAAGTCGTTCATCGTCCACATGAACTGGAAAAGGCAGACCGAGATGAGGGCCGGCGTGAGCAGCGGTACGACGATGAAGAGAAGGGCCTGCCAGCTCGACGCGCCGTCAACGCGCGCGGCCTCTTCCATGTCGCGCGGGATGGCGCGCAGGAACTGGACCAGCATGAAGACGAAGAACGCATCGCCGGCGAGCGCCGAGGGCACCCACAGCGGCAGGAAACTATCGAGCCAGCCGAATTCACGGAACAGCAGATACTGCGGAATGCGGGTGACGACGTTGGGCAGGAGCAGGATCGCGATCAGCGATGCGAACAGCACCTTCTTGCCGGGAAACTCGAACCGGGCGAAGCCATAGGCGACGGCGGTGGCCGAGATCGCGGTTCCGATCATCTTCGGGATCAGGATCAGAAAGGTGTTGAGGAAGAACCGGCCGAACGTATAGGGCGTCGAGGTCTTCCAGCCTTCGATATAGCCGCTGACGGTCGGGTGGGTCGGCCAGAAGCCGGCGCTCGTAAACATTTCGGCATTGGTCTTGAATGATGCGCCGATCAGCCAGATCAGCGGATAGAGCATGATCAGCCCGACCACGAACAGGATCACATAGCGGATGATCGACGAAATGAGGATCTTGCGCTGCTCGCGCTTGCGGGCGCGGATGGCTTCGAGATCGCGGGCGGACAGCATGCTCGACAAGGTTTGCTCTGTCATGATCAGCTCCTCTTGTCGCCGGCGTAATAGACCCAGTGGCGCGATGACCAGAAGGCGATCAGCGTCAGGACCATGATGATGGCGAACATGACCCAGGCAATGGCCGAGGCATATCCCATGCGGAAGTTCTTGAAGGCCTCGTCATAGATGTAGAGCGGCAGCAGATAGGTGGATTTCAGCGGGCCGCCACCGGTTATGATGTAGGGACCGTTGAATTCCTGGAAGGCCTGGACCGTCTGCATGATGAGATTGAAGAAGATCACCGGCGTGATCAGCGGCAGCGTGATGAAGAAGAAGGTCTTCCACTTGCCGGCGCCGTCGATGGCGGCTGCCTCGTAGAGCGAATTGTCGACGCTCTGAAGGGCGGCCAGGAAGATCACCATGGCCGAACCAAACTGCCACAGACGCAGAAGGGTGATGGTGAACAGCGCATTGTTGGGATCGCCGAACCAGTTGACGCTTTGAAGGCCGATGCCTTCCAGCATCATGTTGATCAGGCCGACATCGGCAAAGAGGTAGCGCCAGAGCACCGCGATCGCGACGGAGCCTCCGAGGATCGACGGCACATAGAAGGCCGTGCGAAAGAAGTTTATGAACTTCAGCTTGTAGTTCAGGATCACTGCGATGAAGAGCGCGAAGGCGAGCTTCAGCGGCACCGTCGAGAACACGTAGATCAGCGTGACCGACAGCGACTTGTTGAAGGTGCGGTCATGGGTGAACAGGCGAATGTAGTTCTTCAGCCCGACAAAGTGGGGCGAACTCATCAGCGAGTAGTCGGTGAACGACAACACGAATGACGCAAGAAATGGCACTGCCGTGAACAGCAGCAGCCCGATGATATATGGGGACAGATAGGCGAGCCCCATGAAACGATTTTCACCGCTCATGACCGCATTCCCGTTGGTTGGTTCCGGCAGGCGCGACTGACCCGTGGGAGCGCATTGCCACGGCCTTGACCACCGTCAAGGCGGTGAGCTGAGGGCATGCGAAAAGGCAGCCGACCCCGAAGGGCAGCACGGATGTTGTTGTGTTCTGATTTGTGCATGGCGCTAAGGCGCAGGCGAGGGATCAACCCAGTCGGGTTTTGATTTTTCCCATACGAGCGACATCCTCCCAGATGTTTCTTGATGCGATACGCCTTTATTTCGGCGCTTCCACTGTTCATAATCATGTTTGGCCACAATTTTGGAATAGAGGGTTTCGGACAAAAGGATGGATAAAATCGAAGGTGGGGTTCTTGACGGTCTTGCGGTTAACGCCCTCAATCTGACGCTGACCCGCTCGACCATCAGGATGCTGCACACCTCGACCTGGACGGCGGACAAGGTCAACAAGGTGCATGACCTCGTCATCTGCCTGACGGGCAGGGCCGAATACGAGGTCTCCGGCGAAACCTTCGAGATGAAACCGGGCCGGGCCATGCTGATCCCCGCCGGAGAACGTTTCGTTGGGCGCTCGACATCCGATGAACTCTATACCGGTGTCGCACAGCATTTCAGGGCGGAGGTCTTCGGCCGGATGGACCTTTTCGAGCAAATGGACTGCCGGATCTGGGTCGATCTGCCGCGCTGGGAAATGATCGCCCCGCTGGCACGCCACTATCGCGAAACCGCCCCTCTGTCCTCGACAACCTTTGTCCAGCACCACATTTTTATGGTGCTGCTGATAGAGTTCGTCGAAGCCGCCTTCATCCGCTGGCGGCCGCAGCAGGACGTCGCCGTCAACAATCCGGACAGCCTGTCGCTCTCGGTCATGGTCGCAGCATCGCAGATCGCCGCCGACCCCCTGAACCCGGACACGGTCGACCGCGTTCTGGGCTCCATCCCCTACAACCAGGATTATTTCCGCCGCGAGTTCAAGAAACAGGTCGGTCTCACGCCGCCGAAATATCAGGAGTTCAAGAGGATGGAGCGGGCGATGGCGCTGCTGGCCAGCGGCCAGACCGTGAAACAGGCCTCCGCCTTTGTCGGTTATGACGACAGCTATTATTTCTCGCGGATGTTCAAGCGCTATATCGGCGTCAGTCCGGCCGGCTACAAGATGCTGAACAAGCGCCACCAGGAAGGCGCCTTTCCCCGCGGCGAGGAAGACGGCATGGCCGTCTTCCCCCTGCTGCGCCAGGCGGAGTGAGCGTCAGACGGCAACCAGCGCGCCGCGCGCGCCAATGACGCGAGCCGAAAGCGCCGACCCCTGTTCCAGCGCCTCAACCAGCGGGGCGCCCGTCATCAGCGCCGCGATCAGGCCGGCATTGAAACTGTCGCCGGCGGCGGTGGTGTCAACAACGTTTTCCGATGGTGTCGGCTTGAAAGTGACCGGACCTTCTTCCTCGTCCTCGGCATGGATCGTGTCGGGTCCGTTCTTGACGATCACGGTCTTCACGCCCGCAGCCCGGTAGCGGGCGATCGTCGCCTCAGGGCTTTCATCGCCGAACACCGCGCCGTCCTCGTCGAAGGAGGGCAGCACGATGTCGCTGACGGCAGCCGCCTTCATGATCGTCTCGGCCATGACCGCGCGCGAGGGCCAGAGGCGTGCGCGCATGTTGGGATCGAAGGCGATGACGGTGCCCGCAGCGCGCGCTTCGGCCAGAAGGTCGAGCAGGGTCTGGCGGTGCTCTTCATTGACAACGGCCATGGTGATGCCGGAGAAGAGCACGAGCCCTCGGCCGGCAAGCGCCTTTCTCAGCGCCTCGGGGTCCTCTGCCAGAAGCTTTGCCGCCGACTGGCCGCGCCAGTAGGAAAAGCTGCGCTCGCCATTCTTCAGTGCGATCATGTAAAGCCCGACCGTGCGCGCGTCGATGCGACGGACCGAGGAGGTTCCCACGCCCGCCTTTTCCATGAAGGTCAGCATCTCGTCGGAGACCGTGTCGGTTCCCGCGCCGGTGAAATAATCGACGGTGAAGTCATCGGGCAACGTGCGAGCGAGATACCAGGCGGAATTGAAGGTGTCGCCGGCAAAGCCGCGCGTGTAGGCGCCGTCTTCGCGCGGGGCCATCTCGACCATGCATTCGCCGATGCACAGGATAGTCTTGGGGAGGTTTTTCATTCGTCTTCCATTTCGAAAAAGGCCGGATGCGAGACGTTGATACGCTCGACGATCTTGGCGATCTGCGACAAATGCTCCCGCATGGCCGAAACGGCCGCCTCCACGTCATGCGCCTCGATCGCGTGCAGTATCCCGGCATGTTCGTTGAGCGCACTTGTCGCGCCGAAGGACAGGCTGAGATACCGCACACGGTCCATATGCGCCTTGTGGTCGCGAATCAATGCCCAGGCGTCGCCATGACCGGAAAGCTCGCAGATCTGTTTGTGGAACTCATCGTCGAGGACGTGAAAGCCGGTCTTGTCGCCGGCGCGGATGGCGGCGTCCTGTTCGGCGATGTTGACCCGAAGGATATCGGCGTCTTCCCGCGTGCAGCACCGGGCGGCCGCCTCTACTGTCGCCAGTTCGAGCGCGCTGCGGATGAAATGCGCCTGCATCACCGCCCGCTTTGAGATATGGGTAACCAGCGTCGCCCGCTGCGGTCGGATCAGCAGGAAGCCCTGCTGCGAGAGTCTGTAGAAGGCGTCGCGCACGGGCTGGCGCGAGACGCCGAGAACACGCGCCACCTCGACTTCCGAGAGCTTGGAGCCCGGCGGCAGTTCATTCTCGATGACCTGGCGATAAAGGTGATCATAGACCAGATCGGTTACGGTCGGCTGACGGGCTTGTTCCAGCGCCCCGATTTTTAATTTCCCGACCATTCATTCCTCCCATTGACAGGTTTCGCATACTAACATATTAGTTTTCGTGTGAAATGCAATCGCGCATTTCGACCATACAAAAAAACCCGATGCGGGAGACTAAGACATGCTCAACAAGGACCGGCTTTTTCCGACCGAACCAAAGACGCGGGACCTGGCACGCGCGCTTTACAACGAAATCAGCACGCTCCCGATCGTCAGCCCGCACGGCCACACCGACCCCCGCTGGTACGCCGAGAACGAGCCTTTCCCTGATCCGGCAAAACTGTTCGTGGTTCCCGACCACTATGTCTTCCGCATGCTCTGCTCGCAAGGCGTGAAACTGACCGACCTGGGCGTGCCGCGCGTTGACGGCGGCGAGACGGAAACCGACAGCCGCAAGATCTGGCGCCTCTTCGCCGAGAACTTCTACCTGCTGCGCGGCACGCCGAGCCGCGGCTGGCTGGAACATTCCTTCGAGCATGTCTTCGGCCTCACAAAGCGCTTCGGCCCCGAAACCGCCGATGAGTTCTACGACCATATCGACGAATGTCTGAAAAAGCCGGAATTCCGACCGCGTGCGCTGTTCGAGCGTTTTAACATCGAGGCGATTTCGACCACGGAAAGCCCGCTCGATGACCTGAAATGGCACGCGATGATCCGCGATTCGGGCTGGACCGGCGGCAAGGTCGTCACCTCCTATCGTCCAGACCCGGTTGTCGATCCAGAGTTTGAAGGCTTTGCCGAAAACGTCGAGAAGTTCGGCGAGCTGACCGGCGTCGACGCGACCAAATACGAGAACTATCTTCAAGCCCACCGCATCCGCCGCGCTTTCTTCAAGCAGTATGGCGCCACCGCGACCGACCACGGTCACCCGACCGCGCGCACCGAGGACTTGCCGAAAGCCGACGTCGAGGCACTTTTTGCCAAGGCTCTGAAGGGCGAATGCTCGGCCGAGGAAGCCGATGCATTCCGCGGCCACATGCTGACCGAAATGGCCCGCATGAGTGTCGAGGATGGCCTCGTTCTGCAGATCCATCCGGGCTCATCCCGCAACCATTCGGACGAGGTCATGGCACGTTTCGGTCGCGACAAGGGCTTCGATATCCCCGTTCAGACCAGTTACGTCGAGGCGTTGCGTCCGCTGCTCAATGCCGTGGGCATGGAACCGGACCTGACGATCGTGCTGTTCACGCTCGACGAGACAGCCTATTCGCGCGAACTGGCCCCGCTTGCCGGCGTCTATCCCGCGCTCCGTCTCGGCCCGGCCTGGTGGTTCCACGACAGCCCCGAGGGCATGCGCCGCTACCGTGAAATGGTCACGGAAACGGCAGGCTTCTACAACACAGTCGGCTTTAACGACGACACGCGCGCCTTCTGCTCGATCCCCGCACGCCATGATGTCGCCCGCCGCGTCGACTGCGCCTTCCTGGCGACCCTCGTCGCCACCGGACGCCTGGACGAAGACGAGGCACCGGAAGTCGCGCGCGACTTGACCTACAATCTGGTCAAGCGCGCATACCGGCTGTAACAACAGCCATTTTCAAGCAGGGAGAGTATTTTTGAAACGCTTGAAAAATCCGGGACGCCAAATTGTGCAACCATCAATGCCGCGCCTTTCTCCCGGGCGCGGCTGCCCTATGTGAGGGCCTGCCCCGGTCTTTTTTTGCCGTCAGAGCAGGCACCCGAAAGGCCGGTCGGGAAAAACCTTCCCTCGCCGAAACCGGCGGGGGTGTCACCGACAAGGCAGAGGCCTTGGTCCCAAAAGCTGACGGAGGCATGAACGGGGCATGGTGACCGATGCCTTTACGTCCCGAGCGTGAAGTCTTTTCAATAAAGTGAAGGAGAATAAGATGTTGAATATCGAAATTCGCCATGCGATCGATCCGGTCACGGCGAGCACGTTCGACACGAGCGAACTGCGCGAACATTTTCAGACCAGCAACCTGTTCGTTCCTGGTGAAATCAATCTCATCTACACCCATTATGACCGCATGATCGTCGGCGGCGCCTGCCCGGCAGACGGCCCGCTGGAACTCGACCATGTCGCGCCCTGCGGCACGGCTTCGATCCTCGATCGCCGCGAGATGACGATCGTGAAGCTTGGCGGCCCCGGCAAGGTCACCTGCGACGCCGAATACGACATGGTCCACGGCGACATGCTCTATCTCGGCATGGGCGCCGGAAAGGTCACCTTCTCGGGCGAAGGCCGCTTCTACATCCTCTCCGCGCCGGCGCACCAGACCTATCCCTCGCGCCTGATCAAGATCGCCGAAGCGGCCAATGTGACGCTGGGCGCGCCCGAAAACTGCAATGAACGCACCATCTATCAGTTCGTCCATCCCGACGTGATGAAGTCCTGCCAGCTCGTCGTCGGCATGACCAAGCTGCAGAAGGGCTCGATCTGGAACACCATGCCGGCCCACGTTCACGACCGCCGCATGGAGGCCTATCTCTATATCGACCTCGATGAAAACGCCCGCGTGTTCCACATGATGGGCGAGCCCGACGAGACCCGCCATCTGGTGCTGAAGAACGAGGAAGGCGCGATTTCTCCGCCCTGGTCGATCCATTGCGGCGCCGGCACGTCCAACTACACCTTCATCTGGGCTATGGCCGGCGACAATGTCGACTACAAGGATGTTGAAATGGTATCGATGGAGACCCTCAAGTAATGGCTATTTCTTTCTCTCTTGAAGGCAAGCGCGCGCTGGTGACCGGCGCCAACACCGGGATCGGCCAGGGCATCGCGATTGCCCTTGGCGAGGCCGGAGCGGAAGTGCTGTGCACCAGCCATCAGGACAGCGACGAAACCGTGAAGATCATCAAGGACGCCGGCGGCAAGGCCGTCAGCGAGATCCTCGATCTTTCCAATCCGATGAACGGCAAGACGTTCATCGAGGCCTATGACAAGCCGATCGATATCCTGGTCAACAATGCGGGCCTGATCCGCCGCGATGACGCCGTCGACTTTTCCGAAAAGGACTGGGACGACGTCATGGACATGAACGTCAAGGCTGTGTTCTTCACCTGCCAGGGCTTCGCCAAGAAGGTTCTCGAGCGCGGCGGCACCGGCAAGATCATCAACATCGCCTCGATGCTGTCCTTCCAGGGCGGTATCCGCGTCCCCTCCTACACCGCGTCGAAGAGCGGCGTTGCCGGCATCACCAAGCTGATGTGCAACGAGTGGGCGGCCAAGGGCATCAATGTGAACGCGATTGCGCCCGGCTATATCGCCACCAACAACACCGCCGCACTGCGCGCCGATGAAAAGCGCTCTGCGGAAATCCTTGGCCGGATTCCGGCCGATCGCTGGGGTGACCCGGCTGACCTGGGCGGCACGGCCGTCTTTCTTGCTTCGCCCGCCGCTGATTACATCAACGGGGCGATCCTTAATGTCGATGGAGGGTGGCTTGCCCGCTAATGCCGAAAGCCTTCCCCGCTTAAAACGTCCGGACGCGCCGCGTCCGGGCTCGGGGATTGTGCATCTGGGCCTGGGAGCGTTTTATCGCTCCCACGGCGCAATTTACATTTATGAAGCAATGCAAACGTCCGGTGGCGACTGGGGCATTGTCGGCGTCAATCTGATGACGCCCCCGAAACAGCGCGAGATCTTCGAGCCGCAGGGCTTTGCCTATACGGCCGTCTCGCTCGCGCCGGAAGGCATCGAGCCGCAGGTGATCCCTGTGCTGAACGATGTGCTTGATGCGCCGGATGATCCGGAGGCCGTCCTCTCCCTGATGGCCGATCCGAAGATCAAGATCGTCACCTCCACGGTGACCGAAAAGGGCTATTGCCATTTCCCCTCGACCGGCAAGCTCAACCGCGAACACCCCTTCATCATTGAAGACCTGAAGGACGAAAACAAGCCGAAATCGGCGCTCGGTTATATCGTCCGCGCGCTGGACCGTCGCCGCAAGGCCGGCCACCGTCCGTTCACGATGATGAGCTCCGACAACCTGCCGAACAACGGCCATGTCGTCCACGCCGTCGTTGTCGAACTTGCAGGCATGATCGATCCCGAGCTTCAAGCCTGGATCGAAAAGGAAGTCACCTTCCCCTGCACCATGATCGACCGCATCGTGCCGGCCACCAAACCGGAAGACATCGAGCGCGTCGCGGAGCTCACCGGCGTCTACGATCCGGTTCCGGTAATGCACGAGCCCTTCCGCCAGTGGGTTGTCGAAGACAAGTTCGTGGACGGAGAGCGCCCCGATATCGGCGCTGTCGGCGCGCAGCTTGTCGAGGACGTGACCCCGTTCGAGCACATGAAGCTTCGCTGCCTCAACGGCACGCATTCCTCGATTTCCTATCTCGGCTATCTGGCCGGCAAGGAAACGATCTATGACACGGTCTCCGACACGGTGTTTGCGGCCTACTGCAAATTCCTGTGGGAGAAGGAAATCATTCCCGCCGTTGACGCGCCTCCAGGCGTCAGCCTCAAGGAATACACCGCCGCCCTTTTCGAGCGCTATTCCAACCCTTCGATTCGCCACCTGACCTGGCAGATCGCCATGGACGGATCGCAGAAACTGCCGCAGCGCATTCTCGAAACGGTGCAGGAAGATCTCGAAGCCGGTCGCCCGGTTCCCGGCCTTTCGCTCGCGATCGCGGCCTGGATGCGTTACATCGGCGGCGTCGACGAACGCGGCAATCCGATCGACGTGCGCGATCCGCTCGCCGAGAAGCTCAAGGCGCTGTCCGACGCCGGCGCAACGCCGCGCGACAAGGTCGAGGCGCTGATCGGCGTTTCCGACGTGTTCCCCAAGGCGCTTCAGGACAACAAGGACTTCGTTGAAGGTCTCGCCGCCGCTTATGAGGGGCTCGTTGAAAAGGGCGCCCGCGCCATGGCCGAAGCGGTCGTGAGATAGGCAAGCGCAGGGCGTCGCCCGTCTGCGGCGACGCCCGGACCAATGCAGTTATCCCGGGGAGCACCCGGTCGGGAGGTATTATCGTGGCTGAACTCTGTCTCAAACTTCACCCCAAGGACACGGTGTCCATCCTTGCCGGACGCGCCGACAAGGGTGATACGCCGCTTGGCTTCGGCGTGCCGCTCGACAAGCCCGTGACCCGTGGGCACAAGATCGCCAATACCGACATTCCCGAAGGCGGCGGCATCTTCAAGTTCGGCCAGTTGATCGGCTATGCCGCGCGCGACATCAAGGCCGGCGAGCACGTGCATGTGCACAATTGCACTTTCGGCGACCATGGCCGCGATTACGAAATCGGCGTCGATCTGGAAGCCGCCAGGGCCGCCATCCCCGAAGTCGCGCCCCGCACCTTCATGGGCTATCGCCGCGCCGACGGCTCCGCCGGCACGCGCAATTACATCGCCATCTGCGGCACGGTGAACTGTTCGGCGACGGTGATCCGCCGCGCTGCCGACATCATCAACCAGTCCGGCATTCTCGATAGTTACCCGCATATCGACGGCGTTGCCGCCTTTGCCCATGGCACCGGCTGCGGCATGGCCAGTTCCGGCCCCGGCTTCGACAATCTGCAGCGCGTGTTGTGGGGCTATGCGACGCATCCGAATGTGGGCGCCGCGCTTTTCGTCGGCCTTGGCTGTGAGCAGATGCAGCTTGCCCGCATGCGCGAGATCCACGGCGAGATGGACGAGAGCCGTTTCTTCATGATGACCATCCAGGAGAACGGCGGTACGCAGAAATCGATCGACAAGATCGTTGACCACATCAAGGAGCTCCTGCCCAAGGTCAATGAGGCCCGCCGGGTCGAAATACCGGTTTGCGAACTGAAGCTTGCCCTGCAATGCGGCGGTTCCGACGGCTTTTCCGGCATCACCGCAAATCCCGCGCTTGGCATCGCCTCCGACCTTCTCGTCGGCATGGGCGGCACGGTCGTGCTGTCGGAAACGCCGGAAATCTATGGCGCCGAGCAGCTTCTGCTCCGCCGCGCGGCCAGCAAAGATGTGGCCGAGAAGCTACTCGCCCGCATCAAGTGGTGGGAGGACTATACCGACGCCAACCACGGCTCGATGGACAACAATCCCTCCCCCGGCAACAAGCAGGGCGGACTGACAACCATACTGGAAAAATCCCTCGGCGCGGTCGCCAAGGCCGGCAGCACGCCGTTGATGGATGTTCTCGAATATGGCGAGCAGATCCGCGAAAAGGGCCTGTTGTTCATGGATACGCCCGGATACGATCCGGTTTCGGCCACCGGCCAGATCGCCGGCGGCGCGCAAATCCTCTGCTTTACCACCGGACGCGGCTCGGCCTTCGGCTCCAAGCCGACGCCGACGGTGAAGGTCGCGACCAACTCCGCCCTCTATGCCTCCATGCCCGACGACATGGACCTCAATTGCGGCGACATTCTCTCCGACGGCGCAGACCTTCACAAGAAGGGCGAGGAACTGCTCGATTATCTGATCGCCACAGCCTCCGGGCAGAAGACCAAATCGGAAGCGCTCGGCCTCGGCGACAATGAATTCGTGCCTTGGCAGGTTGGCGCGACGATGTAGTCCGGCGCCACATCAGAACGCTTTTCAGAGAGACCGGATGCCGACAGGCGTCCGGCTTTTTTTTGCCTTTTTTGGGAAGGATAGCGGTTTCGCAAAGCGCCATCGCTTTTTCGTGCCGACGGCAAATCTCTATTTAGTTAGCTAATACTGACCTTAGAAAATAGACATCCATCAAGCGTCGTATGTTTTCTGGCATGATTACAGAGACTTAATTAATCCTGCCTATTTCAGTAAAGTATCTTGCGCGCAATCATGCCGCGTGTCATACAGAAGGGAGATGGAGAGGAGACGAAAGGGCATGCGCATGACCATAACCAATGCCGGCGCCATAGCGCCGCAGATCGGCGAACGCCTGAACGGCGAAGGTCCGCACGCCAATGACTTCATCGATCGCGAAATCGCGGGCATGGGGCAGAAATGAGCAACGATCCAACCATGGAGACGCTCCGCGAGGGCCGGATCGTCTCGCTTGAAAGCCTCCAGCCCGGCGAAAGCGGCATTGTCGAAATCGTCGAGGCCGGCAGTTTCGAGAACGGCCTGTCAGTGCGGTTGAGGGCGCTTGGCCTGTCGAGCCCGCACCAGGTTTCCGTGGTCCGGCGCGCCTGGTTCGGCGGGCCTCTGGTTGTGCGCGCCGGCAAGGCGACAGAGATCGCGATCCGCCGCACGGAGGCCGAACTGGTCAAGGTGCGCAAGATCGAAGACTGAATGGAGCGAGGCGGATCGCACCGGTACGCCTCGTTTATCTGAAAGCATGCCCGGCGGGCCCACACCGAGCAAAACGACAAGACTGGCAGGCGGCCCACCGCCCGCCAAAGCTCCGGAAGACGCCATGTCCCATTGTTCGCCGGCAGAAGCCAATCTCGACCTCAACGACGTTCCGCGCATCGCCATGATCGGCCAGCCGAATACCGGCAAGTCGATGCTCTATAACCGCATCACCGGCGCCAGCGCCTATGTCGGCAACTGGCCGGGCATCACGGTCTCGCTCTCCAATGCGCGCGTCAAACGCGGCGGCAAGACACTGGAATTCGTCGATCTTCCCGGCATCTACGACCTCGAAGGCTTTTCCGAGGACGAAACCATCGTCGCCGACTTCCTCAAGACCTATCCCGTCGATCTCGTCATCATCGTCATCAATGCCAGCCAGATCGACCGGCAGATCCTGATGCCGCTGCAGGTCAAACAGCTCGGCCTGCCCGCAGTCGTCATGCTGAACATGGCCGACGAAGCGCGCAAGAACGGCATCGAGATCGATACGGACGCGCTGTCCGCCCGCCTCGGCCTGCCGGTCCACCTGATCAGCGCCAAATATGGCGAGGGCTATCCCAAGGCGATCGAAAGCGTCTCCGCCATGCTCGAAGCACGCGCCGGTCAGCCTCCGGTGCTGGCCGACTACGAGACGCTACGTTCGACGCTGATGACCGAGGAAACGCTGTCGGAAACGCTTTCCGGCGCGGTCGTCTATCCCGAAGCTCCGCCGAAGACGATCACCCAGAAGCTCGACCGTTTCCTGCTTCATCCGGTTTTCGGCCTGCCGCTGTTCTTCGCGGTCATGCTGTTCGTCTTCTACATCGTCTGGACCATCGGCCTGCCATCGCAGGACTGGGTCGGCGTCATCACCGACTGGATCCAGAACCGCATTCTCGAGCCGGTGCTCAGCCTCGGCCCGGGCTGGCTGCAGAACTTCGTCATAAACGGCATCTGGCTCGGCGTTGCCACCGTCGCGTCCTTCGTGCCGCTAATCATGCTGTTCTTCTTCTGCATGGCGGCTGTGGAGGATTCGGGCTATCTGTCGCGCGCGGCCTATCTGATGGATACCTGGATGCGCCGCATCGGCCTCGACGGCCGCTCCTTCGTCATGCAGATGATGGGTTTCGGCTGCAATGTGCCGGCGCTGATGGGGACGCGGGTGATGCGCTCGCAGCCACTCCGGCTGCTCTCCATGCTGATCATCCCGTTTTCGCTCTGCTCGGCGCGCCTGGCGGTGTTCGTCTTCATCATCGCCGCCGTCTTCCCGCCCGCCCAGGGCCCGATCGTCCTGTTTTCCTTCTACGTCATCTCCTTTGCCGCGGCCTTCCTCGCCGCCGCGATCTTTTCGCGCTCGAGGCAGTTCAGGAATACCGAGCCCTTCGTGCTGGAACTGCCGCCCTACCGTGTGCCGACGCTTCGCCAGGTCTGGCTGCGCGGCTATGGCGAGCTCCGGGAATTCCTGCACCGGGCGACGAATTTCATCATTATCGGCACGATTGCCGTCTGGTTCCTGACCAATTTCCCGACCGATGCCACCGGGCTTGAGACCTGGGGCGGCAAGCTCGGCGAGCTTCTCCAGCCGGTCATGGCGCCGATCGGCATCAACCCCTATCTGACGCTGGCGCTGATCTTCGGCTTCATCGCCAAGGAAGTGGTGATCGGGTCGCTGTCGACGATCTATGCCATGTCGTCGGGCCTCGTCGCCCACCAGATCGCCATCTCGGTCTCACCGGCTGCCGCCTATTCCTTCTGCCTGTTCTGCCTGCTCTACACGCCCTGCCTGACGACGGTGGCCACCGTGAAGGCCGAAAGCCGGTCCTGGGGCTTCATGGTCTTCTCGCTGATCTTTTCGCTCGTCTACGCCTGGGCGATCGCCTTCCTGTTCTACCAGGGCGCCTTGCTCTTGGGCTTTGAATAGGTCGCGGGAACAGGGCTGCGAGGCGTCTATCGCGCTCTGACGACGGCCGCAAAGCCCCTGCCACAAAACATTCTCTTTCGTTTTCGTCAAAAAATGTGTAAGAGCGCGGCAAGTGTAACAGGCGCCCCTTTTCCGGCAGCGGTCCTCCCACCGCTCCTACAGACCCGCGCCCAGCCCCAGAGATCGATAAAAATGGCACTTCGCAATATCGCGATCATCGCGCACGTTGACCATGGCAAGACGACGCTCGTTGACGAGCTCCTGAAGCAGTCCGGCGCATTCCGCGAGAACCAGCGCGTTGATGAGCGCGTGATGGACAGCAATGACCTCGAGAAGGAACGCGGCATCACCATTCTCGCCAAGGCGACCTCGGTCGTCTGGAAGGATACCCGCATCAACATCGTCGACACGCCCGGCCACGCCGACTTTGGCGGCGAGGTGGAGCGCATCCTGTCGATGGTGGACGGCGCGATCGTTCTGGTGGACGCCGCCGAAGGCCCGATGCCGCAGACCAAATTCGTGGTCGGCAAGGCGCTGAAGGTCGGCCTCAAGCCGATCGTCGCCATCAACAAGATCGACCGTCCGGATGCCCGCGCCGATGAAGTCGTCAACGAGGTCTTCGACCTCTTCGCCGCACTCGACGCCACCGACGAGCAGCTCGATTTCCATATCCTCTACGGCTCCGGCCGCGCGGGCTGGATGAACACCGCGCCGGAAGGTCCGCAGGACCAGGGCCTCGGCCCGTTGCTCGACCTTGTTGTCGACCATGTTCCGGCACCAAAGGTTGCCGAAGGTCCGTTCAAGATGATCGGCACGCTGCTGGAAGCCAATCCTTATCTCGGCCGCATCATCACCGGCCGCGTCTTCTCCGGATCGATCAAGCCGAACCAGCCGGTCAAGGTCCTCTCCCAGGACGGCAAGACCGTCGAAACCGGCCGCGTTTCGAAGATCCTCGCCTTCCGCGGCATCGAGCGCCAGCCGATCGAGGAAGCGCAGGCCGGCGACATCATCGCCATTGCCGGCCTTTCCAAGGGCACGGTTGCCGACACGTTCTGCGATCCCTCCGTGACCGAGCCGCTTCAGGCGCAGCCGATCGATCCGCCGACGGTCACCATGTCCTTCATCGTCAATGACAGTCCGCTCGCCGGCACCGAGGGCGACAAGGTGACGAGCCGCGTCATCCGCGACCGGCTGATGAAGGAAGCCGAAGGCAATGTCGCGCTGAAGATCGAGGAAGCCGAGGGCAAGGATTCCTTTTATGTGTCCGGTCGCGGCGAACTCCAGCTTGCCGTCCTGATCGAAACCATGCGTCGCGAAGGCTTCGAGATCGCCGTTTCGCGTCCACGCGTGGTCATGCACAAGAATGAGGAAACCGGCCAGTTGATGGAGCCGGTCGAAGAAGTCGTCATCGACGTTGACGAGGAGCATTCCGGCATCGTCGTGCAGAAGATGGCCGAGCGCAAGGGCGAGATGGTCGAGCTGCGTCCCTCGGGCGGCGACCGCGTGCGTCTGGTGTTCTTTGCCCCGACCCGCGGCCTGATCGGCTACCAGTCGGAGCTTCTGACCGATACGCGCGGCACGGCGATCATGAACCGCCTGTTCCACAACTACCAGCCCTACAAGGGCGAGATCGGCGGCCGCAACCAGGGCGTTCTTCTGTCGAACCAGGCCGGCGAGGCCGTCGCTTACGCCATGTTCAACCTTGAAGATCGCGGCCCGATGATCATCGAGCCCGGCGACAAGGTTTATGCCGGCATGATCGTCGGCATCCATACCCGCGACAACGACCTCGAGGTCAATGTTCTGAAGGGCAAGCAGCTCACCAATATCCGTTCCGCCGGCAAGGACGAAGCCGTGAAGCTGACGCCCCCGATCCGCATGACGCTCGACCGCGCGCTCTCCTGGATCCAGGATGACGAGCTGATGGAAGTCACGCCGAAGTCGATCCGCCTCAGGAAGCTCTATCTCGACTCCAACGAGCGCAAGCGGTTTGAGAAGACCCGCGCTGCAGGCTGATCAAGCGATCAGTATGTGATGACGAAGAAGGCGGCCCATCGCGGTCGCCTTTATTTTGTTGAAAAGCCTGTTGCAATGGCAAAGAACCTGCTCCCATTCTCCGTCACCCCGGCCCTGAGCCGGGGTCCAGGGCCACAAAAACAGTATTCATAACAGCACTTTAATCGCGATGGTTCTCGCTTCTTGGCTCTGGATGCCGGCTCAAGGCCGGCATGACGGATGAGGGTGGGGCGAACTTTGTCAGCAGTCTAGAGGCGGCCCATCGCGGTCGCTTTTATTTTTGGAATAAAACCCAGAAGACATAACAGCTCGCAGCGATCGTCCAGACATCAAAAACGAGCATCGGCCATTTGAGCGTGAGCCTAATCCACATCCATTGAGGCAGTCCAATCTCGGCGACCTTTTTCTTCATGCGGCCTCTGGCATCGATGCCTCCTGCCAATGCGATACAGCCGAACGCAAAGGAGAAAATGGTGAACTTGGTGGTCGCATACAGCGCCATCGCGAACATCATTGCGAAAACGAAAGAGACCGCACGGTTCAGCGAAATAACGTCTTTGGAACCGAAGGGAACATAAAAGGGCGGAAACCCCACCGTGACCTGGTAAGAGACGATAAAATAGAAGAAGGCTGCGAAAGAAAACGCGACGGCAGCCTGAGAAAGAAGGGGGATCATGCGCGCAAGGGTTCCCAAAAAAGGTCGCAGAGGGCGGGTCGCGATGATTGGCGGCGTCCGCCTTGCACATCTTTATCATGAATTTTCCACCTATTCCCAGCCGCCCGGCGATTCGGCACAAAAACCACTGGCCTGCCGATCATAAGTTCTGCATAGTGGTATTATGTACCATTTTACTGATGGTCGGACTCTTTTCAGTCCACTGGGAGGAAAGTTTTGAGAAGAATGATGGGAAGAACCGCGCTGGTGACCGGCGCGGCCGACGGGCTGGGCGCGGCAATCGCGGCACGGCTTGCAAGCGAGGGCGCGCGCATCGGCATCATCGACCGATCCGAAGAGGCAATTGAAAAGGCGCGGCAGAGCGAGAGCCTGGCCTCCGCCGTCTTCATCGCCGGCGACCTGACCGACGGTGACGACATTGCCAGGATGATGGCCGATTTTGCCGCGCGCGACATGGTCTTCGACATCCTCGTCAACAATGCCGGCGGTTCACTGCACACCCCGCGCGCTTTTCTGGAGGAGACGGACGAGGACTGGGACCGTGTCATGACGCTCAATGTCACGGCCGCCGTCAGGATCAGCCGCCATGTGTTGCCGGGCATGATTTCAGCCGGTTTCGGGCGGGTGATCAATCTCGGTTCCAAGGCCGGGCGCTACGGCAGCCTGTTCACCGGCGCCAATTATGTGGCTGCCAAGGGCGCCATCCAGTCGATGACGCTGCAGATGGCGCAGGAATTCGGGCCGAAGGGCATCACCTGCAACGCCGTCTGCCCCGGCGCGATCTCCACGCCGCGCGTCGAACGGCTGCTCAATGAGCGCATGACGCCGGAAGAACGCCAGCGCGCGCTTGAAGGCGTGCCGGTGCGCCGCCATGGCCGCGTGGAGGATGTGGCCGCCGCCGTCGCCTTCTTCGCTTCCGATGAGGCGGGTTTCATCACCGGCCAACTTCTCGACGTCAACGGCGGACAGGGAATGGCATCATGAGCGACACCGACAATACACAACGTACGCCGCTCAAGGTCCTGGTCACCGGCGGAACAGGATTTCTCGGCCAGGCGCTGACGAAGGCGCTTGCCGCGCGCGGCGACCAGGTCACCGTTCTCGACCTCAAACTTCCGGCGGAGATGGCGCGCATTCCCGGCGTCACCTATGTCGAGGGCAACATCACAGAACCGGACTCGGTCGAAGGGACCATCGCGCGCTTCGGGACCGAGGCGATCCTGCATCTTGCCGCCCTCGTCATTCCCGCCTGCCGGGCAAATCCGGCGCTCGGCGCCCAGGTCAATGTCGTCGGCCATATCAACATCATGCAGGCGGCGCTGAAGGCCGGCATTTCCCGCATCGTCTACGCAAGCTCGCTTGCCGCCCGCCCCCGCGGCCCCCTCGCCTCGCCCGTCAACCTCTATGGCGCGTTCAAGCATTGCTGCGAGGAGATCTCCAAGGTCTATTTCCTCGATCACGGCCTCGGCTCGGTGGGCCTGAGGCCGCATGTGGTTTACGGGCCGGGCCGCACCAGCGGGGAGACGGCGGCGATCACGCTTGCCATGCGGGCCGCAGCCCGCGGAGAACCTTACGAGATCCCGTTTTCCGGAAAGATGTGCTTCCAGCATATCGACGAGGTGGCCGAGATTTTCCTGCGATCGCTCGACCGCCCGGCGCCCGCGCCGATCGTCAGCGACCTCACGACGGCCATCGGCTCGAGCGAGGATGTGGCAGAGGCGATCCGCACGGTGGTGCCGGAGGCGCGGATCACCATTGCCGACCGGCCAAGACCGATGCCGGACGCGCTCGACAACGCGCCGCTGCGCGATTTTCTCGGCGACTGGAACGCCGTTTCCCTCCAAGAAGGCACCCGCCGTACGATTGAGGCCTTTCGCGCGACTGCCGATAGCTGATAGATATAGGGCCGCGCGGCGAAAAAAGAGCCGTGCGGACAATATCGAGCCAGGGACAGGCTTTTGGTGCGGATCAAGCCGGCCGGCGATCAGGCCGTGACGATAGAATTTGGCGACAGCATCGACGAGGCGGTCAGCGCCCGCGTGATCACGCTTGAGCGTTCCCTAAAGAACGACCCGCTCGCCGGGATTACGGAGACCGTTCCGACCTACCGCTCGCTTCTGGTGTTCTACGACCCGATGGTGCTCAGCGGCCGCGATCTGGCGCGCCATCTGGAGGCCCGCGTCGACGCAGCGACAACGCCCGGTACGGCGGACGCGCGCCATTTCACCGTGCCGGTCTGCTATCGGGGCGCCGATGCGCTCGACCTTTATGCCGTGGCGGCCGAACGCGGCATGGACCCCGACGACGTCGTCGCCCTTCACACCGGCGCGACCTTTCGCGTCTTCATGATCGGCTTTGCTCCCGGCTTTGCCTATCTCGGCGGCCTGCCGGAAGCGCTTGAAACGCCGCGCCTTGCCGAACCGCGCCAACGCGTACCCGCCGGCGCGGTCGGGATCGGCGGCAGGCAGGCGGCAATCAACTCGCTTCCCGGCCCAAGCGGCTGGCGCTATATCGGCCGCACGCCGCTCAGGCTGTTCGATCCCGAGCGAAGCGACCCGGCCTTTTTCCGCGCCGGCGACATCATCCGCTTTGCCGCCATCCCGCCGGAGGAAATGGCGGACCTCGACCGGCGGGCAGCCCTTGGCGAAATGATCGTGGAGGCTGAAGCGCCATGGTGATGCTGGAAGTGGCAAGGGCCGGCCTGATGGTGACGGTCCAGGCAAAGCCGCGCAACGGTTATCTGGCCGCCGGCGTCTCGCCGTCGGGCCCGATGGATGAGGATGCCTTCCGCATCGCACAGGCGCTTGTCGGTAACAATGCGGATGCTGCCGCGCTTGAATTTGCCCAGACGGGCGGAAGCTATCGCGTCTCCGAACCCACGCTTGTCGCCGTCACCGGTGGTGCTGCGGAAGTGCTGATCAACGGCCAGGCGGTGCCATGCTGGGAAAGCCATCTGCTCGAGCCCGGCGAAAGGCTCGATGTCGGCGTTCTGCGCGGCGGCATGTGGGGCTACATCGCCTTTTCAGGCGGCATCGACGTTCCCGTCGTGCTCGGGTCGCGCACCACCCATGTTCGCAATGCCATGGGCGGTTTTAAAGGCCGCGCGCTCGCCGATGGCGACATGCTGACCCTGTTTCCGTCGGCGACGCTTTTTCCGCGCCAAATGCGCTCGATCTTCCGCAGGCCTTCCGGACCGATCCGGACGATCGCAGGCCCGCAGGATGATTATTTCGACGCCCGCGCCTGGTCGCTGTTTCTCGAGGAGCCCTTCGCCGTCTCGACGCGGCGCGACCGGATGGCGAGCCTGCTCTTCGGCCCGGCGCTTCATGCCGCGCGCGGCCACGATATTATCTCCGACGGCACCCCGCCCGGCTCGATCCAGGTGCCGGGTTCGGGCACGGCAACCGTCCTGACGGCCGAGCGCCAGACGACGGGCGGCTATCCCAAGATCGCGACGGTGATTTCGGCGGACCTGCCGCGCCTGGCGCAGATGCCGGGCGGCCTGCCCTTCCGTTTTGCGCTGGTGGAACAGGAACAGGCGGAAGAAAGCCTCGGCACGGCAAGGCGCGCCGTCGACGCAATCATCGCCGAAATCGAAGAGGGCTGAACCCGCTCCGCGGAAACGCGTTTCCGCTCTATTTCAGCAGCACGTCATTGCGCAGCTGGAAGCGGGCGGGATCGTAAATCGCCTGGGAAATCTCGACCAGCTCGCCATTGTGGCTGTAGAGCTCGGCATCGATGGAAAGGACCGGCGTTCCAACCGACAGGCCGATGGCATCGGCCGCCGGTTGCGGACAGGCGATCGCATTGGCGCTCTGGCTGACGCGCACGATCGGCCGGTCGAACATCTCCTCGATCAGATTGTAGACCGAGCCGACCCGGTGGCGCGAGAGCGACGGCTCTATGCCGGCATAGGGGCCGGCGACAAACATGCGCGACCAGTTGAAGGGCCTCAACCTGCCGGGGATGCGCCTGACGCCGATGACCTCCAGCCAGAAGCCGGTGGCGCTTTCATGGCCGCCGAGCGCCGGATCGGAATGGTTCTCCACATGTCGCGACGTCCAGACTTCCAGCACTGTTTCCCGCGTCACGCGCATCAATTCCGGCATGCTGTTGGTGGCCATGCGGAAATGCTGCTGCGGGGTCTGCGAGGCGATCACCGTGCCCACCCGCTTGCGCCGTGCAACCAGGCCTTCGGACTCGAGTTCGCTCAGCGCGCGCCTCAACGTCGTGCGGCTCACGCCCCGTTCGACAGCAAATTCCACCTCCGGCGGAAGACGGTCACCGACCTTCCAGCGACCGGAAGTGATCTCCTCGCGCAAAGAGCGGGTCAGCAATTTATGTCTCGGTGCGCTCATTCCATTTTTCCAGGCAACCAAAGAACGATCTGCGGGAAGATCGCCAAAAGCAACGCAAAGGCGACCAGAATAAGGAAAAACGGCGCGACGGCGCGGACCAGTCTTCCAATCGTTTCGCCGGTTTGCGCCTGTATGACGAACAGGTTGAATCCCACCGGTGGCGTTATCTGGGATATCTCTACAGCAACAACGACAAAAATACCAAACCAAATCGGATCAAAACCTGCAGATGTAACCAAAGGTAGCGTGATCGGCAATGTCATGACGATGATCGACGTCCCGTCCAGAAACATGCCGATCAGCACATAGAACAGCAGAAGGATGGTGATCAGGGCGAAGGGCGCGAGATCAAGCGCGGCGATCCAGCCGGCGATCGCGCGCGGCAGCCCGAGAAAGCCGAGCGCGGCATTGAGAAGCGCCGCTCCGATCAGGATCAGCCCCATCATCGCGCTGGTGCGCACCGCGCTGTTGCCGGCTTTCAGGAGATTGGCGAAGGTCAGTTCACGCCGGAGCGCCGCCAGGATGACCGCGCCGAGCACACCAACGGAGGCCAGTTCCGTCGGGCTTGCAAGGCCGAAATAAAGCGCGCCCATGATGCCGGCGATCAGCGCCACCATCGGGGCGATCTCGACCAGCCCCCGCCAGCGCGCGCGCCAGCTGTAACGCTCGGCACTCGCCCGTCCGCCGGAAACCGTGTGGGCGGCGGCGATATAGAGGCTGTAAAGGCAGGCGAGCAGCAGGCCGGGCACGATGCCGGCGATGAACAGCCTGAGAATGCTCTGTTCGGAAACGACGCCGTAAATGATCATGATGATCGATGGCGGAATGAGAAAACCAAGCGTGCCTGCGCCGGCAAGCGAACCGATCGACAGACGGCGGTCATAACCATGCGCCTGAAGCTCGGGAAGCGTCACCCGGCCGACGATCGCCGTCGTTGCCGCAGACGAGCCGGAGACGGCGGCAAACAGGGTGGAACCGGCGACATTGACATGCACCAGCCCGCCGGGAAGCCGGCTGACCCAGGGCGCAAGGCCCGAAAACAGCGAGCGGCCGAGGCGTGCGGTCACGAGAATGTCGCTCATCAGGATGAACAGCGGCAGGGCGAGCAGTTCCTGCGCCGTGCCCGCCTGCCACATCAGCTTGCCGGCGAAGGCCTCAAGCGGGATATTGGGTTTGTAGACCGTAAGCAGGATATAGCCGACGCCGAAGAGCGACAGGCCGACCCAGACGGAGCCGAGAAGCAGCACGGCAAAAAGCAGCAACGTGACGAGGCCGATCTCAACCATCCTCCGCCTCCCGTTCAAGCTCCGGTTCCAGGCCGAGAAGAAGCCGCAAAAGCCGCGCCGCCATGGCGAGCACGAACTCCGCCGCGCCGGCGACCGCAAGCGCCTGGGGGATGGCGAGCGGCGTATTCATGAAGCTTGACTGGCGCAGCCCGCGCGTAAAGGAGGCATGAAAGACGGTCCAGAAGGCTTCCAGCAGCAGACAGGCGAGGACCAGCCCGACCAGCGTGGCGGCGATATCGACGAGCCGCGCAAAGCGGGGGCCACGGGAGAGAAGCAGCGAGACCCGCACCTGCGTGCCATGCTGCAGCGCTGGCCCGAGGCCCAGCAAAAACACGCCGCACATGGCGAAGGCCGAATATTCCCAGGAAAAGGCAAGGCTCCGGCTCAAGAAGCCGCGACTGAAGACCTCCGCCAGCATCATCGCGCAGAAACAATAGAGCAGCACCATGGCAATGGTCTGCGCAATTCTGGCGGTCCAGTCGGTGAATGTCAGAAAGGCACGAACCATCGAATATCCAGCGCAAGGCGGCTTCCGGGGCCGCAACCCCGGAACCCTCGTTCATGAAAGACGTGCCCGCAGAAACAGACGGCGGGCAATGGCGGCTATTTGCCGGCCGCCTCGGTGTACTGTTCGATGATCGGACCTGCGGCCGGGACGCGCTCGATGAAGCTGCCCCACATCTCGTGCCCGGCCTCGGACATGACTGCCTTCATCGAATCCTCGGCCTCGGTCACGGTCATCCCGTTTTCGACGAGGATCTCCGTCTTTCCCTCGTCCTCGGCGGCGCTCTGGGCCCAGAACTCGGCCTCAAGTTCTTCGACCACGCCCTCGATTGCGGCCTGGTCCTCCTCCGAAAGCGCATTCCAGGCGTCGAGGTTGATGGTTACCGCATCGGTCGAGGTCGACCACTGCAGCGGGTTGAAATAGGAGGTCGTGTCCCACAGCTTGCCATCGACGCCAGAGGAGGTCGAGGTCGCCACGCCGTCGATCGTTCCGGCGGCAAGCGCCGGCACGACGTCGCCCCAGGGCATTTCCAGCGGGGCGGCGCCAAGCTTGGTCAGGAATTCGAAACTGGCCGGATTGAAGGCACGGATGCGCTGGCCTTGCAGATCCTCGGCCGTGGTAATCTCCGAGCGTGAGTAGAGGCCCGGCGACGGCCACGGGACATAATAGAGGATCTTCTGATTATGGCTTGCGGCGATCTCGTCGAACACCGGCGAGGCCACTTCGAGGAAGGTCGCCATCTGCTCCTGCCCCTGGATCAGATAGGGAAGCGTGTCCATCGCCAGAAGCGGCTCTTCGCCCGCCTGCAGGAACAGCAGGAAATCAGCCATCTGCACGATGCCGGTCTCGACCGCCGCCATGCTCTCGGAGCCCGACACGCCGATTTCGCCGGCGTTGAAGACGTTGATCTGGACATCGCCGTCAGTCGCCTTGGCAACGGCTTCGGCAAACTGCCGCGCGGCCTTGGCCTGAAAATTGGTATCCGGCCACGGGGTCGAGAAGTCCAATGTCGTTTGTGCAGAAGCCTGAGCGGCGCTCAGGCTGACGGCCGCAACGGCCAGCATTGATATCGTTCGCATTGCCCTATTCTCCTCTGTCGGCTGGTTGCATCCTACCATTGTGCCCATTTTCATTGTACCCGTAATCGCGATCGGCCGACACGGAACTGACGAGGCCGCGCTCAAGATCGATCGCGAGCTTTCCCGGATCACGACGCTCAGGGGGACCGAAACCGCCGCCGCCCGGCGTGCGCAGGATCAACGCCTCGCCCGGGGGGATGGTGTAGAGCCCTTTGCTGGTGATCACGGTTCCGTCGGTGATTTCAGCGTGGCCCGGCGCGCCGGCCTTGCCGCCCTCACGCCCGTCCGCGCCCTTTTTCAGGCGTTCAAACGCTGCCGCCGACAAGGTGAGGCTCTGGCCGCGCGCCGAACGGATGCGGATCTCCTGGCCGAGGCCGCCGCGATATTCGCCCGCTCCGCCGCTGTCCGGCGCGAATTCCTTCTTCTCGTAGATCAGCGGCGCCACGGTTTCTGCCACCTCGACCGGCACCGTGCCGACGCCCGAAGGAAAGGCCGTGGTCGAAAGACCGTCGGAGGCCGGACGCGCCCCCATGCCGCCAAGCGCGACATTGAGCGAGGCAAAGCCGCCCTCGCCCTCCGCCGTGATTGCCAGAACCCAGAGAGCGCCGGCGCTTTCGGCGAGAATTTCCCCGCGCTTGGCCTCCGCCAGACAGCCGAGCATGAGATCCGGCAGGGCCTGCCCCACCACATGGCGCGCCGTCACCGGCCAGGGGCGTTCGGCGCTGACGATCAGGCCCGGCGGCGCATCGATCCGGATCGGCGCAAGCGAGGCATGGTTGTTCGGCACTTCCGGGGCAATTGCCACCTTGATGCCGAAGGAGGCATAGGCCTGGCTGTAGTTAAGCGGGCAGTTGATGCCCTTGGCGACGGCCGGCGACGATCCCTTGAGGTCAACCGAAATCTCGCCGTCCCTGACCGTCATCTCCGCCTTCAGCCGGATCGGCGCATCATAGCCGTCAAGTTCGATCTCGGCGTGGTAGACGCCTTCCGGCACCTTCTCGATCGCCACCCGCGTCGCCTCTGCCGAGCGGGCGAAGATGAACGCCGCCAGCGGTTCGAGCGAGCTTGCGTCATATTCGTCCATCAGGGCGAGCAACCGCCTCAGCCCCTCGTCATTGCAGCTCATCAGCGAGATCACGTCGCCGCGCGCCTCGCGCGGGACGCGGGAGTTGACGGCGATCAGCGCAAGCAGTTCCTCGTTGACGACGCCCTTGCGCCGAAGCCTGGTCACCGGAATGACCACGCCCTCCTCGAACACCGAGCGCGCCTCCGCCGACCAGCCGAGCCCGCCGATATCGACGACATGACAGGTCGAGGCGATATAGGCGACGATCGTCCCCTTCCTGAAAACGGGCGTCACCAGCACGAAATCGAAGACATGACCGGCCCCGAGCCAGGGATCGTTGGTCACCAGCACGTCGCCTTCTTCCAGGGTCTCTGCCGGCACGTGTTCCAGCATGGCATTGACCGATTTCGCCATGGTGTTGACATGGCCGGGCGTGCCGGTGACGGCCTGGGCCATCATCCGCCCTCTCGCATCGAAAATGCCGGCCGACAGGTCGCCCGCCTCGCGCACAATGGCGCCGAAGGCAACCCGCAAAAGGGCATTCGCCTGTTCCTCGCAGACGGAAATCAGGCGGTTCCACATGACGTTCATGGCAATGATGTCGGCGTCGGTAAGATGCTCTTCTGTCATCAGGCGTTTCCTTCCCGCTCCAGCACGACATGACCCAGCGCATGGATATAACCCTGCCAGCCCTCGCTCGCATAAATCGTCGTCTGGTCCTCGACGATCAGCATCGGCCCTTCGAAGACCGCGCCCGGGCGTTCATCGCCGCGCCGATAGCGCGCGAAGGTCACCCGTTCGCCTGAGAGCGGCGAGAACACCTCGGCCGTGCCGATGGCTGTCGCCGGACGCGGATCGAAGGAGCCGTCGGTCGCGGTCGCGACCACCGGTTCCGGACCCTTGGCGACGAGGCTGAGTGCGACAAGCTCGATCGCATTGCCGGAATGCTCGGCGCCATAGACCGCGCGATAGGTCTCGACAAAGGCGACGCGCATTTTTTCAAGCGCTTCAGCCGTTTCCACGGGACCGTCAAGATTGATCCTGAGAGCATGGCCCTGACCTTCGTAGCGCAGCTCGGCGGCAATCGCGATATCCGGCTGCGTTCCCCTGGCAAGCGCCGGCCTAACCACGGCATTGGCCTCCTCGGCCATCTCCGACTGCAGCCGCTTCAGACGATCGAGGTCGATCCGGCCAAGCGGCGCCAGCACGCTGCGCGCAACTTCATAGGCAATCGGCGCGCTCAGGAACCCGACGGCCGAACCGACGCCGGCAAAGGCGGGGATGACGACGCGGGAAATGCCGAGTTTTTCGGCAAGGCGCACCGCATGAAGCGGCCCTGCCCCGCCGGAGGCCATCAACGTGTAGGCCGAGACATTCTTGCCCTGTTCGACGGCGTGGACGCGCGCCGCATTGGCCATCGCTTCCTCGCCGATTTCGGTGATGCCGGCGGCGGCCCATTCCGGCGAGCTCATGCCAAGCGGTCCGACGACCTTTTCCTTTATCGCCGCGACCGCAAGCTCCGGCCTGAGCGCAAGCCGCCCGCCTGCAAAGCCTTCCGGCGAGAGCTTGCCGAGCACAACATTGGCGTCGGTGATGGTCGGCTCGCTTCCGCCGAGACCGTAGGCTGCCGGCCCCGGCGCAGCGCCGGCGCTCTTCGGCCCGACGGCAAGCCGGCCAAGCGTATCGCGCCGGGCAATCGACCCGCCGCCGGCGCCGATCTCGACCAGCTCCGTCGTCGGGATGCGCACCGGCAGGCCGGACCCCTTGATGTCGCGCCAGGCCCGCGCCACCTCGAAACGGCGCGCCGTGGCCGGCTGCGCATTTTCCAGAAAGCAGATCTTCGCCGTCGTGCCGCCCATGTCGAAGGCAAGCATTTTCGCGATACCGACCTCGCGCGAGACCCGCGCGCCGAGCGCGACTCCGCCGGCAGGCCCCGATTCCACCAGCCGGATCGGCATGCGCGCGGCCTGGTCGACCGTCGTCAGCCCGCCGCCCGACAGCATCAGCAGGAATTCGCCGGCAAAACCGCGTTCGCGCATTGCCGCGTCGAAACGGTTGAGATAGCGCGACATTAGCGGCCGCACATAGGCATTGGCGGCAACGGTCGAGAAGCGCTCATACTCCCGGATTTCAGGAGAGACCTCGCTTGACAGGCAGATGGTCACATCCTCCGGCAGACGCGCCCGCAACCACTTGGCCACCTGCCGCTCATGCGCATCGCTGGCGGTCGAGTGCAGAAAGCCGATGGCGACAGCCTCCACGCGCTTCTCCAGCAGTTGCGCCGCGATCGCGTCGATTTCGTCTTCCTGCGGCGCGCGGATCACCTTGCCATAGGCATCCATGCGTTCGTCGACGGTCATCCGCAGCTCGCGCGGCACCAGCGGCGCGGGCAGTTGCAGATTGACGTCATACTGCTCGAAGCGTCGCTCATAGCCCATTTCAAGAATGTCGCGGAAACCCCTGGTCGTAACCAGAGCCGTCTTTGCGCCGCGCCGCTCGATCAGCGCATTGGTCGCAAGCGTCGTGCCGTGAATGACGGCGGAAACGTCGGCAAATTCCACATTGTTTTCGGAAAGCAGTGCCAGGCTACCCTCAAGCGCTGCCTTTTCAGGCGCTTCCGGTGTCGTCAGGACCTTGAGCGAGGAGAGGCCGTCGCCCTCCAGCACCATATCCGTGAACGTTCCGCCAATATCAATCGCTAGTCTAAACATAAGATATTATGTTCGTACTTTTTAGCAGGCGTCAAGAGGAGAGCGGTTCCGATTGCAACCGTTACTCTCATACCAAGAAAAAAGGGGCGCGACCACGATTTCGAAGAGACTTCCGACGAAAGTCTCCACCAATTGGTCGGGCGGCGGCCCCGAAAGGACCGCCGCCCGAAATGTCAAACCATTGCTGTCGGTCGTAGAGCGCCGTGCTTTGCGAAAACCGGGCTCCACTTTCTCGCCCGACGCTCTAGCGCGGTTCCGCCTTTCATGGAAACGCGCATCCGCTCTATCTATTTGTTTTGGCGCATTTTCGCGGGCGTCAGATGTTTCCATCTGACTGCGAAATGCTCTAGCGCGGCTCGCTTCTCAGTCCCTTGATGATGGCGAAGCAGGCCAGCAGCAGAACGATGGTGAACGGGAAGCCCGTCGACACAGCCATCGCCTGGAGCGCCGTCAGTCCGCCGCCGAGCAGAAGCGCGATGGCGACCAGGCCCTCGAAGCTCGCCCAAAACACACGCTGCGGCACGGGCGCATCGACCTTGCCGCCGGCCGTGATTGTATCGATCACGATCGAGCCGGAGTCCGACGAGGTCACGAAGAAGACGATGACCAGCACGATGCCGATGATCGAGGTGATCGTCGCCAGCGGCAATGCCTCGAGCATGATGAACAGCTTCAGATCGAGCGGCGCGTTTCCGAGCGCTTCGTAATTGTTGACGATGATCTCATGGATCGCCGTGTCGCCGAACACCGTCATCCACACGATCGAGACGAGCGAGGGGATGATCAGCACGCAGGTGATAAACTCGCGCACCGTGCGGCCGCGCGAAACGCGGGCGATGAACATGCCGACGAAGGGCGACCAGGAAATCCACCACGCCCAATAGAACGAGGTCCAGCCGTCAAGGAAGTTCTTGTCGGTTCGCCCGAACGGATTGGCAAGCTCCGGCAGGTAGCGCGCATAGTCGAAAAAGTTCGAGAACAGGCTGCCGAGAATGGTCAGGGTCGGCCCGACGATAATCACAAAGAACAGCAGGATGCCCGCCAGCGCCATGTTGATCATCGAAAGCCTCTGAACGCCGGCATCCATGCCGGCAACGACCGAACCCAGCGCAATGCCGGTGATCGCGATGATCAGGACCACTTTGGAGAGATCGTCCACGGGAAGCCCGAAGATGTGATTCAAGCCGGCATTGGCCTGTTCGGCGCCGATGCCGAGCGAGGTGGCGAGGCCGAAGAGGGTTGCCAGCACGGCGAGCACGTCGATGACATGGCCCGTCCAGCCCCAGACGCGGTCGCCGAAGATCGGATAGAACACCGAACGCATGGCAAGCGGCAGGCCCTTGTTATAGGAGAAAAGCGCCAGCGCCAGCGCAACGATCGCATAGATCGCCCAGGGATGAAGCGCCCAATGGAAGATGGTCGCGGCCATCGCCAGGCTCTTTGCCTCCGCGGGGTTTCCGGGCGCGCCGCCGAGCGGCGCCCAGCTTTCCGCCGTTCCGGCGTTTTCGGCGACGGAAGATGTGAAGTGCGATATCGGCTCGGACACGCCGTAGAACATCAGGCCGATGCCCATGCCCGCGGCAAACAGCATCGCGAACCAGCCGGTATAGGTATAGTCCGGCGTGGCCTCCGCGCCGCCGAGGCGGATCTTGCCGTAGGGCGAGAAGATCAGGAAGATGCCGAGCAGGACGAAGATGTTGCCGGCGATCAGGAAGAACCAGTCAAAGGTCGACGTCAGCCAGTCCCGCATGCCGTTGAAGATGGTCGCAGCCTCTTCCTGAAAGGCCAGCGTCGCCAGCACGAAGGCGACAACAGCGAGACCGGAGATCAGAAAGACCGGGTTATGGATATCCAGCCCGAAGGGACCGATGTTCGTCGTGATATTATCCTGGCCGATCTCGTAATCGGTTTCGATAATCTCAGTTTCGCCCTCGGGCTCGGGAATCCCCGTGTCGGTCATAAATAATCTCCTTGTTTTGCAATCGTTTCGCGCCGGCCCCTGCAGGCCGGGCAATCGCAGCGTCAGCCGCGGACCAGAAATACCGATGCCTCGGTATGGGTGGCGAGCTGGCCGCCATGCGAATGCATGAAGTGATCCGCGAGATTGGGCACATGGGTGGCCATGATCACCAGGTCGCAACCGAATTCATCGACGGCACGGGCAAGCGACTGGTTGAGATCAACCGCAGGATCATGCGCGACGACGGATCGGCTCTCGGTTGCAACGCCGTATCGGGCCGATTGTTCCTCGGCAAAGGCCTTCAGCCTTGCCTCGAATTCCTTGGGATTGTGGCCGAGCGCGCCGGGCGCCGAAGAGGTCACCCCGACATAGATGACGGACGCGTCATAGAGTTTCGCGATTTCGGCCGCCGTCGTGAGGGAGCGCGTCAACTTGTCGGCATGCGCAAGGTCGACGGGCACCATGATTTTCTTGAACATGTTGAGTTACGGTCCTTCACCGTTCGCGGGTTTGCCGACCCGCATCTTTCCTTCCTCTTCTGCCGCGCCGTAAACGGCGGGGCCGGTACGGCTCGACAAAGCCGGACACGAAAATGCCATATTTCAACTAACATCGCCAAAGCCGCCATGCAAATCAATCCCCTTCCAGCCGACGGCCGGTCGTCCGGAGAGGCAATGTGAAATGACGTGAACGACCTCGAAACAAAAAAGCCCCACCGCTTTGCGCGATGGGGCTTTTCCTGGACACCGGACTGGAACCGAGGCTCAAGCCTCTTCGAGCTGAGGCAAAATCTGCAATTCGTAAAGACGGCGGTAGGGTCCGTCATGGGCGAGCAGATCGCGCTGCGGCCCCTGTTCGAGGATCTCGCCGTTTTCGAGCACGACGATATTGTCCGCCGAGGTGATGGTCGCCAGACGGTGGGCGATCACGATCGTCGTGCGATCCTTCGTCAGCCGCGCAAGCGCATCCTGCACCAGTGATTCGGCATAGGAATCGAGCGCGCTGGTGGCTTCGTCAAGAATCAGGATATCGGCGTCGCGCAACATGGCGCGGGCAATCGCCAGGCGCTGCTTCTGGCCGCCGGAGAGATTTCCGCCGTTTTCGCCGACAAGCGAATCATAGCCATTGTTCATGTTCATGATGAAGTCATGGGCATGCGCCGCCTTGGCCGCCTCGATAATCTCCTCTTCGGAAACGCCCTGGCGGCCAAGCGCCAGGTTCTCGCGCACCGTGCCGTTGAACAGGAACGTATCCTGGCCGACATAGGACATGTGCGCGCGCAGCGACTCGAAGGAAACCTGCCTCAGGTCAAGGCCGTTCACCGTGATCACGCCCTCATCTGGGTCGAACATGCGCATGACCAGGTTGATGATCGTTGACTTGCCACCGCCCGAAGCGCCGACCAGGGCCGTGGTCTTTCCGGCCGGAAAGACCAGGTTGAGGCCCTTGAACAGAGGTTTGTTCTCGTCATAGGAAAAAACGACATTTTCGAAGTGGATCTCGCCTCCGCCGGGCGGAATCGGCTGGGCGTTCTCGGCCTCCTTCAGCATGATCGGATGATCCTTCAGTTCATACATCATCCTGACGCCGACCATGGCGCTTTCGAGATTGACGCGCATGCGCGCCAGGCGCTTCGCCGGCTCATAGGCCAGAAGCAGGGCCGTGATGAACGACATCAGCTCGCCGGGCGTCTGTTGGCCGCCGATGACCCAAAGACCGCTCAATGCGATCACGCCGGCGATTGCCAGACCCGACAGCGTTTCCATGATCGGGCTTGTGGCGGCGGAAAGCCGGGCGATGCTGTTGGCGCGATGCTCCACCTGGGTGACCTGCACGTCCATGCGTTTGCGCATGTGCTCCTCGAGGCCGAATGCCTTGATGATGCGAACGCCTGTGGAGGCTTCCTGAACGCTTTCGATGATCTTGGCGAAGGCGGTCAGTTCCTGCTGCATGATATGGCGGACCTTGTTGGTCAGGTAGCGAACGCCGATAAAGGCCGCCGGTCCGAGAATAAAGGAAACAAGCGATAGGATAGGCTGCTGGATGAACATCACGATGACCAGCCCGATCAGCGAAAACAGGTCGCGGATCGCCGAGGTCAGGATCAGATCCATCGCCGTCCTTGCCGCCTGGGCATTGTTGGTCAGGCGCATGACAAGGTCGGAGGACGGAAACCGGATGAAGAAGTTCAGATCCTGCTGCAGGATGCGGCTGAAGATGCTGCTTTGCGTCTTGGCGATGATATTGTTGCCGGCCTTGCTCAGAATCACGATCTGGAAATAGGTCGCGATGCCCTTGACGATGAAGATCGTCGCCACGCCCCCGGCCAGCATGAACATGCGGTTCATGTTCTGCGAGACCACCGTCTCGTTGACAACGTCCTTCATGATCCAGGCGCTGAGCGAGGTCATGCCGGCAACGATCAGCATCGCGATGGTCGCCAGCGCATACCAGGGCGCCTGGTCGCGCAGGTTCTCCGACAAAAGGCGGTAGAGCAGGCTGCGGTTCGCTCTCGGAAGGAACCGCGCCGCCAGTGCGTTGAGCAAACCGGCAAAAGGCTTGGATAGCTGCATGGGGATCCGCATTTCCATATAGGTTCGTGGCCTCCGTTCTTCGAAGGGACGACGCCTGTCTTGGCGTTCCGGTCCCTGATCGGCCTCGGCGCGAGAGGAATAGGGCAAACGGCCTGCAAGAGCAAGCCTTCGTTTATCCGCCCTATTCGCCCCCGGCGATCTCTGGTTGTTCCCGGCCCTGAACCTTTCTCAGCCCCTCAAATAGCTAACGACTGGCGCGCCGCCTTGCGGAAGGCGGGACCGCCGCTCGCGGCTCACGGTGATCGTCTTGGCGAGGCCGGGCAGAAGCGTGAAGCAATTGTCCGAATAGATATCGTCGCCGCCGTGGTCATAGGTGACGTAGAGCGCCGGGCGGTCGCTGGTCAGCGTGATGCGGCGCGTGCCGTCGCCAAGCGTTTCAGCCACCGTTTCGATTTGGGGTTCTGTAAAGCGGTAGGCCTTCGGCCTTTGCGGCAGATACTCGTTTTCGCCGAGGATGTTGCCTTCCGCATCCTGCCAGTCGAAGACCAGAAACGCGTCGTCATCCAAAGTCTCCGGGCGGATGCGGGCGACTTCAACGACGCTTTGGGCCGATGCGGTGACGGGATAGGCGCCGATCTCCTTCACGGTTCCGGACGCCGCGCCGACGCTCAGGAGCCGAACCGTGATTGGAATGTCCGTAAGCCCGTCGCAAACGGCGAGCAGCGTGATCGCGCCGGTCTCGGCATCCGGTTGCGCCGTCACCATCAGGTCGGCGAAGAAACGGCGGGCGAGATACTGGGTCGCCTTCCAGCCGCCGCCATATTCAAGACTCGACCAGCTTGCCACCGGCCAGGTGTCGTTCAGTTGCCAGAAGAGCGTGCCCATGGTGCGCGGCCGGTTGGAACGCCAGAACTCGATCGCCGTCTTCATCGCCAGGCCCTGGCCGATCTGGCTGAGATAAACCATGTCCTCGAAGCTGTCGGGAAAGCGGAAATAGCGGGCAATTGTCTCCACGATGCGGCTGTTGCCGCCCTCATTGCGCTGGTGAACGTCCATGACGGCGGAGGAGACGTTGCGGTCGACCTCTTCGGTGAAGCTTTCGATCACGCGCATGGACGGGAAGGACTGGAAGCCGAACTCCGAGCAGAAGCGCGGCCTGACGCTGCGATAATGCTCGAAATCCTTGGCCGAGTGCCAGACGTCCCAGAAATGCATGTCGCCGGAGGTATCCACATGCCAGCCGTCGCCGAAATCGAGCCGTCCGACGGAGGGCGAGGAGGGCCGGAAGGGCAGACCGAGGGCCTCGTCTTCCACCGCTTCTTCCAGAACGTGGTTGAGCCGGTCGTAAATCGCCAGGTAACGGTCGCGGTTCTCGAGGCTCTCCTTGTACCAGGTCAGCGCGCCGACAAGCTCATTGTCGCCGCACCACAGCGCCATGGCGGCAAAGCGGGAAAGGCGGCGCAACTGCTGGCGCGCCTCCTTGCGCACGAGGTCGAGGAAGGGACGCTCATGGGCGGGGTAGAGATTGCAGGCAAACATGAAGTCATGCCAGATCATCAGGCCGAGTTCGTCGCAGAGTTCATAGAACCAGTCGGCCTCATATTGGCCGCCGCCCCAGATACGGATCATGTTCATATTGGCTTCGACCGCCGAGACCAGCAGATCGCGCACCTGTTCCTTCGAGGCGCGTTCGGGCAGCGCGTCGCCCGGGATCCAGTTCGCGCCCTTCATGAAGATCTCGCGACCGTTGACCTGGAAGGCGAAGCGGTTGCCGATGGCGTCGGCGTCGGTCAGAAGCGCGACGGCGCGCAGGCCGATGCGGAACTCCCGCTTCTGCCCGCCAAGCGAGACGGCGAGGTCGTAGAAGGCCTGATCCCCCTGGCCTGCCGGCCACCACAGGCGTGGATTATCCACCCTCACGGTGACGCAGATGCGGTTTTCGCCCGGATAGGCGTGAAGCGTTGCCGTCGCCTCGTGGCCGTCGATCTCGACCTGAGCGTCCTCGACGGCAGGCGCGAAGGCGAAGGCGTGCAGCGTCACATCCAGTTCGACGGCGTTTTCTTCATGGCGCTGACGGATGGCGACGTCATCGAGGCGAAGCGCGCCGGTGCGCTCTAGCGTGATATCGCCGTAAAAGCCGAGCGGGCAAAGCGCGATCCCCCAGTCCCAGCCACCGTGACACTGCGTCTTGCGCAGGAAGTTGAGATGGCCGATGCGACTGTTCTTGCTGTAGGGCATCGGAAATTCGGAATTCTCCGCCCGCTTTTCCGCCTCCAGCGAATTGGAGTGAAACACGACCTCGATCACATTCTCGCCCTCATTGAGAAGAGCGGTCACGTCGAAGTCATAACGCAGGAACTGGCTTTCGCAGCGCCCGGCAGGCTTGCCGTTGACGATGACATCGGCTAGGCAATCCACGCTTTCGAAGCGGAGCGTGAAATGGCCGCCATCCAGGTTTTCGAGGCTGAACGACCGCCGCGCGATCCAGACCGAGCGATGGACCCAATCCGTCTTCGTCTCGTTGTCGCGCCAGTAGGGATCCTCGATCCTGCCGGCGGCAAGCAGGGCAGAGTGAACGTCGCCCGGCACGGCAAGCGCGACGGAGACCGCCGCCTCTTCGCACGTTGCCGTCCAGCCGTCATTGAGGTTCAGCGTTTCTGCTGCTGCTGTCATGATGCTCCCGTCCCGTTTCCTGCCCGGCGGGTCATGTACCCGGCGGCGTTGTCTCCCAGCCTTTTAATCCATTTAAGTCAGGTCGCGAACCGGCTTGTCGACGCAATTGCCGAAATTTTGACCGACCCGGCGCGGCCATTGCCGATCGCGGTTTGACGCAGGCCCTTTGGCGATGCAGAGTTGCCGGCATCTCTCACAGCCAGGCGTCACCATGAAAAAAAGAAACCTCGTCGTCGCCCTTTTCGTCATCGCCGCGGCCTTTGCCGCCACGCGTCCCTCGTCTGCCGAAACCGTCAATGTCGCCGTCGCCGCCAACTTCACCGCAGCGGCCGAGGAGATTGCCGCCCTGTTTGCCGAGGAGACCGGACACGAGGCCCTGCTCAGCTTCGGTTCTACCGGCAGGCTCTATGCCCAGATCCTGCACGGCGCGCCGTTTTCCGTCTTCCTCGCGGCCGATCAGGAACGCCCGCGCCTTGCGGTCGAGGCAGGTCTGGCGCTTGCCGACAGCCGCTTCACCTATGCGCTCGGCGCCCTCGTTCTTTTCAGCGCCGAGGAAGACCTCGTTGATGACGGCGGCATTCTCGAGCGGCCCGACGATTTCAACCGCATCGCCATCGCCAACCCGGCCTCCGCGCCCTACGGCGCAGCCGCCGTCGAGACGCTTGAAGCGTTGAAACTCTACGACAGGCTGAAGGACCGGATCGTTCGGGGCGAAAACATCACCCAGACCTTCCAGTTCGTGGCGACCGGCAATGCCGATATCGGTTTCGTCGCGCTCTCGCAGGTCGCCGGAAAAAAGGGCGGATCGCGCTGGCGCGTGCCGCAGGACCTCTACAGCCCCATCGCCCAGGATGCCGTCCTGTTGACATCCGGCGCGGACAATCCAGCCGCCTTCTCCTTCATGGCGTTCCTGAAAAGCGATGCCGCTCACAAAATAGTCCAGAACCACGGCTACCAGATCGCTCCGTGATTCCCGCAAATTCCGGCAAAGGCAAGGAGGAGAGATGGGCGAGGCCGTATTTCTGACACTGAAACTGGCAGCCGTCACCACTTTCTTCCTCATGCTTTTGGGCGTGCCGCTCGCCTGGTGGCTTGCCCGCTCGGAACGATGGTGGAAGGAAGTCATCGGCACGATCGTGGCCCTGCCGCTGGTCCTGCCGCCCACGGTCCTCGGCTTCTATCTTCTGATCGCGCTTGCTCCCCAGAGCCCGCTCGGCGAGGCGATCAAGGCGGTCACCGGCTTCTCTTTGCCCTTCACCTTCGCCGGGCTGGTGGTCGGCTCGGTGATCTATTCCCTCCCCTTTGCCGTGCAGCCCGTGCGCAATGCCTTCGAAGCGATCGGCAATGATCCGCTGGAGGCGGCGGCGACGCTGAGGGCCGGGCCGTTGGACCGCTTCTTCAATGTCGCGCTCCCGCTGGCGCGCCCCGGCCTTCTGACCGGCGCGATCCTCGGCTTTGCCCACACCGTCGGCGAATTCGGCGTCGTGCTGATGATCGGCGGCAATATTCCCGGCGAAACGAAGGTTCTCTCCGTCGCAATCTATGATTATGTCGAGACGCTGCAGTGGCAGAAGGCCCATATCCTCGCCTTCGGCATGGTGGCCTTTTCCTTTGCCGTGATCCTGTCCACCATGCTGATCGAGCGTCACGTCAGGAGGCGGTTTCCATGAGCGATGCCATGCTTGAAGCCCGGTTTGCCGGAAGGCTCGGCGCGTTCTCGCTTGATGCGGCATTCGACTTTCCGCAAAACGGCGTGACCGCGCTCTTTGGTCCGTCCGGCTGCGGCAAGACGACGCTTCTGCGCTGCTTTGCGGGCCTTGAACACCTGAGCGGCGGCGCGTTCTCGATCGACGGCGAGGTCTGGCAGGACGGACGGCGCTTCCGGCCCGCCCACCGACGCGCGGTCGGCTATGTGTTCCAGCATGCCAATCTTTTCCCGCACCTGACGGTGCGGGACAATCTGCGCTTCGCCATGAAGCGGGCGAAGGGCGAAAACGCCGGCCGTTTCGACGAACTGACATCTCTGCTCGGCCTTGGCGATCTTCTCGAGCGCATGCCGGGGCGGCTTTCCGGCGGCGAGCGCCAGCGCGTCGGCATTGCTCGGGCGCTGCTTTCCGCCCCTCGTCTTCTGCTGATGGACGAGCCCATGTCGGCGCTCGACCTGCAGGCCCGTCAGGACATTTTCCCCTATCTGGAAAACCTCCGCCACACGCTGTCCATCCCCGTTCTCTACGTCACCCATGCGCCGGAGGAGGTGGCCCGCTTCACCGATCATCTCGTCGTCATGCGCGAGGGCAAGGTGATCGGCGCCGGACCGACGGCGGAAACGCTTGCGCGGCTGGACCTGCCGATCGCGCATGAGCGCCAGGCCGGCATCGCGGTCGATGCCACGATCGCCGACATCGACCTCAAATGGCACCTTGCACTCGCCAAGTTCGACGGCGGCGCGCTGTGGATCGGCGATACCGGAAAGGCGGTAGGCGAGCGCGTGCGGCTGATGATCCATGCCCGCGATGTCTCGATCGCGCTGGTCGAGAACCCCAAGGTCTCGATCGTCAACCGGGTGCCGGCGATAATCCGCCAGATCCGTCGCAGCGAGGATCCTTCGGTGCAGATCATCGCGCTTGAAATGGGCAACACGGTCATCATGGCCCGCGTGACGGCACGCTCGGCCTATCTGCTCGACCTGAAGCCAGGAATGAATGTCTTCGCCCAGATCAAATCAGCGGCGATAATCGATTAAAGAAATCAACATATAAATATATCTTTATGTGTTGTTGACATTCGCTTTTTCTTCAGTGACATTGCCCCCGCTCTGGTTCGCCATGCGGTCTGTCGCCGCGTGTGCGCCAAGAGGGAATCCGGTGCGCTCGCCGACCTTACCGTCGGCGGCAAGTCCGGGGCTGCCCCCGCAACTGTAAGCGGTGAGTGCCTTTCCACGATGTCACTGGGAAACCGGGAAGACGGAAAGGCGTTATGACCCGCAAGCCAGGAGACCTGCCAGAGTGCTTTACTGTCCACGGGCGGGGTGTCCCGGTGGTGCCTGTGAAACCGGCGCGGTTTTCCTCCGCGCGTTTTCCCATGCTTTCCGCCAGCCCATGCCCCCAACAATTTTGGGGTATGAAATGTCTGTTACCAAACCTGTAGCCGCGAGCCTCGGCTTTCCGCGCATCGGCGTCCGGCGCGAACTGAAATTCGCGCTCGAATCCTTCTGGGCCGGCAAGTCCGGCGCCGGCGAACTTCTTGATACGGCCGAGCATCTCAGGCGCAAGACCTGGCTGCTGCAGCGCAACAAGGGGATCGATGTCATCCCTTCGAACGATTTCTCTCTTTATGACCACGTGCTCGACACGGCCGTCATGGTCGGCGCGATCCCGCCGGACTATGGCTGGACGGGCGGCGATGTGCCGCTTGATATCTATTTCGCCTTGGCGCGCGGTGCCCAGACAACAGGCGATACAGCCGGATGCGGCCATCCGGGCCATGGCCGCGACGTGCGCGCACTGGAAATGACCAAGTGGTTCGACACAAATTACCACTACCTCGTCCCGGAGCTTGCCAGGGACCAGACCTTCGCGCTTTCCACGACCAAGCCGGTCGATCATTTCAACGAAGCAAAAGCGCTCGGCATCGAGACGCGGCCGGTTATTCTGGGGCCTGTCACCTTCCTGAAGCTTTCCAAGGCGCGTGACGGTGACTTTTCGGCGATAACGCTGCTGCCGCGCCTTATTCCGGTCTATGCCGAACTTCTTGTCCGGCTCAGGAATGCGGGCGCGGCGTGGGTGCAGGTCGACGAGCCGGCGCTGGCCCTCGACCTGACAGAAGGCGAGCGCGCCGCCTTTGTTGAAGCCTATGATGCCATCGCCAGGGCCGTGCCGGACGTCAAGCTGATGCTCGCAAGCTATTTCGGCGATCCCGGCGACAATCTCGACACGGCACTGAACCTGCCGGTCGCAGGCCTTCATCTCGATCTCGTGCGCGCGCCCGACGCCCTTGGGGACGTTCTGGCGAAAGTGCCGGCCGATCTGGTGCTGTCCCTCGGCGTCATCGACGGCCGCAATATCTGGCGCGCCGATCTGGCGGCGCTGATGGAAAGGCTGCGGCCCGTCATCGCCGCCCGGGGCGCAGACAGGGTCCAGATCGCGCCCTCCTGCTCGCTTCTCCATGTGCCGATCGATGTCGCGCTTGAAACCGAACTCGATGCCGAGCTGAAAAGCTGGCTTTCCTTTGCGGTGCAGAAGCTTGATGAACTCTCTGCGCTGTCGCGGGGTCTCGGCGGCGAAGACATCGCGGCAGCGCTTGCGGCCTCAGACGACGCGCGCGCCGGAAGACGGCGCTCGGCACGGGTTCACAATAAGGCGGTTGCGGCAAGGCTTGTCCGCGTCACGGAAGCGGACCGGAACCGCCGAAACGGCTTTTCCGAGCGCATCGCCCTTCAGCGCGAGAAATTGCGGCTGCCGCAGTTTCCGACCACGACGATCGGCTCCTTTCCGCAGACGGGCGATGTGCGCAAGGCCCGCGCCGCCTTCAACCGCGGCGAACTCGACCGCGTGGCCTATGACGCATTTCTTCAGGCGGAAACCGAGAAGACGATCCGGTTTCAGGAGGAGATCGGCCTCGACGTGCTGGTGCATGGCGAGTTCGAGCGCAATGACATGGTCCAGTATTTCGGCGAGAAGCTTTCCGGCTTCGCCTTTACCAAACATGGCTGGGTGCAGAGCTATGGCTCGCGTTATGTGCGCCCGCCGGTGATCTTCGGCGATGTCTCGCGACCGCAACCGATGACGGTCAACTGGTGGCAATTCGCACAGTCGAAGACGGAAAAGCCGGTCAAGGGCATGCTGACCGGGCCGGTCACCATCCTCAACTGGTCCTTCGTGCGCGATGACATTCCCCGCGCCGAGACATGCCGCCAGATCGCGCTGGCGATCCGCGACGAGGTTCAAGACCTCGAACGGGCGGGCGCGGCGATCATCCAGATCGACGAGGCAGCGCTGCGCGAAGGCCTGCCGCTTCGACAATCGCAGTGGAAGACCTATCTCGACTGGGCGATCGACGCCTTCAGGCTCGCGGCCTCCGGCGTCTCGGACGCGACCCAGATCCACACCCATATGTGCTATTCGGAGTTCAACGACATCATCGCGGCAATCGCGGCAATGGATGCCGATGTGATCTCGATCGAGACCTCGCGCTCGAGGATGGAACTGCTCGATGCCTTCACCGCCTTCGACTATCCAAGCGAGATCGGACCTGGCGTCTACGACATCCACGCGCCCCGGATTCCGGCGACTTCAGAGATAACCGATCTCTTGAGCCTTGCCCGCGAACGGCTCGACGATCGCCAGATCTGGATCAACCCCGATTGCGGGTTGAAAACGCGCGGCTGGGACGAGGTAAGGCCGGCGCTCACCAACATGGTGGCGGCCGCCAAAGCCCTTCGGGGATAGGCCTGCCTGAAAAGCCCTCGGCGCTTCACGGCGCCGGCGGCACCCAGGCGCTTTCGGAGGCCGCATTGTCGCAGAAACTCGCAGCGCTCTTGCGCGCCTCCTCCGCCACGGCCCGCAGAATATTCTGGCCGACGGCGGTCTGGTAACTCGCCACGATCGGCATGGGCGGAAACGGCTTTGCAACGCTGACGCGGCAGAGCAACCGGTTTTCGAGTTCCCGCGCAATGGCAACCGAGGGGATGGCGGCAACGCCGAAACCGCCGATCAGAAGGTTGATCATGGCAAACAGCGAGTTCGAACTGGTGAGCTTGGAGGCCAGCACCCGCTCGTCCTGAAAATAGGGCGCGACATAGGCGTAGGGCGGCGTGCCCTTGGGAAAGGTGATGATCGGCATGTTCGACAATTCGTCGACGCTGTAGGTGGTCTTCTCGTCGATCACGGCGGGCGCTGCCGCCCAGACCATCTCGTAATAGCAGACGATGAAGGAGCGGAAATTATCGCCGATCGCCGGCTCGATGCCGAAGATCAGGTCGAACTCGCCGCGCGACAGGCCGGCGACCAGATCGCGCGTGCCCTCGATGGTCAGCTCCACCCTGAGATTGGGCATGGCATGGCTGAGCGCCTCGATAAAATCCGGCATCCAGGTGGCGACGACGGAATCGATCGCGCCGATGCGCACGATATAGGCGGCGTCGCTGCCGCCTTCCTTCAGGTCGGATTTCAGCGTGTTGAGCTTTTCCAGCACCTCCTGAAACACCATCAGCGCCTCTTCGCCGGCGGGCGTCAGGCGGAATTCGCGGTCGCCGCGCTCCACCAGCCGGCAGGCATATTCGCGCTCCAGAATGGCAAGGCGCGAGGAAATGGCCGGCTGCGTGGTGTTGAGCTCCTGCGCCGTCCGGCCGAAATGCCGGTTGCGTGCCAGGGCAACAAAGGTGGCCATATCGATGATGCGCATGGGCATCTTTTATCAGCCTCCCTTGCAGCAGACAATCTGGCTCAGTCGAGCGCCGTCATCACATGGCGGACCTGGGTATAGTCGAGAAGCGACTGCATGGAGAGGTCCGAGCCATAGCCCGAATTCTTCATGCCGCCATGGGGCATCTCGGTGGCGAAAACGCCGTGCGTGTTGATCCAGGTGACGCCGTATTCGAGCGCGCCGGCAATGCGGGCCGCGCGTGCGCTGTCCTTCGACCAGACGGAGGAGGCGAGCCCGTATTCGGACGCATTGGCGATGGCGAGCGCTTCCCTCTCGTCGGCAACGCTTGTGAGCGAAATCACCGGGCCGAAGACCTCCTTCTGCACGATCTCGGCTTCTGCACGCGCTTCCACCAGCGTCGGCTGAAAGAAATAACCTTCGCCTTCCGGCGCCTTGCCGCCGGCCAGCACCGTGCCGCCATCGGCTTTCGCGCGCTCGACAAAACCGGCAATGCGGTCGCGGTGGCGGGCGGTGATGACAGGGCCGAATTCGACATCGTCGCGTTCCGGCGCGCCATAGGTGAGATCGCCGATCATGGCGACGAGGCGCTCTTTCAGTTCATCGGCACGCGAGCGGTCGACGAGAATGCGGCAGGCGGCGGTGCAGTCCTGCCCGGCATTGTAGAAACTCGCCTCGCGCAGCGTGGCGACAAGCTTGTCGAGATCCGCGTCGTCGGCGACGATCACCGGCGCCTTGCCGCCAAGCTCCAGATGGGTGCGCTTGATCATCGGGCCCGCGGCTGCCTGCAGCACGGCGCGGCCGGTGCGCACATCGCCGGTGAGCGAGATCATCCGCACAAGGTCATGGGAAATCAGCGTCTGGCCGACCGCAAGCCCGTTGCCGAGCACGACATTGACGACGCCCGGCGGCAGGATGTCGCCGATGATCTCGGCAAGCTTCAACAGACTGAGGGGCGTGTGCTCGGAGGGCTTGATCACCACCGTATTGCCGGCCGCCACGGCCGGCGCGATCTTCCACGCCGCCATCAATAGCGGATAGTTCCACGGCGCGATCTGGGCAATCACGCCAACCGGATCACGCCGCATCACGCTCATCATCGCGGACGAGCGATAGTGCCCGCCCGCCGTTGCCGGCATGTTGCGGACGGCGGAAGCGAAGAAGCGGAAGACATCGGCCACATTGGCAAGCTCGCCGGCGATCACAAAGCGCAGCGGCTTGCCGGCATTGACGGATTCGATTGCCGCGAGATCCGCATTGCCCTCGACCTTGTCGGCGATGGCGTTGAGGGCGGCAGCGCGCTCCTTCGGCGTCGTCATCGCAAAGCCATGCCGGGCGGCGTCGGCGGCTTCGACGGCGCGGTTCACCTGCGCCTCGCTCGCGGAGGCGACATCCGCGAGCTTTCGGCCGGTCGCGGGCTCGAACGCGGTTTCAGGACTGCCTTCGCCGGCCTCGAACCGGCCATTGATGAAAAGTCGCGTTTCGAAATCCGACATGGGGTTCTTCCTTCGGTTGAAATCAGGCGCTCTAGTGGTCCGATTCCAACATTTGGTTCCCGTTTCAGCGACCTCGGCGCCAAATGCTGGAATCAACAGGACCACTAGCAAGTTTATGTTTCTAGTGGAATTTTCGAATTTGACATTTGATGTATGCGCTCGCTGCGACGGGAAGCAAATGTCAAATTCATTCCACTAGCGATCGAGAATGCGGATGCGGTCTGCGGCGATGGCAAGCCTCACCTCTTCGCCCGGCTTGAGCACGACCTCGTTTGCCGTCAGCATGCGGATGGTCTGGCCGGCAAGCGTCAGAACATAACGGTTGCGCCCGCCGAGATAGACGCGGGTCTTGACCTTTGCCATCAGGCCGGCGCCATCGGCGGCAACGCCAAGGTCTTCCTGCCTGAGCGCAACGGAGACGGGACCGTCCGGCCTGTCGGTCATCGGCAGGTCGAGGCGCTGTCCATCGTCCAGCACCGCCGCGCCCGCCTCGATTTTCGCCGGCAGGATATTGGCCGATCCGATGAAGCCGGAAACGAATTCGGTGGCCGGCTCGGCATAGATCGCCTCCGGCGCGCCTTCCTGCTCAACCTTGCCGGCGTTCAGCAGCACGACCCGGTCGGAAAGGCTCAAGGCCTCCTCCTGGTCGTGGGTGACGAACAGCGTCGTCAGGCCGAGGCGGCGATGGATCTCGATCAGCTCCACCTGCATGTCCTCGCGAAGGCGGGCATCGAGATTGGAGAGCGGCTCGTCGAGCAACAGCACTTTCGGGTTTGAGACGATGGCGCGGGCGAGCGCCACGCGCTGCTGCTGGCCGCCGGAAAGCTGGCGCGGGTAGCGATCGGACAGATGCGGCAATTGCACGGTCTCCAGCGCGTCCTTCACCCGCTGGTCCTGTTCGGCCCGCGTCCCGATGCGGCGCATGCGCAGCGGGAAGCGGACATTTTCATAGACGGAGAGGTGCGGCAGCAGCGCATAGGACTGGAACATCATCGCGATGTCGCGCCGTTCCGGCGGCAAATTGGTGACGTCCTGATTGTCGATGACCACCCGCCCGGCGGTCGCCGCCTCAAGGCCCGCCACGGTGCGCAACAGCGTGGTCTTGCCGCAGCCCGAAGCGCCCAGAAGGCTGACGAATTCGCCGGAGGCAAGCTCCAGGTCGATGCCGTGCAGCACTTCCACATGGCCATAGGATTTTCTGATCTGGTCGAGATGAATGTCTGACATGATTTTATTCCTATGCGCTCGCGAACTTGCCGATCCCGAGAACGCGGTCGATCACGAGAATGAGCAGGACGGTGAGCGCGATCATGATCGTGGAGACCGCGGCGACGGAAGGGTCGGGGCTGAATTCGAGTTGCCCGTAGATCTGCACCGGCAGCGTGGTGAGGTCCGGGGTTCTGAGGAACAGCGACAGCACCGCCTCGTCAAACGAGATGTTGAAGGCAAAGAAAGCGCCGGCGGCAAGGCCCGGCCGGCATTGCGGCAGCACCACAAAGAACAGCCGCTGCAGGCGTCCCGCCCCCATGGTGCGCGCCGCCTCCTCGATGAAGGGATCGGATTCCGTCAGCACGGCAAGCGTGGTGCGCACCACGTAAGGCAGCGTGATGGCCGTATGGCCAATCCACAGCGTGACGAAGGAAACTCGGCCGAAGGTGGCGCTCCAGAACATCAACAAGCCAATCGCGTAGATGATCGTCGGCAGGATCAGCGGCGACAGGAACAGTGCGCCGAGCAGCTCCGATTTCGGCAATTGCCGCCGGTGGATCGCGATCGCCGCAGCACCGCCGATGATGACGGCGGAAAGCGTGACCAGAAGCGCGATCGCCAGGCTGAGGCCGGCCGATCCGAGATAGGCATCGGACGACAGCACCTTCTGATACCATTCCAGCGAAAAGCCCTTCGGCGGGAAGGCAATGAACTGGTTGGCCGAAAATGACGTGCCGACCACCACGACAAGCGGCGCAAGCATCAGCACGACGATCAGTGCGATGAAGATATAGGTCGTGATCTTCAGCCAGAGCGGAACAGCCTTAACCATGCCGGCCTCCCGTGAGCCTGAAATAGGGAATAAGGGTGAGCGCGATCCCGAGGAACAGGATCACCGCCTGGGCGGCGGCAAAATGCCAGTCGAGGGTCTGCGTCACCGATGAATAGATCGAGGCGGCAAGAACCTGAAGCCTCGGCCCGCCAAGCAGGCTCGGCGTAACGAACGAGCTAGCCGACAGCGTGAAGGCAAGCAGGGATCCGGCGGCAATTCCCGGCATGGAAAGCGGCAGCACCACATGGCGGAAGGACTGGAGGAAATTGCAGCCCATGGTGCGCGCGGCTTCTTCCAGCCGCTGGTCGATGCGGGTAATGACGCCGAGGATCGACAGCGTCATGAAGGGCAGCAGCACCTGCACCATGCCGATGACGATCGCCGTTTCCGTGCGCATCAGGGTAAAACTCCGCTTCACCAGGCCGAGATCGTAAAGCGTGGTCGAGACGATGCCGCCGCGCTCGAAGATCACCATCCAGCCGAAGGTGCGGATGACGACGCTGGTCATCAGCGGCAGCAGGATGACGATGATCAGCCACAGCCGCGCGCGCGGTCCCGTCCGCGCCATGATATAGGCGAGCGGAAAGCCGATCAGGGCGGAGATGGCAGTGATGATGAAGGAAAGCCGGATCGTGCGCCACAAGACCCCGAGATAATAAGGCTCGCTGATAAACTGGACGAAGTGGTCAAGCGTAAAGCCCCCCTCCTTCGCCATCACCGAAAGCCCCAGCATGCGCGCGATGGGCAGGAAGAAGGCAAGCGCCAGCAACAGGAGCCCCGGTGAAACCAGGAGCGCATTTTCTGCACGATCGGTCTTCATCCAAATTCCTCTCGACTTTGATGCTAAGGCAATCAGTTTTTGACGAGGGTCCACAGGCAGGTCCGTCATGCCGGGCCTGACCCGACTTAAAAGGCCGGATATCGAGGACTATCAAAAATAAACCCGTTGCATGCAAGGCGTTCCGCAGCCCTTAACCCCGGATCAAGTCCGGGATCACGGACAGAGGATGAGCGCATTGCGCGCGATTGCAAACCGGCTTGTCGTCACTCCGAAACGCCCTCTTTGAACGAGGGAGATCGGCTCTTCGCGGGATCCGGCTGAAATTTGCCATCGCGCGATTTGTTCGCCCCGCATTCCGGTGGGGTCCGGAATGCGGGGCGTGGGCGCACCCCGTCTTATTGGGCGATGGCCTTGTTCCACTCGACGACCCAGTCGGCGCGGTTTGCTTCGATCACGGCCGGATCGAAACGCAGAAGGCTCTTCACGCCCTCCTCGCCATAGGCGACGTCGGCTGCAACCTCTTCCGGCAGTTCGGTCTTGGAATTGGTCGGCGTGTAGCGCAGCGCATCGGCGAAGCAGGCCTGGGCTTCGGGCGAGAGCTCGATATCGATGAACTTCAGCGCCAGATCCTCATTGTCGCGGCCCGCCACCAGATTGGTGGTGATGTAGCTTGCCGGCGTGCCTTCCGCGCCCTGCTGAAACTTGACCGGCAGACCGGCCTTTCTCAGCGTATAGGCATAGTCGGAGGCGTAAGGCGCAATGAACGCGCCGCCCTGCGCGAAGGACTGCTGGATTTCCGGCGATTTGGAAACGACATAGGCGCCGTTTTCAAGCATCGATTTCACCGCCTCGAGGCCCGGCTCGATATTGTCGAGATCGCCGCCGGCAACCTGGTTCAACATCAGGAAACCGAACAGGCCGTAGGTGTTGGAGATGTCGGTCAGCACCAGGCCTTCCGCCATTTCCGGCTTCATCAGGTCGACCCAGTTCGCCGGTGCCTCGGCAAGCTCGTCGCTGTTGTAAAGCAGGCCGATGGCCGCGATCTGGTAGGCCGGACCTTCGCCCTTTTCCATATTGGCGCCGGCGAAGGGGTAGAGATCGGCGGCGTTCGAAAGTTTCGACGGATCGATCGGGGCAAGAAGCCCTTCCTCGGCGCCGACGATCTCCTGGCCGCCCGAGAAATGGATGACGTCGAACTGCGGCGCGTCCTTCTGGGCGCGCAGCTGGGCGAAGGCGTCGGCCGAATAGGCGGTGACGATCTTCACATCCGCGCCGGTCTCTGCCGTGAACGGCTCGATGACGCATTTGCGGTGGGCCTCCTCATAGGCGCCGCCGAAGGAGTTGATGGTGATTTCCGCCGCGAAGGCAGAAGCCTGCGAGGCGGCGAGAACTGACACAGTCGCCAGCAATGTGGTTACGCGTTTCATGCTATTCCCTTCCTCTTCTTATGGTTTCGGATGGCTCAGGCAAGACGCCCGATTTCCACCCGCTTTGCGCCCTCGGTGCGGATCAGCTTGCACTGCTCGGCAACCGCATCGAGGTTTTCGGTCATTTTTCCGATATAGGTGCACGAGATCCAGCCGGTGGGGCCAAACGTACGGCCGCCCTTTCCGTAGAACATGCCGAGCTCCCAGAACTCATCCGGATCGATCTTGAAGAAGTTCTTCGGCTGATAGAACCACAGCATTTCGCCGGGCTCCGGCAGGATCGTCTGGTTTTCCGGCGGAAGGCTGGTCGGATCGAAATTGCGCGCTTCTTCCGGCAGGCCCATCATGATCTCCGGACCGGAAAAGATCGCGTGCGTTGCCGGCCACTGGATCGGCTTTTCGAGCGCGCCCCAGATCGCCTTGCAGGTCTCCGGCGCATTCTCCCAATAAAGAGAAATTATACCCTGCACGTTGGCGTCGATGAATTTGAGATAGAGTTTTCTGTGGTCCACTTTGTCGCTCCCTCTAATTTCTTATGGTGAATGAAGCGGAACAGGGCTGTCCATGTCCAATTTCAATTTCTCATGTTTCGATAGAAAATTTTTATCGCGCAATGCCTCGCGCAAAGTTGATGGAAGCAAGCCGGCTCCATCTCCTATACTCGGCCCGAATTGGATTGAAGGAATGACTGATGATTGAAAGACGTAGCCTGCTGAAGGGCATGATCGCGGGGTCGGGGCTGGTGCTGTCGCCTCTCGGCGCGGCCTTCGCTCACGAGCCGACCCCGCAGGACGTGTTCGCCGATCCGAACGCCCCCGTTCTCGGCAATCCGGACGGCGACGTGACCGTGGTCGAATATTTCGACTTCCAGTGCACCTATTGCAAGCGCGATTATCCGATGGTGCGCGATGTCGTTGCCAAAGACGGCAATGTGAAACTGGTGATGAAGGACTGGCCGATCTTCGGCGAGGTCTCCGTCTATGCCGCCCAGGCCGTTCAGGGCGCGGCGGCGCTCGGCGAATATGATACGGCGCTCAACGCGCTGATGACCGCCAAGGGCCGGCTGACGCATGAGCGAATCGAGGAACTCCTGACCGGCGCGGGGCTGGATTTCGACGCCATTGCCGAAGCGGTGAAGGCGAACGAAAAGACAATTTCCGATCTGCTTGACAGCAATTACCACCAGGCGGAGGCCTTCCAGTTCAACGGGACGCCGTCCTATGTGATCGGCCGCATGGTCTATCCGGGCGTGCTCGACAGGATCATGCTGGAATCCGCGATCGCCGAGGCGCGGTCTGCCGGCTGAGCGCCGCAAAACGGCCTGGATAAGGCTTTTCAAGAAAGCTCTGGACCCTGCGCCCGGCCGTGGTTAGCCTCATGGCCGAGGGCGTCCGTCCGAGACGCGCGCCAACCTGACCAGCACGAAGGCCGATCATGAGCAAGCTGACACGTTTTTCCGTCGCCCCCCTTTCCGAAATGACGCGGCGGCTCGCCGACGTCGCCTTCGGCCGCGAGGAACCGGACCGCGTCATCACCGGCGCGCGGGTTCTGTCGACCTATTCGGAGCGGATGCTGGACGAGCGCGAGATCTGGATTTCCGGCGGGCGCATCGCCGCGATGAAACCGGCCGGAACCTATCACGGCAAGGCGGCCGAGATCCACGACGTCAAGGGCGGCATCATCGCGCCCGGCCTTGTGGACCCGCATCTCCACATCGAGTCCAGCATGGTCACGGCTTCAGCCTATGCCGAGGCGGCCCTTCTGAACGGAACCACGACGATCTTCTGCGACAGCCACGAGATCGGCAATGTCATGGATGTCGCCGGCGTGGAGGCGATGCTGGAGGATGCGCGCGAGGCGCCGCTTTCGATCTTCCTCACGGTTCCAAGCACGGTACCGGCGACGAGCCCCGAGATGGAAACGGCCGGCGGCGACCTGACGCCGGAAAAGATCGCGAAAATATTCGACGAGTGGCCGGAAGCCGTAGCGCTCGGCGAAAAGATGGATTTCGTGCCGGTGGCCATGAGTGATGAGCGCTCGCATGCCATCATCGCCGAATCGCTCAAACGCGGCCGTCCGGTCTCCGGCCATGTCTATGGCCGCGATTTCGTCGCGGCCTATGCGGCTGCCGGCGTGACCGATACGCATGAGGCCATCGACCGCGAAATCGCCAACGACCTGATCGAGGCCGGCGTCTGGGTCTTCCTGCGCGGCGGCCCGCCGACCACACCCTGGCATTCGCTGCCCGAGGCGATCAAGGCGATCACCGAGCTCGGCGCATCCCACAAGCGCGTGGCCGTCTGCACCGATGACCGCGACGCCGATGATCTCCTGATGTTCGGCCAGGACTGGGTGACGCGACAGGCGGTCAAAGCCGGGATGAAGCCGGAACAGGCCTGGTCGATGGGCTCGCTCCACGGTGCCACACGTTTCGGCATGGGTGACGAGATCGGCGGGCTCGGCGGCGGCAGGCGCGCCGATATCGTGCTGCTGGACGACACGCTGAAGCCGGTCAACACATGGTATGGCGGCGAGCTCGTGGTGGAAGACGAGAAGGTGACGCCGCTGCTCGATGAGGCGCTTTCGCAGCGTTACCGCTACCCGGAAGCCGCCTATCACACGGTGAAGCTGCCGAAGGCGATCAAGCTGACGCCGGATCTTCCGACGAAAAAGGTGATCGCCCACTGCATCCGCACCGAACTGCCCGGCATCACGCTGATCCACGACAGACTAGAGCTCGAACCGGCGAATGACTGGCAGGACCATTTCGACCGGCACGACCTCTGCTTTGTCTCGGTGATCGAGCGCCACGGCAAGTCCGACGGCAATGTCGCCAGCGGCCTGTTGTCCGACTTCTCGCTGAAGCGCGGCGCGGTTGCCTCTTCCGTCGGCCATGACAGCCACAATATCATCGTCGCCGGCACCAACGAAGCCGACATGCAGGTTGCTGTGCGCGCCATCGAGGAGAGCCAGGGCGGCGTCTGCGTGGTCAATGAGGGCAAGGTCCGGGCCATGGTCGAACTGCCGATCGCGGGCCTTCTGTCCGACAAGCGCGTCCACGATGTCGCCGACGCCGTGCGCGTGCTGAAGCTCGAATGGGAGGAAGCGGGCTGCGCCATCCCCTATATGGGCTTCAACCTCATCCCGCTCTCCGTCATCCCCGAAATCCGCCTCACCGACAAGGGGCTGGTCCTGGTGCCGGAGATGGAGGTGATCGACCTGTTCGAGGCAGTGTGAACAGGCAGCATTTTGTCGGTTGGCGGGTTCGCAGCCGAAGAGCCTTGCGCCTTTTAGGGCCCTTCAGGCTTAAATGGACGCAGTTCTGTTTGCCCAAACCGGTCATTCCACGCGAAGAAGCCCGCGCGGCATAGCCATAGCTATGTCGAAAGGCTTCGACAAAGTGGAGGGCCGGTTTCGGCAAACCCGCAAGGGCGGCATTCCAGTCGGTTCAGCGCGTCAAGCGCGCTGAACCGGGCGGCATGAATTTGATTACCGGCGGCCTTCGGCTTGGACATAGCGACGGCTATGCCCTGCGCCAAAGCCCTTGGTCCTGGCGCAAATTCCTTGCCGCAGAACGCTTCCACTTAAGCCTGAAGGGCTCTAGTTTTCATTTGTATTGCGCGGGCCTTTCCATACGGGCTTTATGCTTGGGCTCGCCCCGCTGGTTTACGGTTTAGCCATCAGCCGCGTATCGTCGATGGCCATTCCACCCCTCCACCTGCGTCATACTCGGGCTTGACCCGAGCATCCAGGCAATTCAAGTCATTCAATTCAGAATAGCTTCCGCGGCCATTTGTCGTGCGGCCAGGATCCTCGGGTCAAGCCCGAGGAAGACACAGGGAGGAGAGGTCGCGCGCGTTCGCGCTGGCTCTTGCCCGTTGCTTCACAATCCACGCCTCTGAATTCCGTCCCGACCAGCACCACCATTTCCCCTCCCCCCCTTTCTTGACCAATTTGTTACTAACTGGTAGGTAACAATCCGGTTGACGGGAGGAGAGCCAATGTCTGAGACAAATCGTATCGGGATTATCATGCACGGCGTGACCGGGCGCATGGGCATGAACCAGCACCTGATCCGCTCGGTTCTGGCCATTCGCGATTCCGGCGGGCTTCGGCTGAAGGACGGTTCAACGGTGATGCCGGACCCGATCCTTGTCGGGCGCAACGGGCAGAAGATCGAGACGCTCGCCCGCCGCCACAATGTCGCGCGCTATACGACCGATCTCGACGCGGCCCTTGCCGATCCCTACAACATCATCTTCTTCGACGCCGCCTCGACCAAGCTGCGCCCGGCGCTTTTGAGGAAGGCCATCGATGCCGGCAAGCATGTCTATTGCGAAAAACCGGTCTCCGAAGGTCTTGAGGAGGCGGTTGCCATTGCCCGCTATGCCAAGGAGAAGGGCGTCAAGAACGGCATCGTTCACGACAAGCTTGACCTGCCGGGCCTTCTCAAGCTGAAGCGGCTGCGCGATAACGGCTTCTTCGGCCAGATCCTCTCGGTCAAGGGCGAGTTCGGCTACTGGGTGTTCACCGGCGAGGACCAGCCGGCGCAGCGCCCGAGCTGGAACTATCGCGCCGCCGATGGCGGCGGTATCGTTTCCGACATGCTCTGCCACTGGCGCTATGTGCTCGACAATGTCGTCGCCCCGGTGAAAGCCGTCTCCTGCACCACCGCCACCCATATCCCGAAGCGCTATGACGAACAGGGCAAGGAATACCAGGCAACGGCCGATGACGCGGCCTATGCGACCTTCGCGCTCGAGGGCGATATCATCGCTCACATCAATTCGAGCTGGTGCACCCGCGTGCGCCGCGACGATCTCGTGACCTTCCAAATCGACGGCACCCATGGTTCCGCCGTCGCCGGCCTGCACAAATGTTTCAGCCAGCATCGCGCCAACACGCCGAAGCCGGTGTGGAACCCGGACGAGCCGCAGAAGATGAACTTCTTCGACGACTGGCAGGAGGTGCCGGACAACACCGTGTTCGACAACGGCTTCAAGGTGCAGTGGGAGCAGTTCCTGCGCCACGTGCTGGAAGATGCGCCCTTCGCCTACACGCTGAGCGAAGGTGCCAAGGGCGTGCAGCTTGCCGAAGCCGGCTACAAGAGCGCGCGCGAGCGCCGCTGGATTGATATTGAAGACCTGGGTATTTGACCATGAACACGATCACACTTCCGACCGCGTCCAGCACGCTTGAGCCCTTCACCTTCTCCGGCGCGGCCATCGCCGCCGACCGGGGCCAATGGAACCGTTCGGTCTTTGCCGCCGCTCATGTCGTCGTCGATCCGCTCGCCGACAACAATCCCTGGTCCGACTGCAATGTCGATTGGGACAGGACGCTCGCCTTCCGGCACCACCTTTGGTCGCTCGGCTTCGGCGTGGCTGAAGCCATGGACACCGCCCAGCGCGGCATGGGCATGGACTGGCCAACCTCGCTGGAGCTGATCCAGCGCTCGGTGGCCGACGCAAAGGCCGGCGGCCATGCGATCGCCTGCGGCGCCGGCACCGACCATCTCGATCCGGCGGAGGCAAAGACGATTGACGACGTGATCGCAGCCTATGAAATGCAGTGCGAAGCCGTCGAAGCCACCGGCGGCCAGGTCATCCTCATGGCCTCGCGGGCGCTTTGCAAGGTAGCAAAAAGCGCTGACGACTACGCACGTGTCTATGGCCACATTCTCTCCGGCCTGAAGCAACCGGCCATCCTGCACTGGCTCGGCGAGATGTTCGATCCGGCGCTCGAAGGCTATTGGGCGAGCGCCGATCACATGGCGGCGATGGAGACCTGCCTGAAGGTGATCGAAGACAACGCCGACAAGGTCGACGGCATCAAGATCTCGCTGCTGTCTGCGGAAAAGGAAATCGCCATGCGCCGCCGACTGCCCGACGGCGTGAAGATGTATACGGGCGACGACTTCAATTACCCCGAACTGATTGCCGGCGACGATCAGGGCTTCAGCCACGCGCTTCTCGGCATTTTCGATCCGATCGCCCCGGTAGCCGCCACCGGGCTTGCGGACCTTGCCAAAGGCGACATGCAGCGCTGGAACGCGGTGATGGAGCCGACCGTGCCGCTCTCGCGCCATATCTTCAAGGCGCCGACGCGTTACTACAAGACGGGCGTCGTGTTCCTGGCCTATCTGATGGGCCATCAGGACCATTTCACCATGCTCGGCGGCCAGCAGAGCGCCCGTTCCGCGCAGCATCTGGCAGACGTCGTGCGCCTTGCCGACAAGGCCGGGCTGATTGCCGACGCCGACATGGCGGCAACGCGGACGGCCCGCGTGATGGCGACCTATGGCATCGGTGTCTAGACCCATGGATGTCATCACCCCCGAACGACTGTCGCTGAACACGGCGACCACGCGGGCGCAATGGACGCTCGACAAGGCAATCGACGGCGCGGCGCGGCACGGTTTCGGCGGGGTTTCGCCCTGGCGCGACCAGTTGCAGGCGCTCGGCGTCGAAAAGGCCGCCCGACAGATAAGCGAGGCGGGGCTTGCCGTCTCCGGCCTTTGCCGGGGCGGCTGGTATACAGCGGAAGGGGCGTTGACGCAGACCGTCATCGATGACAACCGCCGCGCCGTGGACGAGGCGGCGGCGATCGGCGCTGCCTGCCTGGTGATGGTGGTCGGCGGGCTCGCGCCCCGAAGCCGCGATCTGGAGGGCGCGCGCGCCATGATCGAGGAGGGACTGGCGACAACGCTGGACTATGCGAAAACCGCCGGCGTGAAGATCGCCATCGAACCGCTGCATCCGATGTATGCCGCCGACCGTGCGGCGGTGAACACCATGGCCCAGGCGCTCGACATTTGCGATCGCCTCGGCGACGGCATCGGCCTTGCCGCTGACGTCTACCACATCTGGTGGGACCCGGACGTCAAGGCGCAGATCGCCCGCGCGGGAAAGGAGCGCCTGCTGGCCTTTCATCTTTGCGACTGGCTGGTGCCGACCACCGACATGCTGAACGATCGCGGCATGATGGGCGACGGCGTGATCGATATCCCCGATCTGCGCCAGGCCGTCGAAGCGGAGGGCTTTGCCGGCCTCAACGAGGTCGAGATCTTCTCGGCGGAGAACTGGTGGAAACGCGATCCGGACGACGTGCTGGAAACAATCATCGCCCGCGCGGCTGGCTGGTGCTGAGACGGACGCGCTTTGGCGGTGAAACCTCCGCTCGCCCGATGACGCAGGCCTTGCCGGCTGACCGTCTCGATCCCGCCGATCCGTATTCTTCTCCGGTTCACCCGCAGGGGCGGCAGTGCTAACAGAAGAGAAACGGCAGAAGGCGACCATCAGGGAGAGACGCAAGTGGCGAGAAGCGGCAGGGAAACGGCAAGACGGACACGCCGCGGCGTGCGCGATGCGGAAGCCTCGCGCGCAGCCATTCTTCAGGCCGCGCTCGACGAGTTTTCCTCCGTTGGCTATGACGGCGCGCGCGTCGACAGGATCGCCGCCGCAGCGGGCCTGTCGAAACCGCTTCTCTATGACTATTTCGGCGACAAGGACGAACTCTACAAGGCCGCATTGCGCGAGGCCTATGTGCAGATCCGGGCCGGCGAGGAAGCCCTCGCCCTCGACGCACTTCCGCCGGAAGAGGCATTGGCGGCCCTGGTGATGTTCACCATGACCCATTTCCGTACACGCCCCTGGTTCATCACCATGCTCAATACGGAAAACCTCCGCGAGGGCTCCTCCGTCGCCGCCATAGGCGACCGGCGCGAGATCCAGTCGAAGCTTCTGGTCAAGCTCGCTGATGTGCTTCGGCGCGGCCGCGAGGACGGCATCTTCCACCGCCGGGCGGAACCGCTCGAGGTCTATCTGATGATCGCCTCGCTCTGCTATTTTCCCGTTTCAAACCGTTTCACCCTGGCCGAGGTCTTCGGCTTCGACACCAGCGAGGAAGGGCTGAACGCCCATGCCAGGCGCGCCACCGAGGCCGTTGTCGGCTGGCTGAAGCAGGAACCGGCGGACGCTCCCTGAACGGCCCGCTCTCATGCAGCGAACAGCTTCTTCGCTTTATCGCCCATATGCTGCGCACATTTGAGGCACGAAAACCGAGCCTTGCGTTTTTTGCATAGGGGCATTGCTTTTGCCCCACTGCCTCATCGCGAAGTGCCGACGTATATAGGGATCAACAACAGCGAAGACGAAGCCAACAAAGGAGACCGGAAATGAGCATGACCCGTTCGTTCAACAACTGGCTCAAATACCGCGAAACCGTTACCGAGCTTGGCCGCATGAGCACCCGCGAACTGCACGACCTCGGCATCAATCGCGAAGATATCCGCCGCGTCGCCCGCAAGGCCGCGTTCTAAAGAATTCCTTCGGCTCACAAGGAGCCGAAACACACGTTTTCGGAGCTGCGCCCTCCTCCTCCCAGCGCGCTTCGATCTGGACCGGCGATCCTCCTCCTCCCAATCGCTGGTCACCATGATGACGCCCACCGGATCCTCCTCCCCCGGTGGGCGTTTTCTTTTGCGCGAAAAGCCCACGCCGCCGGGATCAGGCAGCGGGCAATCCCGAAAATTGTATCATGACAATTTACGCAGTCGCTCAGGGCGTGGCCTTGCCCGATGTCGCCTGGACGAACTCGACCTCGCGGTCCGGCCTGACGATCGCCGCCGTCAGGCGGTCCGTGGCATAGGCGCCGGTGTCGATCGAGATCACGCCATTGGCCATTTGCGGCACCTGGACGATCGTGTGGCCGTGGACGACCCACAACCCATCGCGACGCGGCAACTGGCCGAAAGCCTGGTGGCCCCAGGTGAGGTTGCGGGACGGTTGCTCATCAAGCGGCTTGCGCGGATCGGCGCCGGCATGGACCACCGCCATGTTGCCGCTCGACCAGACGAGCGGCATGGCTTTCAGCCAGGTAAGCCGCTCCTCGCCCAGCCGCTCGATCACCGCGTCGCGCAGGCGGGCAATGTCCTTGCGGCCATAGGCATCGCCCGTGGGGCCGAAGCTGGCGACGGTCTGCAGGCCGCCATAACGCAACCAGCGCTCGCCGCTTTCCGAAGGATCGTAGAGAAACTCAAGGAACATCTCCTCGTGATTGCCCTTGAGACAGACGACATCGGCGCGCTCCTTCTGCCTGTCGAACAGCATTTCAAGCACCTGCGCCGAATGATCGCCGCGATCGACATAATCGCCGACATGCACCAAAGGCAAATCCGGAACCGTCTGGTCGAGCTTTTCCCAGAGCCGCGCCAGGTTCTCGGCGCAACCGTGAATATCGCCGATCGCGACAAAAGCGCGATCCGGCTTCGGCAAGCCGCCGCGAAAGCTCGGCGGCGGCTCGGGACGGGACGTGGATTTCGGCTTTGGCGATGTGAACAGGCGGCGCAGCGATTTCATCGGCGGAGCAAACCTCTCTTGGATGACAACCGGACCGGCCTGCGAGACCGCCCGGGTTTCCGTAACACTAGGGTGCGGCTTGCTGCAGTTCAACATGATATACGAGGCGAAGTCTGGAGCCCGTCCAAGGGCGCCTCCGGATCGCCCCGGGGATTTTCTCCTATTCCGGCTGCCCGTAATAGGCCGTCGCGCCGTGCTTGCGCAGGAAATGCTTGTCGAGCAGCTCCTGCTCGATTGCCTGCAGGCCCGGATTGAGCTGCATCGACATCAGTGCCATCTCGGCGATGCATTCCACCGCGACGGCCACCTCGACGGCCTTCGCCACCGACTTGCCCCAGGTGAACGGCGCATGGCGGTTGACGAGCACGCCCGGAAAATCAAGCGGGTTCAGCCCCTTGAAGCGTTCAAGGATGACGTTGCCGGTCTCCCACTCATAGGCTGAGGCGATTTCCTCCGGCGTCATCTTCCGCGTCACCGGAATTTCGCCGTAGAAATAGTCGGCATGGGTGGTGCCGAAATTCGGGATCGGCTTGCCGGCCTGGGCGAAGGCGGTCGCCTTGGTCGAATGGGTGTGGACCACACCGCCAATGCCCTCAAAGGCGAGCAGCAGGCAGCGATGCGTGGGCGTGTCGGAGGAGGGCCTGAGATTGCCCTCCACGATCTTTCCGTCGAAATCGACGATCACCATGTTTTCCGGCGACAGCTCATCGTAATCGACGCCGGAGGGCTTGATGGCGAAGACGCCCTTGTCGCGGTCGGCGGCACTTGCGTTACCGAAGGTCAGGTTGATCAGACCGTGACGTGGAAGCGCGAGGTTGGCCTCGTAAGCCTCGCGCCGGATTTCCGTATACATTGCTTACCCCTTTCTCAGGCCTTGATGCCAAGGCCGAGATGCCAGTAGATCTCGTTATTGCGCAGATCCTGCCTGAAGCGATCGAGCTTGGTCTCGCCGTCAATGACCGCAAGTTCAATCCCCGCCATGGTGGCGAAATCGTCCAGCATCTCCGTCGTTACGTCATTGCTGTAGGCGGTGTGATGCGCGCCGCCGGCAAGGATCCACGCCGAGAGCGCGGTCTTGAAGTCAGGTTTGCATTCCCACACCGCGCGCGCAACCGGCAGGTTGGGCAAATCGGGATGCGGCACGGAGGTCACTTCATTGACCAGCAGACGGAAGCGGTTGCCCATGTCCATCAGCGAGGCATTCAGCGCCGGGCCGAGCTTCGCGTTGAAGACCATGCGCACGGGATCCGCCTTGCCACCGATGCCGAGCGGGTGGATCTCGACTTTGGGCTTTCCATCGGCAATTGTCGGGCAGACCTCCAGCATGTGCGAGCCGAGCACCTGCTCGTGGCCCGGCGCCATGTGGTAGGTATAGTCCTCCATGAACGAGGTCGCCCCGCTCATGCCGTGTCCCATCACCTTCAGCGCGCGCACCAGCGCCACCGTCTTCCAGTCGCCCTCGCCGGCAAAGCCGTAGCCTGCCGCCATCATCCGCTGGGTTGACATGCCCGGCAGGGTCTCCATGCCGTGCAGGTCCTCGAACGTATCGGTAAAGCCCTTGAAGCCGCCCGCTTCCATGAAAGCCTTGAGACCAAGTTCCTGGCGCGCGGTGTTGAGCAGCGCATCATGGCGTTCGCCGCCTTTTTTCAGGACATCGACGACATCATACTGGTTCTCATATTCGGCAGAGAGCGCTGCGACATCGCTGTCGGAAAGCGTATTCATCACGTCGACCAGGTCCATGATGCCATAGCCATTGACGGAAAAGCCGAGCTTCATTTCGGCCGCCACCTTGTCGCCCTCGGTCACCGCGACCTCGCGCATATTGTCGCCGAAGCGGCAGAAGCGGCCGCCCTGCCAGTCGTCCCAGGCGCGCGCGGCACGCATCCAGGCGTCGATCCGGGCATGGACTTCCGGGTCCGACCAGTGGCCGGAGACCACCTTGCGGCCAAGCCGCATGCGGGTATGGATGAAGCCCGCCTCGCGGTCGCCATGGGCCGACTGGTTGAGGTTCATGTAATCCATGTCGATCGTGTCCCACGGCAGTTCGCGGGCATATTGCGTATGCAAATGCAGGAACGGCTTGTTGAGCATGGACAGCCCCCGGATCCACATCTTCGACGGGGAGAATGTGTGCATCCAGAGAATAAGCCCGCCGCATTCCGGATCGGAGTTGGCGCGCACCGCAAGCTCGGCGGCTTCCGCCGGGCTTTTGACGACGGGCTGCGGCACGATTTCGAGCGGCAGATTGCCATCCTTGGAAAGAGCGGCGGCAATGGCGTTGAACTGCGCGTCGACTTCCGCCAGCGCTTCGGGTCCGTAAAGGTGCTGCGAGCCGCACACGAACCAGATCTTGAGGGGCTTCAGGCCGATCATGTTATTTAATCCTTCTGCAATAAACCGGGACGGGGCGGCTCAGCCGCGCACCTTATCCCTGATGTCGATCAAATCCTTCATCACCTGCGACATGTCGCTGTCGCGGGTAATGCCGCCGAAACCGTCATGGAGCGTCAGGTAAAGCCCGTAGAGCTCCTCGTAAATCGCGACGTTTTCGGGAATGGGGTCGTAGCGGATGTCCTTCAGCCCGGTCATCGCGCGCGTCGTTTCGCCAATATTCTCATGCGATCCGCCAACGGCGGCAGCCGCCACGGCCGCACCCAGCGCACAGGTCTGGGCCGAGCGGGTGACCAGCATGGTGCGGTTCATCACATCGGCATAGATCTGCATCAGCATCGGGTTCTTTTCGGCAATGCCGCCGGCGCAGACGACCTTATCGATCGGCACGCCGAAATCGGTCATCCGCTCGACGATGGCGCGCGCGCCGAAGGCCGTCGCCTCGACAAGAGCGCGATAGATTTCCGCGCGGGTCGAATAGAGCGTCTGGCCGAGCATCAGACCCGTCAGCCGCTGGTCGACGAGAATGGTGCGATTGCCGTTGTTCCAGTCGAGCGCCAGGAGGCCGCTCTGGCCGGGTTTCATCGCCGTCGCTTCTTCCGTCAGTTCGCGGTGCAGTTCCGGCCCGCCCTGGCAGACGCGCTCCACCCACCATTTGAAGATGTCGCCGACGGCCGACTGGCCGGCCTCGATGCCGAAGAAACCCGGCAGGATCGAGCCTTCGACAATGCCGCAAACGCCGGGGATCGTATCGGACTTCGACAGATCGACGATGGCGCAGTCGCAGGTCGATGTGCCGATGACCTTGACCAGCATGCCTTCCTCGATGCCGCAGCCAATCGAGCCCAGATGGTTGTCGAAGGCGCCGGTAGCAATGGCGATGCCTTCCGGCAGGCCAAGCTTCTCCGCCCATTCGGCGCAGAGCGCGCCGGCGGGCACGGAGATGTCCTGCGCCGTGTCATAGAGCCGGTCGCGCAGATCGGCGATCGCCGGATCGAGCTTGCCGAGAAAGTCCTTGTCCGGCAGGCCGCCCCATTTGGGGTTATAAAGCCCCTTGTGACCGGCGGCGCACACACCGCGCTTGATATCGGCCGGCGCCTTGACGCCTGCGAGAACGGACGGAATCCAGTCGGCAAGCTCGACCCAGGAGGCCGCCGCATCAAAGACGGTCCGGTCGACATTGAGGCAGTGCCAGATCTTGGACCACCACCATTCCGATGAATAGGTATCGCCGACCATGGCCAGGTATTCGGGCCGTTCAGCCTTGCCGAGCGCCGTGATCTTCTCCGCCTCGCGCCAGCTCGTATGGTCCTTCCACAGCCAGCAATAGGCGTTGAGATTGTCGGTGAAACGCGGATCCATCGACAGCGCGCCGTTGTTTTCGTCCACCGGAAGCGGGCTGGAACCAGTCGAATCCACGCCGATCCCAATCACTTTCGCTGCATCGAAGGCTTTATGCTTTGCCGCTTCGGCGAGCGCGCCGCGCACGCTTTCCTCAAGACCCTTCAGGTAATCCGCCGGGCTCTGTCGGGCAAGCAGCGGGTCAGAGGGGTCAAGCAGCACGCCCTGGTCGCCGCTTGGATAGTTGTAGACATGGGTTCCGTACTCAAACCCATCGTCGCAGCCCACTACAAGCGCGCGGACCGAATTGGTTCCGTAATCGATTCCGATGGAGAACATGGTGTGCCTCGTTTTTTATCTTGTTGTGTTGCCGGCGCCGCCTTTCCCGTGCCGGCAACGTGTTCTTTTTTCAATCAGGGGGCCGCAGTGCGTTCGACCGTCAGTCTCAGCAGGCCCTTCTGCAGCACGATGAAGAGTAGAAGCAGAATGCCGATCGCGATCTTGGTCCACCAACTGGAAAGCGTCCCGTCGAAGACGATGTAGGTCTGGATCAGGCCCATGGTCAACACGCCGAAAAGCGTGCCGAAGACATAGCCCGCGCCGCCGGTCAGAAGCGTGCCGCCGATGACCACGGTCGCAATCGCCGTCAACTCGGTGCCGACCGTTGCCAGTGGATAGCCCGAGCCGGTGTAGATAGCGAAGACGATGCCGGATAGGCCCGCCATGAAGCCAGAGAAGGCATAGATCATCACCGTGGTCTGCCCGATCTTTGAGCCCATCAGCGTCGCCGTCTGCTGACCGCCGCCGATGGCGAAGACATTGGCGCCGAAACGGGTCTTGTGGGCGACAAAATGACCGATGACGAAGGCGAGCAGCATGATCACGCCGATCAGCGTCAGCCGCCCCTTGCCAGGCATCAGCCAGTAGGCGCCCTGCAGCATGTCGAAGAACGGATTGTCGATCGGCACGGAATCGATCGTCAGCATGTAGGCGACGCCGCGCGCGAGGAACATGCCGGCCAGCGTGACGATGAAGGCCGGCATGCCGAGCGTGTAGATCAGCCAGCCCATGGCCGCGCCAAAGGCGGTCGTGACCGCCAGAAGCAGGGCGAAGACGACAAGCGGGTGAAGGCCCGTATCGCGCAGAAGCACGGCGATGAACACGCCGGAAAAGGCGATCACCGAGCCGACCGAAAGGTCGATCCCGCCCGACAGGATCACCACCGTCATGCCGACGGCGACGATGCCGAGATAGGCGTTGTCGGTCAAAAGATTGCCCGCCACCCTTGTCGACAGCATGAACGGAAACTGGATGTAGCAGATCGCATAGGCCACGATGAAGATGGCAATGGTGGCGAACAGCGGATAGAGACGCGGATTTTTCATTTGCCTGCCTCCTGCCGGGCTTCGGGCTTGGCCCGCCCCGCAAACAGGTTCTGCTTCAGGAATTTCAGGTCGCCGGTGATGTTGGGCGACTGCAGCACCAGAATGATGACAACCAGAACCGCCTTGATCACCAGATTGTATTCCGACGGGAAGCCCGCCAGCAGAATGCCGGTATCGATGGTCTGGATGATCATCGCGCCGATGACGGCGGCCGAGATCGAGAAGCGGCCGCCCATCAGGGAATTGCCGCCGATGACGGTGGCAAGCACGGCGTCAAGCTCGAGCCAGAGACCCGCATTGTTGGCGTCCGCGCCGCGGATATCCGCCGTGATGATGATGCCGGCAAGAGCCGCGCAGAAGCCCGACGCCATGTAGACGGCGATCAGCAGAACCCGCGCATTGACGCCGGCCAGCGCGCTTGCCCGCCGGTTGACGCCGATCGATTCGATCAGGAGACCAAGCGCGGTGCGACGGACGAGGAAGATGACCAGCGCCCCCGCCAGCACCCAGATCCAGACCGGCACCGGAATGCCGAGAACGTCGCCGGAGCCGAGAAAGGCAAAACTCGGCAGGTTGAAGGTCAGGATCCGCCCTTCGGTGATCAACTGCGCGATGCCCCGCCCGGAAATCATCAGGATCAGCGTCGCGACAATCGGCTGGATGCCGATGAAGGCGACCAGAATGCCATTGAAAAGCCCGGCAGCAAGCCCTGCGGCGATCGCAGTGACAAGCGCCGGCACAAGGCCGTAACCGCTTGCGATCGTCGCCGCGCCGACCGCGCCCGAGATCGCGATCACGGTGCCGACCGAAAGGTCGATCCCGCGCGTCGCGACAACGAGCGTCATGCCGATCGCCAGCAGGGCAACGGGCGCACCCCGTTTCAGAACATCGATGACCGGCCCGACAAAGCGTCCGCCGGAATATTCGACCTGCAGGAAGGTCGGAAAGAACAGGCTCACCAGCCCTACGAGGAAGACGAGCGTGACAAGCTGCGGGATGACCCGCTTCAGACCGCCGGGCATCAGACAGCCTCCCTTTTCTCGGCCGCCGATGTGGCGATCGCCTTGACGATGTTTTCCGTGGCGATTTCTGCCCCCGTCAGTTCGGCGACATGGCGGCGGTCGCGCACGACGATGACCCGGTCGGAGACCGCAATCAGTTCGTCGAGCTCGGAGGAAATGATCAGGATCGACATGCCCTCGGCCGTGATCTGGTGAATGAGATGAAGGATCTCGGCATGCGCCCCGACATCGATGCCGCGCGTCGGCTCATCGAGAATGAGGAAGCGCGGGTTCATCGCCAGCCAGCGGGCAAGCACCACCTTCTGCTGGTTGCCGCCCGACAGTTCGCCGACCGGCTTTTCCGCGCTCGAGGTGCGGATGTCGAGCTTTTCGATATAGTCGGCGGCAAGCCGCGCCTGTTCGCCCCGGCTGATCGGTCGCGCCCAGCCGCGCCGGGCCTGCAGCGCCAAGGCGATGTTCTCGCGCACCGAGAGATCGGCGATGATGCCGTCGGTCTTGCGGTCTTCCGGGGCAAAGCCGAAGCCCGCGGCGATCGCATCGCGCGGGCTGCCGATCGAGATCTTGCCATTGTCGTCGGAGACCGTTCCCGACTGGGCGGTGCGCACGCCGAAGATGAGTTCGGCCGTTTCCGTGCGGCCCGAGCCCAGAAGGCCGGCAAGGCCGATGACCTCGCCCTGGTGCACCTCGAGATCGAAGGGTTCGACGAAATTCCTCCGCCCGACGCCCTTGAAGCTGAGAAGCGGCTTTTCGCTGACCCGGCCTTTGGTGTCGCGCCGGACGCCGATCTCCTCGGCCTCGTCAAGTTCGCGGCCGAGCATGTGGGAAATCAGCCGGACCCGATCGAGTTCGGCCGTCTTTTCGGTGGTGATCTTGCAGCCGTTTCGAAGCACCGTCAGCCGGTCCGTCAGCTCGAAAACCTGGTCGAGGAAATGCGAGACGAAAATGATGCCGAGCCCCTTGTCGCGCAATTGCCGGACGACATCGAACAGCATTTCGACCTCGCGCGTATCAAGGCTTGCGGTTGGCTCGTCGAGGATCAGCACCTTGCCGGACAGCGCCACCGCGCGGGCTATCGCGACGATCTGCTGGACGGCGACGGAATAGCTGCCAAGGTCGCGGTTGACGTCGATATCGAGGCCGTAGCCTTCCAGCATCGCCTCGGCATCGCGGCGCATGGCGCCCCCGTCGATAATGCCGAAGCGGCGTTTTTCGCGTCCGAAGACGAGGTTCTGGGCAACGGTCAGGTTCGGCAGAAGGTTGACCTCCTGGTAGACTGTGCCGATGCCGAGATCCTGCGCTTCCAGCGTGGAGCGCGGCGAGATGGTCTCGCCGTTCAGCGTGATGACGCCCGAATCGCGGCTATAGGCCCCGGTCAGGCATTTGATGAGGGTCGATTTGCCGGCGCCGTTTTCGCCGAGGAGGGCGTGCACCTCGCCGGCTTCAAGCTCGAAGGAGACGTCATCGAGCGCCTTCATGCCGACAAAGGTCTTGGTCAGGTTTTTGATTGTCAGAAGCATTTCCCAGCACCTTGGATCGATCGCGCGGCGCCATGATCATGAACCGAGGCGGCCGGGACCCTGGAGTCCCGACCGCACCCGGGAGGAAGCGGACTTAGTAGCCGAGGCCCTTGCGGCGCTCGTATTCGCCCTGCGGATCGTCAGCCTGGGTGTAAAGCTTGGATTCCGTCTGGATGAATTTCGGCGGCATGGTGCCGTCGGCCCAATAGGCTTCCAGCGCATCGAAGGCGGGACCAGCCATGTTCGGCGTCAGTTCCACAGTGGCATTGACCTCGCCTGCGGCCATGGCCTGGAAGTAATCCGGCACGGCGTCGATGGCGACGACCAGAATGTCGGAACCGGGTTTCAGGCCGGCTTCCTTGATCGCCTGGATGGCGCCGACGGCCATGTCGTCATTATGGGCATAGAGCGCGCAGATATCCGCGCCGCCGTTTTCGGCCTGCAGGAAGCTTTCCATGACTTCCTTACCCTGCGAGCGGGTGAAATCGCCGGTCTGGCTGCGGACGATCTCGATATTGTCATGGCCTTCCAGCGAATTGCGGAAACCGGTCGCGCGGTCGATGGCCGGCGACGAGCCGGTCGTGCCCTGGAGCTCGACAACGCGGCACGGCTCGTCGCCGACCGTATCCACCAGCCACTGGCCGGCCACTTCGCCCTCATGCACGAGGTTGGAGCCGACCGCCGTCAGGTAGAGGTCATCGGAACTGTCGACCTGGCGGTCGAGCAGGACCACCGGAATGTCGGCATCCTTTGCCTCTTCCAGCGCCGAATCCCAACCGGTGGCAACGACCGGGGCGAGCAGGATGGCGTCGACGCCCTGCGCGACGAAGGCGCGGATCGCGGCGATCTGGTTTTCCTGTTTCTGCTGGGCATCGGAGAATTTCAGGTCGATGCCGCGTTCTTCCGCCTGCTGCTTGGTCAACGTCGTTTCGGCCGCGCGCCAGCCCGATTCCGAGCCGATCTGCGAAAAGCCGACCGTCTGCGCCGATGCGGCGGTCGCAGCGAGGGTGAAGGCGGCGACGCCTGCTAGAAATATCGATTTCATCAGTTTTGTCCTCCCGTTAGGAACAGATGGCAATCATGATTGCCGTTCCGGCACCGGCCTCCTCCGGATGGGGAGACCCTGCCTATCGGCCCTTGCGGCCGATCCATCGCAATGCCAAGGTTGACACGGTTTTCGGCCTTTCCTCCCGGCGAAACCGTGTCGCCCTGCCGCAGAAAGGAAGGGGTGATCCACCCGCTTTTTCTGCGCTAAAAGGGCCCTGCGACGAGGGAATTCTTGCAATTTCCCTCCATACGGACAAATGAATAATCGTGTTTCTGATATAGCAGAATTGGTATGGATATCATGGCGCATGACCTACGCCAGAAAAGTCAGGACGAGTTCATCCGCCGCGGACTGCGGTTCTCGCAGATGCGCCTGATCGCGCTTCTCGACCGCAAGGGGCAGATCTCTTCGGCGGCGGCGCAGCTGGGGATGACCCAGTCGGCAGCCTCGCGTCTTCTGTCGGAGCTTGAACACACCGTCGGGGCGAAGCTTTACGAGCGCCACGGGCGCGGGGTCGTCTTGAGCGAGGCCGGGCAGGCGATGGCGCGCCAGGCGCTGATCATCCTCAACCAGCTTGACAGCGCTCACCAGGAGATATCGCAGATCGTCGACGGCGCGCGCGGCCAGGTGCGCATTGGCGCGGTGACCGGGCCCTCGATGCAGCTTGTGCTGCCGGTGATCCGCGAACTCAGGGAGAACTATCCCGAGATCGAGCTTTCGGTGCTGGTCGACACCTCCGACAAGCTGGCCGAGGCGCTCTTCTCCCACAATCTCGATTTCTATATCGGCCGCCTGCCGGAGGAGGTGGACGCCAAGTCGGTGACCATGCGTCCGCTCGGCGTCGAGCCGATCAACATGATTGCCCGCACCGGCCACCCGCTTTGCGACAAGGGCCCGATCTCGATCGGCGAATGCCTTGATTATGACTGGGTGCTGCAACCGGTCGGGGCGCCGATGCGCCGCTCGATCGAGGCGCATCTTCTGGCCAACGGCTTCACCCTGCCCCGCCATGTCTTTGTCACCACCTCGCCGCTTCTGTCGCTCGCCATCATCGCGGATACGGACGCCGTGACGCCTGTTGCCCGGCCGGTGGCGGACTTTCTGCACATCGACGGCAGGCTGGGGGCGGCGATCTGCCAGTTGCCCGTGCGCGAAAGCATCGATGTCAGCCCCTATTCGATCATCCAGCGGGTGACCGCCGTCCAGCCGCCGCCGGTTGAGCGGGTGCTGGCGCTGATCGACCGGGAAATCAAGCGGAGGCCCGAGCAGTTCCCCGAGGACCTGATCGGCCGGTGAAAGTCGCGCCGGCTCTTTTCAACGGAGCGCAAGCGCGCTAACGGTGATGGGCAGGCTTGCCGCGTCTTCCGCCTGCCGAGGCATCGAGGACAGTATGAGCGCTTTAAAGATCGCGATTGTCGGTTACGGCAAGATCGCCGTTGAAGAGCATCGCCCGGCGATCGACCGAGCCCGTGATTTCGAGCTTGCGGCGATTGTCACCAAAGGCGCCGCGCCTGCCGATCTTCCCGTCTTTTCCGATCTTGCCGGCCTTTTCGACAAGGGGCCGGCGGTCGATTGCGTGGCGCTCTGCGTGCCGACGGCCGCGCGCTATGCGCTAGCCGCAGAGGCGCTTGAGGCGGGCAAGCACGTGCTGCTGGAAAAGCCGCCGGCCGTGACGCTGGAGGAGATCGAGACGCTGCGGCAAAATGCAGCGGCAAAGGGGCTGTCGCTGTTTGCAGCCTGGCATTCGCGCTTTGCCCCGGGCATTGCCACGGCGCGTGACCTGCTCCTGGATGCCCATATCCGTTCGGTGAGGCTGACCTGGAAGGAAGATGTGCGCCGCTGGCATCCGGACCAGAGCTGGATCTTCGAGCCGGAAAGCCTCGGCGTCTTCGACATGGGTATCAACGGCCTGTCGCTCGCCTCGGCGGTGCTGCCGGCCCCCTTCGCCGTGCAGGGCGCGAGGCTCGCATATCCGGAGAACCGAAGGGTGCCGGTGGCGGCCGAGCTCGACATCGCCATGGACGGCTGCGACAATTTTTCCGCCGCCTTTGACTGGAACCATCAGGGCGCGGACGACAAGGCGCTCGAGGTCGAGACCGACCGGGGCATGCTTCTGCTGGACCGCAGCGGCGAACGGCTCGCCTTTAACGGCGCCCTGCTTCTCGACAGGCGGCAGCAGGAATATCAGGCCGTCTACAGCCGTTTCGCCGCATTGGTCGGCAGCGGCGAAAGCGACGTCGACGCGACCCCGCTCGGTCAAGTCGAAGAGGCGTTCGCGAGAGCCGAGAAAAAGACGACAGAGCCGTTCTTCGGCTGAGGTCAGAACTGCTTGGTGACGAACAGCGAGACCGTGCTCTTGTCGTATTCGTAGAGCTCGACATTGGAGAAATTCTTCGAATAGGCATATTCGAGGCGCGGCGCGAAGCCTTTCATCGCAAGGGTGCGGAAGGTCGCGCCGACGGCAATATCGAGCCTTCGGTCAAGCCGCGATTTCGTCATCAGCGGAAAATCGCCCTCATAATCGCGCAGCGTGCCGGCGACCTCGATATCGGTCAGAATGCCGCCCGACCATTCGCGGGCATATTTGGCATTGATGTTGTAGCCGTAATAGGAGTTGAAGTCCTTCTCGGCGGAGACATAGTTGAACCCGCCGCCCATGCGGATGCTGCTCGACGGCGTCAGCGCATAGCGGTGGTTGATGCTCATGCCGGCCTCATAGCCGTCATAGGCGTCCATGTCGTGGTAATCGAGCCACTGGAACGAGAAATTGGCCGACGTGACCCCGAACGGTCCGAAGGAACGGCGCACCGAAAACACCGGCCCGTAGCCGACACGGTAGGGCTCATTGCCCATCAGCACATATTCCGCTGCCATGCCGCCGCTGAAAATCCAAGGATCATTGCGCCAGGACAGCTGCGAGAACCCGCCGAACTGGGTCTGGTTATAGGCCTTTTCCTTGTAGGCAAGTCCGGTGACGGAGCCGCCGAAGGTGAGCGACAGGTCGTCGACGAGATCGAATGAGTAGGTGCCGTTGACGCCGTAATTGAGGCCGACGCCGCTTTCCGCCCGGGTGCCGGGCGCAAGCGGAATGCCGCCGACATGAACAAGGCTCTGATCCGTGGCGTTGGAAATGTTGGTGCTCGGCGCAATCGCGAGAAAGCCGCCGAGCGTCCAGGGCCGGTCGATATTAACCCGGTCGATGAAGTCCTCGTAGAAGGAGCGGAGCGATTCGCTCGGCGCATTGTCGGCGAGAAGCGAGAAGTGATAGATCGCCGCCTTCTTCTCGCCCATCAGCGCCAGCGTATGGGCAAGCTCCTGTCGCACGCGGGAAAAATCCGGCTTCTTGTCGAGAACGCCGCGCATCAGGATCGCCGCTTCCCTGAAGTGGCCCTCATGCTTGAGGATCAGCGCATAGGTGAATTGCTGGGAAAGCGCGGAGAGTTCCGGATCAGCCGAAAGCTCAGCCGAAAGCGCCATGGCCTGTTCATACTGGCCGCTCTCGATCAGCACCTTGATCTGCGGAAACGGATTGACGGCCGCTGCGGCGCTGCCGGCGGCAAGAAGCGCCAGCAGACAGGCAAAAAGCCCACCCGCCAGGCTCAAGCGCAACAAGATCAGAAAACGCCCCATGAAATTCCCGGAACTCAAAACACGATACCGAAGGTGACGGGCCGGCAGAAAGCCGGCCCGCCGCTATGCGCAAAGGCGCTGAAACTCAGTTCCGTTCGCCGACAAACGTTCCGACCATGCCGGCCCCGGCATCGGCCCGCGCGCCGTTGACCTGGTAGGTTCCGGCAATGCCGGCGGCGCGATTGCCGTAAAACGCGCCGTTGACGCGGGAATTGGCCTGATCGACGTTGAGATAGTCATTGCCGACGGCGATCGAATTGGCATTGGAGTTGAACTCCGAGCCGGCGATCGTCGCCTGGAAGGTGACGTCGCCCACCTGTGTGTCCATCGCACCGGCCAGCTGTCCGCTGCCGAAGTCCACATTGGCGTTGAACGAGCCGTCGATATAGTCGAGATACTCGCCCGGAAGCGCCGCCGCGCCGAGATGTTGGCCGGAATAGGTCGCACGTCCGCTGAGCGGCATGTTGCCGGGCGCGGTCACGCCATCGGTTGCCCGGAAGGCCATTCCCACCACATTGTCATCCCAGGTGTCGGCATCGATGAAGGCCACGACCGGACCGTCCTTGATCCCGTCAACGCCGAAATAGCCGAGCCGCATATAGGCTTCCGCGCCATCGCCGAGATTGGCCGTGTAGCCATCGCCGTCGGGATAGAAGAGCGCCGTTTCGCCTGCGTCGGGACCGCCGGTGATCTCGACGCCGACCGTGCCGTCGCCATTCATCTGGATATTGGCCGACGCCGATCCCGAACCCCTTACGGCTTCGTTCCAGGTGTCGAAATCCGAATAATAACCGAGCGCGTTCGGCGCGAGCGGCCCCCCGCCGCCTCCGCCGCCGCTGCAGCCGGCGAGGGCAATAAGCGCAATTGTCCCCATCAGCGCCGTCATCGATGATTTCATGTCCCCTCTCCTGTCATGCTCTCTTGCGTTGTTAAGAACTTGTAAACCTTCGCAACGGGGCGCGACGCTGTCAACCGCGTCAATCGCTGAAAGCGAGAGGTTCGGGCGTGTTTCAACCGAAGCCTCAATCTGTCCGGGAAATGGCGACATGCAGCCGGCATCAAGAAAGAGACGGAACCTGACGATTGTCGCCAACCGACATCGATAGTAGAAGACGCACTCCGGCCGTCGGATGAAGGAGACCTGATCGATGACCAAAGAGAACGCCATGCCGCTTTTTTACAAGAAGCCACAGGTGCTGCGCTTCGAAGAGCACAAAGGCCTCGGTCTGGTGGCGAGGAATGACTACGCATTCTCCGCCGAGGCGACGGCGATCCCGCTTTCGGTGAGCGAGTTCATGCCGGCCGTGCGCCACTATCCGATCGTCTTCATCGAGGCTGCCGGCCAGCCGGCCCCGGTCGCCATTGTCGGCCTCAGGGAAGGCCAGAACCTGATGCTGGAGAAGGACGGCAGCTGGGCGCCGCATGCCTATGTGCCCGCCTATATCCGCCGCTATCCCTTCATTCTGGTGCAGTCGCCCGATGAGGATACGCGCTATCTCGCCTATGACAGCGAAAGCGGGCGGGTGAAGCCGCTTGCCGAGACCCCCGACGCCGCGCCGATCTTCAACGACGACGGCACGGCGAGCAAGACGGTCGCGCCGATGCTGGAGCTTTGCGAGGCCTACCACCAGCACCGCGCCCAGGACGCGGCCTTCCTGAAGGCGATCGCCGAGGCCGATATCCTGCTCGCCCGCCATGTGGACATGGAGTTTCCCGACAAGAGCCGCTACCGGCTCGACGGCTTCAGCGTCATCGACCACGAACGCTACCGCAACCTGCCCGCCCGCACGCTCAAGCAGTGGACGGAGAAGGGCTGGACGGACGCCATCGCGCTACACCTTGCCTCCGCCCAGAACTGGGGGCTGATGATGGAGCGCAACCGGCTGGTCTCCGCCGGCGACAGGGACGCGCGCCTAAGGCATTAGCTGTCCGCCGTTGATATCGAGGATCTGGCCGGTGATATAGCCGGCCATGGTCGGCGAGGCGAGGAAGACGAAGCTCCAGGCGCAGTCTTCCGCCGTGCCGAGCCTTGCGAGCGGGATCGCGGCCAGCGCCGCGTCGAGCGCGGAAACCGGCGTCTCGTCATGGAACGGCGTCTCGATGACGCCGGGCGCGATTGCGTTGACGCGGACGCCGTCGGCCGCCATCTCCCGCGCCAAAGCCCTTGTCAGCGAATGCACGGCGGCCTTGGCGGCGGCATAGAGGCCGGAGCCCGGCGCGCCCCCATTGCGGCCGGCGATCGATCCGAGATTGATGACCGAGGCGCGGTCACTTGCTTTTAGTGCAGGCCCCGCATGGCGCACCATGCGCAGGATCGAACGGGTGTTGAGGTCGAAGACCTGATCATAGATCGCCTCGTCGAAATCGGCCGACGGCGAGCGCAGGATGGCGCCGGCATTGTTCACCAGGCAGTCAAGCCCGCCCATCATCGCCACTGATCGCGCGACGATGTCCTCAGCGTCCTCGGCCCGGGTCACGTCGCCGGCAACGACATGGGCCGTGCCGCCCTCCTCGCGCAGGGCCGCGGCAAGGCTCTCGGCCTCGTCCCGTCGCGAATTATAATGGATAGTCACCTCCGCGCCCGCGCGCGAAAAGGCGCGCGCGGCAGCCGCCCCGATGCCGGAACTCGCGCCGGTGATGAGAACCTTCAGTCCTTGAATATCATTGACGGGTATCATGCGGTTCCCTTTCCTTAAGTCTGATGTGACCCTCTATAGACCGATCGGCGCGGCGAAGGCGAGAACATCGCGGCCTCAATGCATCACCCAGCCGCCATCGACATGGAGATTCTGCCCGGTGATGAAGCCGGCGCGCTTCGAGATCAGGAACATCAGCGCCTCGGCAAGGTCTTCAGGCGCGCCCCGGCGCTTGATTGCCTGGCTGTCGATGATGCGGCGCTGATAGGCCTCCTGGTCCGGATGGATCTTCTCCGCATCCGTCGGAAAGGCCCCCGGCGACAGCGTGTTGACCGTGATGCCCCATTTGCCGAATTCGCGCGCCCAGCCGCGCGCCAGCATGATCAGCGCGCCCTTCGACTGGATATAGGGGGTGAGGTTCTCCCAGCCGCCCGAGACCGTGATCGAGCTGATATTGATGATCCGCCCGAAACCGGCATCGCGCATGCCCGGCAGCAGAGCCTTGACGATCATGAGCGCCGCCTCGACATTGACGGCATGGATCTTCGCATGCTCCTCCATGGTGAAATCCTCGAACGGCTTTGAGGGATAGATCGCCGCATTGTTGATCGCCGTGTCGATCGGCCCCTGTTGCAGAAACCCGGAAAGGGTTGCCTCAAGCGCCGCCTTGTCGGTCAGATCAACCTTGCTGACCGTGAGCCTCTCCGAGAGCTTCTTCTCGACCGCCGCCGCCTTCAGCGCCTCGATCTTGGCCGGATCATTGTCGAGCACGATCACGTCGGCGCCGGCTTGCATCAGGGCAAGGCTCGCCGGAAGCCCGAGCCCGCCTGCTGCACCCGTGTAAAGGATCCGCCGCCCCTGAAATTCGCCCATGATCACGCCTCCTGCCGGTTATTGCGGGCGGAGGATAACGCCGATACCGCGACGGAGCGATGGTGTTTTTCACATTGCCGGAAACATCGCCGCTCAGTGCGGCGCGAACTGGCCGGGATGGAACTGGCCGAGCCAGGTCTCCGTCAGCGGCTCGCCATCCTCGGAAAGATAGGCGCGCACATCGATCGTATCGGCGGTTCCGTCGAATTTGAGGTCATAGGTCATCCGCCAGTCGTCCGTGCCGACGATCGGCATCGCATAGGCGTTGATGACCTCGGCGCCGCCGCCGACCGAGATTTCGGCTTCCACGCCATCTTCGGCCGTCAGGCCCTCAACGGCCGGACCGGAGAAATCGACCACGACCTTGACCTGGTCGCCCGGACGCGGCTGCCCCGGCACGCCGCCGCGGCCGATCCGGCTTGCGGTCGTCTCGGCGAGGCGCTCATTTGGTGGCGCGGTCCTTGCCCAGGTGAGCGTATAGGAAAAATCGCGTTCTTCGCCGGCCTCGGGCAGATTTTCCGGCAGCCAGTAGGCGACGATATTGTCGTAGATCTCGTCATCGGACGGCAGTTCGACGAGTTGCACCGCCCCCCGGCCCCAGTCGCCATCCGGCGTCACCCAGGCCGAGGCCCGGCGATTATAGAACACGCCGTCGTCCTGGTAGTGGTCGAAATTCCGGTCGCGCTGGATCAGGCCGAAACCTTCGGGATTCTCGTCAAAAAAGCTCGAGGTCACGACGCGCGGCGGGTTGTTGAGCGGTCGCCAGATCTGCTCGCCCGAACCGGTGACCACCTCAAGCCCGTCGCTGTCATGGACCTCCGGACGCCAGTCGAAGGCCATGTTGCGGTGGGTCTCGGAATACCAGTACATCGAGGTCAGCGGCGCGACGCCGAGCCGCTCCACCGCCTCGCGGAAGAACAACCGGCTGGTAATATGCAGAACCTGACCTTCGCCGTCCTCGTTTTCCGCCTCGATGCGGTAGGCGCCGGCAACGCTCTTGCTGTCGAGCAGGGCGTAGATGACGATGCCGTCACCGGGCTTGTCGTCCTTTTCCAGGTAGAAGGACGTGAAGCGCGGAAATTCTTCCGGCCGCGCAAGACCGGTATCGACGGCCAGCGCACGGGCGGAAAGGCCGTATTGCCTGTCCGGCCCGTCGGTGCGGAAATAGCTCGCGCCGAGAAAGGAGATCCAGTCGGTCTTCATGTCCGGCCGCATCACCCGGAAACCGGCCCAGCCGGCAAAATCCTCGACTGCCTTTGCCGGGCTGTCATCCGGCATGGCGAAATAATCGGAACTGTAGAGCACTTCGCGCGCCTCGCCGTCCTCGACCAGGCTGATCGTCACCGGTTCCTTGAAATAGCGGCCCTGATGGAAAAACTGCACCGGCGCGTCGCCGACATCGATCGTATGATCCTTGCGGAACATGATCTTCCAGTGCGCGTCGTAATCGATCGCTTCGAAGAGTTCGGGATGCTCGACCGGATAGGGCTCGAACGGCTTTTGCGAAAGCGCCTTCGCCTCCTCCGCAAGCGTCTCGAAGGAAAACGTCTCGGCCGGGCCGAGGGCGGGTTCGAAATCCTGAGCGGCGGCTGCGACGGGCATTGAGAACAATGCAAACACCGGCAAAAACAGAAGCGACAGACGGGCAGGCGAACGGTTCGTCATCTGGGGCAAACTCCGAAAAGGCCGAAAACACTCTGAATGCGTGAACGTTTTGGACGCGGCCAGGTTCCCGCCTTCGTTCAGATATGGCAAAGCCCGCGCGAACGCGGGCTCTCATGCGCTTGAACGACCGTCCGAACTCAGCGAACGACGCCGGAAATCCAGCTCGAAAGCGCCGTCTTCGGCGCAGCGCCGACCTTGACGTCGGCAAGTTCGCCGCCCTTGAACATGGCCAGCATCGGGATGGACCGCACGCCGTACTGGACCGCGAGATCCGGATTGTCATCGACATTGACCTTGGCGATCTTGACCTTGCCGTCCATTTCCTCAGCGATCTCTTCGAGGCTCGGGCCGATCATCCGGCACGGGCCGCACCATTCGGCCCAGAAATCAACCACGACGGGCGTTTCCGATTCGAGAACTTCCTGCTTGAAATTGGCGGTATTGACCTTGACTGTCGTCATCTTGAACTCCTTGGCAAAGGCGAGGATCACGTCCGTTTCGCGCGATACCTTCGCAATATCGTATATTTGTCCTTCATGTGAGCACAGGCGGGAGAAAAATCAATGCCCTGCGCTCACTTTGTCGAAAGGCTTGCAAGCGCCGCAGAAAGCTCTTCCTCGCTCAACCGCCGGGTTCCGGTCGTTTCGGTATAGACGAGGAGGCATTCCACCGCCTTGCCGGGATAGAGCGGCGCAAGGAGTTCACGATAAACGGCCATCTGCGCCACATGGGAAAAGGGTGCCGCCTCGCCTGCTTCCGGCGGATTGCGGTTGGTCTTGAAATCGACCAGCACGACCCTGTCGCTTAACACCGCAAGCCGGTCGAGCCGGCCGGACACGGTGAAATCGCCGGCCTCCAGCCGCACCGTTCCCGTCACCGAAACCTCGGCGCGGGCAGAAGACGAAAAGACCGGCGCCAGTTCGGGGTCGTCGATCACTGCCATCACGCCTTTGAGGATGGCGTCGTTTTCTTCTTCCGGCAGGTGGAAGGCCGCCCGCGCCAGATAGCGGCGGCAGGCCGCCTCCCGCTCCGCGGGTTCGAAACCCGGCAGCACTTGCATGAGCCGATGGACAAGCCGCCCGCGCTCCAGGGCGATATTGGCCCTCGGCCCGCCGAAAAGCGGCGAGGCGGTGACCGGCGGCGGGTCCTCGACTTCAAGCCCCGCGCGCGAGGGGCTGAGCGGCGGGGCCGGACGCACCTCTTCGCGGAAGGGCTCGGTCAGCGCCGCAGGCAGCGGCGGCAGCGCGTTCCCCTCGCCTTGGGTGCCGGCCTCGCGCGCGAAGCAGCGCGGCGGAATTTTTTCCTGCCACAGAAGCCCCGGCCAGCTTTCCCCGGCGGATCCGGCCACCTCGATCGGCTGCGCCCGTTCCTTCTCGTCGGCCTCGAGCGCCGACCAGACGAGCCTGTGCCAGCAATCGGGCGCCTGCGTCTTTCCGCGATAGCCGGTGACGAACAGCCGGTCGGCGGCCCGGGTCATCGCCACATAGAGGAGCCGACGATACTCCTCCTTTGCCTCGTCCTCGCGCCGTGCGATATCGGCAAGAACGCTGCTGTCGGCCTCCTTCTTTGCCGAATGCCAGACGGGCAGTCCCGCCTCCATCATCCGGAAGCCGGAAAGGTGGCTTGCGACAAAGGGCTTGCCGCCGCTATCGACGAGAAACACGACCGGCGCTTCCAGTCCCTTGGAGGCATGAACCGTCATGATCCGCACCTCGTCGCGGCCCTTGTCCTGCTCGCGCTTGATCTCGAGACCGCCTTCTTCCATCACGTCGAGGAAGGACTGCAGACCCGGCAGGCCATTATCCTCGTGATCCTTCGCCGCATTGAGGAATTCATCGAGAATATCCCCCGCCTCGCTGCCGAGCCGGGCAAGAAAGGCGCGCCTGCCGCCCTCGCGCGCCAGAATGTCGGCGTAGAAATCGAAGGCGCTCTTCCGGCGGGCGGCGGCGATCACCCGTTCCAGCGTCGCGACCGTCTCGCCGAATGTCTCGTCCCCGGCAGCCGAAAGCCGGCGCAGCGCCGACCAGACATGCTCGCCCCTCTCGCGCCTTGCCGCGACTGAAAACAACTCGTCTTCCGAAAGACCGAGAAGCGGGCTCTTGAACAGCGCGGCCAGCGACAGATCGTCTTCCGGCAGAACGGCAAAGCGGCCGAGCGCGATCAGGTCCTTGACCGCGATGTGGTCGGCGAGCCTCAAGCGGTCGGCGCCGGCCACGGGAATGTCATGGGGCGCTTTCAGCGCCCGCGTCAGCGCGTTGACGAAAGCATCCCGCTTTCTGACCAGAACCAGAATGTCGCCGGCGCGAACCGGTCGCGCGCGGTCTTTCTCGACGATCATCTCCTGGCCGATCATCTCGGATATCCGATGGGCAATGCGCCGCGCCAGAATGGCCGCCGGCGCCTGTTCCGGCGTGGCGTCAAACGGCGCGGTCCAGTCTTCCTCGTCCTCGCGGTCCTCCGGCGCGATCATCTCCCAGGCCTCCACGCTGCCGGGATGGCCGATGCGGTTCGAGACATGCACCGTGTCCTCGCCTTCCGCCGAGAGCCCCTTGCGGTTTTCCGGCACCGAGAAGACGCAATCGACAGCGGAGAGGACGGAGGCGGTGGAGCGGAAGGACAATGGCAGGCCGATCTTCGAAAAGTCCGCCGCGATCGACGTCACCCGCTTTTCCGTCAGCCTGCCTTCGGCGGCGAAGCGCTCGGGTCGCGCGCCTTGAAAGGAATAGATCGACTGTTTTTCGTCGCCGACGGCAAACATGGTGCGAAGGCCCGGCCGCGCGCCCTCGCCGGTAAAGAAATCCTCGCTCAGCGCCCGCACCACATCCCATTGCAGGGGTGCTGTATCCTGCGCCTCGTCGACGAGAATATGGTCAATGCCCTGATCGAGCTTGTAATGCACCCATGGCCCGGCATCCGCGCGCGACAGCAGCGCTGCCGTGCGGGCAATCAGATCCTCGAAATCGAGCTTGCCGCGCCGCTGCTTGAGCGCCTCGTAGCGCGCGTCCAGCCGGTCGGCGAGGATAAGGGCGGCAAGCGTCTTCTCGAAAATCCGGTACCGGTTCAGCCGGTCGCGGATGGCGAAGACCTGCGCGGCTGCCGCCACAACAGCCTCGCCGAGTTCCGGCGCCTTTACCCTGAGCGATTTGAAAACCAGCGTCGATTGAGCCTTCGGCACGCCCGCCGCCGTCAGGAAGGCGCTTTCCAGCGCGGCAAAGCGCGTTATCGCATCGGAGGCCTCGACGGCCGCCTGCAGCGCATCGGCAAAACCGGCGGCCCGCGACCCGCCATCGTCGCGGGCAATGGTGATCAGCGCTGCAAGGTTTTCGAGCCCCGCCAGCGGCCAGGCCTCACCGGCAACCGCAGCTTCATCCGTATCGTCGTCAAAGCCGTAGGCCGCCCGCAATGCCGCGTCGAGCCCGTTCTTCCGTCGCGCCGCCTCGAGAAACGGCCGAAGGGCATGGCGCGCGCCGACGATCTCGCCGAGAAGTTTCTCAAGCCCGCTGTCATCGGCAATGTCCAGCACCGTCTGGAAAGCCTCGGTCAGCGCCGGATCCTCCCGGCTTGCCGTGGCGGTCAACAACTGGCGACGCGCGTCTGCCAGCAGCGTGGCGGCGGCGATATCGTCGAGCACTGAGAAATGCCCGGCGACATTGGCTTCCAGCGGAAAACGATGCAGCAGGCTTTCGCAAAAGGCATGGATGGTCTGGATCTTCAGCCCGCCGGGGGTCTCCAGCGCATGGGCGAAGAGCCGACGGGCCACCGCGATCTTCAAGGCATCCGGCCGCGCGCCCTCGATCGCCTCGATCTCGGCGGCAAGATCCGCCTCGGGCAGCACGGCCCAGTCGGCCAGCCGGGCGAAGACGCGGTTCGACATCTCGGACGCCGCCGCCTTGGTATAGGTGAGGCATAAAATGGCGGACGGCCTGGCGCCGGCAAGCAGCAACCGGACCACGCGCTGGGTCAGAACATGGGTCTTGCCGGAACCGGCATTGGCCGAAACCCACACCGTGCGGGCGGGGTCGGAGGCGAGCCTCTGGCGTCCCGTCGTCCAGGAAAGCCAGTCCTCCGAGCTTGCGTCAAGGTTCGGATCGTCAGTCATCGCCGCCCTCCCCGTTGTCATCCGCCGTCGACCACTCGGCAACGCGGGCGAGATGATCGTATTCGCCGCCGAAATCCCGCGCACTTGCCGGGATCAGTCGCGAGGCAAACGGGCGGTTTCCGCTTTTCAGCGCGGTGACGAAGCGGGTGAATTCGCGCAGCGCATCGCTTGCAAGCCCTTCCGCCGTAATGGCCGGGTCCTTCTTGGTCTCGGCCTTCTCCAGCGCATCGACGCCGAACCGATGGCCGGGCCTCAGCCGCACATATTTAAGGCTCTTCGTTTCAAGCGCCGGCACGTCCTTGAAGGCGCCTGCGGCAAGGGCCGCCGCCTCCAATGGCAATTGCGGTTCCAGAAGCGAGCGCGCCTGGTTGAGCGAGGGCGACATGCCGGTCTTGTAGTCGATGATCTCGGCCGTGCCGTCTTCCAGAATGTCGATGCGGTCGGCAATGCCGGTCAGGCGGATTTCGGCAAGGGGAATATCAAAGCCCGCGCCGGCCTCCGTCAGCGTTGTGTCGATCGACGTCGACAGCCGCCGCGCCGCCTCAAACTTCAGCAATTCATCCGCCACTGATTTCAACCGCGGCACCCAGCTCAAGGCCAGATGCGGCGGCAGCTCGGCTTCGAGCAGGAGCTCGGCAAGCACATCCTCCATCGCCGCACGCCCCGCTTCGCCTGCGGGGTCAGCGCCGGTCTTGATGAAGCGCTCGGCAAGCGCGTGATAGAGGATGCCGCGCTCCTTCACCGACGGATCGGCATTGAACGGGGCGAGCGGGTCGAGTTTCAGCACCTTCTGCGCATAGATCGCGTAAGGATCGCGCCGCAGCCTGCCGATTTCGGAGAAGGAGTAGCGCTTCGGCTGGTCCTCCGCCGGCGGGTAGGGTTCCGGGCGCTGCGGGATTGGCGCGCGCGGCTCGTCATCAAGGGCGGCAGCCCAGCCGGCAAGCACCGCGCCGCGCCGTTTCAGCGCATCCTCCATCTCAGGCCCGGCAAAGGCCAGGAGCCGCTGCAGCCAGCGGCTGGCAACCGTCGGCGCCGAACCCTGCCTCAGCGCCCGCGAAAAGATCAGATACGGTGCGCCGGCGGCCATCGTCAGGTCGTGGGCGAGCTGGCCGACGCGTTTTTCCGGTGGCTCCAGCCCGATCTCGGCCTTCATGCCGCGCGACAGGAAGGGATTGTTCTTCGCCTGCGTCGGCCATACGCCTTCATTGAGCCCGCCGATGACGATGGTCTCCACATCCTGCAGCCGCGCCTCGACCGCGCCGAAGATGAAGACGCGCGGATTGCCCATGGAGCGTGGCTTGACCGCTTCCGATGCCGTCAGCGCGGCCATGATATCGATCCATTGCGGCCCGTCGGCTTCGATCGGGGTTTCAGACCCCATGGTTTCGGAAAGCACGGTGGCAAGCCGCTCGCCCGCTTCCCCGGACCACAGCGCCGACAAATCGCCTGCCTCATCCGCGGCGATCGCCTCCAGCGCCCGTCCGGTGCGCTCCGCCCAGTCGGAAAGGGCAAGTGTCTCCGTCAGCGGCGGCTGATCCGGACCGCGCGGCACATGGGTTTCAATCAGCGGCGCAAGCGCCGCGTCGATCCTTGTCGCCAGATCGCGCGCCGCCTCGGATGCATCCTTCGGCAGGGCCGTGCGCCAGTGCGGCGGGTAACGCTCGTCCTTCTGCTTTTCCAGCGCCTCACCGACAAAACCCGCGAGATGGCCGAGTTCGGCAGGTTTTGTCCCGCCACGGAGCGCAATCAGCTCGAAGGCCGCACCGGCGGCGCGCATTTTCCGGGCGGACAGACCGAAGCGCGCCAGCGGATGTTTGAGCAGTGCCGCCAGCACGGCAGGATCACCGGGTTTCAGCGCCGCCTCCAGCATCAGAGTTACCAGCCTGCCCTGGCCGGTGGCCGAAAGCGGCGTGCCGGCCGAATCATCCGCCTCTATGGCAAAGCGGTGCAGCTCGGCTGCTACGCGGCGGGCAAGATTGCGGTCGGGCGTAATCAACGCGGCGCGCGCCGGCCTGCCGTCTTCGCCCGTGCGTTCCAGCGCCAGCCGAAGGGCGGCGGCGATCGAAAGCGCCTCCTGCCGCTCATTGCCCGCCTCCATCAGCGCGACATCGGCGAAGGCCTGTTCCAGATCTTCCGCGGCAAGCGCGGTCCGCCAGTCCTGCCAGCGGTCCGTCGCCTCCGCCGGAGCGAAGGCCGCCGCCAGAACGCGGTTGCGCATGCCGCGCGCAGGCTCCGCCGCCTCAAGCGTCGAAAAATGCTGACGGGAAAGTGCGAGGCGTTCCAGAAGCCGCGCCATTTCATATTGCGGATGGCTGCGGATCGAGGGGTCGGGCATGGAAGGATCGGCATCAGCCGCCGTCAGCGCCTGCCAGTCTTCCTCGGCCATGTCGCAATCAAGGCCCGGCAGCACCACCACGCCCTGCGGCAGAGAGGCGGCGGCGACAATCAGATCGGCGACGGCGGGAACGGAACCGGTGGAGCCAGCGATGATCACCGGCGCATTGCCGGTCATCGCGGCGATCCGTTCCGCCTCGCCTGCCAGCAGCGCATTGCGGCGGGCAATCGCCGATGAGCGGCCAAGCTCATCGAGCCGTCCCGGCCAGTAGAGCGCTGCGATCTTCAGGAATTCGGCGGTCAACTGCCACCAGATGGCGTAATTGTCTTCCGCAAGCGCTGCGAGCCGGTCCCAACCGATCCGCTCCGTTTCCATCGCATCGATGAGTTCGGCAAGGTCGCGGGCAAGCCAGACGGCATCCGCAGGACTTGCGGGCGCGACCAGCGGCGAGCCGCCGTGAAGGCCGGCAAGCTCGTCCGACAGCCGGTTGCGCCAGGGCAGGATCAGGCCGGCAAGCTCCAGAAGCCGCGGCACGGGCTCGATCGGCGGCAGGCTTTCGGCCGCCTCCGGAAGGTTTTCCTCGAAATAGTGCTCGTCCTCGTCGGTCTCTCCAAGCGCGCGGATTTCCGGCAGGATCGCCGCCTGCCCGCCAAGAAGGTCTGAAAATTCGCCGCGTAGCACGCGCACCGCGCGCCGTGTCGGCAGGAAGATCTTTACATCGGCAAGGGCGAGCGGATCTTTCGCATCATATTTGAAGCCCGGCGCGAGACGGCCGGAAAGGAGGTTTTCGGCAAGGCTCTGCAGAAACGGCACGCCCGGCGGTATCGTCCACAATCCGGCTTTCGTCGCCATCGAAGGCTCCCGTTCCCATACGATTCACTGATGGTTTTAGGGACCAAAGGGTGGTCGTGCAAGCACCGCTGGGAAACGGAAGAACCTCAGATAAATGCAACGGCTAGGGCCGCAAGCCGCTCCTGCCCGCCCCTCAGCCGCACGCGGCGACCGTCACCTTCTTCTTCTAACGAAAGGGTCAAGACATCATCCGGCAACATGTCTCCGCCGCGCTCAGGCCATTCGATCAGGCTGATGCCGTCCTCGAGCGCCTCGTCGAAGCCGAGTTCGATCAACTCGTCGGGATCGGCAAGACGATAGAGGTCGAAATGATAAAGCGGCGGCGCGCCGTCATAGAACTGAACCAGGGTGAAGGTCGGGCTCGGAACTTCAAGCTCCGGCTCCTCCATGCGGGCGCGGATCAGCGCGCGCGCGAAGGTGGACTTGCCCATGCCGAGATCGCCGGAAAGCGCGAGACAATCGCCCGTTTGCAGAAGCGGTGCCAGCGCCCTGGCCAGCGCGACAGTCGCGTCCTCGTCGGCGAGAAAACGCTCCATCATTCCGCAGCGATGATTTCCGCCCCGCCCTTGCCGGCGCTGGCGTCGGGAATGCGGCAGGAAACGGTGGTGCCGGCACCCGGCTCGCTGTCGATGAAGACGCGGCCATTATGCAGGGCGACGAAGCTTTCGACGATGGCAAGGCCAAGCCCGGCGCCGGCATATTGGGCCTGCCTGCCGCCGGACTCGAACCGGGTGAACACGCTTTCCAGCGCATCATCGGCAATGCCCGGGCCATTGTCGGTCACGGTAAAGACGAAATCGTCCTTCTCCCGCCAGCACGACAGCGCGATGATCGAACCGCGCGGGGCATATTTGACGGCGTTGCCGAGGATTTTCAGAAGAACCTGCTTCAGCCGCTGGAAGTCGGCGGTGATGGTCCCGAGCTTCGGCGGCGCGGTGATTTCCAGCGTCACGCCGCTTTCCTGCAGCCGGCTCGAAATATCATCGGCGACGGAATCGATCAGATCGTCGATCGACATCCGGTCCAGTTCCAGTTGAAGGATGCCGGCATCGGCCGATTTCAGGTCAATCATGTCGTTGACAATGGTCATCAGCACCGATGAGGAATTGGCGATGTGATCGACGTAACTGCTCTGGCGCGGCGTCAGCGCGCCCGTTTCCGGCGCCTTCAGCAGCTCGGCGAAGCCCATGATCGAGGTCAGCGGGGTGCGAAGCTCGTGGGAGACATGTTCGAGGAAGGCGTTCTTCAGTTCCTCCGCCTTGCGCAGCGCATCGTTCTTTTCCGTCAGCGCCCGCTCCACCTTCACCGAATCCGTCTTGTTGACGAAGGTGAGCATGGTCTGGGCGTTCGGCAGCGGCGTCACCGCATAGTCGAGCACCAGGCCCGAGGCGAGATCGAGCCGGCCCTGCCGCGAAACGCGCTCGTCATCGAAGGAGGTGATCATCCGCGCAAAGAGCTTCCAGCCGTCGCTGGCGCCGGGATCATCCTCGCAGGTCTCGATCAGCGCGCGGATATGGGTGCCGGGCGCCGCGTCCTTGTCGGCAATGCGCCAGAGCGCCAGGAAGGCGGGATTGGAAAGCTTCAGCCTGCCGTCCGGACCGAAAACGGCAACCCCTTCGGAAAGATGATCGATGGTCTCGCCCTGCACCTTCACCAGCGTGTTGTAGCGCGTCTTCAGCGCCACCTGCTCGGTATGGTTCTCGAACACCCAGGTGGTGCCGCCGCGCGGATGGGCGGAGGCGAACACGCTGAGCGTCTCGCCGCTCGGCAGGTACCAGAGATCGTTATACGGCTCGACGGAACGGTAGACGGAGAGAGCCTTTTCCTTCCATTCGCGCCACTGGTGCGGCTCCGGCAGCTTGCCATCGGCACGCAGGCGCTCGAACAGCTCGCCATTGTCGGGATGGGACTCGAGAAAGCCCATATCGAGCTTCCAGAGCTTTTCGAAGGCCTGGTTGTAGAAGGTCATCCGCCGCGACGCATCGAAGATGGCGACCGCCGTGTTCAGATGGTTGAGCGTGTCGGCATGGCTTTCAAGCGTCTGTTCCAGCGCGTTTTCGACGCTCTGCAGTTCCGAGACATCGCGGGCAATGCCGGCGGAGCCGTCGCCGCTCGCCACTTCGCTGAGCTCGTAGAATGTGCGGTTGCCGCCGGTCACCACCGGCTGGCGGCCTTCAAAGCGCGCACCGGCGCGCACCGCCTCGTCGAGTTTTTCCTGAACCGCCGCGCCCAGGAGCATGCGGTTTTCCTCAAGCGTGCGTTCGCGCGTTTCCCCTTCGACAGCCGCGATATAGGCGCGGTTGACCCAGGTGAGCGCACCGTCTCCGTCGCGCTGCCAGCAGGGCATGTCGATCGCGTCGAAAAGCGTCTCGAAACGTTCAAGCACCGCTTTCGTGCGCTTGTGATCCACCTTCAGCTCGGCCAGTTCGGCGCGGATGCTTTCCAGCGCACCGAAGCGCACATGGGCGCGGCCGCCCGTGGTGCCGCCGACGACTTCCAGCACATAGCCGTTTCTGGCTTCCGCCAGCATCTCGAAGGCCTTGGCCTTGCGGCGCAGCGCGGCAATCGCGGTCTCGAGCTGTTTCGTGCTGCCCGGAGAAAGCCAGTCGGAAAAGGCGAGGAAGGCATGATCGTCTTCCGGCGCGCCGGCCTCGTCCGGCAGGGCGCCGAGAAATTCCGGGTCCGCATCCGGGCCTTCCCAGAAAATGATGCGACGATTGCGCTCGGCGTTCAGCGCCTTCAGATTGGCGATGCGCTCGCGGTGGTTTTCGAGCTCGAGGGCAAGCCGCTGGTTCTCCGCTTCGGTGCGGCCACGCAGGCGCATGAACCAGAGGGTGGAAAGGACGGTGGCCGCCAGAATGCCGCAAAAGGCCGAAAGGGCCATGACCTCACGGGATGAAAGCACGGGCGCGACGTCGGCAGATTGGGCGAAGGCGTGTGCGGCAGTGAGCGAAAGCGCCGTGCCGGCTGCAAGCCATCGCGCGATTGCGCGTTTTCCGCGCATGCCGCGAATCATCCGGCCCTCGTTGCTTTTGCCGCCCCGCTCCATTCGTCTCTTCCGCATCTGTCTTTCGGCGGGCCGCGCTGCCGCAAAGCGCGAAGGCCGCCTTCAAGAGGCCATTCACATCCGATGATGATCCGGTCATTGCCGGACCGAATCGCCCTTCTCAAAACATAGACGCTTGGGGAATCCGCGAAAAGAGTCCGACGGAAATAAACGCCCGGCGCCCGCCTTGAACGGGAGCGCCGAGATTAATGCGATCATGGTTTCGGAAGTGTTAAGGTCGCCCGCGCGGCCTCACGCCGTAGCGGCAATCGCCGGGGCGGCGCGCTCGCGCACCGTCAGGTGGATGGCCGCGGACAGAATGCCGAGCGCGATCGCGACATACCAGATCACGTCGTAATTGCCATACCGGTCGAACCAGGCGCCGCCGAGCCAGACGCCGGCGAAGCCGCCGAGCTGGTGGCTCAGGAAGACGAAGCCGAACAGCGTGCCCATGGCGCGCGGGCCGAACATGACGACGATCAGCGCGCTCGTCAGCGGCACGGTGGACAACCAGAGCACGCCCATGACGAGGCCGAAGATGAGTACGCTAACCGGCGTCAGCGGCAGCCAGATGAAGATAAGAATAACCACGGCGCGCAGGGCGTAGATGGCAGCCAGGACATGCGGCTTGGCGAAGAAATTGCCAAGACGCGCGGCAATCAGCGTGCCGAAGATGTTGGCAAAACCGGCCAGCGCCAGCGCCTTCAGACCGAGCGCGCGCAATTCCGGCGCGGAAAGCGTCGTACCGGTACAGAAATTCTGCACATAGTTCGGCAGATGCGCGGTGATGAAGGCGAGATGAAAACCGCAGACGAAAAAGCCGGCCGCCAGCATCACGAAGCTGCCATGACCGAAGGCGGCGCGGATGGTCTGCGGCAGGTCGATGTCGGTCTCGGCGGCGGAGCCCTTGTTTTTTACATGCAGGAAGGGGATGGCGAGCGCCATCGGCGCCAGCAGCGCAGTGATGATCAGAAGCGTCGTCTGCCAGTCGAACCGGCTGATCAGGAAAGCCGTCAGAAGCGGCAGCACCGCCTGGCCGGCCGAGCCCATGGCGGAGGCGACGCCGAGATAGAAGCCGCGCTTTTCCGCAGGCGCCGCGCGGCCGACCACGGCCAGGACCGTGCCGAAGGCCGTGCCCGAAACGCCCATGCCGACGAGAACGCCCGCCCCCATATGCTGGGCAAAGGGCGAGGCGCCGAAGACGCAGATGAGCATGCCGAGCACATAACAGCCGAAGCCGAGCCAGAGCGCGCGCCGGTCGCCGAACTTGTCGGCGAGCATGCCGAAGAACGGCTGCGCCAGACCCCAGACGAGGTTCTGGATGGCAATCGACAGCGAGAAGATCTCGATCCGGCCGGCAAAGAGATCATCGGAAAGCGGCAGAACCACACCGCCGAACACCGAGCGCACGCCGAAGGACAAGGCCAGCACCAGCCCGCCCGCCAGCATGATGATCAACATATCGCGGTTCGTGCCGCTACGCTCTGCCTGTTCCATCGAACTCTGCCCTGAAAGATCCCTTGGGGCAGAATTAGCAGGGATCAATTCGGATGAATATCCAATATCAATGATTTCAGACGTCAGCGTTTTTGATGCAAGAGCGCCAACATCGCGCTCCTGCCACTGGTCTCCGACCAGGAAGTTCCATACTGAATCCCATCAGGCGTCCGCGTAAACAATTGATTTTCATTAGTTTTCAATTAAATCCCCGCGTGCGCGGATTTGCATTTGCAGGCAAAACAGGCCATAGGAGGCAGCAGGATGGAACGGCACGGCCTCGACGGCGTCGCCTCAGCCGAAACGCATGGGCCAGGAAACCATGATGAAGACAGTCATTTTCGACTTCGACGGCGTGATTGCCGACAGCGAGATCATCGCCCTCGCCGAGCTGCAGGTCTCGCTTGCCGAATACGGGATCACGGTCGACTGGAATACGCTGCTCGAGAAATTTCTCGGCGCATCCGTCAAGCAGATCATTGCCTTCGCTGAAGCAAGGATCGACGGGCCGGTCGATCCCGATTTCCAGAAGGACTGGTACGCCCGGCTTTTCGAACGCTATCGTCGCGAGCTGAAACCGATGCCGGGGGCAGAAGCGATGCTGGATCGGCTGGATGCCGCCGGGATCGACTACTGCATCGCCTCCGGCGGCTCCTACAAGAGGCTCGGCGTCGCGCTTCAGGCGATCGGCTTTGCCGAGCGCTTCGAAGGCCGCGCCTTCAGCGCCGAATCGGTGGAGCACGGCAAGCCGGCGCCCGATCTCTTCCTCTACGCCGCCGAAAAACGCGGCGCCCCGCCGGCGGACTGCGTCGTGCTGGAAGACGCCATCGCCGGCGTGACCGGCGCGGGGCGCGCCGGCATGCGCGCAATCGGCTTTGTCGGCGGCAGCCACCTTGAGGGCGCCAGATCCCCTCATGCAGAACGGCTTCGGGCCGCCGGCGCGGCAACCGTGCTGACCGGTCTTTCCGGTTTCGAGGCCGCCGCCTTCGGCGCCGTCTGAGGCCTGTTGACACGGGCCCCAAAGCCCGACAGAATCACCCACATTCCGAGGGGAGCATCCTGCGATGCTGAGATGGCAATGGGCCGGACCCTTGAACCTGATCCGGGTCATACCGGCGTAGGAACGGAAAGATGGTCATTCCCCTTGTTTTCGCTTCCGCGCCGGTCTCCGCAATACCAAGGAGGTCGTCATATGTCGTTGGAATTTCGCCAAATCCGCCCTGTCGGGGCGCCCGGGGTGCAGCCATGAGAACGGTCGACTACCGGCTGAATGCGCTGGTTGATGCCGGGTTGGTCGAAACCGCCCCGCTCGCCGAACTGGCGCGACACGCCGCCGAAAACGGCGCGACCCTGATCCAGTACCGCGACAAATACGCCAAGACGCGCCAGATGATCGAGCGCGCCGTCGATATCCGCAAGGCGCTGGAGCCGACCGGCGTGCCGCTGGTGGTCAACGACCGGGTCGACGTCGCGCTCGCCGCTGATGCCGCCGGCGTGCATCTCGGCGCTGACGACATGGAACCGGAGACAGCGCGACGCCTGCTCGGACCGGAGGCGATCATTGGCCTCACCGTCAAGAATGCCTCCGACGGCGCGCGCGCGGCAGCGTCCCCGGTCGATTACGCCTGTATCGGCGGCGTCTTCCACACGCTCTCCAAGATCAACGCCGATCCGCCCGTGGGCGTCGAAGGTTTTCGCGCGCTGCGCCGCGGCCTCAAAAGCGCCAGGCCCGGCCTTCCGGTGGGCGCGATTGCCGGCATCAAGCTCGAAAACGTGCCCGAACTGATCGCCGAGGGCGCAGACGGCATCGCCGTGATTTCGGCGATCTTCCATGCACCCGATGTCGGACAGGCGACCCGGGATTTCCGCCGGGCCATCGATATGGCGCTTGCGAACCGGGCGCGATGACATCGCCAATCAAGGAGAACGGATCCGTTTGGCTCGCCCGAGGGCTGGAGACGGCGCTTGCGGCAATCGTCGGCGTCGTCCTGGCGCTGATGCTCGCGCTTGTTCTCCTCGCCGTCGTGCTTCGCTACGTGTTCGGCACCGGGCTGATCGGCACGGAAGATCTCGGCATCTGGCTGAATGTGGCGCTGATTTCGCTCGCCGCGCCGCTTGCCATGTCGGGCCCGCTTGCCATGCGGCTCGACCTGCCGCTCGGTCCGCGCACGCAAAGCATTTCCCGGGTGGTCGCCGATGCCGTCAGCCTCATCGCCGCCTTCGTTCTCGCCTTCGGCAGCGCCCGCGTCGTCGCCTTGATCGGCGGCGCATCGCCGACCCTCGGGGTTCCAGAATGGGTGCGCTTTGCCGTCACCGGCACGGGCGGGGCGCTGATCGCCGTCATCCTTGTTCTCAGGCGCATCGGCGAGCGGCAGTTTCCGTCGCTTGCCGTTTCTGCGGGTCTGGCCGGCCTTATATCCCTCGCCTGCCTGCGCATGAACCTGGCAACGGCCCTGCCGGCGAGCGCGGCGATCGCGCTTTTCGCCGCCATCGGCCTGATCGCGGCGGCGCCGCTTGCCCATGCCTTTCTCGCCGCGGCCCTTGTCGCCATGCCCTTCGGCGGCAACCTGGCCCCGGAAACCATGGTGACCACCGCGGTCTCCGGCATGTCGCATTTCCTGCTGCTCGCCATTCCTTTCTTTCTTCTGACGGGAACCGCCCTTTCGGCGTCCGGCGCGGCCGCCCATCTCGTCGCCTTCGCCGCTTCGCTTGTCGGCCACCGGCGCGGCGGGCTGGCGCAGACGGTGCTTGCCACCGGCACGCTTTTCTCCGGCGCTTCGGGCTCCTCGGTCGCCAATGCCGTCTTTTCGGCCACGACCTTCCAGCCTGAGCTTACGCGCCGCGGCTATCCGCCGGCTCGCGCAGGCGCGATCATCGCCGCCTCCTCCGTGCTCGACAATGTGATCCCGCCGTCGATCGCCTTTCTCATCCTCGCCGCCGCGACCGATCTTTCGGTCGGCAAGCTGCTTGTCGGCGGGCTTTTCGCCGGTCTGGTCATGGCGGCAAGCCTTGCCATCGCCATTCACCTGACAACCCGCGATCAGCCGGGCGGCGAGCGGGCAAGCCCCGGCGAGCGAAAGCGGACCTTCCTGGCCGCCGTCCCGGCCTTCGGGCTCGGCATCATCGTCGTCGTCGGCATCCGCATCGGCATCGTCACCACCACCGAGGCCGCCGCCCTCGCGGCTGCCTATACGCTCGCCCTTGCGGCTTTCTCGAAAACGCGCCGGACCCCGCTTTTTTCCATATTCCGGCAGACGGCCGTGGAAGCGGCGGCCATCGGCTTGCTGATCGGCTCGGCCGGACCCTTCGCCTTCCAGCTCGCCATCGACGGCGTCGCCGGGATGCTGTCTTCGGCCGCCGGCGCGCTCGGCGGTTCGCCCGCCGCGATCCTCGCCTTTTGCGTGGCCGTGCTGCTTGCCGCCGGCCTGGTGCTCGATATCGGCGCGGCCATTCTGCTCTTCGGTCCGCTGCTGCTGCCGCTGGCCGCCGGCGCCGGCCTCGACCCGATCGCCTTCGGCGTCATCGTCGTCACCACGCTGATGATCGGCGGACTGACGCCGCCGGTCGGCATGCTGGTGCTGGTGGTGGGCGGCGTTGCGACGATTCCGGCGGCGGCGCTGTTTCGCGCGGTTCTGCCCTATCTTGCCGCGCTTGTGTCGGCAGTCGCGCTCATCTGCGCATTCACCCTTCTGATCTGAGAGGAAACGCCATGAACACCCTCAACCGTCGCACACTCCTGAAGGCCGGAACGCTCGCAGCGCTTTCCGTCCCCTATCTCGCCCGTCCCGCCTTTGCCCAGACCACGGTCACGGTCGCCTCGCTGCTCGGCGAGGACAAGCCAGAAACGAAGGTCTGGCGCTTCTTTGCCGAAAGGGCCGAGGAACGACTTCCGGGCCGCTTCCGCTTCAACGTTGTCACCAATGGCGCGCTCGGGGGTGAAAAACAGGTGGCCGACAGCATTCGCCTCGGTTCGGTTCAGGCGAGCCTGTCAACCGTTTCGGCGCTTTCCGCCTGGGTGCCGGAGCTCCAGCTTCTCGACCTGCCTTTCCTGTTTCGCGACCCTGCGCATTTGCGACGCGTCGTCACCGGACCGGTTGGCGACGATCTCAAGGCGCAACTCGCCGGCGAACGCTTCATCGTCGGCGGCTTCATCGATTACGGCGCCCGCCATCTTCTGACGAAGACCCCGGTGACGCGGCCGGAAGAGCTGGAGGGCGTCACCATCCGGGTCATCAACAGCCCGCTTCACACCGGGCTCTGGAGCGCCTTCGGCGCCGTGCCCGTCGGCATTCCGATCACCGAGACCTATAACGCGCTGGCGACCGGCGTGGCGGATGCGATGGATCTGACCAAGTCCGCCTATGCCGGTTTCAAGCTCTATGAGGTCGTGCCCTGCCTGACCGAAACCGGCCATATCCGCGCCTCCGGCGTGATCTATTTTTCCGAAAGTTTCTGGAACGGGCTCGATGCCGAAACGCAAGGCCTGCTGATGGAGATCAGCGCCGAGGCCGCGCTCTATTTCAACGCGCTGATCGTGGAGGACGAGACGGCGGCGATGGAAACCGCGCGTGAAAACGGCGGCGAAGTGTTCCAGCCCGCGGACATGGATGCCTGGCGAGCGGGCGCTCGCGGCGTGTGGACGGAGTTTGCCCCGGTCGTGGGCGGCATGGAACGTATCGAAATGGTCGAAGACGCCTGATCCTCAACCTGCCATGCGCTGACGTACCGCAATTCGAAACTTAAGGCTTGCGGGTGCGATCAAATTGGTAAAAATTTACCCCAACATATGATTGCGGGGCACAGGCAGATGGTCACATTGCGGGAAATAGCCAAGGCGGTCGGCGTGTCGGCCGGCACGGTTTCGCGCGTCCTCAATTACGATCCGACGCTCTCCGTCTCAGAGGTCAAGCGCAAAGCGATCATCGAAACCGCCGAGGCGCTGAACTACGCCACGCCGCGCAATCGCCTGCGGGCGAAAACCGGGCCATTGCGCGCGCCGCGCCGCAAACAGGCGATGCCGCGCATGGCGACGGTCCATTTCCTCGAACGCGACGAGGAACTGATCGATCCCTATTATATCGGCGTCCGGCTCGGTATCGAGCGCCGCTGCCAGACCTATGGGACCGAGATTGTCAAGGTCTTCCACGACGACCTGGAAGCGGAGGCCGCGACGCTGCAGGCGATGACCGGGGTGATCGCGATCGGCAAGCACCGCCCCCACGAAATCGCCTTTCTCGAGGAAAACAGCCGGCACCTGGTCTTTGCCGATTTCGTGCCGGAAGACGAGCGTTTCGACTGCGTTTCAAGCGATCTCGCCAGCGCCACGCGCATCATTCTCGACGGGCTTCATGCCGCGGGCTACCGCCGGATCGCCTTTATCGGCGCGGAAGACCGCATCAGCCGCAAGGGCAGCCCCTACAGCGAGACGCGCTGTCACGCCTATGTCGAATGGCAGAAGGAGCATGGCGGCTTCGATTCGGCGCTGATCGCGCTCAATGACGACTGCAACAACGGCCAGAACCTGCGCCTCGAAGTCGGCTATGAAAACGCCCGCACCCTGCTTGCCCATGCCGAGCGGCCCGACGTGATCGTGACGGCGAACGACAATATCGCCATCGGCACCTGTCGCGCGCTGCAGGAGGCCGGCCTTTCGGTCCCGGGCGATATCGCCGTCGCCTCGTTCAACGACATCCCGGTGGCACAGTTTCTGACGCCGCCGCTTTCGACCATGAAAATTCCCGGCGAGGCCATCGGCGAATGCGCCGTGGACCTTCTTGTCGAGCGCATCAACGGCCGCGAATACACCAAGCGCGTCGTCATTCCCACGGAGATGGTCTGGCGTGACAGCTGCCGCCGCCCACCATCGCAATAAAAATTTTACTTATTATTTTACTAAATTTTTTATTGCGAACCCGCCGGTTTTGACGTTAGCTTTTTGACGGGCGGCAAGGAGAGCGCCGCCAGCGATCGTCCAAATGGGAGGAAACCAATGGATACCGTGCTGAAGCGGATTACGGGTGCGGCCCTTGCCGGCACCTGCGTCATGAGTGCATCGGCGGCCTTTGCCGGCGAGATCACGATCTGGTGCTGGGACCCGAATTTCAACGTCGCCATCATGAAGGAAGCAGGCGAAATCTATTCGAAGACCCATCCCGACACGACCTTCAACGTTGTCGACTTCGCCAAGCTCGACGTCGAGCAGAAGCTGCAGACCGCGCTCGCCTCCGGCACCACCAACGCGCTGCCGGATATCGTGCTGATCGAGGATTACGGCGCGCAAAAATATCTCCAGTCCTTCCCCGGCTCCTTTGCGCCGATGGATGACGTCGTCGACTATTCCAAATTCGCGCCCTACAAGGTCCAGCTGATGACGCTCGACGGCAAGGTCTACGGCATGCCCTTCGATTCAGGCGTTACCGGGCTCTACTACCGCAGCGACTATCTGGAAGAAGCCGGCTTTACCGCCGCCGACATGGAAGGCATCACCTGGGACCGTTTCATCGAGATCGGCAAGCAGGTTGAGGAAAAGACCGGCCACAAGATGACCTCGATCGACCTCAATGACGGCGGCATGACCCGCATCATGATGCAGTCGGCCGGCGAATGGTATTTCGATGAGAACGGCGACCTCAATGTCGTCGACAATCCGGCGCTGAAGGCCGCGCTCGAGACCCAGGCCAAGATGGCCAAGGCCGACATTCTCTATCCCGCGACCGGCTGGTCCAACTACGTCAACGCCTTCACCTCCGGCAATACCGCTTCCGTCGTCACCGGCGTGTGGATCACCGGCACGATCAAGGCCCAGGAAGCGCAGTCCGGCAAATGGCGCGTGGCGCCGATCCCCTCGCTCGATGGCGTGGAAGGCGCGACGCACGCCTCCAATCTCGGCGGCTCGAGCTGGTATGTGCTCTCCTCCTCCGACGTGAAGGACGAGGCGATCGACTTCCTCAACGAGGTCTATGCCAAGGATGTCGATTTCTACCAGAAGATCCTGACCGAACGCGGCGCTGTCGGTTCGCTTCTGGCCGCCCGCGAGGGCCCGGCCTACCAGGAAGCAGACCCGTTCTTCGGCGGCGAGGAAGTCTGGCAGAAGTTCTCCGACTGGCTGAACCAGATCCCGCCGGTCGACTACGGCATCTTCACCAATGAACTCGACACGGCGGTGACCGCGAACCTGCGTTCGCTCGTCGACGGCAAGCCGATCGACGAGGTGCTGAAGGCGATCGAACAGCAGGCGAAATACCAGATCCAGTAACAGGCTCAATGCCTTGAGGCGGACGATTTTCCCCGTCCGCCCCAAACTGTTCACGAGCCTTCTGACAAGCCTGTTGCAGACAAGGGCTACTCACCAACCATTGTCCGTCACCCCGGACCTGATCCGGGGTCCAGGGCTGTAAATCGCCTTTTGTGCCAGGATCATCGACCTGATGGTCCCCGGTTTTTGGCCCTGGATGCCGGCTCAAGGCCGGCATGACGGAAATGAGAGGCGAGAACCTTAGCCAACAGGTTGAGGCGGATGATTTGGCGTTTTCTCCAAAAGGTCGCATGCGGCGCGAGGTTTTGAAAAATGGTGACTGCCAGACCCGGCAATCTGAGACGGTTTTATGATGTGAACGGCTGGGCCTTCGTTGTCCCGGCACTCATCCTGATCGGCACCTTCATGTTCTACCCGATCATTCGCTCGCTGGTGCTCTCGTTCTATTCCGGGCGGGGCATGATGATGAAGTTCGTCGGCTTCGGGAATATCGAACGGCTTTTCAACGACCCGGTCTTCCTGCAGGCGCTGACCAATACGCTGACCTTCCTCGTCATCCAGGTGCCGGTGATGATCATGCTGGCGCTGATCCTCGCCAGCGCGCTCAACAGTCCGAAACTGAAATTCCGCGGGCTTTTCCGCACCGCGATTTTCCTGCCCTGCGTTTCCTCGCTTGTGGCCTATTCGATCCTGTTCAAGAGCATGTTCGCGACAGACGGGATCATCAATTCCACCTTGCAGACGCTCGGACTTATCGACATTCCGATCCCGTGGTTTACCGATCCCTTCTGGGCCAAGCTGCTGATCATCCTGGCGATCACCTGGCGCTGGACCGGCTACAACATGATTTTCTACCTGGCCGCGCTGCAGAATATCGACAAGTCGATCTACGAGGCCGCCCGCGTCGACGGCGTGCCGAAATGGCGGCAATTCCTGCACCTGACGATCCCGATGCTCAAACCCGTGATCCTGTTTACCACCATCACCTCGACCATCGGCACGCTGCAGCTCTTCGACGAGGTCTACAATCTGACCGAGGGCACCGGCGGACCGGCCAATGCGACGCTGACGCTGTCGCTCTATATCTACAATCTCACCTTCCGCTTCACGCCGAACTTCGGCTATGCGGCAACGGTCTCCTACGTCATCGTCGTCATCGTCGCCATCCTGTCCTTCCTGCAGTTTTATGCCGCGAGGGAACGCAAATGATGCCGCGCTACACGACACGCTATCTCTCGACGGCGCTTCTTTACGGCGCGCTGGCGCTGGCCGCCTTCATCTCAGTCTTCCCCTTCATCTGGATGGTGATCTCGGCAACCAACACGACGGCCGACATCGTCACCGGCAAGGCCTCTTTCGGCCTCGCCTTCCTCGACAATCTGAAGATGTTCTTCACCCAGGTCGATGTGCCGCTGATCATGTGGAACTCGGTGAAGATCGCGATCGCCGGCACGGTCCTGACGCTGCTGGTCTCCTCGCTGGCCGGCTACGGTTTCGAGATCTTCCGCTCGCGCTTTCGCGACCGGGTCTACACCCTCGTGCTCCTGACATTGATGGTTCCCTTTGCCGCGATCATGATCCCGCTGTTCATGCTGATGGCCAAGGCGGGGCTGATCGACACGCATATCGCCGTGATCCTGCCGACCATCGCATGGGCCTTCGTCATCTTCTATTTCCGGCAGGCCTCGAAGGCCTTCCCGTCGGAACTGCGCGATGCGGCCAAGGTCGACGGGCTGAAGGAGTGGCAGATCTTCTTCTACATCTATTTTCCGGTGATGCGTTCGACCTATGCGGCGGCCTTCGTCATCGTCTTCATGCTCAACTGGAACAATTATCTGTGGCCGCTGATCGTGCTGCAATCGAACGAGACCAAGACGATCACCCTCGTCGTCTCGTCGCTGGCGTCGGCCTATTATCCCGATTACGGCACCGTCATGATCGGCACGATCCTTGCCACGCTTCCCACCCTCTTCATCTTCTTCGCCATGCAGCGCCAGTTCGTCCAGGGCATGCTTGGCTCGGTCAAATAGGTCATGACAATGCGCACATTCGAGAAGTTCAACAGCGACTGGGTTTTCACCGAAGGCTTTGACGAAAGCTGGACCGGCGCCCTGCAGGATGGCGCGGCCGTCACCCTGCCGCACACCGCCGTGGAACTGCCGTTCAACTATTTCGACGAGAACAGCTACCAGAAACCGTTCACCTATCAAAAGATCATCGCCTACGACCCCGCCTTTGACGGCAAGGCCGTCTCCCTCGTCTTCGATGCGGCAATGGCCGACAGCGTGGTCTTTCTGAACGGTGAAAAACTCTGCGCGCACAGGGACGGCTACACGCCTTTTGCGGTCGACCTGACCGGACGCCTGAAGGACGGCGACAACCTGCTGACGGTGAAGATCGACGGGTCGGAAAACCCGGAGATCCCGCCCTTCGGCTTCATGATCGACTACCTGACCTTCGCCGGCATCTACCGCGATGTCTGGTTGAAGGTGACGACCCCGACGGCGATCGGCAACGTCAAGGTCGAGACGCCCGACCCGCTTGCGCCGCAGAAATGCGTTCAGGCGGATGTCTTCCTGACAGGAGCGGCTCCGGAAGCCGCGACGCTGAAGGCAACGCTCTATGACGCCGACGGCCACAGCCTCGCCACGACCGAAATCGCGGTCAGCGGCGACAAGGCCTCGTTCGAAATCGACGGGCTGGAAAATATCCGGCTCTGGGACATTCACGACCCGGCGCTCTACACGCTTGCCGTCACGCTGGAAACGGCAGACGGCACTGATGCCGTCGCCACCCGCTTCGGCTTCCGCACCGTTGCCTTCGCCACGGACGGTTTCCACCTCAATGGAAGGCCGCTGAAGCTTCGGGGCCTCAACCGCCACCAGAGCTACCCGCATCTCGGCTATGCCATGGGCAGGCGCGGGCAGGAGAAGGATGCCGACATCCTGAAATACGAGCTTGCCTGCAATGTCGTGCGCACCTCGCATTATCCGCAATCGAAATATTTCCTCGACCGCTGCGACGAGATCGGCCTGCTGGTCTTCGAGGAAATCCCCGGCTGGCAGCATATCGGCGGCGAGGGTTGGAAACAGGAATCCATCGCCAATGTCGAGCGCATGATCCGGCGCGATTGGAACCATCCGTCGATCATCATCTGGGGCGTGCGCATCAACGAATCGGCCGACGACCATGAGTTCTACGCCGAGACCAACCGTCTGGCGCATGAACTGGACGGCACGAGACCGACCGGCGGCGTGCGCTGCATCGAAGACAGCGAGTTGCTCGAAGACGTCTACACGATGAACGACTTCGTTCTCGGCTCGGAGGAAATGCCGGGCAGCAACCATCTGCGCATGCACCGCCGCGAGCAGAAAAAGGTCACCGGGCTTTCCCGCGATGTGCCCTACATGATCACCGAATATTGCGGCCACATGTATCCGACCAAGCGCTTCGACCAGGAACAACGCCAGGCCGAACATGTGACCCGCCATCTGCAGATGCTGAACGCGATTGCCGGTGACCCGACAATTGCCGGCGGCACCGGCTGGTGCATGTTCGACTACAACACCCACCAGGATTTCGGCTCGGGCGACCGCATCTGCTATCACGGCGTTCTCGACATGTACCGCGAGCCGAAATTCGCGGCCTATGCCTATGCATCACAGGGCGATCCGGAAGACAACGTGGTTCTGCAGCCCGTCACCTTCTGGGCGCGCGGCGAGCGCAATATCGGCGGCGTTTTGCCGCTGATCATTCTGACGAACTGCGATTATGTCGAATTCAGTTTCGGCGATATGGAGCCGCGCCGGATCGATCCTGACCGCGCGACCTATCCGCACCTGCCGCATCCTCCCATCGTCATCGACCTGCGCTCGGTCACGCCGGAAGAATTCGGCGAGTGGGGGCGCGTGTGGAAAAACGGCAGGATCACCGGCTATGTTGACGGCAAACCGGCCAGGACGATGAACCTCACGGCAGATCCGGTGCCGACGACGCTTCAGATCGCGCCGGACGACACTGAACTGAAAGCCGGTGAAAAGGACTGCGTGCGGGTGATCCTGCGCGCGCTTGACCAGACCGGCAATATCCTGCCCTTCTTCGATGATCCGGCCGCGCTTTCGCTCGAAGGGCCCGGACGGATCATCGGCCCGGACCTCGTCAGCTTCAAGGGCGGCACCGCCGGGCTCTATATCGAGGCCGGCGATCAACCCGGCACGCTGACGCTTTCCGTCCGCTGCCGGCCTTTTGCCGACCAGACCGTCACCTTTACGCTTTCCTGAGGTTTTTCCATGGCTGACGTTTCGCTGAATGCCATCCGCAAGTCGTTCGGGTCGATCGAGGTGATCAAGGGCGTCGATCTCGACATCAAGTCCGGCGAGTTCATTGTCTTCGTCGGCCCGTCCGGTTGCGGAAAATCGACGCTCCTGAGGATGATCGCCGGCCTTGAGGACATCACCTCCGGCGCGCTTGCCATCGGCGGCAAGGACATGACCGACGAGGACCCTGCCAAGCGCGGCATCGCCATGGTGTTCCAGACCTATGCGCTCTACCCGCACATGACCGTGCGGGAAAACATGGGCTTTGCCCTGCGCTTTGCCGGCATGGACAAAAAGGAGATCGAGGCCCGCGTCATGGATGCGGCGAAGATGCTGGAGCTCGAGACCTATCTCGACCGCAAGCCGAAGGCGCTGTCGGGCGGCCAGCGCCAGCGGGTTGCCATCGGCCGCGCCATCGTGCGCCACCCGGATGTTTTCCTGTTCGACGAGCCGCTGTCGAACCTTGACGCGGAACTGCGCGTTCATATGCGCGGCGAGCTTTCCGCCCTGCATAACCGGCTGAAGACGACGATGATCTATGTGACCCACGACCAGGTGGAGGCGATGACGCTTGCCAACCGCATCGTGGTGCTGCGTCAGGGGATTGTCGAACAGATCGGCACGCCGCTCGAACTGTTCAACACGCCGGCAAACCTCTTTGTCGCGGGATTCATCGGCTCTCCGGCGATGAACTTCCTGCCGGCAACCGTGGAGAAGGCCGAGGCCAGCGGCATCGCCCTCAACCTTTTGGGCGAGGAAACGATCGACGTGCCGCTTGCAGGAGGCCTGCCGCCGGAAGGGTCGAAGGTAACGGTCGGCGTGCGCCCGCAAAATATCCGGCTCGCGGAGACCGGCGAGAAAAGCTTCGCCGTCGACATCACCCTTGTCGAGGCGCTCGGCACCGAGACCGTCGTCTATGCCACGGCGAAGAATGGCGAGCGGGTGATGGCGGTCCTTTCCGGCCAGCATCTTCTGAAGACCGGAGCCGCGATCGATCTCGCCTTCGATGTCGCCGATGTCCACCTGTTCGATGAAGCCGGGCAGCGCATGGCCTGCTGACAGCGGTCTCAATAAAGTGAGGTCTTGTAGCGATCTTCGAGATCGGCATCGATCCGCTTCATCTCGTCCTCATCGTCCGGGGCGCCGGTTGTCTGGTCGAGGATGATCTTCGACAGTGAGGGAAAGCTGGCACGATCCTGAAAATGCGCCGGATCCCACAGATGCGAACGCCGGAAGGCCTTGGCGCAGTGCATGAACACCTCGTGGATGCTGACGACGATGGCAAGCGTCGGCGCCCTGCCCTGCACGCTCATGCTTTCCAGCAGGGCCGGATCGCGCGTAAGCTGCGCCGTGCCGTTGATACGCAACGTGTCGTCAAAGCCCGGAATGATGAACAGCAGACCGACGCTCGGATTGGCGATGATGTTGGACAGGCTGTCGAGACGATTATTGCCGGGTCGGTCGGGAATGGCGAGCGTGTTTGCATCGAGCACCTTGACGAAGCCCGCCGGATCGCCGCGCGGGCTGACGTCTCCGCGGCCATCGCTGCCCTGGGTTCCCAGACAGAGAAAGGGTGCGCGTTCGATGAAGGCGGTCGCATGAGCGTCGAGGGCGGGAAGGCATTTTTTCGCGGCCAGCGCGCTTACCGGCGGGAACAGGTCCCGCAGCGACTGCTCGTCTTCGATCATGAAATCGCGGTTGATCTGATAGCCCGTCATTCTGTCTTTCTCCCGTTGCCTGCGCGGATAAGCATCGCATACCGATGGGCATCTGTCTGTCGGCAAGATCGCCATGCCGAAAATTTACCTCACCGGAAATTTCGAGACCTTGCGCCTGCGTGAGCCGCACAATACGCTGCGTCCAACAGAGAAAAAGCAGCGAGGTCATTCATGTGCACGTCTCTCCTCTACACCGACCTGTCCGGCTCCGTCTTTGCCGGCAGAACGCTGGAACTGCCTGTGGAACTGCCCTATTTCGCAGCCTTTCTGCCCAAGGGAACACCGCTTGCCTCCAGAGCCGGAGAGCACGCGCCGCTGACCTATGAGAGCGTCTATGATGTCTTCGGCATCGTCGTTCCGAACGGCAATGCGCAAGACCTCAAGGTCGTCGAGGGACTGAACGAGGCGGGGCTCAATTTCTCGCTGCTCGCCTTCGCCGATACGCACGGTCCGGACGATACGGAAGCAAAAGACACGCCGGTGCTGTCGGCGATCGATCTCGGCGCATGGATGCTGGCGCAGTTTTCAACCGTGGCGGAGGTGAAGGACGCACTGGAGAAGCAGGCGGTTCTGGTCGATCCGCTGGAAGCGCTCGGCGGCGTGGTGCCGCCCTTTCACTATACGGTGCATGACAAGAGCGGCGCGTCGATCGTCATCGAGTTCTTCGACGGAAAGCGGCACATCTTCGACAACCCGCTCGGCGTGATGACCAACAGCCCGCGCTTCGACTGGCACCTGACCAATCTCAACAACTACACCCATCTCAGCAATGTCGATCATTCGAGCGCAACATTCCTGGGCAAGGATTTCATCCAGCCCGATTCCGGCATCGCCACGGTGACGCTTCCGGGCTCCGACACCGCCGTCGACCGTTTCGTGCGCGCCGTTTACTACGCCCAGTTTTCCGAAAAGGTCGACGGTTCCGAGGCTGCGCTTCGCCAGCTCGGCCATGTGATGAACAAGTTCGACCGACCGAAGGGCGCGTCCGTCTATTCCAGCGCCAAGGCGAGCGCGCTGACGGAATCGGCGACCAAGCTGACCGGCGGCGCGGCGGCCGAAAAGCCGGACTTCATCACCGAATACACGTCCTGGATCACGCTGATCGACCTTGCGGGCGGTAAGCTGATGCTGCGCACCTATGGAAGCCTCGGCTATGTTTCCTTCGATCTTGCCGCGCTGAAGGAAGGGGCGGCCGGCCCGAAGCTCGTGCCGCTCGAGGCCTTCAGTCAGGGCAGCGTCGATGCGGACACGGTGATGCTTTCGCACTGAGAGCCGGTCGGCGCTCCGGGTTCGCACCGAAGGGCGAGCCCGCCTCCGCTTAGAAATCCGAAAGCCGCGTCTTCACGGCGGAAAGCGCGCTGACCATTTCGGCGAAGTTGCGGCGGAGCCGACGGTCCATTTCGCTGGCGATGTCGGGATATTCCTCGATCAGGCGCAGGAACTGGTCGCGCCGGATGAGGAGGATGTCGGCAGGTTCTGCGGCGATGGCGCGGACGCGGTGCGGCACGGAGCTGATCAGGGCGGCTTCCGCAAGCAGGCTGCCGGCGCCGGCAATGCCGGCCGAACGCCCGCCAGCCTCAAGCGTCAGCGTTCCGCTTTCGACCAGGTAGGCGCCGAGACTTTCGGCATCTTCCTCGAAGAGCATCTGCCCCGTCTCGCAGGAAAGCCGCGTTACGGTGAAGGCGATCAGGCGCAGCTGGTCGACGGAAAAACCGGAAAAAAGCTCGGTCCGGCGGATCGTCTCGATATCGCGCGACAGTGCCATAACTTGATCTCCCCGAGCCGCTCTCCCCTGCGGCCCGCCAAAAGGGCCGGTCAGGGCACCAGCTTGTAGCCGCCGTTTTCAGTCACGAGGATCCGCGCATTGGACGGGTCTTCCTCGATCTTCTGGCGCAGCCTGTAGACATGGGTTTCCAGCGTATGGGTGGTGACGCCGGAATTGTAACCCCAGACCTCTTCCAGAAGCATGTCGCGGGTTACCACTTTCTGGCCGGCGCGGTAAAGATAGCGGATGATTGCCGCTTCCTTTTCCGTCAGCCTGATCTTCTTGTTGCCGGCCCCGGTGAAGAGCTTCTGCCCCGGCTTGAACACGTAGGGCCCGACATTGAAGGTCGCGTCCTCGCTCTGTTCGTGCTGGCGCAATTGCGCGCGGATGCGGGCAAGCAGCACGGCAAAGCGGAACGGCTTGGTGACGTAATCATTGGCGCCCGCCTCAAGCCCCAGGATCGTGTCGCTGTCGGTGTCGTGGCCGGTCAGCATGATGATCGGCGCCTTGAACCCGTTCTTGCGGGCCATCTTGACCGCCTCGCGCCCGTCCATGTCCGGCAGGCCGACATCCATGATCAGCAGGTCGACCTGTTCTTCCTTGAGCATTTTCAGTGATCGGGCGGCGCAATCGGCCGAAAGGATGGCGAATTCGTCGTAGAGCTCCAGCTGCTCGACAAGCGTTTCGCGCAAATCCTGGTCGTCATCGACCAGAAGGATCGTCCTCTCCGTCATGCACTCGGCCCTCTCGTGTCATTATGCGCCATTCGCTCTCCCGCATGGCGTGATCCGTCAATATCGATATTGCGGCAGGCTATCGCCGGGCGTAGTCCTATGAAACTATATGATTTCACGCACAAAGCAAAAAAAAGTGAAGAAACCCATCAAAACGCGCCGCAGCAACGGGACAGTCATCGCCGTGCGCCGCGCGCCGGGCGGACCCAACCGCGCGATCCTCGCCTTCGGGCCGCTGCGCTTTCCCGCAGCCATCGGCCGCGGCGGCATTTCGACGCGCAAACGGGAAGGCGATGGCGCAACGCCGCTTGCCATCATGCCACTGGCCGGCGGCCTTGTCCGCGACCGCCTGCCGATTCCGCCGCAAAGCCCGCTCGGCCTTCGCCGGATCAGGCCCGATGACGGCTGGTGCGACGCGCCGTCCGACCCGAACTACAACCGTGCCGTCCGCCTGCCCTTTTCCGCAAGCCACGAGCGGCTGAGGCGTGACGACGGCATCTACGATATCGTCATCATTCTCGACTGGAACATGAGACGGCGTATCAAAGGGCGGGGTTCCGCCGTGTTCTTCCACCTTGCGCGGCCAGGCTTCGAACCGACGGCCGGCTGCGTCGCCATTGCACCTTCGGCCATGCGCGTGCTTCTGCCGCATCTGAAACGCGGCATGCGACTGGCCGTCCTCGGCTGAGGCCTAGAGCCCTTCAGGCTTAAATGGAATCCGTTCTGTTTGCCCAAACCGGCAAGGGCGTGTTCCAGTCGGTTCAGCGCGTCAAGCGCGCTGAACTGGGCGACATGAATTTGCCGCAGAACGCTCCCATTTAAGCCTGAAGGGCTCTAACTTATTGAATCTACGCATCGTTCTTTTCGGAAATCGATTCCGATTTTCGAGCCGATGCGCTAGCGCATCGTTCCTTCCGGCGGGGCGGCCGCTTCCGCTGACCCGGCATAGGCGCCGGGGCGGGGAACATGCTCGGGCTCGCCGGCCGGCGGATCGCCCGCTGGCGGAGCGACCTCGGCGTTGGGATTGGCGGCTTCCGGCGCCGTGCCGGAGGCTTCCAGCACCCATTCGCGCCAGATCGCCACAATCAGCGCCATCAGAACCGGCCCGACGAACAGGCCGATCAGCCCCATCGTCTTCACCCCGCCGACAAGGCCGAAGAAGGTCGGCAGGAAAGGCAGCTTGATCGGCCCGCCGACCAGACGCGGCCGCAGGGTCTTGTCGACGATGAAGAGCTCGATCGTGCCCCAGGCCATCAGCGCGATCCCGTGGACCGGCGTACCGCGCGCGATCAGATAGCCCGAGATCAGGGTGAAGGTCAGCGGCGCCCCGCCCGGCACCATGGCCATCACCGCCGTCAGAAGGCCGAAGGAGACGAAGTTCGGCACGCCGGCAAGATAATAGGCCGTGCCCAGCACGATGCCCTCGCCCATGGCAATCAGCGTCATGCCGGTAACCGTCGAGGAAATCGTCGCCGGGACGACGCGGGAGATGCGGTACCAGCGGTCGGGAAACAGCCGCTCGCCGAGCACATCGAGCTGAGCTGCAAACTTGTCGCCGTCCTTATAAAGGAAGAACAGCGCGATCAGCATGAACAGCGCTGAAAGCAGCAGGCCGAACACCCGGCCGCCGACAAACAGCGCGGTGCGGTAGATGCTGCCGATATTCTCGCCGCTGACAGCCTGGATCAGCTGGCCGATATCCCCGGGCTGGCCGAGATATTCCCGCCATTTGGTGGCAATCCATTCGCCGACGACCGGCAGGTTGAAGATCCAGTCCGGCACCGGCGCACCGACCCTGTTCGCTTCCGCCGCCCAGGCAATCCAGGCTTCGAGCTCGCGCGACATGTAGATCACGGCGAAGATGATCGGCAGGATCAGGAAGAGAAGGATGAGGAGAATGGCGATCGTTGCCGAAAGCGTGCGGCGGTTGCCGAGGCGTCGGTTGAGGTCCCGGAAAACCGGCTGCGAGGCAAAGGCGATGATGAGAGCCGCCAGAACGGGCACGAGAAAGCCATGGAAGAAATAGACGGCGGCGATCGCCACGCCGAGAAGCAGCCAGCGGGCGGCGGTGACCGACGGGATCAGCGGCGCGCGGCCAACGGAGGCCTGGCCAATCCAGCGTTGCATTCTGTGGTCCTTTTGCGGTGCTTCCGGCATTCTTGCTTTCGCTTTCACACGGGGCGGCTGCCGTCTATCAGACGGCGCGGCGTCCTATTTAGGGGGTTCGCGGCCTTGCTTGCAAGCACGCCTCGGTTGCCTGGGATGAGAGGATGTCGAGCGCTTCGCAACGCGCGGCGCGGCCTGCCTGCGGGTCGGCAAGAGCGGCAATGCCCTCAAGCCGCGCGATATATTCCTCCGGCAGGCCATTCTGCCGCGCCCCGGCGATGATCAGGGCATGATACCAGTCGAAGGGTAAAAGCCCGGATGCGCGGAAGGCAGGCGGCGCCATATAGGTGAATGCCGTGACAGGCGCTCCGCCAGCCATCGGCCTGACCACGCAATCCTCGACCCGGTCATACCCCTTGCCGCGCCCCTCGAACCCGTCGAGCAGGTCGCAATCGCCGGGCTCGAGCGAAAACAGCACGCCAAAAACGCGCGCGCCGGGCGTCGCCCAAATCGTCGCCTTGCCGGAACCGTCGCGCCCCGGCTTGGCAAAGTCGAGCGCGTGATCTTCAAGAACGGCCGGACCAAGGGCGCGCGCGGAAGGGCAGCGGCGCAAAAGTCGTTCGCCAAGCATATTGGAGCCATAGGCGAAATAGATGCGCCCTTCCGGCATCAGCCCTCCAATTCCTCCCTGAGCACTTCCAGTTCCAGCCATTCCTCTTCCTTGGCGGCAAGATCCGCCCTCAGGCCCTCAAGCTTGCCTGCCGCCTTGTTGAAGCCTTCGGGGTCGCGCTGGAAGAAGGCGGGATCGGCCATCTTCTCCTCCAGCGTCGCGATCTGGGCCTCGAGCTTTTCCATCTCCTTCGGCAGGTTTTCGAGCGCAAATTTCTGCTTGAAGGAGAGTTTTCCCTTGTTCTTCGCCGGCCGCTCGGCCGATCCCTTTTCGTCCTGCGCGGCCTGTTTCTCCCGCTTTTCCTGGGCCTTCGCCTCCGCAGCCGCCCCTTTCCGCTGGGCCAGCATATCGGAATAGCCGCCGGCATATTCGAGCCAGGCGCCATCGGGTGCCAGCGGATTGGCAGGCGCGATGGTCGAGGTCACGGTTCGGTCGAGAAAATCACGGTCATGCGAAACCAGAATGACACTGCCCTTGAAGCCGGCGACGATCTCCTGCAACAGGTCGAGCGTCTCGATATCGAGATCATTGGTCGGCTCGTCGAGGATCAGGAGGTTTGACGGCTTGGCCAGAATGCGGGCCAGCATCAGCCGCGCGCGCTCGCCGCCGGAAAGATTGCGGATCGGGGTGCGCGCCTGTTCGGGCTGGAACAGGAAATCCTTCATGTAGCCGGTCACATGACGCTGTTCGCCGTTGACCAGCAGCGTGTCGCCGCGCCCGTCGGTGAGGTAATGGGAAAGCGTGTCGTCGGGATCGAGGTCTTCGCGCTTCTGGTCGATAACGGCGATCTCGAGATTGACGCCGAGGCGGACAAAGCCGCTGTCGGGCGCCAGTTCGCCGGTCAGGAGCTTCAACAGCGTCGTCTTGCCCGCCCCGTTGGGGCCGACAAGGCCGATCCTGTCGCCACGCGCCACCCTCAATGAGAACGGCTTGACGATCTGGCGCTCGCCGAAGGATTTGGTGATGTCCTCGGCCTCGATCACCAGCTTGCCGCTGTCCCTGGCTTCGGTAACCGTCGCGTTCACCGTGCCCTGCGGCCCGCGATGGCCGCGATGACGGGCGCGCATGTCGTGCAGCTCGCCGAGCCGGCGCATATTGCGTTTGCGCCTGGCGGTAACGCCGTAGCGCAGCCAGTGCTCCTCGCGCACGATGGCGCGGGCCAGCTTGTACTGTTCGGCTTCTTCCTCCTCCAGCACCTTGTCGCGCCATTCCTCAAAGGCGGCGAAGCCCTGGTCCATGCGTCGCGCCGTGCCGCGATCGAGCCAGACCGTGGCCGTGGAGATGTTTTCCAGAAACCGCCGGTCATGCGAGATCAGCACCAGCGCCGAACGGGTGGCGGCAAGCTCGCCTTCCAGCCATTCAATGGTGTTGAGATCGAGATGGTTGGTGGGCTCATCGAGAAGCAGGATATCGGGCTCGGGCGCGAGAACGCGCGCAAGCGCGGCGCGGCGCGCCTCGCCGCCGGACAGCGTCTTCGGATCGGCCTTCGGATCGACGCCCAGATGCTCCATCATATAGTCGGCGCGATAGTGCGCGTCTCCCGGCGCAAGCCCTTCCGCTACATAGTCTTCCACCGTGGCATAGGTTGAAAAATCCGGGGCCTGTTCGAGATAGCGGATGGTGACCGACGGATGACGGAAGATTTCGCCCGACTGCGGCTCGACCAGACCGGCGGCGATCTTCAGCAACGTCGACTTGCCGGACCCGTTGCGGCCGACAAGGCAGATGCGGTCTCCCGGCTCGACCTGCAGGCCGGCGCCGGACAGGAGCGGCGTGCCGCCGAAGCTCAGATGAATGTCGTCCAGTTTCAATATCGGAGGCGCCATGCCTCAAACTCCCGAAAAATCATGAGGACGGAAGATGACGATGCCGCGGCCGCTTTTCAACCCGAAGCGGACGGGACCGTCGCCATTGCCTGCCTTGTTCGACACCGTACGCGGCAGGCCGAAGGGGGCCTCGAAATCATCCAGCGGATAGACGGCATTTTCGATCGAAAGCCCGAAGAGGTCGGAAATGCCGAGCACGGAAAACAGCGCGCCGGCCGGCATGTCGATTTCGCTTGCGCCCGGAAGGAGCGGCCGCGCCTCTTCCTCGCCCGAGGTCAGCACCATGTCGTAGCCGGCTTCGGCCAGGCGGACGGCGAGGAGCAGGTTCATCAAACCATGGTCGGTGCGTTCGCCCTGCAGCGCCCCGGCCATGATGATCCGCGCCGCGCCCCGGGCGATCGCCTCCTCAGTCGCGATCGCGCCGTCTGTCGCGTTCTTGGCCGGCGGGAAGCTCTTGCGCTCGATATCCGGAAACCGTTCGATGAGCGCCGCATCGGTGGAATCGAAATCGCCGACCCAGACTTCCGGCGACACGCCGAGCGCTTCGGCATGCACCATGCCGCCATCGGCGGCGATGACGCGGCTGCCGCCGACAAGCCGTCTGACGCGATCGTCCACGGCAAGCGCGCCGCCCAGGAGAAGGGTGAAGGTTTCTGCTGCTTTCATGGGCTAAGGCCATATCGAATGTCACGGCCAAACAAAAGCGGATTCAGGCAAGGGCCGCCGGTTTCAGCCGGCCGAACGGGCCTTCGGTGCGTCGACGGCATCGCGCTCGTCCTCACCGGCATGTTCGCTGATGAAATCTTCGATGCCGCAGACAAAGCGTTCATACAGCCTGGAGAAGGCATCGAGTTCCTCCGCCGACCAGCTTTCCGTGACGCTTTCGATGAGGCCGCGCTTGACCGCATGAATCTCGTCCAGAAGCTTGGAGCCCCTGGCGGTGATGACGAGGATCGAGCGGCGGGCGTCGCTCTGGCAGACACGCCGTTCAAGCACGTTCTGGGCGACGAGCTCGGCGACGATGCGGCTTGCGCGCGAGGGATCGATGCGCATGCCCTCGGCAACCGCGCCGATCGTGGCCTTGGCCGGCGGCTCGACGCGGGAGACGACATCAAGCACATCGAGATGGGTGATCTCCAGCGCCGGCGCGACTCTCGCGATGGCGAGCCGGCCGAGAATGCGCCGCCGCGTCATCAGCCGGTTGCGCGTCATCGCGCCCGAAATCCGGTCCATGGCATCATTGTCGGCGTTGTCACGCGTTTGGGTGCTGCTGTTCGTCATGTCTTTTTCTATACCCGATTTCCTGCCAACTTGAAATATGCCAAAGGCAATTCAGTGTTATTGACATATATTTGCTTTTATCACATATTTGCACAATGACAAACAACTCGTCCCGCGCCGATCAGCCTTTCGTTTCGCTGGTCGAAAATCCCCGCCTGCGGATCGTCGCCTTTCTGTTTCTTCTGATGGCGATGTTCCTGGCAACGCTCGACAACCAGATCGTCTCCACCGCCCTGCCGACGATCGTCGGCGAGTTCGGCGCGGTCGAGCGCTTCGGTTGGGTGGCCTCGGCCTATCTGCTCGCCTCCTGCGCCGTGATGCCGCTTTACGGCAAGCTTGGCGACCTTATCGGGCGAAAATATGTGCTGATGGCCGCGATCGTGATCTTTCTCATCGGTTCGCTGACCTGCGGACTGGCCGTTTCGATGAACACGCTGATTGCCGCGCGCGCCCTTCAGGGCTTTGGCGGCGGAGGGCTGATGGTCTCGATCTTCGCGCTCAACGCCGACCTGTTTTCGCCGCGCGAACGGCCGAAATACCAGAGTTATGCAAGCCTGGTGATCATGACCTCCGGGGCGCTCGGGCCGCTTCTCGGCGGCACGATGACGGCGGCCTTCGGCTGGCGTTCGATCTTCCTCATCAACCTGCCGCTTGCCCTCATCGTCCTTGGCGGCCTGTTCTTCCTGCTCCCCAACCGAAAGCCGAACCGTCAACCGAAGATCGACTTTGCCGGCGCAATCCTCCTTGCCGTCGCGGTCACGTCCATCGTGCTCTGGAGCGACTCGAGCGAGATCTTCGGATCGCTCGTTGCACCCGCGAGCCTGGGCGTGGTGGCAGTCGCGCTTGTCTGCGGCTTTGCCTTCGTGCTGGCCGAACGCCGCGCGCCGGAGCCGATCATTCCGCTGTCGCTCCTTGCCAACCCCACGGTTGCCCTGCTGATCTTCATCTCGATCGCCAGCGGCGCGGTCGCCATCGGCATGGTCAACTATCTCGCGCTCTATCTGCAGACCGTCTACGGCCTTTCGCCGACGACCGCCGGCCTGTTCTTCATCCCGATCACCTCGGGCATCGTCATCGGCTCGATCGGCAGCGGGCGGCTGATGTCGATGACCGGGCGCTACAAGCCCTATGCCATCATGGGTCTGGCGCTCTCGACGCTCTGTTTCACGCTGCTGGCGCTCTACAGCCGTGAAGCGCCGCTTTATGCCATTGCCGTCATAATGGGGCTTCAGGGAATCGGCGTCGGCCTCGGCCAGCAGGTGCCGGTGCTCGGCGTGCAGAACGCGGCGCGCGGCGGCGATGTCGGGGCTGCGACCGGCACCGTCACGCTGTCGCGCATGATCGGTGCTGCAACCGCGATCTCCATCTATGGCGCGCTTCTCGCCCGTGGTCTCGACCAATCCCCGCCAGTGCCGGGCGCAGGCCCGCTTGCCGACCTGACGCCAGTCGCCATTCACGACCTCACGGGCCCCGCCCATGCGGCCGCCATTGCCGGCTATGGCGACACCTTTTCCGCCATCTTCACCTTCGCCGCCTGCCTCGCTTTCGCCGGCCTCATCGCCGCCATCAGCCTGAAGCCGGTGGCGCTCGGCGCAGCGCACCACGGGCCGGGCGCAGTCAAATCGCCGGCCTGACCGGTTCTACCGGTTGGCCTTGCGCGGCGGCGTGATGACGAGGTTTTCCAAGGCCCGCCGCTCTTCGCTCTCGCCTGCCTGATCGGGGGAGACAAGCCGGCCGGCCCGCTGCAACGCATAGCGGGCGGCGCAATACTGGACCACCAGCCCGGCTGCAAGCAGCAACGTATCTTCAAGAAGCCCCGTCGGATAAACCGTGCGGAAAATCTGCAGGGCGAAGGCGATCAGCGACCCCGTGACGAAGGTGACAAGGCTTGCCCGTCCCATGATGTTGACCGGATGAAACACGGGCGTTTCGAAAAAACGCCGAAAGCCGGGCAGGTAGATGACGATATAGGCCAGCGCCAGAATATGGGCGATGCGCGGCAGTCCGAGCGTTTCCTTGCTGGTATCGGCAATGACGGCCGGCGTCAGGCCCGCAGGCCAGGGGAATTCGTAGTGGCCGGTCAGCCGCCACCAGGCGGAATAGGCGACAAAGGCAACGGCAGCGGCATAAAGAACGGGCGAAAACGGCACCAGCGCCCTGCCCCGGCGCGCCGTCATCCCCACGGCAAGGCCGATCGCAAACAGCAGGATCCAGCAGAAGGGATTGAAGTACCAGGCCCAGTCGCCCGGATGGGCCGGCATTTTCAGCCCGCTCCAGCGCCCGGCAAGCCAGATCGCGGCGCTGACGACGAGCATCGGCGCGACGCTTTTGCGCCCGAGCCACAACAGGCCGGGCACGGCGGCAAACAGCACCACGTAGAGCGGCAGGATGTTGAAATAGCTGACCTGATAGGAGAGCGTGAAGATGCCGATGGCGGTGGCGAAAGGCTGTCGCCATGCCCAGTCGACGCCGTTCACCGCGCCGAATTCGAACAGGTCTAAGGCAAAGACGGCCGGCAGGGTCATCGCGAGAGCCAGCACGGTGGAGAGCACATGGGCGCCATAGATCGTCAGCGCCCGCCGCCAGATCGCTCTGGCGGTGCTCATCATCGCGCCGGCGAAGCGGTGGCTATAGGCAAGCCCGGCCGAGATGCCGGAGATCAGCACGAAGGCCTCGGCCGCATCGGAAAAGCCGATCATGCGGATGGTGTAGAACGAATACAGGTTCTCCGGCACATGATCGATGAAGATCATGATCAGGGCCAGGCCTCTCAGCACGTCGAGGCGCGGATCGCGACGGCTTCTCTCCGACGGTACGCGCACGACGGCGTGCGCTCCTCCCTCTTTCAAATCCATTATCCCCGAGCGGCCGAAAAGGCGGGTTCGGCCTTGCCCGTTTGCGGGTCCTCCGCAAAACCCTCGCGCGCCGCATCTTCCTCGGCAAGCGGGTGATGCCAGCGCGCCAGCACCGCATCGCGCAACTGCATGACCGCAGGGCGCTCGCGCTCCTCGGGCGTCAAAAGCAGGCCGCAGCGCGCGGCAATGCGCCCGCTTGCCGGCGAGGAACTGGCGGCGATCAGCAGCGGCGAAAGCATTTGCGGCACGGCGATCGGCGTCAGCCACCAGAACAGCGCCGGCGCGAGCACGAAGGCGCCCGCCAGCATGACGATGCCGGTCAGGACAATCCACCAACTTGCCTTGAAGGCTTCCCGATAGCCGATCGTCTGCCCCTCGCGGTCGGAGGACGGCCAGCCGCCATCCATGCCGAAGATGATCTGCATCACCGAGCGGCTCTGATACATCAGCGTGATCGGCGCCAGGATCGACGACCAGATGATTTCCGCGAGCGTCGAGGTGAACACCGCGAGGAAACCGCCGAAACGGCGCGCCTCGCCGGTGAGGCCGGAACGCAGCGCGATCAACAATTTCGGGCCGATCAGCAAACCGCCGACGCCGACGAGCAACGTCACCGCGAGCGCAGTCTCCGCGCGCGGAAAGATCGCCGGCAGATAGGGGCTCGGGAAATATTCCGGCGGCGGGGCGAAGAGCGGCGCCACGATCGAGGCGGCGATGAAGGCCATCCACAGCGGCGAGCTGACATAGGCCATCACGCCCTGCACGAAAGTGAAACGGTTCCAGCCCTTCAGCCCCGGCGCATGGACGAGGCGGATATGCTGGAGATTGCCCTGGCACCAGCGGCGGTCGCGCTTGGCATAGTCGATGACGTTCTGCGGCCCCTCCTCGAAGGAGCCCTCCAGATCGGCATCGACGCGGACGATCCAGCCTTTGCGCGCCAGAAGCGCCGCCTCGACATAATCATGACTGAGGATGTGGCCGCCAAAGGGCGGCGCGCCGGTCAGCGCCGGCAGGCCGCAGCTTTCTGCAAAGGCAACCGTGCGCACCATGGCGTTATGGCCCCAGAACGGGCCTTCATGCCCCTGCATGCGCGCGAGCCCCCGTGTGAAGATCGGCGAGAACAGGCCGGCGGAAAACTGCAGCGCGCGGGCAAACCATGAGCGGGCGGCGACGATTTTCGGCAGGGTCTGCAACAGACCGAGCTTCGGTTGCGCCTCCATGCGGCGCAGCATCTCGACAATCGTCTGGCCTTCCATCAGGCTGTCGGCATCCAGGATCAGCATATAGGGGTAGCGGGCGCCGTGGCGGCGAACGAAATCACCGATATTGCCGGCTTTCTTGCCGGAATTGTCGGTGCGGCGACGGTAGAACACCTCCATCGGCGGCGCGACCTCGGCGTGAAGCCTGAGAAACCATTCTTCTTCCTCGGCCGCGATCTCCGGATCGCGGGTATCCGACAGGATGGCAATGTCGAATAGATCGGCGTGCCCTGTCGCCTGAAGGCTTTCGGCCATGGCGGCGGCAGATGAAAAGGTCGCGCGCGGATCCTCGTTATAGACCGGGATCAGGATGGCGGTGCGGGCGGCATGCCCGCCCTCCGACAGCTTGGCACGCGGCGGCGTCCTGATCGGCGCGCCGAACAGGCCGCCAAGCGCCAGCGATGCGCCCCATGCGATCCACGCGGCCGTGGCCGCGCAAAGCGCGATCCTGACGAAATCCACCCAGTCGGTGCCATCGGCGAAGAACACATCCATCGCCAGCCGCGAGGCGACCGCCGCCACGAAAGCCGCAAACAGAATGGAAATGGTTCGCCTGAGAGCCAGCATCGCTCATCCTCGCATTGACGCCGGCGCCGGAAACCCGTGCTGGCCTTTCGGTTCGGACCCTTATCCCTTGGAAAGCGATCGCGCCGCGCGCGGACGCTGCCGGACAAGGACCGGCGACAGCAGAAACGCGACCAGGCCCTGGCGACGCGGACGCTCGATCATCTGGTCGGGCATCGGCAAGGGCGCCGTTTCCGGGAGGAACCGGGTCATATCCTTGTTTCCGTCACTCTGGCTGGTCATCGCCTCTTCTCCATTGATAAAGCCATACTTCACTCAAATCGCGGCTGCCGTCGGAGAGCGCCCCGACCAGTTCCACCGGGGCATCGCCGGCCGGGCGGACATCGATGGCAAGCCGCCAGACGCCTTCGCCCCTGATGGCCGAAACCGTCGAATGGACGATTTCGCCATTGGTAATGTGCAGGCGCTCCTGAAGTTCCGAACCGCCGCCGAGATCATCGAGCGCGCCGCCGGCGAAATCGACGACCAGCTTGCGCACGTCATCGTCGCCCTCAGTTCCTGATACGCCGCCTTCGCCGCTTCGGATGTCGACAACGCGCGCTATGCGGGCCTGGTCTTCCTCGATCGCCCCCCAGGTCAGGCGATATGCGTATTCGGCCGAACCGCCGGCCTTGGCGGGTGCATCCGGCTGCCAGAAGGCCACGATATTGTCGTTGACCTCCTTGTCGGTCGGGATCTCGACCAGCGAGATCGAGCCCTTGCCCCAGTTGCCGAGCGGTTCGACCAGCAGCGACGGCCGGCGCTCATAATGGGCTTCGGCATCCTGGTAATCCTCGAAATCCCGATGACGCTGGTAAAGACCGAAGGCGCGCGGATCGGTCTCGGTGAAGAAGGAATTGGCGAGCTTCTTCGCGTTTTGAAGGTTGCGCCACAATTCGGTTCCGTCCGCACGCACGATCTTCAGGCCCTCGCTGTCGTGGACGCGTTCCCGGTAGTCGTCGAAGGCGTGGTGATTGGCCGGCCCGAACAGGAACATGGACGTCATGGGGGCAACGCCGAGGCGGGCGATATCGTTCCGGAAAAAAAGCCGCGCCGTGACATCCATGCGGGTGTTCTTGCCGGGCGTGATCACGAACCGGTAGGCGCCGGTCACACTCGGGCCGTCGAGTTCGGCGAAGACGGTGATCTTCTCGCCCTCGGCTGCCGGCCGGACGATGTAGAAGGCGGAAAAGCGCGGAAATTCCTCGCCCTCGTTCGTCGCGGTGTTGATCGCAAGCCCGCGCGCGGAAAGTCCGTAGAGATTGCCCTGGCCGAGCGCGCGAAAATAGGACGAGCCGAGAAAGGAGATCAGCTCGTCGGAAACATCGGGCCGGTTCAGCGGATAGTTGATGCGAAAGCCAGCAACGCCGGGCAGTTCGATATCCTTGAACTGTTCGACATCAAGCGGCGCGCGGTAGATGAAATCATTGGCGGAGAACGCCAGTTTCTCGGCCTTGCCGTTGGCGACCTCGTAGAGTTCGACCGGCGTCTTGAACAACCAGCCAAGCGAAAAGGCCTGCAGCTGGAAATCCGACTGGTCGCGCCAGATCGCCTTGTTGGGATCGTAGCGGACCGCGCGATAGTCATCGTAATGGAGCGCATCGAAAGGTGCGGGAACATTCTGGGCCGGTTCCTGATAGGGCTTGGCCGCGCGCGCCTTCATCCTGGCCGTCAGCGTATCGAAGGTGAAGGCATCGGGCTGCGGCGTTTCGGCCTTAACGGCCTCGTTCTGATCCGGGACCTTGGCAGGCTCGACGGCCGCATCCTGCCCGAATGCGCGCCCTGCAATGCCGGAAAAGGCCAGCGCGCCGACTGCCGTTTGCGCCAGAAAAACACGTCTCTTCATTCAAATTCCCGTCGGTTGAAAAAAGAAGGTTCCCGAATGTTGCACGACAGCAGAATCTATGCCGCGCCATCTTCTTTGAAAAAGCCTGCTCCAGTCGAGAAGTCGCGCGAAAGTTGCCTTTCTGGTATGCGAGGCCAAGTCCGTAACGACACAACGCCGCTTCGGTTCCACGCCCAGATAAAAACAAATGCAAATTTCCATGCGATTGCAGACAGGTCCCGTTGTTACGCGCACCAAAAGGGGCTGGAACGCCGCGTTGCATTCCAGCCCCATTTATAAGGCAGCCATTCAACCAAAGAATGGCAAGATCATGGCAATTCGCCTTCTTCGCGCCGCAATATTTTCGACCGTCCCGAGGACGACGTCAAGATGGCGGCGCTGCCGAAAAACGCCTTTTTTATCAGGCGGCTTTCACGATTTCGACGAGTTCGATCGCAAAGTTCAGATCCTGGCCGGCGAGCGGATGATTGGCATCGACGGTGACCTGCTCTTCCTCGACCTTGGTGACGATCAGCGGCACGGTCTGGCCATCGGGCGTGCGGGCCTGAAGCTGCATGCCGGGCGCCACATCGACCTCGGCCGGCATGGCCGAACGCGGCACGACCTGAACCTTCTGCGGATCATGCGGCCCATAGGCCTCGTCGGAGGAAACCTGAACCTGACGGCTGTCGCCAACATTCATGCCTGCAATCTCACGATCAAGGCCGGGAATGATCTGACCGGCGCCGACAGTGAATTCCAGCGGATCGCGACCGTCAGAGGAATCGAAGGTCGAACCGTCGTTGAGCGTTCCGGTATAGTGAATACGAACGGTGTCCCCGCTCTTTGCTTCTGCCATTTCGTGTGCTCCTTCCTTGAACACCGAGCGCGACGGCGAAAGACAGGCAAAGGCCCGACCCACGCCGGAGCGCCGTTTCTCTTTCCTGAAGCGCGGGCGAGGCCTTCGCTTTCGCGCTTGCAGAGGATTGAGCCGACACACTTTCCTGCATGACGACTGGCGGGCACATCCGGAAAATCCGAATGTGCCTCATACCTAGTCACTTTCGCTTGTTTTTTCAAATGCGCGAGCCCTTGAAATCAAGGCAGGCCCGCGATAGGTGTCGTGAAGCTCTAACGGGGTGCGGAACGCGAGATTCTTGCGTCAACCGCTGAGAGGTCAACAGCCAACCCGAGGAACCTGATCCGGTTAACACCGGCGGAGGGATTAGACGCGTGAACCAGAAGACGCCCTTTTCCCTTTTTGATTGCGACAGCACGAAGGAGGCGTCATGTCAGCCCACCATATGAAAATCGCGATTGCGGCACTGGCATTCGGTGCAGCCGGCAGCGCCCATGCCCAGGATGGCAAGGTACTGACCGTCTATACCTATGAAAGCTTCAACACCGAATGGGGCCCCGGGCCCCTGGTGAAGGACGCCTTCGAGGCCCAATGCGGCTGCACCGTCAAATTCGTCGGCGCGGAAGACGGCGTCGCGCTGTTGAACCGGCTGAAGCTTGAGGGCCGCTCGAGCCCCGCCGATATCGTGCTCGGTCTCGACAACAATCTGATTCACGAAGCGAAGGAGACGGGACTTTTTGCCGCATCCGGCGTTTCCACCCAGAACCTCGACATTCCCGGCGGCTTCGACGACGAGATTTTCGTGCCCTTCGACTACGGCTATTTCGACATCGTCTACGACAGTGAGAGCATCGCCACACCGCCGACCACGCTCGATGCGCTCGTCAACGGACCGGAAGACGAAAAGATCGTGATCGAGGATCCGCGCACATCGACCCCCGGCCTCGGCATGCTCTTGTGGATGAAGGCAGTCTACGGCGACGAGGCAGCGGCAAAGTGGGAGACGCTGTCGAAACGCATCCTGACGGTCGCGCCCGGCTGGTCGGAGGCCTATGGTCTCTTCACCAGCGGCGAGGCGCCGATGGTTCTGTCCTATACCACCTCGCCCGCCTATCACGAGATTGCCGAAAAGACCGACCGTTACAAGGCCGCCGATATCGAAGACGGGCTCTATATCCAGATCGAGGTCGCCGGCATGACGACGATGGCCGATGATCCGGCGCTGGCGCAATCCTTCCTTGAATTCATCCTGACGCCCGGTTTTCAGGATGCAATCCCGACGCATAACTGGATGATGCCCGTGGCCGCCACCTCCGATCCGCTGCCTGCGGCATTCCAGAACGCGGTCACGCCGGACAAGACCCTGCAGTTTGCGCCCGATGTGGTGGCGGAAAACCGCCAGGCCTGGATCGACGAATGGCTGAACGCCATGAGCGCGCGGTGACGGCGTCGGGATAACAGAAGTGTATCTGTCAGGAACGGAGTTCCGCCGCAGCCTTTCCGTCGGCCTTATCGCCCTCCTCGCCGTCCTCGGCTTCATTGCCGTGGCAGTGGCGGCGCTTGCCGGGTTCGGACGGCTCGCCGACGCGGCGGCGGTTCTTCACGAGCCCTATGTCTGGCGCATCCTGCGCTTCACGCTCTATCAGGCGTTTCTGTCGACGCTCATCTCAGTCGCTCTGGCCATTCCCGTGGCGCTTGCCATGGCGAGGCGTCCGCATTTTCCCGGTCGCATCTGGATCGTCCGGCTGATGGCCGTGCCGCTCGGACTGCCCGTACTGATCGGAGCGCTCGGGATTATCGGCATATGGGGACGACAGGGCCTGTTCAACGATGCGCTTGATCTTGCGACGCTCGGCCGGCCGCTGCAGATCTACGGCCTGCAGGGCATCCTCATCGCGCATGTCTATTTCAACCTGCCGCTTGCCGCCCGCCTCGTTCTGGCGGGGCTCGAACGGGTGCCGCAGGAATATTTCAAGACGGCGGCGATGCTCGCCATGCCGCAGCGCACCGTGTTTCGCCTGATCGAATGGCCGGTGATCGCGCCGCTGATCGCGGGCGTGGCCGGCCTCATCTTCATGCTGTGCGCCACATCCTTCACACTGGTGCTGATCCTTGGCGGCGGGCCGGCGGCGACCACGATCGAGGTCGCGATCTACCAGGCGCTGCGGTTTGATTTCAATCCCGCCCGCGCCGTTGCTCTTTCCGGCCTGCAGATCTCGCTGACGGCGCTGGTGCTGGCAGCACTCGCCTTCCTGCCGCGCGCCGGCGACCCCGGCACAAGCGCCAGCAGCGAGCCGGGCCGGCGACCGGACGCAGACCATCGCGCATCACGCGGCATGGATTTCGCGCTGATCGCGCTGTTCACCCTCTGGCTGCTCCTGCCGCTCGCCGTCATCGTGGTGAAGGGCGCAGGCGCGGACCTTCTCGGGCTTCTCGTCGAACCGGTCTTCCTCAGGGCAACGGCCACAAGCCTTGCCATAGCCCTGTCGGCGGCGCTGGCCTCGCTTGGCGTGGCGCTTTCCTTCATTACGGCCATCGGGGCAATCCGGGCATTGAGGGAGCCCGGCCCCTTCTTTCGCGGCAGCGCCGGCGCCATGTCGGCCATGGGTTCGCTTGTGCTTCTGGTGCCGCCCATCGTGCTTGGCACCGGCTGGTTTCTGCTTCTGCGCCCCTTCGGGCTGACAGATGCCGCCGCTCCCTTGATCGTCGCCGCGATCAACGCGCTGATGGCGCTGCCGTTCGTGTTGCGCGTGCTGCAGCCGGCCTTTGCCGTCCATCGGTCCCGCACGGCACGGCTCGCCGCAAGCCTCGGGCTTTCCGGCTTTGCCCGCCTCAGAATCGTCGATTGGCCGGGGCTCAAAAGACCGGTTCTGACGGCGCTTGCCTTTGCCATGGCGCTGTCGCTCGGCGATCTCGGCGCGGTCGCCCTGTTCGGCGGCGACCAACTGACCACCTTGCCATGGCTGCTCTACAGCAGGCTCGGCAGCTATCGCACCGACGATGCCATCGGGCTGGCGCTGATCCTGGGGGCGCTCTGCCTGATCCTGATGATTGCCGGCACCCGCGCGCCGGCGAGCGGAACCCGGGAGGGAAAGACCCCATGACCCAATCGCCTTCAATCATTATGGATGCGGCGGTCCTTTCGCTCGGCGACAAGACCTTCCGTTTCAAAGGCGAGATCGCCGGCGGGCGCGTGACGGCGGTGACCGGCCGCTCCGGCTCCGGCAAGACAACGCTGTTGAACCTGATCGCCGGTTTCGAGAAACCAGACAGCGGCCGCGTCTTGATCGGCGGCGAGACAATGAACGATCTTCATGTGGCCAAACGTCCGGTCACGGTCGTTTTTCAGGAAAACAACCTCTTTTCCCACCTCGACATCTTCACCAATACCGGCCTCGGCGTGAATGCCGGCCTCAGGCTCGACCGCGAAGACCGGATCAGAATCAGCGAGGCGCTTGCCCGCGTCGGCCTTGAAGGCTTTGAACGCCGCATGCCCGCCTCGCTTTCCGGCGGGGAGCGCCAGCGTGCCGCCTTTGCCCGGGCGCTGGTGCGCAATCGCCCGGTCCTGCTGCTTGATGAGCCCTTTGCCGCACTCGACCCTGAGATGCGCGGGGAAATGGGCACACTCCTGCTTGAACTGCACGCGGAAACCGGCAATACCGTGATGATCGTCTCGCACGAGCCCGGCGAGGTCGAGCAGATCGCCGATCATCGCCTTGTCATCGAGAATGAGGCGATTTCGGTGCGCTATTGACCCTTGCGGCCGCGAACGCCAAATATGACAGTGGAAAAGCGGCTTGACGGCCGTCACGAAAATACCGGACAAGGGTCGCGTTTTGACAGGCGCAACAAGCATGAACAACAATCCTGGCCGCCTGAAAACGGACCGACGCCGGACGGGCGGGCGACGCGCTGCGCTCGCCCTTGCCGCCATGCTTGCGCTTTCGGCCTGCACGACGACCGACACCTATTTCATCGTGCCGGATACGGGCGGCAGCGAGCAGACCGTCGAGGCGCTGACCCGCAACGACCCCAATGCCGCCATGGGCGCGCGCGAACATCCGCGCATTCTGGAAACCTATGGCGGGCAATACCGCGATCCGCAGGTGGAAAAACTCGTCGCCCGCATCGCCGGCGCGCTGACGGCGGTTTCGGAAAACCCGCAGCAGACCTATCGCATCACCATTCTCAACTCGCCGAGCATCAACGCCTTCGCGCTGCCCGGCGGCTATCTCTACGTTACCCGCGGACTGCTGGCGCTTGCCAATGACGCCTCCGAGATCGCAGCCGTGCTGTCGCACGAAATGGCGCACGTCACTGCCAATCACGGCATCGAGCGCCAGCGCCGCGAAGAGGCCGAGGCCATTTCCAACGAGGTGATCGCCGAGGTTCTGCCCGATACGCCCGCGGTCGAGCAGATTGCCGCGCGCGGCAAGATGCGGCTTGCCGCCTTCTCGCGCCAGCAGGAGCTCGAGGCGGATGCGATCGGCATCCGCATGCTGGCGGAAGCCGGCTATGACCCGACGGCGGCGGCGCGGTTCCTGCGCTCCATGGCCGCCTTTGCCCAATACGAATCCGCCGGCGCGGAGGATGCGAGCCTCGACTTTCTTTCAAGCCATCCCAATACGCCGCGCCGTGTGCAGCTTGCCGACGAGCAGGCCGCCCTCTATGCGAATGTCGGCGCGAAGGAGGTCGGGCGCGATTATTTCCTGAACGGGATCAACGGCCTGCTCTATGGCAGCAATGCCGATGAAGGCTATATCCGCGACCGGAACTTCTATCATCCAAAGCTTGAGATCGCCTTCGAGGTACCGCCGGGCTTCTCAATGACGGACAAGGCCAATGCCGTGGTGGCGACAGGTCCCAATGATGTCGCGATCCGCTTTGACGGGGTGAAGGCGAAGGGCCGACGCGATCTTCAGGACTATATCCAGAGCGGCTGGGTGACGGGCCTCGTGCCCGGTTCGGTGGAGACCACCAGCGTCAACGGCATGCCGGCTGCCACGGCGCGCGCGGTCGCCGGAGACTGGTCCTTCGACGTGACGGTGATCCATGACGGCAACGAGATCTATCGCCTGCTGACAGCCGCGCCGCGCGGCAGCGGCTATCTGGAGGATATCGCCAGCACGGTGCGGTCGTCCTTCCACAAGATGTCGCCGCAGGAACTGGCCGGTCTGAAGCCGCTGAGGATCAGGATCGTCAAGGTTCAACCTGGCGATACGATGGCGAGCCTCGCCGAAAAAATGATGGGAACGAGCCGCAAGCTTGCGCTGTTCAGGGTGCTTAACGCGCTTGGGCCCGGCGCGACGCTGTCGGCCGGTCAGGACGTGAAAATCGTTTCGCAATAGGCCAAAAGGCTCACGCCGTGACGGCAATCATGCCGCCATCGGTGGTCATCGCCGATTTCAGCTTTTCCAAAGCGCGGGTCTCGATCTGGCGCACCCGTTCCTTGGAGATGCCGAGTTCGGCGCCGAGCTCGGCAAGCGTTGCCCCGTCTTCGGCCAGCTTGCGGGCGCGGATCACCCGGTTTTCGCGCGGCGACAGTTTGGAAAGCGCGCGCTTCAGCCGGGCGCTCAGGCGCTCGCCGTCGATCATTCCGGAGACCTGCTCTTCCGGCAAGGGCTGGTCGCAGACTAGAAGATCGATGCGCTCGGTGCCTTCCTCGCCCTCGCCGCCGACAGGGGCCTGCAGCGAGGCGTCGCTGCCGGAGAGCCTGGCATCCATGACCTGGACATCGGAGACGGCAACGCCGAGGCTCTTCGCGATTTCCTCGTAGATCGACTGGGAGCTCATCTCGCGATCGCGTGCGGCAATCTTGGCGCGCAGGCGGCGGAGCTTGAAGAAAAGCGCCTTCTGGCTGGAGCTCGTGCCGCCGCGAACGATTGACCAATTGCGCAGCACGTAGTCCTGCATCGAGGCGCGCACCCACCAGCTGGCATAGGTGGAGAAACGGACGCCGCGCTCGTGGTCGAACCGGGCTGCCGCTTCCAGAAGGCCGACATAACCTTCCTGGACGAGATCGGATTTGGGAAGGCCGAAGCCGCGAAATTTGCCGGCCATGGCGACCACCAGCCTGAGATGGGCCATGGCGATATCATTGCGCGCGTCGCTGTCATCGCTGCCGCGCCATCGCGCCGCCAGTTCCGTTTCCTGTTCGCGGGTCAGGTAGGGCGCGGCCATTGCTGCGCTGGCTATCCGATGATCCTGTGCGTCGACATTCATGGCACCACTCCCAAAAAAGGCAAGACGATCAAGGCCATGAGCGCCGGAAGGTCCGGTCAGAACCGCAACCGCCCCAGCACTCCTCAACAATTCAAACGCCTCGGGTGCCTGTTTGGTTCAATGTCATCAGTCGGTTTTCGTGCACAAAAACGTGAAGGGCGGCCAAAACGCAAAAATCCGGCCGCCGGGGCCGGATTTTTCTCATTCATCTCTGGGCTTCGGCGAGAGGCCGGGCAGAAAAGCCTCAGGCCGCCTCTTCGCGGGTGTCGTCCTCTTCGTCCGCACCCTTGCCGCGCTTGGGACCCTTGGCAAGGTGGGTCTCGATGAGACGGACAGCCTCGGTTTCCGAAAGCTTGTTGACGGCGGCGATTTCGCGCGCCATGCGGTCAAGCGCTGCTTCGTAAAGCTGACGTTCGGAATAAGACTGCTCGGGCTGGGTGTCGGCGCGGAAAAGATCGCGAACGACTTCGGCAATCGAGATCAGGTCGCCGGAATTGATCTTGGCGTCGTATTCCTGGGCGCGGCGCGACCACATGGTGCGCTTCACGCGGGCCTTGCCCTGCACAACTTTCAAAGCGCGCTCGACGAAATCGGTTTCCGAAAGCTTGCGCATGCCGATGCTCATGGCTTTGGCAACCGGCACCTTCAGGCGCATCTTGTCCTTGTCGAAATCGATGACAAAAAGCTCGAGCTTCATGCCGGCCACTTCCTGCTCCTCGATCGCATTGATCGTGCCAACGCCATGAGCGGGGTAGACGATGGACTCACCGGTCTTGAAACCGTGGCGGCCGGCAGACTTTTTCTGTTGTACTGTCATAGGCTTTTAAAAACTCCCTGTTACGCATCCGGCGGGCGCCGGTCCCGGACATGCATGATCCGGCGGGTGGGACGGATTGGAGGGTCGCACCCACTGTAACCATCAAACGGACAACGAAAAGCGCGACGAATTCCTTGTTTCGAAAGGCATCCGCAGTTCGAATGATTTTGTCGACGCTAGGGTTGATTGCTTTCTTGGGCTATAAGGCAAAAATGCCGTTTTCTGGGTCAGTGACCAGTATATAGCACGTTAAGCAGCAGAAATCAATGAGCCATGCACCCGCGACAAGACGTCGCCGGCGAGAGGGAAGCTTGGCCGAGACCTAACCGAATTGTGCGGCTTCGCCAAGCCCCAAATTGCGCGCGCGCCCAAAAAATCTTGGCAAAGCCGGGGCAGCGCCGCGCGGCCCGCCGGCCGCGCTCAGTCGCCGGCGCCGGGCTTTTCGGAGAAGAACTGCTCGAACTTGTTTTCAACGCCGTCCATGGCATCGGCGTCGGGCAGCGGGTCCTTCTTGATGGTGATGTTCGGCCAGGTTTCCGCATATTCGGCATTGAGTTTCAGCCACTGGTCGAGGCCCGGCTCGGTATCCGGCTTGATCGCCTCGGCCGGGCACTCCGGTTCGCAGACGCCGCAATCGATGCATTCGTCGGGATGGATGACCAGAAAGTTCTCGCCCTCATAGAAACAGTCCACCGGACAAACTTCAACGCAGTCGGTATATTTGCACTTGATGCAGTTATCGGTCACGACATAGGTCATGAAAGGCTCCAGAGATCAGTTTCAGGCCGGTGGGCCACCGGCAGCGCCGGGCAGCAATCGAACCGTGAGGTAACGGCTTTCCGCGCCTGCCGCAAGATGATTTCATTCCAGAAACCGGGCGGCTTCGGGTAGAAGTTTCCAAAGTGCGAAGGAATTGCCTATTCCTCGCCGCGCAGGCGCATCAGCGAGCGGCGCTCCTTCTTGGTCGGACGCCCTGCGCCCGGCACGCGCTGCGCCTGCTCGAAGGCCGTCAGCTTCTCGCGCGCCTCCGGCGGCGGGCTCACATCCTCGTAAAGCTCTTGGGCTTCCGAATAAGGCCCGCGACGATGACCGGGCGCGCGCACGACGAGATGCACGTCCCTTCGCTCAAGGGCGACGACCAGCCTGTCGCCGGGCGCCACATCGACGCTCGGGCGGACGATGCGCGCGCCGTTGAGTTTCACCTGGCCGTCGCGCACCAGCTTCTGCGCCAGCGAACGCGACTTGACGATGCGCGCGAAGAACAGCCATTTGTCGACGCGCTGGCGCTCTGCTGCCTCGCCGTCCGCCATCGGCTAGCGCTTCATCTGCGCCTTCAGCGCGGCGAGCTTGGCGAAGGGCGAATCCGGATCGATCGGCTTGTCGCGCTCGCGGCGCTGGTCGCGCGGCTTGTTGCCCTCGTTCTCTCCACGATCGCGGCGCGGACCCTTGCCGCCTTTACCGCCCTTGCCGCCGGGCTTGCCGGAGCGTTCGTGATGCTCGCCGTCGCCGCCCTTGCGGTTCTGCTGGCCGCGACCGCGGCCCTCATGGCGCTGACCATCATGACGCTGGCCGCGCCCCTGATGGTTCTGGCGGTTGCGATCATTATGGCCAAGCGCGCCCGGACGCCACAGCAGGACGGGCTTCGGCTCTTCCTCTTCCTTCGGCGCCGATGCATCGGCCTCGACCGGCTCGGTTGACGCTTTTTCAGCTTCGGCTTCGGGCTCATCGGCTTTCGCAACCGTGCCGCTGTCCTCAGCGGGCGCTTCAGCAGCCTGAGCGGCCGGCGCTTCCGTCGCTTCAGGCTCGGCTGCCGGCTTCTCGGCACGCTTGGCGACCGTCTCGACGGCGACGCCGGCATGCTGTCTTGAAGCCTTTTCGGCGTCGCGCTCGGCCTGGGCGGCCTCAAGCGCCGCGACTTCCTCGGGCGTTGCCACATCGGCGCGGTAGCCGAGGCCCTTCAGGATCTCTTCCATGTCGTCCGGCGTCGCGCCGAGGATCGACATCATCGCCGGCGTGGTGACGAAGCGGCGGCCGTCGAAGGCGCCCTCCGGCTGCGCGCCGCCAGCGTCCGGCTTCCACTGGGTCAGCGGGCGGATGATGTCGGCGAGGCGTTCGAGGATGTCGATGCGCACGGCGCGCTTGCCGAGATAGCGGAAACCGGCCAGCTTGTAGAAGGCCCGCTCGAACCCCGGGTCGGTGACGACGGAGGTGCGGCCTGCGGCGAGAACCGGAATGAGTTCGCCATAGCCGGGCTTGTCGAGGCCGTCATTGGCAAGGCCCCAGAGAAGGGTGATCATCTCGGCGGGCGCCGGCTTCAACAGCGCGGGCATGAAGACGTGATAGGCGCCAAAGCGCACGCCGTAGCGGCGAAGCGAGGCACGCGCGTCCTGGTCCAGCGCCTTCACCTCTGCGGCGACATCGCGCCGGAACAGCACGCCGTAATTTTCGACGAGCTGGAAGGCGAGGCCGCGCGCCAGCCCCTCGATATCGTCGGCATTGGCAATATCGTCGAGCGGCTTCAGAACCGTCTGGATCTGGTGGGCCACATAACGTTCGATGCGGGCCGCCACATGATCACGCGCCGTGCCGGTCAGTTGTTCATCGGCCAGCAGCACGATGCGCGGCCTCAGGATATTGTCGGAGGCGACGAGCCGGGCCACCGGATCGCCAAGCCACCGCACCGTGCCGGAGGAATCCAGCACCAGATCGGAATTGCCGGAGGCATGCAGACGCGCCGCGCGCGCCTCGAATTCGAGCGCCAGCGCCTTCAGCGCCGCAGCCTCGATCGCCCTGGCATCCGGACCTTCGGCGCCGGTCACGGCTTTGAAACGAAAGCCCGCCAGTTCCCCCACATGATGTCCTTCCACAAAGACATCCCCGTTCACGCTCACTTCAGCTTCAAGCATCGCATTCTCTCTCAGGCGCTTCATCAGCACGGAAGTCCTGCGGTCAACGAAGCGTTTCGTCAACCTCTCATGCAGGGCATCCGACAACCGATCCTCTATTTTCCGTGTCTTTTCCTGCCAGTGTGTCGGATCGGCAAGCCATCCGGGCCGGTTCGACACATAGGTCCATGTTCTGATCTGGGCGATACGCGCCGACAGCGTATCGATTTCACCATCGGTCCTATCGGCATGGCGGACCTGTTTGGCAAGGAAATCCTCATCCACCGTGCCATGCTCGACAAGGTCGAGATAAAGCGAGGCGATCAGGTCGGCATGCTGGGCCGGCGTGATCCGGCGATAATCCGGCAGCGCGCAGGCCTCCCAAAGGGTCTCGATCCTGTCGCGACGATCCGCCTTGCCGGCCACGGCCGGGTTGCGGGCGAGAAATTCGAGCGCACGCTGGTCGACGGCCGGCAGCGCCCGCGTCAGCCCCTGCACGCGCGGAACCTCGTCAAGGCTCGCCTTCAGCGCATGAAGCGATGAGAAATCGAGCGCCTTGGAGCGCCACTGCAGCACCTTGACCGGGTCGAACTGGTGGGTCTCCAGACGCTCGACCAGTTCCTCGTCAAAGGGCGGAACGCGGCTTGTCACGCCGAACGTGCCGTCACGCATATGGCGACCGGCGCGGCCGGCGATCTGGCCGAGTTCGCCGGCGTTGAGATTGCGGTATTGATGGCCGTCGAACTTGCGGTCCTGGGCAAAGGCGACATGGTCGACATCGAGATTGAGCCCCATGCCGATGGCATCGGTTGCCACCAGATATTCGACATCGCCATTTTGATAAAGCTCGACCTGGGCATTGCGCGTGCGCGGGCTAAGCGCGCCGAGCACGACGGCCGCGCCACCGCGCTGGCGGCGGATCAGTTCGGCAATCGCATAGACCTCGTCAGAGGAGAAGGCGACAATGGCCGACCGGCGCGGCAGGCGGGTGATCTTCTTCTGACCGCCGTAAAACAGGCTGGAAAGCCTTGGTCGTTCGATAATCGAGACGCCCGGCAGCAATTGCCTGAGGATCGGCTTCATCGTCGCCGAGCCCAGAAGAAGGGTCTCCTCGCGCCCGCGCAAATGCAGGATCCGGTCGGTGAAGATGTGGCCGCGCTCCAGATCGCCGGCCAGCTGGACCTCGTCGATCGCCACGAAGGCGACATCGGTCTCGCGCGGCATCGCTTCGACGGTGCAGACGCTGTAGCGGGCGGTCTTCGGCGCGATCTTCTCCTCGCCGGTGATCAGCGCCACGCGATTGACGCCGACGCGCTCGACAAGGCGGGTATAGACTTCGCGGGCAAGAAGGCGCAGCGGCAGACCGATGATGCCCGAGGAATGGGCCACCATGCGTTCAATCGCAAAATGGGTTTTGCCGGTATTGGTCGGACCGAGCATGGCGGTAACACCGCGTCCGCTCAAGATCATTGCTTCAGAATTCAATGTCCCGGTCCCGATTCCCTGGCCGGGGCCAAAATCTCTGCCCCCGTCCATTGCTAAAATCGCCCGGTCGGAAAACCGCCGGCGCGCGCTTTCTCTATAGATGGACCGGCTTGCGCCCGCAAGCAAGGGGGACAGGGATTTTGCCCGAAACACCGGCTTTTCTTAAGATTTGGAACAGATGCGAACGAATCACAGACGAATCGCTGACTCTGCCGTTTTCCCGGTTTGTTCACGGCTATATATTGGGATATCAGCGCACGAACACCCTAGATGTGGAAACGCCATCGTCGCCTTCCCGGTGAACGGAAGGGGCACGTTAACCTTCGTAAACAAAGGATGAACGCGGACGATCAGCCTGGGGTGAGGCCGGCGGCCCTCACATCCGCCTGATAGCTGCGGCTGACCGGCAGCACTTCGCCGGCGCCGGTGACGATCGCAAGACGCCCGTCCCTCCGCTCCACTCTCTCGACAGCCGCAAGCGCCACCCAATGCGAGCGGTGAATTCTTATCCCGGGCTCTGGCGCGGTCTCCCCGATCGCGTCCTTCAGACGGATCAGCACCATGGACCGTCCGCGCGTCGTGACCACGTCGACATAGTGATCGGAAACCGAGAGCGAGATCAGCCTTCCTCTCTTTTCCAGCGGCAGGCGCGCGAGCAGCGGCGGCGGGCGCTCTGCTTCGCCCGATGGCCCGGTCACAACGGCATCGCCCTTTTTGCCGCGCAGAAGCTCCATGGCGCCAACAGCGGCAGCCGCGATCAGCAGCGCGTGGTAGGCCGTGGAGAAGAGCGCGACTGGCGAAAGCGCCTCTTTGCCCGAGACGACAATGGTGACCGGCAGCACGGCGGCCGTGCTGGCAAGCCCCGCCGCAAGCGTGACCAGAAGGATGCGAGGAAACGCATGCAGGCCCCGCCGGCGCAGCAGAAAACTTGTCCAGGCGCCGAAGAAATGCGCGGCGGAAAAGGTCAGAAGAACCACAGCCGCCCAATAGACCAAGCGCAGGAAGAAGGGGAATTCCCGCTCCGTACCGAAGGGGCCGGACCATGCAGCGACGAGAATGACGATCGCCAGAAGCCCGTAGGTCCGCCAGTGGGTGAAATCCCTGTGCATTTCGCGAAGCGTGAACTGCAATCCGCTGCGTTTTGCGAAGTTTTTCCGGACTTCGTTCATCTCCCGCTTTTCACGCACCCTTCACGTTTGTCATGAAGGTTCCAGTTTATCCCGAGCGAAATTCGAAAGGAAGGTCACGTTATGGAAATGCTCGTCTCGATCATCGCCGGAACGCCGATCTATGTCTGGGTCATCCTCGTCATACTCGTCCTGCGCGGCGCGAAGCGGTTCCAGGACAAGGAAGTGTCGGTCAACCGGCTCTTCATCCTGCCGCTCCTGTTCCTGATCCTTGCGGCGCACAGGGTGGTCTCTCTCGGATTTGCCGCGCCCGCCCTGCAGGGACTCGGCCTCGGGCTCCTTCTCGGCGGTCTTGCCGTGTGGCTGCTGCGGCCGCAGAGGAAACTGCACCCGGTCAGCGCCGACAGGGTGCTGATCGAGGGCGAATGGCACACCCTCGCCATGGTGCTGATGCTGTTTGCCGCGCTCTATGTGCAAAATGCCGGTCTCGCCATCAACCCGGACCTTGCCAAGCATCCCGCCTTCATGATCCCGGTAAACCTCTTCGTCGGCCTTGCCACGGGTTTCTCGGTCGCCCGCTCGGCCGTCTACATGGCGAAGGCGCGGCGTGTGACGGCGGAGGCGTGAGCCGGGCACTCCCAGGCTTTTTTCCGCGCCGGGACCAAAGCCGGAACGAATCAGCGACGAATCGCTGACAGCCTCGTTTTCCTGTTTTGTTCACCGCTATATATCGTGGATTTACAAAGCCTTAACCATATTTTTCAAGGCTTTGCGGCTGGCTTTCCGAGGCGGTCGCGATCCTTTCCAAAAGCCCTGTTCTCGGCGCGCGGGAACAAATCTCGTCGCGCCGGCGTTCTTTGTCCAACTGATTTCCCGGAGAGAGACCATGCTCGGCACAATCCTGCTCATCATCATTATCCTGCTTCTGATCGGCGCCCTGCCGCGCTGGGGCTATTCGCGGACCTGGGGCTACGGACCGTCTGGCGGTCTGGGTCTTGTCCTGCTAATCGTCATCATCCTGCTCATCGCAGGCTATGTGTAACCTGGAGACCAAGATCATGAAGAAAGCAGTACTCGCCATTGCATTCATTCTTCCGCTCGCCGCCTGCACCACGCAGGAACGCAATGCCACGATCGGCGCCGGCGTTGGCACGGCCGCTGGTGCAGCGATTACCGGAGACGCAACCGGCGCGATTGCCGGCGGCCTGATCGGCGGCGGCGTCGGTGCGGCAACGGCCAACCGATAACGTCAACGGCCATCGGAAGCGGCGCGCGCTGAATGGCTGTCGCGTCAAGACCGGCTCGCAGCACCGCTCGCCGGTCTAGGCGCCGCCATCTCGGGCGGCGCCTTTCTTTATGCCCGCACGTCCGCCGACCGGCGGTTTGCAGGTGCGATAACAGAAGCGGGGCCAAAGCGTATCAAAAAGCCGGACGGAAGCGTCTATCACGCAAAAGTGTGCGCCGGATCGGCCAGTGTCACGGGGCTCGCGATACGACAATTCGGCCGGGATCGGGCGCTCGCGACCCGGTTTCGTATCGCTGCGCTGCGATAAAACGATTGTAACCCGGTGTTTTTTGAGGTTACATCCAAGACGGGAAGAGGAAACGAAAACGCGGGGAGGAGACATAACATGCCCGTAAAAGACGGACCGACGGCGATCAAGAAATATGCCAATCGCCGGCTCTATAACACAGGCACCAGCAGCTACGTGACGCTCGAGGATCTGGCGGACATGGTGAAGCAGGGAGAGGAATTCACCGTCCAGGACGCAAAGTCGGGCGAGGATATCACCCACACCGTGCTGACGCAGATCATCTTCGAACAGGAAGCCAAATCCGGCCAGGGCATTCTGCCGGTCTCGTTCCTGCGCGAAATCATCGGCTATTACGGCGACCAGATGCAGGCCATGCTGCCGGGCTTTCTCGACAACGCGATGAAGGCGTTTTCCGAACAGCAGGCCCATATGCGCGAGCAGATGGACAAGGCGCTTTATGAAAACCCGCTGAAGCGCGAATATTACCGCAAGGAAGAAACGGCCCGTCGCGTGCCCGTCGGCGCCAGCGGCAGCTACCGCGCTCAAAACGATGACAGTGAGGAACCGGCAACGGCCGTCCACGCCGTGAGCGGCGATCTCGACGACCTGCGCCGCCAGTTGCGCGTTCTCCAGGACCGGATCGACAATCTCTGAAGCGGGTCGGGAGAACAGCCGGAAAACAGAATGACGCCCGAGGCGAGGTGCGGACAGGCTTCCTTGGGAATTCGGTTCCTTGGTGGCCGCTACGCCACCCACCAACGTCATGCTCGGGCCTGTCCCGAGCATCTAGCCACGTCTGACGCGAGAAGCGTTGGCGGGCTGTTTGGTGTGGAATTGCAAGAGCTTCATCACGCCGCAGACGCCTGTCGCCGGGCGAGGTGCTTGGATCCTCGGGTCAAGCCCGAGGATGACGCCGAATAGGGTAGATAGGGGCTTCTTCAACCGAAGTTACAGAGCGCAAGGCGATGACGTGCAAGTCCAGAAAACAAAAAAACTGAGCGATTTCAGCATTTTTCAACGCTCTCGCGATTTGAGACCGGGCAGGAATGGACTGACCTGAAGGTGACGGGACGGGGCCGAAAGCGCTTTGCTTCCTGCGGCAAGGCCGGGTCCTGCCGCCGTCTCAGTCCTGGCCCGCCCTTTCGAGAAACTCCTCGGCGAGCGCCTTGTACCATTTTCCGGAATTCTTCAGCGTTCGTTCCTGCGTCTCGTAATCGACATAGATCAGGCCGAAGCGCATTTCATAACCTTCCGCCCACTCAAAATTGTCCATCAGGCTCCAGGCGTAATAGCCTTTAAGCGGAATGCCGGCTTCCACCAGGTCGGCGGCAATGGCGATATGGTCGGAGAGATATTGCGTGCGCGGCGCGTCATCGACCACGCCGTCAGCAGGCGCCATATTATAGCAGGCGCCGTTCTCGGTGATGTACATGTCCGGCATATCGTAGCGCTTGTAGACCTGCTCGGTCAGCATCTTCATCGCCGGCGCGTGGGTTTCCCAGCCGATGTCGGTGATGACGTTATAGACCGGCGAGCCGGCTTTGACCGCCGGGAATTCGGCGCCTGACGCGCTGTCATCGGCAACGCGTGCCGGCATGTAGTAGTTTAGCCCCCACCAGTCGAGCTTGCCGCTGATCAGATCGAGATCGCCATCCTCGATTGCCGGCATCCGCGCGCCGAGCGCGGCGATGAAACCGTCCGGATAGGCGCCCTTGAAGATCAAATCGAGGAAGACGCCGTTGTTGAACTGGAAGCTGCGTTCGGCCGCCGCCCGGTCTGCATCCGTGTCATTGACGGGATAGATCGCCTGCAGGTTGAGCACGATGCCCGCCTTGACCTCCGGCGCTTCCTGACGGATCGCCTCAAGGCCAAGGCCGTGGGCGAGGTTGACCGTGTGGAGCGCCGCAAGGGCGGCATCCATGGACCTCTCGCCCGGGGCATGAATGCCGTAGAGATGGCTGAGCCAGACGACGCACCAGGGCTCGTTGAAGGTGGAAACGAGGTCCAGCCGGTCGCCGAACCGCTTCATCACGGTCTGCACATAGCGCTGATAGGCATAGGCCGTTGAGCGCGCCGTCCAGCCGCCCTCGCCTGCAAGCGTCAGCGGCAGGTCCCAGTGGTAGAGCGTCGCATTGGTCTTCAGCCCGCGCGCCTTGCAGCCGTCGATGAGCCGGTCGTAGAAATCCAGACCCGCCTCGTTCACCGGCCCCCGACCGTCCGGGATGATACGCGGCCAGGCAATCGAGAACCGGTAGGTCTCGACGCCAAGGTCCTTCATCATGTCGAGGTCCTGGTCGAGCCGATGGTAATGGTCACAGGCCACGTCGCCGGTATCGCCATTGTGCACGCGGCCGGGCATATGGGAAAAGGCATCCCATATGGAGGGCTTGCGCCCGTCCTCGCGCGCCGCGCCCTCGATCTGGTAGGAGGCGGTGGCAACGCCGAAAATGAAATCGTCCGGAAAGCGGCGGGCGAGCTGTTTCGGATCAATCATGGCCGGTCATCCTTCACATAACAGCCCGGCGAAAAGCTGTCTGCCGCCGGACCGCGTCATTGTCGTTTCGCCGGCGCGCCGCGCGGAACTAGGGTCCCTCCGCATGGCGCACCGGTCTTTCGAAGCGTGATCTAGAGGAGTTCGGCGGCTTTGTACATAAACGCAAAGGCGAATCTGAAACGTTGCAGAAGTTCGATGTCCGGCGTTGCCGATTTGCGTCATCGCCTGACGGCTGTCAAGAAAACGCCCCGCCCGCAAGGTCGTCCGGCGGGGCGCGGGTATGTCTTGCCGGATCAGACGTCGAGCCCGACCCATTTTCCGTCAGCCTTCGAGGAGGCAACGCAGGCCTCGATGAAGGCAAGACCAATAACGCCGTCCTCGATCGTCGGATAGACCACGTCATCCGCCGTCTTGCCGTCGCGGAACGCCTTTATCGCCAGGGCGGCCTCGGTATAGATATTGGCAAAGCCCTCCAGATAGCCCTCCGGGTGGCCGGCGGGAATGCGGGATACGCGGGTGGAAGCGTCAAGCGCGCCCGCGCCGTTGCGTGACAGCAGGCGCTTCGGCTCACCGAAGGGCGTGTACCACAGATAGTTCGGGTTTTCCTGCGCCCACTGGATGCCGCCCTTTGTACCGCAGATCTTGATCTGCAGGCCGTTCTCGAAGCCGGGCGCCACCTGGCTTGCCCATAGCATGCCCTTCGGCTTCACTCCGTTCTTTTCCTTGAAGCGCAGCATGATATGGGCGTTGTCATCAAGCTGGCGACCCTCGACAAAACTGTCGAGATCGGCGGCAAGGCTTTCCAGTTCCGCGCCGGAGACGAAGAGCGCCAGATTGAGCGCATGGGTGCCGATATCGCCGATCGCGCCGCCCGCGCCGGAGCGCTTCGGATCGGTGCGCCATTCGGCCTGTTTGGAGCCGGCGCGTTCGGCCGGCTCCGTCAGCCAGTCCTGCGGATATTCGGCGTGGATCAGGCGAATATCGCCGAGGTCGCCGTTTTCGATCATGGCGCGGGCCTGCCGGATCATCGGATAGCCCGTGTAATTGTGGGTGAGGATGAACAGCGCATCGGCCTTGTCGGCGATTTCCTTCAACGCCTTGGCCTCCGCGAGGCTGGACGTCACCGGCTTGTCGCAGATGACGTGGATGCCCTTTTCGAGAAAGGCCTTGGCCGGGCCGAAATGCATGTGGTTGGGCGTGACGATCGCCACCGCCTCGATGCCGTCCTCGCGCGCGGCTTCCTTCTCGGCCATTTCCTCATAGGAGCCATAGATGCGCTCGGGATCCAGTCCGAGCTCCTTGCCCGAGGCGAGCGCCTTTTCCGGCGTTGACGACAGCGCGCCGGCGACGAATGTGTAGTGGTCGTCAAGACGCGACACCATGCGGTGCACGCCGCCGATAAAGGCGCCGGACCCGCCGCCAACCATGCCGAGCCGGATGCGGCCCGAATAGATTTCGTCTTTGCCTTCGATTGCCATGGACATGTCTCCTGAATTGTCTTTGGTTTTGGGGTATACCCCTCATCCGGCCGCCGCCACTTGTCTCCCCGGCAGGGAGAAGGGACCGTGGGGCTGGTTCTCTGCCCATCACCCCGACCAGCGGGCCCCCTCGCCCCGGAGGGGAGAGGGTTGGGCTGAGGGGTGAACTTAAAGCCCCAGCATCCGCTTGTTGGCTGCCTCGTCCGTTCCGCCGCCGGCGAAGTCGTCAAAGGCTTTCTCGGTCACGCGGATGATGTGGTCCTTGACGAACTGAGCGCCTTCGCGGGCCCCGTCTTCCGGGTGTTTCAGGCAGCATTCCCACTCGACCACGGCCCAGCCGTCGAAGTCGATAGCCGCCATCTTCGAAAAGATCGCCTTGAAATCCACCTGCCCGTCGCCGAGCGAACGGAAACGACCGGCGCGGTCGACCCAGCCCTGATAGCCGGAATAGACGCCCTGCCGCCCGGTCGGATTGAACTCCGCATCCTTGACGTGGAACATCTTGATGCGGTCCTTGTAGATGTCGATGTTGTCGAGATAGTCGAGGCACTGCAGCACGTAATGCGACGGGTCGTAGAGCATGTTGGCGCGCGGATGCTGGTCGAGCCGGTCGAGGAACATCTCGAAGGTCACGCCGTCATGCAGGTCCTCGCCGGGATGGATCTCGTAGCAGATATCGACGCCGTTCTCGTCCGCATGGTCGAGGATCGGTTTCCAGCGGCGGGCAAGCTCCTCGAAGGCGGTCTCGATCAGGCCCGCCGGGCGCTGCGGCCAGGGATAGAGGAAGGGCCAGGCCAGCGCGCCGGAAAAGGTCGCATGCGCGCCGATGCCCATGTTCCTCGAGGCGGTGATCGCCATCATCACCTGGTTGACGGCCCATTCCTGCCGCGCCTTCGGGTTGCCGCGCACTTCCGGCGCCGCAAACCCGTCAAAGGCTTCGTCATAGGCCGGATGCACGGCCACGAGCTGGCCCTGGAGGTGGGTTGACAGTTCGGTGACCTCGACGCCGTTCTCGCGCGCCTGGCCCTTGAAATCGTCGCAATAGTCTTTCGATTCGGCTGCCTTCTTCAGGTCGAACAACTGTCCGGCCCAGGACGGCACCTGCACGCCCTTGTAGCCGCAATCGGCCGCCCATTTCGTGATCGCGTCCCAGCTGTTGAACGGCGCCTCGTCGCCTGCGAACTGGCCGAGGAAAAGGCCCGGCCCCTTAATCGTTTTCATGGTGCTTTCTCCCGGAAAGACTGGATAGCTGATTGTGCCGCAAACCCGGGCGAAGTCCACCCGGAACGGCCTTACGAAATGGCCGGCGAAACGGCCCCGCGCGCTCCGCAGGGCCGAGACGGTCCGCCGGTCGAAAACCGTCCCGCCTCAGATGGATGTGCGGACGGCTTTCACATTTTCAAGCGATCCCGGAAAAGGTCTCTCCGGGACCGCCGATCCCTGCAGGCCCGACGGGAAGCCGGGCCGGCCGCTTCCCGGGCCTCAGTAGGGCGAATCCGGGAAGTAGTAGTTCTCGGCATTTTCCGGCGTCACCAGCGTGGCGTCGAGGATATAACTGCCGGCAACCGGCACCTGGTCGATCATGCCGGCAACGGTCAGTTCCATCGCCGTGCCGATCATTGCCGGCGGATAGAGAACGTCAACCGGGATCATCGGATCGCCGTCCATGACCTTCTTGATCATGTCCTTGGAGCCGGCCCCGCCGATAACATACTGGATGTCGTCGCGGCCGGCCTGCTGGATCGCCTGCAACACGCCCACGACCATGTCGTCATCCTGTGCCCAGATCACGTCGATCTCCGGATATTTGGTCAGGTAGTCCTGCGTCACCCGGAAGGCGTCGTCGCGGTTCCAGTTGCCGAACTGCTTTTCCATGACCTCGACATTGGTGCCTTCAAGGGCTGCATCGAACCCGTCCTGGCGCTGCTGGTCGATCGGGATCGGCAGGCCGCGAATGACGACAACCTTGGCGTCCGGCGTGGTTTCGGCGATGTATTCGCCGGCAACCGCGCCAAGCGCCGGGTTGTTGCCGGCAACATAAAGGTCACGCACCGAATTGTCGTTGTTGGAGGGGGCGCGGTCGACGAGCGTGACGAAAGTGCCTTCCATCTTGACCTGCATGATGGCGTTGACCAGCGGATCCGGGTCGGTCGGCAGGATGACCAGCGCGTCAATGCCCTGCACGGCCAGATCCTGTACGGCATTCGCCTGGCTTGCCGGATCGGGCGAGGTTTTGACGATCACATTGAGGTCGTCATATTCCTCCATCAGTTTCTCAGCCACGCGTTCGGCATGGTAGACGATGCCCGCCGTCCAGCCGTGGTCGGCTGCCGGAATGGAGACGCCAACCGTCAGCGCCTGAGCCTGGGTGACGCCGGCAAGCGAGGTCGCCGCCAGCAATGTTGCGCCCATAACCAGATTTTTCATACGCATTCCTCCCAAAATGGCGAACCGTTCAAGCCGTAAAGCGAGACGCGCGGGCGGTCCGCAATGCCCGCGAACGCTTTTCTATTGCCTGCGGAGCAGCGAACGCTGCACCAGCATGGCAATGATGATGATCGCGCCCTGGATGGCGGCGATCAGATATTCGCTGATAAAGTTCGACAGCAGCATGATGTTGCCGACGATCTCCAGAATGAAAGCGCCGCAGATCGTGCCCCAGATGCGCCCGACACCGCCGCGAAGCGCCGTGCCGCCGACGACGACGGCGGTGATCGCCTGCAGTTCCCACAACATGCCGGTGGTCGCCGAGGTGGAGCCGAGGCGCGGCACGTAGAACAGCACGGCAACGGCGACGCAGAGCCCCTGGATCAGATAGGTGATGATGCGCACATTGCGCACCGAAATGCCGGAATAGCGCGCCACTTCCTCGTTGGATCCGACCGCGATCACATGCCGGCCATAGCGCGTGCGGTAGAGCACGAAGGCGCCGATCAGCGCGGTCGCGATGATGGCGATCACCGGCACCGGGACGCCGAGCACGGTGCCGAAATAGGCCGGGCGGTAGATCTGCTGCACCTCGAAATCGCGCACGGTGATCGCGCCGCCCTGCGACAGCCAGGTCGTCAGCCCGCGATAGATGCCCATCGTCCCGAGCGTGACGATGAAGGGCTCGATCCGCCCGACCGTGGTGATCACGCCGTTCAAAAGCCCGCATCCCATGCCGATCAGGATCGCCAGCACCATCGCCGCCACCAGAAGAAGGTAGGGGTTGGCGATCGCCGCCGAGTTGATGAACATGATCATCAGGCTGGCGACGAAGGCGACCATGGCGCCGACCGAAAGGTCAAGCCCGCCCGCCGAAATGACAAAGGTGGCGCCGACCGCGATGATGGCGATGAAGGCCGAACGGGTGGCGACATTCATCAGATTGTTGACGGTCAGAAAATTCGGGTTTGAAAACGTGCCGAGCACCAGAAGCAGCGCCAACGCCAGAAATGGCGCCATCACGCGCAGGTCGATCTTGTTCATGAGGCCGGAGCCGGCCCCTGCCTTCACGCTGTCATTCATGTTGCGTCTGCCATCTCATGCTTGTTGCCGGAAACCCCGGTCGCCAGAACCACGATTTCATTCTCGTTCATGCCCTCGCCCGTCACCTCGCCGGCGATCTCGCCGGAGCGCATCACCACAATCCGGTCGCAAAGCCCGATCAGTTCCGGCATTTCCGAGGAGATGACGATGATCGAGTGACCCGCCTTCGAAAGGTCGGCGATGAATTTATAGATCTGCTCCTTGTTGCCGATATCGATGCCGCGCGTCGGCTCGTCGATGATGACGATCTCCGGGTCGAGCAGCATCATCTTGGCCAGAAGAAGTTTCTGCTGGTTGCCGCCGGAAAGCTCGCCGGCGGCCAGCTCCTTTGAGCCGGTTCGGATGTCGAAATCGCGGATCGCATCGTCGAGCGCCCGGTCTTCCGCGCCACGGTCGACCATTGTCGCCCGGGTGAAGCGGTCGAGCGCCGCGAGCGTCAGATTGGTCCGCAGATCCTTGGAAAGTAGCAGGCCCTTGCCCTTGCGATCTTCGGAGAGATAGACAATACCGGCTTTCAGCGCCGCAATCGGCGCGTTGAAATGCACCGCCTCGCCCTTGAGCCGGACTGTGCCGCGCCCCGGGCGGAGGCCTAGAATGCCCTCCATCAGCTCCGTGCGCCCTGCCCCGACGAGACCCGCAAACCCAAGGATTTCGCCCTTGCGCAGCTTGAAAGACGCGTCTTTCGCGTAACCGGGTACGGTGAAGCCCTCAATCTCGAGCACAGCCTCACCGGTATCGTCCTGCTTGCGGTCGGGATAGAGCTTGGAGACATCGCGGCCAACCATCAAGCGCGCCATGTCGGCAGGCTCCAGTTCGCTGGCATCATGGCTTGCTACTGTGTGGCCATCGCGCAGCACCGTCACCCTGTCCGCGATCTCCTTGACCTCGTTCAGCCGATGGGAAATGAACAACACCGCCACACCCCGGTCGCGGATCGCGCGCATGACCTTGAGCAGCGCGTCGGTTTCCACCGGCGTCAGCGAGGCGGTTGGCTCGTCGAAAATCACCACCCTGTGCGGCGTCAGCAAAACACGGGCGATCTGCACAAGCTGGCGCTTTGCGATCGAGAGCCGGGAAACGGGCGTGTCGGGATCGATTTCGGCGCCGAGTTCGCCAACAGCCTTCAGCGCCTCGGCATTCATCACCTTGTCGTTGACGGCGAGGCCGCGGTTGATCTCGCGGCCCAGAAAGATGTTCTGGGCGACGGTGAGATCGGGGGCGAGCAGGATTTCCTGGTGCACCAGCACGATCCCCTTCGCCTCGGCCTCCATCGGATTGGAAAAGGAAACGGGCAGTCCGTCGATCCTGATATCGCCGCTTGATGGCTTGAGATTGCCGGCCAGAAGCCGCATCAGCGTCGACTTGCCGGCGCCGTTCTCGCCGATGACCGCGTGGATTTCGCCGGTGCGCACGGTGAGATCGATGCCGTGCAGCACCTCGATCGGGCCGAAGGATTTGGTCAGTCCCGCGGTTTCGAGAATGATGTCTTTCCCGCCGCGTTCGGTGTCGTCGCGCATGGCCTCCCCCCGCTCCGCCGGAAATGCGCTTCATCCGACGTCGTCTTTCCTCCCGGGCACGCTCCACCGCGCCGGCCGGGTCTCACGGCGCGGCGTATTCTTTGCCGCGACAAGTGCCTACCCATTGGTAGCGAGGTTAGCGGCGTTCATGATGTACGTAAACCATATTCTTGCGCAACGCGGCCCGATGTGACGTTTTTGCGCCGTTCCGGCTGACAAACGGCAAGGGCGCGGGGGTCAGGCCGGGCACAAAGGCGGCAGGAATCAGAGATTGCCGTTGACGCGGTTGCGCCCGCTTCGCTTGGCCTCGTAGAGATAGGAATCGGCCCTGTCGATATATTGTTCGAGCGTGTCGGCGACGCCGGGCACGGCGGAATAGAAGCCGATGCTGACGGTCAGGCTGAGGATCACCTCGTTGACCTCGGCGGGACTTACCGCCACACGTTCCCGCAGCCTTTCGAGAAAGGCCCGCACCTGATCGGCCTCGCCGGACAGCGTATAGGCCACGAATTCCTCGCCGCCATAGCGGGCAACGAGATCGCCGGAGCGCAGGAAATGGGCGTTGAGGATGTCGGCCAGATGCTTGAGGCAGGCGTCGCCGAAGACATGGCCCATCCGGTCATTGATCGGCTTGAAGTGATCGACATCGAGCATGGCGACGGTAAAGCGTACACCGCGCTGCCGGGACAGATCGAACTCCGCCTCGCCGCGTTCGACGAAATAGCTGCGATTGTAGAGCCCGGTCATGCCATCGGTGATGCTGACCTCATGCAGCTTGCTGTTGGCCTTGTTGAGGGCGCGGTTCAGCGATCTGAGCTTGCGCACCCAGTAGAGCGAAAGCAGCAGTACGAAAAGGCCGATCGCGGCGGTGCCAAGCAGAAGCCGGTAATCGATCGCGCGCTTGAAGGGCGCGAGTTTCTGCCCGCTGATGATCCGCTCGATGGCTTCCGGATCGAGATTGACGACCAGCTTGCCGAAGATGCGGCCGAGATAGGGTTCGTCCGGCACGGTGGCGACCACCACCTGCAACCCCTCCGGAATGCGGCCGGAAATCTTCACATCATTGCTGTTCATGCCGGCGATCAGATAGGCCAGGCTGTCAAGCGGCCCGACGACGGCATCAAGGTCTCCGTCCTCGATGGCATCAAGCCCCTCGCGCTCACTGTCGATCTCGACCAGTTCGACATCCGGATAACGGGTTTTCAGCATATCCGCCGGCACATGGGTGGGAACGATGCCGACGCGCTGACCCGAAAGCTCGCGCAGGCTGCTGACGAAGGGCGCCTGAAGCGGTGCGGCCACGGCGAGCGCAATGTCGAGATAGGGCGGCGCAAGGTCGAAAATTGTGTCGCGCATGTTCTCGCGGGCAGCGAAGGGCAGCACGTCACAATCGGCCGCAAGCGCGCTTTCGGCATCGGCTGTCGGCAGCGCGACGGGCTTGATCTGGCGGTCGAAACGTCCGCGCTCTCCCATCAGACCGATGATTTCGGCGATCGCGCCGCTAAAATAGCCTTCCTCGTCAATGACCGTATAGGGCGGCGAACGCGGTTCCACACAGACACGGATCGTCCCCTTGTCGGCAAGATATTTTCGCTCCTCGCCGCTCAGAAGATCGCGGTCCGTCTCCATCCCCGCCATCGGCGGACCGAGCCAGCGCCGCTCCATTTCCTCCCAGCGCGACAGGGAGATCGATTCCAGGGCATGATCGATGATGCTCCTGAGATAGGGATAGCGCGGCGAGACGCCGAAACGAAGGTCCTCGCGCTCGACGCCGTCCATCAGGAACTCGCCGCCGATCTGGATATTGATCAGCCCCTGTTGGCGGATAATCGCGGTACCATTGCTCAGCGAGGTGATAACCACATCGATCTCGCGGTCGGAAAGCGACTGCATCAGCTCTTCCCGGCTATCAAACTCGCGGACATCCTCGAAACGAGCCTTGAGAGCGTCCGCGTAGTAGATGTCGCGGCTGATGCCGATGGACTTGCCTTCAAGGCTCTCGAGGCCTTCATAGGGACCCGCTCCGGAGGGCAGGAAGACGGCATTCGGCACGCGGTGGTAAAGATCGGAATAAAGCGTGAACTCGGCCCGCTCATCCGTGTAGGAGATATTGGTGACAACGTCGAGTTCACCCTCGCGAAAGCGGCGGAGCAATCCCGACCAGTTGTCATAGACGCGCTCAAATACGAGGCCAGTGGCGGACGCGATATATTGGGTTATGTCTTCCGCAAACCCCTTGCCGCGTCCATTGTCAAGATAGCTGAACGGTTCGTAGTCAAGCGAAAACCCGATTTTCAACGGCGGCGCGCCCTTGACGAAGGCCTGCTCCTCCGGCAGCAGGCGAAGCGGCCCCGTGCTCATCGACCGCTCGGAGCGATAGGAAAGCCAGCGCGTGGTGATCGCATCCAGCGTATCCGTCGGCATCGCCGTGATGGCCTTCTCCAGGATGTCGGCGAGCATCGCCGCGTCCTCGCTGCCGTCGCGGCTCAGGACGCCAAGGCGGAAATCCTCGAGCGCCACCGCCGTTAGCGGCGGCGTTCCGGCATTCGCGACATTGGTGAAGCCGTTTTCGCGCAGGAAGAAATTCCCGGTCATCTCCGCTGCCAGCACGCCGTCCACCCAGCCGAAGGCGACGGCCGCCATCAGGTCGCGGTAAGTGGCGTAGGTGACGGGTGTCACTCCGATCTCGCGCAGCGCATCGGCATAATAGATGTCACGGATGATGCCGATGCGCTTCTGTTTCAGCTGATCGAGCGTGAGGGGCCTGTCGAAGGGCTGATCGACATTTTCGTAAAGCACCGTTCGGCGCAGATGGTAGGGATCGGTGAAGGTGATGAAACGGCTGCGTTCCTCGGTCTCGGAAATATCGGCGATGACATCGAGTCCACCCGCGCGGAACTGGCCGTAGACGTCCGACCAAGAGCCCATGCGCAGCTTGAAGTCGAGCCCGGTCATGGTGCCGATCACGCCGATGAGATCGACCGTCCAGCCCATGATATTGCCGTTGCGATAGAAGGAATAGGGGTCGTTGTCGGCAACAACGCCGACGCTGACCGGACCGCGCGCGGCAATATAGGCACGCTCGTCGGCGCTCAGTTCGAGGTCCTGCGCCCCTGCCGTCGGGACAGCGCCAAGGAGCATAACCGCAAGCACGGCCAGGCAGGACGACACCCAAGCAATGGCGGCACGAAACCACCGCGCCGTTTCAACCTCTTCCATCACGATCGTCTCATGCGAAAACCCAAGGGACAAAAGGGGCGGAGGCAGGCAGGCGGACGTCAACACCGGCCCTGCGACGGGACTGGGCAGTTGCCGGTTTTCTCTGCATGGAGCCTCCCGGTTCCTCTCAACCAATAGCAAGGCATAGCACAATTTTCGGCAAGTCAAACGCCCCTTGCGCGAAATTGAAAGGCACAAATGGCAGCGCTACCGTATTTATCGGTCTTCCTGCCGCCCTTCAAAGCGAGGATAACAAGGGTCTATACTGGCTTGCGACGCGCCTGGGCCGCCCTGAAGGGCGGTTATTATTGGCGACCTTTGTCGAAGACGGAAACCGAAAACGGAGTTTTTCATGCATTGCACATTGCTCGGCGTTCCCGTCCAGTCCGGCTCGGGCCGGAAGGGCTGCAATATGGGGCCGAACGGGTTGAGAGCCGCCGGCCTGGGCGAAGCGCTTGCCGGACTGGGTCACGACGTCGTCGATCTCGGCGATCTTGAGCCTGCGCCCCGGCGCGCGGTTTCCCACCCCAACGCCAAGCTCAAGGCGCTTGGCGAGACCGTCTCCTGGCTCGATGCGCTTTATGACAAGGCGTTCGAGATTTCCGGGAACGGCCTGCCGATCTTCATGGGCGGCGACCATGTGATGGCGGCGGCAAGCGTTGCCGGCGTTTCCCGGCGGGCAAAGGAACAGGGACGACCGCTCTTTGTCCTCTGGCTGGACGCCCATCCTGATTTTCACACGCTTGAGAGCACCGAAAGCGGCAATCTCCACGGCACGCCGGCTGCCTATTTCACCGGCAGGCCAGGGTTTGGCGGCATTTTCCCGCCGCTCGATGCGCCGGTTGACCCGAGAAATGTCTGCATGCTCGGTATCCGCAGCGTCGATCCTCCCGAGCGCGCGGCGCTGAAGGAAAGCGGCGTCACCGTTCACGACATGCGCGCTATCGACGAAAGCGGCATTGCCGCCCTCCTGTCGTCGTTTCTCGATACGGTCGCCGCTGAGGACGGCATGCTGCATGTGAGCTTCGACGTCGATTTTCTCGATCCATCGGTGGCGCCGGGCGTCGGCACCACGGTTCCGGGCGGCGCGACCTTCCGCGAGGCTCATCTGGTGATGGAGATGCTGCATGACAGCGAACTCGTCACCTCGCTCGACCTTGTGGAACTCAATCCTTTTCTCGATGAACGCGGCAAGGCGGCCATCTTGATGACGGACCTGACAGCCAGCCTGTTCGGCCGGCGGGTCATGGACCGGCCGACGCGCAGTTACGGCTGATCAGCCGCTGCCGATCAGCATGCCGGCGGCGAGCACCAGACCGCCGCCGAGCACGACCTGGAAGGCCGCCCGCATGAACGGCGTTTCCATATATTTGTTCTGGATGAAAGCGATCGCCCAGAGTTCAAAGAACACGACAATGATGGCAACGATCGTCGCCGTCCAGAATTCCGGGATCAGATAGGGCAGCGCGTGGCCGAGGCCGCCGACCATGGTCATGACGCCCGAGGCGATGCCGCGCTTGATCGGCGAACCGCGCCCGGAAAGCTTTCCGTCATCATGGGCGGCCTCGGTGAAGCCCATGGAAATGCCGGCGCCGACGGCCGCCGAAAGGCCGATCAGGAAGGTCTGTTTGGTATCCTGCGTCGCAAAGGCGGCGGCAAAGATCGGCGCAAGCGTGGAGACCGAACCGTCCATCAGTCCGGCAAGGCCGGGCTGCACCCAGGTCAGCACGAACTGGCGGCGCTCCTTCATGCTTTCCTCGTCCCGGACATCCTCCGGCGCATGCTTTTCGCTGAGCGCGACGGCGGTTTCCTCATGCGCCTCTTCGGCCATGGCAAGGTCGCCGAGCAGCTTGCGGGTGTCGGCATCGCTGACCTGGGCGGCAGCCGCCCGGTAGAACCGGCATGCCTGTTCTTCCATCGTCACCGTCTGGTCGCGGATCTTGTCGAGCGGCAGGCTCTTCATCAGCCAGTCGGGGCGCCGCTCGTAGAAACCACGCACATGTTCGCGCCGGATGAGCGGGATGACATCGCCGAAGCGGCGCTTGTGCATGTCGATCAGCATGCGCCGGTGGCTGTCCTCGACCATCGCCATGTCATCGAAGATCTTCGCTGAATCCGGATATTCGGGGCGCAGATGCTCCGCATAGGATTTGTAGATGCGCGCATCATCCTCTTCCGAGGAGATGGCAAGCGCCAGGATCTCCTGCTCGGAAAGCGAGGAAAAGGCGCGGCGGGGCCTTGAGAACAGATTGAATGCCATGATCATCATCCCGATATGAATTTAGAATTCTTCTAAACTAACATCGGGAGAAGGTCAAATCCCGCTTGTCCGTCGCGATGATTGCAGGCTTTTGCTGCAATCATGCGACAAGCGGCCGGCTTCACATGTTCTTTTCGCTGGTGCCCGCCTGGCTGGCGACCCAGTAGCCGGAGGCATTCATCCAGGTCAGCGGATGGCCGCGCTCTTCGACCAGAAAAGTGCGGACCGCACGCGCCACACGGGCCTCGGCGCCGATCCAGGCAAAAGTCCGCGACGGCAGCGCGACCGCCTTTAGCGCCTCGAGAAACGGCGCGGGATCTGTCGCATCGGTCCCGGCCCGATCGATCCAGCTGAGCTCAACATCGGCCTCTGTCTTGAATGTCTGGCGGTCATCGGACGACGGCACGGCGATGACCGCAGTGATCCGTGTTCCGGGCTCCTGTTCCTCGATCCGCCGGCCGATTGCCGGAAGCGCGGTCTCGTCGCCGATCAGAAGCCAGTGGGCGACCGGCCCCCTGACCACGGAGGAACCGCGCGGCCCGCCGATCTCAAGCCAATCGCCGGGCTTTGCCGCAACCGCCCAGGCGGTTGCGGGGCCGGCATCGTGGATGGCGAAATCGATGGTGAGCGATCGCCCGGCATTGTCGTAGCGGCGCGGCGTATAGTCGCGCATTGCCGGCTTCTCCTCGCCCGTGTCGAAGAACAGCTTGATATGATCGTCGGGCGCCGCGCTGATGAAATCGGCAAGTTCGGGGCATTCGAAGGTGATGCGCCGCATGGCGGGCGTAATATAGTCCGCCGCCGCCACCGTCAGCGTCCGGCGCTTCAGTTCGTGGCGGACGCGTTCGATTTCCGGCGGGGCAATATCATCCGGGACTTGAGACATTGGGAAACTCCAAGAAGGCCGCGCTGACGATGTCAGCCGGCGAAATTAAAACATGATTTCTTTTGTCATGATTAAGTGACGATGGTCAAATGACCCTTCGTCGCACGGCGCGTCAAAACGGTTCAGCGGCCCGCCAGCAGGGTGTCCACGAAGGCTGGAACCGAGGTCGCGGCCGGTCCCTCGTAACAGTCCTCGAACAGAGGATTGCCGGTCGCCTGAAGATTGACCTCGACGGTCCGGGCGCCATTGCCGGCTGCCTCCATGACGAAGCCCGCCGCCGGATAGACCGTGCCGGACGTACCGATCGACACGAAAAGCTCGGCCCCGCCGAGCGCCGCTTCGATCCGTTCCATGTCATAGGGCATCTCGCCGAACCAGACGATATCGGGCCGGAGGGCGGCACGGGCGCAGCTGGAACAGACCTCGCCGTCATCGAGATCGCCGTCCCATTGCTGGTGGCTGCCGCACTCGGAACAGAGCGCCGAATTCAGCTTGCCGTGCATGTGCAGCACATTTTTCGAGCCGGCCTTCTCGTGCAGATTGTCGACATTCTGGGTAATCAGCAGGAACGGACCGTCCCAGGCGTTTTCCAGCCTGGCGAGCGCATTGTGGGCCGCGTTCGGGCTGGCCTTTGCCGCCTCGCGACGACGCATGTTGTAGAAATCGAAGACGAGGTCCGGATTGCGGTGAAAACCCTCCGGCGTGGCGACATCGCGGATATCGTGCTCGGCCCACAGACCGCCATTGTCGCGGAAGGTGGCAAGGCCGCTCTCCGCGGAAATGCCCGCGCCGGTCAGAACGACGATCGATGCCTTTGGCGGGATATGCATGAAAACCGTCCGAGCCTCTCTTTCAGGCGCTTCCGGCCTGCTCAGCGTCCTTGTTACAGCATTTGCGGGAAGAAAGGATCACCCGAAGCGCTGCACAGTGCATTTCTCTTTCGGGCGGGCTCTGCGCCCGTCGCAGGTCGTTCACCGCAGCGAGGCGACGGGCAGGTCCGTGCCGGTTTCGACCTTAACCCAGCGACCGGCATCGAAGGAGGCCTGGCGCTTCAGGAAGGTGTAGGGCGTCTCGGCCCAGGGCAGGATCTCGTCGCTCAGATTGTCGAGGATGAAATCGCCCTTGCTGGAGCGCAGCGTCAGCACCGCATGGCCCTCGCCATTGGGCTTGCGCACGACGGTGATCAGCAGGTCCGAGGCCGAAAAGCCGGCCTTCATCAGCCGCCGGCGCTTCTCAAGCACGAAGTCCTCGCAATCGCCCGCGCCGCTTTTCGGATAGGCCCAGACTTCCTCGCGGCCGTAAAGCTCCTCGTCCGTCATCGGCTCGATCCCGGCGTTGACGTCAAGGTTGATCGCCTCGACGGACTGCCAGCCGAAAGATGTCAGCCGGGCCGGACCGGTCGGGCCGGAATACGGCTCGCAATCGCGACGGTGCTGCTGGCAGAATTCGAAGTGCCCGATGGGCTGGGATGTGATGCCGCCAATCGGCATGGCGGGCATTCCGGCGGAAAGCGCCGGCGCAAGCAGACCGGCCGAGAACATGGCCGCGATCGCACCGAAAACCATATAAGCCAGTTGATTGAAACGAGGCACGCTATACCCATCCGCCTGTTGAATTCTTAACAAAGAGTTAAGGAGATAAGGCGGACGGAGTCAATCAATCACGGCTTTGCCGGCGGCAAGATCTTAAGGAATGGTTAACCGGCGCCGGCGGAGGCGACAAGATCGCCGACGGCCTTCAGCATGCGCTCGATATCCTCGGGCCGCGACAGGCGGTGGTCGCCGTCCTGCACCAGGGTGAGCAACACGTCGTCGGCCGGCAGATGCGACATCAGCTTCAGCGCATGGGCATAGGGCACATCCGCATCTTTCTTTCCCTGGATGATATGAACCGGGCATCCGGTCTCGATGATGCCGTTCAGCACGCGGTTGCGCCGGCCGTCATCAAGCAGCTTCGCGGTATAGACGGTGGGCTCGGGACCATAGGGTGAGACTTCCTCGAAATAGCCCTGCTCGGCCAGCGCCTTGCATTCGGCATCCTTGAGGTCCGGCTCGATCAGTTCGCTGGTGAAATCCGGCGCGGGGGCCAGCAGAAGAAGCCCCTCGACCTTCGGTCCGCCGGCCCGCTTCTTCAGCTCCTGCACCGCCCGAAGCGCCAGCCAGCCGCCCATGGACGAGCCGATGATGATGATCCGCCCGTGGGCCGCCTGCTCGATGGCCTTGAGCGCGTCGGCAAGCCAGCGCGAGATCGTGCCGTCCTTGAACGCGCCTTCACTCTCGCCATGCCCGGTATAGTCGAAGCGGACCATGGCAAGCGCTTCTGCGCCCGCATAGGCATCGAGCGCCTCCGCCTTGGTGCCGAGCATGTCAGAACCGTAACCGGAGAACCAGACCAGCGCCGGCTTGTCGCCCGATCCGGGACGAAGGCGCATGGCGATCCTCAGCGGTCCTTCGCCATGATCGATTTCCGTATAGGTCAGGGCAACGTCCTGCTGCATGATAGTCTCCGCCGGTTTCGCTCCAAAAGCCCGCAATCGCGCCGATTTCGCGATGAAGAGGTGATTTTCTTTTTGGGCTGTGTTATTGACATTGGACGGGCTTAACAACCATTTGTGTCCGATCAGTGCTCCAGGTCACAAGACTTGGCACTTCAAAACCCGATTTTCAATCACTGAGGAGATCACGACCATTCGCAGACCCCATAGAGCCGCTCCCCCGACCAAGGAAGGTCCCCGCGCCAATCGCGACATTCGCATCCGCGAAGTTCAGCTGATTGATGCCGAAGGGGAGAACCAGGGCGTCGTTCTGACTGAAGAAGCGTTGAGAATGGCTGAGGAAGCCGGGCTTGATCTTGTGGAGATCGCCCCCAACTCGACGCCGCCCGTTTGCAAGATTCTTGACCTCGGCAAGCTGAAATACGCGAACCAGAAGCGCGCCGCCGAGGCCCGCAAGAAGCAGAAAGTCGTCGAAGTCAAAGAAATCAAGATGCGCCCCAACATCGACACCCATGACTATCAGGTGAAGATGAAGGCGATGAACAAATTCTTCGAGGAAGGCGACAAGGTCAAGGTGACGCTTCGTTTCCGCGGCCGCGAGATGGCCCACCAGGAACTGGGCATGAAGCTTCTTTCCCAGGTCAAGGAAGACACCGCAGAGATCGCGAAGGTGGAGGCCGAGCCCAAGCTCGAAGGCCGCCAGATGCTGATGGTGCTTGCACCGAAATAAGCCTTCGGGCACACGCTGTTGACACGCCGTCCGGTCAGAAAAACTGGCCGAGACGGCGAATTGCGTGCGTGGCAAGACAACCGGTTGCGCTTTTCAGACAAACCGCGTATAAGCGCGCCGTCCTGACGGATCGCCTTTCGGCGGACCGCCATGGAGCAGGCCGGCAGGGCATGCCGTGTCTGCTCGAAAATGCAATGTGGCCCGGGTTCGTCGCCCGGTAGCCCCAATCAACAACAACGGAGTAGCAAAATGCCCAAGATGAAGACGAAATCGTCGGTCAAGAAGCGTTTCAAGCTGACCGCGAGCGGCAAGGTCAAGGTCGCGGCTGCAGGCAAGCAGCACGGCATGATCAAGCGTTCCAACAAATTTATCCGTGATGCGCGCGGCACGATGGTCCTGTCCGATCAGGACGCCAAGATCGTCAAGCAGTTCATGCCCTACGGCAAGTAACGCCCGCACTTTATCCCAACGCATTCCGATAGATTTCAAGGAGAACCGATATGGCTCGCGTAAAACGTGGCGTGACTGCACACGCAAAGCACAAGAAAGTCATCAAGCAGGCCAAGGGCTTCTACGGCCGCCGCAAGAACACCATCCGCACAGCCAAGGCTGCCGTCGACAAGTCGAAGCAGTACGCCTACCGCGACCGCAAGGTCAACAAGCGCAATTTCCGCGCTCTGTGGGTCCAGCGCATCAATGCTGCCGTGCGTGAACACGGCCTGACTTATGGTCGCTTCATCGACGGCCTGAACAAGGCTGGCATCGAAGTTGACCGCAAGGTCCTGTCCGACATGGCGATCCATGAGCCGGAAGCATTCGCAAGCCTGGTTGCCGCTGCGAAGAAGGGCCTCGAGTACCTCAAGAAAGAGGGCACGGCCAATGAGTTTGAAAGCGCGGTTGCATAAGCCAGCGCTTCCCAAGCTCTTTTGAAATTCTACCTTTTGGGAAACCCGCGCTGGCAGGACCAGTGCGGGTTTTTCATTTTGAAATCACATAAAGCCTATATCTGACCGGTTGGGGGAGCGATGAACGCTCCGGCAAGAAAGAGATAAAGATGTCCGATCTTGAGGATCTGAAATCCAAATTGATGGCCGAAATCGCCGGTGCTGAGGACGAAGCGGCGATCGAAGCCGTGCGCGTTGCAGCCATCGGCAAGAAGGGATCGGTCTCCGAGCTCCTGAAAACGCTCGGCAGGATGGACCCGGAAGAGCGCAAGACCCGGGGTGCGGCCATCAACGCGTTGAAGACCGAGGTCTCCGACGCAATTGCCGCCCGCAAGGCCGCGCTGAAGGATGCCGCAATCGCCGCCCGGCTTGCCGCCGAGACGGTTGACGTGACGCTTTCCGTGCGCCCTTCGCCATCGCTGTCGGGCCGCATCCATCCCGTCAGCCAGGTGATCGATGAGATCACTGCGATCTTTGGCGATATGGGCTTTTCGATCGCCGAAGGGCCGGAGATCGAGACCGATTACTATAATTTCACCGCGCTGAACTTCCCGGAAGGCCATCCGGCGCGCGAGATGCACGACACGTTCTTCTTCAATCCGGACGAGAACGGCGAGCGAAAGGTGCTCAGAACCCACACCTCGCCGGTACAGATCCGCTCGATGGAAAGCCAGGAACCACCGATCCGCATCGTCGCGCCCGGCAAGACCTACCGGCAGGACAGCGACGCCACCCACTCGCCGATGTTCCATCAGCTCGAGGGTCTGGTGATCGACAAGACCACCCATGTCGGCCATCTTCGCTGGACGCTGGAGGAGTTCTGCAAGGCGTTCTTCGAGGTCGACAGCGTGACCATGCGCTTCCGCCCGTCATTCTTCCCGTTCACCGAGCCGTCCTTCGAGGTCGACATCCAGTGCGACCGTTCCGGCGATCAGGTGAAGTTCGGAACCGGCACGGACTGGATGGAAATTCTCGGCTGCGGCATGGTGCATCCCAACGTGCTGCGCCATTGCGGCCTCGACCCGGACGTTTATCAGGGCTTCGCCTGGGGCATGGGGCTGGACCGCATTGCCATGCTGAAATACGGAATGCCGGACCTGCGCGACTTCTTCGCCGCCGACGAGCGCTGGACGAGCCATTACGGCTTCCGTCCGCTCGATATCCCGACGTTGTTCGGCGGTCTGTCGTCATGACCGATCTTCCGGAGCGCTACAGGGATGCCGTCCAGTTTGCGTTTGGCGATACGCCGGCGCTGAAGGACGAACTTCTGGCGCTGGTACTGTCGGGCAAGAAGACGGCCACCTGCGGCGCGCTTCGGGACGTGAAGGATGCCGGGGAGCCGATGCCCGAAGTCGGCCGCCGCGATGTGGTGCTCGACGGTGCGGGAAAGCCCGCGGCGGTGATCGAGACCACCGAGGTGACGATCCGCCGGTTCGACGAGGTTGATGAGGACTTCGCCCGCGACGAGGGCGAGGGCGACCTGTCGCTTGCCGACTGGCGCGAAGGGCATGAGGCCTTCTTTGCCCGCAATGGCGGTTTTTCGCCCGACATGGAACTGATCTGCGAACGGTTCCGGCTAGTGGAAACGCTGGGTGACGACGAAAACGCTTGATGAGAACAAAAATCGACGGCTCTGGGTTTATCCATCCGGTTTGCAGTCGAGTGAAATGGCGAGACGAGAGACATGAAATTCACACTGTCCTGGTTGGAGGACCATCTGGAAACCGAGGCCTCGCTCGAGGAAATCTGCGAGCGGCTGACGACGATCGGGCTTGAGGTTGAGGAGGTCGATGACAAGGCGGCCTACAAGCCGTTCACCATCGCCAAGGTCATCGAGGCGAAGCAGCATCCCGATGCCGACCGGTTGCGGGTGCTGACGGTTGACGGCGGGCCGGCGGTCAATGGCGGCAAGCCGCTGCAGATCGTTTGCGGCGCGCCCAATGCGCGCACCGGGCTTGTCGGCGCGCTTGCGCTTCCGGGGTCCTATGTTCCGGGCATCGACGTGACGCTTGCCGTGGGCAAGATCCGCGGCGTCGAGAGCCACGGCATGATGTGCTCGGAAAAAGAGCTCGACATGTCGGACAATCACGACGGCATTATCGATCTGCCGGAGGATGCGCCGGTCGGCGCAAGCTTCGCCGAATATGCCGGGCTCGACGATCCGGTCATCGAGATCAACCTGACGCCGAACCGGCCGGACTGCACCAGCATTTACGGCATCGCCCGCGATCTCGCGGCCTCCGGCCTCGGCACGCTGAAGACGAAGCCTGCGCCCTCCTTCGCGGCGAAGGGTGACATGCCTGTGTCGTTGACGCTCGATTTTGCCGATGAGGACAAGCACCTCTGCCCCGGCTTTGCCCTTCGTCTGGTTCGCGGTGTGAAGAACGGGCCGAGCCCGAAATGGATGCAGCAGCGGCTCATCGCCATCGGCCTTCGCCCCATCAACGCGCTGGTCGATATCACCAATTACATGACCTTCGATCAGGGTCGGCCGATGCATGTTTTCGATGCGGCCAAGGTCGCGGGCGGGCTGACCGTGCGGCGCGCCAGGGCCGGCGAGAAGATCCTGGCGCTTGATGAACGCGAGTATGAATTGAATCATGACAATGTCGTCATCGCCGATGACACTGGCGTGGAATCGATCGGCGGCGTCATGGGCGGCGAGCATTCCGGCTGTGACGAGACCACCACCGACGTGCTGATCGAGTCGGCGCTGTGGGACCCGATGAACATCGCCCGCACGGGCCGTGACCTCGGCATCATCACCGATGCCCGCTATCGTTTCGAGCGCGGCGTTGATCCGGAATATATGGTGCCCGGCCTTGAGCGGACCACCGAACTGGTGCTGGAGATCTGCGGCGGCGTGGCCAGCGAAAAGACGGTCACCGGCTATGAGGGCCACACGCCGAAGGTGATCGACTACCCGTTTTCCGAAGTCAAACGGCTGACAGGGCTCGCGGTTTCGCCCGAGGAAAGCCGCAATATCCTCACCCGGCTCGGCTTCGAGGTCGAAGGCAGCGGCGAGACGGTTTCCGTCTCCGTCCCCTCCTGGCGTCCGGATGTGGAAGGCAAGGCCGATCTCGTTGAAGAGGTGATGCGCATTTTCGGCGTGGACAAGATCAGCCCGGAAGCGCTTCCGGCGGCCGGCGCGGTCAACGAAAAGATCCTGACCACACTGCAGATCCGCTCGCGTTCGGCGCGGCGGGAACTCGCAGCTCGCGGCATGATGGAGGCTGTCACCTGGTCCTTCATCTCGGAAGAAGCGGCGAAGCTCTTCGGCGGCGGCGACCCCGCTCTGAAACTCTCGAACCCGATCGCGGCCGATATGTCCGATATGCGCCCCTCGCTTCTGCCAGGTCTTCTGGCGGCCGCAAAGCGCAATGCCGCGATCGGCCATGGCGATGTGGCGCTGTTCGAGGTTGCCGCGACCTATGAGAACGACAAGCCGGAAGGCCAGCGCCGCGTTGCCGGCGGCGTTCGTCGCGGCACCGCCACGCTTTCGGGCGCCGGCCGCATGTGGTCGAACGGCGAGACCGGGGCCGGCCGCGGCGTCGGCGTCTTCGATGCCAAGGCCGATGCGCTGGCCGTGATCGAGGCCTGCGGCGTGCCGATGAGCAATGTCCAGATCGTCGCCGGTGGACCGGACTGGTATCATCCGGGCCGTTCCGGCACCATCAGGATGGGGCCGAAGATCGTGCTGGGATATTTCGGCGAGTTTCATCCCAAGGTGCTGGAAGCGCTCGATGTCTCCGGCAGGCTGGCAGGCTTCGAAATCTTCATTGATGCCATGCCGGAGCCGAAGAAGAAGGCGACCCGCACCAAGCCGGCGCTGGCGCTGTCGCCCTTCCAGGCGGTCACCCGCGACTTCGCCTTCGTCGTCGACCGTGATGTCGAGGCTGCGGCCATCGAGCGCGCGGCGGCCACCGCAGATCGCAAGCTGATCACCGGCGTCACCGTCTTTGACGTGTTTGCCGGCGCCTCGCTGGGCGAAGGCAAGAAGTCGGTTGCCGTCGAAGTGTCGATCCAGCCGAGCGATCGCACGCTGACGGATGAGGATTTCGAGACGCTGACGAAGAAGATCGTCGCCAATGTCGAAAAGGCGACCGGCGGCGTCATCCGCGCCTGATCGACTCGCCATTAGGGCCAGAACCCGTCAAAGGCCCGGCCTCGCCCGGGCCGTTTTCGCGTTCGGTCACGGCCACGGGGCGGTCTTGGAAATCCGGCTATCCGCCTTACATCTCAAGAATACGGGCCGTGCGCCCGGAGCGAAAATGCAGAAAGCGCCGGACTTGCTTGCCGCTCGCCACGCCCGCTTCTATAAGCGGATGACAGATGCAGGCGATTTGAGAGCGGAGTTCCATCCGGGCTTGCATGCGCAGCAAAACATGAATGAGCGGCCCTGAATGCCGCTCGCCACGCCGGAGATGAGGCCAATGAGCAACGCCGAAAAGACGACGATCGACGACAGCCAGGTCGAGTGGTTCTCGAAAATGGCGGCCGAGTGGTGGGACCCGACCGGAAAGTTCAAGCCGCTGCACAAGTTCAATCCGGTGCGCATCTCCTATATCCGCGAAAAGGCTTGCGCCCATTTCGCCCGGGATGAGAAATCGGCGCGGCCGCTCGCCGGCCTGAAGATCCTCGATGTCGGTTGCGGCGGCGGGCTTCTGGCCGAGCCGCTGACGCGCATGGGCGCGAGCGTCACCGGCATCGATCCGGCGGAAAAGAATATCGGCATCGCTTCCACCCATGCCGCCGAATCGGGCCTTGAGATCGACTACCGGGCGACAACGGCGGAAGCCCTTGCCGAGGCCGGCGAGACCTTCGATATCGTCCTCAACATGGAAGTGGTCGAACATGTCTCCGACGTCGATTTCTTCCTGACCACCTGCGCCTCGCTTGTCCGGCCCGGCGGCATGATGTTCGTCGCCACGATCAACCGCACGCTGAAGGCGCGGGCCCTGGCGATCTTTGCCGCCGAACAGGTGCTGCGCTGGCTGCCGCCCGGCACGCACCAGTATGAGAAGCTGGTACGGCCTGAGGAAGTCGAAAAGCCGCTCAAGGCCGCCGGCATGGAGATCGTCGAGCGCCAGGGCGTGTTCTACAACGTCTTGACCGACAGCTGGAACCGCTCGAGGGACACCGACGTCAACTACATGGTGCTGACCACGAAACCCGAGGCCTGAGCCCGAGCCCGAGCCCGAGGCGATCTATCTGAAGACCTCGTTGGGGTAGACGCCCCAGAGATCGTTCTGGTGCATGTAGCCGGAAACGCCCTTGACCTCGAGCTCGCACCAAGTGCCGTCGCATTCGGACAGGTGGACGATCACGCCGGGCTCGAGCTTGGCGACATCGCGGGCGGAATCATCGTCGCTGGCCTTCACGTCGAGATAGGTGTCCTCGGCGCTGTTGCCGCGCAGCCAGGGGGCGACCATGGCATTGCGCACGGACGACAGCACCGAGACATGCATCCAGCCTTCCGTGCCGTCCGCATCGCGCACCTGGCGCCAGACGGCATATTCCTCGATGATTTCCACCGGCAGGCCGGGGCGCTTGTAGATCCATTTGGTGGCGTAGTTGAAGCCGGGACCGACGCGCATGCGGGCGCGATCCGGCTTGATGATGGCAAAGCGTGGCAGGGGCGCGCCGGAGGCTCCGCGCCGTTCGCTTTGCGCCTGAACCGGAGAAACCGGCATGACGACGGCGAGGACGACGAGCACACTCATAACCAGACTGACGATGCGACGCATGGCATTCCCTTGAAATTCCGCCCTTTCTCAGGGCTTGGCACGGCCTTGATCGGCCACCCGGACGGCGGTCTTTGGGCCGCAACGCCGATTTCGGCCCCCTGCCCTCCGCTTCAGGTGGAAAAAAGCCTGCAATATGTGCATTATCGCCGGACATGTTTAATGAGCTGTAAACGATGACCCACCCGAAGAAACCCGATGTCTTTGTCACGCGGAAACTGCCAGCGCCCGTTGAGGCGCGCATGCAGGAACTGTTCTCGGTCACGCTCAACCGCGACGACCGGCCGCTTTCGCGCGATGAACTGGGAGACGCCATGGCCCGGGCCGATGTTCTGGTGCCGACGCTGACGGACCGGATCGACAAGGATCTGATCGAGAAGGCAGGCCCCCGGCTGAAGCTGATCGCGAGCTTTTCCAACGGCGTCGACAATGTCGACGTTAATGCGGCGGCCAGGAAGGGCATCACCGTCACCAACACGCCGAACGTGCTGACCGAGGACACCGCCGACATGACCATGGCGCTGGTGCTCGCCGTGCCGCGCCGGCTGGCGGAAGGCGCGCGCTTTCTCTCGCAAGCCGAGCCGGGCGAATGGCAGGGCTGGAGCCCCACCTGGATGCTGGGGCGGCGCATCTGGGGCAAGCGCATCGGCATTGTCGGCATGGGCCGCATCGGCACGGCTGTCGGCCGGCGCGCCAAGGCCTTCGGCCTCTCGGTCAACTATCACAATCGCGGCCGCATCAGCCCGGAAACGGAAGCGGAACTCGAGGCGACCTATTGGGACAGTCTCGACCAGATGCTCGCCCGCGTCGACATCGTCTCGGTCAACTGCCCCTCGACGCCCGCCACCTACCACCTGATCTCGGCCCGCCGCTTGCAGCTGATGCGGCCGGAGGCCTATATCGTCAACACCGCGCGCGGCGACGTGATCGACGAGGAGGCGATGATCAAATGCCTTGAGGAAGACCGGATCGCCGGCGCCGGGCTGGACGTGTTCGAAAACGAACCGGAGGTCAATCCGCGCCTTCTGGAACTGGCGAGAAAGGGCAAGGCCGTGCTTCTGCCGCATATGGGCTCGGCCACGCTCGAAAGCCGCATCGACATGGGCGACAAGGTGATCATCAACATCCGCACATTCTTCGACGGCCATCGCCCGCCGAACCGGGTGCTGCCGGGGCGGGATTGAGGCCCAAAGCCACGAAAGGCCTGCAAAACCTTTTCTTTTTCGGTTTTGTGGCCTTTGCCGCCACGCCGATCAGCGTGGCTTCAGGCACGCCAGTGCCGATGACGCCCGCGGTTCTGCCGACGATCTCACAGGCGGCCGGATGGACCTGCAGTCAGGCATCAAGCTGCGCAGAGGCTGTCCGGCAATGGTGCAACGGCTACAGCCGCGCTGACGGCGACAGCGACGTCATCCCCTGTGAAAATGTCTGCAGGTCGCTTGCAGAAGTCAGGCGCATCCGCAGCCAGATCGGCTGCTGACCCTTCATGTGAGCGCCGCAAAAAGCCCGTCGGCATCGTCGGTGGTGATCTGGTCGGCCTTCAGCGCCAGAAGCCGTTCGGCCAGGGCGAGGCTTACCGCGTCGCTGCCCGTGATGGTCCAGGCGTCGACCGTCTTTCCGGCTTCGTGAAAGGCGGCAATCATGTCGAAACCGGCGTCCGTCGCCGCAAGAACCAGTTCGTAGTGCAGATAGACCATCCGCGCGTCAGGCGCGGTCTGAAGCGCTTCGGCGACGAACTCGGCATAACGCCCGTTTTCCATCACCCGCTCCATCGCCCCGTCAAGGCAGGGATCATAACCGGTGGCAAGGCCGGGCACGGCATCGGAAAGGCGCTTCACCGCAGCCGCATCGCCGCCCGAGAGGATCATGTGGCGCGCGACCGGACGGACGGTTTCGGCAAAGCGGGCAATGCTGTCCGGCGCGAAGGCGGAAAGACTTTCCTTGAGATCGAGCTGCAGGACCGCCGCCTCATCCGCTCCGGCCTCGCGCACCAGCCGCGCCAGGTCCTCGAACAGCATCACGCTCTCACCGGTATCGCGCCCTGCGGGATCGAGGAGACAGGCGGCGCGGACCTGATCGGCGCTTGCCGCGGCAACCGGTCCCGTGCCGGTGGTCGACTGTTCCAGCAATTCATCATGCAGCACCGCGAGCGCGCCATCGGCGGTCAGTAGCAGGTCTATCTCGCTGCTGGCGCCGGCCTTCAAGCCCTCGGCGATGCGCGCGCGCGAAAATGCGGTGTCGTGCGGAAAGCGCCTGCCGCGATGCCACTTCAAGGCTGTGCGGTGACCATTGCGGATGATGGCGACGGGTGCGGTCATGCTCAGCTTTTCCGCCTGGCGACAAAACGCGCCGCCTCCACCAGGACCTCGGCTTTCGCGCCGAAGGGCGATAGCAAGCTCTCTGCCTCCGTCACCAGCTCGCCGAGGCGCCTTTCCGCCCATTCCGGCCCGTGAAGCGCCACCAGCGTGCCCTTGCCGCGCCCGGCATCCTTGCCGGTTGCCTTGCCCATGGTTTCAGCATCCGCCGTCAGGTCCAGCAGATCATCGGCAAGCTGGAAGGCAAGGCCGATCACCGCGCCATAGCGGTGAAGCCGCCGGCGCTCGTCCTCGCCCGTGCCGGCGATCATCGCGCCAGCCTCCGCGCCGAAGCGGATCAGCGCGCCGGTCTTCATCGCCTGTAGCGTGACAATGCCTTCCTCGTCAGGCGGCGTTTTTTCCGCCGCCAAATCCAGCGCCTGACCGCCGGCCATGCCGCCAATGCCGGCCGCACGCGAAAGGGCGGCGACGAGCTTCAGCCGGGCCTCGGGGGAAAGCGCCGTCTCATCATCGGCAATAATATCGAAGGCGAGCGTCAACAGGCTGTCGCCGGCCAGGATCGCGCTTGCCTCGTCATAGGCCTTGTGCACGGTCGGTCGGCCGCGCCTCAGATCATCGTCATCCATGGCCGGCAGGTCGTCATGGATCAGCGAATAGCAATGAATGCATTCCAGCGCCGCGCCGACCCTCAGCGCGGCCTGCGCAGGACCGTCGAAGAGCCTTGTGCTCTCGATCACCAGAAACGGGCGAAAGCGCTTGCCGCCGTTCAGCACGCCGTGGCGGATCGCCGCCATCAGCGTCGGCGGTCGCGTGGTTTCTCCTGCACGCGGATCGGGGCCGAGAAGCCCTGCAAGGCAGGCTTCGACACGGGCGCGCGCGTCATCAAGACGGTCGGTGAAAAACGGTGCGGTCATGCGCTTGTCTTGGCATGCCGCCCGGCGCCATTCAAGCCGCAATGATCAAGCCTCTGCCTTCTTTTCAAGCAAGCCGATTTCGCGCTATGGAGAGGGGAGCATTCATGAGGACTGGTTGATATATGGGCGAGAGGCCGGATTTGAACGAGGAGGCGCTGCCGCGAAAGGGCCTTCTCCGCCGGTGGCTCCGTATCGCGCTCCTTGCGCTCGCCGTATTCGTGCTGCTGCCCTACCTGTTCCTGCCGCTCTACCGCCCGGCCTTCGTCCATCCGGTGTCGACGCTGATGATGACGCGGGCACTGACCGGCTATGACCGTCAATGGGTCACCTTCGACGACATCGCCCCGGTTCTGGTGCAATCGGTGCTGATGTCGGAGGACGGGCAGTTCTGCAATCACTACGGCGTCGACTGGCGCGAATACAAGGCGGTGATCGAAGACGCGCTGTCCGGCGAGAAGACGCGCGGCGCCAGCACCATTCCCATGCAGACGGTGAAGAACCTGTTCCTCTGGAACGGGCGCTCCTATGTGCGCAAGGTCCTGGAACTGCCGCTCGCCGTTGCCGCCGACGCCTTCTGGTCGAAGGAGCGGATGATGGAGATCTATCTCAACATCGCCCAGTGGGGTCCGGAAACCTTCGGCATCGAGGCGGCCGCCCGCGAACAGTTCGGCATCCCCGCCTCCGCCCTCTCGCGCCGCCAGGCGGCGCTCCTTGCCGTCTCACTGCCGAACCCTACGGGCCGGCAGGCGGCAGCCCCGAGCGCCCACATGAACCGGCTTGCCGACCGGGTTGAACGGCTGGCCGCGCGATCCGGCGCCTATATTAGCTGTCTTTATGACTGACATCCGATAAATCCATTGGCGTATTGCGAGCATTTGAGGTTAACTCCCGCCGCGGTTTAGTATCGAAAAGGATACCCTGATGAGCGATCTGACGCTTTTTATCGGCAACAAGCGCTATTCATCCTGGTCGCTGAGGCCATGGCTCGCCATGGAGGCCTCGGGCATTCCCTTCAAGGAAGTGCTGATCCCGTTTGATTTTCCCGCCGGCAATCCGCGTTTCCGGGAAATTTCGCCGGTCGGCATGGTTCCCGTGCTGCATCACGGCAAGGCGAGGATCTGGGAATCGCTCGCCATCATCGAATATGTCGCCGAGCTTTATCCGGAGGCCCAGCTCTGGCCGGAAGACCGGATCGAACGCGCCGCCGCCCGCGCGCTTTCCGCCGAAATGCATGCGGGCTTCCGCGCGCTGCGTGGCGCCTGCCCGATGAATTTCGGCCGCAAACCGGCTCCGCTTGCCATCGATGATGCGGTGAAGGCCGATGTTGCAAGGATAAAGACCATGTGGCGCGATGCGCTGGAAGCCTCCGGCGGGCCTTTCCTGTTCGGGTCTTTCACGGCGGCAGACGCCATGTATGCGCCGGTCGTCAACCGCTTCGAGATCTATGAACTGGCCGATTCAACGCCGACGCTTGCCTATATGAACGCGGTGAAAAGCCTGCCCGCCTTCCAGCGCTGGCGCGACGGAGCGCTCGCCGAAAGCTGGGTTGTTCCCGAAGACGAGGTGTGAGAAGGAGGCTTCCTGCCGCATGGTGCAAAAAAATGCCGCAGGGACTGGTCAAACGGGCGCAAGACCTGTATAAGCGCGCCAAATTTCATGAATTTTAAGGCCGAAATCGCGGTGGTCATGCCCGCCGGTGACTGAGCCTTGCCGAAACTGGAGTAGTCCAATGGCTGTACCGAAAAGAAAAACGACCCCGTCCAAGCGCGGTATGCGCCGTGCTGCAGACGCTCTGAAGAACCCGACCTATGTCGAGGACAAGAACTCCGGCGAACTGCGCCGCCCGCACCATATCGATCTGAAGACCGGCATGTATCGCGGCCGCCAGGTTCTGACGCCGAAGGAAGCCTGATCGGTTTCTTGCAGACCTTATGAAAAAAGCCGCCCCTCGGGGCGGCTTTTTTTGTTGCCGCCGCGGTGCAGAACAAAAAAGCCCGCACACCGGACGAACCGGAATGCGGGCCAAATGAATGCGGCACTCAAAATGCCGCATCATCATGCGGGGCCGCGCGCCGATGCCGGCCCCTCATATTCCGGTCAGCCGATCACGGCCTCGACCTTCACGCCGGTGACGCCCGCAGCCGGCGGGGCGATCAGATTGCCCTCGATCGGAGCACCGTCGATGGTCAGCGCCACCTCGTTGCCGGGGCCCTTGCGGGTAACGGTTATGTCGTAGGTGACGCCGCGCCAGGTGCGCTTTACTGAAAAGCCGGTCCAGCGTTCCGGGATCACCGGCGCGACGCGCAGGCCCTCATATTCCGGACGAATGCCGAGGATGAACTGGGTCGCAGCATAGTAGTTCCAGGCCGCCGTGCCCGTCAGCCAGGAGTTTTTGGCCTCGCCGTGGCGGGTGGCATCGCGGCCTGCGATCATCTGGGCGTAGACATAGGGCTCCAGCCGGTGCGTATCGGAAATGCCTTCGCGCGCCGACGGATTGATGCGGGTGTAATAGTCGAACGCCGCATCGCCGTTGCCAAGCACGGTCTCGCCGATCACCACCCAGGGATTGTTGTGGCAGAAGATGCCGGCATTTTCCTTGTAGCCCGGCGGATAGGTCGAGATCTCGCCGTATTCGATATAGTATTTGGTATAGGCGGGCTGCAGAACGACGATGCCATGCGGCGTCGCCAGGTGTTTTGCCACCGAGTCGAGCGCCTTGCGCGCCTTGCCGTCTTCCACGCCAACGCCTGCGAGCGTGCAGAAACCCTGGCTTTCGATGTAGATCTTGCCTTCCGCGTTCTCCTTCGAGCCGACCGGTCGGCCGAAATCATCATAGGCGCGGATGAACCACTCGCCGTCCCAGCCATGTTCGCGGATCGTCGCGTCCATGTCCTTCGACACCTTTGCGTAGAAGTCGGCGTCCTCGGCCTTGCCGGTTTCCTTCGCGATGTCGGAAAGCTCCTTCGCCGAGAGCACCATCAGGCCGGCAATGAAGACGCTTTCGGCAACCTTGCCATCCTTGCTGGTGGTGGTCTGGAAGCTTTCGCCGGGCGTGTCGGAGAAGCAGTTGAGGTTGAGGCAGTCGTTCCAGTCGGCACGCCCGATCAGCGGCAGGCCGTGCGGGCCGATGCGGTCGAGCGCATATTGCATGGAGCGCTGCAGGTGCACGTAAAGCGGCTCTTCCGTGCCAGGTTTGTTGTCGAACACGACGGGCTCTTCAAGGATGGAAAAATCGCCGGTTTCCTTGAGATAGGCGGCAACGCCGATGATCAGCCAGTGCGGATCGTCATTGAAGTCGCCGCCGATGTCGTTATTGCCCTTCTTCGTCAGCGGCTGGTACTGATGATAGGCGCCGCCGGACGACAATTGCGTTGCGGCGATATCAAGAATGCGTTCGCGGGCCCGCGCCGGCACCATATGGACGAAGCCGAGCAGGTCCTGGTTGGAATCGCGGAAGCCGAGGCCCCGGCCGATGCCGCTTTCGAAGGAAGACGCCGAGCGCGACATGTTGAAGGTCGCCATGCACTGATAGGCGTTCCAGATATTGACCATGCGGTCGGTATGGATATCGGGCGTTTCGGCCTGATAGACGCCGAGCAGGTCGTCCCAGTGCCTGGCAAGCGCGGCAAAAGCCGCTTCCACGTTTTCGACGTCGAGATATTTGTCGATGACGGGCCTCACCGTCTTCTTGTTGATCGTCTGCGAACCGGGCGGATCAAACTTCTCGGCCTTGTCGTTCTCATGATAGCCAAGGACGAAAACCACCTGGCGGGTTTCGCCGGGCTGAAGAGTCAGCTTGACGTGATGCGAGCCCATCGGCGACCAGCCATGGGCAACCGAATTGCGCGACTTGCCCTCGGCAACGGCAACGGGCTTGTCCCAGCCGCGCCAGGGGCCGAGGAATTCCTCGCGGGCGGTATCGTATCCGGCGAGTTTCTCCGAGCAGGCGAAATAGGCGAAATGGTTGCGGCGCTCGCGATATTCGGTCTTGTGGTAGATAACCTCGTCTTCGACCTCGACCTGCCCGGTCGACAGGTTGCGCTGGAAGTTGCTCTGGTCGTCCAGCGCATCCCACAGGCAGAACTCGACCGAGGAGAACAGCGAAATGTCGGCGGGCACAAGGCGCTCATTGGTCACGGTCAGCTGCCAGATTTCCAGCGTCTCGCCAAGCGGCACGAAATAGCGGTTCGACACGCGGATGCCATTACGTTTTGAACCGATCGTCGAATAGCCCATGCCGTGGCGGCAGGCAAAATCCTCGACCGCCGACTGCGTCGGCATCCAGGTCGGCGACCAGAAATCGCCGTCCTCATTGTCGCGGACATAGACGTACCGGCCGCCATTGTCATAAGGCACGTTGTTGTAGCGGCCGCGGGTGAGGCGGCGCAGGCGCGCGTCGCGGTAATAGGAATAGCCGCCGGCCGTGCCCGACAGAATGCCGAAATAGCCCTCGCAGCCGATATAGTTGATCCACGGATAGGGCGTATCGGGGCGTGTGATCACATATTCGCGCGCGGCGTCGTCAAAATAACCGTATTTCATTTTTGAGATCCCATCCTTGGTAAAGGCGCCCCGTATCGTTTCAGGTCAGGCTACCCTCATTCCTCCAGCGCAGCCGTCCTAGCACAGAAAATCGAACTCCAAAAGACAGATATTGCGTTTTATGGCATTTTTTGACACTCCAAAGCGCTTTAAACGGACGATACCTCTCTATTTGGCTGCATTTTTCCATGACCTGAAAGGGTATTTTTTTGGCCCAGTGCGGCTCTGATCAGGATAAAATCGAGCGGATTTTTGCAGAAATCTGTAACGTTACAGTCCTGACGTTGACAGCAATCTCCCGTGATTTCCGGGAACCCGCCGCATGTGACGAGCCATGATCGCTCGGGCCGTCGCCCTTATCGGCGGCGCACCCTGTTGCAAAACCTCTCCTGACCTTGGCCAAAGCGCAGGCCGGGAGGCGTCTCGGGGCGCTTTCCCGATTGACAATCGAAGCCGGCTTGGTCCAGCTTCTTCGCAATCGCAAAGTCCTGAAAAACCATGAGTGGGGAAACATGAAGACCATGCTGAAATCGGCGACCGTGCTCGCGGGCGCGCTGTTCATGAGCCAGGCGGCAAGCGCCGAAACGCTGACAGTCGCCAACTGGCTGCCGCCGTCGCACCCGCTGGTTGCCGATGTGATCGCGCCGTTCGCCGCTTCGATTTCCGAGGCGACCGATGGTCGCGTGACAGCCAACATCCTGCCGGCGCCGCTCGGCCCGCCGCCGGCCCAGTATGATCTCGCCGTCAACGGAGTAGCGGACATCACCTTCGGCGTGCAGGGCTATAATCCCGGTCGTTTCCGCACCACGAACCTCGCCGAAATCCCGTTCTGGGGCGACACGGCGGAGGAGACCTCGGTCGCCTACTGGCGCACCTGGGACCAGCTTCTGAAGGAAGCCGGCGAATATGACGACGTGCATGTGCTTGCCGTCTTCACCCACGGCCCCGGCCAGGTGTTCATGAAGGGCGGCGATCTTTCCGAACTTTCGACGATCGACGGGGCCAAGATCCGCGTCGGCGGCGGCATCGTCCACGAACTGGTGAGCGCGCTCGGCGGCGTGCCGGTCGAAGGCCCCTCCTCGCAGACCTACGAACTGCTGTCGCAGGGCGTGGCCGACGGCATCACCTTTCCTTACGAATCCATCAACTTCTTCGGGCTGACGGATCTGGTCGACCAGGCGATGGTCATTCCCGGCGGGCTCTACAACACCTCCTTCTTCGTGGTGATGAACAAGGATAGCTGGGAAGGGCTCTCGCCCGAAGATCAGGCCGCGATCGACAGCGTCTCCGGCGAGGCGCTGGCGCGGCTTGCGGGCAAGGCCTGGGACGCGGCTGATGCGGCCGGCTTCGAGGCCATGCAGGGCAAGGTGACATTCCACGACGCAACGCCCGAACAGGTTGACGAGATCAGCCAGAAGGTCGCGCCCGTGGTGGAAGCCAAGCTCGCCGAGATCGATGCCGCCGGCATCCCCTCCGACAAGGCCGTAGCGATGATGAAGGAAAACATCGAAGCATTGCAGGCTGAATGAGCGAAGCAGACCTCCTTTCTGAAAACGCAAGCGCCGCGAGCCCTCTGGCTCGCGGCCTTCGCATTGTTCTGAGCACAATCGCAGGCGCGCTTCTGATGGCGCTGATGGGGCTCACGGTTGTCGATGTGATCGGCCGCTATCTCCTCAATGCCCCGGTCAAGGGCGCGGCGGAACTCTCCGAACTGCTTCTCGTCTCACTCGTCTATCTCGGCCTGCCGGCCGTCTGCCTTGACGGCGGCCATGTCACGGTCGATCTGGTCACCAAATCGCTGCCGCGCCGGAGCGAGCGGGCGCGTCTGTTCGTCACCGGCCTCGTCTCTTCCGGCGTCCTCGGCATCATTGCCTGGCGGCTTTATGCCTATGGCGTGCAGGTCGGCGGCTATAATCTTGTCACCAATTCGCTGCGCCTGCCGGTCGCCCCCGTCGTCTGGTTCTGCGCCGTCCTTGCCGGCATCTCGGCGCTCGTGACATTTGCCCTCGCGCTTGCCGCGCTCTTCAAGAGAATGAAATGATCGAGTGGCCCATCGGAATTGCGGTGCTGATCGCGCTGCTCCTTGTCGGCATGCCGATCGCCTTTTCGCTGACGCTGATCGGCGTCGTCGGCACGGCCTCGATCATCGGGCTGAAACCGTCCTTCGCGCTGCTCGGCGCCACCTTCTTCGACAATGGCCGCTCCTACACGCTGACGGTGATGCCGCTCTTCCTGCTGATGGGCAATTTCGTCGTCCAGTCCGGCATTGCCCGCGAGCTTTATGACAGCGCCCATGCCTGGCTCAGGCACCGCAAGGGCGGGCTGGCCCTGGCAACCGTTGCCGCCTGCGGCGGGTTTTCCTCCGTCTGCGGCTCGTCGCTGGCAACGGCTGCCACCATGTCGAAGATCGCGCTGCCCTCGATGCGCCGCTTCGGCTATCCCGACAGTCTGGCCACCGCCTCGATTGCCGCCGGCGGCACGCTCGGCATCCTGATCCCGCCCTCCGTCATTCTGGTGTTCTACGGCATCATGACGCAGCAGAATATCGGCAAGCTGTTCATGGCCGGCATCCTGCCCGGCGTGATCGGCATTCTCGGCTATTCGGTTGCAGTGATGATTTCCGTGCGGCTCCTGAAGCAGGACCTGCCGGCCGCGCCGAAGCTTTCCTTGAGGTCGCGGTTCCTCGCGCTGAAAGGCACGGCCGGAGCGCTGCTTCTCTTTATCTTCGTCATGGGCGGCATCTATCTCGGCATCTTCACCCCGACGGAAAGCGCGGGCATGGGCGCCTTCGGCGCGTTTCTGCTGGCGCTTTTTTCCGGCCGGCTGAAACTCGCAGACCTCGGCGACATCCTCTATTCGACCGCCAAGACCACGGCGATGATGTTCTTCATCCTGTTCGGGGCGCTGACCTTTACCAACTACGTCAATCTTTCGGGCATGACGGCCGATATCCAGTCGGCCCTGTCGATGTTCGGCGACGGACCTTATGCCACCATCATCGCCATCCTGATCGTCTATCTCCTGCTCGGCTGCGTGCTGGAAGGGCTTTCGATGATCACGCTCACCGTACCGATCTTCCACCCGATCGTCGCCGCCCAGGGCTTCGATCTGATCTGGTTCGGCATCTTCGTCGTCGTCATCACGGAAGTGAGCTACATCACACCACCGGTCGGCATGAACGCCTTCGTGCTCAACACGGTGGTGCGCGATGTGAGCCTCAGAACCATCTTCTCCGGCCTCCTGCCCTTCGTCGCCATGGACATCGTCCGCATCGCCCTGCTGATCGCCTTCCCGGCCATCGCACTTTTCATTCCGTCGATGATGTGAGTATTCTGCTCGCCTGATGTGACAAGGGCGACCCTCAAACGCCGTTCCGGGAGGGAACCATGATTGAAAAGAGCGGCAGCGTTATCGGCATCGACATCGGGTGGTCGGAGACGAAACGGAAGAGCGCCATCTGCCGGCTTGACTGGACAGAGACGGAAGTCTCATGGCGCATCAAACGCTTCCGCGCCGTTGAACCGGAACGCGAATCGACCATCGCGGATCTGCTGGGAAAGTGGGAAATCGCCGCCGCGGCCTTTGACGGCCCGCTCCGTCCCGGCTTCGACATTATCGGCCGCTACCGCTCGGCCGAACGGATGCTGACAAGACGCCTGCAGCCCCATATCGGGAAACCGGGGCAGTCGAGTTCCCCGGTCGGCAAATTACTGAACGAGCATGCCAATATCTGTGCCGAACTCACGATGAAGCACGGCAACATCCGGGCGGCGAGCCATGTTGCCGCGATAGACCAAAAGGCACTGGTCGAAGCTTTTCCATCCGCATTCATGGGTCTGATGATCTCTGATCCGTCCCGTCTCAAAACAGTGCGGAACAGACGTTCTGACATATACTATGAGGAACTTGCGCAGAGCGGCCTCCTGCGCGCCTTGCTGAAACATTGCCTTCCGGAACGCCGCATGCACGAAGATTTGAATAGGCTTGAAAACCATGACGACCGCGCGGCTCTGGTTTGTGCGGTGACGGCGCTTCTGATCGCTGCGGGTTCCTATTCAGCGGTCGGAGACGCGGCAAATGGATGGATCATCCTGCCGCCGCGGCAGTTCATTGCGGACATGCAATGGGCGCTTTTGCAGGAGAACGCGCGGCAAGAGCGGGAAGGGCAGCTTCTCGCTGTCGGATAGGCAACCAGCGTCCTGAACAGAATTGGCAGGCGTCAGCCCGGTTGTTGCGGTTCCTGCGTCCGGCACGCCGCCGGACGCAAACGCCGAAAATCACATATCGCGAATGTTCCGGTCGATCGAGACACTTCGCATCTAGATTTTCGCCCTCGCGGCAGCTAGGATCACCAGCGTTTAGATACGTTTTTTGCAGAGAAATCCTTTTTATCTCCTAAGCTTTACCTCATCAATCTGCCTCCAGAGCGCCTTGAAAAAACAACGGGCTGATATGAATCAAATTCAAAACCCTCATGACGACGACGAAATTGACCTCGGAAAACTCTTTCAGGTCTTTTGGCGCGGCAAGTTCATCATCGCCTTTTTTACCGCCATTTTTGCGGGCTTCGGCGTTTATTACGCGATTATGCTGACGACGCCGATCTACAGCGCCAACTCCGTCGTGATGCTGAACAGCCAGTCGGAGCAGATCGTTGATCTGCCCAGTGTCCTGAGCCAGCTGACGAATGACGAAACGGTCGTTCAGACCGAGATCGAAGTCATGCGGTCCCGCATTCTTGTCGGCAAGGTGGTCGATGAGCTCGATCTCATGTCCGACCCGGAATTCAACACGACGCTGCAGGAGCCGGACCTGGCGGACCGGATAAAGGATGCGCTCACATCATTCCTGCCGGTCGGGAACAACCTCGGGGCCGATGAGGAGATCCTCTCCCAAAGCCTTCTGAGAGACCAGGTGATCGATCATGTTCTGGAAAGCTATTCGGTTCTGGTCGTGCCCAACACCACGGCGTTCAGGATAACGGCCCGCACCGAAGAGCCGGAAAAGTCGGCCCGGCTCGCCGATGTCGTGGCTGAACAATACGTTCAGAGCCAGATTGACGTCAAACGTGATGCGACCATGCAGGCGATCGACTGGTTGAGCGACCAGGTGAGCGAGTTGAGGCTGAGCCTCCAGAAATCGGAAAACGCCGTCAAGGAGTTCAAGACGAACACGCCGATGATCTCGCCTGACGTCCTGTCCGGTCTTGAGCGTCAATTACGATCCCTGCGTGACCGTATCGAGTCGACCGAGCGTGATGCCGAAGATGCAAGCCAGTTCCTCGCACAAGTGTCGTCGGCCGAGACCTATGCCGAGAAGGCGGCAATTGCCGACAACAGCCTTCTGAGCAGCCTCGCAGCTCGGGCAGAGACAGACCCCGACGCGGCACGCCGCTTTGACGCACAATTCAATTCGCTGGTCGAGCGCGCCAACCGCGCGGTTTCGGAAGCGGATTCGCAACTCAACACGCTTCGCACATCTGAGAACGTGCTCGAGGAAAGGATCCAGACCGAAAGCGAGGCATTCGTCGAGCTGGAACAGCTGACGCGCGAGGCGGAAGCCAACCGCACCCTTTATGAATATTTTCTCGCCCGGCTGAAGGAAACTTCGGCACAGCAAGGCATCCAGCAATCCGATAGCAGGATCCTGTCCTATGCCGTCGTGCCGCTGGAGCCGTCCCAGCCGAACAAGAAGCTGATCGTACTGATGAGCACGTTTTTGGGTCTGGTCCTTGGAAGCGGCATCGTCCTTCTGCTTGAACTGCGCAAACGGACCTTCCGCTCGTCCCAGGAACTGGAACAATTTTCAGGCTTCCGCGTGACAGGCCAGGTTCCGCTGATCGCCAGCCGCAACAGGCAAGGTGTGCTCAGCTACGTTCTGGAAAATCCGACATCTCCCGTTACCGAAGCCATTCGCAACCTGAGAACCTCGGTCCTGCTTGCCAATATCGACCACCCGCCGAAACTTATCATGACAACGTCTTCGATCCCGGGCGAAGGCAAGACCACCGTCGCGGCCTCCCTGGCGATGAATTTCGTCGGCATGGGCAAGAGGGTCCTTCTCATCGAGGGCGACCTGCGCCGCCGTTCGCTGGAACAGTATTTCGGAAAGAACACCACCGGCACCGGCCTGATTTCGGCGCTGACCACCGACACGACCCTCCAGGAAGCGGTCTCGCATCTTACGGACTACGGGATCGATATTCTGTTCGGCGAAAAGACGGAGGCCAATGCGGCGGATATCCTGTCATCCGGCAGCATGCAGAGGCTTCTGGCAGAGGCGCGAGAGGCCTATGACATTGTCATCATCGACACGCCTCCCGTTCTGATCGTGCCTGATGCACGGGTTGTCAGCCAGTTCGTCGATGCCGTTCTGTTCGTCGTGAAGTGGGATTCGACCCATCACCAGCAGGTCGAGGAGGCGTTGGGCCTGTTCTCGCCTGACGTGATCGGCGGTCTTGTCCTCAACCAGATCGACCCCAAGGGCTTCAAGCGCTATGGCTATAGTTACGGCTACGGCTACGGCTATGCCGCCAATTACGGCAATGACTATTACAAGGACGAATAGCCGAGCATGATCGGTGCCGGGGACAGTGGACGAGTCCTGCTCCTGGCGCGTTTCGCGCCCCGATTGAGACATCTGCCCTCCCGTGGAAATGCGCAAAAAACAAACAGATAGAGTGTCTCAGCATTTCTAGGAAAGGCGGAAACACTCTAACGTTCGCGAGGCGGGTCGCCGACCTACACAGGCGGCCCCAGCCGGCAGTTCAACAAATCTGCGGATAACTCGACCACGCCCTGGTTTGCCGACAGATGGCAGGCTTTGGTTGGCTTCACCAACAGCGCCAGCATCAACGGCAGGGCATCAGGTCACGATGATTACGCAAGGCTTGGAATCTAATCGACGCGTTTTTTTGACGGAGCTTTCCGGTTTCAAGATCGTGCACAAGGATATTGAGCGCGGCCGGGGAAGCAGGTCGCTTTCAAACATGCTTCCCGCCGCGACCAAGGCGAAGGTGTTGGCGTAGTCGAGCGAGGTTGCGAAGCCATTGCCCGGCGCCGGTGAATTGATGAACGCGGCAGACGTCTTCCAGTCATCGCTCGACATCACGGTCATTCCGAGACGGCCATAGAGCCGCAGCGTTTCGCCGCTTTCGAAATTGTGACGGCCGCCGATCTCGATATTCGGCGATGCGGCGAAACTCCATTTGCCGTGACTGGCGACCGAGAGGCCATAGGTGCCGGTCTCGGCATAACCGTCCTGATAGGTGTAGACCGCATCGAGATCGACATTGGGCTTCGGATAGACGCTGACATCGACGCCCTGAGAATAGGCATTGCTGTTGCCGAGCCCGCCACCGCCGACGGTCTGCGCCAGAATGCCGATGGACGAGTCCCGTTCTGGTGGAAATACTGCCGGTGCTGGAAATCCCCACGGCACCGCCGTTCGAAATGTTGCTGCCGGCCGCATTGCCGCCGACGCTGACAAGACCGGAGGCGGATCCCGCCGCCCCGCCGCTGCCGCCGATCGATGGCCTGCCGCGTCATCGCCTCCAGCAGCTCCATGCGGCCGGAATTGTGCCTTGCGGCCATCTCCTGGTCGCCATCGGCAAACGCCCGCAACGGTCCCTCCATCATCATCACGGAGCGCCCGTGAAAAAGGGCAAACGCCGGAACCATATCGCTTTCATGAAGCCGGGTTGCGCCCGGCTCGGGAGGTTTACAGACACGGCGCGGCCTCTGCCCGGATATCCGCACGGTCCAATCTGCTATCCGGCTTTTCCGGTCCGGGCGGAAAACGCCTCCTTGAAAGCCGAGATCGGCTTTGAGGAAACCAGCGAGGCCTTGCATATCAGCTCGACATCAAGCGTCCACAGCCCGCCTTCCATATTCCGCGCCGCAAGGCCCTCGCGTTCTGCCTTGGGCACGATCATGTCGCTGACGATGGCGTAATAGTCCGTCGTGGTCAACAGGCCGAACATGATGTTCAAGGAGGTTGTCTGTAGGATCGGGCGCAACGCCTCCGAACGGTTGCCGAAACACTGACGGGCCCGGCTTTCAAACTCCCTGTCTTCAAGAAAGCCGACGCGGCGAAAGGCAGTCAGTGCCTCCGCCGTGATCTCCTTTTCACGGCAAAGTGGATGCTCCGTGCTGCAGATGATGACCATGTCGGTCGACAGCAACGGCAGGGTGACGAACTTGTCGGGAAGTGAGGCTTCCGGCAGGGCGGCAATAACGAAGTCGAGATTGTCGCGCATCAGACTTTGCAGGAGTCCGTTGGAAATCCCCGCTTCGACGGAAGCCTCGACATTGGGAAAACGTCGGTGAAAATCGGCCAGAAGGGCGGGGAAAATGCTCACCGCCAGCACCTGTCCAACGCCGATCTTGATCCTGCCGCCCATCGCCTCGCGCATGTGGCTGATCTCGAGCGCCGCAAAACGCGCCTCCTGTTCGATCGCGCAGGCGTGGCGATAAAGGATATGGCCGGTTTCCGTCGCCACGAGGCCCTTGTGGGTCCGCTCGAACAGTTCCACGTCAAGTTCGTTTTCGATCAGTTGCAGGCTCTTTGTCAGCGCAGGTTGGCTGACGCCTTTTCTCTGCGCCGCCGCGCGCATATTGCCGGCTTCATAAAGCGCCAGAAAATTCTCCAGGTGGCGCGACACGAGCAAACGCATGACTGATAGCTTTCAGTTATCGGGAACCAACAAGTTTTCATTATCATTTATCAACTTATTTCGCGATTGTCGCTGCCGGAGGAGACTTCATGAAGACCATTTTTGTCCTTTTCGACAGCCTCAACCGCAATGCGCTCGGGGCTTTCGGCAGCAAGTCCGTTGAGACCCCGAATTTCGACCGCTTCGCCGAACGCGCGGTTACGTTCGACCGTCATTATGTCGGCTCGATGCCGTGCATGCCGGCCCGCAGGGATATGCATACCGGTCGGCTGAACTTCACCCACCGTTCATGGGGTCCGCTTGAGCCTTTCGATAATTCCTTTGCCGAGATCATGAAACGGAACGGGGTCTACACACACCTGATTTCCGATCATCTCCATTACTTCGAGGATGGCGGCCATGGGTTTCATACGCGCTTTTCCAGCTATGATTTCATTCGCGGGCAGGAGTATGACCCATGGGTCGCCATGGTCGAGCCGCCGCTCGATCGTATCCGGGAACAGTTCGACCCGCGCCACTACGACACGGACCATCCGGACAAGCGCCTTCAACACACGGTAAACCGCGCGACGATTGTCGACGAAGCCGATTTTCCGGGACCGAAGTGTTTCGCCTCGGCCTTTGACTTCCTGGACCGGAACCGTGACGCCGAAAACTGGTTCCTGATGCTCGAATGCTTCGACCCGCACGAGCCCTTCCATGCGCCGGATCGCTTCAAGGCGGCCTACGAGACCGGGTATAATGGCGGCATTCTCGACTGGCCGCATTATGACCGCGCGACCGAGAGCCCCGAGGAAATCGCCGAGATCCGGGCGAATTATGCAGCGCTTGTCGCCATGTGCGACGACTATTTCGGCAGGCTGATGGATTATATGGACGCGCACGACATGTGGGACGACACATGCGTGGTGCTGACCACCGATCACGGCTTTCTGCTCGCCGAGCATGACTGGTGGGGCAAATGTCGCATGCCCTATTATGAAGAGGTCTCGCATATTCCGCTGATGGTCTATCACCCAGACCATAAGGAACTTGCCGGCGCGCGGCGCGCGCACCTGACCCAGACGACCGATCTGATGCCGACGCTTCTTGATCTCCATGACCTGGACCTGCCGACGGAAGTGACGGGCAAGAGCATCATGCCCGTTCTTGCCGGCAATGAGCCGATCCGCGATGCGGCCGTGTTCGGCGTGTTTTCCGGTCCGATCGGCGTGACAGACGGAAACCATGTTCTTTACCACTATCCGCCGGACCTCACCCGCGAGGGGCTTTTCGAATATACGCTGGCGCCCGCGCACATGACTGCGCCGTTCACGGTGGAGGAATTGCGCAGCGCCCGGCTTCATCCGGGCTTCGATTTCACCAAGGGCGTACCGGTTCTTGCCATCGACGCCCGCCGGGACGCGAAACGCGTGCCGTATAACGACGGCAAGGGCTTCGATGACCTGGGAACACGGCTTTACGATCTGGCGGCCGACCCGCAACAAAAGGCGCCTGTCGACGAACCGGCTATTGCAGAACGGCTTTACGGGCTGATGGTCGAAGAACTTACGGTCCACGATACGCCGGCGGAAGTCTATCGCTGGTATGAACTTGAAACCGATTGAGGAAGAGGGAGGAATCCATGAAAAAGATCCTTGGTATCATGACGGCGGCAATGATGCTCGCCGGAACGGCGCAGGCGGAATTTCCCGAGCGCAATATCGAAAACATCTATCCCTGGGGCCCGGGCGCGACCATGGCAGCCAGCCAGGTGATCGCCGACGCCATGGGCAGTGAACTCGGCGTCAACATCTCCGTCGTCTCGACGCCCGGCGCCGTCGGCACCAAGGCCTTCCAGACGGCCCTGGAGAAGCCCGCCGATGGCTACACGATTTTCGACGGCTATGTCGCGCCGCTGGTGCTGCAGCCGATGATGGGCAATGCCGACTGGACCTACAAGGATTTCAAGCCTCTGTGGTCGGGGACATCCAACAGCTTCGCCATCGTCGTGCGCGAGGATGACGACCGCTTCGCCGATTTCCCGGCGCTGCTCAAATATGCCCAGGACAATCCCGGCGACCTTCGCTACTCGCCCGGCGTGACCGGCGGCTTGCCACACATGGTTGCCGCCAAAGCCATGCAGACGTCGGATGCCGTTGCGCAGGTGGTTCCCTATCCGGAAATCGACAATGCGGTGAAGGATCTGCGCGGCGGCATTCTCGATTTCATCGTCATCAATCCCGGCGTCTATGCCGCCAACAAGGATGTCGTGCGTCCGCTTGCCGTGCTTTCCGAGCTCGAAGGGGCGTCCGCCACCTATGACGGCGCGCCGCGCGTTCAGGATTTCGACATCGAGCTTGGCATGACCGGCCTGTCGCCAATGGGCTGGAACTGGTGGCTGGTGCGCAGCGAAACCCCGGATGACGTGACGGCGAAGCTGCGGGACGCCATGGGCGCAGCCCTTGCCCGTGACGATGTTCAGGAGAAGCTCTTGAACATGGGTTATGTTCCCCTTGGCTATGGCCCCGACCAGTATGAAGAGGTCGTCGGTCCGGTTGCCGAAGAACTGCAGTCGGGCATCGACGCGATTGGCTGGGAAAAGGAACAGCTGAGCAAGTAGCCCGCTCGGCTCGGCGAGGATCAAAGGCACGGCGGTCGTGGGAGCGGCCGCCGTGCCTGCAGGGAGGAAGACATGACACGGTTTCGAGCTTTTGCCTTTGACTGGATTGCGCTTGCCATCGTGGCGGCGGCTCCGGCGGCGATCTTCTGGCAATCGGCGACGTCGCTCAAGCGCCAGGGCGCGGCCGCCGGCGGACCGCTGGAGAACGCGGCCTTTTATCCCAGGGTGATCGCCCTTCTGCTGTCCGTCGTCGTCGCCATCCACGCGCTGCGTCTTCTGACCGGCAAGGTGCAGACGGTTTCGCCCTTCAAGGCAAGCGATGGCACGCGACTGGCGCTGATCCTGTCGGCAGTGTTCGTCGCCTATCTTCTGGCATTGCCCTATCTTGGCTTCCACATCCTCACACCGGCGCTGATGCTTGTCTTCCTGCTCGCCTTCGGCATCGGGCCCCTCCCGGCCATCATCGGCGCCATCGGCATATGGCTTGTCGCCTCCTTCGTGTTCGAGGGCCTTCTGAACGTCGTCCTGCCGGTCGGCATCTTCAACATCACTCTTTTCAGCTAGCGGTCCCGACATGTTTGAACTCCTGCGCGAGGGCCTGCCGCTCTTCTTCAATTTCGAGGCCGTGCTGCTGACCTGTCTCGGCGTTGTCGGCGGCCTGTTCATCGGCGTCCTGCCCGGCCTCGGGCCGCTAATGGGTATCGTCCTGCTATTGCCGGTCGCCTTCCACATGCCGGCCATTCCGGCCATGGGCATGCTGATCGCGATCTATATCGGCGGCTCGGCCGGCGGCTCGATCTCGGCGATCCTGCTCAGGATCCCAGGTACACCACTTGCCGCGGCCACGCTGTTTGACGGGTATCCACTGGCGCAGAAGGGCCGCACCCAGGATGCCGTCGGCCTTGCCGTCAGCGCCTCCGCGATCGGCGGCCTGATCGGCGGCCTGGTTCTGGTCTTCTTCTCGCCGTTGCTGGCTAAATTTGCGCTGCGCTTCGCCCCGCCGGAATATTTCGCCATGGCCGTGCTCGGCGTGCTGACGATTGCGCTGATCTCGGAAGGTTCGGCGCTGAAGGGCCTGCTCGTCGGCGGGTTTGGCCTGTTCCTGTCGATGATCGGGACCGACGAGTTCACCAATGCCTACCGGTTTACCTTCGATGATATCCGCCTTTCCAGCGGCCCCAACCTTGTTGCCGTCGTCGTCGGCCTGTTCGCCCTTTCCGAACTGTTCTTCCAGATCGAGGCGGGTGGCTTTACGAACAAACCCGTGGTGCAGCGGCTCGCCGTCTCGTTTTCGGCGCTGCGCCTTCTCGCGCGGCACAGGTTCAACCTCCTGCGCTCGGCGCTGATCGGCACGTTCTTTGGCGCCATTCCGGGCGCAGGCGGCGATGTCAGCGCCTTCATCTCCTATGCCGCCGCCAAGAAACTGTCGAAGCCGGAAGAAGGCTATGGCGAGGGCGCGGAAGGCGGCGTAGTGGCAACCGAGGCGGCGAACAACGGCTGTTGCGGCGGCGCGCTGATACCGACGCTCTCGCTCGGCATTCCGGGAGACGCCTCGACCGCCGTCCTGATGGGCGCACTGATCCTGCTTGGTTTCTTCCCCGGTCCCGACCTCTTCCGCGATCACCCCGACGTCGCCGGCGGCGTCTTCATCGCCTATCTGATGGGCAATGTCTTCCTGCTCATCCTCGGCACGCTGCTGGCACCGTTCTTCGGCTCGGTGCTGAAATTCCCCAAGGCCTGGCTGCTTCCGGCGGTTCTGCTCCTGTCGACGCTCGGCACCTACAGCCTGCAGAACTCCGTCTTCGACCTTTGGGTCATGCTGGTCTTCGGCATCATCGGTTATGTCCTGCGCCGGGCATCCTACCCGCTGGCGCCAATGATTATCGGCATGATCCTCGGCGGGGTCATGGAAGCCAATCTCCGGCGTTCGCTGTTGATCTCGCGCGACGGGCTGATGATCTTCGTCGAGCGACCGATCTCGGCGATCATCCTCCTGATCGACCTCACATTGCTGATCTCGATTGTTTACGCAACGATCCGGTCTTCGAAAAGCCCGGCCGCCACAAGGACGGATGACAAGGCCTGAGATCCGTCAACCCATGTTTCCCGGCCCCACCGCAGACCGACGGTGCAAAAGTGCAATCTGCGGAGGCATGCCGGCGGATAGTCTGGGCTGAGGCCGTCATCCGCTGCCGGCGAGCACCGCCTACCTGTCTCCGATCAACATGCGGTAGCGGAACTGGTCGATGACCACGGCCAGAACCAGAAGGCCGCCAAGCAGGATCATCTGCATGTAGGACCCGATCTGCATCAGGTTCATGCCGTTCTGCACCAGCACGATGAAGAAGGCGCCAAGCACCACGCTTTCCACCCGGCCGATGCCGCCGCGCAGCGAAACGCCGGCGATGACGCAGGCGGCAATCGACTCCAGCGCGATCGTGCCGCCGAGATTGGTCTCGCCGCTTTCCACGCGCGCCGTCAGCAGCACGCCGGACAGCGAGGCGAGAAGCGCGCAGAGCATATAGGCGGTGAAAAGCGTGCGGGCGGTGTTGATGCCGGAGAGTTTGGCCGCCTTGACATTGCCGCCGACGGCATAGATGCGCGCGCCGGTGCGGGTGCGGTTCATCAGTGTCCAGATGACGATGATGGCAAGCACAGCAACGACCACCGGAACCGGAACCCCGGCAATCCGCCCGAAGCCGAAGAAATCGCCAAAGGCATAGGGCAGGCCGCCGATCGGCACGCCGCCGGTGATGAACAGCGCCACGCCCGCCCCCATGGACTGCACGCCAAGCGTCATGATGAAGGGCGAGACGCCGAATTTGGCAACGCCCAGCCCGTTCAGCGCACCGATGGCAAGGGCCGCCAGAAAGCCGGTCAGGATACCAAGCGTGACCACCAGAAAGGCCGCCTCGGGAAACACGCTGGCAAAATAAACCATCGCCGTTGCCGATGTGACCGAGGTGAGCGCGATCGCGGTCCCGACCGAAAGATCGAAGCCGCCGGTGACCAGAACGATCATCTGGCCGAGCGAGACAAGCACGAGATAGACCGACTGGCGCGCCACATTGACGATATTATCGACGGTCAGGAACTGTCTTGATGCCAGCGCGAAAATGATCAGCGCCGCGACCAGAAAAAAGGGCAGTACGCCGAGCTTCAGGAAGATATCGCTGAAAAACTGCCTGAGGGAAAAGCCGGCGCCCGGCCGCGTCGTCTTTACGGCTTCCGCTTCGTTGGTCATGCCGTCTGCCTTTCTTCGTGGAAAAATGCTTTCAGAATTGTCTGTTCCGCGATTTCATCTCCTGAAAGAGATGCCGAGACCCGGCCCTGACTGAACACCAGCATGCGATGCGCAAGGTTCATGGCTTCCGGCAGGTCGGAGGAAATCACCACAACCGCCTTGCCGGCCTCGCAGATTTGTTTGATCAAGCGGTAGAGCGCCGCCCGCGTGCCGACATCGACGCCCACCGTCGGCTCGTCGAAAATGTAGACGTCGCGGTCTGCGGCGAGCCCCTTGCCAAACAGGATTTTCTGCTGGTTGCCGCCGGAAAGTTTGGAAGCCGTGCGCGCCAGATAGGCGTCGGAAAGATCCACGCGGGCGCCGATTTCACCCGTCAGCCGGTTGACCGCCTTCGGTCGTCTGAGGCCGAAGAGGCCGCGCGTCTCCCTGTGGTCGAGCGTGGCGAGCGCGACATTATCGCCGGCCGTCGCGCCCAGCATCAGCCCTTCTTCCTTGCGGTCGGAGGGCAGGTAGAAGATGCCGTCCCTCAGGAGTTTTGCCAAAGGCTGGCCGGTCACGTCGCGGCCCTTGTAGGTGACGCTTCCGGCAGCAATACCCGCAAGGCCGATCGCGGCGCGAAAGGCACGCGACTTGCCGCAGCCGACCAGACCGGCGACGCCCAGGACTTCGCCGCGACGGACATCGATATCGACGCCGTCTACGCCTGCGGCCTTCAGGCCGCGGATCGAAAGAACCGCCTCGGGCTCGGGATTTGCGGCAATCGCCGGATAGATCTCGCTGATCGCCCGACCCGTCATCATCTCGACAAGAGCGTTATGGTCGAGATCATGCGCGCCGACGGTTCCGACAAGCTTGCCGTCCCGCAAAACGGTGATCCGGTCGGCGATCTGGGTGAATTCCTGGATGCGGTGGGAGATATAAATGATCCCGGTTCCGCTCGCCTTGGCATTGCGCACCAGTCGGAACAGTTCCTTCGTCTCGCGCTCGGTCAGCGAGGCGGTCGGTTCGTCGAGGATCAGGATCTTGGCGCGGGCATGGATCGCCTTGGCGATTTCCACCATCTGCTGTTCGGCGCGCGACAGGCTCAGGACCTGACGGCGAACATCGAGGGAAAACCCCATTTCATTGAAGATGTCCTGGGCACGATCGCGCATGGCGGCGTGGTCGATCAGCATGCCGGTCAGCGGCTCATCGCCGAGAAAGATGTTTTCAGCGACCGAGCGCGTCGGCACCAGCGAAAATTCCTGAAAGACCGCACCGATGCCGGCAGCCCGCGCGTCCCACGCGGAGGCAAAATGCACCGCATGGCCGTTAATCAGCACTTCGCCTTCGCTCGGTTTGTAAACGCCCGCGAGAATGGAAATCAGCGTCGATTTGCCGGCGCCGTTTTCGCCGAACAGCACGTGGACCTCGCCCGCGTTGAGAGAAAAATCGACATTGTCCAGCGCCTTGACGCCCGGAAATTGTTTCGAGATGCCGCTCATACGCACGAGCGGAATGGCTTTTTCGGCCATGAACCGATCCCTCCAAAGGTTCCGCACCGCTGGATGCGATGCGGACTGCTTCACTCGTCTGGAGATCAATTCACCGAGAAAACCGGGCGGAAGCCGTTCGGCGGCAGGATGTCGGTCTGCGGCACACTGTCGATATTGTCGCCGTCGACCACGAAGATCTTCGGCCCAACATGCTTGATCAGCTCCTTGCCTTCGAGCGCGCGCACCGCCTGATCGACGGCGATACGGCCCTGGATCACCATGGAGTCCGCCGGGGCCGCCTCGATGAAGCCGCGCTTGATGCCCTCATAGACGCCCGGCGTCATGTAGAAGGCGAGAAGCCCGACCTTGTCCTTCAGGCCACGCTCACGGATAAGCCCCTGGGCGGCTTCGGCCGTGACGGCCGTGCCGGCGATATAGGCAAGGTCGGGCTCGGCCTGGAGCACGTCTTCCACCAGCTTCAGCTGCGCTTCCTTGCCGGTGTCGCCATATTTCGGTTCCAGCACGCTGAGCGCCGAGCCTTCGACCGCCTTCATGAAGCCGTCATTGGCGGTTTCCACCCAGCCGGCGCCGGCCGGACCCGGGAACCAGCCGACGATGGCCGGCTCGCCGCCTGCGGGGTGCTTTTCGGCAAGGTATTTGCCGGTCTCATAGCCCATCGTGTAGAAGGAGACGAGCGATTTGGCAGTGATATCGGTGGACGACATGCCGTTGACCAGATCGATGACGGGAATGCCCTTGGAAGCCACTTCCGAGACGAGGCTGTTCAGCCCGTCATAGGAAATGGCGCCGATGACGACGGCATCCGCGCCGCCGGCAACGCAGTCCTCGATTTGCGAGATCTGCTTGGCAAGCTCGGTGTAGCCGCCGGCTTCCACCACGTTCAGCTTGACGCCGAGGTCCTTGGCCTCCTCGACCACGCCATAGTCGACGCCGAGCCAGTAGGCGTCCTTCATATGCGGGAAGGAAACGCAGATATTATAGGCCTTTTCCGCCTTTTCCAGCGGCGCGTAGCTGATGTCGGATGCCGTGCCGTCGGCGGAAAAGGCCGGCGTGATTTCCACGGCCTCATAGGGGTACCAGGTTTCGGCAAGCGCCGGCGATGCTGCGGAAACGGCCAGTGCCGAAATGGCGATTTTCAGGATTGAATGTGCTTTCATTGAAGTTCCCCTTCGTGGTTATCAAAAGCAGCGTTCGGTTGGTCTTTCTCAAAAAAGCGCCCGGATCTTCTCGATCAGGGCGGCCCGGTCCTTCCGGGCGGCCAGGGCGGTGTCCATGTCCACCTTGACGAAACGGGTGGGCGAATGCGGCTGAAGCTGGCCGATCAGGTCCATGTCGGCCGAGATCACCGTGCCAACCATGAAATAGCCGCCGCCGGAAACGGCATCGCGATGGAGCACGATCGGCTCCAAGCCGCCCGGCACCTGCACCGAGCCATAGGGGTAGCAGGCATCGACGATGTTTGACGGATCGGACCCCGCGCCGAAAGGTTGTTCACGCGGCACGAATTCGATCGGGTGACCGCCGCGGAAGCGGTAGCCCATGCGGTCGGCCTCCGGTGCCACCTTCCATTCATCAAAGAAGAAGTGTTCCAGCGAGGCGTCGGTCATGCGGTGATCGTAGAGTCCGGGCAGCACACGCAGTTCGGCGGGCGTTCCGGGCTTTCGACGCAGCGCCTCGGGAATGGTCTTGCCGATTTTCGCCTTGCGCGCCGGCGTGCCGACGGGAAGCTCGTCGCCCGCAGCAATCGCGCGGCCCTCGACGCCGCCGAGCGCGCCGATCGGATAGGTCGAGCGGCTGCCGAGCGCCATCGGCACGTCAATGCCGCCGGCAACGGCGATATAGATGCGTGCGCCGGTCTTCAGGAAGCCGAAGGAGAGCTTCTGGCCTGCCTTGACGGCAATCGCCGTCCAGCCCGGCACGTCTTCCTCGTCGATCAGCACCGGCATTTCCGCGCCGGTGACCGCGATGGTCGCATCCTCGGTGAATTCGAGATCGGGCCCCATGAACACCGCCTCAAGACCCGCAGCCCCTTCGTTATTGCCGACGAGGTGATTGGCAGCGATGAGGGCAAGGCGATCCATGGCGCCGCCCTCGGGAATGCCGAGATGATAATAGCCCGGACGGCCGAGGTCCTGAACGGTGGTGGCAAGGCCCGGATGGAGAACGTTAATGGTCATCGAGAATGCCCTCCAGCTTGGCATTGTAGCCGTCAATGTCCTTGTTGAATTCGTTGAGATCGAAGGAGACCTCGCGGGTCGGCGGGGCGAAGGTGCCGTTTTCCACGGCCTTGACCTCCGCATCATAGGTGTCGCGGTCGATCGGCTTGAACTTGACGATGTCGCCCGGCTTGAAGAACACCATGAAGTCCTTCAGGTAGCTGGTCGTCTGGGTCGGGTCATAGATCGGCATCGGGGTGATGCCGAACATCTGGTAGCCGCCGGCGCCGCGCACGGAGTAGATGCAGGAAAAGCAGCCGCCATAGCCAACCGTCAGCTTCGGCGTGTCGGTGCGGGGGCGCAGGTATTTCGGCACCTCGATCTGACGCTGCCGCTCGACCATCTGGTACATGAAGGGCAGGCCGGAAACGAAGCCGACCATGGTTACGATCCAGGGCGCGCCGGAATGGGCGGCGATGAAATCGGCGACGGATTTGTAGTCGTTGATCCGGGCTGCATATTCAAGATCGGTGCTCTCCGGATCCTGATGCCGGTCACGGAAGCGCATCAGTGTCTCGTGCGTCCACGGGTCATTGTAATAGACCGGGATTTCGATGATCCGCGTCTTGATCACCGGTTCCGATTTCTGGTCGGCAAGCGCGATCGCCTGAACTTCCTTCAACATGTCATCGGGATGGATGACGTCCGGATCGAACTTGATCTGGAAGGACGCATTGGCCGGGCAAATTTCGGTCACGCCCGTGATCTTCGCGTCGCGAATCCTGTTGGTCATCGACAGCGAATGGAAAAACGCCTCCAGCGACATTTCCTCGCTGCATTCGACGAAGAGGTGTTCGTCACCTCCGAAGGAATAGCGCAGCTTCATGACGAGGCCTCCTCATGGATTTTGGCCGGGGTTTGAGGGGTGAAGTGCGTTTCGAGCCAGGGCTCGAGAAAGCGGGTGTGGAAGGCGCCGGCAGCGACGGCTTCGTCCCGGCAAAGGGCAAGATGCAGCGGAATGGTGGTCGCAAGCCCCTCGATCTTGAGACCGGCGAGCGCGCGCTCGAGCTTCTCCAGGCAGGCTTCGCGGCTTTCCGCATGCACGATCAGCTTGCCGAGCAGCGAATCGTAGAATGGCGGCACCGTGTAACCTTCATAGAGGAAGGTGTCGAAGCGGATGCCGTCGCCTTCCGGCGTCACAAGCTTCGCCACCGTTCCGGGACCGGGCATGAAGCCCTTTACCGGGTCTTCGGCGTTGATGCGGCACTCTATGGCGTGGCCGGAAAGGACGATGTCGCCCTGCGTGACCGAAAGCCGTTCGCCGCCGGCAACCCTGATCATCTCCTGAACGAGATCGATCCCGGTGACCATTTCCGTGACGGGATGCTCGACCTGGATGCGGGTGTTGACCTCGATGAAGTAGAATGCGCCGGCATCCTCGTCATAGAGATATTCGACCGTGCCGGCGCCTGTGTAGCCGACCGATTTCGCCAGCGCGACAGCGCTTTCACACAGCGCCGTCCGGATATCGTCCGGAAGGCGGCAGGACGGCGCTTCCTCCCAGACCTTTTGGCGGCGGCGCTGCAGCGAGCATTCGCGCTCGAAGCAATGGACGGCGTTTTCGCCGTCGCCGAGGATCTGCACCTCGACATGCCGGGCCCTGGTGATGACCTTTTCGATGTAAAGGCCGCCATCGCCAAAGGCCGCTTTCGCTTCCGCCGCGGCCAGCGGGAACTGGCGCTCGAAATCCTCCATCGTGTCGACGATACGAATACCGCGCCCGCCGCCGCCGGCAGCCGCCTTGATCATCGCCGGAAATCCGGTCTCCTCGATGATCGCGCGCGCGCAAGCGATATCGTCGATGCGCCCGTCGGAGCCCGGCACTGTCGGAACGCCGGCCTTGGCGGCAACGCTGCGCGCGGCAACCTTGTCGCCCAGAAGGCTGATGGCATCGGCGGACGGGCCGATGAAGATCATGCCGGCGTCGGCGACGGCGCGGGCGAATGCGGCATTTTCCGAAAGGAAGCCATAGCCCGGATGAATGGCATCGACGCCCGCAGACTTTGCCGCTTCGATAATCGTGTCGATATTCAGATAGGACTTCGCTGCAGCGGGCGGTCCGATATCCACGGCTTCATCGGCAAGCTTCACCGCCAGCATGTCGGCATCGGCGGCGGAATGAACCTGCACCGTCTTGATGCCGAGAGCCTTTGCCGCGCGAATGATGCGCACGGCAATTTCCCCGCGATTGGCGATGAGGATCGAGCGAATGGTCATGCCTCGACCTCGGCGAGCACCTGACCGGCCATGACGGGTTCTGCGTCATCGACGAGGAAGGTGATGCTGGCGCCGGCAACGCCCGCCGGGATTTCGTGAAACGACTTCATGACCTCGATCAGCCCGATCGTTTCCTTTTCCGCGACAGCCGCGCCGTCTTCCTTGAAGGGCGCTGCGTCGGGAGACGGCTTGCGGTAAAAAGTGCCCGGCAAAGGCGACTTGATTTCGAGCTTGCTCATGCTGTTCTCCGGATTTTTTCATTTATGATTTCTGAGACGGGGGAAATGCGGATGCCGGCCGCGATCAGCGCCTCGCGCAGCGCCTTTGCGATGGCGAGCGCGCCGGGCGTATCGGAATGAAAACAAATAGATTCGAAGGGAATGTCGACATCGCGGCCCGTCACCGCCTTGACCTTGCCCTGCGTGCAGGCGCGCACCGCGCGCGCGGCAAGCGTTTCCGGGTCGAGAAGACCGACGGAGCGGGTGAAAACGATCTGGCCATCCTCGCCATATTCCCGGTCGGCGAAAAATTCGCGTACGACCGGCAGGCCCGCCTCAACGGCGATCGCCTCGGTCACCGAACCGCTCATGCAGAAAATGCTGACATTGGGGGCGGCAGTGCGCATGTAGTCGACGAACAGATGCGAAAGCTCGGCATTCACCGCCATCTCCATGTAGAGCGCGCCATGCGGCTTCACATGCTGGAGCATGCCGCCATGGCGGCGGGTGAATTCGCGTAATGCGCCGACCTGATAGATGATGTCGTTGACCAGTTCCTTGGCCGTGCCGTCAATCTTGCGGCGGCCGAAACCCTGAAGATCGTTATAGCCTGGATGCGCGCCGACGCCGATGCCGTGTTCGACCGCCAAACGCACGGTCTGGTCCATCAGGTTTGGATCACTCGCGTGGAAGCCCGTGGCAATATTGGCGGATGTGATGAACGCCATCAGCTGCGCGTCGTCGGTATCCCCGATCTGCCAGCGACCGTAGGACTCGCCCATGTCACAATTGATATCGACAACCTCGCGCTGCAAAACCGCACTCCCTGATTTTCGAAGGTCGGCTTGACGTGGACGATCATGCCCCGATTTTGTGCGCCGGCCTCAAATGCCTATCAATTCGTCAAAAACAAGCTATGACGGAAAAATGTCTTTGAAAAATTCTATTTCTTGTTTTGTATTATCGGAAAAAACGAATGATCTTCTTCCGGCATGTCATCGTCATTTCGCCTGCTAAATCGATAAAACTGGAGATTCTGGACGGGACGACGCGATCAGGCAGAAAAGCCAGGGATAACCATTCAAAAAACTGAAGAACCATATTCTGAAAATCAGAAGGGAAACAGGCCCGTGTCACTCAATCTCAGACAGCTCCGCTATTTCGTCGCCACGGCCGAGCTGGGCCAGGTCTCGCAATCCGCCGTGCATCTTTCGATCTCGCAGTCAGCCATCACCACGGCGATCAAGGAGCTGGAACAGACGGTCGGCGCCACACTCTTCGACCGCACCGCCCATGGCATGAGCCTGACCGACGCCGGACGGCAGTTTCTCTCCCATGCCTACGAGATCCTGCAGAAAGTGGAGGAAGCGACGCAGCTGACCAGCTACACGGAAGCGCTGACGGGCACGCTGACCGTTGCCACAACCTACACCGTCATCGGCTACTTCCTGCCGCTTCATATCGAGCGGCTGCGGCGGCGCTTTCCGGGCCTGGAAATCAAGCTCTTCGAGCTCAATCGCGAATCGATCGAGGAGGGCCTTCTCACCAATCGCTACGATATCGCGGTGCTGCTGACCTCGAACATCCTGAACACCGAGCTGACGACGGAAAAGCTTCTCAGCTCAGAACGACGGCTTTGGGTTCCCGCCCGTCACCCGCTCTTGAGCGCAGAATCGGTCGGACTGATGGAGACATCGGAAGAAAATTACATCATGCTGACCGTCGACGAGGCTTCTCACAGCTCGCTGAAATACTGGAGCAGGACGGCATTCCAGCCGAAGATCACACTGCGCACCTCGTCCATCGAGGCCGTGCGCTCGCTGGTCGCCAATGGGCAGGGCGTGGCGATCCTCTCCGACATGGTGCACCGCCCCTGGTCGCTCGAAGGCCGCCGCATCGAAACGATCAACCTGCGCGATCCGATTCCCTCCATGGATGTCGGCCTTGCCTGGCGCAGGAATGCCGAGTTCTCACCGGCCATGGCCGCCTTCCGCGCCTATTTCCGCCAGGCCTTCCACATTCCGAACTGATGAAGGCCTCTCGCTAGAAGGTCGGCGGCGTGCTGGCGGAAACGATGACACAGTCTTCCGGCCCCACCTGGCGGAAGCGGTGGGGCTCACGGCTGTCGAAATAATAGGCGTCGCCCGGCCCCAGGATCTTGCGCTGGTCGCCCACGGTGATCTCGACCCGGCCGGAAATCACGATCCCGCCTTCTTCGCCCTCGTGGCGGTACATCACCCGACCGGTATCCGCGCCGGGCCGGTAGGTTTCCTTCAGGATCATCATCGCGCGGCCGACGGAATTACCCACCTGCTTGAGCGAGAGCCGCGCCTTGCCGATCTCCGTCAGTTCCTCGGCGGCGTAAAACACCGTCTTCTCGGCCTCCGGCGTGAAGGCGAAAAAGTCCGACAGGCCGATCGGAATCCCCTCGAGGATTCGCTTCAGCGAGCCGACGGAAGGGTTGAGCCTGCCGGATTCGATCAGCGAGATCGTCGAACTCGACACATTCGCCTTTTTCGCCAGCGCCCGCTGCGACAGTTTTGCCCGCTCGCGCACGGCTCTCAACGTCCGTCCGAGCTCGATATCGTCAGGCGAAGCGCTGATCATGCTTTAAATCCTCATCACTTTCTATACGATGTCAAATAAATCAATATCTTCTCTCCATCAAGAAACAGACTTTTTTGCCGATCGAAAGCCGCCTACGCTTCTTTCCACAAGGGCGGCGACAGGAACCGCCGGAACAACAGGAGCAGCTTATGTTGAATTCGGACATCGCCACGCGGCGGGACGCGGCTATTTCGCGCGGCGTCGGCATGCAGACGCAGATCTATGTCGACCGGGCCAAGAACGCGGAGGTTTTCGACGTCGAGGGCCGGCGCTATATCGACTTTGCCGCCGGCATCGCCGTGGTCAATACCGGCCATTGCCATCCGAAGGTGATGGCTGCGGTGGAAGACCAGCTCAAGCGCTTCACCCATACCTGCCACCAGGTGCTGCCCTATGAGCATTATATCCGGCTCGCCGAGCGGCTGAATGCCGCCGTGCCCGGCGACTTCGACAAGAAGACGGTCTTCGTCACCACCGGCGCAGAGGCCGTCGAGAATGCGGTCAAGGTCGCGCGCGCGGCCACCGGCCGCTCGGCCGTCATCGCCTTCAATGGCGGATTTCACGGCCGCACCTTCATGACGCTGTCGCTGACCGGCAAGGTCGCGCCCTACAAGACCGGCTTCGGGCCGATGATGCCGGATGTCTTCCACATCCCCTATCCGGCCGAACTGCATGACACCTCGGCCGAAGACAGCCTCAAGGCGCTGAAATCCCTGTTCAAGACCGACCTCGACCCGACCCGCGTCGCCGCCATCATCATCGAGCCGGTGCAGGGCGAAGGTGGCTTCTATCCGGCGCCGGCCGAACTGATGCGCGCCATTCGCGCCCTCTGCGACGAGCATGGCATCGTCATGATCGCCGACGAGGTGCAGACCGGTATCGGCCGCACCGGGCATCTCTTCGCTATGGAAGCCTATGATGTCGCCGCCGACCTGACGACGATCGCCAAGGGCATTGGCGGCGGCCTGCCGCTTGCCGCCGTCACCGGACGGGCGACGATGATGGACGCGGCCGGCCCCGGCGGGCTTGGCGGCACCTATGGCGGCAACCCGCTGTCGATTGCCGCCGCCAACGCCGTGCTCGATGTGATCGCGGAGGAAGACCTCCTGAACCGCGCCAACCGGCTTGGCTCCTATCTGAAGCAGCGGCTGGAAGCGATCCGCGCGACCACGCCCGAGATTGCCGAAATCCGCGGCCCGGGCTTCATGGTCGCTGCCGAATTCATGACGGAAGACGGCGCACCGAACCCGGACATGACCAATGCCGTCCGGCTGGAAGCGCAGAAGCGCGGGCTGATCCTGCTCACCTGCGGCGTCTACGGCAATGTCATCCGCTTCCTCGCCCCGCTGACGATTGAGGAAGAGGTGCTGGCCGAAGGCGTCGACATTCTTGAGGCATCGATTGCCGCCGTGAAGGAGAAGCAGGCGTGAGCGCGACCCTCAATTTGAAAGATCCGTCCCTTCTGGAACACCGCGCCTTTGTCAACGGCGCGTGGATCGAAGGCGACAGAACCTTCGATGTCACCAATCCGGCCTCGGGTGATAAGATCGCCTCGGTCACCGATCTTTCCGTCGACGATATCCGCGCCGCGATCGATGCCGCCCATGCCGCAAAGCCCGCCTGGGCGGCGCTGACCGGCAAGGAGCGCGCCGCCCTCCTGCGCAAATGGTATGACCTGATGGTCGAGAACGCCGATGATCTGGCGACCATCCTGACGGCCGAGATGGGCAAGCCCTGGCCGGAGGCGCGCGGCGAAATCCTCTATGGCGCAAGCTTCATCGAATGGTTTGCCGAAGAGGCAAAGCGCGTCTATGGCGACACCATACCGGGTCACCAGCGCGACAAGCGCATCATCGTGATGAAACAGCCGGTCGGCGTGGTCGGCGCGATCACGCCGTGGAACTTTCCCAATGCCATGATCGCCCGCAAGGTCGCCCCCGCCCTTGCCGCCGGCTGCACCTTCGTTGCCCGGCCCGCCGAACTTACGCCGCTCTCGGCGCTTGCCATGGCCAAGCTTGCCGAGCGCGCCGGCATTCCCGCCGGTGTCTTCAATGTCATCCCCTGCGCGGATGCCGCGGCGGCCGGCGAGGAACTTTGTGCCAACGAGAAGGTCGCCAAAATCACCTTCACCGGCTCCACCCGCGTCGGCCGCATCCTGATGCGGCAATGCGCCTACACGATCAAGAAGATGTCGCTGGAGCTTGGCGGCAACGCCCCGTTCATCGTCTTCGACGATGCCGATCTTGATGCCGCCGTCGAAGGCGCGATGATCGCCAAATACCGCAATAACGGCCAGACCTGCGTCTGCGCCAACCGCATCTATGTCCAGTCCGGCGTCTATGATGCCTTCGCCGAAAAGCTGAAGGCGAAGGTGCTTGCCCTGAAGGTCGGCGACGGTTTTGAAGACGGCGTCAGCGTCGGTCCGTTGATCAGCGCGCAGGCGCTAGCCAAGGTCGAGGATCATATCGCCGATGCGCTGAGCCATGGCGCGACGGTGATTGCCGGCGGCAACCGCTCGAACCTCGGCGCAACCTTCTTCGAGCCCACCGTCATGACCGGCGTTACGCAGCAGATGAAGGTCGCGCATGAGGAAACCTTCGGCCCGGTGGCACCGCTCATTCGCTTTGAAGACGAGGACGAGGTGATCGCGATGGCCAATGACAGCGAGTTCGGTCTCGCCGGCTATTTCTTCGCCCGCGACCTTGCCCGCGTCTTCCGCGTGGCAGAAGCGCTTGAAACCGGCATGGTCGGCGCCAATACCGGGCTGATCTCCACCGAGGTCGCTCCCTTCGGCGGCATCAAGCAATCCGGGCTCGGCCGCGAGGGTTCCAAATACGGAATCGATGACTATCTGGAAATCAAATATCTCTGCCTCGGCGGGGTCGGCTGATCCGGACCAATCCCGGGACCGACGCGCGCTCCCTCTGTCCGGACGACCAGACGGCGACCGGGAACCCGTGAGAACGGCCGGGCTGCGCGACAATGCCGTGCCCGGCCTGCGCCAAAGCTGACCTTACAATCGGATCATGCCGGCATCGACGTTGACGCACTGGCCGGTCATCCAGCCTGCGTCGTCGGAGACGAGGAAGGCCACGACCTTGGCGATGTCGGCGGGCTGGCCCTTGCCGGGCATGGCCTGGAGCATCTCGACGAAACCAAAGCTTTCGGCATGCGGGCTCGCCTTCACGCCGTCGGACTCGATCAGCCCCGGGGTGACCGCATTGACGCGGATGCCGTATTTTCCGACTTCGGTCGCCAGCGCGCGGGTGAAGCCGACCACGCCGCCCTTGGCCGCCACATAGGCGGACATGTTCGGCGTGCCGGCATAAAAGGCGTTCGACGCGATGTTGAGCACCGTGCCCTTGCGGCCGGCGGCGCGCATCATGTCGGTCGCCTTGCGGCTGGCGATGAACACGCTCGTCAGATTGGTGTCGATGATCTTCTGCCAGTGGGCCAGATCCACATCGTCCCAGGCAATATAGGGGACGATAGAGGCGTTGTTGACGAGAATATCGATGGCGCCGTCCTCGGCGGCGTCTTCCAGCATCTTTTCGACCTCGTCCGCCTTGGTGGAATCGCAGGTCACGCCAACCGCGCCGTGGCCGATCTCCGCGGCGGCGGCCTTCGCGCCGTCGCCGTTGATATCGGAGATCACGACCTTTGCGCCGGCTTCCGCCAGCGCCCTGGCGATGGCCTTGCCGATGCCTTGTGCGGCCCCGGTGACAACGGCCTTACGGCCTTCAAGACTGGTACTCATTCCCTCTTTCCTTTCATTATCGCCGTTTTCGGCTCTATGCGTCGATTGCCGCGTCCCAGGCGGCCTGTGCCGCGGCAAGTCCGGCCGTTACATCCACCCTGGCGCCCAATGCCTTCAGCGCACCGCCCATCGCGGCGACGGCCAGAAGCGCGTAAGCCGGCTGCGCGGTCGGGCCCATATGGCCGATGCGGATCAGCTTGCCGAGCGTTTCCGCCCGTCCCGCCGACATGGAAATGCCGTAGCGCGCCCGCGCCTCCGCCAGCACCGGACCGGCGTCGATGCCATCGGGCATCTTCACTGCCGTGGCGGTCGGCGAGGCGATCTCCTCGGAGACCGGCCAGAGTTCAATCCCCATGGCCTTGATGCCTTCCCGGCAGACCTTGGCCGTTACCGCGTGACGCTTCCACACGGCTTCCGGGCCTTCTTCGAGATAGCGGTCGAGTGCTGCGTTCAGGCCATTGAGTTCCGCCACCGACGGCGTGAACGGGAAGGGCTCGGTCTTCTTCCAGGCGTTCTTCCAGTCGGTGAAGCTCAGCATGGAGGCAAACGGCGCATCCGGATTGGCCTCGATCTTGGCCCATGCCGCTTCGGATACGGCGACCAGCGAGAGCGAGGGCGGGCAGCCGAGGCACTTGTTCGGGCCGGTGACGTAAATCGCTGCCTGGCTCGACGTCGGGCTCGTGGGCATGCCGGCCCAGGAGGAGACCGCATCGACCAGCAGCAGCGCGCCCGCTTCGGCAACCACCGCGCCGATCGCGTCGATATCGTTGAGCGTGCCCGACGGCGTGTCGTGGTTGCAAACGCAGACGATCCTGACCTCGGGATGCGCCTTGAGGAAGGCGCGGACGTCTTCGGGGTCGATCGCGGTGTTATAAGGCACCTCGATCTCCTCGACCTTTTTGGCATAGCGCGCGGCCCAGTAGCCGAAGCCCTTGCCATAGACGCCGGAGGCGAGGTTGAGGACCACGTCATCCTTGGCAATCAGCGACGCGGCAGCTCCTTCCAGCGCCAGCACCGGCTCACCCTGCAGGATCAGCGGCGGCAGATCGCAGCCGAGCGCTTCCTGTGCCTTCAGGGTCAGTTCCTCGAAGAAGGCCTGGAAGGCCGGATCGTAATCGTAGAGCACGGTGGTGCCGAGCGCGCGCAGCACTTCCGGGTAGGCGTCCACGGGGCCGGCCGTCAGGGTGAAGACCGGCGGTTTGGTTTCAGGATATTTCATCTGGCCCTCCTCAGCCGTAGAAATTGACGCCGGTCTTGTAGTCCTTGAAGCTCTCCGGATCGTGGCTGAACAGAACCTCGGCGTCCTTCGCCGTCTCGATCTCCTTCAGGCGGCGCATGGAATTGACGCCTGCCACGGGATCGATGTGGAAGCCCGCATTGATGTCGTGCTCGTAGTTCTTGCGGGTATAGGCGGCATCGAGGGTCAGCAGCAGCGGACGGCGGGTGTCGAATTCCACCAGCAACGAATAGTGCCCGACGGTATGGCCCGGCGTGTAGAGCAGCGTCACGCCCGGGGCGAGTTCGACATCGCCCTCGATCAACTCGAACTTCGTGTTGGCGGCCGTCTGTCCGGCGCCGAGTTGGTCGGTCATGCCGCGCGCTTCCGCCACCTCCGTGGAGAAGGCGAGGTCGGAATAGCCCAGCACCTCGAACGGCTGGCACTTGGCGGCCTGGGGGAGTTCGTCCTTGTGGCAGATCTTCTTGGCGTCGGGGAAGAACTTGTTGCCGCCGACATGGTCGAAATGGAAATGCGAGTTGAACAGGACGTCGATGTCCTTCGGCTCCAGCCCCAGAAGCTTGAGCGCGCCGGGAATGGTCTGCTCCTTGGTCTGCTGCGGCTTTTCGAACGGCAGCACCTTCTGCACGTGGTCGAAATCATAGCCGGTATCGATCAGGAACTTGCCCTTGGGATGATCGACAAGCACGGAATAGACGGGAAAGCGAACCTCGCCGCCCGGCCCCTTGTTCCACCAGATATGGAAACCGTCGAGCACCAGCGAGCCGCCGTCGAGCAGGAAGACCTTGGTGTCAGCCATGTCACTTCTCCTATAAGTTTGTCAGGTCCTCTCCCGGACCCGCAATGGGTGGATGACGCCCTTTACCGGGCGCCGCGTTCGTAGGCAGCGCCGAGCGCTGCAGGCAGTTTCGCCCGGCGTCCGAAAAGCACGAGCACCAGCATCACCGCCGCAAACGGCAGCATCTGGATGACGTCGGTCGGAATGTTCGATCCCGCGACCTGGAGCGCTGTGGTCAGGGAAAGGGCCGCGCCGAAAATCAGCGAGCCGATCAGCACCCAGAGCGGTCGGCCCCGTGCCAGCATGGCAAGCACGATGCCGATGAAGCCCGCCCCGCCGGTCATGAAGGGAAGAAACAGCCCTGCCCCGATATTGGCGAGATAGGCGCCGCCAAGCCCCGCCATCGCGCCGGTGAACAGCACCGCGAAAACGCGGATGCCGAGCACATTGCCGCCGGCCACATCCAGTGCCGCCGGACGCTCGCCGGCAGCGCGCAAGGTCATGCCGAGATTGGTGCGCCGGTAGAGAAACGCCAGCACCGCGACCGCCAGCAGCGCGAGATAGACGATCAGATGACGGCCGAACAGCGACGGTCCGATCACCGGCAGATCGGTCAATCCGGGAATGTTCAGTCGCTCGGGTGCCGGCAGGCGCGGATAGGTGCGCGAGAACTGGAAATGATGAAGCAGCGCGGTGAGCCCCTCGACCCCGAGCGTGAGGCCGATGCCGATCACGATCTGGTTCAGCCCCAGACGCACGCAGAGCACGGCCATGACGATGGCAACCAGCACGCCGCCAAGGATGCCGCCGAGAAAACCGAGCCACAGGGATTCGGTCCTGAAGGCCACGAGAAAGCCCATATAGGCCCCCATCAGCATCATGCCTTCAATGCCGATATTGAGCACGCCCGCCTTTTCCGACATCTGCTCGCCAAGACCGGCCAGAAGCATCGGGATGGCGGCAATGATCGCACCCGTGAGAAGAGACGACAGGAACGCCTCGGTTAGCAATCCGCTCATCTCAACGCTCCTTCTTGCGTTTGTGCTGATCGATATATTCGCCGAGCCCAAGGCAGATCAGCAGGCTCGCGACCAGGACGAGGGTGAAGTTCTGCGGCACGCCGAGACGGCGCGCGGCGCTCTCGCTGCCGATCATCAGCGCCGAATAGAAGAACACCAGCACGATCGCGCCAAAGCCGTTGAAGCGGGCGAGAAACACCAGCGGGATGACCATCAGCCCATAGGCGGGGTTCCAGTTGGCCGGCACATTGCCGGCAACCCCGAGGATCTCGGAAGCGCCGGCGAGCCCGGCCAAGCCGGCCGAAAGCCCGAAGGTCGCCATGGTCAGGAGCGGCACCGAGAGGCCAGCATGGGTGGCGGCCACGGGGTTTGCGCCCACCATCCGCAACCGCAGACCGAAGGAGGTGCGGGTCATCATCAGATGCACGGCCAGAACGGCGATCAGCCCCCAGATCAACCCGCTCGAAATCGAGGTGTCGAACAGCCGCGGCAGGCGGTCGTCCACCGGCAAAGTGCGGGTCTGCGGCACGGTGGTCGAGGGATCCCGGAAGATGAGCTTGACCAGCGTGGCGGCGAGCAGCACACCGAGAAACGACATCATCAGCGTCGTGATGATCTCGTTCACGCCCTGATAGGCCTTGAGCAGCGCCGGTATGACCGACCACAGCGCGCCGACGAGGGCGGCCAGCAGAAAGCCGACCAGAAGCACCGCCCAGCCGGGCAGAATACCGACCAAAAGCGGCGCGGTGGCTGCGGCGGCGACAGCGCCGAGCAGGAACTGCCCGTCCGTGCCAAGGTTCCAGATCCCCGCCCGGAAGGCCACGATCAGGCCGGCGGCGAGAAACAGCAGCGGCGCCATGCGGGTCGCCGTCTGCTGCAGGCCCAATGACGAAAACAGCGAGCGTTCGAGGATGTAGCCGTAATAGGTCAGCGGATTGACGCCCACCAGCACCAGGATGATCGCCGACAGCAGGAAGGCCGCAATGATCGGGCCGACGGTCAGCGTCAGGATGCGCTGGAACGCACTGCGCTCGGTCACCGGTCGCCTGGCTCCGGCGCTGTCGGTTGGCGTATCCGCCGTGTTGATTTGGTCTTGCATGGTCATGCCGTCGCCTTGTGTTCTTCCTCGCCGGCCATCATCCGGCCGATGCGCAGGCGCAGGGCCTCGCCGCTGCCGTCGTTTTCGACGATGCCGCGGATGCGTCCGCCTTCCATCACCGCGATGCGGTCCGAAAGGGCCATCAGCTCGTCGAGATCGGTCGAGATCAGCAGCACGCCAAGGCCGCGTTCGGCGATGTCGGCGATGCGCTGCCGCGATGTATCGATGTTCTGGAGGTCGAGGCCGTAGGTGGGTTTGTTGAACACCACGACGCGGGCTTCTCCGGAGAGTTCGCGCCCCAGCAACACCTTCTGGATATTGCCGCCCGAAAGCCGCCCGATCGGGGTGACCTCGCTCGGCGTGCTCACCGAAAACCGTGCGATGAGATCGCGTGCATGCTCCATGATGCGGTGCGGCCGCTCCACGCCGTTCACCCAGAAGGGCGGCTGGCCGATATCCTTGAGCACCGTGTTTTCCGAAATCGGAAAAGCCGCGACCGAGCCTTCGGACAAACGGTCATCCGTCAGGTAACGCAGCCCCTTGCGGCGGCGCTGCGCGATGGAGGCGCGGGTAATGTCCTCGCCGTCGAGTTCGACGCGTCCGGTTTTGAGAGGCCGCTGGCCCGCCATGGCCTCGGCGAGCTGCTTCTGACCATTGCCGTCAATCCCGGCAACGCCGACGATCTCGCCGGCTCTGAGGCTCAGCGAAATGTCCTGAAGCCCCATGACATCGGCATCGCCCTCGGTCGACAGGTTCTCGACCCTGAGAGCGACATTGTCGCGGGCCGTACTCTTCCGGTGTTCGGTGGACGTGGCCCCGGCCTCGCGGCCGAACATCAGACGGACGATCTCGTCCACCGCCTCGTCCTCGGACATGGATTTCAATTGTTCCGGACCCATTTCGCCGGCAAGCGCGCCCTGCTTGAGCACGGATATGCGGTTGCCGTAGCGATAGGCCTCGGCAAGCTTGTGGGTGATGAAGATCACCGCCAGCCCGCTTTTGACCAGCTGCTGCATCCGCTCGCCAAGCTCCTGCGCGCCCTGGGGCGTCAGCATGGATGTCGCTTCATCGAGGATCAGCACCTTGCTGTCGCGCAAAAGCGCGCGGGCGATCTCGATCTGCTGCTGCTGGCCCAGCGAAAGCTCGCCGGTAATGGCGTCGAGCGGCAGAGACAGCGCGAATTGCCGCTTCAGCTCCTCCATGCGCGCCGCAATCCGCGCGCGGGGCGGACGCTGATACCAGGGCGCGCCCAGCGTCAGGTTTTCCAGAACCGTCAGCGTCGGAACCAGCATGGAATGCTGGAACACCGTGCTGATGCCGGCATCAAGGCTTGCCGAGGGGCTCGCCAGCCGGGTTTTCTCGCCATTGAGCGAAAGGTAGCCCTCATCCGGCTGCTGAAGGCCGGAAAGAATGCCGACCAGCGTCGATTTTCCGGCGCCGTTCTCGCCAAGAAGAACATGCACCTCGCCGGGGTGAAATGTGAGCGAAACATTGTTGACCGCGATCACGCCGGGAAAGCGCTTGGTTACGCCGTGTACGCCAATGACACCTGCCCCCGTTTCCGGGGACAGGTTTGTCGGGGTTGCCGCTGCATTTGCCACAGATACGCTCACTCGGTAACGGTGACCAGGGCGCGGACATCTTCCGCACCGAACTTCGGCTCGACCGTGATGTCGCCCGCAATGATCTGGTCGCGCAGCGCCATAACCTTGGTCCAGGCGGCTTCATCGACCTGCGGCGTCTTGACGAGCTTGACGGAATCGTCCGCAAGGCTGATCGCATAGCCATGGGTGCCGAACTGGTCGGCCCTCAGATCCTCGATCATGGCGGTGTAGACCGGGGTCATGTCCCACAGAACCGAGGTCAGAAGATGCCCCTTGTCCAAGTCCGACTTGTCGCCGATCACGTCAATGAAAAGCACGTCCGATCCGTCGACAGCCTTGTTGGATTCAACGGCCTGGATCATGCCGAAGCTCGAGCCATTGCCCTGGCCGAAGATGATGTCGGCGCCGGCCGCGATGACCGACGTCGTCACGCGGTTGCCGCCAGCGGCATCGGAATAGGCCGCCGGACCGATGACCGAATAGAGGATCTTCACGTCCGGGTTTTCGGCATGGACGCCCTCGGCAAAGCCCGCCGACTGCGAGTTCCAGGACGGCGGCTCGCCGGAGACGACGATGCCGACAGTGCCCGTGGTTGTCATCTTGGCGGCCAGACGGCCGGCAAGATAGGCGCCCTCGTGACCGGAAAGCGTGTAGTCGGCGACAAGTCCCTTCACCAGAGCGTCGGGGCTGTCGACAATCGCGACAGGCACGCCGGTTTCCTCGGCGATTTCCGGGCCGGCGGTGTTGTAGCCGCTGGCATGGGCGATCATCAGGTCGGCGCCATCGGCCGCGAGTTCCCGCATCGGCGCGCGGACATCGCCATAACCCAGGCCTTCGGCGACGATGATCTCGACGCCGGTTGCCTCGGCAGCGGCCTTGGCCGCGTCGACGCCCTGCTGGTTCCAGCCATAGTCACTCCCTTGTTCCGGAGTAAGGATGGCTATGGTATCAACCTCCGCGGCAAAGGCCGCCGGAGTCCCCAGCACCACGCTAAGCGCAACAGAAGCAAGTAGGTTTTTCATCATGCTGTTCCCTAAATGGTTGTCAGTTTCCCGTCTCAGGACGGAAGCGATTGGCAGACTTGTTGTTGTTCTTGCCCTGTCTGCTTGGGTTTCCTCGTCTCCGGCAAAGGCCGAGAGCGGAGTTTACGTGCCCTATTCGGGCATTGTTCACGGCACCGAAGGCGCCGAGCCCGTGGAAATCTCAATTGCCAATGAGACCGACACCTCGCTTGATTGCCGGGCGGCCCTTGCCCACTGGTATTCCGATGAACTGGGCCGTATCGCGCCTGGCGACCGGCTGACGGTGACGCTGTGGCACGATGGCGAGACAGGCGTTCTCAACCTGATGAACGCCACCGACGACCGCATGCCCGTCGAGGCCATCTGGTGCGCCAGCGATGCCGCCCGCGCGCGCCTCGACCTGCCGATGACGGCGGGGCCGATGAAGACGGGGCCGATGACGGCGGGCAAGGCAGCGGCCAGCCTGCATTTTTCCTGCAAGAGCGGAGACGAGGCCGGGTTGAGCTGCGCTACCGCGGGCGAGTAGGTCCGGCAGTTTCCGAAGAAGCGCTTCGCGCGCCGGATTGCGACGGGCGCGGGTAGCTGCCGCGCAACCTCCGGCGGACGCGACGACGTGTGCCGTCGCGACGCGGCGCATAATCATATCTGTGATAGAGGCGATTGCCGCCATTTTTCCCAAGCCCTCTGCCTTGGTGTCGTTCTTTGCAAGGAAGGATGACATAAACCAAATCCACGTCAAGCAGATTGTCTGTCATTCTTTCATTCTTATGAGTTGACAAGAAGGCATTCACGCGATCAAATTTGCTTGCAATTACCCATATCGCTGCTGGCCTCCCCGGGCTCATGAGGTTTCACACAATGCCGCCGGACCTGAATTTACGAGTGTTGCCGCGCACAGTGCAGGAGGAGACGGTCAGGAAGCTGCGGCTTGCGATTTTCTCAGGCGTTTTCGAACCGGGCAGCCGCCTGATCGAAAGTCAGCTCTGCGTGCAACTCGGCATCAGCCGCCCTTCGCTCCGTGAGGCATTACGCAGCCTGGCGGCCGAACGGCTCATAGACATCGTGCCGAACCGCGGCCCTTCGATACCCACGCTCACATGGGAAGAGGTCACCGCCATCTACGAGGTGCGCGAATTGCTGGAGGTCGAGGCGGCCGGACGCTGTTCGCAGAGAATTTCCGGCGAGCAATTGCTGGCGCTGAAAGAGGCCCTTCTGGCATTCGAAAAGGCTGCTTCAAGCGAAGACAGTCTGGCTCGGGTGACCACTGCCGCAGATTTCTATTCGGTCATCCTCGCCAATTGCGGAAACCCGATCCTGGAGGAAATCCACCGGGGTCTGGTCGCCCGGATCAGCCTTTTCCGCTCGCGCTCGATGTCGCTGGAAGGGCGCGCAGTCAGCAGTCTGGCGGAGATGAAGGAAATTTACGACGCCATTGCCGCAGGTGATGAAAAAGCGGCCAGGAAAGCTGCCGGAAAGCACATCCTGGAGGCGATGGCAGCGACGAAGAGGTCCATGGACAGCGGGAGCTGACGCCCGCTTTCAGAAAAATGAATGCCGGTCTTCGGCACGGATGCAAGAACAACAATCAGCAGGAGCATGATCCGGCTTCCGCCGGAAATATACCCGCCTCAAGCGCCATCGCTCCGGCCAAAAAAGGGGAACCTCATGACATTTCAGGTCACACAGCGTGGGGGCCGTAAACCCACGCCCTCATCCGCCAGGGAGATCTGCCAGTGACCGGCGTCGCGGACCAAATGACTACAGACGTGGTCATTGTCGGCGGCGGTTCGGCCGGCAGCCTGCTGGCCGCCCGGCTGAGCGAAAATCCGGCGCGCAGCGTTTTGCTGATCGAAGCCGGCGAGGAGCCCTCCGACCCGGATATCTGGACGCCCGCCGCCTGGCCGGCGCTTCAGGGCCGCGCCTTTGACTGGGATTATCTAACGGAGCCGCAGGCGGGAACCCATGGCCGGGTTCACCATTGGGCGCGCGGCAAGGTGATCGGTGGATCAAGCTGCCTTCATGCCATGGGTTATATGCGCGGCCACCCCGAGGACTATCAGGCCTGGGTCGGTGCGACCGGCGATGCCCGCTGGAGTTGGGAAGCGCTTCTGCCCGTCTTCGGCGCGATTGAAGGTCGCCCGGACAGCAGCGGCCCGATGCCCATCTACATGCCGGACGAGGAGGTAAGCCCCCTCACCCGCGCCTTCATCGAGACCGGCGTCTCGCTCGGCCTGCCGCGCCTTCCGCACCACAATGACGGCCGGATGGTCGGCGTCACGCCCAATGCACTCAACATCCGCGACGGCCGCCGCGTGACGGTCGCCGAGGCCTGGCTGACGCCGGAGGTTCGCGCGCGCAAGAATCTCTGCATTCTCACCGGAACGCGGGCGCGGCGGCTGGTCATGGATGGCAACCGGGTGAACCGGATCGAGGGCGTCGGCCCGCAAGGCCCGATCGAAATTGTTGCCGATCAGATCGTGCTGTGTGCAGGCGCGCTGGAAAGCCCGGCCCTTCTGATGCGCTCCGGGATCGGACCACGGGACGTGCTTAAGGCTGCATCGGTCGACTGCCTGATCGACATGCCGGGGATCGGCCGCAATCTTCAGGACCATCTGCTCGGCGCCGGCAATCTCTATGCGACCCGCAAACCCCTGCCGGCATCGCGCCTTCAGCACTCCGAATCGATGGCCTATATGCGCGCCGGAGACTTCACGGCCGCCGGACAACCCGAGATCGTGGTCGGCTGCGGCGTTGCGCCGATCGTATCCGAATGCTTTGACGCACCCGAACCGGGCACGGCCTATTCACTCCTGTTCGGCGTCACCCACCCGACCAGCCGCGGCAGCTTGCGCATCAGCGGGCCGAACCTCGGCGACCGGCTGATCATCGATCCGGCCTATCTGCAAACCGAACATGACCGCGCCATGTTCCGAAGCGCGCTCGAGGCCGCGCGGACGATCGGGCATGCGGACAGGCTTGCCGAATGGCGGGACCGCGAGCTCGCCCCCGGTCCTCTCGGCAGCAAGGCCGAAATCGACGCATTCATCGCCAAGGCAGTCATTACCCATCACCACCCCAGCGGCACCTTAAGGATGGGCAAGGACGACCATGCGGTTGTCGATCCGGACCTCAGGCTCAAACCGCTCGACAATCTCCATGTGGTGGATGCTTCCGTCATACCCAGCCTGACGGCGGGTCCGATTCACGCCGCCGTTCTGGCCATTGCCGAGAGCTTTGCCCGCACGGTAACCTCTGACGAATGACAGAAGAGAGGACATGACATGAGCGTTTTCGACGAAGATCTGTTCCTCAAGGGCCTCGAACAGCGCAAGAGCACGCTCGGCGCGGACTATGTCGAGAAAAACCTTGCGGCCGCCGACGACTTCACGCGGCCATTCCAGGAGGCGATGACGGCGTGGTGCTGGGGATTTGGCTGGGGCGACGATGTGATCCCGCCGAAGACGCGCTCGATGATGAACCTCGCCATGATCGGCGCGCTCGGAAAGATGCATGAATGGGAACTGCACTGTCAGGGCGCGATCAACAATGGCGTGACCAAGGAAGAGATCCGCGCCATCATCCACGTCGTCGCGATCTATTGCGGCGTGCCGCAGGCGCTGGAATGCTTTCGCGCCGCGCGCAAGGTTCTGGAGGATCAGTGAGCCGTAATTTCAAGGCTGCCTATGCCCGTAAACCGGGCAAAACGCGCGTTTTCGCGCCACACTCCGGGCGGGCTGACGCAATCAGCCCTCGCTCTCCATCGCATGCTTAGCCGCCGCCTTGGCCTGATCGAGATGGCGCTGCGCCGCCATGCGCGCGCGTTCTTCATCGCCTGCGGCAATCGCATCGTAGATGTCGCGCATCTCCTGAAGGCTGTCTTCGGCACGGCCTTCAAGCGACATGGACCGACCGCGGAAAAAACTGATCCGCGCCACCAGCCCGCGATGGACTTCCTCGAGAATGGCGTTACCGCAATTGGCCAGAATGATCGCGTAGAATTCAGCCGCCGTGGTCACCAGTTCCAGGCTGTCCGCGCTTTTCTGGGCGCGTTCGAAAGCCTTCAGCGCTCTTTCCAGTTCCTTGACCTGTTCGGGCGTGATCCGTGCGGCGCAACGTCCCACCGCAGCGACCTCCAGAAGTTCGCGCACGTCGTAGATTTCGGTCGCCTCCTCCCAGGAGAGCTTGGGAACGAAAGGACCCCGGTTCGGGATGATCTCGATCAGCCGCTCGGCCTGCAGGCTGCGCAACGCCTCGCGAAGCGACGGGCGGCTGACGCCGAGCTGGGCGCAAAGCTGGCTCTCGACCAGACGGCTGCCCGGCGGGAACACCCCGGCGATGATGGCAAGCCTCAGCTTTTCAATTGTCTGCTGCTGCACGGTTCTCGGCGTGATCCGGAGGTCCAGACCAGGGTTCATGGCGTTTCCTTAAGGCTCTTCCAATTATATATTCATGGCTTTTCTACACGAACGGGCGCGCGGAGGATAGCATGAGGCCGCATGCTGTCTGCAATAATTAACGCAAGAATGTCTTACAATCTTATTGACAGCTAATAACGGTCGTGGTTCCCTGCCGAAAACAAGCAATTAAAAACGTCAAGGGAACCTCGACATGGCGGACAGCCAAAGCCGGTATGAACAACGGCGGATCGACACCGGCCGCATCACTTTGAACGTGCGCATCGGGGGCAGCGGCCCGCTCATGCTGTTCTTCCACGGGATCACCGCGAACTCCGCCGTTTTCGGCCCGCTCATGGATGCCTTTTCCGACAGGTTCACCACTGTGGCCGTGGATCAGCGTGGCCACGGGCGTTCGGACAAGCCGGAAACCGGTTACGAGGCCGCGGACTTTGCAGACGACATCGCGGCGCTGATCAAGACGCTCGACATGGCGCCTGCGATTCTCGTCGGACACTCGCTCGGATCGCGCAATTCCGTCACCGCCGCCGCGCGTCATCCCGAACTTGTCCGCTCTGTCGTTGCCATCGATTTCACGCCCTATATCGAGGACGCGGTCTTCGCCTCGCTTTCCGCCAGAGTGAATGCGGGTGATCAGGCCTTTGCCGATACCGAGGCCGTTGTCGCCTATCTCGCCAATCGTTATCCGAACATTCCGGCTCCGGCAATTCGCATTCGCGCGGAAAGCGGCTACGGCCCGGCTGCGGACGGCCTGCGCCCGCTGGCCTCCGCCTCCGCCATGGCCCAGACGGCCGAGGGCCTGCGCGCCGATCTGGTCCCCGCCTACCGCGATGTCGCCCGCCCGGTTCTGATCATGCGCGGCGCGGACAGCAAGCTGGTCTCCGCCGCGGCGCTTGAAAAGACCCACGACCTGCGCCCGGACCTGCCCATCGTCGTCGTGCCCGGCGCCGACCATTACGTCAACGAGACCAATCCCGACGTCACGATCGGCGCGATCCGCAATTTCATCGACGGCTGAGCGGCCGGCGTCCCAGATAAAAATCAACAGGAACAGAGAAATGGTCAGCATCAACAAAACCACGGACAAGACACGGGTCGCGCAGGTTGCGGGCGGCGGGTTTTCCGGCCTCACGGCCGCCATCGCGCTCCGCCAGAACGGCTGGGATGTGGTCCTCCACGAGAAGAGCCCGGAATTGCGCGCCTTCGGCGCGGGCATCTATCTCTGGCACAATGGCCTGCGCGTGCTTGAAGGCATCGGCTGCCTGAATGAAGTGCTGGAAGATTCCTTCACGCCGCCGGCCTATGAAACCTGGATGCACAACAAGACCGTGTCGAAGGAGACCTTCAACGGTCTGCCCTGGCGCATCATGACCCGCGCCCATCTGCATGATGCGCTCGCCAACCGCGCCCGCGAAGTCGGCGTTGAAATCCGCACCAATTCCGAGGCGGTCGGCGCGGAAGCCTCCGGCGCCCTCAAGCTGGCCTCCGGCGAGGTCGTCGAAGGCGATCTGATCGTGGGCGCCGACGGCGTCGGCTCCAAGGTGCGCGATTCGCTCGGCTTCGAGCAGGAGCGCTGGGGCGCGACCGACGGCATCATCCGCCTCATCGTCCCGCGCCACAAGGACAAGCTCGGCCATGGCGAATGGGACAACACCATCGACATGTGGAACCACTGGCCGCGCGTGCAGCGCGTCCTCTATTCGCCCTGCAACGACAGGGAACTCTATCTCGGCCTGATGGCGCCGTCGGCCGATCCGCGCGGCTCCAAGGTGCCGCTCGACCTTGAGGTGTGGATGGAGATGTTCCCCTTCCTCGAACCCTGCCTGGTCGATGCCGCCAAGATCAAGGACGCGCGTTACGACACCTATCAGACCACAAAGCTCAACACCTGGTCGCGCGGCAAGGTCGCCCTCGTCGGCGATGCCGCCCACGCCATGTGCCCGGCGCTGGCGCAGGGCGCCGGCTGCGGCATGGTGAACGCCTTCACGCTGGCGCAGGACATCGAGACGGGTGCATCGCTCGAGGATGCGCTCGCCGATTGGGAAAAGGCGGTGCGTCCGATCACCGACCTCACCCAGAAGCTGTCCGCCGATCATGCCGCCAACCGCACCATGTCCTATGGCAACGGCTTCACCCCGGAAGCGCTGACCGCCGCCCGCTTCGACCCGATCAACCGCGTCTACTCATGGCCGCAATAAGAAAAACCTACGAAATCTCTACAGGAGACCTTCATGAATTACTCTAGCCAGGTCGAAAAGGACTATCAGGTCCGCGGCTGGTACGGCGCGACGCAGGAAGTGCTGCATGATGGCGGCAACGCAACCGCCCCTCTGATCAAGGCCGCAGCAGCCGTCATCATCAAGAACCCCTTCGCGGGCAAGTTCGTGGAAGACCTTTCGGCGCTCACCGCACCGTCGGCCGCCATCGGCTATGCACTTGGCGAACGCGCGGTTGCCCTGCTGGGCGGCCGCCCGGTCGAAAGCTACGGCAAGGGCGGCATCGCAGGCGTCGCCGGCGAGCAGGAGCATGTCGTAGCCTGTGTCACCACCGTTTTCGGCGACCCGCTGCGCGAAGCCGTCGGCGGCGGGGCAGCATGGATCTCTTCCGCCAGCAAGGTCGCCTCGGCCGGCACCGCCATCGATATTCCGCTCGCCCACAAGGACGAGCTCTATATCCGCTCCCATTATGACGCCTTCACTCTCGTCGTGCCGGACGGCCCGCGTCCTGACGAAATCCTGATATGTGTTGCCGTGGCGACAGGCGGTCGCGTGCATCAGCGCGTGGGCGGAAAAAGCGTTGCCGATCTCAATGCCGATCTCAAGGCAACGGCCTGAAACGAAAGAACACCAAGGAGACGACATGCCTCTGAACATCAAAGACCTGAAAATCACCTCTTCCGATTTCGCGCCGCTTTCGCGCCTCGCCGACAAGCATGCCGGCGACAAGGGCAATGTGCTGCCGAAGCTGACGGTCAGCGGCGTGCCGGAAGGCGCCAAGGAACTGGCCGTGATCTGCCATGATCCGGACGCACCGCTCGCGCATGGCTTCACCCACTGGACGGTCTATGCCATCGACCCCAAGGCCACCGATCTTTCGGATGCGCAGGAGAAATATCGCGTCGGCCCCAATGGCGCCGGTCACATGCAGTATTACGGACCGCAGCCGCCGGCCGGCCATGGCGACCATCACTATTACTTCTGGGTCTACGCGCTGGACACCAATGTCGAGGGCACGCCCACGCGCGAAGAGTTTCTCGACAAATATGCGGACAATATCATTGAGCAGAACCGGATCGTCGGTCTCTACTCCAACTAACCGATATCTCTCCCGGCGCGATTCCTTTCGGGATAACGCCGGGACGACCGCCCTTCCAGAGGAGACCTGAACAATGTCTGATAAAAAAACGGCGCGCGAAACCGCGATCCAGGAACTGGTGATGGCCACCCGCATTCTGGTGAATGAGGGCATCATGGATGTCTTTGGCCATATCAGCGCCCGTGACCCGGAAAACCCGGATCAGTTCCTGCTGCCGCAGAAGCTGGCGCCCAACACGATCACGCCCTCCGACATCCAGACCCTGACGCTCGATGGCGAGACGACGGACAACCGCCCGTCTTATCTGGAGCGCTATATCCACAGCGAGATCTACAAGGCCCGGCCGGATGTGATGTGCGTTCTGCACACGCATTCGCCCGCCGTTCTGCCCTTCTGCTTTATCGATACGCCGCTGCGTCCGGTCACCCATATGGGCGCCTTCCTCGGCGAATCCGTGCCGGTCTATGAAATCCGCGACAAGCAGGGCGAAAACACCGACCTGTTCGGCGGCAGTCCCGAAGTCTGCGCCGAAATCGCCGAAAGCCTCGGCCAGTCGGCTGCCGTGATCATGGCCCGTCACGGCGTCGTGAATGTCGGCAACTCGATCCGGCAGACGACCTTCCGCGCCTTTTATATGGAACAGGAAGCCAAGGCCTATACGCTTGGCCTTCAGATCGGCAAGATCAAGTTCATGACCGATGGCGAACTCGAGGCCGCAGGCAATCTCGTCGGCGCGCAGATCAACCGCGGCTGGGACCACTGGTCGGCGGCCGTCCGCCACAAGGGCCTGGCCGAAGACCTCGACTGAGAAACGCAGGCGGAAGGCGCGGGCTTTTGGCCTCTGCGCCTTCCGCTCCTCAACATACGCTAGACGGATCGCGCCGATTGCAAGGAAGAACGCCATGTCGCACGCTGAAACCTATGACTACGTCATCGTCGGAGCCGGCTCCGCGGGCTGCGTGCTGGCCAATCGGCTGACCGAAGACCCCTCCGTGACCGTCCTGCTGCTGGAAGCCGGCGGCTGGGACCGCGATCCGATGATCCATATCCCGCTCGGCTGGGGCAAGATCCTCACCGAACGGCGTCATGACTGGATGTATTTCTGCGAGCCGGAGGACAATGTCGGCGGCCGCGCCGTGGAATGCGCCCGCGGCAAGGTGATCGGCGGCTCGTCGTCCACCAATGCCATGGCCTATGTGCGCGGCAATCGCGGCGATTACGACCGCTGGGCGGCATCGGGGCTGACAGAATGGTCCTATGAAAAGACCCTGCCCTATTTCAAGAAGACGGAAAGCTGGGAAGGCGGGGAAACGGCGTTTCGCGGCGGCTCGGGCCCGGTTTCGACACAACGCTGCCGCTACCAGGACCCGCTGACGGACGCCGTGGCTGAAGCCAGCCGCCAGGCCGGCTACGCCCAGACCGAGGATTACAACGGCGAAACCCAGGAAGGGTTCAGCCGTCTGCAGATGACCATCGACAAGGGTCGCCGCGCCTCCACCGCCAACGCCTATCTGCGGCCAGCGATGAAACGGCAGAACCTCACCGTTCTGACCCAGGCCATGGCGAAACACATCACCTTCGAGGGCAGCCGCGCCACCGGCCTTGTCTTCGACCACAAGGGCAGCGAGCGCCGCATCATCGCAAAGCGCGAAGTGCTGCTTTCCGGCGGCGTCATCAACACGCCGCAACTGATGATGATCTCGGGTATCGGCGCGGGCGAGGAATTGCAGGCGCAGGGGATTGAGACCCGGGTCAACATTCCCGCCGTCGGCAAGAACCTGCAGGATCATGTCTCGGTGCTGATCATGCATCACCGCAAGACGCCCGGCCCCTTCCTGCACAAGATGCGCGCCGACCGGATCGCGATTGACTTCGCCAGGACCTATCTGACCGGAAAGGGATTTTCCGGCGACGTGCCCGGCGGCGTCGTGGCTTTCCTGAAGAGCGATGAAAGCCGGCCGCTCCCCGACATCCAGCTCCTGTTCACCGCGGCACCGCTGGCGGCATGGCCGTGGCTCAAGCCGTTCAAGCAGCCGTTTCGCGATGGCTTTGCCACCCGCATCGTCGCGGTGCAGCCCGAAAGCCGGGGCTCCGTCAAGCTTGCCTCCGCCGATCCCCTCGCCGCACCGCTCATCCACCAGAACTTTCTTGCCGCCGAAAACGACTGGAAATCGCTGCGCGCCGGCTTCCGCGTCGGGCGCACGCTCGCCGCCCAGCCCGCCATGGCCAGCTTTATCGAAACCGAGTTCTTCCCCGGCGCCAAATGCCAGAGCGACGAGGAGATCGACGAGCATATCCGCAAGACCTCGATCACCGTGCATCACCCTGCCGGCACCTGCCGCATGGGCGCGGACGAGGCGTCCGTCGTCGATCCCGAACTGAAGGTGCGCGGCGTCACCGGGCTTCGCGTCGTCGACGCCTCGGTGATGCCGGATCTGCCCTGCGGCAACATCAACGCCGCCGTCATCATGATCGCCGAGAAAGCGGCAGACCTCATCAAGGCCAGCCAGACATGACCCACTAGAACCAACGACCGAAGGACAAGAAGCGAAAACGCCGGTCCGGTCGCAAAACACAGAGGTGAACGAAAATGAAATTCAGAACTTTCGCAGCCGGCGCGCTGCTTGCGGCCCTCGCTGCCGCCCCTGCCCGCAAACCAGGCATTCATCCATCCTCCGCTTTGGCGTGACGTCGATGCTGACGCCGCCGATGCTGGGCTTGTACGCTGATGCCATGATCTGCCTGATGTCATCGCCCGCGCGTGGCCTCCCTACCGCCATTGCGACAGGCGCCGGCCCGCAAAGCTCCCGCCTTATCGGTTTGCCTCCACCCCCAGACAACAGGAACCGGTCCGTCCGGTCCTGATCACTCAACCAGGAAAGAGAAGACCATGAAGAAAATTGCAATCATTGGGTTGGGAACTATGGGGCCGGGCATGGCGGCGCGGCTGGCGCGCGGCGGCCTCGACGTCACCGCCTACGACATCGCGCCGGCAGCGCTGGACCGCGCCTCCGCCATGATCGCAACCGCCGAGAAGGTGCTCGATACGCTCGGCATTGCCGCCACGGGCGATACCCCGGTCAAGCTGACGAGCGACCTCGCCGAAGCGGTCGCCGGCGCCGATCTGGTGATCGAGAACGTTCCGGAAAAGGCCGACATCAAGGCCGGCGTCTATCGCCAGATCGACGCGCTTATCGGTCCCGACGTCATCGTCGCCTCCGACACGTCCGGCATTCCGATCACCAGCCTTCAGGCGCACATCTCCAATCCCGGCCGCATGGTCGGCATGCACTGGTCGAACCCGCCGCACATCATTCCGATGATCGAGGTGATCGCCGGGGCGCAGACCGCGCCCGAGACCAGCGAGACGATCAAGACGCTGATCCGCTCGCTGGGCCTTTTGCCCGTAACCGTCAAGAAGGACGTGCCGGGCTTTGTCGAAAACCGCGTCCTCTATGCGCTGTTGCGCGAAGTGATCGACCTTGTCGAACAGGGCGTGGTGGACCCGGAAGATATCGACACCTGCGTGTCCTGGGGGATCGGCTACAAGCTCGCCGTGATCGGCCCGATGGCGCTTCTGGATATGGCCGGGCTCGACATCTACAACTCCGTATCGAGCTTCCTCAATGCCGATCTTGCCGACCGCAAGGACGTGCCGGACCTGGTTAAGGCGAAGATTGCGGCCGGCACGCTGGGCCTGAAATCGGGCAGCGGCGTCTATGACTATACGCCCGAAAAGATCGCCGAACTGCAGAAGAGCCGCGCTCAGAAACTGGTCGCGATCCGCCGTATCCTGGAGGAGCGCGCATGAGCGCTGAGCCCACGAAACCGGTGCGGACAGGCAGCGTCGTCACGCACGCACTGAAAACCGGCCTCGGCATCGTGCTTCTTGTCGTCGTCGCCATCAACGTGCTCAACGCCGGCAGCCGCTACCTTTTCGGCATCTCCCCCGTCGGGGCTGACGAGGCGATGATCTACCTGATCATCTGGATCACGATGATTGCCGCGGTGCTGTCATTCTTCACCCGCACCCATATCAGCGTGGACCTGCTGCCGCTCTATACGCCGAAGCGCGCCCGGCATGTCTGGTATATCCTTCATGATCTCGCCGCCATCTTCGCCTGCGGCTTCGCGACCCATGCGTCCTGGCTTTTCATCGCCAAGATCAAGCGGATCGGCGTGACCAGCATGGGGCTCGGCATCCCTATGACCATTCCGCACGCAGCCCTTCTCTTCGGCTTCGCCGGATTGACGGTCGCGGGCGTCATCAAGCTCATCTTCGACGTCAGGGCCCTGTTGCGGAAGGCCCCGGCTCCAGAGGCGCGTCCATGATCATTGCCTATCTCGTCCTGCCCGTTCTACTCGTCGCCATCGGCACGCCGATCTTCCTCGTCTTCATGACGGTGGTCGCCGTCGCCATGCTGTTCTTTCTGAAGATACCGCCCGTGGCGCTGCAGCAGGTTATGTTCGGCGGGCTGGACAATTTCGCCCTTCTGGCCATTCCGTTCTTCGTCTTCGCCGGACAGCTCATGAGTACCAGCGGCATCGCCAACAGGCTGATTGCCTGGGCGATGGCGATGGTGGGGCGGGTCCCCGGCAGCCTCGGCGTTTCTACCGTCGCGGCCTCCACCGCTCTCGGCGCGATCTCGGGATCATCGGTCGCTGCCGTCGCAGCGCTCGGCAAAACGCTTTATCCCAAGCTGATTGCCGCAGGCTACGGCCAGCATCGTGCGGGCGGTCTTCTGGCCTCATCGGGCGCCATTGACATCGTGATCCCGCCCAGCATTGCCATGATCCTTTACGGCATGGCCGCCGAACAATCCATTCCACGGCTGTTCATCGCCGGCATCCTGCCGGCCATTCTCATGGCAGCGCTTCTGTCACTCTTCGTGATCGTGGACGCCATCCGTCGCGATATCCCTTCGGATCATGCCTTCTCCCTTTCAGCCGCCGTCAAGGCGACGAAGGACGCGTTCTGGGCGATCCTGATGCCGGTTTTCGTACTCGGCGGCATTTATCTCGGCGTATTTTCCCCTTCCGAGGCGGGCGGCTTTGCCTGTTTCTACGCCATCGTGATCGGCCTCTTTGTCTATCGCACCATGACCCTGCGCGATGTCGTCAATGCTGCGGGCAGCGCGGCCATTCTCTCCGGCCAGATCTTGATCCTTGTCGCTGCGGCAAGCGTCATCACCTGGATCGTGACAACGCAGGGCGTGCCGCAGGCAATCATAGCCTGGATAAACGCAATGCAGCTCTCCGGTTTCACCTTCCTGCTGGCCGTCAACCTGCTGCTTCTGGCCATCGGCGCCTTCCTCGATCCCACCTCCGCCATTCTGGTCTTCGCGCCGCTTCTGGTGCCGATCGCGATATCGCTCGGCATCGACCCGATCCATTTCGGCATCATCATGACCGTCAATCTGGCCATCGGCATGTTCACCCCGCCCTTTGGCCTGAATATTTTCGTCGCGCAGCAAGTGACCGGCCTGCCCGCGCACACGCTCTACCGGGGCGTCGCGCCTTTCGTTCTGGTCCTCATCCTGGCGCTCGTCGTCATCACCTATGTCCCCGCATTGTCTCTAGCCCTTGCCCAACCTCACTGAAAAAGGACACTTGTCATGATCTCCAACCTCCTCAAGACCGCGGCCTTCACCGCCGCCATTGCGGTGAGTTCATTCCTCTCCGCCCAGGCCCAAAGCACAATGAAACTCGCGACCGCGACCATCAACGACGTGCAGCATGAATGGATCAAGGTCTTCGCCGACGAATTGGCCGAGCTCGCGCCCGGCGCGGTGACGACCGAAATCTACCCGGCCTCCCAGCTCGGCGCGATCCCGCGCATGTCCGAAGGCGTGCTTCTGGGCACGATCGAAGCCTTCACCACGCCGACATCCTTCATGTCCAACGTCGATCCGCGCTTCCAGGCCTTCGACGTTCCAGGTCTGTTCACCTCGCCGGAAGATGTGCATGCGGCGCTGCACGACCCGGAATACCGCGATCATCTCGAAACCATGTTCCTCAACAAGGGGCTTCGCGTGATCGGCGCGATCTACAACTCGCCGACCGTGCTCTTCACCATGGAGGACGCGAAGACGCTTGAAGACGTCAAGGGCCTCAAGATCCGCACCTTCGCCTCGCCACTGCAGATCGAGCCGATGGAACAGATCGGCGCCATTCCGCTGCCGCTGGCGCTTTCCGAGGTTATCCCGCAGCTCCAGTCCGGCGGTCTCGACGGCATGCTGGTGGGCGTGCCGATCCTCACCGCGTTCAAATATTACGACGTCGGCAAATATATCCTCGACCTGCACTTCGCCGAAGTGGTCTCCGTGACCGTGGTCAATGAAGACTGGTTCCAGATGCAGAGCGAAGAGACCAAGGCCGCCATCATCGAAGCCGGTCGTATAGCCGAAGAGGCGGTCTACCCCTGGGGCGTCGAGAATGTCGGTCGCTCCTATGCCACATGGACCGAAAACGGCGGCGTCATCACCCAACTACCGCCGGAAGAACAGGCCGAGATGGAAGAAGGCTTTGCCGCGCTCGCAGCCGAACTGCTGGAAGGCCAGCCGGACGTGAAGGCCGAATATGAGCGGCTCCACGCCCTGGTCGAGGCATCAAAGGCCGAGTAAAAAGCCAATCTCAAGGAACAGCACCTTCCCCGCCCCGAGCACGCAAGCCGCGCTCGGGGCTTTTTTTCTGCGGCCCCGGCCGATCAAAGGTCCCTGACCGCTGTCATCTCCCGATTGTCCGACCGCGCTTGTATGAAATTTTCTTTCATATTGAGAATATATTTTCATTCTGCATAATGAATTCCATCACAAGCGCTCACTTGCGTTTTGAACGCCGGGTGAGCGTACGACAATGTGCCACAGGGAGTGAGACAATGAAGATAACGACATCCGCGCTGGCGGTTTTTGCCGCAGGTATCGCGCTTACGGCGGGAACAGCCAACGCCACCGTGCGCCTGAAGCTGGCCGACGCGCTGGCGGCGGACCATCCGACAAGCGTGATCCTCGAGCAGTTCGCCGAAGAGGTCGAGGAAAAGACCGACGGCGAGGTCAAGATCCGGCTCTACATGAACGGCGTTCTCGGCTCCGAGCGCGAGGTTCTGGAACAGGTGCAGAATGGCGCCGTGGATATCACCCGCGTCAGCGCTGCCAATCTGGAAAACTTCAACCCGATCTACCAGGCCTTCACGCTGCCCTATCTGTTCAACAGCCAGGAGCATTTCTACAAGGTCATGGACGGACCGATCGTCGATCCGGTCTACCAGGCTTCGCTTGACAGCGGCTTCATGGGGCTGACCTATTTCGACAGCGGCGCTCGCTCCTTCTACACCAAGTCGCAATGCGTCGAGACGCCGGACGATCTGAAGGGCCAGAAGCTGCGCGTCATCAACTCGCATACCTCGATCCGGATGGTCGAACTGATGGGCGGCATTCCCACGCCCCTGCCCTACGGCGAAATCTACACCGCCCTGCAGCAGGGCGTGATCGACGGCGCCGAAAACAACCCGACGGCGCTGACGCTCGGCCGTCACGGCGAAGTGGTCAAATGCTATTCGCTGGACGAGCACCTGCGCATTCCCGACTTCCTGGTGATCTCCAAGACCGCGATGGACAAGCTGACGGACGAACAGATCGCCATCATCAAGGAAGCCGCGGTCAACGCCACGCAGGCACAGAAGAAGGTCTGGAACGAGGCCGTCGACGAGGCCATGCAGCAGATCGAAGAAATGGGCGTCACTATCGTGACCCCCGACAAGGCGCCTTTCCAGGAAAAGGTTGCCCCTCTGATCGAGGAATACAAACAGGATCCGGCAATCGGCCAGCTGGTCGATGCCATTCAAAACGCTCAGTAAAATCCTCCCGGATTTGACGGCGAAGGCGCTTCTTGTCTCATCAAGCAGGGAGCGCCTTTTCTTTTCCAGACGTTGCTGACGCAACGTTTCCCCTCATCAAAAGACTGGAAGAAACCCATGATCACCGATGATTTTCACCTTTCCGGAAAAACGGCCATCGTCACCGGCTGCGATACCGGCCTTGGCCAGGGCATGGCTGTCGCGCTGGCCGAAGCGGGTGCGGACATTGTCGGCGTCAACATCGTCGAGCCGACGGAAACCATTGCCAAGGTCGAGGCGCTTGGGCGCCGTTTCGTATCGATCGAAGCCAATCTGATGAAGCAGGATGACATCCCTCAGATCGTGGAAACGGCCGTCCGTGAATTCGGAAAAGTCGATATTCTGGTCAACAATGCCGGGATTATCCGCCGCGAAGACGCCGTCGACTTCTCCGAGAAGGACTGGGACGACGTCATGAACATCAACATCAAGAGCGTCTTCTTCCTGTCGCAGGCCGTTGCCCGCCGGTTCATCGAACAGGGGCATGGCGGCAAGATCGTCAATGTCGCCTCGATGCTGTCGTTCCAGGGCGGGATCCGGGTGCCCTCCTACACCGCCTCGAAGAGCGGCGTCATGGGCATCACCAAGCTGATGGCCAATGAATGGGCGCATCACGGCATCAACGTCAACGCCATCGCGCCCGGCTACATGGCCACCAACAACACCGCGGCGCTCAGGGCCGACGAAGAGCGCAGCAACGAGATCCTTGGCCGCATCCCGGCCGCGCGCTGGGGGCTTCCGCGCGATCTTGCCGGACCGGTGGTCTTCCTTGCCAGCGACGCCTCCTCCTATGTCAACGGCTATACCATTGCGGTCGACGGGGGCTGGCTCGCCCGCTGAGGCTTGCGGCCTGCCGATCGCCGGCGAGCTGAAGCATCTGCAGAAGCGAATCTGAACAGGGCGGCTGCGCATATGCGCGGCCGCTTTTGTGTATTGGCCGTTGCAAAGGGCCGCGCATCAAACAAACTTATATGAAATTTTCTTTCATATTTCGCAAACATTTTTCATGATGCATATTACTGCCATAACAATCATGCAGCGGAGGAAAAGCCGTGCTTTCCAAAAAGCAACTGAAACAGAAGATCGAGCTCCTGGTCGCGGGCCTGAAGTCACTGCGGGATGAAGGGAAGTTCAACGAACCGAATCTCGACGGGACGGCCGGCGACTATGTCAGCTTCAACGCCTGGGAATGGCCGCAAGGCGTCGGGCTCTACGGCCTCGCCCAGATGTGGCTGAAGACCGGCGATGCCGATGTGAAGACCCTGCTCGAGGACTGGTATTCCGCCCATATCGAAAAGGGCCTGCCGCCGCAAAACGTCAACACCACCGCGCCGCTTCTCGCTTTGTCCCTGCTGTGGCGCGAAACCCGCGATCCGCGCTGGGAAGCCCCGATGAAGGACTGGGCGGACAAGATCCTGACCGAAATGCCGCGCACGCGCTGCGGCGGTTTCCAGCACAATGTGTCGGACAAGATCAATGACGACGAACTGTGGGACGACACGCTGTTCATGGTGGCGCTGTTTTTGGCGAGCTATGGCGAGGGCGCGGGACGTCGCGACCTTGTGAGCGAGGCCGCCTTCCAGTTTCTGGTGCATACGCATTATCTGGCGGAGCCGGAAACCGGGCTGTGGTTCCACGGCTGGACCTTTGACGGCAACCACAATTTCGCCCGCGCCCGCTGGGCACGCGGCAATTCCTGGATTTCCGCCGGCGTTCTCGACCTTCTCGAACTTGCCGAACTCGATGAGGCCACCAAGCGCTTCCTGACGGAAGTGGTGAAGGCCCAGCTTGAAACGCTGATCGGCTATCAGGCGGCAAGCGGCGCGTGGCACACGCTTGTTGACGATCCGTCTTCCTATGAGGAAATCTCCGCCACCGCCGCCATCGGCTATGCACTTTTGAAAGGCGCGCGGCTCGGCATCGGCCCGGAAAGCTGGCGCGAAGCGGGCCTGAAGGCGCTCGCCGTCACGCTCGACAATATCGGCGAGGACGGCATCGTCGACAATGTGTCCTATGGCACCCGCATGGGCCACGATCTCCAGTTCTACAAGGACATTCCGATCCAGCCGACCGGCTATGGCCAGTCCATGGCCCTGCTGCTCTTGGTCGAAGCCCTCAACATTGCCAAAGCGGAGGAAGAATAATGTTTGAAGACACACGCTATTCCGTTTCCCCGAAAGACGTTCGCGGCTACAGCAACGAACGCCTGCGGGAGGAATTCCTCATCGACAACCTGTTCGTCGCCGACAAGCTGCAGATGGTCTACACCCATGTCGACCGGATGATCATCGGCGGCTTTCTGGCGGTGGACGGCGAAGCCGAAATCGCCGACGGCGCCGCTGTCGGCACGCCCGGCTTCTTCGATGCGCGCGAGATGGGCATCGTCAATCTCGGCGGCACGGGAACCGTGACGGTCGACGAGACGGTCTACACGGTCGAGCATCGCGATATCGTCTATGTCGGTCGCGATACCAAATCCGTCCGGCTCGCCTCCGAGAACGCCGCCGCGCCGGCGGCATTCTACATGAACTCGGTGCCCGCCGGCTATGCCGTGCCGTCGGCGCTCATCCGTCAGGCCGATTCCAAACCCGTCACCATGGGCGACGAGGCGCATGCCAACAAGCGCACGCTGCGCATGTATATCCACCCGGAAGTCTCGCCGAGCTGCCTGCTTTTGATGGGCATTACCGAGCCTGCGCCCGGCAGCATCTGGAACACCGAGCCGCCGCATGTCCACGAACGCCGCATGGAAGCCTATGTCTATTTCAACATGGCGCCCGAGGACCGGGTCATGCATTTCATGGGCGAGCCGAAGCAGGTGCGCAATATCGTGGTCGCCGACCGCCAGGCCATCCTGTCGCCGGCCTGGTCGATCCACATGGGCGCAGGCACCGGTCCCTATTGCTTCGTCTGGGGCATGACAGGGGAAAACAAGGCCTATAATGATGTGACACCCGTTGCCGTGAAAGATTTGCTGTGATGGCCCAAAATGCACAAGACGGCGCGATGCGCCGGCCGCTGACCAACGGTTCGCCGGTCTGCTACTGGCACGTATCGGCGATCGCGGAAACGGAATACAACGTGCCCGACACCACCATGTCGGGCCATATGGATGCGCAGTTCTTCCTTACCAAGGAAAAGAACTTCATCCCGCACGAATATCCCTGCCGCACGCAGTTCGTCAGCGAACGGCGCGGCAAGCGCCCGGTCGTCGTCGAAAAGCAGGGGCCCGGTCGCATCTGGACGCCGTTCGGCTCGCCGCGCGTCGACCTCTCCGGCTTCTGGTTCCGCGCCACCGCGGTTTCCGCCTGGGCGGAAACGCGCATCGAGGCTAAAACCGCCGGAACGGCACGGCTGAAGCTCAGTTGCTGCGGCGGCGCAATTCTCTTCGTCAATGGCGAAGAGGCGGGTTTCATGAGCGTCTACCAGCGCAATTTCGAAACCGATCAGGTCTTCGACGTCGAACTGAAGGCGGGTCTCAACGAGATTGCCGTGTTCTTCGATGATCTTGCCGAACGCGACGCTCGCTACTTCTTCGAACTCGACTACTGCGACGGGCCGGAAGCCGCTGTTTCTCTCGACGTCCCCTGCGAAAGCGGACTTGCCGACGAAATCGAAAACATGCTGGACACCATGCATTTCGAGCAGCCGGCCTATTCCTCGGGAACCGTCGCCTTTCATTGCCCGCAGACCGTCAGCAGCGACCTCGATGTCGAAATCATGGTCGCGGGCGATTTTCTCGCCGAAGAGCACGACACATTTACGACCCGCCTGCCCGCCGGTTCCGCGCGACTGGTCGTCGGCGACGTGTCGTCGTTTCACAGCGACTTTCGCCATTTCGACGTGCGCCTCAGCGCCGGCGGCCTGACGCTTTCGCGGCCGTTCACGGTCGAGATCGCACGCTGCGAAGACCAGGGCGAGCCGCCCGAAAGCCTCGACGCCCGTATCGACGAGGCGCTCCGCCATGTCGCCGAGAATGGCTATGCGGATGCGATCTCGGCGCTGGCGCGGCTTGGGCTTGGCCAGGGCGATGCCCGCACCGAGGCAATGATTTCCGTTTCGCTGCCGAAGATCGAGAACTGCCACGACTGCGCCGATTTCCATCTGGTTCCGCTGCTGTTCGGACGTATCCGCTACGGCGATCTTCTTTCGGAAGATATCCGCGCACGGATCGACGCCGCAACGCTCAACTTCCGCTACTGGCTGGACGAGCCCGGCAATGACGTGCAGTGGTACTATTCGGAAAACCACGCGCTGCTGTTCCACACCGCCGCCTATCTGGCCGGGCATTTTCATGCGGACAAGACGTTCGTTCGCGCCAATGTGACGGGGGCCGAACAATCCGCACGTGGCGCGGCACGGCTGAGGGACTGGTTCGACCATTTCGAAAAATGGGAAATGGCCGAATTCAACTCGGTTCCCTATTTCCCGATCGACCTCAAGGGCCTGACGACGCTCTACGCCCTGGCCCATGACGAGGATATTCGCGCCCGCGCCGGCAAGGCGATCCTGCGGCTGATCTCGGTGGTTGCAGCGTCCGCCCACCATGGCACGCTGACTGCCGCCCAGGGCCGCTCCTACGAGCACACGCTGATGGCCGCACGCACCAGCGAACTGTCTGCAATCGCCCGCGTTCTCTGGGGGCGCGGGAATTACGGCCGCACCTTCCAGACGCTGCCGCAATTCCTTCTGTGCCTGCGGGATTTCGGCCTCGCGATCCCCGAAAGCGATCGTGACACGGCCCGGCTTGCCGGTGGCGCACGCCAGGAATGGACCTTCTCGCAGGGCGAAAACCGGTTTGCCCACCTCTACCACTACAAGACCGCGGAAACGGCGATGGGCTCGCTTGCCCGCTATCGCTGGGGCGAATGGGGCTATCAGGAAACCGTGCTGCAATTGCGGATCGGCCGCAATCCCGATGCGCAGATCTGGGTGAACCATCCCGGCGAGGTGATCCATTGCGGTTTCGGCAGGCCCTCCTACTGGGGCGGTTGCGGCGCGCTGCCGCGTGTTCACCAGTACCGCAATCTGGCCGTGGTTCTGTTCGAAACCCATGAGGGACAACCGGATTTCAGCCATATCTGGTTCCCCGCACGGGCTTTCGACGAAACCATCGCAGCGCCCCATCTTGCCTGCGCGCGTTCGGATGACGGGTTTGTCATGGTCCGCGGAACGGCCCCTCTCGAGCCGATCGAGACCGGCCCGACCGCCGGCATGGAAATCCGCCAGACCGGCCGCACGACCGCATGGCTGTTCCGGCTGGCCGACAGCGGAGAGGTCGAAGGCGGGCTTGCCGGCTTCCGTCAGCGTTTCGAAGCCTTGACCTACGCCCTTGCCGAAGACGGGACCATCACCGTCGACGATCCGGATTATGGCAAGGTCGCCTTCGCACCGGATGGCACGATTGCGGCGGAGGGGCGCAGCCTCGATCCCGCCGACTGGACGATCGAGGGCACAATCCGCCGCTTCGACTAGGCGGTTCTAAAAATGCCGGCGGGCGGGGCTCTCCGCGTCCGCCGGCGCGTTCTTATGGCCTCAGTCCTCGCCGACCTTCGCACGCGCCGTCGACCCGCGTTCGGTCAGCGAACAGGACAGTTCCGTGCGGCGCGACAGGAAGGGTTCGTTGTCAAGAAGGTCGCGCATCATGTCTAGCGCCGCCGCTCCCATCTCCTGCATCGGGATCTGAACCGTGGTCAGCGGCGGATCGAGGAAGTCGCTTTGCGGCAGGCCGTCTATCCCCATCACCGAAACATCGTCGGGAACCGACAGGCCAAGCTCGCGCAGGCCGAAAATGGCGCCGGCCGCAAGGCTGTCGCCGGCCGCGAGAACGGCCGTGAACGCGTTGCCCTTTTCCCCGACATGGCGGCGCATCGCCTCGATCGCGGCCTCCGGCGTCCAGTCGGTCGCATCGACCACGAGATCGCGCCAGTGGACGCCCTCGATCGTCTCGATCTCGTCGCGCCAGCCTTCGAGGCGCCGCAGGATGGTGCGCCGGCCGGGGCGGGCGAGAAACAGGATGCGCGAATGACCGAGCGATTTCAGGTAGCGCGTGGCAAGCGCTGCGGCCGCGCGATTGTGCGGCGCGATGCTCGACAGCCGCATCAGCGGGTCGTCGCCATTGACCAGCAGAACGGGCTTGCGGAACGCGCGCGCCGGCACCAGCATCTCATCCTCATCGATGGTCAGCATCAGCACACCGGCGATTTCGGGATCATCGGCCGCCTCGTCCAGCATGCGGCGCTCGTCGTCCGCGTTCGAAATCGCCTTCGTCGAGAGCGAAAGGCCGAGAACCTCGGCCCGTTCGCGCATGCCTTCCAGCACAAAGGCGGTGAACTGGTTGCGCTGATAGTCGAGCATGGCGCTGGCGCTGGCCGCGACGATGACTTTCATGCCCGCAATCGACATGGGAACGTGATAGTTCTGGGACTTGGCCGCCCGCAGGATCTTTTCCCTCAGCTCCGGACGAACCCCCGGCGTTCCCGACAGCGCCCTCGACGCGGTGGATGGCGAGACGCCGCAATAGCGCGCCAGATCGCTCAGCCGAAGTCGCCTGCTTTCCTTTTTCATCTGCATCACTCCATTTGCCACACTATGAAATATTCTTTCATATGGCGCAATCTTTTTTCATGATGCATGATATCATCAAAGCGACCGCGCAGGGAGGATACCTTTGCGGCCGCGCCATAAGAACAGTCCCGAACGACAACGGTCCGCCGCTGTCATATGGGACATGGAGGACATCCATGATAGACAAAACAAAACATGCTCTGGAAAGCGTCCTGCTTTACCTGACCTCCGCAATGCTTGCGATCATGGCCGGACTGATGCTGTGGCAGGTGTTCACCCGCTACGTGCTCGCCTCTCCGGCGCTCTACACCGAAGAACTTCTCCGCTTCATGATGATCTGGATGGCCTTTCTCGGATCGGCCTATGCCTTCGGCACGCGCCAGCATCTCTCGCTTGTCTTTGCAGTCGATGCGCTGAGAGGCCGCAAGAAACTGATCCTGATGCTGATCAACGACACTGTGGTTCTGCTGTTTGCCGCGTTCATCCTTTTCCTTGGCGGCATCAAGGCCGTTACGTCATCGATGACGCAGTTTTCGCCGATCATGCGCATCCCCATCGGCGACGTCTACCTGATCATGCCGATCGCCGCCGTGCTGATCTTCATCCTTCAGTTGCTGAACATGATCATTCTCATCCGCGACAGCAAGCAGGTATCGCTCAAGCCGGTCGGGAGCCTCTGACATGGACTTTATCTTCGACTATGTGGACGAAACCGTTTTCGCGTCCATCCTGCTCTTCGGCCTGTTCTTCCTGATGCTGGCCCAGGGCATTGCCATTTCGGTCGCGATCGCGGTGTCATCGATCCTGACCGGCCTGTTCTTCCTGCCGCCCAGCGTCGCCTTCTTCGTCGCGACGCAGAAGATGTTTGCAGGCGTCGATTCGTTCACGCTGCTGGCAATCCCCTTCTTCATCCTCGCCGGCAACATCATGAACAAGGGCGGCATCGCCATCCGGCTGGTCAATCTCGCCAAGCTGATCGGCGGACGCCTGCCGGGCTCGCTTGCCCATACCAACGTGATCGCCAACATGCTGTTCGGCTCGATCTCGGGCTCGGCCATCGCCGCGGCCGCCGCCGTCGGCGGCACCATGGCGCCGCTGCAGAAGAAGGAGGGCTATGACCCGACCTTCTCCGCCGCCGTCAACATCGCCTCGGCGCCCTCCGGCATCCTGATCCCGCCGAGCGGCCCGCTGATCCTGTTTTCACTGGTCTCCGGCGGCACCTCGATCTCCGCCCTCTTCATCGGCGGCTATGTACCCGGCCTGCTGATGGGCCTCTCGGTGATGATCGTCGCCGGTATCATCGCCAAGCGGCGGAAGTTTCCGGTCTCGGAAATCCCCGGCCTCGGCGAAGCCGTGAAGATCGTCTGGCAGGCCCTGCCGCCGCTATTGATGGTAGTGGTCGTGATCGGCGGCATCGTCATCGGCGCCTTCACGGCAACCGAGGGCGCGGCTGTTGCCGTCCTCTATTCCTTCGTCCTGTCGCTGATCTACCGGCTCGCGACCTGGCGCGAATATGTCGATGTGCTGAAAAGCTCGATGATCACCAGCGCCGTCATCCTGTTCCTGATCGCCGCCTCCGGGGTGATGTCCTATGTGATGACAATCACAGGCATACCGGATGCGATCGCCGATGCGCTTTTGACCTTCAAGAACCCGATCGTGATCCTGCTGATCATGAATATCTGCCTGCTGATCATCGGCTTCTTCATGGACCTGACCCCGGCAGTGCTGATCTTCACCCCGATCTTCCTGCCGATCGCGCGGGAAGTCGGCATGGATCCGGTCCAGTTCGGCCTGATGATGATCTTCAACCTCGGCATCGGTTCGATGACGCCGCCGGTGGGCTCGGTCCTGTTCGTCGGCTGCAGCATTGGCGGCGTGAGCATCGAAAAGGTGGCAAAGCCGCTCCTGCCGTTCTTCATCACGCTGATGATCGCGCTGTTGATGATCACCTATATTCCGGCGCTCACCACCGGCCTGCCGCGCCTGCTGGGGCTGATGTAGGCCTCAGGCCCTCTGCCATATTGGCCGCGGCGTTCTGCGCCGCGGCCGCCAGAAAAATGCGGAAAACCGGAAGCTTGTCGCGCATGAATTGCCGGGTGTTTTCGACCGGGTTCAATTCGGGCGCAAAACCTGCCTTGCTCCGGTTGCCAGCCTCGTGTCTTCAGGAGGTCCGGCGGCCTCGCTTTCAGCCTGACCGGCCGGCCTACACAAAACGGTAATATAAGTTTCAAGCGCCGGACACACGATCCCCTTATTGATTGCACGCGCGTGCAATGATGCATGCCGCAACGAGATGAAGGGGCTTCCCGTGAGCATACTCAAGACAACCAAAACCGCCCTTATGGGCTCCGTACTGGCACTGGGCTTCGCTTCCGGCGCCCTGGCCGAAGATTATACCATCACCGTCTGGTCCGGCGGCACCGGCGAGACCGGCAGCTACCGCTGGGAAGCAATCCAGATGGCCGCGGACATTCTGGAACGCGAATACGCGGTGACGGGCCAGGATGTGAACATCACCATCGAGCATCAGGAATGGACGGGCTGGGACGACTTCAAGCAGGCCGTTACGCTCGCCGCCGAGGCCGGCAATGCGCCGAACATTATCGTCTCCGGCCACGAGGATATCGGCCCCTGGTCGCGCTCGGGCCTGCTGCGTCCTGTCGAGGACTATGTCGATTTCGACGCCTGGCCGCTCAACCAGATCTATCCGAACCTGATCGACATCGCCAGCTATGACGGCGTCGTCTGGGGCCTGCCGCAGGATGCGGAAGCCCGTCCGTTCTTCTTCTCCCGCGCGCATCTGGCGGAAATCGGCTATTCGCAAGAGGACATCGACGCCCTGCCGCAGCGCGTTCAGAACGGCGAATACACGCTCTACGACATGCTGGACGATGCCAAGGCGATGCAGGACAAGGGCGTCGTCGCCGAGCGCCGCGGCTTCATGCCGCGCGTCAACAACGGCACTGACTACTGGCAGTTCTATGTCAGCTTCGGCGGCGAAATGGTCGATCCGGAAACCGGCAAGATCGTGCTGTATCGTCAGGCGCTCACCGACATGTACCAGTTCTTCGTCGACGCCGCCGATATGGGCGTTGTCTCCTCCACCCATCTCGGCTCGACCTGGGACGACTGGCATCAGGCCGTTTCCAGCGACCAGGTCGGCATCTGGCACGGCGGCACCTGGCACAAGGCCGAATGGGAAGCCAAATGGGGCCTCGAAGACTTCTTCGGCCAGATCCAGTACAGCCTGATCCCCGCCGGCAATGAGCGCGGCCGCGCCAACACGATCAGCCACCCGCTGGTCTATCTCATGTCCACCACCGGCACCGATGACGACGCCGTTATCGCGTCCGAACTGATCACGATCGCTACCGAACCGCGCATTGCCGCGCTCCATGCCGTCAAGTCCGGCAAGGTCGCCATCGGCTCGGCCGAAGCACAAGTTCCGGTCTTTGCCAATGACCGGTGGAGCAGCATCGCCACCACCGAGCTTCTGCCCTATGCCACGGCGGTTCCGAACGACATCGATTTCGGCGTTGTCTGGAAGGCCATGTATTCCGGGCTCGAATCCTCCTGGACCGGCACGACCTCGGTCGAGGATGCGGTCAACAATGTCGAAAGCGAAGTCACCGGCCAGCTCGGCGACACAATCATCATACGCTGATTGACATGCCCCGGAGCCGCCAGCCGGCTCCGGGGACTTCTCCCGTGATGGATCCATGAACATGACCAACAGAGCCAGTGGTTTGGGCCTCTTGCTGATGACCCCGGCAGCTTTGCTGCTGGCGGCCTTCTTCCTGTTGCCGGCAACGCTGACCGGCATCTTCGCCTTTACCAATATGAGCACATCCACAGGCATTTCGGGCGGCGCCTATGTCGTCACCGAAACCGTCCTGCGCAAGCTTGAGGCTACCGACCTCGACGCGAAACTACGTGCCGGCCTCGGCGAGAAGAGCTATGCGGTCAACACCGAGACCCTTGCCGCGGCGAAGACGACCGATATCGAGCCCGGCTTTCTCGCCGAAATCGAGGACCGGCTTTCCGGCAGAACCTATTCTGCCTCCTCCGCCTTCGAGGACGATCTGAAATCCCTGCCCTCGCGGCCGCGGCGCATCCGCGACCTGAAACTTGCAACCGAACCCTTCGAACGCTCGGTGATCAACACGCGCTATTCCGATCGCGGCCAGTTCGAAGCCGCCCTGCAATCCTTCCTGCCGAACGCCACCCGGACCGATCTGGGCGCGATCGCCACTGCGTCCTACACCGGTTGGACCTGGACGACCGACAATTTCATCGATCTTCTCACCCGCGCCGACACGCTGAAGCTTGTCGCCAATACCGTGTTCTACGTCTGCGCCACGCTGGCCTTCAACGTCTTCGTCGGCCTGTTTCTCGCCATCGCGGTCTTCTACCTGCCGCAACGCACCGGCGGCTTTTTCAATGTGCTCTGGCTTCTGCCGCGCATCACGCCGGTCGTGCTCTACGCCATCATGTGGAAATGGTTCACCTGGGAGAATGGCTTTCTGTATGTTGCCGCGAAGGACCTCGGGCTTCCCGCCTTCAACTACATGAAAGGCTCCGTGCCGACCGCCTGGGCGACGGTGATCCTCGTCAACGGTTTCGTCGGCGCATCCTTCGGCATGATCCTGTTTTCCGGCGCGCTGAGGGCGATCCCCATCCAGCAGCTCTGGTCGAGCGAGGTCGACGGCGCAAACCGCTGGCAACAGGTGACGCGGATCATCCTGCCGCAGATGCGCTGGCCGATCCTGTTCGTCACCTCCTACCAGACGCTATCGCTGCTTTCCTCCTATGAACTGATCTGGCTGACCACGAATGGCGGACCGGGAAGCACCACCACCGTCTGGTCGCTGGAGGCCTTCCACACCGCCCTCAACAACTATACCGGCAATCTGCAATACGGTCTCGGCGCGGCCATGGCGCTCATTCTCGTCATTGTCGGCCTCGTCCTCTCCATCCTCTATCTGCGCCTGTTCAGGTTCAACGAACTGGTCAGCAAACCGAAGATCGAGTTCTAGAATGACCAAGAACCATGCCCTCTGGCCCGTCATTTTCATCCTCGCGCTGTTCAGCGCGCCGCTGGCGATCATGTATCTTTTCCTCGTGGTCGATACCTTCTCCAATTCGGCGCCGGGTTCGTTCCTGCCGGACGAATTCACGCTGCAGCACTGGCGGTTTCTGTGGAACCCGGATGTTACCGGCAATGTCTGGGAGCCGACGCTCAACACCTTCCTGTTCACCGTCAGCTTGGTCGCGATCGTGCTCGGCGTCTCGACGACGGCCGGTTATGCGGTTTCGCGGCTCAACCTGCCGTTCCGCCGGTTCTTCCTGTCATCGCTGATGGTGATGCACGCCTTTCCGACCGTGACGCTGCTCATCGGCGTGTTTCTCGTGCTGCAATATGCCGGGCTCTACAACACGCTGATCGGCGTCATTCTGGTCAAGGCCAGCCTGATGCTGCCGCTCGGCATCTGGATCATGAAGGGGTTTTACGATTCCGTGCCCTGGGAGATCGAGATGGCCGGCGTCCAGGACGGCGCCAGCCGGTTCACCGTCTGGTGGCGGCTGATCCTGCCGCAGGTCAAGCCCGGCCTGATGGCGCTTTCCATCTTCGTCTTCATCGACGGCTGGAGCGAATATCTGCTGCCGCGCATTCTCGCACCGGCAGCCCAGATCGAAGTGCTCTCTGTCTATCTCGAGGCGGTCTCCGACCCGGATTCGATCACCTACAATTTCAATCTCTTCAAGTCGGTCGGGCTTTTCTACACCCTGCCGGTCATCGTTCTCTTCGTGCTCTTCCAGAAGCCGCTGATGAACATCTTCAGTGGAGGCACCAAAGGCTGATGCAAGTCTCTCTTTCCAATTTCACCAAATCCTTCGACGGCACGCCGGTGATCGAAGACCTGAACCTCACTGTCCGCTCCGGCGAGATGATGGCCCTGCTCGGCCCCTCCGGTTGCGGCAAGTCGACCACGCTCTTCGCCGTCTGCGGCATTCACCGCATCAACAAGGGCAAGATCCTGTTCGGCGACAAGGATGTCTCGACGCTTCCGAGCCAGAAGCGCAATGTCGGCGTCGTCTTCCAGAACTACGCGCTCTATCCGCACATGTCCGTGTTCGACAATATCGCTTTCCCGCTAAGCGTCAGGCGCATGAACAAGGCCGACATCAAGCGCGAGGTCGAGGCAATCGCAGGCCTTGCCCATATCGACAATCTGCTGGAGCGCAAACCGGGCCAGCTTTCCGGCGGTCAGCAGCAACGCGTCGCCCTGGCCCGCGCCATCGTGCGCCGTCCGAACGTGCTGCTGCTCGACGAGCCGCTTGCCAATCTCGACGCCAAGCTGCGCCTCGAAATGCGTTCGGAAATCCGCCGCATCCAGCTGGAGACCGGCATTACCGCCATTCTGGTCACCCATGACCAGGTCGAGGCGATGTCGATGTGCGACCGGGTCGCCATCATGGACAAGGGCAAAATCCTCCAGCTCGACCGCCCGACCGCGCTTTATGAGGCGCCCGTGAACCGTTTCGTCGCCGGCTTCCTCGGCAATCCGCCGATCGTCTTTGCCGAGGGACGCATTGACGATGGCGCTCTGACGACAGACGACGCGATCCGCCTGCCGCTGCCGAAGCGGCTAGCCCGCCGCACACAAGGCGAGCGGATTGCTCTCGGCATCAGGCCGGAGCATTTCGGCGGCAATCATCCCGACACCGTGACCGGCGCCGTCAGCTTCGTCGAACCGCAGGGCCGCGAAATGCTGTTCGACATCAAGCTGGGCGACAAGACGGTGCTGCGCTCCATCCAACCGGTGCGCGGCGACGTCAAGATTGGCGATAGCGTCGCCTGGGGTCTTGAGACCGAGAAACTGCTGGCCTTCGATGCCGCCGGTGCTTCCATATGATAAGGCGCGCGGAAAAGACCATCCCATGGCCCTTCGCGACCGGCGAACCCGCCTGCATCGCCCATCGCGGCGCTTCGGCCCATGCCCCGGAGAACACGCTTTCCGCCTTTCGCGTCGCTTCCCAACTGGGCGCGGAAATGTGGGAAGTCGACGTGCAGTTGACGGCCGACGACGTGCCGGTGATCGCGCATGACGCCGGCCTGACGCGCATCGCCGGCATCGACCGAGCCATCGCCGATCTCGACTTTCAAACCCTGCGCGACCTTGCACCGGATATTCCGAGCCTCGACGAGACGCTTGATCTTGCCGCAGGACTCGATCAGGCGCTCTATATCGAGCTCAAGGCCGCCGGCGCGGGCCGCATTGTCTGGCGCCATCTACTTGAGCGAAGCTTTGCCCGCGTCGCGCTCGGCAGCTTCAACGTCGATGAGATCCGCTCACTTGCCGATGCAGGCTGTCCCTTTCCTCTGGCGACCCTGGTGCCGCTTGGCGCGGATCCGTTTGCGCGCGCCGACGAGACCCGGGCCGACATCATTCATCTCTGCTGGGAGAAAGGCGGTGGCGAACGCCCTGAGCGCCAGGTCGACACAGCGCTTCTTGAGCGCGCGAAGGACGAGGGGCTGGGCGTTGTGCTCTGGCACGAGGAGCGCAAACCCGTGCTGGACGCGCTGATGAAACTGCCGGTGCTCGGCATTTGCACCAACCAGCCCGAACTGATGCGCGGCTTCGACCGCTTTGATGGTCTTGCGACACAGATCGTCTGCCATCGCGGCGCCAATCATTTCGCGCCCGAAAACACGCTGGCCGCAGCGCGGTTGAGCTTCGATCAGGGCGCGCATTTCGTCGAGATCGACGTGCATATGAGCGCCGACGGCGCAATCGTGGTCATTCATGACGAAACGCTGGAACGCACCACCAGCGGAACCGGCGCGGTCAGGGCGCGGACGCTGGCCGAATTGAAGGCGTTGAGCGCCGGCGCCTGGTTCTCGCCCTTTTATGCGGCGGAAACCATACCGACCCTTGATGAGATGATCGCCCTTGCCAGATCATACGGGGCGCGGCTTTATATCGAGAACAAGACCGTCGATGCGCAGGTTCTGGTCGATTTCGTGCGCGCGCGGAATTTTCTTGGCGACTGTTTCTTCTGGTCGGAGAACCCGTCTCTGCAGGAAGCGATGCGCCAGGTCGCCCCCGATGCCAATATCAAGGCCAGCGCCGGACGCTATCAAGGTGTGGAGGAGATGCAAGGCCATCTGGCGCCGCAGCTTGCCGAGATCCATTATCCGGATTATGCGCGCCTTGCCCCCCAATGCCTTGCGAAAGGGATCACCCCGATGATGCAGTATTTCGGCGACGATCCCGCAATCTTCGACCGGATTGTCGAGATCGCCCCGCCGTTGATCAATCTCGATCGGGCCGACCTTCTCGCGGCGGCGCTTCGTCGGCGGATTGCCAATGGCCGATGAAACCCGACCCACACGGGCGCCGACGGCCGAGGATGTCGCCCGGCTTGCCGGCGTCCACCGCTCCGCCGTCTCGCGCACCTTCACGCCCGGCGCCAGCGTCGCTCCGCAAACGCGCGAGAAGGTGCTTGAAGCCGCCGCCACGCTTGGCTATCGCGTCAACTTCCTCGCGCGGAGCCTGTCCCACCAGCGCTCCAACCTCGTCGGGCTCGTGGTTTCCGACATCGACAACCCGTTTCGGGCGCAGTTGCTGGCCGAACTCGGGACAAGCCTTGTCGCCTCCGGCTATCGTCCGCTTCTGCTGCCGACCGAGCGCGGCGGCAAGGTTGCCCGCCATATCGACATGATGCTGCACTACAATGTCGCCGGCGCGATTGTCACCGATGACGCCTCCCCCGCCGAGATCGCCCGTCAATGCGCCGATCACGGCGTGCCGCTGGTTCTGATCAACAAGCGACCCGTTTCCGATACCGTGCTGAACGTTTCGATGGACACGGAAACCGCCGGCGAACTGGCCGCGCACGCGCTTTTTGATGCCGGATGCCGGCGCGTGGCGCTGGCAAGCCAGCGGCGCAGCTCGCATTCGATCGGCCTGCGCCGCTCCGCCTTCTGGCGCGCATGCGAGCGGCTCGGCATCGAGATCGCCGACGAGTATTTCGGCGACCTGCCGAATTATGAAGGCGGACGCGCGGCCGCTGATGCCTTTCTCGCTGACACCATCGACGTCGATGGCGTCTATTGCGCCAATGACTATCTGGCGCTCGGCTTCATCGACACCATCCGCCATCTGAGCGCCCTATCCATTCCCGGCGACCTCAAGCTTGTTGCCTGCGACGACATTCCCGAGGCCGGCTGGCTGGCTTACGACCTGACAACTGTCCGGCAGGATCCGGTGCGCACGGCCGATGCCGCGGTCAACGGCCTGCTTGCGCGGATCAGCGAACCGGACACAACCGCCCTGCCCGTCGTCGTCGACGTCCATCTGGTCAAGCGCGGATCGACCGCTCTCACCCCACCTAAACCTCGCGGACAGGCTCGACCGCCGCTCTGAAATACCGTCCCGCCAGCACCTCTGCCAAACAACCTGAAAAGACGCCGCATTCCCATGACGATGCCCTCTTCGATCGACCGCGCCGAAAGGCTTGCCGCCGCCAAGTCCATTATCAACGCGGCCAGCGCCCGGGCGCTCGACTTCTACGGCCGCTGCAAGAGCCTTGTGGTCGAGACGAAACAGAGCGATCAGGATCTGGTTTCCATCGCGGACCGGTCGGTGGAAGAGTTCATCCGGGCGGAAATTGCAGCGCTCTTTCCCGATGACGGACTTCTGGGCGAAGAGCACGGCATGGCCGCCGGCAGCAGCGCGTTCTGCTGGATCATCGATCCAATCGACGGCACCAGCCCCTTTCTCAATGGTCTCGATAGCTGGTCTGTGGTGATCGCCCTTGCCGAGGCCGGCCGCACGGTTCTGGCGCTTGTCGCACACCCCGTGACCAAAACGCTTTACTGGGCAGAGGAAGGCAAAGGCGCCTGGCGCGATGACCAACCCATTTCCGTCAACACGAATACTCCGTTTTCAGGCGGAACCATCGCTATCGGACCCGGCTCCAGAAGCCATGCAGGCGCAGTCGGCAGGATCATCACGGACGTCCTCGAAAACGGCGGCAGCTTCATGCGCAACGGGTCTGCGGCGTTGAGCCTCGCCCATGTGGCCCAAGGCAGCTATCTCGGCTTCTACGAACCCGAACTCAGTGCCTGGGACTGTGTTGCCGGCCTGCTTCTCGTCCGGGAGGCCGGCGGCGTCGCCGAGGACCCCTTTGCCGACAGGCTCGCCGCAGGCCGCCGCCCCTGCCTCGCCGCAGCGCCCCAGATCGCGCCCCAGCTGCGCGCGATCATTTCGGGCAAGCCGTTTGATCCGCAAGAAAAGCCGTTTTGACCAGGGCGACTCCCTTCACCCGTCAATTACACCAGTGGTCCGCACCGTCGTCCCCGGCCGAGCAAAGGCTCAACTGATCCTGCAGACGCTGTGCAACAGCGGGCTCGTCTCCTCGCTCGACCTTGTCGAACGCAAGCCGTCCTTGACGAACGCTATAAGACCGAGAAACTGTCTTGCGATCTGACCGCCAGCCTCTTCGGGCGTCGCGTGCTGGCCGCATGACAAGGAGTGCCTGCTGATGACCGTCTCCCCTTCTGAACTGGCCTATGTGCCCTTCGTCTCGGTCGAGAACATGATGCGGCTCACGCATCACGTCGGCATCGAGACCTTCCTGAAGGAGCTTGCCGCCTTCATCGAGGCCGATTTCAGGCGTTGGCCCGACTTTGACAAGATCCCTCGCGTCGCCTCCCACGTGCCTGACGGCGTGATCGAGCTGATGCCGACCGCAGACAGGACGCTCTACAGCTTCAAATATGTTAACGGCCATCCGAAGAATACGCGGACAGGCTACCAGACGGTGACAGCTTTCGGCGTATTGTCCCAGGTATCGAACGGATATCCGGTTCTCCTGAGTGAAATGACCGTACTGACCGCCCTTCGCACCGCCGCGACGTCGGCACTGGCAGCGACCTATCTGGCGCCGCGCGATGCTCGCGTGATGGCGATGATCGGCAACGGCGCGCAATGCGAATTTCAGGCCATGGCGTTTCGCGCGCTTTGCGGGATCAACACGCTGCGGCTTTACGATATCGACGCCAGAGCAACCGAGAAGGCCAGAAGGAACCTTACGGCACAGGGCTTCGAGGTCATCTCCTGCACATCCGCCGAGCAGGCGGTTGAAGGGGCGCATGTGATCACCACCTGCACGGCCGACAAGCAATATGCGACCATACTGACCGACAACATGGTTGGCGCCGGCCAGCATATCAACGCAATCGGCGGCGACTGCCCCGGCAAGACGGAGCTGCACCGCGACATCCTGCTTCGTTCCGACATCTTCGTGGAATACCCCGAGCAGACCCGGATTGAGGGCGAAATCCAGTCACTCGACAAGGACCATCCCGTCACCGAGCTCTGGCAGGTCATTCGGGGCGAGGCCGCCGGTCGCCGCGATCAGCGTCAGGTCACGCTCTTCGACAGCGTCGGCTTCGCGATCGAGGACTTTTCGGCCCTGCGATACGTGCGGGAGAAGGTTGATGGCACCGGCTTTTCGCAACCGCTCGACCTGCTGGCCGATCCCGACGACCCACGCGATCTTTTCGGCATGCTTGTCCGATCGATCGCTTGAGCCATGCGCTCCCGGGCGGCCAATGACGACTTGTGTTGTTGCCTGTGCATGCGGACACTCAAACTTCGATGTAAAAGTCCGGCAGAGTTCGGCCTCCGGGCTATGTCAGCCCGGCACCTGGTCCCTAGTACCGTCGGCCGCTCATGAAAACACGTCCGCCGAAACGACTGATTAAGGTTTCTTTTCTATCACATAGGCTGTGTGACAATTCTCAGATTGGTCTTCATCAGCATGCCTATTTCGCCTTATCCAAGCCTTCAATCGAAACGCGCAGATTTGAAAAAGGCAGACACCGCCGAGGCAGAAGCCGATCAGACCGCCGAAACGCCGCGGCGCAATCGGGATGCGGCTATCCTTGATCCCGAACGCCTGCCAACCTGGCAGCGCCCCTTCGTGCTGGGTCCCAATGTGCGCTTCACCCGCACGCCGCACAAGAAACATCCCGAGCCGGAAACGCCGGCTTCCGCAGGTTCGCAGCAGGTGGATTTCGAACCATATCCTCCCTCGCCGGCAACCGTGCTTCAGGAACGGATCGCCGATGAACTGCCGGCAGAGCGCGTCGCGGTATTCGATTCAGAACCCTGCGAGGCGATGGACGAACCGCCGCTGCGTGTTTTCGAGCCCGTCGATGAGACGGAAACCGAAGAAGACGCTGCACCCTCGATCCCCTGGTATCTTTCGAGCGAAACAAACGCCTTTCTCCCTGACGTCGTCGAGGCCGACCGTACAACCGCTGAAAAAGACATGACGCCTGAAACACCAAACGAGATGCGCCGCACGGAAGATGATCGCTTTTCCTATCTGCCAGATGCCCTGGCGTTCGAGATGATGGCGCTTTCCGGCCTTGAAGATCGCCCGGCGGAGAAACCCGCGCAACAGCAAGAGCCGGTCGTGACAGACCCGCTGCACGAAGAAGCAGACGCCAAGACGGGGCACGCAGAACCTGTCGCCGAGGTGCCGCAAGATGAACTGATGATCTCGTCATGGACCGCGACCTCGGATGCCGTGGAAACCCTGGCTGACGAGACGAAAGAACCCGCCGAAGACGTCCCCTCTCCGATTTCGCTCTATCGGCAGGTGCTGGCCTACAGCCCCACGCGGATAGCAGAAAACACGACCCCGGACGCACCGACATTTTCTGAAGACGCCGGTGAAGACGATGAAGACGCCGAGGACGTCCCGTCTGTCGAAGAACCGACGGCGGATGCCGCCGCATGCATCGATGAGAATGATTTCGATGCCGGCGAAGAGACCGACATCGAGGCCGAACCGGAACAGAAGGAACGTCCCCAGGCCCTCAATGTCTTGGCAAAACACGAGGAAACCGACTTTGTTTTCCCGTCGATCGACCTGTTGCAGATGCCGGGCTCGGATGAAGCCAGCGAGTTCAGCCAGGAAGCGCTGGAGCAGAGCGCCGGCCTGCTGGAGAGCATTCTTGAGGATTTCGGCGTCAAGGGCGAGATCATTGATGTGCGTCCGGGTCCCGTCGTCACGCTTTACGAATTCGAGCCGGCGCCGGGCGTCAAGTCCTCGCGGGTCATCAATCTGTCGGATGACATCGCCCGTTCGATGTCGGCGCTTTCCGCCCGTGTTGCCGTCATCCCGGGCCGCAATGTGATCGGCATCGAACTTCCGAATGAAGAACGCGAAACGGTCTATCTCAGGGAGCTGTTCGAAAGCCGCCACTACATGACGACGGATTTCCGCCTGCCGCTTTGTCTCGGCAAGAATATCGGCGGCGAACCTGTGGTCGCGGAACTTGCGAAAATGCCGCATTTGCTGGTTGCCGGCACCACGGGGTCCGGCAAGTCGGTGGCGATCAACACCATGATCCTGTCGCTGCTCTATCACCTGCGCCCGGAAGAATGCCGGCTGATCATGGTCGATCCGAAAATGCTGGAATTGTCGGTCTATGACGGCATTCCGCATCTTCTGACCCCCGTGGTGACCGATCCGAAGAAGGCCGTGCTGGCGCTGAAATGGGCCGTGCGCGAAATGGAAGACCGCTACCGCAAGATGTCGCGGCTCGGCGTGCGCAATATCGACGGCTTCAACAAGCGCGTTGCCGAAGCCCGGGCCACCGGCGAGACCATCATGGTTTCCGTGCCCACCGGCTTCGACCGCACCACCGGCGAGCAGACTTTCGAGGACCAGGCGCTCGATCTTTCGGCGCTGCCCTATATTGTTGTCATTGTCGACGAGATGGCGGACCTGATGATGGTCGCCGGCAAGGAGATCGAGGGCACGATCCAGCGTCTGGCGCAGATGGCGCGCGCGGCCGGCATTCACCTGATCATGGCGACGCAACGGCCATCGGTGGACGTGATCACCGGCACGATCAAGGCCAACTTCCCGACGCGCATCTCCTTCCAGGTCACCTCCAGGATCGACAGCCGCACCATCCTCGGCGAGCAGGGCGCGGAATATCTGCTGGGCCAGGGCGACATGCTGCACATGAAGGGCGGCGGCCGGATCGCCCGCGTCCACGGCCCCTTCGTTTCAGACTACGAAGTCGAAAAGGTCGTCGACCATCTCAAGACGCAGGGCACGCCCACCTACCTCGGCAGCGTCGTGGTCGATGAGGAAGAGGACGAGGAGGGCAATGAGGATACGCCCGTCTTTGACGCAACCGAAATGGCAACCGACGGCGATGATGCCGACGAGCTTTTCGCAAAGGCGATCAAGATCGTCCAGCGTGACAAGAAGTGCTCGACCTCCTATATCCAGCGCCGCCTGTCGATCGGCTACAACCGCGCCGCTTCGCTGGTGGAGCGCATGGAGAAGGAAGGGCTCGTCGGCCCCGCAAACCATGTCGGCAAGCGCGAAATCCTTGACGCCGGCACGGCAGGCTGAGCCGACGCCGGCTCCGGCCCTCAGCCGCCCAGTTGCCACCCCTTGGACTGTCAAAAGCCCCTGCAACATCCGGCTTTCTGCAAATGGGTCGTCGAGAGGCGGTTCGTCGATCCGGCGCATAAAAGCCGGATCGGGGTCGATTATTCATTTGTTGGGCCGGCACGACCAAAGCCCCGCAGTGCGAGAAACGGCAAAACCCCTCCAGCGCGGCTGAAGGGGTTTGAAAGATAGTGTTGGTTGCGGGGGCAGGATTTGAACGCTGTTTTGTCCGGCCGTGAGGCCGTCAACTTCTTCGGTATCTCTTGCAAAGAAAGGCTCGCAGCCCGCGACGACGATCAAAGTCACATCGAAGTTTGTGTTCCGGCCAGACCCTGGCTCCCCGATGTTCAGTCCCTGCACTTGATGGAGTAGATTGACCTCAGTTCTTCAGGCCCCTCTGTCCAACTCCCGTAAATGAATTCGTATGGGGCGGGACCGCCCCGTCAATCGACCAGCGCTTGCTGACGAAGCGTCAGCCCGTCCTTGTCGAAGCGATGCAGATTGCTGGGATCGAAGGAAAGTCCGATGCTCACTCCCGGAACCGGCGCTTCCTGGCCTTCAGCCAGCACGAGAAATGTCCCGGCGCCTTCCACCGTCAAATGCAGGAGAGAACTGCCGCCGGTATATTCGCTGAGGATCACCTTTCCGGTCAGGATTCCGCCGTCCGCGACCATTCTCAGATGCTCGGGCCGAATGCCGATCCTGTCGGCGTCGCCGACAGCCACCCCTGCGGCTTCAAGTGCCGGCGCAACGGCCCCTGCATCGCAGACATTCATTTTCGGGCTGCCGATGAACTGCGCGACGAACACATTATCCGGATGCGCGTAAAGCTCTTTCGGCGTGCCCACCTGCTCGATCAGCCCGTCGCGCAGGACCACGATACGGTCGGCAAGGGTCATGGCCTCGATCTGGTCGTGGGTCACATAGATCATCGTGTTGCCGAGCCGACCATGAAGGGCTGCGATCTCGGCGCGCATATGAACCCTGAGTTCCGCATCGAGGTTCGAAAGCGGTTCATCGAACAGGAATACGTCGGGATCACCGACGATCGCGCGACCGATCGCAACGCGCTGCCGCTGCCCGCCGGAAAGTTCGCGGGGATAACGGTCGAGCAGCTTTTCAAGTTGCAGTGTCTTTGCCGCATCATCGACCTTGCGGGCGATCGTGTCCGGCTTTTCCTTGCGCACCTTGAGGCCGAAGCCCATGTTCTGGCGGACCGTCAGATGCGGATAGAGCGCATACGACTGGAACACCATGGCGACGCCGCGCTTTGCCGCCTGCACCTCGTTCATCCGCCGCTCGCCGATGAAAAGGTCGCCGCTGGTAATGTCCTCCAGCCCTGCGATCATGCGAAGCAGCGTTGACTTGCCGCATCCGGAAGGCCCGACGAAGACGATGAACTCGCCGTCATGGATGTCGAGATCGATGCCGTGGATGACCTCGGCCTTTCCGAAGGACTTGGTTACGGTCTTGAGCTTGAGATTACTCATGTCATGCCTTTCGGTCCCTGAGGGGGTCAGCCCTTCACTCCGGACATTGCGAAACTTTCGATGATCTGCCGCTGCGCGATCAGGTAGACGATCAGGATCGGCACCACGGCGAGGCTGGTCGCGGCGAGCTGGAGATGCCAGAGCGGCGCGCCATAGGGGTCGGTGAAATTAGAGAGCGCCAGCGGCAGCGTGAATTTCTCCAGGCTGGAGAGGAACACCAGCGGCTCGAGGAAGAGGTTCCACGAAAACAGGAAGGTGATGATCGCAACCGCCGCGAGCGCCGGCTTCGACATCGGGATCGCGACCTTCCACCAGATGCCGAACCGCGACAGGCCATCCATCTTGCCGGCCTCCTCGAGCTCCTTGGGAAGCGAGACGAAATACTGCCGCATCAGGAAGGTTGCCATCACCCCGTGCGGACCGAAGACCGGCAGCACGATCAGGGGAATATGGGTGTCCATCACGTTCAGCCATTTCATCAGAAAGAAATTCGGAACGATGGTCACTTCCTCCGGCACCATCAGCGCCGACATCAGAAACAGCATCAACATGGCCGCACCGGCAAAGCGCATACGCGCCAGGGCGTAACCCGCCAGCGAGGAGATGAAGAGCGTCAGGCCCGTGACTGCAAGCGCGATATAGATCGAGTTGAAATACTGGCGCGCGAACGGCTGGTACTCGAAGACCTCGATGAAGTTGGTCCAACGCCAGACCGTCGGGATCAGGCTCGGTTGGCCGAAGATCTCATTCGCGTTCTTGAACGCGGACGACAACATCCAGAGGAAGGGAAAGATGAACGGCACGGAAACGACGCCGAGCGCGATCACCCAGCAGACTTTCGATATTTTGCGGGCTTGGCCGGTTGTCAGCTCCATCACGCCGATCCCTTCTGCCTGAGCATGACCTGCACTAGCGTCAGCACCAGAACGATCACGAACATGATCATGGCGAGCGCCGAGGCGTAGCCGACATTGAAGAATTCAAAGGCCTGCTGGTAGATGTAAAAGGCAAGCACCAGCGTGCCGTTTTCCGGGCCGCCACCGGTCATCAGATAGATATGGTCGAACACCTTGAAAGAGCCGATCGTGGTGATGACCATGATGATCAGCGTGCTCGGCGCCAGAAGCGGCCAGGTGACCATGGTGAAGATCTGCCAGCGACCGGCGCCCTCAAGACGGGCCGCCTCCTCATAATCGCGCGGAATGGCCTGGAGCGCTGCGATGTACAGGATCATGTTGAGACCGACCATTTTCAGCACGCGCGTGACGATCACAGCGGCCATCGCCCAGTTTGGCTCCCGGAGCCAGTTCGGGCCGTCGACCCCGATCAGCGCCAGCGCCTGGTTGACGGCGCCAGCCTCGCCCTGAAGCAGGAATTTCCAGACGATCGCCCAGGCAACGGCGGAGGTGACGACCGGCGCGAAAAACGCCGTGCGAAAGAACACCACGCCCCTGCCCGGCCGGCAGAGCGCCAGCGCCAGTGCCAGCGCCAGCGCCATGTTGAGCGGCACTAGGCCTGCAGCGAAAATCACCGAATTGCGAATGACGTGCCAGAAATCGGGATTGAACGTGAGCGCATCGTCGTAGTTCGCCAGGCCAACATAGGTCATCTTCTGGCTGAGCAGGTTCCACTCCGACAACGAATAGATGACCACCGCGATCAGCGGGCCAAGGAAGAAGATCAGGAAACCGACGACCGTGGGACTGACGAACAGCCATCCCTCAAACATCTCCCTGCGGCGAAGGGTCAGCCACGGCGCGCGTTGCGCCGTGGTCCCGTTTTCATTGAGGCTCGTCATTCCGTCTTACTCAAAGCTGGTTTTCGATCGACGCGCAGACAGCCTCAAGCGCTGCCGGCACATCGGCATCGGCCCGCCACAAGGCATCCATGCGGGGCTTCATGGCGGCATAGATCTGCGCATAATTTGCGTGGCTGGGCAGCACGCGACCTTCTTCGATCGCCTCGCTGACATAGGCCATCTGCTCCGGCGAGATCAACTTGTTGGCCTCAATGAAGGTGTCGCTTTCCAGCACCGACTTGCGCGCCGGCGGGAAGAACTGAGACATGGTTTCGGAGTTCTCGGGGTTCGTCATATAGGCGATGAATTCCTTGGCCAGATCCTTCTGCTCGCCCTGCGAAAACACCACGATGCCCGCCTGACCGATGACCGGAGATGCACCCGCAGGCCCGGTCGGAAGCGGGGCGATGCCCCATTCAAAGCCGGCATCGGCAAGACGCGATGCGCGTGAAATCTGGTTGATCGTCATGGCAGAATTACCGGAGAAGAAGTCCCCGACCTCGCCGGGCGGAACGATCGACTTGTCGTTGAAAACCATGTCGTGGAGCTGGGTGACTGCAGCGACGGCTTCTGACTTGTTGAAGCCGCATTCGCCATCCTGCCAGGCAAAGCCGCCATAGGCGCGGATCGGCGGCATCAGCGCATGCATGATCCGCGAGTCATAGCCTTGCCCGTCCTTGAACTCGAAACCCCATTTGCCGTCATTGGCAGCCGTCAACGCCGCTGCGACCTCCTGGAATTTCTCCATGTCCCACTCGCCCTTTTCGGCAAGTTCGGCCGGCGTTTCGAGACCGGCGGCGTCGAACATGTCCTTGTTGTAATAGATCATGAAGGGCGAGGTCGAGAACGGCAGGCCATTGATGACCTCCCCGTCGGTCCAAAGCCCCATGGCCGGCTCGGAAAAGTCTGCCAGATCGTAACCATCGGTGGCTTCCAGCGCAGGGCGCAAGTCCTCGATCACACCCGCCTCGGCAAAACCGGGCGTCACGTCTTCGAACATCCAGCCAAGATCGGGCGGATTGCCGCCGGCAAGCTGGAACGTCAGCTTCTGGGTATAATCGGCCGCCGGAATGGTCTCGTACACGACCTTCACGTCCGGATGGGTTTCGGCGAAGCCTTCCGCGATCGCATTGAACATCGCAAGATGCGCATCATTGCCGGTCCACAGCGTGAACCGCAGCTCCTCCGCCGACAGCGGTCCGGCCGCAAGCAGGCTAACGGCGGCGGTCGTGACAAATAGTGATTTCATTTTCATCGGGTTCTCCTCCCTTGATTGCATTTCTTCACTGCAATTCCTTCTGCCCGTGATCGTCGGGCAGAACACTGACCGGCGGCACAGGCATGCCCGCGACATCGCTCGCAAGCATGAAAACCGCACCGGCAAGCGGCTCATCAGCGGCGGTCCTGCCTTCAGGCAGGATCGACATGCTGGTGACGCAGATTGTTTTCAGGTCGTGACCGCAAAAGGCCAGTTTCGTAGGGCGACTGACGGGCAGATCGATGTGTGCAAGCACCTCACCTTCAGGCGCGAGGCGGGTGATCCGCCCCGCATCGATGCCGGCAAACCAGTAGCAGCCCTCAGCGTCCATCGCCGCACCGTCCACGCGACCTTGTTGCGGGCGATGGAACACGCGGCGGTTGGACAGCCGCCCGGAGCCGCGATCAAGGTCGAAAGCCCATATCGTGTTGACCTCGGGATGGCTGTCGGCAAGGTAGAGCGTCGTTCCTTCGGGTGCGACGGCAAGTCCGTTCTGGGTCTGCAAGCCGTCGACTTCGGCAACGCCGCCGTTGCGGTCGAGACGGAACAACTTGCCCGGTGCGCCGGATGTGCGCGGCTCGGCCAACGAGCCTGTCCAGAACCGTCCGTCAAGATCAACGCAGCCATCATTCATGCGCCAGCCCGCCTCCGGCATGGCCGGGGTCGCGATCGGCAACAGACTGCCATCACCAGCAAGCCGATGCCAGCCGGTCCCGGCCGCCACGACCAGATCACCCTCGAGATCGCGCGCAAGCGCGGCCGGGGGAACATCGAAAGACAATGTGGTAACCGCCCCGCCCGCAAGAGGCATGCGACGAAGCTTTCCCGCTGGAATATCCACCCAGGCGATCTCCCCGCTCTCGGGAAGCCAGAGCGGGCCTTCCCCGACGATATCGGGCGACCTCTGCAGAACCTTGATTTTGGGCGCGCGCATCATGTGCGCTCTCCCGGCAGGCCGCCCGGCGCGTCACCGAGGCTCCATCCGCCATCGACGGGCACCGTTGCGCCAGTGATGTAGGCGGCCTGATCCGAGCAGAACATCAGCACGGGCGCGACGCAATCTTCCGGCCTGCCCTGACGGCGAGCCGGGATCTTGGCCGTCACGGCGTTGCGGAAATCGGGATCGGCGTAGCGGGAAGCGGTGCGCTCGGTCTCGATCGCACCGGGCGCGATCGCGTTCAGCGTCACGCCCGACCCGGCGACATCGCGGGCGATGGCGGCAAGGGCTGTATATTGCGCGGATTTCAGGGCGGCATAGACCAGCGTTTCGGCGCGCGGGCGCGCAGCCATGATGCTGCCGACCGCGACCACCCGCCCCCAACCGCGTTCCGCCATGGGAGGCACCAGGGCCTGGCAGAGCGTCAGGAATGACGTGAAATTGGCCTCGACATGACGATTGACGGTTTCCTCGGCCACGGACTGCCAAGGCCCGCGCTGCTCGATAGCCGCATTCGCAATCAGAATGTCGAGCCGTCCGCCTTCAAGCACCCTGGCGGCAAGCCCTGCCGCCGCTCCGGCTTCGGTAAAATCGGCCTCGTGGGCTTCGGCATCGGCGAGTGTCTCGCGCGCCCCGGCAACGCCGTTCAGGTGATGCAGGACGACGGTCGCGCCGGCGGCATCGAGCGCGCGCGCGATGGCCCGCCCGATGCCCTGATCGGCGCCGGTCACAATTGCGCGACGGCCGGAAAGGAAACGCGGTTCAGTCATCGTCATCTGTCTCCATCTGGTCAGCGACCTCGAAGGAGGCAATGTCCGCGGCCTTGTAGTGATCGTCGATCATACGGACGGCTTCTTCGACATTGCCATCGCGGATGGCGGCATAAAGCGCTTCATGCCGGGCGACCGTGCGGTCCCAGTCTTCCGCCGTCCTGTTGGACCGGCGCGAGAACAGTTCGGAGACCTCACGCTGGACCGAGCGCAGCCCCTCGCCCTGCATCCGGATCATGGAGTTGCCGGTGGCTTCGGCCATTCCGAGGTGGAAAGCGATATCGGCCTCGATGAACTGCTCCGCCTTACCCAACCCCTCGCGCATGGCGCGCGCCGCCTTGGCCATCTGCTGCACGCCTTTTTCGGCGCGGCGCTCTGAGGCAAGACGGGCGATACCGCTCTCGAAGAGGTGGCGCATCTCGTTGGCCTCGCGCAGGCGGGTCAGGCTCGAGCGCACGGCGTAGCCATAAATACGGTCAAGCGGCTCGCCAGTGATGGCGGTGGCGCGGGCAACCTTGCCGCGCTGTGTCTGGATCAGCCCGACGCCGGAAAGCTGCCGCAGCGCTTCACGCGCGATCGGCTTGCTCACACCGAACTCACGCGCGATCTCTCCTTCCGAGGGAAGCGGATCGCCGGGCGTGATGCGGCCGTCGAAAAGCGCGGTGGCAATGACATCGGATACCGCATCGGCAAGCCGCGGCGGCGTTGCCAGCTTGGTCGCAAAAAAGGGCTTTTCTGTCGGAGCGTCAGTCATGGTTCCATCCTTCGATTGGCTGAGGGGTACCATGGCTTCACTAACATAGCAACTATGTTTTTAGGTTGCTAAGATATCATTGTTAAGCTAGACAGGCTCGACATCCAGGAGGAACAGAACGTGCCCGATGCCGCTGCGCACCCGATTGCGGACATAATTGCCCACCCGCTTACGCAGAAATTGCCCACACCCACGGAAACATCCTGGGGGCGTTATGACGCAGTCTCGATCATGCTCGTCGAAGTGCGAACGACGACAGGCCTCACGGGTTATGGCGAAACGCTTGCGCGGTTTGCCCCCTGCGCCTATGCGGAACTGGTGGAGCACGCGTTGAAGCCGCGGCTTGTCGGCCGCGATGCGCTCGACATCTCAGCCAACTGGGCGCTGATGCGCCGTTCGCTTTCCGGCCGCGCCGGAGGCATGCTGATCGAGGCTATCGCCGGCGTCGACATCGCGCTCTGGGACATTGCGGGCAAGGCCTGCGGCCTGCCGATCTACCGGCTTCTCGGAGGCGAAGGCCGTGCTGCGGTTCCCGTTTATGCGGCATCGGTCAGCTGGGACCCGCTCGAGGAGCGCGCCGCAGAGCAGGCAATCGCCTTCGCCCGGCGGGGGTTTTCATCGATCAAGGTCAAGATCGGCCGCAGCCCGGAAGCCGCCTGCAAACGCATCGCCACGGTGAGGGAGGCCGTCGGCGACGGCGTCGAGCTCACCGCGGATTCCAACTGGGCCTATAACCTCGATGAGGCGGTTATGGTCAGCAAGGCGCTTGAAAGCCGCGGCTACGCCTGGTTCGAGGAGCCTGTGCGCCCCGAAGACGAGGATGGCTATCGGCAGCTTCGCGCCCGCTGCGCCGTTCCGCTTGCCGCGGGTGAAAGCAATTACACCGTTGATCAGGCGATGGCTCTGACCTGCGACCGGACGCTTTCCGTGCTTCAACCCAATGTCACCCGTTCCGGCGGCATTACCGAGACGCTGGCAATGGCCCGGCTCGCGGCCCAGCATGACGTCGCCTATGCGCCGCATGTGGGCATGTCGGGCATCATCTGCGAGGCGGCGAGTCTCCATGTGGCGGCGGCGGCCGCGAACACCCGGATCATGGAATGCGCGGCAAGCGCCAACCTGTTCAAGTCGGAAGTGGCGGATCTGCGTCCCGGCGGGGAACGCGCCGAGGGCGGAATGCTGAGCGTACCGCAGGGGCCGGGGCTCGGGATCGAAATTAATTGGGAGGGCGTCGCCCGGATGGAAAAGATGGCAAGGGAGGCCGCCTGATGACCGTTGAGACGAAAGGCGACATCCTGATCAGCGATGTTATAGCACACCCGTTGACGCAGAAATTGCCGCAGCCGACCATCACCTCGTGGGGGCGGTACGAAGAGGTCTCGATCGTGCTCGTTGAAGTGCGCACCGATGCCGGCATCGTCGGCGTTGGCGAGACGCTGGCGCGCTTTGCGCCGCATGCCTATGCCCATCTGATCGAGGATGCCCTGAAGCCGCGCCTTGTGGGACAGCCCGCCGGCAATATCGCCGCCCATTGGGCCAATATGCGCCGCGCGCTTTCGGGCCGGGCGGGCGGCATGCTGCTTGAGGCGATTTCCGGCGTCGACATCGCGCTCTGGGACATACTCGGCAAGGCAGCAGGCCTTCCCGTCCATGCGCTCCTGGGCGGTATTGGCCGCAAGCACATCGATGTCTATGCCGCCGCGGTCAACTGGCGCGATGACGCGCTGATGGAAGAACAGGTCGATGAGCTTCTGGAGCAAGGTTTTCGCCAGCTCAAGGTGAAGATGGCCTCCCCGGTTGCCGATGCCTGCCGCAAGATCGAGCTGATGCGCCGCCGCGCCGGCGACGGGATAGCGCTGTGCGTCGACGCCAACTGGGCCTATGGCCTGGATGAGGCGGTCGAAGTCGGCAAGGCGCTGGCCGATTGCGGCTATGTCTGGTTCGAGGAACCGCTTGCCCCTGAAAACGAGCAGGGCTACGAGGAACTCAGAAGGCTTTGCGATGTACCGCTTGCCGCGGGCGAGAGCAATTTCACGGTCGACCAGGCCAAGCGTCTCGTTGCCGGTCGCACCCTTTCCGTCCTGCAACCCGATGTGGCGCGCGCTGGCGGCATTACCGAGACCCGCCGCATGGCCGAGCTCGCACAGGCTTTCGATGTCGACTACGCGCCCCATATCGGCATGTCGGGTATCGTCTGCGAGACAGCATCCGCCCATCTTGCGGCCGCGATGCCGAACTTCCGGATCATGGAGTGCGAAGGCGACCGCAGCCCGTTCAAGACCGAACTTGCCGATCTAGCGGCCGGTTGCATGCGCCAGAAGGATGGCACACTGGACGTGCCTCAGGGACCGGGCCTCGGCCTTCAGATCAACTGGGATGCGGTCGAACGGCTGCGCGCGCCCGAATGACATCTTTCAAGGAGACCCCCATGGCACATGCCGCCGCACCGGACGCACTGGAAACCGCGATGCTGAGGGCGCTTCGCCTTTCCGATCCCAATCTTAGCTGTTTCGATCCGCTGCGCCGGATCATCAGCCATGACGATTTTTCGCGCGGCCATTGCGGCTGGTCGCAACTGGTCGGCAATTACGAGGATACGCTCGATACTATGCTGCCGGGTTACGCCCAGCACACCTCGGCAATGCTGTCGACCCTCAGTCACTGGGACGCCGGCTCCCACGGCGGCGTCGACAGCTCCTACGCCCTGAAGATCGCGACCCGCGCCAGGCCGGGCGCGCAGAACGTGGCGATCAAGCGACTGACGACGCGCGAGCGCGGCCCGATCCGCTTCGAGTGCTACTTCACCTTCAAGCCAGAGGCCACGGAACTGAAGCTCAGCGAGACTGATGTCCGCTCCTTCGGTTTTCTTTTCGACCTGCAGGGCGGCGATACCGACGGCGATGTCGAGCGGGTGATGCCGCATGTGCGCTTTCTCAACGCCGAGCATGGCAAGCATATCCAGAAATGGCAGTTCAAATCGAAGACCAGCGAGATGCTGAAGATCGGCGACGACGACAAGACCGCGACCCATTACCACCTCTCGCCCGACGGCTGGGAAGACCTGCCCGACGGGGACCAGCGGCTTTGCTATAACGAGATCGCAACCAAGGTGAACTGGAGCTATCTGCGGTTCGACTTCGATCTTGCCAGCATGCGTGCAACAAGCCTGCGCTGCAACGACCGCGAATTCGATGTGTCGGGCTTTGCGCCGATGCGCATTCCGGCGATGAAGAACCTCTGGTGCATGCTGAATTTCTGCCTGTTCGCCGAAACCGATGTCGCCAAGCGCGCCTTTCTCTATGTCGATTCAATCTGCATCTCGGGAGAATTCTGATGCTGCCGGAAAACATCACAGCCATCATCGCCCGCAACGAGAGCTGGAGCGGCCGTGCCGCCACGGAACCGTATGAGGCCGGATGGGCGCATGAGGCTGTCATATTCGTTCGCGCGCTGAAGACGCCGAAAGGCGCTCTGCCAAAAGCCGTTGTCGAAATCTCGCCCGATGGCATCCACTGGACGGCGGAAGGAACGACCCTCAGCCTGCCGGAAACCAAGGACAAGCTGACAGCGGCCAAGCTGTCGCATTTCGGCGGCTGGCTCCGCCTCTCCGCCGAAATACCGGAGGGTTCGGAAATCACCGTTCTGGTTACGTTGCATTTGAAAGCTTGACGGAATCACTACTGACCTGACGCTGAGCGACCTCTTCGTCCGTGGCGTAGCTTCGGCACATGATCATGCAACACGAAGGCAACCTGTTGATTGGCCCCAGCAACGACCCATCACGCTTGGTCCGGCAAACCTCAGGGCCGGCAGGTTCGACCTCAAACTGGAAGTCCCGCATCCCGGCCTTCCAGAAATTGTCGGCATTCTCAAGCCCGCGCTTGCTGATGCGGCCAGAAGTAACCAACTTGAGACGCTTGCACGTCAGGCTGTCGGCCGAGGACCATTTGGCAAAGTGCATTCACAAATTTGAATAGCGCACCGCAAAGAGAAGATATCTGCAGCAGTGTTTCGATGCTGGCTCAGGTGGTTACCAGCGGCGCTGCAATCGGTGTTTTGCCGGTGCGCATGACGGAGCCTTCTCGGCTGCGTAACGAACTCAGGATTTTGCGCACCAGCCCGGCAATGCCGGCCACCCCGGTTCATGCGAAATTCAAAACCCCAGCGCGTGGACCTGGCGGCGTGTGCCGTTCTGACGGTTATGCGACAACTGCCGGAGAGGCTCGGCTATAACAGAAACGATTGAAGTCGGCAGGAACGTCTCAATCGTTTGCAGCGTTCAGTTCAAATCCCGGATCAGCCGCTGGAGCGGGCGACAAGATCGGCGCCGACCAGCATCTTGACACAGGGAAGGTCGGGAGGGCCGTTGATGATGTCGTCGAGCAGAGCGACGGCGTGGAAGCCGATCTTGCGCTTCGACACATCGATCGTTGTCAAAGGCGGATCGCTGGTGGCACTCATCGGCAGATTGTCGAAACCGATCAGAGAAACATCCTCCGGGATACCAATCCCATTTTCCCTCAAGGCCCTGGCAAAGCCGAACGCCATGATATCATTGGTGCAGAAATAGCATTCCGCCAGCCTTCCCCCGGAGGCCAGATATTCAGACGTTCCGCGGTGGGCGCCGTTGAAGGTCGATTCGACGGAGATGATCAGGGAAGGATCAACTTCGAGGCCTAACCGCTCCATATTGCGAAAAAAGGCGTCATACCGCAGTTTGAAGTTGGTCGTTCCAACATGACTGGCGACGAAGCCGATCCTCGAAAAGCCGCGCGACTTGAAGCGTTCCAGCACTTTGTAGACGGCATCGATGTTGTTCATGTTGACGAAATTCGCTTCGACAACATCATGAAAGGTATCGATGAACACGATCGGCGTGCCAACGCTCTGCAGCAAGCGGATGTCCCCCTCGCTCAGTTCCGTTCCAAGAGCGATGATGCCGCTGACGCCGGCCGCCCCGGCAACCGCTTCCGCGATCGCCGCAATGGTTTCGCCGTCATGGCTCGTAACCTCAAGGGCATAGCCTCTCCGCAGCGCCTCCTGCGACATGCCGTCGATATAATCGGAGATGAAATGACTGTGGTCCCGGTTCACCGTCTGCCCGTGCTTGGCAATCTTCAGAAACCGCAATGTCTCTTTAACTTCGCTGGAACGGCTCCGCGAGGCACGCGGCACATATTTCAACCGGGATACGGCTTCAAGAACCCGCACCCGCGTCGCTTCCGAAATCTCCCCCTTGCCATTAAGCACAAGGGAGACCGTCGCAGCAGAAACCCCTGAGGCGGCTGCGATGTCGCGAATCGTGGGAATGGTTTTGCTTTTCATATTCTCAAAATTGCTGGTTGGCGCTGAGGTTGCAACCTTCTTATCTTTGCGCTTTTTGTTTAGTTAAAATTTATCGACTTTTAGGCCGATTTCATTCAAATTAGAAGACAAAATAGCCAAATTACGGAAAAATATCCCCTTGCTGGAGCGCAACCTCTCTGCTAACGTTTAGTAAAGTTAAGGCGATTTAGTAAACGGGAGGTGCTAATGCGTCAGCTGGATGGTCAACTGCTCGTGCTCGCGGTTATGAACCTGGGCCTATTGGCAATCGGCGCCCTGATCTCGGGCGGAACCTTTCTTTCGATTTTCAATCTGCAGTCGATGGCAACGCAGGTCCCCGAGATCGGCCTTCTGGCAATCGGCGTGGCACTAGCCATGTGCGCGGGCAATGGCGGCATCGACCTATCGGGCATCTCGCTTGCCAATCTCGCCGGCGTGGTTTCGGCGATCATCGTGACGAGCTTTCTCGATCCCTATGATCAGCCGATGACATTCACCGCGACATTCGCTCTGATCGCGGTTCTTGTCGGATGTCTCGGCGGGCTGATCAACGGACTTCTGATCTCGTTTGTCGGCATCACGCCGATCCTCTGCACGCTCGGAACGCAGATGGCGTTCACCGGGCTTGCCGTTATCGTCTCGGGCGGACGAGCGGTCACCGTAGGTGACCCGGACCCGCTCTATAATATCGGCAATGGTTTCATCTTCGCCGTGCCGATCGGCTTCATCATCTTCATCGCCGTCGCTACGGTGATCGGGCTTGCCGTGCGCTATACCCCTTATGGCAAGTGGCTGATGCTCGGCGGCTCGAACCTGAAGGCCGCGACCTTCGCCGGTTTCCCCAAGCGTGCGGTGATCACGACGACCTACACGCTGAGCGGTCTGCTCGCCGGCATTGCCGGGGTCATCATCGCCGCACGCAACGTCAACGTGAAATGGGACTACGGCACGTCATATCTGCTGATCGCCATCCTCGTGGCCGTCATGGCAGGGGTCCGCCCGCAGGGTGGGTATGGACGCATCATCTGCGTCGTCCTGTCGGCGATCGCGCTGCAGCTCATGTCGAGCCTTCTGAATTTTGGCGGCTTCTCGAATTTCGTCAGGGACTTTGCCTGGGGTGCGCTGCTGCTCGCCTTCCTGGTCATCGGTCGCCACGATCTGGTTGGCTTTCTGCTCCCGGGAGGTCGACGCTAGCCGAGACGGGTACGGGTCGCAAACACGCCCCGTTTCAAACAATACAGCTTCAAGAGCATCGCCTCACACCAAATGTTGAGGAGCTCTGGCCGTCCGCATCCCCTCGGGTGGACGGTTGAAGGATGGAGGGAAAATTGGAGGAAAAAATGAGAAAGCATTTCAAAACAGTCGCTGTCGCCACCCTGATGGCTGCAACCGCGCTTGCGGGAGCAACCGGTCTGGCAACAGCACAGGACGACAAACCGGTTATCGCCACCGTCTTCAAGATCAGCGGCATTCCGTGGTTCGATCGCATGAATACGGGTGTCGAGGAATATCAGTCGGAGCATCCCGAGGTCGTGGCCGAAGGCTACGGCCCTGCGACTGCCGATGCGGCGCAACAGCTGCAGATCATCCAGGACCTGATCGCCAAGGGCGTCGACGCTCTGGCCGTCGTGCCGATGGACCCGGTCGTCATCGAGGGTACGCTGAAGCGGGCCATGGACCGCGGCGTCATCGTCGTCACCCACGAGGCCGACAACCAGCGCAATACCATGGTCGATATCGAAGCCTTCGATAACGACAGCTACGGCACCGCCCTCAACGAACGCCTTGCCGAATGCATGGGCGGCGAAGGCAAATGGACGACCTTCGTCGGCTCGCTGGGCAGCCGCACCCATATGCAGTGGGTGGGCGCCGGCGAGAAAAACGCCGAGAAGTACCCCGGCATGGAGCTTGTCGATCCGAACAATGAATCCTTCGACGATGCCAACGGCACCTACGAAAAGGCCAAGGAGATCCTGCGTAAATATCCTGAGATCAAGGGTTTCCAGACCTCTGCAGGCAATGACGTCCTCGGCGTCGGCCGTGCCATCGAGGAAGCCGGCCTTGCCGGCAAGGTATGCCTTGTCGGCACCGGTCTGCCCGCCCCGTCTGCGCCCTATCTGGAATCGGGCGCGATCACGGCGATCGGGTTCTGGGACCCGATGAAGGCCGGCATGGCGATGAATGCCGCCGCGCAGAAACTGCTGGCCGGCGAGGAAATCGTCGACGGCATGGATCTCGGTGTCGACGGCTACCACAGCATCACTGTCACCAAAGGCGCCGGAGACGGCCTCCTCGCCATCGGCAATGGCATGGTCCTCGCCGACAAGGACACCTACAAGGACGTCTACTTCTGATCTGTTGACCTCCCGAGCAGGCCAGGGCGCTTTTCAAGCGCCCGGCCACGCAAGGCCTGGTTTTCTGCAGGCATCATGATCAATCGAAGAAGGAGTGTGAGCGTGTCAGGATCAACCTCGTCAGGAGAGCTTTTTCTGGAACTGCGCGGCATTCACAAACGCTATGGCGGTGTGCATGCGCTGCGCGGTGTCGACATGTCGATCCGTCTTGGTGAAGCCTATCACCTTCTCGGCGAAAACGGCTGCGGCAAGAGCACGGTTATCAAGGTCATGTCCGGTGCAATCGCGCCGAGTGAAGGCGAGATCATCCTGGATGGCAGCAAGTACGACATGCTTACGCCGATCCAGTCTCTGAGCGCCGGCATCGAGACGGTCTATCAGGATCTGTCGCTGATCCCCAATCTTACCGTGGCCGAAAATGTCGCCCTCAGCGAACAGCTCGTCATGGGCGGCGGGCGGCTGGCGCGCCTTTTCGACCGATCGCGGCTGCGCGAAACAGCGACGCGCGCGCTCGAAGCCGTTGAATTGCCGACCACCCGCGCCTTTCTGTCGACCGTCGTTTCGGATCTCCCGCTGGCACAAAGGCAGTTGGTGGCGATTGCCCGCGCCATTGCCACCAACGCCAAGCTGGTGATCATGGACGAACCGACGACATCGCTGACGCGGCGCGAGGTCGAAAAGCTGATCACGGTGGTCAACAGGCTGCGCGAAGACAATATCGCCGTCCTGTTTGTGACGCACAAGCTCGATGAATGCTACCGGATCGGCGGTCAGGCCATCGTGTTCCGCGACGGCGAATGTGTCGCCCAGGGGCCGCTTGAAAATTTCACCAAGACTCAGATTTCCGAGTTGATGACCGGCCGCGAGATCGAAGCGATCCGCTACCGCAAGGCGGAACCTCAACCGGATGAACTGCTGTCCACCGATCGCTTCTCAGGCAAGGGTTTCGTTGATGTGAACCTCTCCCTCAGGAAGGGCGAGATTCTTGGCATCACCGGACTGGCCGATTCAGGCCGCAACGAGCTTGCCATGGCGATTTCCGGTGTCCATCCGGCAACCAGCGGGACGTTGAAGCTTGACGGCGAGGAGCTTCATATCCGCCGCCCCTCCGACTCTATTCGTCACGGCATCGGCTATGTTCCCGAGGACCGGCTCGATGAGGGCCTGTTTCTGGAAAAATCGATTCTCGACAACGAGATTGCCCTGGTGGTCGCGAGCCTTGCCAACAGTTTTGGCGTGATCGACAGCCAGAAAGGGCGGGCTCTCGCCCAAGATCTTTCCCGAAAGATGCGGCTGAACACGAACGATATCGACATGCCCGTTGGCTCACTCTCCGGCGGAAACCAGCAAAGGGTTCTCATCGGACGCTGGCTGTCGATCCTGCCAAAGCTTCTGGTCCTGCACGGACCGACAGTGGGTGTCGATGTCGGATCGAAAGACACGATCTACCGCGCCATCCAGTCGCTTGCAGAGGCAGGTATGGGCCTGATTGTGGTCAGTGACGATCTGCCGGAACTCCTGCAGAACTGCGACCGCATCCTCGTCATGTTCGGCGGCAAGGTGGTCAAAAGTTACGATGCCGAAGCCGCCGATGAAGACAGTCTATACCGCACCATGACGGCACCCGAACTGGAGGTGGCGCAATGACATCCGTCGAAATGGAACGCAGCAAAGCGCAGCAGAAGGTTGCCGAGGGCGGCTTCAGCTTCAACCACTTCCTGAAGAACCATCCCGAACTGATCACGCTCGCGCTGCTGGTCGCGATCTGCGTGATCGTCTCCGTGATCAATCCGAACTTTCTTCAGGCATCGTCACTGATCGATATCGGACGCGCCAGCGTCGTGATGGGACTGTTCGCGCTTGGCGTGTTCGTCATTCTCGCGGCTGGCGGTATCGATGTATCATTTACCGCGATTGCCGCCCTGTCCATGTATTCGGTCACGCTCTTCACCGTGAACCATTTTCCCGGCATGCCAATGCCGCTCATCGTGTTCATCGCCACCATCGGCGGCATGCTGCTCGGTTTCGTGAACGGCATACTGGCCTATCACCTGCGGGTCCCCTCGCTGATCATCACGATCGGAACGCAATATCTGTTTCGCGGCATCCTGCTCGCCTTCATCGGCACGGTCTGGATCATGGATCTGCCGCCGCAGATGATCGAGTTCGGTCGGGCGCCGCTACTCCAGTTTACCAACGCCAACGGCGCGGTCATCACCCTTCCGGTCTACTTCCTCGCCCTGCCCGCAGCTGCCGTTCTCACCTGGTGGATCCTCAACAGGACCTTGATGGGCCGCGCAATCTTCGCAATCGGCGGCAACAGCGCTATTGCCGAGAGGCTGGGCTACAATCTGAAAACGGTGCAGCTCTTTCTGTTCGGCTATGCCGGCGCGCTGGCGGGCCTGGCGGGGATCATTCATGTGTCCAGCAATCGCCTGGCCAATCCTTTCGACCTGGTCGGCAGCGAAATCAGCGTGATCGCCGCGGTCGTGCTCGGTGGCGCCCGCATAACGGGCGGCACCGGTACGGTGCTGGGGACGATCCTCGGCGTGCTTCTGGTCACTGTCTTGAACAACGTGCTCGTCATGGTCGGCATCCCCAGCACCTGGCAGCGTTTCGTCATCGGCTTCTTCATCCTTCTCGCCGCTGCGTTCTTCATGGCGCAACAGCGAAAATCGTAATGCCTATTTCTCAGGAAAGCGTAGTCCCATGAAAAAATTCATCAACAACCCGGAAAACGTCGTCGAGGAAATGCTGGAGGGGATCTACCTTGCTCATCCTGCCGTGACCTATGCCGCAAACGACAAGCACTGCCTGGTGACGGCAACGCCGAAGCCGGGCAAGGTCGGTATCGCCACCGGCGGCGGATCCGGTCACCTGCCGCTCTTCCTCGGCTATGTGGGCGATGGCATGCTGGACGGATGCGCGGTCGGCGGCATCTTCCAGTCCCCAAGCGCCGAGCAGATGCTTGAGGTCACCAAATACATCGATCAGGGCGCCGGGGTTCTTTATATCTACGGCAATTACACCGGCGATATCATCAATTTCGACATGGCGGCGGAACTTGCGGAATTCGAAAACATCCGCGTGACCTCGGTCGTCGGCAATGACGATGCGGCATCCTCCGTGATCGGTGAAGAACACAAGCGGCGCGGCGTTGCCGGCATTTTCTTCGTCTACAAGGCCGCGGGCGCCGCAGCGGCAGAAGGCCTCGACCTCGACGAAGTCACCCGCATTGCCGAAAAGGCCCGTCTCAACACCCGCACGATGGGCGTCGCGCTGTCCAGCTGCGTCGTGCCGGAAGTCGGCCATGCCACATTCGAGATCGGCGAAAACGAAATGGAGATCGGCATGGGCATTCACGGCGAACCGGGAATCAGCCGCCGCAACCTCGAACCCGCCGATGATGTGGTTGACGCCCTGATGGAGCGTCTGTTTGCCGAGAATCTTTACGAAAGTGGCGATGTCGCCGTTCTGATCAACGGTCTTGGCGGCACCCCACGCGAGGAGCTCTACATCCTTTACCGTCGTGTTGCGCAGCGCCTGTCCGAACGCAACATCACAGCAAAACACGTCTTCATCGGCGAGTATGCAACCGCGATGGAAATGGCGGGCGCCTCGATCTCGCTGATCAAGCTCGACGATGAGCTCGACCGGTTGATCGCAGCGCCGGCCAACACGCCGTTCTTTACCCGCCTCAAGGGCTGACGGAGGTTATCATGGATCAGATCAACACCGAACATATGGTCGACGTCTTCGCCGGCCTTGCCGCCTTCTTCGCGGACAAGCGCGACTTTCTGATCGCGCTCGACGGCAAGGTGGGCGACAGCGATCTGGGACTTACGATGAGCAAGGCTTTTGCCGCCGCCCACGAGGCAGTGGTTGCCGAACCCGACCCCGCCATCGCCACCTACCTGAAGGACGCCGGCATGGCGATGGCCAAGGCCGCGCCTTCGACGATGGGCACGCTGATGGCCACAGGCTTCCTGCGGGCCAGCAAGGCGCTGGACGGCGTGGATGCTATCCGCACTGTGGAAATGGCCGCCTTTTGGCGTGCCTACAGCGATGGCGTCGCCCAGCGCGGCAAGGCCAAAGTCGGCGACAAAACGGTGCTCGATGTGCTGGAGCCGATCGCTTCGAGCCTGGAGGCATCGGCAGAAAAGAAACGAACACTGCCGGAAGCAATGGAAAAGGCCGTCGAGGCCGCGAGCGACGCGTTGGAAAACACCAAGACCATGGTCGCGCAGCACGGCAAGGCCGCCGCATTCCAGGAAAAATCGAAGGGCCTGCAGGATGCCGGCGCGACTGTCGGCCTGTTCATCATCCAGTCGATGACGGCAACGGTCCGCGCGGGCTGAAAATACCGCAGGCTTCGACCCACCCCATTGAGCCTGGGCGCCAATCGCCGCGTCCGGGCAGACACCCCGCTTTGAAGGAGGACGCGATGAAAATTGCCTATATCGGGCTCGGAACAATGGGCCAGGGGATGGTTCACAATCTCCTCAAAGCCGGTCACGAGATCAAGGTCTGGAACCGCACCGCCTTCGATCTGCCGGAGACGCTCGCTGGCGCAGCGCCCCAGAACACCATCGCTGAGGCCCTGTCGGGTTGCGAACTCGTCATGGTCTGCCTGACGGGACCGGATGCTCAAAAGGCGGTTTATTTTGGCGAGGATGGCATCGTCGCCCATATTGCCGAAGGCGCCATCGTCGCAGATGCAACAACCACCGACCCCGAACTGACGCGCTCGATTTCAACCGCGATCGCGGAGCGCAATGCCACCTATCTCGACACACCGGTCTTCGGCAGCAAGGGCGAGGCGTGGGCCGGAAAGCTCGATTTTGTCTGCGGCGGCGACAAAAACGCGTTTGATCGTCTGGCCCCGGTCCTGGAACCGCTCGCGGCGACCGTGCACCATTTGGGGCCGCCCGGCAGCGGCGCGATGATGAAGCTCGTCGGCAATCTGCTGGTGGCGGCCCAGATGGAATCGCTCGGCGAAGCCCTGTCGCTCGCCCGCAAGGCCGGGCTTAACGGCGATGCCGTCATGGGCGTCTTCGACGTTACGGACTACAGTTCTCTTCTGATCCGCAATGTCGGACGAGCAACCCTTGCCGGCGATTATGCGCCAAGCTTTTATCTGCGCCACATGCTTAAGGACACCCGCCTGGTTCGCGCTTTTGCCGAAAGTCAGACTGTGTCGGTTCCGGTCACCACCCTGATTGGCGAACTCTACGCTGCCGCCGACAACAAGGGCCTCGGCGACCGCAATGCCTCCGCCATTCACGCGATGCTGTTCGAACTCTCGGGGCTTCGAGAAAGCAGTGATTGACCGTATCCTAGCAACACGAGGCTTGAGCACCCTGTCCGTCGTCCGCAATCATGCCGCATCCGAAACTTCAGGCGCGAGAACCTTACAAATGGCCGGTTTGCGATGCCCGCGCTTTCCAGTTGTTCGGTGCCCGGCTTGACCCCGTGTCGCCCAATCCTTTTCCGGCAATCGCAAGCACATGACACCGGCTGGACAAGCCCGTCCGATACCGAAAATCTCGCTGTGAACTCGGCCCTACCCAAGGCGGGAACGGCAGATCACGAGGATCCGACGACGACGACCAGGTCATTGCCGGACATGTCGGATGCCGCGGAATGCCGAAGAAAGGACGGCCGTGGCCGGTGCGATCGCCGCGAAACTCTGCAATGCCGGCCAGTCCTGCGTTTGCGTCAATCGTATCTACGACCGCTTCGCCGAACGACTTAGCGAGGCCGTCGTCACGCTTAAGGCCGCACACAAGCTGAAGCGCGCGGTCTTCTTCCACGAGCAGGATGAAATCCGCGACCGCGCTTTTGACCGTCAGGCGTTCCTGGCCTCCGGCCTCAACCTCGTCCTGCTCGGGAACTATGCTGGGGATCATGAAAATGAGGTTGTAAAGAGGATTTCTGTTCTCGGGCTGCCAACGAACCGAAGCGGATTTTACATGGGCGAAGCCCGATTGCAGTCACCAACTCGTTGATCGGGATCCTGGTGACCTGCTTCCCTGAATGATCCTCGTTTTTTTGGTTAGTCTGTTCCCCAACGAAGAAGGCAGGCAATGAAACGATCCAGGTTTTCCGATGAGCAAATCATCGGCATTTTGAAGGAGCATCAGGCGGGCATGTCGGCGGCTGATCTGTGCCGCAAATACGGCGTCAGCGATGCGACTTTCCATAAGAGGCGCTCGAAGTATGGCGGCATGGAAGTGTCGGAGGCCAAGCCGCTGAAGACGCTGGAAGAGGAGAACGCCAAGCTGAAGACGCTTCTGGCGGAGTCGATGATGGATGTCTCGACGCTCGGCGAGATGCTCGGAAAAAACTTCTGACGTCCGGCTTAAGGAGGAACGCCGTGAGCTGGGCTATCGAACATCAAGGCTATTCCCAGCGCCGTGCATGCGGTCTGGTGGGTATCGACCCGCGGGTCTATCGCTATCGATCGACGTGACCGGACGATGCAAAGCTGCGAAAGGGGCTGAAGGAGCTGGCGTCACAACGTCGGCGCTTCGGCTACCGGCGCCTGCACATCCTGCTGAAACGCGAAGGTGTCGAGGTGAACTGGAAGAAACTCTACCGCCTTTACCGCGAGGAACGACTCACCGTGCGCAAACGCGGTGGCCGCAAGCGAGCCCTGGGCACGCGAGCACCGATCACGATCCCACAGGATCCCAATCAGCGCTGGAGCCTCGACTTCGTATCGGACACGCTGATCGACGGACGCCGCTTCCGCATCCTGTGCGTCATCGATGACTTCAGCCGGGAATGCCTGGCGGCCGTCGTCGACAACTCGATCTCGGGTGGGCGTGTGGCCCGTGAACTGGATGTCATCGCTGAGCGTCGCGGCGACCCCCTGATGGTGGTCAGCGACAACGGCACGGAAATGACCTCGAACGCCATGCTCAAATGGCAGCAGGATCGCGGCGTCGAATGGCATTACATCGCGCCCGGCAAGCCAATGCAGAACGGCTTCGTAGAAAGCTTCATGTATAGACGGCCCCGCGGGCGCAAGTGCTTTAATCGTAATGTTCATCGGCGGGTGCGTTCATGTATTCGGCCTGTTCATGCAGCCCTCACATGACTGCTGGCCCTGATGGTGTCCGCGGATCGAGGCCTCATCAACGGGACGCGCTATGGCGCGCTTAAAGCTCTCCGGGCTTTCTCGATCCTCAGCTCTGCCGATTTGCCATCACGCTGTCATTGCACTTTTGCCATCTCGTTATGTCTGGGTGAATGTGTCTTTGCGGCTATGCGGTCCTGAGCACCTCTCCGGTCGTCAGCATTGCCCAGATGGTTCGCGCCAATTTGTTTGCAACGGCGACAGCAACGACCATAGGTCTGCGCCGCTCGAGCAATGCTTCGATCCATGGGCCATCGACTCGGGAACGCGCCTTTGGATACCGCACCACCGTTCGCGCCCCCAGAACCAGCAGGTGTCGGAGATATCGATCACCTTGCTTAGTGATGCCACCTAACCTGTTCTTGCCGCCCGAAGAGTTCTGTCGCGGCGTCAGGCCAAGCCAGGCGGCAAACTCGCGGCCTGATCGAAAGGCGGATGGGTCCGGAATTGTGGCAGCGAAAGCAGTTGCTGTGATTGGCCCTATCCCCGGTATGGTTGCCAGTAAGCGGCAGATCGTGTTGCTCTTGTGGATCTCTCCCAACCGGGCATCAATGCTGTCAATCTGGTGGTTCAGTGCATCAAGTTGACCAATGAGCATGTCCAAAGCGAAGCACGCATGCTCCGGCAGATCCCCTCTTATCTCATCCAGCTTCGCGACAAGGGCATCGACCCGATGTCTACCCTGCGCGACGATAACGCCATACTCGGCCAAATGCGCCCGGAACGCACAAGCCGCCATGGTACGTTGCCGGACCAAAAGCCCTCTGGCGCGATGAAGCATCAGAAAGGCTTGATCCTCGCGTGATTTGATCGCGACAAAACGCATGTTCGGGCGGGTCACGGCTTCACAGATGGCAGCAGCATCAGAAGCGTCATTCTTTGCTCCGCGCCGCACATAAGGTTTGATGTAGCCGGGCGGAATGAGACGAACGTCATGTCCGATCCCCTGCAGTTGGCGCGCCCAGTTATGGGCAGTTGCACAAGCTTCGATGCCGACCAGGCAAGGCGATAACGCCTCAAAGAACGGCAGCAACTCGCGGCGTGTCAGCCTCTTACTATCGATCGTATGTCCAGATGCGTCAGCGACATGGACATGAAAAACGTTTTTGGCCAGATCAAGGCCAACGGTGGTTGGTTTCATCGGAAAGCTCCTTTTGCAATCTGGGACCACTATACGGTCCCTTCTCGGAGCGGGGCCGTCTTCCCCATCAATGGCAGGCTGCGGGACGAGTGCCTGAACGCGCATCTATTCCGCAGCTACCGCCACGCTCGCGAAATCATTGCGGATTGGAGGATCGACTACAATCGACATCGACCGCACACGAGCCTCGACGGGCTTACCCCAAACGAATTTGCAACCCGGTCCGCTATGGACCGCAACGTGAACAGGCCTAACTTATAGACGCGGACAAAACGGGGAGCAGGTCAGGATCGACGTGCGCGGCGATCTCGCTGGAATCCTTACGCTTTCGGTGCAAAGCAAAAACCCCGCCGGTGTGGCGGGGCTTTCGCAAGTAAAGTTGGTTGCGGGGGCAGGATTTGAACCTGCGGCCTTCAGGTTATGAGCCTGACGAGCTACCGGGCTGCTCCAC